>NZ_JAVIZD010000001.1:0-3670284 GCF_031453195.1 Aeromicrobium sp. SORGH_AS_0981 | reverse complement strand
GGTATCAGCGGGGACCAGCAGGACTGACGCGGCCCGAGTGATGCTGGCCTGCCTGTTCGGGCTTGGGGAGCCGGGAGCGCTCCCGGGTCGTGGGCCGGGGAGGTCAGTCGCGGCCGCCGGAGATCCAGGAGGAGGGCGGCGCCGCTAGGCCGTCGGCCAGCCCTCGCGAGGCTCCCGGACGTGCTGGCGGTACTCCTCGGCCAGCCAGCGCAGCGCCTCCTGGTGGGCGTGGTCGTCGTCGGAGGCCACTGCGCCGCCGGCGAGGCTGACGCGGTAGTCGTGCGCGTAGGCGCTCGCGGCGGTCATCGCGACGCAGGCCTGCGTCGCGACGCCGGCGAGCAGGAGGTGGTCCACGTCGTGCGCGCGCAGCACGTCGAGCAGATCGGTGCCGAGGAAGGCGTCGTCGCGACGTTTCGTGACGAGGACCGTGTCGACGTCCGCCAGCTCGGACACCGGTCCCGCACCGTCCGTGCCCTCCAGGGCGACGGGACTGTCGTCGTCGAGCATGTTGAGTGCCCACGTGGCCGGGTCCTGTGGCAGCACCGTGCGCACCTCGACGACCGGCGCACCGTGTCGACGCGCCTGGCCGACCCACCAGTGCACGGCGGCGAGCAGGCCGGCGCGACGTCGCGCGAGGCCGGGCGTGGCGAGGAAGTCCTCCTGGAGGTCGATGAGGACGAGGGCGGTCGTGCTGCGGTCGGTGGCGGTGCGGTCGGCGTCGGGGGTCGTGGGGGTGGTCACGTCGTCGTCGTACCCACGTCGCCCGCCTGCATGCCACGGACGTCGCCGGGTACGAGGAGGGTCGCGACACCCGACGGACGGAGCAGGCATGGCGGCACGGACGAGCTGGCACGCCGAGGCGAGCCTCGCGCCGACGACACGGACCACCCTTGGCGGCATCGTCGACGACGTCGTCGTCGGTGGTGGTGTCGTCGGCCTGAGCGCGGCCGTCGAGCTCGCCCGCCAGGGACGGCGGGTGGTGCTGGTCGAGGCGCACCCCACGCTGGGCAGCGGCACGTCCGGTCGGTCGACGGGCAAGCTCAGTCTGCTCCAGGGCACACGGCTGGCGACCATCGAGTCCCACCACGGGCCTGCGACGAGCGCGCGGTACGTCGAGGCCTGCCGGGACGCGCAGGGGTGGGTCGAGCAGCTGCTCGACCGCTGGGACGTCGACGTGCAGCACCGCCCGGCGGTCACCTGGGCGTCGGACGGCGACCGCACGGCCGACACGCGAGCCGAGGACGCGGCCGCCCGCCGGGCCGGGCTGCCCACTCGCTGGCAGCGCGAGGTGCCTGCGGGCCTCCCGGGCTACGGGGCCGTGGTGCTCGACGACCAGCCGCAGGTCGACGCGCTCGCGTACGTGGCGGCGCTCGGCGCCGAGGCCGTCGCCGCCGGAGTCGACGTCCGGCTCGGGCGGCGCGTCCGCCAGGTCGGCGGCGGCGCGCACCCTTGCGTCACGCTCGAGGACGGTGAGGAGCTGAGGGCTGGCCACGTGCTGGTCGCCACGGGCATCCCCGTGCTCGACCGGACGGCCGCCTTCGCGACGGTCAAGCCGCACCGCTCGTACGTCGTCGCCTTCGAGACCGGTCAGGAGGTGCTGCCGATGGCGGTGTCGGTCGGGTCGCCGTCGTGGACGGTGCGCGGGGTACCGCGACCGGGTCGAGCGCCGCTCGCGCTCGTCGGCGGACACGGCCACGTGGTCGGCAGGTCCGGTCCCGCAGGGCGCCACCTCGAGGCGGTGCGCCGGTGGGCCCGCGAGCACCTCGACGTCGGCGCCGAGGTCGCCGCGTGGTCGGCGCAGGACTACCTGACGCCCGACGAGGTGCCCATCGCCGGACGGGCCCCTGGACGGGCCCCGGTGCACGTGGTCACGGGTCTCGGAGGGTGGGGCCTCCTGGCCGGGGTGGCGGGAGCGCGGGCGGTCGCCACCGCCGTCGCCCACGGTCGTCGGCTCCCGCTCGTCCCGCCCGGCCGGCTCACGGGACCACGCTCCATGACGTCGCTGGCCCAGTGGAACGCCGCGGTCGGCGGGCATCTCGCGTCGGGCTGGCTCGGCGCCCTCGCGCGCCCGGGCGATGTGCCGGGGGAGAGCCAGGGCGTGGTCACACGGGGTCGCCCTCCGGTGGCGACCTCGACGGTGGACGGGTGCGTCCGCTCGGTGTCGGGCGTCTGTCCGCACCTGGGCGGGGTCGTGCGATGGAACGATGTCGAGCGGACGTGGGACTGCCCCCTCCACGGGTCGCGGTTCGAGCCCGATGGGACGCTCCTCGAGGGTCCGGCGACGCGCGGGCTCGGCCCTGCGTCGGCTCCTCGTCCCGCGCGGTGACGCGCCGGCTAGGACTCGTCGACGTCGGGTCCGTCGGGGTTACGTGAGGTGCGACGGTCCGTCGCGGCCTTGGCCTTCAGGGTCGTGACGACGCGTGAGGCCGCCGCCGCGACGATCGCGACCGGGAGCACCGCGTAGGCCCAGGCTCGGGGCAGCACGTCCTGGTCGACGAGCACGATCACGACGATCGCCGCCACGACGAGCACCGCGATGCCCAGCACGGCCCAGCGCCACGCGCCGACGCCGGTCTCGGAGCCACCTGCTCGCATCGGGGGGTTGTACCAGGGCCGACGGGTGCTCCCGCTCCAGTCGTCGTCGGGCCGGTCGTCCATGGGATCCTCCTCGGTCGGGGTCGCCTGGTGCGTACCCCGGCGGGGCTGGGACGTGCGGGCGACCGCCTCAGTCGTCGACGCCGTGGGCGCGCATGACGAACAGCAGCGTCGTGCCCACCGTGCCGAGCGCGGCGAGGGCGAGGAACAGGTAGCCCCATGGCTGGGTCAGCGGGCCGTAGCGGACGACGGCGGAGCCGACGAGGCCCGCGACGGCGAGCACCAAGGTCGCCGAGACGCCCAGGTTCCAGCGGAGACGGGGTGATGGCACAGGACCTCCAGACGTGAGGGTGCGGACCCGCCCGGAAGCGGGCCCGCACCGTTCGGGGCCCGCCAGGGGGGACAGGCCCGTGTCGTCCCGGTACCCGAGGCGGTCCGAGTCATGCGTCGTGCTGCTCGGAGGGTGCCTCGAGGCGCGAGGTCCGCCTACGATCGAGGCATGGCTCCTCGTGCTCTCCTTGCCGCCGGCGCGGTGACCGCTGCCCTGGTGGCGGGCTGCACCAGCACCGTGGAGCCTGGCGGCGGGGAGTCGTTCTCCGCCGCGACGCTGCCGACGCTCGACGCGCCGTCAGTGTCGCCGCCTCCGCGTCCGGACGTGCGGCGGACGATGTCGGCCGCCGCCACGCTCACCACCTTCGAGGCACCGCTGGACGCCTGCCGCGGACCGGTGGCGATCGACGTGGGGGAGGCCGGGCGTCCCCTGCTCGTCTCCGAGCACGACTACTGCGGGGGAGCGGCGTGGATCCCGGGGCTGGGTCGCGGTGACGTCGTCGAGCTGGACGGCCCCGGCGTCGACGCCGGTCTCTACCGGGTCGATGTCGTCGACCGGCACCAGCGTCGCGACGTGTTCGTGCGCGACCTGCGACCGAGTGCCGACGTCGTCCTGCAGACCTGCGTGTCGCAGACCCAGCTGGTGCTCGTGGCCCTGACGAAGGTCCCCGGACAGGACGTCTGAGCGTACTTTCTTGCAGGTTTGGGCACCCTTGCCGGACTAGTTCGCCTACGGTGGCGATGTCCGGAGGAGGGCACGATGACCCATGACGAGCGCGGCGCGACCGCTGTGGAGTACGCGTTGCTGGCGGCGTCCATCGCCGCGGTGATCGCTGTGGCTGTGGGGATCTTCGGCCAGGACGTGCTCGAGCTGTTCGAGCGCGTTCCCCCGTTCTGAGACCCGCGCCACACCATCGATGTGACGAACGCCATAGTCCGACCGGACTAATAAAAGATGGCCCGTCACTCGCATGACAAACAGGACTTTCGGACTTAACTTTTTCTCAGGGAGCGTCACCAACAGGGGTGACGGAGCAATCGGGGAACCGGGGCTCGAAACATCTGAGGGAGTTACATCATGTACGCACTGTCGACCATCCTGGCCTACATCGCCACCGCCAAGGACCGCCGTGACGAGAAGGGTGCGACCGCCGTCGAGTACGGCCTGCTGGTCGCCCTGATCGCCGCCATCATCATCGGCGTCGTGACGACGATCGGCCAGGACGTCCTGACCGGCTTCAACAAGGTCGCGAACGCGCTGCCGAACACGTGATCGGGAACGGCGGCGCCGCGTAGCTCGGGCTCGCGGCGCCGCCGGCTCACGCAACGGACGACTCGAGGGATCTGAGTCCTCGTCTCGTCCCCGCCACCCACCGGAGAGGGAGCCCGGAGGGCGGCACATCAGGCAACAGGGTGAGGGACCGTCCCGCGACGGGGTGCAGCAGCATCTCGGGGCGTCCTGTCGTGATCCCCACCGCCCCCGCGTCCCGGGGTCAAGGGACGCACGCTTCACGGGAACAGGGAGATTGTCGTGAACAAGCAACGACTGGCCATCGGCGCTGCGGTGCTGCTGGCGGTGCTCGGCTTCGCCGCGCTCGTCGTCTACGCGCAGGGCGCCGACGACCGCGCCTTCGAGGGCACCGGGCGCACCACGGTGCTGCGGGTCACCCAGGAGGTGGCCACCAAGACGCCGGCGAGCGAGCTCGCGAAGAGCGTCGAGACCGTCGACCTGCCGAAGGCTGCGGTGGTGCCCGGTGCACTCACCGACCTCTCGGACGTCGAGGGCGAGGTGACCCAGGGCGTGCTCGTCCCCGGTGACCAGCTCACGGCGGCCAAGTTCGCGTCGCCCGACGACGTGAAGGGCGACACCGCCGTGCCGAAGGGCATGCAGGAGCTCGCCATCCAGCTCGAGGGTCAGCGCATCGTGGGAGGTGCACTGGCCCCGGGTGACCTGGTGGGCGTCATGGCCAGCTACGAGGGACGGACGGCCAACGCGGCCAACCGCGTCCGCGTCCTCGCCGTCTCCGCGGGCGTCGGCGACGCGCAGGTAGCGTCCGGCGCCACCGTGACGGTCGCCGTGCGGACGATCGACGCCGAGAAGATCGTCAACGCCATGGAGTTCGGCAAGGTCTGGCTGACGAAGCAGACCACCGACACCGACACCGGCGGAGGCCGGACGGTCGACAGCCGGGTGGTGGCGCCATGAGTCTCGTGCTGATCGTCGGCGGCGACGACGAGCTCGCCGGGCGGGTCGAGGCGACCATCGGTCACCAGTGCGTCGCGCTCGGGGCTGACGCCATGCAGGGCGACTCCTCCAGCTTCCTGCGCGGGCTCGACCCGACCGTGATCCCCGACGCGATGATCCTCACGGCGGCCGTGCCGCTGCAGGCCTCGATGGCCCTGGCGCGCGAGGTCGCTGCGGTCCGACCCGACGTCGACCTCGTGCTCGTCGCGGCCACCGAGAAGGAGGTCATGCTCGAGGCGATGCGCTCGGGCATCCGCGACGTCGCACCGAGCATCGACGACCCCAACCTGCTCGCGGGTCTGCGAGCACGGCTCGACGCGCGCACGCCGGCGACGGCGGGCGACCCGCTCAAGCTGGCCAGGCCCACGACGCCCGTCGACTTCCGGTCGCGCACGCTGACCGTGCTGTCGCCCAAGGGCGGGGTCGGCAAGACCAGCATCGCCACCAACCTGGCCGTCGCGCTGGCGCAGCAGTCGCCCATGGAGGTCGTGCTCGTCGACCTCGACCTGCAGTTCGGCGACGTGTCGACGGTGCTCGACCTGCGGCCGAGCCACACGCTCGAGGACGCCTTCGGGCCGGGCGCCCGCGACAACCTACTGCTCAAGACCTACCTGACGGTGCACACGGCCGGGTTCTTCGTGCTGTGCGGCGCGGAGTCGCCGGCCGCGAACGACCACGTGACCTCCGAGCAGGTCGCCGCCCTGGTGCGGCAGCTGCAGGAGCAGTTCCGCTACGTCGTCGTCGACACCGCGGCCGGGCTCGACGAGGCGACCCTCGGGGCGCTCGAGGCGAGCGACGACGCGGTCCTGGTCAGCACGATGGACATCGCCTGCCTGCGGAGCGTGCGCAAGGAGATCGAGCTGCTGAGCGAGCTGGCGATCCTGCCGGCGTCGCGTCACGTGGTGCTGAACTTCGCGGACAAGCAGTCCGGGCTCAAGGTCAAGGACGTCGAGGCGATGCTCGGCATCCCGGTCGACGTGGTCATGCCGCGCGCGAAGGAGGTGCCGGTCGCCTCCAACAAGGGTGTCCCGCTGGTCGTCAGCAGCCGGTCGAACCCGTTCGTGAAGTCGGTCAAGGCTCTGGCCAAGAAGGTCTACGACCGGGCCCGCGCCGCCGAGGGCAAGCCGGGCCACAAGCGGCTGGAGGTGGCCTGACATGCGGTTGAGCGACCGGCTCGCCAGCGCCCGGGAGGCCAGCACGTTCACCAGCGCCGTCGTGGAGACGGAGGAGCTGGAGGACGTCGACGGCTCGGGTGCGCTCGGCGACGCGTACGCGTCGATGAAGGCGCGGGCGTCCGAGGCCCTCATGGGGCGCATCGGCGCCCGCATCAACGACCCGAGCCTCACCGAGGACCAGCTGCACGCCTTCGTGCGGGAGGAGCTCACGTCGGTCATCGAGGGCGACCAGCAGCTGCTGCTCACCTCCGACGAGCGGCGTCGGCTGGTGCGCGACGTCGAGGACGACGCGCTGGGCCTCGGCCCGCTGGAGCGGATGCTCGAGGACGACAGCATCAGCGAGATCATGGTGAACCGGTACGACCAGGTGTACGTCGAGCGGCGCGGGCGGCTCACGCAGGTGACGGCGCGCTTCGCCTCCGAGGACCACCTGCGTCGGGTCATCGAGCGCATCGTCAGCAAGGTCGGCCGTCGCATCGACGAGTCGTCGCCGCTCGTGGACGCCCGGCTGGCCGACGGGTCCCGCGTGAACGCCGTGATCCCGCCGCTGGCGGTCGACGGGTCGTCGCTGACCATCCGCAAGTTCAGCAAGGACCCGTTCACGGTCACCGACCTCATCGGGTTCGGCAGCATGACCGAGCAGATGGCCCACCTCCTGCAGGCCTGTGTCCAGGCCAAGCTGAACATCCTGGTCAGCGGCGGTACCGGCACCGGCAAGACGACGCTGCTCAACGTGCTGAGCCGCTTCATCCCGGCCGGCGAGCGGATCGTCACCATCGAGGACGCCGTCGAGCTCAACCTGCAGCAGCCGCACGTGGTGCGCATGGAGGCCCGGCCGGCGAACATCGAGGGCCAGGGCGAGGTGACCATCCGCGACCTCGTGCGCAACTCGTTGCGCATGCGACCCGACCGCATCGTGGTCGGTGAGTGTCGTGGCGGCGAGGCCCTCGACATGCTGCAGGCCATGAACACGGGCCACGACGGCTCGTTGTCGACCCTGCACGCGAACTCCCCGCGCGACGCGATGTCGCGCCTGGAGACGCTCGTGCTGATGGCCGGCATGGACCTGCCCCTGCGCGCCATCCGCGAGCAGGCGGCCAGCGCGGTCGACCTGATCGTGCAGATCCAGCGGCTCCGCGACGGGTCGCGACGTGTCGTGAACGTGACCGAGGTGATGGGCCTGGAGGGCGACACGGTGGTGCTGCAGGACATCTTCACCTTCGACTTCGCCGCCGGCGTGGACGAGCACGGACGGTTCCGCGGCAACGCGGTGCCGACCGGCATCCGACCGCGGTTCAGCGAGCGCTTCGCCGACCACGGCATCGCGTTCGACCTGGACAACCTGGTCCGCCAGGGAAGGGTGGGGTGAGCGCGATGCTGGTGATCGGTGCGGTGCTGGTGATCGGGTCGCTCGTGTGCGCCTACCTGGCCGTCGTCGGGGTGCCCGAGACACGTGGGACGCGCGGCCGCGTGGCCGCCTACGCCGTGACGGAGCAGAAGCCGCTGCTCCGACGCGCCAACGACGGAGCGGTCGAGGCCGTCGAGAAGGTGCTCAGCCGACGCGGCTGGCGACCGTTCTCGGCCGAGGAGCTCGAGCTCGCCGGCATCCGGCGGTCGGTCGCCTCCCTCGTCGTCACGGTCCTGGTGCTCGGCGGGGCCACCTTCCTCGGCCTGCTGGTCCTGCAGCTGCCGGTCGTCGCGGCCTTCCTGCTGTCGCTGCTGGTCCCGCTGGTGGCCAAGGTCGCCGTGCGCGTGAAGGTCGCACGACGTCGCAAGCGGTTCGCCGGCCAGCTGGCGCCGCTGCTGCAGATGATGGCGTCGTCGCTGCGCGCCGGCCAGAGCCTGCCGCGTGCCATGGACGCCGCGTCCCACGACGCCGAGGTCCCGATGTCGGAGGAGCTGACCCGGGTCGTCAACGAGTACCGGATCGGGCGCGACCTCGTCGACGCGATGGAGGACGTGGCCGATCGCATGCAGTCCGAGGACTTCCGGTGGATCGCGCAGGCCATCGAGTCCCAGCGCGAGACCGGCGGCAACCTCAACGAGATCCTCGACCAGGTGGCCGAGACCATCCGCGAGCGCCACCACGTGCGCGAGCAGGTGATGGCGCTCTCGGCCGAGGGTCGACTGTCGGCCTACATCCTGATGGCGCTGCCCGTGGGTGTGGGCATCTACTACTCGATGGTCGCGTCGACGCAGATGGGCGTCTTCGTCGACTCCGGGATCGGCAAGGTGATCATGGTGGTTTGCGGGCTCATGTACGTGCTCGGCGGCTTCTGGATGCGTTCCGTCGTGAGGATCGAGTTCTGACATGGTGATGCTCGCAGCCTTCCTGCTCGTCTGCTCCCTCCTGCTCGTCCTCATGGGCACCGGCGCCGTCGCCACGCCTGGCGGGAGTGGTGTACGCAAGCGCGCACGCAGCCTGTCGGCGGCGGCCGACGCGGCTTCCGACACCGGCGTGGTGAAGGTCGACCGCACCCGCGCGGACCTCTGGGAGCGGCTCACGCCCAGCTCCACCCTGCGCCGACTCGAGCGGAACCTGGTGCTGGCGGGGCACCCCGAGGGGTGGACGCGTGAGCGCGTGGTGCTGATGAAACCGGCCGCCGCGGCGCTCGGCCTGCTCTTCGGCGCGCTGCTCGTGAGCAAGACCAGCAACCCGCTCATGCCGCTCGTCGCCCTCGGCATCATCGGCTTCAGCTACATGGTCCCGGACCTGCTGGTCTACAACCAGGCCACGAAGCGCCAGGACGAGATCCAGAAGCGGCTGCCGGACATGCTCGACCAGATCGTCATCTCGCTCGAGGCCGGCGTCGGGTTCGAGGCCGCGCTGTCGAAGGCGGCGGAGCGGGGGACCGGACCACTCGCCGAGGAGGCGTCGCGGCTCATGCAGGACATGAGCCTCGGCATGGCGCGTCGCGAGGCCTACCTGGCCCTCGCGGAGCGTACGTCGGTGGAGGAGCTCAGGACGTTCTGCAAGGCCGTCGTGCAGGCCGAGGAGTTCGGCGTCTCCGTGGCGTCCGTCGTCCGCAGCCAGGCGCAGGAGATGCGGCTCAGCCGTCGCCGTCGGGCGGAGGCCAAGGCCCAGCAGGTGCCGGTGAAGATCCTCGTCCCGTTGATGACCTGCATCCTGCCGGTGCTGTTCGCGATCGTGATGGGCCCCGCCGTCGTCTACGCCTACGCCATCAACTGACACCGCGCCCGACCACAACCGAAGACACCGGCTCGTCCGGTCCCCAGACACCCCGGACCGCGGTTTCCCTGTTGCCCCGGTCCGGGGCCCTCAGCGGGCCGTCCCCGATCTCCCAGTCGGGGGCGGCTCGCCCCTGTGCCCGCATGTCTCGGCGTCGAGGTGACGCCCGTCACTTGACACTCATCGGGGGGTTGTCAAGTCGCTTGACATTCTGTACCGTCCTGTCAAGTGATCCACGCCGCACCCCGCCGCGGCGTGACCGGCACCAGGAGGTACCCATGACGCTCTCGACCACGGTCGACGGCCGCACCGTCGAATGGACCGACAAGAAGCGCTACCTGTGGCTCATCGGCGCGATCGTCCCGCTGATCCCGCTGGTCATCTGGGGCGCCGTCGCCGCCACCGGCTGGCACGTGTGGTGGTACTTCGGACCGTTCTTCCTGTTCGTCGTGGTCCCGCTGGTCGACCTCGTCGCCGGGCTCGACCCGAACAACCCGCCGGACGAGCTCATCGAGTCCCTCGAGGAGGACCGCTACTACCGCTGGGTCACCTACGCGTTCATCCCGCTGCAGCTCGCCGGCTTCCTGTGGGGCTGCTTCCTGCTCGGCGACGGCACGATCTTCGGCTGGGACCCGTTCTCGGCCAGCGTGCTCCCCGGGATCACCGAGCCGCTCACCTGGTACGACAAGCTCGGCCTGGCCACCGGCATGGGCATGGTCGCCGGCATCGGCATCAACACCGCGCACGAGCTCGGCCACAAGAAGGAGGAGCACGAGCGCTGGTTCGCCCGCGTCGCCCTCGCCCAGACCTTCTACGGCCACTTCTACATCGAGCACAACCGCGGCCACCACGTCCGCGTCGCCACGCCCGAGGACCCCGCGAGCAGCCGGCTCGGCGAGAACGTGTGGGAGTTCATGCCGCGCACCGTCGTCGGCAGCCTGCGCAGCGCGTGGGAGCTGGAGAAGAAGCGCTTCGGACGGCTCGGCAAGAGCCCGCTCAGCCTCAAGAACGACCTCGTCAACGCCTGGATGTTCAGCGTGCTGCTCTGGGGGTTCGCCCTCGCCGCCTTCGGCTGGCAGCTGCTGCCCTACCTGCTCGTGCAGGCGGTGCTCGGCATCTGGCTCCTGGAGTCGGTGAACTTCCTCGAGCACTACGGCATGAAGCGCCAGAAGCTCGAGTCGGGCCGGTACGAGCGCGTCAACCCCTCCCACAGCTGGAACAGCAACAACATCGGCACCAACGTGCTGCTCTACCACCTGCAGCGGCACAGCGACCACCACGCGAACCCGACGCGTCGCTACCAGGCCCTGCGCGACTTCAAGGAGGCGCCGGTGCTTCCCACCGGCTACGCCGGCATGATCGTCGCGACCTGGATCCCCGCCGTCTGGCGCAAGGTCATGGACGAGCGGGTGCTGGCTCACTACGACGGCGACGTCGAGCGTGCCAACCTGCACCCGCGGATGGCCGAGGCCTACCGCGCCCGCTACGGCGACCGTCGCCGCGGCGCGCACGAGGCGGCGGCCTGATGGCGCGGTTCATCTGTCCCAACTGCGAGTACGTCTACGACGAGGCCGTCGGCGACCCCCGGGAGGGCTGGCCCGCCGGCACGGCGTTCTCCGACGTCGACCCCGACTGGACCTGCCCCGACTGCGGCGTGCGTGAGCAGGTCGACTTCGTGCCGGAGGCGGAGTTCACGCACAACGACCAGGATGGCGACATCATCAGTGCCGAGACCCGGGCCGCCCGGGCCCGGCAGGCGGAGCAGGGAGCGCAGCAGTGAAGGTCTGGGAGTGCCAGCAGTGCGGGTTCATCTACGACGAGGCGCAGGGCTGGGAGGAGGAGGGGTTCCCGCCCGGCACCCGCTGGGAGGACATCCCCGACGACTGGACCTGCCCCGACTGCGGTGCGGCCAAGGCCGACTTCACGATGACGCAGGTGGGCTGAGGCGTGGGTCGTGACACCGACCGCCTGGTCGTCGTCGGCGCGGGTATCGCGGGCGTGAGCGTCGTCGGTGCCGCGCGGCTCGCCGGGTTCGAGGGCGAGGTCGTGCTGCTGGGCGAGGAGCCCGAGCTGCCCTACCGCCGCCCGCCGGTGTCGAAGGAGGTCGTGCGCGGGGAGAAGGGCGCGGACGACATCCGGATCCGCAAGGCCGACTGGTACGAGGCCCAGCGGGTGCACCTGCGCACGGGCGAGCGGGTCGCCGCCGTCGACGTGGAGGCGCACCGCGTCGCGCTGGCGTCGGGGGAGGAGCTCGACTACGGCAGCCTGGTGCTGGCCACCGGCGGTCGGGCCCGGACGCTCGACGCGATCACCGCACCCGACGCACCCGGGGTCCGGACCCTGCGCGACCTGGCCGACGTCGAGGGCGTGCTCGAGGTGCTGCGTCCCGGCGGGCGGCTCGTGGTCGTCGGGGCGGGGTTGATCGGGTCCGAGATCGCCGCCAGCGCGCGGGAGCTCGGCGCCGAGGTGACCCTCCTCGAGGCGGCCGCGGCGCCGCTGCAGCACCTCCTGCCGCCCGACCTCGGTGCCCTGTGCGCGGAGCTGCACACGACGCACGGCACGGACCTGCAGCTCGGCGTCGAGGTCACCGCGATCGTCGCCGGCGACGACGGTGAGACGGTCGTGGAGGCGGCGGACGGTCGGCGCTGGTCGGCGTCCGTGGTCGTCGTGGCGGTCGGGATGGCACCGAACGGCGAGCTCGCCGCCGCCGCAGGCCTCGCCGTCGAGCGCGGCGCCGTGGTCGTCGACGACCGCGGTCGCACGAGCGCCCCCGACGTCTACGCCGCGGGTGACGTCGTGCTGCGTCCCAGCGCGCTGCGCGGCGGTCCCGAGCGGGTCGAGCACTGGCAGGGCGCGCAGAACCACGGCACGGCCGTCGGCCGCAACGTCGCCGGCCAGGACGCCGCCTTCGACGAGGTGCCGTGGTGCTGGTCCGACCAGTACGGGCACACGCTCCAGGTGACGGGCTGGCCCACGGCCGCCCACGAGCTCGTCGTGCGGGGCTCGCTCGAGGAGCGGGACTTCACCGCCTTCCTGCTCGACGACGGGGTCCTGCGCGGCGCCGTCTCGATCGGCCGCCCCGCAGAGGTGCGGGTCGCTCGTCAGGCCATCGGCGTGGCGACCCGTCCCGACGTGTCCGTCCTGGCCTCGACGGACGACCTGGCCTCCGCGCTGCGGGCGACATGACCGGGGTCGCGCTGGGCGCGGGGGCGTACCGTGCGGGTGTGCCCTCGACCCGCGAACGCCTGCTCGACGCCGCCCAGCACGTGGTGGAGGACGACGGGTGGGCGGCCGTCACCATGGCGCGCATCGCGCGGCTCGCCGGGGTGAGTCGTCAGACGGTGCACAACGAGCTGGGCACGAAGCACGCGCTCGCCCAGGCGCTGGCCCTGCGGGAGCTCGACCGGTTCCTCGCCGTGGTGCGGGACCGGCTGCGGGCCGCCGACGACGTCGTCGAGGCCGTCCGGTCCGCGTGCGAGGGCGCGCTCGAGCTCGGCGAGCGCAGCCTGCTCGTCCGCACGATCGTCACGTCGGTGCCGTCGGAGCAGGACGGCGACCTCCTCAGCGTCCTCACCACCGAGTCGGGCGAGATCGTCGAGGCCGCGTCGCTCGTCGTGCGGCAGGAGCTGCTGGACCGCTTCGCGCCGCTGCCGTTCGACGACGCCGAGCTCGTCGTGGCCGTCGAGGCGGTGGTGCGGCTCGTGCTCTCCTCGATCACGCGACCGTCGAAGCCTGCGGCCGTCGCCGCGCAGGAGATCGCCTGGATCCTCGGCCTGGCGCTCGAGGGTCGGACCGCGACCCGGGCCGCCGCGCGCTGAGCGACGTCCTGGCCCTAGGGCCTCAGATCCAGCGGCGGAACCACATCCGGTCGAGCCACGCGTCGTAGGGGATGGTCCGGTCGGTCCAGATCGGCAGGAAGTACCAGAAGCACGCGACGACGGCGACGACCAGCAGCCCGACGCCGAGGCCGACCGCGTAGCGGCGCTGGGCGGTGTCGGCCCAGCGTCGGGCCTCGTCGACGAGCAGGCACAGCGCCACGATCATGAACGGCACCACGAGCACGGCGTAGAAGCTGAAGATCGGTCGGTCGGTGCTGCCGAACCACGGCAGCCAGCCAGCCGCGACACCGACGACCGGCACCGCCCAGCGACCGTCGCGCGTCCGGACCCATGCGACGACCGCGGCCACGACGGCGACGGCGGCCGGCCACCACACCGCCGGGTTGCCGAGCGCGGTGACCTCGCGGATGCACGTCGAGCCCTCGGGGGCCCCGCACGCGGTGGCGGGGAGCTTGAACTGGGCGTCGAACGCGACGGGTCGCTCGAGCAGCAGCCAGCCGGCGGGGTTCGACGCGTACGGGTGGGTCTTGCCCGCGAGGTAGGAGCCCGTGTGGAAGTCGAAGACCATGACGTGGAAGTGCCACAGGGAGCGGAACGCGTCGAGGACCCCGCCGAGGAAGCCCGGGGTCGGCGAGCTGACGTACGACCCCCACGACGGGTCGCCGAGCCCGTACCGGACGGCGTACGCCTCCTGGTGCAGCAGGAACCCGGTCCAGGTGAGCAGGTACACGACGAGGGCGACGAGGACGAGGTAGCCGAACGCGGGCAGGCCCGTCGCGAGGGTCGTGCGGACCCAGCCGAACCGCGGGGCAGGCGACGCGCCCTCGTCGTTCGCGCGGTCTGCGGCGTGCGTCCGGGCGTGGGTGCGGCGGGCCAGCACCTCCCACCCGACGACGACCACGCCGAACGCCGCGAGGACGTACAGACCGCTCCACTTGGTGCCCACGGCCATGCCGAAGCACACGCCGGCGGCCAGCTGCCACGGTCGCCAGCGGACGTAGGCGTCCAGCCGAGCGCGCACGGCGTCGCGGTCGGCCACGAGACAGGCCACCCCGGCGACGACCCAGAACGTCAGGAAGACGTCGAGCAGCGCCGTGCGCGACATGACGAAGTGCAGCCCGTCGAGGCAGAGCAGGAGCCCCGCGAGGCACCCCACCCATACGGAGCCGGTCAGGCGGAGCACCAGGCGGGCGAGCACGAGCACCGTGAGCGCGCCCACGACCGCGGCGCTGATCCGCCAGCCGAAGGAGTTCATCCCGAAGATCGCCTCGCCGACGGCGATCAGCCACTTCCCGCCGTCCGGGTGCGCGATGTAGGCCGGCTGGCCGTTCGTCAGTCCGGTCAGGACGCCGTCGACGATCTTCTCGTTCGCGTCGGACACGAAGTCCTGGACGTAGCCGTGCTGCAGCAGGGAGTAGGCGTCCTTGGCGTAGTACGTCTCGTCGAAGACGAGCAGGTTCGGCCGGCCCAGGTGCCACACCCGCAGCCCGAGCGCCAGCAGCGCCACTGCCGCCGGCCCCAACCAGCCCACCACCCGATCGCGTGCCTCCACGGGCACATCCTGTCATCCACCCGAGCGGTGACTCCTCCACCGAATGGTGTGTCCTCGTGCCGAGCGGTGGATCGACCACCCGAACAGGCCTCAGAAGGTGGCGAGAGCACCGCCGGATCCGGGGGCGCTGACCAGGGGAGCAGCCAGGAGGGCGTGCCACGTCCGGCCGAAGTGTGGTGCCGGTCCGTCGTAGCCGGCGCGCACGAGTGCTCGGTGGACCTCCAGCACCGTGGTCCGCGGGTGGGCGAGCATCTCCGACGTCACCTGGACGTACGCCCACGCCTCCTCGCGCAATCGTCCGTAGCGGTGGACGTCGTGCTGGAACTGGCGGACGTCGAGTGCATGCTGACGGCCCTCGAACTCGAGGAGGAGCCGCCACACCACGTAGACGAGGTCGCCGCGAGCGAGGAACCGCCCCGCCCTGTCGTGGAGGTCGACGTTGACGGCGGGCCGGGGCAGCCCCGAGGCGACGACCAGGCAGCGGAGCCGACTCTCCTGCAGGCTCGCTGCCGCCGGGTCCATCCAAGGGAGCATGCGCCGCACGAGCGGGGCGGCGACCCGCCAGGGCTGGTCGTCCAAAAGACGTTGCAGGCGGTCGAGGCGGAGGTGCCCGCGGTGCAGGAGCCAGTCGCCGACCATCACCACCTCGATCGGCAGGAGCTCGGCGGCGGCCATGACGAACGCGCCCTCGACGTCGACGGAGCCCTCTCGGTGCGGGGGCATCGCGACCGTCCTGTGCACGAAGATCCGGTCGAAGGCGAGGTGGTGGTCGCGGGGAAGGGTGAATCGCAGCGGCAGGAGCGGGCCGAAGTCGAGGCCCAAGGGGAGCAGCCTCGTGAGGTGGCTGAGCTGGGCGTCGGGCGGCAGCGCCAGGCGCGCTGCCTCGACCAGCTCGAGCGCGGTGAGGTGCGTGTCGTGGGAGCGATATACGCGGGGGAAGACCTGGACGAACCGGGGGTGCTCGAGCATCCTGGGGCTGATCCCGGCGGCGATCGCCTCCGAGCGGTGGAACGCCCGACCGGCGAGCACGGACGGGAGAGGGGTGGGACGGCGCATGGAGCCATCCGACTCGCTCGGCGCGTGTCGTGGGACCTGTCGCCTCGAGCCTGTGGACGACGTCGCCGCCGTCCGGCGACGGGCTGTGGACACCCGCTCAGCGGTGGATCCTCCCCCCTGTGAGGGTCGAGAAGGTGGACGATCCACCGCCGGCGCCTCTCCTGCGCATTCGGTGGAGGATCCACCGCTCGGAGGGCGATCGGTGCGGGTGGGAGGATGGGTGGGTGCTGATCCTCGCTGCGACGCCCATCGGCCGGCCCGACGACGCGTCGCCGAGGCTGGTGGCGGCGCTCGGGGCGGCCGACGTGGTGGCCGCGGAGGACACACGCCGGCTGCGGCGGCTCGCGGGCGACCTGGGCGCGCAGGTGGGCGGACGCGTCGTGTCCTACTTCGAGGGCAACGAGCGGGAGCGGACGCCCGAGCTCGTCGAGCACCTCCTCGCCGGGCTCGACGTCCTGCTCGTCACCGACGCCGGGATGCCGAGCGTGTCCGACCCCGGCTACCGGCTCGTGGCCGCGGCGCTCGAGGCCGACGTCCACGTGCGCGCCATCCCCGGCCCGTCGGCCGTCCTGACGGCGCTCGCCGTCAGCGGGCTGCCGGTCGACCGCTTCTGCTTCGAGGGCTTCCCGGCCCGCAAGGCCGGCGAACGCGACCGGGCGTTCGCGGCGCTCGCCACGGAACAGCGCACGATGGTCTTCTTCGAGTCGCCGCACCGCACCCGCGCGACCCTCGCCGCGCTCGCCGACGCGCTCGGGGCCGACCGTGCCGCCGCCGTGTGCCGCGAGCTGACGAAGACGTACGAGGAGGTCGCGCGTGGCAGCCTCGCCGAGCTCGTCGCCTGGGCCGACGCGCAGGAGCACGGGGTGCGCGGCGAGGTGACCCTGGTCGTCGCCGGCCACGTCCCCGTCGTCGCCGACCTCGACGCCGACGCGCTCCGCGACCTCGTGGCCGACGCCGAGGCGACCGGACTCAGCCGCAAGGACGCGGTCGCGAAGGTCGTCGCCGACACCGGCGTGCGCAAGCGGGTCGTCTACGACGCCGCGCACGCCCGCTGAGGGCGTCCCACCGGGTCACTAGGATCGTGGTGTGTCCTACTACGTCACCACGCCGATCTACTACGTCAACGACGCCCCGCACATCGGCCACGGCTACACGACGGTCATCGGCGACGTCCTGACCCGCTGGCACCGTCAGCGCGGCGAGGACGTCTGGTACCTCACGGGCACCGACGAGCACGGCTTGAAGGTGCTGCGCAAGGCGCAGCAGAACGGCGTCACGCCGCAGGAGTGGACCGACCGGCTGGTCGAGACGGAGTGGAAGCCGCTGCTGGAGCTGCTCGACATCGCCAACGACGACTTCATCCGCACCAGCGAGGAGCGTCACGAGAAGAGCGCCCAGGCGTTCTGGCAGGACCTGTACGACCGCGGCGAGGTCTACAAGGGCGAGTTCAGCGGCTGGTACTCGGTCGGCTCGGAGGAGTTCGTGGCCGAGGACGACGTCGTCGACGGCGAGGGCGACGACGAGGGCCACAAGGTCTCCGCGCTCGACGGGTCGCGCGTGGAGCACGTGACGGAGGAGAACTACTTCTTCCCGCTCAGCAAGTACGCCGACCGGCTGCTCGAGCTCTACGAGGACAACCCCGACTTCATCCAGCCCGAGTCGGCGCGCAACGAGGTCGTCTCGTTCGTGCGGCGCGGTCTGAAGGACCTCTCGATCAGCCGTTCCACGTTCGACTGGGGCATCCAGGTCCCGTGGGACCCCTCGCACGTCATGTACGTGTGGATCGAGGCGCTGCTCAACTACGTCACCGCTGCCGGCTACGGCGTCGACGACGAGCGCTTCGGCGAGCTGTGGCCCGCCGACGTGCACCTCGTCGGCAAGGACATCGCCCGCTTCCACGCCGTCATCTGGCCGGCGATGCTGATGGCCGCCGGACGCCCCGTGCCGCACCGCGTGTTCGCGCACGGCTGGCTGCTGGTGGGCGGGCAGAAGATGAGCAAGAGCAAGGCCAACGGCATCCGCCCCGACGAGATCGTCGAGGTGTTCGGCTCCGACGCCTACCGCTACTACTTCTCGCGCGCGCTCACGTTCGGCTCCGACGGCTCGATCTCGTGGGAGGACATGCGCGCCCGCTACCACGCCGAGCTCGCCAACGGGTTCGGAAACCTGGCGTCGCGGGTGGCGGCCATGATCGGCAAGTACTTCGACGGCACGCTGCCGGCCGCAGGCGAGCACACCGCCGCCGAGGAGGCGCTCGTCGCGCTCGTCGCGGAGGCCTCGGTCGAGGCCGACCGGGCCATCGACCGGATCGCGCCGCAGGACGCGCTGGCGCAGGTCTGGCGGATCGTCGAGGCGCTGAACGGCTACCTCACCGAGCAGGCGCCCTGGCAGGTGGCGAAGCAGGCGGACGATGCGGCACAGCGGGAGCGTCTCGCCACCATCCTCGTGACCGCGGCCGAAGGACTGCGCGTGCTCGCGGTGCTGCTGCACCCGGTCATGCCGCGCGCCACCGCGTCGCTGTGGGAGTCGTTGGGCGCCGAGCCGGCGCTCGGCGCGCTCGCCGACCAGCCGATCGGGACCGTCGCGCAGTGGGGGCGTCTGCCGGAGGGCTCGGTCGTCACGAAGGTGCCCAGCCTGTTCCCGCGCCTCGAGGACGACGCGTGAGCGACGCCGACTGGCCCTGGCCCGACGCACCCGAGCCGCTCCCGTCGCCCGTCGTCGACAACCACTGCCACCTCGACCACCGGATCAAGGGCGGACTGCTGATCGACGTCGAGGACGCCCTCGACCGGGCCGCGGCCGTCAACGTCGACCGGATCGTGCAGGTCGGCTGCGACCTCGAAGGGTCGCGCTGGGCGGTCGAGACGGCACGGCAGCACGAGGCGATCGTCGCCGCCGTCGCGCTGCACCCCAACGAGGCGCCGCTCCTGGAGGAGGCCGGCACGCTCGACGCCGCGCTCGCCGAGATCGAGGCGCTCGCGCAGGACCCCGCGGTCCGCGCGGTGGGGGAGACCGGTCTCGACTACTTCCGCACCGGGGTCGACGGACGCGCGGCGCAGCACCGCTCCTTCCGGGCGCACATCGACGTCGCCCGACGTCACGACCGCACCCTCGTCATCCACGACCGCGACGCGCACGACGACGTCCTGGCGATCCTCGACGACCAGGGCGTCCCCGAGCGCACCGTCATGCACTGCTTCTCCGGCGACGCCGACGTCGCCCGACGCTGCCTCGACCGCGGCGCCTACCTCTCGTTCTCCGGGACGGTCACGTTCAAGAACGCCGAGCCGCTGCGGGAGGCGCTGGCCGTCACGCCGACCGACCGGATCCTCGTCGAGACCGATGCGCCCTTCCTCACACCGACGCCGCACCGCGGACGGCCGAACGCCTCGTTCCTCGTGCCCCACACGGTGCGGTTCATGGCCGAGTTCCTGGGCCGATCCGTCGACGACCTGTGCCGGGCGATCGACGAGAACACCGACCGCGCGTTCGGCGGCTCCTGGCCTCGGCACACCCCGGCTGTTTGACGTCAGCGCCGTCCTCGCGCAGGGTGGACGGGCTGCCCATCTCCAGCTGACCTTGTCCCCGACCAGAGGAAAGCAGTGCACCACCCTCGACAGAACACCCCCCAGACCACCCCTCAGGACCCCGCGGACGCCGCTCGGCGCCGCCACCGCCAGACCACGAAGCGCGTCGTCATCGCCCTCAACCTGGCCGTCCTCCTCGTCCTCGGAGCCGGCGTCGCCGCCTACGGCACGCTCTCCAAGACCGTGACCCTCGACGTCGACGGCCGCAAGGACACCGTCCGCACCTTCGGCACGTCCGTCGGGTCGCTGCTGAAGAGCCACGACGTCCGCACGAAGGACGCCGCCGTCGACGCCGAGCCGACCGCGTCGGTCTCCGACGGCGACACGATCAAGGTCCGCTACGCCAAGGACGTCACGGTCGCCGTCGACGGCACCGTGCGTCGTGAGCGGCTGCACGCCGCCACCGTCGGCGACGTCCTCGACGAGCTCGACGTCTCGCCCCGCAAGGGCGCCGAGGTGAACGCGGCGAAGGACACGCGCCTGGACGACACCGCCTCCACGGTCGTCGTCTCCAACCCCAAGAAGCTCACCGTCCGCGCCGACGGCCGCAAGAAGACCGTCACGAGCGCTGCCCCCACCGCGGGCGAGGTGCTCGAGGAGGCCGGCGTGCGGCTCGGTGCCGCCGACGAGGTCCGCGCCGGCGACGCCCTCGGCGAGGCCGCCCTGGTCAAGCCGGGCGAGCGCGTCGAGGTCGTGCGGGTGCGCATGGTCGACACGGCCCGCACGCTGCGCACCGCCCCGCAGACGGAGGTCCGCGAGGACGACACCCTCGAGAAGGGCACGGAGAAGGTGCTGCGCGCCGGCGCGCCGCGCGTCGTGCAGCAGAAGGTGCTCGTCACCCGGGCCAACGGCAAGGTCCGCTCGACCCTCGTGCTGACCGAGAAGGTCACCGACCGGGGCAGCAAGCGCGTCGTGCTCCGCGGCACGAAGGAGCCCGAGCCGGAGGAGACGACGCTGGCGGCCCCGGCCACCGAGTCGGCCCCCGCGGTCGGCGACGACAGCGTCTGGGACCGCATCGCGCAGTGCGAGTCCGGCGGCAACTGGAGCATCAACACCGGCAACGGCTACTACGGCGGCCTGCAGTTCAGCGCCGCCACGTGGCACAGCGTCGGCGGCCCCGGTCTCCCGCACGAGAACAGCCGCGAGGTGCAGATCAAGTACGCCAAGATCCTGCAGCAGCGCTCCGGCTGGGGCCAGTGGTCCTGCGCCGCGAAGGTCGGTGTGCACTGAGCGGCACCCCGCCCACCCCGGTCTCGCTGCTGGGTGCGGCCGACGTCCGACGCATCGCTGACGCGATCGGACTGCGGCCCACCAAGCAGCGTGGCCAGAACTTCGTGGTCGACGGCAACACCGTGCGCCGTATCGTCCGCGACTCCGGGATCGGCCCCGACGACGTCGTCGTCGAGGTCGGTCCCGGTCTCGGTTCCCTGACCCTGGCGCTGCTCGAGGTCGCCCGCCACGTCGTGGCCGTCGAGGTCGACCCGGTCCTCGCCCAGCGTCTGCCGACGACCGTCGCCGAGCAGGCGCCGGGCCACGTCGAGCGTCTCGACCTCGTCCTGGCCGACGCGATGCGCGTCGAGGAGCTGCCCGGGCCCACGCCCACCGCGCTGGTCGCCAACCTGCCCTACAACGTGTCCGTCCCGGTGCTGCTGCACCTGCTGGAGCGCTTCGGGACGCTCGCGTCGGTGCTCGTCATGGTGCAGGCCGAGGTCGCCCACCGGCTCGCGGCGCCGCCCGGCTCCCGCACCTACGGCGTCCCGAGCGTGAAGGCGGCCTGGTACTGCGACGTCGCCCTCGCGGGCACGGTCGGACGGCAGGTGTTCTGGCCCGTGCCGAACGTCGACTCCGCGCTCGTGTCGCTGCGTCGACGTGGCACGCCCGGCGACGACGACCTGCGTCGGGCCACCTTCCGCGTCGTCGACGCCGCCTTCGCGCAGCGTCGCAAGACGCTGAGGGCCGCGCTCTCGGGCCTCGCGGGCTCCGGCGCGGCGGCCGAGACGGCTCTGCGCGCGGCCGACGTCGACCCGCAGGCCAGGGGTGAGCAGCTCGACGTCGTGGCGTTCGCGCGCATCGCCGCTGCCCTCGGCTGAGCGGATCGGTAGGTTGGTGCGGTGAGAACCGTCAGCGTGCGCGTGCCAGCCAAGATCAACCTGGCCCTCGGCGTCGGCGGCGTCCGTGAGGACGGCTTCCACCCGCTCGCGACGGTCTACCAGGCCGTCGACCTGTACGACGAGGTCCGAGCCACCGCGAACGAGACCGGCGAGGTGACGGTCGAGACGACCAGCGACGTCCCGGGCGCCGAGACCGAGGCGTCCCTGGTTCCGCGCGGTCGGGACAACCTCGCCGTGCGCGCCGCGCTCGCGCTGCGTGAGCAGACAGGCGTCGAGGCCGGTGTGGATCTCGTGATCCGCAAGGCGATCCCGGTGGCCGGCGGCATGGCCGGCGGCTCGGCCGACGCCGCGGCGACCCTCGTCGCGTGCAACGACGTGTGGGGGCTCGGGTGGTCGCGGCACGAGCTCGAGCCGGTCGCGGCCGGTCTCGGCAGCGACGTGCCGTTCCTCCTGCACGGCGGCAACGCGATCGGCGGTGGACGCGGCGAGCTGGTCAGCCCGGTCCTGGCGCGTGGCTCCTACCACTGGGTCGTCGCGGTGTCCGGCATCGGACTGTCGACGGCGTCGGTGTACGCCGAGTTCGACCGGCTGAACGCCGACCGGGAGCTGGCGACGCCCGAGGTCCCCGACGCGCTGCTCGCGGCCCTGCGTTCGGGCGACGCCGTCGCGCTCGGGGCCGCGCTCTCCAACGACCTCACGGAGGCCGCGCTCTCGCTGCGGCCCGACCTGGCCCAGACCCTCGAGGTGGGGGTGGAGGCCGGAGCGCTCGGTGCGCTGGTCTCCGGCTCCGGCCCCACGTGCGTGTTCCTCGCCGCCGACGAGCAGCAGAGCCTCGACATCGCGATCGCGCTCGCCGGCACGGGGCGTTGCGCCGACGTCGTCCAGTCGATCGGGCCCGTGCCCGGCGTGCGGGTGGTCTGAGGTGGCCGCACCGGCCGGCCGTCGCACCCCGCTCATCGGCGGCGAGGGGCTGCAGCTGTCGTTCCCGACGAAGGACGTCCTCGACGACGTCACCCTCGGCCTGGCCGAGGGGCAGCGGGTCGGCATCGTCGGCCGCAACGGCGACGGCAAGTCGACGTTGATGCGGGTGCTGGCGCGTCGGCTCGAGCCTGACGAGGGCCGGGTCACCTGGCGCCGCGACCTGCGCGTCGGCTACGTCGACCAGTCCGACAGGCTCGACCCCGGGCTCACGGTCGCGCAGACCGTCGTCGGCGACACCGCCGAGCACGTGTGGGCGGGGGACCCGCGGGTGCGCGACGTCGTCGCCGGGCTGCTCGCCGACGTCGACTGGGACGGTCCCGTCGCCGGCCTCAGCGGCGGCCAGCGTCGTCGCGTGTCGCTCGCGGCCGTCCTCGTCGGCGAGCACGACGTGCTGTTCCTCGACGAGCCCACCAACCACCTCGACGTCGAGGGGGTCACCTGGTTGGCCGCCCACCTGAACGCGCGCTTCGCGTCGGGCCAGGGCGCCTTCGTGGTGGTCACGCACGACCGCTGGTTCCTCGACGAGGTGTGCACCGACACCTGGGAGGTCCACGACGCGGTCGTGGAGCCGTTCGAGGGCGGGTACGCCGCCTACGTCCTGCAGCGCGTCGAGCGGGACCGCCAGGCTGCTGCGGCCGAGTCGCGCCGACAGAACCTCCTGCGCAAGGAGCTGGCGTGGCTGCGGCGGGGCGCGCCGGCCCGCACGTCGAAGCCGAAGTTCCGCATCGACGCGGCCAACGAGCTGATCGAGCGCGAGCCGCCCGTGCGCGACAGCGTCGAGCTGAGACGGGTCGCGACGGCGCGGCTCGGCAAGGACGTCGTCGACCTGCTCGACGTGTCGGTCTCCTTCGGCGACCGCGAGGTGCTCTCCCACGTCGAGTGGCGGATCGCGCCGGGCGAGCGGACCGGCATCCTGGGCCCCAACGGCGCCGGCAAGAGCACGCTGCTCTCGCTCGTCGCCGGTCGGCTGCAGCCGACGCGGGGCCGGGTCAAGCGCGGCACCACGGTCCGGGTGGCGACCCTGACACAGGCGCTGACGGAGCTCGACGCGATCGCCGACGACCGGGTCCGCGACGTCGTGGCGGCGCGCCGCGCCAGCTACCAGGCCGACGGGGCGGAGGTGACCCCGTCGCAGATGCTCGAGCGGCTCGGGTTCTCCAGCGCCCAGCTGTCGAACCGGGTCAAGGACCTGTCGGGCGGTCAGCGTCGTCGCCTGCAGCTGCTGCTCACCCTGCTCGACGAGCCGAACGTGCTGATCCTCGACGAGCCGACCAACGACATGGACACCGACATGCTGGCGGCGATCGAGGACCTCCTCGACACGTGGCCGGGCACGCTGCTCGTCGTCAGCCACGACCGCTACCTGCTGGAGCGCGTGACCGACCACCAGTACGCCGTGCTGGACGGCCGGCTGCGGCACCTGCCGGGCGGGGTCGACGAGTACCTGCGGCTGCGCCGGTCCGCGGACCCCGCCGGGCCCGACGTCCCCGCTCCCGCGGCGGCCGCGTCGCCCGCCGTTCCGGCAGGGTCGCCCGGCAGCGGCTCGGCCCAGGACCGTCAGGCGCGGAAGGAGGCGGCCCGCCTGGAGCGGCAGATCGAGCGGCTCAGCGCGCAGGAGGCCGACCTCGAGCGTCGGATGGTGGAGGCGGCCACGGAGCCGGCCCGGCTCGTGCCGCTCTCCGCGGAGCACGCGGAGGTCGTGGCCGAGCGCGAGCGCCTGGAGGAGCGGTGGCTCGAGGTGGCCGACTGACCCGACGTCGGGTCAGACGTGGCGGGCCAGCGTGCGCAACGACGCGGCCAGCGTCTCGGCGTCGTCCGGGTCGAGGCTGGACAGCAGCGACCTCTCCTGCTCGAGGAGCTCGTCGAGGGCGGCGTCGACGGCCGCGCGACCCGCGGCCGTGAGGGTGACGAGCACGCCGCGGCGGTCGCCCGGGTCGGCCTCGCGGGCGACGAGGCCGCGTCCCGCGAGCCGGTCGACGCGGTTCGTCATCGTGCCGCTCGTGACCATGGTCTCGGTGACGAGCCGGCCGGGGGAGAGCTGGTAGGGCGGACCCGACCGCCGCAGGGCGGACAGCACGTCGAACTCCCACGGCTCGAGCGCGTGGGCCGCGAACGCCGCCCGGCGCGCGCGGTCGAGGTGACGGGCGAGGCGCGTGACCCGGCTGAGCACCTGCATGGGGCGGGTGTCGAGGTCGGGGCGCTCGCGCTGCCAGGCCGCGACGATGCCGTCGACCTCGTCGACCTCGTCGAGCTCGTCGGCACCCATGGCGACACTGTAGTTCGTCAAGAATCTTGATGTCGAGATTGTTGTCGAGCCGGTGGGGGCCTACGGTGTCGCCCATGGACGTCGACGACCTCGTGGGCCGTGGCCCGGCCACCCTCGTTCCGTTGCTGCGCGACCGCACGGTGTCCGCGCGCGAGCTGACCATCGCCACGCTCGACGCGATCGAGCGTGAGGACGCCCGCGTGAACGCCGTCGTCGAGCTGCTCGCCGACGAGGCGTTCGACGCCTCGACGGAGGCGGACGCGAGGATCGCCCGCGGCGAGACCGGGCCGCTGCTCGGCGTGCCCGTCGCCATCAAGAACGACGCCGACCTCGCCGGCCGGGTGACCGGGCTCGGGTCGCGGGCTGTCTCCCAGGTGGCGCGCCAGGACGGCCCGCTCGTCGAGGCGCTGCTCGCGGCGGGTGCCGTGCCCGTGGCCACGACGACGCTCCCCGAGCTCGCGATCTACGGGTTCACCGAGTCGGCGGCCCGGGGCGTGACGCGCAACCCGCACGACCTCGACCGCACGCCCGGTGGGTCGTCCGGGGGGTCGGCCGCGCTCGTCGCCGCGGGCGCGGTCGGGGTGGCGACGGCCTCCGACGGTGCCGGCTCGATCCGCATCCCCGCGGCGAGCTGTGGTCTCGTCGGGTTCAAGACGACCCACGGGTTCGTGCCCGGCTCGGGGGGCTGGCACGGTCTCTCGACGCAGGGCTGCGTGACCCCGACGGTGCGCGACACCGCCGTCTACCTCGACGCGGTGGGGCACGGTGCTCCCGGCGCGCTCGCGCACGCGGCTGACACGGCTCCACGGACGCTCAGGATCGGTGTGACGACGAGCGCCGCCGCCGCGGGGCGTCCCGAGCCGCTGCACCGCGACGTGAAGTCGGCCGTCGACCACGTGGCGGGCCTGCTCGACGGGCTCGGGCACGAGGTCACGACCGTCAAGGTGCCGTACGGTCTCGACGCGAAGGCGCTCACCGTGCGCTACCTCGCCGGCATCGCCGAGTCGGCGTCGCGCGTCGACGACCCGTCGCTGCTCGAGCCGCGCACCCGTCAGGTGGTGCGCCTCGGCCGCCCCTTCGGCCCGTCGGCGGTGGCGTGGGCGCAGCGCGCCGGGCACCGGTTCGGCTCGACGGTGCTCGACCGGCTCGGCGTCGACGTGCTCCTGTCACCCGTGATGAGCGGTCCCGCGCTGCCCGTCGGGCACTTCGCCGGCAAGGGCGGTCTGCGCACGGTGCTCGGCATGAACGCGTTCTACCCGTACACGGCGCAGTGGAACCACGCCGGGCTGCCGGCCGTCTCCCTGCCAGTCGGCCGGTCGCGCAAGCGGGGGCTCCCGTTGGCCGTCCAGCTCGTCGCACGTCGCGAGCAGGACCCGCTCCTGATGTCGGTGGCGTCCCAGGTCGAGGCAGCGCTGCGAGGTCCCGCATGAGGTGGGACCCGGAGCAGTACCTACGCTTCGCCGACGACCGGGGGCGTCCGTTCATCGACCTGGTCGCCCGGGTGCCGTCGGACGCCGGCGTCGTGGTCGACCTCGGCTGCGGAGCCGGCAACCTCACGACCGTGCTGCGTGGCCGCTGGCCCGGTGCCCGCGTGCTGGGCGTCGACTCGTCGCCCGAGATGGTCGCGCGCGCGACGGCGACGAACGAGGATCCCGAGGCGTCGTACGTCGTCTCGGACGTGACGACGTGGGCGCCCGACGGACCGGTGGACGTGATCACGTCGAACGCGATGTTCCAGTGGGTGCCCGAGCAGGAGGAGGTCCTGCGGCGTCTGGCGAAGCACGTGACGCCGGGTGGCGCGATCGCCGTGCAGGTGCCGAACAACGCCGACGCACCGAGCCATGCACTGATGCGGGAGGTCGCGGACCGTCCCGCCTACGCGGACCACACGGCGGGGGTGCTCTCGGTGCGTGGCACCGGTCCGCAGACGTACCTCGACCTGTTCGCGTCGCTGGGCTGGTCGTGCGACGCCTGGGAGACGACGTACCTGCACGTGCTGCCAGGCGACGACCCGGTCTTCGAGTGGGTCAAGGGCACGGGAGCGCGCCCGGTCCTGCATGCCCTGCCGGACGACCTGCGGGAGCGGTTCGTGGCGGACTACAAGGCGGAGCTGCGCGAGGCGTACCCGCGTCGGCCGTACGGGACGGTGCTCCCGTTCCGTCGGACGTTCGCGGTCGCCGTCCGTCCGCTCGGGTAGCCTGGGACGGCCGTCGTGGCTCTGCGTCGCGACGATCCCCGGTTGGTCTGCCGGCAGGGCCCGCCTGACTTTGAATCAGGACAAGCGACGTAGGTTCGACTCCTACCCGGGGAGCCGTACGGTCAGTCCTCGTCGAGGGTGCCGACCGGGTCGAAGGTGAAGGATCCGAGGTGCTCCTGCACGCCGCGGAAGGCGTCCGCGATCTCGGGATCTTCCAGGGCCTTCTCCAGGGAACGCAGAGCCTCCTGCGTCCGCACGTCGGTGGTCTCCTCGATGGGGTCGCTCATACGTCCATGGTGACGCGGACCCGGGCGTCGCGCTGGGTGAGCGCGCCCCGTCTCATCGGGGTCGGTACTGGATGTGGTCGGGGTGGGTGTGGTGGATCTCGACGAACTGGATGGTGCGGGGGCGTCGGGTCCAGGCGCGGGTGAACGCGGTCTCGGCCTCGATGGTGCGGGTGGGTAGGTGCCAGCGGGCGTTGCCGTCCTCGTCGTGGGTGACGGTGAGGGCTCCTCGGGTCTTGAGGCCGTGGTGGGGTGGGCACCGGTGGTGCAGGTTGCTTGCGGTGGTGGGTCCGCGCTGCTGGCCGGGTTGTCGTCCGTCGGGTGGTGGGTCGGGGTCGTGGGGGATCTGGTGGTCGACGTCGCAGCCGGTGGCGGGTCGGGTGCAGCCGGGAACGTCACAGGTCCCGTCGATGAGGTCCAACGCGCGACGCAGGGGCTGGGTCGGGAAGCGGCCCAGCTCGGTCACGTCGAGGATCCCGCTGTTCTCGTCGGTCAACAACCGCGAGAACAACGTGCCTTCGGCGGTGGCGAGCTCGGCGAGCAGGGCGGGGTCGAGGACGTGCTGCCCGTCGGCAGAGACGCCCGGCTCGCTGGAGAGGCCGAGCAGGGTGGCCAGGGAGACGGTGATCCCGACGTGGAACCGGCCACGCCCTGACGTGCCGACCGGCGTGCGGCCAGCGGTGTCGGTCTCGCCCTTCTGGAGGGGGGTGTCGACGAGGGCGTCGGCGCGGGCCTGGGCCAGGGTCCGCTCATCGTCGGCGCTCTGGCTGCGGGACGCCTTCGCGGCCAGGGTCAGGTCCCGGTCGATCAACACCGCGTCAGCCGTGGGGATGAGGGCCTGCAGCAGACTCATCCCGTCATCCAGGGCCGTGATCGTGACGTTGCGGTCCTGTTGGGCGGCCTGGCGGCGCTCGATCGCCTGGTCGGGCTCGACCCGGACGAGGAACCGACGCAGCCACCCCTTCAGCTGACCCAACGTGTGGCTGGTGGCGTAGGCGAGCACGGTCTCGTCCAACCGGGTCACGTTCTCCGGCGCATGCAGCTTCCAGGCGGTCGAGGCGATCTCGCGGGCCTTGGCCCGATCGACCTCACCGCGCAGGTGGCCAGCCCACACGGTGGGCAGGTCCACCACCAGGGTGCGGGTGGCCGAGACCAGGTTCGCCACGAACCCCTGCGCGACGTGCAGCTCGAGGGCGGCCTCCAGGATCGCGACCTGCCGGGCGTCCTCGACCTGACGAGCCGACAGGCCTTGGGCGAGGGCGTCGGTGCGGCGGGTCTCCACGAACCGCAGCACCGCCCGAGCCTGCTCCGCCTCACCCGCCCACACCCGACGCGACGCGGTCGCCGCGTCAGCCAGGAGGGTGTCGGTGGGGCTCATGTCTCCAACCTAGGCACCCCCTCCGACACCCCCCTCCAGCCCGGAAAACTCCTGTGGACAGTGGAGTTTCTGCTGGTTCGCGCTGGGCCGTTGCCGGGTGGTCTCGATACGTCAGGACGAGCTCGCTGGCGCTCGCCGTCCTGACTACTCGACCAGCGGAACGATTCGCTGGTCGAGTAGTCGGGCCTGGCGAGGTACGAGCCTGGGGCCGACGTATCGAGACCACTCCAAGCTGTCGCTGCGGGGTGGCTCGCGCGGGGCTGTTGCCGGGTGGTCTCGATACGTCCGACCGGGCTCCTTCGTCGCCGGTCGGCCTACTCGACCAGCGGAACGATTCGCTGGTCGAGTAGTCGGGCCTGGCGAGGTACGAGCCTGGGTCCGACGTATCGAGACCACTCCAAGCTGTCGCTGCGGGGTGGCTCGCGCTGAGCCGTTGCCGGGTGGTCTCGATACGTCAGGACTTCGCAAGCTCGTCCTGACTACTCGACCAGCGGTATCTCGCGCTCCTCGACCAGCAGGTCCTGCCGTTCAAGGGCGGGGTGGTGGACGGGGGCGGGTGGGCCGGGTGGCTCCGTACACTGGCGGGCGTGCCTGAGACCTCCTCGTCGCCCGTGACCGCGATCGTCCTCGCCGCCGGGGCGGGGACGCGGATGAAGTCGCGCACCGCCAAGGTGCTGCACGAGCTGGGCGGCCGGAGCATGCTCGTCCACGCGCTGGAGGCCGTCCGGCAGGTCGGCGCGGCGCGGGTCGTCGCCGTCGTCGGCCACGACCGCGAGCAGGTGTCCGCGGCCGTCACCGCGCACGACGCGGGCGTCGTGCAGGCGGTCCAGGAGGAGCAGCGCGGCACGGGCCACGCCGTACGGGTCGCGCTCGACACCCTCGCGTCGCAGCTGAAGGCCGAGGGCATCTCGTTCGAGGACTTCGACGACACGGTGCTCATCACCTACGGCGACGTCCCTCTGTTGTCTCCCGACACCCTGGTGGAGCTTCTCGAAGGACACCAGCGCTCGGGCAGCCGTGTCACGGTTCTGACGTCGATCATCGACGATCCCACCGGCTACGGCCGGATCCTGCGCGACGCGGACGGGGCGGTCGTCGCGATCCGCGAGCACAAGGATGCTTCGGACACCGAGCGTGAGGTGCGAGAGGTGAACAGCGGGATCATGGTGGTCGACGCCGTGTTCCTCGACCACGCCACCAGCACGCTCGACACCGACAACGCCCAGGGCGAGCTCTATCTCACCGACATCGTCGACCGCGCCGTCCACGAGTGCCAGCCTGTCGGCGCGCACGTGCTGGAGGACGTCTGGCAGACGAAGGGCGTCAACGACCGCGTGCAGCTGGCCGAGCTGGCCGCCGAGCTCAACCGGCGCACCACGGAGCACTGGATGCGCCAGGGGGTGACGATCGTCGACCCCGCCACGACCTGGATCGACTCCGACGTGACCCTCGGCGCCGACACCGTCCTGCACCCGGGGACCCAGCTGCTCGGCGCGACGACCGTGGGGGAGGGGGCCACGATCGGGCCCGACACCACCCTGCGCAACGTCGAGGTGGGCGACGGCGCCAGCGTCGTCCGCACCCACGGGTCCGACGCGGTCGTCGGGGCGGGGGCGAGCGTCGGACCGTTCGCCTACCTGCGTCCCGGTGCCGAGCTCGGCGCGCGCGGCAAGATCGGCACGTTCGTCGAGGTCAAGAACGCGACCCTCGGCGAGGGTGCCAAGGTCCCGCACCTGAGCTACGTCGGCGACGCGGAGATCGGCGAGGGCACGAACATCGGCGCCGGCACGATCACGGCGAACTACGACGGCGTGCACAAGCACCGCACGGTCGTCGGCAGGCACGCCCGGACCGGCTCGGACAACGTCTTCGTGGCGCCCGTGACGATCGGCGACGGAGCCTTCACCGGGGCCGGGACGATCGTCCGCGAGGACGTCCCGCCGGGGGCGCTGGCCGTGAGCTCCGGGTCACAGAGGACCATAGACGGGTGGGTGCAGCGCAAGCGGCCGGGCACCCCCTCCGCCGACGCCGCTGCCCCTGTCGACGACCCCGCCGAGGAGACCGCCGGTGAGTGACCTGCTCAAGAAGACGCCGACCAAGAAGATCATGCTCTTCTCGGGTCGTGCTCACCCCGTGCTCGCCGAGGAGGTCGCGAACCTGCTCGAGGTGCCGCTGGTGCCCACGACGGCGTACGACTTCGCCAACGGCGAGATCTACGTCCGCTTCGACGAGTCGGTCCGCGGCAGCGACGCCTTCGTCATCCAGAGCCACTCCGCGCCGATCAACGAGGCGATCATGGAGCAGCTCATCATGATCGACGCCCTGAAGCGTGCGTCGGCCAAGCGCATCACGGTGATCCTGCCGTTCTACGGCTACGCCCGCCAGGACAAGAAGCACCTCGGTCGCGAGCCGATCTCGGCGCGCCTCATGGCCGACCTCTTCACCGCTGCCGGAGCCGACCGGCTGATGACCGTCGACCTGCACACGGCCCAGATCCAGGGCTACTTCGACGGCCCCGTCGACCACCTGCTGGCCATGCCGATCCTCACCCGCTACGTCAAGAACAACTACGGCGACCAGCCGCTCGCGGTCGTCTCGCCCGACGCAGGCCGCATCAAGGTGGCGGAGTCGTGGGCCAACGCCCTCGGCGGTGCGCCGCTGGCGTTCATCCACAAGACCCGCGACCCGCGTCGCCCCAACGAGTCCAAGGCCAACCGCGTGGTCGGCGAGGTCGAGGGTCGCACCTGCATCCTCGTCGACGACCTCATCGACACCGGCGGCACCATCGTCCAGGCCGCCGAGGCGCTGAAGGCCGACGGCGCGGCCGACGTGGTGATCGCCGCGACGCATGCCGTGTTCTCCGGGCCGGCCGTCGACCGGCTGAAGAACTCGGTCGCGCGCGAGGTCGTCGTCACCAACACGCTGCCCCTCTCCGACGAGCAGCGCTTCGACTCGCTGACCGTGCTCTCCATCGCGCCGCTGCTGGCCCAGGCCACCGCCGCCGTGTTCGAGGACGGCTCGGTCACCAGCCTGTTCAGCTGACCACCGCACCACGACGAGGGGCCCCGGCACACGTGCCGGGGCCCCTCGTCGTCGTGCTGCGTCGTCGTGCTGCGTCGTCGTTCTGGGGTCAGCCGGCGGTCGGCGTGACGGTCGGGGTGGGGGAGGCCGTCGGGGTCGGCGAGGCGGTCGGCGTCGGCGTCGGCGTGGCGGTCGGGCTCGGCGACGCCGTGGGCGTCGGGGTCGGCGTCGGGACGGGCGCCCCGTCGCGGACCAGGCCGAAGGCCCCGCCGGACGGTGCGTTCACGCTGCGGCACGGTCCGCCGTCCACCGTGGGCTGGGCGGCCGAGACGACGGTGCCGATCTTCGAGCCGAGGCCGGAGACGGTGAGCTTGTGGTACTTCTGGCCGTGGATGGGCTGCTCGACCTGCAGCACGAGCGTCAGCCAGCAGCTCTTCGTGGGCAGGGTGCCGCCGAGCCGGAACACCCCGTCGGCCTCGCTGGTCGCCGAACCGACGCGCGTGCCGTTGTCGTCGAAGAGCAGGGCCTTGACCCCGGCGAGCGGCTCGTTCGACGTGGCGTCCTTGACCTGACCGACGAGCCGTCCGCCGACCCGGGTGAGGCGGGCGGACGTGGCGGTGGTGCTGCCCGAGCGGACGCTGCCCGCAAGGTGGACGCGCGCCCCGGCGTAGCCCTGCACGCCGGGGATGATCGCGTCGTACCGGCCTGGCGCGAGGCCCTTCGCGGTGAAGGCGCCGCCGCGGGCGCGCACGACCCACCACTGTCCGGTCGTGCGGTTGACGAGGGTCAGGGTGACCGCCGACCGCACGCCCGACTGGCCGGCGTAGAGGTCGCCGACCATGGTGCCGGCGCGCGTGCCGAGGGCCACGCGGACGTCGCGGTTGCGGCCCTGGCGCAGCCCGCTGACCCAGAGGCTGCGGCCCACCCACCTCTGGCGGGCGTCCCAGACGAACACCGAGTAGTTGCCGGCCGGCAGGCCCCCGATCGCGAACCCGCCGCGACGGTCGGCCGTGACGGTGTAGGCGGTGCCGTCGCGGGTGACCGCGGTGACGCGGGCTCCGGCGGCCAGGACCCGACCCCGGGCCGGGCCCTTCGAGACGCGACCAGTGATGCTCGCGCCGCGGGCCATGCTGATGTTCGCGATGGTCGTGCTGCCGCCGCGCACGACGACCTTCACGTCGCGGGAGACGCGGGCGTTGACGTCCCAACGGGGGCGGCGGTCGCTCACGCGCAGGTGGTAGGTGCCGGGAGCCAGCCACGGGGTGGCGTAGCCGCCGCTCGTGCGGAACGACGTCTTCTGGCGCCACGACGCGTCGAACACGGTGACGGTGACGTCCCTGACCGGACGACCGGTACCCGCCTCGGTGATGGCGCCGCGGACGCGACCGGTCTCGTCGGCCTGGACGGGGGCGACCAGACCGAGGAGCAGGGCGACGACGGCGAGGATGCCGAGCAGCAGCCGGGGTGCGGGCACCCGCGTGCGTACGTCGGACATGACGATCTCCCTCCGGAGCCGGCGGACGGCTCTCGTGTCTCCCACCGCGATTCTAGTGCGGGTGCTCCGCCGGGATCCCCGGTTTCGCAGGGGCCGAAGGTCCTGGATCTGCCGGGACCGTCGGCCCGCGCGATGAGGAACCGGCCAGTATCCTCAGCCCGTGACCGGGTGCCGGTCCGAGAGGGAGGGTCGAGGTGCAGTCGTCGCACACGCGTCGCTGGGAGCTGGCCGCCGGGGTGGTCGCTGCCGCCGTGGCGGTCTCGGTCGTGCTGCACCTGCTCGGGGTCTCCCTGCCGTTCTGGCCGGCAGGGGCGCAGAGCTCGAACCCGTTCTCCTCCGGCCGCGTCTACGTCGACCCGCACTCGCAGGCGCGCCAGGCGGCCGACGCCGCGTCCGGCGACGACGCGACGGTGCTGCGCCGCGTGGCCGACACGCCTACGGCGATCTGGCTGACGCCCGAGGCGTGGCCGCAGCAGCAGGTGGAGGCGCACGTGCGGCGCATCGCGACCGCGGCGCGCGACGCCGACCGGGTGGCCCTGCTCGTCGTCTACGGCATCGCCGACCGCGACTGCCAGGGCGGTGAGTCGGCGGGCGGGCTGCCGCCCGACGCGTACCGCGACTGGGTCGGAGCGGTCGCGGACGGTGCGCGGGGCATCGGCACGACGGTCGCGGTGCTCGAGCCCGACGCCGTCGCCGACGCAGGCCAGTGCGCCGACGCCGACAGCCGGCTCGCGCTGCTGCACGACGCGGTCGACACGCTCGCCGACGCGCACGTCACGACCTACGTCGACGGCGGCCACTCGGACTGGGTGGACCCCCAGGAGATGGCCTCACGGCTCGAGCGCGCGGGCGTCGGCGACGCGCGCGGGTTCGCGACCAACGTCTCCTTCTACGCCGACGACGCCCGGGAGCGCGCCTACGCGGAGGCCGTCTCGCAGGCGCTGGGCGGCAGCCACTACGTGATCGACACGGGCCGCAACGGCAACGGCTCGGACGGCGAGTGGTGCAACCCGCCGGGTCGCGCGCTGGGTCGGACGCCGGCAGCCGGGGACGGGTCGCTCGACGCCGTCCTGTGGATCAAGCCGCCCGGCGAGAGCGACGGATCGTGCAACGGCGGGCCCCCCGCCGGGCAGTGGTGGGCCGAGCGCGCGCTCGACCTGGCGCGCGCCGCCGGGTGGTGACTTCGCCCGCACGAGGGACAGTTCGGTCTGCGGCGGCCCTGGTCGTTGCTACGCTCGCCGCATGGGAGAGAGTGGCGCGCCGATCGCCGTCGTCATCGAGGATGACGCGGACGTCCGGCATCTGCTCCGGACGATCCTCGTCCGGAGCGGTTTCGAGGTCGTCCTGACGAAGGACGGTCCAGAGGGTGTCGAGGCGGTGCGGGCGTACGACCCCGTGCTCACGACGCTCGACGTGAACATGCCCGGCATGGACGGGTTCGCCGCCGCCAAGCTGATCCGCGAGTTCAGCGCCACCTACATCATCATGCTCACCGGACTCGACGACGAGATCGACGTCGTGCAGGGTCTGGACTCCGGTGCCGACGACTACCTCGTGAAGCCGTTCCGGCCCCGCGAGCTGCGAGCGCGGATCGAGTCGGTCATGCGCCGACCGCGTCACCACGTCGACGTCGAAGGCTTCGAGCCCTCGCCGAACGGTGTCGCGTCGACGCCGCCGTCGGCGACGCAGGACCTCCCGCAGCAGGTGCAGGGACGTCCGGTGCCGCCGCCGGTCGAGGCACCGCCGTACGAGCGGCCCCACCAGGACGTGGCCCGGCACCAGGCGCCGGCCTCGTACCCCGTGCAGCCCGCCCGCCCCGAGCCCGCCTATCCCGAGCCGGGCTATCCCGAGCCGACCTACGCCGAGCGGCAGCCTCCCGCGCCGGGGTACCCCGACGCTCGCTACGGCGACGTCCCGCAGCAGCAGGCGCCCTACGCCGACCCCGGTCCGCGCTACCAGGCCGCGCCCCAGCCCGTGGCCCCGCCGGTCGACCCTGGTCCGGCCTACCCGACCCACCAGGCGGGCGGTCACGCGGTCAGCCACGCGCCGGCCGTCCACGCCGGTGCGCCGCCGCCGGCCCAGACCGGCAACGACGCCTGGATGCGCTGCAACGGGCTCGCGGTCAACGTCGACACCCGCACGGTCACGGTCGACGGTCGCACCGTCGACCTGACCCGGACCGAGTTCGACCTCGTCGCCTCGCTGATGGCGACCGGTCGTCGGGTGCGCAGCAAGGCCGACCTCGTCCTGACGCTGCGGGGGCAGAACTACGTCACGACCTACTTCGTGAACGAGGCCGACAAGCGCGCCGTCGAGGTGCACATGGCGAACGTGCGGCGCAAGCTCGGCGACTCCAGCACCACGCCGCGGTGGATCGAGACGGTCCGCGGCGTCGGGTACCGCATGGCCGAGGACGCCTGAGCGGTCGAGCCCGCCCGGCGTCCTCGTCCGGCCTCACCGCCCGGCACCCGGGGGTGCGGCGTCAGTTGGCGTTGATCGGGATCTTCTGCGCCTCGGTGGGGGTCTTCGAGGCGAAGATCGCGATCGGCACCTCCTGCGTCACCAGCTCGGGCACGTACTGGCGGCTTCCCGCGCGGCGCTGGATCCACACGGTCGCCTTGAAGGTCAGCGTCACGCCCTTGGTGTCCATGGCGAGCGGCCCGATCTTCTGGTTGCGCAGCTCGAAGGCGCCCTTCGGCGACGTGATGAGCATGCCGTAGCGCGACGCGACCGGCTCCGGGTCGAAGGTGATGCGTCGCGCGTCCGCGTCGAGCGTGTACGGGTTCTCGACGTCGCCCGAGGACGTCGTCGTGGCCGACGAGACCTGGATCCGGCCGAGGTAGACGCGTCGCTTCGTGCGGAACGGGTCGCGCAGCTTGCGCGAGAGGTCGTAGGCCTGCAGCGTGAAGGAGAAGTACTTGTCGCCGAGGGGGTACCACTCGTTCGTGCGGGGCGTCGACTTCGTCGGCCAGATCGTGTAGACGAAGTCGAGGGTGCCGACCTTCACGTGCGACTGGAACGTGCCGTCCCGCGTGAACTGGGAGTTGAACGCGGGCGTGGGCGAGGCGGTGGCGCTCGGGGTGGCGGCCGGTGCCGGCTCGCGGTCGACGAGGCCGCACGCGCCGAGGACCAGCGACGCCACGAGGGCGAGGACGACGGCCGACGTCACGCGGGCGACGGGCAGGGGGCGGCGGGGTGCGCTGGTCACGGGTGTGCTTCCTTCGAGAGGACGAGGGGGATGGAGGAGGCGCTCAGACCGTGTAGCCACGGTAGTTGCGCAGGATCTTGATGCCCATCCAGAAGGTCTGGGCGACGGTGATGACACCGAGGATGGGCCAGCCGACGGCCAGGATGGAGGACTGCAGGTCGATCGGGACCTGGAACCAGACGGCGGCGGCCGCGACGAAGCCCAGCAGGGCGATCGCGAAGGGGTAGAGGTAGCTGTTGCCCGAGCCGCGCTCGGCCTTGGCCTGGGCGGCCCAGTTGTCGGTCTGCTTGCGGCTCGCGAACTTCGTCCAGGCGCGGAGGAAGTGGCCGATGCGGATCCACATGTAGATCTCGGCCGGGAGGAGCAGCACCGCGAACAGGATGTCGCGACGGTGCCCGTAGTGCATCGACCGCGCGACCCGGTAGTTCAGCAGGATCGCCACGACCGGCGGCACGAGCCACCAGGGGCTGAAGACGAAGGCGTGGATCGAGAGCGAGGCGAGCAGCAGGCTGAAGAACATGAGCCGCGTGATGATGTTGAGCACCATCGACATGTGCTCGAACCAGCGCAGGCGCAGGTTGGGGTGGAAGGGCTGGCCCTTCGTGTCGCCGCGCTGGCCGGGCCACATGAGCTCGATGGCGCCGAAGTTCCACTTCACCTGCTGGGCGTCGAGGGAGCGCAGCGTGTTCATGCCGCCCACGTGCGCGCGGGCGGTCGCGCTGATCTTCGTCAGGTAGCCGGCGCTCTTGATCTGCAGCGACAGCAGCGAGTCCTCGACCTCGCTGTCCTTGACCCACGGGGCCCGCTGGTGCGTCTGCGTCATGACGTCGCGGAGCGCCTGCGTGGCGAAGATCGAGAACTGGCCGCCGAGGACGGCCATGTTCCGGCCGCGCAGCAGGTTCTGCATGTTGAAGGCGGCGAACTGGGCGCGCTGGCCGGCCGTCAGGAACTTCGCCATCGTCGTCGGCAGGGCGCTGTCGTCGATGCTGTAGATCGCCGAGATGCCGCCGATGCGGTCGTCGCTGGTGATCTCGTCGACCAGGTCCTTGACGGCCGTCGGCTCGGGGGTGGTGTCGCCGTCGACGCCGATGATGTAGTCGCAGCCCTCCGCCAGGAAGAAGCCGTAGTTCAGGGCGCCGACCTTCTTGTCGGGGTTCTCGCCGATGTCGTGCACGAAGATCTCGACCAGCTGGGTGCCCTCGGGACGCTCCATGAGGTGCTGGCCGGCGTAGTGGCTGGCGATCTCGACGGTCTCGTCGGTGGTGTTGTTGACCACGACGTGGATGACGTCCGGCAGCCGGGTCTGCACCAGGAGCGCGTCGAGCACGGACGCGATGGTCTCGGCCTCGTTGTACGACGGCACGACGCACGCGACCGTCGCGCGCGGCTTGATGCTGCCCGCGACCTCCTCGACGGCGGTGCCGAGGGCGCGGTGCAGCGCCTCGTCGCTGAGGTCGAAGGCGGTGGGGTGTCGGTCCATGGGACCGAGGGCGTCGTGGGACACGGGGGCTCCTGCACGGTGGGCGTCACCCCATCCTGGGGTGCCGACCTCAGGAAACGCCGTGGTCCGGCCTCAAGGTCTGCTCAAGATCTGCTCAAGCGCGCGGGACGTAGCCGGCCTCGGCGAGCAGGGCATCGAGGTCGGGCGCGGTCGTGAAGGTGTCGGAGGTGCTGAACAGCACGGGGACCGGCACGTCCTGCTCGCCGAGCGCCTCGTTCGAGCGGGTGTACACCGCGCGCTCGACCGCGGCCGCGATCTCGGCCGTGCGCTCAGGGGTCTCCGCCGGCGCGAGGACGGCGAAGCGGCCCACGCCGAGGTAGCCGAGGACGGACCAGGCGGGCACGTGGCGGCGCAGCGTGTCGGCCACGGTCGCGAGGGCGAGGTCGCCGCCGCGGCGGCCGAAGGCCTCGTTGAGCTCGACGAGGTCGGTGATCTCGGCGAGGACCAGGCCGGCGTGCCCGCCGCGCAGCTGGATGCGGCTGAGCCGGTCGGCGGCGGCCTCGACGAACTGGCCCCGGCTGTGCACCCCGAAGACGCGCCCGGTGCCGTGGTCCTCGGACCACCAGGCGCCCTCGCGCTCGGCGCGCATGGCGACGAGCAGCTGCAGCAGGACGAGCATGGTGACCAGCAGGAACACGGCGGGCAGGTGGTCCGACCCGCGGTAGACCCGGCCGAGGAGCACGTTCACCACGACGGCAGCGGCGAAGACGCCGAGCGCGACCTGCAGCAGGGTGACGTTGACGTTCATGCGCATGCTGCTGCGGCGCAGCTCGAGGACGCCGGCCACGGCGAAGCCCGCCGCCGCGAGGTAGCCGTCGGGCAGGACCGGCGAGCCGACCGCCTCGAGCCCGCTGCGCAGCAGGACCACGCCGACGGCGACGACGAGCGGGGCGACCGGCAGGGCGATCGCGCCGCGGAAGCAGCGCAGGCCCGACCAGACCAGACCGATCGCCACGACCCCGCAGGCCGAGCCGGCGGTGTCGGTCTCGAAGGTCAGGACGGTGTCGCCGGAGAGCAGGCTCGCGAGTGCCGCGCCGGCGGCGGCGACGAGGCCGCCCGCCCAGAGCCGGTTGGCGGGGTCGTTGTGCCGCATGGCCGTGGTGACGGAGAAGGTGACGGCCACGGCGAGGTAGGGCAGGAGCGTGCCCAGGAGCACGAGGTCGAGGTCGGACATCAAGCCACGTCCCGTGCGACGCTCTCGTCGGCCGCGGCCGGGAGCCACACGGTGACCGTGGTGCCCTCCTCGAGCCGGCTCGTGATGTCGACGGAGCCGCCGTGGGCGCGGACGATGTCCTGGGTGATGCTCAGCCCCAGGCCCGTGCCCTGCACGCCGGAGCTGCGGGCGCGGTCGGTGCGGTAGAAGCGGGTGAACAGCGAGGCCAGCTCGTCCTCGGTCATGCCGCGGCCGGTGTCGTGGACGACGATCTCGACGCCGGGGACCGCGACGGGCCCGCGCTCCGCAGGCACGTCGACCGCCTCGGTGGAGCGGTGGGCGTCCTGGACCACGACGTCGATGGTGCCGTCGTAGCGGTTGTACTTGACGGCGTTGGTGAGCAGGTTGTCGAGCACCTGCCGCAGCCGCAGCGGGTCCGCGGGGATGGTCGAGTCCGTGCGGCTGTCGAGCCGCACCGTGATGAGCCGTTCGGTCGCCAGCGGCCGCACGCCCTCGACCGCGCTGCGGGCCAGCTCGCTCGGACGGCACGGCTCCATGAGGAGCTGCAGGGGCACCCCGGGTGTGCGGCTGCGCGCGGAGAGGAAGTCGCGCGACAGCGCCAGCATCCGCTCGGTGTTGTCGAGGGCGACCTCCACCAGCTCACGGGCGTCGTCGCCCAGGTCGGGCTCCGCGAGGGCCAGCTCGAGGTAGCCGAGGGCCGCGGTCAGGGGTGTCTTGATCTCGTGGGAGACGGCGGCGACGGCGTCGTCGCGGGCCTGGGCGTCCGCGAGCTCCTTGCTGACGTCGCGCGCGACGAACACGTAGCGGTCCGAACGGGGGCCGGTGACGCGGCGGATGCTGACGCTGAGCGGCACCTGGGCCGGGCCCGGTGGTCCCAGCCGGACCAGCAGCCCCTCGACGTCCTGGCCCGACCGGACGAGGGCGAGCGGCTTCTCGCTCGCCGCGAGCGGCGTGGTGCCGTCGGCCCGGTACAACGGCGCGTGCAGCACGGCCTCCGTCGCGTCGGCGGCGCCGACCAGACGCGCGAGGGCCTCGGCGGCCCGGTTGGCGGTCACCGCCCCGTCCGCGTCCAGCGTGACGACGGCGAAGTCGACGACGTCGAGGACCTCCGCGAGGGTGCGCTCCTGCGTGCGGGCGGAGTCGAGCGCGGAGCCGACGAGCCGGGTCTGGGACTCCAGCAGCCGTCGCTGCGAGCGGTTCCGCGCCGTCCAGCGCGAGCCCGCCCACGACGTCAGCGCGAACAGCAGGGCGAGGTTCAGGAGGGTGGTCACGGCGGTGGTCCACGACTGCTCGCCGGTCAGGTCACGCACGGTCACCACGACGACGACCGCGGCGAGCGCCGTGCCCAGCACGCAGGCCCGGGAGAGCGCAGGGAGCTGGATCGACGTCCACGCGACGGGGAGGACGGCGAGCACGGCGAACCCCGCCCCGGGGGTGGCGTAGTAGAGCAGGCCGCACACAACCACGTCGAGCACGGCGATGAGGGTGGCCGCCACCACGGTCGAGCCGGCGCGGTCGATGCCGAGCGACCCGAGCATCGCGGTCAGCAGGGCCGTCACGCCCGCGACCACGACGCCCGCGGTGAACGCCCCGTGGTGGACGGGCAGCGAGGTGACGAGGGAGGAGACGACCGGCAGGGCGAGCCCGGTGAGGAAGAGGAACTGGGCCGCGAACACCTCGCTGGGCACCACCGGGGTGCGCGTGCGGGGCACGCCGTCGCCCGGGGTCGCGGGGACGTCCCCGGGACCGCCCGGGGAAGTCGGCGTCCGCATGAGCCGACCCTAGCAATCAGGCACCCTCGGCGGTGGCCGATTTCGCTGGCGGCGGAGGGCTCCTGTACGCTGACGCAGTTGCCTCGGCGAGGGTCGGCAGGTCCGACCGTGATCGACAGGGCGCTCCGCGGAGTGTCGTGTCCGACCTGCTGGGGCGACGTCCGGCCGGGTCCACGGCCGCCCCACCTCGTTCGCCCGCACCACACCTCCAGGAGTTTCCCCGTGGCCGAGATCACCATCCCCGCCGAGCCCCGTACCGAGTTCGGCAAGGGCGCTGCCCGCCGCATCCGTCGCGCCGACCAGGTCCCCGCCGTCCTCTACGGCCACGGCACCGACCCCGTGCACGTGACGCTGCCGGGCCACGCGCTCATGCTCGCCCTCAAGAACAGCAACGCGCTGCTCTCGATCGAGGTCGGCTCCGAGTCGCACCTGGCCATCCCCAAGCAGGTCCAGCGCGACCCGCTGAAGGGCTTCATCGAGCACGCCGACCTCCTCATCGTCAAGCGCGGCGAGAAGGTCGTCGTCGACGTCGCCGTCCAGCTCGAGGGCGAGGCGCAGCCCGAGACGCTGGTCGTGCTGGAGAACGCCACCGTGTCGCTCGAGGTCGAGGCCACGCACATCCCCGAGGCCGTCGAGGTCTCGATCGAGGGCCTCGAGGTCGGCGCCCAGGTGCTCGCCTCCGACCTGGCCCTGCCCTCCGGCGCCGCGCTCGCAGTCGAGGAGGACCTGCTGGTCGTCAACGTCACCGCCGCCCCGACGGCCGCCGACATCGAGGCCGAGCTCGAGGAGGCCGAGGCCGAGGCCGGCATCGAGCGTGACGAGCCCGAGGACGCCGAGGGCGAGAGCACCGAGGGCGAGTCCGAGGCTGACGCCGAGGGCGACACCGAGTCGTGACCTGGCTGGTCGTGGGGCTCGGCAACCCGGGCCCCACGTACGCCGCCACCCGGCACAACGTCGGGTACATGGTCGCCGACGTGCTCGCGGACCGCATGGGCGGCCGCTTCAAGGCGCACGCCTCCGGGCGCGCCGAGGTCGTCGAGGGCCGGCTCGCGGGTGAGCGTGCCGTCCTCGGCCGTCCGCGCTCGTACATGAACGAGAGCGGAGGCCCGGTCTCGACGCTCATGAAGTACTTCGACGTCGACGCCGAGCACCTGGTGGTCGTCCACGACGAGCTCGACATCGACTTCGGTGCCCTGCGGCTGAAGCTCGGCGGCGGCGACAACGGCCACAACGGGCTGAAGTCGATCCGCCAGTCCATCGGCACCGGCGACTTCCACCGGGTGCGCGTCGGCATCGGTCGACCCCCGGGACGTCAGAGCGTGCACGACTTCGTGCTGAAGCCGTACTCCTCGACCGAGCGCAAGGACCTCCCCGTGTACCTGGAGGAGGCCGCCGACGCGATCGAGAGCCTCGTCACCCGCGGACTATCCGAGACGCAGAGCGCGTTCAACCGGTAGATGGACCTCCACGCCCTCCTCTCGCCCCACCTGAACGGCCCCCTGGTCGAGGCGCTCGCCGAGCGTCCGCGCACTCTCTCGGTGCAGGGCCCCGCCGCGGTGCAGCCGTTCGTGACCCGCGCGCTGGCCGACGCCTCCACCGTGCTGGCCGTCACCTCCACCGCGCGCGAGGCCGACGAGCTCGCGGCCGACGTCGCCGTGCTCCTCGGTGACGATGCGGTCGCCGTGTACCCGGCCTGGGAGACGCTGCCGCACGAGCGGCTCTCCCCGCGCTCGGACACCGTCGGTCGTCGCCTGGCGGTCCTGCGCCGTCTCGTGCACCCGGGACCGGGTGCGCCGCCGGTGCGGGTCGTGGTGGCGCCCGTGCGCTCGGTGCTGCAGCCGCAGGTCGAGGGCCTCGCCGACCTGCGTCCCGTCGAGCTGGTGGTCGGCCAGCAGGCGCCGCTCGACGAGGTCGTCCGCGACCTGGCAGCCGCCGCCTACGTGCGCGTCGACCTGGTCGAGCGTCGCGGCGAGTTCGCGGTGCGCGGCGGCATCGTCGACGTCTTCCCGCCGACCGAGGCGCACCCCGTGCGGGTCGACTTCTGGGGCGACGAGGTGGAGGAGATCCGCTCGTTCTCCGTCGCCGACCAGCGCACGACCGATCCCGTGGAGCGGCTGTGGGCACCCCCGTGCCGCGAGCTGCTCCTGAACGACGACGTCCGCGAGCGGGCCCGGGCGCTCGCCGTCGAGCACCCGTCGCTGGGCGAGCTGTTCGGCAAGCTGGCCGAGGGGCACGCCGTCGAGGGCATGGAGTCGCTCTCGCCGATCCTGGTCGACGAGATGGAGCTCCTCGTCGAGCTGCTCCCGGACGACGCCGTCGTGGTGGTCCACGAGCCGGAGAAGGTCAAGGCGCGCGCCGCCGACCTCAACGCGACGAACGAGGAGTTCCTGCAGGCGTCGTGGGCGGCAGCCGCGACCGGTGCCGAGGCGCCGATCGACCTCGGCTCCGCAGCCTTCCGCGAGCTCGACGACGTCCGCGACGTCGCGCTCGCCCGAGGGGCGTCCTGGTGGAGCGTGTCGCCGTTCGGCCTCGACGACGAGGAGACCGTCGCCGCCACGGCCGAGGCGGCCCCCCTCTACCGCGGTGACACCGAGGCCGCTGTGGCCGACGTCCGCGCCTGGCTCGGTGAAGGACGCCTCGTCGTGCTCGCGACGCCCGCGGCCGGCCAGGCCCAGCGCACGGTGGAGTGGCTGGCCGAGCACGACGTGCCCGCGACGATCGTCGACGCTGCCGGTGAAGCAGGGGCCGACGGTGGGGTGCCGGCGGCCGGCAGCGGCGTGGTCGCCGTCGTCGTCGCCGACCTGAGCCACGGCCTCGTCGCGCCGCGTGCCGTCCTGCTGACCCACGACGACCTCGTCGGCCAGCGCGCCGCCGAGCGTCCGGACCGCGCCAGCATGCCTGCGCGCCGGCGCAAGCAGGTCGACCCGCTCGAGCTGAAGGCCGGCGACCACGTCGTGCACGAGCAGCACGGCGTCGGGCGCTACGTCGAGCTCGTCAACCGCACCGTGCAGGGCGCGGCCCGCGAGTACCTCGTGATCGAGTACGCGCCGAGCAAGCGCGGGCAGCCCGGCGACCGGCTGTTCGTCCCCATGGACCAGCTCGACCAGGTCAGCCGCTACGTGGGCGGCGAGAGCCCGAGCCTCGACAAGCTGGGCGGCGCCGACTGGACCGCGCGCAAGAACAAGGCGCGCAAGGCCGTCCGACAGATCGCGGGCGAGCTGATCAAGCTCTACGCCGCCCGTCAGTCGACGAAGGGGCACGCGTTCGGTCCCGACACCCCCTGGCAGGCCGAGCTCGAGGACGCGTTCGCCTTCGTCGAGACGCCGGACCAGCTCGTGACCATCGACGAGGTCAAGCGCGACATGGAGCGGTCGGTGCCGATGGACCGCCTGGTCTGCGGCGACGTCGGCTACGGCAAGACCGAGATCGCGGTGCGGGCCGCCTTCAAGGCCATCCAGGACGGCAAGCAGGTCATCCTGCTGGTGCCGACGACCCTGCTCGTCCAGCAGCACTACGCGACGTTCGCGGAGCGCTTCGGGCAGTTCCCGGTCACCATCCGGCCGCTGTCGCGGTTCCAGACCGAGAAGGAGTCGCAGGAGACGCTCGCCGGTCTCGCCGACGGCAGCGTCGACCTCGTGGTCGGCACGCACCGGCTGCTGCAGCCCGGCGTCCAGATCAAGGACCTCGGTCTCGTGATCGTCGACGAGGAGCAGCGCTTCGGCGTCGAGCACAAGGAGGCGCTGAAGCACCTGCGGGCCGCGGTCGACGTCCTGGCGATGTCGGCGACACCGATCCCTCGCACCCTCGAGATGGCGGTCACCGGCATCCGTGAGATGTCGACCATCGCGACGCCGCCGGAGGAGCGCCACCCGGTGCTGTCCTTCATCGGCGCGTACGACGACAAGCAGGTGGCGGCTGCGATCCGCCGTGAGCTGCTGCGCGAGGGACAGGCGTTCTTCATCCACAACCGCGTGCAGTCGATCGACAAGGTCGTGAAGCGGCTGGGAGAGCTCGTCCCCGAGGCGCGCGTGGCAGCCGCCCACGGCCAGATGGGCGAGCAGGCGCTCGAGAAGGTCATGGTCGACTTCTGGGAGAAGCGCTACGACGTGCTCGTCTGCACGACGATCGTCGAGTCGGGCCTCGACGTGTCCAACGCCAACACGATGATCATCGAGCGGGCCGACACCCTCGGCCTCTCGCAGCTGCACCAGCTGCGCGGCCGGGTCGGGCGAGGTCGCGAGCGGGCCTACGCCTACTTCCTGTACCCGCCCGACAAGCCGCTCACCGAGACCGCCCACGACCGGCTCGCGACCATCGCGCAGCACTCGGAGCTGGGTGGCGGCATGCAGGTCGCCATGAAGGACCTCGAGATCCGCGGCGCGGGCAACCTGCTGGGTGGCGAGCAGTCGGGTCACATCGCCGACGTCGGCTTCGACCTGTACGTGCGGCTCGTGGGCGAGGCCGTGGCGGAGTTCCGCGGCGACGGCGGCGAGGACGGCCTGCCCGGAGGTCGCGAGGTGAAGCTCGAGCTCCCCGTCGAGGCCCACCTCCCGCACGACTACGTGCCGAGCGAGCGGCTGCGCCTGGAGATGTACAAGCGGCTCGCCGACGTCCGCTCCGACGCCGACGTCGAGGAGCTGCGCGCGGAGCTGGTCGACCGGTACGGCGAGCCGCCGGAGGTCACGGAGGTGCTGCTCGACGTCGCACGTCTGCGCGTCGCGGTCCGTACCGCCGGCCTGACGGAGGTCACGTCGGCCGGATCGCAGGTCCGCTTCGGCGGCGTCGACCTCCCGGAGTCGGCCCAGATGCGGCTGCGGCGGGTCTACCCGAAGAGCCTGTACAAGCCGGCGACGCACGTCGCGCTCGTGCCCGCGCCCAAGACGGCACCCGTCGGCGGGCGGCCGCTGCGTGGTCGTGAGCTGCTGCAGTGGGTGGCCACGGTCGTCGAGACCCTCACGGCCTGAGCCACGGACGACGGACGGCCCGATACCTGCAGGTGCCGGGCCGTCCGTCGCGTGGCGTCAGCGCGTGATGCGCAGGGCCGTGCGGGTGCCGTCCTTGGCCGGGTGGTTGGCGTCGCCGGAGTAGCGGATGAAGTACGTCCACGTGCCGGTGGAGCCCGCCGCCGGGATGCCGACGACGGCGCGGCCGTTCCTCAGCGTGACGGGTCGGCTGTACCGCACCGTGCGGCCCTTCTTCAGGACCGCGCGCACCGTGCCCGTCGCCTGGGCGGGGCTGCCGGACGTGACGACCACCGTCGCTCGACCGGTCTTGCGCTTGGTCGGGCGCGTGGTCGACGGACGACGCACCGTAGCGGCGTATCGCGTCACCTCGATCGTCGTCGTCGCGCCCGTGGCGGCGGCGTGCGTCGTGTCACCGGAGTAGTGGACGGTCGACGTCCAGCGCCCGAGGCGGGTCGCCTTCGGCACCTTGACGGTGGCCACGCCGTCCTTCAACGTCGCCTTCGGCCCGGTGAGGGTGGTGCTGCCGTTGACCAGGGTCGTGTGGACGGTGCCCGTCGGCACCGAGTCGTCGGGGCTCGCCACGGTGACGCGGGTCGAGCCCGTCGTCGTGCGGGTCGGCTTGACCTCCGAGCCGCGCGAGAGCGTCGGGGTGAGGGGCTCGGGTGCCGGGTCGACGAAGGTCAGGGGCGTCGCGGTCTCGTACGCGGCGACGGTCGCGCCGCCGCCGGCGTAGGTGTAGATGCCGTAGGTGCCGGTGCGGTCCTTCAGCCAGTCCTCGTTGACCGGGATCGTCGCGGTGAACGTGCCGTCGGAGCGCAGCTCGGTGTAGTTCGGCGCCTCCGGGTCCTGTGCCGGGCTGCTCGCGGCGAAGGACGCACGCGGGACGGCCCACTTCACGGCCGGCGCGGAGGTGTCGCCGCTGTCCGCGTTGGCCCGCGCCGACGACGGCGCGCCCTGCGACGGACGCCAGACGTCGGCGTAGCGGCCGAACGCGACGTACACGCCGGACTTCTGGCCGGCGAACGGAGGCCGCGTGCCCGTCGCGAGGGACGGGTCGAAGCCGCGACCCTCGACCGTGATTGAGGTGGTGGCGCCACGGGTGACCTGGGTGTCGGAGACGGTGACCGTCGGGGTCTGCGCGAAGGTCACGTCGAAGGGGAGCTGCGGCTTGTTGTCCTGCTTGCCGGCGCAGCCGGTGGAGTAGAAGTGCGCGAGGACGGACGTGCCCGCCTCGTGGGTGGCGAGGGCGTCGAGGAAGTCCGTCGGCCACGCGCCCCACCAGCCGGTGGCGCCGTCCTGCGCCGAGCACGTCCGGGTTTGGGCGGTGGCGCCCGACGGGGCGTCCCACGTGACGCCCTGGTAGTCGGGGGTCACCCGGTACCCGGTGGACGTCTGGGCGCTCAGGGAGCCGGCGTCGAACGTCGCGATCGTGAGACGGCCGAAGTCCTTCGCGGGGAAGGCCTCGCCGGTCATCGACTGACCGGCACCGATGGTGAAGCGCATCGTCAGCGTGCCGGAGCCGTCGGGCTCCACGTCGAGCTGCGGGTCGGCGTAGATCTCGTCGGGGGCGCCGTACTGCGCGGGGTAGGCGTTGACGGTGTAGCTGCCGCTCCAGCTCAGCTCCGCCGCGCCCGTGGTGCGGTCGACGGTGCCGTCACCGCCGGTGAACTGCACGACGTTCGGGGCCTTGCCCGCCTTCGACGTCGGGAACGACGTCGTGGGGACGGGGTCGACGCGGTAGACCTGCTGCGGGGACGTGTTCGGCACGGTGCTGACGTCGCCGGCGAGGTAGCGGGCGTCGCCGGTCGGGTCCTTGAACGTCCAGGGGCCGAAGATGCCGTCCTGCGCGTAGCCGCTCAGGCCCCAGGTGAAGGTGGCCTCGCTGACGGTGTCCGACGCGGTCGGTGCCGCTCCGGCCGACGGCGTGACGACCGCGAGGGTCGCCGCCGCGAGGGCGCCGGCGCCGAGGAGCGACACGAGTCGCGTCCTGCGGCGGGTGGGGGTGGTGGACATGGTGTTCCTTTCGGAGGTGGTCAGCCCCGCCGGGGGGCTGCTTCGGGGGAGGGGCGGGACGTGCGGGAGGCCGCGACGCTGCTGCCGGTGACGACGAGCGCGGCGAGGCCCGTCAGCGCGGCGGCGAGCCACCACCAGAGCGCGTCCCCGGTGCGCTCGGACGGGGCGGCCGGCAGCGGCAGCAGGGTGGAGACCGGTCTGGTCTGGACCAGCTCGCCACGGGCGGCCGCCCGGGCCGCGTCGGTCGGTGGGGCCAGGTTCGCGGCGGGCGCGCCGGGGGCGGCCACACCGGACCGTCGTCCTGCGGACGACGTCGTGGGGGTGGTGGCGGACGGCCGGGGTGGCTGGACGACCGGGTTCTCGATGGGGTCGAGCGGCGCCGGACCGGGCGCCGGCGGCGGCGTGACGTCGGCGCCGGCCCAGGAGACCGTCATGGGCGACGCCTTCTTGTAGGGGTCGGCCGAGCCGCCGCTGCTGTACCAGTAGGCAGCGGTGCCGGTCTTGCGCTGGAAGTCGACGAACGACTGCGGGAACGAGCCGTACGGACGCACCTGGGGCACGCCCGTGACCTGGACGCCGTCGTAGGCCGGGGTGGCGGTGAACCCGCCCGCCTCCTCCTGGGCCGACCCGAGGTCGACCCGGCCCAGGTCGGCGACGACGACCCGCTCCGGCGCGACCGGTCCCCACGCCGTCAGGTCCTCCATCGACGAGGCGAACCCGCCGAGCTCGGCCGTCACCTGCCCGACGCCGTCCTCGACCACGAGCTCCGGGTCGCTGAGGTAGAAGAACGCCATGCCGGAGTAATAGACGACGCTCGCGTCGCCGTCCCAGCTGATCGTCGCGTCGCCGGCGGGCGGCGTCGATCGTGCCCTCGCCGCCCGAGAACACCAGCTGGTGGCCCGAGAACCGGCCCCCGCCGATGGCCGCGCCGGTGGCGTCGGTGCGCAGGCCCGCCCAGGTAGCGGGCCGGTACGCCGACCCGTCCCACTTCTCGACCGCGACGTCGCCCGTGCGTGCCGACCAGCCCGACGCCGGCATGATCGTGCCGCCCCGTCCGGGGTCCGGCACCTTGCCGGCCGAGAGGAAGTTGATGGTGCCCGGGGCGAAGGCCCGGTTGTTGGACTCGTCGTTCAGTCCCCAGCGCAGGACGGCGTCGTCGACGGCGCGCGGTCCGGACGCCTCCTGGGCCGAGGGGTCGGGGTCGCCGGTGCCGGGCTGGTCGGCCAGGGCGGCCGACGGCAGGAGCGCCAGCCCGAGCGCCAGGCCGGCCGCGACGAGGTCACGCCAGGGCCGCAGCACGACGCTCCTCCTTCCGACGGGAGGTGACCAGGCGCCGGACGGCGAACACCGTGGCGCCGACCAGCAGGAGGAGCGCGAGGCCCGCGGCGGCCATCGGCAGCCAGGACGGCACGCCGCCGGACGGGTCGACGGTCGACGCCGCCGAGGGCGGTGGGGCGGCGACCGGGAAGGAGACGCTGGGGGTCGCCGTGCCGCCGCTGAGCCGCAGCTCGTGGGTGCCCACGCCGACGTCGGCGGGCAGCGCCAGCGCACCGGCCAGCTGGCCGTCGGCGCCTGCGGTGAGCGGACCCACGGCGGCCACGCCGTCGTCGAGGGTGGCGGTCACCTGCTCCCCGGGCCGCAGGCCGGTGGCGCTGAAGGAGAGCACGTGGCCGGCCACGGCCGTCTCGCGGTCCACGGCGAGCACGGGCCTGGTCCGTCGCGTCGCGGTCCTCGCCGCGCTGCCTTCGGCCTCCCGCGCGTCCGCGGTCGGGGCGTCGCCACCGGCCGCTGCGGCGCCGTCGCCGTCCGACGACGAGGGCGACGACGTGGCGGCCCCTCCGCGGGCCGCGGCGGTCAGGTCGGCCACCGACACGGGGGTGAAGGTCTCGTTGCGGGCGTTCTTCACGCCGTGCGCGCCGATCGTGATGATGCCGCACCGGACGCGGCGGCAGTCGACCCTCGTGACCCTGTTGCTGCGGTCGCGAGCCTTGAACACTGCGCCCGGGACGACGATCCGCGTCGACCACGAGCCGTCGGCGGCCAGCGTGCCGCCGTTCGCGGCGGACGCGGTGTCGCTGCCGGGGAAGGCCACGAACTTCTGGAAGCCTTGGTTGTCCTTCGTCTCGCTGTCGGGGACGTACAGCAGGTTGCGCCCGGTCTGGCCGCCCTGCGACGGACGCCAGGTCCCGGAGACCGTGCCGAAGAAGACGTAGATGCCGCCGTGGCCGTTCTTGATCGACTGGAAGCCCTGGCCGCGCAGGGTGAGGGTCGTGGCGTACGTCGGGTCGACCACGGCGGACCCCTGGGCGTTGGCCACGCCGACCCGGGACTCGGCCGCGGCAGGCGATGCCGTGACCACGGCGACGAGCCCGGCGAGCGCGAGCGAGAGCGCGACGAGGGCCGCGGTCGTGCGTCGGGGGAGTGCGGCAGGGGCGGGGGACGGTCCGGTCAGCACGGGGCCTCCTGGGGGTGTCGGTGGGGCAGGACGAGCAGCCGACCGTCGAGGTCGACGACCTCGAGCGGGTGCTCGTACACGGTGGAGAGCAGCTCGGCGGTGAGGACGGCACGCGGTGCCCCGACGGCGCGGACGCGACCGTCGGCGAGGACGCAGACCCGGTCGGCGTGCGCAGCGGCGAGGGTCAGGTCGTGCAGCACGGCCACGACCGCGTGGCCGGCGGCGGCCAGCTCGCGGGCCTGGGCCATGACGAGCTCGACGTGACGGACGTCGAGCGCCGCGGTGGGCTCGTCGAGCAGCACGAGGGCGGTCTCCTGCGCGAGCACGCGTGCCAGCGAGGTGCGAGCGCGCTCACCGCCCGACAGCGTGGGGTAGACGCGCTCGGCGAGGTGCTCGACGTCGCTGCGGCGCAGCGCCGCGGCGACGACGACGTCGTCGCGGTCCTCCTCGGGACGTCCGGCCCACGCCGCCCGGCCCATGCGGACGACGTCGACGACGCGGAACCCGAACGCGAGCCGGTTCTCCTGCGGCAGCACGGCGCGTCGGCGGGCGAGCTCGCCGGCGCGCAGGCTCGCGACGCGGCGGCCGTCGAGCGTCACCGAGCCCCGCTGGGGGACCTGGTCGCCGGCGAGGACGCCGAGGAGCGTGGACTTGCCGGCACCGTTCGGCCCGACGAGCACGAGCAGCTCGCCCAGGCGCACCTCGAGGTCGACGTCGTGCAGGACCGGCGTGCCGCCCAGCTCCACGCCGATGCCGGACGCGACCAGGGGGGCGTTCACGCCCAGCCTCCCGCGGTCCGACGCGTGCGACGCAGCAGCCAGAAGAAGAACGGCCCGCCGACCAGCGAGGTCAGCATGCCGATCGGCAGGTCGGCGTACGCGACGGCGGTGCGGGCGAAGAGGTCGGCCCAGAGCAGCAGGAGCGCCCCGCCGAGCGCGCTGGCAGGCACGAGCACCCGGTGGCCGGGACCGACGACCATCCGGACCAGGTGGGGCACGACCAGGCCGACGAAGGCGATGATGCCGGCGAAGGAGACGGCGGCCGCCGTGAGCAGCGCGACCAGCACGATGGCCGCCACGCGCACGCGCTCGACGTCGACGCCGACGTGGCGGGCGGCGCGGTCGCCGAGGGCCAGCACGTCGAGGCGCCGCGAGAGCGCCAGCGCGCCCACCAGGCCGATCCCGACGCACGGAGCCACCACGGCGACGTGCGCCCAGCGGGTGCCGTTGAGGCTGCCGAGCTGCCAGAACACGATCTCCTCGCGCGCCGACGTGTCGCCGAGGAACAGCATGAGCGCCAGGCCCGCGCTGCACACCGCGTTGACGGCGATGCCCGTGAGCACGAGGGTGACCACCTCGGTGCGTCCGTCGGCCCGCGACAGGGCGTAGACCGTGAGGGTGGTGACCAGGCCGCCCACGAAGGCGAACGCCGGCACGGTCCACGCGCCGAGCAGGGTCACCTGGAAGACGATGACGAACGCGGCGGCGAGGGCGGCGCCCACGGACACGCCGACCACGCCGGGCTCCGCGAGCGGGTTGCCGAACACGCCCTGCATCAGCGCCCCGGCGGTCGCCAGCGCCGCGCCCACGAGCAGCGCCAGCGCGACCCGCGGGAAGCGGACCTGCCAGAGGGTGTTGTCGCCCTGGGGGTGCGTCGGCAGGGGCAGGACGTCGAGGCCCACGCGGTGCAGCACCGACCCGAGCACCTGGTCGGCCGGGACGTCGAGCTGTCCCTGCCCGGCCGAGACCAGCGTCGACACGACGACACCCACGCCGAGCGCACCGAGCAGCAGCCCGGCCCGGCCGCGGCGCACCGGGGGCAGCGACGGCGCGGGCACCTCGTCGGCCGGCCCGACGTCGGGGAGCCGGTGCCGCCCGGCGACGGCGGTCATCGGCGCTCCCCGGCCGCGGGCGCGGCGGAGCCCGGTGCGTAGACGGCCACGGCGAGCGCCTCCAGCACGGCGGCCGTCCGCGGGCCGTAGCCGAGGATCTGCGCGTCGGACATGTCGACGATCCGGCGCTTCTGGCCGGCCGGCGTCTGCGCGAGCGCGGGCAGGCGCTCGAGGAGTCCGTCGACGCCGTCGACGGACTCCAGGCCCTTGGTCATCATGAGGACGACGTCGGGCTGCGCGTCGATGATGCCTTCGTCGGTCACGGGCTTCATGCCGTTCCAGCCGATCTCGCCGGCCACGTCGTAGCCGCCGAGCGCCGTGATCAGGGTGTCGGCACCCGAGCCCTCGCCGAACATGTAGTAGACGCCGGCCTGGCCGCGGACGTAGAGGAAGACCATGCGGGGCTTGTCCTGCACCCGCTTCGGCGCCACGGCGGCGATCTCGGCCAGGGTCGAGCGGGTCTGCTTCTCCAGGCGGTCCGCGAGCCGGCTCCCGACGTCGGGGACACCGAGCGCCCGCGCCACCTCCTGGGTGAGGCTGCCGACGTTGTCGACGCTGCGGGTGCTGTCGACGACGACCACGGGGATTCCCGCGTCACGCATCTGCAGCACCACGTCCCACGGTCCGAGCGAGGTGTCGGTGATGATCAGCGTCGGGTCGAGCTCGAGGATCGCCTCGGCGTTGAGGTCGTGCCCGTTGCTGGTGACGAGCGGCAGGTCCTCGGCCTCGTCGAACTGGGTGGAGATGTCGCGCCCGACGAGAGAGTCGCCCAGGCCGAGCTCGTAGACCGTGCGCGAGAGCGTGCCGTAGATGTCGAGGGCGAGCACGCGGCTCGTGTCGGTGACCGTGACGCGCGTGCCCTGGGAGTCGGTGAGGGTGACCGGCAGGGTCTGGGTGGGGGAGTCCGCCACCGGGTCCACCGGCTCGTCGGGCAGCGCCGCGTGCACCGCCCCCTCCCACGAGCGCGGGTCGTCGAGCACCTTCGCCTCGCTGAGCGGCGGCGTCGCGACGTCGTCGCCTGCGTCGTCGTGCCCGCCCGGCCGGAGCCCGCACGACGACAGCAGGAGCGCGACGACGGCGAGCGCGAGCAGGCGTCGCCGCGCCGTCGGAGTCCGCGTCAGGGCGGTGGCGGTGGGCCCTGGAGTCGGCTCGGCGGTCGGCTCGGCGGTCGGGTGGGCGGTCGGGTGGGCGGTCGGGTGGGGTTGGGGCACCGGGGGCACACCTCTCGATCGCGCCCGTCTCGAACGTCATGAGGCAAGGCTTGGCTAACTCAGGTTTGCCTCAGCATAGTAAGGCTCACCTCAGTATGGCCAGGGGGGTGCGGGAGCCGTCGGCCCGCGCGCCCGGCTGCCGTCCGGGGCCCTCGCGGTGAGAGGATGGCGACGTGACGCACGTGGTGATCATCGGAGGCGGACCTGGCGGCTACGAGGCGGCTCTCGTCGCCGCGCGACTCGGGGCGCAGGTCACCGTGGTGGAGCGCGACGGGCTCGGCGGCTCGACCGTCCTCACCGACTGCGTGCCCAGCAAGACGCTCATCGCGACGTCCGACCTCCTGACCGAGGTCGAGTCGTCCGCCGAGCTCGGCGTCGAGGTGCCCCGTGACGTGCGTGCCGACCTGGCGGCGGTGAACGACCGCGTGCTGCGACTCGCGCTGGCGCAGTCGGCCGACATCGCCGGCCGGCTCGACCGCGAGGGCATCGAGGTCGTCCGCGGCACCGCTCGTCTGCTCTCGGCCCGCGAGGTCGAGGTCGTCGAGGCGTCCTCGTCGGACCAGGAGGCGAGCGGCGCGCCCCGGGTCGTCGAGGCCGACGCCGTGATCCTCGCGACGGGCGCGCATCCGCGGGTCAGCCCCGACGCGCTCCCCGACGGCGAGCGCATCCTCACCTGGGAGCAGGTCTACGCCCTGCGCGAGATCCCCGAGCACATGATCGTCGTCGGCTCCGGTGTCACCGGGGCCGAGTTCGCGAGCGCCTACAACGGCCTCGACGCGCACGTCACGCTCGTCTCGAGCCGCGACCGCGTGCTCCCGGGCGAGGACGAGGACGCCGCGGAGCTCATCGAGGACGTCTTCCGCGAGCGCGGCATGACCGTCATGGGCCAGTCGCGCATGGCCTCCGTGCGTCGCGAGGGCGACCAGGTGGTCGTCACGCTGACCGACGGTCGCGAGGTCGTCGGGTCGCACTGCCTGCTCGCGCTCGGCTCCATCCCCAACACCGCCGACCTCGGCCTCGAGGACGTGGGCGTCGCGCTCGACGACGCCGGCTTCGTGCGTGTCGACCGCGTGTCGCGCACGAGCGTGCCGGGTGTCTACGCGGCCGGCGACTGCACGGGCGTGCTCATGCTGGCCTCCGTGGCGGCGCAGCAGGGCCGGATCGCCGTCGCCCACCTGCTCGGCGACGCCGTGCACCCGCTGGACCTGCAGAAGGTCTCGAGCAACATCTTCACGTCCCCGGAGATCGCCACGGTGGGCCTGTCCCAGCGAGCCATCGACGAGGCCGGGCTGCACGTCGACGTCGTCATGCTCCCGCTCGCGACGAACGCCCGCGCGAAGATGCAGGGCGTGCGGCACGGCTTCGTGAAGCTGTTCTCCCGCCGGGGGATGGGCGTGGTCGTGGGTGGCGTCGTCGTCGGCCCACGGGCCAGCGAGCTCATCCACGCCGTCTCGCTCGCGGTGTCCGCCTCGCTGACCGTCGACCAGGTCGCCGACGCCTTCACCGTGTACCCCTCGATGTCGGGGTCCGTGGCCGAGGCTGCACGCAGCCTGCACCCGCGCTGACCTGCGGAAATGACAGGCGTGTAGTTCGTCGACTCCGGTGGATATCGCGCCGGATGTGTGATGCAGTAGCCCAGCACCATCGTCACATCCGCCCCATGAGTCACAGGATCGGACTTCCCCACATGCGCTTCTGGACCCTGGTCCGGCGAGCCTTCCCGTTCGCCGTCGTCACCGCCGTCGCGGTGTCCGCCCTCATCGCCACGCCCGACACCGCCCCGACCCAGACGTCGCAGGCGGCGGCTCCGCGACCGGCCACGCTGCACGAGCTCGACGTCCCGGCGACGCAGGCCCCTGACGTCCCCGCGGCCTCCGCGGCACCGGCGACGCCGTCGCCCAGCCCCTCCACGCCCGAGCGCAGCGAGGTCCGCCAGCAGGCCGTCCCGCCGGCGACGACGGCGCCCGGCAAGGCTGGGCCCCAGAAGTCTGGGCCCGAGAAGGATGGGACCGACGAGGTCGCCACCCTGCCGCGCACGACCGTGCGCCCGTTCTCGATGGTCGGTGTCACCTGGGCACGCGGCGGCGAGGACTTCGACGTGAAGGTCGCGCTGCGCAAGAACGGCACGTGGGGTGCGTTCCAGACGCTCGACACCGACCGTGACGCCGAGGCCGACGCCGGCCCCGAGGTCGGTCGCGCCGGGACGGACCCGCTGTGGGTCGGGTCCGCCGACGGTGTCGCCGTGCGCGTCACGTCGCCCAGCGGCGAGCGCCCGGCGGACCTGAAGGTCGCCACCATCGACCCGGGCCGCGGCAGCGACGTCGCCCCGGCCGCCGCGACCGTCGGCCAGCCGAAGATCATCTCGCGCTCCTCCTGGGGGGCGAAGGGCCCGACGAAGGGCAACGAGTGCTCCGCGCCGGTCTACGGCGCCTCGACGCTGGGCGCGGTCATCCACCACACGGCAGGCAACAACGACTACACGAAGGCCCAGTCGGCCGGCATCGTCCGAGCGACGCAGGCGTACCACACGGGCGCGCGGGGCTGGTGCGACATCGGCTACAACTTCCTGGTCGACAAGTACGGCCAGATCTTCGAGGGACGACGCGGCGGCATCGCCAAGCAGGTCCGCGCCGCCCACTCCGGCAACGGTCCGGTCAACGAGCGCACGGTGGGCATCTCGATGATGGGCACCTACTCCAAGGTCGCGCCGACCGCCGCCACGAAGAAGGCCGTCGCCGACCTCGTCGCGTGGCGCTTCTCGCTGGCCAAGCTCAAGGCCACGGGCACCTACACGCTCGGCGGCCTGCGGCTGAACCGCATCGTCGGCCACCGTGACGTCCTGTCGACCGAGTGCCCCGGTGCCGCCGCCTACGCCTGGGTGACGTCGTCCGGCTCCACCGGTCTGCGCCAGGAGGTGGCCCGACGTCTCGCCGGGTCGTCGTCGACGCCGAGCACCCCGACGCCGCCCACGACCACGCCGACGTCGGGCAAGGACATCAAGTCCCTCGCCGCAGCGATCGGCAGCGAGAAGCTGGGCAAGCTCGTGCGCAAGGAGTGGGGCAACTCGGTCCAGCGCCGGGCGATCTACCAGAACATGGACCTGCTCTGGACGAAGGCCGCCGGTGCGTTCTCGGTGACCAGCGTCGTGCGCCGCGAGTGGCACCGCACGGGCGAGCAGGGCGGACGCCTCGGCTTCCCGATCAGCAGCCGCAGCAGCACCGGTGACGCCAACGTCAAGTACCAGCGCTTCCAGAAGGGCAGCGTCTACATCGTCGGCACCGGCTCGGCGACGAAGGCGTACGCCATCTACGGCCCGATCTTCGAGTCCTACAAGACCGTCAAGGGCACCTCGGGCCCGCTCGGCGCCCCGACCTCGACCGTGCTGCGCGACCGCACCGGCTACCAGCGGGTGACGTTCGCGAAGGGGTACATGGAGTACTCGGAGGGCTCGCGCGCCGTGAGCACCTGGTACAAGAACGGCTCGAGCCCGGACCAGCTGACCGTGCCGAGCGACCGGTCGGTCGTCATCAGCGGACGCGGCTTCGGCCACGGGATCGGCATGAGCCAGTACGGTGCCCAGGGCGCGGCGCGGCAGGGCAAGACGTTCAAGCAGATCCTGGCGTCCTACTACCCTGGCACGTCGCTGGCGCAGCGCAGCGGCTCGATCCGCGTGCTCGTGGGTGACGCGACGTCGTCGACGGTCACGGTCCGCGCGCGGTCCGGGCTGGTCTTCCGCACCCTCGCCTCCAGCAGCGGCACCACGTTGCCGACGTCGTCGTCGGGCACGCCGATCACCAACTGGCGCATCCGCGTCAGCACGGCCGACGCGACGAAGTCGGTGCTGGAGTACCGGGCCGGGTCGCGCTGGCGGGTCTTCCGCGACCGGATCTGGCGCGGCTCGGCCCAGTTCCAGGCCTCGTCGCTCGGACTCGTCCTGCCGAACGGCTCGGTGCGCGAGTACCGCACGGCGATCCGGTCGGCGCTGCCCGCGTCGGGCTCGAAGGAGCGCAAGACGGTCAACGTGCTGTCGCTCGACGACTACACCCGCGGGGTCGTGGCCTCGGAGATGCCGTCGAGCTGGCAGCAGGAGGCCCTGAAGGCGCAGGCCGTCGCCGCGCGGACCTACGCGGTGCGCACGCTCATGCCGTCGCGGTACTACGACGTGTGCGACACGACCTCCTGCCAGGTGTTCAAGGGCCTGAGCGGGGAGACCGCCAACACCGACAAGGCCGTCGCGGCGACGCGTGGCTCGATCCTCACCTACCAGGGCAAGCCGGCGCTGACGCAGTACTCGTCCTCCTCGGGCGGCGCGTCGGCACCCGGCAGCGCGCCGTACCTGAAGGCGCACCTCGACCCGTTCGACGGCTGGTCGGGCAACGCGAACCGGTCGTGGCGGGTCGTGGTGAAGGCCTCGACCATCGAGCGGGCGTTCCCGAAGGTCGGCACGCTGCGCAGCCTGACGGTCACGCAGCGTGACGGGACGGGCGACTGGAAGGGTCGGGTCGTCTCGATCCGGCTCACGGGCTCGAAGGGAACGCAGACGGTCTCCGGACCCGACCTGCGCTTCGCGCTCGGCCTGAAGTCGCACTACTTCCGGCTCGGCTGAGCCCGGCTGCCTCGCCGTCGTCGCCTGCAGGTGACGACGGCGGGGCACCGGCGCCGGGACGTCGGAGCGGGTCGGCGATACTGCTCGACATGCTGTCGATCCTCCGGTCCCTCGGCTTCGCGGCGCTCGCGAACGTCGCGTCGCTCGGTCTCGCCGCGGCCCTCCTCGACGGGTTCTCCGTCCGGCTCGGCGGGCTGCTCGTGGCGGTGCTCGTCTTCACGGTCCTGGCCGTGGCACTGCGTCGTGCGACGGCGACCCTCGCGCCGCGGCTCGCGCGCCCGTCGGCGGTGCTCGGCGGCCTGGTGCTCACGGCGGTGGCCCTGGTGCTCACCGACGCGCTCGTGCCCGGCGACGGCTTCGACCTGCACGGCCCGGTGGCCTGGGTCGTGACGGTGCTGCTCGTGTGGGCCGCCGGTGTGGCGTACGGCGAGGTGGACACCCAGGCACCCGCCGAGGTGCCGCCCGTCGCCTCCTGACGCCCGGCACCCGGCGGGGGTGCCGGGCGACGGGCGGCAAGAACAGCACAGCCTCGGCGGGGGTGCCGGGCGACGGGCGGCAAGAACAGCACGGCCTCGGCGGGGGTGCCGGGCGACGGGCGGCAAGAACAGCACGGCCTCGGCGGGGGTGCCGGGCGACGGGCGGCAAGAACAGCACAGCGCCGGTGGCCTGCCCGGAGGGGCAGGCCACCGGCGCTGGGTGGTGGTGCGGTGCTACTCGGCGGCGGCTGCGTCGGCGATGGTCGCGACGACCTCGCCGGCGCCGATGGTGGCGCCGATCTCGGCGGACAGGCCGGTGACGGTGCCGGCCTTGTGCGCGGTGATGGGCTGCTCCATCTTCATGGCCTCGATGACGAGGATCGTGTCGCCGGCGGCGACCTCCTGGCCCTCCTCGACGGAGACCTTGACGACGGTGCCCTGCATGGGCGAGGTGAGCGAGTCGCCGGAGACGGCGGCGCCGGCAGCCTTGCCGCCCGCGCGCTTCGGCTTCTTGGCGCCGCCCGCGGCACCGGAGGCGGCGACGGCACCGAGGCCGCCGGGCAGGACGACCTCGACGCGCTTGCCGGCGACCTCGACGACGACGCGCTCGCGCTCGCCGGGCTCGGCGGTCTCGGACGGGCCGCTGTAGGGCTCGAGCTGGTTGTCGTAGTCGGTCTCGATCCACGTGGTGTACACGTCGAAGGACCCGGGGGTGCCGTCGGGCTGGGTGGCGTTGTAGGCCGGGTTGTCGAGCACGTCGCGGTGGAAGGGGATGACGGTCGGCATGCCCTCGACGACGAACTCGTCGAGCGCGCGGCGCGACCGCTCGATGGCCTGCTCGCGGGTGCGGCCGGTGACGATGAGCTTGGCGACGAGCGAGTCGAAGGCGCCGGGGACGGTCTGGCCCTCCTCGTAGCCGCCGTCGAGGCGGACGCCGGGGCCCGACGGGGGAGCCCACTTCGTGAGGGTGCCAGGGGCGGGCAGGAACCCGCGGCCGCCGTCCTCGGCGTTGATGCGGAACTCGATGGAGTGGCCGATGATCTCGGGGTCGCCGTAGCCGAGCTCCTCGCCGGCGGCGACGCGGAACATCTCGCGGACGAGGTCGATGCCGGTGACCTCCTCGGAGACGCAGTGCTCGACCTGGAGGCGGGTGTTGACCTCGAGGAAGCTGATGGTGCCGTCGCGGGCGACGAGGAACTCGCAGGTGCCGGCGCCGTAGTAGCCGGCCTCCTTGAGGATGGCCTTCGAGGAGTCGTAGAGACGCTTGAGCTGGTCGTCGGACAGGAACGGCGCGGGCGCCTCCTCGACGAGCTTCTGGTGACGACGCTGGAGGGAGCAGTCGCGCGTGGAGACGACCACGACGTTGCCGTGCTGGTCGGCGATGCACTGGGTCTCGACGTGGCGCGGCTTGTCGAGGAACTTCTCGACGAGACACTCGCCGCGGCCGAAGGCGGCGACCGCCTCGCGGGTGGCCGACTCGAAGAGCTCGGGGATCTCCTCGATCGTGCGGGCGACCTTCAGGCCGCGTCCGCCACCGCCGAAGACGGCCTTGATCGCGACGGGCAGGCCGTGCTCCTCGGCGAAGGCGACGATCTCGTCGGCGTCCTTCGCGGGCTCCTTGGTGCCGGGTGCGAGCGGTGCGTTGGCGCGCTCGGCGATCTGCTTGGCCTTGGCCTTGTCGCCGAGGGCGTCGATGGCCGAGGGCGGCGGGCCGATCCAGACGAGGTCGGCGTCGATGACGGCCTGCGCGAAGTCGGCGTTCTCGGCGAGGAAGCCGTAGCCGGGGTGGACGCTGTCGGCGCCGGAGCGCTTCGCGACGGCGATGATCTTCTCGATCGAGAGGTAGGAGTCGCCCGGGGTCGCACCCTCGAGCGAGTAGGCCTCGTCGGCCATGCGCACGTAGATCGCGTCGCGGTCGGGCTCGGCGTAGACGGCGACGCTGCCGATGCCGGCGTCCTTGCAGGCTCGGATGACGCGGACCGCGATCTCGCCACGGTTGGCGATCAGGACCTTCTGCAGGGGCTTGCTCACGAACACTCTCCTCGGGATGGACAGGCTGGGCGGGGGGCCGCACCGCGTGCTGAGTCTAGGGGGATCGCGCGGCCACGGCCGGATGAGGTACGTCACGCCGGTGTCGCGGCGTCCTTCCGCACAGGTTAACGACCGTTAACCGGCGGTGCTAGGCTCGCGCCATGGTCGCCGCATCGATGACAGGTCTCTCCCGCGAGCACGAGGACTTCCGCCGTACCGTCCGGGAGTTCGCCGAGGCCGAGATCGCGCCGCACGTGGCGCAGTGGGACCGCGACCACCACTTCCCGGTCGACGTCGTGCGCGCCATGGGCGACCTCGGGCTGTTCGGCCTGACGGCACCGGAGGCGGTCGGCGGGGCCGACGGCGACTTCACGAGCCTGTGCGTCGCGATCGAGGAGCTGGGCCGGGTCGACCAGTCGATGGGCATCACGCTCCAGGCGGGGGTCGGTCTCGGGATCAACCCGATCGTCGCCTACGGCACGCCCGAGCAGCAGGAGCGCTGGCTGCCCGACCTCGTGGCCGGGCGCACGCTCGCCGGGTTCGGGCTCACGGAGCCCGGTGCCGGGTCCGACGCCGGCGCCACGCGCACGCGGGCCGTGCTCGACGGCGACACCTGGGTGGTCGACGGCTCGAAGCAGTTCATCACGAACTCCGGCAACGAGCTGACGTCCGTCGTCACGGTCACCGCCCGCACGGGGGAGCGCCCCGACGGACGACCCGAGATCTCGGCGATCATGCTCCCGGCCGGGACGCCGGGCTTCGTCGCCGAGCCGGCCTACGACAAGCTCGGCTGGCACATCTCCGACACCCACCCGCTGACCTTCACGCAGGCCCGCGTGCCGGCCGACCACCTGCTGGGGGAGCGGGGACGCGGCTACGCGCAGTTCCTGGCCACCCTCGACGACGGACGCATCGCGATCTCCGCGCTGTCGGTGGGCTGCCTGCAGGCCTGCCTGGACCTGTGTGTCCAGTACGCGGGCGAGCGGCAGACGTTCGGCGTGCCGATCGGGGCGAAGCAGGGCGTCGCGTTCCAGGTGGCCGACCTCGCCGTGCTGCTCGAGGGGGCGCGCGCCCTCACCTACCGGGCAGCCGGTCTGAAGGACGCCGGGGCGCCGTACGCGGTCGTCAAGCAGGCCGCCTCCGTGGCCAAGCTCCACTCGACGGAGGCGGCGGTCACCGGCACGCGGATCGCCACGCAGGTGTTCGGCGGGTACGGGTTCATGGAGGAGTACCCGGTGGCGCGCTTCTACCGCGACGCGAAGATCCTGGAGATCGGCGAGGGCACGAGCGAGGTGCAGCGCATGCTCATCGCGCGCGGACTGGGTCTGCCCGTCGAGTGACGGCGTGCTGCGGCCGCGTCAGAGGGTGACGAGCGCGCGGCAGGGCAGCGGCACGTGCCGCACCTGGTCGCCGAAGTCGACCTGGGCCGAGCGGGTGCCCTGCAGGCTGACGATGCGTCCGAGGCCCCAGGTGTCGTGGCTGACGCGCGCGTCGACCTCGTAGACCTCGTCCGGCACCTCCGCCGGACGCTGGAAGGGGCTGGATGCGTGGTAGCGGCGCGAGGTGGGCATCATCCATGGTCCCACGTGCCGACCCCGTCCAGGACCGGATCGGGCGAGCCGCTCTCAGTCGAGCGGCCGGTTCCAGAGGTCGGTCCAGACGACGTCGAGGTCGGCGACGAGGTCGCGCAGCAGCGGCAGGCTGATCCCGACCACGCAGTGGTGGTCGCCCTCGATGCCACGGACGAAGGCACCGCCAAGGCCGTCGATCGTGAAGGCACCGGCGACGTGCAGGGGCTCGCCGGTGGCCACGTAGGCGTCGATCTCGGCGTCGCTGACGTCGGCGAAGTGCACCACCGTCGACGCGCTGTCGACGACCTCGCGCCCGCTGCGGCGCACGCAGTGCCCGGTGTGCAGCACGCCCGACCGTCCGCGCAGACGCCGCCAGCGGGCCCGCGCGGTGTCGGCGTCGCCCGGCTTGCCCAGGATCTCGCCCTCGAAGGCCAGCACGGAGTCGCATCCCACGACGAGCGCGTCAGGGTCGTCGACGCCGGACGCGACCGCGCGGCACTTGAGCTGGGCGAGCGCTGCCGCGAGGTTGGCGGCGTCGTGCGTCGTCACCTGCGACTCATCGACCCCGGAGACGACCACCTCCGGCTCGATGCCCGCGGCCCGTAGCGTCGCGAGCCGGGCGGGGGACTGGGAGGCCAGGACCATGCGCACCATGCCCCCATCGTGGCAGGCCCGACGCCCGCCCCCCATCGGTGGATGCGCAACATCAGCGCCGCGACGGGGCGGCATCGGTGGCTGGGGGACGTCTGCAGCCCCCCTGTGGTTGCCGGTCCACCGATGACGGTGAGGGGGCGCCGGTCAGGCGGGGGGAGGAGAGCCGTACGTGGCGGGCTCGGCGCGCAGGTCGGGGTGGGCGAGCACGGCGTCGACCAGGCCCCGGGACCCACCGACGGTGAACCACGACGGGTCGACGTCGGAGGCGATGCACCAGGCGTGGTCGGCAGGCCACGTGAACGACGCCTGCGGCAGGTCGGCGGGCCAGCCGGGACGCGGGGGTCGGGCGCCCCAGTCGCCGACGTCGGCGACCGTGCCGGTGAACAGCAGGTACGCGCGCTCGCCCGCGAGGTCGGCGCGCGGCGCGTCGAGCACCGGACGGTCGAAGGCCGGCGCGACCGCGAGCGGCGGCGGCTGGCGGAACAGGCGCCCGAACAGGCGGTGCGGGTCCATCTCGGCGTAGATCCTCCCGCCGCCCTCCAGCTCGCCCCACCCCTCCCACAGGGCGAACCAGCAGCGCTCCGGCGTCGTGGTGTGCTCGGCGGCGAGGCGGGTCACGAGCGCCACGACGTCCGGGTCGGGACGGTAGGGGTCGGCGTCCTCGCCGTCGAAGTGGACCGTGGCGTACGCGTCGAGACCCGGCGGCCCCTGGGTGGCCAGCACCGGCCACGGCCCGTCGGCGCGCACGACCCAGTCCGCCACGGACAGGGCGGTCTCGTGGCGCAGGGTCATGCGGCGGCCGTCAGGCCCAGGCGGAGCGTCGCCAGGCGTCCGGCCCGACGCGCAGCGGCGTGCGGGCCGCGCGGGAGGGGTGGCCCCACTCGCTGCGGGGCTTCGGGCCCGCGGCGTCCGCCGCCGCGTGCGCCGCGGCGGCGTTGCGCGCCGCGACGACGGCCACCAGGGCGGCAAGCTCCTCGGGCGTCAGGTCGCCGCGGACCACCCGCAGCACCGGCTTGGCCGGCGCCGCGGTGGTCTCGGTGCCCTCGTCCTGGGGCGTCGTCTCGCCGGCCATCACAGCGGGATGTTCCCGTGCTTCTTGGGCGGCAGCGTCTCGCGCTTCGTGCGCAGCAGGCGCAGGGCCTTCACGACCTCCGCGCGGGTCTGCGAGGGCTCGATGACGCCGTCGATGTAGCCGCGCTCGGCCGCCACGTACGGGTTGCAGAGCGTGTCCTCGTACTCGGTCATCAGCTCGGCGCGCTTGGCGTCGGGGTCGTCGGCCGCCGCCACCTCGCGGCGGTAGAGGATGTTGACCGCGCCGGACGCGCCGACCACGGCGATCTGGCCGGTGGGCCACGACAGGTTGACGTCGGCGCCGAGGTGCTTGGAGCCCATGACGTCGTAGGCGCCGCCGTAGGCCTTGCGCGTGATGATCGTGACGAGCGGGACGGTGGCCTCGGCGTAGGCGTAGATCAGCTTCGCGCCGCGGCGGATGATGCCGTTCCACTCCTGCTCCGTGCCGGGCAGGAAGCCGGGAACGTCGACGAACGTCAGCACCGGGATGTTGAAGGCGTCGCAGGTGCGCACGAAGCGCGCGGCCTTCTCGGACGCGTCGATGTCGAGGCAGCCGGCGAGCTGCATGGGCTGGTTGCCCACGACGCCGACCGCGCGGCCCTCGACGCGGCCGTAGCCGATGACGAGGTTCGGGGCGAACAGCGGCTGGACCTCGAGGAAGTCGCCGTCGTCGAGGACGGCCTCCATGACGGTGCGGATGTCGTACGGCTGGTTGGCCGAGTCGGGGATGAGCGTGTCGAGCGCCAGGTCGGTCTCGGTCGGCTCGAGGTCGGCGACCTCGTCGTAGACGGGTGCCTCCTCCATGTTGTTCTGCGGGAGGAAGGAGATGAGCGCCTTCACGTACTCGATCGCGTCCTCCTCGTCGGAGGCGAGGTAGTGGGCGTTGCCGCTGCGCGTGTTGTGAGTGCGCGCGCCGCCCAGCTCCTCCATCGTGACGTCCTCGCCGGTGACCGTCTTGATGATGTCCGGGCCGGTGATGAACATGTTCGACTTCTCGTCGACCATGATCGTGAAGTCGGTGACGGCGGGGGAGTACACGTGGCCGCCGGCGCACGTGCCCATGATCATCGAGATCTGCGGGATGACGCCCGACGCGTGCACGTTGCGCGTGAAGATCTCGCCGTAGAGGCCGAGCGAGACGACACCCTCCTGGATGCGGGCGCCGGCACCCTCGTTGATGCCGATGATCGGGCAGCCCGTCTTGATGGCGAGGTCCATGACCTTCGTGATCTTCTCGCCGTACACCTCGCCGAGGCTGCCGCCGAAGACGGAGAAGTCCTGGCTGAAGACGCACACCTGGCGGCCGTCGATCGTGCCGTAGCCGGTGATGACGCCGTCGCCGAGCGGGCGGTTCTTCTCGAGGCCGAACTTGGTGGAGCGGTGACGCGCGAGGGCGTCGAGCTCGACGAACGAGCCCTCGTCGAAGAGCTGCTCGATGCGCTCGCGGGCGCTCTGACGACCCTTGGCGTGCTGCTTCTCCGCGGCACGCTCGGCGACCTCGACGGTGGCCTCGTGACGGCGTCGCCGGAAGTCCTCCAGCTTGCCCGCGGTCGTGTGCAGCTCCGGACGCTCTTCGATCTCTGCTTCGCTCACGAGGGTCAGAGTAGCGAGGGACGGCCTTCTGCGTTGTGTGAGGCTTGCCGCATGGACGCCTCGACCTCCGCCCCGACACCTGCCTCGGCTGCCGGCACGCCGACCCCCGACCGGCCGCCCCTCGACGTCGAGGAGCTGCGGCGTGCCCTCCTCGTCGGCGGCGGGCTGTGGACCGCGGTCGAGGTGTCGAGCACCACCGCGAGCACCAACGCCGACGTGGTCGCCGCCGTCGCCCAGGGTGCGCCCGAGGGTCTCGTGGTCACCACCGAGCACCAGACGGCCGGGCGCGGGCGGCTCGACCGACGCTGGGAGGCACCCCCGCGCTCGGGCCTGGTGGTCTCCGTCCTGCTGCGCCCCGACGCCGTCGCGCTGCCGCAGTGGACGTGGCTCCCGCTGCTGGCGGGCATCGCCGTCGACCTCACGGCCCGCGACTGCGGGGTCGCGTCGGGCCTGAAGTGGCCCAACGACGTGCTGGTCGACGGTCGCAAGCTCTGCGGGATCCTCGTGGAGCGCGCGGAGGGACCCGCCGGCGCCGCCGCCGTGCTCGGCATCGGTCTCAACCTGACCCTGACGCAGGAGGAGCTGCCCGTGCCGACGGCCACGTCGTTCGCGCTCGCGGGCGCGGCCACCACCGACCGCGGCGTCGTGCTGCAGATCCTGCTCGGCCACCTGGAGCGTCTCTACCGGCGCTGGGTCGCCGGTGCCGGCGACCCGACCCTGCTGCGCGCCGACTACCTCGAGCGCTGCGTCACGCTCGGCTCCACGGTGCAGGTGGACCTGCCCGACGGCTCCGTGCTGCGGGGACGTGCCGACGACGTCGACCCGCTGGGGCGTCTGGTGGTCGCCGGACGTGCGATCAGCGCCGGCGACGTCACGCACGTGCGGCCCGCGCCCTGAGCAGCCGGGGACCCGCGCGCCTGGGCGCCGTGATCCCTCCCGGTGCCCGGGCCCGCCGTGGGAGGATTCGGGCATGGCGCTCTCCCGCAAGTTCATGATGGACGGCGAACAGGTCGTCACCACGACGCGCACCCACGTCAAGGTCCTGTTCGTCCCGCTGGTCATCCTGCTCGCCGTCGCGTTCGCGGGCAGCTTCCTCGCGGCCAGGGCGGGCGGTTCCGGCGACGGCTACGTCCGGTGGGCCGTCGTGGCGGTCGCGGTCGTCGTCGTGCTGTGGGGGAGCGTGCTGCCGTTCCTGCGCTGGCTGTCGTGGACCTACAGCCTCACCACGCAGCGCCTCGTCGAGCAGAAGGGCATCCTCACGCGCGAGGGTCGGGTCATCCCGCTCAGCCGGATCAACGACGTCTCCTACGAGAAGAACCTCAACGACCGGATCCTCGGCTGCGGCACGCTCATCATCCACAACGCGAGCGAGGAGGCCGGGCTGGAGCTGCGCGACATCCCGCACGTCGAGTCCTTCCACCGCCAGGTCAGCGACCTGGTGTTCGCCGCGCACCGGGGGAGCGATGAGTCGGTCTGACCTGCGGGACGAGCTCGCGCGGCTGATCCTGCACGAGGGGATGGACCTCACCGGCGAGCAGGTCGCCGAGCAGGCGGGGCTCGACCTCGACCGCGCGGAGCGGCTCTGGCGCTCGCTCGGCTTCGCCGACAGCGGCGACGTCCCCGCCTACGGCGAGCACGACGTCGCGGCCGCGCGCCTCGCCGCCGCCGCGTTCGACGAGGGACTGCTCGAGGAGCGGACCATCTTCCGCATGACGCGGGCGCTCGGCCAGACGCTCGCCCGACTCGCGGACTGGGAGGTGCAGACGATCGTCGACCAGGTCGAGGCCGACGTCGACGCCGGTCGCGCGAGCAGCCGGCTCGAGAGCGCGGTCGCGATCGCCGAGCACGTCGCCCCCGGCTTCGACCGGCTGCTGCTCTACGCGTGGCGGCGTCACCTCGCGGCGGCGGCCGGCCGCCTCGAGGCGCTCGGCGCGGTCGACGCGGAGCTGCTGTCGACCACCATGAGCATCGGCTTCGCCGACCTCTCCCGCTTCACGGCCATGACCAACACGCTGAGCGACGTGCGCCTCGGCGAGCTGGTCGAGAACTTCGAGACCCGGTGCACCGACGTCGTCACGTCGCGGGACGGTCGCGTCATCAAGGCGCTCGGCGACGCCGTCCTCTTCGTCAATCCCGACCCGCGCGAGGCGACGCTCACCGCCCTGGAGCTGGTGGCGAACATCGGGTCGCGCGACGACCTGCCCGACGTCCGCGTCGGCCTGGCGACCGGCTCGGTCATCAGCCGGCTGGGCGACGTGTTCGGTCCTCCGGTCAACCTCGCCGCGCGGCTCTCGCACGTCGCCCGCAGCAACCGGGTCCTCGTCGACGACGCCACGGCGGCCGACCTGACCGACGAGGAGTTCGAGATGCGGACCCTGCCACCGCGGCCGCTGCGCGGGTTCGGCAACGTCTCGCCGATCACCGTCAGCCGGCGGCGCGCGTTCCGGCCCCGCACCGTCAGGCGCTGGTAGCACCGCGACCGGCGGTCGATATCCTGCGGGCATGCCGCTGACACCGCACCTCGCCGTCGTCGGGGGCGGCCAGCTCGCCCGCATGATGCAGGTCCCGGCCGTCGCGCTGGGCCTGCGGATCCGGCTGCTGGCCGAGGGGCCCGACGTCTCCGCCGCCCAGGTCGTCCCCGACCACCTCGTCGGCGACCACACCGACCTCGACGACCTGCGCGCCGTCTGCGCCGGCAGCCCGGTCGTCACGTTCGACCACGAGCACGTCCCGCCGGAGCACCTGCGGGCGCTCGAGGCCGAGGGCCACGCGCCGCGACCCGGGCCCGACGCCCTGCTCTACGCGCAGGACAAGGGCGAGATGCGCGTGCGGCTGAGCGTCCTCGGGCTGCCGTGCCCGCTGTTCCTGCTCCTGCCCGGTGACGTCGAGGAGGCGCTCGAGGAGCTCGAGGACTTCGGCTACCCGGCCGTGCTCAAGACGACCCGCGGCGGGTACGACGGCAAGGGCGTGTGGGTGGTGCGCAGCGCCGACGACGCGTCCGAGGTCCTCGCCACGGCGTTCGCCGAGGGACGGGAGATCCTGGCCGAGGAGCTCGTCGACTTCCGCCGCGAGCTCAGTGCCCAGGTGGCCCGCACTCCGTCCGGCGACGTCGTCGCCTACCCCGTCGTGCAGTCGACCCAGGTCGACGGCATCTGCAAGGAGGTCGTCGCACCGGCCCCCGACCTCGACCCTGCGCTCGCGCAGGAGGCCACCGACGTCGCCGTCCGGGTGGCGGAGCAGCTCGGCGTCACCGGCATGCTCGCCGTCGAGCTGTTCGAGACCGCCGACGGACGCGTGCTCGTCAACGAGCTGGCGATGCGGCCGCACAACACCGGCCACTGGAGCATCGACGGTGCCGCCACCAGCCAGTTCGAGAACCACCTGCGCGCCGTGCTCGACCTGCCCCTCGGACCCACGACCCCGCACCACGCCTGGACCGTCATGGTCAACGTGCTCGGCGGCGCCGTCCAGGACCTCGAGGCCCAGGAGGCCGTCGTGCTCGCCGCCGTCCCGCACGCCAAGGTGCACCTCTACGGCAAGGGCGTGAAGCCCGGACGCAAGGTCGGGCACGTCACCGTCACCGGCGACGACCTCGAGGAGGTCCTGGCCGACGCCCGCCGCGCCGGGGCCCTGCTGCAGGACGGCTGAGCCCTCCGGTCCCGGGCGGGGACGTCTCCGCGGTGCGGGAGTCGTCGAGGGTGCGCGGTGGGTTCTCTACCTGTGCTGCTTGCGGTCGTCGTGACCTCGCTGCTGGGCTGCCGCAGGGGGGGGGGCTGGGTTTGCTGGTGCGCTGCTGCAGTGAGTCTGTACTTGCCGCTGCGCTGCCTCGGCATTCGCTGGGGGCGGCCTCCGCAAGGGCCTCGACCGGCAGCGGGCCCGGGGCTGGCTTCGGGTCTCGGGGTCTGGTCTGGTCCGCCCTCGACGCACGATTCTTCGTTTCTGCGTTCTTGACCCACCGTTCTGCGTTGGCGCGTCCTATCGGTGGACCTGCACCCGCAGAAGCGCTTCTGCGGTTGCAGATCCACCGATAGTGGGCTGTCGGCGCGAAAGTCTCTGCGTTTGTGTCGCCCTGGCGACACGAACGCAGAAAGTTCCGTCTCCCCACCCCTGCACCAGCCCGCAGCCCGAGACCCCAGACCAGCGCCGTCGCCAACCGCCCGGTCGAGGCCCTTGCGGAGACCAGACCCAGCGAAGGCCGAGGCAGCGCACCAGCACGACGAGACCCCCTGCGGCAGCGCAGCACCGAGCCCAGGCCCTCCGCGGCAGCGCAGCAGCAGGACAAGACCGACGGAACACGCACCGCGCGGCCCGTTCGCTGGAGAAGTCACCTCGTGGGGGGAGGAGGCCCGACGGTAGGGTCGGCGGCATGAGCGCTCAGCCCCGCGTGGGCATCGTCATGGGGTCGGACTCGGACTGGCCGGTCATGGAGGCCGCGGCCCTCGCCTGCCAGGAGATGGGGATCGCCTACGAGGCCGACGTGGTCTCGGCGCACCGCATGCCCGACGAGATGCTGGCCTACGGGCGCGACGCCCACACCCGTGGCCTCGAGGTGGTCGTGGCCGGTGCCGGAGGCGCTGCGCACCTGCCCGGCATGCTGGCGGCCGTCACACCGCTGCCCGTCATCGGCGTGCCGGTGCCCCTGAAGTACCTCGACGGCATGGACTCGTTGCTGTCGATCGTCCAGATGCCCGCCGGCGTGCCCGTCGCGACCGTCTCCATCGGCAACGCGCGCAACGCCGGCCTGCTCGCCGCCCGCATCCTCGCGGTCGGCGACCCCGAGCTCACGCAGCGCGTGCTCGACTTCCAGGACGCGCTCGCGGAGGCCGCCCGCGCCAAGGGCGCCGCCATCCGCGACCGCTGACCCTGCTCGGTCCCCACGCCTCGGGACGAGACCTGGGGACCGCCGGAGAGGCTCAGGCCGGGGTGAGACCCAGCGAGCGGTCCGTCCAGGTCTTCAGGTCCGAGTAGAGCGTCGGGTTGTCGCCCAGGGACACCCCGTACGACGGCACGATCTCCTTCAGCTGCGGGCGCCAGCCGTCGATCTGGCCGGGGAAGCAGCGCTCGAGAACGTCGAGCATGGCCGCGACCGCGGTCGAGGCGCCCGGCGACGCACCCAGCAGGCCCGCGATGGTGCCGTCGGAGGCGTTGACGACCGTGGTGCCGAACTCCAGCGAGCCGCCGAAGCGACCCTTCTTGCGCACGACCTGGACGCGCTGGCCGGCCGTGATCAGCTCCCAGTCGCCCTCCTCGGCGAGCGGGGCGAAGACCTGCAGGTCCTGGACCTTGCGACCGCGCGACTTCGCGAGCTCGAGCACCAGGTACTTGATGAGGCCCCACGACGTCACGCCGACGGCGGCCATGGGCATCAGGTTGTGCGGGCGCACCGACAGCGGGAGGTCGGTGAAGGAGCCCTCCTTGAGGAACTTCGGCGTCCAGCCGGCGTACGGACCGAACAGCAGCGAGCGCTGTCCGCCGATCACGCGCGTGTCGAGGTGCGGCACCGACATCGGCGGCGCACCGACCGCGGCCATGCCGTAGACCTTCGCCTCGTGCTTGGCGGTCACCGTCTCGTCGAGGCAGCGGATGAACTCGCCGCTGACGGGGAAGCCGGCGAAGCCCTTGATCTCCTCGATGCCCGCTTTCTGCAGCAGCTGGATGGCTCCACCGCCGGCGCCGACGAAGACGAACTTCGCGGAGATCCAGATCGTGCGGCCGTCGTCGAGGTCCTTGACCTTGACGCGCCACGTGCCGTCGGTGTCGCGCTTGAGGTTCTTCACCTGGTGGCGGTAGCGGATGTCCGCGCCCTGGGTCGTCAGGTTGCCGAGCAGCTGCGCGGTGAGCGAGCCGAAGTCGACGTCGGTGCCGTGGTCGGTCCAGCTGACCGCGACGTCCTCGGACGGGTCGCGCCCCTCGGCCATCAGCGGGAGGCGGCGGGCGAACTCGTCGTGGTCGTGCACCCACTCCAGGCCCGCGAACAGCGGGTGGCCGGCGAGGGCGTCGTAGCGCTTGCGCAGGTAGTCGACGTTCTCCGTGCCGCGCACGAAGCTGACGTGGGGGACGGGGTTGATGAAGGACGACGGGTCCTTGAGCAGCCCGTTGTCGACCCCGTGGGCCCAGAACTGGCGCGAGAGCTGGAACTGCTCGTTGACCGTGACGGCCTTCGAGACGTCGACGCCGCCGTCGGCGGTCTGCGGCGTGTAGTTGAGCTCGCACAGCGCGGAGTGGCCGGTGCCGGCGTTGTTCCACGGGCCGGAGCTCTCCAGGCCGGGCTGGTCCAGTCGCTCCAGCAGCGTCATCGACCAGTCGGGCTGCAGCGACTTCAGCAGCGAGCCGAGCGTGGCGCTCATGATCCCGGCGCCCACGAGGAGCACGTCGGTCGTGATGCGCTCCGGGGTGGCGGACGGGCGGGTGGCGGGGGTGGGCGAGTTCAACGCAAGGTCTCCTGGTGTCAGGGGCACCGACGTGGTCGACGTCTGCAGCGCCTTCCAGGGTCTCTCGTACCGGGGGTACGGGGCGAGTCGAAACGGTGTGACATGGTCGTCATCGGGTGTGATCTTCGTCGCTCGTGCCGTGCCGCAGGGTGCGGTGACGACGTCAGTAGAGCTGCGCCTGGTAGCCCGGACCCTCGTAGTAGGCGCGGACCTCCTCGAGCGTCTGGTCCGAGCGCTCGAGCGCGTGGGTGATCTGGGAGCGCGACGGCACGGCGTCGGGGTGCCAGGTGTCCGGCTCCCAGAGGTGGGAGCGCAGGAACGCCTTCGAGCAGTGGAAGAACACCTGCTCGACGCTGACCTCGCAGACCAGCACCGGCCGGTGCCCGCGCACGACGAGGGCGTCGACGTAGGCCGGCGGGTCGTCGTCGGTGCGCAGCAGTCGGGCGGTGCCGTTGACGCGCAGCGTGTCGCCGCGTCCGGGCACGACCGACAGCAGCCCGACGTGCGGGTTCGCGAGCACGTTCACGTACCCGTCGGCCCGGCGGTTCCCGGGTCGCTCCGCGATCGCCAGGGTCTGCTCGTCGACGACGTGCACCAACGATCCGGCGGGGTCGCCCTTGGGCGAGACGTCGCACGTGCCGTCGGCGCCCGCGGTCGCGAGCAGGCAGAACGGCGACGCCTCCAGCCAGGCGACGTGCTCGGGGTGGAGCCGCTGGCGGTCCTTCGCGGCGGCCCGAGGCATCGGTGTGCCGAGGACGGCGCGCAGCTCGTCGACGTCGTGGATGCGTCCCATGCGGGCCACCCTAGGACGGCGGGGGGCCGGGTCGGGCCGCTCGGGCGGCTCGGCGGGCTCAGTGGTCGCGGATGAAGGACGTGACGCGGGTGAGCGTGGGCGTGCGGGGCGCCGAGCCGAAGCCGAAGCGGACCGGCGGGTCGACGGGGGCAAGCGGGCCGAGGTCCTCGCCGTCCCAGGTGGTCGTCGCGGCCTCGACGCTCCACGCGTCGGAGGCGGCGTACCACTCCGTCCGGCCCTGGCCCGCGGTTCCGTGGGTGCGCACGCCCGGCATGACCCGCTGGGCGATCGGGTCGCAGAACCGGGCCCACGCCTCGAGCCGTCCGAGCGGCCCGGGCACGGCCTGCAGGAGCCACCCGATGGGCGCGCGCACGCCCGGGGTCCAGTGCGCCTCCAGTGGACCGGCGAGGATGCCCCACCCGTCGACCGCGACGGGCACCACCTGCACGTCGTCGAACGTGTAGGTGGCCGAGACGAGGTCGGCGATCCGCTCGTCCGGTGCGAGCAGGACGCGGTGGCCGTCGGGCCGCTCCACCATCGCGTCGGCGAAGGTGCCGTAGGGGCTGCGGTCCCAGATCCCCACGACGACGCGGGTGCCGCTCGCGGTGCCGAGGCCGGTGATGTGTCCGTCGAAGCGCTGGGTGGTCACCGCACCAGTGTGGGCGACCCCACCGGACCCGGCAGCCCGAGTCGTGGTGGTGCGACGTACGATTACTAGGTCGTCCAACTAAACATGAGCGTTGTCTCACCCAGGGATTCGGAGCTGTAGCCGTGACCGACATGTTCGTGCTGTCCGAGGAGCACCAGGCCATCCGCGAGGCCGTCCGCGCCGTCGCCGAGGCGAAGGTCGCGCCGTACGCCGCGCAGGTCGACGAGGAGGCCCGCTACCCGCGCGAGGCGCACGACGCGCTCGCCGCCGCGGACTTCCACGCCCCGCACGTGCCCGAGGAGTACGGGGGAGCCGGCGCCGACGCCCTCGCCACGGTCCTCGTCATCGAGGAGGTCGCGCGGGTCTGCGTCTCGAGCTCGCTGATCCCCGCCGTGAACAAGCTCGGCTCGCTGCCGGTCATCCTCGGTGGCGACGAGACCCTCAAGAAGAACTACCTGTCGCGGCTCGCGGCCGGCGAGGGCTTCAGCTACTGCCTCTCCGAGCCCGACGCGGGCTCCGACGCCGCCAACCAGAAGACCCGTGCCGTCCGCGACGGCGACCACTGGGTGCTCGACGGCACCAAGCGCTGGATCAGCAACGCCGGCGAGTCGGCGTTCTACACGGTCCTCGCCCAGGTCGACCCGGCCCAGCGCAGCAAGGGCATCACCGCGTTCGTCGTCGAGGCGACCGACGAGGGCGTCTCCTTCGGGGCGCCCGAGAGGAAGCTCGGCATCAAGGGCTCGCCCACCCGCGAGGTCTACCTCGACTCCGTGCGCATCCCTGAGGACCGCATCATCGGCGACGTCGGCCAGGGCTTCGCGCTCGCGATGCAGACGCTCGACCACACCCGCATCACGATCGCCGCTCAGGCGGTCGGCGTCGCGCAGGGCGCGCTCGACTACGCGCTCGGGTACGTGCAGGAGCGGCAGCAGTTCGGCAAGCCGATCAGCGACTTCCAGGGCGTGCAGTTCATGCTCGCCGACATGGGCATGAAGGTCGAGGCCGCCCGTCAGCTCACCTACGCGGCCGCCGGTCGCTCCGAGCGCGGCGACGACGACCTGACGTTCTTCGGTGCCGCCGCCAAGGCGTTCGCGTCCGACACCGCCATGCAGGTGACCCTCGACGCCGTGCAGCTGCTCGGCGGCTACGGGTACACGCGTGACTACCCCGTGGAGCGGATGATGCGCGACGCGAAGATCACCCAGATCTACGAGGGCACCAACCAGGTCCAGCGGATCGTCATGGCCCGACAGCTCCTCGCGGGCGTGCAGTCGACCCTCTGACCACGCGCGGACCAGATGGACGCGGCGTCCTCGATTGACCTCGAGTGCGCTCGAGGTCCTATCGTCGAGAGGGTGGACACGCGAGACGCAGCACGACGCCCGGACACCGACGACGACCGCCCGGCGGCCAGCAGCACCGACCGTGACGGTCGCGCGGAGCTGCTCAAGGCCGCGTTCCGACGGCACGCGACCGGCGTGGCCGTCGTGACGGCACTCGGACCGGACGGCCCCGTCGGGCTCACCGCCTCGAGCGTGGCCTCCGTGTCCGCCCACCCGCCGGCCCTCTCGTTCTCGGTGCTCACCAGCAGCCGGACCGCCCAGGTGGTCGCCGCCGCCGACGTGCTCGACGTGCACCTGCTGCCTGCCGACCTGGTCGACGTCGCCGACGCCTACGGGCGGTCGGCAGGGGAGCGCTTCACCCCGGCGCAGGGCTGGGTGGTCGACGAGCACGGGACGACGCTGCCGGGAGCCGTCGCGTCACTGCGCTGCGTGCCGATCACGACCGTCCCCGTGGGGGAGGCCGTGGTCGTCGTCGCCGAGGTGCGCGACGTGCGCCTCGGGCCCGTCGGGGAGCCGCTCGTCTACCACGACCGCACGTACCGCACGGTGGGTCGACAGGTCTGAGCCGCGCCCGACCCGGGCTCCGGCGTCAGCTCTTCGGCGGCAGCCCGTCAGGGGTGCAGAGCTTGCCGATGCTGCCCGTGCGGTCGGCGGCGATCAGGTCGAACAGCTGCTTGCTGCGCTCGGGGTCCCAGCGCACCGAGAAGTCCGCGAGCGGCACGGTGCAGCTCTGGCCGCCGTCGCCCATCGCCGAGCGCAGCCCGAGGGCGAACTTGAGCAACGCGTACGGGCCGGTGCCCTCGCCGATCTGCACGGCCGACGCGGCGCCGGTGTTCACGCCCCAGTAGCGGACGGGGTTGATGATCGTCCACGGCGACGCGGCCTTGCTGGCGATGCCCGCGATCACCTCGCGCTGGCTCTGCACGCGCTGGATGTCCTGCGTGGCGTAGCTGTGCCGGTTGCGGGAGTAGGCGAGGGCGGTCCTGCCGTCGGCCTCCTGGCACCCTGCCTTCACGTCCAGCCCGGAGTCGCGGTCCTTGATCGCCTCCTTCGGGCAGATCTCGACGCCGCCGAGGGCGTCGACGACCTTGACCAGTCCGCCGAACCCGATCTCGACGTAGTCGTCGACCCGGATTCCGGTGTTCTGCTCGACCGTCTGCGTCAGCAGGGCCGGGCCGCCGTAGGCGTAGGCGGCGTTGATCTTCGTGGTGCCGTAGCCCGGCACCTGCACCATCGAGTCGCGCGGGATGGAGACGAGCGTCGACGGTCCGGCGCCCGTGTGCAGCAGCATGATCGTGTCGGTGCGGCCCCGTCCGCCGCCGTCGCCGCCCGTCGCGAGCTCCCGCTGCTCCTGGGCGCTCAGGCCGGCACGACTGTCAGAGCCCACCAGCAGGAACGTCGTGCCGGGCTGCTCGCCGGGTCGGTCGCCCTCGGGCTCGAAGGGCACCTTCGTCGACGTCGAGTACGCGTACAGCGGCGTGCCCACGAGGAAGACGAGCCACGCCACGAGGAGCAGGAGCACCCATCGCGCCTTGCCGCGCCGTCGCCCGCCACCCGAGCGGTCACGTCCGCGCTCGGCCCGTCCGCCGCCCGGCGGCGGCAGGTTCGGCGGGGGCAGGTCGTCGCCCCGGCGTCGCGACGCCGCGGGCTGCTGCCGCGTGGGCGCCGGCTCCCCGCGTCCGCCGTCGGAACCGTAGAGCCAGTCGTAACGGTCCTCCGGACGCTCCTGTGCCATGGCACAGAACCTAGCCGAGCGGGGACCACGCACGACGTGTTCACGCCGATCCTCAGCCGAAAAGCAGTGACGGCTCGGGAAACGTGGATCGCTCGGCGCGCCCTCGACTCGAGGTCGAGACTTTGTGTGACCATCGTCGGGACCTGCTCGCCCTGCTCTTCCCCCTGGCAGCGACCCCGAGGACGACATGCACGACGACCGCCCGACCTCATCCCGTACCTCGACGACCCGGACCGCGTCCGAGCGCATCCAGCTGCGCCGGGCGCTGACGCTCACGCTGATGACGCTCGTCGTGCCCGGCTCGGCCCAGGTGGCGGCCGGGAACAAGCGGCTCGGCCGGGTGGCGCTGCGCGTGTGGATCGCCTGCCTCGTCGCCGGCGCGGTGCTCCTCTTCCTCGCGCTCTTCGCGCGCACCAGCCTCATGGGGCTCATGACCGACGCCCGCCTGCTGACCCTGCTGCGCTTCCTGCTGCTCGCCGGTGCCGTGTTCTGGGCGGTGCTCATCGTCGACGCCTGGCGGCTGGGCCAGCCGCTGCGGCTCGCGCGTCGCCACCGCCCGTGGGTCGCGGGCCTCAACGGCGCCCTGTGCCTGGTCACCGCCGGGGCGCTCGTGTTCGCGGCGCACCTCGTCAGCGTGAGCACCGGCGTGATCGACACCGTCTTCGCGGCCACCACCACGTCCAAGCCGGCCGACGGTCGCTACAACGTGCTGCTCATGGGCTCGGACTCCGGCGCCGACCGCACCGGCATGCGTCCGGACTCGCTCAACGTGGCCAGCATCGACGCCAAGACCGGCCGGACCGTGATCATCGGGCTGCCCCGCAACCTCGAGGACGTCCCGTTCCCGTCGGACTCCTTCATGAAGAAGGAGTTCCCGAAGACCTTCGACTGCGAGGGGTGCTACCTCAACGCCGTCAACACCTGGGCCGAGGACCACGCCCAGGAGCTCGGCGCGAAGAAGGTCGGCGAGCGCACGCCCGGCATCCAGGCGACCATCGACGCCGTCCAGGAGATCACCGGGCTGCGCATCAACTACTACGCCCTGGTCAACATGGCCGGTTTCGCCAAGCTCGTCGACGCCGTCGGCGGGGTCACGGTCGACGTCCAGGAGCGCACGCCGATGTTCGGCCACGACGACGCCTGGAAGCAGCAGTACGTGGAGGCCGGTCGGCGCAAGCTCAACGGCGAGCAGGCGCTCTGGTACGCCCGCAGCCGCGTGCTGAACAACGACTTCTCCCGCATGGGACGCCAGAAGTGCGTGATGACCGCGATGCTGCGCGAGCTCAGCCCGCGCAAGGTGCTGATGAACGTGGAGAAGATCGCCGACTCCAGCAAGACCCTGCTCGACACCGACATCCCGGCGCGCGACCTCAACGTGTTCATGGAGCTCGCGCTGAAGGCGAAGTCGCAGCCGGTCTCCTCGGTCTCGCTCGTCCCGCCCGTGATCTACACCGGCAACCCCGACTACGACAAGGTCCGCACGCTCATCAGCCGGGCCATCGCCACCTCCGAGGGACACGGCGGACGTCCGGCGACCGACGGCATCCTCGCCGCGTCGCTCACGACCCTGACGCCGCAGGCGCCTGCCGCGAGCTCGACCGCGACCTCGGCCGGGACCGGGACCGGCGCGCCGGCCAAGGACCCGACGCGGGCGAACCAGACCGACGACGTCGACGCGACCTGCTGAGTCGGCATGGTCGTCGGTACGGCTTGGACCCGTGGGGGATCATGGGTCTTCGCCAGGACCCCCAGCCGCGAGGAACCATGACCCGTCGTCGAGCGAAGGTGCTCAGCCCGAGCACCGACGAGCTTCCCCCCAGGGCCCGGTTCCGTCGAGCACTGCGTCTGTGCCTGCTGTCGGCCGTCGCGCCCGGGTCGGCACAGCTCGCGGTCGGCAACCGGTGGGTCGGCCGCGTCGCGGTCGGCCTCTACGCGGTCGGGCTCGTCGCCCTGGGCTGGCTGGCGCTGTCCTACCGCCACGACCGGGCGGGCCTGATCGGGCTGGTCACCGACCCTGACGTCCTCCAGGTGTTCCGCTTCGGCGTCGCCGCGGCCGCCGTCGCGTGGACGGCGCTGTTCGTCGACGCCTGGCGCCTGGCGCGACCACTGCAGCTGACCCGCGCGCGGGCCGCGGTCGTGCTCGTGGTCAACACGGCGCTCGTGGCCGGCGTGCTCGGCGTCGCGCTGTACGCGTCGCAGGTCAGCAACGCGGGCCGCCAGGCCGTCCAGCAGGTCTTCACCGCCACGTCCACGAGCCCGCCGCTGCAGGGCCGCTACAACATCCTGCTCATCGGCTCGGACTCCGGGAAGGGCCGCACGGGCATCCGACCGGACTCGATGACGGTCGTCAGCATCGACGCCTCGACCGGCAGCACGGTCCTCGTGTCGCTGCCGCGCAACCTCGAGGACGTGCCGTTCCGTGAGGGCTCGCCGATGCGCGAGCTGTTCCCGTACGGCTACAACTGCGGCTCGGAGTGCCTGCTCAACGCGGTGCACACCGAGGCCGAGAACCGCACCGACCTCTACCCGGGGGCCAAGGACCCGGGCCTGGAGGCGACGATCGACGCCGTCGAGGGCGTGACCGACCTGCCGATCAACTACTACGTGATGATCAACCTGCGCGGCTTCAGCTCCCTCGTCGACGCCGTCGGCGGGGTCGAGATCGACGTCCGGACGCGGCTGGCGATGTTCGGCCACGACGACCTCGACCAGCAGCGCTACATCGAGCCGGGCCTGCAGCGCCTCGACGGCAACGAGGCGCTCTGGTACGCGCGCAGCCGGGTCCAGTCCGACGACTTCACGCGCATGGGTCGCCAGAAGTGCCTCATGAGCGCCATGCTCGACCAGCTCAGCCCGCAGAAGGTGCTGCTGAACGCCACCGACCTCGCGAAGTCGAGCGCGCAGCTCATCTCCACGAACATGCCGTCGGAGGAGCTGGGCGAGTTCGCCGACCTCGCGCTCAAGGCGCGGTCGACGAAGATCCGCACCGTCTCGCTCGTGCCGCCGCTGATCTCGGTCGTCGACCCCGACTACACCCAGATCCACCGGCTGATCAAGGACGCCATCCGGGCCAGCGAGCGCGCGGGCGGAGCCTCGCCCAGCCCCAGTTCCAGCCCCAGCGCCGGAGCCTCGACGTCGACGCCGGGCGCGAGCCCGACGACGCCCACGCCGACGACGCCGTCGGTCCCGACGCCGAGCCCGACCGCCACGCCCGACGAGAGTGGCGCGCAGGCGAACAACGTCGAGGACCTCGCAGCAGCCTGCTGAGCGGGTCGGGGACTACGAGCTCGAGCGCGACCGCTCGTAGGCGTCGACGACCTCGTCCGTGGGGCCGTCCATGACCAGCACGCCGCGATCGATCCACAGCACCCGGTTGCAGGTGTCGCGGATCGAGCGCATGGAGTGGCTGACGAGGAACACGGTGCCCGCGTCGTCACGGATCGCGCGGATGCGGGCCTCGCTGCGCTCGCGGAAGGCCTGGTCGCCGACGGCCAGCGCCTCGTCGACGATGAGGATCTCGTGGTCGCGGGCCGTGGCGATGGCGAACTTCAGCCGTGCGGTCATGCCCGAGGAGTAGGTCCGCATCGGCAGGTCGATGAAGTCGCGGATGCCGGAGAAGTCGACGATCTCCTCGTACCTCGCCTCGATCTCGGCGCGGCTGAGCCCGAGGGCGAGACCGCCGAGGATGACGTTGCGCTCGCCCGACAGGTCCTTGATGAGCGCGGCGCCGACGCCCAGCATGCTGGGTCGCGACGCCGCGTGGATGCTGCCCTGCGACGTGGGCGTCAGGCCGGTGATGGCGCGCATGAGCGTCGACTTGCCCGAGCCGTTCGAGCCGATGACGCCGATGCTGTCGTTCTCGTAGGCCGTGAACGACACACCCTTAAGTGCGTGGACGGTCCGGGTCCCGCCGGTGCGCTGCAGCAGGCGGCGTCCGGTCTCCGCGGGCCCGGCGCGCTTGCCGGTGGAGAGCACCTTGTACTCCACGTGCACGTCGTCGACGACGACGACCGGGCGACGCGTCCCGGTGGTCCCCGCCTGGTCGTCGGGACGGGCGTCAGTCGGTCCGGCCATACCGCTCCTCCGCCGCCCAGAAGAAGATCGTGCCGAGGACGAGCACCGCCACGGACCACGCCGCGGCGTAGCCCCAGAAGTGCCACGGCATCGCGTAGTCGGGGCCGTCCAGCAGCACCGCCCGACCCAGCGAGAGGAACTCGTGGATCGGCTGCGCGTCGGCCACGGTCCGGAACGTCGTCCCCGGGTCGAAGCGCTGGTCGATGCTGTAGAAGATGCCCGAGGTGTAGAAGAACATCCGCGAGATGAACGGCAGCAGGTTGGTCAGGTCGCGGAAGTGCACGGTGAGCCGCGCCGTGATCAGCGCCAGGCCGGTGTTGAAGACCGTGAACAGCGCGACCAGGGGGACGAGCAGCAGCCACTCCAGGTCGGGGAGGTTGCCGTAGCCGATGGCGAAGGCCGCCATGACACCGACCATCGGCACGAACTGCAGGAACCGCTCGGCCACCAGGGCCAGGGGCAGCGCCATGCGTGGGAAGGCCAGGCTCTGCACGAGCGCCGCGTTGGTCGTGATCGACTTCGCCCCGGTCGAGAAGGAGGTCGAGAAGTACTCGAACATCAGGACGCCGATGACGAGGAACGCGACGAAGTCCTCGACACCGCGGCTGGTCTGGAGCACGAACCCGAACACGAGCCCGTAGACGCCGGCGTTGAGCAGCGGTCGCAGGACCACCCACGCCATGCCGAGCCGGTTCCGCCCGTTGTCGGCCTCGATCCGGAACCGCGCCAGCGCCTGGATGAACTCACGGTGGCGCAGGACGTCGGCGAGGTAGGCGCCGAGGGGCGGGCGGCCGCCGACCTTGGTGAGCCCGGGGACGGCGGAGGGCGGGCTGGTGTTCACGCGCTGTCGGCTCATCCGGGCGGAGGGCCTTCCTGTGGTCTGGCAGCGGGGAGGGGACCTGCGAGCGGCCGTCGAAAGTGTAGAGGATCCGCTCAGGCGACGATCTCGGCGCGCTCCTGCTCCGCCACGCGGGCCAGCACGTCGTCGTCGGCTCCGGCGACGACCACGACCGAGCCCCCGCCGCGCAGGGCCGAGACGAGCCGTCGCACGTCGCGGTCGAGCGACCCCGGCCGCACCGCCAGGCGCCGCGGGTCGGGCGGGCAGGCGGCGAGGAGGGCGGCGTGGTCGAGCGCGCCCGTGGCCTCGAGGTCGACGGCGGGGGAGGAGGGCGTCGGCGGGTCGAGCGGCACGAAGACGTCGGGCTGGCCCGGCACGACCGTGGCGAGGTCGACGAAGCCGACGGGCGGCTCGACGAACCGCCCCCCGAGTGGCCGCAACGACGCCGCCAGGCGGACGGGCTCGTCGCCCTGGAGCTCCGGGCCGCTCACGCCGACCGCCGCGTCGTGCTCCACGACGACCGCGCCGACGCTCCAGCACGACAGGAGCCAGACGAAGCGCAGCCAGTGCGTCGGCAGGCCCACGCGCACCCGCGTCCCCGGCTCGACGTCGAGCTCGTCGACCAGCAGGGACGACGTCTTCGCGACCCAGTTGGCCGTCGTGGTGGCGCTGAGCTCCACGCGTTCGCCGGTGCCACGGTCGTCCCAGGTGAGGAGGGGGCGGCCGGGCTCGCGCACGGCGGGGAGCAGGTCGGCGAGAGTCGTCACCGTGCCATCCTCCCAGGGTCCCGAGCGGCCGACCGCCCCGTCCCGCCCCTGGCGAGCCGTCCGGACCCCTGCCGCGCGGCGCGACACGCCGGAGACGGCGCGGATCGTGCAATTCGGCTTGACGTATGGCAGCGCCAGGCGTGTAATTACGGACATGTCATTCGATCTGGGTCTGCCACTGTCCCCCGAAGAGGAGCTCATGTGGCAGGAGCGTGCGCTCTGTGCCCAGACCGACCCGGAGGCCTTCTTCCCCGAGAAGGGCGGGTCCACGCGCGAGGCGAAGCGGGTCTGCCTCACGTGCGACGTGCGCGGCGAGTGCCTCGACTACGCCCTCGCGCACGACGAGCGGTTCGGCATCTGGGGCGGTCTCTCCGAGCGCGAGCGACGCAAGCTGAAGAAGCGCGCCTGAGCCGCCCCGCCGGGACGGCGGCCCCTTTCGCGCCCCGCTAGGTTGGCGGGCATGGACGAGCGCGTGACCGACGAGGACTCACCCGCCCTCCCGGCCTGGCGCGCCGCGCCGCCCACGGTGGGCGCGGTCCTCGTGACCCACGACGGCGGCCGCTGGCTGCCGCAGGTGCTCGCGTCGTTCTCGGCGCTGGAGCACGCCCCCACCAGCTGGCGCGTGGTCGACGTCAGCTCGACCGACGACGGCCCCGAGCTCGTGCGTGAGGCGTTCGGACCCGACCGCGTGACCTATGCCCCGGCCGGCACGGGTTTCGGCGCCGCCGTGCGGCTCGCCGTCGACGCGATGCCCCGCACCGACTGGGTGTGGCTGCTGCACGACGACGCGATCGTCGAGCCGGGGGCGCTCGCCGCCCTCCTCGACGAGGCGACCGCGGCCGACGACGTCGCCGTGGTCGGCCCCAAGATCCGCGAGTGGCCGTCGCTGCGGCGCCTGCTCGAGGTCGGGCTGACGGTCACCTCGACCGGGGTCCGCGAGACCGGCCTGGAGACGGGGGAGCCCGACGCGGGCCAGCACGACTGGCCGAAGGACGTGCTCGCCGTCGACACGGCGGGCATGCTCGTGCGCCGCGACGTGTGGGACGAGCTCGACGGGCTGTCCCCCGACCTGCCGCTGTACTTCGACGACATCGACCTCGGCTGGCGCGTGGCGCGGGCCGGGTACCGCACCCGGGTCGCCCCGCGTGCCGTGATCTTCCACGCCGAGGCCTCGCGCCGCGGGATCCGCCGACGTGCGGCCGGCGACGTCGAGCCCGCCGAGCAGCGTCGTGCCGCGCTGCACACGATGCTCGCCAACACCTCGGGCCCCCGCTTCTGGTGGCAGTACGTGCGGCTGCTCGTCGGCTCGCTGCTGCGGACCCTGGGGCTCGTGCTCTCCGCCCACCCCGAGGCGGCCGGTGACCAGCTGCAGGCGGTCGCGTCGGTGTACGGACGGCCGGGCCGGCTCCGTGCTGCACGACGTCGGCGGGCGGCCACGGCCCGGCGCGACGACCGTGCCGTCCGCCACCTGTTCGCGCCGTTCTGGCTGCCGTACCGGCACGGCTTCGACACCGCCCGCGACGTGGCCGCCGCCCTGGTGCGGCCCGAGGCGGTCGAGACCACGGGCCGACGGTCGACCCTCGACGACGACGGTGACGACGTCGTCACGCTCGACGACGGGCCGCCCCTCTGGGTGCGTCGGCCCTGGCTGGTCACGGTGGGGGCGCTCGTCGTCCTCTCGCTCGTGGCCGGTCGCTCGCTGCTGACCGGTGCGGGCGACAGCATCCTGACGGGCGGGGCGCTCGGAGTCACGCCCGGCTCGGCCGGCGACTGGTGGCGCCTGTGGTTCGAGCGGTCCCACGAGATCGGCCTCGGTGGCACCGGCCTGGTGTCGCCGGCGGTGCTCCTGCTGGCGGTGGCGGCCACACCGATCTGGCCGTCGCCCGGTCTGCTGGTGGCCGCGCTGCTCCTGCTCTCGGTGCCGCTCGCCGCGCTGACGGCCCACCGCCTCGGTCGCAGGCTGACCGACCACCGTCGGCTGCGGATCGTCTGGGCCGTCGGGTACGGCCTCACCGTCGCCGCCTCGGGTGCGGTGGCCCAGGGCCGCCTCGGCACGGTCGTCGCCCTCGTCGTGCTGCCCGTCGTCGTCGTGACCACGCTGCAGGTCGCGGGCGTCGACCCGCTCTCGCAGCGCGCCTCGTGGCGGACCGCCGTGCGGTGGGGCGTGTGGGTGGCCGTCGGCGCAGCCTTCGCGCCCGTCGTCCTGCTGCTCGCGCTGCTCGGTGCGCTCGTCGTCGCGGCGCTCGACCCGCGCCTGGTCCGTCGCCTCCTCCTCGGTCTCGGCGTGGCCGTCCTGCTGCTCGGTCCCTGGGTCGTCGGCCGCGTCCTCCACCCGGGGCTGTGGTGGTGGGAGAGCGGGTCGCCGCTCGCCGGTGGCGAGCCGGGCTGGCGGACCGCCCTGGGTCTCGTCGTCGGCCGCGCAGGTGCCCCCGAGCAGGCCCCGGTCTGGCTCGGCGTCGGTCTCGTGGTGCTCGCCGTGCTCGCCCTGGCCTCCCGTGCCGCACGTGCCGTCGTGGTCGTCTGCTGGACCCTCGCGGTCCTCGCCCTCGGCGTGGCCGTGCTCGGCGTCGTGCTGCCGGGCGGCGTCCCGGGGACGTCCGTCGACGTGCGCGCGTGGGTGGGCGTCCCGGCCGCTGCCGTGGCGCTCGCGCTCGGGACGGCCGCACTCGTCGGCGTGCCGCCGCTCGTCGAGGGGCGAGGACGCGCCTGGGTGGGGTCGGCGTTGGTCCTGGCCCTGCTGCTGCCGGTCGGCACGGCTGCCTGGTGGGTCGTGCGCGGCGTCGACGACCCGCTCGAGCGCGGCCGACCCGACACCGTGCCGGCGTTCCTGACCGACCGGGGCGCCGACACCGTCGTCGTCACCGGCACGACCGGGCGCGGCCTCGAGGTCGAGGTCGTGCGTGGCGAGGGGCCCATCGTGGGGGCCGAGGGCCTGCGCCCGCCCGAGACGTCGCGTCGTGCGTTGGTCGACGCCGTGGAGCGGCTGGTGTCGGCTCCGGGCACGCAGGCCGTGAGCAGCCTGTCCGACCTCGGCGTGGACGCCGTCTACGCGCCCGACGTCGACACCGAGGTCGCGCGCGCCCTCGACGCCGCCCCCGGGCTCGAGCCGTCGGGCAGCGAGTCGCCCACGTCGCGGGTCTGGACGCTGGCCGAGCCGACGCAGCCTGCGCGACCCGAGGCGCCCGCGTGGCGGCCGTTCCTGGCCGCCGGCCAGGTGCTGCTCTGGCTCGTCGCCGTCGTGCTGACCGCGCCGGTGCGCCGCCGACCATCAGCGGTCGACGACGTGGCCTCCGGCGACGTGACGTCGGGCGGCGGTCGTCGCGTCCGCACGGACGGGGTGCGCTCGTGAGCGGGGGACGACGCGTGGAGCGCCAGCCCAGTCGCCAGGCCCGTCGCCAGCCCGGTCGCCGGTCCGGCGCCGCTGCGGACGCCGGCCGTCGTCGTCCGCGCACGGGAGGTCGACGGTCCGGGCTGCTCGCCCTCCTCCCCGCGGTCGCCGCGCTGCTGGTGCTGCTGGCCGCGCTGGTCGGCACCTCCGACGACCCCGGGGCGGCGCCGCGCGCCGTGCCGGTGCAGGAGACGAGGTACGCGTGCGCCGGCGGTCCGGGGCTCGTCACGGGACAGGTCGAGGCCGGGCGCTCCGCGTCCGCCAGGCTGTCGCCCGGCGGCGACGAGGTCGCCGACGTCGTCGACCCGGCGCGCTGGGTCCGCTCCGACCTCGCGCGTGCCCTCGGTCGGGGCGACCGGTCGCTCCTGGTGACCCAGCGCGGCGAGGGCTCCGGCGGGGTCGGGTTCGTCACCGGCGTCCTCGGCGCGGCCCGCGGCGACGGTCTCGTCGTCGGTCGCTGCCCGGGCGTCGTCGACGACGCCTGGTTCGCCGGACTCGGGTCCGCGCAGCGTCGTCTCGGCATCCTCGTCCTGACCAACCTGTCGCAGACGCCCGCGGTCCTCGACGTCACGCTCTGGTCGCCCGAGGGCCCGGTCGACGCCGTCGGGGGCGAGGGTCTCGTCGTCGAGGCGGGGTCGACCCGCACCGTCAGGCTCTCCGACCTCGCCGCGGGCGAGGACGTCCTCGGCGTGCACGTGGCCCGGCGTCGCGGCGCCGTCGCGGTCGCCGCCCTCGACACCTCGACGGGCAGTGCGCAGGGCTCGGAGCTGGTGAGTCCCATGGCCTCGCCCTCGCGTCGCGTGGTGCTCGCCGGCCTCGTGGGCCGCGGCACCCGGACGCTCAGCGTGCTCAACCCGGGCGAGACCACGGCGCGGGCACGCGTGGAGGTGCTGGGGCCCGACGGGACGTTCGCACCGGAGGGGCTCGACGAGGTCCGGGTGCGGCCCGGCAGCGTCACGCGGGTCAGCCTGCCCGCCAGCGTCGGCGACGGCCCGGCGGCGCTGCGCGTCGTCTCCGACGAGCCGGTCGTGGCGTCGGCGTCGGTCGCGTCCGACGGCGACCTCTCGGTGCTCGAGGACGTCGGCGCCTGGACGGGCGGGGCGCTCGTCCCGGTCGGCGGCGCGGTCGGCGAGCCTGACCTCCTGCTCACGGCGCCGGGCGACGCCGGCCGCACCGTCGTGGTGGAGGGCCGCGGCCCCGACCTCGCGCGCCGCGACCGCGCCGAGGTGTCCGTGCCGGCGGGCTCGACCGTGCGGGTCGACCTCGGCCGCGTGCTCGACCTCGACGGCGTGTCCTCGGTGCTGGTCCGCTCCGACGGCGGCGTCGTCGGCACGGCGCACTACACGGCCGGCGGACGCCAGGCGAGCCTCGCGCTGCAGGCAGCGCCGGTCGACGTGCTCACGCCCCGCGTCCGGCCCGCCCCCTGACGGGACGGGCGCCTAGCGGGGGTCGAGGTCGTCAGGGGAGACCTGCCAGACCTCGGCGAGACGATGGAGGACGACGTCCCACACCTGCTCCTCCAGGTCGACCCGCCCGCCGGACCGCTCGGTCAGCGGCCGCCGGTAGAGCACCACGAGCGTGACGTCGCCGCGACGCGCGACGCTGCTGAGCGGCACGTCCTCGGACCACTCCGGCGGCAGCAGCGGCACGTCCTCGACGACGACCTCGACCTGGTCGGGCTCGGCGTCGAAGTGCTTCGCCAGCGGCGCGAGCACACCGGCGACGAGGTGGTCGAACGCCTCGCGCGGCGTCCGGTGCGCCGGCACGCTGCGCGGCGACAAGGGCCCCGGGAGGGCCAGCGGACCTCGTGCGTCGCGCCGGCGGGTCCGCATCCGTCCGGGCCGGGGCCCGCTCACGGTCCCGTCCAGGTGCTGCAGACGTCGGGTCACGCGGTGAGCCTAACCGCACCGCACCCCTCGGCGGGCTACGCTCGGCCCGTGGGTGCTGTTCGACGCTGCACGCGGTCCGCGTGCTCCCAGCCGGCCGTGGCGACGCTGACGTACGTCTACGCCGACCAGACGGCCGTGCTCGGCCCGCTGGCCACGGCGGCCGAGCCGCACACCTACGACCTCTGCGAGGAGCACAGCCGCCGGCTGTCCGCGCCGAACGGGTGGAGCGTGCTGCGGCTCGCGCCCGACCCGTCGACGGTGCGCCCGAGCCACGACGACCTCCTCGCGCTCGCCGACGCGGTGCGCGAGGTCGGACGTCGTCGTCCTCGCCCCGCAGCAGGACCTCCCGGACTCACGCTCGTCCCCCCACCGAAGGAAGACTGAATGCACGCACGGCTGCGCCCTGTCGTCAAGGCCTACGACGTCCGCGGTCGGGTGCCCGACCAGCTCGACCCGGCGATCGCGCGGGCGCTCGGGGAGGCGTTCGCCGACGAGGTCGGCATCTCCGACGGCCGCGGGCGGGCCGTCGTCGGCCGTGACATGCGCGCGTCGTCGCCGGAGGTCGCGGGAGCCGTCGCCGACGGCATCCGCGCGCGCGGCGGCGACGTCGTCGAGATCGGCCTCGCCTCGACCGACATGCTCTACTGCGCGTCCGGCGTGCTCGACGTGCCGGGCGTGATGGTCACGGCCAGCCACAACCCGGCCGCCGACAACGGGCTCAAGCTCTGCCGGGCCGGCGCCCGTCCGATCGGCCTGTCGTCCGGCCTGGCCGCCATGGCCGAGGCGGCCAGCCCGCTGCTCGACCGCGACCCCGCCGACGTGCCGCAGCCCACCGGCACCCTGGAGTCGCTGGAGTTCCTGCAGACCTACGCCGACACGCTGCTCGGCCTCGCGCCCGTCGAGGGACGTCGCCTGAAGGTCGTCGTCGACGCCGGCAACGGCATGGCCGGTCACACCGTGCCCGCCGTGCTCGGCCGGCTCGACCTCGAGGTGATCGGGCTCTACCTCGAGCTCGACGGCACCTTCCCGAACCACGAGGCGAACCCGCTCGACCACAGCACGCTCGTGGACCTGCAGGCCGCCGTGCGCGAGCACGGTGCCGACCTCGGGCTCGCCTTCGACGGCGACGCCGACCGCTGCTTCGTCGTCGACGAGCACGGCGACGTGGTGGCGCCGTCGACGATCACGGCGCTCGTGGCCGCCCGGCACCTGCTCCAGGAGCCCGGCGCGACAATCCTGCACAACGTCATCTGCTCGCGCGCCGTCCCCGAGATCGTCAGCGAGCACGGCGGCGTGCCGGTGCGGACCCCCGTCGGGCACTCGCTCATCAAGGCCGAGATGGCCCGGACCGGCGCGGTCTTCGGCGGCGAGCACTCCGGACACTTCTACTTCCGCGAGTTCTACCTCGCCGACTCCGGCATGCTCGCCGCGCTGCACGTGCTCGCCGCGCTCGCGGAGAGCGACACCACCGTCAGCGCCCTCATGGAGGAGTACTCGCGCTACAGCGCCTCCGGCGAGATCAACAGCCGTGTCGACGACACCGACGCCGTCCTCGAGCGGCTCTCGCGCCAGTACGCCGACCACCACCAGGACCGGCTCGACGGCCTGACCGTCACCACCGACGACTGGTGGTTCAACGTGCGGGCCTCCAACACCGAGCCCCTCCTGCGGCTGAACGTCGAGGGCGTCGACGACGCCACCATGGAGCGCGTGCGCGACGAGGTGCTCGCGGTCGTGCGAGCCTGACCGGCCGTAGACTGCGCAGCATGTTCCTCGACCCCGCGCTCCTGGAGATCCTCGTCTGCCCGCAGTGCCGGTCGTCGCTGTTCGTCGACCAGGACGCGTCCGAGCTCGTGTGCCAGGCCTGCCGGCTCGCCTACCCGGTGCGCGACGACATCCCGGTGATGCTCGTCGAGGAGGCGCGCGCGTTGGCGTGACTCGGTCCCCGGGGCCTCGTCGGGCCGGGTAGCATGGGGGCCATGGATTTCAACGTCGCTGACCTGTCGCTCGCCGAGTTCGGGCGCAAGGAGATCGAGCTCGCCGAGCACGAGATGCCCGGCCTCATGGCCATGCGCGAGCGTTTCGGCGCCGACCAGCCCCTGAAGGGCGCCCGCATCGCCGGTTCGCTGCACATGACGGTGCAGACGGCCGTGCTGATCGAGACGCTCGCGGCGCTCGGTGCCGACATCCGCTGGGCGACCTGCAACATCTTCTCCACCCAGGACCACGCCGCCGCGGCCGTCGTCGTCGGCCCGCACGGCACCCCCGAGGACCCGCAGGGCGTCCCGGTGTTCGCGTGGAAGGGCGAGACGCTCGCCGAGTACTGGGACGAGGCCGAGAAGGTCTTCGACTTTGCCGAGGGCGGCCCGAACATGCTCCTCGACGACGGTGGCGACATCACGATGCTGCTGCACCTGGGCGTCGAGTACGAGAAGGTCGGCGCCGTGCCGCCGCTGGACTCCACCGACAACGAGGAGTTCAAGGAGGTCCTGCGCGTGCTGGCCCGCTCGCTCGAGGCCGACCCGCAGCGCTGGACGAACCGCGCCCCGATGATCAAGGGCGTCTCGGAGGAGACCACCACCGGCGTGCTGCGTCTGTACGAGCGCTTCAAGGAGAACACGCTGCTGTTCCCCGCGATCAACGTCAACGACTCCGTCACCAAGAGCAAGTTCGACAACAAGTACGGCTGCCGCCACTCCCTCGTCGACGGCCTGAACCGCGCCACCGACGTCATGATCGGCGGCAAGGTCGCCGTCGTCTGCGGCTACGGCGACGTCGGCAAGGGCTCGGCGGAGTCGCTGCGCGGCCAGGGTGCCCGCGTCATCATCACCGAGATCGACCCGATCTGCGCCCTGCAGGCCGCCATGGACGGCTACGAGGTCAAGCGCCTCGAGTCGGTCGTCGACTACGCCGACATCTTCATCACCACGACCGGCAACTTCGACATCATCCGGGTCGAGCACTTCGAGGCGATGAAGAACCAGGCGATCGTCGCCAACATCGGCCACTTCGACAACGAGATCAACATGGCCGGCCTGGCCAAGATCCCCGGCATCGTCAAGGACGAGATCAAGCCCCAGGTCCACCAGTGGATCTTCCCGGGCGAGGACGGCCAGCCGGGCAAGAAGATCATCGTGCTGTCGGAGGGTCGCCTCATGAACCTCGGCAACGCCACCGGTCACCCGTCGTTCGTCATGAGCAACTCCTTCACCAACCAGGTGCTGGCGCAGGTCGAGCTGTTCACGAAGGCCGACCAGTACGAGCTCGGCGTCCACGTGCTGCCGAAGCACCTCGACGAGGAGGTCGCCCGCCTGCACCTCGACGCCCTCGGCGTCGAGCTGACCGAGCTCAGCAAGGAGCAGGCCGCCTACCTCGGCGTCGACGTCGCCGGTCCGTACAAGTCGGACCACTACCGCTACTGAGCACGACCGAGCGGAGCACGATGGTCCGGCACCAGGTGAGGGGCGGGTCGCGATGAGCTACCGACGCAGCAAGCGCGACCGCGTCCTCGTCGTCGACGACGACGCCTCGCTCGCCGAGATGCTGACCATCGTGCTCCAGGCCGAGGGGCTCACCACCTCGGTCTGTCGCACGGGCGACGAGGTCATGGACGTGTTCACGTCCTTCAAGCCCGACGTGGTGCTGCTGGACCTCATGCTGCCCGGGCAGGACGGGATGAAGGTCTGCCGTCGCATCCGCGCGACGTCGGGGGTGCCGATCATCATGCTCACCGCGAAGTCGGACACCCTCGACGTGGTGCGGGGCCTCGAGGCCGGGGCCGACGACTACATCACCAAGCCCTTCAAGAACACCGAGCTCGTGGCGCGCGTGCGCGCCCGGCTGCGCCGCAACGACGCCGTCGGGGAGCCGCTCGTGTTCGGCGACATCGAGCTCGACCCCGGTGCGCACACCGTCAGCCGGGCGGGTCGCGCGCTCGACCTGACGCCGCTGGAGTTCGACCTGCTCGCCTGCCTGCTGTCCAACCCCGACCAGGTGTTCACGCGCGAGGTGCTGCTGCAGCGGGTCTGGGGCTACCACCACCCGGGCGACACCAAGCTCGTGAACGTGCACATGACCCGTCTGCGCTCCAAGATCGAGGACGACGCCGAGTCGCCGCAGGTGATCCGGACGGTGCGCGGCGTCGGCTACCAGGCCATCGCGCCCACGCCGCTCGTCGACGAACCGGCCCCATGACGGGCCGGCCGGCGTGATCCGGCGGGCTACCGGGCTGTGGCGACGATCGCTGCAGGCCCGGGTGGTCACGAGCACCGTGCTGCTGGTGGCCACCGTCGTCGCGATCGTCGGGTGGGCGCTGCTGCAGCAGATCGCCGACGGGCTCACGAGCAGTCGCACGGCGAGCGCGGTCGCGGAGGCGCGCAGCGGGTTCGAGAAGGCGCAGGCCGAGCTCGACGTCGCGGTCGAGACCCAGCCGCAGGCCCAGGCCGCCACCCTGACCCAGCTCGTCGACGCGGTCACCGAGACCGACAGCGGCAGCCGGTCCTACGAGCTGGTGCTGGAGGGACCGCTCCGCTCGGGCAGCGGGGCACCGCCGGTCCGCGCGTCCGGGCGGCTCGCGCCCGGCTCGCTGCCGCCCGACCTGCGCAGCCAGGTGATCGAGCGACCGGGGGTCTTCTGGCGCTACTCCGAGCTGTCGCTCATCGGGTCGGGCTCGCGTCCGGCCGTCGTCGTCGGCAGCCGGTTGCGGGCACCCGGCACCGGCGACACCTACGCGCTCTTCTACCTCTTCCCGCTCACCGAGCAGCAGCAGACGCTCAGCCTGGTGCGCAACGCGCTCCTGGTCGGCGGTCTGGCGATGGTGGTCATGGTGGGCGGCGTGGCGTTCATCGTGTCGCGGCAGGTGCTCACGCCCGTGCGACTGGCCCGACGCATTGCCGAGCGGTACGCCGCCGGCAGCCTCGAGCAGCGCATGCACGTGAGCGGCGAGGACGACATCGCGCGGCTCTCCACGTCGTTCAACCAGATGGCGGCCAGCCTGCAGAGCCAGATCCGACGCCTGGAGGACCTCTCGCGGCTGCAGCAGCGGTTCGTCTCCGACGTCTCCCACGAGCTCCGGACACCGCTCACGACGGTGCAGATGGCCAGCGAGCTGCTCTTCGACGCCCGCGACCGGTTCGACCCGCAGAGCGCGCGCTCGGCCGAGCTGCTCAAGCGTGAGCTCGACCGCTTCGAGGAGCTGCTCACCCAGCTGCTCGACCTGAGCCGCTTCGACGCGGGAGCCGCGCGGCTCGACCTCGCCGACGTCGACCTGGCGCGGGTGGCGCGTGCGGCCGCGAGCGACCCGCTGCTGGAGCGGGCCGGGATCGTCGGCCGCACGGTGGGGGCCGACCGGCCGGCGGTCGTGCAGGCCGACATCCGCCGCATCGACCGGGTGGTGCGCAACCTGCTCGCGAACGCGGTGAAGTACAGCGGCTCCGACGTGGTGGAGATCGAGGTGGCCCAGGACGGCTTCGCCGTGTCGATCGCGGTGCGCGACTTCGGCGTCGGGCTGCGCGGTGACGAGAACCTGCGGGTCTTCGACCGCTTCTGGCGGGCCGACCCGGCCCGCACCCAGGGTGGTACCGGGCTGGGGCTGGCGATCGCGCGCGAGGACGCGGTGCTGCACGGCGGGACGCTGCAGGCGTGGGGTCGTCCCGGCGAGGGCAGCGAGTTCGTGCTGACGCTCCCGCGCGTCGTCGACCCCGCCCGACGCAGCACGGCGCCCGCCCCGGTCGTCCAGCGGGTGTTCGCGTGACGCGCGCCGTCCGCGCGACCGCCGTCGTGGTGCTCCTCGCCGTCGTGTCCGCGTGCTCGGCGATCCCCACCGGCGGCCCGGTGCGGCAGGTGCGGGAGAACGAGGGCTTCGAGCAGAGCACCGCCCTCTACGCGCCGGCGCCGCCGAGCCGAGGGGCCACGCCGCAGCAGGTCGTCGCGGGCTACCTCGACGCGATGCTGGCGTTCCCGCCCTCGACCGGTGTCGCCGAGCGCTACCTGACGGAGGACGCGGCGCGACGCTGGAACCCCGCTGCCGGCACGCAGGTGTACCGGGACCCCTCGGTCGCGGAGCTGCGGACGGGGACCACGTCGGCACGGGTCCGCCTCTCGACGCAGCGCGTGCTGCGACTGGGCCCGTCGGGGCGGGTCGCCGAGGGAGCCGGCGCGGCGAGCTGGGACCTCGCCCTGCAGCGGGTCGACGGCGAGTGGCGGATCTCCGAGCCGCCGCCCGGGCTGCTCGTGTCCGACAAGTTCTACACCGACTACTACCGGGCCTTCCAGGTCTACTTCTTCGACCCGACGGGGTCGCGCCTCGTGGCCTCGGCCGTCCACCTGCCGGCGGGGGAGCAGCTGGCCACCGCTCTCGTCGCCTCCCTCGCGCGCGGCCCCTCCGACCCCGGGGCGCAGCAGCGCACGTACCTGCCCGGGCTGGGCGACCTGCGACCGGCGGTGCCCGTCGACCGCGACGGCGTGGCCGAGGTCGACCTCGGCACGTCCGCCGCCGACCTCTCGCCGATCGACCAGGGCCGTCTGTCGGCCCAGCTGGTCTGGACGTTGCGCCAGGTGTCCGACGTCAAGGGCGTGCGGGTCGGCGCGGGGTCGACCACCCTGACGCCGACCGGAGGCGCCGTGCAGTCGATGGGCTCCTGGTCCCGCTACGGCCCCCGTGAGCAGACCGAGCCGTACGTCGTGGTCGACGGCCGGCGTCGCGAGGCGGCCGAGCTCGACGGTCGCCGTCTGCGCGACCTGCCTGCCGCCTGGGACGTCGACCCCGACGAGACCGCCGACCTGGTGGTCGGCCCGGAGCGGCTCGCGACCCTCTCGCGCGACCGCGAGCGGCTGCTCGTGCGTCGCACGTCGGGGACGGACCGCGTCGAGGTGGCCGTCGACCGGCTGGTCTCCGCCTGGTGGACCACGGACGACACGCTCGTCGTCGTCGACCGTCCCGGCGCCGGCCCGCGTGTCCGGGTCGTCGAGCCGCAGGCCACGCGCGTGCTCCCGCTCGGCGGTCTCGCGGGCCTCGACGTCACCTCCTTCGCGATCTCTCCCGACGGCGCGCGGTACGCGGTGACCACGGCCGGCGTCGACGGTCGCGTGCGGGTGGGTGCGGTCCGGCGCTCGGGCGACGACGCCCTGGTCGGGCTCGGACCCAGCCGCGCCCTGCCCTGGCAGGTCGGGCGGCCGTCGTCGGTCGGGTTCGTCGACGGCGTGCGGCTCGCGTTCTTCGGCGACACCGAGCTCGGCCGTCAGGTCTTCGAGGGCCTCGTCGACGGCACGTCCCTCGAGGGGGGCGCCGCGGGCGGGGCGCCGATCCTGCCCGACGTCGCACCGCGGACGCTCGTCGTGGAGGGGGAGCGACGCTGGGCCGTCGACCGGCGTGACCGGCTCTGGTACCTCGGCCCCGACTCGACCTGGACCCGGCTCGGCATCACCCGCGTCGCGTCGCTGTCCCCAGGCGCCTGAACGTCGCCGGCTCCGGGGCGGCGCCGTCCACAGGACCGCGACGAGGGAGAGGACCCGTGCCCCGAGCGGTCGAGGCTGGCTGCATGGACTCCTGGCTCGCGGCGGCCGACCTCGCCCTCGGGGCCGCGTGCGCCGGGTGCGGGCGGGTCGCGCTCGACCTGTGCCGCCGGTGCCGTGCGGCGCTGCGGCCCTGCCCGCGACTCGTCGTCGGCGCACCGGTGCCCGTCGTGGCCTCGGGCGAGCACGACGGCGTGCTGCGCGAGGTGGTGCTCGCGTGGAAGCGACGCGGGCACACGCGGCTGACTCCCGTGCTCGGGACGCTCCTCGCCGCGTCGGTGTGCGCTCTCGACCCCGGGGACCGCGTCGTGCTCGTGCCCGTGCCGACGACCCGGCGCAGCCGTCGGCGTCGCGGCGGCGACCTCGTCGGCCAGGCCGCCGGGCACGCCGCGAAGGTGCTGGCCGACGTCGGCCTGCCGGCCGTGGTCGTGCCCGCCCTCGCCATCGAGCGGCAGCCGCACGACCAGGTGGGACTGGGCGCGCGCGAGCGTCGGGCCAACCTCGACGGCGCGCTGCGTCGGTCGCGCCGCGCGGTGCCGGGGACCGCCGACGTCGTGCTCGTCGACGACGTCGTCACCACCGGCGCGACCCTTGCCGAGGCGGTGCGGGTGCTGGCGGCCGACGGCACCAGCGTCCTCGGGGCTGCCGTCGCCGCCGCGCGACCCGCCCCGACGGCGGCCGGTTCCTGAAGGTGGTCGAGGAACTCCGTGTTCCTCTGGTGTCCGCGCGCCGGTCGGTCTAAGTTCGGTGGCATGTAGACAACGCACGACCGAGCGCAGGGAGGCCCCCATGGAAATCGTCGTCAACGGCCGCAACAGCGAGATCTCCGACCGGTTCCGCCAGCACGTCGAGGAGAAGCTGCACCGGGTCGAGAAGTACGACCAGCGCCAGAAGATCAACCGTGTCGAGGTCGAGGTCACCCACGAGAAGAACCCGCGGCAGCACGAGCAGGCCGCGCGCGTGGAGATGACCCTCCGGTCACGAGGCCCGGCGGTCCGGGCCGAGGCCAGCTCGACCGACCAGCACTCCGCGCTCGACGCGGCCATCGACAAGCTCGAGGCCCGGCTGCGGCGCGCCGCCGACCGCAAGCGCATCAGCCACGGCAAGCGCCGGCCCGTCTCGATCGCGGAGATGCCCGCGGAGGTGCCGTCGGGCCTGCTCGACGGGTCCGGCGACGACACCGACGTCGAGACCACCACGATCGCCGGCGTGCAGGTGCAGGGCGACTGCCCGCTCGTGGTGCGCGAGAAGACGCACCAGGGTGTCCCCATGACCCTCGAGCAGGCGCTGTACGAGATGGAGCTCGTCGGTCACGACTTCTACCTGTTCCTCGAGAAGGACTCGATGCGACCCAGCGTCGTGTACCTCCGCAAGGGCTACGACTACGGAGTCATCCACCTCGACGTCGACGAGTCCGGCGACCTGTCGGGCGACGTCGCCCCCTGACGGATGCCGCTCGTGCGTGGCATGATGCACGGGTGACTTCTCGGGCGCCCCGCATCCGCGTGCTGCTCGTCGACGACCAGGAGCTCTTCCGGCGCGGCGTGTCGATGGTCCTGGGCGCCGATGCCGACCTCGAGCTCGTCGAGGTCGGTGACGGCGACCAGGCCATCGCGGCCGTCGAGGAGACACCAGCCGACGTGGTGCTCCTCGACGTGCGGATGCCGGGGCGCTCCGGCGTGGAGGTCTGCAAGACCATCAAGTCGATCTCGCCGTCGACGGGCATCATCATGCTCACCGCGAGCGACGAGGAGTCCGACCTCTACGAGTCGATCCGCAGCGGTGCGTCGGGCTACCTGCTGAAGGACGGCTCGACCTACGACCAGGTCGCCGAGGCCGTCCGCCTCGTCGCGGCCGGCCAGTCGCTGATCAGCCCGAGCATGGCGACGAAGCTCCTCGACGAGTTCGTCCAGATGTCGCGCAGCCCGGCTCCCGCCACCGCGCAGCTGACCGCCCGCGAGCTGCAGGTCCTGCGGCTCGTCGCCAAGGGGCTCAGCAACCGCGAGATCGCCGAGGAGCTGTTCATCAGCGAGAACACGGTCAAGAACCACATCCGCAACATGCTCGAGAAGCTGCAGATGAAGTCGCGCATGGAGGCCGCCATGTACGCCGTGCGCAGCAACCTGCTCGACGACCCGGTCTGAGCCGCGGTCCGAGCCCCGTCCTGGGGTCCCAGGCAGGGCCGCGGCGCCGGTGTCGGTGCCGCCCGGCAGGATGCTCGACGTGACCGAACGTCTCACCACGCTGCAGGCCCGTCGGGTCGCGCTCGCCGCGCAGGGGTTCACCCGCGCACGCCCGACCGCCGTCGGACGACCCCACCTGCGCAGCACGCTGCGCCGGCTCGGCTTCTTCCAGATCGACTCGGTCAACGTGCTCCAGCGGGCCCACCACCTCCCGCTGTACTCGCGGTGCGGCCCCTACGACCTCGAGCTGTTCCACCGGGCGGCCGGCCGGTCGCCGCGGCTCATGTTCGAGTACTGGGCGCACGTGGCCACGTTCGTCGACGTCGACCTGTGGCCCGCCATGCAGCACCGCATGGCGTCACGGCGCGGGCTGTGGGGCGGGCCCGACCGCATCGCCCGCGAGCAGCCGGAGCTCGTCGAGGCCGTGCTGGCGCACGTCGCGGAGCACGGTCCGCTCACCGCGCGCCAGGTCGACGCCGCGCTCGGGCAGGAGCGCGAGCGCGACCGGTCGCACTGGGGCTGGAACTGGACGGCCACGAAGAACGCCCTCGAGTTCCTGTTCCACGGCGGACGCCTGACGTCGGCGCGCCGCACGGCGCAGTTCGAGCGCGAGTACGACCTCCCTGAACGGGTCATCCCGGCCGACGTCCTCGCGCGCCCCGCCCTCGACGAGGCCGAGGCGCACCGCGTGATGGTCGAGCACGCGGCCCGCGCCCACGGCGTCGCGACCCTCCCATGCCTGCGCGACTACTTCCGGTCGGCGCCGGAGCCGACCCGCGCCGCCGTCGAGGACCTCGCCGACGCAGGTGTGCTGCTGCCCGTGCACGTGCAGGGCTGGGACCGACCGGCGTGGCTGCACCACGAGGCCACGCGCCCGCGCGCGGTCCGCGCCCGGACGCTCCTCAGCCCCTTCGACCCGCTCGTCTTCGAGCGCGAGCGCACCGAGCGCCTCTTCGGCTTCCGCTACCGCATCGAGATCTACGTGCCCGAGGCGCAGCGTGAGTACGGCTACTACGTGCTGCCCTTCCTGCTCGGCGACGCGATCGTCGCGCGGGTCGACCTCAAGGCGGACCGTGCGCGCGGCACGCTCGTCGTCCACGGGGCCTGGTCCGAGCCCGGCGCCCCGGCCGACACCGCGGTCGAGCTGGCCGAGGAGCTGCGGACCATGGCGCGCTGGCTGGGCCTCGGCGCCGTCGAGGTCGGCGAGCGGGGCGACCTCGCGGCGGACGTCCGCACGGTCGTGTAGCCGTCGGCGCGCCACCCGTGCCCGCCGTGCTGGTCCCGCGGCATACACTGCGAGAGGTCCGTCTCACCAACTCAGGAGTGCGTCCACCGTGCCCAAGGTCATCGACAAGATCCTCCGCGCCGGCGAAGGCAAGATCCTTCGTCAGCTCGCCGCGATCTCGAAGCAGGTCAACGCCCTCGAGGACGAGTTCCGCGCCATGAGCGAGGACGAGCTCCGCGGCATGACCGCCGAGTTCCGGGAGCGGCTCGACCAGGGCGAGACCCTCGACGACCTCATGCCCGAGGCGTTCGCGACGGTGCGCGAGGCGGCCAGCCGCGTGCTCGGACAGCGTCACTTCGACGTGCAGGTCCAGGGCGGCGCCGCGCTGCACCTCGGCAACATCGCCGAGATGAAGACCGGTGAGGGCAAGACCCTCGTCGCGACCCTGCCCAGCTACCTCAACGCGCTGTCGGGCAAGGGCGTCCACGTCATCACCGTCAACGACTACCTGGCGCGCTACCACGCGGAGTGGATGGGCCGCGTCTACACCTACCTCGGCCTCAGCGTCGGCATGATCCTGCCGAACATGACGCCCCCGGAGCGTCGCGACGCCTACGCGTGCGACATCACCTACGGCACGAACAACGAGTTCGGCTTCGACTACCTGCGCGACAACATGGCCGACGACATCGCGGCCTGCGTCCAGCGCGGGCACAACTTCGCCATCGTCGACGAGGTCGACTCGATCCTCATCGACGAGGCGCGCACGCCGCTCATCATCTCGGGCCCCACCGAGGACGAGGTCAAGTGGTACGGCGAGTTCGCGCGCATCGTCGGCGCCATGACGATCGACACCCACTACGAGGTCGACGAGAAGAAGCGCACCGTCTCCGTCACCGAGGAGGGCATCGACAAGGTCGAGGACCAGCTCGGCATCGACAACCTCTACGACGCGGTGAACACCCCGCTGATCAGCTTCCTCAACAACGCCATCAAGGCCAAGGAGCTGTTCAAGCGCGACAAGGACTACGTCGTCATCGACGGCAACGTGATCATCGTCGACGAGCACACCGGACGCATCCTCGACGGCCGCCGCTACAACGAGGGCCTGCACCAGGCGATCGAGGCCAAGGAGGGCGTGCGCATCCGCGAGGAGTACCAGACCCTCGCCACGATCACGCTGCAGAACTACTTCCGCCTGTACGACAAGCTCGGCGGCATGACCGGTACGGCCATGACCGAGGCGAGCGAGTTCGACAAGACCTACAAGCTCGGCGTCGTCCCGATCCCGACCAACAAGCCGGTCGCGCGCATCGACCAGCCCGACCTCGTCTACCGCACGGAGGCCGCGAAGTTCGACGCCGTCGTCGCCGACATCGAGGAGCGCCACGCCACGGGCCAGCCGATCCTGGTCGGCACCACGAGCGTCGAGAAGAGCGAGCGGCTGTCCAAGCTGCTGAAGAAGCGCGGCATCCCGCACGAGGTGCTCAACGCCAAGCAGCACGAGCGCGAGGCCGCGATCGTCGCCGTCGCCGGTCACCGCGGCGCCGTCACCGTCGCCACCAACATGGCCGGTCGAGGCACCGACATCATGCTCGGCGGCAGCGTCGAGTTCCTGGCCGACGCCGAGCTGCGCAAGCAGGGTCTCGACCCGCTCGAGAACGCCGACGAGTACTCGGCCGCCTGGCCGGCCACGCTGGAGCGCATCGAGGCGCAGGTCGCCGAGGAGAAGGAGGCCGTGCAGGCCGCCGGCGGCCTCGCCGTCATCGGCACCGAGCGGCACGAGTCCCGACGCATCGACAACCAGCTGCGCGGCCGGTCCGGACGCCAGGGCGACCCGGGCGAGACCCGCTTCTACCTGTCGCTCGAGGACGACCTCATGCGCCTGTTCAAGGCCGACTGGGTCAACTGGGTCCTGCAGACGATGAAGATCCCGGACGACGTGCCGATCGAGAACAAGCGCGTCACCAACGCCATCGCGTCGGCCCAGACGCAGGTCGAGGCGCAGAACTTCGAGACCCGCAAGAACATCCTCAAGTACGACGACGTGATGAGCCGTCAGCGCGAGGTCATCTACGGCGAGCGGCGCAAGGTGCTCGAGGGCGCCGACCTGGAGGACCAGGTGCGCACGATGATCACCGACACCGTCACGGGCTACGTGAACGGTGCCACCGAGGGCTTCCCCGAGCAGTGGGACCTCGAGCAGCTGTGGACCGCGCTGCGGACGCTCTACCCGGTGTCGCTCACGATCGAGGAGGTCGAGGACGAGGCGGGCGGCCGTGAGGCGCTCTCGCGCGAGTCGCTCGTCGAGACGATCACCGCCGACGCGCTCACGGCGTACGACCGTCGCGAGGAGGAGCTCGGCGCCCCGGTGACCCGCGAGCTGGAGCGTCGCGTGGTGCTCAGCGTCCTCGACCGCAAGTGGCGCGAGCACCTCTACGAGATGGACTACCTGCGCGAGGGCATCGGCCTGCGTGCCTACTCCCAGCGCGACCCGCTGGTGGAGTACCAGCGCGAGGGCTACGAGCTGTTCAGCGCCATGATGGACGGCATCGCCGAGGAGTCCGTCGGCTTCCTGTTCAACCTCGACGTCCAGGTCGAGGAGACCCCGACCGACGACGAGGAGCACCCGCACCTGCAGGCCAAGGGCCTGGAGCCGAAGGGCGAGCAGAAGCTGTCCTACTCCGCGCCCTCGGAGGACGGTGACGTCGAGGTGCACAGCGACACCGAGGAGCCTGCCGGCGACAAGCAGCGTCAGGCCAACCAGAAGTCGAAGGCACGGCAGAAGTCGAAGGCGGCGCGCCAGTCGCGCAAGCGCAACCGCTGACCGGCACCGCCCGCGTCGAAGGGCCCGCACCGTCTCCACGGTGCGGGCCCTTCATCGTCTCGTCCGGGCGGATCAGGCCCACTCGAGCGCGGTGCAGGTCCAGACCGGGCGGCCGCGCGGCGACGTGACGAGCTCGAGGCGGACGGCGATCGCGTGCGAACGTCCTCGGTGCACCATGCGGCCCGTGACCTCGACGGCCCGCTCGCTCACGACCGACAGGTGCACCGACGCGAGCCGACCGCCCGCGGGGCGGCGGTCCTGCCGCGTGGGGACGCGACCCTGCCGCACGAGCGCCGTCACCAGGGCGCGGTGCGCGTCGGGCGTCATCCACGCCGACAGCTGCCGCGCGGGCCGACCGCCGCACAGCACCTCGGTCACGCCCTGCATGAAGCGGGCCAGCGGTGCCCGCAGCTGCCGGGCGAGCTCCTCCCCGTCACGGGTCTGCGGCACCGGCACGACGGAGGTGGGCGAGCCGGGCAGCGGCAGCGGGAGCTGCGCCGGCAGGGCGTCCTCGTCCGTGACGAACCGGGCGGGCGAGCGCAGCTCCGTCGACGTCCTCATGCCGACTCCCGCGGTGCCGTGAGGCGTTGTCCTGGCTGGAGCAGGTCCGGGTCGGGGCCGACCACGTCGCGGTTCTCCCGGTACCACCGCTCGGTAGACGAGGCGACGTCGGCGACGCTCGCGCGGGGTCCCGCGTGCGAGGCGGCGATGCTCCACAGCGAGTCGCCCGGCGCCACCACCACCGTGTCCGCGTCGGGGGCCGGTCGCGTCGGTGGTCCCGTCGGCGGAGCGTCGTGGACCCCCGAGGTGGGGCGGTCGGGGAGCACGAGGCCGTCGAGCGTCGTCGCGGCGGGCCTTGGGTCGGGGGAGGGCGACGCAGTGGCGTGCGCAGTGCCGACCGACAGCGTGGTGACGACGCCGGCCGCCAGCGCGCCCCGGACGGCACGGGGCAGCAGCCGCGCCGCGACGAGCGTCGCACGGCCACCGACGAGACCGAGGCCGAGCGCGACGGCGGCCCATGCCGCGACCGCGAGGAGGACGAGCTCGAGCAGGGAGGTGAGGGCCGTCGGGAACGATGCTGCTTCCAGTCGCGCGAGGGTGCCCTCCATCGACGGCCCCCGGACGAGGAGCACCAGGACGGAGACGAGCCAGCACAGGTGACCGGACCATCGAAGACGCATGATGTCTTTTCCTGACGTTTGACGACGTTTGATGACATCGAAGGTCGCTAGACGGGCATGGTCAAGGCCCCGTGCACAGGTGAGGCCGGAGATGGGACGGAGGTACGGTGCTGGCATGCGCTGGGAGCGTCTCTTCGCCGAGCTCGAGGCGTCGCTCGACGACGACGCCCTCCTCGAGCGCGACGCGCTGGTCGCCGAGCTCCGCGACGAGGAGTGGTCACGGACGCCGTGGCGCTCGTTCCTCGGGGGTCACGTGGAGCTGGAGCTGCTGGGCGCCGGTCGGCTGGTCGGGGAGGTCGGGTTCGCGAACGACCGGCTCGTGCGCCTCGACGCCGGCGGCGTCGAGCACGTGGTCGCGGTCGACGCGGTCACCGGGGTGCGCACCGACGGACGCGCCCCGGCGCCGTCCACGGTCGACGCCCGGCTGGGCTGGCCGCACGTGCTCCGACGGCTGCGGGACGACGGCGACGAGGTCCGGGTGGTGCGGACCGACGGCGCGACGCTGCGCGCGCAGGTGGCACGAGTCGTCGACGGGGGTGTCGTGCTGCGCACCGCCGAGCGTGACCTGCTCGTCCCCCTGCGGGCCCTGGCCGTCGTCACCCTGGACCGATGACCCGCTGGGCCGATGAGCCTGCCGGGCTGGCCGGCGTCAGCGCGTGACGTCGTCGGGCTGGTCGGCGAGGTCGGCGTCCGACAGCTCGGCGACCGCCTGCTCGGCTCGGGCGTACTGGCGGCGGATGTAGTCCTCGAGCTGGTCGTTCTCGACCCGCCACTGGTTCCGGCCGCCGATCTGGATGCCCTTGAGCTCGCCCGAGCGCACGAGCGCGTACACCTGGCGCACCGTCACGTTCAGCACCTCGGCCACGTCGGCGAGGGTGAGGAACCGAGGAGTCGCGTCGGACATGGGCCCATGGTCCCACGGCCTGGTGTCACCGGCCGTGACGGTCTCGGGGCTGTGGACGGGCGTCCCGATCCACACCCCCGTGCTGGACGACATCGCTGCCATCGCAGTAGAAACGGGCCATGCTGATCGGGCGGGGGCCACGGCGAGGTGGCGACGTGAGCAGGACCGGAGCGGTACCGGCGGGGGCGTCGGGAGGGCCCGCCGCGCGGCTGAGGCAGCAGCCCTGGACGGACCCGCGGCTGGTCCTCGGGGTGCTGCTCGTGCTCGGCGCGACGGTGCTCGGCGCGTCCGTGGTCGCCGCCGCCGACGACACCCAGCCGTACTGGGCGCTGAGCCGTGACGTGGAGGCGGGCGACCCGGTCCGGCGCGGCGACCTGGTCGAGACCCGCGCCCGGGTCGACGGCGACGCGGCCGGCGCCCTGCTGCGCACCGACCAGGCGCTCCCGGGCCGGCTCGAGACGCTGCAGTGGTCGCGGGCCGGTGCCGAGGGTGCCCTCGTCGGCCGGGCCGACCTGGTCGCCGACGGCGCGACGGCCACCGCCGAGCTGCCGCTGTCCGTCGCGCTCGGAGCCGCGCCCGACGACCTGCGTGCGGGGGAGCGGGTCGACGTCTGGGTCGGTCCGTCGCCCGACGCCGACCCCGGCGCGACCGACTCCGGTCCGGCGCGGCTGCTGCTCGAGGGCGTGCCCGTCGTGCGGGCCGGGGCCGTCGGGGCGTCCGGCGGCGCGCGGACCGTGCTCGTCGACGTCGGACCCGACCTCGACGGTGCGACGCTGGCCCGACTGACGTCCGGCCACGTGACGATCGTGCGGCGCTCGTGACCCCCTCCCCGACGCGACGCGTCGTGCTGGCGGCCGCGGGCGCGGGCTGGGAGGCGGCGGTGGTACGCGCCGTCGAGGCTGCGCCTGACCTGCAGCTCGTCCGTCGCTGCGTCGACGTCGCGGAGCTCATCGCCGTGGCGCAGACGGGCGACGTCGCCGTGGCCGCGGTCGACCTGTCGGTGCCGGGGCTCGACGTCGAGGCCGTGCGCGCCGTCCGCGCCGCGGGCGTGCGGGTCGTCGGGCTCGGCCCTGCCGACCGTGCGTCCGCCCTGGGCGCCGACGCCGTGGGCGCGAGCGACGACGTGGTCTCGGCGCTGCGGACGGTCCGGCTGCGCCCCGACGACGGACCCGTCGCGGACGAGCCGCCGGACCGGACGGGCGTCGCGACGGAGCCGCCGCGCGGTGGACTGGTCGTGGCCGTGTGGGGGCCGCAGGGCGCGCCCGGGCGCAGCACCGTCGCCCTCGCGCTGGCCGACGCGATGGCGCGCGCCGGTCGGCGCTGCGTGCTCGTCGACGCCGACACCAGCGGCGGTGCCCAGGCTCAGCAGCTCGGGCTGCTCGACGAGGTGTCGGGCCTGATGGCGGCTTGCCGGGTGGCGAACCAGGGCCACGACGAGCAGGTCGAGGACCACCTGCAGGTCGTCCGCGACGGCCTCGCCGTGCTCACCGGGCTGCCCCGCCCCGACATGTGGGTGCACGTGCGGGCGGCGCCCCTCGAGCGCGTGCTGCGACGCCTGGCCGACACGCACGACGCCGTCGTCGTCGACGTCGCCGCGTGCCTGGAGGCGCCCGACGGTCCGGGAGGTGGTCGCGACCAGGCCACCGTCACCGCGCTGCAGGTCGCCGACGTCGTCGTCGTGGTGGGCCGGGCCGACCCCGTCGGACTGACGCGTCTGGTCCGGGGGCTGCACGACCTGCGCGACGTGGTGCCGGACGAGCCGGTGGTGGTGCTCAACCAGGTGCGTGACTCGATCGGGTGGAGCGTGGAGCAGCTGGCCTCGACGGTCCACCGGCTCGCCGGTGTCCGACCGCTCGTCGCGCTGCCCCAGGACGGGCCCACGGTCGACACCGCCGCGCTGCGCGGAGCGACCCTCACGGAGGTCGACCCGAGGTCGGCGTTGGCGGCCTCCGCCCAGACGCTCGCGACGCTGGTGACCCGCGTCCGTCCCGTGACGCTCGCCGCACCCACGACGTGAACCACGCCGCACGCCGGACGTCGATACCGGTGGTAGGTTCGTCGGGATCTGCGAGGAGTGAGATGCAGCGCCTGAGTCCTCTGGACGCGATGTTCCTGAACCTGGACAGCCCGGACGTGCCCCGCCAGATCGCCTCGCTGGCGATCCTGGAGCCCGGCGGCTCGCTCACCTACGACCGACTCATCGGCGTCATCAACGAACGACTCGACATCGTCCCGCGGTACCGCCAGGTGCCGCGGAAGGTCCCGGGCGCGCTCGGCACGCCCCTGTGGACCGACGACGAGGACTTCGACATCTCCCTGCACGTCCGCCGCTCCGCGCTGCCCCGCCCGGGCACGCGCGACGCGCTGCACGAGCTGGTCGGTCGGCTCGTGGCCCGTCGCCTCGACCTCGACCGCCCGCTCTGGGAGCTCTACCTCATCGAGGGCCTGGAGGACGGCAGCCAGGCGCTGCTGTTCAAGGCGCACCAGGCGCTCGTCGACGGCTCGGAGACGATCGACCTCGCGCAGGTGCTGCTGGAGGAGACCGACCGGGTCCGCGACATCCCGCACGAGGACTGGAACCCGCACCCGCGGCCTGGTCCGCTCGGCGTCGTCGCCGCCACGCTCGAGCGCAACGTGCGCCACCCGGGCGAGGCGCTGCGGATCGCCGAGATGAACGTCGGACGCGTCGCGCGGCACCTGCCGGTCATCGGTGCGGGCGCGCCGTCGCAGCGCGGCGTCCTCTCCGGCACGCTGTCGCGCCACCGACGGTTCACGACCGTCTCGACCTGCCTCGACGAGTACCGACGGGTGCGCGACCAGCACGGCGGCACCGTCAACGACGTCGTGCTCGCCGTCATCACGGGCGGCATCCGCGGCTGGATGCTGACCCGCGCCGAGCCGGTCACGGCCAAGACGAGCTTCCGCGCCATGGTGCCGATGTCGGTCGCCGCCGACGACGGGCTCCCGACGTCGCTCGGCTCGAAGGTGCGCGGACACCTGCTCTCGCTGCCGGTCGGCGAGACCAACCCCGTCGTGCGCCTGCACCAGGTGTCGTACGCCCTGAAGGACCACCGTGAGACCGGGTCGGCCGTCGCCGCCAACCAGCTGGCCAGCCTGCCCGGCTTCGCCACGTCGACGTTCCACGCTGTGGGCGCCCGCGTCGCCGCGACCGAGACGTCGCGCGGGCACCACCTGACGATCACCAACGTGCCCGGCCCGCAGGAGCCCGTCTACATGGCGGGGGAGCAGGTGGCCGAGGTGTACCCGGCCATCCCGCTCATCGACCAGCGTGTGGTGTCCATCGGTGTCACGTCCTACCACGGGGGCGTGTTCTTCGGGATCGTCGCCGACCGCGAGGCCGTGCCCGACGTCGACGTCCTGGGGCAGTGCATCGAGGAGGCGCTCGAGGAGCTGGTCGAGACCGTCGGACCGCGGCGGGGTCGGGCCCCGCGTGGCCGGCAGAAGCCGAGGAAGGCATGAGCGTGCGGGTGTGGGTCGGGGTCGACGCCGAGCGGCTGCGCGCCCTGCGCGACGGCAGCCCGCTCGACGGCGAGGTCGTCGCGGCGGAGTCCGACGACGAGCAGCACGAGCTCGAGGCGCTGGAGGCCGCGGCGGAGGACGGTCCGGTCGTCGTCGTGGCCGAGGTGGCGCAGGCGGCCGACGGGTCGACCGCCGACGTGACCCTGGCCGACGTCGAGGCCCTGCACGTGGACGCTGACGGCAGCGGCAACCTCGCCTGGTACGCCCCGCAGGAGCTCGAGGCAGTCCTCGGCCTGCTGGGCTGAGCCGCGCACCACGCAGCAGGGCCCCCGACCGGAACGGTCGGGGGCCCTCGTGCGCGGACCGCGGGCGGGGCGGTCCTGCCGGGTCAGAGGCGGGTCTTGCCCAGCTCGACCTCGTGCTTGAGCGAGCCCTTGATCGCCTTGGCGACCTCGGGCTCGATCTTCTTGCCGATGAACGGGATCTTCACCGTCACGTCACCGGCGACGGTGAACGAGGTGCCACCACCCTTGGCCTCCAGGACGGCCGTGCCCAGCATCTCGGCAGGCTGGCCGATGATGCTGACCTTCACGTCGGCCTTGCGGCTGCCGTCGGACTCCGGCTTGCTCCACTTCTCGGTCTGCTTGACCTTGACGGTGTCGCCGGTGAGCTTCTTGACGAAGTCGGGCATCTCGGCGGGCTGGGTGCGCACGATCGTGATCGTCACGGCCCCGCCGGACTCGGTGACGTCGACGTCGATGTCGCTCGCGCCGGCGTCCTCGGCAGCCTCGGTGCGGAAGGCCTCGCTGGAGATGAGGCCGAACACGGCCTCGACGTCGGCGTCGCCGTAGGAGTGGGTCTCGTTGATCTTCATGGCGTCATCCTTGCAGTTCTGCGCTCAGGAGGCGGGCTGTTCGGGGGCGGACTCGACCTGCGGCGCCGACGACGTGCCGAGCTGGCCCTTGAGCTCCGCGAGGCGTGCCTCGATCTCGAGCTGGGTCGTGTCGGCCTCCAGCTCCTCGAACTGCGCGTCGAGGCTCGAGGCCTGCAGCTCGGCGTGGCCGGCGACGCGAGCCTCCTCGCGCCGCACCTTCTCCTCGAAGCGGGACAGCTCGCTCGTGGGGTCGAGGACGTTGATCGAGCCGACCGCCTCCTGCACCTGGGCCTGCGCAGCGGCCGTCTTCTGGCGCGCGACGAGCTGGTCGCGACGGGTCTTGAGGTCGTCGAGCCGGCTGCGCATCGTCACGAGCCCGGTCTTGAGCTTCTCGACCGTCTCGTTCTGCTGGGCGATCGCGGGGGCGCCCGTCTTGGCCTCGTTCTCGAAGCCGATCTGCTTGCCGAGCGCGACCTTCGCGAGCTGGTCGAAACGGTCGGCCTCCGACGGCTGGCCGGCGGCCCGCAGGGCGTCGGCCTTCTGCGACGCGGCGATCGCCTTCGCGCCCCACTCCTTGGCGGCGGCGACGTCCTCGGCGTGGTCGGCCTCGGCGAGTCGCAGGTTGCCGATCGTCTGGGCCACGGCGTCCTCGGCCTCGGCGATGCTGTTGGTGTAGTCGCGGACCAGCTGGTCCAGCATCTTCTCGGGGTCCTCGGCCTTGTCCAGCATCGCGTTCACGTTCGCGCGGGTCAGCTGGGCGATGCGACCGAGGATCGACTGCTTCTGGGCCATGGTGCTCTCTCTTCCGGTGGGACGTGCGGGGTGGTGTCGGGAGTCAGAACCGTCCGCCGCCGCTGCGACGGGTCCGTCTGCTGCTGGGACGTGGACTGCTGGTGCGGCGGCTGCCGACGCGGCTGCTCGAGCGGGTCGTGCGGCCGGAGCGTCGGACGCGGCCACGGCTGCCCGAGCCCAGGGCGAGGCCGCCGAGGATCCCGCCGAGGGAGAGGTCGTCGCTCGGTGCCGACGAGGCGCGCCAGGCGGCCACGTCGGCCTCGGCGCTCGTCTGCGCCTCCTTGACGAGCCCGGCGGCGCGCTCCAGCGTCCGCGTCGCCTCGTCGGGGTCGGTGTGGAAGGCCTGCCGCCCGGCGTCGCGCAGCCGACCGGCCTCCGAGAGCCGCGTGCGGGCGGTGCTGCCGACGGCGCCGCGGTGCGTCTCGACGTAGGTGGACACGGCGGAGACCGTGGCCGTCACCTGGGCGAGCAGGTCGTCGGTGGCGTCGGCGGCGCGCGCGAGGTCGTCGCGAGCCGTGTCGACCGCGTCGAGCAGGGCGACGGCCTGGCCGGTGGCCTCCTCCGCGGTGCGCAGCCGCACGGCCGCGGTCGCGTGGTCGGAGCCGCCGAACGCGGCGCGGGCCTGGCTGAGCTGCTCGGTGGCGCTCCGGATGAGCGACTCCGCCCGGGTGACGTTGCTGGAGACGGCGGCGAGCGCGCTGCCCGCGTGCTCGGACTGGAGGGTCCGGAGGGTCTCGGCGGTGGGAGCCAGCCGCGCGACGACGGCGTCGAGACGCTGCTGCAGCGTCTCGGCCACCTCGGGCGCGCGGGTCTGCAGGTCGCGCAGTGCGTCGAGGCGCTCGACCTGGGCGTCGAGCGCGTCGTCGACGGTGTCGCAGAGGTGCAGCACCCGTGACAGCAGCACGCGACGCTCGGCGTCGGTCTCGGGCTCGGCGTCGTCGAGACGCTGGCGCAGCGTGAACGCCTCGCGCAACGTGGCCCGGCCCTCCTCGACCGTCCGCCGGAAGTCGGCTGCGGCGGCGTCGCCGAACTGGGCCTCGGCGAAGCCGACCTCCTGGTCGGCGCTCTGCAGTGCGTCGTCGACCACCACGAGCGCCTCCGCCACTGCGGCCTCGAGCTCGTCGTCGTCGAGGATCGCCGCCGGGTCGACCGGCTGGCCGTGCTCGTCGACCACCGGGTGGGTGTGGTCGAAGCGTCGGCGTGAGCGGTGGACCCCGTACGCCGCGCCGGCGGCCACGACGGCCGTGCCGCCGACGATCCAGCCCCATGGGATGCCGGTGTCACGATCGACCTCGGTGAGTCCGCGGGCGGCGCCGGTGGCGGCTCCGGCCCAGTCGTCCTGCCGCAGGGCGGGGAGGATGTACTCGCGGTCGACCTTCTCCAGGTCGGCGTCGGAGAGCTCGTCGCTGTCGGCGTCGTAGCCGTAGGACCGCGACTCCAGCGCCACCGCCAGCAGCACGTCGGTGCGGCCAAGGCCCGACCGCTCGGCGGCGCGCGTCGCCCACTCGGCACCCGTCAGCCCGTCGAAGGTCCGGACGTACACGACGAACAGCTGACGTCCGGTGTCGCGGTAGTAGCGGTCGAGCGCGGCCTGGACCTCTGCACGGTCGTCGCCGAGGGCGTCGGCGCGGTCGGTGATCTGGCCGTTGACGTCGACCGGCTCCTCCGCCGCGGCCGGCCCGACCCCGACGATCCCGACCACCCCGAGGGCGAGCAGGGCCGAGGTCACGGCCAGGGCACGGCGGACGGGGCGCGGCATCACACGTCGATCCTTGCGGATCGTTGGTTGCGGGACAACCGCGCACGACCGGGCGTGTCGGCTCACCCGGCCCGGGCCGCACCCCGGCGGAACATCCACCCCCGCATGAGCAGGAACCGCCCGACGGTGACCAGCAGGTTCGCCGCGGTGAGCACGACCACCTCGAGCCCGCGGTGCTGCGTGCCGGCCACCTCGTGCAGCAGGCCGAGGGCGCCGCTCGTCACCACGATCCCTGCCCCGAGCACCACGAGGCCCTGCAGCTGGTTGACGGCGGCGCCGCCCGGACCGCGGACGCCGAACGTGAAGCGTCGGTTCGCGGCGGTGTTCGCGACCGTCGTGAGCAGCAGGGCCGCCACGTTGGCGCCCTGCGCGCCGAGGGGTCCGCGCAGCCCGAGGTAGAGCAGCGCGTAGGCCAGGGTCGAGAGCACGCCGACGACCGCGAACCCGGCCAGCTGGGCGGAGAGCCCGCCGGCCGCACCCTGCCGCGAGACGCGGCCGAGCTCCGCGGCGACCTCGCCCACCGGCACACGGCCGCGCACGAGCGACCAGCCGAGCCGCGCCATGCCGCGCAGGTCGTCGAGCGCGGTGCGGAGCACGTCGACACTGCTGTCGGGGTCGTCGACCCAGTCGACCGGCACCTCGTGGATGCGCAGCCCCGACCGCTCCGCGACCACGAGCAGCTCGGTGTCGAAGAACCAGGCGTCGTCGTGCACGAGGGGGAGGAGCCGGTCGGCGACGTCGCGACGGATCGCCTTGAAGCCGCACTGCGCGTCGCTGAACCGGGCTCGCATCGCACCGCGCAGCAGGTAGTTGTACCCGCGCGAGACGATCTCGCGCCGCGGTCCGCGCACCGTGCGCGAGGTCCGGGCGAGCCGGCTGCCGATGGCCAGGTCGGAGTGACCGGTGAGCAGGGGCGCCACGAGCGGCAGCAGCGCGTTCAGGTCGGTCGATAGGTCGACGTCCATGTAGACGAGGACGTCGGCGTCCGAGCTCGACCACGCCGCCTTGAGCGCGCGACCCCGCCCCTTCTCCTGCAGGTGCACGACCCGGACGGTGGGGTGGACGGCGGCGAGCTCGTCGGCGAGCTCGCCGGTGCCGTCGGTGCTGGCGTTGTCGGCCACCGTCACCGTCGAGACGAGGGGCAGGCCCTCCAGGTGCGCGACGACCGCCTCGACGGAGGCCACGAGGCTGCGTTCCTCGTTGAACACCGGGATGACGACGTCGAGGGTGCCGAGGCGCCGCGCCGGCGACACGACCGGCTCGAGCACGGCGCTCACTGGACACCTCCGGAGAGGTCGTAGAGCGTGGTGCCGTCGACGGTCTGTGCGGTGAACGTCGCCTCGACCCACTCCTGGATCTCGGTGCTCGTGCTGCCGCTGGCACTCGGTCCGCCCCGTCCGCCGCCCCCACCGGCGATGAACCAGTGGATCTCGCCGTCGGCGACGAGCTGCTTGAACTCGCTCAGGGTGGGCGAGGGGTCGGAGCCGTTGAACCCGCCGATCGCCATGACGGGCTTCTCGGTGGACAGCTGGAAGCCGGCGGCGCTGTTGGAGCCCACGGCGGCGGCAACCCAGGTGTAGGAGTCGGCGTCCTGCGTGAGCAGCGCGTCGACCTCGGCCGACGAGGTCGAGCCCTCGAGCAGGCCACCGGCGCCCGCTCCGCCCGTCTGGCCGTTCTGACCGGTGCCGTTCTGTCCGGTGCCGGTCCGGCCCTGGGGCGAGCCCTGTCCCTGGGGCTGGCCCTGACCCTGGCCCTGGGCGGGTCCGGGACCCTGGGGGAAGCCCTGGCCCTGGGGCGCGCCCTGGGGCGCGTTCTGCTGGCCGGTCGCGCCAGGACGACCACCGGGGAAGCCGCCCGGGGGACGGCCGCCGCCGAAGCCGCCCGGCCCGCCACGACCGGTGTCGGGCCCGGCGGTGGGGATCGAGCCGGTGTGCGGCGAGGCGGCGGTGTCGACCGCGTAGACGGCAGGGCCGGCGAGCATGGTCACCACCGCGGCGCCGGCCAGGCCGAGGCCGAGGTGTCGTGCGGCGCGGTAGGGGAGTCGACGCCGGACGACCGGCAGCGCGAGGAGAGCACCGGTGACGAGCACGCCCGCGACCGCGACGGTCGGCGCGAGCCACGGCAGGAACCCGTCGGCACGTCGCAGCAGGACGACCGCCATGGCCGTGGTCGCGAGGAGCACGGCCGCCGCGCCGACGATCGCGACCAGCTCGGTGCGGTGACGCCAGAGCAGGTGGCCGCCGATGCCGATGACCGCGCCGATCGCGGGAGCCAGCGCCACCGTGTAGTAGGCGTGGAAGATGCCGGCCATGAGGCTGAACGTCAGGCCCGTGACCAGGAGCCACAGGCCCCAGACGACCAGCCCGGCGGTGTGCGGGGCGGAGCGCCAGCCCCGGCCGGAGCGCACCGCGAACCACAGGCCGAGACCGAGCAGGAGCAGGGCCGCAGGGAGCAGCCAGGCGATCTGACCACCGATCTCGGCGTCGAACAGCCGCGTGAGGCCGGTCTCGCCCCACATGCCACCACCGGCGCCGCCGCCGCCACCGCCGACGGAGCCGACCTCGTTGCCGTTCAGTCGTCCGAGGCCGTTGTAGCCGAGCGTCAGCTCGAGGATCGAGTTGTTCTGCGAGCCGCCGATCCAGGGTCGGCTCGAGGCGGGCCACAGCTCGACGGCGAGCACCCACCAGCCGCCCGCGACGACCATCGACGCGAACGCGACGAGCAGGTGCCCGACACGACGCCAGAGCGGCACGGTGGCCGCGAGCAGGTAGACGCCACCGAGCGCCGGCAGGACGAGGAAGGCCTGCAGCATCTTCGTCAGGAAGCCGAACCCGACGAGGGCGCCTGCGAGCACGAGCCAGCGCACCGCGCGGGCGGGGTCCTCGAGAGCGCGCAGCGTCGCGGCCGTCGCGCCCACGAGGAGGAGCACGAGCAGGGCGTCGGGGTTGTTGAACCGGAACATCAGCGTCGCGACCGGGGTGAGGGCGAGGACGAGCCCGGCGGCGATCCCGGCCCAGGCGTTGCCGGTGGTCCGGCGCACCGTCCCGTGCAGCAGCCACACCGTCGCGACGCCCATGAGCGCCTGGGGCACGAGGATGCTCCACGACGACAGGCCGAAGAGACGCACCGACAGCGCCATCACCCACAGCGACATCGGCGTCTTGTCGACGGTGATCGAGCTGGCAGCGTCGGAGGAGGCGAAGAACATGGCCTTCCACGACGCGGAGCCGGCCTGCGCGGCGGCCGAGTAGAACGAGTTCGCCCAGCCGGAGGCGCCGAGGCCCCACAGGTAGAGCGCGGCTGTTCCTGCGAGCAGGAGCAGCAGGGCGGGGCGGGCCGCGGGATGGTCCTCGGGGCGTCCGCGCCAGAGGCGGGCGAGGGGCCGGGTGGCGGTGTCGCGCTGGGTCGGGGCGTGAGGTGGCTCGGCGGGTCGTGAGGCCGCGCGGAGCGTCGTCGTCGGGTGCATGACGTCGATGCTCGACGGCTCCGCTGGGGCGCTCGTCTCGTCGCGCTGTGCGTCGTCTGTGAGTGGGCGGCGGGGCTCAGGCGCGGGGCAGCGAGATGCGGAACGTCGTGCTGCCGGGGCGGCTCTCGACCTCGACCCGGCCGCCGTGGGCCTCGGCGATCGCCCGCACGAGCGACGTCCCGAGACCGGCGCCTCCGGACGCCCGGGTCCGCGAGGTGTCGCCGCGCGTGAACCGCTCGAACACCACGGGCAGCAGGTCGGGGGAGAGGCCGGGACCGTCGTCGTGCACCTCGACCCGCACGGTGGAGTCGTCGACGTCGATCCGCGCGGTCACCTCGGTGCCGGGCGGGGTGTGCCGGGTGGCGTTGCGCAGCAGGTTCGTGACGGCCTGGTGCAGCCGCATCGCGTCGCCCGGCACCTCCACGGCGACGTCGGGCAGGGCGAGCCGCCAGCGTCGCTCGCGGTCGACGACCTGCGCGTCGGCGACGGCCTCGGCGACGAGCCGGCTCACGTCGACGGGCTCCCGCTCCAGCGGTCGTCCGGCGTCGAGGCGGGCGAGCAGCAGCATGTCGTCGACGAGGGTCGACATCCGCTGGGCCTCTTCCTCCACCTTGGCGAGCTGGTCGGTGCCGGTGCGTCGGCCGAGCTCGGCGTAGCCGCGGATGGTGGCGAGGGGGGTGCGCAGCTCGTGCGACGCGTCGGCGAGGAACTGGCGCACCTGCTGCTCGCTCTCGTGCCGCGCGTCCAGCGCGCCCTCGACGTGCCCGAGCAGCCGGTTGAGCGCCTCGCCGACCTGACCGACCTCCGTGCCGGGGTCGGTGAGCGCGTCGGGCACCCGGGCGGTGCGGCCGACCTCGCCGGAGTCGAGGGGGAGGGCCGAGACCTCGTGCGCCGTGGCGGCGACGTCGCGCAGCGGGCGCAGCTGGCGGCGCACGAGGGCAGCCCCGACGGCCGCGGCGACGGCGGCGCCGACGACGGTGAGCAGCACCTCCCACCACAGCAGCTGCGTGAGGGTCTGGTCGACGTCGTCGGTGGGCAGGCCCTGCACGACGACGGTGCCGTCGGGGGTGGTGGTGGCGGCGACGCGCACCGACCCGAGGCCGGGGAGGTCGATGGTGCGGGGCGTCTCGTCGGCGTCGACGCTGCCGAGGCGCTGCAGCGCGGTGGTGGAGAGGCCGCGCAGGCTCCCGCTCGACGTGATCTGCACGCCGCTGGCGCAGTCGGAGGTGTAGACGGCGGTGAGGCTGCCGGCGGCCTGGCCGAGCGGTGGTCGGGGACGCTCGCCGCACACGACGTCGACGCGTCCGCCCGGCCCGCTCGGACCGCCTCCGGGCCCGAGCGGGTTGCCGCGCGCCTCGGTGCTGGCCCGGTCCATGGCCTGCGCGAGCTGGGCGTCGAGGCGGTCGGTGAGCGAGCTGCGCATGAGCAGCGTCGCGGCCGCGGCGACCAGCAGGCTCGCGGTGGCCACGAGCACGACGACGGTGAGGACGAGCCGGCGGGTGAGGCTCATGCGGTCTCGGCGGGCTTGAGCACGTAGCCGGCGCCGCGCTTGGTGTGGATCATCGGCTCGCGGCCGGCGTCGATCTTCTTGCGCAGGTAGGAGATGTAGAGCTCGACGACGTTGGCCTGGCCGCCGAAGTCGTAGTTCCACACTCGGTCGAGGATCTGCGCCTTGCTGAGCACGCGGCGCTGGTTGCGCATGAGGTAGCGCAGCAGCTCGAACTCGGTCGCGGTGAGCTCGATGGAGGTGCCGGCGCGGGTGACGTCGCGGCTGTCCTCGTCGAGGGTGAGGTCGCCGACGGTGACGACGTGGTCGGAGCGCTGCTCGAGCACGCCGGTGCGGCGCACGAGGGCGCGGACGCGGGCGACGACCTCCTCGAGGCTGAACGGCTTGGTCACGTAGTCGTCGCCGCCGGCGGTGAGCCCGGCGACGCGGTCCTCGACGGCGTCGCGGGCGGTGAGGAACAGCACGGGGACGCGGTCGTCGTGCTGACGGACGCGGCGCAGGACCTCGAGGCCGTCGACGTCGGGCAGCATCCAGTCGAGGACGATCACGTCGGGGCCGTGCTCGCGGGCGGTCGCGACGGCGTCGCGTCCGGTGGCGGCGGTGCGCACGTCCCAGCCCTCGTAGCGCAGGGCCATCATGAGCAGCTCGGCGATGTTGGGCTCGTCGTCGACGACGAGGACGCGAAGGGGCGTGCCGTCGGCGCGGGTGAGGGGCGCGGTCATGGGTCCAGTGTGGACGGACTGTCCGTCGCCTGTCCGTGCGGAACCTGTGCGGTTCCTGTGAGCGGGCTGCGGAGGGTCAGGCGGCGCCGAGGTCGGCGGCGATGCTGCTCTCGAGCGCGCGGACGCGGGCGCGGGTGGCGTCGGCGAGGCGCGTGGTGCGCTGGGCCTCGGCCAGGTCTCCCACAGAGACGAGGTGCTGCACGAGCGGCTCGAGGTCGTCGAGGTGGACGCCGTCGACGAGGCTGGTGACCTCGATCAGCTCCGAGAGGAGGGCGTGGAGCAGGAGGTGGGCGTCGAGGTCGCCGTCGGCGGGGTGCGCGCCGATGACGAGGCGCAGCTGCTGGCCGAGCGAGAACGCGACGTCGGGCGTGAGCGCGCAGTCCTCGACGGCTGCCGCGACGAGCGTGAGCACGTCGGCGAGTCCCTCGCGCGGGGCAAGGGTGGCGGCCTCGCTGAGGAGGCTGCGCAGGTAGGCGTGCGGAACGAGGGCGTCGTCGTCGAACGACGGCTGCACCACGCGGGTGGTCGTCACCATGTCTTCCACTTCTCCCCACTCCCAGAGGACATGTTCCCGGTTTGCACGTTCGCGCGCCCTAGCTCGAACGGATCATTTCCGCAGTCCCACGTCCACTCTACGTGACCGATCACACGCTTGACCAGCCCGTGCCGGGGTGCAGTGCAGGGGGTACTCGAGCGGCCGACGACGCGCTTCCGACCCGGTGGACGCACGATTCTGCGTTCGCGCGCTGGGCCCCGAAGGGCTCTGCGTCCGGGTCGGGATCCCGTCGCGGACGCAGCATCGTTCGGCCCTCGGCGCGAGAACGCAGCGTCGTTCGGAAGACGGCTCACGGCAGGCGCGACCGTCCGTCCGTCCGTCCGTCCCACTTGTCCACAGTTTCGGCGGGCGGCCCCTTCACAGATCGCGCTGTTCTTGTCATGGTCCTGGTCATCGACACGACTTCTCGGGGGACAGGTCAGTGGTGGATCCGGTACAGGCGACGCTCGCGGAGCGGGTGCGTGAGCAGGTGCGACGTCGGCGGCTCGACCCGCAGACGGACGCTGATGCGGTGCGTGAGGTGGCGCACGACGTGGTGGCCGAGCACGAGCGGCGTTCGTTGACGGGTGCGGTGCGGTCGCTGGAGGAGCCGGACCGGGTGGTCGGCGGGATCGTGGCCGACGTCGCCGGGCTCGGACCGCTGCAGCCGTTCCTGGACGACCCGACGGTCGAGGAGCTGTGGATCAACGAGCCAGGTCTAGTTGGCTAGAGGGTTCTTCTTAGTGCTCAGTGAAAGGCGGCAGTGCTAGTAGGGGGTCCTCGTCGGGGGTGGCGTCTTGCGTGATCAGGAACGTCCCTGTGGAAGACACGACGACCGCGCGCAATCTGTCGTCGACCTCTATTGCAAGGCTTCCACCATTCTTCAGAAAGTTCACCATCCGGGCGACGGAGTCCTGTCCCCAGGTGCCGGCCTCATCCTGCCACCGAATCACGTTGAAGGATTCGAGCCCCTGACGAGCTTCAGCGGGGCTGACGTGTGCTTCCCGCAAGACGATCTGCCCCTGCGCATCCTGCAAGTGGATATAGGTAGACATGCCCGAAGCATGCCCCATCAGCCGAGCCGGTTCGCGTTGGAGGCGGCGCAAAGCAGACGATGATGGCCCCGTTCGAAGTCGACCGGGGCCACCACCGCCCTAGCCGATCAGGCCGCGTCCTTCTTGGGCTGAGCCGACGGCATCTTGCTGACGATGTGCTCGTCACCACTCCACATCACCTTGATCGCGCTGGATGCCGACGTGTCGATCCAGCTCGTCCTGCTCGCCGTGACACGGAGCGAGACGTCCGGGGAGGTCGGCGCCTCCCAGCCCGCGGCGCGGTAGACGGCGAGCACGTGGTTCACGTCCACCTCCTGGATGCCCATCATCTCGGTGAGGTAGTAACACGCGAGCAGGTTGCGCTCGTGCTGGTTGCGCGGAGCCTTCTCGGCGACGAACTCGGCCAGCGTGGGCTTACCGCTGGGGGCGAAGTTGAGCCCCTTGGTCGGGCTGAACGTCTTCTTCGCCGACTTGCCCGCGCGGCGGCGACGCCCCTTGGACTCGTCGCTGTCGGACGGTCCCTCCGCCTCCGAGGGCGTAGCGGGCTGGATGCTGCGGAGCACCGGAGCCACGTCGGCCCCGATCGCCGAGACCAGCGCGTCGAAGGCGCTCTTCTGCACGTCCTCGCTGTCGAAGGCGTTCACGACCTCGGCGATGCGCGGCATCTCGAACAACAGGCGCTCGTACGGGTCGTTCTCGTTGGTGTTGGTGCTGTCGTGCTCGGTGGTGATGGAGGACATGTGTCCCCTCCTGTTTCTTCTGGGTTGGGGGTGCCCAGAGGAAGCGGAGATCCTGCGCCTGCGTCAACCGGGGCTTGATCGCCCGAGCCGTACGAGTAGAGTCTGATGTGTCGACCAAGACAACGTCAGTCCCCGGCAGGAGCCCCGCTTCTTCCGGGGTCTTGCGTCTATAGGAGTCTGCTCAGCGTAGAACTGGCAACAGACACGTATGAGTCTGTCGTGCACAGGCACAGGGTGAGCCTCGGATGGTGGTCATCGGTCGTCCTCTCTGCTAGTCGGTGATCAGCTCGTCAACCAGCCCGGCGAAGGACTGGATGCCGGGACCGCGAGCACGGATCTTTCGGTTGGCTCCGGTTCCGCTCACGACGAACCCGTCCAGCTTCGACACGTGGCTCGAGAAGTTGCCCTGGTCGTACACCTTGAGTCGGGCGCACTCCCTGCGAACCACGTCCAAGTCGGTGGCGTCCTCGTCTAGACCGAAGCCACGTACGATCGTCAAGATCTTGGCGACGGCGCGCGTCCGCTCCGCGTTGGTCTTGCCGAGCTTGATGCCGGCGATGTCGATCCGCGGGCCGTCCTCGTCCAGGTGGACGAGGAGCTCGAGCTTGTCTCGATCCGCGTCGGTCTGGGACACCACGCGGTCGTACATCTGAGCCTCGGAAACCCCAAAGTCGGCCTCGCCCTCCCGCGCTGTCTCAGACGCCGACACGGGTCGTGGCGCACCCGTTGCGGCTGCGCGCGGGGCTACCGTGGACTGCGGAGCGAGGAAACGGATCGCCTCGCGGAATGCCACCAGGCGGTACTCCTCCGGCACGCCGGACTCAGTCACTGCCTCGTGAGCCTTCCGCAGCAGATCGCTGATCTCGTTCATGGGGACATCTCCTTCTGTTTGCCCCGATCGTAGGCTCCCTTGATATTGATAGTCAAGGGGGCCTTCAGTTCGTTGTCCCTGGATTGTTGCCGGACTCAAGGCCCGGTGATCGTGGTGCCGTTTTTAAGCCGCGATTGCAGGGCTGCAAGGAAAGGGTATCTCGATCGTGTTGGTAGCCGACTCAAGGGCGAGGTTCAGTACCGCCCTTGTCTGGCGCTTAGTGAGAGCCCTCGGCGCTGCAATTCCAGCACTAAATCTTAAGTCATCGAGCGAGTTGCACTACTGGAACTTCCCGTCCATCCCCTTGCTTGGGGTCTGCGCTCATGGGAGTACGATGCGGCGCGCCTGGTGAAGGTCCCGCCCTCAGTGGCGGAACCCGCAGACCTCAGCTCCCGGTCTGGTCAGAGAATGTCCAGCGCTTCCCGGATGTGCCGCGGAGTGCGGCTCCGCGCTCGCTCGGCCAGCTCCAGCGTTCGCGGGGGGCGCGGGGCAGGGATCCTCCACCTCCCGCGAGGTGGGCTGCTCGATTTCAGCCGGAAGAAGTGGCTGGTCGGCAGCGGGCGCGTCGAGCTCGGGCTGCTCGGGCAGCAACGCCTGCTCGTCTTGGAGTAAGTCGGTGAACAGCTTCTCGATCGGATCCTGTTCGATCGGCAGCACCTTGTGCACCTGAGCCGCGGCGAGCCCGGCGCGGTCCAGGAGGTCTTGGGCGATCTTGACTCGCTCACGCGCATCGACCTGCGGATCGCTCATCATCTCGACGAGCTGACGGGCGGCGTCGTCAGCCGTGAACTGCACCCGCTCTGCTGCACGACGAACTACCTGGGGTGAGGTGCCGCCGTGGTGGCCGCAGACGACTCAACCGTCCACGGCCAGACGGCGACACTGCGTGCCGGTGCTCTTGTGCGTGCCCACGCAGCGGAGGATGTGGGCGGGTGCGTGGTTGGCCAACCAATCCTCCGAGTGGGTCACTGACCGGCTGTAGGTCATCGCCAGACCAACGCATTCCCGCACGACGTGTCCAGGGTCCGGCGGCAGTGGCCGCAGCACGCCAGCCCGGACGCGGACTCGCCGCAGGGCACCCAGAGCCGGTGCTCCGCGCGTGCCCCGCCGCAGCGGTCGCACGAGCCAGCCCGCGTGTGCTGGTCTCCGACCATCGCCTCGATGAGGGGGCAGCGGGTCGCGCTTGCCGCACGTCCGCAGGTACGGCTGGTCCGCTCCTGCCGGCCCACGGTTGCTGAGCGAGTTCAGCACGGCGGCTTCGGCGCGCTGGTCGTTGAGCACGAGCGTGCCGGCTCGCCCAGGCGACGAGGTCGTGGCTGTCCTCCATGATCGTGCTCATCAGAACACCGGGACCGTGTAGGAGCCAGTCGTCACCTTCATCACGGCGGGGGCTCCGCGATGCCGGACGCCCGCGCCCACGCCGTGGATGCGATACGAGTCCTGGAGCGGGTACTCGGCGTTGTCGCCGCGGACCATCTGAAGTCCCTGACGGCGGGCGTGCTCACGCAGCGCGACGTGGTTGCGGTCGGAGTTGTGGCCGTCGTTGGCGAGGGCGGCGAGGTAGCCCAGCGGCATGAGGTAGGACTCTCGCAATGAGGGCTCGTCCGTACTGGCCCAGCACCTTGAGCCCCGCGTACGAGCCGACTCGGCGCTCGCCGACCAGCGTCTCGGTCGAGAGAAAGGGCGGAGCCGCGACGGTCGGAATGAAATCGAACTTGGCGCCGCCGATTCTGGCGGCGCGCCACGCGACGGGGGTCCCGCCCTCGCTCGAATCGAACGCCCGTGCATGATGCACATGCCCTGGCGGTGGGTACTTCCCCTGCGGCCGGGTGATCGCGCACGACGATGTTCCCGACCGGCGCCTCGATCGGCTTGTCGTCCGCCGGCCGATTTCTAGAGCTGCGGTCGATCCGACTTGTGTTCCGGGTGTGCAAACATCGGTGTCCCAACACCTGTACGGAGGCGCGCGATGGGGATCTTTCAGCCGCTGATCGAGGAGCTCGACCAGACCATGTCCTGGTCGCGTGTTTTCGAGAATTTCAGCGATGCGGGGAGGGCGGACGCTCAGAGACTGTGGGCCCAGATCCGCGAGCTCCTGGTTGAGGGAGAAGAGCTCGGCGACGAGAACCTTCCCACCTCGGCGTTCGACGCAATCCAGAACGCTGACTTCCACGTCGTCTTCGACCGTGCCATCGAGTCCTCCATCGGGTCCCGGCGGAATTCACGCCGTGACTGGGTCGACGTTCGACAGGACCTCGTCCGGTTGCGCGACACTCTCATACAGAACGTCCGCCCCTACGTCAGGATTGATTCCAGCCGTAGAACGGCGTCCGCCGATGCTCAGATTGAGGAGCTGGTCGATCTTGCCCAGCAATATGAAGCGAGGCTTCAAGAGCTCGCGTCGCAGCAGGCGGCACTCGCCTCGAAGAACGTCGAGGCTGCGGCTGGCGACCTTTCGCCGGAGTACAAGGCGCAAGCGACCACCCACCGAGAGGCAGCGAAGCGGTGGCTCGTCGCCAGCCTCTTCACTGCAGGCGTCTTCGCCGCGGGCACCGTATGGTCGTTCTTCCTCGACCCGCCCGCCTACACCGCGGATGCGAGTGCTGAGCAGTGGCTGCGCTTCGTTCGCGGTGCCTCCGGTCGAGTGGTGCTGCTCTCGCTCGCTGCGGTTGCGTTGGCTTTCTGCCTCCGCAACTACCGCGTGAACCAGCACCTTACGGTTTTGAACTCACGGAGCGTCAACGCCCTTGAGACGTTCCGGCTCCTGTCAGGCGCCGTCACAACAGACGATGCCCGAAACCTCGTGGTGGGTGAGCTCGTGCGGGCCGTCTTCAGTGGCGAGGACACCGGATTCCTCGCCGGGCAGGGCGATCGGACCGTGATAGAGGCACCTGGCGGCGCCGCGATGCTCGCAGCGCTCACTCGCGGCGGCGGGCAGCCCGGTTAGCTAGAGGGCGGCATCGAACAGCAAAATCGGACTGTCCGGCCGTCGCTCGATTCTGGGTAGGGGGCTTGGTTTCCCTCTCCGTGTTGACCTCGGGCCGGCATCTCTGGATGCTCGGTCTCGCTTCCACGGAACGCGTCTACGACCAGGTTGTCGGCGTTGCATCGGAGCCGTCCCGAACACGCGAAGTCGATCGCGTCGGATCGGCGGCGCGACGGGAAGAACAAGGGGCGATAAGAGCACGGGCGCAACGCAACCTTCGGGACGTCGTGGTTCGCAGGACAGGTTGCGACTCGTGGCATCTTCGATGTCTTGGCGGTGGCAGCGGTCTTGAGCACTTGTGCCGATCCCGGCGAACGAGTGCCGAACCGGACGGCGGCTCCGTCGTTCCGTCCGTCCGTCCCACTTGTCCACAGTTTCGGCGGGCGGCCCCTTCACAGATCGCGCTGTTCTTGTCATGGTCCTGGGCATCGACACGACTTCTCGGGGGACAGGTCAGTGGTGGATCCGGTGCAGGCGACGCTCGCGGAGCGGGTGCGCGAGCAGGTGCGACGTCGGCGGCTCGACCCGCAGACGGACGCCGACGCGGTGCGCGAGGTGGCGCACGAGGTGGTGGCCGAGCACGAGCGCCGTTCGTTGACGGGTGCTGTGCGGTCGCTGGAGGAGCCCGACCGGGTGGTCGGCGGGATCGTGGCCGACGTCGCCGGGCTTGGTCCGTTGCAGCCGTTCCTGGACGACCCGACGGTCGAGGAGGTGTGGATCAACGAGCCCGACCGGGTGTTCGTCGCGCGGGAGGGCCGGCACGAGCTGACGTCGGTCATCCTCACGGCCACGCAGGTGCGTGAGCTGGTGGAGCGGATGCTGTCGTCGTCGGGGCGCCGGCTCGACGTGTCGCAGCCGTTCGTCGACGCGATGCTGCCCGGTGGGCACCGGCTGCACGTGGTGCTCGACGGGATCGCGCGCGGGTTCAGCGCGGTCAACGTGCGCAAGTTCGTGGCGCGGGCGCACTCGTTGGACGACCTCGTCGAGCTCGGCACGATCGACGCCGCCGTCGCGCGGTTCCTGCGGGCGAGCGTCGTGGCAGGGCTGAACGTCGTGGTCTCCGGCGGCACCCAGGCGGGGAAGACGACGCTGCTGAACTGCCTGGCCGCGGCGATCCCCGGGTCGCAGCGGCTGATCACCGTGGAGGAGGTGTTCGAGCTGCAGTGCGGGCGCCACCCCGACTGGGTCGCGCTGCAGTGCCGGCAAGCCGGCCTCGAAGGCACCGGCGAGGTGACGCTGCGGATGCTGGTGAAGGAGGCGCTGCGCATGCGGCCGAGCCGCGTGGTCGTGGGCGAGGTGCGCTCGGCCGAGGCGCTCGACATGCTGCTCGCCCTCAACGCGGGCCTGCCGGGCATGGCCAGCGTCCACGCCAGCTCCGCGCGGCAGGCACTCACGAAGCTGTGCACGTTGCCGCTGCTCGCCGGGGCGAACATCACCAGCGACTTCGTCGTTCCGACCGTCGCGACGTCAATCGACCTGGTCGTCCACACCGCGCTCGGTGTCGACGGTCGCCGCGCGGTCCAGGAGGTCACGGCGGTCAGCGGACGGGTCGAGAACGGGCACATCGAGTCCGAGACGGTGTTCGTGCGCGACGGTGCCGTGCTGCGTCGTGGTCACGGGCGACCCGCGCGGACCGAGGCGTTCGCGCGCGTCGGCATCGACCTCGACGCGGTGCTCGCCGCCGACGGAGACGCACCGTGGCCACGCTGACCGGGTTGTGCGCCGGGGCCGGTGTCGCGCTGCTGGTGTGGTGGGCGCTCGCTCCGCTGCCGCAGCGCCGGACGCCGGGCCGGCGTCGGGTTCGCGAGCTGCTCGACCGTGCCGGCCTGTCCGACGTGGAGCCTGCTGCGTTGCTCGCCCTGTGCGTCGGGTCGTTCGTCGTCGCTGGCCTGGTGATGACGGCGGTGTCGGGGGTGCTGGTCATCGGTCTCGTCCTGGGGACGCTCGCGGCGCTGCTGCCCGTGGCGACGCTGCGGGGACGCGCCCGTCGCCGGGCCCGCGAGCACGCCGACCTGTGGCCCGACGCCGTCGACAACCTCGCGTCGGCCGTGCGGGCGGGGCTGTCGCTCCCCGAGGCGGTCGTGCAGCTGGGGGAGCGGGGGCCCGAGGGTCTGCGCGAGCCGTTCGCGCGGTTCGGCCGCGACTACCAGTCGACGGGGCGCTTCGACGTCGCGCTCGACCGGTTGAAGCAGCGTCTGGCCGACCCCACCGGCGACCGCGTCGTGGAGGCGTTGCGGATCGCTCGCGACGTCGGCGGCGGCGACCTCGGCCGCATGCTGCGCGCGTTGTCCGGCTTCCTGCGCGAGGAGGGTCGGACGCGCGGCGAGCTGGAGGCGCGCCAGTCGTGGACGGTCAACGCAGCCCGCCTGGCCGTCGCCGCCCCGTGGGTGGTGCTGGCCCCGATGAGCCTGCAGCCGGAGGTCGTCGCGCGGTACGCGACAGGCGCGGGCGCGCTCGTCCTGGTGGGCGGCGCGGTGGTGTGCGTCGTGGCCTACCGGCTCATGCTGTGGCTCGGTCGGCTGTCGGAGGAACGGCGGGTGCTGGCATGACGGCGACGCTGCTGGGGGCGGCGGCGGGCGCCGCGGGGGCGGTCGGGGTGCTGCTGGTCGTCGTCGCCTGGTGGCAGGTCCGGCGTCCGACGCCGGCGATGCGGGTCGACCCGTACCTGAGCGACCTCGTGCCCGCTCGGACGCGGGCGTCGAGCACGGTCGGTGCGGTCTACGGTCCGTGGCTGCGTGGCGCGGCGGAGCTCGTCGGGCGCCTGACGGGCGGTACGGCGAGCGTCGAGCGCCGGCTGGTGCGGCTCGGCTCGCCCTACGGCGTCGACGCCTTCCGCGTGCAGCAGCTGACGTGGGGTGCGGCGGGCTTCGCGGCAGCCGCGGCCCTGGCGGTGCTGGTGTGGAGCACGTCGGGTGGTTCGCCGGTCGTGCTGCTGATCCTGTGCGGTGTGGGGTTAGTGGGCGGGGTGCTGGGGCGCGACTCGGCGCTCAGTTCGCAAGTGAACCGCCGCGAGGAGCGGCTCGCGGAGGAGTTCCCCGCCGTCGCCGACCTGCTCGCGCTGGCGGTCGCCGCGGGGGAGAGTCCCGTCGCCGGGCTTGACCGCGTGCTGCGCGTCCTGCGGGGTGCGCTGGCCGACGAGCTCGGCCAGGTCCTCGCCGACGTTCGCACCGGCCACACCGTGCCGGCCGCGTTCGACGCGTTGGCATCGCGGACCGGGGTCCCGAGCATCGCGCGCTTCGCCGAGGGTCTTGCCGTGGCCGTCGACCGTGGCACCCCGCTCGTCGAGGTGCTGCACGCGCAGGCCGCCGACGTGCGGGAGTCCGCCCGCCGCGAGCTGATGGAGTCCGGTGGCCGCAAGGAGATCCTCATGATGATCCCCGTCGTCTTCCTCGTCCTGCCCGTCACGGTCGTCTTCGCGTTCTACCCGGGCCTCGTCGGCCTGCGTCTGTCGAGCTGAAGGAGTGGTGTCATGTCGTCCCTGACCCTGCGGCTGAGGTCGCGTCTGCTGGAGCCTCCGCACGACGAACGGGGTGACGTTCCGGGCTGGGTGATGATCACCGTCATGTCCGCCGGGCTCGTCGCGGTGCTCACGGCGGTCGCCGGCCCGGAGCTCACGGCCATGCTGCGTGACGCGTTGAGCTCGGTGCGCTGATGCGCCGCGAGCGCGGTTCGGCGGTGGTCGACTTCGTGCTCGCCATGGTGCTGCTGGTCCCCCTGGTGCTGGGGATCGTGCAGCTCGGGCTGGTGCTGCACGTGCGCAACACGCTGACCGCGGCCGCGTCGGACGGAGCGAGGGCGGGCGCGCCGCTGGGGGCGACGCCCGAGGACGCGGAGGCGCGGGCGCGGCGGATGATCACCGACTCGCTCTCGGCCCGGTACGCGCGGTCGGTGAGCGCGACGCGGACGTCGCTCGACGGTGCGCCGGCGGTCGTCGTGCGGGTGCGGGCCAGGGTGCCGGCGTTGGGTGTCCTGGGGCCGGGGGTGGCGCTCGATGTGCGCGGGCGGGCGCTGGTGCAGGTGGAGCCGTGAGGGACGAGCGGGGGTCGGCTCCGGTGGAGCTGGTGTGGCTGACGATCTTGCTGCTGGTGCCGTTCGTCTACGTGATGCTCGCGGTGTTCGACGCGCAGCGGGCGGCGTACGCGGTGTCGTCGGCGAGCAAGGCGGCGGCGCGGGCGTACGTGCAGGCGCCCGACACGGTGACGGCGGCCCAGCGCGCACAGCGTGCAGCAGCCGTGGCGTTGGGCGACCAGAGGGTCCAGGCCGACGTGGAGGTGGTGTGCCTGCCGACGCCGTCGTCGTGCCTGCAGCCGGGTTCGTCGGTGCGGGTGTCGGTGAGCACGGTGCAGCCGTTGCCGCTGACGCCGTCGGTGCTGGGGGACCAGGTCGGTGGGGTCGCGGTCGACTCCTCGCACGTCGAGCCGTACGGGTCGTTCCGGGAGGGCCGATGACGCGCGCGGACGAGCGGGGCAGCGTGACGGTGATGACGATCGGGTTCCTGGTGCTGGTCGCCCTGCTTCTGGCGGTGGTCGTAAATGCGACGACGGCCTACCTGCAGCGTCAGGAAATCGCGAACCTGGCCGACGGCGCGGCGTTGGCCGCGGCCGACGGTCTCGACGAGGCCGCCTTCTACGCCGACCAGCGCGTCGAGCTCGACGCAGCGTCGGCGCGTGCGCTGGTTGGGGACTACCTGGCAGGGGAAGAGGTGTCAGCGGTGCAGGTAGGCGTCGTGGACGGGACGGTCACGGTGCGCCTGGAGCGCTTTGTCTCGCTTCCGCTCACCCCACCCGGCTGGCCTGCCCGCACACGCGTGTCGGCGGAGGCGTCGTCGCAGCTGCGCGAACCTGCGGGCTAACGAGCAGCGGCTTCGAGGTCTCGCGCCTGTATGAATCTCGCCGCGATTCCAGAGGTCGGCGTCAGGAGGCGTGGCCGTACTCGGTCCGTTGCAGGTCTTCCCGGACGACCCGATCCGAAGCGGCGTGTCTCTGCCGTCGAGACGGGCGCGGCGCTGGCGCCACGTGCAGGTTTGGCGCGTGCTGGACTGCGTCACGGCTTACCTGCTGCGACTTTTGTCGAGGAGACGGCCTTCAGTCCTGTACGTCCTGTATGCTGTCCAATGTGGACATCGGGAGGTACCCAAAGTCCGCGGAGGAGCCTACGATGTCCCTGGTCTACGGGTTCTGGAACAACAAGGGTGGTACCGGCAAGACCACGCTGGTGTTTCAGAGCATTGCGTTTTATGCGCATCAGAACCCCAGCAAGAAGATCCTCGCGATCGACGTCTGCCCGCAAGCGAACCTCTCCGAGTTGCTCCTGGGCGGTCTCACGAACGGAGGCAGTACCGTCCTGCTCCAGCGGCAGGGCGAGATTCCTCGACGCACGATCGGCGGGTACTTCGAGCGCCGATTGCCGTCGCCCTACGCGATGCCGTCGGTGACGCCGAGCGACTACGTTTGCACGCCTCACGACTACAACCCCTCGGTGCCGTCCAACGTCGACCTGATCGCGGGCGACCCGCTGCTCGAGCTGCAGAGCAACGCCATCTCGACGCTGTCGAACACGCAGCTGCCGGGGCTCAACGCATGGCTTTCGGTCATCGACTGGTTGCGCGACCTCATCGAGCTCGTGAAGGACGACTACGACACGATCTTCATCGACTCCAACCCGTCCTTCTCCATGTACACGCAGGTCGCGCTGGCGTGCACTGACCGCCTGGTTCTCCCGGTCATGGCGGATGATTCCTCCCGGCGCGCCATTCAGAATGCGTTCTCTTTGGTATACGGGTTGAAGTTGCCGTCCGAGATTTACGCCACTTACGCGTTCGCAACTCGACTGCGCGAGGCCGGACGCGGCCTGCCGAAAGTGCACATGATTGTGAAGAATCGCCTGACCCAGTACATGGGCCCCGCGTCGGCGTACAGCGCCGTGCTGCGGTCGATCGATGCCGACGTGGAGACGCTCATGGGGGACCACCCCGAGATGTTCACGTTCTCCGACCTGGACGACGGGATTGCTCACGTTCGCGACTTCCAGACGACGGGCGTTGTCGCGCACGCACGCGGGTGCCCCTTCTACGAGCAGAAGCCGGGCCGGCTCGACGTGATGGGCCAGCGCATCAGGGTTGATGCCGACTACCTCAAGAACTGCGTCGAGGCGATGGAGGCGATGGTGAGCCGCTTGTAGTGACGGTGTCGGCCACCTGGGCGACGTCAGGCGCTCGCGTCCGGCTTCTGAGTCGTCTGCGCCGCCTTCAGAGCCTTCGTCAATTCGTCCACGATCTGGGAGAGGTCCTGACTGCTGACAGCCTCGTTGTGCCGGCCAGCATCACGACTCGTGAACCGCGACAACACGTTCTTCACGAAAACTGTCTCGCCGACGGCGTTGCGTGCTGCCGTTCGGTCATCATCCGACGCACCGGCGTAGTACGGCTCGATCGCGAGCATGGCCGTCGCGACTTCCTCTGCCGTGTCGGATTCTGCATAGTGTCGACGCGATTCGGCGGCGAAATAGCCACCAACCGCGATGACCGCGATGATCGCTGCACCCCGAAGTAGGCCATCCCCAACAGTCAGATCGAAGTCCTGCTTCACTGCACGGTCCACGATGTAGTAGGCGAGGGCGAGTCCCGCAAAACCGAAAACAATGGCGAGCAGGCGCAGGCCGAAACCGTTTCGCCGTTCCCTCGTTGCCCGCGATGCCCAATCTACTGCTGTCAGGTTCCCAGCTGCATGCTCAGTCAGGCGCTGCCCCACTTGAGCAGCGGCGGTGAGCAATGAAACCTGGGCTTCCATGCGCTCGTTGAAGCCCGCATCCTTCTCGTCACGATCCTTCCTCCAACTCAGAAGCATCGCTTGGAAGCTCTTGTTGACGGTTTCCTCCGTAGCGGACGCGACCTCCTCGATCTGCTCTCGGGCGGCAGACACAGCCTGCTCTTGCTGAGAGATGGTTCGGCCGTGCGCCTCCAGGCTGGCCTCCTGCTCTGCCAACTGCTGGCGCAGCGTCGCAACCTCCTCTTTAAGGGTCGTGATCTCCTTCTCGCGGAGACGAACAGCAGCATCAATCTGCTCGACATACGCGGCGGGCATGTTCTTGGCGGGCGGACCCGGGAGCGACCGTACGTAGGCCGCCAACTGCCCCTCGTAGCTGTTCATAAAGTTGCTGAACGCGTACTCGTCGGTCTGGATGTTGTTCACGACGTCTCGAAGCTCATCGAGGACCTTCGGGTAAAGGTGTGGCTGCGCTGTATTGGACCGTGATCGAAGTGCGGACCGAAGAATCTTGATAGTTCGAAGACGAGACTGCTCAAGCTGAGAACTGCCGAATCGCGTAGTAGACAAGGCGTCTGACTTCAGTTTCAGCACCTCCCAAACTTGGTGCTGTCTATAAGACTCCACGTCCGCACTCGCCATGTTTGTAAGCGTAGGCGTGAGATCTGACGGATCGTCCTAGAACCGCCGCAGTGGCCCCGCCGAGGCAACTCAACTTCGACGGGGCCAGCGGCTGAGACAAGCCTCAGGGCTCTGGCGAGGGCGAGGTCAGCTGTCCGTCTTCTGCCAGAAGCGTACGGATGACGGCGGCGACGATCGGGTTCTCGACCAACGCCGAGGAGGTCCGGTCAAGCACCTTCTTGAGTCTGCGACGCCTGTCGGCGAGGTGCCCGCCAAACACGTCGTACTCGATCAGGACGTGGAGCGTCTGGCCGCCCGTGTTGCCGTGCGTCGGCCGGATGCCGCCGCCGCGTGCTCGTACATGTCGTGCAGCTACTTGGCCGGAGAGGGGGCTCCGCCCTGCCCGTGGGCGTCGTGGACGGGACGGTCACGGTGCGCCTGGAGCGCTTGTCCTCGCTTCCTCTCACGCCACCCGGTTGGCCGGCCCGCACGCGGGTCTCGGCGGAGGCGTCGTCGCAGCTGCGGGAGCCCGCCGAGTGAGGAATAGGAGCGGTCCCACGTTCAGGTGCTGAGACTCCGGTGCGGACGGCTGACAAGCTCTGTCGGCCACCGAAGGATGGCCGCTTCCTTCGTTAGTGTGGACGCCGTGAAGACCTGGGACGCGGCGCGAGTGCGGCGGATCGTCATAGGCACGTGCATCATCGGCCTTGTTGTCGCCGTAGCGCAGAGAGACGTGTTGATAGCAGGAGTGTGCGCAGCAGGCGCAATGGCGATGTGGTTCATGTCCCCGACGACCCGGGCCTGACCCGTGTCGAAGCTCCGCCGGGTGGTCGAGCGCCGGCGCCTCGCTCTCGTCGCCACCCTGATGCTGTTGCTCGCAGGAGGATTTCTCGCCCAGCAGTCGATGGATCGACGGTGGCCGTTCTCCCTTCCCGAGGGTCCAGTGGGAACAGTCGCAGAACACGGCTACCAGGTGAACGTCCAGGTCGGAGAGAGCTTCACGGACTCCATGGAGACGCTGCGGTTGCCCGGCAACGACGTCGGGAGGGTGATCTCCGTGACGCCCGTGTACGAGACGGAGGGGTTGGAGACGGTCGGCGTGTGGGCGGCGGGAAAGGATCGTTCTGCGACAGCCGCGATCAACCAGGTCTACGACGAGGCGCCGCCGCGTGACCCTGATTTGGGAACGATCACGCAGGTGTCAGGCCGGACGTTCTCCTCGATCGACCGCGCACCGGGCCAGCTCCAGCTCCTGCTGGCGACGAAGGCGACGAAGAAAGGTGTGTTCCTCCGAACTGGCTACGAGGTCGAGTACGAGTACGGCGGGAACCGCTATAAGGACTTCGTGAACGCACAGATCCGCGTCTGTGCGGACGTCACGTGCCCGGAGGGATGGAGCGGAGAGTAGTCAGCGCTTGCTGCGTGGAGGGCGTGGCCGGGCGACCAGTCTCAGACTGATCGCCCGGCCACCGCGCTCCTCCTGCCGAGGTCGAACACGAAGGTCGACGCACGTCCCTTGTCCAGGGTCATCCGGCCCTCTCGACATCGGCACCTCGGGTCTCTGGGTCGTGCTCACCGGTCCATGTCCACGAGCGTCACCAGCCGCATCGCGTCCGGGCTGGACGTCTGCTTGACGTAGATGAAGCTGCTTCCGCTCAGACGACTCGAGCCGGTGTCGTTGCTGCCGGGGAGGGAGAAGAGCTTCCCGCGCCGCAGGTCGAGGAGGTAGGCGCGGTCGCCGGTGGAGAAGCTGACCCAGTCGTCGGTGCCGTTGAGGTACCCCACCGTGTTCCTGCCAAGGTCGACGGTGGAGCGACCGTGCTCGGTCGACTCGACCGTCAGACGGCGGCGACCGTCGGCCGTCGTGCAGGCCACCCGGACCCCCCTCGCGGCGAAGGCGCCGCAGTCGGCGCGCATCCCAGAGTCCGTGACCTCTCCGGAGGTCCCACGGTCCGGGTCCCAGGGCACGAGCTCGCTGTCGACGAGGACGTCGAGCTCACGTCCCGCGGCCCAGGCGCCGGTCGCCTTCGGCGCGACCTTCTCGAGCTTGCCTCCTGTCAACGGCACGCGGTAGGCGGATGTCTGGACGACGTTCTGCTGGTCGTCCACGCGATCGACCGCGACGACGTAGACGTCGTCGCCCACGACTTGCGGCCGGATGGCGTTCGGAGACGGCCAGGGCGGGTCCGTGATGCCGAGCTGCTGGTAGGACGCGAGCTCCTTCTCCTCTCCCGTCGCGAGGTCGAGCGCATACATCCGCCACGGCATGGCGTCGTAGTTCGGCTGCGTGGTCTCGACCCACACCACGGTCTCGCCGGCGACGGTGACGTCGACGATGTAGCGCGGGGAGCCCGGCTTCCCATGGCGGGCAAGCTCGGTGACGTCGCGGGTCTTCGGGTCGACGGAGACCAGGGCGCCGCCCCGCGGGTCGTCCTCGGAGGGTTGGCCAGACTCCGACGTGCCGGAGAGCGACATGATCAGGCGCCCGTCGGCGCGGTCGAAGTAGACGGCCTGCTGTCCCTCCAGGACCGTCGGGATGCGTGACTGCACGGTGTAGTCGTCGCCCTCCCTGAACGACGGCGGCGTGGGGGAGAGCGCGAACTGACGCTGGGGCTCCGGCTCCTGCGTCGTCGTGCAGGAGGCCGTGCCGAGGACGACCGCCGCCATCACCGAGGCGATGGCGGCGGTCCTGCGCGCTGAGGTCACAGGACGACGCCCCATGGCTGGGTGAAGATGCGCATGCTCGTGTTCCTCATGGCGTTGGTCTTCCTCGGGGCGCTCGACTGTCCCGTGTTGGTCCAACGGCCCGCGACCGGGTCCGCGTAGGCGAGTCGGTCGCCCGAGCCGGAGTAGCCGTAGCCCATGATCAGGTGGTCGATCGTGAAGGTCGTGTAGTGGTAGTTGTAGTGCGGGTTGCCGGCCCCGGCCAGCTCCCGCGTCCCGTACACGACGGCGCGGTTGTAGACGCCGATCGAGTTGACGACACCGCTCTTGATGGACGCCGCCGACGGGCTCGAGACGAGGCGGGACGCGAAGCCCGCCCACCTCTTGAGCGTGAGCGGGATGCGCGACATGCTCGTGCCGCTCGAGGTCGTCGCGAGGTAGCGAGACGCTGCCAGCGTCGTCTGCGAGATGGTGTCGGAGGAGTTGTAGCGGCTCCGCTCGCAGGCGCTGCACGACGCGCGGATGGCCATCGCGACGGACGCGGGCCCGCAGTAGTAGGAGGTGCGTTGGGTGGAGTGGCGCACGGGCAGTGCCTTCTGCGTCGCCGCCATGACCTGGGCGTCGGAGTCGGACGTGGTCGACGCGTCGGTGGAGAAGTCGGGCGCGGGCTCGACCTCCGAGTACGGCCGTCCGGCGACGCGCTCGACCTCCGCGCGTGCCGCTGCGATCCGCTCGTCGAGCGACGGCTCACCGTCGGCTTGCGCGGTCGCGGCGCCGGCTCCACCGGCGAGGTACTTCTCGGCGTAGAGCGCGTGCAGCGCGTCGAGGGCGTCGTTGAGCGGCTTCTCGGCCTGCACCGACGGCAGGTCCCCGAGCGACTCGTACCCGCCAGGCAACGCGATGCCCCGTCCCTCCGGCGTGGCCGGCTCGTCGGCCGCGGATGCCGGCGCCGCCGCGAGCAGCGCGGCGATCGTGACGGCAGACAGGACGGCGAGGCCGAGACCGGTGGTGGTGCGTTGCCTGCGGCGGCGTCGCGAACTGAACATGATGTGTCCCCCCTGGGAGCGTCGACGGTGTGTGCGTCGATCAACCCATGGGAGGAGTTGCGGGAAGAAGCGTTCGAACGATCTTCTGAAGACGGCTTGACATCCGGCCGCAGAGGTGCCAAGTCAGGGGCGCTCCGGTGGCCTGCCTCGAGCAGTCCGGACGGTCGAGCGCCCTGTGCCCTCGGCTCGGTACGGGCGAGACGAAACTGGAGCCCGCTCCCGCAGGTTACTGTCGCGCGACCTTCACACAGGCGGTCCACGACGACGTGGCGACGGCGACGTCGCTGGCACCCGACCGTGAGACGGAGACGCTCACGTCGATGTCTTTCCTTTGTCCAAGGAGCTCCCGTGGACTCGGTTCCCTTACTTCGAAACCCTCGACCCGGAGCACCTCTTCGGCCGAGTCGACCACACCCTCGACCGACGCCTCGGCGACGGTGAAGCTTCGCTCGACCAGAAAGCTTTCTTCTGCGTCCGATCCCTTGCACGCGACAGAATGAGCGGCGCGCGAGATCGGCCGAGATCCCGGAAGGGCTGCTGCCAGTCGCTTCGACAGCGCGACGTCTACGGCCTGCGCCTCAGCGCTGAGGCGATCGAACTCGCGTTGGCTCACTGGTTCCGAGGCGCAGGCGGACAGAAGGACGACGAGCAGCACGACGTTCACGTGAGGTCGTCGCAACGTGGCTGGTCGGCTCGCCATCCATCACCCTCCAACGCTTCGCTGAGGTCGGTTCGATCACGGGGTTCAGCTGGATCTGCCGAGCACCGTAGAGGGAAGCTAGCTGGGGGAGTAGTGGCGTCGCGCGATTCCTGGCTGCGGCCATACGGGCGGACGAGAACCGAGCCACGAGCCGGTAGGTCCCCGTCTCCGTCGGAGCACTTCGTCGTGCGCGCCGGTGGATGTCCGACGAGGCAGAGGCACGGAGAAATGCGCTGAGTCCCACCTCGCCTTACCGCGACGCGAACGCGCCGCGTGGAGGAGGGTGGTCGAGAGCCGGATGCCCACGGGCCTCAGCGCGTGTACTGCCCCTTCCGCTGCAACGCCGAGCCGACGGCGAAGCCGATGAGCAGCATCGCGATCGCGAGGACGGCGTGCAGCCAGGTGTCGGCGGTGTCGACCGGCACGACGTTGGAGTCGGAGCCGTGGTCGATCACGAGCCCGTAGATCGTGAGGGCGGCGTAGACGATGCCGCTGCCCACCAGGTAGGCGGGAGCGAGGCGAGGGCGGAGGGCCGCCGCGAGGCCGAGCAGGCCGAACAGCAGGTGCACGACGTTGTGCAGCACCGACACCTGGAACACGCCGAACAGCTCCGCGCCGCTGTGGTGGCCGCTGCCGCTCAGCTGGTCCAGGTGGGTCGTGAGACCCGGCACGAAGCCCAGGACGCCGGCGGCGAGGAACAGCGCGCCGAACAGGGACGCGGCTCCGCGTGCGAGGACCTCAGGGTCCTCGTCGGGGCGGGGGCCGGTGCTGGAGAGGTGCTGACCTTCGGGCACGGTGACGTCCTCTCCAGGAAGGACCCGGCCACGCGACCGGGTCCGGGGGTGCGTACCCGAAACGACGGCCTCGACACGTCGATGTGGACGGGGATGGTCGAATAGGGGCCATGCGTCGCCTGCTGCTGCCCGTGGTCGCCACCGCCCTGCTGCTCGCCGGGTGCACCGGCGGAGGGAGCAGCGCCGACCCCGGCGCCACCTCCACGCCCACCGCGTCGCCCACCTTCTCGGCCGACTTCGCCGACCTGGAGCAGGAGTACGACGCGCGGCTCGGCGTCTACGCCATCGACACCGGCACCGGCCAGGTCGTGGAGCACCGGGCGGGGGAGCGGTTCGCGTACGCGTCGACGATCAAGGCGATCGCGGTCGGCGCGCTGCTGCACGAGAAGCCCCGGTCGGTGCTCGACCAGACCGTGCAAATCAGCGAGGACGACCTCGTCGACTTCTCCCCGCAGGTCGAGAAGGCGCTCGAGGCCGGGCAGACCGAGCTCACCGTCCGCGAGGTCGCCGACGCGGCCGTCCGGTTTAGCGACAACACCGCCGGCAACCTGCTGTTCGACCTGCTCGGCGGTCCTGAGGAGCTGCAAGGAGTACTCCGCGAGATCGGCGACCGGACGACGAAGGTGTCGCGCATCGAGCCGGACCTCAACGAGGCCACGCCCGGCGACGACCGTGACACCACCACGCCCCAGGCGCTCGCCACCGACCTGCGCCGGCTCACGCTCCCGCCGGCCGACGGCGAGAAGGCCGTCAACGACGGCTACGCGCGCGCCTTCCTGACCGACCTCATGGTGCGCAACACCACCGGAGACGACCTCATCCGCGCCGGCGTCCCCGACACGTGGGAGGTCGCCGACAAGACCGGGGCCGCCAAGTACGGCACCCGCAACGACATCGCGATCCTGCGTCGCGCGGAGGGCGCGCCCATCGTCATCGCCATCATGTCGTCCAAGGACGACCAGGACGCCGAGGCCGACGACGACCTCGTCGCCGACGCCACGCGCGTCGCCGTCGCCGGGTTCGGCGTCTCGAACGACTGAGCTCGGCGACCGGGCCCCGGCGACCGACAGACGCAGACGCGACGACGCCCACCCCGACCTCGGGGTGGGCGTCGTGGGTCGTGGACGGGTCGGTGCGACGTCAGCAGCCGCCGCAGGTGAAGAAGGTGACGTCCCAGTGGCTGCCTTCCTTCGCGTACTCGTTGCCCGACGCGGAGCGGTACAGCTGCGCGCCGTCGCTGCGCGTGCCGACGTACGTGAACGTGTTCGTCACGTACGACGTCAGGCAGGTCGACAGGCTGAAGTCGAGCTTGTAGCCGTTGTAGTGCGAGTACGTCCCCGACGCGTGGCCGACCTCGGTGCCGCCCGTGATGTTCAGTGCGCAGCCGCTGGCCGACTTGAGCGTGCGCGCACCGTCGACGCTGGTCTGGCGCAGGCCCTCGAACGACGTGCACGACGGGTTGCTGCGCGTGGTGCAGCCTCCCGACGACGACCACGTGATGCCGGCGGCGCGGAAGGCCGACTCGGCCTGCGCCTGGGTCACGGCCGACGCGGACGACGCGACGCCCACCACGCTGCCGAGCCCGAGCAGGGCGCCGGTCAGGAGGACGACGAGCCGTCGCAGGACAGGTGCTTTCTGGTTCCCCGATGTGTTCATGGCTCCCATGCCAACCCGAGTCGGCACGGTGACGCAAGCCCCCGGCGGTGACGATCAGTCGACGAGCGCGTGACGCAGGCGGTCGCGGTACTCCCGCGCCTCGCCGTCGGCGTAGCGGGTGCGCGGCCAGAAGAAGCCGCGCAGGCCGTCGCCCTTCGTGCGCGGCACGACGTGCACGTGCAGGTGCGGCACGCTCTGGGAGACCACGTTGTTCATCGCCACGAACGTGCCCTGCGCGCCCAGCTCGCTCGACATCGCCGCGGCAGCGCGCCGGGCCGCCGCGAACAGCGGCACGGTCATCGGCTCCGGCAGGTCGAGCAGCGTGTCCACGTGCTCGCGCGGGACGAGCAGCGTGTGCCCCCTGAACACGGGCCGCACGTCGAGGAAGCCGAGCACGTGCTCGTCCTCCAGCACCACCTCGGCCGGCTCGTCGCCGGCGACGATCTTGCAGAACAGGCACGCCACGGTCTCGATCCCACCACAGGGCCGGTAACCTCGACAGGTGGCCACCGACTTCCCCGAGCAGATCAAGGAGCTCGGCGCGACCCTGACCTCCATCGAGAAGGTGCTCGACCTCGACGCGATGCAGCGCGAGATCGACGAGCTCCAGGAGCAGGTCGGCGCGCCGGACCTCTGGGACGACCAGGCGAACGCGCAGCGCGTCACCGGGCGTCTGTCGACGCTGCAGGCGCAGCTCGAGCGCATCACGGGTCTGCGCGGCCGGCTCGAGGACCTCGAGGTCCTCGTCGAGCTCGCGCAGGAGGAGGGCGACGCCGACTCCCTGGCCGAGGCGGAGTCCGAGCTGGTCAAGCTGCACCAGGCCGTCGAGTCGCTCGAGGTCCGCACGCTGCTGTCGGGTGAGTACGACGAGCGCGAGGCCCTGGTGACCATCCGCTCCGGCGCCGGCGGCGTCGACGCGGCCGACTTCGCCATGATGCTGCAGCGCATGTACACGCGCTGGGCCGAGCGCCACGGCTACCCGGTGGAGGTCTACGACACCTCCTACGCCGAGGAGGCCGGCATCAAGTCGACGACGTTCGCGGTCAAGGCCCCCTACGCCTACGGCACGCTGTCGGTCGAGTCGGGCACCCACCGGCTCGTGCGCATCTCGCCGTTCGACAACCAGGGCCGGCGCCAGACGTCGTTCGCGGCGATCGAGGTCGTGCCCGTGCTGGAGCAGACCGACGAGATCGACGTGCCCGACGAGGAGATCCGCGTCGACGTGTACCGCTCGTCGGGTCCCGGCGGCCAGAGCGTCAACACGACCGACTCGGCCGTGCGCCTGACGCACGTCCCGACGGGCGTCGTGGTCAGCTGCCAGAACGAGAAGAGCCAGCTGCAGAACAAGGCCAGCGCCATGGTGATCCTCAAGGCCAAGCTGCTCGCTCTCAAGAAGGCCGAGGAGCGCGCCCACCTCGACTCGCTGCGCGGCGACGTGCAGGCCACGTGGGGCGACCAGATGCGCAACTACGTGCTCAACCCGTACCAGATGGTCAAGGACCTGCGCACCGAGCACGAGACGGGCCAGACCCAGGCCGTGCTCGACGGCGAGATCGACGACTTCATCGAGGCCGGCATCCGCTGGCGTCGCGGCCAGGAGGCCGAGGCCAGCGCCTGACCCTCCCCCGCGGGCCGGCCCCGGCCCCGGTCAGGTGGCGTCGTGCCGGGCCGCGGCGTCGTGCGCGACGGCGTCGACCCGGGCCACGTGGTCCTGCCAGGTGACGTCGTCGGGCAGGTTCGTGGCGTCGGGTCGCAGCCCGGCGAGCCCGTCCAGGCGCTCGCGGAGCACGTCGGCGTGCCCGGCGTGCCGGTGCGCCTCGGCGATCATGTGCACCAGCACCCTCCGCAGCGTCACCGCGTCGCGCGAAGCGGTCCACCACGGCACGACCCCGGTCGCGTCCAGGTCGAGCGCGTCGATCGTCGCGTCGGCGTGCGCCCACGCGCGGTCCACGTAGCCGAGCGCCTCCTCGAGGCTGACCTCGGCCGGCACCACGAAGTCGGCGTGGGGGTCGGCGTCGACGTCGGGCGTCGGCTCGGGGAACGGCCGGTCGAACACCACCCCGAAGTACTCGCACGCGCAGACGGCGGTGTGGTGCACCAGGCCCAGGAGACTCAGGCCGGTCGGCGTGAGGCTGCGGCGCGCGTCGAGCTCGCCCAGACCCTCCACCTTCCAGCGCAGCGCGTCACGCGCCGTGTACAGGTAGTCGCGCAGGAGGTCCTTCTCGGGCACGGCGCCGTCGACATCGGGGCTCTCGGGGTCGGCCATGACTCGACCCTGCCACCGCGCGTCAGTCGGGTCGAGCCCTGCTGCGACGTCGGTTCAGGCCGGGCACCTTCTCGAGCATGCCCGCGAGGTCGGTGGCGGTGTCGAGGAGCGCGTGGATGTCGGGTCCGACGTTCTTCATGTCCTCCAGGATCGGGACGATGTCGGTCTCGAGCTTCTCCACGAGCATCGGCAGGTGGTCGATGAGGCCCACCAGCGCCTCGATCTCGTCGGGCGACGTGGTCTCGGAGATGCGCTGCAGCGTCGGGGCCAGCCGCTCGATCGACGGAGCGAGGTCGTCGAGGATGGGCCCGAACGTGTCGACCATCGCCTGGGCCCGCTCGAGCGTGGGCTCGACGCTGGCCACCGTGCCCGCCGTGCGCACGACGACGGCGTCCGCCGCCTTGCGCGTGGCGTCGATGTCGTCGACCAACCGGTGCGCCCGGCGCACCAGGTCCTCGGCCGAGTCGAGCAGCCCCACGGCCCGTGGCAGCAGCGAGGCGACCGCCTCGACCAGGTCCGGCAGACGACGCGGGTCGGGCAGGCGGGGGAGCATGTCGTCACGCTACCGAGCGCGGGCGAGTCTGCACGGGGACGTGGACCCGCGTGCCTAGACTCGTCGGGTGATTCGCTTCGACAAGGTCACCAAGACCTACCCGGGCCAGAAGCGTCCTGCGCTGGACGCCGTCGACCTGGAGATCGAGAAGGGGGAGTTCGTCTTCCTCGTCGGATCCTCGGGGTCGGGCAAGTCGACGTTCCTGCGTCTCGTCCTGCGCGAGGCGCGGCCGACGTCGGGACGCGTGCACGTGGCCGGCAAGGAGATCAACAAGCTCTCGTCCTGGAAGGTGCCGAAGCTGCGCCGCCAGGTGGGCACGGTCTTCCAGGACTTCCGCCTCCTGCCCAACAAGACCGTCCACGAGAACGTCGCGTTCGCGCTGCAGGTCATCGGCCGCTCGCGCTCCGAGATCGACCAGCTGGTGCCTGAGACGCTCGAGATGGTCGGGCTGGAGGGCAAGGGCCACCGCATGCCCGACGAGCTGTCCGGCGGCGAGCAGCAGCGCGTCGCCATCGCCCGCGCGTTCGTCAACCGGCCGATGATCCTCATCGCCGACGAGCCCACCGGCAACCTCGACCCCACCACCAGCGTCGGCATCATGAAGCTGCTCGACCGCATCAACCGCACCGACACCACCGTCGTCATGGCCACCCACGACTCCTCGATCGTCGACCAGATGCGCAAGCGCGTCATCGAGCTCGACGAGGGGCGCGTCGTGCGCGACGAGGCCCGCGGCATCTACGGCTACCAGTCCTGAGGCGATCCTGTGCGCACCATCCTGAGCGAGCTCCGCGCGAGCCTGTCCCGCAACACGTCCATGACCATCTCGTTGGTCGTCACCATGACCGTCTCGCTGCTGCTGGCGGCGCTGGGCCTGCTGCTGCAGAGCCAGGCCGACCGCACCGAGCAGTTCTACGGCGACCGGCTGCAGGTGCAGGTCAACCTGTGCACCGACAACTCCACGGCGCCCACGTGCGTCGGGGGTGCCGCGACCAAGGACCAGACCGCAGCCGTCCGCGAGGCGCTGTCGACCAACCCCGAGGTCAAGTCCTACGACGTCCGCAGCCCGCAGGAGAACTACGACAAGGCACGTGAGCTGCTGGGCCAGACCGACTCCGGCAAGGCCCAGCTCGACACCGTCGAGCCGTCGGACTTCCCCGAGTCCTACTTCGTCACGCTGAAGGACCCGCAGCAGTTCGACGGTCTCGTCAGCCAGGTCTCGGGCATGGACGGCGTCGGCAACGTGCAGTCGCTGAAGAAGCTGCTCGGGCCCCTGTTCGAGATCCTCGACAAGATGCGCTGGGCCGCGCTGGCCACGTCGCTGCTGCTCATCGTCGCGGCGATCCTCCAGGTGTCGAACACCATCCGCATGACGGCCTACGCCCGACGTCGCGAGATCGGCATCATGCGGCTCGTCGGCGCCTCCAGCTGGCACATCCAGCTGCCGTTCGTGCTCGAGTCGCTGCTCGCCGCGCTGGTGTCGGCTGCGCTCGCCGCAGGAGGCCTGGCGGCGTTCATGTCGTTCGTCGTCTACGGCTACCTGCGCACCCAGCTGGGTGAGCTGACCACCTGGATCCGATGGCAGGAGGCGGCCGCCGTCATGGGCTACACGACCGTGCTCGCCATGCTCCTGGCGCTCGTCCCGACACTCGTGATGACCCGCAAGTACCTTGACGTGTGACCGTGATGGCTTAGAGTCACACCAGTAACATCTGCACCACCCGCCTCGCGGCGGGTCACCTCGCAGTTCTCCTTCCCCAAGGCCGAGGTCCCATGTCCCACCGCACGTCGTCCCGTCCGCATCGAACCGCCACGCGTCGTCACGCGGGTCGGGGCGTGCTCGCGCTCCTCGCGACGTGCGCGCTCGTGGTCGGGCTGACCAACCCGGTGCTGGCCGACAAGAAGGACGACCTCCAGCGTCAGCGGCAGGGCGTCAACGGCAAGATCGACGGCGCGCAGAAGTCGCTCGACTCCTCCAGCGCCGCGTACGCGAAGGCCGCGAAGGCGCTCGACGCCGCGCAGGCCAAGCTCTCGTCGGCGCGGGTGACGCTCGGCAAGACCCGTGGCCAGCTGGCCGTGTCGCAGGCCGAGGATGCCCGCATGCAGGCCGAGCTCGACCGCAGCCAGGCCGCCCTCGACAAGGCCGTCGCCGACCTGAAGAAGGGGGAGCGGCGGCTCAAGGCGTCCGAGGACGAGGTGAAGGCGTTCACCGTCCAGACCGTGCAGGAGGGCGACCGCGGGATGAAGGCGTTCGGCGAGCTGCTCGGCGGCGAGAGCCCGTCGACGTTCACCGACCGGATGAGCCTCAACGCCTCCGTCGGCGACGCGCAGGTCTCGCGCATGCAGAAGCTCGCGGCCGCCAAGGTCATCCTGCGCCTCAACCGCGACAAGGTCGAGAAGCTGCGCGACCAGGTCGCCGTGGCCCGCCAGGCCGCCGCCGCCAACCTCCAGAAGATGACCGAGCTCGAGGCTGCCGCCGAGGCGCAGACCGCCGAGGTCGGCAAGCTCGTCGACGCCCGCGCCGACGCGAGCGGGAAGGCCCGCGCCGCGAAGGTCGAGGACGAGCGTCTGCTCGCCGCCTACGAGGCCGAGCGGAACCGTCTCAACAACGAGCTCGCCGAGCTCGCCCGTCGCGAGCTCGAGCGGCAGCGCGCCCGCGAGCGCGCCGGACGCGGGGGCAGCGGCAACAACGGCGGACTCTCCGGCGGCGACGACAACGGTGCGCTGTCCTACCCCGTCAACGGCCCGATCACGTCGCCCTACGGCATGCGCGTGCACCCCGTCACCGGCGTGTACAAGCTGCACGACGGCACCGACTTCGGCGTCGGCTGCGGCACCCCGATCCGCGCCGCCGCGAGCGGCACGATCATCCAGCAGTACTACAACGCCGGCTACGGCAACCGCGTCATCCTCGCCAACGGCATCAAGCGCGGCCAGAGCATCGTGACGACGTACAACCACCTCTCCGGGTTCGCCCGCAGCGCCGGCGCCCGGGTCTCGCGCGGCGAGGTGATCGGCTACGTCGGCAGCACGGGCTACTCCACCGGCTGCCACCTGCACTTCATGGTCATCGCCAACGGCGTCACCGTGAACCCCATGGGCTGGCTCTGACCAGCCCGCCGTGACCGGCCCGGGGCCGTGTGGCCCGACGCACTAGGATGGGTCGGTGGCCAAGGAGACCGGGCGCAAGCTCATCGCGCAGAACAAGAAGGCGCGCCACGACTACCACATCGAGGACACCTACGAGGCCGGCCTGGTCCTCACGGGTACCGAGGTGAAGTCGTTGCGTGCCGGTCGGGCGTCCCTGGTCGACGGCTTCGGCGAGATCGCGAACGGCGAGGCCTGGCTGATCCAGGTGCACATCCCCGAGTACAGCCAGGGCACGTGGACCAACCACGAGACGCGGCGACGTCGCAAGATGCTGCTGAACCGTCAGGAGATCGACAAGATCGAGCAGCGCATCCAGGCCAAGGGCCTGACGATCGTGCCGCTCTCGCTGTACTTCAAGGACGGTCGCGCGAAGGTCGAGATCGCGCTCGCCCGCGGCAAGAAGCAGTACGACAAGCGGCACGCCATCGCCGAGCGTCAGGCCAAGGCCGACGCGCAGCGTGAGCTGGGCCGCAAGATCAAGGGCATGCGCTAGATGACCTCGGCGGACGCCGACCGTCGCGGGCTGGCCGACGCCGACCTGCCGACGCTCGCGGCGTCCCTCGACCTCCCCGGACTGTTCGACGTGCACGTGCACTTCATGCACCCGAAGGTGCTGGCGAAGGTCTGGGCGTACTTCGACGCCGCCGGGCCGCTCCTGGGCAGGCCCTGGCCGATCACGTACCGCGGCAGCGACGAGGAGCGGGTCGCGCATCTGCGCGACATGGGCGTGCGGCACTTCTCGGCGCTCTCGTACGCGCACCGCCCCGGCGTCGCGACGTTCATGAACGACTGGACGCTCGACCTCGCGCAGCGCGTGCCCGAGGCGCTGCGGTCGGCCACGTTCTACCCCGAGCCGGAGGCCGCCTCCTACGTCCCGGCCCTCGTCGAGTCCGGGGTCGAGGTGTTCAAGGCCCACCTGCAGGTGGGCGACTTCGCCGCCGACGACCCGCTGCTCGACCCGGTGTGGGGCACGCTCGCCGAGAGCGGGACCCCCGTCGTGCTGCACGCAGGGTCCGGGCCGGCGCCCGGCGCGCACACCGGTCCGGACGGCGTCGCGCGGGTGCTCGAGCGCTTCCCGGGGCTGCGGATCGTGGTGGCCCACCTCGGGATGCCGGAGTACGAGGCGTTCCTCGACCTCGCCGACCGCTTCGCCGAGGTCCGCCTCGACACCACGATGGTGCTCGTCGACTTCTGGGAGGGCTCTCGCGAGCTCGCGACGGTGCTGCGCCCGCGGCTGGCCGACCTCGGCGACCGCGTGCTGTTCGGCACCGACTACCCGAACATCCCCTACGCCTACGCGCACCAGGTGGAGGTGCTGCAGCGCCTCGACCTCGGCGACGACTGGCTGCGCCGGGTGCTGTGGCACAACGGCGCAGCCCTGTTCGGGCGGGAGGCGTGAGGCTCGACTCGGCGGCGGGCCGCTGGCTCGTGGCCGCGATGGTGCTGGGCACGGGCATGGCGTTCCTCGACGGCTCGATCGTCACCCTGGCGCTGCCGGCGGTCGACGACGACCTGCAGGCCGGGGTCGCCGGGCTGCAGTGGACCGTCAACGCCTACACGCTTGCGCTCGCCTCGCTCATCCTCGTGGGCGGGTCGTTGGGCGACCGTTACGGCCGACGTCGGGTGTTCGTGGTCGGTGTCGTCTGGTTCGGTGCCGCGTCGGTGCTCTGCGCGGTGGCTCCGACCATCGAGGTGCTGGTGGCGGCCCGGGGGCTGCAGGGCGTCGGGGGAGCACTGCTCACGCCGGGGAGCCTGGCGATCATCTCGGCGTCGATCCGTCCGGAGGACCGGGGTCGGGCGATCGGGCTGTGGTCGGGCCTGGCGGGCGTCACGACCGCGCTGGGTCCGCTCGTCGGCGGCACGCTCGTCGACGCGGTCGGCTGGCGCTCGGTGTTCTGGATCAACGTGCCGCTCTCCGTGGCGGTGGTGTGGGTGACGCTGCGGCACGTGCCGGAGTCGCGGGGCGCGCAGACCCGGCTCGACGTCGAGGGTGCCGCGCTCACCGTGGGCACGCTCGCGTTCCTCACCTACGGGCTGGTCGAGCAGACGTGGTGGTCGGCGCTCGTCGGCGTGGTGCTGCTCGTGGCGTTCGTCGTGCACCAGGCGCGCTCGCCGCACGCGCTCGTCCCGCTGTCGCTGTTCGCCGACCGGGTCTTCACGGCCGCCAACCTCTGCACGTTCGCGATCTACGCGGCCTTGAGCGGCACGATGTTCCTGCTCGTGCTGCAGCTGCAGTACGTGGCCGGCTACACGCCGCTCGAGGCGGGCCTCGCGACGCTGCCACTTACTGTGCTCATGCTGCTGCTGTCGTCGCGCGCGGGTGCGCTCGGGCAGCGGATCGGGCCGCGGATCCCGATGACGGTGGGGCCGCTCGTGTCGGCGGCCGGGCTGCTGCTGCTCCTGCGGGTCGGTGCCGACGCGAGCTTCTGGGTCGACGTGCTGCCGGGCGCGACGCTGCTGGGTCTGGGCATCACGCTCCTGGTGGCGCCGCTGACGACCGCCGTCCTCGCAGCGGCACCCGACGAGCAGGCCGGGATCGCGTCGGGCATCAACAACGCGGTCTCCCGCACGGCCGGCCTGCTCGCGGTGGCAGCGATCCCGCCGCTGGCGGGCATCGCCGGCGCCGACTTCGCGTCTCCGGACGTGTTCGGCCCGGGCTTCCGGACGGGGACGTTGATGTGCGTCGGGCTGCTGGTCGTCGCGTCGGTGTGTGCGGCGGCCCTCGTGCACGGACGCTCGGCCGACCCGGAGCGCGCGCCGACCACGACGTGACGCCCTGTGTGACCATCCGGTGAACTCCGGCGCGCCCTCTGGCGCGTCGTGTCGTCGATGGTGTGGGGTGTGCCCATGAACCGACTCGGGGGAGCCGGACGGGGGTGCGCGGCCACGAGCCGGCGCACGTCCCGGTACACCGGCCTGACCATCATCCTCACGCTCGTCCTGACCGTGGTGCCGCGTGCCGCGGACGCCGCACCGCGGGACGGCTACTACGACAGCGCCCAGGGGCTCAGCGGGGAGGCGTTGAAGAACGAGCTGCACGACATCATCTCGGTGCAGCGGACGATCTCCTACTCCGCGGTCTGGGAGGCGCTCAAGGTGACCGACCAGGACCCGAACAACAGCAGCAACGTGCGGCTGTTCTACTCGCAGGTCTCGCGCGCGAAGTCCGCGAACGGCGGCAACACCGGGCAGTGGAACCGCGAGCACGTGTGGCCGCAGTCGCACGGCGACTTCGGCACCTCCGCCGGCCCGGGCACCGACCTGCACCACCTGCGGCCGGAGGACGTGCAGGTCAACGGCACGCGTGGCAACAAGGACTTCGACGCCGGCGGGTCGACGGTGAGCAACTGCTCGTCGTGCCTGACCGACGGCGACTCCTTCGAGCCGCCGAACGCCGTGAAGGGCGACGTCGCGCGGATGGTCATGTACATGGCGGTGCGCTACGAGGGCGGCGACGGCTTCGCCGACCTGGAGGCCAACAACCAGGTCAACGGCAGCACGCCGTACCTGGGGAAGATCTCGGTGCTGCTGCAGTGGCACGCGCAGGACCCCGCCGTCGTCGGCGGAGCAGCGGCGCAACGACATCATCGACTCCCAGTATCAAGGCAACCGCAACCCGTTCATCGACCACCCGGAGTGGGCGCAGTCGGTGTTCGGCTGACCGTCCCGCCCTCCATCGGTGGCTGGGCAACCTCAGCGCCGGTGGGACGGCGTGTCGGTGGCTGGGCATCCTGAGCAGCGCTGCTGCGGGTGCCTGGCCACCGACCTCGGGCGTCGGGAATCTTCGACGGGGGCCTGGGGTTGTACAGTGGTGAGACGCCGTGCCCGCGAGGGTGGGCGTGGTTGACAACTCAAGAGGGGCTGATCGGTTTCGACTTTGGTCGTTCGACTCAGGAGAAGCGGGTAGAGAACGCGACGTCATCTCTTTAACGTTCGTCGCAACCCATAAGTGCCGATTCCAAGCGCACTGACTTCGCCCTCGCTGCCTGACAGCGACTGGTGAAGGGCAGACCCGGGAGCGTCCCCGTCCCGGATCGTCTGTCTCATCTAGGGGACTTGCTGGCCGCGTAGCGTCACGTGACGCGGTCGGGACTTTTTCGTGACTGAGCCTGTCGGTGACGTGTTCGTCCGAGCACCGGGGCTGAGAAAAGCGATCTGACGCACTGCACCCGGAGAAGTCCTGACTCAGCGCCAGAGGACCCGGGTTCGATTCCCGGCAGCTCCACCAGAAGGTGAGTCTTCGAACCCCCGGCCATTTTTTGGCCGGGGGTTTCGTCGTCTTCTGGGGCATGGACCGTAGGACGGGCGAGGATCTCGGCGACAGGGTCGTTGGTGCTCCGGAAGGCCTTCTGAGCGTCGCGGAGAAGTTCGAGGGCTGGGGTGCCCTTTTCGTCGGTGAGGGTCGCGGCGTCGTTGACATAAACGGCGTCGAGCAAGGCCTGGTTGATCCGTTGGCGTGCATCGTCGGTCGCCCAACGGTAGGGGTCCTGGAGGTTGGTCATGGACTGGATGAGGCTGGTGAGCGTGGCCAGCCCGGAGTCGAGCTCAGACCGTGTGCTCACAAGTCGTTCTGAGACGGTGGCTCTGCGGCGAGTGATGGTGTTGAGGCGCTCACGGAACTTCTCGCGGGGGAAGTCGCCTTCGCTGAGGGCTGGACGGGGCTGGCGGAGCGCAGAGCTCGGGCGCCGGATCGAACCACCCGCGGATCGAATGCGTCAGTGAATCGATCATTGCGGCCACACCGGACTGCGGGAGGTCAGTCGTCACGGGCAGGTGCGAGACCGTGTTGCAGCGGCTCTCGTCGACGAGCTGTATGGAGGAGTTGCTCTCGCCCTCCGCACGTCGTCGCGAAGGGCGAGGGTAAAGCGCCGCTGCGCTAACGGTGAGGTCACTCTGTGTCGGTCGGGAGGCCGATCGTGTCGGGGTCAAAATCGCCCGGAAGGATCTCTTCGCGCTCAGGGAGTTGCAGAGCCTGTCCGGGGGCGTTGTAGTAAGGGACTTCCAACTGCTGGGCGTTGTATGGGTTGCGGAAGGCGTTGAGGTCGCCCATACAGACCATCAGGTCCGGGGCTTGGGCGGCCAGCACTGCTTGGGAGTAGACGCCGCCGTGGGCGTTGCCGTCCATGATCACGGGCGCGAGTGCTGTGTCGATCCGTGTGACACCGTTGCCCACCCAGTCCTGGAACGCGGTCACGTAGCGCTGGTTGTAGTGCGGGAAGTACGGCTGCAGAAAGTTCCACATGTTGCTCAGTGTGTTTTGGTACGCGGTTGTCGTGGTGTTGATGGTCGCGATGGCAGCCGCGATCTGCGCGTTGGATGAACCGGGCGTTGCGATGACTTGGAGCGCGCGGTAGATGGTCAGCCCGAGGTTGTACAGGGCGATTGCTTGGGCCATTTCAGGGCTCCACCGTGATCGAATAAAACCCGGACGCGTCGGGGCTCGGGTGTCCGCTAGTGAGGGCGGAGGGGGTTGTTGTGACGGCGGCGCCGAGGTAGCCGAGCTCCCCAGGGAAGATCACCTGCATTGTGACTCCGTTTCCTGTGTCAGTGAGGAGGAACTGAGCCGGCGGCCCCGCTCCGAGCATCATCGCGTCCTGCACCGGTGCCGACCCGTCGTCTGCCATCACCGCGTTGCCGTCGGTCCACTCCAGTGACATCTTGGCCGTCCCGTCGCCTCCGGCCTCATACATCGTGACGATGAAGTCCGGATCGCCGCCCGTGCTTGGGTCAGCAATGATGAGCAGCTGGTCGGAAGTCGGGTAGACCGCCAGGACCGCAAGCGTCGGATTGCTGGTAATCACAAAATTCACCGTGTCACCCACGTTGATCTCGGGGATCCCGACGGATGCAGTAACCATGGATCGACCTTCCACGTCGACGAAGTAGGAAAGCGGTACCAGTGCGAACCAGATCTGGCCCGTCACCTAGACGTAGGCCGAAAGGACGACCGACGCCAGCGTGACACGTTGCCTCGCACCTGTACGCGTTTTGTGACCATTGAGCTGGTACACCGACACCGCCAGATGTCTTCTCGCCGGTCTCGGCCCCGCTGCCCCAGCTCCGGAGGATCGATTGCCGAACCGACAGGGACATACTGAGTAATTAGGTTCTTCGGCTGGAATCGTCGATCGGCACGAGGACGTCGCGTCGCTGCGACTCAACGACTGAGACAGCTGGCACCTGTCGGTGCAGCAGTCCCGTGCGGGGTCCTCGTCGTCTGTGCGGGGCCCTCGTTCATGGGTGAATCGGGCACCGTGAATCGAGTGGGCCCCGCCCTGTGCCGCGGAGCGGCCGTCGGATGGATCCCGGCAGCCTCACCTGAAAATTTCGAGCGAGGGCACGGATGCTCAGGGAGCGAACGTCACCCCCGCCGCCTCCTCGGACCAAGTCCACAGACGTCGGGCGGCCTCGGCGTCGTCGAGCGGCTTCCACAGCTTCTGCAGGCCGGGGTGGCCGGAGGTGCCGCCGAGGCCCTGGGGTCCGTAGAACTCGCCGCCGTCGGAGGTCGGGGAGGTCGCGGCCATGAGGCAGGGGAGGCCGGCGCTGTCGACGGTGCCGACGAGGATGCCGCGGGCGGAGAGCCAGCGGATGAGCCGCACCTCACGCGTGTCCGAGGGGCGACCCATCTCGGGGCGGGCGGCGAGCAGGCTGGTCGGGGCGACGCCGGGGTGGGCGATGGTGCTGGTGATGCCCCAGCCCTCCCGGCGGCTGACCCGGTCGAGCTCGAGCCCGAACAGGCCGACGGCGATCTTCGACTGCCGGTACAGCCGCATCGCGTCGTAGTCCTGCTCACCGTCGAGGTCGTCCCACTGGATGGCGCCGGAGCGTGCGACCACGCTCGTCTGGGAGGTCACGCGGGCCCGGCCGGCCACGAGCAGCGGCAGCAGGTGCGCCGTCAGCGCGACGTGGCCGAGGTGGTTGGTGCCGAGCTGGAGCTCGAAGCCGTCGGCGGTCGTCCGGCGCTCCGGCGGGGTCATGACGCCGGCGTTGTTGACGAGGAGGTGGACCGGCGCGCCCTGGGCGCGCATCAGCTCGCCGAAGGCCGCCACGGAGGCCAGCGACGACAGGTCCATGGGGTGGGTCGTCACCTTCGCGCCGGGGTGCTCGCTCCGCAGCCGCTCGGCGGCCCGCTCGCCCTTGTCGAGGGTGCGGACCGGGAGGACCAGCTCGTCGCCGGCGCCGGCCAGTCGCCCGGCGATGCCGAGGCCGATGCCGTCGCTCGCGCCGGTGACCACGGCGCGTCGCCCGGTGAGGTCGGGGAGGGTGATGTCGGGGGTCCTGCGCGGCATGGGCTCGCTCCTGGGTGCGTCCTGCGGCCCCGGGTTCGGGGCACGTCCCCACCGTGCGGCATCCGCCTGCGGACATCCAGGGACTGTCGGTCCGTGGATCGGGAGCGCCTGGTCGGTCAGGATGGACGCATGATCGATCGGTCGGGACTCGCGGAGTTCCTGCGGCTCCGGCGGGAGTCGCTGCAGCCTGAGGACGTCGGCCTGCCCCACGGGCCGCGGCGTCGCACCAGGGGGCTGCGCCGCGAGGAGGTCGCCGTGCTGTGCCACATGTCGACCGACTACTACGCGCGCCTGGAGCAGGAGCGCGGCCCGCAGCCGTCCGAGCAGATGGTGGCGTCGATCGCCCAGGGACTGCACCTGACCCTCGAGGAGCGCGACCACCTCTTCCGGCTCGCCGGCCACCGGGCACCCCTGAGAGGCGCGGAGAGTCACCACGTCGGCCCCGGGATGCTGCGCATCTTCGACCGCCTCGTCGACACCGCCGCCGAGATCGTCACGGAGCTGGGGGAGTCGCTGCGCCAGACGCCGCTGGGCGTCGCGCTGGTCGGCGACCTGAGCCAGCGGGCGGGTCCTGCCCGCAGCATCGGCTACCGCTGGTTCACCGAGCCGGCGGCGCGCGACCTCCACCCGCCGGAGGACCACGACTTCTACTCGCGCATGTACGTCTCGGGCCTGCGGGAGATCGCGACCCTGCGCGGCCCCGGCTCGCGCGCCCAGCAGCTGGTCGACCTCCTCACCGACTCCAACGAGGAGTTCCGTGCGCTGTGGAGCGAGCACCAGGTGGGCATCCGACCGCGCAGCGTGAAGCGCTACCAGCACCCGACCGTCGGGCTCCTGGAGCTGAACTGCCACACGCTCCTCGACCCCGAGCAGAGCCACATGCTGCTGGTCTACACGGCAGCGCCCGGCTCCGACAGCTACGAACGACTCCAGCTGCTGTCGGTCGTCGGGGCCGACAGCTGACGTCGCGGGCTCGTCAGCGCGCGGCGAGCGACGCCAGGGATCGCGCCTGCTCGAGGACGCGGGCGTGGTACTCGCTGCCCTCGTTGTACGAGGAGATCGCCGCCACCCAGTCGGGGCCGCGGGTCAGGTCGCGCTCGCCGTGGCAGAGGTAGCGGGCAGCGGCGAGGGCGGCGTCGTCGACGTGCTGCGGGTCGGCGCGTCCGTCGCCGTCGCCGTCCGCGCCCCACCGCTCCCAGGTCGAGGGGAGGAACTGCATGGGGCCGACGGCACGGTCCCAGCGGTCGTCGCCGTCGACCTCGCCGTCGTCGGTGTCCTTGAGGGCGCGCACGTCGCCGCCGTCGAGCGCCACGCCGATGATCGGCGGGTCGGCCACACCGTCGTCGGTGACGACGGAGCCGTCGATGGTGCCGTGCTCGGACTCGACCGCGCCGATGGCCGCGAGCGTGTTCCACCCGAGCCGGCAGCCGGGCTGCTCGCGCTCCAGGCGCAGGGCCGCGCCGGCGTACGCGCGCAGCACCCGCGCCTCGACCCCGGTCGACGCTGCCGTCGCCTCGATCCAGGCGCCGTCGGGCAGCTGGGCCACGGGCACCTGAGCCGGGTCGGGCTGGGCGCCTCGCGACGCTGCCTGCGGAGCCGACGACGTCGACGCCCGAGCTTCAGGTGGCGCGCTCGCCGCACCCTTGACGGCGTCGGACTCGGTGTCAGGCAGGACGACCGCGACGACCAGCAGCACGACGCCGAGCAGGCCAGCAAGCCCGGCGCAGAGCACGGGCAGCCGCTCCCTCACCCGACGCCCCGCGCCGCAGCCGGTCGACGGCCGGTCCAGGCCGCGAGCATCCCGTGCCGTGGCGCGACCAGCCAGGTCACGACGAAGACGGCCGTGAGCGTCAGCACGACGACGGCGCCGGTCGGGAGGTCCCACGTCCACGAGACGTAGAGCCCGACGAACGCGCCCACCGCTCCGATCACCGGGGCCAGCACCATCATGACCCCCAGCCTGGAGGTGAGCAGCCGCGCCGTGGCGGCCGGGGTCACCAGCAGTGCCAGGACGAGCACGTTGCCGATCGTCTGCACGCTCACCACGACGCTCAGCGCGATCAGCACGTACAGCGCGAGGTCGACCCAGAACACGCGCACCCCCTGCGCGCGAGCGCCCTCGCGGTCGAGCCCGACGCTGACGAGCTCGGGGTGCAGCCACGCGCACACGGCGAGGACGACGACCGTCACGACGCCGACGGCCACGAGGTCGCCGTCGTCGACGCCGGCGATCGACCCGAACAGGAACTGCTGCAACGAGCCGGCGTAGCCGGGCGCCTGCGCGATGATCACGACACCGAGTGCGAATGCCGCCACGAACAGCACGCCGATGACCGAGTCCTCCCGGAGCCGGCGGTTCTGGGCCATCACGGCGATGAGCACGGCGGTCAGCACCCCGGCGACGGCGCCGCCGAGCACGAGGTTGGCCGACAGCACGAACGCGACCGCGAGGCCCGGGAACACCGCGTGCGCGACCGCGTCGCCGATGAAGGCCGTCCCGCGCAGGACGACGTGGCAGCCGACGACCCCGCACACGAGCGCCGACGCGACGGCGACGGCCAGGGCACGGGGCAGGAACGCGAGGTCGGGGTTGACGAGGTCGGCCAGGAAGTCGAGGAACCCCACGTCACACCGCCTGGAGCGCGCGCACGAGCGCGCTGTCGGGCCGGGTGCGGAACGTCTCGACCCACGCCTGCACGTCGGCGGCGACCTCGCGGGTCGGTCCGTCGGCGCGCACGGTCCCGTTCACGAGCACGAACCGGTCGCACTGGTCGACGGCGCCGACGAGGTCGTGGGTCGACATCAGCACGGCGAGGCCGTCGTCGGCGAGCTCGCGGACGAGGGACGTGATGAGGTCCTGGGCCGGCACGTCGAGCCCGGTGAGCGGCTCGTCGAGGAGCAGCACCGACGACTGCAGCACGAGCGCGCGCGCCAGCAGCACCCGCTGACGCTGACCGCCCGAGAGCTCGGCGACAGGCCGATCGGCGAGGTCGCGCACGTGGGTGCGCTCGAGCGCCTCGGCCACGGCGCGCCAGCCGGCTGCACCGGGACGCCAGCCCGTCCAGCGGGTGCCGGTCAGGCCCGACGCGACCATGTCGGCGACGCTCACCGGGAAGTCCCACGCGACGTCGACCCGCTGCGGCACGTGGCCGATGCCCGAACGCCCCGGCCGCACCGGGCGCCCGTCGACGACGACCTCGCCGGCCCGGCGGGGGACCACGCCGAGCACCGCGCGCATGAGCGTGGTCTTGCCGGCCCCGTTCGGCCCGACGAGCCCCACGACCTGACCCGGCTCGACCCGCAGGGCCACGTTGCGCAGCACGGCGCGACCGGCGAGGTCGACGGCGAGACCGGAGACGCGCAGCCCACGCTCCGCCGAGGGCTCGGGCCGGCTGCGCGCCGACGGCCCCGTGACGACCGCGGTCACGCGACGTCCGTCCGGCCGAGCGCGCGGCGACGCTGGGCGCGCAGCCGGGCGACGGCCACGACGGCGCCGACGAGCAGCAGGACGGCGAGCACGGCGATGGCCACGACGAGCACCGTCACGATCGTGCCGTCGTCGCTCGTCGTGGCCGCGGCCGCCGTGTCGGTCGACCCTGGGGTCTGCGTGCTGCCCCGCCAGGTGGCGGAGAGCGCCTCGCGGGGGCTGGTGCCGTCACCGACCGCGAACCGCAGCACCTGGGTGTCCGTGGCGGTGCCGCCGTCGACGAGGTCGGCGATCGCGCTGACGCGCACGAGGTAGACCCCCGGCTCCGTGAACACCCAGTTCGCGTGGGTGTGGGTGTTCACGTCGACGAAGAAGTCCTGCCGGGCGTCCTTCGCCGACGTCCACAGCACCTCGGGCTCCTCGAACGACCCGGACTGCAGGTACGTCACCAGGCGGCCGGGGCCCTGGACGCCCTCCAGCCGCAGCGTCATGCCGCGGTCGATCGTCTCCATGACCCGTGGCTCCTGGGTGTTCCACCCGACCCACGGGGCGCCGGCCGCCTGGGTCTGCGGCAGCGCCCACACGGTGCTGCCCGGCTCCGCGCCGAGGAACGCGTACGTCGGGTCGTCGGGAGCGGGCAGGCGGACGGTGTCCGGCACGGCGAACACCGTCTTCTCGGGCAGGCGCCAGGTGCTCTGCTTCGACGGGTCGGCCTTCGCGGTGTCGTCGTGGACGAGGAAGCGCCACGAGCCGTCGACGTAGGTGGGACCGAGGTCGACGTGGCCGCTCTCGAGCACCTTCACGTCGGTGACGACGGGGTCGTCGCCGCGCACGGTCTGGCGCAGGTCGGGGTCGTCCTCGGCCGTCGCGCCCGACGGGACGAGCGCCACCAGGACGGCGGCCAGGGCGACCAGCCGCCACGGGCTCCTCCTGGACGTGGAGCGGGACGGGCGCGGGCCGCCGACGGGGCGGGTGGAGGGCATCACGGGTTCTCCTGGGGTGCGAGGCACTGGACGAGGGAGCGGGCGTTGTGGCGGACGAGCTGGGCGTAGCTGCGCACCGTGGCGTCGAACGCGTCGCCGTAGAGGGGGCAGACCTTCACGTGCTGCTCACGCGCGACGTCGACGAGCGTGCTCGAGCGGGCTCGCAGGTTCGGCTCGAGGAACACGGCCGGCACGTCGAGGTCGGCGATGGTCCGCGCGAGCCGGCGACGGTCGGCGAGCGACGGCTCGATGCCGGGGTGCGGGGTCACGAAGCCCGACACCTTGAGGCCGTAGGCCTTCGCGAGGTAGCCGAACGCGTCGTGGGAGGTCACCAGGTGCCGCCGCGACGTCGGGATGCTGCCGACCGCGCGGCGCATCGTGGCGTCGAGCCGGTCGAGCTCGCGCAGGTAGTCCTGGGTCCGGGCGCGGTACACGGACGCACCGGCGGGGTCGACGTCGACGAGGGTGTCGCGGACGAGCTGCACGTACGCCATCACGTTGCGGACGTCGTGCCACAGGTGGGGGTCGATCTCGCCGTGCACGTGCTTGCCGAGGACGGCCTGCGGCAGCTGGTAGATCTCCGTTCCGGGGCGGCCGAGGAACCGCAGGCTGCGCTCGGCCGGCACCTCGGAGAGCGCCTTGGTCGGCACCTCGACCACGACGTCCTCGAGCGGGAGGGTGCGCTGGCTGTGGTCGCCGCCCCCGTCCGGGTCGTAGCGCACCACGAGACGGCCGGTGTCGACGTCGGCGGCGAGGTCGGCGTGACCGCCGTCGACGACCACCGCGTCGTCCACGCCGGCGCGTGCCGGGTCGACGCCGACGGCGAAGGTGAGGGTCCCGGTGCCGCGCGGCACCTCGGGCCCGTCGTCGTCGACCTGCAGGGCCGCCTCGAACCGCAGCCGGTACACGCCCGGCTCGGTGAACGCCCACGACATGTGGGTGTGGGCGTCGAGCGGCAGCACGGCCGTGTCGTCGTCGTCGAAGCCGTCGGCCGAGCCGAAGGTCACCGTCGTGTCGCCGAACGTGCCGGTCAGGTAGGCCCAGGCGTCGCCCGGTCCCGTCGCGGCCGTCGCCGACAGCCGCACCTGCGACGCCCGGTCGGCGCCGAAGGCCGCACCGTCGCCGATGGATCGCAGCCCCAGCCACGGTGTGTCGAGGCGGAGGTTCTCCACGAGCGGGATGACCTCGGCGGCGTACTTCGTCGCCCCCTCGGCGAGCGCGACGTTGGGCGCGGCGGCGTCGATGTTCGCGTCGAGCACCTTGACGACAGCGTGCTCCTCCAGCAGCGCGTAGTTGCTGAACGCGGCATCGGCGTACGCGGCGTCGCGCGCCGACCGCAGGGTCGGCTCGAACGAGTGCGGGTCGGCTCCGTCGGGGACGATCGAGACGACGTTCACCCGGTCGCCGCCGACCTGCTGCACGAGGTCGCGCAGCAGACCCGTCGTGGTCACCACCTGCACCCGCCCGTCCTGGTCGGACAACCGCGGCGGGGGAGCGCAGGAGGTGACCGCCAGCGAGCCCGCCAGCGCGAGCGTCGCGAGCCGGGAGGTCCGTCTCACGCGGCCGTCCCGTGGAAGCGCCGACGCCACCAGAGCGCGCCGGCCGCCGTCGCGAGCAGCAGGCCGCCGAGCACCCCGAGCAGCAGCCTGACCGGACCCTTCTCGAGCGCGGCGAGCACGCGCTCGGCCGTGCCGTCGTCGGACTCCGGCACGAGGCCTCGGGCGACCGCGGCCGCCTCGGCGCGGTCCTGCGCGGCTGCCTCGGCCGACTCCTCGAGCGTACGGTCCTGGCTCGCGACGTCGGACTGCGGCAGCGCCCCGCACCCTCCGCCGGACGCGGCCGCCGCCGGGTTCACGTCGCCCACCGCGAAGGTCAGCGTCGAGCGGTCGGAGACCGCCTTGCCGTCGGCGCGGGTGGCCTGCTGGGTGAAGGCCACGCGGTAGAAGCCCGGCTTGCTGAAGGCCCAGTTGGCGTGGGCGTGGACGCCGAGCGGGATGCTCGTCGTGCCGGGGCCGTCGAACACCATGCGCTCGACCCCGCCGAACGTGCCGGCCGTGTAGACCCGCAGGCTGCCGGGACCCTGGACCGAGTCGAGGCGCCAGCGGACGGATCCGCGGACCTGGCTCGTGTCGAGGCTCTCGGTGTTCCAGCCGAGCCAGACGAGGTCCGGCACCTGGGTCTGGGGCACCTGGTAGATCGAGCTGCCCGCACGTCCGACGGCACCCAGCCCGGCGGGGAGCCGGACCTTGCTGCCCGGCTTCACCCAGAGCACGACGTCCTTCGGGTCGCGGTAGACCTTGGCGCCGGAGCCGTCGGTGCCGACGAGCGACCGGAGCCGGCCGCCGACGAGACGCGTGGCGTAGTCGACGTGCCCGGACGAGATCACCGTCGCACGCTGCGGCACGCAGGTCTGCCCGGCGGCGAGCGCGGCGCGCGCTCCGGAGCCGCCGTCGCCGGACCCGCCCGAGCCGGACCCGCCCGAGCCGCCCGGCCGGGGCACCGTCGGCACGCGGGGCGCGGCCGTGAGCGTCACGTGGTCCCAGCCGACGAGCTCGCCGGAGCGACGCTTGACGACGAGCCGGTGGTCGCCGGTGCGGACGTCGGCAGGCATCCGCACGCGCAGCGCGCCGGACGCGTCGACCTGGGCCCAGCCGAGCCAGCGCGGTCGGCTGTGCAGCCACACCGACACCCACTCGCCCGCGTCGACGCCGGGCACCGAGACGAGCGCCTGCGACCCGCGGACGAGTCCGTCGCGTCCGTTGAGCACCCGCACGCCACCGGTCGTGGCGTCGGTCAGCGACGCCTCGGGCACCGGTCGGGTGTCCGCCGTCCCCGGTCGACCGTCGGCGCGGAAGCAGGCCTTCGGGTCGACGGTGCGCAGGTCGGTGCGTCCGACGGCGACGGCGAGCGTGAACCGGTGCCGCAGGGTGCGCCCCGACGCGGACGTCGCGGTGCGCTCGGAGTCGAGGCAGTACACGCCCTCCGCGCTGAAGGCCCACGTGCCGTGCGCGTGCGTGCGCGGCGGGATCGTGAACGCGTCGGCGGAGGTGATGCCGTCGCGGGTGTTGAAGCGGACGTCGACCGTGCCGAAGCCGTTGGGCACCGACGTGAACAGGGCCATCTCGCCCGGACCGCTCGCGCGCAGCAGACGCCAGCGCACCCCGCCACGTAGCGTGCCGTCCGGGATGGCCTCCGTGGACCAGCCCGGCCACACGATCGACTCGTCCTGGGTCTCCGGCGCCAGCCAGACGGGGTCGCCGGCCCGGCCGAGGAAGGCGAGGTTCGCGCCTGCGGGGATGCGTTGCGCCGCCTGTCGACCGACGTGCAGCACCGTCGACGTGAACGGACGCCAGGCGACGTCGCGACCGGTCGCGCTGTCCTTCACGTGGGTGGTCAGCGCACCGCGGACCACGCGCGAGGCGAGGTCGACGTGGCCCTCGTCGATGATCGTCGCGCCCGCGTCGTTGCGCCAGCCGTTCGGCGCGTCGTAGACCGGGTCCTTCTCGTCGACCGGCGGCGTCGGGCTGGTCGTCGGCGTGGGGCTCGGCGTCGGTGCAGTGGGCGAGGGCGTCGGGGTCGGCGACGCCGTGGGGCTCGGCGTGGGCTCGGGGGAGGGTCCGGGGTCGGACGGTCCCTCCGGCTCGGCGCCCGCGGCGCACGTCGTGCTCAGCGCGCCGTGCTCGGCCGCCCGCCACCACGGGCTGTCGGGGTCGGAGGGCCGCACCGGACCGTCGACCACGAGGGTCAGGGACGCGTCACGGCGCTCGCCGCGGCCGTTCGTCCAGCGCAGGTCGACGCAGTACCGGCCGGGCAGCGACGCCTGCACGCGCACGCCCTGCACCGTCTCCTCGCGGGGACGCAGCGTGCGCGGCGCGCGGTCGGCGTCGTCGGACCGTGCGTCGTCGAGGTGCAGGGGGCCCGGACCGCGCATGCGCAGCAGCTCGAGCGTCCCGCCGCCGTCGGAGGCGGGAACCCCGAGCGTGTCGAGACGCAGGGTGCGGGTCGACAGCAGCTGCAGGGAGTCGAGGTAGCTGCGCACCGTGGGGTTGCGCAGGTGCACGACGGTGTCGTCGAGCCGCGTGTACGCGACGGGTCGCTGGCGTGCCGTGTTCCACGAGGCCGCCGCGATGTCGGCGTTCGTCGTCGGGTGCAGCGACACGTGACCGTCGTCGGTGACGACGTGCGGACCGGGGCCCGACGTCAGCTCCGTCGGTCCGGGGGCCGGCTCGGTGGGCGGCGGCAGACGTCGGGCGCACGGGGTGACGCGGTCGGCGTCGACGGTGTCGCCGACCACCATGGTCAGCCAGTCGCGTCGCACCTGGAGGTCGCCGGCGATCTCGGTCTGAGCCGACACGGCCAGGCAGTACACGCCTGGGGCGCTGAACGACCAGTTGTAGTGCGCGTGGTTGCGGACGCTGGCTGCAGAGAGCACCGCGGGGGTGCCGGAGGGCAGCACGCCGCCTCGCGTGCTCACCAGCACGTAGGGGCTGGAGGAGCCGGTCCAGATCGACAGGTCGCCGGGCGGACGCCCGCCGTCGAGTCCGGCGACCTGCTCGATCGCCATGTCGGTGCGCCGACCGTTGGCCACGAGGGCGTCGTCCTCGGAGCTGCTCCCGATCCACGGGAACGCCTTCGTCCCGCCCTCGACGGAGCCCGACGACTGCGGACTGTTCCACAGCGGCTGGCCGGGCGTCCCGAGGAAGGCCCAGTCGTCGCCGGACGGCACGGTGGTGCGGAGCAGGTCGGGGTGGACGACGACCAGGTCGCGGTAGGGGACGCGACCGCGTCCGTCGACGGAGGCGTCGAGCACGAGGCGACGGTCGGTGTCGCCGACGATCCTCGGCGCGACCACGTCGGCGTGGCCGCTGCGCATGACGTAGGTCGGGGCCTCGGGCTCCGGGGTCGGCTCAGGCGTCGGCTCCGGGGTGGGCTCAGGCGTCGGCCCAGTGGTCGGCTCAGGCGTCGGCCCAGTGGTCGGCTCGCTGGTCGGTTCGGGGGTCGGCTCGGGCGTGGGACCGCTGGCCGACGTCCCGCAGGCCGCGTCGTCGGGGACGGCGTCGCCGACGGCGAAGCGCAGCGTCACGGGCGCGCTGCGGGCGCGGGCCGTCATGGTCGACAAGGTGCCCTCGACCGAGAGCGACACGCAGTAGAGGCCGGGTCGGGTGAAGCGGTGCACCCAGTGGCCCACGAGACCGCCGGTGGTGTTCTTCGCCGTCCTCAGCACGCCCTCGCGCGACTGCTCGGTGCCGTCGGCGCCGCGTCCGGTGCCCATCGGCGTCACGAACGCGAACTCGTCGTGGGTCAGGAGCGGGCGGGCCAGCCCGCTCCACGGCTGCGTGTAGTCGTACCGGTAGGTCTGGTAGGTGCCGCCGGCCGGGGCGACGACGTCGTCGATGCGGTAGGTCAGCGTCGGGTCGCCCGCTGCGCGCGCGGTGTAGGAGAGCGCGACGGACGGCGCCACGCTGTCGTCGCTGGTGGACCCGCTGATCCAGGCGCGCTCGCCGGGCGTGCCGAGCGTGCGGTGCGCCGGGGTGTCGGGCAGCTCGTAGGACGTCGCGTCGCTGATGCGGAACGTCGGTGCGGTCGGCGGCGTGACCCAGTCGAGGGCGATGCCTCCGTCGGCGGTCTTGACGGTGCGGAGGACGTGCTTGCCGGTGGCGACCGACCCGTCGGCGGCGACGGTCGGCACGGCGGACAGGGCGAGCCCGACCAGACAGGCCGTGAGGGCCGTGACGAGGGCGGTCGCGGGGAGTCGGAGGGACGAGCGCATGGGGACCTTCGCAGGGAGGGGGGCGGGGCACCTCGGGGCGGCAGCGTGTGCCGCCCCGAGGCGGGGTGTCAGGAGCCGGCCGTGATGTTCAGCGGCGAGAGGGTCTCGGCGAAGGCGCCGTCGCCCGTCTCGACGTCGAGGCTCACCGCGTAGCTGGTCGCGGTGGCGCTGGCCGCGGGCAGACGCCACTCGCCGTGGACGTGGTCGGCGGCCTGCGTGAGGGTCACGGTCGACGAGCCGCCGAACGTCACGCCCGAGTCGAGCGTGATGGTCACGGAGTCGGCGCAGACGCTCTCGGCCCCGGCGGCGACCTCGTAGCTGAAGCCGAGGTCGGGCAGGGACGAGTCGAGGTCGGCGTCGACGACCCAGGCGCCGCCGGTGTGGCTGACGCCGGCGCTGGAGGCCGGGAAGGTCGCGCGGTGGTTGCCGATGTCGGCGGGGGACACGTGCTGGCCGCCCAGGTGGCTGCCGAGCTCGTAGCTCGCGGCGCCACCGGCGTCGGTGCACTCGAGCTCGACCACGTCGTTGTGCCCGGCCGGAATGGCCGTCTCGGCGTGGGCGGGGAGGCTGAACGCCACGGAGGCGGCTCCACCGGCGAGGACGGCGGTGATGAGTCGTGCAGAGGACATGCTTCTCCTTCGATCCGTCCGGGGGCAGCTGCCGACCGGACGCGGGTGGGTCGGACGACCGCGGGCGCGGTCGCGGTGCTCTCTAACCGCCACTGACCGGGCGGGACGGGGGCCGCGTGGTGGCGGCCGATCTGCGAGCACCTTAGACAAGAATGAGAATCGTTGTCAAATACTCAGGAGGAGGTGTGCGCCAGCACGACGACGCCCCCGCCCGCAGGTGCGGACGGGGGCGTCGGGGAAGGTGCTCAGGACGAGGAGTCGTCCTGGGCGTCGGGTGCGGCGGGTCCGCCGCGACCGGGACCGCCGGGACCGCCCGGGCCTCCGGCCGGTCCGAGCAGGTCGGCGTCGTAGGCCTTCAGGACCGACGCCTTGTCCGACGAGCTGATCGTGCCCTCGTCGACGGCGTCGTCGAGCCGCTCCGACAGGGCGCTGCGCTCCTCGGTGCGTCGCTCCGTGCGGTCGGACTCGGCCTGCTTCTCGGCGGCGGCGAGCGCCGACTCGACCTTCGACTCCGAGACGCCCAGCTCCTTGGCCAGGGCGGCGGCCAGCTTGGCGTCACGCTGCTCGCGCTCGGCATCCGTGGGCGGGGTCGGCTTCTCGCCGTCCTTCGGCTTGGCGGGTCGCAGGTCGTCGCGGACGGCGGCCAGCGCCTTCTCGACGACCGACTGCTCCAGCCCGAGCTGCTTCGCGATCACGGCGGCCTGCGCGCCGGGGCCGCCGTGCGGTCCGGCGGGGCGGGAGCTGCTGCTGGTGCCGCTGCCGGTCGAGGCGGTGTCCGCGGACGCGAGCGCCACGCCGCCGACGGCCAGGCCGGCTCCGGCCACGAGGCCGGCGATGCCGAGTCGGGCTGCGGTGGAGGTGTTCATCAGGTGACTCTCTTCCGTTGAGGTGTGTCCTCGTCGACGATGACGAGCGTTCCTGTCACGGACCTGTGCGCGACGTCAGGGAGTGCTGGGCGCCGGCCGCAGCCGTGCGAGGTGCGGCGCAGCCCGTACCGCCGGTATGGTCACGGACATGGCCAGGCGACGTCGGATCCACACGTTCTCCCACGACGGTCTCACCTTCGACGTGCGCGACACCGGGCCGCTCGACGGTCCGCCCGTCGTGCTGCTGCACGGGTTCCCGCAGACGTCGACGTCGTGGGACAAGGTCAGCGAGCTGCTCCACGCCGACGGCTACCGCACGATCGCGCCGGACCTGCGCGGCTACTCGCCGGGCGCGCGCCCGGCGGGTCGACGGGCCTACGCCACCGAGCTGCTGGCCGACGACGTCGCAGCGCTCCTCGCGGTCGTGGGGGAGCCGGTGCACCTGGTCGGGCACGACTGGGGATCGGCGATCGGCTGGGTCGTCGCGGCACGCCACCCGGACCGGCTGCTCTCCTGGACCGCCGTGTCGGTGCCCCACCCGGCGGCGTTCGTGGCGTCGATGGCACGCAGCACCCAGCTGCTCAAGTCCTGGTACATGGGCTTCTTCCAGCTGCCGGTGGTCCCTGAGCTCGTGCTCACCCGGGCACGAGGGGTGCGCGAGCGGGTGCTGCGCCACGCCGGCATGGACCGCGACCTGCTCGCCCGCTTCCAGACCGAGATGATCGACGGCGGGGCACTGACGGGCGGTCTCGGCTTCTACCGCGCGCTGCCGTTCTCGGCCAAGGGCCTGCAGGGCACGGTGCGCGTGCCGACGACCCTGGTGTGGAGCACCGGCGACGTCGCGCTCGGTCGCGCCGGCGTCGACCTCACGCCGCGTCACGTGGACGCGCCGTACGAGCTCGTCGTGCTCGAGGGCGTCAGCCACTGGATCCCCGACCACGCCCCGCAGGTGCTCGTCGACGCCATCACCCGACGGGCTCGCGCGGCCGCTGCCTGACGCGTACGGTCGGGACATGGACGAGCCCTTCGACCCGGCCCGCGTCACCCAGGCGCTCGAGCACCTGCCCGGATGGGAGGGTGACGCGTCGGGCCTGACCCGCACGTACCACTTCGAGAGCTTCGCCGACGCCATCGGCTTCATGGCCGCGGCAGCCCCGCGGATCGACGAGATGGACCACCACCCCGAGTGGACCAACGTCTACGACCGGGTCGACGTGCGGCTCGTCAGCCACGACGTGAACGGCGTCAGCGGACGCGACGTACGACTGGCCGAGGTGCTCGACGAGCTCGCCGGCGCCGTGGCCGGCGCGTCCTGACCGTCAGGCCCAGAGGTTCTCGCCGAAGCGGAACCAGATGGCCGACAGCACGGCCACGTACCAGAGCACGACCACGAGCAGCGTCCAGTTGCTGAGGAACCGCGTGACCGCGGAGCCCGGCGCGAAGGCGCGCAGGTTGCGGGCGGTGACCACCACGAACAGCGGGATCATGAACGTCCAGACGACCATGCACCACGGGCAGAGCTTCCCGATGTCGTAGATGCTCTGGTACTGCAGCCAGGTCACGAAGCCGATCCCGAAGAGCACGCCGACCTGCAGCCCGGCCCACACGAAGGCGGGGAGGCGGACGCCGGCGAGCAGCAGCACGGCCAGCGTGACCACCACGGTGAAGCCGACGATGCCGATGATCGGGTTGGGGAAGCCGAACGCCGATGCCTCGGGCGTGTTGATGACACCGCCGCAGCTGACGAACGCGTTAAGGTCGCAGTTCAGGGTCTTGTCGGTGCCGGCGGCCTCAGCCGTGAGCAGCTTGACCTTGTCGATCGTGAGGACGATCGCCGCGGCGAGCCCGACGACGCCGGCGACCAGCATCAGCCACCTCGGGTCGCGGACGTCGGCGTCGCCGGCCTCCCTCGTGTCGGGGGTCCGGTCACGGTCGTCCTGCAGCACGTCGCTCACGCCGCCGATCGTAGTGGAGGGCTGGTCGTCGGGACAGAGCGTCTTGACGCGCTCCCGTACCCCGCGTACGGTTTCAGATACCGTCGGTATCTGAAAGAGGTTCACGTATGGAGCACGTCGACGTCGTCATCGTCGGGGCCGGTCTGTCCGGCATCGGGGCCGCCTACCGGCTGAGCACGATGAGCCCAGGGTCGAGCTACGCGGTCCTCGAGGCGCGCGACGCGGTGGGCGGGACGTGGGACCTCTTCCGCTACCCGGGCGTCCGCTCGGACTCCGACATGTACACGCTGAGCTACCCGTTCCGGCCCTGGACCCACCGCAAGGCGATCGCCGACGGTGCGGACATCCGCGAGTACATCCGGAGCACCGCCGAGGAGCACGGCATCGCCGAGCGCATCCGCTACGGCCACCGCGTGGTCGGCGCCAGCTGGACGTCCGACGACGCGCGCTGGACGGTCACGAGCGAGGTCGACGGCGAGCTCGTCGAGCAGACCTGCTCGTTCCTGTTCATGTGCAGCGGCTACTACGACTACGACGAGGGCTACACCCCTGACTTTCCCGGGCTGGAGGACTTCGCCGGGACCGTCGTGCACCCGCAGTTCTGGCCCGAGGACCTCGACTACGCGGGCAAGAAGGTCGTCGTCATCGGCTCCGGCGCCACCGCGATCACGCTGCTGCCGTCGATGGCCGAGCAGGCCGGGCACGTGACCATGCTCCAGCGCTCGCCCACCTACATCACCTCGTTGCCGCAGGAGGACGCGATCTCCGCGGGCCTGCGCAAGGTGCTGCCCGCCGGCCCGGCCCACCGGCTGACGCGGCTCAAGAACGCTGCCACGGCGATCGGCTTCTACGAGTTCTGCCGCCGCTTCCCGTCGGCCGCGCGCAAGATCCTGCTGAACCGCGCCCAGGGCGCGGTGCCCGAGGGCTTCGACCCCCAGCACCTCACGCCGCGCTACGACCCCTGGGACCAGCGGCTCTGCGTCGTCCCGAACGGTGACCTGTGGCGCACGCTGCGTCGCGGCCAGGCGTCGATCGTGACCGACCGGATCGACTCCTTCGACGAGACCGGCATCCGGCTCGTGTCGGGCGAGCACCTCGACGCCGACGTCGTCGTGACGGCCACGGGCCTCAAGGTCGTCGCGCTGGGCAAGGTCGCGATCGACGTCGACGGGGAGAAGGTCGACCCGAACGAGCGCTTCGTCTACAAGGGCCTCATGATCAGCGGCGTGCCGAACCTGGCCTGGTGCATCGGCTACACGAACGCCTCGTGGACGCTCCGCGCCGACCTGTCGTGGCAGTACGTCGCCCGGCTGCTGCAGCACATGCGCGAGCACGGCTACGTCGCCGGCATGCCCGATCCCGACGCCGTCGGCGGGCAGGGTGCGCCGGCGCTCGACCTGCAGTCCGGCTACGTGCAGCGTGCCGTCGGCGTCCTGCCCCAGCAGGGCAAGGAGCGGCCCTGGACGGTCCGGCAGAACTGGTTCCTCGACGCCTGGGACAACCGGCGCACCGACCTCGACGAGCAGATGGTCTGGACCAAGGCCTCCTGAGCCCCGTCCCACCCCGCTGAGCGTGACGTTTGCGGGCCGGATCGGCCGTCCGCGCCCCGCGAACGTCACGCTCAGCGGGGTAGGGCACGCGGGGTGGGGGACGACTAGGGTGGGCCGGTGCGCATCGACCAGCTGACCCTGCGGGCCGCAGGCGGCGCGCTGCTGGTCCTGTCCCTGCTGGTGGTGGTCGTCTCACCCGGCGACGTGGTCGACCGACCTGTGGGCGTGGTGCTGGCGGGAGGCCTCGGAGCGCTCGTCCGCGTGGTGCTCGCGGCCGCTGGGCTCTCGCTCGTGCTGTCGCTGCAGTCCCTGGCTCCGTCGCTCGACCCTGAGCGTGGTTCTGGGCGGCCTCGGCGCGCGGTGCCGGTGCTGCTCGGACTCCATGCCCTGTCGCTCGTCGCGCTCGCCTTCACCTCGCCCAGCACGGAGCCGTTCGGGACGGGCGCGGTCGCCGCGCAGGGGACGGCGTCGTCCGCCCTCGGCGACCTCGCGCTGCTCGTCGCGTCCACCACGCTTCCTGCGGCCATGATCGTCCAGGCCGCGCGCTGGCGGCGCGACGAGACGACCGCGCCGAGGGCGAAGGGTGCCTTCGTGGCCGCCGTGGTGTCCCTGTGGGCGTCGCTGGCCTACTCGCTCGCGGACCAGGGCACGCTGCCCGCACCCGGTCTCTGGCAGCGCGTGGCGTTCGTCGTCGCCTGGGTCTGGCTCGCCGCCCTGCTGCTGCGCACCGCGGACGGCCTCACGTCTGGCAGTGGGGGCACCAGAAGGTGATCCGCTCGCGGCCCGGCTGGTCGCCGAGCTCGCCGTCGCGCAACGGGGTGCCGCAGCGCCGGCACCGTGCGTGCTCGCGGCGGTAGACCCAGCGCTCCTCGCCCTGGCGCGTGCTGCCCGTGAACGTCCGCTCCACCCGCGCCTTGTTGACGTCGAGCAGGCGGTGACCCCGCTCGACCACGCGCGCGACATCGGGCACGTCACCGACCCGACGTGTCGGCGCCAGCCCCGACAGGAACAGCAGCTCGTTGACGTACTCGTTGCCCAGCCCGGCGAGGTTGCGCTGGTCGAGCAGTGCCACGAAGATCGGCCGGTCCGGGTCGGACTCGACCCGACGCGTCGCCTCCGCGAGGTCCCAGTCGGGGCCGAGGAGATCGGGCCCCAGGTAGGCCAGCGCGTCGTCGTCGTTCTCGCGCTTGAGGATCTCGAGCAGTCCGAGCTGGAAGCCGATCGCCTGGTGCTGCTCGGTCTCGAGCACGATGCGTGCCGTGTGCGCCGGACGACGCCACCGGCTGCCCCGGCGCAGCACGTGCCACGCACCCTCCATCTTCAGGTGGGAGTGGATCGACGCGTCACCGACGCGGATCAGCAGGTGCTTCCCGCGGCTCAGCACTTCATCGACCGTGCGACCGGACAGGTCGAGCGTCGCCCACTGCGGCACGCGCACGTCCGTGCGCACCAGCTCCCGGCCCTCCAGCACCTCGCGCAGGTGGTGGGCGGTGCGCCAGACGGTGTCACCTTCGGGCATCGGCGACCTCCTGGCGTACGACGGGGTGGGTGGTGCGGGGTGTCACGCCTCGCCCGGTATCTCCCTCAGGCATGGCTGGGCCGTCCGGAGGAGGTGGGGCGGCGGGCGGTGTCGCTGCCGCGGCGCAGGTCGAGTCGCAGGCCCTTCGGGTGCCGGTCGAACCCCGCCGCGAGCAGTGCCTCGCCGGTGGGCGTGGTGCCGGCTGGGCGGCCGTTGACCGACTCGACGGTGAGTCGCGGGATGCGCCCCGACCGACCGAGGCCCGCGACGGCCCGCGCGGCGCGGGTGAGGACGTCGACGTCGTCGGTGAACGCCAGGCACGAACGTCCGCCGCGCTCGAGGTAGAGCACCGCGCGACCGTCGTGGACGGCCACCAGCGCACCGGCCTTGCGCGCCGGGCGGTGCTTCAGGTCGTCGGCCGGGTCGACGACGGCGGGCCAGGGGAGCGCGGCACCGAACGGCTGGGCGGGGTCGGTGGCGGCGAGCACGACCGCGTCGACGTCGGCCTGCTCGTCGTCGGGGCGCTCGAACGAGCGCATGCGGTCGACCGTCGCCGACGACGCGAACTGGGCCGCTCCCAGGGAGTCGACGTAGTACCCGCGCAGCACCGAGCCGTTCTGCTCCAGCTCGCGCAGCACGCGGTAGGCGCCGGCGAACCCGCCCGGCGTCTGCTCGGCCACCACCGCGCCGCGGGTGACCACGCCGTGCCGCGCGACGAGCGCCTCGGTGCGCGCGACCTGCAGCGCGGCCTGCTCGGCGGGGTCGTCGCCGGGACGCTCGACCGCGAACCAGCGCCCTGACGCGACCGGTGGGCCGAGGCGCGCGGCCCGGGGGGAGGCCGCCATGCCGCGACGGGCGTGCAGCCGCGCGCGTGGCGTGGAGCCGCCGCGTGAGCGGTGCGCGCCGCGGCCACCCAGCCGGGCGCGGACCGGGGCGTAGGAGTCGCCGGCCACCCGACCCGACCAGACCAGCTGCCACAGCGCCTCCACGACCGCGTCGTCGGAGACCGGCTTGCCGTCGTCGGTGGTCAGACCCTGGGTGAGCTGGCGGAAGAGGTACGCACCACCGTCCTCGAGGAGCGACAGCACGCGCAGGCCGAGCTCGTCGGGCTCGACCGGATCGCGCCGGGCGGGCAGCACGAGGTCGGCTGGGTGCAGCTGCACCCAGCCGTCGCTGCCGGCGAGCGTGCCCGCCCCGGTCCACACGACCTCGCCCGCGCCGAGCAGCTCGTCGAGCTGGGCCGGGCTGTAGTCACGGACCCTCGACGGCAGCACCAGCGACTCCCAGGCCGACGCGGGAAGCGGCACGCCGGCGAGCTGGTCGACCACGGCGAGCACGCCGTCGAGGCCGCGCAGCGACCCGCCGACCTCCTGCCAGGAGGGCAGGAACCGGGCGAAGGTGCGCGGCTCGACGGGCTCGATCTGCTGTCGCGCGGCCGCGAGGGAGCGGCTGCGCAGCCGGCGCAGCACGTCGGTGTCGACGTGCTCGGTGCCCGCAGCACCCGGGCGGAACTCGCCCTCGACGAGCCGGTCGTCGCGGGTGAGCCGACGCAGCACGTCGAGCACCACGGCACGGCCGAGACCGAACCGCGCCGCCGCCTCGTCGGCCGTGAACGGGCCGTGGGTGCGGGCGTAGCGCGAGAGGAGGTCGCCCAACGGATCGGCCACCGGCTGCAGGAGGGCGTCCGGGATGCCGAGCGGCACCACGACCCCGAGCGCGTCACGCAGCCGGCCCGCATCCTCGACGACCACCCAGCGCGGCTCGCCGGCCACCGGCAGCTCCACGACACGACGGGCGTCCTGCAGCTCCTTGAGGGCCGGCACGGCGTCGTCGACGAGGCGCGCGTCGACCTCGTCGGTGGTGAGCGGACCCAGCAGCCGCAGCAGGTCGGCGGCGCCCTCGACACCGCGCAGACGACGGTCCTCGGCGAGTCGCTGCAGCTCGGCCTCGGTGCGCTCCAGCACCTCCGGGTCGAGCAGCTCGCGCAGCTCGGCGCGGCCCAGCAGCTCCGAGAGCAGCGTCGGGTCGAGCGACAGCGCGGCCGCGCGCCGCTCGGCGAGCGGCGTGTCGCCCTCGTAGAGGAAGGTGGCCACGTAGCCGAACAGCAGCGTGCGGGCGAACGGCGAGGCCGTCGACGTCTCGACCTCGACGATGCGCACGTCCTGCTGCGCCACCCGCTCGGCGAGCGTGGTGAGAGCGGGGAGGTCGTACACGTCCTGCAGGCACTCGCGCGCCGTCTCGAGCAGGATCGGGAAGTCGGCGTGCTCGCGCGCGACGTCGAGCAGCTGGGCCGCGCGCTGACGCTGCTGCCACAGCGGGGCCCGGGCGCCGGGGTTGCGGCGGGGGAGCAGCAGGGCGCGCGCCGCGCACTCGCGGAAACGCGACGCGAAGAGCGCAGAGCCGCCGACCTCGGCCGTGACGACGCGCTCGAGGTCGTCGACGTCGAGCGTGAACAGGTCGGCACCCGGCACGCCGGCGGCCTCCGGGTCGGAGTCGTCGGCGGCCCAGGGCGACGAGGTGTCGGGGATGCGCGCGACGATGCCGTCGTCGGTGGCCACGACCGAGCCGTCGACGCCGTACCGCTCCAGCACGCGCGCCGCGACGACCAGCGCCCACGGCGCGTGCACGCGACGGCCGTAGGGGGAGTGCAGCACGACCCGCCAGTCGCCGAGCTCGTCGTGGAAGCGCTCGACGACCAGCGTGCGGTCGGTCGGCAGCGTGCTCATGGCCTCGCGCTGCTCGTCGAGGAAGGCCATGAGGTTGAACCGGGCCCGCTCGTCGAGGTGCTCGGGGGCGTGGCCCTCCGTGACCCGACGCAGGAACGCGCCGATCGCCTCGCCCAGCTCGGCCGGGCGGCCTGCGGCGTCGCCGCGCCAGAACGGCAGCCGGGCGGGCTCGCCGAACGCCGGGGTCACGATCACGCGGTCGTGGGTGATCTCCTGGATGCGCCAGCTGGTGGCCCCGAGCGCGAACACGTCGCCGACACGGGACTCGTAGACCATCTCCTCGTCGAGCTCGCCGACCCGCTTGGACGGTCCCTCGTCGACGCCGTCGGCCAGCACCACGGCGAACAGCCCGCGGTCGGGGATGGTGCCGCCGCTCGTGACGGCGAGCCGTTGCGCGCCCGGCCGCCCCACGATGGTGCCTGCGTCGCGGTCCCAGACGAGCCGAGGTCGCAGCTCGGCGAACCGGTCGGACGGGTACCGCCCGGCCAGGAGGTCGAGCGTGGCCTCGTACGCAGAGCGGGGGAGGGCAGCGAACGGCGCGGACCGTCGGACCACGTCGAACCAGGCCTCGACCTCGACCGGCTCCAGGGCGCAGGCCGCGACGGTCTGCTGGGCCAGGACGTCGAGCGGGTTCGCCGGTACCGCGAGCCGCTCGATGGCGCCGGCGCGCATCCGCTCGGCCGTGACCGCGGCGCCCACGAGGTCGTGGCGCGTGGTCGGGTAGACGAGACCGCGCGAGACCTCGCCGACCTGGTGGCCGGCGCGACCGACCCGCTGCAGCCCGCTCGCGACCGACGGGGGCGTCGACATCTGCACCACGAGGTCGACGGCGCCCATGTCGATGCCGAGCTCGAGGCTCGAGGTGGCGACGACGCAGCGCAGCCGGCCCGACTTAAGGTCGTCCTCGATGAGCGCCCGCTGCTCCTTGCTGACCGACCCGTGGTGAGCACGGGCGAGCGCACCGACCTCCTGCGCGTCGCCGCGCCCCGACGCCGTGCCGCTCACGCCGGACACCCGGCTCGGCGGCAGGGTGCTCGTCGTCTGCGGCTCCGCGCGGGCCTCGCGGTCGGCCCACTGCTCGTTCAGGTGCGCGGTGAGTCGCTCCGCCTGGCCGCGGGAGTTGCAGAAGACGATCGTGGAGCGCACCTGGAGGATCCGCTCGACGACGTCGTGCTCGATGAACGGCCAGATGCTGCCGCCGTTGTCGTCGGCGAGCGGGTCGCTGATGGACCGCGCGGCCGACCCCTCGTCGGGCACGACCTCGGCCTCCTGCGCACCGCGCGCCGACGGCGGCCGGGACAGCTCGGTCATGTCGTCCAGGGGAACCACGACGTCGAGCTCGAGGCGCGACGGCGACGGGGGAGCCACGACGTGGACGGGGGCGCGCCCACCCAGGAAGCGGGCCACCTCGTCGTGCGGGCTGACCGTGGCGCTCAGCCCGACGCGTCGCGCCGGCTCGTCGAGCAGGTCGTCGAGACGTTCCATCGACAGCGCCAGGTGCGCGCCGCGCTTGGTGCCCGCGACCGCGTGGATCTCGTCGACGATGACGGTGTCGACACCGCGCAGCGTGTCGCGGGCCGCCGACGTGAGCATGAGGAACAGCGACTCGGGGGTGGTGATGAGGATGTCGGGCGGGCTGGTGACGAGCGCCCGCCGGTCGCGAGCCGACGTGTCGCCCGAGCGCACGCCGACCCGGACGTCGGAGAACGTGTCGCCGCGGCGCGCCGCCACCTGCGTGATGCCGACCAGCGGCGACCGCAGGTTGCGCTCGACGTCGACCGCGAGCGCCTTGAGCGGGGAGATGTAGAGGACGCGGGTGCGGCGCTCCTTCTCCGGCGTCGGCTCGTGCAGCAGCCGGTCGATCGCGGACAGGAAGGCTGCGAGGGTCTTGCCCGAGCCGGTGGGCGCCACCACGAGCACGTGACGGCGCTCCGCGATCGCGGCCCAGGCCTCGGCCTGCGCGGGGGTGGGTGCGCTGAACGCGCCCTCGAACCACTCCCGCGTGGCCGGCGCGACCGTGCTCAGCGGGTCGTCGACCAGCCGGCTCGACGGCGCGTCGGCGCGGTCGTCGGAGGGCGTGGGTTCGGGCACGGCCCCATCGTGTCAGCCGGTGCCGACACCTGCGCGTCGTCCGGCGCAGGGTCCGACGTCGGGCGCCGCTCGTCAGGCAGGGTGGAGGTCATGACGAAGCACCGCCTCGCCGTCCTGGCCCCCGTCGTCGCCCCGGTCCTGGCCCTCGGGCTCGTGCTCTCGGGGTGCTCCTCGGGCCAGGACACGAAGGCGGCTCCCGAGCCGTCGAAGGGTGCCGGCGGGACCATCGTCGAGACGTCACCGCTCACCGGCGAGGTCCTGCGCGACGGTCGGCCGAAGAACCCGGTGTTCCTCGTCAAGATCGAGAACACCGACGCGGGCGCGCCGCAGGTCGGGCTCGACCAGGCCGACCTCGTCGTCGAGGAGCTCGTCGAGGGCGGCCTGACCCGCCTCGCGGCGTTGTACTACTCGAACCTGCCGCGCAAGGTCGGCCACGTGCGGTCGATGCGCGCGACCGACATCGGCATCGCCTCGCCGGTCGGCGGGCAGATCGTCGCCTCGGGCGGCGCGTCCGGCACCTACGGCCTGGTCAAGAAGGCCGGTCTCAAGGTGTTCTCCGAGGACGAGGGCGCGCCGGGGTTCAGCAGCGACCCCGCCAAGGTGCGCCCCTACAACCGGCTCGTGGACCTGCAGCGGCTCAAGCGGGCCAAGCCCAGCGACATCCCGGGCCCCTACCTCGACTGGACGCCCGCCGGCGGCACCGAGGCGTCGCCGTCCGCCTCCTCGTCGGCCGGGACGAAGCCACGCCGGGTCACCCGGGCCTCCGTGCGCTTCTCGGGCTCCTCCACGACGCAGTGGAAGCTCTCGAAGGGCCATTGGGTGCGCACGAACGGCCACGCCTCCCGCGAGTTCCGCGCCGACACCCTCGTCGTGATGTTCGCCAAGGTCGGCGACGCGGGCTACACCGACCCGGCGGGCAACCCGGTGCCCGAGACGCGGATGAAGGGCTCCGGTCGTGCCGTGGTCCTCACCGCCGACGGCGCGGTGGAGACCACCTGGCGCAAGAAGGTGAACCGCTCGACCCTCTCGTTCACGACGAAGGACGGCGCGCCGCTCACCATCGACCCCGGCAAGACGTGGATCGAGCTCGTCCCGCAGGGCGCGGGCGCGGTCTCCCTGCGCTGAGCGGGAGGGCCTGACCGGGAGAGGTCGACCGGGAGGGGTCAGGCCTCGGCGTGCGGGTCGGTGAGTGACGGCAGCAGCCGCATGCCCGCGAGGATGCCGCTGATCGAGGCGAGCACCTCGGCCGACGCCTGCTCCGCGTCGTCGGCGTCGGCGACGTACTCCGAGCTCGAGCGGATGGCGCCGAAGAAGATGGCGGCGTAGGCCTCGCTCAGCTCGTTCGCCCCGCCGAGGTCGTCGAGCAGCGCGTCGACCGTGCGCTTGACGATGCCGTAGGAGGCGGCGCGCTCGGCGACGGCCCAACGCTCGTGCCCGAGCGCGACCGGGCCCTCCTGCAGGCAGATGCGGCGGAACTGCGGCTCCCGGCACACCTCGAGGAAGCCCTCGAGGCCGATCTGGGCGCGCTCCCACGGGTCGTCGGCGGTGTCGATCCGCTTCTCGATCTCGCGCGTGGCCTTCTCCTGCAGCCGGTCGAAGACGCTCTCGAACAGCGCGAGCTTGCTCGGGAAGTGGTGGTAGAGCGCACCCTTCGTGACGCGGGCGGCCGCGACGACCTCGTCGAGCGACGTGCCCGCGTAGCCGTGCGCGGCGAACAGCTGGGTCGCGTTCTCCAGCAGGGCGCGCTTGGTGCTCGAGGAGTAGCCCGTCCGGCGGGTCGTGCTGCGGGCGGCGCGGAGCACCTTCTTCTGCACCTTCGCGGGACTGGTCATGGCGCCCATCCTACGCACGCGTGGTGGTGAGCCTCACAGCACGCCAGGTTGCCTGACCTGCGCAGACGCAACATACTCGAAGTACGTACCGAGGGTATGTTCCCTCGAACGACGGTCCCCCGAAAGGAGCACCTCCATGACCTGGGATGCCTACAACCGTCGCAAGTCCGCCCTCCGCGGGGTCCTGCAGCTGGCCGACCGCCGCCGCGAGGACACCGCCGACCAGCTGCTCGATGCCACCTCCGGCGCCCGCGAGGCGTTCGGCGACGAGCTCTCCCTCCTCTTCGACGTCCAGATGGCCTGGTACCAGCGGCTCAGCGGCCAGCTCGACCGCACCGTGCTCGAGGGCGACGCCCCGGCGACGGTCGCCGTCGAGGCCTGGGTCGCGGCGGCTGCCGCCATGCCCGGCGCACGGGCGCTGCTCGACGCCCACCGCGACCGCCCCGAGCTCGCGAAGGCCTTCGCCAAGGAGCAGGCCCTGCTGGCCGTCTCCGCCGGGGTCTCCAGCTGGCACCCCGACCTGCTCGGCCAGGGCGAGCGGATCGTGGCCGAGGCCCGCGACCGCGCCGTCCACGCACCCGTCGACACCCTCCCGTCGCGTGACGGCGAGGGTCGGGCGAGCGCCTTCATCGCCCGGCTGCGCAACGCCCTCGCCGCCTGAGCGGTCCCCCTGACGTCACCCCGTCCGCGCCTTCTCCCTCCCTCCCGGCGCGGGCGGGGTGATCCCCTTCGTGCCGGGCGTGCGGGTCAGCCGTCGGCGTCCGCGGGGGCGCTGCGACCGCGCAGGCCCACCTCGGCCAGCTGCTGGCCGATCTCGGCGTCGATCGCCGCGGCCAGCTCCTTGCGGAACATCGCGTACGTGACCTGGCTCGCCACGGGCAGGAGCTTCTCGACCGCCCCCAGGACCTCCGGCGCCTCCTCGGGCGGTAGTCCGCGGTTCAGGAACGGCTGGGCGATCGCCTTCACGGCGTTCTCGACGAAGGAGTCCGCGATCTCGCGCAGGTTGCGCTGCAGCAGCGGGAACAGCTCGATGATGTCCTTCGGGGGCAGACCGAGGGCGACGGCGGCGGCACCGTTGCGGACGATCGCCGGCTGCACCAGCAGCACCGACTCGTGGTCGTCCTCGACCCAGGCCGCCAGCCCGAACTCGACCAGGGCCTCGATGAGGCCGTCGTCGCGGCCGACGTTCGCGAGCGCGGCCAGCGCGTCGCGGCTCATCAGCTCGGGCTCGACGTCGTTCCAGGGCTCGTCGAGCAGGTGCAGCAGGTCCAGCGCCGGGGCGGTCGCCGACGCCGGGCTCGACAACACCGCCTTCTCGACGGCCGCCAGCGTGTACCCACGGTCGAGCAGGTCGCGCACGAGCTGCAGCCGTTGCAGGTGCCCTCGGTGGTAGTAGCCGGTGCGGCCCTCGAGTCGAGGCGGCTCGATCAGTCCTCGCGCCGCGTAGGCGCGGACGTTCCGGACGGTCATGTTCGCCCGCGCGGCGAGCTCGTCGACGGTGAACTCGACGTCCCCGTCGGCGTCGTCCGGCCCGGATGGCCCCTCCGTCACTGACATGCGGGCATCATAGGGGGCATGGAGACGCTCGCCGGTCGACTCCTCGTCGCCACCCCGGAGATCGCTGCCGGCCCGTTCGCGCGCAGCGTCGTCCTGCTGCTCGACCACGACGAGGACGGCGCGCTCGGCGTGGTCCTCAACCATCCGCTGGAGGCCGACGTCGAGGACGTCCTGCCGGCCTGGGCCGCCGTGGTCGGGGCGCCCGACTGCCTCTTCCAGGGCGGGCCGGTCGCCACCGACGCCGCGCTCGCGGTCGGGGTGCTCGGTCCCTCGGCCGTGCCCGTGCCCGGCTGGCGGGCGATGACCGGCTCCTTCGGCCTCGTCGACCTCGACGGGCCACCGCCGCAGGGCGGCGCGCTGCGGGGCCTGCGCGTGTTCGCGGGGTACGCCGGGTGGGGTCCCGAGCAGCTCGAGGGTGAGCTGGAGGAGGGCGCGTGGCTCGTCGTCGAGGCGCGTGACGACGACCTGCTGTCGCCCGTGCCCGAGCGGCTGTGGCGCGACGTGCTGCTGCGCCAGGACGACGACGTCCGCCTGCTCTCCACCTATCCCGAGGATCCCGGCCTCAACTGAGCCGCACGTCCACGACCCGGGTCCGGGGGCGCTCGACCGGTGGCTCGCAGACGTTACGATGAGCGACGTGGGATTCTTCGGCAGCGGCACCCAGACGGTCCAGGACGAGCGCACCGACCTGCGCGGGGACGAGCGGCTCGAGGACGGTGACCACGAGCGCTTCAGCCACTACGTCCCGAAGGACACGCTGACCGAGGCGATGGTCATGGGCACCCCCTGTGTCGCGCTCTGCGGCAAGGTGTGGACGCCCAGCCGTGACCCGCAGCGCTTCCCGGTCTGCCCGGAGTGCAAGGAGATCTGGGAGGGCATGCAGCCCGGCGACGAGGGCGGCTCCGGCTCGGATGCCTAGCCAGCGCCTCCGGGCCTGGCAACGCGACGCGTTCGAGCTGTACTCGCGCAGGGAGCCGCGCGACTTCCTCACCGTCGCGACGCCCGGCGCCGGCAAGACCACGTTCGCCCTGACGATCGCGGCCGACCTGATGCACCGCGGTGTGGTCGAGCGCATCGTCGTCGTCACCCCGACCGACCACCTGAAGACGCAGTGGGCGCTCGCCGCGTCGGGCCTCGGCATCCGGCTCGAGCCGGCGCTCTCGGGCGCGCTGGCCCCGGGCTTCGACGGCTACTGCGTCACCTATGCCGGCCTGTCGGTGAACCCGAACGGGCACCGCGTACGGATCGACGCCCGCAAGACGCTGGTGATCCTCGACGAGGTGCACCACGCCGGCGACTCGTTGTCGTGGGGCGACGCCGTCCAGGAGGCCTGCGAGGGCGCGGTGCGTCGGCTCTCGCTCACCGGCACCCCGTTCCGCTCCGACGACAGCCCCATCCCGTTCGTCACCTACGAGCCGCAGCGCGACGGCACCAAGCAGAGCGTCGCCGACTACTCCTACAACTACGGGCGGGCGCTGCGCGACGGCGTCGTGCGGCCCGTGCTGTTCATGGCCTACTCCGGACAGATGCACTGGCGCACCCGCGCCGGCGACGAGGTGGCTGCCCGGCTCGGCGAGCCGCTCACCAAGGACGCCACCGCCCAGGCCCTGCGGACCGCCCTCGACCCGGAGGGGTCGTGGATGCCGACCGTGCTGCGGGCCGCGCACCGACGGCTCCTGGAGGTCCGGCGCGACATCCCCGACGCCGGCGGTCTCGTCATCGCCTCCGACCAGGACTCCGCCCGTGCCTACGCGCGCCTGCTCACCGACCTGACGGGGGAGCGGCCCACCGTCGTGCTCTCCGACGAGGCCGGCGCGAGCGGACGCATCGCCGAGTTCTCCGCGTCGATGTCGCCGTGGATGGTCGCCGTGCGGATGGTGAGCGAGGGGGTCGACGTGCCGCGGCTCGCCGTCGGCGTGTACGCCACCACGATCGCCACGCCGCTGTTCTTCGCGCAGGCCGTGGGCCGCTTCGTGCGCGCCCGGCGTCGGGGCGAGACCGCGTCGGTGTTCCTGCCCAGCGTCGCCGGTCTGCTGGCGCTCGCCGCTGACCTCGAGGTCGAGCGCGACCACGTCGTCGGCCGGCCGGTGAAGGACGAGGACGACCTGTTCGCCGCGGAGGCCGAGATGCTGGCCCGGGCGCAGGCGGGGGAGTCGGCGTCGGCCGAGCTCGAGCAGGGCACCTACCAGGCGCTCGGCAGCGAGGCCGACTTCGACCGCGTGCTCTTCGACGGCGGCGAGTACGCCGCGCAGATCTCGGACTCCCTCGACGACGACGACCTCGACTTCCTCGGCATCCCCGGCCTGCTCGAGGCCGACCAGGTGGCCGAGCTGCTGCGCGCCAAGCGGTCGAAGGCGTCGGCGGCAGCTCCTCGCGCCGCCACCCGGACCGCGGAGGACGTGGCGCACGAGCGTCGCAGCGAGCTGCGCCGCGAGCTCAACGGCCTCGTCGGCGCCTGGCACCACCGCACGGGGCAGCCGCACGGCGTCACCCACGCGCAGCTGCGCACCGAGACCGGAGGGCCCGCTGCGGCGCAGGCCACCGTCGAGCAGCTGCAGCGCCGGATCGACCTGCTCCGACGATGGGCCCTGCGCGCGTCGGGCTGAGCGGCACTAGCGTGAGGGCATGGCGCTTCCTCTCAGGACCCGTGTGTTCGGCGTGCTCGTCCGTCTCGGCTCCACGCCCATCGAGGAGGTCGACGACCTCCACAAGGCACGGTGCGAACGGCTCGGGCTGCAGCGCAGCGCCGTCGGACGCTGGCTGTTCGGCACGGCCGACCCGTCGGTGCGTACCACCGAGCACCACGTGCAGGTCGACGGCCGGGCACGGCGCTTCCTGCAGCACCGCCCGACCGGCGCCGCGAGCTCCGGGTCGGCGCCGCCGGTCGTGCTGAACCTGCACGGCGGCGGCTGGGTGCAGGGCAACCCGGAGCAGTCGGCCTGGTTCGCGAGCCGGGTCGCCGCCCGGACCGGCGCCGTGGTCCTCTCCTTCGACTACCGTCTCGCGCCCGAGGACCCGTTCCCGGCGGCCGTCGACGACGCGTGGGCGGCGCTGCAGTGGGTCGTCGAGCACGCGGAGGAGCTCGACGTCGACCCCGACCGGGTGGCCGTCATGGGCGACAGCGCCGGCGGCGGGCTGGCCGCGACGACGGCGCTGCTCGCGCGGGACGCCGGGGCGCCCGCGTTGAAGGCGGAGGTGCTCATCTACCCGGGCGTCGAGATGTACGACCGGTGGCCGAGCGAGGACGAGTTCGCCGACGCGCCCGTGCTGTCGTCGGCGAACATGCGCGCCTTCGTCCGCCTCTACCTGCGCGACCAGCACGGCACCCTCGACTGGCGCGCCTCGCCCATCCGCGCCGAGTCGCACGCCGGGCTGCCGTCGACCCTCGTCCTCGTCGCCGGCCACGACCCGCTCTCCGACAACGGCCGCCGCTACGCCGAGACCCTCGGCGAGCAGGGCGTCCACGTCGTCCTGCAGGAGTTCCCCGACGCCCTCCACGGCTTCGTGAGCCTCCCCGGCGTCAGCCCCGCCGCCACCCAGGCCGTCGACGTGACGGCGAGGTTCCTGCGCGACGTGCTCTGACCTGCGGGGCTGCGGTCGGCGTGACCCTGCTGGTGCGCTGCCTCGGGAGGTCTGGGCTTGGTGCTGCGCTGCCGCAGGGGGTCTGGGCTTGGTGGTGCGCTGCCGCAGGGGGTCTTTGCTTGCTGCTGCGCTGCGTCGGCTGGCGCTGGGGGTGGTCTCCGAAAGGCCTCGACCGGGCGGATGGCGGGCGCGCTGGTCTGGGTTCTCGGGCTGTGGGTCGGGTGGGACGCAAGATTCTTCGTTTGTGCGCGGGAGGGCCGAGGCTTCTGCGTTTGCTACGGGATCCCGTCACCAACGCAGAAGCGTTCGACCTCGCGCGCGCCAAGGCAGAGTCTTGGGTGCACTTTGGGGTGGGGTGGGCAGCGCTTCTCCCTTCTCGTGGCACGGTCCACGAGAAGGAAGCATCGTTGCCACGTCTGACCCCCTTGGCGGTGGATCCGCCACCTGGAGAGCCCTCAGAAGGTGGCAGATCCACCGATGGGACGCGCCAACGCAGATTCTTGCGTCCACCCCCAGCGCCAACCCGCAGCCCGAGAACCCGAGGCGCCGCCGTCGCCAGCCGCCCGGTCGAGGCCCTTGCGGAGCGCAGGACGACTCGAGGTCGCGCCAGCGCAGCCCCACCCGAGCGAGAAGCCGCGCCGACGCAGCCCCACGGACCGAGAAGCCGCCCCGACGCAGCCGCAGGTCGAGCGAGAAGCCGCACGGCGCATCCGCAGGACGAGACGATCAGAGACCCTCAGCCCCCCAGCACCTCCGGCACCACGTCGTCGACGATCGCGAGGAGGGTGCGGCGCAGGAGGGTGTGGACCTGGGGGCGGGTGAGGGCGTCGTGGAGGAGCCACTCGCGGGCGGCGGAGCGGGCGAGGTGCCCGTAGGTGCGCACGAGGGCGCGCAGCAGGTCGCGGTGGGCCGCGTCGTCGCCGAGGTGGACGGCGTCGAGCACGCGGTCGACGGTGATGTTCTCGGCCTCCGTCAGGATCGCCTCGAGCTCGGGGTCGCGGCCCATCACGAACGGGTCGGCGGCCGCGATCCACGTCGTGCCCGACTCCTGCAGTGCGTCGAGGTACCAGGCCACGGCGGCGTCGATGCGCTCCTCGAGCGTCCCGTCCGGGAGCTCCTCGACGGCCACCGACGGGACGGTCGACGCCTCGCGAACGACCTCGAGGTAGAGGTCGCGCTTCGTGCCGAAGTAGTGGTTGATGAGGCCGCGCGCGACGCCGGCCTCCTGCGCGACGTCGGCGAGGGAGACGGCGGGGTAGGGGCGGGCCGCGAACGCCGCGGTGGCGGCCGCGAGGATCTCGGCGCGGCGTCGGTCCGCGTCGAGACGCTGGAAGCGGGGGCCGGCGGGGCTCGTCGTCACCCGCCGAAGCCTGCCACGACCACGCATCGCTGCGCAGCCCCACCGCGCACCCGACCGTTGACGGCGCCACCACGGAGTGCCATTGTTGGCGGTGCGCCAACAAGAGTGACCTGGCGCACGCCACCCGCGTCCTCCGAGGAGTCGATGTGCAGCTCACCCAAGGCCTCCACCGTGCCGTCCAGACCAGCCCCGACGCCGTCGCCACCGTGTGCGGCGACCGTCGCCGCACCTTCCGCGAGCACGCCGACCGCGTCGCCCGGCTCGCCGCCGCGCTGCACGGCCTGGGGGTCCGCGAGGGCGACCGCGTGGCGATCCTGTCGCTGAACAGCGACCGCTACGCCGAGTACCTGCTGGCGGTGCCGTGGGCCGGCGCGGTCGTCAACCCCGTCAACATCCGCTGGAGCCCCGCCGAGGTCGTCTACTCCCTGCGCGACTCCGGCACCACCGTGCTGCTCGTCGACGACGCCTTCGCGCCCCTCGTGCCGACGCTCACCGAGCAGGTCGAGTCGCTCGTCGCGGTCGTCCACTGCGGCGACGGTGTGCTGCCCGAGGGTCTGCTGTCGTACGAGGAGCTCGTCGCCGCCCACGAGCCCGTCGACGACGCGCGCCGCTCGGGCGACGACCTCGCCGGCATCTTCTACACGGGCGGCACGACCGGCTTCCCGAAGGGTGTCATGCTCTCGCACGCCAACCTCGTCACGTCGGCCATGGGCGCGATGGCCTCCGGCGAGCTCGTGCGCCGCGGCTCGGTCCTGCTGCACGCGGCACCGATGTTCCACCTGGCCGACCTCGCCGCGTGGACGTCGCAGGTGCTGCAGGGCGGCACCCACGTGACGGTGCCGTTCTTCGAGCCGGCTGCCGTGCTCGACGCGATCGAGCGGCACGGCGTCACCGACATGCTCCTGGTGCCGACGATGATCCAGATGCTCGTCGACCACCCGGCCGTCGGCGACCACGACCTGTCGTCGCTGCAGCGCCTGCTCTACGGCGGATCGGTCATCTCCACCGGCGTCCTCGAGCGCACGCTGGCCACCCTGCCCGGCGTGCGTCTCACGCAGGCCTACGGCATGACCGAGCTGTCGCCGGTCGCCACCCTGCTGCTGCCCGACGAGCACGAGGGTCGTCGACTCTCGTCCGGTGGTCGCGCCGCGCTGCACGCGGAGGTGCGGATCCTCGACGCCGACGACCGGCCGGTCCCGACCGGCACGGTGGGGGAGATCTGCGTGCGCGGGGGACACGTCATGCAGGGCTACTGGAACAAGCCGGAGGAGACGAGGGCGGCCCTGCGTGGCGGCTGGATGCACACGGGCGACGGCGGCTACGTCGACGAGGACGGGTACGTCTACGTCGTCGACCGGATCAAGGACATGATCGTCACGGGCGGTGAGAACGTGTACTCGGCCGAGGTCGAGAGCGCCCTCAGCAAGCACCCGTCCGTGGCGCAGGTGGCGGTCATCGGGCTGCCCGACGAGCGGTACGGCGAGAAGGTGCACGCCTACGTCGTCGCGACGCCGGGCACGGCCCCGGACCCCGACGAGCTGCAGACCCACGCCCGCGGCCTGATCGCGGGCTACAAGGTGCCCCGGTCGTTCACCCTCGTCGACGCGTTGCCGATGTCGGGCGCGGGCAAGATCCTCAAGCGGGAGCTGCGGGCCCAGGCGGCGCAGGAGGTGACCGCGTGATGCGCATCCCCGGACTCCTGCCCCGCGACCACTGGGTGCGGCACGTCGAGACCCTCGACCCGACCGTCGACTACGAGGAGATCTCGCGCATCACCGGGCACCACGAGTTCCCGTGGGACCTGCAGCAGGCCCTCAGCTTCGCGCTGTTCCGCACCTACGCGGTGCCGTCGATCGGCAGCCTCCTGCACCGGACCGACGAGTTCACGGGCAGCACGCAGAAGCGGCACGACGACACCGTCATCGTACTCGAGACCGTGCTCGACGACGGCATGGAGAACCCGGACGGTCGCGCCGCGATCCGTCGCATGAACCAGATGCACGGCAGCTACGACATCTCCAACGACGACATGCTCTACGTCCTGTGCACCTTCGTGGTGGCACCGGTGCGGTGGATCGAGGAGCTGGGATGGCGTCGGCTCACCGAGACCGAGCTGCGGGCCGCGGTCGAGTACTACCGGCGGCTCGGGCGGCTCATGGGGATCCGCGGGATCCCCGTTGACTACGCCGGGTTCGAGCGGCACATGGACCGCTACGAGGCGGCGCACTTCGCGTTCGACCCCGGCTCGCGCGCGGTCGCCGACGCCACGCTCGACCTCTTCACGACGTTCTACCCGCGACCGCTGCGCCCCGCGATGCGCACGTTCGCGATCGCGCTGCTCGACGACCACCTGCGCCGGGCGTTCGACTACCCGGCGCCGCCCCGCTGGGTGCAGCGGGCGGCGCGGCGCGCCATCCGTGCACGCAGCCGGGTGGTCCGGCTCCTCCCGCCGCGCCGGCGTCCGTACGACCCTCGGCGCTCGCACCGCATCCGCAGCTACCCGGGCGGGTTCATGGTCGAGCGGCTCGGCACCTTCCCCTCGGGCAGCCGGGCCGACGACGTGACCGCCTCGACCGCCTAGCGTTCTCCGCGCCGGGACCGTGACCTTCGACCCCGCCGGACGGTTGAGGGAGTGACGTCACCCTTCGTCGGGGTCCGTCCGGGCCCCGTCCCGGGGGAGGCCCGGACGGGCCGGCGCCGCCGGCCCGGGCCTCCCCCGGCAGCGGGCGCCCGGGGAAGGGTTCACCGCCCGACGTTGTTGACCCCGGTATGCGCCTGTCCGTCCTCGACCTCGTCCCCGTCCGCACCGACCAGTCGACCGCGGACGCCGTCGCGGCCGCCGTCTCGCTCGCCCAGACCGCCGACCGGCTGGGCTTCGAGCGCTACTGGGTCGCCGAGCACCACAACATGCCTGCCGTGGCGGCGTCGAGCCCGCCGGTGCTGATCGGCGTGCTGGCGGGCGCGACGGAGCGGATCCGGCTGGGCTCCGGCGGCGTCATGCTCCCGAACCACGCGCCACTCGCCGTCGCCGAGCAGTTCGCGCTCCTGGAGGCCGCGTTCCCCGGCCGGATCGACCTCGGCATCGGGCGCGCCCCCGGCTCCGACCCGGTCACGTCGTGGGCGCTGCGTGGTGCTGCGGGCCGCGACGACACCGACGTCGAGAACTTCCCCCAGTACCTCGACGACGTCGTGGCCCTCATGGACGGTCGCGGTGTGCGGGTGCCGATCCCGCAGCAGCAGTACGTGCTGAAGGCGACGCCGGCGGCGACGTCGGCAGCCCGGCTGTGGTTGCTGGGCTCGTCGATGTACTCCGCGCAGCTCGCCGCGGCCAAGGGTCTGCCGTACGTGTTCGCGCACCACTTCTCGGGACAGGGCACCGAGGAGGCGCTGGCCCACTACCGCTCCCACTTCCGCCCGTCGGACCTGCTGGACCGCCCGACGACGTTCCTCACGGTCAACGCGTCGGTGGCCCCGACGACCGAGGAGGCGCTGGCCATGGCGCTGCCGAACCTGCAGAACATGGCGCGTCTGCGCACCGGTCAGCCGCTCACCGCGATCGACCTCGTCGAGGACGCGCAGGAGGCGGTGCTCGCACCGCAGCAGCAGGCCATGGTCGACGCGGGCACGACACGGCCGGTGCTGGGCGACCCGCAGACCGCCGCCCGGCAGGTGCGGGAGCTCGCGGAGCACTTCGAGGTCGACGAGGTCATGCTGCACCCGGTGGGCTCGGCCCGACGCGGAGCGGACCCCCGACGCTCTCCGGCCCGCGAGGAGACGCTCGAGCTGCTGGCCAAGGAGCTGCTCTAGCCCGCTCGTGCGGCACCGGTCACCTGACGTTCACGTCGGCGACCGGTGCCGTTGCGCTGCCGGGGTCACGCTGGCGCCATGAAGCACACGCTCACCCGTCGCGACCTGCTCGCCTCGATCCCGGTGATCGCCCTCGGGGCGCTGCTGTTCGTGCTGCCCCCGGCCCCGGACCAGCCCACGCAGACGCCCACGGCGTCGGCGGTCAGCGCTCCCTGACCTCGACCCGCGCCGCGCGCAGCTCCTCGCGCAGCGCGGGCAGCCCGGACGGGTCGACCGCAGCGGTCATCCCCTCGATCACCCGCACCGTGAAGCCCTCGCGGGCGCCGTCGAGCGCCGTGGCCCGCACGCAGTGGTCGGTGGCGATGCCGACGACGTCGAGCGTCGTGATGCCGTGCTCGTGCAGCCACGCAGCCATCGGGACCCCGTCGGAGGTCACGCCCTCGAAGCCGGAGTACGCCGCCTCGTACTCGCCCTTGAGGAAGACCGCGTCGAACTGGTCGTCGCGCAGCGGCTCGTGCAGCTCGGCGCCGGGGGTGCCGACGACGCAGTGCGGCGGCCACGAGTCCACGTAGTCGGGCGTGCTCGAGAAGTGCGGTCCGGGGTCGACGTGGTGGTCGCGGGTGGCCACCACGGTCGCGTACTCGCCGGACTGCAGGAGTGTCGCGACCCGGTGGGCGAGGTCGGCGCCACCGGCGACGGCGAGCGAGCCGCCCTCGCAGAAGTCGTTCTGCACGTCGACGACGACGAGTGCCGTGGACGGGTCGTGGGTCGTGGTCATGGGTCCTCCCGACAGGTGGGGGTGGGGTCGGTTCAGCGCTCGAAGACCGTCTCGAGCACGGGCTCGCCGGCGGAGAGCTTGTGCGCGGCGGCGGGCAGCTCGGCGATGGCCGCGGCATGGCGTGCGCGCGCGTCGTCGAGCGTGTCGTGGTGCACCCGCGTGCCGCCCTCGACGAACGGCACGAGGAGCGAGCGGTCGTCGCCGTCGTCGTGCGGCGGCGCGCCGATGCCGACCACCTCGGCCTGCGCCGTGCCCTCGGCCGAGAGTCGTCGCAGGGCCCACTTGCGGCCGCCGACGCTGGCCTTGTCGGCACTCTTCTTGGCCACCGGGGACGAGGGCGTCGCCCGCGTCGGCGCGCGCGACGAGCTTGTAGACGAACCCCGACGTGGGGGCGCCGGACCCGGTGACGAGCGACGTGCCCACGCCGTACCCGTCGACCGGTGCGGCGGCGAGCCCGGCGATGGCGTGCTCGTCGAGGTCGCTGGTGACGACGATGCGCGTCGCCGTGGCGCCGAGCCCGTCGAGCTGCTCGCGCACGCGTCGGGCCAGCGACGGGAGGTCGCCGGAGTCGATCCGGACGGCGCCGAGCCCTGGTCCGGCGACGTCGATCCCGGTGCGGACCGCCTCCTCGATGTCGTAGGTGTCGACGAGCAGGGTGGTGCCGGTCCCGAGCGACGCCACCTGCGCCGTGAACGCGTCGCGCTCGGTGTCGTGCAGCAGTGTGAACGAGTGGGCGCTGGTGCCCGCCGTCGGGATGCCGTGCGTGCGCCCGGCCTCGAGGTTGGACGTGGTCGCGAACCCGGCCACGTAGGCAGCGCGTGCGGCGGCGACGGCGGCGCGCTCGTGGGTACGGCGCGAGCCCATCTCGATGCAGGGTCGTCCGTCGGCCGCGCCGACCATGCGCGCGGCGGCCGACGCGATGGCGGAGTCGTGGTTGAGCACCGAGAGGAACAGCGTCTCCAGGACCACGGCCTCGGCGAAGGTCCCCTCGACGACGAGGACCGGCGACGCGGGGAAGTAGAGCTCGCCCTCGGGGTAGCCCCACACGTCGCCGGTGAACCGGTAGTCGGCGAGCCAGTCGCACGTCGTGTCGTCGACCACACCCCGCTCGCGCAGCCAGGCGACGGTGCCGGGGTCGAAGCGGAAGTCCTCGAGGGCGTCGAGCAGGCGCCCGGTGCCCGCCACGACGCCGTAGCGCCGGCCGGTCGGCAGCCGGCGCGCGAACAGCTCGAACACTGAGTGCCGGTGCGCGGTGCCGTCGGCGAGCGCCGCCTGCAGCATCGTGAGCTCGTAGTGGTCGGTGAGGAGTGCCGTGGTCACCTCGCCAGCGTAGGGCCGCCGTCGGACGCGGCACCCCCACGCGGGCGCGTTTCGGTCAGCGGCGACCCTGGGACACAATGGGACGCGTGACCACCCCGGCCCCGATCGAGCTCGACGAGCCTGCGTCCGAGCTCGGCCTCGCGCTCCAGGACCCGTGGGTCACGATCGTCTGGAACGACCCGGTCAACCTGATGTCCTACGTGTCGTACGTGTTCCGCACGTACTTCGGCTACACCGAGGAGAAGGCGACCGAGCTGATGCTGGCGGTGCACCACGAGGGGCGGGCGGTCGTGTCCAGCGGCAGCCGCGAGCAGATGGAGCGGCACGTGCAGGCCATGCACGAGTACGGCCTGTGGGCGACGCTGCAGAAGTCGGACTCCGTCTGATGCGTCCCTTCAAGCGCCGCCGACGCGGCGGGGTCGTGGCCGTGTTCGAGCCCGACGAGGCGCACGTGCTGGCCAACCTGGCCGGGCAGGTGGTCGAGCTGCTGCGCGACCGCAACGGTGCCAGCGAGTCCGACCCCGACCCGCTCGCCGTCCAGCTCGGCATGGGTGGCCCGTCGCTGCCACCGGAGGACCCGGTGCTGCGCCGGCTCCTTCCCGACGCGTACGGCGACGACGCGGAGGAGTCGGCCGAGTTCCGCCGCTTCACGGAGCGGTCGCTCACGAGCGCCAAGGTCGAGAACGCCGAGCGTCTCATCGCGTCGCTCGAGGCCGGCGGCCTCGATCACGAGGAGGAGATGGACACCGTCGTGGAGGTCGAGCTCGACCCGGCCGACGTGCAGGCGTGGCTGCGCAGCCTGACCGACATCAGGCTCTCCATCGCCGTCCGCCTCGGCATCGACTCCGAGGACGACCAGCTCGCGCTGTCCGAGAGCGACGACCCCGCCGTGAGCACGATGGTCGACGTCTACGACTGGCTTGGCTACGTGCAGGAAACCCTGGTCGGCGCGCTCGACTGACCGTCGCGGGGAGGCGCTCAGTCGACGTCGACCAACGGCACCGAGAACACGCCGTCGACCCGGAACTCGACGCGGACCGGGACGTCCGACTCGTTCCCGCCCCGCCGATGGACGCGAGCGTCGCAGTCCATGGTGTCGCCGACGCCCGCCCAGAACGGCAGGGGCTCGCACGAGGCGTCGATGCTCGAGATCTCCGTGCCTCGTGGGGCCAGCCGGTCCCACAGGTCGTACCGGACCATCTGCTCGATGTCGGCTGTCGTCTCACCGCCCGAGCAGCCCGCGACCGGCACCAGGAGTGTCAGGAGGACAGGTAGTGAGAGCGACCGACGCGGCATGCAGCGCACGCTAGGGCGCGCGGAGAGCTCCCGTCACCGGAACCCGGAACGTGTTCCGGACCTCTCAGCCGCGACGCAGGACCGCTGCCATGGCGGTCAGGCCGCGGGCCTCGGCGAGCTGGAGCGCAGTACGCCCCTGGCGGTCGCGGATCGTCGGGTCGGCGCCGGCGTCGAGCAGTGCCTGGACGACGGCCCGGTGGCGGGGGCCGCCGTCGCCGAGCACGACGGCCTCGAGGAGCGCCGTCCACCCGAGGTCGTTCACGTGGTCCAGGTCGACATCGGTCGTCGACACCCAGCGGACGTACGCGACGTGCCCGCGCTCGCTCGCAGGGATCGGCGAGAGACCGCCGAAGCGGTTGCGCAGGGTGAGGTCGGCGCCCGCGTCGAGCAGCAGACGCCCCATCGCGACGCTGCCCGTGACCCCCGTGACCAGCCACGGGGTGTCGGACCGGTCGTCGACCGCATCCGGGTCGGCGCCGACGTGCACCAGCAGCTCCGCCACCTCGACGTGGTCCGCCGCCGCGGCGAGCAGCAGCGGGGTGCGGCGTCGTGCGTCGCGGGCCTCGACGTCGGCCCCGTCGCGCAGGGCGCGGGCGACACCCCTCGCGTCGCCGTCGCGCGCCGCGACGAGCAGGCGACGGTCGACCCGCTCCTGCGCGGCGGCGTCGAGGCTGGACCGCGGCGACGCCGACGCAGACGGGGAGGACGGGGTGCGGGTCACGGCGGTCTCCTCGGGGCTGGTCGGGCGTCCGGAGCCGGGACCCGGGTCGGGATCCGCGGGCGCGGAGCAGGCGGTGAGGGCGAGCGTCGCGAGCACGGCGACTACGCCGCGCGACCTCACGTCCGCTCCGCGAGCGCCGCGCGGCTGGTGCGGACGTGCTGCGCCAGGACGGCGTCCACGCGGTCGGCGTCGCCCTGCTCGAGCGCGTCGACGAGCGCGACGTGCTCCGCGTGCACGGGCGCAGGGTCCGCGTGCTGCTGCAGCGCCCAGGCGAGGACGCGGCGCAGCGGCCGGGCGGTGCGGCGGACGGTCGGCGCAGGCGCGAGGTCGAGCAGGCGCAGGTGGAACTCGGCGTTGAGCCGCACGGCGTCGGCCTCGCGTCCGCCGTCGATCGCCGACCCCGCGCGCACCAGCAGCGCGCGCAGCGACGACAGGTCGGTGCGCGCGGCGAGCAGGCGTCGCACGGCCACGGCGTCGAGGGCGTGCGCCACCTCCAGCAGCTCGCTCACCTGGTCGGGGGAGAGGTCGCTCACCGCGACGCCCCCGGTGGCCCGCTCGGTGGCGAAGCCCTCGACGACCAGCTGGTGCAACGCCTGACGCACCGGGACGCGCGAGACGCCGATCCAGTCGGCGAGCCGGCGCTCGACGAGACGTTGACCCGGCACGAGGTCACCGGCCACGATGAGGTCGCGGAGCACGTCGGCGGCGCGGTCGGCGTCGAGCGCACCCTCGCGGCGAGTCTTTGGCATACCAAAAGCGTAGCGGGTCGGTCGTCGCGCCCGTGCGTCTCGCGAGCCAGACGTCGCCCGACGAGTCCGCCGCACCTGGCTAGACTCGCCGCCGTGCTGACCATCGACCGCGCGACCCGTGACGCGATCATCGCCCACGCACGCCGCGACCACCCGGACGAGGCGTGCGGCGTCGTCGCCGGGCCGATCGGCTCCGACCGTCCCGCGCGCCACGTGCCGATGGTCAACGCCGCGATGTCGCCCACCTTCTACGAGTTCGACTCCGGCGACCTCCTGCGGCTCTACCGCGACATGGACGACCGCGACGAGGAACCCGTCGTCATCTACCACTCCCACACCGCCACCGAGGCCTACCCGTCCCGCACCGACGTGAACCTCGCGTCGGAGCCGAACGCCCACTACGTGCTCGTCTCCACCCGTGACGGCGGCGAGGTCGAGGGCACCGATGTCGACTTCCGGTCCTACCGGATCGTCGACGGCGAGGTGACCGAGGAAGAAGTCACCGTCGTCGAGCGTTACGACACCTGAGCACCCACCCCCCGAACCCCGGAAGAGAGCGACGACACCGATGGCCATCGAGGTCCGAATCCCGACCATCCTGCGCACCTACACCGACGGCGAGCGCGCCGTGCAGAGCGAGGGCGCCACCGTCGCCGAGCTCGTCGAGAACCTCGAGGCCGCCCACACCGGCATCAAGGAGCGGCTGGTCGAGGACGGCAGCGTCCGCCGCTTCGTCAACGTCTACGTCAACGACGAGGACATCCGCTTCACCGGCGGGCTCGAGACCGCCGTCTCCGACGGTGACACCGTCGTGATCCTGCCCGCCGTCGCGGGTGGCGCTGTCGACGTCGCCGTGGTGTCCTCCGCCGCCCAGGGCCCGGCACCCCTGCCGGGTTCCTGAGCCCGTGACCCGCTTCGACTCGCTCGTCGACTCCGTCGGCGGCACGCCCCTCGTGGGGCTGCCGTCGCTGTCGCCGTCGCCGGACGTCCGGCTGTGGGCGAAGCTGGAGGACCAGAACCCCACCGGGTCCATCAAGGACCGCGCCGCGCTGGCCATGATCGAGGCGGCCGAGGCCGACGGTCGTCTGACGCCCGGCTGCACCATCCTGGAGCCGACGAGCGGCAACACCGGCATCTCCATGGCCATGGTCGCCAAGATGCGTGGCTACCGGATGATCTGCGTGATGCCCGAGAACACGTCCGAGGAGCGTCGCCAGCTCCTGCGGATGTGGGGCGCCGAGATCATCCCCTCGCCCGCCGCAGGGGGCTCCAACGAGGCCGTGCGGGTCGCGAAGGGCCTCGCCGAGGAGCACCCCGACTGGGTGATGCTCTACCAGTACGGCAACCCCGCCAACGCCGAGGCGCACTACCGCGGCACCGGGCCGGAGATCCTCGCCGACCTGCCCGAGGTGACGCACTTCGTCGCCGGGCTCGGCACCACCGGCACGCTCATGGGCACGGGCCGCTTCTTCCGCGAGGCCAAGCCCGACGTGCGGATCGTCGCCGCGGAGCCGCGCTACGGCGAGCTGGTCTACGGCCTGCGCAACCTCGACGAGGGCTTCGTGCCCGAGCTGTACGACGCCGACCTCATCGACGCGCGGTTCAGCGTCGGCCCGCGCGACGCCGTTCGGCGGGTGCGCGAGCTGATCGAGCACGAGGGCATCTTCGCCGGCATCTCCACCGGCGCCATCCTGCACGCGGCGCTCGCCCAGGCGGCGAAGAGCCAGAAGGCCGGCGAGCGCGCCGACATCGTCTTCATCGTGTGCGACGGCGGCTGGAAGTACCTGTCCACCGGTGCCTACGAGGGCACCCTCGACGACGCCGAGGACGCGCTCGACGGCCAGCTGTGGGCCTGACCTCGCCGTTCGTGGTTCCGGGGCGGCGCCACCTCCGCTAGCCTCACCGTGTGCGCGACATCGTGGTCTTCTCCGGAAGCGCCCACCGAGCCCTGGCCGAGGCCATCTGCAGCGAGCTCGGCACGAGCCTCTCGCCGTCGGAGACCGTGCGCTTCAGCAACGACTGCCTGCAGTCCCAGCTGCTCGCCAACTGCCGCCAGCGTGACGTGTACATCGTGCAACCGCTGGTGCCGCCGACGCAGGACCACCTCATGGAGCTGCTGCTCATGGTCGACGCCGCGCGCGGTGCGTCGGCCGCGTCGATCACCGTCGTCGTGCCGCACTACGCGTACGCGCGCTCGGACAAGAAGGACGCGTCGCGCATCTCGATCGGCGGCAAGCTCGTGGCCGACATGATGGCCACCGCCGGCGTGAACCGCGTGGTCACCATGACCCTGCACGCACCGCAGGTGCACGGCTTCTTCTCGATGCCGCTCGACCACCTCACCGCCATCGGCGAGCTCGCCGACCACTACCGCGACTCCGACCTGTCGAACGCCGTGGTCGTCTCGCCCGACTTCGGCAACGCGAAGACCGCGTCGCAGTTCGCGCGGCTGCTCGGCCTGCCGGTCGCGGCCGGCAGCAAGCAGCGCAAGGCCGACGACAAGGTCGTCATCGACGCGATCGTCGGTGACGTCGCCGGCAAGCGGGCCATCGTGCTCGACGACGAGATCGCCACCGGCGGCTCCATCGTCGAGCTGGTCTCGATGCTGGAGCGCCAGGGCGTCACGGAGATCTCCGTGGCCTGCACCCACGGGCTGTTCACCGGCAAGGCCGTGGAGCGGCTGCGCGACCACCCCGGCATCGCCGAGGTCGTCACCACCGACACCGTCCCGCCACCGGCCGACTGGCCCGCCCTGCGCGTACGGTCCGTCGCGCCGCTCTTCGCGCGGGCCATCGCCCGGATCCACGCCGGCGAGTCGGTCAGCAGCCTCTTCGACGGCGTCGACCCCACCCACGCCCCGCCGCAGCCCAAGCTGCCGCTCTGACCTTCGGCGGACCGGTCGGATACCAACGGCCATGGCTAAGCTCCCGGGTTGGTCCTACCCGACGTGGAAATCTTCGTCACGGGCTTCCCCATCCTCGGTCCACTTGATGCGAAGGATGTCCTCGCTGTCCCCACCGAACATGTACTCAACATGCACTGTTCTCGTTTGGCCTGCGTGCACGACTGTTGGGACTCCATCTGTCAGTACATGCATCCGCTGCTGAGGATTGGCAGGTTCGAAGACGACGTCCTTCGCGTCCTCTCGCCCCTCGTTGGTGACCTCGACCCAGTGCCGGGTGCGGTAACGCGGTCTGCCCTTCGAATCGTAATCACGAATCTCGCGTTCCTCGCGAGGCTGTACCCGAAACTTCACCTTGGGCGAACCGCTCTGAAGGACCGGGGTATCTGCGTCAACGCGAGCAATGTCGTGCTCGATGGCCTTCCAGACTTCATGCTCGAGTTGAGACGTGTTGCTGAACTCCCCAAGCAATCCGCGGCTCGACATCTTCTCCTTGAAGGCTCGAAGACCGTCCAGTTGCTCAGTGTCGACATCGTTCGGCAGTGGAGCGGTGGAAAAGTAGAGGTGGACCGGCGTTCCGCCTTGCAGGGCGCGCTCGATCTCCTCCACCGTTCCGGATACTGCGTCGGGGGTCGGGGAGCCGAGCCGGCTGCCGAAGAGCGCGAAGACGATGTCTGAGTCGTCTACGCCCTGAGCGTTGATCAGAGATTGGGGCCTGTCCCCGAGCTCAGGGACCGCGGAGGTTTCCCAACGCCATGGCTGCAAGATGATCTGCTTGGACCTTGCGTTCGCGTCGTTCCAGTTGAGGACCGCCTTCTCGACGGCATCGCGTGCGTCCGGGATATCGGACGGCGACGCGATCATGACTCGAAGTACTTGGGCTACGTATGCCATGCAACGACCGTAGCTGGGAGAGAGGACAGTTTTTCGCGCATCGCGTCCGCGCAACGGGACGGAGGTGCCGACCGCGACGTGCCGGACTAGGGTCGAGCGACGACGAAGGGGGTCCGGCGTGAGCCGACGTGTGCTGGGGCTGCTGGCGGGCCTCGTGCTGGCCGTGCTGTCGCCGCTGCTCCTGGTGGGGCCGGCGCAGGCGGCCGACGGCGGCTCCGGCGAGGGCCGCGAGGTCGTGGTCGGCACCGAGGGCACCTACCCGCCCTTCTCGTTCAACGAGGACGGCCAGCTCACGGGCTACGACGTCGACGTCATGAAGGCCGTGGCGAAGGAGGCCGGCTGGCGCCTGCGGTTCGTGCAGTCCCAGTTCGACGCCCTCTTCGGCTCGCTCGACGCCGGCCGCATCGACGTGATCGCCAACCAGATCACGATCAACCCCGAGCGGGAGGCGCGGTACGCGTTCTCCGAGCCGTACGCCTACTCGCGCGGCGTCATCGTCGCGCGGAAGGGCTCGGACATCCGGACGCTGGCCGACCTGAAGGGCCTGACCACGGCGCAGTCGGCCACGAGCAACTGGTCGCAGGTCGCGAAGGACGCCGGCGCGAAGGTCGAGAACGTCGAGCAGTTCTCTCAGGCTGCCGACCTGGTCGCGCGCGGCCGGGTCGACGCGATCGTCAACGACAACATCGCCGTCCTCGACTACCTCGCCACCTCCGGCAACGACCAGGTCGAGATCGTCGGCGACGCGGGCGACGAGGTCAGCCGCCAGGCGCTCGCGTTCCGCCAGGACGACGCCGACCTGGTGCGTGAGGCCGACCGCGCGCTGGACGCCCTGCGCGCCGACGGCACGCTGGAGCGCATCAGCGAGGACTACTTCGGCGCCGACGTCTCCGTCGAGGACGGGGGAGAGGCAAAGGTCGGTGGTCGCGACGAGACGTCGTGGGTGACGAGCGTCCGCGAGGCCGCGTGGCCGGCGTTCGTCGCCCTGGTGAAGATCACGATCCCGCTGACCGCGATCAGCTTCGCGATCGGCCTCGCGGCGGCGGTGCTCATCGCCTTGGCCCGGGCGTCGTCGTCCCGGTGGCTCTCGTGGCCGGCCCGTTTCTTCATCTCTGCAGTCCGCGGCACGCCGCTGCTGCTCCAGCTCTTCGTGGTCTTCTACGGCCTGCCGCAGCTCGGACTGGACCTCCCGTCCTTCCCGGCCGCGGTGCTGGCCCTCAGCGTGAACGTGGCGGGCTACGGCGCGGAGACCGTCCGGGGCGCGTTGCTGGCCGTGCCGCGCGGGCAGCACGAGGCCGCCGCGACCATCGGCATGTCGGGCCGCCTCGCCCTGCGCAGGGTCGTCCTGCCGCAGGCTGCGCGCATCGCCGTGCCGCCGCTGTCGAACACGCTCATCTCGCTGGTCAAGGACACCTCGCTCGTGTCGGTCGTGCTCCTCACCGACGTCACGCGCGTCCTCAACCAGCAGGCGTCGGCGTCGTTCGACTACCTGCCGCTGTACCTGCTGGGCGGCCTGTACTACTGGATCGTCTGCACCGTGCTCTCGGTGGCGCAGGGACGCCTCGAGACCCGACTGAACAGGTACGTGACGCCATGACCACGCCGTCGCTCCTGCAGGCCCGCGGCCTGCGCAAGACCTTCGGCGACGGCGTCGTGCTCGACGGTGTCGACCTCGACGTCCCCGAGGGCACCACCATCGCCATCATCGGCCCGTCGGGGTCGGGCAAGACGACCCTGCTGCGCTCGCTGAACGCGCTCACCGTGCCCGATGCCGGCACGGTGTCGATCGGCGACGTGTCGGTCGACTTCGGGTCGCTGCCGCGCGGCAAGGAGGGGCGTCGGGCCTGCGAGCGGCTGCGCGCGCAGAGCGGCATGGTGTTCCAGTCCCACGAGCTCTTCCCGCACCGCACCGTGCTCGGCAACCTCGTCGAGGGACCCGTGCAGGTGCAGGGCGAGGATCCCGACGAGGCCGCCGCACGCGCCCGCGCACTGCTCGAGCAGGTAGGGCTCGCCGGACGCGAGGACGCGTACCCGTCGCAGCTCTCGGGCGGCCAGCAGCAGCGCGTCGGCATCGCCCGTGCACTGGCGCTGCGTCCCCGCGTGGTGCTGCTCGACGAGCCGACGTCGGCGCTCGACCCCGAGCTCGTCGGCGAGGTGCTCGCCGTCGTGCGCGACCTCGCCTCGCAGGGATGGACGATGGTGGTCGTGACGCACGAGATCCGGTTCGCGGCCGACGTGGCGGACACGGTCGTCTTCGTCGACGGCGGGCACGTCGTCGAGCGCGGACCCGCACGCGACGTCGTCGACGCGCCCCAGCACGAGCGCACGCAGCGCTTCCTCGAGCGCGTGCTGCACCCGGGGTGATGATCATGACGGTCCCGGGACTGGCCGTGTCGCCGGACGGTCCGTAGGCTTGCGCCTCGTGGCGGACGCACCGATCGGGATCTTCGACTCAGGCTTCGGCGGCCTGACGGTCGCTCGAGCGGTGATCGACCAGCTGCCCCACGAGGCCGTGCTGTACCTCGGCGACACCGCCCGTCAGCCCTACGGACCCCAGCCCATCCCGGCGGTCCGCGAGTTCGCGCTCGAGTGCCTCGACCACCTCGTCGCGCACGGCGTGAAGATGCTGGTCATCGCCTGCAACTCCGCGAGCGCCGCCGTGCTGCGCGACGCTCGCGAGCGCTACGACGTGCCCGTCGTCGAGGTGATCGTGCCCGCCACGCGGCGCGCGGCGCGAGCCACCCGCAACGGTCGGGTCGGCGTCATCTGCACCCGCGCGACCGCTGCGTCCCGGGCGTACGACGACGCCTTCGCCGCCAACCCCGGCATCGAGCTGTTCACGCAGGCGTGCCCCGACTTCGTCGACCTCGTGGAACGTGGCGTCACGAGCGGGCCCGAGGTCACCGCCGCCGCGGAGGAGTACCTCGCGCCGCTGCGCGAGGCGGGTGTCGACACGCTCGTGCTCGGCTGCACGCACTACCCTCTCCTGACCGGGGCGATCGCCCTGGCCATGGGCGAGGAGGTCACCTTGGTCTCGAGTGCGGAGGAGACGGCGAAGGACGTGTACGCCCGTCTGGTCCAGGACGACCTGCTCCGCGACCCCGCGGCGGGTGCACCCGAGCACCGCTTCCTCACCACCGGCCGACCCGACGAGTTCGGCGTGCTCGGCCGACGCTTCCTCGGTCCCGAGGTCGGCTCGGTCGGCCAGTTCGCGCAGGTGGTCGCGTGAGGCTCACCATCGTCGGGTGCGCCGGGTCCTACCCCGGGCCCGACTCCGCGTCCAGCTGCTACCTCGTCGAGCACGAGGGCTTCCGGCTGCTGCTCGACCTCGGCAGCGGCGCGCTGGGTCCGCTGCAGCGCCACCTCGACCTGCGCGACGTCGACGCGGTGCTGCTGTCGCACCTGCACGCCGACCACTGCTTCGACCTCTCGGGCTTCTACGTGGTGAGCAAGTACCACCCGCAGGGCACCCTGCCGACGATCCCCGTGTACGCGCCGCAGGGCGCCGGTCCGTTCCTCGCGAGCAGCTACGGGCGCACCGAGGGCCTGCAGATGGCCGACCAGTTCGACTTCCGCACGTGGGTCGACGGCGAGACCGTGCAGGTGGGCCCGTTCACGGTCACGCCGCGCCTCATGGACCACCCCGTCGAGGCGTACGGGATGCGGCTGGAGGTCGACGGGAAGGTGCTCGCGTACTCCGGCGACACCGCGCCCACCGAGGCCCTCGACGACGTCGCGCTCGGCGCCGACCTCTTCCTGTGCGAGGCGTCGTTCGTGGAGTCGGGGACGAACCCGCCGAACCTGCACCTGACCGGGGCGGAGGCCGGCGACTACGCCACCCGCGCGGGCGTCGGACGTCTGCTCGTCACCCACGTGCCCGCCTGGACCGACCGCGACGAGGTCGCCGCCGACACGCGCTCGACGTTCGCCGGAGAGTTCGTGCTCGTCGAGGCCGGGCAGGTCTACGACGTCTGACGGACGTCGGTAGGGTCGCGACCATGACCACCCGCGAGGACGGCCGCGCCGTCGACGAGCTGCGTCCGATCACGATCACCCGTCACTGGCTCGACCACGCCCAGGGCTCCTGCCTGGTCGAGTTCGGCCGGACGAAGGTGCTGTGCGCCGCGTCGGCCACCGAGGGCGTGCCGCGCTGGCGCAAGGGCTCCGGCCTCGGCTGGGTCACGGCCGAGTACGCGATGCTGCCGCAGGCCACCCACGACCGCTCGCAGCGCGAGTCGGTCAAGGGCCGGATCGGCGGTCGCACGCACGAGATCTCGCGCCTCGTCGGACGGTCTCTGCGCGCCGCGGTCGACGACAAGGCGCTCGGCGAGAACACGATCACCATCGACTGCGACGTGCTGCAGGCCGACGGCGGCACGCGGACGGCGGCCATCACGGGCGCTTACGTGGCCCTCGCCGACGCGGTCGCCCACCTGCGCGAGAAGGGCGCCCTCGCGGGCGAGCCGCTCGTGCAGTCGATCGCCGCGGTCAGCGTCGGCATCATCGACGGCACCCCGATGCTCGACCTGCCCTACGTCGAGGACGTCCGCGCCGAGACGGACATGAACGTCGTCATGACGGGGGAGGGCTCGTTCATCGAGATCCAGGGCACCGCCGAGGGGGCCCCCTTCGTCCGCTCCGAGCTCGACGCGCTGCTCGCGCTGGCCGAGAAGGGCTGCGCCGACCTGACGCGTCTGCAGCAGGAAGCCCTGCAGGCGTGACCCGCACCGTCGTGCTGGCGTCGAACAACGCCAAGAAGCTCGCGGAGCTGCAGCGCATCCTCGCGCCGCTCGTGCCGGACGTGCAGGTGCTTGGGCTGTCCGACGTCGCCGACTACCCCGAGCCGGCCGAGACCGAGCCGACGTTCGAGGGCAACGCGTTGATCAAGGCGCGGGCGTGCCTGGAGGCGACGGGACTGCCGTCGTTGGCCGACGACTCGGGGCTGTGCGTCGACGCGCTGAACGGGATGCCCGGGGTGCTGTCGGCGCGCTGGTCGGGCGTGGCGAGGAGCGAGCCCGGCGGGGGTGCCGGGCCGGGGGCGGCGCGGGAGACGCGCGACGCCGCCAACAACCGGCTGCTGCTGAGCCAGCTCTCCGAGGTCCCGCCGGAGCGTCGTACGGCCACGTTCGTCGCCGTGGTCGCGTTCTGCACGCCCGACGGGCAGGAGCACGTCGTCCGTGGCGAGATGCCGGGCCGCATCCTGGCAGCCGAGCAGGGCGAGGGCGGCTTCGGCTACGACCCGCTGTTCGCGGCCGACGGGTACGACGTGTCGACGGCGGAGCTCGCGCCGTCGGAGAAGGACGCCATCAGCCACCGGGGTCGCGCGCTGACGCAGGTCGCACCGCTGGTGGCGCGGGCGCTGGGCGACTAGCGCGCGCGATCCGTCGCCGCTCGGGCCGTCGACTCCCGCTCGACCGCGGTGAGACCGGGCGATCCGGGAGCAGGCCGGTCGAGGGCGTCGACCACCACGTCGGCCAGCGCGAGGCTGCCGGACAGCGTGGGGTGGACGCCGTCGATGGTGCGTCCGTGCCGGTCGAGGGCACCCCGCGTGGGCACGTACTCGAGCCCCTCGCGGAGCGCGGCGGTGTGCACGATCGACGTCACGCGACGCTGCTGCCACGGCTCGGTCGGGCCCCACGGCGGACCCAGCACCAGGATGCGGGTGCTCTCGGGCATCCGGCGCTTGACCAGCCGGAGGTAGCGCGTGACGGCCTCCTGCACGGCCGCGTCGGAGGAGGGGACCAGACGTCCCTCCGCGCACGACGCCCAGTCGTTGCGGCCGCCCTCGACGATGAACACCGACGGCGCAGGACCACGGAACGCGGCGCGGCGCTGGACGAACGTGTCGCCGGTGCAGCCCATGCCCGGACGCAGGTAGCCCGACCCGGACTGAGCGTAGGTGCGCACGGGCGTGTCGTAGTGGCGGGCCACGAAGCTCCACCAGCCCTGGTGCCGACTGCCGGGCTCGTCGTCGTAGCGGGCCGTGATGGAGTCGCCGACGACCACGATGCCGCGCGGGAACGGGTTGCGCGCCGCGACGGGCTCGCCCAGGACGGCCTGCTGGTCGGCGACCGTGGGCTCGCTGCCGACCGCACCCTGGTGACCCAGCGTGATCGCGAGGCTGGCGAGCAGACCGAGCACGAGGGCGCTGACGAGGACGTGTCGGTGGAGGGTACGTCGTGCCATCGTCTCGCTCTGTCCTCCCGTCGTCGCTCGTCCTCCCCAGCCTACGTCGCCCACGTCGAGTCGGGGCACGGAGTGACCGACGGCTCAGTGACCACCCGCGAAGCCGTGCTGGCGCCAGGCCTCGTAGACGACGATCGCGGCGCAGTTCGCGAGGTTCATCGAGCGTCGGGCGGGCAGCATCGGCAGGCGCAGCCGGTCGGTCACGCGGGGGTGCTGCTGCACCTCCTCGGGCAGACCGGTCGGCTCGGCGCCGAACAGCAGGACGTCGCCGGGCTCGTACGCGACGTCGGTGTAGGCGCGGGTCGCGCCGGTGGTGAAGGCGAAGACCCGCGCGTCGCCGAGTGCGGTCAGTGCCGCCTCGAGGTCGGCGTGCACGTGCAGCGTGGCGAGGTCGTGGTAGTCGAGCCCGGCGCGTCGCAGCTTCGGCTCGGACAGGTCGAAGCCGAGGGGCTCGACGAGGTGCAGCTCCGCCCCGGTGGCGGCGGCGAGCCTGATCGTGTTCCCGGTGTTGCCCGGGATGCGCGGCTCGTGGAACAGGACACGGAACATGACGCCGTCACTCTAGGATGTCGGGCATGCCCGGACCCCACCCCCTCGGCCAGCCCCGGGTCCACGTGACCCACACCTTCCGTTCCGCGCCCGCCGACGTGTTCGCCGCGCTCGGCGAGCACGAGAACCTCGGCCGGCTGTTCGGCGCGAGCATCACCCGCCTGCGCGACGGGGAGACGTCGCGCAACGGCGTCGGCTCGGCGCGGACGCTGAAGATCGGCCCGCTGCCCGCGTTCGTCGAGACCGTCGTGGTCTCCGAGCCCGACGAGCGCATCGAGTACGAGATCACCCAGGGCAGTCCGCTCCGCGGCCACCGCGGCATCCAGCTCTTCACGCCGACTGCGGACGGCGGCACGCTGCTCGACTACACCATCCACTTCGACGCGCCGGTCCCTGGCGTGGCCGGCGTGGTCGCGAGGGTGCTGACCCAGAAGATCTCCGCGGGGCTGCCGCGGCTGCTGCCCTGACGGCGTCGGGGCAGCCGGGCTCAGAGCTCGTGCTCCCACGGCGGCTGAGCGCCTGCCCGGGCCACGACGAACGCCGAGCAGCGTGACGCGAAGTCGGTGACCTCGCGCCACAGCGACAGGTCGGCGGCGTGCAGGCGCGTGCTGCCGACGACCCCGTCGAGCCCGTCGTCCTTCAGGGCCGCGATGAGGCCCGACATGAACGCGTCGCCGGCGCCGACCGTGTCGACGACGTGCTCGGCCAGGGCGCGCGAGGCGATCGAGCCGCGGTGCGTGTACGTGCGTGCACCCCGCGGACCCATCGTCATCACCACGGCGGCGGGGCCGGCAGCCAGCCAGCTGCGCGCGGTGTCAGCCGGGTCGCTGTGCGGCTCGAGCCAGGCGAGGTCCTCGTCGCTGACCTTGACGACGTCGCACAGCGGCAGCAGCGACTCCACGCGGTCGAGCGCCTCCGCCCGGCTGGGCAGCAGGCTCGGCCGCACGTTGGGGTCGAAGGTCACCGTGCACATCGGGGCGAGGCGGCGCAGGGCGTCCTCCATCTCGTCCGCGCCCGGGTCGAGGAACGCGGCGATCGACCCCGTGTGGATGATGTCGGGCACCTCCTCGGCCCAGATCCGACCCGGGTCCCAGACGATGTCGAACTCGTAGGTCGCGCTGCCGTCGTCGGCGAGCGTCGCCACGGCCGTGGAGGTGCGCTCCAGCTGCTTGAGCCCCGGCATGAGGCGAACGCCGGACTCGGCGAGGTGCATCCGCACCAGCGCTCCGAGGTCGTCGGTGGCCAGGCTCGTGGCCAGCACGGGGGTCACGCCCAGCCGACCGAGCCCGACCGCGACGTTCGCGGGACTGCCGCCGGGGTGCTCGGACCGGGAGCCGTCGGACCGTTCGACGATGTCGACGAGGGACTCACCGATGACGAGGACCATGCGCACAGTGTGCCGGTCGAGTGGCTCGCCGCACGAGGCGCTCCGGCCAGGTGTGTCGCCCAGGTGTGTGCCCCAGTGCCGGTGACAGGACTCGAACCTGCACGCCCAGGGGCACAGGAACCTAAATCCTGCGTGTCTACCAGTTCCACCACACCGGCGGGTGCGGGCCCGAGTCTAGTGCGGCGCCGACCTCAGGCGGCGTCGAGGCCGAGGTCGCGGCGCAGCTTCGCCACGTGACCCGTCGCCTTCACGTTGTACTGCGCCAGCTCGACCGTGCCGTCCTCGCCGACGACGACCGTCGAGCGGATGACGCCCTCCACGACCTTGCCGTACAGCTTCTTCTCCCCGAACGCGCCCCAGGCCGTCATGACCGCCTTGTCGACGTCGGACAGCAGCGTGATGGTGAGGCCGTCGCGCTCACGGAACTTCTGCAGCTTCTCCGGCTTGTCCGGGCTGATGCCGAGCACCGTGTAGCCCTCGGCCTGCAGCCGGTCGATCGAGTCGGAGAAGTCGCACGCCTGCTTCGTGCAGCCGGGCGTCATGGCCGCAGGGTAGAAGTACACGATCACCTTCTGGCCGCGCAGGTCCGAGAGCGTCACCTCCGCGCCGGTGTCGTCCGGGAGGGTGAAGTCGGGTGCGGTGTCACCGGGCTGCAGTCGCGTCGTCATGGGTCCTATCCTTGCAAGGTCAGTCCGACCCGACGAGAGGCACCTTGTGACGTCACAGAGCGACGAGCTGGTCGACGAGATCGAGCAGATCCGCGAGCGCCTGGCCGACACCGTCGACGCCCTGGTCGACCGGACGAACCCCAAGAACATCGCCCGCCGGACCCTGGAGGACGTCAAGGGCCGCTTCGTCGCCCCCGACGGCAGCCTGCGCTACGAGAACGTCGTGCCGGTCGTCCTCGGCGTCGTGGGCACGGTCGCCGCCGTCGTCGTCCTGCGCAAGGTGCTGGGCTGACCATGGCCGAGCGCGGCAAGCTCGCGATCCGCATGCTGCACGACCGGCTGCTCGTCTCCCTCGACGACGAGGCGGGGGAGCGGCGCTCCGGCGGCGGCATCCTGATCCCGGCCACGGCCGCCATGGGCAAGCGCCTCTCGTGGGCCAAGGTCGAGGCGACGGGCGCGCACGTGCGCGCGGTCGAGGTCGGCGACCGGGTCCTCTTCGACCCGGAGGAGCGGGCGGAGGTCGAGGTGCGCGGCGAGAGCTTCGTGCTGCTGCGCGAGCGCGACCTGCACGCCGTCGCCTCCGAGCGCATCGAGGAGGGCCAGACCGGCCTGTACCTGTGAGGGTGCGGCGGACGGTGGCGGCCACGGGCCGCGGCCAGGGAGCGGAGGACGGATGAGCGGGACCGGACGTGAGGTGCCCCTGCGCCGCATCCGGCTGCTGCGCAGCGAGGAGACGTTCGTCGACCGCCTGCGTCTGCTCCGTCGTCGCTGGCGGCTCATGCTCCGCCTCGGGGCCGCGTCGTCGCTCGCCTTCCTCGTGGCCACCCAGGTGTTCGGCCACCAGCAGGCGTTCTTCGCGCCCATCGCCGCGGTCGTCGTCATCACCGCGGGAGGTGGGCTGCGCGGACGCACGCTCTTCGAGGTGGTCGTCGGCGTCGCGCTGGGCGTGCTGGTGGGCGAGCTGATCATCCTCACCATCGGACGTGGTCCGGCGCAGATGGCTCTCGTCGTGCTCCTGACCGTCGCCGCGGCCACCCTCACCGGCATCCGCGGGCTCGCGCTCACCCAGGCGGCCAGCTCGGCCGTCCTGCTGGCCGCCGTCGTGCCCGTGCCGGGTGCGGGCAACCCTGCCCTGACCCGGTTCCTCGACGCGCTCGTCGGAGGCCTCTGCGGCATGGCCATGGTGCTGCTGATCCCGCGCAACCCCGTGCGCGACATCGACGCCGAGGTCCAGCGGCTCCTGCGGCAGCTCGCCTCGGTGCTCCGTGGCACCGGCCGGGCGCTGCGCGAGTCGGACTCGACGGTCGCCGACGACGCGCTCACGCGGGCCCGAGGCCTGCAGAGCAGCATCGAGTCGCTCGACGCGACCGCCGCCAACGTCAGCGAGATCGCGCGCATGTCCCCGCTGCGGTGGCGCCAGCGCGACCACCTGGCCCTCTACGTCGGGGCGGTGCGCGACTTCGACAACGCCATCCGGGACGCCCGGGTCCTGGCCCGCCGCGCCAGCGCCATGCTGCGCCACGGCGAGACGGGCCCCGACGCGCTCTGGCTGTCGGTCGAGGAGCTCGCCGAGGCGGTCGACCTCGTCGCCGACGACCTGTCGACGCTCGACGACTTCGCCGGTGCGCGCGAGCGGCTCGTCGCCGCGGTCCGCATCGCGGTCGAGGCGCTGCCCGCCACGATGACTCTCAACACGGCGGCCATCACCGCCCAGGTCCGGTCCATCGCCGCCGACCTGCTGTACGTCTGCGGTGCCACGCGCGACGAGATCGACGAGGCGCTCGACGTCGGTCCCTGAGCCGGTCGTCCGTGCCGGCAGCCTCGACGCGCCGACGCAAGGGGTGGCGCCCCAGCGTCGCGGTGCGCTACGTTGCTCTCACCCGACCGCCCGAGGAGGTGAGCCGCATGACCCAGACCACGACCCCGATCGCCTTCGATCGCGCGTCCGCCGTCGCGTCCTTCGGCACCCACGTCCTCGGAGCAGTCCCTCGTTAGCCGGCACCAGCTGCCCGGCCCCCGAGCCGCTCCGGACCCCGTGTCCTGAGCGGCTCTTCTCGTGTCCGCCCACGACGTCCGTCCCTTCGATCCCACCCTGTCCTCGATCCCACCCACCCGACTCACAGAGAGGAGGCGCGCAATGAACCAGCACGACGACATCGACACCTTGCCCGCAGACACCCCGACGACCACCCAGATCGCCACGACCCCCACCCGGGTCGACCGAGACGGACACGACGTCACCACGACATCCGGAGAGGGGGTGAACGCGATGGCCAGGAAGCCCGAACGCTCCCGTGCCCGCCGCAAGCGCGCCTGGGACGAGATGTCCGACACCGACCGTCAGGTGCTGCTGGAGGCCGTCCGACAGCGCCGCGAGATGCAGGCGCTGCAGGACGCCCACCGGCTGCAGATGCTGACCCAGAGGTAGACGCCACGCGTCGCGAGGGGCCCCGTCCACCTGGACGGGGCCCCTCGTCGTCCCCGGACCACGACGCCCTCCCCGCGTTCTGTGGAGATGATGACGATCTCCCGCGTGGAGACTGTCGTAAGGTCCACAGAACGCGGGAACGAGGGAGCAGCGGCGGGGGGTGCTGGGGCCGGCCTGGTGCCGTGAGCGTGGCGGCGCTCTGCGACGATGAGGGCGATGAGCGGCGTCCTGGAGGGGTTCACCACCATCGGCGCCCTGATCGCGCTCGGTGCCCTGCTGGCGCACCTGCGGGTCTTCGACCTCAGCGCCCAGGTCGTGCTGTCGCGGCTCGCGTTCTACGTCGCGAGCCCGGCCCTGATGATCACGGTGCTGCAGGACGCCGACGTCTCCGCGGTGCTGTCGCGCAACCTCGTCGCCACCGGCTGCGCCGTGGTCACGGTCGTCCTGCTCTACGTGGCGGTGGCGCGGCTGGTGCTGCGCCAGGGTCTCGCCGACACGGTGGTCGGCGCGCTCTGCTCGGCGTACGTCAACGCCGGCAACCTCGGTCTGCCGATCGCGGCCTACGTGCTCGGCGACGCTGCGCTCGTCGCGCCGACCCTGCTGCTGCAGATGCTGGTGCTGCAGCCGATCGCCCTCGCGGTGCTCGACGTCGCCGTCGCGGAGCACCGGGTGCCGTGGCACCGCTTCGTCACCCGACCGCTGCGCACGCCCCTGACCGTCGGGTCGCTGCTCGGGCTCACCCTCTCGCTCACCGACGTGCGGCTCCCTCGGCTCGTCGACGAGCCGCTCGGCCTCGTCGGGGCCATGGCGGTGCCCGCCATGCTGATCGCCTACGGCGTCTCGCTGCGGCTCGGACCCCGCCCGGGCAGCGGTGGCAGCGCACCGGTGCTCGCGCTGATCGTGACGCTGAAGCTCGCGGTGCAGCCCGTGGTGGCGTACACGGTCGGCCGCTTCGCGCTCGGCATGGAGGGAGCCCCGCTGCTGGCCGTCACCGTGCTCGCCGCGCTGCCCGCCGCGCAGAACATCTTCGTCATCGCCGTGCGCTACGACCGGTCCACGGTGCTGGCGCGCGACGCCGTCTTCGCCACCACCGTGCTGTCGGTGCCCGCCGTCGCCGTCGCGGCAGCCGTCGTCGGCTGACGCCGGACGCACGCAGGGCCCCGTCCACGCGGACGGGGCCCTGCCTGCGGGTGGTCAGCGACCCTGCAGCGCCTCGTGGAAGGCGAGGATGCGCCGCGCGTCGCGCACGTGCAGCTCCTCCACCATCTTGCCGTTGAAGGTCACGACGCCCTGCCCGGCGGCCTTCGCCTCCTCGAACGTGTCGATGAGGCCCTGCGCGCGCTCGACGTCGTCGGCCGACGGCGCGAACGCGACGTTCGCGGGCTCCACCTGCGAGGGGTGGATGAGCGTCTTGCCGTCGAAGCCCATCTCCCGACCCTGGCGCGCCTCGGCCTCGAAGCCCTCCGGGTCCTTCACCGCGTTGTACACGCCGTCGATGACCACCTTGCCGGCCGCGCGCACCGCCAGCAACGTCCACGCGAGCGACGTCAGCACCGTCGCGTTGCGACCGGGGACGTGCAGGCCGTACGTCTCGTTGACGATGTCGTTCGTGCCCATGACGACGACCGTGAGCCGCTCGTGGGCCGCCGCGATCTCCTCCGCGTGCAGCAGCGCGCGCGGCGTCTCGATCATCGCCCAGAGCTGCGTGTGGTCCGGCGCGCCGTGCCGCTCCAGCGCCTCGACGAGCGCGAGCACCTGCTCCGCCGACTCGACCTTCGGCACGAGGATCGCGTCGGGACCGGCCTGGCTCGCCGCCTCGACGTCGGCGTCGTGCCACTCGGTGCCGATCGAGTTCACGCGGATCGCCAGCTCGCGGTGGCCGTACTCGCCGGACCGGACCGCCGCGACCACGTTCTCGCGACCCTGGACCTTGGCGTCCGGGGCCACCGAGTCCTCGAGGTCGAGGATCAGCGCGTCGGCGTCGATCGTCTTCGCCTTCTCGAGCGCGCGCTCGTTCGCGCCCGGCATGTACAGCACCGAGCGGCGGGGACGGATGGGGGCGGGAGTGGTGCTCACAGGGCGTACAGCTCCTTCAGCTCGGGGTCGCGCTCGGCCAGCTCACGGGCCAGGTCGAGCATCACGAGGCACTGCTTGCAGGACGCGTCGTCCTCCATCTTGCCGTTGATCATCACCGCACCGGAGCCGTCGCCCATCGCCTCGACGACCTCCTTCGCGTGCGCCACGTCCTCGGCGCTCGGGGAGAACACCTTCTTCGCGATGTCGATCTGCACCGGGTGCAGGCTCCACGCGCCCACGCAGCCCAGCAGGAACGCGTTGCGGAACTGGTCCTCGCACGCCACGACGTCCTTGATGTCGCCGAACGGGCCGTAGAACGGGAGGATGTCGTTCGCGGCGCAGGCGTCGACCATGCGCGCGATCGTGTAGTGCCACAGGTCCTGCTGGTACGTCGTGCGACCCTCGGTGAGGTCCTCACCCGTCGGGTCCTGACGCACCAGGTAGCCCGGGTGCCCGCCGCCGACACGTGTCGTCTTCATGCGACGGCTCGCTGCGAGGTCGGCCGGGCCGAGGCTGATGCCCTGCATGCGCGGGCTCGCCGCCGCGATCTCCTCGACGTTCGTCATGCCGAGCGCGGTCTCGAGGATCGCGTGCACCAGCAGCGGCTTGCGCACGTTCCCCTTCGCCTCCAGCTGCGCCAGCAGCCGGTCGACGTAGTGGATGTCCTGCGCACCCTCGACCTTCGGCACCATGATGACGTCGAGCTTGTCGCCGACCTCCGTCACCAGCGTCGTCAGGTCGTCGAGGACCCACGGCGAGTCGAGGCTGTTCACGCGCACCCAGAGCTGCGTGTCGCCGAAGTCGGTCGCCTTCGCGATGTCGACGAGACCCTGGCGAGCGGCCTCCTTCTTCTCGGTCTTGATCGCGTCCTCGAGGTTGCCGAGGATGATGTCGACCTTCTTCGCGATGTCCGGCACCTTGGCCGCCATCTTCTCGTTGCTCGGGTCGAAGAAGTGGATCATCCGGGACGGACGGAACGGCACCTCGGACAGCGGAGCGGGCGCTCCGACCGCGAGGGGACGGAGGAATGCACGGGGGTTGCGCACGTGGCTTCTCTTCCTGCAGACGGCGGGACTGCCCGTCAGTATGGCCGGGCTTCGTGACTCGTGAGTAGGGCGGGTGTCACTGTTCACTTTGCCGCCCACGGCCCGGCACCCCCGCCAGGCCCGCGCCGCCCACGGCCCGGCACCCCCGCCAGGGCGGTAGGTGACGCGCGGAACGACGCGTGCAGGTAGGTCGCGCGCGGTACCGACCCTCGCTGACGCGCGTCACCTACCGCCGACGAGTCAGCGCAGGGATGCGACGACCCGGTCGCGGCGGGCGCCGGTGTCGCGCACCCACCCGTCGGGGGAGTCCTCGGCGCTCCAGCGTCGACCGTCGAAGGAGACGGCGGCGACCTTCAGGTGCTCGGCGTTGGCCACCAGGTAGTGCGCCAGCGCCCAGCCGCGTGCCCGCACGTCGGCCCGGGCGCCCGCGAACCGGAACGTCAGCTCGTCCTGCGCCTCGTCGCTCGTGTGCTCGATCTCGCCGAACGCCGCGTCGACGTCGGCCGCGACGCTGCGCACGTTCCCGCCGCCCACCGGGTTCAGCTGGCACGTGAACGCCGCCGGGCTGTAGCCGCGCAGGGCCGACGACAGCGCCCGCGCGTAGTCCTCGTGCTGCGCGTAGGCGCCCGGGAAGGCGGAGCGCTGCACCTCCTGCGCCGCGACGGTGATCCGCTTGCTCGCGTACCCGTCGACCTTCTCGAGCCCGTCGTAGAACCTGCCGATCGCGTACGCCGGGTCCATGATCTGGTCGACCGTGCCCCAGCCCTGCGACGGACGCTGCTGGAACAGCCCGACCGAGTCGCGGTCGCCGTAGTCGATGTTGCGGATCTTCGACTCCTGGAACGCGGTCGCGATCGCGATCGTCGTCGCCCGCGGCGGCAGTCCCCGGTTCTGCGCCAGCGCTGCCATCAACGACGACCAGCGCGCCTGCTCGACGTCGACCTGTGCCACCGTGTCGCCCACGCGGGCCACGCAGTACTCGCTGCGACGCGGCTGGCGGTCGGTGAAGACCGTGACCACCAGGCCACCGGCCACCAGCACGGTGACGAGGAGGACCCAGCGCAGCTTCACGGCGCCACCCTAGGCAGACGGACCCACCCGCGGGCGACGACGCGAGGGCACGACGTCGCACCGGTCGCGCACCGCCGCGGGTCCGCCCCCGGTGGCCGGGCCGCGGCGACGTCGCTCAGTTGGCGTGCAGGTCGGAGTTGAGCTCGATGCCGCGACGCTCGCCACGCGGTCGCGCCTCGACCTGGCCGGTCTCGCTGTTGGTGAGGAACAGCAGGTTGTCCTGGCCGCTCAGCTCGGCCGCCTTGACGACCGTGCCGTCCGGGGTGCGCACCTTCGTGCCGGCGGTGACGTAGCAGCCGGCCGCCACGACGCAGTCGTCGCCGAGGGAGATGCCGATGCCCGAGTTCGCGCCGAGCAGGCTCCCGCTGCCGATGGAGATGACCTGCGTGCCGCCGCCGGAGAGCGTGCCCATGATGCTGGCACCGCCGCCGATGTCGGTGCCGTCGCCGACCACGACGCCCGCCGAGATCCGACCCTCGACCATCGCGTGGCCGAGCGTCCCGGCGTTGAAGTTCACGAAGCCCTCGTGCATGACGGTGGTGCCCTCCGCGAGGTGCGCACCGAGCCGCACCCGGTCGGCGTCGCCGATGCGCACGCCGGAGGGGATGACGTAGTCGGTCATGCGCGGGAACTTGTCGATGCTCGTGACGTTCACCGTCAGACCGGCGGCGCGGGCGCGGGCGCGGGTGTGCTCGAAGCCGGCGACGGCGCACGGGCCGATCGTCGTCCACACGACGTTCGTGAGCAGGCCGAACTGGCCGTCGAGGTTGAGGCCGTGCGGCTTGACGAGCCGGTGCGACAGCAGGTGCAGGCGCAGCCACACGTCGTAGGTGTCGGCAGGAGCGGCGGCGAGGTCGTCGACGACGACGTGCACGACCGCCTTGCGCACCTGACGGACCGGATCGTCGCCCGTCAGCGCGGTGAGCTCCTCGGGCTCCGGGTCGTGCGCCGGGACGCCGAGACGGGGCTCGGGGAACCAGACGTCGAGGACGTCGCCGTCCTCGGTGAGGGTGGCCAGACCGTACCCGTGCGCGCTGTTCTCGCTCATGGGAGCCAATCTATCGAGCCGTGGCTGGCCGCTGTCGGGGAGCGGGTCTAGCGTGAGACGCATGCCTCTCGTCACCTGGAAGGACCTCTGCATCGACGCGGGCGACCCGACCTCCGCGGCTCCGTCGTGGGCGGCGCTGCTCGGTCTCGACGCGGTCCTCGACGGTGACGACGCGCACCTCGTGGGGCCGACGCCCGAGCACACCGTCTGGGTCAACCGCGTGCCCGAGCCGAAGACCGTCAAGGACCGTGTGCACCTCGACGTCCACGCCGCCGAGGAGGTGCCGTCGGGGACGACGCGGCTCAGTGCGGAGGGAGCGTTCCGCTGGACCGTCGTCGCCGGGCCCGAGGGCGACGAGCTCTGCACGTTCGTGCGCGACGCCGTGCCCGCGTACCGGCTCTACGAGGTCTGCGTCGACGTCGTCGACCACCGCGCCGCGGCCGCCTGGTGGCAGGGCGTGTGGGGAGGGCAGGTCGGCACCGACGCCGACGGCGGCTTCAGCTGGGTCGAGGACGTGCCCGGGCTGCCGTGCGAAGGCGTCGTGTTCTGCTCGGTGCCCGAGCCCAAGACGGTCAAGAACCGGATCCACTGGGACGTCACGCTCGCCGACGGCACGGTCGCCGACCTCGTCGAGCGCGGGGCGACGCTCCTGCGACGTCCCGACGACGAGGTGCGCTGGACGGTCATGGCCGACCCCGACGGCAACGAGTTCTGCGTGTTCGAGCGAGCCGACACGTGAGCGTCCTGCGGGTGCTCGACCCCGCCGACGCGGAGGTGCTGAGCCGGCTCTGGACCGACCACCGGGCTCACCTCGATCCGTGGAGCCCGTCCCGACCCGACCGCTTCTACACGGTCGAGGGACAGCTCGAGGTGGTCGAGGCGCGGCTGCTCGCGATGGCCGAAGGACGGGGCGCCTACTTCGTGGTGGTCGAGGAGGGCGGCGAGGTCGTCGGCGAGCTCAACCTCAACGACGTCGTGCGCGGTGCCTTCGAGAACGCCCACCTGGGGTACTGGCTCGCCGCCGACGTGCAGGGTCGCGGGCTCATGACCCGCGCCGTCGAGGAGGCGTCCGTGCACGCCTTCGAGGTGCTCGGCTTGCACCGTCTGCAGGCCGGCACCCTCGTGCACAACCACCGTTCGCAGGCGGTGCTCGAGCGGTGCGGCTTCGAACGGTTCGGCGTCGCCCCGCAGTACCTGCGCATCCAGGGACGGTGGCAGGACCACGTGCTCTTCCAGCGCCTCGCTCCCAGCGCGCCGCGGCTCTAGTAACGGGCCGAGAACCCGCCGTCGGCGTTCAGCAGCTGACCCGAGACCCAGCGTCCGGCGGGGGACAGCAGGAACGCGACGACGTCGGCGACGTCGCGCTGCGTGCCCAGTCGGCCCAGCGGGTGGTGCGGCAGGAGACCGGCGCGCAGCTCGTCGTCCATCCATCCCGTGTCGACCGGCCCCGGATTCAGCACGTTCGCGCTGATCCCCATCGGGCCCAGCTCGCGCGCTGCCGAGATCACGATGCGATCGAGCGCGCCCTTGGAGGCGCCGTAGGGCAGGTTGCCGGTTGTGTGGTCGCTCGTGAGGGCGACGACGGCGCCGCCGCCCTCGGGCACCTGGCGCGCGAAGCCGGCGATGAGCAGCAGATTCGCGCGGGCGTTCACGGCGACGTGCCGGTCGAAGCTCTCAGCGGTCGTGTCCAGCAGGCCGCTCTCCACGCCGTGCGCGTGGCTGAGCACGAGTGCGCCCACCGGTCCGCGCTCACGGCTGACGGCGGCGAGCAGGTCGTCGGGGCCGTGCGGGGTGGACAGGTCGACGTCGTGGTCGGTGCCGTGCAGATCGGACGTCGCCACCTCCCAGCCGTCCTCCACGAGTCGAGGCACGATGGCGGCGGCGAGGCTGTCCGGTCGGGCCGCCCCGGTCACGAGTGCGACGGGCATGCATCGCACCCTAGCGTCGACGGCGCTGCGCGACCCCGACCACGAAGGCTGCTTGGCCGAGGTGCTGCAGGGTGTCGCCCAGGACGCTGACCAGGCGCACCCCGGCGGTGACCGGCGGGTCCCAGTCCTCGTCGACCACGCGCGCGAGCTCGGCACCGTCGACGCGGTCGAGGTAGGCGAGGGTCAGCGCGTGCACGTCGCCGTGGTAGCGCGCCACCAGGTCGGGGTCGGTGCGGACGGCCGCGACCTGGTCGCTGTCGTGCCCGTAGCCGATGTCGCCGGGCTCGAAGGGGAGGGCGAAGAGGTCGCGCCAGCGCTCCCACGCCTGGTCGGTGCCGGCCAGCCCGGCCACGTGGTCGTCCTGCACGCGAGAGAGGTGCCACAGGAGCCAGATCGGGGTGTTCGCGTCGAGGTCGACGCGGTACGTCGCTGTGCGCTCGTCGAGGTCGGCGCACTGCTGCTCGACCAGCTCGCGGACCCTCCCGAACGCGTCGCGCAGCACGTCGGACGTCGTCAGGTGCTCGTTCATCGGACCACCAGGCCCTCTCGTCGGTCCCAGACGACCTCGGTGGCCTTGTCGTCGCGGACGGCGGCCAGCACGGCGTCGACGACCTCGGCGGCAGGGAGGGGTTCCGGGAGCTGGGGTGGCTCGCCGGCGAGTGCGTGCGCGGCGAGGTCGGTGTCGAGGTGCGGGGGTCGGACGTCGACGATGCGGGTGCTGCGGCGACGTTCGCGACGCACGACCGTGAGCCACGCCGAGAGCGCGGCCTTCGCGGCGGAGTAGTCGGCCATGCCGGCGGTGGGCGCGTCGGCGAGGATCGCCGAGAGCACCACGGCCACGCCGCCGTCCAGGTGGGGGAGGGCCGCGCGGACGACGCCGGTCGCGCCGAGCGTGTTGACGGCGAACAGCTCGTCGGCCACGGCAGGGTCGGTGTCGACCGCCGGCCCGAACGCGGGGACCCCGGTCGCGACGACCAGCAGGTCGAGCCCGCCCAGCGCCTCGACGGCCTCCCCGATCGTGGCGGCGGCACGCTCGACATCGACGACGTCGAGCTCGTACGCCGGTGCTGCCAGCTCCGACGCGACGGCCGCGAGCCGGTCGGCGTCGCGTCCGGTGACCGCCAGCCGCGCCCCGGCGCCGTGCAGCGCCTGCGCGACACCTCCTCCGAGGGCGCCGGTGGCCCCGACGACGAGGACGCGGGCGTCGGTGATCTCCATGCGTTCGACGCTACGCGCGAGGGCGCGTGGCGCAACGTGAGTGCGGCTCGTCGTCGACCTGCGGGTGCGTGGGTGGTGGTGGTCGTGGACTTGCGGGTGCGCTTCCGCAGGGGTCGTGACCTTGCTGGTGCGCTGCCTCGGCTGGCGCTGGGGGTGGTCTCCGAAAGGGCCTCGACCGGGCGGCTGGCAACCGCGCTGGGTTGGGCACTCGGGCTGCGGCTCGCGTGATGCGCACGGTTCTGCATCGGTGCGTGGGAGGGTCAACGGTTCTGCATTTGCTACGGGATCCCGTCGCCAACGCAGAATCGTTCGGCCTCAAGCGCGTGAAGGAAGAATCGTGGGTGCACTTGGGGGTGGGGTGGGCAGCGCTTCTCACTTCGCGTGGCACGGTCCACGAGAAGGGAGAAGCCCTGCCACGTCTGACCCTGTCGGCGGTGGATTCTCCACCTGTACAGCGCTGAGAAGGTTGCAGATCCACCGATGGGACGCGCACACGCAGAATCTTGCGTCCCGCGCGGCCCGCAGCCCGAGACCCCAGAGCAGCGACCGCCCAGCCGCCCGGTCGAGGCCCTTTCGGAGCGCAGGACGAGTCGAAGCCGCGCCAGCGCAGCGCCGGAGCCGCACCGACGCACCCGCGGGGGAGAGGTGGCCGCGCCCTAGAGTGGGCGCCATGGCCGTGCTCGACCCGACCCGCGACATCGTCCAGCTCACCGCAGACCTCTGCGACATCGCGTCGGAGAGTCTCGACGAGGCCGAGATCGCCGACGCGGTGGAGGCGGTGCTGCTCGCGGCGCCGCACCTGACGGTCGTGCGCGACGGGCACACGCTCGTGGCCCGCACCGACCTCGGCCGGGCGGAGCGTGTGGTCATCGCCGGGCACCTCGACACCGTGCCCGCGAACGACAACTTCCCGACGCGCCTGGACGGCGACACGCTCTGGGGACTCGGCACGTGCGACATGAAGGGCGGCGTCGCCGTCGCGCTGCAGCTCGCGGCGACCGTCGCCGAGCCGGTGCGCGACGTCACCTACGTCTTCTACGAGGCCGAGGAGATCGCCGCGCGGTTCAACGGGCTCGGTCGGCTCGCGCGCGAACGTCCGGAGCTGCTCGCCGGCGACTTCGCGATCCTCATGGAGCCGTCCGTCGCGTCCGTGGAGGCGGGCTGCCAGGGCACGATCCGTGTCGACGTCGTCACCCGGGGCGAGCGTGCGCACGCCGCTCGGTCGTGGACCGGGCACAACGCCATCCACGACGCCGCCGAGGTGCTCGTGCGCCTGCGCGACTACGAGCCGCGGCGTGTCGTGATCGACGGGCTCGAGTACCGCGACGGGCTCAACGCCGTCGGCATCAGCGGCGGGGTGGCCGGCAACGTCGTGCCCGACCTCGCCACCGTCACGGTCAACTACCGCTTCGCGCCCGACCGGTCCGAGGACGACGCGCTGGCGCACCTGCGCGAGGTGTTCGACGGCTTCGAGCTGACCGTCACCGACTCCGCGCCGGGGGCGCTCCCCGGTCTCGACCAGCCTGCCGCCGCCGCGTTCGTCGAGACGCTCGGCGCCGAGCCGCGCCCGAAGTTCGGCTGGACCGACGTCGCGCAGTTCACGCAGCTCGGGATCCCCGCGGTCAACTACGGACCCGGCGACCCGATCTACGCCCACAAGCAGGACGAGCACGTTCCCGTCGCGCACCTGCGTTCCGTCGAGGACGCCCTCAGGAGATGGCTGACCGCATGAGCTACCAGAAGGGCCCGGTGCACCTGCGCCGCGGCCACGTCCCCAGCAGCACCACCGACCAGCGCCTGCTCGACTCGCGCGGCCCGACCGACTGGGTGCACACCGACCCGTGGCGCGTGCTGCGCATCCAGTCCGAGTTCGTCGAGGGCTTCGGTGCCCTGTCCGAGCTCGGTCCGGCCGTGGCCGTGTTCGGGTCCGCGCGCACGACGCCCGACGACCCGATGTACGAGAAGGCGCGCGAGGTGGCCGAGAAGCTCTGCGGGCTCGGGTACGCCGTGATCACCGGCGGCGGCCCGGGCGCCATGGAGGCGGCCAACCGCGGTGCCAGCGAGTGCGGCGGCGTGTCGGTCGGCCTGGGCATCGAGCTGCCGCACGAGCAGGGTCTCAACGAGTGGGTCGACCTCGGCATCAACTTCCGGTACTTCTTCGTCCGCAAGACGATGTTCGTGAAGTACTCGCAGGGCTACGTCGTCATGCCCGGCGGCTTCGGCACGCTCGACGAGCTGTTCGAGGCGCTCACGCTGTCGCAGACGGGCAAGGTCACGACCTTCCCGATCGTGCTGTTCGGCACGGCCTACTGGCAGGGCCTGGTGGACTGGCTGCGTCAGACGATGCTCCCCGACGGGAAGATCAAGGAGTCCGACCTCGACCTCCTGCTGCTCACCGACGACGTCGACGAGGCCGTCGCGCACTTCGACGCCGTCGCGTCCAGCTGACGTCGTGCGGGTCACGTCGCGCAACGCCGCCTTCCAGCAGTGGGAGGCGATGCTGACCAACCGGCGCAAGCGCACCCAGCTGCGCCAGCTGCTCGTCCAGGGCGTCCGGCCGGTGTCCGTCGCGCTGGACTCGCCGCTCGAGGTCGTCGCGGTGCTGCACGACGACCGTCGCGACCCGTCGCAGTGGGCCCGCGACGCCGTGGCGCGGGCCGTCGTGCGCGGAGCCCAGCAGTACACCCTCTCGGCGGAGCTCCTCGCCGAGCTGGCCGAGCAGGAGCAGGACCGTCCCGAGGTGGTGCTGGTGATGGCGCAGCCGGCCGACGACCTCGCGCGGCTGCCCGCTGGCCCCGACCTGCTCGCGGTCGTGCTCGACCGGCCGACCAGTCCCGGCAACGTCGGGAGCATCGCGCGGTCGGTCGACGCCTTCGGCGGCAGCGGCCTCGTGGTGTGCGGCCATGCCTGCGACCCGTACGAGCCGCGGGCCGTGCGGGCGTCGACGGGCTCGGCGCTGACCGTGCCGACCGTGCGCCTCGGGTCGCCCTACGAGGTGCTCGCGTGGGTCGAGGACCTGCGCTCGCGTCTCGGCTGGGTGCAGGTCGTGGGCACCGACGAGGACGGACCGGTCGAGCTCGCCGATGCCGACCTGACGGTGCCCACCGTCGTCGTCACCGGCAACGAGACGCGTGGGCTCTCGGCCGCGTGGCGCGAGATCTGCGACGTCATGGTGCACATCCCGATCACCGGGACGGCGTCGTCGTTGAACGCGGCCAACGCGACGTCGGTCGTGCTCTACGAGGCCTCGCGCCAGCGTCACCGCGGCTGACCCGGTTTTCTCAGCGGAGCACGGAGAGCTTTCCGTGCGTCGCTGAGGAAACCGTGCCCGGTGGCAGATTCCCAAGTCGACCTGGGAATCTCCGCCTCAGGGGCGCTGGCGGGCGAGGTCGGCGCGCAGCGCCGCGACCTCGGCGCGGAGCTCGGCGACGGCGTCGACGACGACCTGCTCGCTCTCCTCCACCTCGTCGACGATCTCGCGCCGGTCCTCCTCCTTCTGCATCTCCAGCGCCTCGACGGCGACGGCGATGAAGAGGTTGAGGACGATGTAGGTCGAGACGAGGATGTAGCCGATGAAGAACACCCACGCGGCGGGGTAGGCGTCGGTCGCGGGGCGGACGATGTTGGCCCAGTCGTCGCCGGTCATCACCTGGAACAGGCTCAGCAGCGACGTCGGCAGGTCGCCGAAGTTCTCGGGGTCGACCCGGCCGAACATCTGCGTCGACATGACGCCGGCGACGTACACGAGCATCACCAGCAGTGCCCCGATCGAGACCATGCCCGGGATCGTCGCGGCGAGGGCGGAGACGACGCGGCGCATCGAGCGGACCGCCGAGAGCAGCCGCAGGACCCGCAGCACCCTGAGCACGCGCAGCACCCCGAACGCCCCCGACGCCGGGATGAGCGCCACCAGCACCACGAACAGGTCGAACAGGCTCCACCCGTCGCGGAAGAAGGCGCCGCGGTGGGCGTAGATCCGCAGGGCGATCTCGACGACGAACACGACGACCGTCGCCCAGCCGAGCGGTGCCAGCCACTCCTCGCGGCGCAGCAGCTGGGGCGACGTCTCGAGGCCCAGCACGACGGCGTTCACCACGATCACCGCGATGATGAACCACTGGAAGCGCGACGACTCGACGAGTGCGAGCACGCGGGCACGGGTCGGGGTCACACAGGCTCCGGAGAAGGCGACGGCAGGTCAGCCGCATCGTAGCGAGGAGCTCCTCGTGCCTGGCAGGATCGGCGCATGACGGTGACCGGCCCCGACGGCCTCGAGCGCTGCCCGTGGGGCGACGACCCGAGGCTGCGCCGCTACCACGACGAGGAGTGGGGTCGTGAGCTGCGCGGCGACCGGGCAATGTTCGAGCGGCTCAGCCTCGAGGCCTTCCAGTCGGGACTGTCGTGGTCGCTCATCCTGCGCAAGCGCGAGGCGTTCCGGGAGGCCTTCGTCGGCTTCGTGCCCGCGCTCGTCTCGCGGTTCGCCGACGCCGACGTCGAGCGTCTCCTCACCGACGAGGGCATCGTCCGCAACCGCGCGAAGATCGAGGCCACCATCAGCAACGCACGTGCCGTGCTCGAGCTGGGCGAGAGCCTCAGCGACCTCGTCTGGTCGTTCGCGCCACCGACGTCGCCCGCGCCGCGGACGGTCGCCGACGTGCCTGCGACGTCGGCGGAGTCGACGGCGCTCGCCAAGGAGCTCAAGCGCCGGGGGCTGAAGTTCGTCGGGCCCACCACCGCCTACGCCCTCATGCAGGCCACCGGCATGGTCGACGACCACCTCGTGGGCTGCCTCGCCCGTCGCACGCCGCCGCTGTCCTAGCCGTTCCTCCCTCCCGCACCACCAGCCTCACCAGGCACGGTGCGCCTCCCACGGCGGGCGCGCACACCGACCTACCCTGGCGCCATGACCAGCTCCCGTCCCGCCGATCGACGCAGCCACCGCTCCGTGCGGACCCTGGCCGCCGTCGTGCTCATCGTGTCCGCCCTCGTCGCCGGCGCGGCGGCGATCGTGGTCTCGACCGTCGTCGCCCTCGCGGCCGCGGTCGTCTACGCCGTGACGGCCTGCTCCGTCGCCGCCCGCCTGCTCGCCAACGAGACCGCCCAGGTGCGCCGCGACTGGGCGCGCGACCGAGCCACCGCCGCCCACGACCGCAGCCGCGAGGCCACACGTCGCGGCCGTGAGCAGATCGCGTTCGCCGAGACCATGACCGGCAAGGTCGAGCGTCGTGACGAGCGGATCGCCGCGCTCGTCGCCCAGGTCGAGGCCGCCGAGGCCGCCCTCGCCCAGGCCGAGGCGGCGCACGCCGCGGCCGAGGAGCGCACGGTCCTGCTTGACGGCGACCTCGCGCAGACCCGGTCCGCGCTCCAGAGCACGCGCGCCGAGGTGCGCCGGCTCCGCGACGAGCTGGCCGCCAGCCAGAGCGCCGAGCTCGAGGCACGCACCGAGCTGCTCGCCTGGCAGGAGCAGGCCGAGGAGCGTCGCCGGCTCGCCTGAGCCCGACCGTCCCTCCCGCGTCCGGCTCCCGCCCAGCACCCGGGATCGGCCCGCCTCAGTCGTGCAGGTCGACCACGGCCCGCAGCCGCGCCTCGTCGGCCAGCGCCGCCACGACGTCGCCCGTGCGCTCCCAGGTCGCGAGCGCGCGCAGCACGGCCGCACCGCGGCCGGGCCTCGCCGCCACCCGTGCCACGAGCTCCTGAGCCGCCGTCGCAGGATCGTCGTCCACGACGTCCAGAAGCCCGACCCGCGCCGCCTGGACGCCGTCGAGGTCGACGGGGTCGAGCAGCAGCCGTCGGGCCACCGCACCGCCCACCAGCCGCGGCAGGCTCGCGCTCGTGCCGCCGACGAGCGGCTCGACCCGCAGCACGACGTCACGGGAGGCGACCCGCAGGTCCGACGCCAGCGCCACCGCCGCCGCGTGGCCCTCGACGCTGCCGTGCAGGACCGCCACCACCGGCACCGACGCGTCGGCGACGGCGACCACCTCCTCGTCGGACCAGGACGCCGAGCCGCCGTCGACCACGAGCAGGAGCGCCCGGAGGCCCGGCGTGGTCAGCGCGGCGCGGACCTGCTCGTGCGCGGGCACGGAGCCGCGGTCGCTCGAGCACGGGTCGAGCTCGACGACACCGTCGGTGGCCGGGGGAGCGCCGTCGGGAGCGGGAGGGGTCACGAGGTCCTTCGTGCCGGTTGGAACTGAGAAGGGGGCATGAGAGATACTAGGCGCCTGAGGAGACCGGACGGCGGTCACCGAATGGAAGGGGAACCCATGGCGGCCATGAAGCCTCGCACCGGTGACGGACCGATGGAGGTCACCAAGGAGGGGCGCTGCATCGTCATGCGCGTCCCGCTCGAGGGCGGAGGACGTCTGGTGGTCGAGCTCAACAACGAGGAGGCGGCCACCCTCGGCGACGCCCTCAAGGCTGTCTGAGCTTGTACGGTCTCACGATGCGCTGGTCCCTGGCCGGCGCTCCGTCAGGGACCCTCGAGCGTCTGCGCGAGTACGTCGAGGACGTCAGCTTCGCGAAGTTCGCGGGTCTGGAAGGGCTGCGCTTCAAGTCGTGGCGGGCCCGTGAGGGCGAGTGGTTCGAGGGGACCTACGTCTTCGTCGACGCCCGGTCGCGCGAGGCGTTCCAGCAGGCCATGGAGGCCGGCCGTGCCGACCTTCCCGGCACGACCATCATCGGGCGCGAGCCCGAGCTGATCGAGGCGTGCGAGATCGTCGCGGTCGTGCGGGGACCGGCGGGCTTCCGGTCCTCGGCCTCGTTCGAGCGCTGACCCGACCCGCCCTGCACGCGCTGGTCCCGCGCCCGGCCCGACGGCCGGGGGCGGGTCAGCCGACGCGGCGCGCGGCCAGCAGGCCGTCGCCGACGGGCAGCAGGGTCGGCACCAGGCGCTCGTCGGTCGCCGCCTGCGTGAGCAGCTCGCGGATCGCGACCGTCTCGGCGTCGCGACGCTCGGGGTCGGCCACCCGGTCGTGCCAGAGCGCGTTGTCGAACACGACGACGCCACCCGGGCGCACGAGGCGCAGGGCCTGCTCCAGGTACTCGCCGTACTCGACCTTGTCGCCGTCGACGAACACGAGGTCGTAGCCGTCGTCGGTGAGCCGGGGCATGACGTCGAGCGCCGAGCCCGCGATCAGGCGGAAGCGCTGCGGTGCGAAGCCGGCCGCGGAGAACACCTGACGGGCGTGCCGCTGGTGCTCGGCCTCGAGGTCGACCGACGTGAGGACGCCGTCGGGCGCCATGCCACGCAGCAGCCACAGGCCCGAGACGCCGGTGCCGGTGCCGACCTCGGCGACCGCGCGGGCGTCGAGCACGGAGGCCAGGAAGCGCAGGGTGGCGCCGCCGGCCGGACCGATCGGGGTCACACCGACCTCGTCCGCGCGTCGACGCGCCTCGGCGAGGTGGTCGTCCTCGTCCTGGTAGCCCTCGACGTACTGCAGGCTCGCTTCGCTGGTGATGATGGCTCCTCGGCTGACCGGGCCGGACGGGTACCGGCTCGGTCAGAAGCATAGTGAGCGCAGGCCCTCCCGTGCCGCTGCACCGCCGGGCGGGATCCGTGTCGCGCCGGCCCACGCGACCCGGGATGATCGAGGGGGAACCGTCAGCGTCCTCTGGGCGTTCTCTCAGGAGACGACGGAACGATCGACGACATGAAGGACGACGACGTGAGCATGCAGGCCGCGACCCTGGAGACGGGCGCCGACCTGTCCTGGGACCGCATCGTGGAGGAGCACTCCCCGCGGGTGTACCGCCTCGCCTACCGGCTCACCGGCAACCGGCAGGACGCCGAGGACCTCACGCAGGACGTCTTCGTCCGCGTCTTCCGCTCGCTCGACCGCTACGAGCCGGGCAACTTCAACGGCTGGATCCACCGGATCACGACCAACCTGTTCCTCGACCGGGTCCGCCGCTCGAGCAAGCTGCGCATGGACGGCTTCACCGACGGCGCCGAGGACCGCCTCGAGGGCCGCGAGCAGCTGCCCGAGGCGTTCGTGCACGACGCCGGCTTCGACCCCGACATCGAGGCCGCCCTGTCCTCGCTCACCGAGGAGTTCCGTGTCGCGGTGGTGCTGTGCGACGTCGAGGGCCTCTCCTACGAGGAGATCGCCGACGTCCTCGGCGTCAAGATCGGCACCGTCCGGTCCCGGATCCACCGCGGGCGCACCCAGCTGCGTCAGGCGCTGGCCCACCGTGCGCCGACCGCCGGTCGTACCCGTGTCTTCGGAGCCCTAGGAGCCTGATGGCCCACCTGGACGCCGACGTCGCCGCCTTCGTGGACGGGCAGCTCTCGCCCGACGCCACGGAGGCGGCCTCACGTCACGTCCAGGACTGCGCCCGCTGCCGCGAGGCCGTCGCGCAGCAGCGGCACCTGAAGATGCGCATGCAGGCGACGTGCGACGTCCGACCGCCGGCCTCGCTGCTCGCCTCGCTCTCGGAGCTGCCCCGCACGCCGGCGCCGCAGCCCCCGCCCCTCTGGACGCGGGTGCTCCACTCGGCGGTCTGGGGCGCGAGCGGCGTCGTGGTGGGCGCCTCGCTCGCCGTCGTGCTGATGGCGTACGTGGCGGGCGCCCCCGGCCGTGGTCTGGGCGACGCCGTGGTGCCGCCGGTCGACACGTACGCCGCCGACTTCCGGGCGGCAGCCGTGGGCGGGGGCGACACCGCCCGCCCCGTGAGCAACGGGCAGGACATCATGACGACCGCCCGCATGGCCGACCTGACGGCCAACGGCTGGCCCTGCCACGGCACCCTCGGTCACGACCTCGAACGGGTTGAGGGGCGGTTGCAGGCCGAGGGCGCCGTCAGCCTCACCTACACCGACGGCACGGGCCGCCTGGAGCTGCACGAGCAGACCGGGGCGCTCGACACCGAGCGGCTGCACGGCTTCGCGCAGCGCCGGCTGGGCGACCACGAGGTCTGGGTCCGGGACCAGCCAGGGATGCGGACCGTCGTCTGGGACGCCGAGGGCGTGGTCTACACGGTGGTGACCGACGTGGACGACGCGCGACTCGTGCCCGCCCTCGGCGACCTCCCGGCCGCCGCGCCGCGGCCGGGTCTGCGCGAGCGTGTCGGCCACGGGCTCGACCGGCTCACGGGCTGGCTCACCGTCTGAGCCCGTCCGCTCCCGGCGGGGGCGGACGTCGGCTCAGGTGGCCTCGTCGTCGTGGGGCGGGACCTCGCCCGGACGCAGGATGCGGTCCTGACGGACGGGCGCGGGCTCTCCGGGCTGGTCGAGGACGTGCCGGCGGACGACCTCGCGCGGGTCGAGGTCGCGCAGGTTCAGCTCGGAGAAGTCCTGGCCCATCTCGCGCCCGAGGTCGTTCTTGGCGTTCTCGGCCATCTGGCGGACCGTGCGGACGAACTGCCCGGCCTGCTTGGCCATGCCAGGCAGCTTGTCGGGGCCGAACAGCAGCAGACCGACGACGAGGATCAGGCCGATCTCCGGCCAGCCCATCCCGAGCACGTCGGGTGCCTCAGAGTCGACCGACGGGGGCGAGGCCCAGCTGCATGCCGGCCAGGCCTCGGGAGCGTCCGGTGAGCGAGTCCGCCACCTGCTGCAGGACCTTCGCCGACTCGCTGCCCGGGTGGGTGGCCACGATCGGGCGACCGTCGTCGCCACCGACGCGCAGCTGCTCCTCCAGGGGCACCTTGCCCAGCACCGGCACGTCGTGCCCGAGCCGCTCGCCCAGGGTCTTCGCGACGGCGTCGGCGCCGCCGCTGCCGAACACCTCGAGGCGCTCGCCGCCCGGCGTGACCAGGTAGGACATGTTCTCGACGATGCCCACGACGCGCTGGTGCATCATCGAGGCCATCGTGCCGGCGCGCTCGGCCACCTGGGCGGCGGCCTGCTGCGGCGTCGTGACCACGACGACCTCGGCGTTGGCGAGGTGCTGGCCCAGGCTGATGGCCATGTCGCCCGTGCCAGGCGGCAGGTCGAGCAGCAGCGCGTCGAGGTCGCCCCAGAACACGTCGCTGAGCATCTGCACGAGCGCGCGGTCGAGCATCGGGCCGCGCCAGGCGACGACCTGGTCGCGCTTGGGCTTCAGCATGCCGATGCTCATGACCTTGACGTCCGGCGCGCCGGGGGAGTCGGGGACCTCGACCGGCACCGGCAGGATCATGTCGTCGACCTGGGTGGGCCGGCGGTCGCCGACGCCCATCATGTCGGGGATCGAGTGGCCGTAGATGTCGGCGTCGACGATGCCGACCTTCAGTCCGCTGCGGGCCATGGCGACGGCCAGGTTGACCGTGACCGACGACTTGCCGACCCCGCCCTTGCCCGACGCGATGGCGTACACCTTGGTCAGCGAGCCGGGCTGGGCGAAGGGGATCTCGCGCTCGGTCTGGCCTCCCCGGAGCATCTCGCGCATGCTCTTGCGCTGCTCGTCGGTCATGACGCCGAGGTCGACGTGGACCGTGTGTGTGGGGGCGATCTTCTCGACAGCGGCCGTGGTGTCACGCGTCAGCGTGTCCTTCAGCGGGCAGCCGGAGACGGTGAGCAGGAGACGGACCGTGATCGACGTGTCGTCGATCGTGACGGTGTCGACCATGCCGAGCTCGGTGACAGGACGCTTGATCTCGGGGTCGACCACGCTGGCGAGAGCCTCGCGGACCTGCTCCTCGGTGGGGACGGAAGCCATGGCTCCCATCGTACGGGCGACCCCCGCACCGGTGTGCCGCAGGCGAGCCTCAGTGACCGCGAGGACCGGAGCGGCCCCGTCCGCGGACGTCCGGGCCGGCCTCGGGGCTGCCGTCCTCGCCGTCGTCGGGCTGCTCCTGCAGCGACTCGAGCAGGTCGCGCAGCTCCGAGCGCAGGAAGTCGCGCGTGGCGACCTCGCCGAGGCCGAGCCGCAGGCTCGCGACCTCGCGGGCGAGGAACTCCATGTCGGCGTGCGACTGGGCGTCGGCGCGGCGGTCCTGCTCCTGCTGCACGCGGTCGCGCGCCTCCTGGCGGTTCTGCGCGAGCAGGATCAGCGGTGCCGCGTAGGACGCCTGCAGCGACAGCATGAGCGTGAGGAAGATGAACGGGTACTCGTCCCAGCGCGGCCGCTCCGGGCCGTAGGGCACGTTCCACACGACCCAGACGAGGATGAGCATCGTCATCCAGATGAGGAAGCGCGCCGTGCCCATGTAGCGGGCGAACGACTCCGCGAAGCGGCCGAAGCGGTCGGTGTCGCCCGAGCGCGGCCGCAACGTGCGCCGCCGTCCGCGCTCGCGGGGCTGGTCGAGGCGGTCGCGGTCGCGGCGCGCCTGCTCGCGGTCGCGTCGCGCCTGCTCGCGGTCGTGGCGGCCGCCGTCGCGGGAGCGCTCAGCCACGCTGACCCACCCCCTGCGGGGTCTCGTCGCGCGTGCGGTCGCTGTCGCGCTCGCGCCAGCCCTCGGGCAGCAGGTGGTCGAGGACGTCGTCGATGGTGACGACGCCCAGCAGGTGGCTCGTCTCGTCGACCACGGGGAGCGCGAGCATGTCGTAGGACGCGAGCAGGTTCGCGACGTGCTCGAGGCTGGCGTCGGGCCGGGGCCAGTCGATGTCGTTGTCGGCGAGACCTCCGACGAGCGTCGACGGCGGCTCGCGCAGCAGGGCCTGGAAGTGCACGATGCCGAGGAAGCGACCGGTCGGCGTCTCCAGCGGCGGGCGGCACACGTAGACCATCGACGCGAGCGCCGGTCCCAGCTCGGGCTCGCGCAGCCGGGCCAGCGCCTCGGCGATCGTCGCGTCCGGCGGGAGGATGACCGGCTCGGTCGTCATCATGCCGCCGGCCGTGCGGTCCTCGTAGGTCAGCAGGCGCCGCACGTCCTCGGCGTCCTCGGGCTTCATGAGCGCGAGCAGCTGCTCCGACGTGGCGGGCGGCAGCTCGCCAAGCAGGTCGGCCGCGTCGTCGGGGTCCATCTCCTCGAGGACGTCGGCCGCCCGTTCGGGATCCAGGACGCCGAGCACCTCCACCTGGACGCTGTCGGGCAGCTCCTCCAGGACGTCGGCGAGCCGCTCGTCGACCAGCTCGCCCACGATCTCGGCGCGGCGCTTCGTCGGCAGGTCGAGCAGGGCGTTCGCCAGGTCGGCCGGGCGCATCTCGTCCATCGTGGCCAGCAGGTGCGTGGCGCCCTGGCCGGGCTCCTGGCCGACGAGGCCGGTGACCTCGTCCCACTGGACCACGTGGGTCGCGCCGCGCCGTCCGAACCGCTTGCCCGACTCCTGGACGGCCACCGACCCGAGGTACCAGTCGCGGCGGGTGTCCTGCTCCATGGCCAGGTCGTAGACGGTGCCGGTGCGCGCGTCGGGCAGCGTGACGGTGCGGTCGAGCAGCTCGTGGATCGCCAGCGTCTCGGTGCTCCGCTTCTCGAAGCGCCGCATGTTGAGCACCCCGGTGGTGATGACCTGGCCGGAGTCGAGCGAGGTCACCCGACCGATCGGCAGGAACACCCGGCGGCGCCCGAGCACCTCGACGACGAGGCCCACGACGCGCGGTCGGCGGGGGCCCCGCAGCGCCACGACGACGTCGCGCAGCTTGCCGACCTGGTCGCCCGCGGGGTCGAAGACGTCCTGTCCGACGATGCGCGACAGGAAGATGCGTCCGGGGCTCGAGGTCACCTGCCCAGGGTAGAGGCTCGACGTCGTGCGGCCCGCCCGCCCGGTCCCGGCCGTACGCTCCCGGCCGTGCCCCGGTCGCCGCCCGACGCGCGGACCGGCCGGTCCTCTCGTACGCTTCGAGACGCACGTCACAGGCGGCCTGGCCGTCCCACCAGACGAGGGGGAACCATGTCCACGAGCGTCCTGGCCCGGGAGCGCACCGTCGCCGGCCCCGGCTTCAACCGCTGGCTCATCCCGCCGGCCGCGCTGGCGGTGCACCTGTGCATCGGCCAGGTGTACGCGACCAGCGTCTACAAGGCCTCGCTGGTCGAGCACTTCGACACCAGCCTGACCGCGGTGGGCGTCGTCTTCTCGATCGCCATCGTCATGCTGGGCGTGTCGGCGGCCGTCTTCGGCACCTGGGTCGACACCGGCGGACCGCGTCGCGCGATGGTCGCGGCCGCCACCTGCTGGGCCACCGGCTTCCTCGTCGGCGCGCTCGGCATCGCGACGAGCCAGCTGTGGCTGCTGTACCTCGGGTACGGCGTGATCGGCGGCATCGGACTTGGCATCGGCTACATCTCGCCGGTCTCGACCCTCATCAAGTGGTTCCCGGACCGCCCCGGCCTCGCGACCGGCATGGCGATCATGGGCTTCGGCGGCGGCGCGATGATCGCGAGCCCGCTGTCGAGCACGCTGCTCGGCTGGTACGACTCCTCCTACGACACCGCCACCGGCTTGGCCTCCGGCTCGGCGGTGGCCAAGCTGTTCGTGACGCTCGGCCTCGTGTACCTGGTCGTGATGCTGTTCGGTGCGTGGCTCGTGCGGGTGCCTGCGGACGGGTGGGCGCCGCGCGGCTTCGACCCGTCGACCGTGAAGAAGAAGGCGCTCGTCACGACGGAGAGCGTGTCGGCCAACAACGCCGTCCGCACGCCGCAGTTCTGGCTGCTCTGGGTGGTGCTGCTCTGCAACGTGACCGCCGGCATCGGCATCCTGGAGCAGGCCGCGCCGATGATCCAGGACTTCTTCCGCGAGGGCCAGGACTCGACGGTGGCGGCAGCCGCCGCGGCCGGCTTCGTCGGCTTCCTCTCGCTGTGCAACATGGCGGGCCGCTTCGTGTGGTCCTCGACGTCCGACGTCGTGGGCCGCAAGAACATCTACGTCCTCTACCTCGGCGTCGGCATCGTGCTCTACGCGACGCTCGCGCTCGGCGGCTCGGGCTCGACCGTGCTGTTCGTCGTCCTCGCCGGGTTCATCCTCAGCTTCTACGGCGGCGGCTTCGCGACGATCCCGGCGTACCTGCGCGACCTGTTCGGCACCTTCCAGGTGGGCGCCATCCACGGCCGTCTGCTGACCGCCTGGTCCGCGGCCGGCGTGGCGGGACCGCTGATCGTCAACGGCTTCCTGGACGCCAGGGGAGAGCCGGGAGCCCTCACGGCGGCCGACTACCGTCCGGCCTTGCTCACCATGGTCGGTGTGCTCGCCGTCGGCTTCGTCGCCAACCTCCTGGTGCGGCCGGTGGCGTCGCGCTTCCACGAGCCGCACGGCGCGGAGCCGACCGCCGAGCACACGCCGGCCTCCGCGCAGGGCGAGGACACGACCGCCGAGGGCGTCACGCCGCTCGCGGTGGTGGCGTGGCTCGTGGTCGGGGTCCCGCTGGTCTACGGCGTGTACGAGACCGTCGTGAAGGCCTCGGCCCTGTTCTGAGCGCCGCGGCGCCCGGCCCGGGCGCGTCGGTCAGGCGACGACGCGCTCGGGCCGGGTGTAGACGTTGAAGCTGCTGCCGCGCGAGAAGCCGACCACGGTCACGCCCAGCCGCTCGGCCAGGTCGACCGCGAGCGACGACGGCGCGCTCACGGCGGCCAGCACCGGGATGCCGGCCATGGCCGCCTTCTGCACCAGCTCGAACGACGCCCGCCCCGACACCTGCAGCACCGTGCCGGTGAGCGGGAGGCGGTCCTCCCGCAGCGCCTGGCCGACGACCTTGTCGACGGCGTTGTGCCGGCCCACGTCCTCGCGCACCACGAGCGGCGTGCCGTCGGTGCCGAACAGCCCCGCCGCGTGCAGGCCGCCGGTGCGCTCGAACACGGCCTGCTGCTCGCGCAGCCGGTCGGGCAGGGCGGCGAGCACGGCGGCGTCGACCTGCACGTCGTCCGCCGCCACGTCGAACGCCGAGGTCGTGGCGACGGCGTCGATCGACGCGAGGCCGCAGACCCCGCACGAGCTCGACGTGTACACGTGCCGCTCCCGGCTCGCGGCGACGAGCGCACCCGGACCGCTGACGCCGACGTCGATGACGTTGTAGGTGTTCTCGTCCTGCTCCGGCGCGCAGTACCGCATGGCGTGCAGCTGGTCGGTGCGTGCGACGACGCCCTCGGAGACGAGGAAGCCGGCGACCAGGTCGAAGTCGTGGCCGGGCGTGCGCATGGTCACCGCGAACGACGCGCCGGCCACGCGGATCTCGAGCGGCTCCTCGGCGGCGAGCGAGTCGTGCCGCGGCGTCACGCCCACACCGACCTCGACGTGCTGGATCCGGCGTCGCTGGACGGGCTTCGTCATGACGGCGACCCGGTGGGGTCGTCCTCGTCGCCGCCACGGGTCTCGGCGAGCAGCTGTGCCTGTGCCACGACGCGCCGGACGGCGTCCTCGCCGCCTCCCGCCAGCCCGGCTGCGTACCCCGCCAGGAAGGTGGTCAACGGTGCTGCCGGGCGGACCACGGCGTGCGCGGCGACGGCGGCGAGCTCGAGGACCCGCTCCGCGTCGGTGCCGGGGTCGTCGACGCCCAGCTCCGAGCACAGCTCGTGCCACCAGGTCTGGATGGTCTCGTCGCGGTCGCGCATCAGTGGTCCTCCTGCAGGGCGTCGAGGTCGGCGGGGGAGTCGAGGTCGTGCGTGGCGCCGTCGGGGGAGGGGACCAGCACGACGTCAAGGTGGTCGAAGAGGTGTCGCAGCGACGCGTCGACGAGGTCGGGCAGCGCGCGGACCACGTCGGCGGCGTCCGCCGAGAGCAGGGCCGACGTCCAGTGGGCGCGGCCTGTGGCGTCGGCCACGACGAGCGCCCCGCCCGGGCGTGGGGCGTCCAGCAGGGCGTCGACGAGCTCGGCCGCCCGGGGCAGGTCGGCGGCGAGCACCACGACGGGCGCGCCCGGCGCCAGCGCCCGGAGCCCGGCCTGGACGCCGGCCGCGGGTCCCGAGCCGGCGGGGTCCTCACGCGTCCACCCCACCGGGCGCGACGTGGGGCGTGGTGGCCCGACGACCACGACGTCGGTGTCGTCGGGCAGCGCCGCGAGCGCGTGGTCGAGCAGCGGCCTGCCGCCGACGACGAGCTGCGTCTTGTCCTGGCCGTCCCAGCGCTGGCTGGTGCCACCGGCCAGGACCACGGCCTGGAGGGAGCGGCTCGGCGTGGAGGCGGTCACGACAGGTGCAGGGGCTCCGGCTGCGGATGCGACCGGTGCTCGCCGTCCGCGCCGACCGGGTGCTGCGTCCCGTCGGCGCCCTCGCCCACGCCGCCGACGGCGGTCGGGACGAGCCGGACGACGACCGACTTCGACGTCGGCGTGTTGCTGTGCTCGGCGACGGAGTCCAGCGGCACCAGCGGGTTCGTCTCCGGGTAGTAGGCCGCCGCCGTGCCGCGCGGGGTCTCGTAGGAGACGATCCGGAAGCCGGGGGCCACCCGGTCGACGTCGTCGTCGGTCCAGTGGGTGACGAGGTCGACCACGTCGCCGTCGCGCCAGCCGAGCGCCTCGATGTCGTCAGGGTGGACGAGGACGACACGTCGACCGTTCTCGATGCCGCGGTAGCGGTCGCTCATGCCGTAGATCGTGGTGTTGAACTGGTCGTGGCTGCGCAGCGTCTGCAGCAGCAGGTGCCCCTCGGGCACGTGCAGGACCTCGACCGGTGACACGGCGATCCGGCCCTTGCCGGTGGAGGTGTGGAAGGTGCGGGAGTCGCGCGGCGGGTGGGGGAGCACGAAGCCGCCGGGGCGGTCGACCTTGCGCTCGTAGTCCTCGCAGCCGGGCACGACGCGCGAGATGTGGCCACGGATGATGCTGTAGTCCTCTGCCATCGCGTCCCAGTCGATCCCGTGGCGATCGGTGCCGTCGTCCTGGCGCAGGGTCGCCCGGGCGATGCCGCAGATGATCGCCGTCTCCGAGCGCAGGTGCGGGCTCGCGGGCTCGAGCGGTCCGCGCGACGCGTGCACCGAGGACATGGAGTCCTCGACCGAGACGAACTGCGGACCCGTCGCGCGCTCGTCGACCTCGGTGCGTCCGAGCGTCGGCAGGATGAGCGCGGTGTCGCCCGTGACCAGGTGCGAGCGGTTCACCTTGGTCGACACGTGCAGCGTGAGGTCGGCGCTGCGCAGGGCGTCGGCGGTGACGTCGGTGTCGGAGACGGCGTGCACGAAGTTGCCGCCGAGGCCCATGAAGACCTTGGCCTTGCCGTCGCGCAGGGCGCGCACGGCGTCGACGACGTCGAGCCCGTGCTCGCGCGGCGGGTCGAAGCCGAACTCGGCCTGGAGCGCGTCGAGGAAGGTGTTGGGGGACTTCTCCCAGATGCCCATCGTGCGGTCGCCCTGCACGTTGGAGTGGCCGCGCACGGGACACAGGCCGGCGCCGCGCTTGCCGATGTCGCCACGGACGAGCGCGAGGTTCGTGACCTCCTTGATGGTGGCCACCGAGTTGCGGTGCTGCGTCAGGCCCATCGCCCAGCAGTAGATGGTCGCGCCGGAGGCCTCGATCATCCGCGCCGCGCGCTCGATCTCCTCGCGGGAGAGGCCGGTGGCGGCCAGCACGACGTCCCAGTCGAGGGCGCGCACGTGCTCGACCCACGCGTCGTAGCCGTCGGTGTACTGCTCGACGAACTCCCGGTCGATCGCGCCCCACTGCTCGAGCAGGTGGCCGAAGGCCTGGAACAGGGCGAGGTCGCCGTTGATGCGCACGGGCAGGTGCAGGTCGGCGATGTCGGTGCCGCGACCCACGACGCCCCTCGGCTTCTGCGGGTTGCGGAAGTTGACGAGACCGGCCTCGCGCAGTGGGTTGATGGCGAGGATCTTCGCGCCACGCCGCTTCGCGATCTCCAGCGCCGAGAGCATGCGCGGGTGGTTGGTGCCGGGGTTCTGGCCGGCGATGACGATCAGCTCGGCGTCGTAGAGGTCGCGCAGGCTCACGCTGCCCTTGCCGATGCCGATCGACTCCGCGAGCGCGACGCTCGTCGACTCGTGGCACATGTTCGAGCAGTCGGGCAGGTTGTTGGTGCCGAACGCGCGGACGAACAGCTGGTAGGTGAACGCCGACTCGTTCGACGCACGGCCGGACGTGTAGAAGACGCCCTCGTCGGGGGACGCGAGACCGTTGAGGTGCTCGGCGACGAGGACGAACGCGTCGTCCCACTCGATGGGCTCGTAGTGCGTGGCTCCCGGACGCTTCACCATCGGGTGGGTGATGCGGCCGAGCTGGCCCAGCCAGTACTCGTCGTGGGAGTCGAGCTCGGCGATGGAGTAGCGGGCGAAGACCTCGGGCGTCGCCCGCGCCGTGGTGGCCTCCTCGGCGACGGCCTTCGCGCCGTTCTCGCAGAACTCGGCCGCGTGACGGGCGTCGGGGTCGGGGTCGGGCCAGGCGCACGACGTGCAGTCGAAGCCGTCCGCCTGGTTGAGCTTGAGCAGCGTCTGGGCGGTGCGCTTGGGGCCCATGTGGGAGAGCGCGCGCTCCATCGACACCTTGACGGCCGTGACGCCGGCCGCTGCGTCCTTCGGGGAGTGGATCTCCAGCTCGCTGTCGTCCTGCGCGCCGAACCCCTCGACGACCGGGGCGGTGCCCGGTCCTGCCGTCCCGTTGCTCACGATGCTGCCTCCCGGTGCGTGCCTGCGGTCACGTTCGACCGTACCCGCTGGACCACCGGGGCGCCCGTCGCACGAGCCCCCGCGCGCGAGGGCTCGAGGCGCGGTCAGACCGCCGCGACGCCGGCGCGCGGGGTCGCGGCGCCGACCGTGGCGGTCGCCCTCGTGAGCGAGTCGCCGGCGCCGGACTCCTGCCCGGCGAGGCCGGTGACGAACTCGCCGATCTCCTCGATCGCCGCGCGCGCCTCCGGCACCCACGAGGCCGCGGCCTGGAAGACGTGCACCTGGCGGTCCCAGACCTGCAGGTCCACCGGCACCCCGGCCTGCACCAGGCGTGCGGCCATGTGCTCCGCGTCGGCGAGCAGGATCTCGCGCGACCCGATCTGGATCAGCGCCGGCGGCATGTCCTCGAGGGGCATGTTGACGGGGCAGACCCGCTGGCCGTTGATCCCTCGACGGGTGTCCATGCGCAGCGCGACGTCGGTGAACTTCTCCAACGCCCGCAGCGGGAAGGTCTGGCAGCGGTCGGCGTTGCGGTGCTGGCGCTTGCGCGACGCGTCCACGTCGAGCAGCGGCGAGAGGGCCACGACGCCCGCGGGGCGGCCGAGCCCCTGGTCGAGCACGGCCCGCGCGACGCTGAACGCCAGGTAGCCGCCGGCGGAGTCGCCGGCGATCGTCACGTCCTCGGGCCGGTAGCCCTGGTCCAGCAGCCAGCGGAAGCCGTCGACGCCGTCGGCCACCGACTCGGCGATGGGCTCGTAGGGCATCTGGCGGTAGCCCACGTTGAGCACGGGCTGGGCGGAGGCGTGCGAGATGCGGGACACGAGCCGACGATGGGTGTTCAGGCCGCAGGTCAGGAAGGCGCCGCCGTGGAAGTAGAGGATCACGCGCGGGTTGCCGCCGTGGATGTCGCGCACGCCCTTGGCCGAGAGCAGCTCGCTGCCGCAGCGGGCGAGGTCGACGGTGCGCCAGCTGGTGCCCTCGTGCACGGGGAGCAGACGCGCGGCGTGCTCGAGCAGGTTGGGCGGGAACAGGTCGAAGGGGAGTCGGGTCCACAGGTCGAGGACGGGACGCACGGTGTGCCGCAGCCCCAGCCCGAGCGCTCGCGACTGCAGGCTCGCACCCTCCACGTAGCGCGCGTCGGCGGCGACGGACAGGTGTCCGCCCCCGTGCGTCCGGGCCTTCTTGCGCTCCCTGGTGCCGACCATCGACCTCTCCCCTCGTCATGCGACGTTCACGAATATGTCACACCCGGTGACCTACGCCACACGAAATCGTTACGTTAGCGCCACCGCCCCGTCTGCCGCAGGAGATTGATCGCATGCCCTTCATGCCCCCCACGGACTCCATGTTCCTGTTGGCGGAGTCCCGAGAGCACCCCATGCACGTGGGTGGGCTGCAGCTGTTCCGCCCCCCGGAGGGCGCGGGACCGGAGTTCGTGCGCGAGCTCGTGGAGGGCTTCCGGTCGGTGCAGGACGTCTCGCCGACGTTCCGCAAGCGGCCGGCCGAGCCGGTGGGCCTCGCCGGTCAGACCTGGTGGGCCCAGGACGGCGCGATCGACCTCGACTACCACGTGCGGCACTCGGCGGTCCCGCCGCCGGGGCGCATCCGCGAGCTGCTGCAGCTCACGTCGCGCTGGCACGGGTCGCTGCTCGACCGGCACCGACCGCTGTGGGAGGCGCACGTCGTCGAGGGCCTGCAGGACGGGCGCTTCGCCGTGTACAGCAAGATCCACCACTCGATGGTCGACGGGGTGTCGGCCCTGAGGCTGCTGCAGCGCAGCCTCAGCGACGACCCGGACGCGCGCGACTGCGTGCCGCCGTGGGCGCTCGCACCGCGGCGTCGCCCGTCGACGGAGGTCGCGCGCCGCTTCCCGGACCCGCTCGGCCTGCTGCGCGGCGGGCTCTCGGTCGCCGAGGACGTCGCCGGGCTGCTGCCGGCGTCGATGAAGATCGTCAACCAGATCGTCCGCGAGGGCGACGTCACGCTGCCCCGGGCGCCGCGCACCATCCTGAACGGTCCCGTGGGCGGGGCGCGTCGTTTCGCCGCGCAGTCGTGGGAGATCGAGCGGATCCGCCGCGTCGCGAAGTCGTCGGCGACGACGCTCAACGACGTGGTGCTCGCGATGGTCTCGGGGGCGCTGCGGGAGTACCTGCTGGAGCAGAACGCCCTGCCCGACGAGCCGATGACCGCGATGGTCCCGGTCTCGCTCGCCCTGCGGGCCGAGTCGGCGGGCCAGGCCGGCGACGGTGGCAACTCCGTCGGGGTCATCGTGGTCAACCTCGCGACCGACGTCGAGAACGGTCCCACCCGCCTCGAGGAGATCGCCTACTCCTCGCGGCGGGCGAAGAAGATCCTGGGCGGGCTCACCCCGATCCAGATCCTCGCCTTCTCGGCGCTCCAGATGGCGCCGCTCGCGCTCACGCCCGTGCCCGGCTTCGTGCGCATGACGCACCCGCCGTTCAACGTGGTCATCTCCAACGTGCCCGGTCCGAAGCAGCCGATGTACTTCAACGGCGCCCAGCTCGACGGCCTCTACCCGGTCTCGATCGTGCTCGACGGTCAGGCCGTGAACGTCACGCTCTGCAGCCGCGACAAGTACCTCGACTTCGGCATCATCGGCTGCCGCACGAGCGTGCCGCACCTGCAGCGGCTGCTCACCCACCTGGAGACGTCGCTCGCCGAGCTGGAGACCGCCTGGGGCTGATCCACCGGCGGCGGGGAGCGGGCTGCGAGGCCCCTAGACTGCGGCCATGACGTCAGGGAGCGGGCGCCAGGGCGCCGCAGCGCGTCGCTCGGCGGTGCACGGGTCCGGGCGACGGCACCCCGCATGACCCTCCTGCTCACGGTCGTCGGTCTGCTGGGCGTCAGCGCGTCGGGGCCGCTCATGACGGCCACGGCGGCGCCGGCGCTCGTCATCGCCTTCTGGCGCAACGCAGCCGCGACCGTCGTGCTCGCGCCGTTCGCGGTGGGCAGCCGCACCGCGCTCACGGGCCTGCGCTGGGCCGACCTGCGCGGCACGGTCTTCGCGGGCGTGATGCTGGCCGTGCACTTCGCCGCCTGGGTCGGGGCACTGAAGCTCACGACGGTGGCGGCGGCGACGGCCCTCACCTCCACCCAGTTGGTCTGGGTGGTGCTCGTGGACCGGCTGCGTGGCGTGCGTCCGGGACGCGCGGTGCTCCTCGGCTGCGTCGTCGCGTCGGTCGGGGTCCTGGTCGTGTCCGGCGTCGACCTGACGGTCTCGCGCCGTGCCCTCCTGGGCGACCTGCTCGCGATCGTCGGCGGGCTCGGCGCCGCGCTGTACCTGGTGGCGGGGGAGTCCGCGCGACGCCGGCTCAGCACGACCCACTACACCACCTTCTGCTACGGCACCTGCGCCACGGTGCTCGCCGTCGCCTGCCTCGCCACCGGCGCGTCCTTCGTGGGCTACGACGCGCACGTGTGGCTGCTGCTGGCGGCGGTCACGGTGTGTGCCCAGCTGCTGGGGCACTCGCTGTTCAACCACCTGCTGGCCGTCATGAGCCCGACCGTCATCTCGCTCGTCCTGCTCCTCGAGGTGCCGGGCGCGGCCCTGCTGGCCGCGGTGTTCCTCGGCCAGGCGCCCCCGGTGGGCGTGTACGTCGGTCTCCTGCTCGTGCTGGTGGGCCTCGCGGTGGTCGTGCGGGCGCGGCGGACGCCGGTCGAGCCGGTCGCCTGACGTCGCCGCTCCCGCCACCCTGTGCGACGGCTCACGGGGAGTCCTGCGGTGCTGGACGTTACTCGCGGGTATCGTCGGCGTGTCACCCACGAGACGGAGGAACAACGCATGGGACGCCTCGCCAGCACCGAGAACCTCACCGAGGAGCAGACCGCGATCCTCGAGACCATCCGCGACTTCGTGGACGAGAAGATCATCCCGGTCGCCCAGCAGCTCGAGCACGACGACGAGTACCCGACCGAGATCATCGAGGGACTCAAGGAGCTCGGCGTCTTCGGCCTGACGATCCCCGAGGAGTTCGGCGGACTCGGCGAGTCGCTGCTCACCTACGCGCTGGTCGTGGAGGAGATCGCCCGCGGCTGGATGAGCGTCTCCGGCGTCATCAACACCCACTTCATCGTCGCCTACCTGCTGCAGCAGCACGGCACGGAGGAGCAGAAGCAGAAGTACCTGCCGAAGATGGCCGTCGGCGAGGTCCGGGGCGCGTTCTCCATGTCCGAGCCGGGTCTCGGCTCCGACGTGTCGGCCGTCTCGACCAAGGCGACGAAGAAGGACGACGGCTCCTACTCGATCACCGGCCAGAAGATGTGGCTGACCAACGGCGGCACCTCGACGCTCGTCGCGGTGCTCTGCAAGACCGACGAGGGCGCCGACTCGGTCTACAAGAACATGACCACGTTCCTCGTGGAGAAGGAGCCCGGCTTCGGCGAGACCGCCCAGGGCGTCACCGTGCCGGGCAAGATCGCCAAGATGGGCTACAAGGGCGTCGAGACGACCGAGCTCATCCTCGAGGACCACCAGATCTCCGCCGACCAGATCCTCGGCGGCGAGCCGGGCAAGGGCTTCTTCCAGATGATGGACGGCGTCGAGGTCGGCCGCGTCAACGTCGCGGCCCGCGCCTGCGGCCTCGCCATCCGTGGCTTCGAGCTGGGCATCGCCTACGCGCAGCAGCGCAAGACCTTCGGCAAGCAGATCGCCGACCACCAGGCCGTCCTCTTCCGCCTCGCGGAGATGGCCACCAAGGTCGAGACGATCCACGCGATGATGGTCCGCTCCGCACGCCTGAAGGACACCGGCAAGCGCATGGACGTCGAGGCCGGCATGGCCAAGATGCTCGCGAGCGAGTACGCCAACGAGGTCGTCGAGGACTCCTTCCGGATCCACGGTGGCTACGGCTACTCCAAGGAGTACGAGATCGAGCGCCTCATGCGCGAGGTCAAGTTCATGCTCATCGGCGAGGGCACGTCCGACATCCAGAAGATGATCATCGGGCGCGCGCTGCTCAGGGACTACAAGCTCTGACATGAGCGTGCGCGAGGACGTCACGTTCGCGTCGCAGGGCACCTCCGTCGCCGCCTGGCTCTACCGGCCGGACGGCGACGGGGGAGCCGCTCGACCCGTGATCGTCATGGCGCACGGCCTCGGCGGTGTGCGCGAGATGCGTCTCGACGCGTTCGCGGAGCGGTTCGCCGAGGCCGGCTACGCGTGCCTGGTCTTCGACTACCGGCACTTCGGGGCCAGCGACGGACAGCCGCGCCAGCTGCTGTCCGTGCGTCGTCAGCGGCAGGACTGGGCGGCCGCCGTCGCGTTCGCGCGCACGCTGCCCGGCGTCGACGCCTCCCGCACCGTGCTGTGGGGCTCGTCGTTCTCCGGCGGGCACGTCATCGCCGTGGCCGCCGACGACCCGTCGGTCGCGGCCGTCGTGTCGCAGTGCCCGTACACCGACGGACTGGCCTCCAGCCTGGCCGTCGCCCCCTTCACGTCGCTGCGCGTGACGCTGCGGGCGCTCCGCGACCTCGTGGGCAGCTGGTTCGGGCGTCGCCCCCGCAGCATCCCGCTGGCCGGCGAGCCGGGCACCGTCGCGCTGATGACGGCCCCCGACGCCGTGCCGGGCTACCTGGCGCTGGTGGAGGAGGGCTCGACCTTCCGCAACGAGGTCGCCGCCCGCGTGGCGCTCGACATCGCGCTCGGCCGGCCCGGGGCGAAGGCGCGTCGGCTGCGCTGCCCGGCACTGTTCGTCGTGTGCGAGCGCGACACGGTCGCGCCCGCGCGGGCCACGCTCAAGCACGTCGAGAGGGCGCCGCGGGGCGAGGTGGTGCGCCGCGACGCCGGACACTTCGACATCTACGTCGGCGAGGAGTTCGAGACGACGGTGCGCGACGAGCTCGCGTTCCTGCGACGGCACGTCCCGGCGACCTGAACCGGCCGGCCGGGCGATGATGGGCGCATGACCGGCCCGTTCGCGCTGCGCCGCTTCCAGGCCGAGGCCCTCGCCGCCGTCGAGCGCGCGCGCACCGCAGGTCGGCGCAGGTCATGGGTGTCGCTGCCGCCCGGCGCGGGGAAGACCGTGCTCGGGACCGAGCTGGTGGCGGCGCGGCTCGCCGCCGAGCGGCGCCGGGCCGTCGTGCTCGCGCCCAACACGGCGATCCAGGCGCAGTGGATCGCCACCTGGGCGCGCTACGGCCTCGGGTCCGCGAGCCCGGACCGCGACCTCGCCGCCGACGTGACCGTCCTGACCTACCAGGCGATCGCGACCTTCTCGCCGGACGACGAGGACGACGACGGCGCAGGGTCGGCCCGTGGGACGGGCCCGCTCGTGGACCGGCTCCACGAGAACGGCCGCGCGCTCGTGGCCGCGTTGCGCGAGGCCGGTCCGCTGACCGTCGTGCTCGACGAGTGCCACCACCTCCTCGAGACCTGGGGGGCGCTGCTGCGCGAGGTGCTCGACCCGCTCGAGGACGTGCTGGTCCTCGGCCTCACCGCCACGCCGCCCGGCGTGCTCTCGCGGCGACAGGCCGAGCAGGTCGAGGAGCTGTTCGGCGACCTCGCCTACCAGGCCTCGATCCCGGCGGCGGTCCGCGAGGGCGACCTCGCCCCGTTCGCCGAGCTGGCCTGGCTGGTGCGGCCCTCCGCCGAGGAGGAGGCGTGGCTCGCGTCGTCGGCGGTGCGGTTCGCCGAGCTGACCACCGAGCTGCTGAGCCCCGGGTACGGCTCCGTGCCGCTGCTGACCTGGTTCGACCGGAGGATCGGCGAGCTGCCCGTCCCGTGGACCACCTTCGAGCGCGACGATCCGAGCCTGGCCACGGCGGTGCTCCGGCTCGTGCACGCCGACCTGCTCGACCTCCCGCGCGACGCCGTCCTGCGCGAGCAGCACCGGACCGACCTGACCGCCGAGGACTGGGCCCGGCTCGTCGACGACTGGGTGCGCGGCTGCCTCGCCCGCAGCGACGTCGACGCCGACCGCGGCGTGCTCGAGGACCTGCGCCGCGCCATGCCGGGCATCGGGTTCCGCGTCACGCGGCGTGGGGTCAGCGGGGCCGGGTCCCCGGTCGACCGTGTGCTCTCGCGCAGCGCCGGCAAGATGCGCGCGGCCGCCGCGGTGCTGCAGGCCGAGCGGGACGCGCTGGGCGAGCGGCTGCGCGCGGTCGTCGTGTGCGACCACGAGCGAGCCTCGCCCACGTCGTCGCTCGTGCTCCGCGACGCACCCGCCGAGCACGGGTCGGCGCTGGAGGTCATGGACGCCCTCCTCGACGGCGGCTTCGAGCCGGTGCTGCTCACCGGACGCACCGTCGCGGCCGGCTGCGCCACGGCGCGGCGTCTCGTCGAGGTGCTGCGCCGGATCGCCCCGGAGCTCGAGCTGCGCACCGAGCCGCTCGAGGGCGCCGAGGACCGGCTGCTCCGTCTCGTGGGCCCCTGGACCAGCCGACGGTGGACGCCGCTGGTCACCCGAGCCTTCCAGGAGGGCCACTGCGACGTCCTCGTCGGCACCCGCGCGCTGCTCGGCGAGGGCTGGGACGCACCGCGGGTCTCGACGCTGGTCGACCTGTCCACCGCGTCGACGACGTCGGCCGTGACCCAGACGCGCGGCCGGGCGCTGCGCACCGACCCGACGTGGCCCGACAAGGTCGCCACCACGTGGAGCGTCGTCTGCGTCGCGCCCGAGCACCCGGGTGGCGACTCCGACTGGCGCCGCTTCGTGCGCAAGCACGACGGCTACTTCGGCGTCGACGACGACGGGCAGGTCGTCTCCGGCGTCGCGCACGTGGACGCCCGCTTCTCGCCGTTCGTCCCGCCGGATCCCGACCTGTTCGACGTCGTCGCGCTCGACATGACGCAGCGCGCAGGGGAGCGCGACGTCGTGCGGGCCCGCTGGCGCGTCGGCGAGCCGTACCGCGACGAGGTCCGGCGCGCGATCCGCGTCCGCCCGGACGACGTCGCAGAGGGTGTCCGCGCGGAGCCCGCGACGATGCCCGCACCCGAGCCGCCGTGGGCGCGGATGGGTGAGGACGGTGTCGTGTCCACCGGTCGTTCCGCGCGGCTGGAGCCGTGGGACGCCGCACGCGAGGCCGCCCGCGACCCGGGCCTCGCGGCCCACGCGTGGGTCGTCGCCGACGCCATGGCCCAGGGCGGTCTGGGTGGTCCCGGGGCGGTGGGGGTGCGTGCGGTGGTCGACGCGACCGGCACGTACCGGTTCGAGCTGGACGCCGACGCGGCTGCGGCCTCGACCTTCGTCGACCTCGTGGAGGAGCTGCTGGGGCCGCTCGTCGCACCCCGCTGGCTGGTCGCGCGTCACCAGGCGCCACCGCCGTCCGCGGGCACGGGCTGGCGCGTGCTGCTCGGCCGTGCCCGACCCGTGGCGCGCACCTGGTACGCCGTGCCGACGGAGCTGGCGCGCAACGTCCAGCGGCGTCGTGCCTTCGCGGCCGCCTGGGCACGGTGGTTCGGCCCGGCGGAGGTCGTCGCGTCGACGTCGCCGGCGGGGGAGGCCGCGCTGACGTCGGCCTACGGCACCACCCCGCTCGACGTCGTGACGCTGCTGCGCTCGAGCTGGTCGTGAGCGTGCGTCCGCGGGTCGGAGGTCCGTGGGCGACCAGGACGCTGCGTCCTAGACTGGCGGCATGCCTCCCGTCAACCAGGGTCTCTTCACGCTCGAGTTCCCGCAGTCGCTCGGTGTCTACGACGACTACGCCACCGCGCAGAAGGTCGTCGACCACCTGTCCGACCAGGAGTTCCCCGTCCAGAACCTCCTCGTCGTCGGCACCGACCTCAAGCAGGTCGAGCGCGTCACCGGGCGACTCACGACCAGCCGCGTGGCCGGCGCAGGTGCTGCCTCGGGCGCCTGGCTCGGTGTGTTCGTCGGCCTGCTGCTGAGCCTCTTCAGCAGCGAGAGCACCCTCCTGCAGAGCGTCGTCGGCGGGCTCGGCATCGGCATCGTGTTCGGCGTGGTCTGGGCCCTGCTCGGCTACGCGGCCACCCGCGGCCGGCGCGACTTCAGCTCCGTCAGCAGCGTCGTGGCCACGAAGTACGAGGTGCTGGTCGAGCACAAGCACCGGGCCCGGGCCCAGGAGCTCATCGCCGACCTGCCCGAGGCGCGCCAGAACCCCTTCGCCTGACCGTCCCGCGGCCCCGCGCCGTGCCCCTCCGCCCCGCCGACGGCGGTGGGGCGCGACCCAGGAGAGCCATGACCAAGACCAACCCCGGCAACTTCTTCGAGGACTTCCGTGTCGGCCAGGTGATCGAGCACGCCACGCCGCGCACGATCACCGACGGTGACCGCGCCCTCTACGGCGCGATCTACCCGACCCGGTTCGCCATCCCCTCCTCGGCCGAGTTCGCCGCCTCCGTCGGACTGCAGGACCACCCCGTCGAGGACCTCGTCGCCTTCCACGTCGCGTTCGGCAAGACGGTCCCCGACGTCTCGCTCAACGCCGTCGCGAACCTCGGCTACGCCGAGTGCCGCTTCCACCGTCCGGTGCTCACCGGCGACACGCTGCGCACGAGCTCGGAGGTCATCGGCCTCAAGCAGAACTCCAACGGTCGCACCGGCGTCGTCTACGTCCGCTCGACCGCCACCAACCAGCGGGGCGAGGTCGCGCTCGACTGGGTGCGCTGGGTCATGGTGCACAAACGTGACGCCGACGCACCCGCCCCGGAGACCGTGGTGCCCGAGGTGGCCGAGGTCGTCGCGCCCGACGACCTCGTGCTGCCCGCCGGCCTGGACTTCTCGGCCTACGACACCACCGCGGCCGGCGAGCCGCACCGCTTCGACGACTACACGGTCGGCGAGACCATCGACCACGTCGACGGCGTCACGCTCAGCGAGTCCGAGCACATGATGGCCACCCGGCTGTGGCAGAACACGGCCAAGGTGCACTTCAACACCGAGGCCCGCCCCGACGGTCGACGACTCGTGTACGGCGGCCACGTGATCTCGCTGGCCCGTGCCCTGTCCTTCAACGGCCTGGCGAACGCGCAGCTCGTCGCCGCGATCAACGCCGGCTCGCACGTGGCGCCCGCGTTCGCCGGCGACACCGTGTATGCGTGGTCGGAGGTGCTCGACAAGGCCACCCCGGCAGCCTGGGAGGGCACCGGGGTCGGCGCGCTGCGGCTGCGGCTCGTCGCCACCAAGGGACGCGACGAGACGACCACGCTGCGCGGCGACGACGGGAAGTACGCCGAGGGCGTGCTCCTCGACCTCGACCTCTGGGCCCTGGTGCCGCGCTGATGGGTGCCACCCTGGTCCTGGTGCGGCACGGGCAGACCGAGTGGAGCCTCGCGGGTCGGCACACCGGTCGTACCGACATCGAGCTGACCGCGGCGGGGGAGGCGACGGCGAAGGCCCTCGCCCCCGCGCTGGCGGACGTCGACTTCGACCTGGTGCTCACCAGCCCCCGGCTCCGAGCGCGGCGCACGGCCGCGCTCGCCGGCTTCACGGAGGCGACGATCGAGGACGACCTCGCCGAGTGGGACTACGGCGACTACGAGGGACTCACGACGCCGCAGATCCGCGAGTCGGTGCCGGCCTGGACCATCTGGGACCACCCGGTGCCGGGCGGCGAGACGGCCGACGAGGTGGGGGCCCGGCTCGACCGGGTGGTCGAGCGCGTGCGGGCGACGGACGGCCGGGTGCTCGTCTTCGCCCATGGCCACAGCCTGCGGGTGCTGGCCGCGCGCTGGCTGGGCCTGCCCGTGCAGGACGGACGCATCTTCGACCTCGACACCGCGACCTACTCCGTGCTGGGCGACGACCGCGGCCAGCCCGTGGTGCAGCGCTGGAACGTCGGCCCGACCCTCTAGCCTGACCTCGTGAGGATCGATCTCCACACCCACTCCAACCGCTCCGACGGGACCGACACGCCCGCCGAGCTGGTGGTCAACGCGGCGCTCGCCGGGCTCGACGTCGTCGCACTGACCGACCACGACGCGACCACCGGCTGGGACGAGGCGCGTGCTGCGGGCGAGCGGGAGAGGGTGTCGTGGTGGTGCCGGGCATCGAGATCTCCACGACGTTCCACGGCGAGAGCGTGCACCTGCTGGGCTACGCCTTCGACCCGGCGCACCCGCCCCTGGTCGAGGAGCTGGAGCGGGTGCTGGGGGGCCGTGACCAGCGCCTGCCGCGCATCCTCGCGCGGCTGGCCGAGCACGGGATCGACATCACCGAGGAGGACGTCGCGCTGCAGTCGGGGGCGGCGGCGGCCTCAGGACGTCCGCACATCGCCGACGCCATGGTCGCGAAGGGCTACATCGGTCACCGCGACGAGGCGTTCCAGGGCTGGCTGAACAGCCGCGGTCGCGCGTACGTCGAGCGCTACGCCGCTCCGTTGCTCGACGCGGTGCGACTGCTGAAGGACGCCGGTGGCCGGGCGGTCGTCGCGCACCCGTGGTCGCGCGGCAGCGACCGGGTGCTCACGGCCGACGCCTTCGAGGAGCTGGCGGCCCTCGGCCTCGACGGCATCGAGGTCGACCACGTCGACCACGACGCCACCGCCCGTCGCGGCCTGCGCGACGTCGCCCGCGCCCTCGACCTCGTCGTCACCGGCTCCAGCGACTACCACGGAACAGGCAAGTCGTCGGCCTTCCACCTCGGCGCCAACCTCACCGACCCGGGGGAGTACGAGCGCCTCCTCGGCTGACCCCTCCACGGTGGATCCGCCACCTCCTGAGCGCTCGTGAGGTGGCAGATCCGCCGCCGACTGAGCCAGGCGTGGCAACGATGCTTCCTTCTCGTGGACCGTGCCGCGAGAAGGGAGAATCTCGTGTCTCCCCAACGCAAAGGGCACCCAGGATTCTTCGTTCACGCGGGCGAGGCCGAACGCCTCTGCCTTCACGACGGGATCCCGTAGCAAACGCAGCATCCTTGGCCCTGTGACGCGCGAACGCAGAATCCTGCGTCCACCCCAGCACCCATCCACAGCCCGAGACCCCAGACCAGCGCCGTCGCCAGTCGCCCGGTCGAGGCCCTCTCGGAGCGCAGGCCGGTGAGGAGCCGGGCCGACGCGCCGGAGGGTCGACGAGAGCTCGCCGAAGGCTCTTGAGCATCTGCTCAAACTCTGTCATGCTTCAACTGAGCAACCGCTCAAAAAAGGAGGCACGCATGGACACCCCGACGACCACCCGACCGCCCACCGGCACCGACGTGATCTGTCGCGTCTGGCTGGGAGGACTGTGCTGGGGCCCGGTGACGGCCGCGGGGGTGGTGCTCGGCTGGATGGTGTCCGGGGCCGTCCTCGACGGAGTCAGCGTCGCCGACCTCGACGAAGGGGTGGCGATGCTGCTGATCCTGATGGTCATCGCCGTACCGATCGGGCTGCTCACCGGACTCGTGGCGGGCCTGCTCGCCGGCCTGCTGCTCGTCGCCGTCCGCCCGCTCGGCGACGTCGCGCCCTGGCTCGTCTGCGCCGTCACCCTGGTTGGACTGGCCCTTGCGTGCAGCGCCTTCACCGGACCCGGGAACGAGTTCACGTTCGTCCTCGCCGTCCCGGTCTGCCTGCTCTCCGCCTGGCCGGTGCTCCACACGCTCCGGAAGGCGCTGCGCCCCACGACGGCACGTCGATGACGTCGTCGACCACGCGGCTAGGCTCGGTGCGTGAGCGACGACCCCCGCACGCTGGCCACCCGGCGCCGACTCGTCGACGCCACGATGCAGACCATCCGCGAGCAGGGCATGGCGAAGCTGTCGGCCCGCACCATCGCCGCCACCGGCGGCGTCAACCAGGCGCTGGTCTTCTACCACTTCGGCACCGTCGACGGGCTCGTCGCCGAGGCCTGCCAGGTGCTCACCGGCGAGCGGGTGGACCGGCACCGACCGGCGCTCGACGCGGTCACCACGTGGGCCAGCCTCATCGACGTCGCCGAGCAGGTGCGTGCCGACGAGCGTGAGGAGGGCAACGTGGCCGTCCTCGGCCAGATCCTCGCCGCCTCCCACGGCAACCCCGACCTCGCGACCGCCGCGGGTCGGGCGATCGGGCTGTGGACCGGCGCGGTCCGCCCCACGCTCGAGCGTCTGCTCGCGACGTCGCCCGTGGGCGAGATCTTCGACGCCGACGTGCTCACCGACCTCGCGGCGTCGGCCTTCGTCGGCATCGAGCTCATGGAGCCCACCCGGACCGGGGGGAGCCGGCCGGCCGACGACCCGCTCGCCCGTCTGCGGCCCGTCGCCGAGCTGCTCGACGGCCTCGGGCCCATCGCCCGCCGAGCCGTCCGCGGCGTGCTCCGCGGCACCCAACGCACCTGACCCCCACCCATCCCCGACTTGTGGACACCTGCGGGGCACTCGAGGTCGTCGACGTGCCCCGGAAGGGTCCAGAAGCGGGGTGAGGGGAGGGGTGGGAGGCGTCAGCCCGTCTCGCCGAACTGCTCCACGCGGATGCTGTCGGACGGGAACGCCTGCTCGCGCAGCAGTCGCGTGGCGTAGCCGACGAACCCGACCGACCCGCACACGAACGCCGCGTCGACGTCGTCGAGCAGCGGCGCGACCTCGTCCGGGTAGGGCGGCGCGGCCACCCGCGCGCCCAGGTTCTCGCGCGTCAGGGCCACGAACGCCCCCGATGCCAGCAGCTCGTCGGCGTAGGGGAGGCGGTCCAGCGACTTCGCCACCGCCACCACCCGCAACGCGTCCGGGTTCCCGGTGCCGATCGCGTGCCGGAGCATCGAGACCATCGGCACCACGCCCGACCCGCCGGCGAACGCCAGCGCCCGCTCGCGACCGTCCCAGGTGAACCAGCGACCGATCGGTCCACGCACCTCGAACGTGTCGCCGACCCGCACCTCGTCGTGCAGGAACCCCGACACCTCGCCGTCGTCCATCCGCTCGACCATCAGCTCCACCAGCCGGTCGCCGGGGGCGGACGCCGTCGAGTACGACCGCTGCGCGGTGTAGCCGTCCGCTGCCCGCAGCCGCACGACGTAGTGCTGACCGGCGCGGTGCGGGGCCGGCTCCGGCAGCTCCAGGCGCAGCCGCACGAAGCCCTCCGTCGGGTGGTCCTTCGCGCGCACCGTCGCCAGCTGCCAGCCGGTGCCGCCCGGGTTCTCGACCACAGGGTCGGGGCCGGCGGGCCGGCTGCTCACGGGTCCCCCTGGTAGCGCTGCTCGAGCCACGGGTCCCCGCGGTCGTGGTAGCCGCCACGCTCCCAGAACCCGGGCTCGTCGTGGTCGAGCAGCTCCAGGCGGGTCAGCCACTTGGCCGACTTCCAGAAGTACAGGTGCGGCACGAGCAGACGCACCGGGCCGCCGTGGTCGGCCGTCAGCGGCGCGCCGTCGGCCTCCCACACCACCCAGGCGCGGTCACCGCGCACGTCGTCGAGCGGCAGGTTGGTCGTGTAGCCCGACGCGGTGTGCGCGACCACGTGGGTGGCGTCGGAGGCGACGCCGCAGACGTCGAGCAGCGTCTCGACGCTGACGCCGGTGAAGGCTGTGTCGAACCGCGACCACGTCGTGACGCAGTGGATGTCGACCGTGCTCGTCGCGTGCGGCAGGGCCCGCAACGCCGACCAGTCCCAGGTCTGCGGCTCGAGCACGGCGCCGTCGACCGTCAACGTCCACCGGTCGAGGTCGACCTGCGGGGTCGGCTCCGCCGAGAGCACGGGCCACTGACGGCCCGCGTCGTACTGGCCGGGCGGCAGACGGTCGGACCGGGCGGGCCGGCGGCGGCCGACGAAGCCACGCGTGACGGGTGCGTCGCTCATGTGAGGTCCTCCAGGAACGGGAGCCAGGCCGCGGCGAGACCCACCGGGTTCTCGACGGCGGGGGAGTGGTCGGCGCCGGGAACCACCTGCACGGTGGTCCCCAGTCGTGCCGCGAGGTCGTCCTGCACGGCGTGCGGCCACGCGTCGTCACCGGCGCCTCGGCCCACCCACGCGGGGAGACCGGTGGCCGCGACCTCGGCGACCCGGTCCGGGGCGTCGAGCAGGTGCTGGGTCAGTGCGCGCAGCCCGACCCTCGAGTTCGTCTCGAACCGGCGCAGCAGGAACGCCTCGATCTCGGGCGGGTGCGTGCCGAGGGTCGACGCCTTCAGCGCGCGGTACACGTCGCCGATCGGCTCCGGTCCGTCGAGCCGTGCGACGAGCTCGTCGAGCGGCCGCTCGGGGCTCGCGCCGAGCGCGGCGGGACCGGTGCACAGCAGGCTCAGGCTCGCCCATCGTGCGGTGTGCTCGATCGCCGCCGTCTGCGCCACGAGCCCACCGAAGGAATGGCCCAGCAGGTGCACGGGCGTCGTGCCGAGGGTCTCGGCGAGGGCGGCTGCGTCGGCGGCGAGAGCACCGAGCGAGAAGTCGTCGGCGTCGTCCGCGCTCGTCTCGTGCTGTCCTCGCTGGTCGTACGCCGTCACCGAGAATCCTGCGCCGGCGACGAGCGGGAGCAGCGGCGTGAAGTCCTCCTTGCTGCCCGTCCAGCCGGGGACCAGCAGCACGTGGGCCCGCGGGTGCTCGACGTGCGCGTGGTGCACGGCGAAGCGCCCCCGCGGGGTCTCCACGGTCGAGGCGACCACGCCCGGCGGGAGGTCGAGGGAGCGGGGTGTGCTCATCGCCCGCGCTTGGCGGCGCGCGCCACGAGCGACGTCGGGGCGTGCCGGGCCAGGGTCGCGAGCACCTTGTAGCGCAGGCTGGGGACCGACACGGTCCGGCCGCGCTCGAGGTCGGCGAGCGCGGCGGCCACGAGCTTGTCGCTGTTCAGCCACATCCAGCGGGGCACGCCCGAGATGTCCATGTCGGCGCGCTGGTGGAACTCCGTGCGCACGAAGCCGGGGCACAGCACCATGACGCGCACGCCCGACGACGCGTAGTGCCAGTCGGCCCACTGCGACAGGTTCACCAGCCACGCCTTGTGGGCGGAGTAGGTCCCGCGCGGGGTGAAGGCGGCCACGCTCGCGACGTTGACCACCTGCCCGCGGCCACGTCCGACCATCGACTTGATCGCCGTGTCCATGAGGTGCATCGGCGCCCGCACGAGCAGGTCGAGCTGACGGTCCTCGTCGGCGACGTCGGTGGTGCCGAACCAGCCCGCGAGCGACGCGCCGGCGTTGTTCACCAGCAGGTCGACGGGTGCGGTGGTGCTGGCGAGGGCGGCCTCGGCCGCCGCCAGTCCGTCCGCGGTGGTCAGGTCGGCCACGACGACGTCGGCCTGCACGCCGTGCGCACCGCGCAGCTCGGTGGCCAGCTGCTCCAGACGCTGCTCGTCGCGCGCGAGCAGCACGACGTCGTCGCCCCGGGCGGCGAGGGCGCGGGCGAAGGACAGTCCGATGCCGGCCGTGGCGCCGGTGACGAGAGCGCGGGTCATGTCGTCAGCATGCCATGTCGTCACGGTGGCGGACGTCGCAGCCACGGGGCGGTCTCCGGTGGCATGATGTGCCGCGTGACGACGACGATCTCCGTGGTGAACCAGAAGGGTGGCGTCGGCAAGACGACCACCGTCGCCTCCCTCGGCGCGGCGTTCGCCGAGCTCGGCAAGCGCGTGCTGCTCGTCGACCTCGACCCGCAGGGCGGGCTGACGTTCTCCCTGGGCATCGACCCCGAGGACGTCGACGTGACCGTGGGGGAGGTGCTGCTCGGCAAGGCCAAGCCGGCCGACGCGATCGTCGTCACCGAGGACGGCATGCACCTGCTGCCGTCCAACGTCACGGTCACGCAGGCGGAGGAGGCGCTCGTCAGCCGCACCGGGCGCGAGCAGCGGCTGCGCGTCGCGCTCGACAAGGTCGCCGACGACTACGACCTGGTCGTCATCGACTGCCCGCCCACGCTCGGCGTGCTGACGGTCGGCGCGCTCTCGGCGTCGCAGAAGGTCGTCATCCCGCTGCAGGCGGAGACCCTGTCGCACCGCGGGGTGCTGCAGCTGCTCGACACCGTCCACGACGTCAAGCAGTTCATCAACTCCGAGCTCGAGGTCGCCGGCGTGCTGCCGACGATGTTCGACGGGCGCACCAACCACGCCCGCGCCGTGCTCGCCTCGATCGAGGAGCAGTTCGAGCTGCCCGTCCTGAGCCCGCCGATCCCCAAGTCGATCCGGTTCGCCGAGGCGCCCGCGATCGGCCGCTCCATCCTCAGCGTCCACAAGAACCACAAGGGCGCCGACGCGTACCGCGAGGTGGCCAAGAGCCTGCTCTGAGCCGGCACGACGAAGGGCCCCACGCCGTGCGTGGGGCCCTTCGTCGTGGTCCGGGTCAGTCCGCCGAGGCGGGCGCCGTCTCGTTCGAGGCGGTCTGGCCCGAAGCGGTCTGGGTGCCGTTCTGGCCCTCGACCTTCTGGCCGCCCCGGGTGCGACGGCGACGACGGTTCCGGCTGCGGCTCGAGCCGGTGCCCTCGCCGCCCTGGCCGTCCTTGGCCTGCTCGTCCCGCGGCTGGTCGGTGCGGGGTCCGGAGGAGCGCTCGCCCTGCGGACGTCCGCCGCCCTGACCGCGTCCGCCCTGGCCGTCGCGGCCGCGTCCGCCGCCCTGCCCGCGACCGCCCTGGCCACCGCGTCCGCCGCGGTCGCCGTCCTTGCGGGGCTCCTTCGGCGACGGGGGCTTGAGCCGGCCCTTGACGGACCGGTCGATGCCGAGGTCGTGGAAGAGGTGGTCGGACGTCGAGTACGTCTCCTGCGGGTCGGCGAACGGCAGGTCGAGCTCGGCGTTGATCAGCTTCCAGCGCGACAGGTCGGCCCAGTCGACGAAGGTGACCGCGATGCCCGAGGCACCGGCGCGACCCGTGCGACCGATGCGGTGCACGTACGTCTTGTGGTCCTCGGGGCAGTTGTAGTTGATGACGTGGCTGATGTTCGCGACGTCGATGCCGCGGGCGGCGACGTCGGTGGCCACGAGCACGTCGACCTTGCCGTCGCGGAAGCCCTGCAGCGCCTTCTCGCGCGCACCCTGGGCCATGTCGCCGTGCAGGGGCGAGGCGGGGAAGCCGCGGTCGATGAGGTCGTCGGCCACGCGCTGCGCCGTGCGCTTCGTGCGGGTGAAGATGATGACGCGCTGGACGTCCTCGGCCTGCAGGATGCGGGCGATGACCTCGGGCTTGTCGAGCTCGTGGGCCTGCCACACGAACTGCGCCGTGGCGGGGACCGTGTGGTTCTCCTCCGGCGACTCGGCGCGGATGTTCATGGGGTGGCGCATGTGCTTGCGCGCCAGCGACACGATCGCGCCCGGCATCGTGGCCGAGAACAGCATCGTCTGTCGGGTCTCCGGCGTCTTGGCCAGGATCGCCTCGACGTCGGGCAGGAAGCCGAGGTCGAGCATCTCGTCGGCCTCGTCGAGCACGAGCGACTTCACGTGCGAGAGGTCGAGCGCGCGACGGTTGGCGAGGTCGAGGATGCGCCCGGGCGTGCCGACGACGATGTCGACGCCCTTCTCGAGCGCCTCGAGCTGGCCCTCGTAGGGCACGCCGCCGTAGATCGTGAGGTTGCGGGTGCCGCGGTTCGCGGACGCCGTCTTGATGTCGTTGGCCACCTGCAGCGCGAGCTCGCGGGTGGGCGCGACGACCAGGGCCTGCGGCTTGCCGGGAGCGGCCAGCTGGTCGTAGTCGGGGTCGTGCGGTGCGACGGTGCGCTGGATGACCGGGATGGAGAAGGCCAGCGTCTTGCCCGTGCCGGTGCGCGCCTGACCGATGAGGTCGGTGCCCATCAGCGCGACGGAGAGGGTCATCTCCTGGATGGGGAACGGGCTGCTGATGCCGACGGCGTCGAGCGCGTCGGCGATCTCGGGCATGACGCCCAAGTCGGTGAACGTGGTCACAGGATCTCGAATTCGTGAGGGAACAAAGGATGCTCGGGTCGAGTCGTGAGGCGGCGTCGACGACGGTGCGTCCGAGAGCTCACGACGGAGATACGGCCCCAAGGGCACCACCAGGGTACCGGTTGGGGCGTGCTTCCCGAGAATCAGGAGCCGAGTGGCGGGGGAGCGCTACGCTGCGGCGCATGGCCTCCCACGCAGAGTCGAGCGACCCGTCGGCCCCCGAGGACGCGGCGGCACCCCCGGACGACACGCCCGCGGCACCGGTCGCCAGCGCCCTCGACGACCCCGAGTACCGGCGCGGTGTCGTCGAGCTGCTCGGCGTCCTCGCGTTCGGCGAGATCAGCGCCTGCGAGCGGCTCGTCGCCGACTCCCAGATGGCCCCCGACCTGCGCAGCAAGGTCGAGGTCGCGACCATGGCCGCCGCGGAGTTCGACCACTTCGAGGTGCTGCGCGACCGCCTCGTCGAGATGGGCGAGGACCCCTTCGACGCCATGGAGCCGTTCGCCGCCACCTTCGGCGACTTCCACCGCAAGACCAAGCCCGCCGACTTCCTCGAGGGCCTGGTCAAGGCCTTCGTCGGCGACGGGCTGGCCGCCGACTTCTACCGCGAGATCGCCGCCTACCTCGACCCCGTCACGCGCACGACCGTCATCGACACGCTCAGCGGCACCGGGCACTCGGAGTTCGTCGTCGAGCAGGTGCGCGCCGCGATCGAGGCCGACCCCCGCGTCGGCGGCCGGCTCGCCCTCTGGGGACGTCGGCTCATGGGCGAGGCCCTCCGCCAGGCCCAGACCCTCGTCGCCGAGCGCGACGCGCTGAGCGCCGTGCTCGTCGGGGGAGTGGAGACCCCCGGCCTCGACCTCACCGCCATCTCGCGCATGTTCACCCGCATCACCGAGGCCCACACCGAGCGCATGGCCCGCCTCGGCCTGGCCGCCTAGGTTTCGCCGCGCCGCCCCGCCCCGCCCCGCGCCGCCCCGCGCCGCCCCGGTGGGCGGTAGGTGGCGCGCGTCTCGGCCGTGCTGGCGGTCGGTGACCCGCGGAACGTGCAGCGCTTGCCGCGCGCGACCTACCGCCCTGGGCGAGGATGCGCGCGCCACCTACCGCCCGGCTCGGCTCGGTCCGGCCTCGACGTCGAGCTCAGCCGCGGACGTGCGTGAGGATCCAGTCGATGAACGGCTTGCCCGCACGCCAGTCGGCGCGTACGTGGTCGAGCAGCTCCGCGGTGTGCACGTACGGCTCGAAGCCGTGGTCGCGACCGAGCGTCAGCGAGCGGTGCCGCAGGAGGTCGATGCGCGGGTGGTCGGCCGACCAGCCGCGCGGGGCGGTCTTCGCCGCGTCGCCCCCGACCGTCCACCCCTGGCGCTCGAGCCGACCCAGGATCCGCTGCAGCCCGATCCCGAACGTCTCGTGGTCGACGGCCTCGCGGAACGACGCCAGCCGAGCCGGCGGCGCCTGGTAGAACCCCACACCGGTGCGCACGCCCGGGGCGCCGACCTGCACGTAGTAGCCCGTCGACGGGGCGACGGCGACGAACGCCCCCTGGTGCGTCTTGTACGGCGTCTTGTCCTTCGCGAACCGGACGTCGCGGTAGGGCCGGAAGATCTTGGCCGGGCCGAACTCGTCCTCGAGCGCCGCCGTGAGCGCGACCATCGGCGCCTTCACGGCCTCGTCGTAGACGTGCCGGTGCTCCTCCCAGAACGTCTTCGTGTTGTCGACCTCGAGGTCGTCGTAGAAGTCGAGCGCGGCGACGGGGAAGCCTGCGAAGGTCACGGGGGCGAGCCTAGGCCGGGGCTGCGGGTGCCGCCGCGTGACGGCACCCGCGCGCCGAGGACCTCAGCTCTCCTGCGTGACCGCGCCGAAGCCGACCTTGCGGCCGGTGTCGGCGACGAAGTACAGGTAGGCGACCTTGTCGGCCGGCACGGCGACCGTACGGTCCTTGTCGTCGGTGAGGCTGAAGACGGTCTCGTCCTTCAGCGCGGAGTCGAGCTTCGCGAGCACCGTGTCGGGCGCCTCGCTGGTCTCGACGGACAGCTCGCGGGCGGCGTTCTGGACGCCGATCTTGACCTCCATGGTCGGTCCTCTCTGACGTGCGGGTGGGGCGGGTGGGAGAAGGGGCTACTCGGCGCCGTCGGCGTCGGTGACGTCGCGCGGGAACCCGCCGATGCCGCGCCAGGCGAGCCGCCCGACGAGACGCACGGCGTCCTGCTGCGACAGCGACGACGCCTCGGCCAGCCAGTTGCGGGCCCCGACGTGGCCCATGCCGACCAGGCTCACGGCGAGGAGGTAGGCGGCGTCCTGCGGCAGGCCGGTGTCCTCGCGGATGACCTCGGCGATCGCCAGCGCCGACTCGCGCACGACCCGGTCGACCTGCTCGCGCACGTCGGGGTCGTTCGTCAGGTCGGACTCGAAGACGAGGCGGAACGCCGCGCCCTGGTCGGCGACGTACTGGTACCAGAGCTGCATCGTCGCCTCGACGCGGTGACGGTTGTCCTGCGTGGACGCGAGGGCGCGCTTGATGTCGTCGACGACCTCGTCGCACGAGGACTCCAGCAGGGCGAGGTAGAGGTCGAGCTTGCCGGGGAAGTGCTGGTAGACGACCGGCTTGGAGACGCCGGCGCGCTCGGCGATCTCGTCCATGGACGCGGCGTGGTAGCCCTGCTCGACGAAGACCTCGAGTGCGACCTCCAGCAGCTGGGCGCGGCGGGCGCGGCGCGGCAGTCGGCCGGCGCGCGTGCGCAGGATCGGGGTCTCGCTCACCCGCACAGCCTAGTGCCCGGTCCCCACGCGCTCGTCGGCGAGCACCCCGTGTCGTCGTGCGGCGTCCACGGGACGGACGTCGGTACCGCATGTCGGACGGTCGGGGAACAATGGACGACACGACCGGCGTTGTGCCGGACGTCCCCTTCACCGTCACTGCGAGGAGCAGCCGTGGTCGCCCCCATCGTGGAACCCGCCGACGAACTGACCATCGACGAGGTCCGTCGCTACAGCCGGCACCTGATCATCCCCGACGTCGGGATGGACGGGCAGAAGCGGCTCAAGAACGCCAAGGTGCTCGTGATCGGCGCGGGCGGGCTCGGGTCGCCGGCCCTGCTCTACCTCGCGGCCGCCGGTGTCGGCACGCTCGGCATCATCGACGACGACGTCGTCGACGAGTCGAACCTGCAGCGCCAGATCATCCACGGCCAGTCCGACATCGACCGGCCCAAGGCCGTCAGCGCCGCCGAGTCGGTCGCCGAGGTCAACCCCTACGTGAAGACGATCGTGCACGAGGCGCGTCTCGACAACGACAACGTCCTCGACATCTTCAGCCAGTACGACCTCATCGTCGACGGCACCGACAACTTCGCCACGCGCTACCTCGTGAACGACGCTGCCGTCATCCTCGGCAAGCCGTACGTGTGGGGCTCGATCTACCGCTTCGAGGGCCAGGTGTCGGTGTTCTGGGCCCAGGAGGGTCCGCAGTACCGCGACCTCTACCCGGAGCCGCCGCCGCCCGGCATGGTCCCCTCGTGCGCCGAGGGCGGCGTGCTCGGCGTCCTGTGCGCGTCGATCGGGTCGATCATGGTCACCGAGGCGATCAAGCTGATCACCGGCATCGGCGACCCGCTCATCGGCCGTCTGATGGTCTACGACGCGCTCGAGATGCGGTACACGACGCTGAAGATCCAGCGCGACCCCGAGGGCGAGCTGCCGACCGAGCTGCTCAGCGACTACGAGGCGTTCTGCGGTGCGATCAGCGACGAGGCCGCCGACGCCGCGGCCGGGTCGACGATCTCCGTCGCCCAGCTCGACGGGTGGCTGAAGGAGCGCAACGACGGCGGACGCGACTTCGTGCTCGTCGACGTGCGGGAGCAGGTCGAGCGGGACATCAACCACATCCCCGGCTCGATCCTCATCCCCAAGGGCGACTTCCTCAACGGCAAGGCCCTCTCGGAGCTCCCCGACGACAAGCAGATCGTGCTGCACTGCAAGTCGGGCGTCCGCTCCGCCGAGGCCCTCGCCGTCCTCAAGGGCGCCGGCTTCAAGGACGCCGTCCACGTCGCCGGCGGCGTCGTGGCCTGGGTCGACCAGATCGACCCCAGCCAGCCGTCCTACTGAGCGATCTCCGACGCCGCGGGTCGGGTGCCTCGAGCACCCGCCCGCGGCGTCGGTGCGTCTGGGCGTGCTGCCGCGGGGGGTCTGGGCTTGGTGGTGCGCTGCCGCAGGGGGTCGTGACCTTGCCGGTGCGCTGCCTCGACTGGCGCTGGGGGTGGTCTCCGAAAGGGCCTCGACCGGACGGCTGGGCGGGGCGGCGGCTCTGGTTCTCGGGCTGTGGCTCTCGCTGTGGACGCAAGCTTCTGCGTTCGTGCGTGGGACTCCAAGGGTTCTGCGTTTGCTACGGGATCCCGTCGCCAATGCAGAAGCGTTCGGCCTCAAGCGCGTGAAGGAAGCATCGTGGGTGCACTTGGGGGTGGGGTGGGCAGCGCTTCTCCCTTCTCGTGGCACGGTCCACGAGAAGGAAGCATCGTTGCCACGTCTAGCCCGGTCGGCGGTGGATCTGCCACCTGTAGAGCGCTCAGAAGGTGGCAGATCCACCGATGGCCCGCGCAAACGCAGAATCTTGCGCTTACCGCGAGCCACAGCCCGAGAACCAGAGCCGCCGCCGCTCCCAGCCGCCCGGTCGAGGCCCTTTCGGAGCGCAGGACGAGTCGAAGCCGCACCGACGCAGCCGCAGGCCGACGACAAGCCGCACCACCGCACCCCCACCCGACCGAGAAGCCGCGCCGACGCAGCCGCCAGGCATGATCGAGGGGTGGACGAGGCGTACGTCGAGCAGGTGCTGCGGCTGGTGGAGCGGATCCCGGCCGGGCGGGTGCTGCCGTACGGGCGCGTGGCGGAGGTGGTCGCCGGCGGGTACGGACCGCGCTACGTCGGGCGGATCATGTCGCTGTACGGGCACGCGGTCTGCTGGTGGCGGGTGCCGCGGGCCGACGGGACGCTGCCGGCGCCGCTGATGATGGAGGCGCAGCAGCGGTGGGCGCAGGAGGGCACCCCGGTGCGCAACGGTCGGGTGCACGTCGCCGAGGCGCTGTGGGGCGAGGCGGGGGTGTCCTGAGGCTGTCGGAGGCCTCTGCTGGGATGGTCACGTGACCGTCGAGTACCGCATCCAGCCTCCCGAGCCCGCGACGGCGGCGCGGCGTGTGGTGCTCGACCCGAGCCAGCAGGCCGTGCTCGACCACGTCGCCACCGTCGGCGGGCCCCTCCAGGTGCTCGCGGGGCCGGGCACCGGCAAGACGACGACGCTCGTCGAGCTGGTGGCGCAGCGCGTGGAGTCCGGTACGGTCGCGGCCGACGAGGTCCTCGTGCTCACGTTCAGCCGGGCCGCGGCGCAGGAGGTCAGGGCGCGCATCGCCCGACGGCTGGGCCGCACGGTGGCCACCACGCCGGCCATGACCTTCCACTCCTTCTGCTACGCGCTCGTGCGCGCCGAGCAGGACACCACCGACTTCCGCAGCCCCGTCTCGCTGCTGAGCGCGCCGGAGCAGGACGCGGTGCTCGCCGACCTCCTCGCGGGCACCGACCCGCAGGAGTGGCCCGAGGCGCTGCGGCCCGCGCTGCGCACCCGGGGCCTGACGGCGGAGCTGCAGCGTCTGCTGGGTGCCGCCCGCGCCCAGGGTCTCGACAGCGTCGACCTCCTCGCCGTCGGCCAGCAGGCGGGGCGCGCCGACTGGCAGGCCGCCGCCCGCTTCTTCGACGACGTCACCTCCGTGGCCGCGTTCACCAACACGATCGACCACACCGACCTCGTGTTCCAGGCGGTCACGCTCCTGGACGACCCCGAGTGCCGCCGCCGCTGGCGCGACCGCCTGCGGCTCGTCGTCGTCGACGAGTTCCAGGACACCGACCCGCTGCAGGTCGCGCTGCTGCAGGCCCTGGCGGGCGACGGTCGCGACCTCGTCGTGGTGGGCGACCCCTACCAGTCCATCTACGGCTTCCGCGGCGCCGACGTCACCGGCATCCTGCGGTTCACCGAGCAGTTCGCGACGCCGCTCGGCGAGCCCGCGGTGCTCACCCTCGCCCGCACCAACCGCTACGGTGCCGAGATCGCGGCGGCGGTCCGCTCGGTCGTCGAGAACCGCGGAGCGGTCCCGGGTCCCGACGGCGAACGCCTCGCCGCGTTGCGCTCGCCGGCCACCGACCCCCAGCGGTCGGGCACCGTCGAGGTCCGCACGTTCTCCTCCGCCACGGCCGAGGCCGAGCACGTGGCACTCCTGCTGCGCGAGGCTCACCTGGTGGCCGACCGTCCGGTCCCGTGGGACCGCATGGCGGTGCTCGTCCGGTCCTCGGCCCACCTCGACCGGCTCCACCGGGCGCTGTCCGCCGCGGGCGTGCCCGTCCAGGTGGCGGGCGACGAGCTCCCGCTCGCCGTCGAGCCCGCCGTGCGCACCCTGCTCGCCGCGTTGCACGCCGCCCAGACCCTGCACGCCGGCGAGCCGCTCGACCCCGAGGCCGCCACGTCGCTGCTCACCGGCCCGCTGGGCGCGATGGACGCGGCCGGACTGCGACGCCTCGGCCGGGTGCTGCGTCGCGACGACGCCGCCGAGCACGGTCGGCCCCGACCCTCGCGCCTCCTCGTCGCCGAGGTGCTCGCCGACCCGCCCCGACTCGCCACGCTCGCCGCCGACGGCCCCGAGGGTCTTGCCGTGCAGCAGGCGCGACGGGTCTCGGGCCTGCTGGTGCGCGCCGTCGAGCAGCTCGCAGCCGGCGCGTCCGCGGAGGAGGTGCTCTGGACGTTGTGGGACGGCACCACCTGGCCGCAACGACTGCGCGCCGAGGCGGAGTCCGGCGGCGGGGGCGCGGCCCGGGCGCACCACGACCTCGACGCCCTCTGTGCGCTGTTCGCCGAGGCTGCCCGCGCCGAGGAGCGTGAGGCGCACCGCTCGGTCGGCGAGGTCGTCCTTGCCCTCGAGGCGCAGCAGATCCCCTCCGACACGCTCGCCCAGGCCCCCGACGACACCCGCGCCGTCCGGCTCATGACGGCGCACCGGTCCAAGGGCCTGGAGTGGGACCTCGTCGTCGTGGCCGGCGTGCAGGACGGCGAGTGGCCCGACACGCGCCTGCGCAGCAGCCTGCTGCAGCCCGAACGACTGACCCGCGAGGGCGTGGCGCCCTACCCGAGCACGCGCTCGGCGATCGCGGAGGAGCGACGGCTGTTCTACGTCGCGTGCAGCCGCGCCCGCGAGCGGCTCGTCGTCACCGCCGTCGCCAGCGGCTCCGACGACGGCGACCAGCCGTCGCGCTTCGTCGGCGAGCTCCACACGTCCCTGACGCATCCCGACGAGACCCGCCCGGCGCGCCGGACGCTGCCCGAGACCGAGCACCGGCCGCGACGCGCGCTGTCGCTGCGCTCCGCCGTGGCCGAGCTCCGACGGATCGGGGAGAACACCGACGACCCCGCCGAGCGGCGGCGCGTCGCCGAGCAGCTCGCGCGGCTGGCCGGCCACCCGGCGGGCCGGGCCGCCCACCCCGACCGCTGGTGGGGGCTGGCGCCCCGCACGACCTCCGACGCCCCGCTGCGGCCCGCCGACCAACCCATCCGGCTCTCGGGCAGCCAGGTGTCCGCGCTCGAGCAGTGCCCCCTGCAGTGGTTCCTCGACCACGAGGCCCGCGGCGCGCACGCCACCACGTCGGCCCAGGGCTTCGGCTCGATCGTGCACGCCATCGCCGCCGACGTCGTGCGCACCGGGGTCACGCCCGACGTCAGCGCCATGTCGGCCCACCTCGACGACGTCTGGCACGAGCTCGACCTCCCGCCCTGGGTCGGCGCCCGCGAGAAGACGGCCGCCGTCGAGGCGCTCGGACGGTTCGCCACCTGGCACACCGAGAACCCGCGCACCGTCGTCGCGGCGGAGCACCCGTTCGACGTCGAGGTCGAGGTCGAGGTCGAGGGCCGCGCCGTCCGGCTGGGCGGGTCGATGGACCGGGTCGAGGTCGACGACGAGGGTGGTGTGCACGTCGTGGACCTCAAGACGTCCAAGAACCCGCCGTCCTCGCGCGACATCGCCGAGCACCCCCAGCTCGGCGTCTACCAGCTCGCGGTCGAGCACGGCGCCACCGCCGACGTCGTCCCCGACGGCCGCGCGGCCGGTGCGGAGCTGGTGCAGCTGCGCGTCGACGCCGGCGGCGCCCCCAAGGTCCAGCCGCAGGACGGTCCCCGCGACGACCAGCCGTTCTTCGCGGTGGAGCAGCTGCGCCGCAGCGTGCGTACCGTCGCCGAGGAGCAGCTGGTCGCCACCGCGTCGCCGAACGCCTGCGGCTGGTGCCAGTTCCGTCGGGTCTGCCCGGCCCACGACGACGGCGCCAGCATCCTCGTGCGCCAGCGCGGGCCGGTCGCGGGGGAGGAGCAGGCATGAGCCTCGTCCGCGACCCGCAGCACCTGCGCGACCTCGTCGGCATCCCGTTCTCCGAGCCGCAGGTCGCCGCCATCACCGCCGGGCTCGACCGTCCCGGCGCCATCATCGCCGGCGCCGGCTCGGGCAAGACGACGGTCATGGCGGCGCGGGTGCTGTGGCTCGTCGGGCACCTCGGCGTGGCGCCGGAGCGGATCCTCGGGCTGACCTTCACCAACAAGGCGGCCGCCGAGCTGGGGCAACGGATCCGGGCGAGCCTGGAGCACCTGCCCGCCGACCCCGGCGACCCGTGGGGCGACGTGACGGCCTCGACGTACCACGCGTTCGCGGGGTCGCTCATCACCGAGCACGGGCTGCGGCTCGGTATCGAGCCGGACCTGCAGGTCGTCACCGACGCCTCGCGGTTCCAGCGGATGGCTCGCGTCATCTCCGCCTACGACCGCGAGCTGCGCTTCATCGGCACCCACGTGCCCACGCTGGTCGGCCAGGTGATGGCACTGGACTCGCAGCTGTCCGAGCACCTCGTCAGCCCCGAGGAGCTGCGCCAGCACGACGCCGCCGTCGTCGCGGAGTTCGAGGCCGTCGGCAAGCCGGCCCTGCTGCGCGACGCCGCGCTGACCGCGCTGAAGCGCAGCGAGCTCAGCCTCCTCGTGGAGGCCTACCGGGTCGCCAAGGCGGCCGACGGCGTCATGGACTTCTCCGACCAGATGGCGTGGGGCGCCCAGCTCGCGCAGCTTCCGGAGGTCCGGGCCGCCATGCTCGAGCGCTACGACGTCGTCCTGCTCGATGAGTACCAGGACACCTCCGTCGCCCAGCGCGACCTGCTGCAGGCGCTGTTCTCCGGACTCCCCGTCACGGCCGTCGGCGACCCCGCGCAGGGCATCTACGGCTGGCGGGGGGCCGCCACCGGCAACCTCGAGGAGTTCCTCGACGACTTCCCGGCCGCCGACGGCAGCCGCGGTCGTCAGTTCGCCCTCGTGGAGACCCGACGCTGCGCGCCGGAGGTCATCGCCGCCGCCAACCACCTCGCGCAGCCGTTCTACGCGTCGTCGTCCGTGGTCTCGCCGCTCGTCTCGGCCGCCGACCTGACCGGACGTGTCGACGTCGCGCTCCACCGCACCGTCGACGAGGAGATCGGCGCGCTCGTCGCCGGCGTCGTCGCCGAGCACGACGCGGGCCGATCCTGGGCCGACATCGCCGTCCTGGTGCGGGTGGCCCGCGAGAACGGCGAGATCGTCAAGGCGCTGCGCGACGCGCACGTGCCGTTCGAGATCGTCGGCCTGGCGGGGCTGCTCGTGCAGCCGGAGGTGCTCGACGTCGTCTCGCTGCTCGAGGTCGTCGAGGACGTCACGGCCAACCCCGCGGTGCTCCGGCTGCTGGCCGGGCCGCGCTGGAACGTCGGGCCCCGCGACCTCGCCCTCCTCGGTCGACGTGCCGCGACCCTGAGCGGACGCGGGCACGGCGCCCAGGACGACGCGACGCTCGCCGAGGAGCTGGCGCGGGCGGTCGAGGGCACCGACCCCACCGAGGTCGTCTCGCTCGCCGAGGCGCTCGACGACCCCGGCGACCTGCCCTACGACCCGCGCGCGTTCGAGCGTTTCGCCGACCTCTCGCGGGTGGTGCACCGCGTCCGTGCGCACGTGGGCGAGCCGCTGCTCGACCTCGCGCGTCGCGCCGTCCGCGCGCTCGACCTCGACGTCGAGCTCGAGGCCGGCGACGTCGAGGGCGCGTCCGACAACCTCGCGACGTTCCTCGACGCCGTGGCCGACTACGGCGCCACCGACCGCTACGCCTCGCTCACGGGCCTGGTGACCTACCTGCGGGCGGAGTCGGAGTTCAACGAGGGCATGGAGGTCACGACGCCCTCGGAGGCCGACTCGGTCAAGCTGCTGACCATCCACCGCTCGAAGGGCCTGGAGTGGGGCGCGGTGTTCGTGCCCCTCGTGTCGAGCAGCGTGTTCCCGTCCGGTCGTGGCCGGCCGAGCTGGCTGACGAACGGCAGCGCGCTGCCGACGTCGCTGCGTGGCGACGCGGCGAGCCTGCCCGACCTCGCGGAGTGGACGCCGACCGCGGGCAAGGAGCTGCGCGCGGCGAGCCGCGAGGCCGACCTGCTCGAGGAGCTGCGCCTCGGGTACGTCGCCTACACCCGCGCCAAGGAGCGCGTGGTCGTGAGCGGTCACTGGTGGGGACGCACCCAGCTGAAGCCGCTCGGACCGTCGGACTTCCTGCTCACCACGCGCGACTGGCTGGCCGAGCAGGGGATCGCGCCGCTGCACTGGGCGGACCCGCCCGCCGACGACGAGACCAACCCGCACCTCGTGCTCGCCGACGGGATCGCGTGGCCGGTGGAGCCGCCGGCTCTCGACGGACGGCGAGCGCTCGCCGCGGAGGTCCTGGCCGCCCTCGACGGGGACGGGACCCCGGTGCCCGAGCTGCCGGTCCCCGGCGACCGGGTGGCCGAGCTCTCGCTCGAGATCGACCTCCTCCTCGCCGAGGCCGAGGCGGCGCAGGCCGAGGCGCGTCCTGTCGAGCTGCCGTCCACGCTGTCGGCGACGGCCGTGCTGGCCCTGGCACAGGACGAGTCGTCGTTCGCGCGCACCCTGGCGCGGCCGATGCCTCGCCAGCCCTCGGGTGCGGCGCGGTTCGGCACCCGGTTCCACGCGTGGGTCGAGTCGCACTACGGCCAGCGACCGTTGCTGGAGCCCACGGAGCTGCCGGGTCAGGGCGACGTCGAGCTCGCCGACGACGCCGAGCTGGCCGACGTCATCGAGCGGTTCGAGTCGGGCCCCTACGGGCACCGCACACCGCACACGATCGAGGCGCCGTTCTCGATGCTGCTGGCGGGCCAGCAGGTGGTCGGCCGCATCGACGCCGTGTTCGCCACGACCACGGCGGCCGGCCGGGGCTTCGAGGTGGTCGACTGGAAGACGAGTCGTCGGGCCGACGCCGACCCGCTGCAGCTCAGCCTGTACCGGGTGGCCTGGGCCGAGCTGCACGGCGTCGACCCGGCGCTCGTGTCGGGTGCGTTCTACTACGTGCGGCTCGGCACGGTGGTGCGGTACGCGCCCGAGGACCTCCTCGACCGCGAGGCGCTCGAGGCGCTGCTCGCGCCGGGCGACGGCCCCGGGCCTAACCTGGCAGGGTGAGCGCCTCGACCTCGTCCGCGACCCCGCCGTTCGCCTTCGACCGGGCCCGCCACGACCGCGCGGGCCTGCTGCGGGCCGACGACGCCTGGGACGGTCCCGGGGTGCGCGTGCTGGTGCTGGGTGGTGAGCACGTCGCCACGGTCGACGGGCCCGCGCTGCGCTGGCTGCCGCGCGAGGAGGCGCCGGAGGGCACCTGGATCTTCCTCGGCGAGCTCGACGGGGTGCCGCACGCCGCCGTCGTCGTCGAGCGCGTGCCACAGGACCTGACGCCGGTGAGCATCCGCGTCCTGGCGCCCCTACTGGGTGCCGACGACCTCTCCCTGGCGGTCCACGCCGTCGGGATGGCGCGCTGGCTCGCCGCCACCCCGTTCTGCCCGCGCTGCGGCGGGGCCACCGAGATCCGGTCGGCCGGTCACCTGCGTCGGTGCACCGTCTGCGGCACCGACCACTTCCCGCGCACCGACCCCGCCGTCATCATGCTCGTCACCGACGACCAGGACCGCGCGCTCCTCGGGCACCAGGCCAGCTGGCCGGAGGGCCGTTGGTCGACGCTCGCGGGGTTCGTCGAGCCCGGGGAGACGCTCGAGGACGCCGTCCGACGCGAGGTGGCCGAGGAGTCCGGTGTCGTCGTGGGTGAGGTGGCCTACGCGGGCAGCCAGCCGTGGCCCTTCCCGGCGAGCCTCATGGTCGGCTTCTTCGGTCGGGCGACGGCCACCGACATCGAGGTCGACGGCGTCGAGATGGCGGCGGCGCAGTGGGTCACGCGCGAGCAGCTGCTGGCGCAGGGCGAGGCGGGCACGCTGCTGCTCCCGCCGAGCGGCGTCTCGATCTCCAGCTGGCTCATCGAGAGCTGGTTGGGTGAGCGCATCCCTGCCGGCTGGTCCTGATGTCGGGGCGGTGGGCCTCACGCGGAGCTCGAGCGAGCGGTGGCTGGCGCGCGTCACCTGACCACGGTGACGCGGGTCCGCGACCGCCAGCAGGCGTTCCGCGGCTCACCTACCGCCGTGGGGGTCAGACGCCCAGCTGGGCCTTGACCTGCGCGACGGAGGGGTTCGTCAGGGCGGTGCCGTCGGCGAACACGAGGGTGGGCACCGTCTGGTTGCCGTTGTTGGCCTTCTCGACGATCGCCGCAGCCTCGGGGACCTGCTCGATGTCGACCTCCTCGAAGCTGATGCCCTCGCGCTGGAGCTGCGACTTGAGCCGGTGGCAGTAGCCGCACCACGGGGTCGAGTAGAGGGTGAAGTCGCCGGTCATCGTTGTCTCCTGTGCGGTCTAGGCTGGTCGCACCGGTGTCGACGACGCCGGTGCCACGGGTGTCAACGACACCACGGCCGGGCTTGTTCCGCCCGCTCCGCCGGGTTGCCCGGCCCCGACCCGTCCCCGACCGAGGAGAAGTGCCCGCGTGCCCAGCCCCGAGGACCTCCTCGAGAACCTCGACCCCGAGCAGCGGGCCGCCGCCGAGGCCCTGCGCGGCCCGGTCTGCATCGTCGCGGGCGCCGGGACGGGCAAGACCCGCGCCATCACCCACCGCATCGCCTACGGCGTCGCGACCGGGCTGTACGTGCCCACCGAGGTGCTGGCGCTCACCTTCACCACGCGTGCCGCGGGCGAGATGCGCGGACGGCTCGCCCAGCTCGGCGCGCCGCACGTGCAGGCCCGGACGTTCCACTCCGCTGCGCTGCGCCAGGCACGGTACTTCTGGCCGCAGGTCTACGGCACCGAGCTGCCGGAGGTCGTGGGCTCCAAGTTCGGGCTCGTCGCGGAGGCCGCGAGCCGTGAGGGCATCCGCCGACCCGACAACGCCGTCATCCGCGACCTCGCCGCCGAGGTCGAGTGGGCCAAGGTCAGCAACGTCCGGGGAGCCGACTACCCCGACGTGGCGCGTCGTCGCGGACGCGAGGTCGCCGACCTCGAGCCCGGCCGAGTCGCCGCGGTCATGGCCGCCTACGAGGACGTCAAGCGGGAGCGCGGCCGCATCGACTTCGAGGACATCCTGCTCATCACCGCCGCGATCCTCGCCGACGACGAGCGCATCGCCGCGCAGGTCCGACGCCAGTACCGGTGGTTCGTCGTCGACGAGTACCAGGACGTCAACCCGCTCCAGTCGACGCTGCTCGACCTCTGGCTCGGCGGACGCGACGACGTCTGCGTCGTCGGCGACCCGCGCCAGACCATCTACACGTTCGCCGGTGCGTCGCCGCAGATCCTCGCCGACTTCGCCCAGGCGCTACCCCGACGCCGAGCGGGTCTCGCTGGTGCGCAACTACCGCTCCACCCCGCAGGTCGTGGCCGTCGCCAACGCGGTGTTCGACGGCGTCCGGGGCGAGGCCCACGGCCGACCGCTGCAGGCGCAGGCCGCGCCGGCCGAGCCCGTGCGCTACCTCGGGTACAGCGACGAGCCGAGCGAGGCGTCCGCGGTGGCCGACGAGATCGTCCGGCTGCACCGCTCCGGGGTGCCCTACCGCGAGATGGCCGTCCTGTTCCGGATCAACGCGCAGTCGGAGGCGTTCGAGGAGGCTCTGGGCGAGCGCGACGTCCCCGTCACCCTCCGCGGGGTCGAGGGCTACTTCCAGCGCGCCGAGGTGCGTCAGGCCGTCACCCTCCTGCGCGGTGCGGCGCGCGCCGGCGAGGACGGGGCCGACGCGACGGTCGACGCCGACGCCCCCGACCACGGTCGGCTCGGGCACGAGGTCCGCGCGGTCCTGGCCAGCATGGGACACACCGAGACCGCGCCGTCGGGTCCAGGTGCCACGCGCGACCGGTGGGAGTCGCTGCACGCGCTCGTGACGATGGCCGACGACCTCGCCGAGTCCCAGCCGGAGGCCGGTCTCACCGAGCTGCTCGCCGACCTCGACCGCCGCGCGCAGTCCGCCCACGCGCCCACCGCGGAGGGCGTGACCCTCGCGACCCTGCACGCGGCCAAGGGCCTGGAGTGGGACGCCGTGTTCTGCGTCGGGACGCACGAGGGGATGATGCCCATCACCCACGCCGACACCCCGCAGGCCGTGGCCGAGGAGCGCCGGCTGTTCTACGTCGGCGTCACCCGGGCTCGGCGTCACCTGACCATCTCCTGGGCGCGGGCACGCAAGCCCGGCGGGCGACAGGGGCGCAAGCCCACCCGGTTCCTCGACCCGCTGCTGCCGCCGGACCACCCGGCGCGCGGCGGCTCCGTCGGGCCGCGCCCCAAGAAGCGCAGCAACGTCGAGCTCGAGTCGCTCGACGCCGACGCGCGAGCGGTGTTCGAGCGTCTGCGGGAGTGGCGCAGCACCACCGCCGCGGAGGCGAAGGTGCCGGCCTACGTCGTGTTCACCGACGCCACCCTGCTCGCCCTGGCCGAGCTGCGCCCCGCCGACGCCCACGGGCTTCTCGGCATCCCGGGGATCGGCCAGACGAAGCGCGAGCGGTACGGCGAGGCGGTGCTCGAGGTCATCGCCCAGCAGGGTTGAGGCGCTCGGCGGCCGTCGTCACCACGACGTCGGTCAGCCGGTCGAGCAGGGCCGACGGCGTCCGCCAGCGCTGCCACGACAGCGGGGAGCGGATCGTCGGACCTCCGAGGTCGACGAGGTCGGGCCCGTGGGTGGCGGCGTGCTCGGCGGGCAGCAGGCCCCAGCCGAGACCGAGGGAGACGGCCCGCGCGAAGTCGTGCGGCGACGGCACGAGGTGGCGTGGGGTCAGGGACGCGTCGACGTCGTGCGCGGCGAGCCAGTCGGCCTGGAGCGAGTCGGTCGGGTCGTAGTCGACGCGTGGTGCGGTCCGCAGCTCGGCCTCGCCGACACCGTCGGGGGCCCAGCGGTCCATCCAGGTGCGCGACGCCATCGCCCGGTAGGTCAGCGCGCCGAGCGGGACGGCCCGGCACCCGGGCACCGGCTCGGCGCGGGCCGTGACGGCCGCCATCACCGTGCCGTCCTCGAGCATGCGCGCCGTGCGCGTCTGGTCCTCGCGGTACAGCTCCACCTGCACGTCGCTCGTGCGCGTGAACCGGGACACCGCCTCGAGGAACCAGGTGGCGAGGGAGTCGGCGTTCACGGCGACGGCGAGCCGGGGGAGGCGTGCCTCGGCCAGGCCCAGCTCGGTCGCGGCGTCCTCGTCGAGCAGGGCCAGACGTCGGGCGTAGCGCAGCACGACCTCCCCGGCGGCCGTCGGCCGCACAGGGGTCGTGCGCACGAGCAGGCGCTGGCCGACCGACTCCTCGAGGGCCTTCACCCGCTGGCTCACCGCGGACGGCGTCACGTGCAGGGCGCGGGCGGCGCCGTCGAAGGTACCGGCCTCGACCACCGCGGCCACGGTGCGCACGGCGACAGGGTCGGACCACATGAAGCCATGCTAATGCTCCTGAAGAATTCTTCGCTGGTCCTGAAGATCGCTGCGCCCTAGCGTGGCGGCGTGACCAGCCTGCTCTCCGGCCTCGGCGCCGGCCTCGCCCTCATCGTCGCGATCGGCGCGCAGAACGCCTTCGTCCTGCGGCAGGGGCTGCGCCGCGAGCACGTCGGCCTGGTGGTGGCCGTGTGCGCCCTCTCCGACGTCGTGCTCGTCGCCGTCGGGGTCGTGGGCCTGGGGCGGCTCGTCGAGTCGGTGCCCTGGTTCGTCGACGCGGCCCGCTGGGGTGGGGCGGCGTTCCTCGCCGGCTACGCGGTCCTCGCGCTGCGCCGGGCGGCGACAGGGTCGGGGGAGTCGCTCGAGGTCGAGGGCGACGCCCACGTCCAGGCCGGCGGGCTGGCCGTGCGGGTGAGGCCGTCAGCGAGGCGGGTCGGGCTGACCGCGCTCGCCCTGACGTGGCTCAACCCGCACGTCTACCTCGACACGGTCGTGCTGCTGGGGTCGGTCGCGGCCTCGCACGGTGACGCCCGCGGGTGGTTCGCGGGCGGCGCCATGACGGGCAGCGTCGTCTGGTTCGCGGCGCTCGGGTTCGGCGCGCGTCACCTGGGGCGATGGCTCCGCGAGCCGCGCGCGTGGCGTCTGCTCGACGGTGCGATCGGCTGCGTCATGCTGGTGCTGGCCGCCGGCATCGTGCTCCGCTGAGCGTCAGTCCGGCGGCGCGAACCCGGGGATCGACTCCTCCAGGATCGAGCGGAACGGTGCCGTCGCGTTGAGCTGGCACAGCACGCCGACGCCACCCAGCCAGACGCGGTGGATCAGCAGGTACTCCGGCGGCAGGTTGATCTTCATCGACGTCGACATGCCCTCGCCGCCCAGGCCGACCCGGCCTGCCTGCTCGCGCAGCCAGGCCCGCGAGAACGTGAACGTCGCGGCGCCCGCCGGCTCGACGAACGGCGCGATGTACCCGGCCATCACCTCGGGGTCGATCTTCGTGCCGGGGCGCAGGAACCCCTCGCTGCGCAGGTGGTCGGTCACCGCCTGCGCGTCGCCCGCCAGCGCGGCGGTCAGGAGCGGGCCGAGCGCGGGAGGCAGCCCGTCGGGCAGGTGCGCCACCGCACCGAAGTCGACGACGCCGAGACGTCCGTCGGGGAGCACACGGAAGTTGCCGGGGTGCGGGTCGGCGTGCAGCAGCCCGACGCGGTCGGGGCTGGTGAGCAGGAACCGCACGTACCGCTCGCCGTAGCGGTCGCGGTCGTCCTGGCTGCCGTCGCGGATGAGGTCGGCCAGGGAGCCGGTGGACTCCATCCAGCTGCTCACGAGCACACGCTCGGTCCCGTGCACGACGCTCGGCACGAAGATCTCCGGGTCGTCGGCGTACTCCTCGTGGAAGCGCTGCTGCGCGACGGCCTCGAGCGTGTAGTCGAGCTCCTCGACCACACGGTCCTCGAGCTCCTGCAGCAACGCCTTGACGTCGATGCCCGGCGCGAGGACCCCGAGGAGCCGGGAGATGCGCGACAGCTGGCGCAGGTCCGAGCGCAGCGCCTTTGCCGCACCGGGGTACTGGATCTTGACGGCCACCTCGCGCCCGTCGTGCCACCGACCGCGGTGCACCTGCCCGATGGAGGCCGCCGCGGCGGGTTGGTCGCCGACCTCGACGAGCCGGTCGCGCCAGTCGGCGCCCAGCTCGGCGGCCAGCTGGCGGTGCACGACGTCGACGGGCATGGGCGGGGCGGCGTCCTGCAGACGCGTGAGGGTCTCGCGGTAGGGCGCCGCAATCTCCTCGGGCAGCGCCGCCTCGAAGATGCTCATGGCCTGGCCCATCTTCATGGCGCCGCCCTTGAGCTGGCCCAGCACGCTGAACACCTGCTCGGCGGTGCGCCGCTGCACCTCGGTCAGCACGGCGTCGGCGGGCGCGCCGCCGATCCGCCGGCCCATGCCGAGGGCGGTCCGGCCGGCGAACCCGACGGGCAGGGCCGCGAGCTTCGCGCCACGCGTGAACGCCCCGACCGGGAGCGACGACCGACTGCGCCGGCCAGTGCCGCGGTCGTCGGCGGCGTCGTCCGGCTCCTGTGGCTCCACGTCTCCCAGGATAGGTGCCATCGGCTCAGGCGTCCCGGTGGAGCAGGCTCGTGCAGCCCTCGTGGACCGGGACGACTTCCCGCACGACCTCGCGGCCGCGGAGGTGGAGCACGCCGCCCACCGTCTCGGGACGGTCCGGTCCGGCGCAGGCCGCCGTCTGCTCGGCGACCGCGGCGGCGACGCGGTGCAGCAGGACCGGCCCCGGCGACGGCGGGGGAGCGGCGACGAGCGGGCGACCCAGCTGCCCCACCACCGCCGCCCACGTCGGGTCCGCGGTGGCGCGCGCGGCGTCGTGGCAGCCGAGGCACGACGTGCGGCCTGCGACCGTCAGGGGGCCCACGCGGGCCCGGTGCTCGTCCACCACGACGGGCAGGACCGGCAGACCGGTCTCCACCGCTCGCGACACCCAGAGCCGGTCGGGCTCGCCGGCCGCGACCAGCACGAGCAGCGCGGCGTCGCCGACCGGGTCCGGCCGCAGCCCCAGCGCGTCGACCGCGCCCGCCACGACCTGCGCGACGTGCTCGCTGCCCGCCCAGGCCCGGATGCGGACCGAGAGGCGCGGCAGCCTGGGCGGCGGACCGGCGCGCAAGGCGCCACGAGCCAGCAGCTGCTGCACGACCGAGCGCGGGTCGTCCTCGAGCTCCGGGACCCGCTCACCGGCGAGTCGCTCGACGGACTCCAGGCTGCGGCCGTCGAGCAGCCGCAGGAGGGCGACGAGACCTGGTCGGTCGGCGAGCACCACGTCGGGTCGACCGACGACGGTCAGTCGCCGCGCGTCGCGACGCACGACGTCGCCTCCCGGGAGGAGGACGGGCCGCAACGTCATGGCGGCCACCTTGCGGGGCTCGACGGGCTCGGACCAGCGGGTGTCCACAGTGCCCGTGGACGCCTTCGGGGGTCCTGACGTGCGAGAGCCGGGCTCCCGAGGGTCTGCCTTCCCCTGCGGACCTGATTCGGGAGCCCGGCTGAGGACACCGTAGGGGTCCGGGAGGGGCGCGTCAACCGACTTGGCAGAACCGTTGTCCACTCCTGTGGACAAGTCTGTGGGCAAGATGTGCGCATCGCCGTCGACCGGTGTGGACGGCACGTGGACAGAGCCGGCGGGGCCCGGGGAACTCGACGTTCCGACGGTATGGAACCTCCTCCTGACCTGCGACGGGACGGCCCCGGGCTCGTTCGGTGGATGTGGACGAAGATTCCTCGACCGTCGGAGCCCTCGGCTACCGTCGAGGACGTGGGTGAGGTGGAGATCAGGCGCAGCACGCGACGTCGTCGCACCATCCAGGCGTACCGCGACGGCGACCGCACGATCGTGCTCGTGCCCGCCCACCTGTCACCCGAGCAGGAGCGCGAGGAGGTCGCGCGACTCGTGGCCCGTCTCGACGCCCGCGTTGCCCGGACTCCCGCGGGCGACGAGGAGCTGATGGCTCGGGCGCGCACGCTCTCCGACCGCTACCTGGAGGGCCGGGCGGTGCCGAGCTCGGTGCGGTGGGTCACCAACCAGACGCAGCGGTGGGGCTCCTGCACGGCCGCCACCGGGGCGATCCGCATCTCCGACCGGGTCCGCGACATGCCCGACTACGTCGTCGACCACGTCGTCCTGCACGAGCTCGCCCACCTCATCGAGCCGAATCACTCGTCGCGGTTCTGGGCGCTGCTCGCGGACTACCCGCACGCGGTCAAGGCCGAGGGGTTCCTCGAAGGCGTGTCCTGGCAGCAGCGATGAGCGCCAGCGTGTCGGCGTCGGTCGGTTCCACGGGCTCGCCGACACCGAACCAGGCCACCGGGTCCTCGCCCTCGACCACGACGGGCTCGGCGTCGACCGGGGCCACCGCGAGCAGCTGGACGTCGAGGTGGTGGCCGCCGGGGGAGCAGAACGGCACGGCGTGCCGCGAGAGCCGCAGCGGTTCGGGGTCGACCTGCAGGCCTGCGATGCCCGTCTCCTCGAGCGCCTCGCGTGCGGCGGCGTCGACCAGGCTCGCGTCGTCCGCCTCGCAGTGCCCGCCCGTCTGCAGCCACAGCCCTGCCTTGCGGTGACGCACCAGCAGCACGCGCTGCGCATCGGCCGTCATCACCAGCGCGCTCGCCGTCACGTGGTCGGGCCGGCAGGGGCGCAGCATCCCGTCGGGGTGCGCGGCCAGGTGCGCGAGGTACGCCACCCGTAGCCGTTCTTGCGCCGCGTCGGGTGCCGTCCAGGTCGCCAGCGTGCGCGTCGCGTCGGCGTGCAGGGTCACCGGGCGTCGCCGGTGCCGGGCTCGTCGTCGCGGTCCTGCGTGCCTTCGCCGGACTCGCCCGCGAGGAGCTCGTCGAGCGCCGCGTCGAAGTCGTCGTCGACGGTCTCGCCGCTCGCGAAACCGAGCGGGTCGTCGAGATCGGCAGCAGTCGGCATGAGGTCGGGGTGCGTCCAGGCGGCGTCACGGGCGGCCGGGCCCTGCCGGTCCCGGACCGCGGCCCAGAGGTTGGCGGCGTCGCGCAGGCGACGCGGCCGCAGCTCCAGGCCCACGAGCGACGCGAACGTCTGCTCGGCCGGACCCCCGGTGGCGCGACGTCGGCGGATCGCCTCCGCCAGGGCCGGCGCCGACGGCATGTCGCGCGCCGCCTGCGAGACGACCTCGTCGACCCAGCCCTCCACGAAGGCGAGCAGCGTCTCGAGCCGCTCGACCGCGTGCTGCTGGCCGGGGGTGCGTCGCGGCTCGAACAGGCCGCCCTGCATCGCCTCGGCGATGGCCTCGGGACGGCTGGGGTCGATCTCACGCACCTGCGCCTCGATCGCCTCCACGTCGATGTGGGTCCCCGCGCCGAACTCGTCGACGGCGCCGACCAGGGCCTGCTCGAGCCACGGTGCGTGCGCGAAGAGCCGGTGGTGCGCGCACTCGCGCAGGGTGACGTAGAGCAGCACGTCGGCCGACGAGTGCTCGAGCCCCTCGCCGAAGGCCTCGACGTTGTGCGGAAGCACGGCGGCCACGCGGCTCGGGCCCATGGGCAGGCCGATGTCGGTCGACGACAGCACCTCGGTGGCCAGCCCCGCGAGACCCTGGCCGATCTGCTGCGAGAACATCGCGCTGCCGGCCTGGTTCAGCATCCCGATGAGCGGGCCGGCCATGGCGCGCGCCTCGTCGGGGATGGCCTGTGCGATCGCTCCCACCACGTTGTCGGCGATCGGCTCCACCAGGCGCCGCCACGAGGTGCCGGTGGCCTCGACCCACTCGGCGCGGCTCCAGGCGACCGACGACGTCGTCGCGGCGGGGACGTCCGTGACGCGGTCGAGCCACGTCTCGGCGAGCCGGACGGCGTCGGCGACCGCCCCGACCTGGCCGGCGTGCGGCGACGGGTCGGGGCCGGCAGCAGCGAGCGTGCGGCGCGCGACGTCGCGGGCGGTGTCGAAGTCGACCGAGCCGTCCTGGGTGGCGCCGCTGAACAGCTGCTGCATCTGCCCGAAGATCGCGCCGAGGTCGGGTACCTGGCCGGCGGGGCCGCCGGCGGCGCCGGGGATCCCACCGAGCGCCCCGAAGACCTGCTCGAAGGGCGTCCCGGCGAAGGGGTTGGGCTGCTGCGGCTCGCGGTCCTCCTCGGAGGAGGAGTCGTCGCGGTCGTCAGGTGTGTCGGCCATGGGACCAGCGTATCGAGGCGGCCCCACGGGCTCGGGTCGTCCGACGCCGCTCGCGCTGGGCGGCGCGGTGCGGTCGCGCCGACTACGGTGGTGTCCCATGAGCACGGTCCGCCTGGTCGACGTCCGCGACACCGCCCTGAGCCTCGACGAGGTCTTCACCGCGGTGCGCGACCCGCACGCCGGTGGTGTGGCCCTGTTCGTCGGGACGGTGCGTGACCACGACGGTGGGCAGGACGTCAGCGCCCTGTCCTACAGTGCGCACCCGAGCGCGGTCGAGCGGCTGCGCGACGTCGCGGAGCGGGTCGCGGCCGAGGAGGACGTCGTCGCGGTCGCCGCGGTGCACCGGGTCGGCGACCTGCAGATCGGCGACCTCGCGGTCGTCGTGGGCGTGTCCGCCGCCCACCGGGCCGAGGCCTTCACGGGTGCCCGCCGGCTCATCGACGAGCTCAAGGCCGAGGTGCCGGTGTGGAAGCACCAGACGTTCGAGACCGGCGACGCCGTGTGGGTCGGGGCCTGTTGACCGGCGCGGTTGTCGTCGAACTCTAGGGTGGAGCCGTGCCCGACGACCCTGGACGAGACACCGCCGTGCCTGAGGGCGCCCCGCACGACCCTGACGCCCACCGGCTCGGGCGTCGCTACGTCACCCTGCTCGTCGCGGGCGTGAGCGTCGTCGCCCTCACCTGCGTGGCGTTCCTGCTGCCCGCCCCGTACGTGACCATGCGTCCGGGCCCCGCGTTCGACACGTTCGGCGAGATCGGCGGACGGCAGATGTTCACGTTCGGCAAGGGCGTCAAGACCTACCCCGTCGACGGTGCGCTCGACTTCACGACGGTCTCCGTCACCCGCGCCGACACGCACGTCAGCCTCGGGTCGGTCGTCGAGGCCTTCCTCACCTCCGACGTGGCCGTCGTGCCGCGCGACATCGTCTACCCCGACGACGAGTCGGCCGCGGCGTCGAAGGCCGAGGGTCAGGCGCAGCTCACCAGCTCCAAGGACAGCTCGCTCGTGGTCGCGCTGCGGGCCGCCGGCTACCGCGTGGGCGAGCGCGCGTCGGTCGCCGCCGTCGCGCAGGACGGTGCCGCCGCAGGCAAGCTGCAGCCGAAGGACGAGATCACCGCCGTCGACGGTCGGCGCACCCCGTCGTCGGCGTCGGTCGTCGAGGCCGTCGGCCGGGTCGATCCGGGCACGACCGTCACGCTCGACGTCGTCCGCGACGGCAAGGAGCGCACCGTCGACGTCACCACCCGCCCCGACCCGCGTGACGCCTCCGTCCCGCGCGTGGGGGTCTCGCTCGGCACCGTCTACGACTTCCCGATCGACGTCGAGAACAACGTCGGCGACGAGGTCGGTGGTCCCAGCGCCGGCACCATGTTCGCGCTCGCGATCTACGACCGCCTGACGCCCGGCTCGCTCACGGGCGGGCGGACCGTCGCAGGCACCGGCACCATGAGCCCCGACGGCACGGTCGGCCCCATCGGGGGCGTGCGGCAGAAGATCGCCGGTGCCGCGGCGGCAGGCGCCAAGGTCTTCCTGGTGCCCGACGCGAACTGCGCCGAGGCCGCCCAGGGCTCCGACCACGGCATGACCCTCGTGCGGGTGGCGACCTTCGACGAGGCCGTCAAGGAGCTCACGGCGCTCGCCAAGGATCCCGACGCCCGGGTCAGGACGTGCTCGTGACGACGCCGGAGCAGGAGCCGCTGCCGTCCACCCCGCTGCGGCTGGCCGCCCTCGAGGTCGAGGCGCACGTGGCCGCGGACGGGTGGGACCAGGCCCCCCGCCTCTATGCGCTCGTGCGCACCGCCGCCCTCGTCGAGGCCGAGCCCTCGCTCGCGGCCCAGCTCGCCGTTCCGCTGCGCGACGCGCCCGACGGCTTCACGACGATCGAGCAGGAGCTGCACCTCGAGGGTCGACCGCTCGAGGACGTGCTCGAGGAGATCCAGTGGCCCGACGCCGTCGACGGGTGCGCCGTCGTCGTCGAGCGCATCATGCTGCCTCCCGAGGCCGAGGAGGACCTCCCGTCCGACCCGGCCGCGGTCGCGGAGGCGGCCGCCCGCCACCCCGCCCGCCAGGACGTGCGCCTCGTGGCCGTCGTCGACCGAGCGGGGGAGCGGCACAGCGCCGTGCGCGCCCGCACGCCCGCCGACGCCGCGCTCCTCGAGGGCCCCGACCTGGTGCCCGGTCTGGTGCAGGCCCTGCTCCGCACCCTCGACGTGAACGCCTGACGTAGGCTCGCCCCACCGTCAGCCCCACCGCTGGACCCGACCCCAGAACGACACCTGGAGCCCCGTGAGCGACATCTTCGGTACCCCCCGTCCCCGACCCGAGCCGACGCCCGGCGGGGTCGACAAGCGCCGGAAGGTGCTCGTGCCCACGCTCGTCACGCTGGCGGCGCTGCTGTTCCTCGGGTCGATCTTCACGTCGGTGTGGACCGACCGGCTCTGGTTCCGCTCGGTCGACTACTCGAACGTGTTCACCACGGTCATCGTGAACCGGGTCGGGCTCTTCGCGGTGCTCGGCCTGCTGTTCGGGCTCGTGGTCGCCGCCAACGCCTGGCTCGCGCACCGTCTGCAGCCCGACACGCTGCCCATGCGCCGTGACGACCCCGCGTTCCGGTACCGGCAGGCGCTCTCGCCGGTGAAGCGTCCGGCGCTGATCGTGCTCGCCGTCGTGCTGACGGTCTTCGCCGGCTCCGTCGCGTCGTCGCGCTGGGAGACGTTCCAGCTGTGGCGCCACGGCACGTCCTTCGGCGAGCAGGACCCGCAGTTCAACAAGGACATCGGCTTCTTCGTCTTCGACCTGCCCTGGTTCAACTTCCTGTCCTCGTTCCTGTTCGCGCTGGTGGTCGTCGCCGTCCTGGTGAGCGTGTTCGTGCACTACGTGTTCGGCGGCATCCGCTTCGCCGGCCGTGGTCCGCGCTTCACGCGTGCGGCGCAGGTGCACCTGGCGGTGCTCGTCGGGTTCGGCGTGCTGCTGCGGGCCTTCGGCTACTGGCTCGACCGCTACAACCTGGCCGTCAACGGCTCCGGACTGTTCACCGGCATCGGCTTCACCGACGCGAAGGCGCGGATCCCCGCGGCGAACATCCTCATCGGCGTCGCGCTGGTGTGCGCCGTGCTGTTCTTCGCGTCCGTCTTCGTGAAGTCGTGGGTGCTGCCGGGCGTCGGGCTCGGCCTGCTGCTCCTCACGTCGGTGCTCATCGGCGGTGTGTGGCCCTACGTCATGCAGTCCTTCCAGGTCCGTCCGTCGGAGCCGGACAAGGAGGGTCCGTACATCGCCCGCAACATCGAGGCGACGCGCGAGGCGTACGACGTCGCCGACGTGGAGACCGAGGACTACACGGCGAACACGACCCTGACGCCGCAGGAGCTCAACGCGTCGGCGGAGTCGCGCGTCAGCACGCGTCTGCTCGACCCGACGCTCATCTCACCCGCCTTCCAGCAGCTGCAGCAGGTGCGCGGCTACTACACCGTCCCGCAGACCCTCGACGTCGACCGCTACAAGCTGGGCGACGACGACATCCCGCAGGACGTCATCATCGCGGCCCGCGAGCTCGACCTGGGCGGTCTGCAGGACTCCCAGCGCAACTGGGCCAACGACCACACCGTGTACACGCACGGCTACGGCATCATCGCCGCGCGCGGCAACCAGCGTGGCGAGCAGGGTGAGCCCGTGTGGGTCCAGAAGGACATCCCACCGGTCGGTGAGATCGAGACCGAGGTGCCGCCGCGCATCTACTTCGGCGAGAGCTCGCCGTCGTACTCGATCGTCGGACGACCCGAGGGCGCCGCACCGATCGAGGTCGACATCCCCCGCGGTGGCGGGTCGGGCAACGACGGCGCCGAGAGCGCCACGCAGAACACCTACGACGGCGAGGGTGGCGTGCCCGTCGGCAGCCTCTTCCACAAGGTGCTCTACGCGTTCAAGTTCGCCGAGCCCAACATCGTGCTGTCCAACCGCGTCAACGAGAACTCCAAGATCCTCTATGACCGGCACCCGCGCGACCGCGTCGAGAAGGTCGCGCCGTGGCTCACGGTCGACGGCGACACCTACCCGGCGGTCGTCGACGGCCGCGTGGTGTGGATCGTCGACGGCTACACGACCAGCAACAGCTACCCGTACAGCGAGCGGCGTTCGCTGCGCCAGGCCACCGACGACACGCTGACGCAGGGGTCGTCGCAGGCCGCTCTGCCGACGGACAACGTCAACTACATGCGCAACTCCGTGAAGGCCGTCGTCGACGCCTACGACGGCAGCGTGAAGCTGTACCAGTGGGACACCGAGGACCCGGTCCTCAAGACGTGGATGAAGGTCTTCCCGGGTGTCGTCGAGCCGCGCTCGGAGATCGACCAGAGCCTGCTGGAGCACCTGCGCTACCCGGTCGACCTGTTCAAGGTCCAGCGCAACGTGCTCGAGCGCTACCACGTGACGGACGCGCAGACGTTCTACGAGGACGGCGAGCGCTGGCGCGTGCCCGAGGACCCGGCCACCCCGTCGGGCCGGACGGCCACGCAGCAGCCGCCGTACTACCTGACGACGGCCCGTCCCGGCCAGGAGGACCCCGCGTTCTCGCTGACCAGCGTCTACCTGCCGAACAGCCGCCAGAACCTGGCCGCGTTCATGTCGGTGAACTCCGAGGCGTCGAGCGAGGACTACGGCAAGCTGCAGATCCTGCAGCTGCCGAGCGACACGCAGGTGCCGGGTCCGAGCCAGATCGCCAACCAGTTCAGCTCCGACCGCGGCGTGACGCAGGCCCTGCTGCAGTTCCGCCAGTCCGACGCGCAGGTCCTCAACGGCAACCTGCTGACGCTGCCCGTGGGCGACGCGCTGCTGTACGTGCAGCCGGTCTACATCCGACGGCAGGCGAACGAGGGAACGTACCCGGTGCTGCAGTTCGTGGCGGCGTCGTTCGGCGAGGAGGTCGGCTTCGGCCAGACCCTCGACGAGGCGCTGCGGGTGGCGCTCGGCCTGGCCGAGGGCTCCGTCCCCGATCCGGACGAGGAGTCCTCGGGCGGCGACTCCGGTGGCAGCGGCGACGGCGGCGCGAAGACGACGCAGGAGTACCTGCGTGACGCGTCGGCCGCCTACTCCGCGGCCCAGAAGGCTCTCGAGGCCGGCGACCTCGCCGAGTACCAGCGTCGGATCAACCAGATGAACGCAGCGGTCGAGAACGCCCAGGACGCCTTGGGCCAGTCCGACCAGAGCGGCGGCCAGTAGGGGGTCCGCTGCTCGAGCAGCGCGGAGCCGCGACGAGCGTGCTCCGGACGTATCGAGACCGTTCCAGGCGGTCGCTGGGGGTTGGCCCGCGCTGGGCTGTCGCCGGGTGGTCTCGCTCCGTCGCGGCTACGCCCCACTGCGACGGCTCCATCGCAGGGACCTCGCAAGCTCGTCCCTGCTACTCGACCAGCGAGACAACCGCTGGTCGAGTAGCGCGGAGCCGCGAGGGACGAGCGTGCTCCGGGCGTACCGAGACCACTCTGCGCGGTCGCTGGGGGTTGGCTCGCGCTGATCCGTTGCCGGGTGGTCTCGATACGTCCGAGCTTCGCAAGCTCGCTCGGACTACTCGACCAGCGAAGCGTTCCGCTGGTCGAGTAGGCCGGAGCCGCGACGAAGGAGCGTGCTCCGGGCGTATCGAGACCACTCTGGGCAGACGCTGGGAGCCAGGCCGCGCTGGGCTGTTGCCGGGTGGTCTCGATACGCAGCCACGACGCTCCTTCGTCGCGCGTGCTGCTACTCGACCAGCGGAACCCACCGCTGGTCGAGTGCCTTCACGAGCGCCAGCGAGGGGAGGTGTATCGAGACCACTCCAGGCGGTCGCTGGGGGTTGGCTCGCGCTGAGCCGTTGCCGGGTGGTCTCGATACGCAGGGACCTCGCAAGCTCGTCCCTACTACTCGACCAGCGAGACAACCGCTGGTCGAGTAGCGCGGAGCCGCGAGGGACGAGCGTGCTCCGGGCGTACCGAGACCACTCTGGGCAGACGCTGGGAGCCAGGCCGCGCTGGGCTGTTGCCGGGTGGTCTCGATACGCAGCCACGACGCTCCTTCGTCGCGCGTGCTGCTACTCGACCAGCGGAACCCACCGCTGGTCGAGTGCCTTCACGAGCGCCAGCGAGGGGAGGTGTATCGAGACCACTCTGCGCGGTCGCTGGGGGTTGGCTCGCGCTGGGCTGTTGCCGGGTGGTCTCGCTCCGTCGCGGCTACGCCCCACTGCGACGGCTCCATCGCAGCCACGACGCTCCTTCGTCGCGCGTGCTGCTACTCGACCAGCGGAACCCACCGCTGGTCGAGTGCCTTCACGAGCGCCAGCGAGGGGAGGTGTATCGAGACCACTCCAGGCGGTCGCTGGGGGTTGGCTCGCGCTGGGCCGTTGCCGGGTGGTCTCGCTCCGTCGCGGCTACGCCCCACTGCGACGGCTCCATCGCAGGGACCTCGCAAGCTCGTCCCTGCTACTCGACCAGCGAAGTGTTCCGCTGGTCGCGTGCGTGCGCGAGGGACGCGGGGCTTCGGGGGCGGTGGCACTCTGGGGGGATGAGACGGGTCGGGTGGGTGCTGGTGGCGGTGGTCCTCGCGGGGTGCGGTGGCACGGGTGGGGGAGGAGAGCGCGACAGCACGCCCTCGTCAGCCCCTTCGACGACGCTGCCCGACGACCCGACGCCGACGCTCCCCGACGACGACCCGACGCCGACGGCCAAGCCGTCGGCCGGCCTGCAGAGCGTCACCGGAGTCGTGGAGCGCTCGCCGGAGGACCGCTGCGTCACGCTCGCCGCCACCGGCCGCACGTGGGTGCTCACAGGAACGGTCGCCGGCATGGAGGCCGGCGACCGTGTCACCGTGCGGGGCCGGCCCGACCCCGACGCGACCACCACCTGTCAGCGAGGACCGGTGCTCGTCGTCGTCGAGGTCGAGCGCGGCTGACTACTCCTGCTCGTCCTTCGCCGTCGCCTTCGGAGCGAGCGGCTGAGCCGTCTCCGGGGCGGTCGGCGTCGTGGTCGTCGCCGACGGGGTCGGCTCCGGGGCCGTGCCGGTCACCCGGACCGTGCCGCTGCCGAGCACCGCACCCTCGGACGAGATCACCTGCATCTCGCCGAACAGCGAACGACCCTCGGTCGGCTGCGCCGTGGGCTCCAGCGAGCCCTTGACGACCGCCGTGCCGCCGCGTGCCAGCTGGACGGGCGTGTCGTCGACCGCGAGCGTGCCCAGCCCCGCGGAGTAGAACACGTCCAGGTAGTCGTACTCGGTGCTCCCGGCCGGGACCGCGTAGCCGTCGACGACGACGGTGTACGTACCGGCGGCGGGGGCGTCGAGCGTGACCGACTCCTCGGAGTCACCGTCCGCGGACTGGCCGGCCTGCGACCCGTCCGGGTTGAGGATGGCGAGGTCGAGGTCGGCGCCGGCGTCGGACGTGCTGCCGATGGTCGCCGTCAGGCTCGACGCGCCCTCGGGGACGTCGACGGTGTAGGTCTGGCGAGCACCGTCCTCGATCGTCTTGCGCTCCGCGAGGGCGCTGCCCAGGTCGCCACCACGCGGCGTGACCGTGACCGGACCGAACGCGTTCTTGAGCGTCCACTCCAGGGCCGTCGCGCCACCGTCGGCCGCCGGGGCGACCTCCTGGGTGGCCGGGTCGACGGTGACGCCCTGGACCGCGGCGGTCAGCCTGAACGGGTTGTCGAGCAGCGGCGACGTGCGACGCGACTCCACCTCGATCTCCCAGACACCCGGCAGCGGGTCGGCGTAGCTCCGCGACGTCGGCTTGCAGGCCTTCGCGTCGCTGAAGTTGGTGTAGCACGCCGTCGACGCCGTCGACTCGACCGGGACGCCGTAGGGGTTGATCGCGATGAACCGGGTCTGGCTGCGCGTGGCGATGCCGGACAGGTTCACCTGCAGCGCCTTGGCACCCTTCGGCACCGACACGAAGTACGACGTGGACCGGTTGCGCTGGACCGTGCCGCGGTTCTCCTTGGCGAAGCTCGGCGAGGTCAGCCCGGTCGACTGCACGACGGTCACCATGACGCGGTGGTCGACGACCGGGGTCGCCGGGTCGTCGATCTCCACGATGGCCGAGTGCGCGCCCTGCGTCTTGGCGGTGGCGGTCACCGGCAGGCTCACCGTGCGACCCCGCGCGAGCGTGATCGAGGTGGGCGCGCGGAACGTGCCGTCGTTGCCGACGATGCGGACGGTGTGCTTGACCGACCTGTAGGTGCCGGACGAGCGCGTGATCTTCACGTCGTACTTCTTGGCCTTGTTCAGCGTCTGACCGCCCTGGTCGGCGGCGCAGCGGTTGTACAGGCCCGTGCCGCGGCCCGGCTTGGCCAGGAAGTCCGACAGCGGGGTGCAGACCGGTGCGTCGGTGCGGTAGTCGGCCGTGACGGCCTTCTTCAGGAGCAGGCTCCACGCACCGGGCACGTTGATCTGGCCGGCGCCCTGGCCCGCCACCGACTCGCCCGGGAAGAGCTTTGCGGAGGAGTACAGCGCGTTGCGCAGCTGCTTGGGGGTCACCGGGACCTCGCGGGCGAGGGTGCCCGACAGCAGGACCGCTGCCGCACCCGCGGCCTGCGGCGACGCCATCGAGGTGCCGTTGAACATCGCGTAGCCGACCGGCAGCGTGTAGCCGGCCTCCTTGAGGTCAGGCTGCTTGAGCCACTGGGGCACGGTCGAGATGGCCGAGCCGGGCGCTGCGATGTTCGGCTTGAAGTCGCCGGACTCCGTCGGGCCCCGCGAGGAGAACGGGTGCAGCGCGAGCGCGGCCGAGACGACCGAGCCGTAGTTGGCCTTCCAGGTCTCCTTGGAGATGGACGACGCGACGCTGACGACCTTGCCGGCCACGGACGGGTCGCCGATGGTGTTCAGGCCAGGGCCGCTGTTGCCGGCCGAGATGAACAGCTGCACGCCGTAGTCGTCGATGAGTCGGTCGTAGACGGTCGCGCGGGCGTTGTTGGCGTCGTTCAGCGCAGGCAGGCCGCCGATGGACATGTTGACGACGTCGACACCGCGGTTGGTGACGAGGTCGACCATGCCGTCGAGGAGCGCGGCGGCGGTGCAGCCGCCGCCCCACGTGCAGGCGCGGCTCGAGACGATCTTGGCGCCGGGCGCCTGGCCGTTCATGGCGCCACCGAACAGCGAGTGACCGGCGGCGATGCCGGCGACGTGGCTGCCGTGCGCGTCCTCGACGATGCCGATGTTGACGAAGTCGGCGGTGCCGGGCAGGTCGGCGGGCGCCAGGCTGACGTCCTCGCGGTACTCGACCGTGAACGGCATGCGCTCGACGATGTCGGTCGACGGGTCGTCGGTGCCGAAGTGGCCGACCTGGAACTTCTCCTTGTACGGGCGCATCAGCTCGTCGTCGGAGAAGACGTTGTCCTGGTTCGCATCGACCCAGATGTCGTGGGTCGTCTCGTCGTAGAGGATGCCGAACCGGTCGGTGGTGTCGCCGTCGCGGTTCACGTCGCCACCAGGCTCGCTGCCGGCGGTGATGCTCTCGCTGAATCGGTTGACGCGGAAGGTGCCCTCACGCGGCGCGGTCCAGGTCTGGTTGGCGTAGGTGAACGTCGGCGAGGCGGTCACGGAGGTGATCATGGCTCGCCACGTGCTGTCGTCGTCGAGGAGCGGGTCGGTGCCGGTGACCCAGTCGACGATCTTGCGCTCGCCGGTGCTGGTCTCCTGCAGGGCGGGGTGGTCGAGGTCGACGCCGGAGTCGATGATGCCGATGGTGACGCCGCGGCCGTCGTACTTCGGGTTCTTCGCGACGAAGTCGGTCGTGCCGGTCTCGCGCGTGGGCATGTACGGGTTGGCGTTGGGCGTGCTCGCGCCGGGCGCGCTGCTGGGCGCGGAACCGTCGGCGGAGACCTTGCCGGGGGCGGGGTCGTCGATCGGGATGGTCTCGTCGAGGTCGACGGCGTCGACCTTCGACAGTGCGGCGACCTTCTCCACGCGCGACGTGGGCACGCTGGCGCGGACGTAGCCGAGCTTGTCGTCGACCCGGCCGACCCAGGCGCCGGACGCCTCGAGGGAGTCGACGACGGCCGCGGTGGCCTTGCGCTGGGTGGCGATCATGACGGTGACGCGCTTGTCACCGTTCTGGCGGGCCTCGGCGAGCAGCTCGCGGTCGGGCTGGCCGAGCTTGTCGCCGGTCGGCGCGTCCTTGACCTCGTCGGTCTGCGCGGTCTGCTCCGGGGCCTGGTCGACCGCGGTCCGCGGGTCGTCGGGTGCTGCGTTCGCTGTGCCCGCCGAGGTGATGGCGAGCGCGAGCGCGATGGTGGAGGCGGCTCCTGAACGGAGCAGCCGTGTGCGGCGTGTGCGCAAGGTGGTGCGTCCTCTCTGCTACCGGACCGTGTCCGGCGTCCCCCCGTGGGACAAGGCGTGCCCGCCCGAGGGGGCGAGGCATGGGAGACAGTCTCACCCCGTGCCTGCTGCTGCGCCAGGGCTGACGGGCCTGCAATCTCGGGCTTAACCGTTTCGTCACCTTGCCGTGCACCATGAGCGAAGCCCCTCCCGGACGGGTCCGGGAGGGGCTTCTGGGCGTCGTCCGACGCGGCGGAGCGGGTCAGCGCTGCAGGAAGTCGAGCAGCACGCGGTTGAGCTCGTCGGCGTGGCTCACGTTGAACCCGTGGGGTCCGTCGGCCACGACGTGGACCGTGGCGTCCTTGACGATCTCGCCGGTGCGCTTGCCCGAGACCTCGAACGGGACCACGGCGTCGCCGTCACCGTGGATGACGAGCGTGGGCACGTCGATCTTCTCGAGGTCGTCGCGGAAGTCGGTGGTGCCGAAGGCCTCCACGCAGCCGAGCATCGCGGTGGTCGACGCGGGCTCGACGAGCGCGATGGCCTCCTGGCGCTGGGCCTCGGTGACCTTGAGCTCGTCGCCCGCGCTGAAGAAGTTCGTGGTGAACTCCTCGAGGAAGCCGGCACGGTCGTTGCTGACGCCGTCCTTGAAGCCCTGCACGTCCTCGGGGGTGAGGCCGCCCTCGGGGTTGTCGTCGGACTTCAGCAGGAACGGGGGCACGGCAGCCGCGAAGACGGCGGAGTGGATGCGCTCGGAGCCGCGCGAGCCGAGGTACCGGGCGACCTCGCCGCCGCCCATCGAGAAGCCGACGATGGTCGCGTCGGTGACCTCAAGCAGCTCGAGCAGGCCTGCGAGGTCCTCGGTGAAGGTGTCGTAGTCGTAGCCGGTGTCGGGCTTGTCGCTGGCGCCGAAGCCGCGACGGTCGTAGGTGATGACGCGGTAGCCGGCCTCGGTGAGCGCCGGGACCTGCTCCGACCAGGAGGCGCCGCTGAGGGGCCAGCCGTGGATGAGGACGACGGGGCGGCCGTCGCCGCCGGAGTCGGTGTAGCTGATCCGGATGCCGTTGGTCTCGAGCGTGCTCATGGGATGTTCCTCCGTGGGTGTCGGGGATCGTGTGCTCTGGCACCTTCGAGTCTGGTCGAGCACACCGATCGCGCAACTCGAACGTGCACGATGTGGTCGTACGCGATGTAACTCGCGGTCTCAGCCCGTGGATGGATGCCCCTGGTTTGCCGCGCGCAGATGCCAGGACGGACGTACGCTCGCCGTGACGCACACCACACGGCCGCCAAGGGTCGTCACGGTGGGGCGCGAGGCGGGGGAGGCGGACCGATGGCTGACTCACTGATCGAGAGGTCGACCGTGCTGCGTCGTGTGCGTGCGGTCGGCAAGGCGTTCACGACGCCGCTGCACCCCGACGACTACCTCAAGCTCATCAACCCGCTGTGGTCCGCGCGCGAGCTGCGCGGCCGCGTCGAGCGGGTCGAGCAGGTCACCGACCGCTCGGCGACTCTCGTCATCAAGCCCGGCTGGGGCTGGTCGTTCGACTTCCAGCCCGGCCAGTACATCGGCATCGGCGTGGAGATCGAGGGCCGGTTCCACTGGCGGTCGTACTCCCTCTCGTCGGCGCCCGTGCGCTCGGAGGGCACCGTCGCGATCACCGTGAAGGCGATGCCCGAGGGCTTCCTGTCCGAGCACCTGGTCAACGGGCTCGCGCCGGGCACGATCGTCCGGCTGGAGTCGCCCCAGGGCGACTTCGTGCTGCCCGACCCGCCGCCGGCGAAGATGCTCTTCGTCGTCGGCGGCAGCGGCATCACCCCGGTGATGTCGATGCTGCGGACCCTCGACCGTCGCGGCTCCGTGCCCGACGTGTTCCTCGCGTACTCCGCGGTCGACGAGGACGACATGATGTTCCTCGACGAGCTCCGGGAGCTCGCGGCGGAGCACGACCGCTTCACCTTCCACGAGCGGTTCACCGACCGCGACGGGTTCCTCACGCCCGACCGGCTCGGCGACGTCTGCCACGACTGGGCCGAGCGCGAGACGTGGGCCTGCGGCCCGCAGCCGATGCTCGACGCGCTCGTCGAGCACTTCGAGCGGCTGGGCCGCGAGGACGAGCTGCACGTCGAGCGGTTCTCGCTCGGCGCCACCGAGACCGACGCCGAGGGCGGCACGATCACCTTCGGCGACACGGGCAAGAGCGTCGAGGTCGACGGGGCCACGACGCTGCTGGAGGCCGGCGAGCAGGCCGGCGTCAACATGCTGTTCGGCTGTCGCATGGGCATCTGCCACACGTGCGACGTGCCGCTGCTCAGCGGCCGCGTGAAGGACCTGCGCAGCGGCGACGAGCACACCGAGGGCGAGTACGTGCAGACCTGCATCAGCGTCGCCGCCACCGACTGCACGCTCAAGATCTGAGGAGACACCCATGGCCTACGCCGACGTGCGCGAGTACACCCACCTGACCGACGAGGAGGTGGAGGCGATCGGGCGCGAGCTCGACGAGATCCGCGCCGAGGTCGAGGCGAGCCGTGGTCAGGCCGACCGCGACTACGTCCTGCGCATCATCGCGCTGCAGCGACGGCTGGCGGCCGCCGGGCGCATCACCCTGTTCGCGAGCCTGTTCCCGCCCGCGTGGCTGCTCGGCACGGCGCTGCTCTCGTCGGCCAAGATCCTCGAGAACATGGAGATCGGCCACAACACCATGCACGGCCAGTGGGACTGGATGAACGACCCCGAGGTGCACTCCAGCAGCTGGGAGTGGGACACCACGCAGCCGGCGGAGCAGTGGAAGCACTCGCACAACTACATCCACCACCAGTTCACGAACGTGCTCGGCCACGACAACGACGTGGGCTACGGGATCCTGCGCATGAGCCGCGACCAGAAGTGGACGCCGTACAACCTGGGCCAGCCGGTCTACAACGCCCTGCTCGCGCTGTTCTTCGAGTACGGCGTGGCGCTGCACGACCTCGACATCGAGGCCATCCGCAAGGGCGAGAAGGACCCGAAGCTGCTCAAGCGCCAGCTCAAGCAGATCGGCGACAAGATCGGCAAGCAGGCGCTCAAGGACTACGTCGTCTATCCGGCGCTGACCGGTCCGGCGTTCCTCAGCACGCTGACGGCGAACATCACGTCGAACCTCGTGCGCAACGTGTGGGCCTACATGATCATCTTCTGCGGGCACTTCCCCGACGGTGCGGTGCACTTCACCGAGGAGGAGCTCGAGGACGAGACGCGCGCCGAGTGGTACCTGCGCCAGATGCTCGGGTCGGCCAACTTCGAGGGCGGCACGCTCCTGCACGTCATGAGCGGCCAGCTCGGCTACCAGATCGAGCACCACCTGTTCCCCGACCTGCCCAGCAACCGGTACGCCGAGATCTCGGTGAAGGTCAAGGACATCTGCCGGCGCTACGGCATCCCGTACACGACCGGTCCGCTGTACAAGCAGTACGGCCAGACGCTGCGCACGATCATGAAGCTGTCGCTGCCGAACCGTCGCACGAAGGACAACCCGGCCCCACCGGCGCCGCGGACGCGCCGGCTGCGCGACGACGAGCGTCCCGGACGTCGCCACGAGCTGGGCCGCTGGACGAACGCGGTCGCCACGTCGTGAGCGAGGGCGTGGTGACGGCGGCGTCGGGCCCGGTGGTCGAAGGCTCGGCGCTGCCGTTCGCGTGCGTGGACGACGAGGGCCGCGGCACGCACGAGAAGGTCGTGAAGAAGCAGGCCATCCGGTGCTCCCTGAGCCGCATCTGCGGGGTGTGCGGCGAGACGCTGACCCGCCCGGTCGCGTTCGTCGGCACCCCCGACGAGGCCCTCGACGGGGAGTTCGCGTTCCCGCCGTGCCACGTGGCCTGCGCCCGCGAGGTCGCTGCCGACCCGCGGCAGCGACTCGGTCACGAGCAGCGGCCGCACCGCTGGGTGCTGGTCAGCACCGCGGGCTTCGACCTCGTCCGGCCGGCTCGCCGCGGCGAGCCGGTGTGGTTCCGACCGAACTCGGTGCTGGAGCGCGAGACGCTCTGAGCGTCAGGCCTCCAGCGCGCCGCGGATGAGGTAGCGGTCGCCCTCCTGCGTGAGCAGCAGGGTGAGCGCCTGGGTGCGACGCACTCCGCCGATCTCGTAGGAGTAGGTGTAGGTGACGCGCATCTGGTCGGGGTCGGAGCGCACGGCCTCGACGCGCACGTCGCTGACCCGTCCCCAGAAGTCGGTGTAGCCAGCGATGCCGCCGCTGGCCTGCTGGTAGGACGCCGTCAGCAGCTGGAAGCCACGCTGCGGGTCGCTGGCCGCCGTCTGGACGTAGTCCGTGGCGAACTTCTCCAGGCGCTGCTGCGCGGTGAGCGGTGGTGCGGCCGATGCCGCTGCGGCGACGGGGGCGCTGTCGTCGTCCGTGGTCGCCAGCACCCCGGCGCCGGCCGCACCGAAGGCGACGAGCGCCGCGGCAGCGACGAGGATCGTGCGGCGGTCGCGTCGACCCCGTCCGCCCCGACGGCTGGTCGGCGGCGGCAGGGTCGGGGGAGCGGTCACGGCGTCGCGGGGCGGCGGCGCCTGCGTGACGGAGGTGCGGCGTCCGTCGGGAGCGGGGATCGTCGCGGTCGACTCGGTCGCTCGAGCGGTCGCGGCGCGCGCGACGGCCAGGTCGGCCAGCGCGGACCGGTGGTGGCCGAGGCCGCCCGGCTGCGCGAGCGTCTGCAGGAGGTCGGCGATCTCGCGCATCGTCGCGCGGTCGGTGGGGTCGTGGCGGGTCGCGGCGGCGACCACGGGAGCCAGCGGGTGGTCCGCGGGCAGTGCTGGGCCCGGCGCGTCGAGGATCTTCTGCACGGCGGTGACGACGTCGTCGCCCTCGACGTCGTACGGCGCCGAGCCGGTGACCACGCGGTAGACGGTGATGCCGAAGGCCCACACGTCGCCCGCGGCCGTGGCGGTGGAGCCCCTGGCGATCTCGGGGGAGAGGTAGGCGGGCGAGCCGGTGATGAGGCCGGTGCGGGTGAGTGCCTCGTCGTCCTCGCGGCGGGCGATGCCGAAGTCGCCGAGCTTCGCGACGTCGTCGCCGGTGACGAAGACGTTCGACGGCTTGACGTCGCGGTGCACGAGCCCGTCGGCGTGGGCTGCGGCGAGCGCGTCGGCCACCTGCGCGAGGAGGCGGGCTGCGCGCTCGAGGTCGAGGGGGCCGTCGTGGGCGAGGTCGGCGAGCGTCGGCCCGTCGACGAGCTCCATGACGAGCCAGGTGAAGTCGCCGTCGTCGGCGAGGTCGTAGACGGAGACGACGTGCGGGTGGTGCACCCGTGCCGCGAGCCTCGCCTCGCGCTCGGCGCGTGCGGCGTCGACCTCGTCAGAGCCGGGGGAGAACCCCAGTCTCTTCAGTGCCACCCGACGGTCGAGAAGGGTGTCGTGGCCTGCCCACACGCTCGTGGAGCGACCTCGACCGATCTCGCGCTCGAGCCTGTACCGACCTGCGATCACCGACGACTCCTTTCCCCATGACGGTAGGAGCGGTTGGACGGTCCCGCGAGTCGAGAGACCCCCTGTGAGCGTCGTCTCACACCCCCGATTTGGATCCCCGTTCACCGTGGCGTAATGTTCTACGTGCGACGCGGGGTGGAGCAGTTCGGTAGCTCGCTGGGCTCATAACCCAGAGGTCACAGGTTCAAATCCTGTCCCCGCTACCACGAGAAAGTTCGACAGGACCCCCGACCTCTGAAGGTCGGGGGTTCTGTCGTTCTTAGGGAAAAGAGGGCCCTTCAGACGTTCGAGTCTCGAACGCTCTGGCCGCGGGGGCGTCGTCTCGCCGCCGTGCCCACTGGTGGATCGCACCTCGTGGTTGAGCGTGATGGCGAGGTGGTCGTCGAGAACGCGCTGGAAGCGCACAGAGAGGTCGGCCCCTTCGGGATTGTCGTCTTCAATGAACAGGGCCGTGAGCACGGCTTGGTTCAGACTCCTGCGAACCACAGGGTCCGCCGCCAGGTAGTGCCGCTCGGCGGGCCGAGAAGGTTGACTGAGTTCCGTGATGTTCCTGGACGCATGGAGGTGCAGGTGTCGGGCGAGATCGAGGGTCCGCGTCTGCTCTTGTTGTGCGGTCTCGCTGGGTCTGGAAAGTCGAGGCGGGTGACCGTTCTCGAGGATGCGGGCTGGGTGCGGTTCTCGAACGACCGCGAGGCTTACCGTCGCGGTTTTCGCCGTGCGCCACTGCCTGACGACATCTCCGAGGAAATTCGTGCGCGGCAGAAGCTCGAGATCGAGCGGACGCTTCTCGAGGGCAAAGACGTGGTCGTCGACTACTCGCTCTGGTCGCGTCGTCAGCGCGATGAGTATCGCGCGATCGGTGCTGTGACCGGTGCGCAAGTGCAGGTCCTGTACCTCGACGTTCCCGAGATTGTCTTGCGAGATCGTCTCGCGCGACGAGGTGGGCGAAAGGCCGACGACATGCTCGTCAGTGACGACCTGTTGACCGTCTTCCTGGCTGGATTCGAGCCACCGGCGTGCGACGAGATAGACGTGGTGGTGCTCGACAACGCGGCCACGGAGAGTTTCTTCAGCGCTGCTCCAGCGCAACGTCCTCGACCGCCAGACGTGGGCCACCCGCGATGATCTCCGGATCGCGATCGTGACGTGGATCGAACGGACCTACCACCGTCGCCGCAGACAGGCCCGACTCGGACGATTGACGCCCGTCGAGTTCGAGATAATTATGAGCCAGGCCGTCACTCAGGCGGCCTGAACCGCTGTCACAGATCCTTGCAGCAGCCCTTGCCGGCGGATTCTCGGTTGCAGTTCGAGTCAGGCAGCACGGTTCTAGAAGCCCCGCGGGAGGAGACCGGCTGCTTCAGTCCGAAGCCACTCGGCAGGATGCCAGATCGGGTGCTGGGAGGGGCGTCATAGTCAAGGATCTGTACGGCTACACCCCCGAGGGTCCTGTAGAGGCTTTGATCTCGACCGGCGGGTAGTTTTCAGTCTGAACGTCGTCAATGACGACTAACGGCATGAAGGCGAGAATCTGACATCGCTAGTGATACGAACTATCCGTCCAAAATGACAGAGCTCATCTATAATAGGAACTGCAATATGAGTGAAAAGCACGAAGCAAAGCAGTCGAGTTGGCTCCGCAGAATGATTCGATCCGGTTCAACAAGAATCGCTACTAGTCTTGCGCCTGCTGGTGGAATCCCTGCAAAGGTCAGCGAGGCGACCCCTCCAGCTCTGCCGGGGACGTCTGACGTGGCTCAGCTGCGAAGCCTCAGTCCCAAGTTTGAAAAGGATGAGCACGAAGGATACGTCCAGGTCCTCGTTGGCGAACTTGAGAAATCGGGTGACGAAGCTCCGCTCAACATCGCTCTCACTGGTCACTACGGGAGTGGTAAGAGCAGCGTTCTCACAGAGATTACAAGGCGACTGCGGACAAGCGGTCATGAAGTCACGAACTTGTCGCTGCCGAGCCTAGGCATCGGGAACGGTCGCCTGCCGAAGGATGGCGAGCAAGTCTTCAACACGACGAACCTCATTCAGAAGGAGATCGTCAAGCAACTTCTCTACCGCCGACCCCCGGCGCAGATGCCGGCGTCACGGTACAACCGCCTCGATACGTTTGATGAAGCTAGGGCGCGCAGCAACAGTCGCAGAGTTGGCGTGGCAGCGATCGTGCTGGGACTCTTGCTCTCATTTCCTTCGCGAGTCGCGTCCATCCTTCCTGACTCAGCCTGGGCCTGGCTCGACGGGAAGACGCTCGATCATCTTTCGACTGCGCTCCAGTGGGCAAGCTTCGTTCCGCTCTACTTCGCGGTTACGTGGTTGGCAACCGCGACTCAGCGCCTCCTCCAGCAGCGTCTTCGCATCACCGAGTTGGGAGCAGGTGCTGGGCCAGCAAAGCTGAAGTTGTCCGAATCGACGTCTTCCTACTTCGACGAGTATCTCGACGAGATTGTGTACTTCTTCCAGACCTCTCAGACGACGATCGTGGTGTTCGAGGATCTCGATCGATTCAAGAACCCACAGATCTTCGAGACGCTTCGCGAGCTCAATCTGTTGCTCAACAATGCGGCTCAAACCGGCGACGACCCCATCCGTTTCGTCTACGCCATCCGGGACAGCATCTTCGAGCAACTCGATAACGAACTGCCTGAGCCCGACGGCGTCGAAGATGAGTCCGATGAGGTGAAGACTGAGCCAGCAAAGTTGCACGAGGTATCGAAGGCGGAAGAGCGCCGTCTCATCACCACAAATCGCACGAAGTTCTTCGACCTGGTGATTCCGATGGTGCCGTTCATCTCGCACCGCACCTCACGCAACTTGATGCGGGACGAACTTCGATCGATACCCGACAAGCATCGTCCGAGCCAAGAGGTCGTGGATCTTGTCGGCAGCTACATCACCGACATGCGGCTCATCAAAAACATCTGCAATGAGTACGACATGTTCCGAACGCGCATCCTTCGCGACGACGGGCTCGAGGGCCTGAAACCCGACAAGCTCTTTGCATCGATCGTCTACAAGAACCTGTACCTGAGCGACTACGAACGCCTTCGAACTGGCGACAGTCTGCTCGACGACGTTTACAAGGCCTACCGCGCCTGGGTCGCCCATAGGGCGTCGGTCGAACGAACGAGAGAAGTCTTGAAGCGCGCCGAACTGCGACGCCTCGACTCCGTGACGCGACGAAGCAAGCGTTTGGGGGAGCGGCTGCAGGCAGTTCTCGCCGCCCGTGTGCAGCCGGACTACTCGCAGTCGCGGATCCAGATCCAAGCAGACGGCACCCCGTTTGGGTGGGACGACCTGTTGGGCGTTGATTTCTGGCGAACTTTCTTGAACGCCGAAGAGCCATTGTCGATCAACTACGACACGAATCACTTTCAGCCGCAGGCCGTCAGCGCGACGCTCTCGTTCGCCAAGGTCGAGACCCTCATCGGCGAGTCGCTCGACAGCGCCGACTGGGCGGAACGCGATCGCTCCGAGTTAAAGGAGGAGATTGCGGACGCAACAGCGAAGCAGCTGACATATGCCCATGCCTCACTTCGCTACGCGCTCAATGCTTCTGAGCTCGACTTCACCTATCGAGAGAAGAAGCAGACGTTGGAGGCTCACGCGTCGGGAGTGTTCCAGGACGCCGAAGTGGTCCTTGGTCTCTTGCGAGCCGGCTATCTCGACGAAAACTTCACGCTCTACGTAACTCAGTTCCCGGGCGACAGCAGTGCCTCCGCCATCAACTTCATCCTGAAAGCTGTCCAACGCAATGAGATGGACATTGACTATCACTTCGGATCCGACAATGCGGTCGACACCGACGACATTAGGGCGGTGCTCGACTCCGAGGGAACTCGTCTGCTCAAGGGCAAGAGTATCTACAACAAGGAAATCTTCGACTACCTGTTCAGCAGCAACCCGGCCCTCCTCACCGAGCCGATTCGTCGGTTAGCGAGCGGTGGCGAGGACGCCCTGCGGTTCATCGACGCGTATGAGGCAGCTGGTGCTTTTAGGCTGAAGTTTGTCACTGAGCTCAGCCGCTCCTGGGACGGAGTGTTTGAGCACCTGCTCGAAGATGACGCTGAATCAGTTGACCTGGACTTACTCGATGCTGCGTTGTTAGGAGCCAACGAAAGTCGCGCTTACGATCTGTCTGATGCTCACCGCGAGATCATCAATTCGCTGCTTGGGAAACTCAAACTGTCAACGTCTCAGCTGCCTCTATCGAAGGCGAAGTCTGTGGCTGCCGCGGTCAGCAAGCTTGGCATTCGCGTCGCGGCGATCGACGAAATCGCGACCCCGCTTCGCACGGAGCTCATTGCACAATCCGCGATCGCGCTCAATCGGCGTAACCTCCAGGCCGTGGTCGGCGATGGCAACCCGATCAGTCTCGACGTGTTGAAGCTGCCCACGCACCGTCCGGTCTACGAGCTGGTCATGAACAGGCTGCCGGACTACATCGATCGCTTGGACGAGGAGCCGGCCGCAGCGACAGTGACGGAGCCATCCAAGTTCGTTGCCGTGCTTGAGGCCGTGGGTGCGAAGGACAGTTCATTGGTCGAAGGCATCGCCCAACGTGCGAACGACACTTGCGTGGTTGCCGACTTGAGCGAGTTGAGTGCAGAGCATTGGCCAGCCTTGGCGAGTGCGCAGCGTGTCACGCCTTCAGCATCGAATGTTGCCGCCTACCTGGACGAGTGCGGGCTCGATGCAGCGATGAAGGTACTGCTCGAGGGTCGCAAGGAGATCGACCCTGACGGTGAACACGCTGAGCGCCTCAAACTCGCGCTTGAACTCCTGAACTCTTCGGAGCTCGCGTCTGAGTTGCGAGTAGCACTGGCGGAGAGCCTGGGGCTGGATAACGGGTCGATCGCCCCTGCTTCGTTGACTGGAGCGGGCCAGAACTTGATCCCTGAACTGCTGCAGTTGGGCCTGATCACTGACGATGAGGCGGCTTACGAAGCGGTGGCCGGCGGCGAGGACAACAACCTGAAACAGCGGGTGATAATCAGCTCGAAGAACTTCCCGTCGTACATGCTGGAAAGAACGTTCAGCGCTCAGGAGCTGTACATCATGATGTGGACGGGAAGCCCAGAGGTACTGCGGGTGACGATTGCTGACAACTTCGACACCTTCGGCCCCTCATTCGGTCAACGTGGGTCCGCCGCGTTCGCGAAGTGGGCTGCAAGGGTGGATCGCGGCCTCGCTCTCGACGCGATCGAACTACTTGCTTCGAAGGCAGGGGCGCCCGACGCTGCGGCATTCGTGAAACTCCTCGGGGCACACGCCGATGACGGCGACATTGAAATTATCCGCCGCACGCTGAACTTGCTTGGCGGCGAGTACGCAAAACTCACCACCCACGGCAGAGACCGTCCGAAGGTACCGATCGTCCCTGGCATTAGGGCACTGCTTGAGCGGTTGAGGCGTGAAGGCATCGTCAGCAAGTACAGCAAGGAATTGCTCAGCAACGACTATCGAGTGAGCAAGCGTCGCGGTTGAGAATGAAGCGGCCGCGAGGGAGTCGAGCCTCACTGGTGAAGAGCGCTCGGGTCGAGTTTCCCTAACTGGTCAGTGGGCGCGGGTGCCATGCACGCGATCGGGCGACCACCAGTTCAATCAACGCTTCCATCGCGTACACGTAGTCCGCATCCTGGTCGTAGAACGACAACTCGCTCGCGGCTCGAACGAGTGCCGGGAGGCCTGACGCCTCCAATTCGCGCTGCCGCCGCGCCACCGCGTTCGGGTCCGTCGACCCGAGCGTTGGACCGCCGGACGACTCACGCAATAACGTCCCGACCACGGTTGCCAGCAAGAGCCGAACCAGCCGCACCGACTCGTCTCCAGGATCACCGGCATCGTGCTCTCGCGAGCAATCGCTGACGCTGAGTGACTCAGGTGAGGCGCCGGCCGTGGGGTCGTACCTCAGCTCCGGCTTCACGAAGGATCATCAGCACGGTGGATTTGCCGAGCCGTGCGCTTCTGCTGTCTGAAGGGCGCTGACGTTGCCGCGTTTGTAGTAGGCCACGATCTCGCCTCGCAGGCTTTGGGTGATTCGCCGCTTGGTCTGAACCCGGCAATCAGGCACTGCAGCGGAAGGCTTCCGCCTCTGTCGAGGGGTGTTGAGATTTACTCTGCTCAGCACTACCACGGAGAAGTCCGGCAGAATCCCCGACCTGTGACAGGTCGGGGATTCTGTCGTTCCTAAACTCGTAGCCCTTCGGGCGTTCGTGTCTCGAACGCTCTGTCGGCGGGGATTGTGCAATGGCGCCGTGGCCCTCCCCGTTCGTGTCTCCACCGCCAGTAGCGTCCGATTCGCGAGGCGATCGTGAAGGCCGGCGTTTCAGGCTGCCGCTGCGTTGCGAGAGCGTCGTTCATGGCAACGCGGACTACATTTCGTCACTGCGCTGTGAGCTGCGGCTCACTACTTCCTGGTAGTGAGATCTCGGCAACCATGCCGCGCCAAGACCGACACAGGCGGCCGGAATGAAACCAAGATACGCACCAGTGATGACGTCCTCGATGAGCGAACCATCTTCCACCGGCCAGATTATTGCTAGCAGACTAATGACGAACACCTGGACGATCGCGAACGCAGAAAGCCCGGCAGCCCATCTTGAGACCTGACCCCGCCGCACGAGGAGGACGACGCCAAGGAGGAGAGACAGATGGAGTCCGAGCACTGCGCCCGCGAGACCGGTCAGGGGCACGTCGATGATGGTGAAGTCTCGCTCGCCTGAGACAAGGCGTACCAGGCCGAGAAGCGTGAAGCCGACGAAAGAGAAAGCCGTCCCCCCGACGGCGATCCCCACCAGCCTTCTCGCTCGCGTGCTCAAGGTGCCATTCATGTTCATCACAATCGCGCTGAGACGATCGCTGTGCATCTTGGGACGCCTGGAAAGAGACACCGGACGCTCTTCATGCGCGTGTAGTGGATGGGGAAGAACTGCCCGGGAACCGGGCCTCCCCAGATCTCATGGGACGGCATGCGGTCGTGGAACCCGCGAATCGACGAGGATCCCGCCCGCAGGGTGTAGACAAGCTCCGCGTCGATGCCGGGAGTGAGGAAGCGTGGCAGTACAGGGACCGGAGAGTTCATGCTGATGCGCAGTTTTCCACTCGTCCGCGTTGTCTCGACGCCCTGGATGTCGATATCGCTCTGAGGAGCAAGACCAGTCTTCGCGAGCTTGCACGAAGAACCCCATGGTCTGCAGTGATAACGGTGCGAGCGGCCGAAGCTACGCGCCGTGGAGACTCCGTGGTTCGCGCCGAATGAGAATCGCGTGTCGACACGGAACCTGTACCGATTCGATCTCGGGTGCGGCACCCGGTCGTTACCGTCTGCGCCCAACTTCATCAAGGGGCGGAACACGCTCCCAGTCGGCACTGGCACCGTGACCTTGTTTCTCGGAATGAACCCCTGGTAACGGATGAGGAAAGGTAGCCAGTCATCGCCCGGAGCGGCGGCGCGCATGAGCCCTGACTCGCTGTCTTTCGTCGTACGGATGAGCGCATCGAAGACCGATGGACGGGCAGCAACTCCTTCGCCTTCGTTGTAGGTATCGGCGCTCTGCGCCATCAAGGAGGCGGAGGATCCAGAGTCCATTGGCGGTGCTTCGACCGTGCCTACCGTGGTTGGCTCGTCGTCGGGAGTGCTCTGTCCGGAAGTCTCACAACCCGCGCCGCCGGCGGCGAGTGTCGTCACCTCGTACCGGTACTGCTTCGTCTGGTCGCTCGTCGCGTCGGCGATGCTGGAGCCGCAGGTGACTCCGACGACGTGGCCTGTATCGGTCAGGACGGGTTCGTCGATCGAGAGCGGATCGAGCATGTATCTCGTGACCAGCCTTGGGGCTTCGCTGTTGGAGTACCACGAGATGTGGTGGGAGTTTCCGGCACTTGAGACCAGCGTTCCGGCCTCGACGTCATCGACGGGGCTGGTGTATCGAACCTCGATATCTGCTGTCGTCGCGGTGCCGTTCTTCGCGACAACGCGAAGCGAAACGGGTTCGGTGCCGGGCACTGTCAGGACACTCGAGGAGCTCGTTGCCGCTTCGGCACCTTCGATGTCGTAGGCAGTCAGAGATGTTGCGTTTCCGATGCCGGCGAAACTGAGTCGGGTGGTGTCACCGACGGCCTCGATGTCGGCTACACGAAGGCCATTCGCGTGAGCTCGCGGCTCCGCGAAAAGACCGATCGACGCGGCGTAGTTGCTTGGCATGGCGACGCCTAGAGCTGTCAGTGACGAGATCTCTCCGCTGAACTGTCTGACCCAGTCGACCGCAGCAGAGTTGTTCAACGACTCCAAGTCCGCAGTGGGGGCACCAGTCAGGACTACACCTTCGCCCGCGACGTTGAACCCGGCCAGAGCAATCGCCAACGGTTCTGATGTCCGCCCGACCGCGACCCGCCTCGCGGACTGCCCCTCTGCCACAACAGCTTCGGCAAGGGCCGCTGAAATCTCGTCGACGTCGCCCTCGAACTCGTTGACGTCTACTGACGGATTGGTCGGGCCGCCTTCCTTCGCCTCGCCGTCCTCGCCGACCTCATCTCCCTCGAAGAACTGGAGGCCAGAAAGCCCGCCAACGGCTGCGATCTTCTTCACCGGGCCGTCAACCACCAGCTCGCGCACCGCGCTGTTGTCGGGAGCGGGCACGGCTTCGGAGGCTTCATTCATGACGAGAAGCGGAATCTTGCTGGCTGCAGCGGCGCTGGCTGCGACTCCCCGCAAACCGTCGGGAGCGCCAGTGCTGACCAGAATCGCCCTGTCGGTGCTCGCCCAAATCGCTGCAGCGGCCGTCCTCACGGAGGGGTTGTCCGCCACAGCCGCGCCGAGTTCGTTTCGTCCCGCCAGCAAGCTACTTCGGGTCCCCGGATCGATTCCGTCTGCGGTCGAGTAGAAGTACACCTGCTCGACCCCCAGCTCCTGCAGACGGGCTTCCGCGCCGGAGACGGGAACGAGCGCCGCATCGATGCTCGAGGCGACCGCAGCACCCTCCAAGAGGAGATCGTCAACATTCGGCACGATCACTGCGGTCTTCACGCCCGAAGGGAACCGCTGATCAGTGACCATGCCGGCCAACGCTGCGGAACTGGTCGCGGACCTGACCGAAGCGTTGACTACACCGCTCGGCGTCCCGCGACGAAGGCGAAGGCTCCGCGGCTCGGACACAGCGGTCCCGTCGTGGGCCCACATGTCCACGTCGTAAGTTCCCGTGCCCGTGATGCCATTCAGGCGAACCTTCACGCGTTGTCCCTGCGGGGAGAAGCTCGACCAAGAATCGGAAACGACCGTTGAGCCAGATCGGACCCGAACTCGCAGGCGCACGTCCTCCCCGTCCCCGTCGACTACCAGAGGCTGAATCACGGGGTTGTCGGCATACGTGCGGTAGATCGATCCCACGGCCGTGGACGGGGAGACGTCCTTCTCTGATAGCCGCACTGACGGGGCGGTGTTCTTGAGTGCCGCGTCGAACCATCCGCTGGATACGAGTGAGACATGGACAGAGTTCGAGGACGTGTTCCTTAGCTTGATCTTTCCAGCAGTGGAGACCGCGACGATGGCACTCGAGGTCGATCCGACTGATGGGCTGCCAGCCGTCCCGGAGAACGACACATTGACCGTCGCGGGAACACTCGCCTCATCAGCGCTCCACAGACGAACCGTCCCCGAGGCGGACCAGTTCTTGACATTCACGATAAGAGGGACGGCTCCGACCTGTTCCTCGTCGGGGATTCCACCCATGCCGCGCAGCATGACTTCTCTCGTTTCCCCGCCAGCCAGTGCCGTCTGCCCTGTCCATGTCGTGTCGTAGACCAAGGCAGGCGAGAGGGGGTGGAACGAGCCGCCGTGGTCCGGGTCTTTTGTGAAGAACCCTTGCACGTCTACCTTGATGTGGATGTCGGACGTGCTGTTGTTCGTGACTCGGATTCGGCCGTCGTTCGAGAGTCGGATGGCAAGCCCGGTGTCGAAGACCCCGGGTCCGCCGTAATTCACCCCGGCAGGCCCGGCGCGAGTCTGCCCTCCTGGGCCCACCCACAGGTTGCCTGCAGCGGACGCGCCACTGACTTCGACGTTGGCGAACACGGCGCTCGCCGACTCGGGAACGTCCCCCAGTCCGGTCACCTGGATGTCGCGGACCCCGTTCTTCGGGATGATGCCTTGAGTCATTCCCTGTCCGGTGTCAGAGCGCGCCACACGGAAGGGCTGCACTGCCTGGAAACCGCCGGGGGATGCTTCATCCGATGACGCGGTGAAGTAGCCCTGGACGTCGACGTGCACTGCGCTGGAGCCGAGCCTGTTGTAGACGGTGATTCGTCCACCGTCACCGATGGGAACGATCGCTGTGTTCGAGCGTGGCGCCGTCGCCTGGGTGTACTGCATGGTGCTCACCGCGGGACGCGTCGTACCAGTCGGGTAGGCCGTGAGGTGCGACGAGCCGGTAGACGTCACATCAGTAACAGCGATGTCGACCACCACAGCAGACGAGCCGGCCGGAACCCGCCCATCACCGGTGATCTGGTAGTTCGCGACTGCGCCCGCCCCGATGGTGGCCGACCCGGCACGGAACGGCGTCATCGGAACATAGACGCCGCCATTTCCCTCTCCGACCGCCTGCGCACTGGGCGCAGCTTGGATGCCGATGGTGAGCACCAACAGGGCTCCAGTCAGCAAAGCTGTGACCGCGCGCATGCTTCTCCTTCGTTCAGGAAAATTGAAGTTGTGCGCAAGGTATCCCATCGAGTCTGCGCCGACGGTGCTTCGGGGCCAGAAATCGAGTAGTCCGGTTGGACCATCCCAAGTAGGGCTTGGTGGCTGCTCCTCAGCCTGTGCTGCTAAAGGTGTGCGCTCGCTCCTGCGGGGCGAGCGATGTATGTGCATCCCACCTTCCGGGTTAGTGATCTCGCTTCACGTGAGGCGGCGTCCTCGCGGTCGCACATCCGTCCCGGAAGACTTGTGGATCTTGAGCACAGTGCTCTTGCCGATCCCAAAGTGCTCGGCCGTCTTGAGTGCACTCACCTCGTTGTGCGTGTAGAAGGCAGCAACTTGATCTCGTAGTGCCGGCGTGAGTTGGCTGCGCTGTCTGATCTCTGAGCATCCCGGCATGACGGACCTAGGGCCCCCAATGGCGCTCTGGAAGTTGAGATTGGCTCGACTCAGGACTACCAGAAGAAGTTCGTGAGAACCCTCGACCTGTGAAGGTCGGGGGTTCTTTCGTTCCCAGGCCAGGAGGGCCTTCGGACGTTCGCGTCTCGAACGGACTGGCGCGGAAGGTGTCGCCCTGACGCCGTGGCCCTTCCGGTTTGCGTTCCGCACCTCGTGCTCGAGCGTGGCAGCTAGGCGGTGGTCGAGGACGCGCTGGAAGGGTGAGGCAAGGTCGACCCCGGCGACATCGTCGTCTTCGATGAACAGTGCTGTGAACACGGCTTGGTTCAGACTCTTGCGCACCACGGGATCGGCTGCGAGGTAGTGCTGCTGAGCACGGCCGAGGAGCGCAAGGATGTTGTCGAGTTGCTCGTCGACCTGGGCACGGGACTGGGTGGCTTCAGCCAGCACCGATTCAGCGTGGGCCAGTGAGCCCGCGATGCGTTGCTGCTCGCTCTTGAGGAGATCAACGCTGATGGCATCCGCGTAGTGCGCCTGGAGAAGCTTCTCGCGTTCGGTCTCGAGCCGTCGGATCTGGTTCAGAGCGACACGTCGGCGTTCGTCGCGCTCCGAAGGGGCAGTCCCGGATGCTGGTCTACGGAGTGATCGAGAAGGGCCAGGCAACCGGCCGCGAAATGGCCGGCGACCGCGGCGTGGAGCACATGGTCAAGAAGAAAGACGGCACCATCGGAGACCGCAACACCTATCCCCGATCGCGCGACCCACGCAGCAGGCGAGGCTGACACGAACCCTCCGCGCCGGTGTCGCGAAGTGTCACTTCGCCGCGGTCACGTCGGTGGGAACAGCGGGGACATCGCCGGGCCAGTCGCCCAGTCGCTGCCGCGCAGGCGAGCCGTCACGGACGTTGACGTTGACGACAGTGAACCCGTGCGAGTCAGGCACGGGGGCCCTTGGCTCGATCCATCCCCCGGCAGCAGCCGCGGCGGCGGCGTCGAAGCCCGACCCGGCGTCGTCCTTCACGGTGATCGAGATCTGCGCGTTGGGCATGTACCCCTCGCGAACCGACCACGCGGACTCGGTCAGGAAGGTGACCAGGGCCGAGCCGTCCATGATCCGGTATCCAGGTGAGACGGTCACCGCGATGTCGTAACCCGTGTTGCCCTTCACGTTGGGCCCTTCGCCTCCTCCGACGTCGATGGAGAGACCGGGGATGTCCGAAACGGCTGCACGCATCTCGCTGAGAGTCTGACCGCCCGAGGGCGCGTCGTGAGGGATGTCGTGGCGGCGGGCCTGACCGCATCCCGTCAGAGAAACGATTCCGCCGACGACCAGGAGCGCCGCGATCGAGCGGTCAAGACGGGCCATAGGTGATCATGTCCTCAAGTACACACTGCAGGTCGGACCACATCATGACATCGGGTAAGCCCGCGTAGGCCCTGCTGGTGTAGAGCCCCAGCGGGTCCATGCGAAGAACCCGCTCTCTGAAAGACCGCAAAGCAGACTCACCCCATTATTGCTCGGAAGGCTTGAGAGCCCGTCCCAGAACCCGACGGCGAGCCCCGTACGTCCGCGGACCGCAGGCCGCGGGTCGGAGCCCCGTCTGCCCAGGATTCGCAAACTGCGCGTTGAGGCGACTGGGGGACTGGCCAGGGTCACTCCCTGGGCCGGCGGCCACCACACATGGGGTGATTTTCCGGCGTCGTCGATGTCCATGGGAAGGCGCTCGTCGCCGTTCTGGTGTGCGGTGAGGACCTCGGCATTCAAACCAAACCGGCGCGAACGGCCAGAAGCGCCAGCTGCACGCGGTCTCTGTTCTGCGTCTTCGCCAAGAGGTTGGTGACGTGGGTCTTCACGGTGTGTGGGGACAGGGTGAGGTGGTCTGCGACTTCGTGGTTGCTGAGACCGCGCCCCACGAGAGTGAGCACGTCACGCTCGCGCGGCGTGAGTCCGAGTCGTGAGATGTCTTCGGTGGTCGTTGCCGGGTCTCGACGGACGCGGCGAACGACCGCGGGGACGACGTCGGGCGCCAGGACCGAACCGCCTGCGGCCACCGTCCTCACAGCCGAGAGGAGGTCGACGCGGCGGCCTCGTTTCAGGAGGTAGCCGTCGGCTCCTGCGGCGATGGCGTCGAGTACCAGCTCGTCTCGGTTGAAGGTCGTCACGACCAGCACGGCGGGTCGCATCGCGCGGCGTGGCAGCTCAGCCAGGGTGCGGAGTCCGTCCATGACCGGCATGCGCAGGTCCAGCAGCGCGACATCGACCTCGACCCCGCGATCGAGGGCGTCGAGGAGCTTCCCGCCGTGTTCGCCTTCGATGCTGAGTGAACGATTGCAAGCGTTCGGTCGTCCGTGAGTCCAGCGAGATCGCCAAGATAGGCGGGATCCCGGCATGGTCCTCCGGGGAGGACAAGCACGGGGTCATCCGTGCGGGCGTTGGCGCCGATCAACTCGAATCCGATCGGCGTCCCGTCGTCGGATTCCGCCTGTTCCACGAGACGAGTCTACGGACGCGCTACGCTGAAAACCGCAACCTCATGAACCACTCCGTGTCCAACATCCGGGGTGAACGCGCCTGCGGCCCTCGCCGTGGCCCGGTTGAGACCACCTCGGGACCGGGTGCCCGTCTGGTCCGAAACTCGCCAGAACCAGCCCGCCCGTGCGGCTTGACTGGCGGCATGAACACCACGATGAAGCAGGCCGCAACCTTCCACGCCCTCCACACCGACCCGGACCGACCACTTCTGCTCGCCAACGTCTGGGACGTCGCCAGCGCTCGACTCGTCGAGAACGCCGGCGCATCGGCTGTCGCGACGACCAGCGCGGGCGTCGCCTGGGCGCTCGGCCGTCCAGACGGCAACGCCTTGGAGCGTGCAGACGCGATCGCCACGATCGCTCGGATCGCGACCGCGGTCTCGGTGCCGGTCACCGTGGACATCGAGGCGGGATACGCAGCCGACGCACACGGTGTGGAGAGGACGGTCGACGCCGTGCTCGACGCCGGCGCCGTCGGGATCAACATCGAGGACGGCGCCCTCCCGCCGACCGAGCTCGCGGACCGCATCCGCGCCGCCCGACGCTCCGCTCTCCGGGCGGGTGTGCCGTTGTTCATCAATGCGCGGACCGACGTCTATCTCCGGGGTCTGGTCGCTCCTGAGAACCTCCTTGCCGAGACGATCGATCGGGCGGACCGCTACCTCGACGCTGGAGCGGACGGCATCTTCGTCCCCCGACTCGCCGACCGCGAGACGATCGCGGCGCTCGCGGAGGCTGTGGAGGGCCCGCTCAACGTGATGGCCGGCCCCGGCAGTCTGAGCGTCGCGGAGCTGGCAGGACTCGGAGTGGCACGCGTGAGCGTCGGCTCGAGCATGGCCCAAGCCGCCTACGCCGTGGCCCGACAAGCAGCCACGGAGCTCTTCGCCGCTGGCACCTACGAGTCTCTGGCGCTCGCACTCGACTACGGCGAGCTGAACTCGATGTTCTAGCGTGCGGCGACCCTCCCGCCGCACAGCGAGCCTCCCCGATGCGAGCCCGCAGACGCTGGGGCGTCGCTGCACTCCAGCCTCTGCCCGTTGGACGACTCGCTCTGCACCTAGGGGCGCGGTGCGCCCAGGATGCGGTCGCGTAGACCAGGAACTGCTCGTTCGAGGAGGGCGTGGGGTGGTCGCCGGGTCACGAGCTGCAGGCCGGTGCTGCTCGCGACCGGCGAGGGCAGGAGAGTGTCGTGCGGGTCGTTCCACCACCGGGCGGCCAGCTCGGGGACCACGGCCGGGACTCGACGATGTCGCGCGACCCGCAGTGTCGCCTCGAGCGTCAAACCGTGCTGTGCGTGGGCTCCCAGCGCGGAGAGCGCTTCGTGCAGCCGATGGCCTGCGAGGTCGATCGAGTGGTGGAGCACCTCTCGACCTGCCAGGTCTCTACCGTCCTTGCCTTGGCCGGGTGTCAGGTGTGGCAGGACGAGCACGTGCGAGGAGCTGCCGAGCGCGATGGTGCGGAGTCCGTGGGGGAGGACGGTCTGGCCCGCGATCGTGATGATGGCGGCATCGAGCAGGCCTTGATGCACCTGGCCCACGAGCACGGGGCCGTGGTCGACCTCCCCGTGGATCGCGATGTCGGGGAGCTCGACCTGCGCAGACGTGAAGACGATGGGTGCGAGCGACTGGATCGTCCCGAGGCTGAGGGTGCGTGTCTCGGTGGCCGCCTGGACGTGGGCGGGGAGCATCTCGAGCTCGGCCAGGAGTCGCGCGGCGTGCCGTGCCAGCTCACGTCCGGCCGGTGTGGGGCGAGCGCCCGTCGTGTCGCGCTCGAACAGCCGAGTCCCGAGACGACGCTCGAGTGCTGCCAGGCGGCGCGACGCCGACGGTTGGGTGGTCAGCAGCTCCTTCGCCGCAGCCCCCACCGATCCGTGCCTGGCGACCGCCTCGGCGAGGACCAGGTCATCGGTTCGAAGGCGGGACGTCATGCCCACAGTGTATGAGTCAAGGTGACGACTCCACTCCTACCCGACGCGCGCACCGCGCCTCAGGGTGGAGTCGTGCGCCCCTCACTGCTCCTCCTGACCGCGACCACCTTCGTCACTTGGATCGGGACTCGCCTGACGGCTGTCGCGCTCCCTCTCGTGGCGCTCCAGGAGACCGGCGAGCCCTGGACGATGGGCCTCGTCGGTGGAGCGGCCGGCCTGCCGCTGCTGACCGTCGCATGGTGGGGCCGCCGCGTGCGCGACCGTCTGACGACGGGCAGGGCTCTGGCGGTCGTGATGGCCCTGAACGCTGTCGGCATAGCACTGGTGCCTGCGGCGACGAGCTCGGGCCACCTCGGAGCGACGGTTCTCGGTGCATCCGGGCTCGTCACAGGGGCGGCAGCCGCGCTGCTGGGGCCGGCGGAGCGGTCGCTGGTCTCCGATCTCGCCGACGAGCACGTCCGCCGAGGTGGAAGGACAGGACCCGCCAGGTGGCTGGCCTGGCAGGACCTCGCCCACCGTGTGTCGATGGTCTTCGCCCCGCCTGCCGCGGCCTGGGCCGTCACCGTGTGGGGTGCTGCGCCGCTGCTGTGGTGCGAGACGGTCGTCGTCGGGGTGGCCACGGTGGCACTTCTCGCCGTGCCCGGCGTCCCCACCCCGGCGCAGGACCGGATCGTCCCCGCGGCCGTGCGAGGCGTGTCCGCGGTGGCCGTGCTGCGCAGGCACCCAGACATCGCCGCCGGGGTGGCCATGGCGGGCGTCGCCGGCGCATGCTGGTTCGGCTTCAGCCTGGGACTGACCGTCCTGGGCACGGAGCGCGGCCGCCCCGGGCAGCTGCTGGCGGCCGGGATGAGCGGGTACGGACTCGCCTCGGTGCTCGCCTCGCTCGTCGTCCCGTTCGCCATTCAGCGCGTGCCGCAGACACTCGCCATGTCGAGCGCGTGGCTCACCCTCGGCGGCGCCTTCGTGCTCCTCCCGCTGGCAGCTCCGAGCCTGGTCGGCGTCGCCTGCGCGGCGGCCGTCGGGGGCGCCGCCACGCCGTGGGGGATCGCCGCGCTCAACGCCGCCATCAGCTCCCGAACCCACGGGGCTGACCGACGAGCGGCGTTCACCGCCGAGACGGTGCTCCACTCCGGAGGAACGTCCGTCGGCCTGCTACTGGGAGGAGCCGTGATCGGCTGGGTCGGAGCTGAGACCGTGCTCGTCGCAGCGGGCATCGCCCAAGTACTGGCTGCCGTCGTCGGCGCCGGTTGGGCCCGCAGGGCGACCCAGCGCCCAACCTCGACCCTGGCCAGGCGAGCGGACGTCGACAGAGTCTGAGCGTCAGCACAATCCCGACCCAGAGCGCGCCCGCGAGATCAACTCGGTGCACAGCCCATCGGCCTGTACGTCCTTCGTCAGGAGCAGGCGTGAACAACATGTCCTGGAGGCACTGGCGCTCGTCGCGCGGAAGGCCCGCCCCGGCTAGCTGTGATGTCCAGGCAGGTTGTTGATCCTGCTGATGGGCGGGCCGCCGATGGCGGAGTGGGTCCGGTGGTGATTGTAGGAGTGGATCCAGTGCGGGAGGGCTGAGCGGCGTTCGGTCTCGCTGGAGTAGTGCCGGGCGTAGGCCCAGCCGTCGGCGAGGGTGCGGTGGAAGCGTTCGATCTTGCCGTTGGTCTGGGGTCGGTAGGGCCGGGTCCGTTTGGGGGTGATCGCGAGGTCGGTGCAGGCCTGGGTCCAGGCGTGGGCGCGGTAGCAGCTGCCGTTGTCGGACAAGACGCGTTCGACGGTGACGCCGTGGTCGGCGAACCAGGCCACGGCCCGTTGCAGGACTCCGATCGCGGTGGCGGCTTTCTCGTCGGCGTGGATCTCGGCGTAGGCCAGGCGGGAGTAGTCATCGATGACGGTGTGCACGAACGCGGTGCCGATGACCGGGCGGTAGGTCGGGCTCCGCTCACCGGTTCTGGTCGCGGTGGCGATGGCGTTGACCCGCCCTTGCTGTCGCCCGACGAAGCGGTGGCCTCCGCCGTCGGGGATGTTCGCGAACTTGGTGACGTCGACGTGGATCATCGATCCTGGATGTGGGTGTTCGTAGCGGCGGATCGGTTCACCGGTGACCCGGTCGATGTGACGCAGCCGGTTGAGCCGACAACGCACCAGAACAGCGTGGACGGTCGACGGTGCCAGACCGAGCTGCCCGCCGATCTGCACCGGCCCGAGACGCTGACGCCACCGCAGAGCGACGATCTGGCGCTTCACCGCCTCGGACGTGCGATGTGGGCACGAGCGCGGCCGGCTCGAGCGGTCGACCATCCCGGCAGGCCCTTCCGTGCGGAACCTGCTCGCCCACTTGCGGGCGGTCGGGACAGAGACCATGAACATCTTCGCCGCCGCAGTCACGGGCCAGTCGTCCTCGACGATCAGTTTCGCGAGCCTCAACCGGGCGCGTGGGGTCAGAGCAGCGTTAGCGTGGGACACGAAGGCCTCCTGGTGCGTGAAGCGGTTCCTAGACAGCTCCACTCTCACCACAGGAGGCCTTCACCCTTCACCCAGGTCGACAACAACGTCCCTGGACATCACACCTAGCGGGGATCCACGAGCCCGTCACGGCGCTCCACATCCTCTGGTCCGGCTTCATCCCCCCGCCCGAACTCCTCATCCGACTGAGCCGATGCAGCAAGATTGCGTAACCCGAGGCGACTTTCACTGAGACGGACCGGCCGCACATGGATGACGACCCACGACGTGCTCTGCTAATGATGAGAGGAAACTTGCTGGCTGTGAACACACCAACTGAAAACCCCTGGTGTGGCTGCAACGGTTGGACCCCGTCCAGCTAGTCCCTCTCGCGCCGAGCCCGTGCAGCCTTCCTGCCGGGCTCGGCGCTCGATCACGACAGGAGTTTCGCTGTCTCCGCACCGAGCGACGACACGGTGCCGACCACTCTCTGCGGCGAGATTGCTGTCGCCCAGACCTTCCGGCCAGTGGTAGTGTGGACGCACTACCACGCAATCCGTTGGAGGGGTCCCGATGGACGAGCTCGGTGCGCTGCTGGACGAGGTCACGCGCGACCACGCGGTGGGTGTCACGGACGACGGTGAGCGTCTCGTGGCGATGCGGGTGGCGGAGGAGTGGTCGGTGGGGGTGCGGCTGCACCGCGAGGGGAATCACCGACAGTGGGCGATGCGCGAGCTCGTCGTCCGGCGCGGCGCGGGAGACCGGTCGTTCCAGGGCGCCGACGTGCGCGACCTGCCGCTCGGGGCGGTCGTCTCCGAGGCCCGACGGCTCGCGACCCGCAGTGTCGACCCGGGCAGCGAGCCGCGGACCACCGTGGGTCGGCTGCTGGAGGAGCGGTCGGGCCGGCTCGGCCGCGACGACCTCGCGATGGCAGCTCTGGCGCTCGAGTACACACGGCTCGTCGAGCAGGGCGAGCGGGCACCGGCCAAGCGCATGGCGGAGCGGCACGGCGGCAGCGCCGGGACCTGGACGAACCGGGTCGCCGAGGCCCGACGACGCGGCTACCTCACCGCGGTAGGGCGTGGCGAGGCCGGCGGGGCGCTGACGTCGACCGCCCGCGTCCTGCTCGACCTCGACGTCGGCTGACGGTCAGGCCGACGCGCTCGACACCGCGGCGACCTCGGCCGCCTGGCGCTCGTGGGCGGCGGTGGCGAGCCGGTCAAGGGCGAGCTTGAGCTGGCGGTACACGCCGCGCTCGTCTGCCCTCTCGACGCGTCGGGGGCCAACAGTTCACCGCCGAAACGGTGATGCACTCCGGAGGGACGTCCGTCGGCCTGCTGCTGGGAAGAGCCGTGATCGGCTGGGTCGGAGCTGGGACCGTGTTCGTCGCGACAGGCATCGCACAGGCCGTGGCTGCTGTCGTCGGCGCAGGCTGGGCCCGAAGGGCGACCCAGCGTGGAGCCTGGACCCCGGCCCGGCGAGCGAACGTCGACAGAGTCTGAGTGGACCCTCCACCCGGCGCCTCGCTCAGGAGCAGGCGGACCGGATGGCCTTCGCCGCTGCGGTGACCTCATCGTCCGAACCGCCGTCAAGAGGCTGATAGGCCTCGGGGTCGTCGAGGTAGTCGACGAGCTGTCCGACCGGGTCCTGCAGGTTCTTCGGACCGGAGGACACCACCGGGAACAACGCCTCCCCGAGGGACTGGCGCTCGTCGTGCGAAAGGTCCGCCCCGGCGAGCGCGCGATCCACCAGCCCGTCTTCGCCGACGAGGGCCGGGCACGGGTTCGACGGGTCGAGGCTCGGGAGAGCGGCGGAAGCACTCGGAGAGGCCGACGCGTCCGCGGACGAGCCGTCGTCGTCTGATCCGCCGCACCCGGTCAGGAGCGCGAGCCCGATCGCGGCGAGCAGGGCGAGCGACTTGAAATCTTGGAAGGTCGTACGATTCATGCCGGCACGCTAGCGCTCCAGGTCAGCGCTCCGCAAGCAGCCCCTTTCGTGCTCGGTCAGAACACGCGGCTGCGTCAACAGCTCTGAGATCGTATCGCGGGCACGCAGTCGACGAACGGCCCGAGAACAGCGCCCGTCGCAACATCCCGACCGACGGTAACGCCCCCATGCGTGACGAGAGGCGTCGGCTGCTTCCACGGAGGGCGCGACCGTCCAGCCCTCGATACCGCTCGATGAGGCCGAACTCACATGAGAATGAACATTCGTACCACTTCCGCGTGATGCGAACGCCTTCCTAGACTCCTGACCGGCGCCGCGGCGACTCGACCGAGGCATCGCACCCACAAGGGGGATCATGGACACCACATTTTGGCGACGGCCGGTCGCCGCGTTCCTCGCGCTCGCGGCCGTCCTTGCCGCCGGTCTCGTCGCAGCCAGTACCAGCAGTGCCAATGCCGCGGACCGCGACGCCGTCACCGGCATCTCGGTCACGCCGGCATCTGCGGTCGTCGGTGACGGGCTCGAGGCCCGCATCACCTGGCAGGCTCCTGCTGGGACCCAGCCGAGCGACACGTTCACCGTGGGCATCCCGTCCCAGGTGACCGGCATCGCCGGCACCCAGCAGCTGCGTGCTCCGGACGGCTCGGTCATCGCGAACTGCGTGATCGAGCAGACCCGCGCCACCTGCACCTTCACCGACTACGTCGCGACCGCGTCCAACGTCCAGGGTGAGCTGACGGTGCCCCTCGTCGGCGCCCAGCCCACGAACGGCTCGGGGCTCGACTGGACCACCGGCGCGGGCCGCATCATCCACACCGACACGGAGATCACCCCTCGTCAGAGCGGCTGGGCCGACGCCGCCGTCAAAACCTCCACGCTGCGCGACAACGGCAACATCCTGTACGACGCCGCCATCCGCGGCAGCCGTCTCGACGACGGCACCACTGTCACCGACACGTACGACCCCCGCACGTCGATCGTCGCCTCCACCTTCAAGGTCTACCAGTCCGACAGCTCCCAGAACTGGACGCTGACCGACTCCAGCACCTGGACGCTGTCGGACGATGCCGCGAACCACCGATTCACCGTCACCATCCCGAACGCCGTGACCGACGGCACGATCGCCTACCGCTACATCTACGAGGCCGCGGTCGACGACTCCGTCGCCTCCGGGGACGTCATCGTCAACACCTTCGGCACGCGGGACAGCACCTCGACCGACCGGATCCGCTACGTCCGTCAGGGTGGCGGCGGCACCGGCGACCAGGGCACGCTCGCGTGGACCAAGGTCGACGAGGACGGCGAGGCCCTCGCCGGCGCCACGTTCACGGTCACCGGGCCGAACAACTTCAGCACCACGGTCGCTGACGACGGAGCTGGCGACCGCGACACGAGGCCGGGCCACTTCTCACTCACCGGACTGGCCGAGGGCACCTACACGGTCGTGGAGGCGCAGGCTCCGGACGGCTACGTCCGCTCGGACCGTCAACTCACCGCCACCCTGTCCGCGGCGGACCCGACCGGCGACGCCGGCGAGCTGGTCAACGTCAAGGCTGCGACACCCACGCCCACCCCGACGCCGACCGTGCCCGACGGCGGCGGCACCCCCGACCCCGGGACCGGCACCGGCGTGACGAGGCCTGGACGCGGCGGCGGCCCGCTTCCGGACGCGGGCGGTCCCCAGCTCGCCCTCCTGGCGACCGGCGTCCTCGCCATCGCCTTGGGGTCGGCACTGGCACTGCGCCGGCGCCGCGCCTGACGCACGGGCGCCGGGCGATGTCCCTCGTCCACGGCGACGAGGGACATCGCCCGGTTCTGACAACCATGCCCGCAGTCGTTTGACTGACCCGCAACCGCCGGCTGTCATGCCGCCCGTTTCAAGGACTCTGGAAAGGAAGACACCATGACGTCCACCCCGCGCACATCCTCCCAGGTAGTTCGTCTCTACGTCATCCAATGGGTGATCGTCGCGATCCTCGCCCTCATCTTCATCGGCGTGCTCGCCCTCGTCACCGACAACGCCCTCAACTGGAAGCTCTTCGGGTACCTGATGAGCCTCAACACCCTGGGCGCCGTGTTGGGCATCATCTACCGACGACCACTCCCCGAGGACCGCGACTGAGCACACCCAGGATCTGCCGCGCCACAAACCGCAGGGGAGCGACGAGCCGTCGACCTTCGGCGCGTCGGGAGGTCGACGGCTCAGGCTGGCATGGTGTGAGGTTGGCTTATCGGCGCCTGCGAAGGCGGGATAGCGACTCAGCAGCCGTGGGACGTCGCCGGTGCTGTCGTTCGCCTGTCTCCGTTGTTCATCGTCAGCGGTGTCGCCGCGGTCCTGGTTGGTGGGAGGTCTACCTGAGGCGGCGTCCTCGCGGTCGCACATCCGCTCCGGAAGACTGGAGGATCTTGAGCACTGTGCTCTTGCCGATCCCGAAGTGCTCGGCCGTCTTGAGTGCGCTCACGTCGTTCTGTGTGTAGTAAGCAGCAACCTGCTCTCGTAGTGACGGCGTGAGGCGACCGCGCTGTCTCGTCTCGGAGCGTCTCGGCAAGACGGATGGAAGGGGTCCCTCAGCGCTCGCGACGTTGAGATTAGCTCGACTCAGGACTACCACGAAGAAAACCGACAGAACCCGTGCCCCTCAAGGGCGCGGGTTCTGTCGTTTCTTTCATCAGAAGATGCTGGGCGCGTCCACGTCCCGAACGCTTTGGCGGTGGCGCTGGATTGCCTCCGTGGTCATCGCCGTTCGTGTCGTACCTCGTGGTCGAGCGTGATCGCTGGCGGTCGTCGAGACGCGCTGGAAGGGCGGGAGACATCGACCTCAGCGACCTGGTCGCCTTCGAGGAACAGTGCCGCGAACACGTCTTGGTTCAGGCTCTTGCGAAAAGTTGGATCCACGGCGAGGTGGTGATGCTGGGCACGGTCCAGAAGAGCCAGAATCCGCCCCTTGAAGGTGGGACATGCCCAGCCGGACCGCGCAGCGCTTGATGGTGGTCACCTCTTGCTGGCGACAGCATCCGGCGCCAACATCGGCACTCAACGCGGCGCCAGCACCGGGCGACGACTACGCCTTCGGGGGTCACGAGGTCAGCTGGTACGTGAGAGTTCGCAACGGCGGTCTCGGCATGGTCGCGGGAGGTGGCAGCGGAAGCCCCGTGTGCGACACCTACGCCAATGGTGAGAAGCAGGCTCGAGGCATCATCCTTGCTGGAGACACCACTCAGTGGGAATTCCAGGACCACAACCCTGACGTCACCCCGACCTGTTACAGCACCCTCATCTACGTCCCGATCAGCGTCGCACTCAACAAATTCGGCTACACCCTCGAGACCGACTAACTGTGATGTCCAGGCAGGTTGTTGGCGATCCTGCTGATGGGTGGCAGTGCTCCGATGGCTGAGTGGGGCCGGTGGTGATTGTAGTAGTGGATCCAGCCGGGCAGGGCGGCTCGGCGTTCGGTCTCTGAGCTGTAGAAGCGGGCGTAGGCCCACCCCTCGGCCAGGGTGCGGTGGAAGCGCTCGATCTTGCCGTTGGTCTGGGGCCGGTAGGGCCGTGTCCGTTTCGGGGTGATCCCGAGGTCTGTGCAGGCCTGTGTCCAGGCGTGAGCGCGGTAGCAGCTGCCGTTGTCGGACAACACTCGTTCGACGGTGACACCGCGCTCGGCGAACCAGGCAACGGCCCGGCGCAGGACACCGATCGCGGTGACGGCTTTCTCATCGGTGCAGACCTCGACATAGGCGACGCGGGAGTGGTCGTCGATGACGGTGTGCAGGAACGCCGTCCCGATGAGCGGTTCGTGGGTTTTGCTGCGTGGTGCCCCGGTGCGCAGCACGGTCGCCGCCCGGTTGCGGTCACCCTGGGCCTTGCCGACGTAGCGCCAGCCGCCGCCGTCGGGAATGTTGCCGAACTTGGTGACGTCGACATGGATCAGCGATCCCGGGTGCGGGTGCTCATAGCGGCGGATCGGCTCACCGGTGACCCGGTCGATGTGACTGAGCCGGTTCATCCGACACCGCACCAGGACCGCGTGGACGGTCGAGGGCGCGAGGCCGAGCCGGCCACCGATCTGCACCGGCCCGAGGCGCTGTCGCCACCGCAGGGAGACGATCTGGCGCTTCACCCGCTCGGATGTGCGATGCGGACACGTCCGCGGACGACTGGACCGGTCGAGCATCCCAGCCGGCCCCTCGCAGCGGAACCTGTTCGCCCACTTGCGGGCCGTGACGGTCGAGACCATGAACATCTTCGCCGCGTCAGCGGGCCTCCAACCGTCCTCCACGATCAACCGAGCCAGCCGGAGCCGAGCACGAGGAGTCAGAGCAGCGTTAGCGTGGACCACGAAGGCCTCCTGGGAAGAGAACGGAACCTAGACAGCTCCACTCTCACCCCGGAGGCCTTCACCTATCCAGAGAAACAACGTCCCTGGACATCACAACTAACCAGCCGGCATCCGGTCCGCTGAACCTGGACTAACCATCGAAGGGACGCGGAGGCGAGCTCGAAGTCGCCGGCTTCAGGGCTACACACCTGAAGCCGGCGACCTGCACCAGGACCGCTGGCGGTCAATCCCAGTTGCACTCGTGGAACGGCAGGTAGATCGGGTTGGTGACATAGCTCCAGGGCTGGTTGGAGCGCCAGGCCTCCAGATCCCAGGTGTCGCCGCCGTGGCCTGTGACGTCAGCGAATCGGTCGTGGCACGCCATCTGCTTGTAGAGCGATTCCCCCTGGTCATCGCTCAGCCCCTTCGGGTAGGGGACACAGCTCCAGATCTCGTTCCAGAACCTCGGCTCGTCGTCCTGAGCGTCGGTGTAGGCGGCCGCGGTCGGACGGATCGAGACTGACTGGCGACCGTTGGTGAGGTTGCGGAAGACCTCGACTTCCTCAGCCCACGGCCCTGAGCACGAGGCCCGGTAGACGACGCACTCACTGGTGCAGCCTGGCTTGTTCTCGTCGCCCGTGCCGGGATACCAAGCGAGCGTGGCGTTCTGGTACGCCTGCGTCTTCCCGCCGCCAGAGATCGAGAACTCATCGCTCGTGGGATAGCCGAACGACCCGCCCTCGTACCCGAACTGACCCCACAGCTCTCCGATCCGACCCCAGACAGCGAAAGCGCCCGCGTTGGGGTTCCAGTAGATGGTGCCGCCCTCGTACTCCTGTCGTTTGCCGACGCCGTCGGGGTTGGTGAACTCATCGGCCTTGGGGTATCCCAGCGCGCCGCGCTCCCAGCCCAGCTGTCCCCACTTCTTGCCGATCTCACCCCACACGGCGTGTGCACCGGTTGCCGAGGTCCAGTAGATCGTGCCTCCGGCGAAGGTAGTGAAACGTCCTCGACCGTCCGGCGTGCGCTTCTCGCCGGACTGTGGACAGCCGAGCTTGCTCTCCCACGCACGATTCGGATTCGGAGCCATCGCCCGGTACTTCGCCTCGATCGCTCCGAGCACCGGGTACCCGCAGTACGTGCCGTCGGCCTGCGCCGCCGGCGCGACCCCCACCAGCCCGACCAGGAGCGCGGCGACGCCCAGCAGGCGCAAGCCCGGCCGCCGCATCGAAGCGGACTTCCTCGTCATGGTGATTCCCCCGAACCTCGACATGCCGGTCAGTCCCCGCACCATCCGGGGCCGGCCTTGTCGGTCGACACGTAGCCGCCGAGGTCAGGGGAGTGGTAGCGCCCGTTCACGATGGTTTCGCGGTAGAAGTTGGTGCACGGGGCGAGCCAGCCGTAGTACGCCTCACCGTTGGGTGTGGCGAACAGCCTCGTCGAACCCGTGGAGTTGACGTGCACCTTGTGCAGGTCAGTAGTGGCGGCCGGCGATGCCGCGCGAGACTCGTGGGCGGGCGCGGCCGTCGACGGCGCCGAGACGGCCAGAGCCAGGCTTGCGGTGATGGCTGCGGCCGACAGTCCGAGTCCGAGCGTCTTGCCCGGGATGCGTTGCTTCATCAGATCCCCCTCGATCGATGGTGCTGCTGACGCTCCGCCCGAGACGGACCGCTGTCAACGTCGAAGAACGAGATCCAGGCGTTCGTATGGCAGCTTGATGGTTTCCCTTGGCAACCTTCTGTTCAGGCCGTCCGATCACCCATCACCTCTTGATGCAGCGCCCGGGGGAGGAGCACATGAACGTCTGATTGACACATGCCCACCGTCCGGCCAGACCTCCCGTTCCGGCCGCCGTCCATACTGGCGCGGTGGACGTGTTGCTGGTCGAGGACGACGAGACGATCCGTACCGGGCTCCAGCGGATCCTGGAGCGTGAGGGCTACGCGGTGCGGACGGCTGCGGCTGGTCCGGCTGGGCTGGCCGCGTTCTTCGAGCGTCGCCCCGACCTGGTGCTGCTGGACGTGATGCTCCCCGGCCTCGACGGCGTCGCCGTGTGTCGCACGATCCGCAGCGACAGCACGGTGCCCGTCGTGATGCTGACCGCGCGCACGGCACCGGCGGACGTCGTCGCCGGTCTCGAGGCGGGCGCGGACGACTACGTGGAGAAGCCGTTCGTGCCGGAGGTGCTGCTCGCCCGTCTGCGGTCGGTGCTCCGACGTGCAGGCTCCGGGGCTCGGGAGGGGCAGCTGCGGCTCGGCGGTTGCCTGGTCGACGTGAACGCGATGGAGGTCAGACGTGACGGTGAGCGTCTCGCCGTCACGCCGACCGAGTTCCGCCTCATCGTCGAGCTGGCGCGACACGTCGGCGAGGTCCGCAGCCGTCGGGACCTGCTCACGGCGGTCTGGGACTACGACTGGGACGGGGACACCCGCCTCGTCGACGTCCACGTGCAGCGCCTGCGCGCGAAGCTCGGGGCCGAGGCGATCGAGACGGTGTGGGGTGTCGGGTACCGGGCGGTGCGCACGTGAGCAGCATGCGCGCCCGGCTCACGGCGGCCTTCGTGCTGGTCGCCGTCGTGGTCGTCGCGGTCATCAGCGTCGTGATCTACGGGGCGAGCGAGTCACGCCGCGCGAGCGACCTGCGCGACGACGCCGCCGAGCGTGCCCGGAGCGCAGCGGCCGCGTACTCCCGGGGCGACGACCTGCCCCAGGGCGCCAGGATCGTCTCGGGCGGCGGGCTCGTGGTCGGGGCTCCGCCGGGGACGGCCGAGCCCGGCGCCGGCGATCGCGGTCCGGGAGCACGGGCCGAGGCGACCGTGGAGGAGCCTGACGGCGGGACGACCACCATCGAGGTGGTCGCCTCGGGGCAGGCCGACCGGCGGGCCTTGGCGGACCTGCGCAGGACGTTGGTCGTGTCGTCGTCGGGGATCGTGGTGCTCACCGGTCTGGGCGGCTACGTGGCGGCCGGTGCCCTCAGTCGGCGGCTGCGTCGCGCCGCCGAGGTGGCACGTCGTATCGCGGAGGGAGACCTGGACGCCCGCACGCACCTGCGGGGACGGGACGAGGTGGCCCAGCTCGGTCGGGTCGTCGACGACATGGCCGCCAGGGTGGCCGAGCGGATCGAGCGCGAACGACGATTCTCCGCCGACGTGGCGCACGAGCTGCGCACGCCGGTGACCGGCCTGGTCACGGCGTCCCACCTCCTGCCGGACGACGACGTCTCGGCGATGGTGAGGAAGCAGAGTCGGGCCTTGAGCCAGCTCGTCGAGGACCTCCTCGAGGTCTCCCGACTCGACTCGGGCGCGGAGCGCGCACAGGTGGAGGACGTCGACGTCGCCGCACTCTGCTCGGACCTCCTGCAGGACCGCGGGGCGAGCGTGGACGTGGTCGGAGCCGCTCGCGCCTGCACGGACCCGCGTCGACTGCGCCGTGTCGTGGCCAACCTCGTCGACAACGCGCTCGTCCACGGTCGCGGTCCCGTCCGCGTCGAGGTCACCGACGCAGGTCTCGCGGTGGTCGACCACGGCGACGGCTTCGCCGGGCACCTCCTCTCGACGGCGACCGACAGGTTCGTCACCTCGGGCCGCGGAACCGGACTCGGTCTGTCGATCGCCGTCGGACAGGCGACGGTCCTCGGCGCACGCCTGGAGGTCGGCAACGACGCGGTCACCGGCGGTGGCCGGGTGGAGCTGCGGTGGGCCGAGGAGTCCCTGTCGCAGACCTGTCACGAAAGTGCATCGACCTCGTGACATCTCCTCCCCGGCGACTCCGACGCTCCTAGCGTCGCTGGCATGACATCCACCCGTACTCGCCGATCGACGATCATCGCCGCCGTGGCAGCCTGTGCCGCGCTCGTCCCCGCCTGCAGCAGCGCCGCGACCCCCGACCGCTCCGCCGTGTGCGCCGCCCACACAGGGCATGGCGCGAAGACGGTCTGCACGAAGCTCTACGCCGGTCAGCGTGGTCTGCGTCTGCCCACGACCGACGCCGACCACCCGTGGGGCGGCGTGGCCCGCGGGGGCGAGCGGTTCGTCACCGCCGATGGTCGCGCCCTGCCGATGTCGTCGTCCGTCATCAACAAGCTGAGCCGCAACCACGCCTACGCCACGACCGTCTACCAGGCCGACGTCACCGACGGCAAGGTCACCGCGCTGACCCCTGAGCTGCGCGTGAGCGAGGACGCCCTGCTGCAGCACCAGTTCGCCGGACGCACGTGGATCGGCACGATCTCCACCTACTCCAAGGGTTCGTACGACGGCGCCGACGTGCCCGTGGTCGTCAAGGTCGACCGGCACGCCAAGAACGGGGCGATCGGTGCGACCATCCTCAACGCCAGGAAGACCGTGAAGGTCGACGGCCGGACCTACCGGGCGCTGTCCAAGAACCGCCACGACCCCTTGCGCGGCGGGTTCACGGCCCGCTCGAGGATCGAGCGCGTGCCGAGCATGCACGTGCCGTTCGACGACGAGCTCGTCTGGCTGTGGACGTCCGACTCCTCGGGCATGGGCGAGGGTTACTTCCCCTCCGTGCCGACCCTGTTCGGGAAGGACCCCCTGTCCCGCACCTGGGAGATCATGCAGCACGGCACGCCGACGAGCGGCCCGGCCCTCGACCTCCGTCGTGCCTGAGGACGCAGCCGTCTCGGCGTGCCCTCCACGCTTGCACCACCCTGAAGAGCTGGAGGGCGCGACGATCGATCTCGCGGTCGGCGGCACGCTGGTCATCGCCGTCGAGCACGATCCCGGGGGGTGGTGGGTCCAGGTAGACGACCACGGTGCACTCGAGTCGCTGCCGGGCGAGTGGCGCGACGGCGTCGCGTTCAACCCGGCCCTCCTGGCGCTCGCGCCCGGTGCGAGCGCCGTCGTCCTGCACGACCGCGCCGGGCGGCTGACCTGCTTCACGGTGATCGTTCGGTGATCGCGACTCAGGAGCAGCTGGCCCGGATGTTCCTCTCCGCTGCAGTGATCTCATCGCCCGCGTCATCCTGAGGTCTGATGGACAAGCCGAACCCAGGACTGACGATTGGACGGGGTGCCTGCTCCTAGCCTCGAGACATGTCGATCACAGGTGCACGCCAGCGGGCGAAGCTTCCTCTCTTGACTGGGACGGCGGTCGCCCTCGTGGCCGCTTTCATGACGACTCCTGCGGCTGTCTCCGGCGCCGTTCACGGTTCGCGTGACCTGTCCGACGTCTGCGCCGAGCTCGGGCGGGGTGTCGTCGACTTCTGGCGCTCCGGCGCCGCGTCGTTCCCGTCGACCCTGCAGCACGTCGTGGACTACTGGATGGTCTGGCACGCGACGAAGATCGTCATCTGCGTCGTGGGCCTAGGTGTGCTGACCTTGCTCGCGCGTGAGCTGTGGACGAGGCGACTTCGGAACAACTCGCGGGTCACGACCGCTGCCACGGCAGTGACCGCGGTCATTCCCCTCGTCGCCTTCGTCCTTGCGGCCAACGTCCAGGCGACGGCGGCTCCGTCAATCGCGCTGCTCCCTTTGCTGCCTGATGACCCGCGTGGACCGCTCGGGAGCGCGGTGGCGGCGATGCGCGCGAGCCTCGCGGCGCCCGGCCCACTGGCCGCACCAAGCCAGGCCCTCGTCGACGACGTCGCGACCTACCAATGGTCTATGGCGGTCGTGATCGCAGTCCTTCTCATTGTGGCTGTGATGACTGCAGCGTGGTCGCTGCACCGTCGCGCGACCGCTGCTCGGGCCACCGGGGCGCGCGGCATGCATACGACGCTCCTCGTGGTGGCTGCTGTCTCTGCGACCGGCTTCGGCTTCATATTCGCCAACGCTGTTTACGCCGCGACGCACCCGGCCACCGCGCTCCTCGACCTGCTCGGACACTGACAGGTCTACATCTCGCGCGGGCGAGGGTGCGGATGCAGATGGATCCAAGCCAACGGTTGGGTAGTCAACACCGCCAAGAGCACCGACTACTGGTGACACCTGCGCTCTGGCCCCCGGAGAACGGCACACTGTGCTGTATCCGCCCTTGCAGCAGAGATTTCGATTCCAGGAACGATGGCCGACCTGAATCTCAGGGCGGGATCTCTCGCCTACCCGATCCGGTCTAAGGGGAAGTTCGGCGGCAGGAACAGCGCGCGTGTCATGTTGTCGCCGCTAGACAGGCCAAGACCTACCTCCAGATGCCTGATCTGTAACGCCACCAGACATTCTCGATGCCTTGGCTACAGTTTTCGACCATTTTTCGAGCTAGCGAACAAGACGATACCTGCGACAAGGAAAAGAGCGCTCAGGGATGCGTCTCTGTAGTTCGTCGGATCCCAGTAGAAGATCCCTAGTAGTCCTTGCTCCGAGACGCTGCCGGAGAATGTGCTAGCAAAAAAGAGGATCGCACCGCTCGCGAGATAGATTCGCGTTGAGAAGACGAACTTCACGGTCGCGCAGCAAAAATAGGTCACGGCAAAGTTTCTGCTCGCCAGCAGTGCCGCCGCCGGATCCATTCGCGACACTAGCGGTAAGGCTAACGCGAATGCGACGCTGCATACGATTGTCGGACGCGCTGCGGCGGACAGTCGTGTCATCGAACCAACTCGTGCCCGCATCTCGGCAATGTCGTCTCCCGACGCGTAGTAAGAGGCAAGCGTTCCCATTGTCAGCGGTACCAGTACCTCGCTCACGACGTTCCATCGTGAGTCCTGACCGAAACTGATCGCCGAGAGAGATCCAGATCGCACGAGTACGTCGGCAAGAAGAGCGCAGCCAGCTCCGGTCGCGTAGGCGAGGATGATTAGCAAGCAGTCAGGACCGGAGAGGCCTGTTATGCGTACCCGTGTCAATTCTTGGCGCAGTTCTGCATCGCGCGTCGTGCAGACGCAATCATCTGATCGGTCGACTGGTCCGCCGGCCCGGGCGATGACCCCTGCTGGACGACATAGTCGTAGAGCAATCGCAAGCGCGAGTCAGTAAAGACTTGGTCTGCAGAGCAGCCGCTAGCCTTGAAGACGAACTCTGCGACGTAGACGACGGCCTTCTCGTCACTGCTTGGGGTCTCTAAAAAGTAGGCAGTGGGCCCGGCTTGCCTACCCTCTACTTGCAACCCACGCTGCACGATCATTCGTGGAACCATCGACGTGGGAAGCTGCCGTCCGATTCTGGCCTGGGCTTTCTGAAGACGCGCCGCGCCCGTCTTCTCATTCGTGAAGGCACAGACGGTGTACTTGTTCCCGATGCAGGCGAAGTTCCCTGCCTGAGGTCGCTCCACGATGGGGGCACTCACGGCCCCGACCCCCTGGATCCCAAGGGCTAAAACCACTACCGTGAGCCCAGCGAAGGCAAGAGAGACGATCCTCGATCGGCTGTTGACTAGCAACAGTGCGCCGACCGTGGCAAACAGGAAGAGAGCCGCCGAAGCAGCTACCGCCTCGTGGGCGAACAGCAACTCCGTCGAGACTTGAGCGGACGGCTCAAGAGCTCGAGACGTGATGACAAAGCTGTAGCGTTCAGCGTCTTTCGCGCTGAGTGAGGACGGCAATGAGATCGCGAGAATGAAGATGATCAAGCCAACCAAGAGCGCAAACACGTACGCTCCCGCCAACGGCAGTCGTAGCAGTACATCGATCGCGGCTCCAACGAGGTAGCCGACCGAGATTCCGAGAAGCGAGAATGCCGGAGGATAGAGCAGCTGGGCAACGCCGATCTGCGGCTCGCCGACTTGGACAACGTTGATCACCGTCAACGCGAACGCGAACAGCAACGTCTGGAGCGTGAGTGCCACGTACCCGTGAGCCAACGTCTGCATGTCGCAGACGAATCGCGTGCGCGTGCTTTGCCTCAGGAGGTCTCGCAGCCCCCGCGGCCTGGCACTAACGACCGCGAAGGTACCCATGGCTCCTGCGATCGGCATGAGCAGCTGCGCCGTCGAGCCGTAGAGAAACTGAGCGTCTCGGGGCGAACTGGTGACACTCGATACCCGGATGACGAAGTAATAGAGGAGGATGGCGGCCGACAACGCGAGGAAACCCTTGAGGCTAACCGGGCCACGCAGCGTCTTCCAGATGTCAGACCACAAGCGGTTCAAGGACACCTCCAGCGATGGTCAGGTGAGTGTCAGCGATGTCGGCGGCGTCGCGCCCGTGATCGGTGAGCAGTATCGATGGAGCGGTATCGGCTGAAATCAACACCGTTCGCAGTAGGTGCGATGTCTCCTGGTCGAGGCCCGCAAACGGTTCATCCAAGAGGAGGACTGCCGGCGCGGCGATCATCGCCTGGGCAACCAGAACTCTTCGCCTGAAACCACCTGAGAGGCCACCGATCCGACGACTCAAGAACTGGGAGAACTCCAGCTTCTCCGACAGCTCACGTGCCGACGCGGCGGCGTCCTTCGGCGAGACTCTCTTGAGCCAACCCGCGTAGTCGAGGTACTCGCGAACCGTCCACCGGGAAGGGAGCACCAGCGCCTGGGGCATGTAGCCCATGAGCTTGAACGCGGCCGCTCGTGAGTTCCTCTGCTTCACGCTCAGGCCGCATACTGCCAGTTCATCGAGGCAACGAAGGTGCAGGCCCGAGAGAGCTTCTAGCAAGGTCGACTTCCCCGAGCCGTTGGCGCCGGTCAGAAGCGTGATCCCAGCCGTAAGTTCGAACGTCGGAACCGAGAGCTGGAACCCGCCTCTTCGCCGGATGTGGAGCCCATCCACGCGAAGCGCGTGGGACGGCTCTGTTCTCTGCACAGATGCCAGCCCTCAGCAGTAGCGCTTCTCGCCGGAGAGTCCCCGGCTTCCATCCGTCACGCCGTTGTTGTAATCGACCTGGTAGTAGGAAACGCTCTTGAACTTCCAGTTGTCTGGCAGGTCGGAGCAGTACTCAAGGTTCTCCTTGTACCGGTTGGCCCCTCGCGCCGCCCAGGTCGAGTAGCTGCTGTACGAGCCCGAGACCGTCGGCCAGTCGTTCGGGATCGGTCCCCAGTTGATGTCTTCCTTGGCGAGCCCGACCTTCACTCGCCAAGTGTCGACGTCCTCGCCACTGCACTTGCCGTTGACGTCGTAGTGGACGTACGAACCGTTGCCCGAGGGGTCATTGGCCTTGCGGCAGATACCAACCGCCGCGTTCGCGGATGAGACGACCGAGCCCGCGGTCAGTGTGAGACACACAGCTGCCACGACTGCGCCTGCTGTTGACTTTGCCTTCATGTTCATCATCTTCTGGGTTGTTGATGGCCCTGCAAAAACTGCGTAGGCTTCCCAATACGGTCAGTCCGGAACGTACTCCTCCCGACGCGCCGCGGTACACAGTCGCGAGGGAAGCGGGAGGTTCACCATGACGTCCGTCCCACATCGCTGCGAGGAATGCGGGTCAGAGGTGCGCAGCGGATCTGAAGCCCCAGCCGGAAGCACAGTGGAGTCGGACGAGCACGAATCCTCCGACTTCTGCCTGAACCCGGACTGCCCGTCGAACTACGCATTCCGCGGATTCCACCGGACAGGCGTCGCTGAATACCTCTGCCTCGAGTGCGGGGCCACCGTGCATCCACCACCGGCAGACTTGGCGAAGCATCGACGCAGCCATGGGGAGCGATCGACGGTCTAAGTGCACCTGCTCGACGGGCGCGCACCCTGGTTCCTCGGGCGCGACGGACGGAGAGGCGCATACGGCGAGTTGCGTAGTACTTGTCCCACCGACGTGGTGGAGGGTAGGTACGCGTGCCTGCGCACTCGACGTTCCTGCTGAGGCTGCAGTCGAGACCGTCAACCTCATCGGCACCGAGTGGCAATTCACTGCAGGCGCCTAAAGCCGTGGTGTGGACAGCATGGCACCGACACGCGGTAGCGCTCGGTGGAGCGGCAAGTTCGCTCGGTTGACCCTACAGCCGGAACAGTCCGTCGCCGTGTTCTTCATCGCTTCTGCGGTCTACCTCGTCGCGGAGAAGGCGGCGAACGACCTCATCGCGCAGCACGGCTGACGCGCTGCGCGCCACTCGCGGTGTTGTCACTCCACGAGAGCGACTCCTCTCGAGTGACCCACACGAAAGCCGGGAGGCTCACCCAATGCGGCGGCCCTGCGGTCGCACTTCGGCACCAGAGGCCTTGAGGATCTTGAGCACCGTGCTCTTGCCGATCCCAAAATGCTCGGCCGTGTTGAGGGCACTCACTTCGTTCTGCGTGTAGTACGCAGCAACGTGCTCTCGCAGCGCCGGCGTGAGGCGACCGTGCCGTCTCGTCTCGGATCGCCTTGGCAAGACGGGCGGAAGGCGCCCGTTGACGCTCGGGACGTTGAGATTGGCTCGACTCAGGACTCCCACGAAGAAGTCCGACAGAACCCGTGCCCCTCGAGGGCGCGGGTTCTGTCGTTCCCGGCCCTACCGGTACGAACGTCGACCGAACGCTGGACGCGTGCGCGGTTGCCCTGCAAGCGCCGGCGACCGGCATACGCTCGAGCCCGTGACAGAGCGGAGTGCAGGGCGGCCGTCGGGCGGACCGTTCATGGTGCTGGGTGCGGTGGGCATCGTCTTCGGCGACATCGGGACGAGCACGTTGTACGCGATGAGTGCCGTGCTCCAGGCCGACACGTCGGGAGGCGGCGCCGTCGCGCGGCCGCTCGTCTACGGCATGGTCTCGACCATCGTCTGGTCGATGATGCTGATCGTGACGGTGCTCTACGTGCGCCTGCTCCTGCGTGCCGACAACGACGGCGAGGGTGGTCTGCTCGCGCTGGTCGGGCTGCTCCGCCAGCGACTGGCGCCGGGTCGGGTGCTGGCCGTGGTGAGCCTGCTGGGCGTCTTCGGCGCGGCGATGTTCCTCGGCGACAGCGTGATCACCCCCGCCATCTCGGTGCTGTCGGCGGCCGAGGGGCTCGAGCTGCTCGACCCGTCGTGGTCGCACGTGGTCGTGCCGTTCGCGTTCGCCGTCCTCGTCGGGCTGTTCGTGATCCAGCGGTTCGGCACCGGCAGGATCGGCAGGCTGTTCGGGCCCGTCATGGTCGTGTGGTTCGCCTCCACCGCGCTGTGGGGAGCGCTCGCCGTCGCGAAGGAGCCCGCGGCGCTCGAGGCGCTCTCGCCGCACTGGATCGTCCTGTACTTCCGTGACGAGCCGCTGATCGCGTTCCTGTCGCTCGGTTCCGTCGTCCTGGCGGTGACGGGCGCGGAGGCGCTCTACGCCGACCTCGGGCACTTCGGCCGTCAGGCCATCGCGAGGGCGTGGGTGTTCGTCGTCCTGCCGGCGCTCGTGCTCAGCTACCTCGGGCAGGCGGCAGCGGTCGCCGGCTCGTCGACGGCCGTGGGCAACCCGTTCTTCGCCATCGTGCCCGGCTGGGCCCAGCTGCCGATGGTGGTCCTGGCGACGCTGGCCACGATCATCGCCTCGCAGGCGGTCATCTCCGGGGCGTTCAGCGTCGTCCACCAGGCGTCCCGGCTGGGCTTCCTCCCGCACCTGCGGACGACGCACACGTCGCGGCACCACGCCCGGCAGATCTACCTGCCGGCCGTGAATTGGACGCTCGGCCTCGCCGTCCTGGCGGTCGTCCTCATCTTCCGCAGCTCGGCGTCGCTGGCGTCGGCCTACGGGGTCGCCGTCACCTCGACGATCACGGTGACGACGCTGCTGTACCTCACCTACCGCTGGCGGTGCGACGGCAGGGTGTCGCCGGGGTTCCTCGTGGGCGCGGCCATCCTCGTCGTCGAGCTCGTCTTCCTCGCTGCGAACCTGCCGAAGGTCCGGTCCGGGGGCTGGCTCCCGCTCGGCATGGGCGCGATCCTCGTCCTGACGATGACGACGTGGCGCGCCGGCCAGCGGCGCATCGAGGCCGCGCGCGCCGACGCCGAGGGACCGGTCGAGGACCTCGTGCCTCGTATCCGCGAGACGGAGGCAGGACTCGCCCGCGTGCCCGGGACGGCCGTCTACCTGACCCGAGGGCCAGGCGTCGTGCCGATCGCGCTCGACGCGATGCTCGACCTCAACCACGTCCTGCACACCACGACCGTCCTGCTCAGCTGGGAGTCTGTGGACGTGCCCGCGGTGCGGCACGACGAGCGCGTGGTCGTCGACGTCCTGGACGACCCGACCGACGGCATCGTGCACGTCCACGCGACGTTCGGCTACCGCGAGAGACCGGACCTCCTCGCCGTGCTGGAGCAGGCCATCCCGCTCGCGGAGGTCGAGCTCGACCACGTCGACCTCGACCGCGCGATCTACTTCACCTCCGTGCCGGTCGTGAAGTTCAGCCCGCGGTCGGGCATGCCGCGCTGGCGCCAGCGGATCTTCCTGACGCTCGTGCGCCTCAGCCCGGACCCCGTCGATGTCCTGCGGCTGCCGCGCGAGCGCACGATCAGCGTCGGTCGGGAGATGCCGTGGTGAGCCTGACACGGTTCGCGTCCCATGGGTCGAGGTCACCGTCAGGACGCGAGACGGGCCGCGCGAGCGCGGACCGTACCTGATACTGGGCTCAACCGAGCATCGGAGGTCCATCGTGCAGATCCTCGACGAGGCGGCGTCGCTGACGCGCTGGGGACTCAACCATGCGCTGCCGCGCTTCGGGATCCAGGCCGGAGCCCGTCGCGGCGACCTGCAGGCTCGGCTGATCATGGCGACCTCGACCGGCAGCGACGGCCAGGCCGGGGGAGGCCTGCCGCTCGACCTCTTCGAGGAGGTGCGCGCGAGCGGGGCGCTGCACAAGAGCGCCTTCGCGTACGTCACGGCCACGCACCCGGTGGTCAAGGAGGTGCTCGGCAGCCCCGACGTGCACGCCGGCCTCGACTTCGGCACGGGCGGGCTGCTCGGTCCCGTGCGCCGCTGGGCCGACAGCAGCACCCCGATCGGACCTCTGACGCCGCCTTCGCTGCTGTCCGTCGAGCCGCCCGAGCACACCCGCTACCGGAAGCTCGTGACGCGCGTCTTCTCCGTCAAGGCGGTACGGGGGCTGCAGGACCGGACCCAGGACATCGCCGACCAGCTGCTCGACGACCTCGCCAGCAGCGACGACGGGACCGTCGACCTCGTCGAGCGCTACTGCGCACTGCTGCCGGTCACGGTCATCGCGGAGATCCTCGGGGTTCCGCACGACCAGCGCGACAAGGTGCTGGAGTTCGGCGAGGGGGCCGCGCCCAGCCTCGACCTCGGGCTCCCGCTGGGACGCTTCCGTGCGGTCGAGCGCTCGCTGCGCGCGTTCGAACGCTGGCTCGACGACCACATCGCCGCCGTCCGCCGCAACCCTGGCGACGACCTGCTCAGCCAGCTCGTGCTCGCGCAGGACGACGACGGGGTCGAGCTGACCGACCTCGAGCTCAAGGCGACCGCCGGCCTCGTGCTCGCCGCTGGGTTCGAGACCACCGTGAACCTGCTCGGCAACGGCATCGCCCTGCTCCACGAGCACCCCGAGCAGCTCGAGCTCCTGCAGGAGAAGCCGGACCTGTGGTCGCGCGCGGTCGACGAGGTGCTGCGCTACGACCCGCCCGTGCTCCTCACCGGCCGCAGCGTCGTCAACGACACGGTGCTCGGCGGACGCGAGGTGCCACGCGGCTCGGTCGTCACGACCCTGCTCGCGGGCGCCAACCGCGACCCTGACGTGTTCGCCGACCCGCAGCGCTTCGACGTCAGCCGCGAGAACGCCGACCAGCACGTCTCGTTCTCCTCCGGCCGCCACTACTGCCTGGGTGCCGCCCTCGCGCGCATGGAGGGCGAAGTCGGGCTGCGCACCCTCCTCACCCGCTACCCGAACCTGACCCTCCAGCCCGGTGCCGAGCGACGCTCGACGAGGATCCTGCGCGGCTACGCGGCGCTGCCCGCTCGGCTCGCAGGGTGAGGACCCGTGGGATCGCCGGGGTTCGGGAGGGCGCTCGATGAGTCATGTCTCGCCTGAGGCGGCCTTTGGTGAGTGGATCGAGGACGTGCAGGCTTCGGCGCAGCTCCACCCCGGTGTGGAGCATCTCGAGAGCACGCTGGAGCACGTGCGAAGAAGTGCTGTCACGGAGTATGTCGACCGTGAGTTCGCGGTCGCACGACTCGGCGATCTGACCCAGAATTGGCCTCCCGGAGCGGTGGAGATCCTGGAGTACGTGCTCCGAGACGCGCGGTGGCCGGAGCTCGAGACCTTGCTGCAGGAGGTCCGGAACGGAGCGGAGGACTTCCGGCACAGAGATCTCGCACGGTGGGTCCTCGAGGTGTACGACGAGGACTGGCCCGGCGGGGAGATCTATCGGCGGTACAGAGAGACGTCGCCGACGAGCGCCATCGATCGTAGTGAGTTCGTCGGACGGCGGTTCGTCAGAGCGTCGCCGGATCAGTAGCGGATCTCGTCCCAATGCTGATTGATCTCGCTCGTGACGCGATGCGATAGTGAGGGAGCCTAGGCGACGCGTCCGCCCCTGGCGGGGTGCTCGTTCTTCGTCCCGGGCACGGAACTCGCAGTGATGGGGGTGAGTCATGTCGTCGACCGGAGGATTCTCGACGAGACTCGCGAGCTCGGTGGGGGAGCGCGACGGGATAGGGCTCGAGCTGACCCTCGACGACGGTGAGGTGATCGCCGAGGTCTTCGAGCGGGAAGCGACCGGGGAACGCACGGTGACGCTCTTTCGTCCCGAGCTGCCCCTCGAGACACTGCTCTGGTTCCTTGCGAAGGTTGATGCGGAACTCTGAAGCATCCTGCGCCGACACGCAATGCAGATGCTCGTCCTTCGAGCGACTTGGACGACGTGATCCCGGAACTCACGGGAGTACGGCTCGGGCGAGCAATGCCGTTTCGCCTGACCTGGTCCAAGGCGCGGACCCGCGCTCCTTCACCCTGGACTAGTGCGACGCCATCCCGCACGCCTGCCCCTCGCCCGCGCCATACCTTTGTACGAAAAACTCCAGTCCGGGCCGTCGACACGGGGCACGTCGTAGCAACCAGTTGAGGCCAACCGCGCTCCGAAGTCCTGGGTATCTACGATCGTGGGCGAGTCTAGGGTGTTCGTCATGCAACCGAACCGCGGTGACGACGACGGTCGCTTCGCTGGGGGTGGCTGAGATCGAAAGTCTCGTAGACCATCTCGAGAAGCATCTCGGCCGGATAGATGCGGGCTGGTCTGTCGATCCGGACGGAGAGAGGACGCCGTTCCAGGTCGTGAAGCTCTCGAGGGGGTCCGACCTTGAGTCTGTTGCCTACTCGACCTTGGGACTCAGTCGCCATGTCCTTCGGTCGCCGCGTTCCGGCCGGGCGATACGTCAAGAGCTGATGATGCTGGCGCCGCCGGCCCTGCGCCACGATGTCGTGGTGTCGCTCCTGCTGCAGGTCGGATTAATGGCGCTGACGAACGAACGAGCGTTGCTCCGCGGTGAGGTGATCGGACCGGCCGGTCCGATCACCGAGGGATCGCGCCTCATGAGCTTCTACATCACCAGTCCGGTGTACTTCCCGGATGAGCTCGCAACCTACGCAGGCCCAGCAGGTCAGGTAGTCGTCCCGTGGCTCGTCCCAGTGTCGGACGCTGAGGCTGTGGCACGTGCGGGCTGGGAAGCCCTCGAGAACGAGTTCGTGTTGCGGGACCCGGACCTCGTTGATCTTCATCGTCCGCCGATGCAAGTCTGAGGGAGACAGACTCATCGTCCACCGCGTGCGTGGATGTGCGAGGGCCAGGTCTGGCCGACAGCCGACGAGCTCGTGCGATCGGCGGACTCGAAGGGAGCTGACCGAATCCGATGGTGACGTCAGGAGTACACGTTGAGGGTTTCCTCCAGCTCGCCAGTCGATGCCTCGATGCGCTCGTCCTTCAGTTCAAGGGCCTCGACCGCCCCACGGTCTGGACGGGACTCTTTGCAGTACCGCGGGATGGAACAGTTCCTGTGCGTTCTGTACGTTTGGAAGGGCTCGGCACCTTCATCCTGCATGGTCGGGGCTGTCGCTTCGAACTCGATTCAGGGCGCGACATTAGTGTCGACTGGGACGGCAAGGGCCGGCTGGTCCTCGACGCCTGGCAGGTCCTGATGTATGCCCGCTCTGCTGGTGACGAACACGTGCAGCAGAAGGAGATCGCCGCTGCCCTCCGCGCTGTGCCAGTCCTTCGACGGATCGATGACGAATCTTTCACGTGGATGGATGATCGTTACGACCTCACACCTCAGGAGGCCAGGATGGGCGGGCCGTCATCGGATTTGTCTGGAACGGAGCCGCAGTGAACTCCGCATCTGGCAAGCGGATGATTGGACCGCTCTCGCCGCAACCTTCCGCCTGTACGGAGGCCGCGACACTTCTCCACTCTGGCGGCGACATAGAACTTCGCTGCCTCTACGAGCGCGAGGGCTCGATGTTCCGAGGGGGCCTGAGGTTCCACAAGGTGCGCGCATATCGGTTTCGCGCCGAAGGCCACTGCACGGCCTGGCATATCGAGGGTGCATACGACACTCTTGTCGAAGTTGTGCCCTCGGAGTGGGTCAGCGACCTGCTCGCGGCGGAGCCGAGCGAGACGTGGGGCTTCTGGACGATCCGTCACTACCTGATCTACATCGACGGAGAAGGTGCCTACGAGGTCGCTGCGCAGGATGTCGAATGGCTGCCGGAGGAGAATGCACGATGACTGTGGAGGCGTCAGACCTCAGCCGGGCTGTGTCACATGCGCTTCGGCACGAGCCGTGGCTCTACGAACTTGAGCTGGACCAGGAGGGTTGGGTGCCGGTCGAACAGCTCGTGTTCGCACTCAGGGAGAGGGGAGGCGCGTGGCTGTCCGTCGACCGTGAGGCATTGGAACGGATGATCCAGGATGCTGGCAAACGCCGGCATGAGCTCGTGGGGGACCGGATCAGGGCTCTGTACGGACACTCGGTCCGTGCTCGAATTCAACGGCAGCCGATGGCACCTCCCGAGCGCCTGTTCCACGGGACGGCTCCGCGCAGCTGGGTTCAGATCCAGTCTGACGGGCTGCTGCCGATGGGACGCCAGTTCGTTCATCTGTCCGTGGACATGGAGACCGCCGAGATGGTGGGACGGCGAAAGAGCGCGTCACCCCTCCTGCTGATGATCGATGCGGCCGCTGCCGCGTCGCGCGGAGTCCCCTTCTACCAAGGCAACGAAGCGGTGTGGCTAGCTGATCGCGTACCGGCGGAGTTCGTCGCGCGTTTGGGCTGAGCTGCGCGCGTTGTGGGCGCTGTGAGCGGTGACCGGGATCAGATGGTTCCTCGGTAGATGTCCGCCAGAGTGGTCCAGAGGCGCGGACAACGGGATTTGCCGAACAGGAGTGATCCGCCTGGCGTCATGCAGCTCAGCAGGGTAGGCCTATCCTGCGATCGCCCCGCGAGACGCTGAGCTACATCAAGGAGTGTGGATGAAGGGCGCATTCTTGCTCGCGCTCGACCCGGGCCTGTTCGAGCAAGCTGCGTCGGTGCTGGTCGCCTTGGGCGGCGAGCGATCCCCGGGCGATATCGACCGGGTCGTGCAGATGCCTGCTCCGGCTGGGCGATTCTTCACGCTGTTTGCGGACCTCCCCCCGGAGACCGTCTGGGAGGTGCGGGAAGGGCCATTCGAGATACTCGACGGCGTCGTCGCCCCCGACATGTCCCTCGTCCACGCGTGCCCGTTCGAGTGCGCCGACGAAGTATTCGCCTCGGACATCGTCGCGCGCATCGCCGAGGCGACTGACAGTGTCAGGTGGATCCTCGACGGGGACGGAGTTCTTTGGGACGCAGCGACCGTGGACCCGGCTGGTCTTCGCCTTTGACCGCTACCGTCGTGGCCATGAAGAGGGCGCTCCCGTCCCGGTGAGCGCGATCTTCCAGGTGCAGCGCCCGCCGGACCATCGTGAAGGCCGGCCGCGAGCAAAGCGCTGAGGAGGTCCTGCGGAAGTTTCTCCCAGTTCCGAGGACACGGTGACGAAACCGCTGTTACGTTGCGGGTCGACCACGGTGCCAGGAGCTCCGCCGCGACGCGGCGGTGCACCGCGGTCCTCACCGGCCCCGCAGCCACTTTCTTGGGAGAACTCGTGTTTCGTCATGCCATCACGCCTGCCCGCGGGGGAGGGGGACGATCGCGCCGTACGGCCGCGACCTCGCCCCGGTCCCTCGTGAGCGTCGCGACGCTCGTCGCGCTCGTCCTGTCCGCCCTCGCGTTCGGCGCGCTGCCCGCGCAGGCCGAGCCGGAGGCCAAGCCCACCGTCGGCCTGCTCAACGCGAACGCGAGCGCGTCCTGGGACGCTGACACCCGTGACAAGCTGAAGGCGACCGGCGGCTTCGCCGACGTCGTCGTCCTGCCCGAGTCCGCTTGTGGTGCCGGTACCCCGACGCTCCAGGACCTGCAGCAGTACGACGCCGTGATGGTGTGGAACGACTGCAACTTCCAGGACCCGCGCGCTCTCGGTGACGTCCTCGCCGACTACGTCGACGGCGGCGGGCACGTCGTGGTCGCAGCCTTCGCCGGAGCGGACAGCATCGCCGGACGGTTCAGCACCGAGGACTACTCGGCCGTCGTGTCGTCCGGGGGCGGCGGGGGCGGCCGCGCCCACCTCGTCGTCGACGACGCCGACGACCCGCTGCTGGCCGGCGTCGGCTCGTTCGACGGAGGCGGCAGCAGCTACCGCATCCCGGTGGCCCCGGCCGAGGGTTCTACCGTGGTCGCGCACTGGAGCACGGGCGAGCCGCTCGTGGTCCGCGGCGAGAAGTCGATCTACCTGAACTTCTTCCCGCCGTCGAGCGACGCCCGCTCGGACTTCTGGGACGCGTCCACCGACGGCACGCGCCTGCTCGCCAACGCGCTCAACGCGACGCTCGCGCCCGTCGTGAAGGCCCCGAGCTTCACGAGCGACGCGACGGCGTCGTTCACGGCCGGGGTCGAGGGAAGCTTCACCGTCACGACCAAGGGCAAGCCCGCGGCGACGATCTCGGCGACGTCCGAGCTGCCGAGCGGCCTGACGCTCACCGACAACGGCGACGGCACGGCCACGCTGGCCGGCACCCCGGCCGCCGGGACGGGCGGCCTCCACGACGTGGCGCTCAAGGCGAGCAACGGCAACGAGCCCGACGCCACGCAGACGCTCGAGCTGACCGTCGACGAGGCCCCGGGGATCACCAGCCCCACCGCCGCCGGGTTCACGGTCGGCGAGGCCGGGTCGTTCACCGTCACCACGGTCGCGGGGTACCCGTCCGACACGGCGCTGACCGTGGCCGGCGACCTGCCCTCGGGCCTGAGCTTCGTCGACAACGGCGACGGCACCGCCACCCTCGCGGGCACCCCCGCGAACGGCTCCGCCGCCACCTACCCGGTCACGGTCGAGGCGTCGAACGCGAAGCTGTCGAGCACGCAGGACGTCACGCTGACGGTGTCGCTCGCGACGCAGACCGTCGCCATCACGTCCGACGCGCCCGCGAACGCGGTGGTCGGTCAGACCTACGCGGTCACCACCTCCGCCGGGGCGTCCGGGCAGCCCGTCGTCCTCTCCGTCGACGAGGCCTCGGCCGACGTCTGCGCCATCGACGGCTCCACGGTGACCTTCCAGCACCCGGGCGCCTGCGTCGTCGACGCCGACCAGCAGGGCGACGGCCGCTACGCCGCCGCCTCGACGAGCCAGACCGTCACCGTCGCGCAGTCCGCGACGTCGACCACGCTCTCGGTCGCGCGCGACACGCTCTCCGCTGCCGTGAAGCCCACGGCTCCCGGCGCCGGCGCGCCGACCGGCACCGTGACCTTCTCGGTCGGCGGCGAGAAGGTCGGCACCGCACCCGTCGTCGACGGTGTCGCGACGCTCGCGTACCGGGTCGAGGCCGGCAAGGAGCGGGCCGTCGCGGCCGCGTACGCCGGTGACGCCGACTTCGTCGGCTCGTCGGACTCGACGGCACGTCAGGACCCGGTCGTCACGGCCAAGGTCACGAGTGCGGTCAAGAAGTCGGCGAGCGGCTGGTACCGCACGCCGGTGACCGTCTCCTTCCAGTGCGCCCCGACGAGCGGCGCGCTGGTCGGCAGCTGCCCCGCGCCCGTCACGCTCGGCCGGGACGGCGCCGGCCAGTCGGTCACGCGCACGGTGCTCGCGGCCGACGGCGGCGCCACGACCGTCACGGTCGCCGGCATCGACGTCGACCGCACGGCTCCGCGGGTCGCGGTCAGGGGCGTGTCGAAGGGCCGGGTCTACGCCGGCCAGGCGCCCCGGGCCACCTGCACGAGCCGCGACGCCCTCTCGGGCATCGCGTCGTGCCGGACCAGCCGGAAGGTCTCGGGCGAGACGGTCACCGTCACCGCCCGTGCCACCGACCGGGCGGGCAACACCAGCACCGCGTCGGTGACGTACCGCGTCGCGCGGTTCTTCGTCGCGGGCGCCACGTTCCGTGACGGCGCGTGGCAGGTGCGTGACGGCCAGACGTACCAGGTGGTCGCGCTGACCTCCGGCACGGCCCGGCCGCAGTACTACAACGCGGCACCGCGGGGCAGCCGTCCGACCGCCTCGGGCAGCTACCTCGTCCGGGCTGGCAAGCAGGCGGGCCTGAACCGCTTCTCGCTGCCGGTGCGGATGGACCGCGGCATGAGCCGCAAGGGTCACTGGGTGCTCGGCGTCAAGACGGGCTCGACCCTGCACACCATCCCGGTGCGTGCGCAGCGCTGAGCCGTCAGCACCCGGAGTCGGGCCCGTCCGTGAAGCTCACGGGCGGGCCCGTCGCCGTCTTGCGCCCTGGCCGTGTCGGCGGTAGGTCTCGCGCCCTTCGGGGTCTACATGGGGCGCGTCACGTACCGCCAGGGCGGATAAGGCGTCTCACCTACCGCCTGGGGGCGGGCGCCGGCGGGCGGGAAGCCGTCAGGCGATGCTCGCGACCACGACCAGCGACACCGCGATCTGGGTGGCGGCCGGGACGAGGGTCGCGGGGTGGAAGGTCGTCTCCATCGCGGTGGCGGCGAGGTCGTCGGGCATGACGATGTCGACGAGTCGGAACGCGACCGCCTGCACGACGACGCCGAACAGCCCGAACACGATCGTGTAGCCGAGGGCCTCGCCGAACGAGGCGTCGGCGTGGTGCCAGATGGCGGTGTAGACCACCAGGCCCAGGCCGAGGATCCCGGAGGCTGCGACGAGAGCCGCGTTCATCGAGCCGGCCATGATGTGCCGGCCCAGGTGGCCCGGCGTGAGCAGGTCGAGCACGCCGTAGCCGACGCCCAGCACGACGATGCCGACGACGGCGTAGGCGAGCGCGTAGCCGACGGAGGTCAGCAGGTCCATGGAGGTCTCCTCGGAGGGGTGGTGGGGGCTGCGGTCAGCGGTGGTCGGTGTCGGCGAGCCAGGACGCGACCTGGTCGGGCGACGAGCGGGGTGTGTCCATCAGGTGCGGGACGAAGCGGGCCCGGGTGGTGGTGATCCGCTCGCGTGACTCGCGGATGCCGAGGCCCGCGGCACGGCCCCCGATCACCCACGTCCCGAGCACGGGGTGGTGGCCGTCGAAGTCGGGCAGGTCGACGTACTGCTGGTAGACCACCTGCTGGCCCTCGGTGTGCGAGCGGGGGACCGACTCGGCGATCGCCTCGCCGTGGATCTCCACGCCGTCGCCCTCCCACCCGAACAACGGCTTCGTGACGTAGCGCCGCATGGCGTAGGGCGCGTCGAAGTAGGAGGGGAGCAGGTTCGGGTGGCCGGGGAACATGTCCCACAGCACCGGCAGCAACGCCTTCGAGCCCAGCAGCAGCTTCCACGGCGGCTCGATCCAGCGCGTCGTGCCCCGCCCGGCGATCAGGTGCTGCCCGAAGATCGAGTCGAGCATCCACTCCGTCGGGTACATGGCGAAGCAGTAGCGCATCTCGACGTCCTCGGGGTCGAGGAAGACCTCGCGATCGTGGTGCCAGCCGATGTCCTCGACCGTCACGCCGAGGGTCTGCACGCCCGCCTCCTGCGCGGTGTCGCGCAGGTACGCGACCGTCACCCAGTCCTCGGTCGGCTCCTCCTGCCCGACGGCGAAGTGCACGACATCGACGCCCTGCGAGCGCAGGTCGCCCCAGCGCTTCACCAGGTGCTCGTGCAGCATGTTCCACTGGTCGCGGTCGGGGTGCGTCTCCTCCAGCCACGTCCACTGGCAGACCGCCGCCTCGACGAGCCCGGCAGGCGTGTCGGCGTTGTACTCCAGCAGGCGGGGCTCGCCCGTGCCGTCCCATGCAAGGTCGAAGCGGCCGTAGAGCGAGATCTCGTCGGGGTCGTCCAAGGACCGGGCCAGCAGCTCGCCCGACCCGGGCGGCAGGCCGAGCCGCTCGACGACGCTCGGGTCGGCGACCATCCGACCGGCGGCCTCCACCGCCATCGCGTGCAGATCGTCGGTGACGCGCTCGAGGTGGTCGACCTCGGCCTCGCTCAGCACGTAGCAGGCCGACTCGTCCCAGTACGGCAGGTGCTCGCCGTCCTCGGCGCGGTCCACGGCGTACGTGAGTCCCTCGCCCTCGACCTTCGCGAGCCAGTCGGGCCGTGGCTCTGACGCGAGTCGTCGCACGTCAGCCGCCGAACGAGCTCTTGCCGGAGAAGAACCCGCCGCGGGTCACCTCGCCGCCGTCGTAGGCCACGCCTCCGCGCTTCACCGACGACGGAGGCGGGGTGTACGAGCCCTGGCCCGAGGTCTTCTCGCCGACGCCGGGCGCCGTGCGGCCCGCCGGGATGTAGTACCAGCCGTAGCCGCCACCGCCGGACGAGCCGCCGCCGCTGTCGGACGAGCCGCCGTCGACCGAGGAGTCGTCGTCGCAGCGCTCGTCGGTCACGCGGGTGTCGGTCGACCGGTCCACGCAGACGGCGCGATTGTCGGCGCCGCCGTCGTTCGAGATGGCCACGATCGCGGTCACGGCCAGCGCCACGGCCCCGACGCCCACGATGGCGGAGCGCTTCCTGTCGTCGTCCACGCGAGCACGGTAGCGAAGGGCGAACCGGTGCGCCCGTCCAACGTGGTCATGCAGGGGGGAGGTCGATGGTGAACGTCGTCGGGTCGTGCGTCGACGTCACGCTCACCGTGCCACCCACGGTCGCCGCGACCCGCCGCGCGAGGGGGAGGCCGAGGCCGGCGCCCTCCGCGTCGTCGCTGCGTCGGAACCCGGCGCGGAACACGTCCTCGCCGTGAGCGGGATCGAGGCCGGCCCCGTCGTCGCTCACCTCCACGACGACCCGGCCTGCGCGGCGGCGCACGACGACCTCGACCCGCGTGCGGGCATGCCGCACGGCGTTGTCGACCACGGGTCCGACGATCCGCTCGACGAGCTCGGCGGCGGCCGCCACGTGCAGACCGGCCGCTGCGGCGACGTCGGTCCGGACGTCCGCGGGAGGTCGCGCCGCGACGAGAGCGGCGACCACCTCGCCGACGTCAGCCTGCCGCGGCGACCCGGTGGCGTGGCGCGCCACCTCCAGCAGCGCCGTGATCGTGCCGTTCAGCCGGTCCACCTGCTCGAGCACGCGGACGAACCGCTCGCGGACGTCGGGGGGCGGTGATCCGAGCAGGGCGAGCTCGGCCTCGCCACGCAGCGCGGTCAGGGGCGTGCGCAGCTCGTGCGCCAGCTCACCGGTCAGGCGCTGCTCGGCGCGGATCGCCTGCGCCACGCGGTCGAGCAGGCGGTCCAGCGTCCGACCGAGCCGGGCCAGCTCGTCGTCGCCCGTGAGGTCGAAGCGGGCCTCGAGGTCGTGCGCGCTCCACTCGTCGGCGGACTCGGTCATCTCGCCGACGCGGCGCAGCGTGCGCGACACGGTCCAGGCCGTCGTGGCGGCGGTCCCCGCGACCACGAGCAGCGCCGCCACGCCGAGCGCGCCGAGCAGGATGTCGCGGCTCGCCTCGTAGACGTCGAGCGACTCGGTGGCGACGACGACGGCGGTCAGGTCGTCGCGTCCGGGGACGGCGACCGGTCGGGCCCGGAACAGCCGCTCGCCGCGCTTGAGCGTCGTCGCCTGCCGTACGTCGGCAAGCCCGTCGACCACCTCCGTCGTCCGGGCGCTGGCGTCGGGGCCCGACACCTCCACGCCGGAGGCGTCGAAGACCCAGACGCCGTCGAGGACGGTGTCGGCCCCCACGTCGGGAACCTCGACCCGTCCCTGGCGGGCGGCGAGCGACGCGGCCACGGTGTCGATGCGGTCGTCGAGCGCCGTCTGCACCTGCGACGCCATGAGCTGGTTCGCGGCGAGCAGCACCACCACGAGCATGAGCGCCATCGCACCCGTCGTGATGAGTGCCGTCGTGAGCACGAGCCGCCCACGCACCCCTGGCGAGCGGCTCATCGCAGCACGAACCCGACCCCGCGCACGGTCTCGAGGGTCACCGGGGCGTCGATGGCCTCGAGCTTCACGCGCAGGCGGCGCACGTAGGTGTCGATGGTGTTCTCGTGCACGATCGCGCCGTCGGGCCAGCCGGCCGCGACCACGGCGCGTCGCCGCACGACCTCGCCCGGTCGGGCGGCGATGGCGGCCAGCATCCTGAACTCGGTCGGCGTCAACCGTTGCTCGCCGTCGGGGGAGCGGACGGAGAACCGCTCCGGGTCGAGGACGAGCCCCGTGGCCTCGGCCGGCGCGCTGCGCGAACGGCGCATCAGGGCGTCGAGGCGCACGAGCACCTCGCTGATCGAGAACGGCTTCGGCACGTAGTCGTCGCCTCCCGCGTGGAAGCCCGAGACGCGGTCGTGCACGGCGTCGAGCGCCGTCAGGAACAGCACGGGCGCGTGCTGGCCGCCGGCCCGCAGCGCCTGGCAGACGTCGCGCCCATCGGCGTCGGGCAGGCCGATGTCGAGGACGAGCGCGTCGAGCTCCGTGTCGGTGCCGAAGAGCTCCATCGCCTCGCGTCCCGTGCGGGCCAGCACGACGTCGTGCGACGAGAGCCGCAGTCCCTCGACGAGGACGCGCCGCACCGACGCGTCGTCCTCGCACACGCCGATCCTGGCCACGGGCTCATCCTGCCCGACGTGCGGGTGAGCGCGGCGTGATCGGGCAGCGACGTTCAGGTGGCGTACAGGTGGCCGCTCCTAGCGTGGCGGCATGACCAGCATCACCGGCACGACCCGTGTGCGTGGCGTGGCGACGAGCCTGCCCAGGGTCGTGTGGGTGCCGTGCGCAGCCGGGGTGCTGGCGGCGCTGCTGCGCATGACCTGGGCCGACCGCGGTCTCGGGTCCGACGAGGCAGGGTTCCTGACGGTCGCGGGACAGTGGGGTCCCGGGACGTCGCTCTACGGCCACTACTGGGTCGATCGGCCACCGCTGCTGATCACCCTGTACCGGCTGGCCGACGGGCTCGGCGGTGCCGTCGGGCTCCGCGTCGTCGGTGCGCTGGCCGTCGTCGTCGCCGTGGTCGTCATCGGTGCCGTCGTGCGCCGTGCGACCGGCTCGGCGACCGCGGCCGCCTGGACGGCCGTCGTCGCCGCAGCGCTGCTCGCCTCGCCCGCCGCGGGCGCGTACGAGGTGGACGGGGAGCTCTTGGCAGCGCCCTTCACCGCGCTCGGCGTGCTCGGCGTCGTGCTCGTGTGGCGCGGCCCCCGTCGGCGCGACCACCTGCTCGGTGGCGTGCTGGCCGGGGCAGGGCTCTTGGCCGCGCTGATGGTGAAGCAGAACATGGTCGACGTGCTCGTCGTGGCGTCGGGTGTGGTCGCGCTCGGCGCGCTCACCCGGACCCTGCGTCTTCGCACCCTGCTGGTCGCCCTCGTGGGGGCGGCTGCCGGTGGCGTCGCCGTGGCGGGGGTGGTGCTCGGGTGGGCCGTGCTGCACGGCACGTCGCCGGGTGGGGTCTGGTACGCCATGTACCCGTTCCGCGTGGCCGCCGGCGCTGCGCTGGCGTCGTCGCGAGGTGTCGCCGCGCACGCGCGAGGTCTGCACCTGCTGGCCGCCGCGGTGGTCGGCGGCGTCGTGCCCGCCCTGGCGTTCCTGCTCCTCGGCGTGCGGCGGATGCGTCGCGACGTGCGACTCGTCGCCGTCGTCACGCTGGCCTGGACGGCGTGGGCGGCGGTCTCGATCGCCATCGGCGGCAACTTCTGGACGCACTACCTCGTGCAGCTGGCCCTGCCCCTCGCCGTGGGCGTCGGGCTGCTCTCCACGGCCCGGCCCCGGCTCGCGACGGTCGCCGCGGCGAGCTGCCTCGTGCCGGCGGTGCTGAGCGCGACGGTCATGTCCGCACGCGCCGACGACCTCACGCGCGACCAGAGAGTGGGTCACGCCATCGGTGCCGCCTCGGTCGGGGCCGACTCCCTCGTCGTCGCCTGGGGCCACCCCGGGGTCGTGCAGGGCAGCGGGCTGACCTCGCCGTACCCGTCGCTGTGGAGCCTGCCCACGAAGACCCTCGACCCCGACCTGACCGGCTTCACCGCGGTGCTCGCCGGTCCGCGCGCGCCGACCTGGGTCGTCACCGGACGCAGCCTGCGCTCCTGGGGCCTGCGCACCCACGATGCCACCGCCGTGCTGCACCGCCGCTACCACCGCGTCGCCGACGTGTGCGGCTCCAGCGTCTACCTGCGCGACGGGCTGGCCCGTCCCGTCCCTGCCGCCGACTGCGGCTGACCCGAGGAGGACCCATGAGGAACATCGTCATCGTCCCGACCTACGAGGAGCGCGACAGCATCGTCGTGGTCCTCGACGCCCTGGCCGCGACCGCGCCGGACGCCGACGTGCTGGTCGTCGACGACGCCAGCCCCGACGGCACGGCCGACGTCGTGCGGGCCCACCCGCGCTTCGGACCGCACGTGCACCTGCTGGAGCGCGCGGGCAAGGACGGTCTCGGCGCCGCGTACCGCGCCGGCTTCCAGTGGGCGCTGCAGCACGGCTACGAGGGCATCGTCCAGATGGACGCCGACCTGTCGCACCCGCCGGAGCGCGTCCCGGCGCTGCTCGACGCCCTGCGCGACGTCGACGTGGCCGTCGGCTCCCGGTACGTGCCGGGAGGCGGGTCGCGCGGGTGGCCCTGGCGGCGACGCCTGCTGTCGCGGGCGGGCAACGTCTACGTGCGCGCCGTGCTCGGCCTGCACGTGCACGACTGCACGGCCGGGTTCAAGGCCTTCCGGGCCGAGGCGCTCGTCGCCGTCGGGGCGCTGACCTCGCGGTCGGAGGGCTACAGCTTCCAGGTGGAGAACACGTGGCGGGCGCAGCGAGCCGGCCTGCGGGTCCGCGAGCTGCCCATCGTCTTCACCGAGCGCACTGCCGGGGCGTCGAAGATGTCGACGACCATCGCGCTCGAGGCGCTGCGGCTGCCTCTCGTGTGGCGCCGCGAGGAGCTGCGTCGCGCCCTGGCCCCTCGACGTCCGGTCGAGGTCGGCGCCGCATGACGCTGCTGCGACGGCTGCTGACGCGCGAGGTGCTGACCTTCCTCGTGGTCGGCGGCTCCGGGTACGTCGTCGACGTCGTCGCGTTCAACGAGCTGCTCGTGCTGCCCCCGTTCCGGTCGTGGGACCCGAGCGTCGCCCGGGTGCTCGCCGTCGGCGTCGCGATGGTCGTGACGTTCGCCGGCAACGCCGCCCTGACATGGTCGGGACGACGGTGGGGGCGGCGCGAGGTCGCGTGGTTCGTGCTGCTGAACGTCGTCGGGCTCGGCTTCTCGGTGGTGTGCCTGCTGGTCTCGCACGACCTCCTGCACCTGACGTCGCGGCTGGCCGACAACGTGAGCGCGAACGGCGTCGGCCTGCTGCTCGGGACCGTGTTCAGGTTCTGGACCTACCGGCTGCTGGTGTTCCGGGAGGACGCCGGGCCGGCAGCCGTGGGCGCGGGCGACCCGCGCCGGCAGTCAGGTGGCCGTCAGGTGGAGCCGGGGACGATCGCCTCATGACCGCCGTCTTCACCCCTCTCCTGCTGACCCTCGGGCCGGCCGCGGTGCTCGTCGTCATGCTCGTCGTCTTCGCCGAGACGGGGCTGTTGCTCGGCTTCGTCCTGCCGGGGGACTCCCTGCTGTTCCTGTCCGGCGCGCTCGCGACGTCGCACGTCATCGGGGTGCCGATCTGGCTGGTGATGATCGGGGTCGTGCTGGCTGCCGCCGCGGGCGACCAGCTCGGGTACCTCATCGGTCGTCGGTACGGGCCGGCCGTCTTCCGGCGGGAGACCTCACGGTTCCTGCGGCCCGAGTACGTCGACCGTGCGCACGACTTCTTCGAGCGTCGGGGCAACGCAGCGGTCATCATCGGACGCTTCATCCCGATCATCCGCACCTTCACGCCCACGGTGGCCGGCGTGGCCCGCATGCCCCGTGGTCGGTTCACGGCCTACAACGTCGTCGGCGCCGTGCTCTGGGGGAGCGGGATGGTGGCGCTCGGCGCGCTGTTCGGCGGCATCCCGCTGGTCGCCCACCACGTCGAGGTCATCACCATCGGCTTCGCCGGTCTCTCCGTGGTCCCGCTCGGCATCGAGCTGCTGCGCATGCGACGCTCGCGGGCGCGCGCCGTGCAGGCGCCGGGACCCTCGGAGCCCGCTGGGACCTCGGAGCCTGCCGCGTCTGCCGAGGCTGCGTAGCCGACGGCGACCTCGGCCACCGTCGCCGGTGTGGCGACGGCCACATCCACAGAAGATGCACTCAGTGCAAGCACCTGCCTAGTCTGGAAGAGTGACCGAGTCCGTCGACCGACGCCAGCAGCGCGGCGAGCAGCACCGTGAGGCGATCCTCGCGGCTGCTGCCGACCTCGTCGCCGAGACGGGCTCCGTGCAGCTCAGCACGGAGGTCCTGGCGCAGCGCGCGGGCGTGTCGCGCCGCACCGTCTTCAACCACTTCGCGACGCTCGACGAGGTCGTCACCGAGGTGCTCGCCCGCAGCATCGGCGAGGCCGTCGACGCGCTCGAGTCCGCTGCTCGTCGCGTCGAGGGCGACGACACGCTCGACGGCACCTTCGCCCGCATGTCCGCGGTCTTCGAGCAGACCGACCTGACGCCGCAGATGTCGTTCCTGTGGTCGGTGCTCAGTGTCGACGACACGCTGCCGCGGCGCTACGGCCACGTCATCGACGACGCCTTCCACCGTCTGCGCGACCTCCTCCTCGCCACCGCTCGCGAGCCGGGGGACACCACGGACACCTTCGGCCGCGAGCTGCTCGTCACCTCGCTCATGAACGGCACCGCCTTCGTCGCGCAGCGGTGGTGCGAGGAGACCCGCGGCGTCGTCGACGACGACTCCCGTGCGCTGTGGACGTCGCTCGTCGTCCGCATGACCGACCAGCTCGGCCGTGGCTACCGCCACGCCGGAGCCTGACCCTGTCCGCTCGAGACCCGAGAGAGACCACCATGGCATCGTTGCTCTACCGACTCGGTCGCTTCGCGGCCCGCCGCGCCTGGACCGTGCTGGCCGCCTGGGTGGCGGTCCTCGCCCTCGCCGCCGGCGCCTTCGCCCTCTTCGGCGGCGCGCTGACGTCGACCGTCACCATCCCCGAACACGCCCACGCAGCGCGTGGCCGACCAGCTGGCGGAGCGCTTCCCCGACGCGAGCGGCGGCAGTGCCACGGTCATCTTCCGCAGCGAGGACGGCAAGGCGCTCACCGACGCCCAGCGGTCCGGGATCGCAGCCGTGCTGAAGAAGGTCGACCGCGTCGACGGCGTCTCCGGCACGGTCGACCCGTTCGCGGTCGAGCAGCAGGTCGGCGCGCAGGTCCAGAAGCTGGAGGACGGTCGACGTCAGCTCGAGCAGGGACGCGAGCGCCTGAAGGCGGGAGAGCGGCAGCTCGCCGCGGCGCGACAGCAGCTCGAGGCCGCGCCCTCGGCGCCGCAGGCGCAGCGCGAGCAGCTCGCCGCCCAGGAGGAGGAGCTCGCGCAGGGTCGCAAGGAGCTCGAGGCCCAGGGTCGCACGCTCGACGACGGCGCGGCGCTGCTGAAGCTCAGCGAGGGTCTGCGGCAGGTGTCGGAGGACGGGACCACCGCCCTCGCGCAGGTGCAGTTCACGGACGAGCTGGTCGAGGTGACGCCGGAGGTCCGTGAGGACGTGCTGGCCGCGCTCACCGACGACCCGGTCGACGGCGTCGAGGTGCTGCCGTCGGCGGAGATCTCCCAGGAGATCCCGAACGTGTTCGGCCCGGGCGAGGCGGTCGGCCTCGTCGTGGCCGCGATCGTCCTCGTCGTGATGCTCGGGACGTTCGTGACGGCGGGCCTGCCGCTGCTGAACGCGCTGCTCGGCGTCGGGGTCGGCGTGCTGGCGAGCCTGTCGCTGTCCGGCGTCGTCGAGATGCTGTCGGTCAGCCCGGCCCTGGGCGTGATGCTCGGCCTGGCGGTCGGCATCGACTACTCGCTCTTCATCATCAACCGCCACCGCAAGCAGCTCGCGCGTGGCATGGACGTGCACGAGTCGATCGGCCTCGCCAACGGCACGTCGGGCAACGCGGTCGTGTTCGCCGGCAGCACCGTGCTGATCGCCCTGCTCGCGCTCAACGTCGTCGGGATCGGGTTCCTCGGCGTCATGGGCACGGTCGGCGCGATCTGCGTCTTCGTCGCGATCCTCGTCGCCATCACGCTGACGCCCGCGATGCTCGGTCTGCTCGGTCGCCGGGCCCTGACCCGCAAGGAGCGCGGTCAGGCGCCGGAGCCGGAGGGTGCGCACCTGCCCGCCGACCGCCCGATGAGCACCGTCCGGGCGTGGCTGACCGTGGTCGGGACCGTCGTCGTGCTGCTCGTCGTGGCGATCCCGGCGCTCTCGATGCGCCTCGGCCTCAACTCGGCCACGTCGGAGCCCGAGGACTCGGTCGTCTACCAGTCGTACAGCACGGTCGAGCGGGCGTTCGGCCCCGGCGCCAACGGCCCGCTGCTCGTCGTCGCGACGCTCGACGAGCCGGTCACCGACGCGACGCTGACGTCGGAGCAGCTGCGCCTCGGCGAGCTGCTGCGCGACCAGGGCGACGTCACCGCCGTGGCACCGGTGGGCGCGTCCGAGGACAAGATGCTGCTCGCGTTCCAGGTGGTGCCGAAGACCGGACCGTCCGACGAGGCGACCGAGCAGCTCGTCCGCGACGTCCGCGACCTGCGCGCGGACGGCGTGGCGTCGTTCGGGGTCGCCGGAGCGACGTCGGGGAACATCGACGTGAGCGCGCAGCTCTCCGACGCCCTGCCGGTCTACCTCGCGGTCGTGGTGGGGCTCTCGTTGCTGATCCTCGTGCTGGTGTTCCGCTCCATCCTGGTGCCGCTCACCGCGACGCTGGGCTTCGTGCTGTCGCTGCTCGCGACGTTCGGCGGACTCACCGCGATCTTCCAGTGGGGCTGGATCGGGTCGGTCTTCGGCGTGCACGACCCCGGCCCGGTGCTGAGCTTCCTGCCGGTCATCCTCATCGGCGTGCTGTTCGGGCTGGCGATGGACTACCAGCTGTTCCTCGTGTCGGGGATGCGCGAGGCGCACGCGCACGGTGCGCCGGCGCGGGTGGCGGTGCAGCGGGGGTTCCACGCGGGCCGCTCGGTCGTCATCGCGGCGGCGCTCATCATGGTGTCCGTCTTCGCGGGCTTCATCTTCGCCGACTCCGGGATGATCAAGTCGGTCGGCTTCGGCCTGGCCTTCGGCGTCCTGGTCGACGCGTTCGTCGTGCGGATCCTGCTCGTCCCGGCCGTCATGCACCTGCTGGGCGAGTCGGCCTGGTGGATGCCGCGCTGGCTCGACCGCATCCTGCCCGACATGGACGTCGAGGGTGCCGCGCTCGAGCGCTCCCACCCCCAGCCCGGACCGCACCCCGAGGACGCCCAGCGCGACGCCTCCAGTCCCCGCTGAGCGTGACGTTCGCGGGCCGGGAGCAGCGTCCTCGCCCCGCGAACGTCACACTCAGGGGGAGGGGAGGTGGTGCGCGTGGGTGAGCTGCACGGACTGGTGCTGGCGGCCGGGGCCGGTCGACGGCTCGGGCGACCGAAGGCCACGGTGGTCGACGCGCACGGCGAGCCGTGGGTCGCGCGTGCCGTCCGGGTGCTGCGCGAGGGCGGGTGCGAGGCCGTGCACGTCGTCCTGGGCGCGGAGGCCGACACGGCACGCGCGCTCGTGCCGGCCGAGGCGCGGGTGGTCGTCGCGGACGACTGGGCCGAGGGGATGTCGGCGTCGCTGCGCGCCGGGCTGCGTGCCGTCGCCGCGACGTCGGCCGACGCGGTGATGATCCACCTCGTCGACCTGCCCGACGTCGGCGCCGACGTCGTCGCGCGGGTGGCGGCACGCGGCTCGGGGCCCGACGCGCTCGCACGCGCAGAATTTTCTTCGCGCCCCGGTCACCCCGTGCTGATGGGGCGCGACCACTGGTCCGCATGTGCGGCGACGTTGACCGGTGACCGGGGCGCACATGCGTACCTGACCGGCGCGTCCGCGACCGCAGTCGCGTGCGACGACCTCGCGTCCGGAGAGGACCGCGACACCTCGCTCGAGGGCACCTGAGGATGGTCCGACTGGACTAGTTCGTCTGCACTACGACGTGACCCGTGACACAGTGCTGCGCATCCCCCACTTCGTCCATCCCCTCATCCCCGACGAAAGTGTGCCGCAGTGCCCATCCCACCTGACTCCGCCCTGCCCGCCCCTGCTCCCACGCGCCGGACGTTCCTCGGCTACGTGATCGGCGGCGCCGGTCTGCTCGTCGCCGCCGACCTCGGCCTCGGCGCCTCGCCCGCGTCGGCCGCCGTCGTGCTGCCGTCGGTCCCGCAGATCCCGGAGGCCTACGACCTCAACGACTTCCTGACGCAGTGCGCGCTCCCGACGTCGAACCTCGTCGCCGTGCGCATCGACCGTCGGGGCGACGCCCACTTCGCGCTCCCACGCATGGAGGTGGGGCAGGGCATCACGACGTCGACGGCCATGATCCTCGCCGAGGAGCTCGACCTCCCGCTGGACCGTGTGCACGTGACGCTCGCGCCGGCGCGACCGGAGCTGCTGTTCAACCAGCTCACCGGTGGCTCGAACACCACGATCTCCACCTACACCCCGATCCGCGTGGCCGCCGCCGTCGCACGGCAGTCGCTGCTCGAGGCCGCGGCGATCATGCTCGGCGCCCAGGTGACCAGCCTGACGACGAAGGGCGGCACGATCCTCGACTCGCTCGGCTCGTCGGTCACCTACGGGCAGGCCGCGCAGAAGGTCGACACCTCGCGCACGCGAGAGGTGAAGGTGACCCTCGACGAGTCGCGCGAGCGCAAGGTCGTGGGCACGCCGCAGCGCCGGATCGACGCGCTCGACGCGGTGACGGGCCGCAAGACGTTCGCCATGGACCTCAAGGTCAAGAACGCGCTCCCGACCATGGTGTGCCGCGCGCCGGCACTGAACGGCAAGCCCGTCAAGGTCCGCAACGCCGCCAAGGTCAGGGCGATGCCGGGCGTGACGCACGTGGGCGTCGTGCCCACCGGCGTCGCCGTCCGCGCCCGCACGTTCGGCCAGTGCATCGACGCGGTCCGCGCGCTCGACGTCCAGTGGTCGGAGGGGACCGTGCCCGGCAAGAAGGCCGACGACGTCACCCGCGAGCTGAGGGCGGCCGAGCTGCCGCTGGCCGTGCCGGCGCTCGGCGCGACCACCGTCGAGGGCTCGTTCACCTTCCACTTCCGCAGCGGGTCGGCCCTCGAGCCGAACTGCGCGGTCGCCGACGTGCGCAAGGACTCCGCGCGGATCTGGAGCGGTCTGAAGTCGCCGATCGACGCCCAGTCGAAGATCGCCAAGCTGCTCGGCCTGCCGCAGACGAAGGTCGAGGTGAACGTGGTCACCGGCGGCGGGTCGTTCGGTCGCAAGCTCTTCAGCGACGGCGCCATCGAGGCCGCGCAGGTCTCGAAGGCCTTCGGGGTCCCGGTCAAGCTCATGTGGCACCGGGCCGACGAGCCGCGCCAGGGTCGCGTGCACCCGATGGCGACGTCGCGGATCCGCGCCACGGTCGTCGGCGACACCGTCGCGACCTTCGAGCAGCGGCACACGTCGGTCTCCTGCGACTTCACCCACGGCCTGGGCGAGCGCATCACCGCCGAGGTCGCGTCGCTGCCGTCGGGCCTGGGCAACCTCGGCTTCTCCGAGACCGTGTTCCTGCTGACGCAGGAGCTGCCGTACAACTTCGGCGTCGTGACGCAGCTGCTCAACGAGTCGAACTACGACCAGAGCAGGTTCAACACCAGCTCGGTGCGCAACATCTACTCACCCGACGTGCGCGTGGCGAACGAGCTGATCGTCGACCAGCTCGCCGCCCGCTTCAGGACCGACCCGGTCGAGTTCCGCAGGACGTTCACCAAGAGCGGCGTCGTCCGTCGCGTGCTCGACCGTGCCGCCGAGCTGGGCGAGTGGGGGAGGAGGCTGCCGAAGGGCGTCGCCCAGGGCATCGCCATCCACAAGGAGTACAAGGGAGCGACCGCGGTGGTCGTCGAGCTCGACTGCCGTCCGGCCACGGTGAACCGCAAGGTCCGCGACGCCGTGACCGGGCCGCGCGTGCTCCGGGCCACGATGGTCGTCGACTGCGGCCTCGCCATCAACCCGCTCGGCATCGAGGCGCAGATGATGGGCGGCTTCAGCGACGGGATGGCGCAGGTCCTGACCTACAGCAACCACCTGGTCGACGGTCACTTCCTCGAGGCGAGCTGGGACAACTCGGCGTACACCCGGCAGTGGAACACGCCGCTGGAGTTCCGGTGCGAGGTGATGGAGTCCGAGAGCACCGAGCCGGGAGGCATCGGAGAGGCCGGCGTGGCCGCGTCGGCCGCTGCCGTGGCCTGCGCCTACGCGCGTGCCACCGGCACCATGCCGACCGAGTTCCCCGTCAACTTCCGCCAGCCCCTGCACTTCACGCCCAAGTCCTTCGTCCCGCCCGTGCCGGCCTCGCCGACCAACGGCCTGACCTTCGTCTCCTGAGGAGCCCGACATGCCCAAGTACAGCTTCCAGCTCAACGGCGAGAAGGTCACCGTCGACGTCGAGAAGGGGGTGCGCCTGCTGTGGGTGCTGCGCGACGTCCTCGGCGTCACCGGCCCGAAGTACGGGTGCGGCATCAACGTCTGCAAGGCGTGCACGTCGCACCTCAACGGCAAGGCGTTCAACCCGTGCGCGGTGCCGGTCGAGAAGATCCGGCCCACCGACAAGGTCACCACGATCGAGGGCCTGGCGGACACGGTGCCCGGCGACGACCTGCACCCGATGCAGGAGGCCTGGCTCGAGCACGACGTCGCGCAGTGCGGCTACTGCCAGCCCGGCCAGATCATGACCGCGGTGGCTCTCGTCAAGCGGGTCCAGCGGGAGGGTCGGGCCATCACCGACGCCGACCTCGACGCGATCCGCAACGTGTGCCGCTGCGGCACCTACACGAGGATCCGCGAGGCGGTCCGGACGGGTGAGAGGCTGATGCGCCGGTGACGGTCGCCGACGACGCCCTCGCGAGCGCCGCTCGCTGGGTGCAGGACTCGCCCGTCGCGCTGGCCACGGTCGTCGGGACGTCGGGCTCCGCGCCGCGCCAGCCCGGCGCGGCGATGGTGGTCGCGGCCGACGGGCGCATCGCCGGGTCGGTGTCGGGCGGGTGCGTGGAGGCGGCGGTCGTCGACCTCGCCGAGGCGACGCTGACGTCGGGCGAGCCGACGCTGCGCACGTTCGGCTTCGCGGCGGACGACCTGTTCGACGTCGGTCTCACCTGTGGTGGACGCATCGAGGTGCTCGTGCAGCGCGTCGGGCTCGACGACGGGTTGGGCGACGTGGCGGCGCGGGTCGCGGCCGGCGACGCCGTCGCGGTCGTGACGGTGCTGGAGCACCCGGACCCGCGACGCGTGGGGGAGCGGCTGGTCGCCGACGGCGCGACCGTCGGGGCGGCTCCTGCCGAGGCGGTCCGTCCTGACGACGCGCCGCCGGCGAGCGGCGCGACCGGTCTGCGTCGCGCGCTGCAGCAGCGTGCCCAGGCCATGCTGGCGAGCGGTGCCAGCGGCGTCGTGCACTGCGGACCCGACGGCTCGCCGCTCGCCTCCGGCGTGCGCGCGTTCGTCCAGACGTGGACCCCGCCGCCGCGTCTCGTGGTCCTCGGCGCCGTCGACTTCGCCCGCGCCCTGGCGGGCGCGGGACGCTTCCTCGGCTACGACGTCACCGTCTGCGACGCCCGGCCCGCGTTCACGACCGGCGACCGGTTCCCCGACGCCCATCGGGTGGTCGTCGACTGGCCGCACCGCTACCTGGACGCCGAGGTCGCCGCCGGTCGCATCGACGCCCGGACGGTGGTGTGCGTGCTCACCCACGACGCCCGCTTCGACGTGCCGACGCTGACCCGAGCGCTGCGCCTCCCCGTCGCCTACGTCGGGGCGATGGGCTCGCGGCGCACCCACCGGGAGAGGCTCGAGCAGCTGCGTGCCGCGGGCCTCACGGGCGAGGAGCTCGACCGCCTGCACTCACCGCTCGGCCTCGACCTGGGCGCGCGCACGCCGGAGGAGACGGCCATCAGCATCCTCGCCGAGGTCGTCGCCGTCCGTCGTGGCGGCACCGGGCGCGGGCTGGGCGACACCGACGGGCCGATCCACCGGGCCACCGCGGAGCCGGACCGGAGGGTCGCCGGGACGTCCGGCCGACCCGTGCTCGCGGCGGGCCGCGCGGGGTCGACGCTGCGCTAGGGTGCCGGCATGGCGGTGCTGGGGTGGGTGGTCTCGAGCATCGCCCTGGTCCTGCTCGCGGTCGGGCTGGCCATGGTGATCCGCCGTGTGCTCGGTGCGCGCGTCGGCACCCTGCGCACCGTCCTCGTGTCCGTCACGGCGCTCGTCGTCGGGGTACCGGTCACCTCGGCGCTCGCCGAACGCGCCGACCTCGGGTCCGCCGAGGAGGGGCTGACCGCGCCCGTGGCCGTCGGTCTCGTCTTCTTCTGCGTCGCGGCGCTGTGGGTCTTCGCTGCCTGCCTCGCCGTCGTGCTCGTCCTCGAGGTGCTGGTCCCCACCGGGTCCGTGCCCGGTCCGCGACGCGCAGGTGTGGCGCTGCGCGATGCAGTGCGGCGAGGGCGACGGTACGTCCAGCTCGGCACGGTCACCACGACGTCGGGGGCGCTCGTCGCGCTGCGTCGGGGGCCGGGGTCCGGTCCCTTCGCTCCGGCGCTGACGACGCTTCTGCAGCGATCCGGCGTCACGTTCGTCAAGGTCGGACAGATCCTCGCCACCCGGGAGGACCTCCTGCCCGAGGAGACCACACGCGCCCTGGCGACGCTGCAGTCGGACGCCCAGCCGGAGTCGGCGCAGGACCTCCGGGCGACGGTCGTCGCTGAGCTCGGGGCGCCGCCCGAGACGGTCTTCGCCACCTTCGAGACGACGCCCCTCGCGGCCGCGTCGCTCGCGCAGGTCCATGCGGCGACGACCGCCGACGGGCGGGACGTGGTGGTCAAGGTGCAACGGCACGACGCGCAGCGACAGGTACTGGTCGACGTCGACATCCTCGGACGGCTGGCTCGCCGGGCGGAGCGGCAGTGGCCGTGGGCTCGCGAGATGTCGGTCGTGGGGCTCGCCGACGGCCTCGGGCGGTCGCTGCGGGAGGAGCTCGACTACCGCGTGGAGGCCGCGAACACCGTGGCCGGGGGCGCGGCGCTCTCGGCGTGGCCCGACCTGGTGGTCCCGGCGGTGGACACGACCCTGAGCACCCGCCGCCTGCTCGTCATGGAGCGACTGGTCGGGCGGCCGTTGTCGGGCGGTGCGGAGGTCGTCGCAGGGCTGTCCGAGCGACGACGGGAGCAGCTGGCCGACACGCTCGTCGCGGCGCTGCTCGACACGATCTTCGTCACTGGCGTCTTCCACGCCGACCTGCACCCGGGAAACGTGCTGCTCACCGACGACGGCCGCCTGGGGGTGCTCGACTTCGGTGCCGTGGGCTTGCTGGACAGCGAGACCCGGCACCTGCTCGCCCTGCTCCTGCTGGGCGTCCTCGGTGACGACGCAGTCACGGCCACCGACGCGCTCGTGCTGGCGTTCGACGTCCCGACCGACACCGACGTCCTGACGTTGCGGCGCGAGCTCGGTCGGGAGATCGCCGCGCTGCAGCTGCGGACGGCGCTCGACGCCGAGGCGTTCACCCGGCTGTTCGGCGTCATGCGTCGACACGGCATCGGTGTGCCGGGCGACGTCGCCGGTGCGTTCCGGACCCTGACGTCGGCGGAGCGGGTCGTCACGCTGCTCGACCCGGGGCGCAGCCTGCTCGCGTCCGCCCGCGAACAGCTGCCGTCCCTCGTGCGCCGACTGACGTCGCCGCGCCGCGTCGCGTCGCAGGCAGCGGGCCAGGCTGGTGTCCTGGCGGCCGTGGCGCGCCGTCTCCCGGGTCGGGTCGAGCACGTGAGTCGGGCGCTGGGCGACGGTACCTTCACCGTCCGGACGAGGACGCTGGGTCATCCTCAGGACCGCACCTGGCTGCGCGACCAGCTGAACGGGGTGTTCGTCGCCGCCTTCGGCGTCGCCGCCAGCGTGCTGGCCGTCGTCCTGGTGCTCGTCGGTGGAGGGCCCGAGCTCACCCCGCGGCTCTCGCTCGTCGACCTGCTCGGCGGGCTGCTCGGGTTCGCGGGCGTCACCGTCGCCCTCCGCGTCGCGGTCGGCATGTTCCACGGACAGGAGCGACCGCTCGACCGGGACTGAGCGGTGCTGGGCGCATGGACGCCGACGCTGCGGGTACGCCCGAGGTGTCGACGCCGACCCGACCGGAGGACGCCATGCTCTGCACCCGAGCCCCGAGGGGACGAGGAGGGCGTCGTGCGCGCGCCTAGGCCGTGGGGCCACCGCGGCCCGGGGACCGTGGACGAGGAGCGACACCTGCGCGTGCCGGTGCGCACCGCCTACGACCGGTGGACGCAGTACGAGAGCTTCCCGCGCTTCGCGCGCCACGTGCACCGGGTCGAGCAGGTCCGTCCGGCCGTGACGCGCTGGTTCGTCCGCCTCGGACCGCTCCGCCACGAGTTCCACGCCGAGGTGGTGGAGCAGCATCCCGACACGCTCGTGGCCTGGCACACCCTCGGGAGCCGCGTCGTCCACGAGGGCGAGGTGACGTTCCGTGCCACCGGACCCGACACCTGCGTCGTCGGCCTGACCCTCCGCGTGCCGTGCCCGCCCGTCGTGCCGCGACGAGCGGCCGAGGCGCTGCTCCGACCGCTCGTCAGCGCCGAGCTGGACCGCTTCGCGACGTTCGTGGAGACCGTGGGCGACGTCGGCGAGGCCTGGCGCGGCACCATCCACCGCGGTCGGGTCGAGCACGTCGAGAAGGAGCCGCCGGCCCACCCGGGGTGGGTGCACGGCTGAGCCCGAGCCGCCCGACCAGCACGTCGAGAGGAACACCATGGACGACGCACCGCACGACGACGAGACCACGGGCCTGACGGTCGAGGAGCCCAGCACCTGGGCAGCCGGCGTGCCGGCGGTCAGGCATGCGCTGGAGTACTCGCTGGAGCAGACCACCGTGCCCCGCACGGCCCGCACCCTGCTCACCATGAACCAGGTCGACGGCATCGACTGTCCGGGATGCGCCTGGCCCGACCCGGAGGTCGGGCACCGCTCGCGCAACGAGTACTGCGAGAACGGTGCGAAGCACATCAACGACGAGGCCACGCGGCGTCGGGTGACGCCCGGGTTCTTCCGCGCGCACCCGGTCGACGACCTCGCGTCACGATCGGACCGCTGGCTCAACCAGCAGGGCCGGCTGACCGAGCCCATGGTCAAGCGTCCGGGCTCCGACCACTACGAGCCGATCGGCTGGAACGAGGCGTTCGCCCTCGTGGCCGACGAGCTGAGGTCGCTCGACTCGCCCGACCAGGCCTCCTTCTACACGTCGGGACGTGTGAGCAACGAGGCCGCGTTCCTCTTCCAGCTGTTCGCGCGCGCGTACGGCACGAACAACCTGCCCGACTGCAGCAACATGTGCCACGAGTCGAGCGGCTTCGCGCTGCACGAGACGCTCGGGACGGGCAAGGGGTCGGTCAGCCTCCTCGACCTCGAGAACGCCGACCTGATCCTCCTCGTCGGCCAGAACCCGGGGTCGAACCACCCGCGACAGCTGTCCGCCCTGGAGACCGCCAAGCTCAACGGTGCACGGATCGTCGCCGTCAACCCGCTGCCCGAGGCCGGGCTGCGCCGGTTCAAGAACCCGCAGAAGCCGCGCGGCGTGGTGGGTCGGGGGACCGAGATCGCCGACCGGCTCCTGCAGGTGCGTCCCGGTGGCGACCTCGCGCTGTTCCAGGCGCTGAACCGGATGCTGCTGGAGGCCGAGGACCGGGCGCCGGGCACGGTGCTGGACCGTGACTTCATCGAGTCCAGCACCGACGGCTTCGACACGTTCGCCGAGCACGTGCGGGGCGTCGACCTGGCGGAGGTGCTCGAGGAGACCGGCCTGACGCTGGACGAGATCGGTGCCGTGCACGAGGACGTGCTGCAGAGCGACCGCGTCGTGGTCTGCTGGGCCATGGGGCTGACCCAGCAGCGGCACGCCGTCCCGACGATCCGCGAGATCGTGAACTTCCTGCTCCTGCGCGGAAACGTGGGCCGTCCGGGGACGGGCCCCTGCCCGGTCCGGGGGCACAGCAACGTGCAGGGCGACCGCACGATGGGCATCTGGGAGCAGATGCCCGACGCGTTCCTCGACTCCCTGCGCGACGAGTTCGGCTTCGAGCCGCCGCGCGAGCACGGGGTGGACGCGGTGGGGACGATCCGCGCGATGCGCGACGGCGAGGTGAGCGTCTTCTTCGGCCTGGCCGGCAACTTCGTCCGCGCGGCGCCCGACAGCGAGGCCACCGAGGCCGCCCTGCGCCGGTGCCGGCTGACCGTGCAGGTCTCGACGAAGCTCAACCGCTCCCACGCCGTGTGCGGGGAGACCGCGCTCATCCTGCCGGCTCTCGGCCGCACCGAGCTCGACGTCCAGGACAGCGGTCCCCAGTTCCTGACCGTCGAGGACTCGATGAGCCAGGTCCACACCACGAGAGGACGGCTCACGCCCGCGTCGCCGCACCTGCTGAGCGAGGTCGCCATCGTGTGCCGCCTCGCGCGGGCCACGCTCGACGGCTCCCAGGCGATCCCGTGGACCGACTTCGAGGCCGACTACGGGCACGTGCGCGACCGCATCTCCCGCATCGTCCCCGGCTTCCACGACTACGACCGGCGCGTGACGCGCCCGGGTGGCTTCACCCTGCCGAACCCGGTGAACGAGGGTGTCTTCCCGACGGAGACGGGCGCGGCACGGTTCACCACCAACCGCGGTCGCGCGACGCGCCCGCCCGCCGGCCACCTGGTGCTCCAGACCCTGCGCTCGCACGACCAGTGGAACACCGTCCCCTACACCGACGACGACCGCTACCGCGGCATCCACGGCAGCCGCCAGGTGGTGATGGTGAACCGCGACGACCTGCTCGACCTCGGCCTGTCCGACGGCGACACCGTCGACGTCGTGGGGGTCTGGGACGACGGCGTGGACCGTCGCGCGTCGGGGTTCACGGTGGTGGCCTACCCGACACCGCGCGGAGGAGCCGCGGCCTACTACCCCGAGACCAACGTGCTCGTCCCGCTCGACAGCGTCGCCGAGACGAGCAACCAGCCGACCTACAAGGACGTGGTGGTGCGGCTGGAGAAGGTGGGCTCGCGCCCGGACCGCGCGCCGGAGGGAGCCACGGCCTGACCCGCGCCCGGACCGCGCGCCGGAGGGAGCCACGGCCTGACCCGCGCCCGCGTGCCGTCTCGGCGGGCCGGACCCGCAGATCGTCGGTACGTTCGAGGCATGGCGACGACGACGCGCAGCACGCACGCAGCGGCCCGGACCGGCACCCAGGGACTCGCGTGGGCGGTGCTCGTCGCGTCGGTGCTCGAGGTAGTGGCGCCCGTCGTCACGATCAGTGGTCCGGGTGCGTCGCCCGCCCAGGGCTCGGGGCCGGAGCTGCTGATCACGCCCGTCGGCTGGGCGTTCTCGATCTGGGGCGTCATCTACACGTTGGCGATCGTCCAGGCCGTGGCCACGCTGGTCCGCGGCCCCGGTGCGGTGCCGCGACGTCTGCAGGTCGACCTCGTCGTCCTCTACCTGGGCGGGGCGCTGTGGATCCTGCTGGCCGCCCTCGACAGCAGCATCGCGACCGCGCTCGCGCTGCTCCTCATGCTGGTCGCTGCGGTCGACGCCGTGCTCACCGTGGGGCTGACGACGAGGGGCTCCTCGTCCGAGCCCGGCTGGTTCGCGGTGCTGACGCGCGCGGCGGTCGGCCTCTTCGCAGGCTGGGTCACTGCCGCGTTCTTCCTCAACCTCTCGACCGCGCTCGTCGACCTCGAGGTCGTGTCGGCGCAGTCGGTCGGCTGGCAGCTGGGCGTGCTCGCGGTGGCGGCGGTGACGCTGCTCGCGGTGCTGGTCCGCACGGGCGGGAACGTGGCGTACGCCGCTGCCGGGGCGTGGGCGATGCTCGGCATCGCAGTCACGGGCCGTGCCGACGGCACGACCTCGGTGCTCGCCGCCTCCGCCGTGGCTGGGGTCGCGATCGTCCTGACGGCAGCCGCGCTCCTCGCGCGGCGCCGCGCCTGACACCGGTCCAGCCCGACGCGGCGAGGCCGCCCGACCACGAGGGGACGGACGGCCTCGACGTGCCTGCTGCGGTCAGCGGACCTTCGTGCCCGCGCTCGCGGCGGTGGCACTCGCGAACCCGGTCTTGCGAGCGGTGACCCGCACGGTCAGCGTCTTGGAGCGGTCGCTCCGCGTGGGCGTGTAGGTCGACGCCGTGGCGCCCTTGATGGCCGCGTCTCCGCGGTACCACTGGTAGCCGTAGGTCCAGCCCGTGCCGGCCCACGTGCCGCGGGCGGCCTTCAGCGTCCTGCCGACCGCAGGCGTGCCCGAGATCGTCGGCTTGGCCAGGTTGGACGCGCCGATCTTGACGTCGCGGGAGGCCGTGACGACATCGACGTAGCCCTCCTTGCGCCAGGTGTACCGGACGGTCAGGACCGTGCCGGCGTCGGCCGCGACGACCGTGTAGCCCGTCTCGGTGGCGCCGCTGATGGGCTTGCCGTTGCGGAGCCACTGGTAGGCGATGCCGTCCTGGCCGGGGGTGGCGTCACCGGCCGTGTCCGACGCCAGGCGCGAGCCGACGGCGGCCTTGCCCGTGACGGTCGGGGCGGGTGCACTGTCGAACGTGTCACCCTCGACCGGGCCGTAGTACTGGTCGGCCAGGGCGCTCGTGCCCGTGCCCTCGACCGTCACCAGGTTCGCCTGCGCGGGGTCCCAGGTCGTGCGACCTGCGGTGTCGTCGCCGTCGAAGTAGTAGCCCGAGGTCTCGTCGTTCGACTGAGGGTCGGCGACGCACGCCGACTCGTCGCCCTGGACGAGGACCTTGTACTGCCCGGCGCTGAGCCCGGAGATGGTGAAGGTGCCCGTCGAGGAGGACGACACCGCGGACCGCGTGGTCAGCGTGCCGTCGGCCGACACGGCCAGGACCGAGCAGCGCAGCGGCTCGCCCCGCGTGTCGAGCACACGGCCCGTGATCGTGGCACCGGTGCGCAGCGTCGCGTTGACCGACGGCGTCGTCTTGCCCGCCGTCACCTTGACCGCCGTGGCGCTCGCGCGTCCCTGCGTCTCCGGGACGTTCTTGAAGAACTGCCCGGTGGCGAGCGACGAACCGCTCGAGCGTGCGAACTGTACCTGGTAGGAGCCAGCGGCCAGACCCGGCACGGCGTACGTCCAGCTGGTGCCGGAACCCCGCTTCGACGCGACCACGCTCGAGACGAGGTCACCGGACGCCGGGTCGATGACGTCGACGGTGCGCGCGACCCGGTCGCTGACGCCCTTCGGCAGCGTGATGGTGCCCGACACGGTGGCGCCGGCGGCGAGCTTCACGGTCGACAGGCGGGTGCGCGTGCCGTCCTTGACGGTGACTGGCGTGCCCGCGTCCAGCGAGGTCTTGCCGAGGTAGACCTGGGGCGCGTACGCCGGGTTGCCCGGGAAGACCTGCACGGCGTACGTGCCGGCCGGGACGTCGCCGATGACGTAGCCGCCGCGGCTGTCGGTCGACGACTCGTCGACCTGGGTCCAGGTGCCGGACTCCGCCTTCGCGTAGACGACGACGGTCGCGCCGGGAGCGGCCTTGCCGGTCGGCAGCTGCACGGCACCGGAGACCGAGCCGGGCTTGGTGAGGCTGAGGTCGATGCCGGTGACGACCTGGCTGGTCTCGACCGTGATCGGGGTGCCTTCGGTGCCTCCGCCGTAGTAGGTGTCGGGGTACTCGTTCGAGACGGCCTTCACGCGGTAGGTGCCGGCCACGAGGGGTCCGAAGCCGAACCGCCCCTCCGCGTCGAGGTAGCCACCGTCGACGTCGTCGACCTGCGACCACGTGCCGGTGGCCGGGTCGCGTCGCTCGATCGTCGTGAAGGAGTTGTCGGTGTCGACCGGGGCGCCGCTGGCCAGGGTCAGACGACCCTCGATGCGGCCCGCACGGGCCAGCTCGGCGTCGACGCCGGGGAGGGTGCCGCCGGCGGTGACCGTCACGTCCTGGCCGGCGTCGCGGGTGGCGGCGTCGTTCCAGTACTCCGTGTAGTGGTAGCCGTTGCCGTCGTAGAAGCGCAGCTTGTAGCTGCCGGGCTGCAGGACGAGGTCGTAGGCGTGATCCTCCTCGAAGACCGGTGCGAAGCCGGCCGTTCCCCAGGTGCCCGTCGCCGGGTCGCGGTACTGGGCGATGACAGCGAGGTTGTCGTGGCGCAGGTCGGGCTGACCCGTGACGGTGCCGGAGACGACCCCGCCCTCGGGGGAGGTGATGTCGACGGTGGTGGTGCGTCCGGCGGGGACCTTCACGGTCGTGGCGGACTCGACCGTGCGGGCGGCGGGGTGGAAGACGGGTGCGAGGTTCGTGAAGGTCGTCTCGCCCGTCTCCTCGTCGTAGCTCGACAGCGACTGCGGCGCGACGCCGATGCGGTACTGGGTGGCGTCCAGTCCCTCGTCGAAGCGGTAGACGCCGTTCTCGTCGCTGAAGACCTGCTGGGTCGAGCTCCACAGCGGGGCCTGGTCGGGCTCCGCGATGTTGACGTAGAGCTCGACGCCGGTGGACACCGGGCGGCCGTCGAAGGAGGTGATGGTGCCGGTGACGACCGTGGTCGCGGCCTGGGCGGGTGCGGTGCCGGCCAGGAGGCCGAGCAGGAGGGCGGAGGCGGCGACGACGGCGAGGACGGCGCGCTGCAGGGGGACGGGGCGTGGGATCACGGGGGACTTCCGATCGCTAGGACTCGGTGCACCCTAGGACCGCGCCCGATGCCATGTCAGGCGAATGGACAAGTTTCGCGCACCTTCCGCGAACGGCTGCGCGGTGTCTCCTGGACGGGGCATGATGGATGGCCGTGCTCAGCGCCGGACGGGCCGACGTCGCGTCACCACAGCACCTGCCCGACCGGCGTCACCGGGCCCGGAGCGTCCGCGCCGATCATCTCGAGCAGGTCGATCTCGATCGTGCGGCTGATCGCCGTCATCGGGACGTCGTGCACGTCGTCGGAGAACGGGTCCGCGAGGTCCTTGCCGACCTGGACCGCGAGCAGGAACATCATGCCGACCAGGCCCGAGCCGATCGGCGTCCACCACTGCAGGTCCTGGTAGACCGCGAACGGCAGGATGATGCAGAACGTGCGGGCGAAGAACGACGGCAGCAGCCGGTACTGCACGGGCAGCGGGGTCTTCTTGATCCGCTCCAGGCCGCCCTGCGCGTCGGTCAGGACGCTGAGCGTCGACTCCACCTGCACGCGGGCGAAGTCGTCGATCATGCCGCGACGACGTGCCTCGGCCAGGAGTCGGCCGAGGTGGGTCAGGGTCGCCGTCGGTCCGCTGCTCGCGTTCTTGACGCGGACGGCGGCGTCACGGGAGAGGTAGCGGTCGATCTCCGGCGGCGGGTCCTGCTGGCGCAGCGACGTCCGCAGGCTGTGCACGTAGGCGATCTGGGCGCGCACCATGTCGGGCCCGAGCTCGCGGCGCGCGTTCGGGACGGTCGGGTCGAGCAGGGTGGTCGCCTCGCGCGCCACGTTCCGGGAGTGGTTGACGATGCTGCCCCAGAGGGTGCGTGCCTCCCACCACCGCGCGTACCCGGCGTTGACCATGAAGCCGAGGAACAGGGCGATGGCCGTGCCGTAGAGCGTGTACTGGATCGTGATGCCCGGGAACTCGAACCAGTTCAGCTGGAAGGCGACGGTCACCCCGACGTCCCAGGTCAGCAGCATGACCATCGGCACGAGCAGCGGTCGCCAGACGGATGCTGACCTCGGGAGGCGCGAGGTGATCATGCATCAAGCCTCACCCGGCGTGTGACCGTCCGCAGGTCGGATCGGGGGCTCCGTGACTGAGGAAACTCCAAGAGGTGCGTCGCGGTGCGGCGCGGGACGGGTGCGGATCACACGACGCGGAACACGACGGCGAGGCGCTGGCGGACCGCGGGCACGTCGACACCGGCGTCGCCGGAGCGCAGGAGCAGCCTCTCCAGCTCCGCCGGACGCACCACCGCGACCCCGCGGGTGGTCACGCCGTCGGCCGACGGGCCGTCGTCGGCGACGCAGAGGACGGGGTGCACCGGGACCTCGGCGCCGACGACGTCGCGCACTGCCTCCGCCTGCTTGAGGACCATGTCGACCAGTCGTGTCGTGGTGCGTCGACCCACGACGAGGCGCTCGCTGCGGGGGCGCAGCCGGCCGCCCTCGACGACGACCCGCAGCTCCCCCTGGAGGTCGGACTCGGCGACCACCCAGACGCCGCCGGACGTGACGACGACGTGGTCGAGGGTGGCGGACGAGCCGGGCACGCGACGGCCGTGGAGCAGCCGCACGTCGTGGTCGCGCAGCTGGTCGAGCCGGTGCCTCAGGTCGGCGGGTGCGACCGGAGGCTCGGTCGGGCGGGTGTCGTCGAGCTCGACCTGGCGGTGGCGCGCCGATGCCGCGAGGGCGGCGCCTCCCTCGCACTCGACGCACCGGACGGTGCCGCGGTCGCGGTCGGCGATCGCGGTGGCGCGCGAGGGCAGCGCGCGGGAGCACAGGCTGCACGTGCCGGGTCGTCGCAGCACGACGCGACGCTCGCCTCCCGAGGTCTCCGCCCGGTGGCGCCCGTACGCGGGTCGCTCCACCTCGTGCACCGTCACCGTCAGATCCCCTCGCCGTCCACCACCGTCGGTGGCAGAACCGTACGCGTTCCGGCGCGGTCCCGCAGGGAATGCCGGCCGCTACGAGGGGCAGGCGGAATAGTGGGGGGAGGGCCGGTGCTTGAAGTAGATGAATCTTGAACTACTTTGGTCGAGAGACGACAGCGGAAGGTGACCAGCATGACCACGCAGACCGACGACACCACGACGACGCCCGCCGTGCAGTTCGGGCTCGACACGTTCGGCGACATCCCCCTCGGACCCGACGGGGAGCTGCTGTCGCACGCGGACGCGATCCGCCAGGTCGTCGAGGAGGCCGTGCTCGCCGACCAGGTGGGTGTCGACGTCATGGCGCTCGGGGAGCACCACCGCGACGACTTCGCCATCTCCAGCCCTGAGACGGTGCTGGCCGGCATCGCGTCGCGCACGGAGCGGATCCGGCTGGCGTCGGGCGTGACCGTGCTGTCGTCCGACGACCCGGTGCGCGTGTTCCAGCGCTTCGCGACGCTCGACGCGCTGTCGAACGGCCGGGCGCAGGTGATCCTCGGCCGTGGCTCGTTCACCGAGTCGTTCCCGCTCTTCGGCTTCGACCTCGCCGACTACGACGTGCTCTTCGAGGAGAAGATCCAGCTGTTCACCGAGCTGCTGAAGGAGCAGCCGGTGACCTGGTCGGGCACCACCCGTGCGCCGCTCGAGGGTGCCGACGTCTTCCCGAAGACGGACTCCGGGCACCTCGACACCTGGGTCGGGGTCGGTGGCTCGCCGCAGTCGGTCGTCCGCGCGGCGCACTACGGCCTGCCGCTCATGATCGCGATCATCGGCGGGTCGCCCGACCGGTTCGCGCCCTACCTGGAGCTGTACGGCCGGGCCGCGGAGAAGTTCGGCACGACCGCGCACCCGGTCGGCATGCACTCGCCCGGGTTCGTCGCCGACACCGACGAGGCCGCTGCGCGCATCGCCTGGCCGCACTTCAAGGCGTCGCGCGACCGCATCGGCCGTGACCGTGGCTGGCCGCCGGTCACGCCGCGCGACTACGAGCGCGAGATCGCCCACGGCTCGCTCTACCTCGGATCGCCCGAGACGGTCGCGCAGAAGATGGCTGCGGCCATCCGCACGCTCGGCGTCGGACGCTTCGACATGATCTACACGACCGGGTCCACGCCCGCCGCCGACCGTCTGCGGTCGGTCGAGCTGTACGGCACGGAGGTGATCCCGCGGGTGCGCGAGCTGCTGGCGGCCGACGCGACGGTCCCGACGGCGGCGGCGCAGGCATGACCACCGTCGGCATCCTCGGGGCGGGCAAGGTCGGCACGGTCCTCGCCCGGCTCGCCGTGGCGGCGGGCCACGAGGTGCTGGTGGCGGGGTCGGGGCCGGCGGAGGACATCGAGCTGACCGTCGACGTGCTCGCTCCGGGCGCGACGTCGACCGTGGCCGACGACGCTGCCCGTCGCGCCGACGTCGTCGTGCTGGCGCTGCCGCTCGGCAAGCACCGCACCGTCCCGGTCGAGGCGCTGGCGGGCAAGGTCGTCGTCGACGCCATGAACTACTGGTGGGAGGTCGACGGCGTCCGTGACGACCTGACCGACCCGCGCACGTCGACCAGCGAGGTCGTGCAGGCGTTCCTGCCCGACGCGCGCGTCGTGAAGGCGTTCAACCACATGGGCTACCACGACCTCGAGGACGGTGCGCAGCCGTCGGGCTCGGCGGACCGTCGGGCGATCGCGGTCGCGGGCGACGAGACCGACGCCGTGGCCGCGGTGTCGCGGCTCGTCGACGAGCTCGGCTTCGACCCCGTGGTCGTGGGGTCGCTCGCCGACGGCGTGCGGCTCGAGCCGGGGACGGAGCCGTTCGGCGCGAACGTGGGCGCCGACGAGCTGCGCGCGATGGTCGCGCGCTTCCCGGAGTCCGAGCGCGGCCGCGAGGTGCTCGCCGCCCGCGCCTAGCCGATCAGCTCGTCGGGCGCGACGATGCGGGGTCCTGCGTCACTGGCGAAGAACAGGGGCCGGCTCGAGAAGGGTGCGGCCTGCAGGTGACGGTGCAGGGCGCGGCACCACCGCAGATCGGCCGCCGTCAGGACGGACGAGTGCCCGGGTCGGGCCTTCATCAACGCCACCCCGCCGCCTGGCGCCTGCTCCTTGAGGGTCTCCGCGAGCCGTTCGACGAGCAGCCCGAGCAGCTCGTCCTCGGGCGCCGCCGCCTGGTGCTCGTCGTACAGCTGGATCACCGGACCCGCGACCCGCGCCCGCCGGTCCAGCACGAGCACGAACAGCTGCGGCGCCGAGTACCCGAAGCCGCCGTCGACGAACCGCCATGCGGCGGTCAGCGCGGCCGTGGAGGAGAGCGAGCAGTCGAGAGGACTCATCCCCTCAGCCTCCCCACCCGACTCCGGGACGCCCAGCGCTCGTCCACAGGGGGCGTCGGCCCGTGGCTGCGTCGGCGCGGCTTCTCGTTCGGGTGGGGGTGCGCTGGCGCGGCTTCTCGTTCGGGCGGGGCTGCGCTGGTGCGGCTTCGACTCGTCCTGCGCTCCGAAAGGGCCTCGACCGGGCGGCTGGGAGCGGTGGCGGCTTGGGTTCTCGGGCTGTGACCCGCGGTGGTCGCACCATGCTCCGTTTGCGCGTTCCATCGGTGGATCCGCAACCTTCTGAGCGCTCTACAGGTGGTGGATCCACCGCCGGCGGGGTCGGATGGGGCAGTGCTTCTCCCTTCTCGTGGACCGTGCCACAAGAAGGGAGAAGCGCTGCCCACCCCACCCCCCAGGGCACCCACGATGCTTCCTTCGCGCGCTGAAGACCGAACGCTTCTGCGTTGGTGACGGGATCCCATAGCGAACGCAGAAGCTTTGGCCCTCCCGCGCACGAACGAAGAATCGTGCGTCCAACGAAGGCCACAGCCCGAGTGCCCAACCCAGTGCGCCGCCCAGCCGCCCGGTCGAGGCCCTTTCGGAGACCACGACCAGCACCAGCCGAGGCAGCGCACCAGCAAGGTCACGACCCCCTGTGCCAAGCGCACCAGCAAGGTCACGACGACCGCAGCTGCATGTCGACGAGGACCGCACCCGAGAAAAACCGACACCGCCCCCACCCGGACGGGTGGGGGCGGCGTGGGGTTGGTCGGTCAGGCGGCGGCGGGGGTGGCCTCGGCGGGAGCCGGGGCGGCCTGGCGCGGCTTGCGGTCGGGGAGGGCGAAGCGGCAGATCTTCTTGGCGACGCTGAACAGCTGCTTGTGCAGCGGGCCGGTGTTGTACTCGATGCCGTAGCGCTCGCAGATCTCCTGGACCTCGACGGAGATGGCCCGGTAGCGGCGGGCCGGGATGTCGGGGAACAGGTGGTGCTCGATCTGGTGCGACAGGTTGCCCGACATCAGGTGCAGCAGCTCGCCGCCGCTGATGTTCGCCGAGCCGAGCAGCTGGCGGTAGTACCAGTGGCCGCGCGACTCGTCCTCGCACTCCTCCTCGGTGAACGTCGCGACGCCCGCGGGGAAGTGGCCGCAGAAGATGATGTTGAACGCCCACACGTTGCGGACGAGGTTCGCGGCGGCGTTGCCGGCGAGGGTCAGCGGGAAGAGCGGTCCGGTGAGGGCGGGGAAGACGACGTAGTCCTTCAGGGCCTGCTTCTTCACCTTCTTCATGATCGCGGAGTGCATGTGCGCGTTCTCCTCGATCTTGCGCTTGCCCTTCACGATGTTCTCGACCTCGAGGTCGTGCATCGCCACGCCCCACTCGAAGAAGACCATCAGCAGGAACGCGTACAGCGGGTTGCCCAGGTAGTAGGGGTGCCACTTCTGGTCGGCGTCCATCCGCAGGATGCCGTAGCCGATGTCACGGTCCTTGCCGAGGATGTTCGTGAACGTGTGGTGGATGTAGTTGTGGCTGTACTTCCACTGCTCGCCCGGGCACACGTTGTCCCAGTCGTAGATGCGCGAGCTGAGGTTCGGGTCGCCCATCCAGTCGTACTGGCCGTGCATGACGTTGTGGCCGATCTCCATGTTCTCGAGGATCTTGGAGAGGCTGAGCGCGGCGACGGCCAGCGGCCAGGCCGGGGGCACGTAGAAGAGGGCGCGGCCGGCGACCTCGAGCTGCTGCTGGCGCTTGACGACGCCGCGGATGTACTTCACGTCCTCCTCGCCGAGGTCGGCGAGGATGCGCTGGCGCAGCGCGTCCATCTCGTTGCCGAACGCCTCGAGCTGCTCGGGCGTCAGGTTGGGCACCTTCGGGTCGGAGGCGCGGGTCTTGGTCTTCTTGGCGCGAGGGACGAACGGGATCGTGGTCATGTCGTGTCCTTCCGGGAGGGGGAGGTCGTGAGGTCGGGTGGTCAGAGGTCGACGGCGCAGCTGCCGACGGGGGCGGAGACGCAGATGCGCACGTCCTCGTCGGGCAGCGACGACGTCTCGCCGGTGAGGATGTTGCGGACGGTGCCCTCGGTCTTGCGTGACGTGCAGGAGAAGCAGATGCCCATGCGGCAGCCGAACTCGGGCGTCAGGCCGGCGGCCTCGGCCTGCTCGAGGATGCTCGACCCGTCGTTCGAGGCCGTGGACCCGGCGAGGTTGAAGGCGAGGGTGCCCTCGGCGTCGTCGTCCTTCGCGAACGCCGGCGGCTTGAAGAACTCGACGCGCAACCGGGGCGAGTCGCCGTACGCCTCCTGCACGAGCTCGACCAGCCCGGCGGGGCCGCACACCCAGGTGTCCATGTCGGTGTAGTCGCCGCCGACCATGAGACGCAGCTCGTCGGCGTCGAACAGGTGGGGTCCGTAGCGCAGGTGCACCGTGATGCCGTTGTCGGCGGCGGCGATCTCGCGCAGCTCGTCGGCGAAGATCTGGTCCTCGGGCGAGCGGGCGTAGTGGACGAAGGTGATCTTGCGCTGGGCGTGGCCGTCGTAGCCGTCGCGCAGGAAGGTGCGGATGTGCGACATGACGGGCGTGATGCCGGACCCGCCGGAGATCATGACGAGGTGGTTGTTCGTCGGCGTCGCCGCGCTCTCGTGCACCGTGAACGCGCCCTCCGCCTGGCTCAGGTGGAGGATCAGGCCGGGCTGGGCCTCGCGGACGAGGTACTTGGAGACGATGCCCTCCTCGTGCGCGCGCACCGTGATGGTGAAGCGCTCGCCGGGCAGCGACGCGGCGGAGGAGATCGAGAAGCAGCGGGTGGTGCGACGGCCCGCGACCTCGAGCCCGACCTGCACGTACTGGCCGGACCGGTGTCCGCGCCACGTGCTCGTCGGCTCGAGGGTCAGGGTGGCGACGGGGTGCTCGCCGTCGGTCTCGCGGGTCACGTCGACGACGCGGGCGCGGACGTCGGTGGCGGCCCACATCGGGTTGATCTGGCGCAGGTAGTGGTCGACGCCGTGCGGGGAGGTGAGCGACGCGAGCAGGCGGGAGCCGAGCACGCGCTGGGCGAGCGGGGGGAGCGCGGCGGTGGAGGTCATCGGGCTGTGTCCTTCACGGGTCGGGATGGATGGTGTTGGTGGACACCTGTCCACCAACTGTCGGTATGTGACATCCCGGATGTCAACGTCCTGTCGCTGTGACTGCGGGCACGTCCGGTGTTTGCGCAGGTCGCAGCGTCGCGTCGGTGGTCACGTGTCCACCGATGCGTATGATCTGGGTCATGGACGACCAGCCCGTCGCGCTCCCGACGCGCACCGAGCGCAAGGAGCGCACCCGTCGCGCCATCCTCGACGCCGCCCTCACGTTGACCGAGCAGAGCTCGTTGTCGGCCCTGTCGCTGCGTCATGTGGCCCGCGAGGTGGGCATCGCGCCGACCGCGTTCTACCGGCACTTCGCGTCGGCGGAGGACCTCGGTCTGGCGCTCGTCGACGAGTCGTTCTCGAGCCTGCGGCGCACGCTGCGCGACGTGCGCGCGGCGCAGCCGTCGGTCGGCGGCGTCATCGGTCCGTCGGTCGAGGTCCTCGTCGAGCGGGTCCGCGCGGACCCCGAGCACTTCGGCTTCATCAGCCGCGAGCGGGTGGGCGGCCTCCCGGGGGTGCGAGCGGCGATCCGCCACGAGCTGGACCTCTTCGAGGCCGAGATCGCGACCGACTTCGCCCGCCTTCCCGGCGCCGTGCACTGGTCCACCGACGACCTCCGCACGTCGGCGAACCTCATCGTGATCGCCATGGTCGCGGCGGCCGAGCGTCTGCTGCAGGGGCCCGGCACGCCGGCGTTCGAGCGGGAGGTGGCGCGGTCCACCGCCACGCAGCTGCGGATGCTGTCGATCGGCGCGATCCAGTGGCGCTCCCGGCCGCAGGACCGCGGTGGCAGTGGTCGACTGCGGGCCGCCGACGACACCACCACCAGCTGACGACGACGCGGAACGCGATCAGTGGTACCGATTCCGTGACGTTCCGGTGACATCGCGACGTTTTCCTCGCCGTCGGACCGTGCTGACAGGCATGATCGGCAGGTGAGCCATCCGCTTGACCCGCTGACGTCCGACGAGTTCCGCGCGACCACGGCCCTGCTCTCCGCCGAGCACGGCGTGGGTGAGGGCTGGCGGTACTGCTCGATCGAGGGCCTCCAGCCGTCGAAGCAGGCGCTCGACGCCTTCGCGGCAGACGGCACGGTGCCGCCGCGCGTGGTCGAGGCGATCTGCCTGGAGCGCGCCACCAACCGCACCTTCCGGGCGCGCGTCGACCTCTCCGCCGACGCCGTCACCCACTTCGCGCACGTGCCCGACGTGCAGGCGAACGTCACGGTCGACGAGTGGGAGGAGGCCGACGCCGTGCTGCGCGAGCACCCCGACGTCGTGGCCGCGCTGGAGAAGCGCGGCATCACCGACCTCTCGCTGGTCTTCATGGACACGTGGACCTACGGCGACGCCGTCATGCCCGAGGAGTGGCGGGACCGCCGGATCGGCTGGTCCGACACGTGGGTCCGCGCGGCCGAGGGCGCCAACCCCTACGCCGGGCCGGTCAACGGCCTGCACTGCGTCATCGACCTCAACAGCATGGAGCTGCTGCGCGTGGAGGACACCCACAGCGTGCCGCGCCCCGACGTGATGGGCGAGTACGTCCCGCGGCACGTGCCCGACCGGCTGAAGAGTCATCGCCCGCCGCGCAGGCCGCTGGAGATCGTCCAGCCCGAGGGCATCGGGTTCGAGGTCGACGGCCACGAGCTGCGCTGGCAGAACTGGACCATGCGCGTGGGCTTCAACCACCGCGAGGGGATGACGCTGCACGCCGTCACCTACGACGACGCGGGACGCACGCGCAAGGTCGCGCACCAGCTGAGCTTCGCCGAGATGGTCGTCCCGTACCGCGACCCGAGCATCGACCACTACCGGCGCACCGCCTTCGACATCGGCGAGTGGGGCCTGGGCTTCATGACGCAGTCCCTCGAGCTGGGCTGCGACTGCCTGGGCGAGATCCGCTACCTCGACGCCGTCCTGCACGACAGCTCCGGCGAGCCGTACACGATCGCGAACGCGATCTGCCTGCACGAGGAGGACAGCGCCGTCGGCTGGAAGCACGTCGACCACGGTGCGCACGGGCCCAGCGCCGAGGTGCGGCGGCAGCGCCGGTTCGTGGTGTCGTTCCACGTCACGGTCGCCAACTACGAGTACATCACCTACTGGCGCTTCTACGAGGACGGCAACATCGAGTGCGAGGTGCGCGCGACCGGCATCATGGTCGTCACCCACGTCGAGGAGGGGCAGCCGCACCCGCACGGCACGCTCGTCGACGAGCGCACGTACGCCCCCTACCACCAGCACTTCCTGGTCGCCCGGCTCGACCTCGAGCCCGACGGGCGGACGAACACGGTCGTGCGCAGCGAGACGGTCGTCGACCCCATGGGGCCGGAGAACCCGCTCGGTCTCGGCATCCGGCAGGTGAGCACCCCGATCACCGTCGAGGGCCACGACGACTTCCGCTGGGAGAGCCAGCGCGCGTGGAAGGTGGTCAACGAGCGGTCGCTGAACGGGCTGGGGACGCCCGTCTCCTACAAGCTCGTGCCGGGCGGGGCGATCCCGTCGTTCTTCGACCCGGCGTCGCCGGTGCTGCAGCGCGCGCAGGTGATCGGTCACACCGTGTGGGTCACCCCGCACGACTCCGAGGAGCGCTGGCCCGCGGGGGAGTTCGTGAACCAGAGCCGGGTCGACCACGGCCTCCCGGAGTGGGTGCAGCAGGGACGCTCGACGGCCGACACCGACGTCGTGCTCTGGTACACCTTCGGCATCCACCACATCACGCGGCCCGAGGACTGGCCGGTGATGCCGGCCGACATCGTGTCGTTCTGGCTCAAGCCCGTCGGGTTCTTCGACCGCAACCCGTCGCTCGACGTCGAGCCCCAGCCGACGTCCGCCTGCCACACCGGGCCGGGCTCCTGCCACTGAGCCCCGGCCCGGCGTCGTGCGCGGACGTCAGTCGGAGGTCTCGGAGACCTCGTCGTCCATGTCGGTCGCGAACACGCGGAACTCGTCGCGCCCCGTGTGCATCGACCACAGCGTCTCGGCGAGGACCGTCGGGTCCTTCTGCGGGTGCCCCTCCTCGATCGACCCGGGGATGACCAGCTGCGCGACGTGGATGTCCTCGTCGGCGAGCGTGTGGTGCAGCATCTGCGCGTAGGCCGACTGCGCGGCGAACGACAGGGAGGTGCCGGCGAACTTCGGCGCGGGGCGCACCGCGGTGCCGCCGTTGACGAACAGGACCGTGCCCTGGCCGACGAAGCGCATGTTCTGCAGCACGGCGTGGACGGCGGCGATCGGGCCGTAGACGGAGAACTCGATGGCGCCCTTCGTGTCGTCGACGGTGGTCTCCAGCAGCGGCCGCAGGAACGACTTCTGGGGGAGCGGGCTGTACTGCAGGACCTCGATCGGACCCTGCGTCTCGTTGGCCTGCTCGAGGGTCCGCGCGAGGGAGTCGGGGTCGCGGACGTCGGTGGTCCAGCCCCGGGCGTCGATGCCCTCGGCCTGCAGGTCGGCGGCCAGCGCGTCGACGCGCTCCTGGTTGCGGGCCAGCAGGGCCACGGCGAAGCCCTCCTTGCCGAAGCGACGGGCGACCGCCGCTCCGAGTCCTCGGCCGGCTCCGACGATGGCGATGGTGGTCACGGGGTCCTCCTGGGATCGGGTGGGATGCTCTTCGACGCTAACCGCGGTCGACGGATCCGGCAGCCCGAACGGAGCGGGCGCCGCGGATCCTCGGCGGCGGGTCGAGCGATCAGTGCGCAGCGCCGACGCCGGCGAGTCCCTCGCGGTACGTCGGGTAGTCCGGCGTCCAGCCGCTCGAGCGCAGCAGTGCGTTGGAGATCCGCTTTCCGTGACCCTGCGCCGGGTCCGCGGGAGGCAGGGGTGCCAGCCCGAGCCGCTCGGCCAGGAACGCAGCGACGTCGCCGCGCAGGGCCGGCTCGTCGTCGGTCCCGAGGTAGACGCGCGCCGGCTCCTCGACCTGGGTCAGCAGGTGCACCGCGGCTCGCGCCGCGTCGACGCGGTGGATCCGGTTCGTCCACCGGTGCGGGTCGCTCACCTCGCCCGCGCGCACCTCGTCGGCGAGGCGAGGGGTGCCCTCGTAGAGGCCGGACAGGCGCAGCACGCTGCCGGTCGGCACACGGTCGAGGAACGCCTGCTCGGCCTCCAGCAGCACGGCAGCGGGAGCGTCGGCGGGTGCCGGGGGTGTCTGCTCGGTGATCACGTCGTCGCCGTCGCCGTTCACGGCGGTCGAGGACACGAGCACGGCGCGACGCGGGCGCGCGCCCCGGCGGTCGAGGGCGTCGAGCGCACGCAGCATGCCGTCGACGTACGTGGCGCGGTAGGACTCCTCGCTGCGCGGTCGCGCCGTCAGCACGACGGCGAGCAGGTCGAGGTCGAGGTCCGGCAACGTCGGCTCCTCCCGGGACAGGTCGGCGGAGAGCCCGACGAGCGGGGCCGGCACCTGGTCGGCCTGCCTGCGGATGCCGACCACCTGGTGGCCGAGCGCGGCGAGGCGCAGGCCCACGTCGGCCCCGAGCCGACCGCAACCGACGAGCAGGGTGTCCGGGGACGTCATGGTTCCTCCTAGAACGGGGGCCACGGCACGGCCGGCATGGGTCCGCGCGGTGCGGGGAAGGTACCGGCGGACAGCAGGGCGTCGCACCGGTCGCCGAACGCCTGCACCTCCGCGGCCGTGACGAGGTCGGGCAGCACGCCACCGAGTCCGGCCGCGTCGTCGAGCGAGGCGCGCAGCCGGCGCACGCCGTCGAGCTCCTCCTCGGTGAGCGGCTGGCCGAGCCAGCCCCACAGCACCGTCCGCAGCTTGTGCTCCGCATGGAACGTCAGACCGTGGTCGACGCCGTAGCGGTGACCGTCGGGCATCTCCAGCACGTGGCCGCCCTTGCGGTCGGCGTTGTTGAGCACGACGTCGAGCACGGCCATCCGCCGCAGCGCCGGGGTGTCCTCGTGCACGAGCGAGACCGGTCGGTCCCGCTCGTCGACGCCGTCGAACACGTGCAGCATGCCGTCGGGGACGCGGCGGGCGCGGACGATGGTCACGGCCTCCTGCTCGGGGTCGCTCGTCTGCCAGCGCTGCACCATGCCCGGTCCGTGCGGCCCGTCGCGCAGCCAGGTGGGCGGGACGACCTCCCAGCCCGTGGCCCTCGAGACCTGGTACGCCGCGAGCTCGCGGTGCGCGAGCAGCCCGTCGGGGAAGTCCCACAGCGGCTGCTCACCGGCGACCGGCTTGTAGACCACCTGGACGTCGCCGATCGTCGCGACGAACGTCGCGTTCGAGGCCGAGACCACCCGGCCCGTCAGGACCAGCTCGTCCTCCAGCAGCGCCGGCTCGACGTCGGCGGACAGGGGGAGCTCGTTCACCGGAACTCGTCGGGCAGCTCGCAGACGTGGTCGTCGGGGGAGTCCATGGGTACCTCGCAGATCGGGCACGCCGGACGACCCGCCGAGACCACCTCGCGGGTGCGCTGCGCGAACGCGCGGGCGCTGCCGACCGGGATGCGGACGACGAGAGCCTCCGGCGGGTCGACCTCGACGACGCCCTCGGCGTCGGCCTCCGCCTCCACGTCGAGCACCGGGAACGCCTCGATCACGATCTGCGCGGTCGAGGGGTCCCACCCCAGGCCCATCGCACCGACGCGGAACTGCTCCTCCACCGGCTGGTCGAGCGGCTCGTGGTCGGCCAAGCCGTCCGGGGCGCTCGCCGGGATGCTGAACGGGTTGCCGTCCTCGGCCATCAGCTCGTCGAGCACCTCGTCGAGCCGGTCGGCGAGGACCGCCGACTGCTCCTTCTCGACCGCCACGCTCACGAGCTCACGACCCGCCTTCGCCTGCAGGTAGAACGTGCGTGCGCCGGGTGAGCCGACCGTGCCGACGACGAAGCGGTCGGGCCAGTCGAATCCGTGGACGATGGTGGCCATGCCTCCACTCTAGGGTCCGTCGCCACGCTCCGCCGCGCGGCGACGTCAGGAGCGGCCTGGCCCTGCCAGCTCCGCCGGACCGTCCTCCAAGGCCTCCAGCGTCGTCTCCGGGCCCTGCTGGTCACCGGGTCCGACACCCCCGCGGGGACCGTCCGCCGCGCTCTGCTGGTCCTCGGGCCCGGCACCTCCGCCAGGACCATCTGCCGCCCGGGGCCCGGCACCCCCGCCAGGCACCGCGTCGGTGGTGGCCGCGGCGTCGGCGGCCGGGCGCAGCCAGCCGAGGTCGCCGGCGTGGGTGTTCTGGGCCAGGACGTAGGGGCGGGCCTCGGTGTAGCGGACGATCGAGATCGACGCCGGGTCGACCTGGATGCGCTGGAAGAGGTCGAGGTGCATGCCGAGCGCGTCGGCCAGCACCGCCTTGATGATGTCGCCGTGGCTGACCGCCACCCAGACCGCGGAGGCGCCGTGCTGGGCCTCCACCTCGGCGTCGATCCGCCGGACGGCCTCGACCGCGCGCGCCTGCATCGTCGTCATCGACTCACCGTCGGGGAAGACGGCGGCCGACGGCTGCGACTGCACGACCTTCCACAGCGGCTCCTGCGCCAGCTCCTTCAACGGTCGTCCCTGCCAGGACCCGTAGTCGCACTCGCTGATGGCCTCCTCGACCCGCAGCACGATCGAGGGGTCCTGGTGCGCCAGGAGGGCTGCGCTCGTCTCGCGGCAGCGCTCCATCGGGCTCGAGTACACGGCTGCCAGCGGCACGTCCGTGAGCCGCTCTCCCGCGCGCGCGACCTGGTCGCGCCCGTGGTCGTCGAGCAGCACCCCGGGCGTCCGCCCGGCGAGCACGCCGGAGGCGTTGGCGGTGGTGCGGCCATGCCGCAGCAGGACGAGAGTGGCCATGTCGACGAGCCTAGGGCCGCCCCGCACACCGCGCCGGGTGTGGTGCGTCGGGCCTGCTCCAGGCGCCGGCTCGGTTAATCGCTTGGCGACCACGCCCCGCGCCCCCTACGGTGGTCCCCGGTGCGCCACCCGGCCACCCCTCACCCTCGCAGCAGGAGACCACCCGTGACCACGTATCGCAGCAGCCTCGAAGCGACCGGCCCCTGGGCCGGGCGCGCGCTGCACGCTGCCTTCGTGGTCTCGCAGCACGTCTCCCTCGAGGAGAACCAGGACCCGCGAGGCGAGAAGCTGCCCGCGACGGAGCGACCCATGACCTAGGTGCACCCTGCACCGGCCCGGGGCCGCTCCAGCGAGTCAGACGACTCGAGGGGGCGGCCCCTTCGCATGTCCGGACCCGACCCACCCACCCACGACCCTCAGCACGCACCGACGACCCACCCGGGAGGTGACCACGATGGAGACGACGAACGGCAGGACCCGCGCCAGGACCGTGGCGCGCACCGAGAGCACGGTCGCGTCGGTCCTGACCACGCACGGCGTGGTCGCGGCCTTCGCCCACCCGACGCCACGCGCCCTCGCCGACGACTGGGCGTGCGCGGGCCAGGACCCCGAGCTGTTCTTCCCGAGCGACGACGGCCAGCTGCTCGCCGCCCAGGCGGTCTGCGGGACGTGCACCTTCCGCGACACCTGCCTCGCGCTCGCGACCGCGAGGTCCGAGAGCGGTGTCTGGGGCGGGGTGCTGCTCGCCGACGGCACTCCGCTGGCCTCCGTCCCCACCAGGGGGAGGCCGAGGGGGAGCCGCTCGCGGGCCACGCCCCAGACCGCTGCCTGACGGCGTCCGCACCACGCCGTCGGGCAGCCCCCTCTCCGTAGCTCAGCTGGACAGAGCCCCCGGTCGCGAGCCGGGAGGTCGGAGGTTCGAGCCCTCCCGGGGAGACCCGGCACGCCCACCACCACATCCACACCCACCGCCCGAGGAGGCGACCCACCATGACCACCACGACCATCCCGCCCGACGCCACGGCGTTCCCGACTCGCCTGCCCGGTGCCGTCGCGGACACGCTCATGTGGGCCGACCCGGCCGACGTCGAGGACGCTGCCCTGTCCCAGCTGCGCACCATCTCGCGCCTGCCGTGGGTCCACGGCCTGCGCGTCATGCCCGACGTGCACCTGGGCAAGGGCGCGACCGTCGGCTCCGTCGTCGCCATGCGCGACGCGGTGTCGCCGGCTGCCGTCGGTGTCGACATCGGCTGCGGCATGACCGCGGTCCGCACCGACCTGACCACCGAGGACCTCCCGGAGGACCTGCGGGGCCTGCGCCACCAGATCGAGCGCGCCGTGCCCGTGGGCTTCCACGCGCACGACGTCGCACCCGACGTCGACCGGCTCGGCCTCGGCGGCGCCGGGGCCGGCTGGGACACGTTCTGGGGCGGGTTCCGCGACCTGCACGAGAAGGTCCGCGACCGCGAGTCGAAGGCCATGAAGCAGATGGGCTCCCTCGGCGGCGGCAACCACTTCATCGAGGTGACGTCCGACGACGGCGGACGCGTGTGGCTCATGCTGCACTCGGGATCGCGCAACATCGGCAAGGAGCTGGCGGAGCGGCACATCGCGGCGGCGAAGGGCCTGGACCACAACCTGGACCTGCCCGACCGCGACCTCGCCGTCTTCCTCGCCGGCACCGCACCGATGGAGGCGTACCTGCGCGACCTGTACTGGGCGCAGGACTACGCCGCGCGCAACCGTGCGGTCATGATGGCCCTCGTCCGCGAGGTCGTCACGACGTACTTCGGAGCCCGGGGTCGCGACGTGGCGTACGACCGCGCGATCTCCTGCCACCACAACTACGTGGCGCAGGAGCGGTACGACGACGTGGACCTGGTGGTCACCCGCAAGGGCGCCATCCGCGCAGGCACGGGCGACTACGGCCTGATCCCGGGATCGATGGGCACCGGGTCGTACGTCGTGCGCGGGCTCGGCAACGAGCAGTCCTACTGCTCGGCGTCGCACGGTGCGGGACGCAGGATGTCGCGCACCCGGGCCCGCAAGACGTTCACGGCGGACGACCTGGTCGCCCAGACTGCGGGCGTCGAGTGCCGCAAGGACGTCGGCGTGGTCGACGAGATCCCGGCGGCGTACAAGGACCTCGAGTCCGTCATCGCGGCGCAGACCGACCTCGTGTCGGTCGAGGCGCGGCTCACCACCCTGCTCTGCGTCAAGGGCTGACCCGGTGGGCTGACGGACGGGGAAGAGGTGGGGCCGGTCGGCGCAGGACCGACCGGCCCCGGTGTCGAGGCTGTGCTCTTTCGCCGCCCAGGGCCCGGCACCCCCGCCGGGCTGTCTGCCGCCCAGGGCTCGGCACCCCCGCCGGGCTGTCTGCCGCCCCGCTCACCAGGTGTCGACGGTGCGCCCCGAGCCGACGAGCCGGCCGTCGCGGTCGGCGGCCTCCACCAGCCGGGCGAGCAGACCTCGGGTCTCGGCAGGGTCGACGACGTCGTCGATCTCGCCGTGCCGGGCGACGTTCAGCGCCGACGCGTGGGCCTGCGCCAGCGCGGTCAGCTCGCGCACCGTGCGCTCGCGCTCCTCCACGTCCGCGATCGCCTCGAGCTCCTTGCGCATCGACAGCCGCACTGCCCCCTCCAGGCCCATCGCGCCGAGGTGAGCACCGGGCCACGCCACCGTCATCAGCGGCTCGTGCAGGCTGCCCCCGAGCATCGCCTGCGCGCCGAGTCCGTAGGCCCGGCGCAGCACGACGCCGATCATCGGCACCTGCAGCGAGGCGCCCGCCACCAGCAGCCGCGCGCAGTGCCGGACCATCGCGGTGCGCTCGGCCTCGGGGCCGACCATCATCCCCGGGGTGTCCACGAAGGAGACGACGGGGAAGCCGTGCGCGTCGCAGAGCTGCAGGAACCGGGCCGCCTTGTCGCCCGCGTCGGCGGTGATCGCGCCGGCCACGTGCCGGGAGTCGTTCGCGAGCACGCCGACCGTCCGCCCCTCCAGACGAGCCAGCGCCGTCACCAGCTCCGGCGCGAACGTGGGGCGCAGGGGCAGCACGCTGTCCTCGTCGAACACCGTCTCCAGCACCGGCAGGGGGTCGTACGCGCGACGCTCGCCGGCCGGGACCACGTCCCGCAGCACGGTCTGGTCGCCGGCGGTCCAGTCGTCGCGTCGGCCCAGGAAGTAGCCGATCAGCTCCCGCGCCACCTGCGGTGCCTCGTCGTCGTCGGCCACCACGTCGACCACGCCGTTGGCCGTCATCACGTCGATCGGGCCGACGTCCGCGGCCTCGACGTCGCCCAGGCCGCCGCCCGCGATCATCGCCGGCCCGCCCATGCCGAGCGACGCCCGCGACGTCGCGACCACCAGGTCGGCCGTCCCGGCCACGACCGCGTTGCCGGCGAAGCAGTTGTCGTCCACGACCGCCACGCGCGGGACCCGCCCCGACAGGCGCGCCCACGCCGCGAACGTCGGCACGTCGAGCGCCGACGCCAGCGGGATGTCGGTGTCGCCCGGGCGTCCTCCGCCGCCCGCGGTGAAGAACACCGTCGGCAGGCCGAGACGGGCCACGACGTCGAGCAGCCGGTCGGTCTTGGCGTGCCCCCGCATGCCCTGCGTGCCGGCCATCACGAGGTAGTCGTACGACAGGACGGCGCAGGCGCGGCCGTCGATCGTCGCGAGGCCGCCGACGATCCCGTCGGCCACCGTGCGGTCGAGCAGGTCGTCGTCGCTGCGCCGGTCGGTCTGTGCCGCGGTCACGAACCGGCCGTACTCGACCAGGCTGCCCGGGTCGACCAGCGCGGCGACGTTCTCGCGCGCCGTGCGGCCCCCGCGACGGTGCAGGCGCGCCACGGCCTCGGGTCGGGCGGCGTCCTCGGTGAGCGCGCGTCTGGCGAGGAGCTCGAGCAGGTCGGGTCGGATGTCCACCCGGCGATCCTGCCGCACGACGGGCCAGGCCGTGCGGACCAGCCTGTACGGGTCGGCGAGAGCCCTACCGGGTCGTGCCGTGCCGGGAGAGGTGGTCGTGCAGGCCCCGCAGCACAGCGGCGTCCTCCGCACTGGTGCGGACGGGGTCGGCGACCCAGTCGACGAGCGGGGCGCTGCTGCGCGCCGCGCCCGAGCGGACGTCGGCGGCGGCCGCGGCCAGGAGCCGACCGACTGGTGTCGTGGGCGGTGCGTCCACGCGCTCGGCGACGAGCGCCTCGGCGCGCTCGAGCGCGACGTCGGGCACGTGTGGTCGGCGCCGGGCCGCCAGCGCGGCCACCGCGTGCGGCAGTGCACCGGTCGGCAGGTCGCTCGACGTCAGCTCCTCGGCCATCGTGTCGAGGTGCAGCTCCATCAGCCAGGTCGGCATGCCGCGGGTCGCGAGCATGTCGGCCAGCCAGAACACCTGCTGCACCGCGACGGCCTCGGGCGCGGCGACGAGGTGCACGATCCAGCTCGAGTCCGACACCGAGAAGCGCGCCCCGCGATCGCCGTAGCGGTCGCGGTAGTACGGCAGGCCCTCGTACGACGTCCGCGCCGCGCGGATCGCCGCGCGGAGCATCGACAGGTCGGTGGCGATCGCGTGCCCGCCCGTCTCGGGGTTGAGCACCGTCGCGTCGGCCGGCCACGCGCTCGAGCGGCGGGGGAGGGCCAGGCCGATCGTCCGCACGAGCTCGACGACGACGCGGGCGACCTCGCCCGGCGCGTCGTCGGCGTCGTGCTCGAGCGCCTCCAGCACGGCCAGGCGCAGCGTGTCGGCGTCCGTGGTGCCGAGGATGCCGGCCACGCGCTCGATGCCCACGACGGCGGCGACGACGGTGGCGTCCGTCTCGCGGCCCTGTGCCTGGCGGTCGCAGTGCTGCAGCACCAGCGCGGTCGCCTCGTCCAGGGTCGCGTCGACGGCCGCGGCGCGACCGCGCGCGCCGCCGAGGTCCCCTGGTCTCATGGGGTCGATCGTGCCAAACGAGGGGTCACGCCGGGTCCGTGGGCGACTGCGGGGTGAGCAGGGGCGCTGCTGACAGGCTGGCCATGACGCGGCGGGCGAGCGCCGGACCATCCTCCTCGCCGCGCCGGTCGTCGACCTGCTTCAGCACGAAGACGGCCATCCAGGCCGTCGCGGCGACGCCCACGTCGTCGGCCGCGACTCCGCGCCGGGCGGCCAGGGCGACGCACAGCCGGTCGTAGGCCTCGGAGAGCCACTCCAGGAGGCGACCGTGCAGCCGCGCGTTGGCGTCAGTGAGCTCGCGGAACCGGTCGGCGTAGGGGTTCGCGCCTCGCGTGTGCTCGAGCAGGGCCAGGAGCGCGTGCCCCAGGGCCGTCTCGGTGTCCTCGTCGGCAGGCCGGCCGGTCAGCTCGTCGGCCATGAGGCCGGGGTCGCCGAGGAACGCCGTCCCGAGCTGCTCCTTCGTCGGGAAGTAGCGGTACAGGGTCGAGATGCCGACGCCGGCACGCTGGGCCACGTCCTCCAGGGTCGTCGCCTCGTAGCCCTGCTCGAAGAACATCTGCATGGCGGTCGTGGCGAGCAGCTGTCGGGTGCGCGCCGCGTTGATCTCGCGCAGTCCCATGGCGTCACCGTAGGCGACCTGCTGGTCCCCGGCTGGTCAACTATCCGCGGGTGGGCCGATCGTGCCGGTGTCAGGCCAGCCGACGCAGGGCCGCGCCCATCGCGTCGACGAGCGCGGTCAGGCCCTGGAGGGGGCGCACCATGACCGTGAACTCGACGAGCCGGTCGTCGGGGCCCCAGCGCACCATGTCGACACCGTGCACCTGCTTGCCGCCCACCTCCGTGGTGAACTCCAGCACCGCGGACTCCTCGTCCCACAGCTGCCGGTGGTAGGTCAGGTGCGGCCCGAGGACCTCGAGCGCGGCGCGCAGGTACAGCGTCGTCGTGGCCCGACCCTCCTGGGGCGTGTGGACGGCCGGTGAGCGGAAGACGACGGCGTCGGCGAGCAGGGCCTCGAGCCGCTCGAGGTCGCCGGTGCGCACGACCTCGTGCCAGGCGTCGACGGCGGCGGGACGGACGGGGGACGGGCTCATCGTGCTCCTCTGGTGGCTCGGGTGTGGGCTGCGTCACGCGAGGGTGCCGCGGGCTGCAGCCCCCGCTAGGGTGGTCTCACTGTATGCAATCAGTTGCATAGTTCGCCAGCGGGCCGGGACGTCGTGCCCACCCGCCGAGTCCCGAGGAGACCCCCGTGGCCCTGCCCGAGATCCTGCGCCGTCCGCTCAGCCTGCCCGTCGTCGCGTCGCCGATGTTCATCGTCTCCGGGCCCGAGATGGTCGTGGCGCAGTGCACGTCCGGCATCATCGGCTCGTTCCCCGCGCTCAATGCGCGCCCGGCCTCGCTGCTCACCGACTGGCTCAGCCAGATCACCGAGCAGAACGCCTCCTTCGCCGCCGCGAACCCCGACCGCCCGGTCGCGCCGTTCGCCGTGAACCAGATCGTCCACCGGTCGAACGACCGGCTCGAGCACGACCTCCAGCTCTGCGTCGACCACCAGGTGCCGATCGTCATCACCTCCCTCGGTGCCCGGGAGGACGTGAACGAGGCCGTCCACTCCTACGGCGGCATCGTCCTGCACGACGTGATCAACGACCGGTTCGCGCACAAGGCGATCGAGAAGGGCGCCGACGGGCTGATCGCGGTGGCTGCGGGAGCCGGTGGCCACGCCGGAACGCAGTCGCCGTTCGCCCTGGTGCGGGAGATCCGTCGCTGGTTCGACGGTCCGGTGCTGCTCTCGGGCGCCATCGCGCACGGGCGTTCGGTCCTGGCCGCCCAGGTGGCCGGAGCCGACCTCGCCTACGTCGGCAGCGCGTTCCTCTCGACGCACGAGGCGAACGCCGCGGAGGAGTACAAGGACATGATCGTGTCGTCGTCGGCCGCAGACATCGTCTACAGCAACCTCTTCACCGGCGTGCACGGCAACTACCTGCGCGGCAGCATCGTCGCCGCCGGCCTCGACCCCGACGCGCTGCCGGAGTCCGACCCCACGGCCATGGACTTCGGCACCGGGGGCGACGACGACCAGCCGAAGGCGAAGGCCTGGCGCGACATCTGGGGCTCCGGCCAGGGGGTCGGCGCGATCGACCAGCGTCGGTCGGTGGCCGAGCTCGTCGCGCAGCTGCGTGCCGAGTACGACGAGGCCCTCGCCGCGCCGATCTGGGACGGTCGCCGCGAGCTCAGCCTGGCTCCTGCTCCCGCCTGACCAAGTCGGGACCACACGACAGCGCCGCCGCGGCCCGAAGGCCGTGGCGGCGCTGTGGTGCCCGCGTGGAGCTCAGCCCGCGACGCGGTCCTGCTGCGCGAGGGCGCCGCGCTGACGCTCGGGCTGCGCGTGGTCGAGTCGGCGCGAGCGGGGGTCGATGAGTCGGACGATGCCACTGCCGCGGAACGAGTCGCCCACGTTGTCGGCCTCGATGGCCACCACGTCGCCGTGGCCCGTGCTCGTGCCCAGGGCACGGAGTCCCGGACGACCGAGGGCGCCGATGGCCTCGACGACGGCGCGCACCGTGGCGGCGTCGCGCACGGCGTGGAACGTGACGGTGGGGGTGGGGAAGGTCGACATGTCCGGCTCCTGTCGCGCAGGGGGTGTGTGGGGGTAACTCCCAAGATAGTGCACAAGTTGTTCATGAGCGCGTCGAGCTGAACAACTTCTCCGTGAACTGGTTCACTCGTGCCGCGCGCCGACCCGCGGGCGGACGCGCGCGGGGCGACCGGGAGAATGAGCCCGTGGACGACGCGGAGCGGGACTGGGCGCCGCACGCCCGCGTCGAGGTGCCCTGGCGGCAGCAGGTCGAACGTGGTCCGCGCGCCGACCGGCTGCTGCGCAGCATCGAGGTGCGGGTCCCCCCGCGCGTCGCGGAGGCCGAGCACGTCGCCGATCGTCCGCTCGCCGCGTCGATGGCGAACGCCCTGGCCGGGCTGCGTCAGCTCGACGGCAGCCACGGGCGGCGTCTGCGCTCGCTGAACCAGCTGCTGCTGCGCACCGAGTCCGTCGCGTCGTCGAAGATCGAGGACGTCGAGGCCAGCCTCGTCGACTACGGACGCGCCGTCCTGGGCGCGCGCTCCAGCGCGTCGGCGGTCTCGATGGCAGCCGCCACCGACGCCCTGGCCGACGTCGTGACCCAGGCCGACGTCAGCGGAGTCATCGGGCTGACGTCCTTGCGCGACGCGCACGCCGTGCTGTTCCGGCGCAGCGTCGACCAGCAGCACCACGCCGGTCGCTTCCGGACCGTCCAGAACTGGATCGGGGGATCGGACTACACGCCGCGCAACGCCCTGTACGTGCCGCCACCGCCCGACCTCGTGCCCGGGTTGCTGGAGGACCTCGTCGCCTTCGCCAACCGCGACGACGTGCCGGTGCTGGTGCAGGCTGCCGTGGTGCACGCCCAGTTCGAGTCGATCCACCCGTTCGTCGACGGGAACGGTCGGATCGGGCGGACGCTCGTGCACGCGGTGCTGCGTCGTCGTCGCGTGACCCGGCACCTGACGGTCCCGCTCGCGTCGGCGCTCGTCGCCCACCGCGAGAGCTACTTCGACGCGCTCGGCGACTACCGCGAGGGCCTGGCGCGCCCGATCGTCGCCATGCTCACCGCCGCCGTCATCGTGGCGACCCACGAGAGCCGGCGCACCGCCACGCACCTGCACGAGATTCGCACCGACTGGGACGCCCGGCTGGGTCCCGTCCGCCGTGGCTCGCCGGTGCACCGGGTGCTGATCGCGCTGCCGGAGCATCCCACGGTGACGGTCTCCGGGCTCGCGGAGTCGCTGGGCCTCGAGCGCGACGAGGTCGGCGCGGCCGTGGACGCCCTGCACGCCGTGCAGATCCTGGAGCCGGCACCGCGCGGCCTCGGCGACCGTCGCCGCGGACGGTGGGAGGACCGGGTGTGGGCGGCCCGCGACATCCTCGACGAGCTGGCCGACCTCGACCAGCGCATCGTCGCCGTCAGCCGGCTGCGCGACGGCTGACGCGGACCGGGTCGCGCCCGGGAGCAGGCAGGGCCAGGATGGACGGATGGCCGATCCGACGGAGGACAGCATGAGCGAGCAGGCCCACCAGCCCGGCCAGGAGGTCGAGGCCGACGATCCTGGCGTGCCGAACGACCCGCCCGGGCCCGACGTGCCGCAGGACGCGGGCCCGAGCCTCTCGCCCGACGTCCCCGCCCCTCCGCTGGCGGAGCAGCCCGAGGGCACGAGCGAGGTCGACGGGGCCGACCCCCATCGCGGCGAGACCGAGCCGGCCCCGGCGGACGACGAGACGCAGACGGCGCCCGGCGCCGGGGGCGACGAGCCGGGCGACCACGACCGCCCCGACTGACCCAGGGATCAGCCGGTGTCGCCCGGCCCGGGCCGCCGACGCGTCCGCTTGACGTCGCCCCGGCGCTTCTTCGCGTCCACGCGACGACGCTGCGAGGCACGGGTCGGACGGGTGGCACGCCGGGGTCGCGGGGGCACCACGGCGGCGGCCACGAGCTGCTCGAGACGGACGCGGACGGCCTCCCGGTTGCGGTGCTGCGAGCGGTACTGCGACGAGGCGAGGGTGAGGGTCCCGTCGACCAGACGGGTCCGCAGCCGTTCCTCGGCGAGCGCGCGCTGCGCGTCCGAGAGCACCGTCGAGCGACGGAGGTCCCACGTCACCTCGACGCGGGTGTCGCTGGTGTTCACGTGCTGACCGCCGGGACCCGACGACCGGCTGAACCTCCAGGTCAGCTCGTCGTCGGGGATGCGGAGACGGTCGTCAGCCACGGCCGTCGCACCCGGCGGGCTCAGGTCGCATCGGAGCCGCCGCGGGAGCGGGAGAAGTCGATCCGGCTCACCGTGCCGCGACCCTCGCCCGAGCCTGGCGCGGTGTCGTCACCCTCGGCGTCGTCGTCGGCCGCCTCGTCGGGGAAGTGCCCGAGGTAGGCCATCGCCGCGTCGTGCAGACGCCCGTTCGTGGCGACGGCGTTCACGCCCCACGGTCCGTCGGTGCCGTCGAGGGCGGTGAACCGGCCACCCGCCTCGCGGACGATGACGTCGAGGGCGGCCATGTCCCAGAGCTTGAGCTCGGGCTCCGCGGCGATGTCGACGGCTCCCTCGGCGACCAGCATGTAGGACCAGAAGTCCCCGTACGCCCGGGTGCGCCAGCAGCGTCGCGCGAGCGCCCAGAAGGCGTCGGCCTTGTCGATCTGCTCCCAGGACGGTGCCGAGCTGAACGACAGCGACGCGGCCGAGAGGTCGGAGACCTGCGAGCAGCGGATCTGCCGGGCGTGCATGAACGACTTGCCGGTGTAGGCGCCCGCGCCCTTCGAGGCCCACCACCGCCGACCCAGGGCCGGGGCGGAGACGAGCCCGGCGACGATCTCGCCGTCCTCCTCGAGCGCCACGAGCGTGGCCCACACCGGGACGCCGCGCACGAAGTTCGACGTGCCGTCGATCGGGTCGATGATCCACCGGCGCTCGTGGGAGCCGGTGGAGCCGAGCTCCTCGCCCTGCTCCTCCCCGAGGACCACGTCGCGCGTGCGGGCCGACTTGAGGACGCGGCGGATGGCCGCCTCCACCGCCTGGTCGGACTCGGTCACGTAGCTCATGTCGGGCTTCGTGGACACCTCGAGGTCGATCGCGCCGAACCGGTCCATCGACAGGTTGTCGGCGGTGTCGGCCAGCACGTGCGCGAGCCGCACGTCGTCGTTCCAGGAGTGCGTCATGCTCGCAGGGTAGCGGCGACGCCCGACGCGCCCGACCTGGCCAGGGGTGTCGGGTGTCGTCCTGCTCGCCGCGACGGCGGTGCTCGTCCCGGTGCTCGTCGTGCTGGTGGGGTGAGCCGGGCCGACGCCGGCTCACCAGCTGGTGGTGTCCTTCGCCGCGACGATGCGGCGGAACGACTCCACCCGGGCCGCCGGCACGGTGCCTGCGGCCACGGCGAGGTCCAGCGCGCACTCCGGCTCGGTGGCGGCGTGCGTGCACCCGCGCGGGCAGTCGCGGCTCGCGTCGTCGAGGTCGGGGAACGCCCGCAGCACGTCGTCGACCTCGACGTGCGCCAGGCCGAACGAGCGGAAGCCGGGCGTGTCGATGATCCACCCACCGCGCCCTCCGGTCGTGGCGTCGTCGAGCTCGATCGCGAGTGCCGACGTCGACGTGTGGCGGCCGCGGCCGGTCACCTCGTTCACGTGGCTCACCGCGCGGCCCGTCCCGGGGACCAGGGCGTTGACCAGCGTCGACTTGCCGACGCCGCTGTGCCCGATGAAGACGCTGACGCGGCCGGCGATCGCCTCGCGCAGCTCGTCGAGGTTCTCGAGCCCGTCCGCGCCGCGTCGGGTGACGACGGCGCGGACGTCGAGGGGACGGAGCAGGTCGAGGATGGGGTCGGCGGGCCCGAGGTCGGACTTCGTGAGGCAGACGAGCGGCTCCATGCCGGCCTCGAACGCGGCGACGAGGCAGCGGTCGATGAGCCCGGGCCGCGGGGGCGGGTCGGCCAGCGCCGTCACGACGACGAGCTGGTCGGCGTTGGCGACGACGACGCGCTCGATCGGGTCGTCGTCGTCGGCCGTGCGCCGCAGCACGGTGCGGCGGGGGAGCACCTCCACGATGCGGGCCAGGGTGCCGGTGTCGCCGCTGACGTCGCCCACGACCCGCACCTCGTCGCCGACCACGACGCCCTGGCGCCCCAGCGGCCGCGACTTCATGGCGGTGACGAGCGGCTCCTCCGGGGGGGTGTCGAGCAGACGCAGCGTGTAGCGGCCGCGGTCGATCGTGACGACCCGTGCCACCGGCGCGTCGTCGTAGGACGGGCGGTCCTTGGTGCGCGGACGCGTGCGACGACGCGGTCGGTCGAACCCGGCGTGCTCGTCGTCCTGCCTCACGCGACCAGCCGCTCCCACACCGGCGCGAAGTTCGGGTACGTCTTCACCGTGGTCGAGACGTTCTCGACGAACAGCTCCGGCACGCGCAGCGCGAGGACGACGGCCGCGTGCGCCATGCGGTGGTCGTCGTAGGTCTCGAAGATCGCCCCGTGCAGGGGACGCGGTCGGATCTCGAGGCCGTCCTCGGTCTCGGTGACGTCGCCGCCCAGCCGGTTCAGCTCGGTCGCGAGGGCGGCGAGACGGTCGGTCTCGTGGCCCCGCAGGTGGGCCACGCCCCGCAGCCGCGACGGGCCGTCGGCGAGCGCCGCGAGGGCCGCCACCACCGGCGTGAGCTCGCCGACGTCGTGCAGGTCGAGGTCGACGCCCTGGATGCTGGAGCCGCCCTGGAAGACGAGGTCGGCCCCGTCGCGCTCGACGCTGCCGCCGAACGCCTCGACGAGACCGCGCCACGCGTCGCCGGCCTGCTGCGTCCGCTCGGGCCAGCCACGGACCCGCATCCGACCGCCGGTGGCCACGGCGGCGGCGACGAAGACGCCGGCGTTGGAGAGGTCGGGCTCGATCTCGACGTCGAGGGCGTGGATCGGCCCGGGCGCGACGACCCACCGGTCGGGGGTGGAGTCGTCGACCTCGACGCCGCGGCGACGCAGCTCGTGCACGGTCATCTCGACGTGCGGGAGCGAGGGGAGGGTCGCGCCGACGTGGCGCAGGTCGAGCCCGCGCGCGAAGGCGGGCGCGGCGAGCAGGAGCGCCGACACGAACTGGCTGGAGGCCGACGCGTCGACCTCCAGCGGGCCGCCCTCCACCACGCCGGTGCCGCGGACGACGAACGGCAGCGCACCCCGACCCTCGTCGTCGACGTCGACGCCCAGGGCGCGGAGGGTGGCGATCGTCTGCCCCATGGGCCGGCGGCGGGCGTGCGGGTCGCCGTCGAAGGTCGCGGGCGCGGACCGCAGCGCGGCGAGCGGCGGGACGAAGCGCATGACCGTGCCGGCCAGCCCGCAGTCGACGCTGACGGGCGCGGTGCTGGTGCGGTCGACCGGGGTGACCCGCCAGGTCATGCCGTCCTTCTCGACCTGCGCGCCGAGCGACGTCAGGGCCGCTGCCATGAGCTGCGTGTCGCGGGATCCGAGCGGTCGTGACAGCGTCGACGGGCCGTCGGCGAGCGCCGCCAGCACGAGGGCGCGGTTGGTCAGCGACTTCGAGCCGGGCACGAGGACCTGCGCGTCGACGGGTGTGTCACGAGTGGGGGCGAGCCAGGGCAGCGGGGCGTTCATCACGCGTCACTCTAGTGGGGACGAGCCGTGTCGCCGCAGCGCGCGGCGACCACGGCCGTCGCGCTCACGGACGCAGGTCGTCGATGCGCTCCGCGACGGCGTCGGCTGCGTCGACGACCTTGTTCTTGGCGCGGGTGCCGATGAACTTCTTGTGCGGGTCGGGGTCGAGGGTGCTCATGAGCAGACCCCCGATGAGCGAGACGTTCTTGAGGAAGTGGATCGTCTGGTTCTGCCGCGACGCCGGGTCGGACTCGTTCCAGAACGGGTGTCCCACCGCGGTGGTGGGGACGAGGGTGCCGGCGAGCACGGCCGCCGAGAGGCGCGGGAAGTGGCCGGTGGCCAGCGCCGCACCTGCGACGACGTGCACGGCACCGTTCACGCGGACGAGGTTCGTCGGCGACGTCTGGAGCTGCGGCGCGGTGCGTCCGAGCGCGTCGGCGACGGGCTCCGCCTTGGGCCCCATGGCCGACGCGTGGCGCAGGGCGTTCACACCCCCGTACACGAACATCGACGCGAGCAGGGGACGGGCGAGGGTGCGCAGGACGGTCATGGACCCATCATGCCAACGTCGCCAGGTTCCACAACGCCAGCGGACCGCAGGACCGTCGCTGCGCGGGGACGCGGGTCAGAGGGGGAGGATCCAGCTGCCCGAGCTGAAGCGCACGGTGTCGTTGTCCGCGTGCGGGTCCTCGGGGGCGGTGATGCGGATCGTGCCGGCCGGGGCCGCGCCCGCCACCTTGAAGGGGAAGGTGCCGCCTTGTCCGGCCGGCATCAGCCTGCTGCAGCTGAGGGCGGTGATGCGGTCGTTGCGCGACGCGTCGCACGTCCAGCCGCCGCCCGGCACGCCCCGGAAGGTCGCGGAGCGGTCGAAGGCGATGGAGATCGTGACGGTGCGCGCCACCGGGTTGCTGCCGCCGTCGGCGGTGATCGGCACGATGATCCGCCGCTGCAGGTAGGTGCTGTCGTTGGTGATCGAGGGCGTCCCGAGGCCGAAGTCGGTGGGCGTGACCGGCGGCGGGGTGGGGGTCGGCTCGGCGGTGGGGGTGGGCGACGGCTCGGGGCCGGCCGACTCGCCGGGTGCCGGGGCGGTGCCGGCCGTCGGCTCGGGGCCGGGCGTCGGCTCGACCTCGTCGGTCCCCGTGGTGGGTGCCGTGGTGGGTGCGGTGGTCGGCTCCTCGACCGGCGCAGGGTCGGAGGACCCTGCCGGCTCCTGTGACGGCTCCGGTGCCGGGGTGGCGACGACCGGCGGGGCGGTGCCGGGCTCGGGCGAGGGCGTCGGGGTGGGTGAGGCCGACGCCACGACCGAGGGCTGGTCGGGTCGCACGAGGTCGGTGCCCCCGACCACGACCCCCGTGGTGAGCGCTCCCGTGACCACCGTCGTGGCGACGACCGCGGGCGTGCCGACGGTGGCCGCGGTCGCGGCGGCGGCCTGCGCGGGCACCAGGGCCACGCGCGCGACCTGGGCGACGACCGCCGACGTGAGCATGGACGCGCCTGCGTACCCGCCGGCGGCGACGAACCCGCCGCCCGCCGCCACGCTGCTGGCCGCCGTGCCGCTCGCCGCCGCGGAGCCGGCCGAGGCCATCGCGCTGCCGGCCGCCAGGCTGCCGGCGCCAGCGATGGCGGTGGCCGCCATGCCCGTCGCGCCCAGGTAGCCGGCGGCAGCCGGACCCAGGACGGCGGGGGCGAGGAGTCCGCGCAGGTTCTGGTTGACCTCGACGAGCTCGAGGTGGACCCCGGTGCACCGCCGGCAGCCGTCGAGGTGCTCGTCGACCTTCGCCGTGTCGCGCGGTGACAGCGTCTGACGGACGTAGCCGCCGAGCAGGGGGGTGACTCGACGACAGGCGTCGTCGGTCGCCGTGGCCGCATGGCTCTCCAGGTAGGCGGCGCGCAGGCCCTCGCGGGCGCGGTAGGCGAGGGCGGAGACGGCGTTGGGGCTCATGCCGAGCAGCGGGGCGACGGCGGCGGGCTTCTGGCCCTCGACCTCGACGTGCCAGAGGACGAGCTGCCACCGCTCGGGCAGCGACGCGAAGGCGCGGGCCGCGGCGTCGTTCTCGAACGCGATGCTCACCGCGTCCTCGAAGGGCACGCCGCGGTCGAGCACGGCGTCGTCGTCGGTCGGCCGGGTGCGCGCGGTCGCACGGACCCGGTCGAGGTGCAGGCGCCGCACCGACGTCAGCAGGTAGGCACGGAACGCCTCGTCGGGGCCGCGGCCGTCCTGCAGCACCGCGAGGACCTTGAGGAAGGCCTCGGAGACGAGGTCGTCGGCCTCCCCGGTCGTGAGGAGCTGGCGGGCGAGGCGCGTGGCCGCCTGCACGTGGCGCTGGAAGAGGACGGCGTAGGCGCTCGTGTCGCCGGCGCGCACGGCGCGGATGAGCTCCGCGTCGCTGCTGTCCAGCGTCGTGGCCTGCGCGTCCCGCACGTTCGTCTCCCTCGTCCAAGCTCCCGTGGTGTCCAACGAGCGAGCGGCCTCGACGTCACGACCGGGAAGACGCCTCCGAAAAAAAGTCGTCGGTACCGCGTCATGGAACGTCGGCCCGCCCGTTCCTCCTACGACCGACACGAGAGGGGGACCGACATGGAGGACACGCGACGCGCGGCAGCGCTGCTCGCCGACGCCGTCCGTGGCGGTCGGACCGACGTCGAGGACGTTGCACACGTGGTGGGAGCGAGTGCAGCGCTCGACGGGTCCCCCCTCGACGAGGTGATCGACCTCGTCGAGGAGGCCTTCGACGGCGCTCCACGGCACGTGGCCGTGCGGGCGGCGTGCCTCGGGTGGGCCGAACGTGCCGTGGCACGGGTGCACGAGGCAGGCTGCGAGGACCCGTTGACGTCGTTGTCGACGGTCCCGCACCTGCACAGCAGGTTGGGCGACGTGTACCGCGCCGCCGCTGTCGAGGAGCAGCGCGCAGGCGACGGGCACGTGCTCGTGGTGGTCGACGTCGGCGTCGGACGGGCGAGGTCGTCGCTCGAGACGTCGGTGCGGGCCATCGAGGTGGGCCAGGTGCTCAGGTCGGTGTACCCGGGTGGCGAGACGGTCGCCCGGGTGGGACCGGGGCGCTTCGTGGTGGTGTCGGCGAGGGAGCGCGCCGACGCCACGACCCTCGCACTCGTCGGTGTGCTTCTCGGGCGCACGCCGGTGGGTGGCACGGCGCCTCGGCTGTGGGTGGAGGAGCTTCCACCCACGGCCGAGGACCTGCCGGGCCTGCTCCACGCGCTGTCGTCCTGATCGGCGGGAGGGCGTCGCGTCGGTGCGGCGCTGCTGTCGGTGCGGTGTGGGAGGCTCGTGCCATGTGCGGCAGGTACGCGACCACACGGACGTCCGCCGAGCTCGACGACGCGTTCGCGGCCGGGCTCGGCGACGGTGTCGAGCTGCCCGCGCCCGACTGGAACGTGGCGCCCACCAAGCAGGCTCCGCTCGTCGTGGGGCGCCGGCGCGACGACGCCGACGAGGCGGCCCCGCCCCGGCGTGAGCTGCACGCCGCCACGTGGGGACTCGTGCCGAGCTGGGCCAAGGACCGCTCGATCGGCAACCGGATGATCAACGCGCGGTCGGAGACGGTCGCCGAGAAGCCGGCCTTCCGCTCGGCGTTCGCGCGGCGTCGGGCGATCGTCCCCGCCGACGGCTACTACGAGTGGTACGCGGGGGAGGGGCCGAAGGCGCCGAAGCAGCCGTTCTACATCACGGCGGCCGGCGACGGCGACGCCCGTGACGTGCTCGGCCTGGCGGGGCTGTACGAGTTCTGGCGCCCGTCGCGCGACGAGCCGTGGCTGCTCACCTTCACCATCCTCACGACCAGCGCGGAGGGAGCCGACGGCCTGCTGCACGACCGCGCCCCGCTGCTCGTGCGGCCCGAGGTCCGCGACGCGTGGCTGGCTCCGGTCGCCCGGCCTGCCGACGAGCTGCTCGACCTGCTGGTCCCGGCCACCCCGGGCCGGCTCGAGGCGTGGCCCGTCAGCACCCAGGTCAACAACGTGCGCCACAACGGCCGGGAGCTCGTGGAGCCGTTGCCGGCCGAGTGAGGCGTGCCCGCCCGGGGGCCTTCGGAATAGGGCGACGGTGGGCACCGTTGTGATGCGTGTAAGGAGGCCGACATGCTCGCGTGCCCTGAGCGCACCACCACCAGCCCCACCGCACCGTCCGTCGACGTCGTCGCCCGAGGCGACCGTCGGACCGCGGGAGTAGGCTGGAGCACGATGACCGACACCCCAGAACGTTCCGCCCAGACCGCGGAGGCCAGCCCCTCAGGGGGCGCCGCGTCCGACCCGTCCGTCGACCTGCTCGCCGACGTGGTCGACTACAGCGATGTCGACGTCGCGACCGAGACGCCGGAGCAGCGTCAGGCCCGGTTCGAGGCCGAGGCGCTCCCGTTCCTGAACCAGCTCTACTCGGCCGGTCTGCGCATGACGCGCAGCCCGCAGGACGCCGAGGACCTCGTGCAGGAGACGTACGCGAAGGCGTTCAGCGCGTTCCACCAGTACAAGCCGGGCACGAACCTCAAGGCATGGCTGTACCGGATCCTCACGAACACCTACATCAACTCCTACCGCAAGAAGCAGCGTCAGCCGCAGCAGGTCACCGACGAGATCGAGGACTGGCAGATCGCGGCGGCCGAGGCGCACTCGTCGTCGGGCCTGAAGTCCGCGGAGATGGAGGCGCTCGAGCGGCTGCCCGACAGCGACGTGAAGGACGCGCTGCAGGCGCTGCCCGAGGACTTCCGCTACGCGGTCTACCTGGCCGACGTCGAGGGCTTCCCGTACAAGGAGATCGCGGAGATCATGGGTACGCCCATCGGCACCGTGATGTCCCGTCTGCACCGTGGTCGACGCCAGCTGCGCGAGCTGCTCGCCGACTACGCCCGTGACCGCGGCATGGCCGTGGCGAGCGGGGTGAGCGACCAGTGAGCGCCGAACCCACCGCCACCGGAGGCTGCGACGGCCCGGACTGCTCCAAGGCACTCGAGAACCTCTACCTGTTCCTCGACTCCGAGATCGACAGCGCGAGCTGCGAGGAGATCCAGGCGCACATCGACGACTGCAGCCAGTGCCTGACCGAGTACGACCTCGAGCGTCTGGTGAAGGCGCTGGTCCACCGCTCCTGCAGCGAGGTCGCCCCCGAGCCGCTGCGCGACAAGGTGCTCCTCTCGATCCGGGCCGTGCAGGTCCAGATCACCGAGTACCGCACCTCCTGACCCACCCAGCACCGCCCCTCCCCGAGCACGGGGAGGAGCGGTGGCGTGTCTGGGTGGGTCAGGCTTCTGGGTGGGGTGGGGCTGCGCTGGCGCCGCTCCTCGTTCGGGTGGGGCTGCGCCGGCGCGGCTTCGACTCGTCCTGCGCTCCGAAAGGGCCTCGACCGGGCGGCTGGGAGCGACGGCGGCTCCGGTTCCCGGGCTGTGGCGTGCGTCGGCCGCACGATTCTGCGTGTGCGCCCCCCGAGCGGTAGTTCTGCCACCTCAGCGCCCTGGGCGGTGGGTCTGCCGCCCTTCCCAGCGCTCGAAGGGTGGTGGATCAACCGCTGAGGGGGTCAGCGGGGGCAGTGCTTCTCCCTTCTCGTGGACCGTGCCACGAGAAGGGAGAAGCGCTGCCCACCCCCACCCTCAAGGGCACCCAACATTCTTCCTTCGTGCGTTCGATGTCGAACGCTTCTGCGTTCACGACGGGAATCCGTAGCAAACGCAGCATCCTTGAAAAACCGGCACACGAACGCAGATCCTTGCGTCCCACGCGACCCACAGCCCCAGAACTCAGGCCACTGCGCCCGCCAGCCGTCCGGTCGAGGCTTTTTCGGAGACCACGTCCGACGAGAGCCGAGGCAGCGCACTGGCGGGCCCAGAGCCCCCGCGCCAGCGCACCAGCAAGGTCACGACGCCGGCAGGCAGCGCACCAGCAAGCCCCAGACCCCCAAGCGCACCCCCCGACGCGTCGAAGCCCCCGCCGGCGTGGGCCGGTGGGGGCTTCGAACGTCTGCGCTCGCGGGGAGCGTCAGGTCACGCGTTGGGGCGCTTGCCGTGGTTGGCGCCCTTCTTGCGACGCGCGCGGCGCTTGCGGCCGGTCTTACCCATGATGGTCCTCCTCAGACGTCCAGCGTCCATGGTCCCACACGGGGCCTCCGGCGCGGCACACGCCCTGGCGCGTCGCGGTCCGGGACGCTCACGGAGTGGGCAGGCGCGACAGGAAGCGCTCACGGTCGACGACGACGCGCCGCACCTCGCCATGGGCGACGATCGTGCCGTGGGCGTCGTGCGCGGCGACCCTGAACCGCAGGAGCCGGCCGTCCTCATAGGTGACGTCGGCGGTCGCGGTGACCGTCGCGCCGACGGGGCTGGCCGCCACGTGCTCGACCTCGACGCGGGTGCCGACGCTCGTGCGGTGCTCGTCCAGGTCGAGTGCTGCGCAGGTGGCCTCCTCGAGCCAGGCCAGCAGCCGCGGGGTGGCGAGCACGGCGAGGTCCCCGCTGCCGAGGGCGGCGGCGGTGTCGGCGTCGCCGACCACGTGGGTCACGGTCGCGGTGCGGGACATGGGTCCTCCTGGGTCAGCGGACGGGTCGGGTCAAGACTGCCCGACGGGCTGCTCGCCGGTGTCGGACCACGCCGCCCACAGCTGCGCGTAGCGTCCACCGGCGCGCAGGAGCGTCTCGTGCGAGCCCTCCTCGACGACAGCACCGTCCTCCATCACGAGGACGCGGTCGGCGGTCCGGGCCTGGGTGAGCCGGTGCGCGATCACCAGCGCCGCCCGACCCTGCGTGACCGCGGCGGCCGCCTGCTCGAGCTCGCGGGCACCCGACGAGCCGGCCTCCGCCGTCGCCTCGTCGAGCACGACCACCAGCGGGTCGAGCAGGGCGACGCGGCTGAGGGCGAGCTGCTGCGTCTGGGCCGGGGTGAGGGGGTGCCCGAGGTCGCCGACCACGGTGTCCAGACCGTGGGGGAGCGTGCGGGCCCAGCCGGCGGCGTCGGTGGTCGAGAGGGCGCTCCACAGCGCGTCGTCGTCGGCGTCGGCCCGGGCGAGCAGCAGGTTGTCGCGCAGGCTGCCGGCGAAGACGTGCACCTCCTGCGACACGAGGGCCACGTGCCGACGCACGACGGGCTCCGGGGCCGTGGTCACGTCGAGGGCACCGAGCCGGACGTGGCCTCCGGTCGGCCGCAGCGTCCCGGCCGCGATGCCGCCGAGCGTCGACTTGCCGGCGCCCGTCGCACCGACGACGGCGACGTGCTCGCCGGGCTGGATCGTGAGGTCGACGGGGGCGAGCACGGGCCGGCCGCTCTCGTACGCGTGGTGCACGCCCTGCAGCGTGAGCACCGGCTCGGGGCCGGCGTCGACCGGCGCGACGTCGCGCGGCGGGATGAGCGCGACCCCGGCCAGTCGCGCCAGGGCGGCACCGCTGGCCTGCGCGGCGTCGAAGACGTAGAGCACCGCGCCGATCGGGTTGAACAGCCGGTGGAAGAAGAGTGCCGCGGCCGTCGCGTCACCGACGCTGGCCGAGCCGGTGCTGACGAGGGCGTAGCCGGTCGCCAGGACGACGACGAGCCCGACGCACTCCGACGCGTTCATGCGGGCGCCGAGTCGGGTGTAGAGGCGGAAGACGTCCAGCGTGATCGCGACGGCGTCGCTGGAGCGTCGCTCCACCCGCTCGAGGGCGGTGTCCTCGACGCCGAACGCGCGCAGCGTCGACGCGTCACGCACGCCGGTCACGAGCACCTCGGCGCGCGCGCCCTCCGCCGTGCGCTCGGCGCGGTAGTACGGGATCGAGCGCGGCAGGTACCAGCGCATGCCGAGCACGTAGCCGGGCGCGGCAGCGAGGCCTGCCAGGCCCAGCCGCCAGTCGAGCGTGAACAGCCCGCCGACGGTGAAGGCGATCGCCGAGACCGACGTGAGGAGCATCGGGATGGCCTCGTCGAGCGACTCGGTGACGCGCCGGACGTCGTCACCGACGCGCCCCAGCACGTCGCCGACGCCGGCGGCCTCGAGCTGCTGGGAGTCGAGATGGAGGGCTCGGTCGAGCACCTCCTCGCGCAGCTCCGCCAGGGCGGGGGCGACCGTCCTGGCGAGCGCTGCGGTCGAGACGGTGGTCGACACCGCCGCGACGACTGCGGCGCCCAGCATGACGGCGACCGGCACGAGCACGTCGGAGAAGCTGCCGTCGTCACGCACGACGTCGACGACGCGTCCGATCATGAGCACCGGCACGATCCCGGCGAAGCCGGTCACGAGGAAGGCGGCCACGGTCAGCGCCAGGCTCCCACGACGCGCGCGCAGCAGACGCCACGCGACGCGCGTCGTGCTGCGACCGTCGGCGACGGGCAGGAGCCGGTGGGCAGGCTGGGTCTGGCTCATCGGTCGACCGCCTCGCGGTAGTCCGCGTCGCGGAGCAGGTCGGCGTGCGTGCCCTCGGCGACCACACGGCCGCCGCGCACGACGAGCACGCGGTCGGCGGCGCGCAGGAGAGCCGGGCTGGAGGTCAGCACGAGCGTGGTCCGTCCGGTGCGCAGCCGTCGCACCCCGTCGGCCACGGCCTGCTCGGTCACGGCGTCGACGGCGCTCGTCGGGTCCTGCAGGACGACGACGGGCCGGTCGGTGGCCAGGGCGCGCGCCAGCGCGAGCCGCTGCCGCTGGCCGCCGGAGAGGCTGCTGCCGCCGGCGCGGACCGGGCGGTCGAGCCCGTCGGGGTGCAGGCGGACCACGTCGTCGGCGGCCGAGGCGGCGAGGGCCGGGGCGAGCGCGTCGTCGTCGTGCTGCCCTCCTGGGTCGACGGTGGTGCGCAGCGTGCCCTCCGTGATCCCGCCGTGGTGCGAGACGACGAGCAGGTGCCGGCGACGTCCGGCCACGGACAGCTCGGCGAGATCGACGTCGCCGAGACGCGCGCGTCCGGAGTCGAGGTCGAGGTCGCCCGAGAGCAGCGCCACCAGGGCGTCGGAGACCGCAGGGTCGTCGACCGCGACGGCGACCAGCTCGTCGTGGCGCAGGTGCAGGCTGAGCCCGTCGAGCGGACCTGCCGCGACGTCGTCGAGCACGAGCTCGGGTCGGTCCTGGCTGGGCGCGCGACCTCCGGGTGCGAGGACGCGCGGCGTGGCGAGGAAGTCGACGATGCGCGCGGCCGACGCGCGCGACGCCGCGAACTGCGCGCTCACGTCGCCGAGGCCGCGCAGCGGCTCGGCGAGGAACTGCGTGAGACCGACCAGCGCGATCAGCTCGCCGAGGCTGATGTCGCCGTCGAGGGCGCGACGCCCGGCGAGCAGCGCGACCGCGGCGAGCAGCAGTCCGCTGAGCGCGGTGGTGAAGCCGTCGAGGTAGCCCCAGGAGCGGGCGACGGCGACGGTGTCGTCGCTCGCCCGCGTGCTCGCGGCACGGTAGCGACGCAGGGCGACGTCCTCGCCACCGATGCCCTTGAGCGGGCGCAGACCCTCCAGCAGGTCGGCCGCCAGTCCCGAGGCGGCGGCCGTGCTCTCCTGCTGCCGGGCGGTGCGACGCGCCACCAGCGGGGCGAGCGCCTGGATCGCAACGAGCACGGCGGGGACCCCGAGCAGGATGAGCAGTCCCAGCACGACGTCGACGCGGAGCACGTACGCGGCCGTCACGAGCACCGCGACGAGGGACGCGATCGCGTAGCCGAGCTGGTGCAGGGCCATCGGCACGAGGTCGGCGTCGGAGGTCGCGATCGACAGCGTCTCGCCGGCGAGCCGGTCGGTCCGCGCCCCCCGCGGGTGCAGCACGTGCCCCGCGACCTCGACGCGCAGCGCGTGCGCCTCGCGCTCGATGCCCTGCTTGATGTAGCGCGCACCGAACCGGTAGCCGTTGCTGAGCACCACGAAGAGAGCGACGAGCACGCCGAGCGTCCAGGCGAGGTCGCCGAGACTGCCGCCGTCCACGGCCTGGTCGACGACGAGCCCGATGACGACGGGCACGAGGGTCTCGCTGAGCTGCCAGAGCGTCAGCAGGGGATAGCCGCGGCCGAGGTCGCGTCCGTTGCGGCGCAGCGCCCGGCGGAGCAGGGCACCGGCGGTGGCCGGCGCGGTGGTCGGCGCGTCGGGCGACGTCGTGCTGGTGCCGCGCCCGCCTCGTCCCATGCGAGTGAGGTTAGCCTAACCCGTCGTCGTCCCGACCGGCGGTCGCGACGACGACGGGCCGTGGCTCACACGCCGTGCGTGGTGCGCGGGTACTCCGCGGACACGTCGGTCATGACGTTCACGAGGTAGGGCACGCCCGACGCGAACGCGCGGTCGAGCGCCGGCCCGATCTGGGCCGGGTCGGTCACCATCTCGCCACCGCCGCCGAGCGCGGTGACGACCTGGTCGTAGCGCGTGTTCGGCGCGAGGTCGGCGGCGACGTCGTAGCCGTAGAGCATCTGCATGGGGCTCTTCTCCAGCCCCCACGCGGAGTTGTTGCCGACGACCATGACTACGGGCAGGTCGTGGCGCACGAGGGTGTCGACGTCCATGAGCGACATGCCGGCGGCGCCGTCGCCGAACAGCACGACGACCTGGCTCGAGGGTCGCGTGATCCGGGCCGCCATGGCGGCGCCCATGCCGGCGCCGAGGCAGCCGTAGGGTCCGGGGTCCAGCCAGCCACCGGGTCGCTGCGGCTCGACGAACTTGCCGGCGAAGGACACGAAGTCGCCGCCGTCGCCGATGACGACGGCGTCGTCGGCGAGGCGGGGGAGCAGCTCGCCGTAGATCCGTGCCGGGTGGATGGGGTCGCTGGCCGACGCGAGCAGGTCGACGTCGCGCGCGGCCGCGGCGGAGACGAGGTCCTGCAGCTGGCCGAGCCAGGACGACCAGTCCGGCCGGGAGCCGGACGCCGACTGCAGTGCGGCGAGGATGCCGTCGAGCACGAGCGTCAGGTCGCCGGCGGCCGAGCCGGCGAGGTCGGCGTGGGTCGAGAGCTGGCCGGGGGAGTCGGCGAGGTGGACGACCCGCGCAGGCGTGGCGCCGTCCTTGCCGCCGAACACGCCGTAGCCGAGACGGAAGTCGAGCGGCGTGCCGGCGACGACCACGAGATCGGCCCCCGAGAACGCCGCGGAGCGCGCCTTGGTGACGAGCTGGGGGTGGCCGCCCGGCAGGAGTCCGCGACCCATGCCGTTGGCGATGACGGGGATGCCGGTCTCGGCGGCGAAGCGCGACGCGGCGTCCTCGGCCCCGTCGGCCCAGACGTCGGTGCCGAGGACGAGCACGGGGTGGCGAGCGTCCTGCAGGAGTCGCGCGACGCGGGTGAGGTCGTCGGCGTCGGGCTGCAGGGGAGCCCGGTCGGGACCCGTGGCGGAGCCGAGGGGCCCGGCGTTGAAGAACTCGTCCATCGGGACGTCGACGAAGGTCGGTCCGCGGTGCGAGGACCCGGCGCGGTTGAACGCCTCGTGGACGGTGGGGGCGATGTCGGCGAGGGTGTGCGCGGTGGCCGCCCACGTCGAGACGGTCTCGAAGATCGGCGGGTGGTCGAGCTCCTGCAGGGTGCCCATGCCCCAGCGGGCGGCCGGCGCGCGGCCGCCGACGACCACGAGCGGCGACCCGGCGAAGTGGGCCTGCGCGACCGGGCTGACGCCGTTCGTGACGCCCGGACCGGCCGTGAGCACGGCGAGGCCCGGGGTGCGGGTCAGCTTGCCGACGGCCTCGGCGGCGAACACGGCGGTGGGCTCGTGCCGCACGTCGATGATGGGCATCGGATCGGCCGCGGTGACGGCGGCGTCGTACATGGGGAACACGTGGGCGCCCGAGAGCGTGAACATGGCCTGCACGCCGTGGGCGCGGGCCACCTCGAGCGCGTGGACTCCCCCGTGCGCGGAGCGCACATCGTCTGCACCGTGCGCGGAGCGCACATCGTCTGCACCGTGCGCGGAGCGCACCTGATCTGCGCTGTGGGCGGTGGGGGCGGAGCTCTCGCCGTCGGTGTCAGGGGTGGCCGCGGACTCGTCGGTCTGTGACATGGCTCGCACGCTACTGCACGGCGGTGTCGTTGTCCGGTGGGCCGTCGGGGGCGTCGAGGGGGCGGGCGCGGGTGGTCTGCCGGTACAGCCAGGGGCTCTCGCCGCGGATCTGGTCGAGGACGGCGAGGAGGAGGTCGGCGCGGTGGGCGGGCTGCTCCGCGAACAGCTCGGCGTCGCCGCGCAGGTCGGCGCGACCTTGCACGCCGAGGGCGAGCTGCAGGTGCAGGGCGCGCAGGAACGACGAGGTGTTCTTGGCGGTCGGGGAGGGCCACTCGTCGTCGAGGTGGCCGCGGGTGCGGGGTGCGCGCACGCCGGCACCGAGGCGGGCGAGCCATGGCTCGACGATGCTCGGGTCGAGCGCGTTGCGGTGCAGCGCGGTCATGACCGCGTAGGCGAGGCGGTCGTCCTCCCCGTGGCGCCAGACGTAGGAGGTGGGGGTGAGCACGCGGTCGGCGATCACGTCGAGCAGCACGGTCAGCTCGAGCCGGTCGAAGTGGCGTGAGCGGGCGAGGGCGGCGAGCAGGTCGGCGCCGTGGGCGATGGCGTGCGCCCACCCCTGCTCGGGCACCCAGCCGCGGTGGTCGAGCTCGCGCACGTACCAGCTGGTGGCGCGGTCGCCCCAGCCCAGCACGGTGGAGGACGGCAGGACGTGCAGGGTGTTGTCGCGGCCCACGATGTCGGCGAGCAGGAGGGCGCTGTAGGAGCGTCGGACGACCGAGACGTCGCCGTCGTGGCCGAGCCCGTACCGCAGGCCGGGCGCGACGCCGTCGCCGAGCCCGCCGAGGAGGTCGTCGTACACGCCGGTGGAGATCCACGTGGTGAGCAGCGGGTAGGCGAGGTCCTCGCGCAGCCGGGGGTTCGGGTGGCCGAGCATCTCGACGAGCTCCGCGGTGGACTCGTCGAGGGAGCGGTCGAGCGGGACCTGTCGACCGGTCCGCACCACGGCCTGCCAGTACGCCTCGGACATCTCGTCCATCGTGCCAGAGGGGTCCTGGTGGGCGGTAGCGCGGCTAGGGTGGGCGCGTGCCGACGCCCGACGACATCATCCGGTCGCAGACGGCTCTCGCGCCCGCCGACGTCGGGTGGGTGCACGCGCTCGTCGCGGACTGGCAGATCCTGGCCGACCTGTCGTTCGGCGACCTGGTGCTGTGGGTCCCCGACGCGGAGTCGAAGGGGCTGTGGGCGGTGGCGCAGATCCGTCCGACGACGGGCGCGACGACGCTGCTGGAGGACGTGACGGGCACGTTCGTGCCCGCGGAGCGCTCCCCGGCGGCGGGCCGGGTGCTGGCGGGCGCGGGGGCGCAGGACGACGACGACCCGGCGGTCGGCGACGGGCTGCGGGTGCGGCTGGTGCCGGTGCGGCGGGGCCCGGACACGATCGCGGTGCTGGCGGTGCGCAGCGGCCGCGACGCGCGGGCCACGAGCCACCTCGAGGTGACGTACCGGGCGTGCGCGGAGGCCCTGGTCGCCATGGTCGCGCGTGGCGAGTTCCCGACACCGGGCAGCCGCTCCGACCTGGCCGACTCGCTGCGGGTCGGCGACGGGTTCATCCGGACGCGCGCCGACGGCACGGTCGAGTACGCGAGCCCGAACGCCCTCTCGGCCTACCGTCGTCTGGGCCTGCACGGCGACCTGCAGGACGTCGACCTCGCCGAGGTGACGGCCGCGTGCGTCGGCCGCACGCCGACCGACCTGAGCACGGCGGCGGCGTTGGGGGGCATGGCGCCGGCGGAGGCCGAGGTGGTCGGAGCGGAGGCGACGCTGCTGCTGCGGGTGATCCCCGTGACCCGCGAGGGCGCGCGGGGTCGCGGCGAGCGCGACGGTGCCGTGGTGCTGCTGCGCGACGTGACCGACCTGCGGCTGCGGGAGAAGCAGCTGCTGTCGAAGGAGGCGACGATCCGGGAGATCCACCACCGGGTCAAGAACAACCTGCAGACGGTGGCCGCGCTGCTGCGGCTGCAGGCGCGGCGCATGGACGTGCCGGAGGCGCGGGCGGCGCTCGAGGAGGCCGTGCGGCGCGTCGGCTCGATCGCGCTGGTCCACGAGACGCTGAGCCAGGGGTTCGACGAGAGCGTCGCGTTCGACGACATCGCCGACCGGCTCCTGCGGTCGGTGCTCGACGTCGGGGGTCCTCAGGTGCGGGCGGAACGGATCGGGGCGTTCGGCCTGCTGCCGGCGGAGGTGGCGACGCCGTTGGCGATGGTGCTGACGGAGCTCGTGCAGAACGCCGCCGAGCACGCGTTCCCCGACGGCGCCGGTCGGGTGACGGTGGCGGTGAACCGCATCCGCGACCGGCTGCGCATGCGGGTGAGCGACGACGGGGTGGGGCTGCCGGCCGACTTCGACCCGACGCGCAGCCTGGGCCTCTCGATCGTCTCCACGCTGGTCGAGAGCGAGCTGGGGGGCGAGCTCGGGTTCGAGTCGCGCGCCGGGCGCGGCGCGACGGTCGCCATCACGCTGACGCTCTGAGACCTCGACGTCGACCTCGTCCTCGACAGAGTCGGGTGGCGCAGGGCCCCGGACGTCGAGAACCCCGTACCCGGGCTCGGGTACGGGGTTCGGACGCGTGCGGCGTGGAACGTCTCAGGCGGTGCGAATACGCGCCCGGGCGTTGCGACGCTTGAGGGCACGACGCTCGTCCTCGCTCATGCCTCCCCAGACGCCATGGTCCTGACCGGACTCGAGTGCCCACTGCAGGCACTGCTCACGGACGTCGCAGCGGCGACACACGACCTTCGCCTCCTCGATCTGCATGATCGCGGGGCCGGTGTTGCCGATGGGGAAGAAGAGCTCGGGGTCCTCATCGAGACATGCGCTGTGGTGGCGCCAGTCCATGACGACAGCTCCTTCCCTTGTGTGTGCAGGCGCGCAGGGATGTCCGCCCAGGGGAAGACCAACGCGCCGCGTTCATCGTTTCAACAAAAGGCGCGTCGCACAAGGGATAGCACGGTGGGTCGATGTCTGTTGAGTCACACAGGTCATACCAAAGGGGAGATCGCGGTCCTGGGCCGGGTGGCGTCGGGGCGTGGTCCTAGGCTGGCGGGGTGAGCGAGACCAGCGACCCGACCCCCTCCGACCAGGGCGGCGACGACCCTGTCGCGCCCCGGGGGCGCGCCCGGACGCTGCTGCTCGTGGCCGGCGTCGTCGTGGCGCTGCAGGCGGCTGGTCTGCTGGCGATCACGGTGCTCGAGCTGGCGTCGGTGGAGGCCGACCGAGTGGGTCTGGGCGTCAGCACCGCAGTCTTCCTCGGAGCGCTCGGCGTGCTGCTGCTGGTGGCCGTCGTCCAGGTGTTGCGGGGTCGAGCCTGGCCGCGCGGCTTCCTCGTCTTCTCCCAGCTCCTGTGCCTGGCGCTGTCGTTCAACTTCCGCGGCGACGCCTCGTGGATCACCCCGACCCTGGCGGGCGGCGCGGCCGTCGCGCTGGTGTGCCTCCTGTCACCTCCGGTCACCCAGGCGCTCGGACGCCACGATCCCGTGTGAGAATGGGCGACGGCATCACCTGCCGCGCTCCCGTGTCCGCGGGCCCGCCGTGCACCTACCGGTCGCGGGCCGCGTCGACGCCGTCCTGCTCCGGGTCCGCCCCGTGAGCCCCCGCCCTCAGCGAGAGAGAAGCTGCCGCCCCATGGTCGCCACCGACTCCACCACCTCGACGTTCGACGCGTTCGACCCCACCGACCCCGTGTTCGCGCTGCACCGCGGCGGGAAGATGCAGGTCGCCGCGACGGTACCGCTGCGTGACGCCGACGACCTGTCGATGTCGTACACGCCGGGCGTCGCGCGGGTGTGCGAGGCGATCGCCGCCGACCCGGACCTGTCGCACGACTACACCTGGGTGTCCAACACGGTGGCGGTCATCACCGACGGCACCGCGGTGCTCGGTCTCGGCGACATCGGCCCGGCCGCCTCGATGCCGGTGATGGAGGGCAAGGCCGTCCTGTTCAAGCAGTTCGGCGGCGTCGACGCCATCCCGGTCGCGCTGGCGACGACCGACGTCGACGAGATCGTCGAGACGATCGTGCGCATGGCGCCGACGTTCGGCGGCGTGAACCTCGAGGACATCTCGAGCCCGCGGTGCTTCGAGATCGAGCAGCGGCTCATCGAGCGGCTCGACATCCCGGTCTTCCACGACGACCAGCACGGCACGGCCGTCGTCACGCTGGCCGCGCTCATCAACGCCGTCCGCCTGACCGACCGCGACATGCAGGACCTCAAGGTCGTCATCTCCGGCGCCGGTGCGGCCGGTGTGGCCATCGCGAAGATCCTGCAGTCGGCCGGCGTGCACCGCATCAGCGTCGTCGACCGCCAGGGCGTCATCCACCCCGGGCGCGACGACCTCAACAGCGTCAAGCAGTGGCTCGCCGACCAGACCGCCGACTGGGCGCGTCCCGGCACCGTGGGCGACGCGCTGGAGAAGGCCGACGTGTTCATCGGCGTCTCCGGCGGCACCATCCCCGAGGAGGACGTCGCGCGCATGGCGCCCGACGCGATCATCTTCGCGATGGCGAACCCCCACCCCGAGGTGCACCCCGACGTCGCGCACCGCTACGCGCGGGTCGTGGCCACGGGGCGCTCGGACTTCCCGAACCAGATCAACAACGTCCTGGTGTTCCCGGGCATCTTCCGCGGCGCTCTCGCGGTGCGTGCCACGGCGATCTCCGAGGGCATGAAGCTGGCGGCCGCGCACGCGATCGCCGAGCTCGTCGGCGACGACCTGAGCGAGTCCTACGTCATCCCGTCGCCGTTCGACCCGCGGGTGGCCGACGTCGTCAGCCGGGCCGTCACGGAGACCGCCCGCCGCGAGGGCCTCGCGCGCCGTCCGTACTGATCCGCTCGATACTGGACGCGGTACCTCATCCGGGGCCGGGCTCCGCCTGGCCGTCGCCCTGCTCGAAGGAGTCGCATGTTCGCCGTCTACGCCGGTCAGATCAACCCCGAGAACCCGCTCGAGGGGCTGGTGGTCGGGGACCGTCCCGACCCCGAGGTGCCGGACGGCTGGACCACGGTGACCGTCAAGGCGGCGTCGATCAACCACCACGACGTGTGGAGCCTGCGCGGCGTGGGGCTGCGCGAGGAGTCGCTGCCGATGATCCTCGGCTGCGACGCGGCGGGCTACGACGAGGACGGCAACGAGGTGCTCGTGCACGCCGTCGTCAGCGACCCGTCGTGGCGCGGTGACGAGACGCTCGACCCCAGGCGCTCGCTGCTGTCGGAGCGCCACCAGGGCACGTTCGCCGAGAAGGTCGCGGTGCCCACGCGCAACGTCGTGCCGAAGCCGGCAGGTCTGTCGTTCAGCGAGGCGGCGTGCCTGCCCACGGCCTGGCTGACCGCCTACCGGATGCTGTTCACGCAGTCGGGGCTCAAGCAGGGCGACACCGTCCTCGTGCAGGGCGCCGGCGGCGGTGTCGCCACCGCCGTCATCACGTTGGCCCGCGCGGCCGGCTTCCGGGTGCTAGCCACGAGCCGCGACGAGGACAAGCGCGCCAAGGCCCTCGAGATCGGTGCGCACGAGGTCTTCGAGTCCGGGGCGCGCCTGCCGGTGAAGGTCGACGCCGTCATGGAGACGGTCGGCGCCGCCACCTGGTCGCACTCGGTCAAGTCGATGCGTCCGGGCGGCACGATCGTCATCTCCGGCGCGACGTCGGGCGACGCGCCGAAGGCGGCCGAGCTGACCCGCATCTTCTTCCAGCAGATGCGCGTGCACGGCTCCACCATGGGCACGCGCGACGAGCTCCACGCGCTCGCGCAGTTCATGGACGTCACCGGGACGCGCCCGCTCATCGACAGCGAGATCCCCATGGCCGACGCCGCCCAGGGCCTGCAGCGCGTCGTCGACGGCGACGTCTTCGGCAAGATCGTCCTCACCCTCTGACCCGGCGCCCGGCCGCCGACGTCAGAGGACGCCGGCGGCCAGCAGGGCGCTCGTGGCGCCCAGCAGCACCACCAGGAACAGCACGTTCACCACGGTGAACAGGCCGAGGAACGCGCGGGTGCCGCCGGGTCGCAGCAGCTGGTAGCGGCGCAGGGTGATCAGGCTCGCGAGCGACGCCACCACCGTGCCGACCCCGCCGACGTTGACGCCCAGCAGGAGCGCGCGCCAGTCGTCGGTGAAGGGCGCGTAGATCAGCGCGGTCGGCACGTTCGAGATCAGCTGGCTCCCGGCCACGCTCCACAGCAGGACGTGCTCCTGCAGCAGGTGCTGCAGGAAGCCGCTGGCCTGCGGCACGCGCTCGAGGTTGCCGGCGAAGACGAAGAACAGCACGAACGTCGCGAGCAGCCCGTAGTCGACCGACCGCAGCGCCTGCAGGTCGACGACGGCCACCACCGCGACGACCACCAGGCCCGCCCAGACCGGTAGCGCGCGCACGACGAGCGCGACGGCCACGGCGAACAGGACCAGATGGACGGCCGCCGGTCGCCAGCGCACGGGCGTGCGGGAGGTCACCGGTCGGATGGCGCCGCCTGGGACGCGCTGGCACGCGAGCACGAGCAGCGCGATCGACAGCGCGAACGGGATCGCCATGACGGCGACGAGCTGACCCACGGACAGGTGGAAGTACTGGTAGAGGAACAGGTTCTGCGGGCTGCCGAACGGCGTGATCATGCCGCCGAGGTTCGCCGCGACGGTCTGCAGCACGAAGACGTACGCGAGGTGCTGCTCGTCGCCCGTCGCGCGCAGGGCCAGCGCGGACAGCGGGAGGAAGGTCAGCAGCGCCATGTCGTTGGTGATGAGCATCGACCCGAGCGCGGTCAGCAGGACGAGCCCGACGACCAGCGTCCGTCGACCACGCAGGACCCCGACGACACCCTCCGCCGCGGCGGTGACGAGGTGCGTCCGGTCGAGCGCGCTGATGACCGTCAGGAAGCACCACAGCCCCACGAGCGTGCGGTACTCCGGATAGTGCAGGTACTCCGCGCTGGGCGGCACGAGCAGGCAGGTCAAGGCGGCCGCGACGGCCGTCGCGGTGAGGAAGGGGTTGGCCGTCAGCAGGTGCCGGACCCGCGCCGCGACCCCGCGCTCAGGCATCGTCGTCCCGGTCGTCGGCGAGCACGTGCCGCAGGTAGCGTCCCGGTGCCTCGAGGTAGGCGCGCCAGTGGGTGACGAGGTCCAGCGACTCCCAGCTCGTCTCTCGCAGCCCCCACGGACCGACCTCCAGGATCCGGGCACCGGGCAACGACGCGACGACGGGGGAGTGGGTCGCGCACAGCACCTGACCCCCCGTGGCCGCGATGTCGTGAAGGGTGCGCAGCAGCGCCAGGCTGGACGAGAACGACAGCGCCGCCTCCGGCTCGTCGAGGCAGTAGAAGCCAGGGGAGTCGAAGCGACGGCGCAGCACCTCCAGGAAGGACTCGCCGTGGCTCATCGCGTGCAGGTCGGGCCCGCCGACGCCCTCCTGGTACGTGTACCAGCCGTGCATCGTCTCGGCGCGCAGGAAGAAGCCCCACCGCCCGCTCCCGACGCCCCGCTGGAGGGTCAGCGCCGTGTGCAGGGCGGACTCGCTCGGGCGTGAGCTGTGCTGCCCGTGCGGGCTGCCTCCTTCCGGCGACAACCCGTAGGCGATCGCCACCGCCTCGACGATCGTCGACTTCCCGGCCCCGTTCTCACCGACGAGGAACGTGACCCCGGGCGCAAGGTCGAGGCCGTCGCGCAGCACCTGCTGGACGGCGGGGACGTCGGCGAGCCAGGGGTCGAGACCGTCCGCACGCTCCGGGATCACCCGGACGACGGGCGGCTGGTCGAACCTCACCGGGACAGTGTGGCAGTGGGGGAGGACAGGAGCAGCGGCACGCCTGCCGCCTCCGGTGGTCGAGTAGTGCGGAGCCGTGAGGGACGAGCGTGTGCGGGCTGTGGAGCCATCGCAGCAGGGGCGTAGCCGCGATGGAGCGAGACCACTCGGCAGCGGCTCAGCGGTTCCTACTCAGGGGTGATGAGGTCTGGACGCTCGCCAGGTCTCGATACAGACCGACGCCTTCGGCGTGCACTACTCGACCTGCCGATCTCGTTCGCTCGCAAAGCTCGCTCAGAGATCGTCATCATCGTCGTCGAGGCGGGCGAGCCAGGTGGCCAGCCGTTCGACCGGCACCTCGAAGTCGGGGTGCAGGTCGACGAACTCGACGAGCCGGTCGGCCAGCCACGCGAAGGAGATCTCCTCCTCGCCGCGGCGGGCCGCCAGCTCCTCGATGCCTCGGTCGGTGAAGTACACGGCTCAGGCGAACGCCGCGTCCATCAGCTCGCGCTGCTCGGCGTCGTGCCGCGACTTCGAGCCCACCGCCGTCGTCGACGACGCCGGGCGCGACACGAGCGTCAGCGCACCGGACGCCACGGCGTCGGGGTAGTGCAGCGCGGCGTCGGGCCACGGACCCTGGTTCGCGGGCTCGTCCTGCACCCAGCGGACGTTCTTCACGCCGCTGAAGCGGGCGAGCTCGGTCTTGATCTGCTCGACCGGGCGCGGGTACAGCTGCTCGAGGCGGACGATCGCCGTCGTCGGGTCGTCGCCCTCACGCTTCGCGCGCTCGTCGAACAGGTCGTGCGCGATCCGGCCCGAGCACAGCAGCACCGTGTCGACCTTCTCGGCGTCGACGGAGTCGTCGCCGATCACCGGACGCCACTGGCCCGACGTGAACTCGTCCGGCTGCGACGCCGCGCTCTTGCGACGCAGCAGCTGCTTGGGCGTGAACACGATGAGCGGACGGTGCTGGCCCTCCAGCGTGTGCCGACGCAGCAGGTGGAAGTACGACGCCGACGTCGACGGCTGGGCGATCGTCATCTCGTCGTTCGCGGCGAGCTGCAGGAACCGCTCGATGCGCGCCGACGAGTGGTCCGGCCCCTGGCCCTCGTAGCCGTGGGGCAGGAGCAGCACGACGCCGGACTTCTGGCCCCACTTCGTCTCACCGGAGGAGATGTACTCGTCGATGACCGACTGGGCGCCGTTGACGAAGTCGCCGAACTGCGCCTCCCACAGGGTGAGCGCCTCGGGACGCGCCACCGAGTAGCCGTACTCGAAGCCGAGCGCGGCGTACTCGCTGAGCAGCGAGTCGTAGATGTAGAACGTCGCCTGCTCGTCGCCGACGTGCGACAGCGGGGTCCACTCGCTGCCGTTGTTGCGGTCGATGATCGTCGCGAAGCGCGAGGAGAACGTGCCACGCCGCGAGTCCTGGCCGGCGAGGCGCACGGGGCGACCCTCGAGCAGCAGCGACCCGAACGCGATGATCTCGCCCGTGCCCCAGTCGATCGGGCCCGTCTCGATGGACTGGGCGCGACGCTGCAGCTGGGGGAGCACCTTCGGGTGGACCGTGAAGCCGTCCGGCACGGACGTGTAGGCCGACGACACGGCCTTCATGACCTCGGGGGACACGGCCGTCTCGAGCGCGCCCTCCTGCTCGGGCTTCTCGGGGTAGTCCGGGGTGCGCGTGTAGTCGGCGTCGGAGGAGGTGGCCTCCTTGACGTCGGCGAAGTTGCGCTCGAGCTGGGACTGGTAGTCCGCGAGGGCGGCCTCGGCCTCCTCGATGGTGATGTCGCCACGACCCACGAGGGCCTCGGTGTAGAGCTTGCGCACCGACTTCTTCGCGTTGATCGTGTCGTACATCAGCGGCTGCGTGAACGACGGGTCGTCGCCCTCGTTGTGGCCGCGGCGGCGGTAGCAGACCAGGTCGATCACGACGTCCTTGTTGAACGTCTTGCGGTACTCGTAGGCGAGGTCGGCGACGCGGATGCACGCCTCCGGGTCGTCACCGTTCACGTGCAGGATCGGCGCCTGGACCATGCGGGCGACGTCGGTGCAGTAGGTCGAGGAGCGCGACGACGACGGGCTCGTCGTGAAACCGACCTGGTTGTTGACGATCACGTGGATCGTGCCGCCCGTGCGGTAGCCGCGCAGCTGCGACAGGTTGAGCGTCTCCGCGACGACACCCTGGCCGGCGAACGCGGCGTCGCCGTGCACGAGGACCGGCAGCACCGGGAACTCGGCGCCGCGGTTGAGACGGTCCTGCTTCGCGCGGGTGATGCCCTCCAGCACCGGGTCGACGACCTCGAGGTGCGACGGGTTGGCGGCCACCGACACCTTGATCGTGTCGCCGTGCTCGGAGCGGAACTCGCCCTCGACGCCCAGGTGGTACTTGACGTCGCCGGAGCCCTGCACCGTGCGGGGGTCGATGTTGCCCTCGAACTCGCGGAACACCGTGCCGGCGCTCTTGCCCGCGATGTTGACGAGGACGTTGAGGCGGCCGCGGTGGGCCATGCCGATGCAGACCTCCTCGAGGCCGTCGGCGGCTGCCTCCTCGCAGATCTCGTCGAGCAGCGGGATGGTCGTCTCGCCGCCCTCGAGGCTGAAGCGCTTCTGGCCGACGAACTTCGTCTGCAGGAAGGTCTCGAACGCCTCGGCCTGGTTCAGCTTGAGCAGGATGCGCAGCTGCTCCTCGCGCGGGGGCTTCGTGTGGCCCACCTCAATGCGGTCCTGCAGCCACTGACGCTCGCCCGGGTCCTGGATGTGCATGTACTCCAGGCCGATGGAGCGGCAGTAGGAGTCGCGCAGGACGCCGAGGATCTCGCGCAGCTTCATGAAGCGCTTGCCCGTGCCGCTCGCGAACGAGCCGGTGGCGAACTCGCGGTCGAGGTCCCAGAGGGTCAGGCCGTGCGACGCGGTGTCGAGGTCGGGGTGGCTGCGCTGGCGGTACTCGAGCGGGTTGGTGTCGGCCATGAGGTGGCCGCGCACGCGGAAGGCGTGGATCAGCTCGAGCACGCGCGCCTGGCGGTGCACCTCGTCGTCGTGGCTGACGGCGATGTCCTGGGCCCAGCGGATCGGCTCGTAGGGGATCCGCAGCGCCTGGAAGATCTCGTCGTAGAAGCCCTCCTCGCCGAGGAGCAGCTGGTGGATCCGACGCAGGAACTCGCCCGACTGCGCACCCTGGATGACGCGGTGGTCGTAGGTCGAGGTCAGCGTCATCATCTTGCTGACGGCGAGGTGGGCGATGGTGTGCTCGGACGCGCCCTGGAACTCCGGCGGGTACTCCATGGAGCCGACGCCGACGATGACGCCCTGGCCCTTCATGAGCCGCGGGACGGAGTGGTTGGTGCCGATGCCTCCGGGGTTGGTGAGGCTGGCGGTGGTGCCCTGGAAGTCGGAGACCTCGAGCTTGCCGTCGCGGGCCTTCTTGACCATCGCCTCGTACGCCTGCCAGAACTGGGCGAAGTTCATGGTCTCGGCGGCCTTGATGGACGGCACGAGGAGCTGGCGCTCGCCCTTGGCGTTCTTCGTGTCGATCGCGAGGCCGAAGTTGACGTGCTCGGGCTTCAGCTGGACCGGCTTGCCCTTCTCGTCGGTGTCGTAGCCGGTGTTCATCTCCGGCATCGCCGTGAGGGCCTTCACGACGGCGTAGCCGATGAGGTGGGTGAACGACACCTTGCCGCCGCGAGCGCGGGCGAGGTGGTTGTTGATGACGATGCGGTTGTCGAACAGCAGCTTGACCGGCACCGAGCGCACGCTCGTGGCGGTGGGGACCTCGAGGCTGGCGTCCATGTTGGCAGCGGTGCGCGCGGGGGCGCCCTTGAGCGGCACGCGCTCGACCTCGCCCGGACCCGAGGGCTGGGGCGCGGCCGACGTCGACTTCGGGTCGGTGGAGCGCGTCGCGGGACGAGCCGCCTGCGGCTTCTTCTCCGGGGCCTTGCTCTGCGCGGGCTTCGCGGGCGCGGGCTCGGCCTTCTTCGGCGCGGCCTGCTGCGCGGGGGCCGCCTTGGCAGCAGGTGCCGGTGCGGCAGGCTCCGGCTTCTTCTCCGGGGTCTTCGCGGGGGCGGCCTCGGGCTTCTCGGCGACCTTGGCGGCTGCCGGCCCAGTGCCGTTCGTGGACGTGCCGTTCGTGGACGTGCCGTTGCGCGCAGCCCCGTTCGTGGAGGGGGCGGTGCCGTTGCCCCGCAGGAGCGCCGCGCCGTCACCCTCCTCGAAGAACGTCACCCAGGTCGGGTCGAGGGAGGCGGGGTCCGCCTTGTACTGGTCGTACATCTCCTCGACGAGCCACTGGTTCGTCCCGAAGTCGGGGGTTGACGGGTCATGTGAGGACTCGGCCACGGCCTCGATCGCCTCTTCCGGTTGGTTCCCTGCGCACTTGGACACGGTGCGACTCAAGACTAGCGCGCTGACCCGGACGCTCGACGTCCGGTTCGCCCTGCCTGGAGCCGTGTCTCCCACCGTCCCACGGGGTGATCCTCGTCGCACCGCGATCGCGTCGATCGGGGTGGTCGAGCGTGCGCGGTGAAGTGGGGGCGCGGCAGCCTCACGCGACGGTGACGACGACGTCCGACAGGCCGTGGAAGGCGGCGAGCGCCGCGCCCTCGTGGTCGAGCGAGGACCGGTGGCGGCGGGAGAGGGCGGCGTCGGTGTGCACGACGACGGTGAGGGTGCCGGCGCGCACGGAGCGGCTCCAGTGGCCGGCGAGTCGTCCGTCGAGCACCAGGAGACCCGCCCCGGACATCGTCGCGGTGTACCGCGCGCCGACCTCCGCGCGGAGCTCGGCGTCGCGCGCGTAGGAGACGAGCTCGTCGAACTGCGAGAGCAGCAGCACGGCGGGCACGTCGGCGCGGGAGTCGCGCAGCTCGTCCAGCGGGTGCTGCGACCAGAGCCGTCGGCCCTCGAGCTCGACCTCGTGCAGCCCGGCGTCGGCGATCGCTCGACGAGCCTGGGTGAGGGTGAGGCTCGACCACCACGCGAGGTCGGCCGGTGTGAAGGGGCCGTGCCCGCGGTCGTAGGTGGAGGCGAGCCACGCCCGGTCGGCGTCGACGCCCGCCGTGCTGGGCGCGAGCCGGAGGGGCTGGTAGCGGTGCGGACCGCCGGGGTCACGGCCTCCGGCCACCTCGCCGCGGAGCTCGGCGGCCATGACGACGTGGGCCAGGAGGTCGCCGCCGAACGGCGTTCCTGCGTCGTCCAGGCGGGCGGCGACGTCGTCGCGGGTGCACCCCGGAGCGTCGCGGACCGCCTCCACGACCACCTCGCTGGCCTTGGCCAGAGCCGACTCCTCGAGGCCTTGGCGCCGGACGTGGGGCAGCAGCTGGCCCATGACGCGGTCGCTGGTCGCGGCGACCACACGAGGGAGGTCGTCGACGTACACGTGGTGCCAGGTGGTGCGCAGGACGTGCGTCCGGACGACCCCGCCGGCGCGGAGCGCGTCGAGGACGCCGGCGAGGGGAGGGGTGCCGCAGCGGCGGGCGATGCTCCACGGCACCGTGGTGTGCTCCTGGGACTGCACCGCCCCGAGGTGGCGGACCACCGCCGTGGCGTCGGCGAGCGGCGTGCCTGCGAGACGCTGGGACCGCAGCCGGTACGGCGCGAGTGACTGGTGCACCTGATGATGCTCCCACCCTGCACGGACAGGACCGCTCGTCCGTGCAGGGTGCCTCGCCGGCGACCGCAGTCTCAGGAACCGAGCGCGTCCTGCAGCGTCTGCGCCACCTTTCCCGCGGCCTTGACGTTCTTGCGGCCGTCGAGGAGGGCCTTGGGCTTGTCGTCGAAGCCTCCGGCGGTGATCTCGACGGACGCCCCGGCGTCGGTGGAGGTCACCGTCGCGACGTACTCGTGGCCCCACGAGAACGCCGTCTTGCCGCTGGTGAAGCCGACGGTGCGCGACGCGTCGTCGCGGGCGACCTCGGTGAAGGGCGGCGCGGACGCAAGCGCCGTGAGGGCGGCGAACGTCCGCTCGGCGTCCTGCGTGGTCGTGACGGTGGTGCTGCGCGGTGCGTGCACGGGATCCCCTCCTGGTCGACGACGAGGCCGCTCCCCGCCCGCCACCGACGCTAGGCCGAGCGGCCCGTCCGACGCCAGCGACCCGCCCGCTGCGTGGCAGCATCGGCGCATGCGCACCCCGATCCCGGACTACCTCGCCCAGGTGCTCGACGAGTGCGGTGGCGACGACGGCGAGGTCGCCGACTACATCGCCGAGCTCGCGCGGGCCGACCCCGACCGGCTGGCGATCGCCGTGGCCACGCTCGACGGCGTGGTGGCCACGGCCGGCGACGCCGACGTCGCGTTCTCCATCCAGTCGATCTCCAAGCCGTTCACGTACGCGTTGGCCATCGCCGACCAGGGCCTGGACGCCGTCGTCGAGAAGATCGACGTCGAGCCGTCGGGCGACGCGTTCAACGAGATCTCGCTGGAGCGTGGCTCGGGGCGTCCCCGCAACCCGATGATCAACGCGGGCGCGATCGCGGCGTACGCCCTGGTGGAGGGTCCTGGCTCCGACGAGCGCTTCGAGCGGGTGCGCTCCTTCTACTCCCGGCTCGCCGGGCGCGAGCTCGACGTCGACGAGGCGGTGTTCGAGTCCGAGCTCGGCACCGCCGACCGCAACATGGCGATCGCCTACATGCTGCGCACCGTCGGCACGCTCGAGGGGGACCCGCCGGACGTCGTGCGTGGCTACACGCGCCAGTGCGCCGTGTCGGTCACCGTCCGCGACCTCGCACGCATGGCCGCGGTGCTCGCGGGGCAGGGCCGCGCGCCCGACGGGGAGCAGCTGCTCGAGCCGCAGGTGGCGCGCCAGGTGCTGAGCGTCATGGCCACCTGCGGCATGTACGACGCCGCCGGCGACTGGCTCACGACGGTCGGCATCCCGGCCAAGAGCGGCGTGGCCGGCGGGCTGATCGGCGTCCTGCCGGGCCAGGTCGGCATCGCTGTCTTCTCCCCGCGCCTCGACCGGCACGGCAACAGCGCGCGGGGCGTGCGCGTCTTCGAGCGGTTGTCGCGCGACATGGGGCTGCACCTGATGGAGGTCTCGGACGTCGCGCGCTCGGTGGTGCGGCGGGTCGAGCGCGGAGCGTCGCACGTGGCGGTGCACGAGGTCGCCGGCGACCTGCGCTTCGTCGAGGCCGAGCGCGTGCTGCGCAGCCTCGAGGAGGAGCCGGAGGGAGAGGAGCCCGTGGTGCTCGACCTCGAGCGGGTGCACCGGGTCAACGACGTCGCGCGGCGCATGCTGCTGGAGGGAGTGCGCCGGCTGCACCTCGACGGGCACGACGTGCGTCTCGTCGACCCGTCCGCGGTGCTCGGCGGCGACGGGCAGGGGCCCGACGCGGGCGACGGCTACGTCCCCGAGGTGTTCGAGGACGCAGCCGCCGCCGTGGGGGAGTGAGCGGGCTCAGCTCTCCAGCGTCGCGTCGAGGGTGATCTGGTCGACCGAGGCGAGCGCCTTGCTGAGCGGGCAGCCGGTCTTCGCCTCCTCGGCAGCCTGCTGGAAGGTGGCGTCGTCGACGCCCTCGACCTCGCCGCGCACGGTCAGCGCGATCGTGTGGATCTTGAAGCCGCCGTCGGCGTCGTCCTTGCCGAGCGAGACGTCGGCCTTCGTCTCGATGGAGCGGACCGTGCCGCCGTTCTTCTCGAGGACGGCGGTCAGCTGCATCGTGTAGCAGGCGGAGTGTGCCGCGCCGAGGAGCTCCTCGGGGTTGGTGACGCCACCGCCGTCCTCGGACGAGCGCTTGGGGAAGGACATCTCGAACGTGCCGAGACCGGAGCTGGTGAGCTCGACCTGACCGGTTCCGTCCTCGAAGCCGCCGTCCCAGGCGGTGCGAGCAGTGCGAGTGGGCATGGTGTCTCCTGCCGGTGGGTGGGATGTGTACCACCGACGCTACGAGCGTGAGGAGGTCCCGCAACCTGATTCGTGCAGCGGGGCCACGTCAGTCGAGCGTGAGGTCCTTGAACCAGGAGTCGGTCACGTAGTCGGTCTCCCAGCCCATCGACAGGTAGAGCTGGTCGGCCGACGTGGGGGAGTCGGCGTCGACCTCCAGGCCGACGCGGTTGCGGCCGCGTCGGGCGGCGTCGCTGATGACCGCGGCGAGGAGGGACTTCGCGACACCTCGTCCGCGGGCGTGCCGGTTGACGCCGATGTACTCGACGTAGGTGCCCTCCGGTCCGCCGTGCTTGCCGGGCAGCACGGAGCACACGACGGTGCCCGCCGGCACCTGCTCGCCCCCTCCTTCGGCGCTGTCGTCGGTGACGTACGCCAGCCACCACTGGTCCCAGCGGTGCCCGGGCTCCTCGCGCATGCGCTGCACGAACTCGGGGAAGGACTCGCGGTAGTTGTTGAAGTGGTCCTCGAAGGACGTCTCGAGCATGTGGTGCACCGTCTGCAGGTCCGACGCGACCGGGAACCCGTTCTCGTGCTTCTCGACCGTGCGTACGAGCACGCCCTCGCGGGGCTCGAGGTCGGCGTCGCCGTCGCTCACGGGCCGCTCCATGTGCAGCCACGTGCGCCGCTTGGCGTAGCCGGCGTGCTCGAGCCAGCCGGCCTGGCGGGTGTCGTCGGCGAAGGGGCTCTCGTCGAGGCGGGTCGCGTCGATGCCGCGGATGCGCGCCATGAGGACCGCCACCTCCTCCGCCCACGCGTAGAGCACGCGGGCGATCTCGTCGACCTCGGCGACGTCGCGGTCGAAGTAGCCCCACACGAGGGCCCGTCCCGCCGCGCGGTCGTGGACGGTGATCCAGGCGACGGGCACGTCGTCGTCGCCGACGGCCACGAGCTGACGTCGCGTCCACGACGCCTGCCCAGCCACCTCGTTCTCGATGCCGGCGGGGTCGACGTGCGCCTCGCCCGTGCCCTGCAGCTCGTCGAGGTGGCGCAGGCGCACGAGGGCGTCGACGTCACCGTAGGTAGGGACGCGCGCGGTCCAGGGGCCGGGCAGGTCGGGGACGTCGATCTCGGTCGGGGCGGTCTCGTCTGCTGGGCTCATCGGGTCACGAGTCTCCCACCTCCGCCGTCTCGCGCGCGTCGGCCCTGGTGGAGGTGGGGGTCTTGGGCTGCTGGTGGGGTGGCTGCGGGGCGCTGGTCGTGCTGGTGCGGTGCCTGCGGGGCTCTCGTCCCGCTGGTGCGGTGCCTGCGGGGTTCTCGCGTTGCTGGTGCGTCGCCGCAGGAGACTTGTGGTTGCTGGTGCGCTGCCTCGGCCTTCGCTGGGGGTGGTCTCCGAAAGGGGCCTCGACCGGCAACGGGCCTGTGGGCGGCTTGGGGTCGCGGGGTCTGGCTTCGGCCTCGGGGCGACGCACGATTCTTCGTTTCTGCGTTCTTGATCCACCGCTCTGCGTTCGCGCGTCCTATCGGTGGATCTGCAACCGCAGGAACCGTTCTGCGGCTGCAGATCCACCGATAGCGGGCTGCCGGCGTGTAAGTCTCTGCGTTCGCGTACCCGAGCTCGAGCGCTTCTGCGTTCACGAGGGGATCCCGTCGCGGACGCAGAATCTTGGGCCCACTCCGTGCCCAAGCCACAGCCCGAGACCCCAGACCAGCGCCGTCGCCAGCCGCCCGGTCGAGGCCCTTTCGGAGGCCACCCCAACGCCAGCCGAGGCAGCGCACCAGCAGGTGGAGACCCCCTGCGGCAGCGCACCACCGAACCCAGACCCCCTGCGGCAGCGCAGCGGCAAGATCAGAACTCCCGCAGGCAGCGCACCGGCACCACACGCCACCCCACCCACGCCCCACGAGGCCCGTCACCGGGAGGACGCGACCGCCACGACGATCCCGCTCAGCGCCAGCCCAGCTCCGGCGCGACGTGCTTCAGGATGCTCTCGACGACGTGGGCGTTGTACTCGACACCGAGCTGGTTGGGGACGGTGAGGAGGAGGGTGTCGGCGGCCGCGACGGCGGTGTCCTCGCGCAGCTGCTCGACGAGCTGGTCGGGCTCGGCCGCGTAGGTGCGGCCGAAGCGGGCGCGGCCGCCCTCGAGGAAGCCGACCTGGTCGTCGCCGCCCGAGCCGCCGAAGTAGGCGCGGTCGCGGTCGTCGACGAGGGCGAAGATGCTGCGGCTGACGGACACGCGCGGCTCGCGCTCGTGGCCGGCGGCCTTCCACGCGTCGCGGAAGCGCTGGATCTGCTCGGCCTGGAGCTCGTGGAACGGGACGCCGGTGTCCTCGGTGAGCAGGGTGGAGCTCATGAGGTTCATGCCCTGCTCCGCGGTCCACTCCGCGGTGGCGCGGGTGCCGGCGCCCCACCAGATGCGGTCACGCAGCCCGGGGGAGTGCGGCTCGAGGCGCAGCCTGCCCGGCGGGTTCGGGAACATCGGTCGCGGGTTCGGCTCCGCGAACCCTTGACCCTTCAGCACCTCGAGGAGCACCTGGGTGTGCTGGCGGGCGAGGTCGGCGTCGCTCTGGCCCTCGCTCGGGGCGTACCCGAAGTAGCGGTAGCCGTCGATCACCTGCTCCGGTGATCCGCGGCTGATGCCGAGCTGCAGCCGTCCGTCGCTGATGAGGTCGGCGGCGCCGGCGTCCTCGGCCATGTAAAGGGGGTTCTCGTACCTCATGTCGATCACGCCCGTGCCGATCTCGATGCGGCTGGTCCGGGCGCCGACCGCGGCCAGCAGCGGGAACGGCGACGCGAGCTGCTGCGCGAAGTGGTGCACGCGGTAGTACGCGCCGTCACCGCCGAGGTCCTCCACCGCCTCGGCGAGCTCGATCGACTGGTGCAGCACGTCCGAGGCGCTGCGGGTCGCCGAGTGCGGCGAGTCCGACCAGTGCCCGAACGACAGGAACCCGATGTTCTTCATGTCTGCGTCAAGGCAACACGAGGGTGGCGCATTCCCGTCCTCAGGGTGTTCGTGGTCCCATGTCCCCGTGACCCCCGACGGCGACCTTCCTCGACCGGCCAGGCCGACCACGATCCTGCACCTCGTGCCGGCGTCCGACTGGGCCGCCGACCCCGACCGCCCGTACGCGCCCGCGTCGCTCGGCACCGAGGGTTTCGTGCACTGCTCGCCCGACGAGGCGACGACGCTCGCGGTGGCCACGGCGTTCTACGCCGACGCGCCGCGCCCGTTGCTGGTCCTGCGCCTCGACGTCACGCGGCTGCAGGCGGAGGTGGTGCACGAGGCGGCGTCACCGGTCCCGCCGCCCGGCGTGGGCGACGACGTCCTCTTCCCGCACGTCCTCGGTCCGCTCGACCGCGCCGCCGTGACGTCGGTCGGAGAGGTGGAGTGGGAGGGTCGCGTCGCTGTGCGGATCTGGGAGGAAGACCCTAGGATCACCTCCGAGACGACGGTTCGGGGTTCCGAGAGGCAAGGCGCGTGAGCAGGCTCAGGACGGACGCACGCACGGCAGCGACGGCCATGGTCGACCTGGTGCGTCGCGAGCTCGGCCTCAACGTCGCCTTCATCAGCGAGATCGAGGGCGACCGTCGGTCGTTCCGTGCGCTGGTCTCCGACGTCGACCTGCCGATCCAGGTCGGCTTCAGCGAGCCCTACGAGGGCACCTACTGCCAGATGATCACGAGCGGCCAGCTGGGCGAGGTGGTCCCCGACACGGCCAGCGAGCCGCTCACGGTCGACGCGTTCCACACGTCCTACCTCGGCATCGGCGCGTACGTGGGCGTCCCGATGACGCGCAGCAGCGGGGAGCTGTTCGGCACGCTGTGCGCCTTCTCGCGCGACCCGCACCCGGACCTGTCGCCGGCCGAGGCCGAGGTGCTGCGGGCGACGGCGGTGCTCATCATGCGTCTCATCGAGATGGAGGAGCAGGTCGATGGTCGGCTCACCGACCTGGCCGACCTCGCGGAGACCATCGACGGCGCCCTGGAGGACGCGACGATCGAGCTCCTGCCCGTCTCGGAGGTGGGCACCGGTGCCGTCGTCGGCCACGAGGCCGTGGCCCGCTTCGCGGACGGCCGTCCGTTCCGCCGACGGCTGGGTGAGGCGCGCGAGGTGGGCCGTGGTGTCGAGCTCGAGCTGTCGGTGCTGTCGCGCACGCTGAAGGCCGTCGAGGAGACGTCGGTGCCCGTCGTGAGCGTCAGCCTGTCGGCGGAGGCGCTGCGCGACCCCGCCTTCCAGGCGCTGATCGCCTCCATGCCGCCGTCGCGCCTGATGCTGCGCTTCGACGTCGACGAGACGATCGAGGACTACGAGGAGCTCACGTCGCTGCTGCAGCCCCTGCGGCGGCTGGGGGCGCGCGTCGCGGTCGACCGCGTGGGCGACGGTGCGGCCGAGCTGCGCCACATCCTGCTGCTCTCGCCCGACGTGCTCCGCATCGACCCCGAGCTGGTGCAGGGCCTCGCCGACGACGTCCGCCGTCGGGTGCTCGTGGAGTCGATCGCGACGCTGGCTGCGCAGATCGACGCCGACTGCGTGGCCCTCGGCGTCTCGGACGCCGAGCTGCCGTGGATGGACGAGCTGGGCGTGACGCACGTCGTGCGCGGCGCCTGCGACTGATCAGCAGCCCGAGCCGACGCTCGGCCCGACGGGCCAGGATCCGGACGAGCGTATCGTTCCCCGTGCTCCCGCACGCGGGAGCGAGGCGCCCCTGCTCTCCGTGTCCGAGAGCAGGGGCGCTGCACCGTCCGCATCCAGGGGTGGGCGGTCCGGCGCAGGCCCGAGCCTACGACGTCCAGCACCTCCGCGCTGCCTGGATGGAAGAAAAATGTGACACGCGTTTACATGCAAGGTGCGTGGGCACTCCGGCCCGCCTCGGGGCGAGGGGACCGAGAGGTCAGCAGCCGCCCGTCGCACGTGGCGACGGGCGCGGTGCGCTGCGATGGGTACCCCCGGCAGGATTCGAACCTGCGCTCCCGCCTCCGGAGGGCGGTGCTCTATCCCCTGAGCTACGGGGGCCGGTGCACGGTTCCGCGGGTGCGGTGACCGGTCTGGCCGAGTGCGGTACGACCCTACCCCACGCCCGCTACCGTGGTGCGCGTGCCCACGGTCCTGATCGCTGACGACACCGCGTCGATCCGGTTCCTCATCCGCACGAACCTCGAGCTGGCGGGGTTCGACGTGCGGGAGGCGGTCGACGGGCTCGACTGCGTCGAGCGACTGCGGGCCTCGGCCGACGCGGACGACCTCCCCGACGTCGTCACCGTCGACGTCATGATGCCGCGTCAGGACGGCGTGAGCACCGTGCACACGATCCGCGCCGACGAGCGGCTGCGGCACCTCGGCATCGTCATGGTGAGCACCCAGAACCTGCCTGGCGACATCCAGCGAGGACTCGACGCAGGCGTCGACGCCTACGTGACGAAGCCGTTCGACCCCGACCACCTGGTGTCGACGGTGAACGACGTCATCCAGCGCCGCTCGCAGGCCTGACGCGCAGGTCGCGTCGGGGCTTCCCGCGGGCGGGGAGCGGTGCGCCGCTCGATAGGCTGGTGCGGTGACTCCCGAGCAGCTCAGCGACGTGATCGTGTCCGCCCTCCAGCGGCTCGTCGACGAGGGACGGCTCAGCCTCCCCGACGGCGTGCCCGCCCAGGTGCGCGTGGAGCGACCCAAGGTCAAGGAGCACGGCGACTACGCCACGAACATCGCGCTGCAGCTCGCCAAGAAGGCGGGCCTGAACCCGCGAGACCTCGCCACCGATCTCGCGGCGGTGCTCGCCGAGCACGACGGCGTGAGCACGGCCGAGGTCGCGGGCCCGGGCTTCCTCAACCTGCGGGTGGCTGCCGACGCGCAGGGCCAGGTCGCCGCGCACGTGCTCGAGGCCGGAACCGCGTACGGCCGCAGCGAGCTCTATGCCGGCCAGAAGGTCAACCTCGAGTTCGTCAGCGCCAACCCGACGGGTCCGATCCACATCGGCGGCGTGCGCTGGGCCGCCGTGGGCGACTCGCTCGGCCGGCTCCTGACGTTCGCCGGCGCCGACGTGACCCGCGAGTACTACTTCAACGACCACGGCGCCCAGATCGACCGCTTCGCGCGGTCGCTGCTCGCGTCCGCGCGGGGCCAGGACGCGCCCGAGGACGGCTACGGCGGCCAGTACATCCACGAGATCGCCGCTGACGTGGTGGCGAAGCACCCCGACGTCGCGTCGCTGCCCGACGCCGAGGCCACCGAGGTGCTGCGCGCCGAGGGCGTGGAGCTCATGTTCGCGGAGATCAAGGCGTCGCTGCACGACTTCGGCGTCGACTTCGACGTGTACTTCCACGAGAACGACCTGCACGAGTCCGGCGCCGTCGAGCGGGCGATCGCGCGGCTCGACGAGCTCGGCAAGATGTACGAGAAGGACGGTGCCCGCTGGCTGCGCACCTCCGACTACGGCGACGACAAGGACCGGGTCGTCGTGAAGTCCGACGGGCAGCCCGCGTACATCTCCGGCGACCTCGCCTACTACCTCGACAAGCGCGAGCGGGGCTTCGACCGATGCCTCATCATGCTCGGCGCAGACCACCACGGGTACGTCTCGCGGATGATGGCGATGTGTGCCGCGTTCGGCGACGAGCCGGGCGTCAACCTCGAGCTGCTGATCGGCCAGATGGTCAACCTCCTGCGCGACGGCCAGCCGCTGAGGATGAGCAAGCGCAACGGCACCGTCATCTCCCTCGAGGACCTCGTGGGCGCCATCGGCGTCGACGCGGCCCGGTACGCCCTGGCGCGGTACTCGACGGACTCGCCGATCGACCTCGACCTCGACCTCTGGGCGAGCACGACGAACGACAACCCCGTCTACTACGTCCAGTACGCGCACGCGCGGCTGTCGAGCATCCTGCGCAACGCCGCCGACCTCGGCGTCGACCACGGCCTCGACCGCTTCGACCCGGGCCTGCTCGAGCACGAGAAGGAGGGCGAGCTGCTGCGCGCCCTCGCGAGCTTCCCCGAGGTGGCGTCACGCGCGGCGGAGCTGCGCGAGCCGCACCGGGTGGCCCGCTACCTCGAGCGCACCGCCGCCGCCTTCCACGCCTTCTACGCCGTCTGCCGCGTGCTCCCGCAGGGCGACGAGGAGGCCACCGACGTCCACCGCGCGCGTCTGGTGCTGGTCGACGCGACCCGGCAGGTCGTCGCCAACGGTCTCGGCCTGCTCGGCGTCTCGGCCCCGGAGCGCATGTGATGCGGGCGCACGAGGCGGGCGCCCTGCACGGGCAGGCCGGCGACCGCGGACCGGCGTGGCTGCGTCGCCCCGACGACGTCGACGCGCTCGTGCCGCAGCTGTGGGCCCGCAACGTCTCCAAGGTCGACGGCGTCGTGACCGTCGCCGGCGAGTCGGTCACCGACCTGGCCGAGGAGTTCGGCACGCCGCTCTACGTGCTCGACGAGGACGACTTCCGCACCCGCGCGCGAGCCTTCCGCGACGCCTTCGAGGGGTGCGAGGTCTACTACGCCGGCAAGTCCTTCCTCTGCGTCGCCACGGCACGCTGGGTCGAGGAGGAGGGGCTGAGCCTCGACGTGTGCACGGGCGGCGAGCTCGCCGTCGCGCTGCGCGCCGGGTTCCCGCCCGAACGGCTCGCGCTGCACGGCAACAACAAGTCGGTGGCCGAGCTGCGGCGCGCGCTCGAGGCCGGCGTCGGACGCATCATCGTCGACTCCCTCGAGGAGATCGACCGGCTCGTCGCCCTCACGGCCGAGACCGGTCGCGAGGCGGCCGTCATGGTCCGCGTGACGGCGGGCGTCGAGGCGCACACCCACGAGTACATCTCCACGTCGCACGAGGACCAGAAGTTCGGCTTCTCCATCGCCGACGGTGCCGCGTTCGACGCCGTCAGCCGCATCGTCGCCGCCCAGCGGCCCGACGGAGGCGGCCTGCGGTTCCTCGGCCTGCACTCGCACATCGGCTCGCAGATCTTCGTGGCCGACGGCTTCGAGGTGGCCGCGCGGCGCGTGCTGCGCCTGCACGCGCGGATCATCGAGGAGCTCGGCGTCGTCCCGCCCGAGATGGACCTCGGCGGCGGCTTCGGCATCGCGTACACGACGCAGGACGACCCCCGCTCGCCGGCCGAGCTGGCCGACAGCCTGCTCGGCATCGTGCACGCGGAGTGCCGGGCGCTCGACGTCGCCGTGCCGCACCTGTCGATCGAGCCCGGGCGCGCGATCGTCGGCCCGACGACCTTCACGCTCTACGAGGTCGGCACGGTCAAGTCGGTCGGTCTCGACGGGGGAGCGTCGCGTCGCTACGTCGCGGTCGACGGCGGCATGAGCGACAACGTGCGACCTGCGCTCTACAGCGCCGACTACTCCTGCACCCTCGCGTCGCGCCGCTCCGAGGCGCCGGCGGTGCTGAGCCGCGTGGTCGGCAAGCACTGCGAGAGCGGTGACATCGTCGTGAAGGACGAGTACCTCCCCGGCGACGTCGCAGCGGGCGACCTGCTCGCCGTCCCCGGCACCGGCGCGTACTGCCGCTCGCTCGCGAGCACCTACAACCACGTGCCGCGTGCGGCGGTGGTCGCAGTGCGCGACGGCGAGGCACGGCTGATCCTGCGCCGCGAGACGGAGGACGACCTCTTCGCGCTCGACGTCGGCTGACGACGCGGCCTGCCGCTACGGCAGGCCCGCGAGGCGCAGCAGGGCCGTCACGACCACCGCGACGGCCAACGTCGTCACCACGGAGGCGCCGCGCCAGGCGACCACGCCGGCTGCGGCGACGCCGACCGTGTCGGCACCGGCGTGCCACCGGTCACCGTCCGCGAGCACGCTGGTCACCACCAGCGCGGTCAGCAGCGCCGGAGCCATGAGGGCGATCACGCCGGTGAACCGTTCCGGCAGGTCGCGACCGCCGAGCAGCACCGGTCCGACGGCCTTGACGGCGGCCGTCGCGACGGTGAGGCCGAGGATGGCGACCCAGATGGTGCTCACGAGGCCTCCCGCCGACGCAGGCCCCACAGGGCTGCGAGCCCCGCCGCCAGCACGGGCACGCCCGGGGGAGCGACGGGCACGAGCGCGAGCGCCAGCAGCCCGCCGACGACGGCCACGCCCCGCCGGTCGCGGTCGCGCAGCTCGGGCAGCAGGACCGCGAGGAAGAACGCAGGGTAGACGGCGTCGAGCCCGAAGCGGTCGAGGTCGCCGATGAGCTCGCCACCGAACGCGCCGACGACGGTGCCGAGGTACCACGCGACGAGCTGGGGTGCGGTGGTGCCGAACAGGCGCCAGCGGTCGAACGTGCCGTCGCCGCGCGCCGCGAGCGCCCACGACGAGTCGACGACGGCGAGACCCTGCAGCCCTCGCCACCAGGCCCGCCCCGGCAGCGACGGTGCGAGCGCGATGCCCATCGGGAGGAAGCGCGAGTTCATGAGCGTTCCCGCGGCGACGGCCGCGCCCGCGCCTCCACCGGCGGCGAGCACCGCCACCGCCGCGAACTGCGCCGAGCCGGCGAACACCAGCACGGACATCGCGACGGCGGCGAGCACGCTGAATCCCGTCTCGCGGGCGACGACGCCGAACGACATCGACAGCAGGAAGGAGGCCACCGCGAACGGCAGCCCGAGCCTCAGCCCCTCCCGGAAGGAGGCGCGGTCGTCGGCGCCCACCTCAGCCGGCGCAGACGGTCTGGGCGTAGAGGCCCGACTGCTCGGTCGACGACGTCTGCCTCCCGTCGACGGCGACGCGGCAGCGGACCGTGGCGTTGCCGGTGGTCTGGACGCTCGCCAGCACGTACGGCCCGGCACCCTCGTAGACGCGTGTCACCTTCACGTCCTCGCCGCCCGAGCGGAACGTGCGCTCGCGCTTGGAGGCGTCGACGACGGTGGCGTTGAACGGGCCGGTGCCGGAGAACGTGACGGTGACCGCGACCTGTCGCTCGGTCGTGCTGCCACGGGCCCCGGCCGACGCGTCCGGTCCGGCTGCGACCTGCGCGGCCGGTGCCTGCGCGAGGAGGGAGCGCACGTCGAGGACGGCCCACACGAGCACGACCGTGACCACGACGATGGTGACCAATCCGACCACCTTGACGGGCCCCAGCTGCCGCAGGCTCGACGACAGGCTGCTCGGGCGCGTGCTCACCGGACCAGGGTAGGTGACGCGGGACCGGCGCCGTGGCCGATCCGCCTCACGTGAGCCCCCGGTGCGGGCCGGGGCCGCGGCGGCCCAGCTCGTCGTCGTGGTTGTAGACCGAGCAGCTGCGCAGGGAGAGGCACCCGCAGCCGATGCAGCCGTCGAGGTCGTCGCGCAGCGCCTGCAGCCGGGCGATGCGGGCGTCGAGGTCGGCGCGCCAGCGGGAGGCGAGGCGCGTCCAGTCCCGCTTGGTCGGCACGCGGTCGTCGGGGAGCGTCGCGAGCGCCTCGCCGATCTCGGCGAGGGGGATCCCCAGTCGTTGGGAGAACTGGACGAACGCGAGCCGTCGCAGCACGTCGCGTCCGTAGCGCCGCTGGTTGCCCGTCGTCCGCGTGGCGGTGATCAGACCGCGCGACTCGTAGAAGTGCAGGGCGGAGACCGCGACGCCCGAGCGCTCGGCGACTTGCTGAGGGGTGAGCCGGTCCGTCGTGTCCATCGTGGACGCCTCCTGTCACGGTGTTGACCTCAACCTTGGTCGAGGTTGTCTGATCATCCCATGACGACGCCGCACGCCCTCGACGCCCCGACGACCAGCCCAGGCGACGGCGACGGCGACGGCGACGGCGACTCCATCTGGCGCGGTCGGCTCGGGCGCACGTCGCTCGGCCTGTTCTCGCTGGCCTTCCTCGTCGCGTTCGAGTCGCTCGCGGTGGTGAGCGTCATGCCGGAGGTGGCGCGGGCGCTCGACGGGCTCGCGCTCTACGCGGTCGCGTTCGCCGCTCCGGTCGCGGTCAGCATCTTCTCGCGCACCGCGAGCGCCTCGTGGATCGAGCGGGCGGGCCCCGCGCCGGCGCTCGGCTGGGGGGTGGCCGTCTTCGCCGCCGGGCTGGTGGTGTGCGGCACCGCCACGTCGATGTCCGGCTTCCTCCTCGGCCGTGCGGTGCAGGGGCTCGGGGCGGGCCCGATCGGCGTCGCCCTGTGGGTCGTCGTCGCGCAGGCCTATCCGGACCGGCTGCGACCGCGCGCGCTCGCCGTCATGACGAGCGCCTGGACCGTGCCGGCGATCGTCGGTCCGGTCGTGGCCGGCGGCCTGACGCACGCCTTCGGGTGGCGTGTCGTGTTCCTGCTGGGACCTGTGCTGGCGGCTGCGAGCCTCGCGGTCGCCTGGCCGGCGGTCCGGTCGCTCACCGGCTCGCCCTCGACCGAGGCCGGACCCCCACGTGGTCAGGCCGCGGGTGGTCTGGCTGCCGCCGCCGTCGCGGCAGCGGCGGTGCTCCTGGTGTCCGTGGCCGGCCAGCGGACGCTGCCGGCGTGGCCCGCCTGGCTCGTCCTGGGCCTGGTCGGGCTCGCGCTCTCCGTCCGTCGACTGGTGCCCCGGCGTACCTGGAGCGGTGGACGTGGCCTCCCGTCGCTGATCGGGTCGCGGGCCTTCTTCATGGCGTCCTACTTCGCGGCGGAGGTCTACGTGCCGCTGGTGCTGGTCGACCAGCGGGGACTCTCCGTCGGGCTGGCGGGTGCGGCGATCTCGGGCACGGCGTTCACCTGGTACGCCGGTGCGGCCTTCGTGTCACGGCCGGAGCGGCTGCCTGCGCCGATCGGCACGCCCCGGCGGCGGGCGCTGCTGGGCGCCGGCGCGATCCTGCTGGGACTCCTCGCCGTGCCGCTCTCGCTCGCCGCCGCCGTCCCGGTGGTCGTCGTCGCGACGGTGTGGGTCGTGGGCGGCTTCGGGATGGGCGTGCTGTCGTCGACCTCGGTGACGGAGGTGCTGCGACGGTCCGGTCCGGGGCAGGAGGCGGGTCACAGCGCTGCCCTGCAGACCAGCGACTCGGTCGCGGAGTCGGTCGCGCTCGCCCTCGGTGGCACCGTGTTCGCCGCCGCGGTCGTGCACGGCCTGGGCGTCGGCGTGCTCGCGGCGTTCGCGGTGCCGACGGCGTGCGTGGTCGCCGGGCTGCTCGTGCTGGGGCGCGGCTACGAGCGGTGAGCCCCGCGCGGCGGTCGCGGTCTCGCCGCGAGGACTGGGGGCCGGACCGAGGAGGGACGCCGATAGGCTGTCGCGCGTGAACACCGCTCCCTCGACCGCCCGACCCCTCAAGGTCGCCCTGCTGGGCTGCGGCGTCGTGGGGTCGGAGGTGGCCCGGCTGCTGACCCGCGACGGGGACGAGCTGGCGCGTCGGATCGGCGCCCCGATCGAGCTGGTCGGCATCGCGGTGCGACGCCTCGGCCGCGCGCGCGACCTCGACCTCCCGGCCGACCTGTTCACCACCGACGCGCAGGCGCTGGTCACCCGCGGCGACCTCGACGTCGTCGTGGAGGTCATCGGCGGCATCGAGCCGGCGCGCGAGCTCATCCTCGCCGCCCTGGAGCACGGTGCGTCCGTCGTCACCGCCAACAAGGCCCTCCTGGCCGAGGACGGTGCGCGGCTGTTCGAGGCCGCCGAGAAGGCCGAGCGCGACATCGCGTTCGAGGCGGCGGTGGCCGGCGCCATCCCGATCATCCGACCGCTCCAGGAGTCGCTCGCGGGCGACGCCGTGCAGCGGGTGCTCGGCATCGTCAACGGCACCACCAACTTCATCCTCGACGCGATGACCACGACGGGCGCCGGCTTCTCCGACGCGCTCGACGAGGCGCAGCGTCTCGGCTACGCCGAGGCTGACCCCACCGCCGACGTCGAGGGCTTCGACGCCGCCGCCAAGGCCGCGATCATCGCCTCGCTCGCGTTCCACACCCGCGTGACCATCGGCGACGTGCACCGCGAGGGCATCACCGACGTCACCGCCGCCGACGTCCGCTCGGCCGACGAGATGGGCTGCGTCGTCAAGCTGCTCGCGATCTGCGAGAAGATCAGCACCCCCGACGGCGACGCCGTCTCGGCCCGCGTGCACCCCGCCATGATCGCGAAGAGCCACCCGCTCGCGAGCGTCCGCGGCGCGTTCAACGCCGTGTTCGTGGAGAGCGAGTCGGCCGGTCAGCTCATGTTCTACGGTCCGGGCGCCGGGGGAGCGCCCACGGCGAGCGCCGTGCTGGGCGACCTCGTCTCGGTCGCGCGCAACCCGCCGCCAGGACGTGCACGGACCCGGCGACACCGCCCACGCCGACCTCGAGGTGCTCGACGTCGGCCGCGCCCGTACCCGCTACCACGTGTCGATCGACGTCGACGACCGCGCGGGCGTGCTCGCGTCGGTCGCCGACGCCTTCGCGCAGTACGACGTGTCGATCAAGACGGTCCGCCAGGAGGGCCACGGCTCCGACGCCCAGCTCGTCATCGTGACGCACGAGGCCGACGACGCCGCGCTCGCCGCGACCGTCGAGGTGGTGCGCGCGCTCGACATGGTGCGCGACGTGTCGTCGGTCATGCGGGTCGAAGGCCTCAACTGATGAAGGAGTTCCACTGATGGCGCAGCCGTGGCGTGGTGTGCTCGAGGAGTACCGCGAGTGGCTCCCGGTCGACGAGGACACCCCGGTGATCTCGCTGGGCGAGGGCGGCACGCCGCTCGTCCACTCGGCCTGGCTGTCCTCGGTCGTCCAGGGCGACGTCTGGCTCAAGGTCGAGGGCGACAACCCGACCGGCTCCTTCAAGGACCGAGGCATGACGGCGGCGATCTCCGTGGCCTTCGGCGAGGGTGCGAAGGCCGTGGTGTGCGCGTCGACGGGCAACACGTCGGCGTCGATGACCGCGTACGCGGCGCGGGCGGGCCTCACCCCGATCGTGCTGGTCCCGCACGGCAAGATCGCGACCGGCAAGATGGCCCAGGCCGTCATGCACGGCGCGGAGGTCATCCAGGTGCGGGGCGGCTTCGACGAGTGCCTCCAGCTGTCGCGTGCCCTGGCCGACGAGTACCCGGTCGCGCTCGTCAACTCGGTCAACCCGGTGCGGCTGCAGGGCCAGAAGACCGCCGCGTTCGAGATCGTCGACGTCCTCGGCGACGCCCCCGACGTGCACGTGCTCCCCGTGGGCAACGCCGGCAACATCTCCGCCTACTGGATGGGCTACCGCGAGTACGCCGACGCCGGCCTCGCCACGCACCGTCCGCGGATGTGGGGCTTCCAGGCCGCCGGCGCCGCGCCGCTCGTCCACGGCGAGGCCGTGGCGCGTCCCGAGACGGTCGCCACGGCGATCCGCATCGGCAACCCGGCGTCGTGGCAGCTGGCCATCGAGGCGCGCGACACGTCGGGCGGACGCATCGACGCCGTCACCGACGAGCAGATCCTCGACGCGCAGCGTCGCCTGGGCGCCCATGACGGCGTGTTCGTCGAGCCGGGGTCCGCGGCGGGCGTCGCGGGTCTCCTGGCTGCTGCCGAGGCGGGGGAGGTCGACCCGGGGCTGCGCATCGCGGTGACCGTGACGGGCCACGGCCTCAAGGACGTCGAGACGGCGCTGTCGGGGGTGGAGTCCGTGGTCGACTCCGTCATCGACGCCGACGTGCACGACGCCGCGGCCGCCGCCGGTCTGGCCTGAGCGGCGCCGTCGTGTTCGACCAGCCGTTCCGCCGTGGGCCCGTGACGGTCCGCACCCCTGCCAGCAGCGCCAACCTCGGTCCGGGGTTCGACGCCCTCGGGCTCGCGCTCGACGTGCACGACGAGCTCACGGCCGAGTTCGTCCCCGGCGACGGTCTCGAGATCGTCGTGGAGGGGGAGGCCGCCGACGAGGTGCCGCGCGACGAGCGCCACCTCGTGGTCCGGTCCCTCGACGCCGCCCTCGACCTGATGGGCGTGCGACGTCCGGGTCTGCGGCTCACGTGCCGCAACGTGGTGCCGCACGGGCGGGGGATGGGCTCCTCGTCGGCCGCGATCGTCGGCGGCATCGTGCTCGCGAAGGCGCTCGTCGACGGCGTGGAGCCGCTCGACGACCGCGCGACGCTGCAGCTCGCCCAGGACATCGAGGGTCACCCCGACAACGTCGCCGCGGCCCTCCTCGGCGGACTGACGATCGCGTGGATCGACGGTTTCGCCGCCGAGGCGGTCCGCCTCGACGTCAGCGTGCCGCTGACCCTCTTCGTGCCGCCGGAACCCGTCTCGACCGAGGCCGCGCGCGGCCTGCTCCCCGACGTGGTCAGCCACGCCGACGCCGCGACGAACGCCGGCCGGGCCGCGCTGCTCGTGGCGGCGCTGACCCAGGCGCCCGAGCGTCTCGCGTCGGCCACGGAGGACCTGCTGCACCAGCAGTACCGCGCCAGCGCGATGCCGGCCTCCTACCGCCTCGTCCGCAGCCTGCGCGTCGACGGCGTGCCCGCGGTCATCTCGGGTGCCGGGCCCACCGTGCTGGCCTTCGCCCGTGGCGTCACGGACGCCGTCCCCGACGGCTGGCGGGTGCTCGAGGTCGACGTCGCCGACCGCGGTGCCCACGTCGTCTCGACGCCCTGACCGGTGCCTCCGGACCCCGCCCGTCGGGGGCCCGTCCGGCGGCCGAGGGCACTGCTAGAGTGACGGACGTCGGTGTGGATCCCGTTCCCCGACACGTGTACGTCCGCCCGCCGTCGGCGGGTGGCCACGGTGCCCCGGTCTTCGCCGGAGGGCCTGTGGCGCCCCCACCCACCCAGGAAGCATCCTCGTGACCGACACCCCCACTGACCAGTCTGCGTCCCCGTCGGCGGAGCCGGCCTCCGCCGCCCCCGTCAAGCCCGCCCGTCGCTCCGGCGGTGCGCTCGGCGGCAAGGTCCTCGCCGAGCTGCGCGAGATCGCGTCCGGCCTCGGCATCAGCGACGCCGGCAAGCTGCGCAAGGGCGAGCTGATCGACGCCATCAAGGCCGCCCGTGGCGAGAGCGCCCCGAGCGCCGTCCAGGCCGCCCCGGCCCAGCAGGCACCCCAGCAGGACGAGCCGACCGCGCCCCAGAAGGCCCAGGACGCGAAGCCCCAGGACGAGAAGAACGGCAAGCCCCAGGGCGCGCCGGCTGCTGAGGAGCAGGCGCGCGAGACGCCGCGTGGCCGCGGACGTCGCGCCCAGGGTGCCCCCGCGCAGGACGGCCAGCCCCAGGACGCCCAGGGCAAGGACGAGCAGAACCGCGGCCAGGGCAAGGGCCAGAGCCCGAAGAACGGCAACCAGCGCGCCAAGAACGACGGACAGCGCGCCGACGGCCAGAAGAACCAGGACGGCCAGAAGAACGGCGAGGGCCAGAAGAACGACGACCAGCGCCGCACCGACCAGCAGCGCAAGGGCGACCAGGGCGGCCAGGACGGCTCGCCGAAGAACGCCCAGCGTGGCGTCGACCCGCAGGCGGCCGACGACGACGAGGCCGGCGGGCGTCGTCGCAACCGTCGCGGTCGCAACCGCGGCGGCCGCGGCGCCGACGGCGAGCCCACCTACACCGAGGACGACGTGCTGGTCCCCGCGGCGGGCATCCTCGACATCCTCGACAACTACGCGTTCGTGCGCACCACCGGCTACCTGCCGAGCGAGAACGACGTCTACGTCTCGCTCTCCATGGTCCGCAAGTGGGGTCTGCGCAAGGGCGACGCGGTCACCGGCCAGGTGCGCCAGCCGCGCGAGGGCGAGCGCAAGGAGAAGTTCAACCCGATGGTGCGGGTCGACACCGTCAACGGGACGCCGCTGGAGGAGGCACGCGGTCGCATCGAGTTCTCCTCGATGACGCCCGTGCACCCGGAGGAGCGTCTGGTCCTGGAGACCGACCCGACGGTCGTGACCACCCGCCTGATCGACCTGTTCGCGCCCGTGGGCAAGGGACAGCGTCAGCTGGTCGTCTCGGAGCAGCGGGGTGGACGCTCGGCCCTCGTGCGTACCGTCGCCGACGCCCTCACGGCCAACAACCCCGAGTGCCACCTCATGGTCGTCCTCATCGACGAGCGTCCGGAGGAGGTCACCGAGCTGCAGCGCTCGGTCAAGGGCGAGGTCATCGCCTCGACCTTCGACCGACCGGCCGCCGACCACACGACGGTCGCCGAGCTGGCCATCGAGCGTGCGAAGCGTCTCGTCGAGCTGGGGCACGACGTCGTCGTCCTGCTCGACTCGCTCACGCGGCTCGGCCGGGCCTACCACCAGGCCTCGACGGCGTCGAGCCGGATGGCCGGCGCGGTCGACGCGGCCGCCCTGCACCCGGTCAAGACGTTCTTCGGTGCGGCGCGCAACGCCGAGGACGGCGGCTCCCTGACGATCCTCGCGACGGCACTGGCCGGCACGTCCTCCGTGGTCGACGAGGCCGTGCTCGAGGAGATCGACGGCGCTGCCAACAGCGTGCTGCGCCTCCTGGTCGACGAGAACCAGCAGGTCTTCCCGGCCGTCGACATCGCCGGCTCGCGCACCAACCACGAGGAGCTGCTGCTCGACGAGCAGGAGCTCGACATCCTCGTCGCCGCCCGTCGGGCCCTGGTCGGGCGCAGCCCGCAGCAGGTCCTCGACACGGTCGTCGGGCGGCTGGAGAAGACCGGCAGCAACGCCGAGCTGCTCCTCGCGCTCCAGCGCAGCCCCCTGGCCTGACCCCGCCGTGACGGGCCCGCCGACCACGGTCGGCGGGCCCGTCGTGCGTGCTGCGGGCGCCCCGCGCTGGTCTGCGGCGGGTGGATCGCGTCCCTAGGATGGCGACGTGACCACTGCCTACGACTTCACCGCCACGACCATCGACGGCGCTCCGCGAGACCTCTCCGACTACCGGGGGAAGGTCCTGCTCGTCGTGAACACCGCCACGCAGTGCGGCTTCACCCCGCAGCTGACGGGCCTGGAGGAGCTGTACAGCCGGTACGCCGAACGCGGCCTCGTGGTTCTCGGCTTCCCGTGCGACCAGTTTGGCCACCAGAACCCCGACTCCGACGAGGACACGGCCGCCTTCTGCCAGAAGAACTACGGCGTGAGCTTCCCGATGTTCTCCCAGGTCGACGTCAACGGCGACGACGCGCACCCGCTGTACCGCTGGCTGCGCTCGGAGAAGGGCGGGGTGCTCGGCAGCAAGATCAAGTGGAACTTCACGAAGTTCCTGGTCGACGCCGAGGGCAACGTCGTGAAGCGCTACGGCTCGACGACGAAGCCCGAGAAGATCGCCGACGACATCGAGGCGCTGCTGCCGGCCTGACCTCGCACGCACCGCCGCCGCCCGGGGAACAACCGAGGGGCGGTGGCGGTTGTACGAGGAGCCCCTGGCACAATCGATCCCCGGTCCTGGTTCACGGTCCGCACCCGCGGCCCGACCCAGCACCACGAGAGGACACCATGAAGCGCGACATCCACCCCGAGTACGTCGAGACCCAGGTCACCTGCACCTGTGGCAACTCGTTCACCACCCGCAGCACCGCCACGGAGGGCACCCTCCGCGCCGACGTGTGCTCGGCCTGCCACCCGTTCTACACGGGCAAGCAGAAGATCCTCGACACCGGCGGCCGCGTGGCCCGGTTCGAGAAGCGCTACGGCAAGAAGTAGCTCCTCTCCGACGCCGACCCGATCCCCAGCGGACGGGTCGGCGTCGTCGTCCGTCCGGGCGCGGTGCGCCGAGGAGCTCGTCCGCACGAGCCAGGAGAGGGGTTCAGCATGTTCGAGGCCGTCGAGGCGCTGCTGTCCGAGCACGCCGAGCTCGAGCGACAGATGTCGGACCCTGCCACGCACGCCGATCCGGCACGGGCCAAGAAGGTCGGGCGCCGCTACGCCGAGCTCGGTGCGGTCGTGCGCACCTACCGTGCCTGGCAGCAGGCCGGCGACGACCTCGAGGCCGCCCGTGAGCTCGAGCTGGTCGAGGACGCGGCCGAGCTGTCCGCCCAGCGCACGGAGCTGGAGGAGCGGCTGCAGCGCCTGCTGGTGCCTCGCGACCCGGCCGACGACAAGGACGTCATCCTCGAGGTGAAGGGCGGCGAGGGCGGCGAGGAGTCGGCACTGTTCGCCGGAGACCTGCTGCGCATGTACACGCGCTTCGCCGAGACGAAGGGCTGGCGCGTCGAGATCATCGACGCCACCGAGTCCGCGCTCGGCGGCTACAAGTCGGTCACGGCCTCGGTCGCGGCGAAGGGCACGCCCGAGCCCGGGCAGGCGCCCTACGCGCTGCTGAAGTTCGAGGGCGGCGTCCACCGGGTGCAGCGCGTCCCGGTCACCGAGTCCCAGGGCCGCATCCACACGTCGGCGGCCGGGGTCCTCGTGCTCCCCGAGGCCGAGGACGTCGACGTGCAGGTCAACGACGCCGACCTGCGCATCGACGTGTTCCGCTCCTCCGGGCCCGGAGGCCAGAGCGTCAACACCACCGACTCGGCCGTGCGCATCACGCACCTCCCGACCGGCCTCGTGGTGAGCTGCCAGAACGAGAAGAGCCAGCTCCAGAACAAGGAGCAGGCGCTGCGCATCCTGCGCTCGCGCCTGCTCGAGGCGGCGCAGGCCGCGGCCGACGCCGAGGCGTCCGACGCGCGGCGCTCGCAGATCCGCACGGTCGACCGGTCCGAGCGCGTGCGCACCTACAACTTCCCCGAGAACCGCGTCTCCGACCACCGCACCGGGTTCAAGGCCTACAACCTCGACGCCGTCATGGACGGCGCGCTCGACGACGTCATCGGCTCGCTCGTCGACGCCGACCTCGCCGAGCGGCTCGAGACCGCCGACGGGTCCCGCGCATGAGCCGGGTCCGCAGCCAGGCCGAGCGTCTGCTGGAGGAGGCCACGACCACGCTGACGGAGGCCGGGGTCAGCTCGCCACGGGTCGACGCGGAGCTGCTCCTCGCCCACGTCACCGGGACCCCGCGCGGCATGCTGCTCGGCGCACGCCTCCAGGGTCCGCAGCTGCAGGTCTACCGCGACATGGTCGCGGCGCGCGCCCGGCGCGTGCCTCTGCAGCACCTCACGGGCTCCGCCGGGTTCCGCTACGTCGACCTCGAGGTCGGTCCCGGCGTGTTCGTCCCGCGTCCGGAGACCGAGCTGCTGGCGGGCTGGGCGGTCGAGCAGGCGTCGGCGGTGCTGTCCTCGGGTCGCTCGACGCCGCCCGTGGTCGTCGACCTCTGCACCGGGTCCGGCGCGATCGCGCTGTCCGTCGTGCACGAGGTGCCGCGCGCCCAGGTGCACGCCGTCGAGCTCGACGAGCAGGCGTTCGCGTGGGCGGAGCGCAACCTGGGCGACACGGGCACCGACCTGCGCCTCGGCGACGCCTTCGAGGCCTTCGCCGACCTCGACGGCACCGTCGACGTCGTGGTGTGCAACCCGCCGTACATCCCGCTCGACGCGTGGGAGAGCGTGGCGCCCGAGGCCCGCGACCACGACCCCTCCCTGGCGCTCTGGTCGGGGGACGACGGGCTCGACGCCATGCGCCGTCTGGAGCGCACGGCCTGGCGCCTGCTGCGGCCCGGCGGTGTCGTCGGGGCCGAGCACGCCGACGCGCAGGGGGAGTCGGCTCCGGCCGTGTTCGCCGGCCGGTGGGCCGACGTGCGCGACCACGCCGACCTCGCGGACCGGCCGCGGTACGTCACCGCGCGTCGTCCGTGAGCGGCTCGCCGCGCACGGGCCCGGACCTCCGGCGTGGCGCCGAGCGGGATCGGTAGGGTCGCGGCATGGTCGCCGAGCTCCTGATCCACGGGGCCGCCTTCGCCTTCGGGGTGGGATCGGCGATCCTCCCGGTGTTCCTCAACGCCGAGGTCTACGTCGTCGCCATGGGCGCGACGATGCAGGACTGGATGCTGTTCTGGGGCGTCATGGCGCTCAGCGTCGGCACGGTCGCGGGCAAGGCGCTCGTGTTCGTGCTGATCCGCGGTGGGTCGCAGCGCTTCCGTCGGGAGGCGCGACGCTCGGAGCCCCGCTACCGGTTCACGGCGTGGCTGCGGCGGGTCGGCGACCTGCTCCTGACCTGGCTCGACCGCCCGGTGCTCGGCGCGGCCACCGTGCTCCTGTCGTCCCTCCTGGCCGTGCCGCCGCTCGCGGTGGTGACGATCCTGGCGCCGCTGTCACGCCAGCGTCTCTGGGTGTTCCTCACGATGGTCTTCGTCGGTCGGACGGCGCAGTTCCTGGCCCTCGCCTTCCTCGTCCACGGGCTCGACCTGCTGGACGCCGTGCACGACCTGTGGTGAGCGGCGGGCCCACCCGCGCCCGCTAGGGTGGTCCGGTGAGGTACGACTGCGCCGACGAGGAGATGCGCCGCACCGGCGTCGACGCCGCCCAGGCGGCGCTGGAGGCCGGCGAGCTCGCCGTGCTGCCCACCGACACCGTGTACGGCCTGGCCGCCGACGCGTTCTCGCCCGAGGCCGTCCAGCGCCTGCTGGACGCCAAGGGGCGCACGCGCCAGAAGCCGCCACCGGTCCTGGTCGGGGCGCCGACGACGCTCGAGGCACTGGTCACCGAGGTGCCGGGGTGGCTCCGGTCCATGACGACTGAGCTGTGGCCCGGACCGCTCACCGTGGTGTGCCGGCAGCAGCCGTCGCTCACGTGGGACCTGGGGGAGACCCACCACACCGTCGCGGTGCGCATGCCCGACCACCCGGTCGCGCTCGGTCTGCTCAAGCAGACCGGCCCGCTCGCCGTGAGCAGCGCGAACCTCACCGGCGAGCCCGCCGCCACCACGATCGAGGACGCCGAGCGCATGCTGGGCACCTCCGTCAGCGTCTACCTCGACGCGGGGCAGAGCCCCGGAGGCACGGCGTCCACCATCCTCGACGTCACCGGCGCGACGCCGCGCATCCTGCGCGAGGGTCCGATCTGGCTCGACGTGCTCCACCGGTTCAACAACACGGTGGAGCCGCTCGGTGCGTGAGTACCTCGTCGTCTTCGGCGTCGCCCTGGGGGTGACCTACCTCCTCGCCTCGATCGCCAGGACGCTCGCGATGCGCTTCGGTGCCGTCGCCAAGGTGCGCGACCGCGACGTGCACGCGATCCCCACCCCGTACTTCGGTGGCCCCGCCATGCTGGGCGGGCTCGTCTCGGCCTACTTGGTGGCGACCCACCTGCCGTTCCTGTCGCGCAACGAGGACGCCGTGTTCGGCGACGCCCGCGCGGTCATCGTCGGCGGTGCCGTCATCTGCCTCGTCGGCGTGATCGACGACCTCTTCGAGCTCGACGCGCTCAGCAAGTTCGCCGGCCAGGTCATGGCCGGCGTCGTCGTCGTCGCGATGGGCCTGCAGTTCCTCTACCTGCCGCTGTACAACAACTACCTCGGGCTCGACAACGCGCAGTCGATCATCTTCACGGTGCTGCTGATCGTCACCACCGCGAACGCGGTGAACTTCGTCGACGGCCTCGACGGGCTGGCGGCCGGCATGGTCGCGATCGGCGCGGTGGCCTTCTTCTCGTACGCCTTCTCCCTCGCGGTCGTCAACGGCGAGGCACGCGCCATCGGCGCCGCCCTGCTGACGGCCGCCCTGGCGGGCGCCTGCCTCGGCATCCTGCCGCACAACTTCTTCCCGGCTCGCATGTTCATCGGCGACTCCGGGTCGATGCTGATCGGCTTCGTCCTCGCGTGCTCCTCGATCAGCCTCACGGGGCAGTTCCCGGCCACCAGCCTGTCCGAGGGCGTGGGCGGCGGGGCGGCAAGCTTCCTGCCCGCCCTGCTGCCGCTCTTCCTGCCGTTCGCGATCCTCATCGTGCCGTTCGTCGACCTGGGCCTCGCGGTCGTGCGACGCACCCGCGCGGGACGGTCGCCGTTCAGCCCGGACAAGATGCACATCCACCACCGGCTGCTCGAGATCGGGCACTCGCACCGTCGCGCCGTGCTGCTCATGTACGCCGCCGCCGGTCTGGTCGCCTTCGGCAGCGTCGTGGTGAGCCTGTTCAGCGGCTGGCAGTCGATCGTCGGGTTCGGCGTGCTGAGCGTGCTCACGGCCGCGGCCGTGTTCGTGCTGCCGCGGCTCGAGCAGCGCGTCTGGGACGGCTCGTGAGGTCCCCGGACCGGTCGGCCCTCCGCACGCAGGCCGTCGCGTACGGGGCCGTCGTGGCCCTCACCGCCGTGACGGGGCTGGCCGCGCGGGGGACCGCCGGGCTGCTGGGCGCCCTGCTCGCGGGCGTCGTCGTCGCCGTGTTCCTCGGCTCGACGCCCGTCGTCCTGAACCCGGTGGCGCGCTCGAGCCCGGTGCTCTCGCTCCCTGCGGCGGTGCTCTTCTTCCTCGTCAAGGCGTTCGCGGCCATGGCCGTGCTGTTCCTGCTCTTCGACGTCGGGGGAGTGGCCGGGCACGTCGACCGTCGCGTCTTCGGCCTCGCCGCGGTGGTGTGCAGCCTCGCCTGGACCGCCCTGGCGCTGTGGTCGTTCCGGCGCCGCCGGGTCCTCACCTATGACCTGGGCGACACCCCGTCGTGACCCCCTGGTAGCCTCACTCATGCGCCGGACCGGAACCGCACAGCGACCGGGCTCGACGTGAACGATGACGCTGGCCGTACTGCCGGATCGCCGACCTTCGTCGGAATCGACCGCGCCATGAGACAAAGGTGACCGAGTGACCCTCGCCTCGACCGCCCTGGTGGCTGCCGCTGACGGCCCGCCGCAGCCCGGCCCCGGGAGCTTCCTGCTCCCGCCGACGTTCACGATCGGCGGGTGGGAGGTCAACAAGCCCGAGCTGTTCCTCGTGCTGTCGCTGGTGATCGTCTTCGCCTTCGCCTACGCCACGAGCCGCAAGGCCCAGGTCGTGCCCGGGCGCCTGCAGTTCGCCGGTGAGCTCGTCTACGGGTTCATCCGCAACTCCATCGCGCGCGACAACATCGGCAGCGCCGACTACATGAAGTACGTCCCGTACCTCTTCACGGTCTTCCTCTTCGTGCTGGTCAACAACTTCTACGGCGTCATCCCGGTGATCCAGTTCCCGTCGATGTCGAAGTTCGGCTTCCCAGTCGCACTGGCGCTGGTCACGTGGTTGATCTACAACGTCGCCGGCATCGGTCGTCACGGCTTCTTCGGCTACCTCAAGCACCAGACGGTGCCGGCCGGCGCCAAGGGTCCGATCCTCATCGCCCTGGTGCCGCTGGAGTTCCTCTCCAACATCATCGTGCGCCCCTTCACGCTGGCGCTGCGTCTCTTCGCGACGATGTTCGCCGGCCACCTGCTGATCCTGCTGTTCTCCCTGGGAGCCGCCTACCTGGTCACGGGCTACGCCAACGCCGCCATCGGCGTCCCGGCCGGCGTGCTCTCCTTCGTGCTCGGCATCGGGGTCAGCTTCCTCGACATGCTGATCATGTTCCTGCAGGCCTACGTCTTCACGCTGCTGACCGCGATGTACATCGGCAGCGCGATCGCCGACGAGCACTGAGCTCGGCCGGCTCCATCCGACCACTTCTCGACCCGCACCAGACGCGTCCGCGTCGTCACGAAAGGAAAGAACCGTCATGAATGGTTCCATCGCCACCGTCGGCCTCGGCCTCGCTGCCATCGGCCCGGCCATCGCCGTCGGTCTGATCTTCGCCGCCTACGTCACGGGCGTCGCCCGTCAGCCCGAGGCGCAGGGCCGTCTCCAGGGCATCGCGATCTTCGGCTTCGTCCTCGCGGAGCAGTTCTTCATCATCGCGCTGGCCCTCGCCTTCGTCTTCGGCTACAACTGATCCTCTGCTAAGGGAGATTCACCATGAGCGCGATCCTGGTCGCAGCAGCTGAGGGGGAGGAGCACAACCCCCTGATCCCGGAGCTGCCGGAGATCGTCCTGGGCCTGGTGGTCCTGGGGATCCTCTTCCTCCTGATCCGCAAGTTCGTCGTGCCCAACTTCGAGAAGGCCTTCGCCGAGCGCACGGCCGCGATCGAGGGTGGGATCGAGGAGGCCAAGTCGGCGCAGCAGGAGGCCCAGGCCGCGCTCGAGCAGTACACGGCGCAGCTCGCCGACGCCCGCCACGAGGCCGCTCGCATCCGCGAGGAGGCCAAGGAGCAGGGCGCGCAGATCATCGCCGAGCTCCGGGCCCAGGCCCAGGAGGAGGCTGCCCGCATCACCGCGACCGCGCACGCGCAGGTCGAGGCGGAGCGCTCGCAGGCCCTCGCCCAGCTCAAGTCCGAGGTGGGCTCGCTCGCCACGGACCTCGCGGGGCGCATCGTCGGTGAGTCGCTCGAGGACGAGGCGCGTCAGCGTCGCACCGTCGAGCGCTTCATCACGGAGCTGGAGGGGTCGGCCAACTGATGCGAGGCATCTCCGCGCGGTCCCTCGAGGAGGTCCTGTCCGCCGTCGAGTCGGCACAGGACTCGGCGGACCTCGGCACGCAGCTGTTCGGCGTCGTGTCCCTGCTGGACGCCAACCCGGCGCTGCGCCGGGTGCTCACCGACCCGTCGACCGAGCCCGACGCCAAGGCGGGTCTCGCGTCCCGTGTGCTCGGCTCGCAGGTCGGTCCGGGCACGGTCGACGTCGTCCGTGCCGCCGCCGCCGCGCGGTGGAACGCCGGTCGTGACCTCGCCGACGCCCTCGAGACCGCCGGCGCCAGCGCCGTGGTCGCGCGGGCCGACGCCGCCGGCTCGCTGGAGCAGCTCGAGACCGAGCTGTTCGAGATCGGACGCGCCGTGGCCGCCGACGTCGAGCTCCGCGGTGTCGTCGCCGACCGGTCCTACCCGGCCCAGGCGAAGGCGACGCTGCTCGCGACCCTGTTCGGCTCGAAGGTCTCCACCGAGGCGCTCGAGCTCGCTCAGCAGGCCGTGGTGGCACGTACCGGCTCCTTCGAGAAGGTGCTCACCGCCTTCGGCGAGGTGGCCGCGCAGCGTCGCGACCGCGCCGTGGCCGTCGTGCGGGTCGCCTACGACCTCTCCGACGACGAGCGCACCCGACTCGCCTCGGCCCTGGCCGCCAAGTACGGACGCGACGTGCACCTCAACGTCGTCGTCGACCCGAGCGTCGTCGGAGGCATCGCCGTCTCCCTCGGCGGCGAGGTCGTCGACGGCACCATGTCCAGCCGGCTCGAGGCCGCCCGTCGGCGGCTCGCGGGCTGACCCACCCCACCACTTCCGGCTCCACCCAGCCACCAGACCCACAGAAGGCAGGCAGAAACATGACGGAACTCTCCATCCGTCCCGAGGAGATCCGCGACGCGCTGCAGCAGTTCGTCTCCGAGTACTCCCCGAGCGCCAGCAAGACCGAAGAGGTCGGCATCGTCGCCGAGGCGGCGGACGGCATCGCGCGCGTCGAGGGTCTGCCCTCGGCCATGGCCAACGAGCTCCTCGAGTTCGAGGACGGCACGCTCGGCCTCGCGCTGAACCTCGACGTCCGCGAGATCGGTGTCGTCATCCTGGGTGACTTCGCCGGCATCGAGGAGGGTCAGAAGGTCAAGCGCACCGGCGAGGTGCTGTCGGTCCCCGTGGGCGACGGCTACCTCGGCCGCGTCGTGGACCCGCTGGGCGAGCCGATCGACGGTCTCGGCGAGATCGCCACCGACGGTCGTCGCGCCCTGGAGCTCCAGGCGCCCACCGTCGTGCAGCGCAAGTCGGTGCACGAGCCGCTCATGACCGGCATCAAGGCGATCGACTCGCTGACGCCGATCGGCCGCGGTCAGCGCCAGCTGATCATCGGCGACCGCCAGACCGGCAAGACCGCCATCGCGATCGACACGATCATCAACCAGAAGGAGTTCTGGGAGAGCGGCGACCCGACCAAGCAGGTCCGCTGCATCTACGTCGGCATCGGCCAGAAGGGCTCGACCATCGCCGGCGTGCGCGGCGCCCTCGAGGACGCCGGCGCGCTGGAGTACACGACCATCGTGGCCGCTCCCGCCTCCGACTCCGCAGGCTTCAAGTACCTCGCGCCCTACACGGGCTCGGCCATCGGCCAGCACTGGATGTACCAGGGCAAGCACGTCCTGATCATCTTCGACGACCTCTCGAAGCAGGCCGAGGCCTACCGCGCCGTCTCGCTGCTGCTGCGTCGTCCGCCGGGCCGCGAGGCCTACCCCGGTGACGTCTTCTACCTCCACAGCCGGCTGCTCGAGCGCTGCGCCAAGCTCAGCGACGACCTCGGCGCGGGCTCGATGACCGGTCTGCCGATCATCGAGACGAAGGCGAACGACGTGTCGGCCTACATCCCGACCAACGTCATCTCGATCACCGACGGCCAGATCTTCCTGCAGTCGGACCTCTTCAACGCCAACCAGCGTCCCGCGGTCGACGTCGGCATCTCGGTGTCGCGCGTCGGTGGCGCGGCGATGACGAAGGCGATGAAGGCGGTCACCGGTTCGCTCAAGGTCGACCTCGCGCAGTTCCGCGCCATGGAGGCCTTCGCCATGTTCGCCTCCGACCTCGACGCCGCGTCGAAGGCGCAGCTCGCCCGTGGTCAGCGCCTCATGGAGCTGTTCAAGCAGGGTCAGTACGCGCCGTTCCCGATGGAGCAGCAGGTCGTCTCGCTGTGGGCCGGTACCCAGGGCAAGCTCGACCCGGTTCCCGTCGAGGACATCAGCCGCTTCGAGGAGGAGTTCCTCGACTACGTCAAGCGCTCGCACGAGGGCATCTTCTCGGCGGTCCGCGAGACCGGGAAGTTCGACGACGACACCGCGTCGTCGCTCGAGTCGGCCTACGAGGCGTTCCTCGAGCAGTTCGAGACCAGCGAGGGCGAGCGCATCTCGGTCGGTCGCGAGGAGTTCGAGGCTCTTGACGACGAGGACGTCGAGCAGGAGCAGATCGTCAAGCAGAAGCGGAGCTGACCCACTATGGCAGCGTCGGTACGAGAGCTACGCGCGAAGATCAGGTCGACCCAGGCGACCAAGAAGATCACGCGCGCCATGGAGCTCATCGCCGCCTCGCGCATCATCAAGGCGCAGCAGCACGCGGCGGCGGCAGCCCCGTACGCGCGTGAGCTGACCCGGGCGGTGTCCGCGGTGGCGACGTTCTCCAACGTCGACCACCCGCTCACCACCGAGAAGGAGAACCCGACGCGCGCTGCGGTGCTCGTGATCACGAGCGACCGCGGGCTCGCGGGGTCGTACTCCTCCAGCGTCCTCAAGGAGGCGGAGCGACTCACCGAGAAGCTGCGCTCCGAGGGCAAGGAGGTCGACTTCTACCTCTCCGGACGCAAGGCGGTCACGTACTTCACGTTCCGTCAGCGCGAGTTCGTCCAGTCCTGGACGGGCTACTCCGACAAGCCCGAGTTCGCCAACGCCCGCGAGATCGGCGACGCGCTGACCTCGCTGTTCGCCGAGGACGAGACCTCCGAGGAGGCGATCGACCCCGCGCGCGCCGTGGACGAGCTGCACATCGTGTTCACGCGCTTCAAGTCGATGCTCACGCAGGAGCCGGACGTCATCCGCCTGCTCCCGCTCGAGGTCGTCGAGGGCACGGAGACGCCGGACGAGTCCGAGCTGCTCCCGCTGTACGAGTTCGAGCCGTCGGCGCACGAGGTGCTCGACGCGCTGCTGCCGAAGTACGTGAACAGCCGCATCTACTACTGCCAGCTGCAGGCGGCGGCCTCCGAGCTCGCCGCCCGCCAGAAGGCCATGAAGTCCGCGACCGACAACGCGCAGGACCTCATCGAGAAGTACACCCGCATCGCCAACCAGGCCCGCCAGGCCGGCATTACCCAGGAGATCAGCGAGATCGTGGGCGGCGCGAACGCGCTCGCCGACGCCACGGCTGGTCAGGAGTGAGAGAGCTATGACTGCCACTGCCGAAGAGAAGACCACCACCACCGGTCGCGTCGCGCGGGTCATCGGACCGGTGCTCGACATCGAGTTCCCCTCGGACGCGATGCCGGAGATCTACAACGCGCTCACGGTCGACACCCAGATCGAGGGCCGCGAGGAGACGCTGACCCTCGAGGTCGCGCAGCACATCGGTGACGGCCTCGTCCGCGCCATCTCGCTGCGTCCGACCGACGGCATCGTCCGCGGCAGCGTCGTCACCGACACGGGTGCGCCGATCTCGGTGCCCGTCGGCGACCAGACGCTGGGCAAGGTGTTCAACACCACCGGCCAGGTCATGAACCTCGAGGAGGGCGAGACCTTCGAGGTCAACGAGCGCTGGGGCATCCACCGCAAGGCGCCCGCGTTCGACCAGCTCGAGTCCAAGACGCAGATGTTCCAGACCGGCATCAAGGTCATCGACCTGCTGACGCCCTACGTGCTCGGCGGAAAGATCGGCCTGTTCGGCGGCGCCGGCGTCGGCAAGACGGTGCTCATCCAGGAGATGATCGCCCGTGTCGCCAAGGACCACGACGGTGTGTCGGTGTTCGCCGGTGTCGGCGAGCGCACCCGTGAGGGCAACGACCTCATCGCCGAGATGGAGGAGGCGGGCGTCCTCGACAAGGTGGCGCTGGTCTTCGGCCAGATGGACGAGCCGCCGGGAGCGCGTCTGCGCGTGGCCCTGTCCGCGCTGACGATGGCGGAGTACTTCCGCGACGTGCAGAAGCAGGACGTGCTCCTCTTCATCGACAACATCTTCCGGTTCACGCAGGCCGGCTCGGAGGTCTCGACGCTGCTCGGCCGCATGCCGTCCGCGGTGGGCTACCAGCCGACCCTCGCCGACGAGATGGGCGTGCTCCAGGAGCGGATCACCTCGACGCGCGGCCACTCGATCACCTCGCTGCAGGCGATCTACGTGCCCGCCGACGACTACACCGACCCGGCACCGGCCACCACGTTCGCGCACCTGGACGCCACGACCGAGCTCTCCCGCGAGATCGCGTCGCTCGGCATCTACCCGGCCGTGGACCCGCTGACGTCGACGTCGCGCATCCTCGACCCGCGCTACATCGCCGACGACCACTACCAGACGGCGAACCGCGTCAAGGGGATCCTGCAGCGCAACAAGGAGCTCCAGGACATCATCGCGATCCTCGGTGTCGACGAGCTCAGCGAGGAGGACAAGACGATCGTCTCGCGCGCTCGTCGCATCCAGCGCTTCCTCAGCCAGAACACCTACGTGGCCAAGCAGTTCACCGGCATCGAGGGCTCGACGGTCCCGCTCGACGAGACCATCGACGCCTTCACGAAGATCTGCGACGGCGAGTACGACCACGTGGCCGAGCAGGCCTTCTTCATGTGCGGCGGTCTGGACGACGTCGACGCGAAGTGGGCCGAGATCCAGAAGAACTCCTGATGGCCGACACGTCGCTCCAGGTCGAGCTGGTCGCAGCCGACCGCGTCGTGTGGTCGGGCCAGGCCGACGAGGTCGTCGCACGCACCGTCGAGGGTGACCTCGGCGTCCTCGTCGGGCACGCCCCGCTGCTGTCGGTCCTCGTGCCCGGCGTGGTGAAGATCAAGGCGGGCACGGAGACCGTGGTGGCCGTCGTCGAGGACGGGTTCCTGTCCGTCGCCGACGACCGCGTGTCCATCCTCAGCGAGGACACGTCCCTCGTCTCCGAGCTCGACCGTGAGCAGGTGCAGGCCGAGCTCGAGCAGGCGCGTTCCGCGGACGACACCGACGCGGTGCTGCGCGCCGAGGCCAAGCTGCGGGGCATCGAGCTCGCCTAGCACCGGACGACTGCCGGAGGAGGGAGGGGCCGGGTGCCCCTGTGGTTGTGGGCCGTGGACCTCGTCCTGGCCGCGATCGCCCTCAGCGTGCTCCTGCTGGCGGTGCTGGTGCTTCGACGCCGGTACCTGGCGCGGCGGCTCGGCGCGTTCGACCTGAGCATCAACAAGCGGGACGCGGCGTCGGCCCAGGGCTGGACCCTGGGCCTCGCCGTGTACCGCGGCAGCACGCTGGAGTGGTACCGCACGTTCTCGCTGCGGATGCGCCCCGCCTACCGCTTCACGCGGGACGCGATGCTCGTCGACGGTCGGCGCGAGCCTGTCGGGGGAGAGGTGCACGCGATCCACGACGGCCACGTGGTCGTCGCGACCGACAACGGGACCGCCGTGCGTCAGCTGGCGCTCACGCCTGCGGCGCTCACCGGTCTGCTCGCGTGGCTCGAGGCCTCGCCCCCGGGTCGTAGCGTCAGCACGGTCGTCTGACGGCGCGAGGCCGGACAGGCTGGACGATCGGCCCGCCACGTCGCCGAGGAGGTTGACGTCGGTCGAGGACTAGGCGACGATGACTCACACGAGCCATGCCCGGACGTCCCGGGTTCCCCCGATGGAACAGGTAGCCACCATGAACCGCACCTTCAAGCGCCTCGTCGTCGCGACCTTCGCCTCGGCGGTCGCCGTCCTCCCGCTCTCGATGCCCGCGCAGGCCGACACCGGTACCAAGCCGGCCGCCAGCAAGGTCGTCAAGGGCGACAGCACCGGCGGCGCGACCACCCAGCGCGCGATCGACTGGGAGTGACCCCAGCACCTCGCTGACCTGACCGTCGCCCACGTCCCTTCCCCAGGGACGTGGGCGACGGTGCGTCCGGGCCGGTGTGCGAGCGGTCGGCTCAGCGCTCGCCGCCAGGCACCCACAGCACGTCGCCGACCTCGCGGTTGGCGTAGCGACCGAGGATGAACAGCAGGTCGCTGAGCCGGTTGAGGTAGCGCGCGGTGAGCGGGTTCATCGTCGGACCGTGCACCTCGATGGCGGCCCACGCGGACCGTTCGGCCCGTCGGGTCACGGTGCGCGCCACGTGCAGCGCCGACGCCGAGCGCGTGCCGCCCGGGAGGATGAACGAGCGCAGCTTCTCGAGCCGCTCGTTGTAGTCGTCGCACCAGCCCTCCAGCCGGTCGACGTACTCCGGCTCGACCCGCAGCGGGGGGTGCTCCGGGTTCTCCACGACGGGGGCGCCGAGATCGGCGCCGACGTCGAACAGGTCGTTCTGCACGTGACGCACGATCCGCACGACGTCGTCCTCGAGCTCGTCGAACGACAGCGCGAGGCCCAGCTGGCTGTTCGCCTCGTCGACGTCGGCGTAGGCGACCAGTCGCAGGTCGTTCTTCGACGTACGGCTGAAGTCGACGAGGTTCGTCGTGCCGTCGTCGCCGGTGCGGGTGTAGATGCGCGTCAGGTTGACCATGGCCTCACCCTAGGGCGTGGCGCCGGGACCGGCTGGACGCGAGAGCGACGTCGCCGGAGCGTGTGAGGTGGGTCGCGTGGCTCACAGAGTCTGCCACGTCACGTTACGGCGCGGTAACCTGACGGGCATGCCTGACAAGTCTGCGCCCGACCGCCCCTGGGTGATGCGCACGTACGCCGGTCACAGCTCCGCAGCGGAGTCCAACGCGCTGTACCGCAAGAACCTCGCGAAGGGGCAGACCGGGCTCTCCGTCGCGTTCGACCTGCCCACCCAGACCGGGTACGACCCGGACCACGTGCTGTCGCGCGGCGAGGTCGGCAAGGTGGGCGTGCCGATCCCGCACCTCGGGACCATGCGCCGGCTGTTCCAGGACATCCCGCTCGGCGAGATGAACACCTCGATGACGATCAACGCCACGGCCATGTGGCTGCTGGCGATGTACCAGGTGGCCGCCGAGGAGCAGGGCGTCGAGCCCGCGCAGCTCGCGGGCACCACGCAGAACGACATCATCAAGGAGTACCTGTCGCGCGGCACGTACGTCTTCGGCCCGGCGCCCTCGCTGCGGCTGACGACCGACATGATCGCCTACACGGTCAACACGATCCCCAAGTGGAACCCGCTCAACATCTGCAGCTATCACCTGCAGGAGGCGGGGGCCACGCCGACGCAGGAGATCGCCTACGCGCTCAGCACGGCCATCGCCGTCCTCGACGCCGTGAAGGACTCCGGGCAGGTCGACGACGCCGACTTCGAGAAGACGGTCGGGCGGATCTCCTTCTTCGTCAACGCCGGGGTGCGCTTCATCGAGGAGACCTGCAAGATGCGGGCCTTCGGCCAGCTGTGGGACGAGATCACGCGAGACCGCTACGGCGTCACCGACCCGAAGATGCGGCGCTTCCGCTACGGCGTGCAGGTCAACTCCCTCGGCCTGACCGAGGCGCAGCCCGAGAACAACGTCCAGCGCATCGTGCTGGAGATGCTCGGCGTGACGCTCAGCAAGAACGCCCGTGCGCGGGCGGTGCAGCTGCCCGCCTGGAACGAGGCTCTCGGACTCCCGCGCCCGTGGGACCAGCAGTGGTCGCTGCGACTGCAGCAGGTGCTCGCCTACGAGTCCGACCTGCTGGAGTACGACGACATCTTCGAGGGCTCGCACGTCATCGAGGCCAAGGTCGCGGAGATCATCGAGGGTGCGAAGGCCGAGATCGACCGGGTGCAGGCCATGGGCGGAGCGGTCGCGGCGGTCGAGTCGGGCTACATGAAGTCCGAGCTCGTCGCCTCCCACGCCGCGCGGCGTGCGCAGATCGAGGCCGGCGAGCTCAAGGTCGTCGGCGTCAACAGCTACACCGAGACCGAGCCGTCGCCGCTGACGTCCGACCTCGACGCGGCCATCATGGTCGCCGACCCCCAGGCCGAGGCGAACGCGATCGCCGACGTCCAGGCGTGGCGCGACCAGCGCGACCAGGCTGCGGTCGACCAGGCACTGGAGCGGCTGCAGTCCGAGGCCAAGACCGACACCAACCTCATGGAGGCCACGCTGGCGGCCGTACGCGCCGGCGCCACCGTCGGTGAGTGGGCGGGTGCCCTGCGCGAGGTCTTCGGCGAGTACCGGGCGCCCACGGGCGTGTCCGGAGCGGTCGGTGTGGCCGAGGCCGGCGCCGAGCTCACGGCCGTGCGCGAGCGCGTGGCACGGACGGGGGAGGAGCTGGGCACCCGGCTGCGCTTCCTCGTCGGCAAGCCGGGACTCGACGGTCACTCCAACGGTGCTGAGCAGATCGCCGTCCGTGCTCGCGACGTCGGCTTCGAGGTCGTCTACCAGGGCATCCGGCTCACGCCCGAGCAGATCGTGTCGGCCGCGGTCGCCGAGGACGTGCACGTGGTGGGCCTGTCGATCCTGTCGGGCTCGCACATGGAGCTCGTGCCCGACGTCCAGCGTCGACTCCTCGACGCCGGCATGGACGACGTGCCCCTCATCGTCGGCGGGATCATCCCGGACTCCGACGGCCGCCGCCTCGAGGCCGACGGCATCGCCGCGGTCTTCACGCCGAAGGACTTCGGCATGACCGACATCATGAGCCGTATCGTCGACGAGGTCCGCAAGGCCCACGGGCTCGAGGTCTGAGACCTGGGCGTGACGAGGCCCCGCACCGTGCGCGGTGCGGGGCCTCGTGCCGTCGTCAGTTGAGGACGCGGAAGTCGTCGGGCAGCCCGCCGCCGGCCTCGACGTCGCGCGCGAGGTCCTGCAGGGCCATGAGGGCGACTGACTGGGTGAACGGTCCGTAGGAGACCCGGGCCACGCCGAGCTCCTGCTGCCGGGCGAGCGGCACCGAGCCGGGGTAGCCGATGGTGGTGAGGCGCTGCGGTCCCCACGCGTCGACCAGCGTGCTGATGTCGTCCTCGGAGAGCGGACCAGGCACGAAGACGACGGGCGCCCCCGCCTCGATGAAGGCCTTCCCTCGCTGGACGGCGTCGGCGATGACCTCGTCGTGCGGCCGGTCGCCCGCCTGCGCGACGACGTCGGTGCGGGCGTTGAGCACGAACGGGACGCCCTCGGCCTCGCCGGCCCGCACGACGGCCTGGACCGCGGCGACGGCCTCGGCCAGCGGCTTCTGCTGGTCCTCGAGGTTGGCGCCGACCGCCCCGACGCCGATCGCCTTCCGAGCGGTCTCGCCAGGATCGCCGTAGCCCGCCTCGAGGTCGGCGCTGACCGGGAGGTGGGTGTTCGCGACGATCAGCCCGATCGCGGCGATCATCTCGTCGACGGGGATGTTCTCCCCGTCCTCGTAGCCGTGCGAGGCCGCGATCGAGTGGCTCGCGGTGGCGAGGGCACGGGTGCCCTCGACCTCGGTCACGACGCGGGCGGTGATGGCGTCCCACACGTTGACGACGGTGAGCAGCTCCGGAGCGGTGTGCAGGTCGAGCAGGGTCTGGGCACGGGTCGAGAGGTCCATGGCCCCGACGCTAGGACAGGGGAGCGGGTCCCACCAGCCGAGTCCCGGGAGCTGGACGTCAGGCGGCGCGCAGGCTGGAGCGGGACGACTTCTTGCCCTTCTTCTCGGCCTTCTTCCGGGCCTTCTTGAGGGCTTTCTTCTTCGCCTTCTTCTTGGCCTTCTTCTTCGCTGCCTTCTTGGAGGACTTCTTGTCCTTCTTCTCCAGCGGCAGGACGGTGCCGTCGTCGTCGATGCGCACGAGGCGACGACGCTTGACGCCGTAGCCGTCGGGCAGGGTGCCTTCCTTCAGCATGCGCAGGGGGCAGCGCTTGCACCGCGTCTTGCTGACGCAGCACTTCTTCTTCGGGAGCTTCGACACGAGCAGATCCTAGCGCCGCGGCCCTCGCCCCGCCCGGGTCGCGACGTCGCGACCCAGGCGGTGCGGTCAACGCTGGAAGTGGTGCAGGTCGGCGAACCCGAGCCAGCGGAAGCCGTGGCGGCGCAGCACGGCGACGACCGGGTCGTTCGCGCCGCGGTAGGTGATGGCGGCGGGTGTGGTGCGCCGCTGCCACGTGCTGTTGGGCGTCCACCCGTAGCCCGAGGCGAACGGGTTCTCCCACGGGTTGATGTCGATCGAGTTCCCGTAGGCGTGGGGGCTCCGGGTGCCGGGTCGACCCACCACCTGGCGGCAGTTGAAGCCGGAGGTGTTGTCGGCGCGCATCGAGGCGTAGTCGTCGGCGCCACGCAGGGCGCTGCTCCACCCGAACCGGTCGACGCGGTACATCGACCGGATGGGTGCCCGCATGCGGAACAGGTCGGTGAACACGGCAGCCGTGGCACGAGCGTGCTGCGCGTGCACGACGATCTCACCGCGCCGGACGTAGCCGTCGAAGGCCCAGTAGCTGACGCGGACGACCCGCAGCGTGGTCGCGGCCGACGGGGCAGCCGGCGTGCCAGCTGCGCCCGCGCATCGAGCGCCACATCGCCGTCGGGATGCGCGAGACGGTGGCGTCGGCGCTCACCCGTGCTGCACGCGGCTGGGCGGCCAGGCGGATGCGAGGTCCGGGCGTGCCCTTCGGCAGCCTGACGACCGATCCTGGGGGACGGTTGTCGACGTAGACGGAGCTCGAGTGGGTCGGAAGCACCGTGCTGGTGCCGAACGACCGGACCCGCCAGCGACCGTCGTAGCGCGGCTTGACGTAGGTGGACCCCTTGCCGGCGCGCAAGGTCACGGTGCCGGACCGGACCCACGTGCGCGTGCCGGAGCGGCGGAACTCCACGGCGAGGCGCGCGCTCACCGCACGCCCGTCGACCGTGCGCCACGAGGCAGCCACTTTCGCCTTCTTGTAGTCGGTGACCGCCTTCGGCATCGCGATCCGCGCGGTGCTGGGTGCCGCGGCTCCGACGACGTCGGCCGGCGCGGACGCGGCCACGACCGCACCGGCGTCGACGAGCTCCACGCGCACCGTGGTGCGTCCCGCCGCCGCGGGCACCTTCGCGGTGAACCTGCCATCGCTCCCGACGACGACGCTGGTCCCCCCGAGTGCGGTCCAGCGGTCGCCCGAGCGTCGCGTGACCTGGAGGGCGCTGGTCGGGCTCGCGCCGTCGACCCGACCGGCCAGCGACGCGGTGGTGCGGGCCCAGACCCGCACGGAGGTCACGTCGAGCGTGACGGTCGGGCTCGGCGTCGACGGTGGTGGATCGGTCGGCGCCGGCTCGACGGGATCGGGCTCGGCGGTCGGTTCCGGAGTCGGGTCAGGGGACGGCTCGCTGGACGTCGTGACGGTCGGGGACGGTGACGGCTCGGCCGCCGTGCTGGCCCGAGCCGCCGCAGTGGGCGTGACGAGGACGGTCGTGAGGAGGATCACCAGGAACCGGCGCATGCCTCACCGTAGGACCGCTACCGCCGGAACGCGCGTCGAGGAGCGAGGTGGCGCTCGATCGGTGCCGCGAGGCGCTCGAGTGCTCGACTCACCGTGGATGGATCGCACGCAGGTAGCGCTCGGTGACCCGGTCCTGCACCAGACGCGTGAGCGGACCACCGACCCGGGCGAGCGCGGTAGCCGGACGTGAGAAGGCGACGATCGTGAACCGCGCTTCGCCGGCGACGCGGTCGACGAAGAAGCTCTCCTCGCCGCGCTCAGGATGACCGTCGAGCGTGCCGTAGGCGAATCCGACGCGGTCCGGCTCGTCGACGACGTTGACGACGCGGCAGGGTGCGCGCACCTGCAGGGGAGGGGGCCCGATCCGCAGCTCGACGACGGCATCGGCCTGCACGCGACCGGCGGACGCCACGACGCCCAGACCCGCGTCCTGGTGGACCTGCCAGGTCATCAGACGTTCGACCATCGAGGCGAACGCGTCCGCGTCGTGGGTGACATGACGGACCAGGTGCACATAGCCGCGCGGGAGCGTCGCAGCGGTCGCACCCACCTCGGGATAGGAGAGGCGGAGGGCCGCAAGCCTCGCCGTCCGGTCCGCGCTCAGCATGCCCACCACACGCCCATGCTAGGACGGGCCGAGCGGGCGCTCGAGTGTCGTCCGTGGGTGCGAGGCGGTGCTCGACGCCTCAGGTCCAGACGTCGACCGCAGCGTCGAGCATCACGCTTCCCATGCGTCGACCCACACCTGGTCGGGTGAGTCGAGGTCGTGTGACAGCAGCACTACTCGGATCCTGGTCGACGTGGGGAACCCCTCTGCGACCGAGTTCTCGTCCGCATCGCCGATCCACAGTTGCCCACGAGGGGTGGCGAGCCTCCCCTCGAAGGCCACCTCGCGTCCCTCCTCGAGCTCCGGCGGATCCGACCACCGTCGAACGGTCACTGTCGCCTCGGCCCACTCGAAGTCCCCTTCGAAGGACTCGATGTCCTGGGCGTGGCGGACGGGCACGATGATGCCGTTCTCGTTCGCCGACACCCCACCGCTTGGATCGACCTCGGGTATCTCTCCACCGAGATCAGGGTCGGACAGGATCGCGATACCCCAGTGCCATGGGCGAGTGATGTCGACCGTGGCGAGGGGTTTCATGGCGTCGAGCCTAGAAGAGGCGCAGCGAGGGGTCGTCGATGCCGCGCAGCGCGTCGTAGTCGACGACGACGCACTGGATGCCGCGGTCCTCCGCGAGCGTGCGAGCCTGCGGCTTGATCTCCTGGGCGGCGAAGATGCCGCGCACGGGCCGCAGCTGGGGGTCGCGGTTCATGAGCTCCAGGTAGCGCGTCAGCTGCTCGACGCCGTCGATCTCGCCGCGCCGCTTGATCTCCACGGCGACCGAGGCGCCGGCGTCGTCGCGGCACAGCAGGTCGACCGGACCGATCGCCGTCATGTACTCGCGGCGCACGAGCGTCATGCCGACGCCGAGCGTGGTGGTGTGCTCGGCCAGCAGCTCCTGCAGGTGCTTCTCGACACCGTCCTTGCGCAACCCCGGGTCGACGCCGAGGTCGTGCTGGGAGTCGTGCAGCACCTCGTCGACGAGGATGCGCAGCGTGTCGTCGGTCTTGCCCGCCTGCACGGTCCACTCGACCCGGCCGTCCTCGGCCGTGCCTTCCTTCAGGGTGCACGGCGGGCTCATCCAGTTCAGCGGCTTGTACGACCCGCCGTCGGAGTGCACGAGCACCGAGCCGTCAGCCTTCACCATGATCACTCGGGTGGCCATGGGCAGGTGGGCCGTGAGCCGCCCGGCGTAGTCGACCTGGCAGCGCGCGACGAGGAGACGCACTACTGCTGCCGGACCAGCGTGCCCAGACGGAACACGAGGGTCCCGTCCTTCACGGTGCCGCGGTCGGTGTTGCCGTCGGCGCCCATCAGCTGCACGACACCGTCGGAGACCTCGTAGTCGCCGGTGCGGAACTTCGGCACGCCCTGGAAGTCCTCGGTGAACGTGCCGTCGGCCGTGAAGGTGACGGTCCAGTCCTTCGCGTCGTCGCGCCAGGTGCCCGCCAGGTCGGCCGCGGTGGCCGGGTTCTCGGTCGGCGCGGCCGACGAGGGCGACGCCGAGGGCGCGGATGAGGATGCGCTGGGGGAGGGCGAGGAGCCCTCCGGCGTGCCCGGGCCGTCGTCCGTCCCGCAGGCTGCGACGGTCACGAGGACGAGGGCGGCGACCCCCGTGGCGCGGCTCATACGTCGATTCATAGGACAGTCCTCCCGTAGATCCTGATCGGACGCTAGTGTGTCACGACCCCGTAGTTACCTAGGAGTAGGCATGCAGGAGATCGTGGACCGTCTGACGGCCGACGACCGTGGCGCGCAGATCGCCCGGACACTGGTGTACCCGTACCTCAACCACGCCGCCTCGATGTACGAGAGCGGCTACGCGACGAAGGACGACATCGACGCCTCGATGCGGTTCGGGTGCGGCTACCCGGTCGGGCCCCTGGCGCTCGTCGACGCGCTCGGTGCTGCCACCCTCGTGGAGGGCCTGCGCGAGCAGCACGCCTCCACCGGCGACCCGCTGCACGATCCCGCGCCGGTCCTCGTCAAGCTCGCCGAGGCCGGTTCGACCTTCGAGTCCGCCGCCGCGGACGGCGGAGCCACCCCGGCCCCGCAGAAGCACCACCCGGTCGGCAAGGTCGGCGTCGTCGGCACCGGCACCATGGCCTCCGGCATCGTCGAGGTCTTCGCCAAGGCCGGTCACGAGGTCGTCTTCGTCGGCCGCACCGACGACAAGGTCGCGGCGGTCCAGGCCCGGATCGAGAAGAACCTCGACCGCGCCATCGCCAAGGGTCGGCTCACCGAGGACGAGAAGTCCGACGTGATCGGTCGCCTCACCGCCGCGACCGACCGGCACGCGCTCGACGACGTCGACATCGTCGTCGAGGCGATCGCCGAGGACATCGACGTGAAGCTCGAGCTCTTCCGCGACCTCGACCGGATCACCAAGCCGGGCGCCATCCTCGCCACGACGACGTCGTCGCTGTCGATCGGGACGTGCGCCGAGGCCACGTCGCGCCCGCAGGACGTCGTCGGCATGCACTTCTTCAACCCGGCGCCCGTTATGAAGCTCGTCGAGGTCGTCTCGGCCGACAGCACGTCGCCCGAGGTCGCGGAGACGGTGAAGGCCCTGTGCCTCGACGTCGCCAAGCACCCGGTGTCCTGCGGCGACCGCGCGGGGTTCATCGTGAACGCCCTGCTGTTCCCCTACCTGAACGACGCCGTCAAGCTCCACGAGGCCGGCGGTGGCAGCCTCGAGGAGATCGACACGGCCCTCAAGGAGACCAAGCTGCCCATGGGTCCGTTCGAGCTGCTCGACGTCGTCGGCAACGACGTGTCGCTGGCCATCGAGCAGACGCTGGTGAGCACCTTCGGTCACGACGGATGGGCGCCCGCACCCACCCTCGAGCGTCTCGTCGCCGAGGGCAAGCTCGGTCGCAAGACCGGCGAGGGCTTCCACACCTACTGAGCACCACCTCGTGAGCAGGGGCGTCCGGGTCTCCCGGGCGCCCCTGCTCGTGTCCGGGGAGGTCCAGCGCGCGGACCGCCGGGTAACTCCGCTCGACGCCGGTCGTTGATGCTCCCGTGCTGGTCATCGGGCCGGCGCGGACGAACGACGGGAGCACCCGTGACGACGATCGACCTGGCGAGGAGCGGCAGCCACCTCGTGCGCAGCTCGGTGCTGTCGTTCGTCATCTCCTTCGTGCCTGCCGTGATCGTCGCGGAGAAGATGGTGGGCCCGCCGTCGGAACCCGACCACCAGCAGGTCGTGCTCTGCGACCACGATCCCTGCGACGCCGACCGACCGTCGGCGGCCGCCGCCGCCATGGTCGACCACCTCGTGGGGCAGGGACTGCGGTGCACCGTGCGCCCCCGTCTGACGGACACCGTGGTCGTGGAGTGGCTGGGTGGGGAGGCGGCCGTGCTGCCGTTCGACGAGGCGCTCGAGGTCGCAGCTCACCGACGGGGCTGGCTGCGCTCGTACTGCGTGCCCGGCGCCGGCCGGTAGTCTCGCGCGGGTGTCCCGTCGACGTCCGCCCCGCCGTCCCCGCGGGCCTGCGCCAGCCGCGGCGCCGCCGGTGGAGAGCAAGCGCGACGGTGACTGGCACGTCCGTCGACTGACCGGTTCGAGCGCGCGGAGCACCTACACGTGTCCCGCCTGCCACCGACCCATCCCTCCCGCGACGCCGCACGTGGTGGTGTGGCCCGTGCAGAAGGCGCTGCTCAGTGCGGACGCCGTCGACGAGCGTCGGCACTGGCACACCGCGTGCTGGACGCGGCAGCCCTAGCGCGCGGTCGCAGCGGGCGTGCGATGCCGCGAGGCCCCGTGGCGGCTCAGCCGGCTGCCGGGGTGCGGGGCCCGTCGTCGGTCGCGTCCCCCGTCGCGTCGTCCGCGGCGGCGTCGGACGCTGCAGCAGGTGCCGGCGCGGCGGCGACGGCGTCGCCGGCGAACGAGGCGACGATGTCACGCAGCTGACCCATCTGGGCGAGGATGCCCTCGCGGCGGCGCTGCAGCTCATCCACCTCGGCGCGCAGGGCGCGCGTCTCGCGCTCGACGTCGGTCGTGGCGGCCGCCCGCTGGTGCTCGGCGTCCGCCCGCGCGTTGGCGACCAGCGACGCCGCCTCCTTGCGGGCGTTCTCGATGATGCCGGCCGCCTCGGCAGCGGCCGACTCCTTGGCGGCGTTCGCCTTGGCCATGAGCCCACGCGCCCGCTCGTCGGCAGCGGCGGCACGGGTCTCGGCGTCGGTGACCAGCTTGGCGGTCTGCTCGGTGGCGGCGGCGTGGTTCTCGGAGGCCTCGCGGGCGAGCCGCTCCTTCTCCACGGCCAGGACGCGGCGTGCCTCCGTGACCTCGCGGTCGGCCGCGGCGCGGGCCTGCTCGACCTCGCGCGTCGCACCGAGCCGCATGTTCTGGGCGTCCTGCTCGGCGGCGAGACGGATCTGTGCGGCCTCGCGGTCGGCCTGCGCGCGCACGTCGTCGGCGTGCGCCGCGGCCTCGGCGCGGCCGGCCTCTGCCTCGGTGAGGACCTCGCGACGCTTCTCCTCGATCTCCACGACGGCCCGGCCGCGGGTCTCCTCGGCCTCCTTCGCGGCGACCGTCCGGACGAGGGTGGCCTCCTCCTCGGCGATCTTCAGCGTCTCCTCGGCCTCGCGGCGGGCGCGGCTGCGGATCTCCTCGGCCTCCTGCTCGGCGAGCTGGAGCAGCTGGGCGGCGTGACCGCCCAGGCCCGCGTAGGAGGGCCGCTCGATCGACTCGACCCGCTCGCGCAGCTGCTCGACGATGTCGTGCAGCTCGTCGTTCTCCTCCTGCAGCGCCTGGACCGCGGCCGCGGCCTTCTGCAGCTCGGCGGTCTGCGTGCGGACCCAGGCGTCGACCGCGTCGCTGTCGTAGCCGCCGCGACGGGCGAGGGGGAACGCAGCCTCGGCGGACTTGCGCGCCGCGTCGAAGATGGACAAACCGGACTGCTCTTCGGCCATGCCGCTGTGCTCCCTGTCGGTTCGGGGGGGTGTGCTGGAGGTCGTGCTGGGACGCCGGTGGCGCGGCGTGCGCCGCTGCGCCGGCCGCGGTGTGCGACGTCGTCCACCATACCCAGGCGGGACGACGACGCAGCGACGACGCGGGCGTGTGCCGGACGTCCGTGCTGCCGCGTCGACGCCCGGACGCGACGAGGGCCCGGACGCGGTGCGTCCGGGCCCTCGACGGGCTGCGTGCCTGCGCGGGTCAGATGCCGCGGAAGCGGTTGATCGCGTCGAGGTGCTGGGCGCGGAACTCCTCGTTGCGCACGCCCAGACCCTCCTCGGGGGCCAGCGCGAGCACGCCGACCTTGCCCTGGTGGAGGTTGTGGTGCACGTCGAGGGACGCCTGGCCCACGTCCTCGAGCTTGTACGTCTTCGACACGGTCGGGTGGATCTTGCCCTGCGCGATGAGCCGGTTGGCCTCGAAGGCCTCGCGGTAGTTGGCGAAGTGGCTGGAGACGATCCGCTTGAGGTTCATCCAGAGGTAGCGGTTGTCGTACTCGTGCATGAAGCCCGTGGTCGACGCGCAGGTCGTGATCGTCCCGCCCTTGCGGGTGACGTAGACCGACGCGCCGAAGGTCTCGCGACCGGGGTGCTCGAAGACGATGTCGATGTCCTCGCCGCCGGTCAGCTCACGGATCTTCTTGCCCAGGCGCTGCCACTCCTTGGGGTTCTGCTGGGTGCCGTCCTCGTTCCAGAACTTCCAGTTCTCCTCGGAACGGTTGATGACGTGCTCGGCGCCCATGCTGCGCACGATCTTGGCCTTCTCCTCGTTGGAGACGACGCAGATCGGGTTGGCACCACCGTTGAGCGCGTACTGCGTGGCGAAGCCGCCGAGTCCGCCGGAGGCACCCCAGATCAGGACGTTGTCGCCCTGCTTCATGTTGCCGCCGTTCTTGGACACGAGCTGGCGGTAGGCCGTCGCGTTGACGAGGCCGGGGGACGCGGCCTCCTCCCACGTGAGGTGGTCGGGCTTCGGCAGGAGCTGGTTGGACTTCACGAGGGCGATGTGGGCGAGTCCGCCGAAGTTCGTCTCGAAGCCCCAGATGCGCTGCTGCGGGTCCATCATCGTGTCGTCGTGACCGGCCGGGTCCTCGAGCTCGACCGACAGACAGTGCGCCACGACCTCGGCGCCCGGCTTCCACTGCGTGACGCCGGGCCCCGTGCGCAGCACGACGCCGGCGAGGTCGGAGCCGACCACGTGGTAGGGCAGGTCGTGGCGCTTGGTGAGCGGCGACAGCTTGCCGTAGCGCTCGAGGAAGCCGAAGGTCGAGACAGGCTCGAAGATCGACGTCCAGACGGTGTTGTAGTTGATGGCGCTGGCCATCACGGCGACGAGCGCCTCGCCCGGGCCCAGCTCGGGCAGGGCCACGTCCTCGACGTGGATCGACTTGCGCGGGTCCTTGTCGCGGCTGGCGACGCCCTCGAACATGTCCACCTCGTCCTTGTGGACGGTGGCGGCGGTGTAGTGGTCGGGGATCTCCAGGTTGGCGAAGTCCTCGCCCGCCGTGTCTCCGGCGAGGATCGCGTCGAGGATGTGCTGCACGGGGCCTCCAGTGGTGGGTGTTCCGGCGCTCGGTCCGGCACGGGTTTCGGCGATGTTACCGAGACGTAGCCTTCTGCGTCCCGTCTCGCGCATGTGGATCAGGTCACGCCGCGGTCGAGGCCCGGCGCGAGAGCGGCGCGGAGCGCCGCGGCGACGTCAGTGGCCGGTGGCCGCGGGCTGGACCAGCTCGACGAGCACGCCGCCGGCGTCCTTCGGGTGCACGAAGTTGACGCGGCTGTCGGACGTGCCGCGCTTCGGCTGGTCGTACAGCAGGCGGACGCCCCGGTCGCGCATGATCGCGGACACCGCGTCGATGTCGGTCACCCGGTAGGCGAGCTGCTGGACGCCCTGGCCGTTGCGGTCGAGGAACTTCGCGATCGTCGAGCTGTCGTCCAGCGGCGCGAGCAGCTGGATGCACGAGCCCGAGTCGCCGACCGCCAGCATCGCCTCGCGGACGCCCTGCTCCTCGTTCACCTCCTCGTGGATCGACTCCAGGCCGAAGACCGAGGAGTAGAAGGCGAGTGCCTCGTCGAGGTCGGGGACGGCGATGCCGACGTGGTCGATCGCGACGAGCAGGTGGTCGGGGACGACGGAGGAGGAGGTCATGGGAGGCAGCGTAGAGGAGCGTGCAGCCGGGCGCGGGCCGGTCGTCCGAGATCGAACGTAGTGTCGATAGTCCACGGAGGGCGGAGGTCGGATGCACGTCGAGATGCGCATGCTGCGGGCGCTGGTGATGGTCGAGGCGCACGGATCCGTCGGGGGCGCGGCGCAGGCGCTGGCGTTCTCCCCGGCTGCCGTCAGTGCCCATCTGCGCGCCCTGGAGAAGGCGTGCGGGACGCGTCTGGTCGAGCGCACGGGCGCGGGGACGCGGCTCACGTCCGCGGGTCGGCGAGCCGTGCCGATCGCGCGGCTCATCCTGGTCGCCGCGCAGGAGCTCCAGCGCCTGGAGGCGTCGGCGCAGTCCGGGCCGGCCGTGCCCGGACCACAGGGTCGACGTCCGGCCGGCGACGTCCGCGCGACGGCACGTCACGACGCCGCGGGGAGCAACGGTCCGACGGCCACTACCAGGAAGCGAGGGACTTCTCAAGAGCAGTGCTAGAGATCGTGAATCTCGTTGTCCTCCGGGGGCCCGCTGCTCTTGGCTCGATGCTGCGCGGTCGAGCAGGCCGCCCGATCGTCGGGACCCGCCCTGCTCCGTACCGGCGCGCACGGATCAGGCCGGGACGGCCGCCGCGGAGCCAGGGGAGGGGGAGTCGCCGTGCATCTCGACCTGCGGATGCTGCGCGCCCTCGTGGCGGTCGACCAGATCGGCTCCTTCACCGACGCCGCCCGGGTCCTGCGGTTCTCCACGCCGGCCGTGAGCGCCCAGGTGCAGGCGCTCGAGAAGGGGTGCGGCACGCGCCTGGTCCATCGGCGGGGATCGCGGGTCGTGCTCACCGAGGCCGGGCGACGCGCCGTCCCCCTGGCCCGCCTCATGCTGGCCGCGGCGCGCGAGCTCGAGCACATCGGCGACGCCTCCTCCGACCGTGGGTTCGGCACGAGGACGTTCCCGGTAGGCCCCGAGGACGGGTGAGGCGCGACGGCGGGGGCGGTGCCGCGCACGCGACGTCGTGACGTGACGCACACCCCGGGACCACGCATGTGACTCGCGAGTAGAGTGACCGGCACCCCACCACCTGTGTCCATGCAAGGGAGCAACCCCATGACCCAGTCCGTGATCGTCGCCGGCGCCCGCACGCCGATCGGTCGCCTCCTCGGCGGCCTCAAGACGCTGTCCGGCACCGACCTCGGTGGCATCGCCATCAAGGGTGCCCTCGAGAAGGCCGGCATCACCGGCGACCAGGTCGACTACGTGATCATGGGCCAGGTCCTCGGCGCCGGCGCCGGCCAGGTCCCCGCCCGTCAGGCCGCGTTCAAGGGCGGCATCCCGCTCGACGTCCCCGCGCTGACCATCAACAAGGTCTGCCTCTCCGGCATCAACGCGATCGCGCTGGCCGACCAGCTGATCCGCGCGGGCGAGTACGACGTCGTCGTGGCCGGCGGCCAGGAGTCGATGACGCAGGCGCCGCACCTGCTCCAGGGCTCCCGCGAGGGCACCAAGTACGGCAAGACCACGCTGCTCGACCACATGGAGTACGACGGCCTGTGGGACGCGCTGACCGACCAGGCGATGGGCGCGCTCACCGAGCAGCGCAACGCCGACCTCGACGCGTTCACCCGGGAGGAGCAGGACGCCTTCGGCGCCCGGTCCCACCAGCTCGCGGCCACCGCGCAGAAGAACGGCGTCTTCGACGAGGAGATCGTCCCCGTCGAGATCCCTCAGCGCAAGGGCGACCCGGTCGTCGTCGCCGCCGACGAGGGCGTCCGCGGCGACACCACCGCCGAGTCGCTCGGCCGGCTGCGTCCGGCGTTCTCCAAGGACGGCACCATCACCGCCGGCACGGCCAGCCAGATCTCCGACGGCGCCGCAGCCGTCGTGGTGATGAGCAAGGCCAAGGCCGAGGAGCTGGGCCTCAGCTGGATCGCCGAGATCGGCGCGCACGGCAACGTGTCCGGCCCCGACTCCACGCTCCAGGAGCAGCCCGCGAACGCGATCGAGAAGGCGCTCGCCAAGCAGGGCAAGACCGCTGCCGACCTCGACCTGGTGGAGCTGAACGAGGCGTTCGCCGCGGTGGGCATCGCCTCCACGCGCAAGCTCGGCATCTCCGAGGACATCGTCAACGTCAACGGCGGTGCGATCTCCCTCGGTCACCCCATCGGCATGAGCGGCGCGCGCATCGTGCTGCACCTGGCGCTGGAGCTCAAGCGTCGTGGCGGTGGCCTCGGCGCGGCCGCGCTGTGCGGTGGCGGCGGCCAGGGCGACGCCCTGCTGATCACCGTGCCGTCCGCCTGACGCCGACGAACCCCCACCGACCGCCCGTGGCTGCCTCGCGCCTGCGCGCACCCGACGTCGCCGACCTCGTCGCGCGACTGCGGGAGGGGCAGCCCCGGGCGGTCGCCCGTCTCATCTCCCTCGTGGAGGACGAGTCACCCGTGCTGCGCGAGGTCAGTGCAGCCCTGGCGCCGCTCGTGGGCCGGGCGCACGTGGTCGGCCTCACCGGCTCACCCGGCGTCGGCAAGTCGACGTCGACCGCCGCCCTGGTCACGGCGCTGCGGGCGCGCGGCAAGCGCGTGGGCGTCCTGGCCGTCGACCCGACGTCGCCGTTCACGGGGGGTGCGCTGCTCGGCGACCGCATCCGCATGGGCGACCACGCCACGGACGACGGCGTGTACATCCGCTCGATGGCCAGCCGCGGGCACCTCGGCGGGCTGTCGTGGGCCGCGCCGCACGCCCTGAGGGTGCTCGACGCGGCCGGCTGCGACGTCGTGCTCGTCGAGACGGTGGGCGTCGGACAGTCGGAGGTGGAGGTGGCCGGGCTCGCCGACACCACGCTCGTCCTGCTCGCGCCCGGCATGGGCGACGGCATCCAGGCGGCGAAGGCCGGCATCCTCGAGGTCGGCGACGTGTTCGTCGTCAACAAGGCCGACCGCGACGGTGCCCAGTCCACCCGCCGCGAGCTGCGCTCCATGGTCGCGATGGCCGAACGGCCCGAGGGTGCCTGGAAGCCGCCGATCCTGCTCACCGTCGCGTCACGGGACGAGGGGATCGACGACGTCGTCACCGAGATCGACCGTCACCGGGCCCACCAGGAGGCCTCCGGCGACCTGCGTCGTCGTCGGCTCGCCCGCACCCGACGCGAGATCGAGGCGGTCGCCGTGCACGAGCTGCGGGAGCGGTTCGGGCACGTCGGCGCCGACGCGAGGCTCGACGACCTCGCCGCGGACGTGCTGGCCGGCGACCAGGACCCGTTCGCCGCCGCCGACGTGCTGCTCGACGTCGTCCAGTAGTCCGCCGCCGACGACCCGGTGACGTGGGACGGGCCACGCCGGGCGCGCCTGCCGGGTCGCGAGGCCCGCCTGGGGTAGGAATGGTGCCGTGCTGAAGAAGGTCCTCGTGCTCCTCGTCGCCGCGTTCGTGGTCTACTACCTGCTGACCGCGCCCGCCGGCGCTGCCGACGCGGTCAGCGGTGCGGTCAACGCGGTCATCGACGCCTTCGGGCAGGTCTTCATCTTCGTCGACGAGCTCACCCGGTAGTCCCGTGCTGGGCAGCTCCGCGCTGGCCGCCCTGCTGGCGCGGATCCCGGACCAGGACGTCGAGGGTCACCTCCTCGCCGAGGAGGGCGAGCACGTCATCGACCTCGTGCGCAAGCACGGCGTCGTGTACCTGCGCCCCGCGGCGGTCGCACTGGCCGCGCTGCTCGTCGGCGTGCTCGCGTTCGTCGGCCCCATCCAGCTGGGCTGGTTCTTCCTGCTGCTGGCGGCCGGCGGGCTCGGGTACGCGCTCTTCGCCGTCGCCCGCGAGCACCGGGACGTCTTCGTGATCACCAACATGCGCGTCTTCCGCGCCTCCGGCGTCTTCTCGGTCCGCATCGCGACGATGCCGATCACCCGCATCCTCGACATCACGGTCGAGAAGCCGTTCGTGGGGCGCCTGCTGGGCTACGGGCACTTCGTGTTCGAGTCGGCCGCGCAGGCGCAGGGGCTGCGCGACATCCGCTACATCGGCGATCCCGACGAGCGCGACCTGACGATCCAGCGGGTCGTGCAGCGCGCCGGGCTGCGCGGGCCGCGCCCGGACGGTCCGCGGCCCCTCCCCGACGGACGCTGACGCACCGGACCCTCGGACCTCGCAGGCGGCAGGGGGAGCCGCCGCCGGGGGCGAGTTCCTAGGATGGGGCCATGAGCTTCTCGCGCCCTGGTGCCATCGACCTCTCCGCCCTGGCCAAGCCGTCCGCTCCGCCGGCCGGTCCGTCGGGTCCCGGCGGTGGCTACACGGTCGACGTCTCGGAGCAGACCTTCCAGACCGTCGCGCTCGAGGCGTCCATGCAGCACGTCGTGGTGCTCGCGCTCTGGTCGCCCCGCGCACCCCAGAGCCGTGACTTCGTCGACCTGCTCGGACGGGTCGTCGACACGCTCGAGGGACGGATCCTGCTCGCTGCGGTCGACATCGACGCCAACCCGGCGATCGCCCAGGCGCTCCAGGCGCAGGGCGTCCCCGTCGTCGTCGGGCTCGTGAAGGGCCAGCCGGTGCCGCTCTTCCAGGGCCTCGCGGAGGAGACCGAGGTGCGCCAGTACCTCGAGCAGCTGGTGGCGCTCGCGGTGCAGAACGGGCTGACCGGACGTGCGACCCCGGCCGGCGGCGAGTCCGCCGAGCCGGAGGAGCCCGCGGACGACCCGCGCTTCGCTGCTGCGGACGCGGCGTTCGCCGCCGGTGACACCGACACGGCCGTGGCCGAGTACGAGCGGCTCGCCCTGCAGCACCCCGGCGACGCGGAGGTCGCCGAGCGTCTCGCCGGCGTGAAGCTGTTCGCCCGCACGAAGGACGCAGACCTCCAGCAGGCCCGCAAGGCCGCCGCGGACGCCCCGGACGACGTCGACGCCCAGCTGCTCGTCGCCGACCTCGACGTGAGCGGCGGCCACGTCGAGGACGCGTTCGCCCGCCTGGTGGGACTGGTCCGCACCGCTCGCGGTGAGGACCGCGACCGGATCCGCGAGCGGCTCCTGGAGCTGTTCACGGTCGTGGGCACCACCGACCCCCGCGTCGCCGACGCGCGACGCGCCCTGGCGTCGGCGCTCTTCTGACGGCGAGGGCCTCGCCCGCGCGTTAGGGTGCGGCGACGGCAGCCGTGGGAGCAGCCACGGCGAGGAGGGGTGATGGCGCGACGTCTGGCCTGGCCGCTCGTCGTCGTCGGTCTTCTCATCGCCCTCGCCGGAGCAGCCGTCATGGTCGTGCTCGGCCCCGACAGCCGGTTCACGACGGGACCGCACGCGGTCCGGACCGACGGCGTCGCCGTGGTCACGGCGCCCGACGTCATCACCTACCGCGGACTGCAGGTCGACGTCCTGGTGGAGGTCCCCGTGAACAAGCCGGTGTTCGTCGGTCTCGGCAACACCGTCGACGTGCAGGACTACCTGGCCGGCACACGACGGCTCGAGGTCACCTCGTTCCGCGCGCCGTGGACGGTGCGCACGGCGGAGCGTCGGGGTCGACCAGCGCTTCCCGGCGCACCCACGGCCCTGGACTGGTGGATCGCCGACTCGGCGGGCCTGGGGGGTGCGTCGATCAGCACGACCCTGCCCGACACGCCGGTCTCGCTCGCGATCCTCGCCGTCGGCGCCTCGGACCTCTCGGGGCTGCGGGTCACGTTCGCGTACGGCGTGAGGGGCGGCTTCGGCCTCGGTCTCGGCGCACTGCTCGTCGGACTGGGACTCGCCTGGTCGGGCCTGCTCCTGCGGCGCGGCCCGTCGGTGGCGACCGCGGGTCCTCGACGTCCGTGGCGCGAGCGCGACGCCGGGGCGCAGGAGCTGGGGGAGGAGGTCGAGGTCGTGGAGGGAGGAGGTCTACGTGTTCGTCGACGAGCACGGGGTCGAGCACGAGATCACGGCCGAGGAGGCGGCGCGCCTCCAGGAGCGTCTGGCCGCCGACGCGCCCGACCCGACCAGCCCCGACCCGACCAGCCCCGACCCGACCAGGCCCGACCCGCCCAGTCCTGAACTGACCGACCCTGACCCGGACACCTCCGTCACCATCGCGACGGAGACGGAGACGGGGACAGGGACCGGGGCCGGCGAGGTGCCGCCTCCGGCGGTCGTCTACGTGTTCGTCGACGAGGACGGTGTGGAGCACGAGGTGTCCGAGGAGGAGCTGGCCGACTACGAGCTCGCCGACGACGAGCACGTCGACGACGCGCCGGCGGACGACGGGAGGCGGGACCGATGAGCCGACGGTCCGCTCCGGTGGTGCTGCTGCTGGCCTGCGTGCTGGCCCTGACGTCCTGCACCGTGCCGCGCCCTCGCGACGACCGCCCCGCCTCGACGGTCCCGATCGACCGCGCCGGGGTGGAGCAGGTGCTGAGCCGCTACGACCAGGTCGGGGAGGCGGCCGCGAAGCTGCTCGACCCCAAGCCGCTGTCGACGGTCGAGAGCGGGGCGGTGCTCGCGATCGACACCGGCTCCTTCGACGTCGCGCAGCGCCTCTCGCGCGGCGTGGGGTCCGACGGCACGTCCGACCAGGTCGAGCGGCTCGCAGTGCCCCGGTTCACCGCCTACCCGCTCTGGTTCGTCGTGGAGGTGCGCGACCAGGCTGCGAAGGTCAACCGCGTGCAGGTCTTCGAGCGCGGGTCGGCCGTCGACCCCTGGTTCCTCGTCGCGAGTCCCGAGACGGTGCTGAGCACGCGTCTTCCCGACCTGCGGGAGCGCGACGGCGCGGCGCTGACGGTCGACCCCCGCAGCGCCACGGGCATGAGCATGTCGCCCCAGCAGGCCGCCGACCGCTACGCCGCCGCTCTCGAGGACCCGTCGGCGGCTGCGGCGCGCACGATCGAGAACGACGACTTCCGCGCGCAGATGCGCACCGCGGCGCGACGCAACGCCTCCCTCGACGGCGTCCGGTTCGGGCAGACGTGGAAGGCCGAGAAGGTCACGCACGCACTGCGGACCGCTGACGGCGGAGCACTCGTCTTCGCCACCCTCGAGCGGGTCGACTCCTACCGCGTGCGCGACGGCATCCAGGTGACCTGGCCGGACGACTCGCCGCAGAAGGCGCTGCTCGAGTCGGGGGTGTCCTCGTCCGGGCGTCTGCGCTACCTGCACCAGGTGCTGGTCGAGATCCCCGGCGGGTCGGGACGCCCACGCGTCATCGGCCAGTACGGCGGCGTGGTGGAGGCCGAGGGGCCCTGAGGGCGGCCCCGAAGGCTCAGACCACCGGCGGCTCGGGGGCGAGCGGCGCCTCGCGGTAGGGCGGGACGTCCCCCTCGGCGAGCGCCTCGAGCAGCTCGGTCGCGGCAGCGGTCGCGCGACTGCGGACCGTGTCGGCGTCGCACCAGTGCACCCCGGCGATCTCCGTCGGCTGCAGTGCCATGGTGTCGACGACGGAGGCGTCGGCCACGCCCAGGTCGAACACGAAGACGCAGGCGTCGTCCCACCCGCGCCACGCCGGGAGCCAGTTCACGGTCAGCAGGCCGTGGACGGTCAGGGTGAGCCCGAGCTCCTCCTCCAGCTCGCGGACGAGCCCCTCCGACGGCGACTCGCCGACCTCCACGACACCGCCGGGCAGGTCCCACTCCTGCTTGTAGGTGAGCTGGCAGAGCAGCACCCGGCCCTCGCCGTCACGAAGGACACCCTGCGAGATGACCCGCTTCGTCGGCAGGCCGGCGTTCAGCAGCGCGATGAAGCCGTCGCGGCTGTCGGCCGGCGGGTCGTCGCGCAGCCGCGCGAGCAGGGCGCGGTCGGGGGAGTCGCCGGCACCCCTCGCGATGCCCTCGCGACGCAACCCGCTGATCGACGCCGCGCGGACGTCGCCGGTGCGCTCGACCGGGACACGTGCCTCGATCCTCTGCAGCGCGAGGTCGTCGAACGCGTAGGCGAGCACGAGACGCAGGGCGCGCACGGCCAGGCCCAGCGACTGCTCGCCGGTGCCGGTGTTCCAGCGCACCGAGCCGGTGCCGCGGCCCTCGTCGAGCAGGGCGATCGTGCCGCGGCGCTCCCCGCCGACGACCACGGACCAGCCGCGCAGGCCGTCCGCGCCGCTCGTCGGCTCGAGGTGGAGGTCGTCGTCACGCAGGATGGCGGTCACGTCGTCACCGTACGCGGCCGGTCACCGGCACGCAGCGGGGTCCGGCGCGTGGACGTGCGTGCTCAACGGCGTGCCGTCAGCACGCGGACGGGGTGCGCAGGGTCGAGCGTGAGTGCGTCGAGGGTGTGCCAGGTGCCGTCCAGCTCGTCCTGCAGCCGTTCTCCCGGCGCGCCGAGCGCGTCCGGCACGCCGACGGACTTGGGGAAGGCGGGGAACAGGTCGACGACGACGAGCAGCGTGTCCTCGCCGTCGCTCCGGCTGAACGCGAGCACACCGGCGTGGTGGACGCGGTGCAGCACGAGGCCGCGTCGGCGACGCAGGGCTGGGTGCGCACGACGCAGCTCGTTGAGGCGACCGAGGAGGGTCGCCACGTCGGGCTCCGGCTCCGAGCTGGGGCCGTCGACCTCCTCCAGGGTGCTGCTCGTCTCCCAGGCCGGGCTGCCCAGCGCGGCGACCGCCGCCCACGCGCACCGCGTGGCGGCGCCACCGTCGTCCAGGGTGGAGGCGCGCCCGCCGGCGGGCGCGGCGACGAGGTGCGTCCGCGTGACCGACCCGCGCCCCACGCCGGCCAGGACGTCCTCCACGTCGGCGAGGCCGAGGGCGTCGTGCAGCGCGGGCGTCGTCTGGTGGAACCCGACGAGCGCCAGGGCGTGAGCCTGCGCGGGGCTCGCGTCGCCCTCCGACAGCAGGAGCACGTCGGGTGCTGCCGCGGCCAGCTCGCGCAGCACGTGCTCCCACAGCCCGAGCGGCCAGTGGTGCGCGTCCCGGACCACGAAGGCGCCGACGCCACGGTCGGCCCAGCCGACGAGCGTCTCGAGCACCAGACCGAGCACGCCGGCCGGCTCGGCATCGGGATCCAGCCGCCAGGTGTCGTCCCCGGTCGGCACGAACCAGCCTGCGTGCTGCTCGAGCCACGGGTGACCGGAGGCGACCGTCCACGTGAGCTCCAGGGCCACCTCGAGCCCGACCTGGTGGGCCCGCTGCACGAGGGCGTCGAGGTCGGCGACGGTGCCGAGGCGCGGGTCGACGTCGAGGTGCGGCCCGACGACGGGGGCGGCGTGCCACGGACGCCCGCGCGTGGGGTGCACCGGAGGGAGGCGGACGACGTCGAAGCCCAGGGCGGCGACGTGGTCCAGGCGTGCGGCGGCGTCGGCGAGCGTGCCGTCGGGCGTGGACGGCGTCAGGCGGTACCAGGCCCCGACGAGGGCCCGCTCGGGGTCGACGCGCAGGGGGAGCGGCTCGGTCGAGCCGACGTCGGCCCGACCCAGGTGGTCGGGGAGGGACGCCACGTACGCCAGGCCCTCGGCGAGCCGCTCGTGGGCGGGCGTGGCGGTGTCGAGGAGGTCGTCGCCCACCTCCAGTGCCGCTGGGTCCTCGCTGCCGAGCGCGAGCACGAGGGCACTGCCTTGGGCGAGCACCGTCTCCGGGTCGGCCCCGTGGTCGATGTCGCCCACGACCCGGGCCGCCCACGTGCGCAGGGACTCCTGCCAGCTCTCCACGTGGTAGGTCCACGCGCCCACCTCGTCGGCCGTCACCGTGGCGGACCAGACGTGGTCGCCGTGGTGCTGCATGGGCACGGGGTCGCGTCGCTTGCCGTCGGGTGCGGTGAGCACCACCGCTGCGCCGACGTCGACCGTGTCGGGCAGCACGAGCGCCTCGACGGTCAGCGGTTCGCCGGGGACCACCTTGGCCGGGAACCGTCCGCGGTCGAGGCACGGACGGACTTCCAGCACCGGGACCCGAGCGACCATGGGGACACGCTAGTGGCTCGGAGGCGGTCCGCACCCTGTTCACCCGCGCGTCGGAGCAGGTGGCGCTCCTCCTATGCTCACGGCCACGGCTTGGTGGCCGGTGTCACGACGCCGGCCCGACGGAAGGAACCAGCGTGACCCAGCTCGTCCAGCTCGAGGTGACCGACGGCGTCGCCCTCGTCCAGCTCGTCCGCCCGCCCATGAACGCGCTCGACGCGCAGGTCCAGCGCGAGCTGGTCGAGGTGGCGCGGGAGGTGGACACGCGCGACGACGTCGCGGCGGTCGTGCTGCACGGCGGACCGAAGGTGTTCGCGGCCGGGGCCGACGTCAAGGAGATGGCCGCGATGTCGTACCAGGAGATGGTGCGCCACGGTCATCTCCTGCAGGAGTTCACGCGCGCGGTCGCCGCCATCGGCAAGCCGACGGTCTCCGTGATCACCGGCTTCGCCCTCGGCGGGGGCTGCGAGCTCGCCCTCTCCACCGACGTGCGGTTCGCGGCGGAGAACGCGAAGCTCGGGCAGCCGGAGATCCTGCTCGGCATCATCCCCGGCGCGGGGGGCACCCAGAGGCTCGCGCGGCTCGTGGGGCCGTCGGTCGCGAAGGACCTCATCTTCACCGGACGCTTCGTCGACGCGCAGGAGGCGCTGAGGATCGGTCTCGTCGACCGCGTCCTCCCGGCGGACGAGGTGCTCGACGCAGCCGTCGCGTGGGCACGGGGCTTCGTCGGGGGACCGGCCCTCGCGCTGCGGGCGGCCAAGAGTGCGGTCGACCGCGGGCTCGAGACGGACCTGCAGACCGGGCTGGAGATCGAGCGGATCGAGTTCACGGGACTGTTCGCCACCGACGACCGCCGCGCCGGCATGGACTCCTTCGTCGAGAACGGGCCCGGGAAGGCCACGTTCAGTGGGTCGTGAGAGGGCGGACTACCGACGCGGGGAGGACGCCGCTACGGGTCTGAGGTCTCACGCCTCGACATCGCCACGGAACACCTGTGGCACCAGGGACGCATGGGGCATACTGTGCTGCGACGTGCCGCCGTGCTCGCGAGAAGGGTAGTCATGACCGACTCAGGTTCGAACCAGCCGCAGGAGCGTCGACGCGCCGATCCGTTGAAGGTGGCTGCCGAGATGTTGGAGCAGTCCGGCGGCGACACCGAGGCTGCCGCGGACGACGTGCGACGCGGCGCGCCGGACGACCGACGGGCCAAGCGCGCGGCCCAGCGTGCCGCGCGGCAGATGGCTGCCGAGAAGCGACGCGCCGAGCGCAACGCCGCCCGCGCGTTCAACGCCTCTCGCCGAGGTCGCCGCGACGGCGACGAGCCGGAGCCCGCCCTCAAGGCGGCCGAGGAGGCCATCGAGGCCCAGGAGCGTGCGGCCGCGCAGGCGAGCGAGCCCGAGCCGCAGCCCGTCGCGCCGCAGGAGACGGCCACGCCCGAGATGGCCACGCCCGAGGTGAGCACGCCCGAGACGACCACGTCGGCGGCGGAGGTCTCCGCCACGGCAGAGCAGCCGGCCGTCGAGGCGACGGCCGCGCCGTCGGCCGACGACGAGCACATCGACGCGGCGCTGTCCGACGCGACGCAGACGTTGCCGGCGGTCGAGGACGCCGACGACGAGCCGCGCGAGGTCGCCGTCTCCGCGGGCACGCGCCGCTGGGCGCCCCCGACGGCCGCCTCCCTCGCGGAGCCCGAGACCGCGTCCACCGCGGACGCCGACGCGGACGCGGACGCCGAGCGTGCTGCCGCTGAGCAGGCTGAGGCGGAGCGTGCTGCGGCTGAGCAGGCTGAGGCGGAGCGTGCTGCGGCTGAGCAGGCGGAGGCTGAGCGTGCTGCGGCTGAGCAGGCTGAGGCGGAGCGTGCTGCGGCTGAGCAGGCGGAGGCTGAGCGTGCTGCGGCTGAGCAGGCGGAGGCTGAGCGTGCTGCGGCTGAGCAGGCGGAGGCTGAGCGTGCTGCGGCTGAGCAGGCGGAGGCTGAGCGTGCTGCGGCTGAGCAGGCGGAGGCTGAGCGTGCTGCCGCTGAGCAGGCGGAGGCTGAGCGTGCCGCTGCCGAGCAGGCCGAGGCCGAGCAGACCACTGCCGAACAGTCTGCGGTCCAGGACGAGACGTTCGAGCAGGAGACGACGGAGGCCGCCTCGGTCCCGTCGGACGACGAGGCCGTGCAGGCCGAGGAGACCCCCGTGACGCCGGAGCAGCCCGCCGAGGACGACCAGGCCGCACAGGCTCCCGCGCCCAGCACGTTCGCCGAGAAGCTCGCGGCCGCCAGTGCCGCCGCGCAGCAGCGCGTCAGCGCCGCCCGCGCCGAGGCCGCTCGTCTCATGGAGGAGGCCGCGCGCGAGCGCGCCGAGGTGGCCGCGCGGATCCGCGCCGACGAGGCCGAGCAGCGCGAGGTGCTGCAGGGCCGGCTCCGAGCGGCCGAGCAGGCCGCGGAGGAGCGGGTGCGCGCCGCACGTGCCGAGGCCGAGCGCGTCACGGTCGAGATCGAGCGCGAGCGGCAGGCTGCCGCCGCCAAGATCGAGCAGCTGCAGCAGGAGGCCGACGCCCGGGTCGAGGCGGCCCGCGCGGAGGCCGAGCGCGCCGCGCAGGAGCGTCTCGACGAGGCGAAGGCGGAGGCCGAGCGCCGCATCGCCGAGGCCGAGGAGGAGGCGGCGCGCACCGCCGCCGAGCGTCTCGCCCAGGGTGAGCGCGATGCCGAGGACGCCGCGCAACGGCGCCTGGCCGCGGCCGAGCAGGACGCGGAGCGCCGGATCAGCGAGGCGCGCGCCGAGGCCCAGAAGCTGGCCGAGGCCGCTCGCCAGGACCGTGAGGCGGCCCTGCAGCAGCTGGAGAAGGAGCGGGCCGAGGCGGAGGCGAAGCTCGAGCAGGTGCGTCTGGAGGCCGAGAAGGTCGTCGCCGATGCCGAGCGCACGTCCGCCCAGCACGTGGCCGTCGCCAAGGCCGAGGCCGAGAAGTACGCGCAGGAGGTCGCTGCGGAGCGTGTCGCCATCGCGGTGCGGCTCTCCGACGCGGAGCGCGCCGCCGACGAGCAGCTCGCTGCGGCCAAGGCCGAGGCGGAGCGCTTGGCGTCCGAGGCCGCCGAGCGCCACGAGCAGGCTGCCGCCGAGCTGGCGCGCGAGCGCGACGAGGCACGTGCGCACGTCGAGCGGGTCACCGCGGAGGCGGCTGAGCTCGCCCGTCAGGCCGAGGACGAGCGCAACCAGGCGTCGGCCAAGCTGGCCGAGGCCGAGCGGGTGTCGGAGGAGCGCGTGCGCACGGCGCAGGCCGAGGCCGAGCGCGTCGCCGCCGAGGCCGCCGACGCGGCACGGGCGTCAGCCGCCGCGCGTGAGGAGGCCGCTCGCCGTCAGGCGGAGGAGGCAGAGCAGGCCCGGGTCGAGGCGGAGCGGAGGCTGGCCGAGGCCGAGCAGCAGGCGGCGGCCCGGATCGCCCAGGCCGAGACCGAGGCGCGAGCCGTGGGCGAACGGGCCGAGCAGGACGCCGAGCGCCGCATCGAGGAGGCCCGCGCCGAGGCCGACCGCGTCGTGCAGCGCGCCAAGCTGGACGCGCAGGAACGTCTGACGCAGGCCGTCGCCGCAGCACGCTCCGCGGCCGAGGAGAAGCTGGCCGAGGCCGAGGCCACCGCGATGCAGTGGGTGGCGGCGGCGGAGGCGGAGGCCGAGCGCGTCGCCCAGGCGCACATCGTCGCGGCGAACCAGTCGGCCAAGCAGGTGCCGAGCTTCGCGGAGCTCGAGCCACCCGCCGTGGCGGAGTTCGTCGAGGAGAGGTCGACGGCCGGCGAGCCGCCCAGCCAGGTCGGTCCCGACGCCTCGTCGGAGGTGAGCGACGGACCCGGGGCAGCCGTCCCCCCGACCAAAAAAAGGGTCATCCGGCGATCCTGAGTACCTGACGGCCGGCGCCATCGTCGCCGGGCTGGATGCGCCGTCCGCGCAGGCGGACGGCGACGGTGACCCGTCGTCCGACGCTTCGGTGCCGGCAGACGCGTCCGGGTCGGACCCGGCTGCCGCGCCGGTGCAGACGCCCGGCGTCACGCGCTCCTACGAGGACCTCGTGCCTGGCTCGCTCGCGTGGATCGCGGCGACCCACGGCGGTCCGCGCCCGGACCCGCTGGCGAGGGCCGAGGCAGCCCTCGACACGCCCGAGCGCCGACCCGAGACCGAGCCCGCGCCCGGCTCGCGGGAGGCCAAGGCGGCCCGCCGCGACGCGGCGAGGCGCGAGCGGGCACAGCGACGTGCGGAGGCGAAGGCCGAGAAGCAGCGCGCCCGTGAGGAGCGGGCACGCGCCCGTGAGGAGGCTGCCGCGGAGCGGGAGCGTGAGCGGGTGTGGGCCGAGGAGGTCAAGCAGCTGGAGGCCGAGCAGTCGGCGGCCGAGGCCGAGGAGCGCGAGCAGGAGCGCGCCGAGAGCAAGCGGCTCGCCGAGGAGGCCGCCCAGGCGAAGGCGCGTCGTCGCGCGGAGAGCAAGGCGGCTGCGAGGGCCGCGCTGGCCACCCCGCCCGGCATCCACCGTGCCGAGCCGCCCGTCGACGAGCCCGCGCCTGACGGTCCGACGAGCGCCTCCTCCGAGCCCTCGGCGTCGCAGGAGGACACCGCGCTGCTCGAAGCGGTGGGAGCCGTCCCCACAGAGGAGCCCGAGGCTCCGGCGGAGGAGCCCGCCGACCTGGTCGCGACGCAGGTCGTGCCCGCGGTCGACGTCGCAGCCGACGCTCCGGCGTCCGCCGGGACGGGTCGTCCGCAGGCACGTCACACCGACACCGACACGTCGGCCGGCCCCGAGTCCGTGACCGACGGCGAGCCCGTCGAGGCGACGCCGACGGAGCGGCCGTCGCGCGCACGCCGCGCCGACCGCGTCGAGCGTCGCCGCGCGAAGGCCGCTGCGGCCGTCGCGCGCCGCGACGACGCCGGCACTGACGACGTGCCCGAGCCGCCCGCGGTCCCGCAGGAGGGTCCGTCGACGGCTCGCCGCCTCGTCGGACTGGTCGGCGTGGTGCTGGGCGTCCTCGGCCTGGTCGCGTCGGTCACGCTCGCGCTCGCGGCGCTGCTCGTGGCGTTCGGGTTCGACCCGTCGACGGGCGTGCTGCAGTCGGTCGCGACCGTCGCCGACCCGCTCACGCAGCCCCTGCGCGGGCTCGTCTCCTTCAGCGGCGAGAATGCCGCCGCGAAGGAGTCGTTCGTGGCCTACGGCGGGGGATCGGTCGTCTACCTGGCGGTCGGCGTGCTCGCCCCGTCGCTCCTGCACCGGCCCGCTCGATCCTGACCCGCGAGGCCTGCGACGACAGGTGTCCCGGACGTGTGACCTATACCATGGGTGACGCGCCTGGCCCCGGTATGTAACTCGCCGGTAACCTTGCGTGCAAGGCTGCCCTCACCTCGTGGAGCACCACGTGGGAAGGTGGACGTCCCCGACAGCGCGGCGTAGAACGCCGCGTCCCCGACCACAGGAGGGTCCTCGTGACCAACATCGTCGTCGCGGTGAAGTACGTGCCGGATGCCACGGCCGACCGCACCTTCGACTCGTCCGACAACACCGTCGACCGTGAGAACGTCGACGGACTGCTCTCCGAGCTCGACGAGTACGCCGTCGAGCAGGCGCTCAAGGTCGTCGAGGAGGGTGACGGCGAGGTCACCGTCCTGACCGTCGGCCCCGACGACGCCGCCGACGCCGTCCGCAAGGCCCTGCAGATGGGCGCGGACAAGGGCGTGCACGTGAACGACGACGCGATCGCCGGCTCCGACGCCTTCGCGACCTCGCTCGTGCTGGCGAAGGCGCTCGAGAAGCTCGAGTACGACTTCGTGTTCTTCGGCATGGCCTCGACCGACGGCGGCATGGGCGTCGTCCCGACCCTGGTCGCCGAGCGCCTCGGCCTGCCCGCGGTCACCCTCGGCGGCGAGATCAGCGTCGACGGCGACAGCGTCACGATCAAGCGTGACGGCGACGTCGCCACGCAGGAGGTCCAGGGCTCCGGCAAGCTCGTCGTGAGCGTGACCGACCAGACCGGCGAGGCCCGCTACCCGTCCTTCAAGGGCATCATGGCCGCCAAGAAGAAGCCGGTCGAGGAGTGGGACCTGTCCGACCTCGGCGTCGACGCGTCCGAGGTCGGCCTCGACGCCGCCTGGACCAAGGTCGTCACCACCGAGCCGCGTCCCCCGCGCACGGCCGGCGAGATCATCACCGACGAGGGCGACGGCGGCACGAAGCTCGTCGAGTTCCTCGCCTCCAAGAAGTTCGTCTGAGCAGGAGTAGAGAGATGTCCGAAGTCATCGTGCTCGTCGACGTCGTCGACGGCAACGCCACCAAGCCCAGCCTCGAGCTCCTCACGATCGCCCGCAAGATCGGCGAGCCGTCGGCCGTCGTCTTCGGCGCCGACGTCCCGGCCTCGCTGGCCGAGCACGGCGCGGAGAAGGTCTACCAGCTCGACGACGCCGTCTACGGCGAGTACCTCGTCGGCCCCAAGGCCGAGGCGCTCACCAAGATCGTCACCGACGCCTCCGCCGCCGCGGTGCTCGTGCCCTCCACCACGGAGGGCAAGGAGATCGCGGCCCGTGTCGCGCTCAAGACCGAGTCGGGCCTCATCACCGACGCCGTCGACGTGACGGTCGACGGTGACACCGTGACCACGACGCAGTCGGTCTTCGCCGGCAACTTCACGGTCGACGCCCAGGTCACGAAGGGCATCCCGGTCATCGCCGTCAAGCCCAACTCCGTGGCCCCCGAGGCCGCCTCGGGCGCAGGCACCGTCGAGGCCGTGAGCGTCGACGTGTCGGACGCCGCCAAGGGCGCCAAGATCGTCTCCACCAAGGAGAAGGCCGCCTCGGGTCGTCCCGAGCTGACCGAGGCCGCCATCGTCGTCTCCGGCGGCCGTGGTACCGGCGGCGACTTCTCCGAGGTCGAGGCCTTCGCCGACACCCTCGGCGCGGCCGTGGGCGCCTCGCGCGCCGCCGTCGACTCCGGCTGGTACCCGCACAGCTTCCAGGTCGGCCAGACCGGCAAGACGGTCTCGCCGCAGCTGTACGTCGCCAACGGCATCTCCGGTGCCATCCAGCACCGCGCCGGCATGCAGACGTCGAAGACGATCGTCGCCGTCAACAAGGACGAGGAGGCGCCGATCTTCGAGCTCGTCGACTTCGGCGTCGTCGGCGACCTCAAGACGGTCCTGCCGCAGGCCACCGAGGCCGCGAAGTCGCGCAAGGGCTGATCACCACCCGCTCCACCACGAGGGGCCCCGGACCACACGGTCCGGGGCCCCTCGTGCGCGTCCATGGCCCGTGAGGGCCACGCATCATGGCCCATCCTGATCAGGTTGCAAGTTGGTGAAGTCCCCGCCGAGGCCTGTCGAAGGCCCGTCCGCCGGTGATAGCAATAGGGGCGCACGCGACTGCGTGCACCCATCTTCACAGGAGGAATCCATGCGTCTCTCCCGACGTACTCGCGTCGCGGGCGTAGCCCTGCTCGCCGCGGGCAGCCTCGTCCTGGCGGCCTGCGGCGGAGGCGGTGACGACTCCGGGTCCACCGACTCGGTGATCACCAACTTCAGCACCGAGCCCCAGAACCCGCTCGTCCCCACGTCGACGAACGAGACCGGCGGCGGCCGCGCCGTCGACCTGCTCTTCGCCGGTCTGGTCTCGTACCAGAAGGACGGCTCGAGCGTGAACGAGGTCGCGGAGTCGATCGAGTCCGACGACAACGTCACCTGGACCGTGAAGCTGAAGGACTGGAAGTTCTCCGACGGCACGCCGGTCACCGCGAAGTCGTTCGTCGACGCGTGGAACTACGGCGCGCTCAGCACCAACAAGCAGCTCAACAGCTACTTCTTCTACCCGATCAAGGGCTTCGACGCCGTCCAGGCCGAGAAGCCGACGGCCAAGACGCTCGAGGGCCTCAAGGTCGTCGACGACAAGACCTTCACGATCGAGCTCAACCAGGCCGAGGCCGACTTCCCGGCGCGTCTGGGCTACTCGGCGTTCTACCCGCTGCCCGAGTCCGCGTTCGAGGACATCAAGGCCTACGGCGAGGACCCGATCGGCAACGGCCCGTACAAGATGGACGGCAAGGGTGCCTGGGAGCACGACGTCCAGATCAAGCTCGTCCCGAACGAGGAGTACGACGGCGTCCGCAAGCCCAAGAACGGCGGCGTCACGCTGAAGTTCTTCACCAACCCGGACACGGCGTACACCGCCGTCCAGACCGGTGACCTCGACGTCCTCGACGCCGTGCCGCCGAGCGCGCTCTCGACGTTCCAGTCCGACAGCTCGGTCCAGGCCATCTCCGAGCCCGGCTCGGTCTTCGGCTCGGTCACCATCCCCGAGCGTCTGCCCGGCTTCGGCACCAACGACGAGGGCCGTCTGCGTCGTCAGGCGATCTCCAAGGCCATCAACCGCCCCGAGATCACCAAGAACATCTTCGACGACACCCGCACGCCGGCCGTGGACTTCTCCGCGCCCGTCATGCCGGGCTTCGACAAGGACATCCCGGGCAGCGACGTGCTGACCTTCGACGCCGACGAGGCCAAGAAGCTGTGGGCCCAGGCTGACGACATCGCCCCGTTCAAGGGCTCGTTCGTCATCGCCTACAACGGCGACGGCGCCGGCAACAAGGAGTGGGTCGACGCGATCGCCAACCAGCTCAAGAACAACCTCGGCATCGACGCCAAGGGTCAGGCCTACGCCACGTTCGACGAGCTGCGTTCCGACGTCACGAACCGCACGATCAAGACGGCCTTCCGCACCGGTTGGCAGCCTGACTACCCGTCGATCTTCAACTACCTGGCCCCGCTGTACCAGACCAAGGCCGGGTCCAACGACGGCGACTACTCCTCCAAGGAGTTCGACGACCTCATGACGAAGATCGCCGGCGAGCCCGACGAGGACAAGCGATACGAGCTGCAGTCGCAGGCCCAGGAGGTCCTCTTCAAGGACCTGCCGGCCATCCCGCTGTGGTACTCGAACGTGGCCGCCGCCGCCTCGAAGAACGTCGAGAACGTCGAGTTCAACTGGCAGAACCAGCCCGAGCTGCACCTCATCACCAAGAAGTAGCTCCGGCGCCCGCACGACCACCCGTGGGGCAACACCTCAGGTGTTGCCCCACAGGTGCGTCCGGGTCCCTCGGTGGTGCCTCGTGCCCCGGCGTATCGTCGGGGCGGGTCGCGGCACCGCCGCCCCCTTCAGACAAGGAGTCCTGCCCATGTGGTGGTACGTCGGTAAGCGTCTCCTCCAAGCGATCCCGGTGATCCTCGGAGCGACGTTCCTCATCTACATGATGGTGTTCCTGCGACCAGGCGATCCCATCGTCGCGCTGTTCGGCGACAAGCCCGTGCCCGAGGGCACCTACCAGGCGCTGCGCGAGCAGTACCACTTCGACCAGCCCAAGATCGTCCAGTGGCTGCTGTTCCTCAAGGGCGCGGTGACCCTCGACTTCGGCACGTCGTTCAGCGGCCAGCCGGTGATCGACCTCGTCCAGCGCGCGTTCCCCGTCACCATCAAGCTGGCGCTGATGGCCCTCGTCATCGAGGCCGTGCTCGGCGTGGCTGCCGGCTTCTACGCGGGCATGCGCCGCGGCAAGCTGTTCGACTCCACGATGCTCGTGGTGTCGCTGCTCGTCATCGCCGTGCCGATCTTCGTCTTCGGCTTCGTGCTCCAGCTGATCGTCGGGATCAAGCTCGGGGCGCTGCCGGCGCTCGTCAGCTCGCAGGCAACGTTCCGCGAGCTGCTGCTGCCGGCCATCGTGCTCGGGCTCGTGTCGTTCGCCTACGTGCTGCGCCTGACGCGCACGTCGGTGATCGAGAACCTCACCGCCGACCACGTGCGCACGGCCCGGGCGAAGGGTCTGCCCGACGGGCAGGTCAACCGCCGCCACGTGCTGCGCAACTCCCTCATCCCCGTCGTGACGTTCCTCGGCGCCGACCTGGGCGGCCTGATGGCCGGCGCGGTCGTGACCGAGGGCATCTTCAACGTCCCCGGCGTCGGCAACCTGGCCTTCGACGCCATCCGACGCGGCGAGACCCCGACCATCGTCTCGGTGGTCACCATCATGGTGCTCGTCTACGTGCTCACCAGCCTCGCCGTGGACCTGCTCTACGCCTGGCTCGACCCGAGGATCCGCTATGCCTGACGGCCGTCCGTCGAAGACCCGTCCCGGGCAGGAGCGCTACGTCGCCCGCCTGGAGGACACCCCGCTGCACGACGTCGGCGCCCTCGACACGACGGCCCCGCCGGAGAGCCAGTGGAAGGAGGCGTGGAAGCAGCTGCGCAAGAACCCGCTGTTCCTCATCTCCGCTGCGCTGATCCTGTTCCTGGCTGTGGTCATCGCATTCCCTGGTCTGTTCACGAGCAACGACCCGACCTTCTGCCGGACAGGCAAGAGCCTCCGACCCGCGGAACCCGGCTACCCTCTGGGGTTCGATCGTCAGGGCTGTGACGTCTACTCGCGCATGATCTACGGCGCGCGGGCCTCAGTCACCGTAGGCCTTCTGACGACTCTCATCGCCACGGCGCTGGGTCTGGTCGTCGGCGCAGTGGCAGGCTTCTACGGCCGGTGGATCGACTCGTTGCTCTCGCGGGTCGCGGACATCTTCTATGCGATCCCGCTGCTGCTGGCTTCCATCGTTCTGCTCTCGGCGCTCAACTCGTGGTTCCCGGACCGAGGGTTCTGGGCCTCTGTCCTGGCGATCGTGCTCGCACTGGCGCTCTTCGGCTGGCCCCAGGTGGCGCGTATCGCCCGCGGTGCCGTCATCGAGACCAAGCAGCAGGAGTTCGTCGACGCCGCACGTGCGCTCGGTGCCACGCCGCGGCGCAACCTGCTCCGTCACGTCGTGCCGAACTCGCTGGCCCCGGTGATCGTCACGGCGACCGTGTCGCTGGGCATCTTCATCGTGGCCGAGGCGACGCTGTCGTTCCTCGGCCTCGGGCTCCCGACCAGCATCGTGTCCTGGGGCAACGACATCTCCGCCGCCCAGAACCAGGTGCGTGCCGGGCAGCGGCTGGGCACCATGTTCTGGCCTGCCGGCGCGCTGGCGCTCACCGTGTTCAGCTTCATCCTCCTCGGCGACGCCGTGCGCGACGCCCTCGACCCGAAGGCCAAGAAGCGATGAGCCGCGACCTCAACCCCGACCAGCCGCTGCTGGAGGTCAAGGACCTCCACGTGGGCTTCGCGGCCGACAAGAAGACCGTGGTGCCCGCCGTCATCGGCGCGAACCTGACCGTCTACCCCGGCCAGACCGTCGCGATCGTGGGCGAGTCCGGCTCGGGCAAGTCCACGACGGCGCACGCCATCATCGACCTGCTGCCCGGCACCGGACGGATCACCGGTGGCCAGATCCTCTTCGAGGGCCAGGACATCGCGCACGCGAAGAAGTCCGACATCGTCGCCCTGCGCGGCTCGTCCATCGGCCTCGTGCCGCAGGACCCGATGTCGAACCTCAACCCGCTGTGGCGTGTGGGCACGCAGATCAAGGAGTCGCTCGAGGCCAACGGCGTCGCCAAGGGCAAGGCCGCCGACGCCCGCGTCGTCGAGCTGCTCGAGGAGGCCGGACTGCCCGACGCGGCCCGTCGGGCCCAGCAGTACCCGCACGAGTTCTCCGGCGGCATGCGCCAGCGTGCGCTCATCGCGATGGGCCTGGCCGCACGGCCGAAGCTGCTCATCGCCGACGAGCCCACGTCGGCGCTCGACGTGACGGTCCAGAAGCAGATCCTCGACCACCTCGACCGGCTCACCGACGAGCTGGGCTTCGCGGTCCTGCTCATCACCCACGACCTCGGCCTGGCGGCCGAGCGGGCCGACCACCTCGTGGTCATGTACCGCGGGCAGGTCGTGGAGTCCGGGCCGGCGCTGGAGATCCTGCAGGACCCCCAGCACCCGTACAGCAAGCGGCTCGTCAGCTCGGCACCGTCGCTCGCCTCGCAGCGGCTCTCGTCGGTGCAGGCCCGCGCCGAGGTCCGTGAGCAGGCCGTGCAGACGGCGGCCGAGATCGCGGCCGAGGTCGCGACGCACGACGACGAGCTGGGGGAGGGCCGCGGCACGATCATCGAGGCCAAGGACCTCACCAAGGTCTTCAAGATCCGCGGCAGCCGGCCGGGGCAGTCGACCGACTTCACGGCGGTCGACCAGGTCTCCTTCCAGCTCGAGCGCGGCACGACCACCGCGATCGTCGGCGAGTCGGGGTCGGGCAAGTCGACCGTGGCCCGCATGGTCCTCGGTCTGCTCGACGCGACCAGCGGCAGCGTCGAGTTCGACGGCGTCGACATCACCACCCTGCGCAAGAAGGAGCAGCAGCTCGCGCTGCGGCGCCAGATGCAGCCGGTGTTCCAGAACCCGTACGCCTCGCTGGACCCGATGTACTCCATCTACCGCTCCATCGAGGAGCCGCTGCGGCTGCACGGCGTCGGCACGGCCAAGGAGCGTGAGGCCAAGATCCGCGACCTGCTCGACAAGGTGTCGCTGCCGGCCTCGGTCATGACGCGCTACCCGAACGAGCTCTCGGGCGGCCAGCGCCAGCGCGTGGCGATCGCCCGCGCCCTCGCGCTCGACCCGGAGGTCGTCATCTGCGACGAGGCCGTCTCGGCGCTCGACGTGCTGGTGCAGGCGCAGATCCTGACGCTGCTGAACGAGCTGCAGAGCGAGCTGGGCCTGTCCTACCTGTTCATCACCCACGACCTCGCGGTCGTGCGGCAGATCGCCGACAACGTGCTGGTGATGCAGAACGGCAAGGTCGTCGAGCAGTCCACCGTGTCCGAGGTGTTCGAGAACCCCCGCGAGGACTACACGCGCATGCTCCTCGACGCCATCCCGGGCGGGTCGATCCCGCTCGGCGTGGTGGAGGCCGGCGACGACGTCTGACGGCACGTCCCGCGCCCGGGCGACCGGGCGCGGGGTGCGTCGATCCGGTTGACTCGTTCGAACATCTGTTCGATCATGGTGGGGTGTCCACCGCCCGTCCCGCCCTCGAGGTCGTCGCCGAGCTGCGGCGCGAGGTCGAGCGGATGCAGGGCGCTCCCGCCCGCCAGTCGGTGCCCACGCACGCGGCCCTCGAGGGTCTGCTGAGCCTGGAGACCGGAGGCGTGTACGGCGTCGACTCGGCCAGCCTGGCCCTGCTGCTCATGGCCGGTCCGTCCGCGGCCGGCACGTGGTGCGCCGTGGTCGGCGCACCCGACCTGGGGGTCGAGGCCGCGGTCGCGATGGGCGTCGACCCGCACCGCACGGTGCTGGTGCCCGACCCGCAGGACCGCTGGCTGGAGGTCACGGCCGCGCTCGTCGACGTCGTGGGCCTCGTGGTCGTCCGCCCGCCCACGGCGGTCGGCGAGGGCGACGCCGCCCGCCTCGGGGCCCGGCTGCGCAAGCAGGGCTGCGTGCTCGTCCCGTGGGGCGACTGGCCGCGCTGCGACGCCCGGCTCACCCTCGAGGCCGCCCGCTGGGCGGGTCCAGGCGCCGGCGACGGACACCTGCGCTCGCGGGAGGTCACGGTCGCGGTCCGCCGCGGCACGGCGCCGAGCCGCGCCCGGGACCTCCTGCTGCCCGCGGCCGACCTCACCGTGCAGCGGGCCCGTCCCGACGCCGCACCCGCGCGTCGGCGCGAGCCCGCGATCGTGCGGAGCGCCGGATGAGGACCCTCGTGGTGTGGTGTCCCGACTGGCCGGTGCGGGCCGCCCTGCCCGACCTGCCGCGCGACGAGCCCGGTGCCGTGCTCGAGGGCGGTCAGGTGCTGGCGTGCAACCACGCTGCACGGGTCGAGGGCGTGCGTCGGGGCATGCGTCGTCGCGACGCCCAGGCGCGGTGCCCCGAGCTGCACCTGGCCGACCACCGTCCCGACGTCGAGGCGCGCTCGTTCGAGGAGGTGCTGCTCGGCGTCGAGGAGCTCAGCCCCGCGGTCACGCCGTTGCGTCCCGGGCTGTGTGCGCTGCCCGTGCCGGCTCGCTTCTACGGCGGGGAGGAGCAGGCGGCCGCCGTCGTCGCGGAGCGGGTCGTCTCGCTCGCGGTGTGGGACGTGCGGCTCGGCGTCGCCGACACCCTGTTCGCCGCGGAGCAGGCCGCCCGCCGGGCCGCGCCGCAGGACGTCCACGTCGTCGAGCCCGGTACCGACGCCGCCTTCCTGGCCCCGCTCCCCGTCGAGGTGCTCGAGTCGCCCGACGTGGTCAGCCTGCTGCGCCGCATGGGCCTGACCACCCTCGCGCACCTGGCGGCGCTGCGCCCCTCCGACGTCCACACCCGGTTCGGGGCGCACGGCGCCCTGCTGCACCGGCTCGCCTCGGGGCAGGACCCTCGGCTGCTCGCCCGCCGCGAGGTGCCGCCCGAGCTGAGCGGCGTCCTCACGCTCGAGCCGCCGGTCTCCCGGGCCGAGACCGTCGCGTTCAGCCTGCGCTCGGTCGCCGAGCGGTTCGTCGCCCGCCTGGCCGAGCGCGGTGTCGTGTGCACCGCCCTCGGGATCGAGGTCGAGGTCGACGGCGTCGTCGCCTCCACCCGCCGCTGGGCGCACCCGCGCTGGTTCGGTGCCGTCGACGTCGTCGACCGGGTGCGCTGGCAGCTGCAGGGCACGGTGCTGCCCGGACCGGTCGGGGGAGTGCGGCTGGTGCCCGAGACGGTCGCGCCGGTGGGCGAGCACGCGCCGGTGCTGTTCGGGGCCGGCACCCGGGCTGCCGACGACGAGCGCGTCGAGCGGGGGATCGCCCGGGTGCAGGGTCTGGTCGGGCACGACGGTGTGCTCGCGGCCCAGGTGCAGGGCGGTCGGGCGCCGGCCGCCCGCCGTCTGCTGACGACGTGGGGCGAGCAGGCGCAGCCGGCCCGGGCGGTCGGTGCCCCGTGGCCCGGGTCGGTGCCGCCGCCCGCACCGGCCACCGTGTACGCCGCCCCGCGACCGGCCCAGGTCGTCGGACCGGGCGACCGGGTGGTCGGCGTCGACGGCCGCGGAGGGATCAGCTGCGAGCCGGTGCGGTTCCGCGCCACGGGCGACGAGCAGTGGCGTCCCGTCGCGTCGTGGGCCGGTCCCTGGCCCGTCGACGAGCTCTGGTGGGACGAGGCCGCGGCGCGTCGGGTGGCCCGCTTCCAGGTGGTCGGCGTCGACGGGACCGCCTGGCTCATGGTCGTCGAGAACGGCACCTGGTGGACCGAGGCCCGCTATGACTGACCGCCTCACGCCCACCCTCCCCGCTGAGCGTGACGTTCGCGGGGCCGCGAGCGCGTCCGCACCCCGCAAACGTCACGCTCAGCGGGGGAGGGGGAGGCGCTGATGGGCTGGAACAACCCCGACGTCACCTGGCGCGAGCTGGAGGCGCGGCTCTCCGGACGTCCGGCGCACGCACTCCCGCAGGACCGGCGTGCCGACCGCGACGGCGGGACGACCCTGCCGCCCGATCCCGTCGACGGTCGGTTGCCCGGCTCTGCCGATGGTCGGTTGCCCGGCTCTGCCGATGGTCGGTTGCCCGACGGGGGCGACGGGCCGGCGTTCAGTCGCAAGCGACCGCGCTACGCACGTCCCACCGACGAGCCCGGTGCGTCGACGAGCGCGCCGACCGTCCCGTACGCCGAGCTGCACTGCCACAGCGACTTCAGCTTCCTCGACGGTGCCAGCGCACCCGAGGTCCTGGTCGAGCAGGCCGTTGACCTCGGGCTGGAGGCGTTGGCCCTGACCGACCACGACGGCTTCTACGGCGTGGCCCGCTTCGCCGAGGCGGCGCAGGAGCTGGGCCTGCCCACGGTGTTCGGCGCGGAGCTGTCGCTCGGTCTCACGGCGCCGCAGCAAGGGGTGCCCGACCCCGAGGGCAGCCACCTGCTCGTGCTCGCCCGTGGCGTGGAGGGCTACCACCGACTGGCCTCCGCCATCACCGAGGCGCAGCTGGCCGGCGACGAGAAGGGGCGACCGGTCTACGACCTCGAGCGGCTCGCCGAGCAGGGTCGCGGGCACTGGCACGTGCTCACCGGCTGCCGCAAGGGCTTCGTGCGCCAGGCGCTCGCCACCGGCGGACCGGCCGACGCGTCCCGCGCGCTGCGCCGCCTGGTCGACCTGTTCGGTGCCGACGCAGTCGACGTCGAGCTCACCCACCACGGCGGTCCGACCGACTCCACCGTGAACGACGCCCTGGCGGCGCTGGCCGCCCAGCACCACCTGCCCGTGGTGGCCACCGGCAACGTGCACGCGGCGACCCCCGGACGCACCCGCCTGGCCCAGGCGATGGCAGCCGTCCGCGCCCGACGCAGCCTGACCGACATGGACGGCTGGCTGGCGGCGTCGGGCCAGGCCTACCTGCGCTCGGGTGCGGAGATGCAGGCGCGCTTCGGCCGGTACCCCGGTGCGGTGGCGCGCTCGGTCGACGTCGCCCGGGCCGCGGCGTTCGACCTGCGTCGGGCGGCGCCGCGGCTGCCCCAGACCAAGGTGCCCGCCGGGTACACGCCGATGGAGTACCTGCGCGAGCTGGTGCGCCAGGGTGCCGACGACCTCTACGCGCACGACCGCGACCGCGCCGAGGAGCGGCTGCAGCGTGAGCTGGCCGTCATCGAGGCGAAGGGCTTCTGCGGCTACTTCCTCATCGTCCACGACATCGTCGCCGAGGCGCGGCGTCGCGGGATCCTGTGCCAGGGTCGCGGATCGGCCGCGAACTCCGCGGTCTGCTACGCCCTGCGCATCACGGCGGTCGACTCGATGCTCTACGACCTGCCGTTCGAGCGCTTCCTGGCCGCCACCCGCGACGAGGAGCCCGACATCGACGTCGACTTCGACGCCGACCGTCGGGAGGAGATCATCCAGTGGGTCTACGACCAGTTCGGCCGGCGCAACGCCGCCCAGGTGGCGAACGTCATCAGCTACCAGCCCCGCTCGGCCGTCCGCGACGTCGCCAAGGCGCTGGGCTACTCGGTGGGTCAGCAGGACGCGTGGAGCAAGGGCATCGAGTCGTGGCGGGCCGTCGAGACGGCCGAGGACCACCCGTTGCCGCCGCTGGTGCGCGAGCTCGCCGAGCAGCTGCTGAAGACGCCTCGCCACCTGGGCATCCACTCCGGTGGCATGGTGCTCACCGAGCGACCAGTCGGTGAGGTGGTGCCGATCGAGCGTGCCCGCATGGAGAGGCGCACGGTGCTGCAGTGGGACAAGGACGACTGCGCGTGGATGGGCCTGGTCAAGTTCGACCTGCTCGGCCTCGGGATGCTCGGGGCGATCCAGCACACGTTCGACCTGCTGGCCGAGCACACGGGGGAGCGGTGGGACCTCGCGTCGATCCCGAAGGAGGAGGGCGGAGTCTTCGACATGCTGTGCCTGGCGGACTCGGTGGGCGTGTTCCAGGTCGAGAGCCGGGCCCAGATCGGCACCCTGCCGCGTCTGCGGCCGCGCTCGTACTACGACCTCGTCATCGAGATCGCCCTCATCCGCCCGGGTCCCATCCAGGGCGGGGCGGTGCACCCGTACATCCGTCGCCGGCTGGGCAAGGAGCCGGTCGACCACATCCACCCGCTGCTGAAGCCGGTGCTGGAGCGCACGATGGGCGTACCGCTGTTCCAGGAGCAGCTCATGCAGATCGCGATGACGGTGGGCGACTGCACGGGTGACGACGCCGACCTGCTGCGGCGGGCGATGGGCTCCAAGCGGGGGACGGAGCGGATCGAGCGCCTGCGCGAGACCCTGTACGCCGGCATGCAGCGTCACGGCATCACGGGGGAGACCGCCGACGGGATCTACGAGCGGATCCAGGCGTTCGCGAACTTCGGGTTCGCCGAGAGCCACGCGCTCAGCTTCGGGCTGCTGGTGTACGCGAGCAGCTGGCTGAAGCTGCACGCCCCGGCCGCGTTCCTGGCGGCGCTGCTGCGCTCGCAGCCGATGGGCTTCTACTCCCCGCAGTCGCTCACCGCCGACGCCCGCCGGCACGGGGTGGAGGTCCGTCGACCCTGCATCGCCCGCTCCCAGGTCCACGCCGACCTGGAGCTCCTCGTCCCGGGTCAAGGGGCCGGCACCCCGACCGGGCTCGACACCTGCACCCACCGTGAGCAGCCCCCGACGGGCGACTTCGACGACACGCAGGCCCGTGACGTGCTGCAGGCCCGGCTGGCCGAGCACCGGCGCGACGGCCACCACGCGGTGCGGCTGGGGCTCACGGAGGTGCAGGGCATCGGGCAGGCCGACGCCGAGCGGGTCGTGGCGGCCCGGGCGGAGCGTGCGTTCACCGACATGGCCGACGTGGTGCGCCGCACGCGGTTGTCGGTGGCGCAGATGGAGGCCCTGGCCACGGCAGGGGCGTTCGACGTGTTCGGCCTCAGCCGACGCCAGGCGCTGTGGAACGCGGGCTACACCGACGCGCCCGACCTGCTGGAGGGCACGGCCGTGCAGGCGCCGCCGCCGATGCTGCCGGGCATGAGCGACGTCGAGCTGACCACGGCCGACCTGTGGGCCACGCGCATCTCACCCACCGACCACCCGTTCGTGCACCTGCGTCCCCTGCTGGTGCGCGAGGACGTCCGCGCGGTGCAGGAGTGCGCGTCGCTCGGCACGGGTCGGCGGATCCGGGTGGCCGGGCTCATCACCCACAAGCAGCGTCCGTACACGGCGTCGGGCGTCACGTTCCTCAACCTGGAGGACGAGACGGGCATGCTCAACGTGGTCGTGTTCGCCGATGTCTGGGCGCAGCACCGTCGGGTGCTGCAGAATGCGGCCGGCGTGGTCGTGCGCGGGGTCGTCGAGAACGTCGAGGGTGCGACGAACCTGCGCGCGGAGCGGATCGAGCGGATCGAGTCGCTGTACCCCGAGACGGCGGCGGCGATCGGCAGGCACCGCTCGCGCGACTTCCGGTGAGCGTCAGAAGTAGTCGTGCACCGTCACCGGGCCGCGGGTGAACAGCAGGTCCCAGGTGACGTCGTCGGCGGTGTCGCCCTCGACGTGCCCGAGGGACCTCAGCGTGGCCGACGTCGCGGCGCCCGCGAACGTGAGCGCCAGGCCGCCGCGGGTGAACGTGCGGCAGCCGGTCGTCGTGCCCGTGGGCTCGACGTGCCCCGAGCCGTCGGCGACCGCAAGGGTGAGGGAGCGCCCGTCGACCGAGAACGGGAGGCGGGTGTCGATGCCGGGGTGCACGCGCGGCAGGGCCAGGGCGGCCGGGTCGAGCACCGCCAGCGCGTAGGGGGCCGACGAGACCGTCTCCGGGTGCGCCGTGCGCAGCAGGTGCTGCCACGGCGGCACGCCGCTGGTGCGGATCCGGACGGTCGGCGTGACCGACGCGAACGTCGACAGCAGGCTCAGCAGGGAGCGCAAAGCGTCGGCGTCGTCGGCCATCAGCTGCCCGACCACCAGCTCGCCCTCGGCGCCGTACCCGCGACCGCGGTCCCACGACACGTAGCCGACGACCTCGCCCTCGCGCTCGGCGACGCTCACGCCGCTGACGCGCAGGGTCGGCGACTCCGTGAAGAGTGGTCCGGTGCGGGCGAGCGGTCCGTTCTCGCGGGCTGCCGCGCGGTCGTGGACGGCGCGGATCGCGTCGTCGTCGGCCGAGGTGGCCCGCCGCACGGGGGTGCTGCCGCCCACGGCGAGCGCGTGGGTCGGCAGCCGCACGTCGTCGAGCGAGGAGACGGTCTCGAACCCGAACCGCCGGTAGAGCGCCGGCGCGGTGGCGTACAGCGTCGAGACGAGCGCGCCACGTTCCCGGGCCTCGGCCAGCATGGCCGTGAACAGCGGACGGAGCAGACCGGCTCCGCGGTGCTCGGGCGCGACCGTGACCCCGCCGATCCCCGCGGTCGGTACGCGGACGCCGCCGAACCACGACGCATACTCGCGGTCCAGCGCCGTCGCGACGATGCGCCCGCCGACCTCCGCACCCCACCAGCGCTTGCCGTCGACGATCAGGGGGACGGGGGGCTCCGGCGGGTCGAAGGCGCCGAACGCCTCGGTGAACTGGCGTCGCATGACGTCCTCGTCGGCCTCGGTCAGGCGGCGGATCTGCATGGCCCCCATCCTGGCCGGTGCCCGAGGAGTGAGATGCGCCGCACTTCGAGTTGAGCCGACCAGAAGGTGGGGTTAAGGTCAGGTCAACCCGAAGGGAGCAGCGATGCGCACCGACGTCGAGACCGACACCGGCCAGGTCAGCCTGGCGGTGTCCACGGTCATCTTCGCGCTGCGCCCGCACCCCACGACGGGCCGTACGACCCTGTGGCTGCCGCTCGTGCGCCGCATCCGCGAGCCGTACGAGGGGCGTTGGGCCCTCCCGGGCGGGCCGCTGCGCCCCGACGAGGACCTCGCGGCCTCGGCACGCCACACGCTCGAGCGCACCACCGGCCTCGCGCCGCGACACCTCGAGCAGCTGTACTCCTTCGGCGCGGTCGACCGCTCGCCCGAGGACCGGGTGGTCTCGATCGTCTACTGGGCGCTGGTCCGACCTGACGAGGACGCCCGTGCCACCGACGGCGAGAACGTCGAGTGGTTCGTCGCCGACGACGTCCGCGGGCTCGCCTTCGACCACGACGCGATCCTCCACTACGCCCTCGCGCGACTGCGGGCCAAGATCACGTACTCGCCGATCGCCTTCGCCTTCGTCACGCCCGAGTTCACGCTGGCCGACCTGCGCGCCGTGCACGAGGCCGTGCTCGACCGCTCGCTCGACCCCGCCAACTTCCGCCGCCAGGTCCTGGCGAGCGGGACCGTCACCCCCACCGGCTCCTACCTCACCGGCACGAGCCACCGTCCGCCCGCGCTGTACCGGCGCGCGGCTCTCCCCGAGGAGATCCGATGACCAGCACCCTGTCCACCGGTCCCGTCCCCACCGGGTCCGTCCACGACGTCGTCACCGCACGGCCCGGCGACACGTGCGACGCCGAGCTGGCCGAGGGCCCCTGGCTCTTCGACCTCGTGCCCGGCTACGGACCCGGGGCGTCCGAGGACGACGTCGTCCCCGAGCCGGTGGTACGTCCCGGCCAGCTGCCCGTCGCCTACCAGCGGATGGACGACGCCGACCTGCACGAGCGGATCCGCGCGGCGAAGGAGGCGCTCGGCGACCGGCTCGTCGTGCTCGGGCACTTCTACCAGCGCGACGAGGTCGTGCAGCACGCCGACTTCGTGGGCGACTCCTTCCAGCTCGCCAACGCGGCGCTCACCCGTCCCGACGCCGAGACCATCGTCTTCTGCGGCGTGCACTTCATGGCCGAGACCGCCGACATCCTCGCGCGGCCGGAGCAGCACGTGATCCTGCCCAACCTGGCCGCGGGCTGCTCCATGGCCGACATGGCCGACGAGGAGTCGGTGGAGACCGCGTGGGAGGAGCTCGAGCGCGTCTACGCCGACCCCGTCACGGGCATGGGTCCCGACGCCGGTGGCAAGGTGCCCGTCCTGCCGGTCACCTACATGAACTCCTCGGCCGCCCTCAAGGCGTTCTGCGGTCGCCACGGCGGCATCGTCTGCACGTCGTCCAACGCCGCCACGGTGCTGGAGTGGGCGTTCGAGCGGGCACACCGGGTGCTCTTCTTCCCCGACCAGCACCTCGGTCGCAACACGGCCAAGGCCCTGGGCGTGCCGCTGGACCGCATGCCGATGTGGAACCCGCGCAAGCCGCTCGGCGGCAACACCGAGGAGCAGCTGCAGGACGCGCAGGTGCTGCTGTGGCACGGCTTCTGCTCGGTGCACAAGCGGTTCACCGTCGCGCAGATCGAGCAGGCGCGCGCGGAGCACCCCGGCGTCAAGGTGGTCGTGCACCCCGAGTGCCCGATGCCGGTCGTGGACGCCGCCGACGCCGCCGGGTCGACCGACCTCATCCGCACGTACGTGGCGGCCAGCCAGCCGGGCGACGTCATCGCCATCGGCACCGAGGTCAACCTGGTGAACCGGCTCGCGGCCGAGCACCCCGACCGCACGATCTTCTGCCTCGACCCCGTCGTGTGCCCCTGCTCGACGATGTACCGGATCCACCCGGGCTACCTCGCCTGGGTGCTCGACGGCCTGCTGGAGGGCGAGGTCCGCAACGAGATCGTCGTGCCCGACGACGTCGCGCGTGACGCGAAGGTCGCCCTGGAGCGGATGCTCGCCGCGCGACCGAAGGACGCCTCCCCGGTCGCCGTCTCCGGGAGGGGTGCCTGAGGTGAGGCACGTGGTCGTCGTCGGCAGCGGCGTCGCCGGACTCACCGCGGCGCTGGAGGCGGCAGCCCGACCCGGGGTACGGGTCACGCTGCTCACGAAGGCCGACCTCGTCACCAGCAACACCAGCTGGGCGCAGGGAGGCGTGGCGGTGGTCACCGACCCCGCTGACAGCGTCGCGTCGCACGTCGCCGACACGGTGGCCGCCGGCGCGGGGCTCTCGGACGAGGACGCCGTGCAGGTGCTCTGCTCCGCGGGTCCCGACGCGGTCGCCGCCCTCGTGCGGCGTGGGGTGCGCTTCGACGTGCACCACGGCGAGCTGGCCCGAGGACTGGAGGCCGCCCACTCCCACGGGCGCATCCTGCACGCCGGTGGCGACGCGACGGGCGCCGCCATCTCCGACGCCCTGGTCGAGCGGGTGCGCGCGAGCGACGTCGAGGTGCGCGAGCGGACGATGGCGGTCGACCTCGTGGTCCACGACGGCGTGGTCCGGGGCGTCGTCCTCCTCGACGGCACGGTGCTGCACGGCGACCAGGTGGTGCTCGCCACCGGGGGAGCGGGCCAGCTCTACCCGTACACGACCAACCCCGCCGTGGCCACGGGCGACGGCCTGGCGATGGCACTGCGGGCGGGGGCGGTCGCCGCCGACCTCGAGCTCTACCAGTTCCACCCCACCGCCCTCGCGGTGCCGGGGAGCCCGCTCGTGTCCGAGGCCGTGCGGGGCGAGGGTGCCGTGCTGCGCGCCGCGGACGGCCACCGGTTCATGCTCGACGTCCACCCCGACGCCGAGCTCGCCCCTCGCGACGTCGTGGCGCGGGGCATCGCGGAGCAGATGGCTCGTCAAGGCGGCGCCCCCGTCCTGCTCGACGCGACCGCGCTCGGGGCCGACTTCCTCGCCCGCCGCTTCCCGACCATCGACGCGTCGGTGCGCTCGTTCCGGCTCGACTGGGGGCGCGAGCCGGTCCCGGTCGCCCCGGCGGCGCACTACTTCATGGGCGGGATCCGCACCGACCTGTGGGGACGCACGTCGCTGCCGGGGCTGCTGGCCGTCGGCGAGGTCGCCTGCAACGGTCTGCACGGAGCCAACCGGCTCGCGTCCAACTCGCTGCTCGAGGGAGCGGTGTACGGACGGCGGGTGGTCGAGGCCGCGGTGGCCGCGCCGCGTGCGGCCGACGACGTCGACGAGAGCTGGGCGGCACCCGTCCTCGTGCCTCCCGCGGACACCGACGACCCGTTGCCGCTCACCCGGACCGACCTCCAGCGGCTGCTGTGGGACACGGCGGGGCTGCGACGTGACGAGGTCGGGCTGCGGCACGCGGTCGAGACCCTGCAGCGGGTCGACACGAGCGTGCCCGCGGGGAGTGACGTGAAGGCGGTCGAGGACGCCAACCTGCGCACCGTCGCGCGGGCGCTGGTCGTCTCGGCGCTGGAGCGTCGGGAGTCACGCGGTGGCCACTTCCGCACCGACGCTCCCACCCCCGGGCCGGTGGCCCGGCACAGCGCCGTGGTCCTGTCCCGGACCGCCCTTCCGCGTCGGGTCGCAGCGACGGCGGGTGCCTCGTGCTGACCCGGCGCGAGGTGCGCCGCGTCGTCGACCTCGCCCTCGACGAGGACGCACCGTCCGGCGACCTCACGTCCGAGGTGTTCGTGCCGGAGACCGCCGTCGCGCGAGCCTCGGTCGTGGCGCGCGAGGCCGGCGTCATGGCCGGTGGTGACGTGGTCGTCGAGACGTTCGCCGCGGTCGACCCGGCGGTCGTGGTCGAGGTCCTGCGCGCCGACGCGGAACCGTTCGCCGCGGGCGACGTCCTCGCCACCGTCGAGGGCCCGGCGCGGGCCGTGCTGCGCGGCGAGCGCGTGGCCCTCAACCTCGTCCAGCGGCTGTGCGGGATCGCGACCCTGACGGCCCGGTACGTCGAGGCGGTCGAGGGCACGGGCGTACGGATCGTCGACACCCGCAAGACGACGCCCGGGCTGAGGGCGCTGGAGCGGCACGCCGTCCGGTGCGGCGGCGGACGCAACCACCGCTTCTCGCTCTCCGACGCCGTGATGGCGAAGGACAACCACCTGGCGCTCGTCGACGACGTGACCGCCGCGATCCGTCAGGCGCGCGATCAGCTGCCCCACACCACCCACGTCGAGGTCGAGGTCGACCGGCTCGACCAGGTGGAGGCCGTGCTGGCCGGCGGCGTCGACACGATCATGCTCGACAACTTCACGCCCGACGACCTGCGGACGGGGGTCGCGCTCGTCGCGGGCCGCGCGATCGTCGAGGCGAGCGGTGGCATCACGCTCGAGACCGTCGGCGACGTGGCGCGCACCGGCGTCGACGTGATCAGCATCGGCGCCCTGACCCACTCCGTCCGCGCGCTCGACCTCGGGCTCGACGTCGAGGTCGGCGGGGCCGGAGGTGCCGACGCAGGGGCGACGGGACCGGCCGAGTGATCTACCTCGACGAGGCGGCGACCACGCCGTTGCGCCGCGACGTGCTCGCCGCCATGGGTCCCTACCTGGGGCCGGCGTTCGGGAACCCGTCGAGCCACCACGAGATCGGCGACGCCGCCCGCGCCGGGCTCGAGCAGGCGCGGGCCGACGTCGCGGAGGCTCTCGGTGCGCGCCCTGGCGAGGTCACGTTCACCTCCGGGGGCACCGAGGCGGCCAACACGGCCCTCAAGGGCATCGCGCTCGCCCAGCCGCGGGGGCGCCACGTCGTCGTGAGCGCCGTCGAGCACCCGGCGGTCCTGGAGTCGGCTCGCTGGCTCGGCCGCATCGGGTACGACGTCACCGAGCTGGCAGTCGACGGCGACGGGCTCGTCGACCCGGACGACCTGGCTGCGGTCCTGCGTGACGACACGACCGTGGTGAGCGTGCAGCACGCCAGCAACGAGGTGGGCACCGTCCAGCCGGTCGCCGCGCTGGCGGAGGTGGCGGCGCGGCACGAGGTGCCGTTCCACACCGACGCGGTCCAGTCGGCGGCCTGGCCCGACCACGACGGACTGACGCTCGACGTCGGAGCGCTGGGCATTCAGGCGCTCAGCCTGTCCGCGCACAAGCTCGGCGGACCCAAGGGCGTCGGCCTGCTGTGGGTGCGTCGAGGGGTGCGCGTCGAGCCGCTCGTGCACGGCGGCGGCCAGCAGGGCGGCCGACGCTCCGGCACCGAGGACGTCGCGGGTGCGGTCGGTCTCGCGGCTGCGTTGCGGCTCACGCGCTCGGCCGGCACGTCGGCGGCGGAGGTGGCGGCGCGGCGTGACCGCTTCGTCGCGGCGGTGCTGGAGTCGGTCCCGGGCGCCGCACTGACGGGTCACCCCGTGCGTCGTCTCCCGGGGCACGCGTCCTTCGTGCTCCCCGGACGGTCGGGGGAGTCGGTGCTGCTCGACCTCGAGCGCCGCGGCGTCGTCTGCTCCAGCGGGTCTGCCTGCCACGCCGGCAGCGACGAGCCGAGCCACGTCCTCGTGGCGATGGGAGTGCCGGGAGAGGTGGCGCAGACGGCGGTGCGTTTCACCTTCGGGCGCTCGGTGACCGACGAGCAGCTCGCCGACGCGGCTCAGGCGCTGGCCGACGTCTGCGGCCGGTGAGCGCGACGCCTCGGCCAGCGCGCGACGACGCGGTGGTGCGCCGGTCTACCCTGGTGACGTCATGACGTCCGAGAACAGCGCGCCGGCTCCCGTGGTCTACCTCGACCACGCAGCCACCACGCCGATGCACCCCGAGGCGGCCCAGGTGCTCACCGAGCAGCTGGCGCGCACGGGCAACGCCTCGAGCCTGCACGCCTCGGGCCGCGCTGCGCGGCGGGTGGTGGAGGAGTCGCGCGAGGTGATCGCGGAGTGCCTCGGCGCCCGCCCGTCGGAGGTCGTGTTCACCTCCGGGGGCACGGAGGCGAACAACCTGGCGATCAAGGGCCTGTACTGGGCCCGGCGTGACGCCGACCCCGCCCGCGACCGCGTGCTGTTCAGCTCCATCGAGCACCACGCCCTGCTCGACCCCGTCACGTGGCTGGCGGCCCACGAGGGTGCCCGCATCGACACGACCCCCGTCGACCGGCAGGGACGCGTCGTCGTGGAGCGGCTGCGCGAGCAGATCGAGGCCGACCCGGCGTCGGTGGCGGTGGTCACCACGATGTGGGCCAACAACGAGATGGGGACCGTGCAGCCGGTCGACGACGTCGTCGCGCTGGCGAGGGAGCACGCGATCCCGGTGCACAGCGACGCCGTGCAGGCCGCCGGCTACCTCCCGCTCGACTTCGCGGCCTCCGGGCTCGACGCGATGACGGTCACCGCGCACAAGCTGGGCGGGCCCGTCGGGGTGGGCGCGCTGCTGGTGCGCCGCGAGGTGGCTCCCGTGCCGCTCGTCCACGGCGGCGGGCAGGAGCGCGACCTGCGCTCCGGGACCGTCGGGGTGGCGCTGATCGCCGCGTTCGCGCGGGCGCTCGAGATCACCGTCGAGCGGCAGGCCCAGGTCTCCGCGCGGATCGAGCGTCTCCGGCAGCGGCTGGTCACCGGTCTGCTGCGGGCCGTCCCCGACGCCGTCGTCAACGGCGACCCCGAGCCCGGTCCGCAGCACCGGCTCCCGAACATCGCCCACGTGACGTTCCCGGGCTGCGAGGGCGACGCCATGCTCATGCTGCTCGACGCCCAGGGCATCGAGGTGTCCACGGGCTCGGCCTGCCAGGCGGGCGTGCCGCAGCCCAGCCACGTGCTCCTCGCCATGGGCTACGACGACGCCGCCGCCCGCGGGTCGCTGCGACTGAGCCTGGGCCACACCAGCACCGAGGCCGACGTCGACCGGCTGCTCGCCGCCCTCCCGCAGGTGCGCGAGCGCGCCGTCACGGCCTCCCTCGTCAGGGGACGCTGATGGCACGGCTCGTCGCCGCCATGTCGGGCGGTGTCGACTCCGCCGTCGCCGCGGCCCGGGCGGTCGAGGCCGGGCACGACGTCACCGGCGTGCACCTCGCCCTCAGCCGCAACCCGCGGTCGTACCGCTCCGGCGCGCGGGGCTGCTGCTCCATCGAGGACGCCGGCGACGCCCGTCGCGCCGCCGACGTGCTCGGCATCCCGTTCTACGTCTGGGACATGAGCACCGAGTTCGCCGACGAGGTGGTCGACGACTTCGTCGCGGAGTACGCGGCCGGCCGCACCCCGAACCCGTGCCTGCGCTGCAACGAGAAGATCAAGTTCGCCGCCGTGCTCGACCGCGCGCTCGCCCTGGGCTTCGACGGCGTCGTCACCGGCCACTACGCCCTCCTCGAGACCGGGGCGGGCGGTGACGTCGAGCTCCACCGGGCCCAGGACGCGGGCAAGGACCAGAGCTACGTGCTGGGCGTGCTCACGCAGGAGCAGCTCCGGCACTCGCACTTCCCGCTCGGCGGCTCGGTCAAGACCGACGTGCGCGCCGAGGCCGCCCGCCGCGACCTGCAGGTGGCCACCAAGCCCGACAGCCACGACATCTGCTTCGTCGCCGACGGCGACAACGCCGGGTGGCTCGCCGAGCGGCTCGGCCCCCGCCCCGGGACCATCGTCGACGAGGACGGCACCGTCCTGCGCGAGCACGACGGCGCCTACGCCTACACGATCGGCCAGCGCCGGGGCCTGCGGCTGGGCGTCCCGGCCGACGACGGCAAGCCGCGCTTCGTGCTCGACATCGAGCCGGTGTCGGGCACGGTGACGGTGGGCCCGCGCGAGCGCCTCCTCGTCGACGTGCTGGAGGCCGACCGGCCCCTGTGGTGCGGTCCGGCCCCGGACGGTCCGCTCGAGTGCACCGTGCAGCTGCGCGCCCACGGCGCCGAGCACCGGGCGGTCGTCGAGGTCGACGGCGACCTCGTCCGGGTGCGGCTGCACGACCCCGCCGAGGGCATCGCCCCCGGCCAGGCCGTCGTCGTGTACGTCGGCACCCGCGTGGTCGGCTCCGCCACCATCACGGCCACGTCGCGCGTCGAGGTCGGCGTCGGGGACGGCAGGTGAGGGCCACCGGCATCGGCTCCCTGCCCGGTGAGGACTACGCCGAGAGCGCCGCGATGGTGCTTGGCACGCTCGACGACCTCGTCTTCGTGCCCGAGCTGCCGGCGCGTGGCGTCGCCGCCCAGATGGTCGGCAGGTCGCTCGCCGTGCTCGACGGCCTGGGCGCCGACCTCCAGCCCGCCGGATGGCGTCTGCTCGACGCCTCGGGCGTCGACCACCGCCGAGCCCGCTCCCTGCTCGCGCAGGACCTCGACGTCCTCGAGGAGGTCGCCCAGGACCGGGAGGGCACCGTGAAGCAGCAGGTCGCCGGACCGTGGACGTTGGCGGCGACCGTCGAGCTCCAGCGGGGCGAGAAGGTCCTGTCCGACCACGGGGCACGACGCGACCTCGCGCACGCGCTCGCGTCGGGGGTGGCCGACCACGTGGCGTCGCTGCGTCGACGCTTCCCGCGCTCGCCGCTCGTGCTGCAGGTCGACGAGCCGGCCCTGCCGGCGGTGCTGGCGGCGCAGGTACCGACGTCGTCGGGCTTCGGCCGCTACCGCACCGTCGACCTGCCCGAGGCCGACGCCCTGCTGCGGCTCGTCGTCGACGCCGTCCGCGACGCCGGAGCCACACCCGTGGTGCACTGCTGTGCGCCCGCGGTCCCCGTCTCCCTCCTGCACGGCGTCGGCTTCGACGCGATCGCGTTCGACCTCGGCCTGGTCGAGGCGGCCACCGGCGGGGGTGCGGATGCCTGGGCCGAGGCCTTCGAGGCAGGGACGGACCTCTGGGTCGGGGCGCTGCCGTCGACCGACGTCGCGTTCGACCCGGCCGCGTCCCGACGTCGGATCGAGGACTGGACCGGACGGCTCGGGTTCGGCGAGGACGCCTGGCACGACCGCGTCGTGGTCACGCCCGCCTGCGGTCTCGCGGGCGCGTCGCCCGCCTTCGCCCGCCGCGTGCTCGCGGAGGCCGTGGGACTGGCGCGCTGAGGTGCGCTAGACGATCTCGTCAGGGTCGGGCCGCGACCCGAGACGCACCACGGCGATGCCGACCACCACGGCGACCCCGCACGCGAGGTCGGCGGCGAGCCCGTCGAGGACGAAGAACCCGACGAGCCCCGCCACGACGAGCAGGGCTCCGAGGACGATCGGGACGAGGCGTCGGGGGCTCATGCGTCCACCGTGTCAGGGCGCTGCCGACGTCGCACCCGCGGCGCGTCCGTCGGCTCGTCGACGAGGGGTGGACGTCGGAGGTCGGTCCTAGGATGAACGACGTGACCGAGGCCCCGCAGAACCCGTTGGACCTGACCCTCGACCAGGCGCGTGCCGAGGCCGAGCAGCTCGTCGAGCGCATCAACGAGGCCCGTGACGCGTACTACGGCGACGACGACTCCCGGGTCGACGACCAGACCTACGACGGCTGGATGCGCCGGCTCGAGGAGCTCGAGCGGCTGCACCCCGAGATCCAGGGTCAGGACTCGCCGACCCTGTCGGTCGGCGCCGCCCGCAGCTCCGAGCTCGCGCCGGTCGAGCACGCCGAGCGCATGCTCAGCCTCGACAACGTCTTCTCGCCCGAGGAGCTCACCGCGTGGTGCGAGAAGACCCGCGCCTCGGCCGGGCGCGACGTCCGGTGGCTCACCGAGGTCAAGATCGACGGGCTGGCCCTCTCCCTGCGCTACGAGCACGGCCGCCTCGTCAGCGCAGCGACCCGGGGCGACGGCCGGGTCGGCGAGGACGTCACGACCAACGCGGTACGACTGCCCGGCGTCCCACGACGGCTCGACGGCGAGGGACACCCACCGCTCGTCGAGGTCCGTGGAGAGGTCTTCATCGCGGTGGCCGCGTTCGAGCGGCTCAACGCGCTCCAGGCCGACCTGCGCGAGCGGGTCGTGGCCGAGATGACCGCGCGTGGCGTCGAGCAGGACCGGGCCGAGGCTGCCGCCGCCCGACGCTTCCCGGCCTTCGCCAACCCTCGCAACGCGGCCAGTGGCGGCCTGCGTCAGCTGCTGGGCAAGAAGGACGGGCTCGAGCGTGAGGCGGGGGAGGCGCGGATCGCGGCGCTGTCGCTCTACGTGCACGGCATCGGCGCCTGGGAGCGCCCGCCGGTCGCCGCGCAGAGCGAGGTCTACGACCTGCTCGCGTCGTGGGGCCTGCCCACCAGCCCGCACTCGCGGGTCTACGACTCCGTCGACGACCTCCTCGCGCGCGTCGCCGAGCTCGGCCAGGACCGGCACGCGATCGAGCACGAGATCGACGGCGTCGTCGTCAAGGTCGACGAGCTCGCGCTGCACCCCGAGCTCGGTGAGACGAGTCGCGCGCCCCGCTGGGCGATCGCCTACAAGTTCCCGCCCGAGGAGGTGCACACCCGCCTGCTCGACATCGTCGTCTCCGTCGGCCGCACCGGTCGGGCCACGCCGTTCGCCGTGATGGAGCCGGCGCAGGTCGCGGGCAGCGTCGTGCGGCAGGCCACCCTGCACAACAAGGACGTCGTCCGGCAGAAGGGCGTGCTCATCGGCGACACGGTCGTCCTGCGCAAGGCCGGCGACGTCATCCCCGAGGTGCTGGGCCCGGTCGTGGAGCTGCGCGACGGCAGCGAGGTCGAGTTCGTCATGCCCGACGACTGCCCCGTGTGCGGCACGCCGCTGCGGCCCATGAAGGAGGGCGACGTCGACCTGCGCTGCCCGAACGCGCAGACCTGCCCGGCGCAGGTGCGGGGCCGGGTGGAGCACGTCGGGTCGCGGGGTGCGCTCGACATCGAGGCGCTGGGCGAGGTCACGGCCGCCGCGCTCACGCAGCCGACGGTGCCGGAGGAGCCGCCGCTGCGCAGCGAGGCGGGGCTGTTCGACCTCGACCTCGACACGCTCGTGCCGATCGAGGTGGTCGTGCGCGACGCCGAGACCGGCGAGCCACGCATCGACGAGCGCACGGGCGAGCCGGTGCGCCGTGCCCCGTTCCAGCGGGTCGAGGTCACCTACCCGCCCGGGTACGAGGACGCGTCGCCCGCGGAGCGTCGGGCGGCGGGTGTCCGCAAGGACCACCGCGTCCTGCACCCGTCGGCGCAGGCACTCACGCTGGTCGACGAGCTCGAGAAGGCCAAGACGAAGGACTTCTGGCGTCAGCTCGTGGCACTGTCGATCCGCCACGTCGGCCCGGTCGCGGCACGGGCGCTGGCGCAGTACTTCGGCTCACTCGAGGCGATCCGCGAGGCCGACCGCGACACGCTCGCGCAGGTCGACGGCGTCGGCCCGATCATCGCCGACTCGCTGCTGGAGTGGCTCGCCGTCGACTGGCACCAGGAGATCCTCGACCGCTGGGGCGCGGCCGGCGTCCGGTTCGCGATCCCCGACCACCCCGGTCCCGGTGCGGCGTCCACCGGCGGCGGCACCCTCGACGGGCTCACCATCGTCGTCACCGGCTCGCTCGAGGACTTCACGCGCGACTCCGTCAAGGAGGCGATCCTCGCGCACGGGGGCAAGGCCGCCGGGTCGGTGAGCAAGAAGACCGACTACGTCGTCGTCGGCGACAACCCCGGCTCCAAGGCCGACAAGGCCGAGCAGCTCGGCGTGCCCATCCTCGACGAGGCGGCCTTCAAGACGCTGCTCGCCGAGGGCCCGCCGCGCGAGGAACCGGACGCCGAGGCGGAGGACGAGCCGACCACCGACGAGGCGACCACCGACGAGGCGCCTGCCGGAGACTGAGCTCGCCGTTTCGGGCTTGCTGGTGCGCTGCCGCAGGGGGTCTCGTCCTGCTGGTGCGCTGCCTCGGCCTTCGCTGGGGGTGGCCTCGGAAAGGGCCTCGACCGGCAGCGGGTCTGGGGGTGGTCTCGGGTCTCGGGGACTGGTCTGGGCCTGTGGGTGACGCACGATTCTTCGTTTCTGCGCTCTGGGGCCAACACTCTGCGTTGGTGCGTCCTATCGGTGGATCTGCAACCGCAGGAGCGCTTCTGCGGTTGCCGATGCACCGATCGGGGGCGGGGCGCGGTAGGGATTCTCCCTTCTCGTGGACCGGTCCACGAGAAGGGAGAATCGTGCGACTTCCCGAGGCAAACCGCACCCACGATTCTTCCTTTAGGTGCAGAAGTCCGAACGCTTCTGCGCTGGCGACGGGATCCCGTAGGAGACGCAGAATCCTTGGACTCTTAGCGCACGAACGCAGCATCCCGCGTCCACCCCGAGCACCAACCCGCAGCCCGAGACCCAGACCAGCGCCGCCGCCAGCCGCCCGGTCGAGGCCTTTTCGGAGACCACCCCCAGCGAGGGCCGAGGCAGCGCACCAGCAGGACGAGACCGACTGCAGGCAGCCCACCAGCACGTCGACACCCCTGCGACAGCGCAGCAGCACGACGAGACCGACCGCAGGCAGCGCACCGCCCCCGGGCGCGCTCAGTCCACGTCGGCGGAGTCGGGGTCGAAGAGGTCCGCGGCGGCGCCGACGACGAGGGGGTCGGGGGTGCGGACGACGTCGTGGTCCTTGCCGGGGTAGTCGAAGCGGTGCAGCACGTGGCGCATGGCCTCGAGGCGGGCGCGCTTCTTGTCGTTGCTCTTCACGACGGTCCAGGGGGAGTGCTTGGTGTCCGTCCGGCGGAACATGGCCTCCTTCGCGTCGGTGTAGGCGTCCCACTTGTCCAGGGAGGCGAGGTCCATGGGGGAGAGCTTCCACTGACGGACCGGGTCGATCTGGCGGATCGTGAACCGGGTGAGCTGCTCGGCCCGCGAGACGGAGAACCAGAACTTCACGACGTGGATGCCGTCGTTGACGAGCATCTTCTCGAACGCGGGCGCCTGCTTGAGGAACTCCGTGTACTGCTCGGGCGTGCAGAAGCCCATCACCCGCTCGACGCCGGCCCGGTTGTACCAGGAGCGGTCGAAGAACGTGATCTCGCCCGACGTCGGCAGGTGGTAGACGTAGCGCTGGAAGTACCACTGGCCCTGCTCGCGGTCGGTCGGCTTGACCAGCGCGACGACCCGGGCGCCGCGGGGGTTCAGGTGCTCGGTGAAGCGCTTGATGGTGCCGCCCTTGCCGGCCGCGTCGCGGCCCTCGAACAGCAGGACGAGACGCTGCCCGGACTCCTTGACCCAGCTCTGCAGCTTGATCAGCTCGATCTGCAGCAGACGCTTCTCCAGCTCGTACGTGTCCCGGTCCAGACGCTCGGTGTACGGGTAGCCCTCGCGCCACGTGTCGACGGCCAGGCCGCCGGCGTCGAGGAGGACGGGATCGTCGTCGTCGGAGTCGTCGACGGAGAAGGCGGACAGCTGTACCGGGCTGAGGGTCTCGAGCACGACGCGCAGCGTAGGGGAGGCCGGTGAACGTGAGGTGACTCCTCACTACGATGGGTCGGTACCCGCACCCCAGCCGCAAGGGAGACGCATGTCGTCGGCCATCTCGCGTGAGGACGTCGCCCACCTGGCGAACCTCGCGCGCATCTCGCTCAGCGAGGACGAGCTCGATCGGCTGGGCGCCGAGCTGCCCGCCATCCTTGACCACGTCGCCGCGGTCCAGGAGGCCGCGAGCGCCGACGTGCCCGCCATGAGCCACCCCGTGCCGATCGACAACGTCTTCCGCGACGACGTCGTCCGCCCCGGTCTCACGCCCGACGAGGCCCTCGCGGGCGCGCCCGCCAGCGAGGAGCAGCGCTTCCTCGTGCCGCAGATCCTGGGGGAGGACTGACATGAGCGACCCCATCCGCCTCAAGGCCGCCGAGATCGCCGACGCGCTCGCCGACGGCAGCCTGACGTCCGTCGACGTCACGCAGGCCCACCTCGACCGGATCGCCGACGTCGACGACCGGCTCGGCGCGTTCCTGCACGTCGACGCCGAGGGGGCGCTGGCCACCGCGGCCGACGTCGACGCGCGCCGTGCCGCGGGCGAGACGCTGCCGACGCTGGCCGGCGTGCCGGTGGCCGTGAAGGACCTCATCAACACGGTCGGCCAGCCCACCACGGCCGGCTCGCGGATCCTCGAGGGCTGGGTGCCGCCGTACGACGCCACCGTCGTCTCGCGTCTGCGCGCCGCCGGGCTGCCGATCCTCGGCAAGACGAACCTCGACGAGTTCGCGATGGGCTCGTCCAACGAGCACTCCGCCTACAAGCCTGCCCGCAACCCCTGGGACACCGAACGCATCCCCGGCGGCTCCAGCGGCGGGTCGGCCGCCGCCGTCGCCGGCTACGAGGCACCGCTCGCGCTGGGCACCGACACCGGCGGCTCGATCCGCCAGCCCGGCGCCATGACCGGCATCGTGGGCGTCAAGCCGACGTACGGCGGGGTCTCGCGGTACGGCGTCATCGCCATGGCCAGCAGCCTCGACCAGGTCGGTCCGATGGCCCGTTCCGTGCTCGACGCCGCCCTGCTGCACGAGGTGCTCGCCGGCCACGACCCGCTCGACTCCACCAGCCTCGACGCCCCCGTGCCCTCGGTCGTCGACGCCGCACGCCGCGGCGACGTCGCGGGCCTGCGGGTCGGCGTCGTCAAGGAGCTCGGTGGCGAGGGTTTCCAGCCCGGGGTCCAGCAGCGCTTCGACGAGACCGTCGAGCTGCTCGCGCAGGCCGGGGCGGAGGTCGTGGAGGTCTCGTGCCCGAGCTTCGAGCACGGCATCGCCGCCTACTACCTGGTCATGCCGAGCGAGGTCTCGAGCAACCTGGCCCGCTTCGACGCCATGCGGTACGGCCTGCGGGTCACGCCCGACGGCCAGCTCGCGAGTGCCGAGCAGGTCATGGCGGCCAGCCGCGACGCCGGCTTCGGCGACGAGGTCAAGCGCCGCATCATCCTCGGCACCTACGCGCTGTCGAGCGGCTACTACGACGCCTACTACGGCTCGGCCCAGAAGGTGCGCACCCTGGTGGCGCGCGACTTCGCGGCAGCCTTCGAGCAGGTCGACGTGCTCGTCTCGCCCACGGCGCCCACGACGGCGTGGCGGCTGGGCGAGAAGAGCGACGACCCGCTCGCGATGTACCTCGAGGACGTCGCGACGATCCCGGCCAACCTGGCCGGCGTGCCGGGCCTCAGCCTGCCCGTCGGGCTCGCCGGCGACACCGGCCTGCCCGTGGGCGTGCAGGTGCTCGCCCCGGCCCAGGCCGACGACCGGTTGTACAACGTCGGCGCCGCCCTCGAGCGGCTCGTCGACGCACCCGCCCTGTCCGACATCGACGCGGGAGCCGCCCGATGAGCACGCAGACCACTCCCGCACTGGTCCCCTTCGACCGGGCGATCGAGCGCTACGACCCCGTGCTCGGGCTCGAGGTGCACGTCGAGCTGAGCACCGCCACGAAGATGTTCTGCGGGTGCGCCACGACGTTCGGCGCCGAGCCGAACACGCAGGTCTGCCCGGTGTGCCTCGGCCTCCCGGGTGCGCTGCCGGTCGTCAACGCGAAGGCCGTCGAGTCGGCCATCCGCATCGGGCTCGCGCTCAACTGCGAGATCGCCGAGTGGTGCCGGTTCGCGCGGAAGAACTACTTCTACCCCGACATGCCGAAGAACTTCCAGACGTCGCAGTACGACGAGCCGATCGCGTTCGACGGCTACGTCGACCTCGACGTCGAGGGTGAGACCTTCCGCATCGAGGTCGAGCGCGCCCACATGGAGGAGGACACCGGCAAGTCGCTGCACGTCGGCGGTGCGACGGGTCGTATCCACGGGGCCGACCACTCGCTGCTCGACTACAACCGCGCCGGGATCCCGCTCATCGAGATCGTCACGCGCACGATCGAGGTGCCTGCCGAGAAGGCCCCGGCCGTCGCACGCGCCTACGTCCAGCACCTGCGCGACCTCATGGTGGCGCTCGACGTCTCCGACGCCCGGATGGACCAGGGCTCCCTGCGCGCCGACGTCAACCTCTCGCTCAAGCCGAAGGGCTCCACGACGCTGGGCACGCGCAGCGAGACGAAGAACGTCAACTCCTTCCGCTCGGTGGAGCGGGCGGTGCGCTACGAGGTCTCGCGGCACGCGGGCGTGCTCGACGCCGGCCAGAGCATCCTGCAGGAGACCCGGCACTTCCACGAGGCCGACGGCTCGACCTCGCCGGGACGTCCGAAGTCCGATGCCGACGACTACCGCTACTTCCCCGAGCCCGACCTCGCGCCGGTCTCGCCCTCGCGGGACTGGGTCGAGCAGCTGCGCGGAACCCTGCCAGAGCCTCCGGCGGAGCGGCGCAAGCGGCTGCAGGCCGAGTGGGGCTTCTCCGACCTCGACATGCGCGACACCGTCGGCGCGGGGGCGCTGGAGCTGGTCGTCGCGACGGTGGCCGCAGGCGCCACGCCGGCCGCGGCGAAGAAGTGGTGGCTGGGCGAGCTGGCCCGACGCGCCAACGAGGCGGGCGTGGGTCTGGACGAGCTGGGCGTCACGCCCGAGCAGGTCGCGGGCGTCCAGGCGCTCATCGACGAGGGTCGGGTCAACGACAAGCTGGCGCGGCAGGTCCTCGAGGGCGTGCTGGCGGGGGAGGGCTCGCCCGAGGAGGTCGTGACCGCCCGCGGGCTCGAGGTCGTCTCCGACGACGGTGCCCTCGGAGCGGCCGTCGACGCCGCGATCGCCGCGAACCCCGACGTCGCGCAGAAGATCCGCGACGGCAAGGTGCAGGCCGCCGGCGCGCTCATCGGTGCCGTGATGAAGGAGATGCGCGGCCAGGCCGACGCCGGACGTGTGCGTGAGCTGATCCTCGAGAAGCTCGCCTGAGCGCCCGTGACGACGCACGAGGGCGAGGACGTCGGCCGCCGACCGAGGCCGTGGTCGCGGCTGCTGGTCGTCTCGGCCCTCGCTCTCGGCGTCGTCGGCGTCGCGCTGGTCGTGGTCGCGAACCTCCTGGTCGTGGGTCGCACCTCCGAGCGGCTCACGCGTCAGGTCGACGACCTCGACCCGGCGCAGGTCGCGATCGTGCCGGGGGCCGGCGTGTACCCCGACGGCTCGCTGGGGCGCCCCGTCGAGCAGCGCGTGCGTGCTGCCCTCGAGCTCTACGACCGGGGGCTGGTCGAGAAGATCCTGGTCTCGGGCGACAACGGCACCCCGAGCTACAACGAGCCCGACGCCATGCGCGACGCCGTCCTCGAGGCCGGCGTGCCGGCCGCCGACGTGTTCACGGACTACGCCGGCTTCAGCACGTGGCACACCATGCGGCGCGCCCGCGACGTCTTCGAGGCCGACACCGCGATCGTCGTCACCCAGGGCGTCTACGCCGCCCGTACCGTCGACCTCGGCGTGGCGGCCGGGCTCGACGTGCAGGGCTACGTCGTCAGCGAGGGCGGCCGGCGCGCACGGGAGTGGCTCGCCCGCGTGCGGGGACTCGGCGAGGCGACGTTCCGCCCGCGGGTGACGCCGGGCCCGGCGATCCCGATCACCGGCGACGGTCGCACGTCGTGGGCCGACGACCCCGCCTGACGACGGCCGGTCTCACGTCCCGCGCAGCGCCTCGATCCGCTCCAGGAGGAGCTGCAGCTCCTCGAGCACGACGTCGGGGTGCTCGACGGGGATGAAGTGGGTCGCGTCGAGCTCGCGGAAGCGGGACCTGCGGACGTTCTGCGAGGCGGTGTACATGTCGCGCGCCCCGGTGAGCACGTCCCAGCGTCCCGCGACGAACGTGGTCGGCACGTCGATGGCGGACAGACGCACCCGCGCGTGCTTGGACACGCCCAGGGCGAGCCGGGCGTACCAGGCGGGGTGCGTGGTGAAGAACTCCTTCACCATGGCCTGCAGGTCGGCGGTGTCGGCGGCGGGGTCGATGAGCCGTGCGTGGCGCAGCAGGTCCGTCGTCGAACGGGTCCAGGGCAGCCTGCGGGTCACCGGTGCGAGACCGTGACCCGTCACCGTGGTCACCCGGGCCAGACCGACCATCAGCTGCCGAGCGAGGAACGGCGGGACGTGCAGGGGAGCGAGCATCGTCCCGAACGTGTTGCCCGGGACGCCGGCGACGGCCAGGATGCCCTCGACCCGCTCCGGGTGACGCCCGGCGAGCTCGAAGGCCACCGTCACGCCGGTCGACCAGCTCAGCACGGGCGCCGACTCCAGGCCCGCGTCGTCCATCACGGCCAGGGCGTCCTCGACGAAGGAGTCGAGGTCGACACGACCGTCCGCGGGACGGGCCGAGCCGCCGACGCCGCGGTGGTTCCAGGAGACGACCCGCACGCCGCAGTCCGGGTTGAGCAGGGTCGGCCAGGCGTAGGGGTTGGTGCCGAGCCCGTTGCACAGCAGCACGGTCGGTCCGTCGGCGTCGTTGGTCCAGGCGCGCAACCGCGTGCCGTCGGCGCTGATGACGTCGTGGAAGCGCACGAGGCCGGGGGTCTGGCTCACGGGCGACGATCCTGCCCGCTCGCGGGGCCGTCCGCAACGCGTTCGACGGAACTCGACCGCGTGGTGCTACCCGGACAGCCGCGACTCGAGGGCGTCGGCGAAGGTCGTGGCGCCCGTCGCGGTGTGCGGCAGGAAGAACGACGGCTCCGTCAGCTCGAGCTCCATGAGGCGCGGACGACCGTCGGGCCCGGTCACGACGTCGACCCGGGCGTACAGCAGCTCCTGGCCGGTGAGCTCCCGTGCCACGCGCACCGCGTGCTGGGCGAAGGCCACCTGGTCGGCGGACGGCTCACGCGGCCCGATGTCCTCCTTCAGCTCCGGGATGCTGCGCGGGTCGTCGCCACGGGCGAGGAGGGCACCCTTGCGGAAGGCGTGCGACACGGTGCCGCCGAAGAGGAGGATGCCCGTCTCGCCCTCGGTGTCGACGGCGTCGACGTAGGGCTGCACCATCGTGGCGCGACCGGAGTCGAGCAGGCGACGGCTGTGCGCGACGGCCAGCTCCGGGTCGCTCCAGCGGGCGGTGTCGGCCGCGCCGGCCGAGACGGTCGGCTTCACCACCCACTCGTCGGCCGCCGGCAGGTCGTCGACGGACCGCACCGACCAGGCCGTGGGCACGACTGCCACGCCCGCCTCGTCGAGGGTCCGCAGGTAGGTCTTGTCGGTGTTCCACCGCAGCACGGCGGCGGGGTTGGCGAGCCGCGGCACCGCGTCGGCCCAGGCGAGGAACTCAGCGCGCCGCGGCACGTAGTCCCAGCAGGAGCGGACGACGACGAGGTCGTAGCCGTCCCAGTCGACGTCGGCGTCGTCCCAGACGACGGTGTGCGCGTCGATCCCGCGGGCGGTCACGGCCGCGGTGAGCAGGGGAAGGTCGGGATCGAGGTGTCGGAAGTCTTCGCCGACGGCCCAGGCGATGCGCATGAGGCCATGATGTCAGGGACACTTTCTGTCTTACCTGAAGGCATAGACTTATCTTCATGACGGAGCTGTCGACGCGGGTGACAATGATCGTCGACCTCGTCGGCTCGCGCCGGCACGCCGACCGCGCCTGGGTGCACCGGGCGTTCACGGACGCCTTGGCCGCCGTCAACGGGACCGTGCCCGCCGAGCAGCCGCTCGAGCCCACGGTCGGCGACGAGGCGCAGGCTCGGTACGCGACGGTCGAGGAGGCGCTGAGGTCGTCGTTGCTGCTGCGCCTCGAGCTGCCGGATCAGCTCGACGCCCGCACCGGCATCGGCGTGGGCCCGGTGCAGCACCTCGGGCACGGGGCCGTCGGCCTGCTCCAGGACGGCCCGGGCTGGTGGGCCGCCCGGGACGCCATCAACGAGGCGAAGGCGCGGGAGACGGGCCGCGACCGCACGCTGCGGACCTGGTACGTCGTCGCCGACGGTGTGCCGCAGGGCGGCGAGCACCCGGACCCGGCCCACGTCGACGCCTTCCTGCTGCTGCGCGACGAGATCGTCAGCGGCATGCTGCCGCGGTCGCGGCGGCTGCTCCGCGGCGTGCTCGACGGTCGGACCCAGGCTGACCTCGCCGACGAGGAGGGCATCAGCGCCTCCGCGGTCTCGCAGAACCTGCGCCGCAGCGGTGCCTACGCCGTCCTGCACGCGCACGACCTGCTGCGGCACGGCACCGTGCTCACGCCCCCCGCGCCGGGTCAGTAGCCCACCAGTGCCGCGAGGACGAAGAACGGCACGGACGCCCCGGCCAGACGCATCGCGAGGCGGACCCAGTGGTACTTGCGCGCCACGATCCGCGACAGCTCGTAGAGCTGGTGCCGGGTCCGCGCCGGCAGGGTCGGCGGCTGGGCGTCGAGCGAGGCGTCGAGCGCCTCACGGGAGTCGAACGCGGCGACGTGGCCCCAGTAGTAGACCTGGGGGGACGGCGGGGGCACGGTGAACCGCGGCCACACGGCGAGCGCCGCCGCACCGACGGAGCCGGCGGCGAGCAGGGCGCCGACGTACCAGACCGTCCGTCCGGCGACGTCGAGCTCGGCGGGGCTCCAGTCCCGCGCGATGAGTCCGGCGAGGAGGGCGCCGAAGCCGATGCCCAGCACCGCGAGCACCATCGAGGCCTTGTGGTCGGCCGCGCCCACCTCGTTGCGGGCCTCCGCGAGGATGCTCAGCTCGACCTCGATCGCCTCGACAGGAGCGTCCGCGGCCGCGGTGGACGGTGTGGCCTCGGACGGGGCGTCAGCCGAGGGGTCGGCGGGCCGGTCGGTCATGGTGCTCCTCTCCGCCGTCATCGTGCCACGAGCCTCGGACGTCCTGGCGCGACGCGACGACACATCAAGCCCTCATGCTTGATTCACATGAATCAAGCCTCGAGCATTGATATGGTGCAGGCATGTTCGCCCTCACCCTCGACCAGCGCCGGAGCCGTCAGGCCGCCGACGCGGTGCCCGACCTCCTGCGCATGGTGGACGCGACGCCGACGGTGCGAGGCTTCGAGCGCACCGTCGGCGACGAGGTGCAGGCGCTCGTGGACGATCCCGTGGTCGCCGTCGACGTCGTGGCGCTGGTCGCGCGGACGCAGCGCTGGTGGGTCGGGGTCGGCGTCGGTGACGTCGAGACCCCCCTGCCGACGTCGGTGCGGGCCGCGCGAGGTCCTGCCCTGTACGCGGCGCGGACGGCGGTCGAGCGCGCGGCGCGGTGTCCTGCAGGCGTCGCGCTCGACGTCGGGGCGGGGCGCGAGGAGGAGGCCGGCGTCGACGCCGAGACGGTGCTCCAGGTGCTGGCCCGGCTCGTCGCCGACCGGTCGGCGGACGGGCAGCAGGCGGTCGACGTGCTCGAACGGCATGCGACGCAGCGGGCCGCTGCGCAGGAGCTCGGGATCACGCCGCAGGCCATGAGCGCGAGGCTCCAGGTCGCGCGTCGCGACGACGAGCAGCGGCTGCGTCGCCTCGCCGTGCGGCTGCTCGTCCGGGCCGACGAGGCGGCGACATGACCAGCGGACGCCGCCGAGCCGCCCGGTCGTAGGATCAGCCCATGCCCAGCGAGACCCCCGAACGCCGCCCCGCCCCGACGCCCGAGCCCGGCGTCGACATCAAGCCCCGCAGTCGCGACGTCACCGACGGTCTCGAGAAGACCGCCGCGCGCGGCATGCTGCGCGCGGTGGGCATGGGCGACGAGGACTGGCCGAAGCCGCAGGTCGGCGTCGCGTCCAGCTGGAACGAGATCACCCCCTGCAACCTCTCGCTCGACCGGCTCGCCAAGGCGGTCAAGACGGGTGTGCACGCCGCAGGCGGCTACCCGCTGGAGTTCGGCACCATCAGCGTCTCCGACGGCATCAGCATGGGCCACGAGGGCATGCACTTCTCGCTCGTCAGCCGCGAGATCATCGCCGACTCCGTCGAGACCGTGATGATGGCCGAGCGGCTCGACGGCTCGGTGCTGCTGGCCGGCTGCGACAAGAGCCTGCCCGGCATGCTGATGGCGGCCGCACGCCTCGACCTGTCCAGCGTGTTCCTCTACGCCGGCTCGATCATGCCCGGCAACGTCGACGGCAAGGACGTCACGATCATCGACGCCTTCGAGGCCGTCGGTGCCTGCATCAAGGGGCTCATCACGCGCGAGGAGGTCGACCGCATCGAGCGGGCGATCTGTCCCGGCGAGGGCGCCTGCGGCGGCATGTACACCGCGAACACGATGGCGTCCGCCGCCGAGGCGCTCGGCATGAGCCTGCCCGGCTCGGCCGCGCCGCCCGCCCCGGACCGTCGTCGTGACGACTACGCCGCCAAGTCGGGCGAGGCCGTCGTCGAGCTGCTGCGCCGGGGCATCACCGCCCGCGACATCATGACGCTCGAGGCCTTCGAGAACGCGATCACGGTCGTGATGGCGCTCGGCGGCTCCACCAACGCCGTGCTGCACCTGCTGGCCATCGCCCGCGAGGCGGGCGTGCCGCTCACCCTCGACGACTTCAACCGCGTCGGCGACAAGGTCCCGCACCTCGGCGACCTCAAGCCGTTCGGCCGCTACGTCATGAACGACGTCGACAAGGTCGGCGGCATCCCGGTCATCATGAAGGCGCTGCTCGACGCCGGGCTCATGCACGGCGACGTCATGACGGTCACGGGTCGCACGATGGCCGAGAACCTCGCCGACATCGACCTCGGCCTCGACGGCGACATCATCCGCCCCCTCGACGCGCCCATCCACAAGACCGGTGGGCTCACGATCCTGCGCGGGTCGCTCGCGCCCGAGGGTGCCGTCGTGAAGAGCGCCGGCTTCGACTCCGACGTGTTCCGCGGCACCGCGCGCGTCTTCGACGGCGAGCGCGCCGCGATGGACGCCCTCGAGGACGGCACGATCACGGCCGGCGACGTCGTGGTCATCCGCAACGAGGGACCCAAGGGCGGACCGGGCATGCGCGAGATGCTCGCCATCACCGGGGCCATCAAGGGCGCGGGTCTCGGCAAGGACGTCCTGCTGCTCACGGACGGCCGCTTCTCCGGCGGCACCACCGGGCTGTGCGTCGGCCACGTCGCCCCCGAGGCCGTCGACGGCGGCCCCATCGCGTTCGTGCGCGACGGCGACCCGATCACGCTCGACGTCGCCAACCGCACCCTCGAGGTCGAGATCGACGACGACGAGCTCGAGCGGCGCAAGGTCGGCTGGGAGCCGGCGGCGCCCAAGTACACGTCCGGCGTGCTCGCCAAGTACCGCAAGCTCGTCAGCTCCGCGGCGCACGGCGCCGTCACCGGGTAGTGCCCGACTTCACCGACGAGGAGCTCGCGACCGCCCTGAAGGTCCTCGGGGAGGCGCAGTTCCTGGGGGAGGACGACGAGGCGTACGTGGCGCTGCGTCGTGCCTGCGGCGCGTTCTACAAGGACGTCAAGAAGCAGCGGCGCCGGGCCGCGCGGGCAGCGACCGCCGCCGCCGACCGCGAGGTCGTCGAGCGCACCGCGACCGGCTCCGCGCAGCGCATCGACGACGAGACGGCGGGCATCGCGCTGACGTCGACCGCGCGCGGGGCGACGGCGGGCGTGCTGCAGGTGCCCCGCGGGTGCTACATCTGCAAGCGCAAGTTCACCCTCGTCGACGCGTTCTACCACCAGCTGTGCCCCGACTGCGCGGCCATGAGCCACGCCAAGCGCGACGCGCGCACCGACCTCACCGGGCGTCGAGCGCTGCTCACCGGCGGACGGGCCAAGATCGGCATGTACATCGCGCTGCGGCTGCTGCGCGACGGCGCCGAGACCACCATCACCACCCGGTTCCCGCGCGACGCCGTGCGTCGGTTCGCGAGCCTGCCCGACAGCGCCGACTGGATGCACCGACTGCGGGTCGTCGGCATCGACCTGCGCGACCCCGCGCAGGTGGTCGGGCTCGCCGACGACCTCGCGGCGCGCGGGCACCTCGACATCATCATCAACAATGCGGCGCAGACGGTCCGGCGGTCGCCGGGCGCCTACGGCCCGCTGGCCGAGTCCGAGGGCGTGCCGCTGCCGCCCGGGCTGAGCCAGGAGACCGGGGGACCGGAGCTCGTCACGTTCGGTCATACGAGCGACCTGCACCCGGCCGCCCTGGTCGGCTCGGTCGAGTCGCACCCCGTGCTGGCAGCCGACGCAGCCACCGCCGACCGACTCTCCGAGCGGCTCGAGCAGGCGATGACGGCGGGGTCGGCCGACCTGGACCGCATCGACGCGGGCGGGCTCGTGCCCGACGTCGTCGACACGAACAGCTGGGTGCAGACGGTTTCCGAGGTCGACGCGCTCGAGCTCCTCGAGGTCCAGCTCTGCAACCAGACGGCCCCGTTCATCCTCATCAGCCGGCTGCGCCCCTCGCTCGCCGCCTCGCCCGCGCGACGGACCTACGTCGTCAACGTCTCGGCGATGGAGGGCCAGTTCTCCCGCCGCTACAAGGGACCCGGCCACCCGCACACGAACATGAGCAAGGCGGCGCTGAACATGCTGACCCGCACGAGCGCGGGGGAGATGCTCGAGACCGACGGCATCCTCATGACGGCCGTCGACACCGGCTGGATCACCGACGAACGTCCCCACACCACCAAGGTCCGGCTCGCCGAGGAGGGCTTCAAGGCCCCCCTCGACCTCGTCGACGGCGCCGCCCGCGTGTACGACCCGATCGTCCGCGGCGAGGCCGGCGAGGACGTGCACGGCGTGTTCCTCAAGGACTACGCCGTCTCGCCCTGGTGACCTCGGGGTCGGCGTTCGTCTGACCTGCGGCTGCGTCGGTGTGGCTTCTCGCTCGACGTCCGGCTGCGCTGGTGTGGGTTTCGTTCGGGTGGGGCTGCGCTGGTGCGGCTCCTCGGTCGGGTGGGGCTGCGCCGGTGCGGCGGGTCGTGGAGGTGGTCTCCGCAAGGGCCTCGACCGGGCGTTTGGCGACCGTGCTGGTCCGGGGCCTCGGGCTGCGGGTCGCGCTCGGGGTGGACGCACGATTCTTCGTTTGCGCGTCCCATCGGTGGATCTGCAACCGCAGGAGCGCTTGTCCGGTTGCGGATCCACCGATGAGCGGGTCAGGGGTGGCAGTGCTTCTCCCTTCTCGTGGACCGTGCCACGAGAAGGGAGAAGCGCTGCCCACCCCACCCCCAGGGGCGCCCACGATTCTTCCTTCGTGCGCTGGCGGTCGAACGCTTCTGCGTTGACGACGGGATCCCGTAGCAAACGCAGCATCCTCGGCCCTCCCACGCACGAACGCAGACTCTTGCGTCCAACCCGAGCCACAGCCCGAGAACCAAGCCCACGGGCCCGCCCAGTCGCCCGGTCGAGGCCCTTGCGGAGACCACCCCCAGCGCCGGCCGAGGCAGCGCACCAGCACGACAGGACCCGCGCAGGCAGCGCACCAGCAGGACAGGATCCCCGCAGGCAGCGCACCAGTACGACAAGAGCCCCGCAGGCCGCGCACCAGCAAGGTCCCCGTCCCCGCCGACAGCGCACTCACCAGGTCACGATCGACCCTGCCAGACGGCAGCCCGTCCGGATGCTGGTACGTCCTGTCTCAGAACTTGACCACGCCGCGCGGGAGGGCGAGACTGTCGAGGTGCCGTTCACCCGCCTTGTCGTAGACGACTGACGCGACGACCCGCCGTCTCGCGTCACCCTCCGTGCGCCATCATTGGCCGGGGGGTTTTTTCATGCGAGGGGACAGGACGCCGGCCGGCGCCACGCCGGGGCCGACGAGCACGCAGCACACCCACCGGGCACGACCAGACGAGATGAGGACGAAGCGATGACGGAAGTGGTCACGAGGCCGAGCAGCGACACGCTGACGGGCGCCCAGAGCCTCGTCCGGTCGCTCGAGCACGCTGGTGTCGAGGTCATCTTCGGCATCCCCGGCGGCGCGATCCTGCCCGCCTACGACCCGCTCTTCGACTCGAGCATCCGCCACGTGCTGGTGCGTCACGAGCAGGGGGCGGGCCACGCGGCGCAGGGCTACGCGATGGTCACGGGACGCGTCGGCGTGTGCATGGCCACCTCCGGGCCGGGCGCGACGAACCTCGTCACCGCCATCGCCGACGCCTACATGGACTCCGTGCCGATCGTCGCGATCACCGGCCAGGTCTCGTCGAGCCTCATCGGCACCGACGGCTTCCAGGAGGCTGACATCCGCGGCATCACGATGCCGATCACCAAGCACAGCTACCTCGTGACCGACCCCGCCGACATCCCGACCGTCGTCGCCGAGGCGTTCCACATCGCCAGCACCGGCCGCCCCGGCCCGGTGCTCGTCGACGTCGCGAAGGACGCGCTGCAGGCCACGACCACCTTCCACTGGCCGAACGAGCTCGCGCTGCCGGGCTACCGGCCGACCACGCGTCCCCACGGCAAGCAGGTGCGCGAGGCCGCGCGCCTCATCGCCGCCGCGGAGCGACCCGTCCTGTACGTGGGCGGCGGCGTGATCAAGGCCGACGCCGCAGCCGAGCTGGCCATGCTGGTCGAGCTCACCGGCATCCCGGTCGTCACCACGCTGATGGCGCGCGGCGCGTTCCCCGACAGCCACGAGCTGCACCTCGGCATGCCCGGCATGCACGGCACGGTCGCCGCCGTCGCCGCCCTGCAGAAGTCGGACCTGCTGATCTCGCTCGGCGCCCGCTTCGACGACCGCGTCACCGGACAGCTGGAGACCTTCGCGCCCGGCGCCAAGGTCATCCACGCCGACATCGACCCGGCCGAGATCGGCAAGAACCGCGAGGTCGACGTGCCGATCGTCGGCGACTGCCGCGAGGTCATCGCCGACCTCGTCGTCACGCTGCGCAAGCAGGCCGACGAGACCGGCACGAAGGGCGACTACACCGCCTGGCGCCAGCAGATGCTCGCCGTCAAGGACAAGTTCCCGGTCGCGTACGACACGCCCGGCGAGGGTCTCGCCCCGCAGACCGTCATCGAGCGGATCAGCGCCATCGCCGGCCCCGAGGCCACCTACGTGGCCGGCGTCGGCCAGCACCAGATGTGGGCCACGCACTTCATCGACTTCGAGCGTCCCCGCCAGTGGCTCAACTCCGGTGGCGCCGGCACCATGGGCTACTCGGTGCCCGCCGCGATGGGTGCGCAGGTCGGCCTGCCCGGATCCGTCGTGTGGGCCATCGACGGCGACGGCTGCTTCCAGATGACCAACCAGGAGCTCGCCACCTGCGCGCTCGAGGGCATCCCGATCAAGGTCGCCGTCATCAACAACTCCTCGCTCGGCATGGTGCGCCAGTGGCAGACCCTCTTCTACGAGGGCCGCTACTCCAACACCGACCTGAACACCGGCCCGGAGTCCATCGGTGCGCGCCGCATCCCCGACTTCGTCAAGCTCGCCGACGCCTACGGCTGCGTCGGCCTGCGCTGCGACAGCCCCGACCAGCTCGACGCCACCATCGAGCAGGCCATGGCCATCACCGACCGACCCGTCGTCATCGACTTCGTGGTCGAGCGCGACGCCATGGTCTGGCCGATGGTGGCCGCCGGCACCAGCAACGACGACATCAAGATCGCGCGCGACCTCGCGCCCGAGTGGGAGGACGAGGACCTGTGAGCGACCGGCACCGAGAGGCAGGGCACACGGCATGACCACCCAGCACACCCTCAGCGTCCTGGTCGAGAACACGCCCGGCGTCCTCGCGCGCGTCTCGAGCCTGTTCATGCGGCGCGGGTTCAACATCGACTCCCTCGCCGTCGGCCCCACGGAGATCCCCGAGATCTCCCGCATGACGATCGTCGTGAACGTCGACGAGCTGCCCCTCGAGCAGGTCACCAAGCAGCTCAACAAGCTCGTCAACGTCCTCAAGATCGTCGAGCTCGACTCGTCCTCCGCCGTGGAGCGCGAGCTGATGCTCATCAAGGTCCGCACCGACGCGCAGACCCGCGGACAGGTGCTCGAGACCGTCCAGCTGTTCCGCGCCAAGGTGGTCGACGTGTCCACGGACGCCGTCACCATCGAGGCCACCGGCGACTCCGGCAAGCTCACGGCCATGCTCAACGTGCTCGAGCCGTTCGGCATCCGCGAGATCGCCCAGTCCGGTCGCGTCGCGATCGGACGAGGCGCCCGCTCCATCACCGACCGCACGCTGCGGACGGTGCCGGGGCACCACAGCGCCTGACCCCCCGACCCACACCACGACACCAGGAGAAACCAGTGGCCGAGCTGTTCTACGACGACGACGCAGACCTCAGCATCATCCAGGGCAAGCAGGTGGCCGTCATCGGCTACGGCAGCCAGGGGCACGCGCACGCCCTCAACCTGCGCGACTCGGGCGTCGACGTCCGCATCGGCCTCGCCCCGGGCTCCAAGAGCCGCGAGAAGGCCGAGGCCGAGGGCCTGCGCGTCCTCGACGTCGCCGACGCCGTGGAGGAGGCCGACGTCATCGTCGTGCTGACCCCCGACCAGGTCCAGCGTCACGTGTACGCCGAGTCGATCGAGCCCAACCTCGTCGACGGAGACGCCCTCGTCTTCGGCCACGGCTTCAACATCCGCTACGGCTACGTCAAGCCCCCGGCCGGCGTCGACGTGCTCCTCGTCGCCCCGAAGGCACCCGGCCACACCGTCCGCCGCGAGTTCGTCGCCGGGCGCGGCATCCCCGACATCATCGCGGTCGAGCAGGACGCCACCCAGGGCGCCTGGGACCTCGCCCTCTCCTACGCCAAGGCCATCGGCGGCACCCGCGCCGGCGTCATCAAGACGACCTTCACCGAGGAGACCGAGACCGACCTCTTCGGCGAGCAGGCCGTGCTCTGCGGTGGCATGTCGCACCTCGTGCAGGCCGGGTTCGAGACCCTGACCGAGGCCGGCTACCAGCCGGAGATCGCGTACTTCGAGGTGCTGCACGAGCTCAAGCTCATCGTCGACCTCATGTGGGAGGGCGCGGCATCGCCAAGCAGCGCTGGAGCATCTCCGACACGGCCGAGTACGGTGACTACGTCTCCGGCCCCCGCGTCGTCGACGCCTCCGTCAAGGAGCGCATGCAGGCCGTCCTCGCCGACATCCAGGACGGCACCTTCGCCAAGCGGTTCATCGACGACCAGGACAACGGCGCCGCCGAGTTCCTCGCCCTGCGCGAGCAGGAGGCCCAGCACCCGATCGAGGCCACCGGCAAGGTGCTGCGCTCCCACTTCTCGTGGAAGCAGCAGGACGCCGACTACGTCGAGGGCTCTGCCGCTCGATGACGCTCCGCGTCGGGGCCGCTCGATGACGCTCCGCGTCGGGGCCGCTCGATGACGCTCCGCGTCGGGGCAGCTCGATGACGCTCCGCGTCGGGGCCGCTCGATGACGCTCCGCGTCGGGGCCGCTCGCTGACGCCCACCCTGTGAAGGCCCCCGTCCACCGGACGGGGGCCTTCGCTATGGTCGACGTGTCCGGGGTGCCCCGCAGGGGCTGAGATGACACCCGCCGAACCTGATCCGGTTAGCACCGGCGCGAGGGAGACACATGGATCCGACGCCTGCCGTCACGACGGCCCTGCGCGAGCGCAGCCCGCTCGTGCAGTGCCTCACCAACTACGTCTCGATGGACCTGGCAGCCAACGTGCTGTCCGCCGCGGGCGCGTCGCCCGCGATGGTCCACGACCCCCACGAGTCCGCCGACATGGCAGCGCTCGCCGACGCCGTCTGCGTCAACATCGGCACCCCGTCGCCGTCGTGGGCCGACGGCATGCGGCTGGCCGCCGGGCGGGCGCAGGCCGACGCCACGCCCTGGGTGCTCGACCCCGTCGCCGTCGGCGCGACGGCCTACCGCCGCGAGCTCGTCGCCGACCTCCTGCAGCTGCGGCCCACCGTGGTGCGCGGCAACGCGGGGGAGGTGCTCGCCCTCGCCGGCGCCGTCGGTGGCTCGCGGGGCGTCGACAGCCTCGCCGCGTCGCACGACGCGCACGACGCAGCCGTGCTGGTCGCCCGCGAGCACAGGTGCGTCGTCGTCGTGAGCGGGGAGGTCGACGTCGTGACCGACGGCGACCGCACGCTCCACGTGGTCGGCGGGCACCCGTGGATGCCCATGATCACCGCGCTCGGCTGCTCGTCGAGCGCCCTCGTCGCGGCGGCCTGCGCCGTCGTCGAGGACCCGCTCGAGGCCGCTGCGGGAGCCATGGGGCTGCTGGCGGCCGCGGGCACGTCGGCAGCCACGGTCGCGCAGGGTCCGGCCAGCCTGCGGGTCGCGCTCGTCGACCGGCTGGCCGACCCCGACGGGCTCGAGCTCGTCGGGCGCGTCCGTCCGGTGCCGGCATGAGCGACGTCCCCGACCTGCGCCTCTACCTCGTGACCGACCCGTCCTTCGGTGCCGACCTGCGCCGCGTGGTCGTCCCCGCGGTCGAGGGCGGCGTCACCTGCGTGCAGGTCCGTGACAAGCAGGCCACGCCGGCCGAGGTCGAGGCCCAGGTCAGGCTGCTGCGCGAGGCACTCGTCGGCTCGGGGGTGCCCGTGGTCGCGAACGACCACGTCCTCCCGGCGGCCGACGGGGTGCACGGCGGGCTCGCGGACGCGCACCCCACCGTGCTGCGGGCTGCCGCCGGTCCCGACGCCGTCGTCGGCTGGTCGGTCGAGACGCTCGGGCAGCTCGACGACGCGGCGGCCCTCGCCGCGTGCACGTACCTGGCCGTGAGCCCCGTCCACGACACCCCGACCAAGCACGACACGGCACCAGCACTCGGCCTGGCCGGCGTCGCCTCGGTGGCGGAACGGGTCGGCGGACGGCTGCCGCTCGTCGGCATCGGTGGCCTCGACGAGACGACGGCCGGCCCAGCCGTGCGGGCGGGCCTCGACGGCGTGGCCGTGGTGCGTGCGGTGGGCTCCGACCCTGACCCGCGCGCTGCCGCTGCCCGGCTGCGTCGGGTCGTCGACGCCGCGCTGGCCGCCCGGCGCGAGGACGTGTCGGCATGACGGGCCGCGAGCCGGTGGTGCTCACGGTCGCGGGCTCCGACCCGTCGGGTGGAGCCGGGATCCAGGCCGACCTCAAGACCGCCACGGCGCTCGGCGTGTACGCGGCGTCCGTCGTCACCGCCGTCACCGTGCAGGACACCACCGGGGTCCGCGCCGTGCACGAGGTGCCGCTCGACGTCGTCCGCGGTCAGCTCGAGGCCGTGCTTGGGGACCTCGACGTCCGGGCGGTCAAGGTCGGCATGCTGGGCTCCCCGGCGCTGGTCGGGCTGGTCGCCGAGCTCCTCGCCGACCAGCCCGCGCTCGTCGTGGACCCGGTGATGGTTTCGACGTCAGGCCACCGGCTGCTCCCGGAGGACGCCGAGGCAGCCGTGCGCGACCTCCTCGTGCCGCGCGCGACCCTGGTGACCCCGAACCTGCCGGAGGCCTCGGTGCTCACGGGCCTCGCTGCGCAGACCGACCCCGGCGAGCTGGGCCAGGCCCTGCTCGCGCTGGGGCCGGGTGCCGTCCTGCTCAAGGGCGGTCACGGAGACGGTCCGGCGAGCGACGACCTGCTCGTCGACGGTCGCGGCAGCACGTGGTTCCGGGCGCCGCGGATCGACACGCCCCACACCCACGGCACGGGGTGCACGCTCTCGGCCGCAGTGGCGACGCGGCTGGCGCTCGGCGACCCGCTGGCCGACGCCGTCGGTGCCGCCAAGGCCTACCTCGGCGAGGCGCTCGCGTCCGGTGCTGAGCGGCGCATCGGCGAGGGCCGCGGCCCCGTCGACCACCTCGTCCGACTCCGGGGGACCACGGCATGACGACCGCGTTCTCCGCACGGGCCTGGGCGCACGTGGCCGACCGCTACGCCGACGTCCGTCGCCACCCGTTCGTCACCGGCCTGGCCGGCGGGACGCTGCCCGACGCCGTGTTCGGCCACTACCTGGCCGACGACGCGCACTACCTCGCCGGCTACGCCCGGACGCTCGCGCGCATCGCGTCGCGCCTGCCCGACGTCGACGACGTCGGTGCGTGGGCCGGCTTCGCCGCCGGCGCCGTCGAGGCCGAGCGAGCGCTGCACGTGGGGGAGCTCGCCCGGCGCGGGATCGACCCGGCGACGCACGCGCCGACGAGCGCGTGCCGCGACTACGTCGACGCGCTCGCCCGCCATGCCGACGCGTCGCCGGTCGAGGTCGCGGTGGCGGCGGTCCTGCCGTGCTTCCGCGTGTACGCCGAGGTGGGGCGGCACCTCGCGTCGACCGCCGGCGACCTGGCCGCCCATCCCTACGGCGCGTGGATCGCGACCTACGACGACCCCGCCTTCGAGGCGTCCGTCGCCCGGGCGGAGGCGACGGCCGACCGCCTCGCCGCCGGCAGCGGGCACGTCGAGGAGATGCTCGAGGCCTACGCCGACGCCACCGACCGCGAGTGGCACTTCTGGGACGCCTCCTGGCGCGCGACCACCTGACTAGGCGATGAGGTCGACGGCCGGTCCGGCGGTGTCGCAGCGTCGCCCCGACACGACGACGGACCAGGCGCGTGCGAGCCGTTCGACGGCCTCGACGCCGACGTGCTCGGGCGCGGTGCACGGCAGCCGCAGGCGACGTTCGCCGGCGCTCGGTGCGCCCAGCGTGAACCGCGGGCCCGGCGTCAGGTGCAGCCCCTCCTGAGCCGCCGCGGCGACGAGCAGGCTGGACGAGCGGCTCGGCAGGCCGACCCACAGGTTGGGCCCGCCGGCGGGCACGGGGACCTCCCAGTCGGGCAGCCGCTCGGCCAGCGCGGCCACCAGGGCCGCTCGCTGGCCCCGCAACCGGGTGACGGTCTCGTCGAAGAGGTGCGTGTGGTGCCGCAGGACCTCGGCGGCCACCAGCTGGTCGAACGCGGCGGTCCCGAGGTCGTGGCGCATGCGCGACTGCAGCAGCGCCGTGACGTGGCGCCGTGGTGCGCGGATCCAGCCGATCCGCAGGCCGCCCCACAGCACCTTCGACAGGGAGTCGACGACGATCGCGTCGGGGTCGTGGGCGGCGTACGACGTCGGCAGCCCGTCGCCGGAGAGGTCCAGGCGACGCATCGACTCGTCCACGACGGTCAGCACGTCGTGCCGCCGCAGCGTCCGGGCGAGCCGCAGCCGGGTGCCCTCCGGCATGACCGCGCCGGTCGGGTTGTGGAAGTCGGGGATCAGGTACGCGGCGTCGACGTGCGGCGCCTTCGTGCTCGCCGCCTCCAGGTCCCACGGGTCGTCGCCGATCGGCAGGGGAGCGGTGCGGTAGCCGAACCCGGTCAGCGACTCGACCCCGTGCGGGTACGAGGTGCCCTCGACGAGGAGCCCGGCGCCGGGTCGACCGAACGTGCGGCCCACCAGGGAGATCGCCCCCTGGGCGCCGTTGGTGACGATCACCTGGTCCGGGTCGGTCGGGATGCCGGCCTGGGTGTACTCGGCGGCCACCAGCTCGCGCAGGACGGGAAGTCCGTCGGGCAGGTAGCCGCTGGTCGTCAGCAGCGACGGCAGCTGCTCCGCCGCGGCCTGGAAGGCGCGGGTCAGCCCGGAGGGCCCCGTCGGTGCAGAGAACGTCATCGCGATCGTGTCGGGGTCGTCGGGGTCGACGATCAGGCTGCTCGCGGTGGCCGACGTGGTGGGCACACGCAGCACGCTGCCGCTGCCCTGGCGCGAGTGCAGGACCCCGCGACGGCGCAGCTCGTCGTACGCCCGCGTCGTGGTGGTGCGGCTCAGGCCCATCGCCTGCGCCAGGGCGCGCTCGCTCGGCAGCCGCGTGCCGTCGAGCAGGCGACCGTCGACGACGAGCAGGCGGATGCTGTCGGCGAGCGTGCGGTACGCGGGACCGTCGGGGAGCGCGCCGATCAGCGCCGCGAGCCGGAAGGCGGAGGTACGGGGGTCCACACGCCCAGCATGCCGCGCCAATGGACCCGGGCGAAAGGGCCACTTCGACCGAAGTGGCTGCAACCACCCGTCGCCCAGTGGCTCTGTCCCACGAGGCCACCCGGGGTCGAACCTGGTGACATGCTCCTCGTCCTCCTGCTGCTCCTGGCGTGCGTGCCGTCGGGGCTCGGCCTGCGCGCCGTGGCCCGCGACGGCTACGGCATGCGTCCGCCCCCGGTCTCGCGCCACGACCAGGAGGGGGCGCGGACATGGCCCCGATGACCCGCCGCCTCGCCCAGCTCGTGCTCGGCCTGTGGCTCTACGGCGCCACGATGGGCCTGATGGTGGAGTCCGGGCTCGGCCTCGACCCCTGGGACGTGTTCCACGAGGGACTCACCCACCACCTGCCGCTGACCTTCGGCCAGGTGGTGATCCTGGTCGGCGCCGTCGTGCTGCTGCTCTGGGTGCCCCTGCGCCAGCGCCCCGGCATCGGCACCGTGCTCAACGTGCTGCTCATCGGCGTCGCGGTCGACGTCACGCTCGCGTGGCTGCCGACGCCCGACCACCTCGCCGTGCAGGTCACCTTCCTGATGCTCGGTGTCGTGGGGAACGGGCTGGCCGGCGCGCTCTACATCGGGGCCGACCTCGGCACCGGGCCCCGCGACGGTCTCTGGACCGGGCTCGTGCGGCGCACGCGCCGCAGCGTGCGGCTGGTGCGCACGGCACTCGAGCTGACCGTGCTCCTCGTGGGGTTCGCGCTCGGTGGGACCGTCGGGATCGGCACCGTGGTGTACGCCCTCGTGATCGGGCCCGTCGTGCAGCTGTTCCTGCCGCTGGTGCAGGTGCGCCGCGTCCGCGAGCCCCGCGGACTCAGCGTCGCGTCGCGATGACGAGGGACGCACCCTCGTCGATGAGCAGCTCCACCGCGGCGAAGCGCTCGTCGGTGAGCCACTGCTCGCGCACCACGTCGACCTGGCCGTCGACGATCGGCGGCCAGTGGACCGACGGGACGAAGTCGTCGAGCACCGCGATGCCACCCGGCTCCAGCAGGTTCGCGAGGACGTCGATCTGCTCCATGACCTCGCGGACGTCGACGAACAGCAGGGAGAACGGGGCGTGCTCCTCGAGCGCCGACCAGTCGCCCGCCACGATCTCGACGTTGTCGACGTCGGCGAAGATCTGCTGCACGTCGCCGGCGAGCGAGGGGTCGAGCTCGGCGCTCACGATGCGCGCCTCCTTGCGCGCGCCGCTCGAGAGCCAGGCGGAGCCCACGCCCGTGCCGGTGCCGAGCTCGGCCAGCGTGCCGGCCCGCGAGGCGGCGAGCGCGGCCAGGAGGCGGCCGGTCTCGTGCCGCGTCGAGGTGATGAACCCCCGCTGGCGCGCGAGGTCCAGGGACCGGGCGACGAGGTCGGGGATCTCCGCAGGCGCACTCACCCGGTCAGTGTGTCACCGCCGTCACGTCGCGCCGGCGGCGGCGTCTCACCGACCGAGACACACCGCGCGGCCCTCCCGGCGCGGCGACGGACGGCAGGTAGGGTGGTCGCCATCATGCGGAAGCAGCTCGTAGTCATCGCTTGCCGCGGCGGGGCCTCCTAGGGCCACACCCTGCCGCGGAGTCCAGGCGTTGGCCCGACCGTTCCGCAGCAGGTCAGCTTCATCTCTCGTCGGGACCACGACCTGGTCCCCTCTCCTGAACCATCCGGTCATCACCGGGTGACACGACCTCCGTGGAGCCGTCGGGTCGGTGCTGTGCCCGCACCGTCCGGCGTCCGTCACCCGACGGACCGAACCACGCACCACCTCAGGAGAGACCATGAACACCTACCCGATCGAGTGGGGACCCGCCCACCTGCGCGACGACGCCGTGACGCCAGCCGTGGAGCCGGCCGAGCGCCCGGACGACAACTGAGAGCGTCCATCGAGTGAGACCGCGGTTTCAGATCCTGAGACCGCGCCTCCTAGGATGACCCTCATGACGCGCTCCTACACGCTGGCCGTCGTCCCCGGCGACGGCATCGGCCCCGAAGTCACGACCCAGGCCCTGACGGTGCTGAACACCGTCGCCGCGCAGCACGACCTGTCCTTCGACACGGTCGACTACGACCTGGGTGCCCGGCGCTACCACGCGACGGGGGAGACCCTGCCGGACAGCGTCCTGCAGGAGATCCGTGCGCAGGACGCCATCCTGCTCGGAGCCGTCGGCGACCCGAGCGTGCCGTCGGGCGTGCTCGAGCGCGGTCTGCTGCTCAAGCTGCGCTTCGAGCTCGACCACTACGTCAACCTGCGACCGAGCACGCTCTACCCCGGCGTGCCGACGCCGCTCGGGTCCCACGTGACGGAGCGCGGCCCGATCGACTTCGTGGTCGTGCGCGAGGGCACCGAGGGTCCGTACGTCGGCAACGGCGGCGCGATCCGCGTGGGCACGCCGCACGAGCTGGCCACCGAGGTCAGCGTCAACACGGCGTACGGCGTCGAGCGCGTCGTGCGCGACGCGTTCAGCCGGGCCCAGGCGCGGCCGCGCCGCAAGCTGACGCTCGTGCACAAGAACAACGTGCTGGTGCACGCCGGACACCTCTGGACGCGCACCGTCGCGGCCGTCGGCGAGGAGTTCCCCGAGGTCAGCGTCGACTACCTGCACGTCGACGCGGCGACGATCTTCCTCGTCACCGACCCGGGCCGCTTCGACGTGATCGTCACCGACAACCTATTCGGCGACATCCTCACCGACCTCGCGGCGGCCGTCACCGGCGGCATCGGACTGGCAGCGAGCGGCAACGTGAACCCCGACCGCACCGCCCCGAGCATGTTCGAGCCGGTGCACGGCTCGGCGCCCGACATCGCGGGCCAGTCGAAGGCCGACCCGACGGCCGCGATCCTGTCCGGCGCGCTGCTCCTGGAGCACCTCGGCCACCCCGAGGCGGCTGCCCAGATCAGCACGGCCGTGGAGGCTGACGTCGCCGAGCGCGGCACGGCCGCCGGTGCCCAGCCCCGCAGCACCGAGGAGGTGGGGGAGGCCATCGCCGCGCGCGCCAGCGCGGCCGCGGCCGAGGGCGTAGCGGCGGTCTGACCTCCCGCCTCCACCACCTCGAAAGGACTACCGTGTCCAGCATGACCTCCGCACCGTTCGCCCCCACCGTCGAGACCAACCCGGCTGCGCGGACGGACGCCGAACGGCAGGCGATCCTCGCCTCTCCGGGGTTCGGCAACCACTTCACCGACCACATGTTCCTGGCCGAGTGGACGCCCGAGCAGGGCTGGCACGACGCTCGCGTCGTGCCCTACGGTCCGCTGCAGCTCGACCCCGCCACGGCCGTCCTGCACTACGCCCAGGAGATCTTCGAGGGGCTCAAGGCCTACGCCTGGGCCGACGGCTCGGTCCGTGTGTTCCGGGCGGAGGAGAACGCGGCGCGTCTGCAGCGCTCGGCGCGCCGGCTCGCGCTGCCCGAGCTGCCGCAGGAGTGGTTCCTCGGCTCGATCGAGGCCCTCGTGGGCGCCGACCGCGCGTGGGTCCCCGAGGGAGGGGAGACCAGCCTGTACCTGCGCCCGTTCATGTTCGCCTCCGAGGCCTTCCTCGGCGTGCGCCCCAGCCAGCACGTCACGTACTGCGTGATCGCCTCGCCGGCCGGTGCCTACTTCCCCGGTGGCGTCAAGCCCGTCTCGATCTGGCTGTCGACGCAGTACTCGCGGGCGGGCGCGGGCGGCACGGGCGCGGCCAAGTGCGGCGGCAACTACGCCGCGAGCCTGCTCCCGCAGCAGGAGGCCGCGCAGCACGGCTGCCAGCAGGTCGCCTTCCTCGACTCCACGGAGCAGCGCTGGATCGAGGAGCTCGGCGGCATGAACCTGTACTTCGTGCAGTCCGACGGCTCGATCGTCACCCCGGAGCTGTCGGGGTCGATCCTCGAGGGCATCACCCGCGAGTCGATCCTGACGATCGCCCGCGACCTCGGGCACGACGTCGTCGAGCGCCGGGTCAGCATCGACGAGTGGCGTGAGGGCACCGCCGACGGGACCATCACCGAGGTCTTCGCCTGCGGCACCGCTGCCGTGGTCACCCCCGTCGGCGTGCTCAAGTGGGACGGCGGCGAGGCCGTGGCCGGCGACGGCGAGGCCGGGAAGGTCACGATGGACGTCCGCTCGGCGCTCGTCGACCTGCAGTACGGGCGGGCCGAGGACCGCCACGGCTGGATGCGCCGCATCGTCGACTGACGGCCCCGACGACCTGGGTGCCAGGGTGGCCATGGTCACCCTGGCTTACCTATCGGCCTGGACGCTACTATATCGGCGTGAGCGATGATCGAAGCACGAGACGTCCTGTCATGAGTCCGCGACGCACGGGCGCTGCACGTCCCGTGCTCCAGCAGCCGGGGCGCGCGCCCGTCGACCGTCGCAGTCCGCTGCCGGGCCTGACCGGGCTGCGCTGGCTCGCGGCGCTCCCGGTGTTCGCCTTCCACCTCTCCCTCGTCGACTTCGGGCTGAACCCGTTCGCGGACGGCGGCTGGGCACGCACGTACGCCGCGCTGCTCGGGCAGGGCGGATGGACGGGGGTGTCGTTCTTCTTCGTGCTCAGCGGGTTCCTGCTCACCTGGCGGCACTCGGAGAGTCGTGGCACTGCGGCCTTCGTGCGCAAGCGCCTGGTGAAGATCTTCCCGCTGCACGTCGTCACCTGGGCCGTCGCGATGGTCCTGTACGCGTTCGCGCTCGCGGAGTCGCCGTGGCAGTACCTGCCCAACCTCGCGCTCGTCAGCTCCTGGATCCCCGTCCACGACGTCTACCTGTCGGTCAACCTGCCCAGCTGGTCGCTCTGCAGCGAGCTGCTGTTCTACCTGTCGTTCCCTGCGCTCGTCCCTCTCGTCCGACGGGTCCGTGCCGACCGGCTCGCGCTCGGCCTGGCGGCGTGCGTCGCCGGCACCGTCGTCGTCGCGCTCGTCACGATGTCGCTGCCCGACGGACCGGGGGTCGACGGCATGCCGGTGACGAACCTGCAGTTCTGGTTCGGCTACAACCTCCCGCTGCCCCGGCTGCTCGAGTTCGTGGCGGGGATGTTCCTCGCGCGCCTGGTCGCGGAGCGTCGGGTGCCGACCATCCCCCCGTGGGTGGCATGGACCGTCGTGCTCGTGGGCTACGTCGTGGCGTCGCTGGGACCCTTCGTGCTCGGCTTCGTGGCCGTCATGCTCGTGCCGCTGATGATGCTCGTCGTCGCCACGGTCCAGCGCGACCTCGGGGGTCGCGGCACCTGGGTCTCCTCGCGGCCCATGGTCTGGCTCGGCGAGGTGTCGTTCGGCTTCTACATGGCGCAGCAGATCGTCATGTACACGGTCCGCATCACCTTGCAGCACGGGGCCACGTACCCGGTGCCGCTCGCGATCGCGGACTGGCTGCTCATCTTCGCGCTCACGCTGGGCTTCGCGACCGTCCTGCACCGCCTGGTCGAGGAGCCGGCGATGCGTCGTCTCGGGACGCGGCGCCAGGCCCGCGTGGCAGCGGCGGCGGTGGCCCGGTGACGGCCGTCGCGCTGCGCGTCGAGCGGCTCGGGGACGCCGAGTACGTCTGCGCCGGACGCGGTCGGCCGGTGGGTCTCGCGCACGGCGCGTCCGGCGACGTCGACGCGAACTTCTCGCCGCTGCTGGAGGCGCTGGGGGAGCGATGGTCCTTCGTCGGGTCGAGGTATCCGGGCACCGGAGGCTCCGGCCCCGTCCACGACCTGCCGTCGGTCCTGCGTCCTGAGGTGCTCGCCGACCGTCTGGTCGAGGCCCTCGACGCCGAGGGCCACCAGCGCGTCCCGGTGGCGGGGGTGTCCTTCGGCTGCTCGGTCGCGATCGAGACGGCGCTGCGCCACCCGGACCGCGTGTCGGCACTCGTCCTCACCGTCGGGTTCGCCAGGCCCGACGTCCAGCTGCGCCAGATGCTCGGCACCTGGGAGGGCCTGGCGGGCGGACCCCCGGAGCGGCTCGGTGCGTTCCTGCTGTCCCAGCTCGGATCGCCCGACGGTCTGGCGCGGCACGACCGCGCAGGCACCTTCGCGGCCGACGCCCTCGACGCGGGGCGAGGGGTCAACCCGGCCGGGCTCGCACACCTGCGCGCGGCTGCTCAGGTCGACCTGCAGGACCGTCTGGGGCAGCTGCGGGTGCCGACTCTCGTGGTCGTGGCCGGCGCCGACCGGGTCGTGCTCCCCGCCACGACGCGCGAGCTCGCGGCGGGGATCCCCGGGGCCGAGCTGGTGGAGTACCCGGCGGCAGGGCACGTGTTCACCCCCGAGGAGGGTGTCGTCTGGGCACGCGACGTCGAGGCCTTCCTGGCGCGGGTGGACGATCCTCCGGTCGAGGTGTGACCTTCTGCACTCGTGCCGCTGCGACCGCGTGACCGGTCCTATAGTCGCGACATCCCTGCGCTGGCGGGGGAACGTCCACGAGACGTCTGGGGGACGAGGGTGAAGGGCGAGTCGACACGTGTGCTCCGCGCGGTGCGCTCGCGGCTGCGCGACGCCCGCCTGCGTCGCCACCTGCGGGGCCTCCTGCGCCGCCTCGACCTCCCGCTGCCCCTCGAGGTGGGGCTGCTGTGCGAGCGGCTCGGCCAGCTCCGGGGGACGCCCATCGCCCTCCTGGAGTGGGAGCTGGAGCCGACCGGGCCCTCGGGCATGCTCGTCTCGCGCGTCGACGAGGACGTCATCGTCTTCCAGTCGCGCACGTCGCGCGCCCACCAGGCCCACATCATCCTGCACGAGGTCGGCCACATCGTGGCTCAGGACCTCGACGGGGTGGCCCTGCCCCCACCGCTGCTGAGGACCTCGTACACGGCGCGTGACGAGCGCGACGCCGAGATCATCGCCTCGACGATCATGCACCGCGCGCTGTCGATGACGCGCCGCCTGGACCACGTCGCGCAGGTCGGTGGGCGTTCTGTGCAGAGCAGCCTCGTGCTGTGGGACGGCTGGACGTGAACGACCTCGGGTGGGTCGCCGTCGTGACGCTGCTGGTGGGCGCGGCCTGGACGTTGCCCGCGCTCGCGCGACAGAGCTTCCGGGACCCGATGCGGCTGACCCTGTTCACCTCGATGCTCCTGCTCGGGCTGGGCAACCTGCTGTCGCGGCCGCCCGTGATCGCGGCCGTCGACGCCCGGACCACCGTGGGTGCCACCAAGCTCACCTACAACGTGCTGATCCTGGTCGGGTTGTGCCTGATGATCGCCTTCCTGCGCGAGCGACCGCTCGTCGGGGTGCGTGCCCTGCGACGCTGGGAGGTCCTGCTGTGCCTCGCCTGCGTGGGCGGCCTGGTCCTCGTCACGGCGGGCATCGACCCGTCGCTGCGCAACCACACCCTCGCGGCGTCCTCCCTGCAGGACGAGCACGTTCGCGCCTTCTACAACGTCGGCAACACCTACCTCCTGGCCGGCTACGCGGCCTGCGCCGTGCTCGCCTGGCGGCAGACCTGGCGCTCCGTGGGCGTCCTCCGCGCGGCCCTGGCGACGATCGCCGTCGGTCTCGCCGGCCTCGCGCTGAGCTGTGTCGCCCGGCTCGTGTGGGTCGACGTCGTCGCGACCCGACCGGGCGAGGAGCTCTTCGACGACCAGGACGTCCTCGCGTTCGCCCTCGTCGCCACGATCGTGGTGTGCGTCGGGATGAGTCTCCCGGCCGTGCGCAGCGTGCTGGCGATGCTGGCGGAGGTGCGCGGGCACCGTCGCCGGTGCCGGGGGTTGCGCGAGCTCTGGACCCGTCTGGTCGAGATCCATCCCGACCTCGTCCTCGACGGGCTCACCTACCGCGGCCCGGCGGTCGCGACGGGGTACGCCCTCGCGACCTACCGGCGCTACGTCGAGTGCCGTGACGGGCTGGTCCGCGTGGGGGCGCTGGTGCCAGGGGCGCCGGAGGACTCGGCAGGACCGGCCGAGGCTGCCCAGGCGCTCGACGCCGTCCTGCGAGGGGCTCCCGTGGGGGAGCCGGTGGTCTGGGGCGTGCACGAGAGGTACGAGGACGACGTCGATGCCCTCGTGCGTCTCTCGAGCGCCCTGCGCTCGCTGCGGAGCCGGGCGCCGGCCCTGGCCCGGTGACCCGGGGGGTCAGGGCACGAGCACGAGCTTGCCGCGGACGCCGCCTGCCTCGAGTCGCGCGTGTGCCTGACCGGCCGCCTCGAGCGGGAGAGTCTCGACGTCGGGGAGCACGCCCTCGCCGCTCGCCGCGCGGGCGACGACATCCTGGAGGTCCTCGCGCGAGATCTCGACGCTCGTGAGCCGCACGTCGACGCTGGGGTGGTCCTCGGGCGTGGGGGCGCTGAACGGCGTGATGGTCACGAAGCGACCGCCATCGCGTACTGCGTCCACCAGCGTCGGGACGCCCGCGGTGTCGATCACGACGTCGTAGGTGCCGGGACCGATCGCGTCCGGGCTCGTGTGCACGGTGCCCGCGGCCTCGGACTCCTCGAGGCGCACCGCCCACGCGTCCGCGTCGCCCGGTCGGACCAGGAGGTCGGTGGGTCCCTGCCGTGCGAGGAGCCGACCAGCCACGTGGGAGCCGACGCCGCCCTGGGCACCCACGAGCAGGACGCGGTCCTCCGCGCCCAGGTCGGCGAGGCGCAGCGTCTGGACGGCGGTCACACCGGCGAGCGGGAGCGCGGCGGCGACCAAAAGGTCGAGCGACGCCGGCACCGCGACGGCGAAGGCGGGGTCGAGCGCGACACGCTCGGCCATCGAGGCGATCCCGGTGCCCAGGGGTGCGGTCATCGCGGCCACGCGGTCGCCGGCCGCGAACCCCGACCCGTGCGGCGCGCGGAGCACGGTGCCGGCGAGGTCCCAGCCCAGCAGCGTGGTGCCCTCCGTCGGGATCTGGCCCGAGCGGGTGGCGAGGTCGACCGGGTTGACCGCCGCGCCGGCGACCTCGACGAGCAGCAGGTCGTCCCGGTCGGGCTCGGGGACGTCGAGCACCTCGACGACCTCGGGGCCGCCGGGGGCGTGGAAGCCCACGGCCCTCACGGCTGACCGGTCTCGCGTCGCGACGCGTCGAGCGCGTCCATGATGGTGAGGAGCTGGCTGCGTGCCTCCGGCGTGAGCTCGCCGGCGCGCATGGCGATCGAGCGCACCTGACGGTCCGCCAGCGCCTGCGCCCAGCCGGCGTCGTCCTCCTCCTCGCCGGTGAGGGCGGCCATCGAGATGGGCAGCGACGCCGCGCGCGGCTTGAAGTAGTGCACGAGCGCGGAGAGGACGGAGACCGTGGGGTTGGTCTGCGCGCCGCTGCGCAGCGCCGCGAGGTAGCTGCGCGAGATGGTGACGTCGTGCTCGGGGTTCTCGCTGATGGCCTGGGCGACCTCGGCGGTGGAGGGCTCGCGCATGCGGCCGACGGGATCGCGCGTGGCGGCGTCGGCGAACCAGGCGTTCAGGCGTTCGGCGAGGGTCGACATGGTCACTCCCGGGGTGAGAGGTCAGCCGGGGGAACGGCTGCGAGGACAGCGGCGGGGACAGCGGTGGCGGGACCACCGTGGAGGACCGACACGGAGTGGCGTTCCTGTGTTGACAGTATCACACTCGCCATCCACAACTGCTGTGTGCCACTATAGTGGCGTACACGACGATGAAGTGATCGGTCAGCAGGGTGCCACGGAGAAGCACGGTGTCATCCAGCAGCACGGCGACATCCGGCGAGCGGTACCGACCACGACCATCGACGCCACGACGACGGGCCCTCCGCGGGCCGGAGCAGGAGCACCGATGCGCAGCGCCACGGCCCTCACCCAGGGGCTCCACCACCACGTCCACCGCACGCGGGGCGACCTCCCGTCGCCCTCGACCGCCGTCCCCGACCCGACCCGCACGCCACGGCTCGGAGCCGACGCGTCGTGGACGGTCGAGGCGGTGCAGCAGGTCCGCTACCACGTCGTGCGGTCCCAGGGTCTGTTCGACGTCGACAACACGACGCTGCTCGACGGCTGCGCCGACGCGCCCATGGCCGCGGGGGAGCGCCGACTCGTGGTCGTCGACAGCGCGGTCGACGCCCTGCACGGCGACCGGATCCGCACCTGGTTCGACGCCCACGACGTCGCCGCGACGATCGTCGCCCTCCGCGCGGACGAGGAGGTCAAGCAGTGGGACTCCGTCTCGGCGGTGATCGACGCCATGAACGCCTTCGGGATCGACCGGCGCCGTGAGCCGGTGCTCGCGGTCGGCGGCGGCGTGCTGACCGACGTGGTCGGTTTCGCGGCCAGCCTGTACCGGCGCGGCACGCCGTACCTGCGCATCCCGACCACGCTGATCGGTCTCGTGGACGCCGGTGTCGGGGTCAAGACGGGTGTGAACTACGCGGCCGGCAAGAACCGGGTCGGCACCTACGCGGCGGCCAAGGCGACGTTCCTGGACCGCACCTGGCTCAGCACCCTCGACCCGCGGCACGTGTCCAACGGCCTCGCCGAGGTGCTCAAGGTCGCCCTGATGAAGTCGGCGGAGCTGTTCGAGCTGCTCGAGCGCTCGGGCCGCGACCTGCTCGAGGACCGGCTGCTCGGCAGCACGCCCGAGCTGGACGCGGCGGCCGCGACGGTCGTGGCCGAGTCGATCCACCTGATGCTGGAGGAGCTGCAGCCCAACCTCTGGGAGTCCACGCTCGAGCGGTGCGTCGACTACGGGCACACCTTCAGCCCCGTCATCGAGATGCGCGCGCTGCCCTCCCTGCTCCACGGCGAGGCCGTCGCCGTCGACATGGCGCTGACCACCGTGATCGGCGAGCTGCGCGGCTACGTCTCGATCGAGCAGTCGGCGCGGGTCCTGGCCGTCATGCGGCGACTCGGCCTGCCCACCTGGGACGACGTGCTGGGCGAGCCCGGACTGCTGGCGACCGCCCTGCGCGACACCGTGCGCCACCGCGACGGGCAGCAACGGCTCCCCCTCCCCGTCGGGATCGGGGGTCACCGCTTCGTCAACGACGTCACCGATGCCGAGCTGCAGAGGGCGCTCGAGCTCCTGCGCTCGCGCAGCCACCACCACGCGGCCGGGGAGACGCGATGACGACGGCCGTGGTCGTCGGCGGCTCGACGGGCGTCGGTCGCGGGGTCGCCGACGCCTGGGCCGCCGCCGGCTGCCGGGTGCTGACACTCAACCGGTCCCGTCCGGTCGGCCCCGGAGCCGAGCTGCTGGAGCACGTCGAGGTCGACCTGGCCGAGCCCGACGCCGCGCGCGTCGTCCTGCGCTCGCTGCCCGACGAGATCGACCTGCTCTGCTACTCGGCCGTCTACTTCACCGCCGGGCGTGCCCCACTCGCCGAGACGACCGAGCGCGACTGGGAGGCGCAGTGGCGCATCAACGTGCACGGCCTCTGGCTGGCGCTGCACACCCTGCTGCCGGCCCTGCGCCGTGCGGCGCCCTCGGTCGTGCTCAGCATCTCCTCGGAGGTCGTCTACAACGCGGGCCCGATGCGGGCCGGGTACGCGGCCACGAAGGCCGCGGCCCGTGGTCTGGTCGAGTCGCTCGCGCAGGAGGAGGACCCCGACGTCGTGCGCGTCGTCCAGGCCCTGCCGGCGCAGATGGTGGACTCGCCCGGCATCCGGGCACGCCGCCCGGACGACTTCGACTACGCCGACTACATGACGGGCGACGACTTCGGCCCGCTCGCCCGAGACCTCGTGGAGCGACGTGCCGCCGACCTGGCCGGCGAGGTGCTCGTGGTCGACCACGGAGGTGCCTTCCGCCCGCTCGGCGACACGCTGCCGACGTCGCAGAGCCGACCGGCGGGGGTGTCGGCATGAGCGTGCGGCACGCGGAGGCGGACGCGTACCTGTTCGACATGGACGGCACGCTCGTGGACTCCACGTCGGTGGTCGAGCGGACCTGGGCCGACTTCAGCCGGCGGCACGGCCTCGACGTGGAGGAGGTGCTGGCCTACGCGCACGGTCGTCCGACGGCCAGCACGACCGCCCACTTCCTCGAGGACGCCGACGTGGCTGCCGACGAGGCGACCCGGCTGGCCGCCCTGGAGGAGGAGACCGTCGACGGCATCGTCGAGGTCCCGGGCGCGGCGGCCCTCGTCGCCGGGCTGCCCGAGGACCGGTGGGCCGTCGTCACCTCCGCCGGACGACGTCTCGCCGAGCGGCGCCTGGATGCCGCCGGCGTCCCGCGTCCTGCCGTCCTCGTGACGGCCGACGACGTGGCACGGCCCAAGCCCGACCCGGAGGGCTACCTGCTGGCTGCTCGGCTCCTCGGCGTCCCCGTCGACGCGTGCGTCGCCTTCGAGGACTCGGAGGCGGGGGTCCGGGCCGCAGTCGCGAGCGGAGCCCGCACGGTCGTGGTCGGCACGTTGTCGTCGCACGACGGGGCCCTGCAGCGCGTCCTCGACCTGCGCGGACCCGACGTCCCCGGCGTCGCCACGACCACGGGGGTCCGGTCGTGACGGCGCTCGACACGCGCCTCCGCGTGACGGACGCGCGTCCGACCGCGACCTTCGCGGTCGACGTGGGCGGCACCTGGACGAGGAGCCGGCCCCTGGAGGACGGCGCACCCACCGAGCGGGTCCCGACGCCGAGCGTCCTGCGGTGCCCGGGGGTGCCCGTCGCGGTGCTGCGCGACGACCTCGTCGCGCTGCTCGCCGGCCTCGCACCGCCGGGTGCGTGCGTGGCGGTCTCGCTCGGTGCCGCCCTCGACGAGCGCACCGGGATCGTGCACGGCTCGGCGCCGCTGTGGGGGGCGGCCGCCGACCCCGTCGACCTGGGCGCCGCACTCGCCCGACGCCGTCCCGATGTCGGGTGGCACCTCGTCAACGACGTCACGGCCGCCGTGACCGACCTGGCCGTGCGTCACGCGCCCGTCGGGGCGCGGCACGTCGGCTACCTGACCGTCAGCAGCGGCATCGCCTACCGGTGCCTCGACGTCCCGCGCGCACGGATCGAGGTCGACGAGCGCGGGCTGCAGGGCGAGGTCGGCCACCTCGTGGCCCAGGTCGACGCCGAGGACGCCGACCTGCTGCGCCTGCGCTGCGAGTGCGGGGGAGCGGCCCACCTCGCCGCGATCTCCTCCGGCCCGGGCATCGCCCGGCTGGTCGTGCAGCGTGCGGGTGCCACGTCGGACCCGGTCGCCAGGCTGCGCGCGGGCCTCGGTGCGGGGGAGGGCTGGGCCCAGGGGGTCCTCCGCTCCGCCGTGGCCCCCGTCGCGGCCCTCGTCCGGACCCTGTGGGGCCCTCGACCCGCACCTCGACCTGCTGGCGGTCGGCGGTGGCGTGGTCGAGGGGCTCGGCGCCGCGTACGAGCGCACGCTCCGTGAGCTCCTGACCGTGCCCGCGTCGTACGCGGACCGTCCGCGCGACGACGCCTGGCTCGACGAGCACCTGCGGTGCTGCGCACCCGGCGAGGTCGACCTCCTGGCCGGTGCGGCCGCAGCCGTGGCCGGGGCGGCGGAGGCGGTCCGATGACTCAGGGAGCCCTCACGTCGGGACGCCCCAGCGCGCTGGTGAGCGTCGGGCACCACCGCGCCCTCGTCCGCACGCCCGGGGGCCTGCAGCTGCGCAGCGTCCCGACACCCACGCCGGGACCGGGCGAGCTGCTCCTGGCCCCGGAGGTCGCCGGGGTGTGCGGCACCGACCTGCAGATCCTGCGGGGGCTGCGTGCCGACCCGGCCGCGGTGCTCGGGCACGAAGGGGTCGCTCGCGTCGTCGCCGTCGGACCGACGTCCGACGCCGCGACGCCGCGCGTCGGGGAGCGCGTCCTCGTCGACCCGACGCACCCGGGCGACGACACGTTCCTGCTCGGCCACAACGTCGCAGGCCTCTGGGCGGAGCGGGTGCTCGTCCCGGCCTCGGCCGTGCGCGACGGGCTGGTGGTGCGAGCACCCGACCCCGGGCCCGCCACGCCGGCCGGTCCCGACCACGACGCGGCGGTCGTGGCCGCCCTCGCCGAGCCGTTGTCCTCGGTCCTGGAGGGACACCGCGTCGCGACCGCCGCGACCGACGCGTCCGTCGGCACACCGTCGACGCTCGTCGTCTGGGGCGGCGGGGTGATCGGTCGGCTCGCCGTGCGCTGGTGGCGGCACCGGCACCCCGGCCTGCGGGTGCTGCAGGTGCACCGTCCCGGTGAGCCGCCGCTGCTGCCGGAGCCGGGCACGCTCGCGCTCCCGGCGGACGACCGCGACCTCACCGAGGTCCTCGTCGGGCTCACCGGACCCGTCACCGCCGTCGTCGCCACGCCACGCACGGCGTCGCTCGGGGCGGTCGCCGCCCTCGTCGGGCTCTGCCGTGCCTCGTTGACGATCGACCTGCACGCCGGTCTGCCCGCCGGTCCGGTGCGCTGGCACGGCGTCGAGGACGCCGTCGACCTCGCCGCGCTGCGGTCGCAGAACCGTGCCGGCCGACCCGCCGAGCCGGTCGCCCGCACCGTCACGCGCCGAGGAGCGGCGCCGGTGACGTTCGTCGGCCACCGCGGCGTCGCCCCCGCCACCCTCCAGCGGGCGGCCCATGTCGTCTCCGGCGACCCGACGGCGTGGTCCGACCTGGTGACGCACCACGTGACGCTCGACGACGCCGCGCGTGCGATCCGCGCCATCGTCGACGGCGAACGCCGCGTCGACGGGCGTCCCGTCCTCAAGCTCGCCGTCAGGATCTCGCGATGAGCGCGGGCGACGTGGCCGTGGCCCAGTGGCGCATCGCGCCCGAGCACCGCGACGCCGTGGCCGGCGCGTTGGCCGCGGGGACCCGTCGCGTCCAGCTCGACGTCGGCGGACCCGGTCGCGGCCCGACCCTCGACGACGCCGTGCTCACGGAGCTGCGCCGTCGGGGTGCGGTGGTCGACGCCCTCGCGGTGAACCGCGCCAACGACCTCGGCCTGCACCGCGACGGACGTCCGTCGTCGGAGTGCCTCGACCTGCTGCTCGCGACCATCGGGCTCGCCCGCCGGCACGGTGTCCCGGCCGTCCACGTCCCGAGCTTCCGGGCGAGCGCGATCATCGATGCCGCGTCGTTCACCGCGACGGCACAGGTCCTGGCGCGCTGCGCGGACGAGGGCGGGCCCGACCTGCTCGTGCTGACCGAGTCGACGCTCGGCGCCGACGACGCCGTCGCCCTGGTGTCGTCCGCGGGGGCGCCGACCGTCCGCGTGGTCGCCGACACGGGCAACCTGGTCGACGCCGGTCACGACCCGGCCACCTTCGTGGCCACCTGTCGCGACCACGGGGTGCTGGCGCCCGCGATCCACGTCAAGGTGCCGGCCGGCGTCGAGCCCGGCGACGTCGCCACCCGGACCCGCACGATCCTCGCGCAGGTCGGCGGGCACGTGCTGCTCGAGAACGACTACCGCGGCCGGGCCGACCTGCTGGCCGCCGACGTCGCAGCCGCCCGCGGACGCGACACCGCGCGCTGGCCGGCCCCAGACCCCGGTGGCGCAGACCCCCGCGGCCCAGATCCCCACGGCCCAGGCCCCCGCGGCCCCGACCTGGGTGCCCCCGTCGCCCGATCCCTGGACCACCACCGCTCGACCCTCCCGCGCACCCGCCCGACCGAAGGAGCGTCCCGATGACCGCCACCGCCCTGCTCGACGAGCGAGCCGCCCAGCAGCGTCCGCGCCCAGGGGTCCGTCTGGACTCGCTGACGGGACTGCGCTTCCCCGCGGCGCTCGCGGTGCTCCTGTTCCACAGCGCGCTCCCCGAGCTGCCGCTCTTCGCCGACCCCGGGGTCCAGCAGGGCTACTACCACTGGCTCTCCCAGGCCGGCGGCCTCGGCGTGACCTTCTTCTTCCTGCTGAGCGGGTTCGTCCTGACCTGGTCGGCGAGCGCCGGTGACCGCCCGGCGTCCTTCTACCGCCGACGGTTCGTCAAGATCCTGCCGTTGTACTACATCACCGCGCTGCTCGCCGTGCTGGTGATGCACGCCGGGTCGGTGCCGTGGCGCGACCTCGCCGCCTACCTGACCATGACGCAGGTCTGGCCCCCCGACTACCCGCTCAACTTCTCCGTGCTGGCGCCGGGCTGGTCGCTCGCGACGGAGGCGTTCTTCTACCTGACCTTCCCCCTCCTCGTGGGCCTGGTGGTCGGCCGGGGGACCCGACGCGCCGCGACCGTGCTCGTCGTGTCGGTGCTCGCCGTGGTGGCCGTGCCGCTCCTCGCGACCCTCCTGCCCGAGGGGAGCCAGCGGCTCTCGAACGAGCCCGACGTCTCGGGCCTGCAGTACTGGTTCGCCTACGTGCTGCCCCTGACCCGGCTCCCCGACTTCGGCGTGGGCATGGCGCTCGCGGTGCTCGTGCGCGCCGACGCGCTCCCTCGGCTGTCCCTGCGCTGGTCCTTCGCCGCCCTGGCCGGGGCCTACGTGCTCGCGCTGTCCGCGCCGGTCCTGCTCGCGCAGCGCGCCGTGCTGGTCGTGCCGTGCGCGCTCGTGATCGCCGCGGCCGCCCAGCGCGACCTGGCCGGTCGGCCGTCGGTGTGGCGTGCCGGGCCGCTGCGCTGGCTCGGCGAGATCTCCTTCGCCTTCTACCTGCTGCACTTCATCGTGCTCGACGCGCTCGACACGCACGTCCTGCACGGCCCGACCGACTCCGTCCCGGCGGCGGTGGCGTACCTGCTCGGTGCCGTCGTGCTCACGGTCCTGGGCGCGGGGGCGCTCTACCGCTGGGTCGAGATGCCCCTGGTCCGCGCCTACGGCGGACGCACCGTGCGCGGCCTGCGACCTCGCCGCAGGGTCGAGCCGCGGGCCGCGAGGACGTCGACGGAGCCGATCGGACCCACGTCCGTCCGCAGCGTCCTGCTGCCGGGACCGCGCGAGGTGGCGGTCGTGGAGCGGCCCGCCCCGGTCCCGGGGCCGGGGGACCTGCTGGTGCGGGTGCGCCTGCTCGGTCTGTGCGGCACGGACCTGGGCTTCTACGACGGCAGCAGCTCCTACCTGCACGACGGTCTCGCCGCCTACCCCTTCGTGCCGGGGCACGAGTGGACGGGCGAGGTCGTGGCCGTCGGAGCGGGGGTGGAGGACACCTGGGTCGGACGTCGCGTCGCCGGGCACAACATCCGGGCGTGCGGGCGGTGCGAGCACTGCGCCGCACGACGGATCACCCACTGCCCCGACCGTCGCGAGATCGGCGTGCTCGGTGACGGCCCCGGGGCCGCGGCGGACCTCGTCGTCGTGCCGGTCTCGACCGTGGTGGCCGTGCCGGACGCGTTGTCGGACACGTCGGCCGCGCTGCTGGAACCGGCGTCGGCCGCCGTCCACGCGATGCACCGGGTCGACGTCAGCGCGGGGGACCGCGTGGCCGTCGTCGGTGCCGGCACGTTGGGCCTCGTGGCCGCGCAGGCCGCCCGCGCCCGGGGAGCCGACGTCCTGGTCGTCGAGCCGAGGAAGGAGGCGCGCGACCTCGCGGCGAGCCTCGGGCTCGTCGCCGTCGAGCGCCCCGGCGCGACGCACGGCGAGTCCTTCGACGTCGTCGTCGAGGCCTCCGGGTCCACCGTGGGCCTGGTGTCGGCCATCGGTCTGGCCGCCTCGGGTGGCCGGGTGGCCCAGCTCGGCACCCCGCACCACGCGGTCGACGGCGTCCCCGTGGCCGACCTCGTCGTCCGCGACCTGAGCGTCGTCGGCGTCCTCTCCGGCGTCGGGCACTGGGAGGAGCTGGTCGACCTCGTGGTCGCCGGGCACGTCGACCTCGACGCGATGGTCGACCGCGTGGTCCCGCTCGAGGACGTCCGGTCCGCCTACGAGCGCCTGGCCGACCCCCTGCGGGTGCGTCCGAAGGTGCTGCTCGACTTCCTGTCCCACCCCACCACCGAACCGTCCTGAGGAGGACCCATGAAGATCTACGTCGTCCACGGCTACTCCGCCGCCCCGCACGACCACTGGTTCCCCTGGCTCGCCGAGAAGCTGCGCGCGGAGGGCCACGTCGTGGAGGTGGTGCCGATGCCCGACTCCACGAACCCGTCCCGCGACGCGTGGGAGCGCACGCTCGACGAGCACGTCGGCGACGTCGACGAGGACACCCTGGTCGTGACGCACAGCCTCGGCACGGTCACGGTGCTGCGCTGGCTCGCCGCCCGCCCTGCGCCATGGCGCCTGCGGGGCCTCGTCGCCGTCTCCGGGTTCCAGGGACCCATCGCCGCCGTTCCGGAGCTCGACGACTACCTCGCCGAGCCGCTCGACCCCGCGGACCTGGAGCGGGTGTCCGGGGCGATCGACGCGCGCGTCGGCATCTACTCCGACGACGACTCGATCGTGCCGCCGGCGGCGTCGAAGGCGTTGGCCGCGCAGCTCGGCGCGCGCACCCGCGAGGTCCCGGGCGGCGGTCACTTCCTCGCCGACGAGGGCTTCACGGAGCTGGCCGAGGTCCTGGAGGCCGTCGAGGACCTCACGCGGTGACCGCGCTGCGGCTCGGCCTGCTCGGCGTGGCGACGTTCGTCTACGTCACCTTCGAGCTGCTCCCCGTGGGCCTGATCGGCGACATCGCGGAGGACCTCGACGTCTCCCAGGGGCGGGTCGGGCTGCTCGTCAGCGGGTACGCAGTCGTGGCGGGGCTCTGCACCATCCCGGGTGTCCGTCTGGTGGCGAGGTGGCCACGTGCCCGGGCGGTCCAGGGCGCCCTGGCCGTGCTCCTCGTCGCCGCGGTCGTGGCGACCGTCGCGACGAGCTACCCGGCGATGGTGCTGAGTCGGGTGCTCGCGGCGCTGACCCACGGCATCCTCTGGTCGCTCGTGGCCCCGGCGGCGGCCTCGCTCGTGCCGCGCGAGCGTGCGGGCATGGCGACGGCCGCGGTGTTCGGCGGCGCGACGGCGGCGTCGGTGGTCGGGTCGCCGCTGGCCACCTTCGTGGGGGAGGCGACGGACTGGCGCGTCGCGGCCGGCGGGCTCGCCGCCCTGGTGGCGCTGACGCTCGTGGGGCTCGTTGTGACCCTGCCGGCGGAGCCGTCGACGCCGCAGTCGTCCGAGGGAGCGCACCTGCTGGACTCGGCGGGTCGCGGGGACGGGCTGCACCGGCTGCTCGGGCCGGCCGCCGGATCGTTGCTGGTCCTCTACGCGCTGGCCGTGGTGGTGGTGTCGGCCCACTTCACGTCCTTCACCTACGTCGCGCCGATCGCCCGCCGGGCGCTGGACGGGGTCGACGTGCCCCTCCTGCTCGCCGGCTTCGGCGTGGCCGGGGCGGTGGCGACCCTCGTGGTCGGCCGGGTGCTCGACGCCCGGCCGGTGGGGAGCACCGTCACCGCGGTCGCCGCCATGCTGGTCGGGACCGCGGGCCTGGCCGCCGCGCTGTCGCTCGGTGGTGCGGACTCGTCGCTGCTGGTGGGGCTCGTGCTCTTCGCGTCGGTGGCGGTCTGGGGAGCGGCCTTCGCCGCCATCGGCCCCTGCTACCAGGCCGGCGTGATGCGCCTCGCCGGCGAGCACGTCGACACCGCGTCGGCGGTCTACGTGACGTGCTTCCAGGTGGGGATCGCCACCGGGTCGGGACTCGGTGCGCTGCTCGTCGGGATCGACGTCGGGGTGCTGCCGGTCGTGTCGGCGGTGGCGTGCGCCGTCGCCCTCGTCCTGACGCTCCTGCGACGCGACGTGTACGCCGCCAGGAGCACCGTCGGGACGCGCGCCTGACCGCGCCTCACCGGCACGCCGCGATGTGGTGAGATAGCTGTGACCACGGTCACGTGCCCGGTGATCCCGCGCGCCGACCACCCCACCCAGGAACGACGACGGGCCCCACCACCGGCCCGCGCGTGACGGAAGGACGCCATGACCCCCTCGACCGGCACCCCCGGACCGACCACCGCGACGCGACGCGAGCACGACCTCATCGGCGACCGCGACGTCCCGGCCGACGCGTACTGGGGGGTCCACACGCTGCGGGCCACCGAGAACTTCCCGATCACCGGCATCCCGATCGGGCAGAGCCCCTTCCTGGTGGAGGCGCTCGCCGCGGTCAAGCAGGCGGCGGCGACCACGAACCACGAGCTCGGGCTGCTCGACACGCAGCGGTTCCGAGCCATCGAGCAGGCCTGCGAGGAGATCCGGGCCGGTGCCCTGCGCAGCGAGTTCGTCGTCGACGTCATGCAGGGCGGGGCGGGCACGTCGACGAACATGAACGCCAACGAGGTGATCGCCAACCGGGCCCTGGAGATCCTCGGCCGCCCCCGCGGCGACTACGGCTTCCTGCACCCGAACGAGCACGTCAACCTCAGCCAGTCGACCAACGACGTCTACCCGACGGCGGTCAAGATCGCGGTCATCCTGGCGACCCACGCACTCCTCGAGGCGATGGAGGTGCTGCAGGACTCGTTCGCGCGCAAGGCCGAGGAGTTCCGCGACGTCCTCAAGATGGGTCGCACGCAGCTGCAGGACGCCGTCCCCATGACGCTCGGGCAGGAGTTCGGCACGTACGCCGTCATGCTGGGGGAGGACCACAGCAGGCTGACCGAGGCCGTCGCGATGCTGCACGAGATCAACCTCGGCGCGACCGCCATCGGCACGCAGCTGAACGCACCGGCCGGCTACGTCCCCGCCGCGGCGCAGCACCTGGCCCGGCTCACCGGGCTGCCGCTGGTCAGCGCCGTCGACCTCATCGAGGCCACGCAGGACTGCGGCGCCTTCGTGCAGCTCTCGGGCACGCTCAAGCGGGTCGCGACCAAGACCAGCAAGATCTGCAACGACCTGCGTCTGCTGTCGTCGGGCCCACGCGCGGGCCTGAACGAGATCAACCTGCCCGCGGTGCAGGCCGGGTCGAGCATCATGCCCGGCAAGGTCAACCCGGTCATCCCGGAGGTGGTCAACCAGGTCGCGTTCCAGGTGATCGGCATGGACGTCACGGTCACGATGGCCGCCGAGGGCGGTCAGCTGCAGCTCAACGCCTTCGAGCCGGTCATCTGCTACTCGTTGTCCGCCGGCCTCTACCGGCTGCGCGAGGCGATGCTCGTGCTCGCGCGCCGCTGCGTCGACGGCATCACCGCCAACGAGGCGCTGCTGCGCCAGGAGGTCGAGAACTCGATCGGTCTGGTCACCGCACTCAACCCGTTCATCGGCTACACGGCGGCGACCGAGGTCGCGATGGAGGCCCTGGCGACCGGACGCGGGGTGGCCGAGCTCGTGCTCGAGAAGCAGCTGCTGCCGCCCGAGCAGCTGCGCGCGATCCTGCAGCCCGAGGTGCTCGCGAACCTGACGCCGCGCCCCGCGGCCGAGCCTCAGGCGAACAGCGTCGTCGCGGGGTCGTCGAGCAGCTCGACCGCCAGCACGTGGTCGTCGGCGACGTAGTCGATCGAGATCCGCACCCCGCGGTCGTGCGGGGTGACGGAGGCCTGCGCGTCGCCGAGACCGTAGGCGATGTCGCGCAGGGTCACGGTGGCCTCGCCGACGGGGTCGTGCTCGGGCCACTCCGCGATCAGGCGGTGCACGACGCCGGCGAGCACGGCGCTGCTCATGGCCCGCACGACGTCGTCGGACCCGACAGCCCGTACCCGCACGTCGGGGAGGCCGAACTGGGCGAGCCCGTCGGTCACCAGGTCGCCGTCGAGCAGCGCCGCGTGGTCGAGCACGTACCACTGGGCGGCGTGCGCGAGCGAGACGTCCTCGCTCGTCAGCTCCAGCACCCGGGGGGTGAGCAGCTCGAGGACGACCCCGTCGTGGAGCGCGGCCAGCTCCAGCGCCTGCACGCGGGTGTCGCGTGCCGCCGCGGCCGCCTCGGCCACGGGAGCCTGGCTCTGCAGCACCAGCTGGTGGGGCCGGGCCTCCAGGCGCTCCAGGCCCTGCGGCGACGTGCCGTGCGCGCGCAGGAGCGCGGCGTGCGGCAGCGGCACGTGGTCCTCGTGGTCGAGGGGCTCGGCCGTCATCACGGCGTACAGCGACTCGCATGTGGCGGGGACCGGGACGGGTCGGGTGCTCATGTGGGCCCATCCTAGGCGGGCCGCTGCGTAGACTGGCGCGCGTGACCAGCGACGCCTTCCACGTCTACGACACCACGATGCGCGACGGTGCCCAGCAGGAGGGACTCAACCTCTCCGTGCAGGACAAGCTGCACGTGGCGCGCCACCTCGACGACCTCGGCGTCGGGTTCATCGAGGGCGGCTGGCCGGGATCGAACCCGAAGGACACCGAGTTCTTCGCGCTGGCCGCCAAGGAGCTCGAGCTCCGCAACGCGACCCTGGCCGCCTTCGGGGCGACCCGTCGAGCCGGGCTGCGGGCCGCCGACGACCCGCTCGTGGCGGCGCTGCGCGAGTCCGGCGCGCCCGTGGTCACGCTCGTCGCGAAGAGCCACGACCGGCACGTCGAGCTCGCCCTGCGCACCACGCTCGAGGAGAACCTCGCGATGGTGCGCGACACCGTCGAGCACCTGCGGGCGGAGGGGCAGCGGGTCTTCGTCGACTGCGAGCACTTCTTCGACGGCTACGTCGCGAACCGCGCGTACGCGCTGGAGGTCGTGCGGACCGCCGCCGAGGCGGGTGCCGACGTCGTCGTCCTGTGCGACACCAACGGCGGCATGCTGCCGCACCAGGTCGAGGAGGTCGTGGCCGACACGCTGTCCGTCGGGGCCCGGCTGGGCATCCACGCGCACAACGACACGGGCTGCGCCGTCGCGAACTCGATGGCCGCCGTCCGCGCCGGGGCCACGCACCTGCAGGGCTGCCTCAACGGCTACGGCGAGCGCACGGGCAACGCCGACCTCGTCACCTCCGTCGCCAACCTCGAGCTCAAGCTCGGGATGCAGGTGCTGCCGGCGGGTGCGCTGGCGGAGGCCACGCGGATCGCGCACGCCGTCTCGGAGATCACCAACTACCCGCCCTCGGCGCGCCAGCCGTACACCGGCGTCTCGTCGTTCGCGCACAAGGCAGGTCTGCACGCCAGCGCGATCCGCGTCGACCCCGACCTGTACCAGCACATCGACCCCGCGCTCGTGGGCAACGACATGCGCCTGCTCGTCTCGGAGATGGCCGGTCGCGCCACCATCGAGCTGAAGGGGCGCGAGCTCGGCTACGACGTGGCGGGCGACGCCGAGCGGCTCGGGCGGATCACCGAGCGCGTGAAGGCCATGGAGCAGCAGGGCTACACCTTCGAGGCGGCCGACGCGTCGTTCGAGCTGCTGCTCGCCGAGGAGATGGAGGGTGCCCGACCCTCGTACTTCGACGTCGAGTCGTGGCGCGTGCTGGCCGAGTCCTCGCGCGGCACGGAGGCGACCGTCAAGTTGCGCGCCGCCGGTCAGCGGCTCGCGGTCATCGGCGAGGGCAACGGCCCCGTCAACGCCCTCGACCACGCCCTCCGCCAGGCGATCGAGCAGCTGTACCCCGACGTGGCGCGGTTCCACCTCATCGACTTCCGGGTGCGCATCCTCGACCAGGGCCACGGCACCGACGCCGTCACGCGGGTCCTGATCGAGACCTCCGACGGCCAGGACGCGTGGGTCACGGTCGGGGTGGGCGCGAACATCATCGAGGCCTCGTGGGAGGCGCTCGTCGACGCCCTCACCTACGGGCTACGGCGGCACGGGGTCCCGGTCGGCACCGCGTGACCCGACGTCGACTCCTGGCGCTGGTCCTCGCGCCCACCCTGCTCCTGGGCCTCGGGCTCGGCGCGGCGCTGGTCGTCGACGCCCGCGCGCGACAGGTCGACGTCGACCGCGCCGACGCCGTGGCGCTGCGCTACGAAGAACGCCTCTCGCACTACCGCGAGGTGGTCGTGCGCGAGCTCGAGGCCGCCGACGCGACCGACCCCGACGCCGTGGCCCGGGTGCTGGCACGGCACCGCGACGACGTGCCGACGCTCGGCGCGACGTCGCAGCGCGGTGCGGCAGCCTCCCCGGACTACGGCGCCGCCCGACAGGAGCAGTCCGTGGTCACCGAGGCCATGGACCGTCTCGACGACGTCGTCGTCGACACCCGGGCCGCGCAGCGCTACCTGGCCGCGGCGCGTCGGGCGCTCGAGGTCGACCCGAACGCGCTCGCGCCCGGCACCTTCGTCACGAGCGGCGCGCCCCTGCGGGCCCAGCTGCTGCCACCCATGCGCACCGCCCTGGCGAGCTTCGAGTCCGTCGAGGCACCCCGCGACGCCGCCGCGGTGCGCGACGCGGTGCGGCGCGCCCTCACCCACGTGATCACCGAGGCCGAGGCACTGGCGGCGCGACTCGACGCCGGCCAGAGCGGCAGCTTCCAGTACGCCGAGGAGTACACCGCCGCGCGCACGGCGGTGACGCAGTACGAGGAGCGCACCCGCGCCGACCTGCGCGAGGCGCTCGACAACGTGCTGGCCGGCGACGGGGTCGCACGCTGATCCTGGTCCGCTGACGCGGGTGCGCTGGTCCGGCGCCAGCGTCAGACGCGGGGGAGGCGCCGCATCGGCACGTGCTCGATGCCGGCCTCCCAGAAGTTCTCGCCGCACCGCTCGAAGCCGAACCCGGCGTACCAGTCGTGCAGGTAGGCCTGCGCGCCCAACCGGATCTCGCCGTCGCCCCAGCGTTCGAGCACGGCCTCCAGGAGCCGGCTCGACAGCCCGCGGCCGCGCTGGTCCTTGCGCGTGGCGACCCGCCCGACCTTGCGCACGCCGGTCCCGGTGGTGAAGGTGCGCAGGTAGCTGGTCGGTCCGTCGGCGTCGGCGAACCACAGGTGGTGGCAGGTCGGCAGGAGGTCGATGCCGTCGACGTCGGGCTCGTCGCACTGCTGCTCCACGGCGAAGACGACGTCGCGGATCCGCCAGATGTCGTACACCTCGGCGGCGGTGAGCTCGTCGCCGGAACGCACGTGCAGGTCGTCGTCCACGCCGGTCAATCTACTGGCCGCCTCGAGCGTCAGGCTGCTCGGGCGCGAGGGCGGCCGGGTGGGCGAGCAGGCGGTCGACCTCGTCCAGCAGGGCGCGTCGCAACGGCTCCGCCCGGGCCGCGAGGTCGCGCTGACGGCGCACGTACTCGGCCCGCCCGTCGGGAGCCTCCACCGGGATCGGCTCGAGGCCGTAGGCGCCGACGTCGTAGGGCGAGGCCTGCATGTCGACGGTGCGGATCTCGAGCGCGAGCTCGAAGGCGTCGAGCACGACGGTCGACTCGACGAACGGCAGCAGCCGGAAGGCGATCCGGTAGAGGTCCATGTTGGCGTGCAGGCAGCCGGGCTGCTCGTGAGCCAGCTGGTGCTCGCGGCCGAGCTGCCAGGCGTTGCGCGGCTCGGCCGCCGGGGTGAAGAAGCGGAACGCGTCGACGTGCGTGCAGGTGAGCGGGTGGGCCTCCACCACGGCGTCGGTGCCGGAGCGGCCGAGCCGGAGCGGCGAGGTCGTGGCGGGGCTGATCGGAGCGGTAGACCATGGCCCACTCGTGCAGGCCGAAGCAGCCGTAGCGCGCGGGTCGGTCGAGGGTCGCGGCGAGCAGCGAACGGGTCCAGCGCAGGCCGCGCACGCGGGAGGCGAGCCGCCCGGCGTCGACCGTGCTCACGCCGTCGCGCGTCACGTAGGCGCCGAGGGCGGCGTGCTCCGGTGCGTCGGCGAGCCCGACGTCGAGGCCGGGGTGCCAGCGCTCCAGCTGGCCGGGGGAGAGGTTGTAGTACTCGAAGAGGAAGTCGACGACGGGGTGCGGCTCGTGCCGCTCCCGGCGGGCCAGGTGCGGCGCGGTCCAGGTGCGGGCGCGCTCGCGGTGGGCGGCGGCGCGGGGCCGCCACCGCGACGGCTCCAGCACGGTGTGCGGACGGGTCGCGAGGTCCGGGAGCTCGACCACGGCGTGACTAGGCGGAGCTGGAGCAGTCGGCGCAGGTGCCGAAGATCTCGAGGGTGTGCTCGACGTCCGTGAAGCCGTTCTCGCTGGCGACCTTCGTGGCCCACGACTCGACCGCCGGGCCCGCGACCTCGACGGCCCGCCCGCAGGAGCGGCAGACGAGGTGGTGGTGGTGCTCGCCGGCCTCGCAGCGCCGGTACAGGACCTCGCCGTCGTTGCCGCGCAGTGCGTCGACCTGCTCGGCGTCGACGAGCGCCTGCAGGTTGCGGTAGACGGTCGACAGACCGACCTTCTCGCCCCGCTGGCCCAGCACGCCATGGATCTGCTGGGCGCTGGCGAAGCCCTCGAGCTCGTCGAGCACCGCGCTCACGGCGCGACGCTGTCGGGTGTTGCGGATGTCAACCATGGTCCTCCTCAGGAGGAGCGTACCGACCGTCTGCGACGCAGGCTCACGGTGACGCCGCGCAGCAGCGTGGTCAGCACGAACGCGCCCAGCGCGAGCATGACGATCGTGGGTCCCGGTGCCGTGTTGGCCTCGAAGCTGGTGACGACGCCGAGCACGGCGGTGAGCAGCCCGATCGCCATCGCCAGCAGGTGCGTGAGCCGGAAGCTGCGCGCGACCTGCTGCGCGGCCGCCACCGGCACCACCATGAGCGCGGACACCAGCAGCAGCCCGACCGTGCGCATCGCGACCGTGATGGTCGCTGCCGCCATGACGGCGATGAGCAGGCCGTACAGGCGTGTCGGCACGCCGCTGACCTTGGCGTGCTCCTCGTCCTGGCAGACGGCGAACAGCTGTGGCGAGAGCAGCAGGCACAGGCCCACCACGACGACGCCGAGCACGCTCACGACGACCACGTCGGTGTCGGTGACGGTCGTGATGGATCCGAAGAGGTAGCGGTTGAGGGTCGCGCCGCTCTCGCCGGCCAGGCCGATCAGCAGCACACCTGCCGCGATGCCGCCGTAGAACAGCATCGCGAGCGCGACGTCGCCGCTGGTGCGCGTGTACGTGCGCAGCACCTCGATGACGACGGCGCCGAGCACGGCGACCACGAGGGCGGTGAGCACCGGCGCCGTCCCCGTGAGCAGCCCCAGGGCGACACCGGTGAGGGCGACGTGCCCGAGGCCGTCGCCGAGCAGCGCGAGCCGCCGCTGGACCATGTACGTCCCGATCGCCGGGGCGGCCAGACCGGTGAAGAACGCGGCCACGAGGGCGAGCCGCATGAACTCGTAGTCGAGCAGGTCGAGACTCACCAGACCCCCTCCTCGGGCAGGGGACGCACGCGGTCGGGGTCGGCCGTGTGCGGGTGGGCGTCGCCGTGGTGCTGCTGGTGGGCGTCGGCGACGTGATCGTCGACCGGGCCGTCGTGCACCACGCGACCCTGGTCGAGCACGACGGCACGGTCCACGAGCGACAGCATCGGACCGAGCTCGTGCGCCACGAGCAGGACGGTCATGCCCTCCGTCGCGAGCTGGCTGAGCAGGTCGGCGAGGTCCTCGGTGTGGTGCGCGTCGACGCCGGCGGTGGGCTCGTCCATGATGAGCAGCTCCGGCTCGCCGGCGAGCGCCCGCGCGATGGCGACGCGCTGCTGCTGGCCGCCCGAGAGCTCCACGAGCGGCGACGACGCGCGGTGGGCGAGGCCGACGCTCTCCAGCGCGGTGACGACCGCCTCGCGGTCGGACCGGCGGGGCAGGCCCACGCGTGGACGCAACGACAGCCGTCCGCTGGAGACCACCTCGCGCACCGTGGCGGGGACGCCCGTCGAGGCGGCCGACCGCTGCGGCACGTAGCCGACGCGTCGCCAGCTGCGGAACCGTGCGAGCGGCTCGCCGAAGAGCTCGACCGTGCCGGTCGAGGGCACGAGGCCCACGGCCGCGCGCACCAGCGTCGACTTCCCGGATCCGTTGGAGCCGAGCAGGGTGACGAACTCACCCTGCTCGACCGTGAGGTCGACGCCGCGCAGCACCGGGTCACCGCCCAGCGTGACCTCGACGTCACGCAGGACGAGTGGGGGGTGCGTCATGAGCAGCTGTTGGCCTTCTGGAGCTCGGCGAGGTTGGAGCGCATGATCGAGAGGTAGTCCTGGTCGGACGTGTCCTTGGTGAGTCCCTCGATCGGGTCGAGCGTAGCCGTCTGCACCCCGGCCTCGCGCGCCACCGTGCGGGCGACGGCGGGGCTCACGAGGGTCTCGGTGAAGACGGTCGTGATGCCGTCGCGCTTCACGAGGTCGGAGATCTCGGCGAGCTGGGCGGCCGACGGCTCGGTGCTGGGGTCGATGCCGGCGATCGGGATCTGCACGAGGTCGTAGGCGCGGGCGAGGTAGGCGAAGGCGGCGTGGCTCGTGACGATGTCGCGGACCTTGCAGGTCTTGAGCCCGGCCCGGTACTCGCCGTCGAGCTTCTGGAGGTCGGCGACGAGGGCCGCGGCGTTCGCCTCGTACTCGTCGGCGTGGTCGGGGTCGAGCTTCACGAGGGCGTCGCGCACGTGCTCGGTGAGCGGCTCGAGGTTCGTCGGGGCGAGCCAGAGGTGCGGGTCGACGCCACCGTGGTCGTGCCCGTGGTCGTGACCCTCCTCCTCGGCGTGGCCCTCCTCGTCGGCGTGCTCCTCGTCGCCGTGCGCGTGGTCGTCGTGACCCTCCTCCTCGCCCTCGGCGTGCGCCTCCTCGGACTCCTCGATGCGGTCGACGCCGTCGGCGGCGTCGACCGTGGTGCCGGGCTCGCGGTCGGCCTCCTTCACGGCCTCGTCGACGGCGGTCTGGAACTCGTCCTGGTAGACGACCAGGTCCGCGTCCTGCACCGACGCGACCTGCTTCGGGCTGAGCTCGAGGTCGTGCGGCTCGCCGCCGGGCTTCGTCAGGTTCGTGACGTCGGCGTGGTCGCCGGCGACGCGCTCGGTCACGTACTGCAGCGGGTAGAAGGACGTGACGACCGAGAGCCTGCCGTCCGAGCCGCCGTCGGCGGAGCCGCCGCTGCCGCAGGCCGCGAGGACCAGGGCGCAGGAGGCGAGCAGGACGGCGGAGCGGGTGCGACGAAGAGCCATGAGAACGATTGTCAAGACGACCGGGAACGGTTGTCAAATCGCTCCGCTGACGGACGCGTCACACTCACGTCGCACCGCCGTCGGACGGCTCGCGCACGATCGATACGCTGGACGTCCATCGGGAGCGCACGGCCACGGACGTGCGCAGGACCCGCCGACACCCAGCCGGAAACGGAGCGCCTCACCATGGCCACGAGCCTGATCGACACCGTCATCTCCCTGTGCAAGCGACGGGGATTCGTCTACCAGTGCGGCGAGATCTACGGCGGCACGCGCTCGGCGTGGGACTACGGACCGCTCGGCGTCGAGCTGAAGGAGAACATCAAGCGTCAGTGGTGGCGCTCCATGGTGCAGAGCCGCGACGACGTCGTCGGGCTCGACTCCTCCGTGATCCTGCCGCGGGCGGTCTGGGAGGCCTCGGGGCACGTCGACGTGTTCACGGACCCCCTGGTGGAGTCGACCAAGACCCACAAGCGCTACCGCGCCGACCACCTGTGGGAGGCGTTCGAGGCCAAGCACGGCCGGGAGCCTGAGAGCTGGGACGAGGTTCCCGACCCCGACACCGGCGAGCGCGGCCACTGGACCGAGCCGCGCGCGTTCTCCGGTCTCATGAAGACCTACCTGGGCCCGGTCGACAGCGAGGAGGGCCTGCACTACCTCCGTCCCGAGACCGCGCAGGGCATCTTCGTGAACTTCGCCCAGGTGCTGACCACGTCGCGCAAGAAGCCGCCGTTCGGCATCGCGCAGATCGGCAAGAGCTTCCGCAACGAGATCACGCCGGGCAACTTCATCTTCCGCACGCGCGAGTTCGAGCAGATGGAGATGGAGTTCTTCGTCCAGCCCGGCACCGACGAGCAGTGGCACGAGGAGTGGCTGGCCACCCGCATGGCCTGGTACACCGACCTCGGCGTCGACCCCGAGAACCTGCGCTTCTACGAGCACGCGCAGGAGAAGCTGTCGCACTACTCCAAGCGCACGGTCGACATCGAGTACCGCTTCCAGTTCCAGGGCTCGGAGTGGGGCGAGCTCGAGGGCATCGCCAACCGCACCGACTACGACCTCAGCACCCACGCGAAGCACTCCGGCAAGGACCTGTCGTACTTCGACCAGGCCACGGGCGAGCGGTACACGCCCTACGTCATCGAGCCTGCTGCCGGTGTGAACCGCTCGATGATGGCCTTCCTGGTCGACGCGTACGCCGAGGACGAGGCGCCGAACACCAAGGGCGGCGTCGACAAGCGCACCGTGCTGCGGCTCGACCCGCGGCTCGCGCCGGCCAAGGCGGCCGTGCTGCCGCTGTCGCGCAACGAGCAGCTCTCGCCGACGGCCAAGGGCCTGGCGCAGGAGCTGCGCGGCTACTGGAACGTGGAGTTCGACGACGCCGCCGCGATCGGCAAGCGGTACCGCCGCCAGGACGAGATCGGTACGCCGTTCTGCATCACGGTCGACTTCGACACCCTCGACGACCAGGCCGTCACGATCCGCGACCGCGACACCATGCAGCAGGAGCGGGTGGGCCTGACGCAGGTGCGCGAGTGGCTCGCGGCGCGTCTGCCCGGCTGCTGAACCGCTCGCGGGACACAATCGGGGCGTGAGTCCGCGTCCGGCACCCCGCTCCCGCTGCACGTCCCCTCGGGCCGTCGTGCGGGTCGCGGTGCTGGGCGCGCTGGGCGTCGGGCTCGTCCTCTCCGGGTGCTCGCGCTCCGAGGACGAGGCGGAGGCGGCGCCGTCGCCGTCGGGCTTCGACGTCCCGGACGGCGTCACGCTCACCGACCCGGGCAGCACGCTCGACGTCGGCGACGAGGGCACCGTCGTCCTCGACCTCGGCGACGGTGCGGCGAGCGCCGTGACCGTCACGGTCGAGAAGGTGCGGCGCGGCTCGATCAAGGACTTCCGGTTCTTCACCCTCGACGAGAAGAGTCGTGACGCGACGCCGTACTACGTCAACGCGACCGTGCGCAACGACGGTCCTGCCGGCCTGGGTGGCTCCTCGCTGCCCCTGCTCGCGCACGCGGACGACGACGTCGTCTACCCGGCGAGCGAGCTGGTGGGTCGGTTCCGGCCGTGCCCGTCGTCGGCGCTGCCGAAGCGTTTCCTCGCCGGCGCCAGCGCCGACCTCTGCTTCATCTACCTGCTGCCGCGGGGGACGTCGCTGCGCTCCGTCGACCTCCAGCCGGGCGACGCCGCGTCGGCCGTCCGGTGGCGCCCGAAGGGCTGACCTACGCCGGCCGGCGCGATGTTCTTTCTCGTCCGGCAATGTTCTTTCTGCGCTGAGGTTCCGCCACGCCGCTACGTCGGGAGAGGATGGACGCGGCCCCGTGCTGTGCGGGGCAGCCTCCCCACGGCGACCCGGTCGAGGCGGCGCCGGACGTCTCTCCCATGCGTCCGGCCGGACGTCGCCCGACCAGGCCGGACCGAGCCTCTCCCGCTCGGGTCGCGCCGGTCGTGGGGAGCGCACCAGGGCCGGCGCCCACCGACGGTCGGCGCCGGCCCTGCGTGCGTCTGGGACACTGGTCGACGATGACCACCGCCACGACCACCGCACTGGGCTCGCAGGACTCGACCGACGTCCTCCGTGCGCGTCCGTTGCGTCTCGGCGACCTCGAGGTCGAGGTGCCGGTCGTGCTCGCCCCGATGGCCGGTGTCACCAACGTCGCCTTCCGTCGTCTCTGCGCCGAGCAGGGCGCCGGGCTGTACGTCTGCGAGATGATCACGTCGCGCGGGCTGGTCGAGGGCGACGCGACGAGCCTGTCGATGCTGACCTTCGCCGACAACGAGTCCGTGCGCTCGGTGCAGCTCTACGGCGTCGACCCCGACGTGATGGGCCGTGCGGTCGAGGTGCTCTGCGCCGACCACGGCGTCGAGCACGTCGACCTCAACTTCGGCTGCCCGGTGCCGAAGATCACCCGCAAGGGCGGGGGAGCGGCGCTGCCGTGGAAGGCGAACCTGCTCGGTCGCATCCTGGAGTCGACGGTGGCCGCCGCGCAGCCGTACGGGGTGCCGGTGACCATGAAGACCCGCCTCGGCATCGACGAGGACCACCTGACCTACCTCGACGCGGGGCACATCGCCGAGGACACCGGCTGCGCCGCGATCGCCCTGCACGCGCGCACCGCCGCCCAGCACTACTCCGGCCAGGCGCGCTGGGAGACCATCGGCGAGCTGAAGGCCGCCGTCTCGATCCCGGTCCTCGGCAACGGCGACGTCTGGGAGGCCGACGACGCCGTCCGCATGATGCGGAGCACCGGGTGCGACGGGGTCGTCGTCGGTCGAGGCTGCCTGGGCCGCCCGTGGCTCTTCCGCGACCTCGCGGCGGCGCTCGGCCCGTCGCCCGACCGGTCGGGCCCCGTGCTCCCCACCCTCGGCGAGGTCACCGCCGTCATGCGACGTCACGCGGAGCTCCTGGGTGACTGGCTGGGGGAGGAGCGGGGCTGCGTGGAGTTCCGCAAGCACGTCGCCTGGTACCTCAAGGGCTTCCCCGCGGGCTCGCGCGTGCGCAGCGAGCTCGGCGGCGTCTCCTCCTACGCGGCGCTCGACGCGCTGCTGGCCGACCTCGACCCCGACGAGCCGTACCCCGTGGCCGAGCTCGGTACGCCCCGGGGCCGACAGGGCAGCCCCCGCACGGTGGCCCTCCCGGACGGCTGGCTCAGCTCACGGGAGCTCGCCGGTGCCGTCGACGCCGCCGCCGAGGACGCCTCCAGCGGGGGCTGACGCCCCGACCACCGTCTGCGCGCGCTCGTCCCGCGCGGCGTCGACGGCATGGAGCACGACCTCGCGCGCCCGTGCCGCGTCGACGTGGTGCACGTCGACGTCGACCGGGCCGTCGGGCGTGTGCAGCTCGACCGTGGCGAGGTCGCGCAGCCGCTGGAGCGGCCCCTGCCGCAGGGCGAACGACTGCACCTTCGCGTGCGGTGCGTGACTCGTCCGTCGGTGCAGCCAGCCCGTGGTCGAGCTGGCGCGACGGCGGCCGAGGGACAGCGAGCGGAACCTCCAACCGACGGGTGCGAACGGCCAGGAGCGTCGGCTCGCCCGCACGGTGACGGGCTCGTCGTCCGGGCCGCCGTCCTGCACGAGCTCGGCCACGAGGGCGGCGGCGAGCGCCCGGTCGGCGATCGGCAGCAGCGTGGTGTCGAGGTCGCCGTCGTCGGAGCCCGCCCGTCCGGCCACGTCGACCTCGAGCCGGCACCATCCCAGACGGCGCCAGAGGACGGGCTCCACGACGGCCACGCCCTGGACCCTCGCGTAGGGGATGGTCTGTGCGGTCAGCGAGAGCAGCCCTCGTTCGATGCGCAGCCCGTGCGGGGTGCGCCAGAGGACGAAGCCCCACTCGGCGACCACCCGCCGCGCGACCACCTGCGCCGCCCAGGACAGCGCCGGCAGCACGCCACCGAGCACGACGAGCGGTGCTCCGAACCCGAGCGCGGCGAGCAGGATCGCGACGAGGGCGGCCACCGCCGCCAGCAGGTCGAGGCTGAGCAGCGCGCCCAGCAGGGTGCGTTCCGGCGGCACCCGCGTGATGAGCTCGCCACCGTCGTGGTCGGGCAGGGCCTCCTCGGTCCCGTCGCCCTGCGCCCCGTGCGCACGCCGCAGCAGCAGACGACGCACCTCGCGCGCCTCGGCGAGCGGCAGGAAGCGCACGACGAGGCGCGACTCGTCGCCCCCCGCGAGGTCGACCCGCACCTCGGCCAGCCCGACCACCCGCGCGAGCAACGGCTCTGCGACGTCGACGGACTGGATGCGCTCGAACGCGGCCCGGCGCGAGCGGCGCGTGAGCACGCCGCTGTCGATGCGCAGCTCCTCGTCGTCGACGACGAACCGCGTGAACCACCACGACACGAGGCCGGCGAGCTCGCCGACCACGAGCCCGCCTCCGACGACCGCCAGCACCGCGACCCACCAGGGCACACCCTCCCAGCGGTCGCCCTGGAGGAACGAGGCGCCGAGGCCCCCCACGGCCGCGCCCGCCCACAGACCGCCCTGCACCACGCCGGTCAGCGGGTGGGTACGGCGACCGGCGCGCAGCTCGGCCGAGGCGGCCGGAGCCCCGCCGGGCTCAGACGCCGGCATCGTGCGTCCGTCCGAGGTCGGTGAGCCGGTCGCGCAGGCGGCGGGCCTCGTCGGCAGGGACGCCTGGCACCTGGGCGGCGGTCTCCGTGCTCGCGGTGTGCAGGGTCACGCGGGTGATGCCCAGACGACGCTCGACGGGACCGGCCTCGACGTCGACGAACTGCACGCGTCCGTAGGGCACGACGACGAGCCGGCGGAACATGACGCCCGACGTCACCAGCAGGTCGTCCTCCGACTCCGCCCAGCCCCACGAACGGCGGTTCCGCTCGGCCCACCACCACAGCCCGGCGGCGGCCCCGAGGAGCACCACGGCGGCCGCGACGAGCAGCACGACCCAGCCGCGCGGGACGCCTGCGGCGGGGCCGAGCGCAGCCGCGGTGGCGGCCACCACGCCGAGGACGGCGAGCGGCGCGGCGAGCACGAGGCGACGTCGCGTGGCGAGGGCGGGGGAGACCGGCGTCCAGGGCTCGGAGACCGGTCGGAAGAGGGACGCGTCCACGTCCGGCAGCCTAGGCCGTCGCCCGTCCCGACGTGTTTGACCCGGGTCGGGGGACGGTGGGACACTGTGAGACGCAGCCGCCGCTGTACACCCGTCCCGCCGCCCGGCACCCGCGCCGGAGCCGCGATCTCCTGCGGAGGAACACCCATGGCCAAGGCCCTCGTCGGATTCGTCGGTGGACCCACCGTCGACCAGCTGCACGAGACCGCCCGACTCCGACGTCGGGTCGCGGACCTCGAGGCCGAGGTGCTGCGCCTCAACGTCGAGAACGACGGTCTGCTGCGCACCCTCGCCGAGCGCGTCGACGAGGTCACCGCCGGCGACCTGCTCGAGCCGCTCTCGCACTGAGTCCCCGGGAGGGGACGCCGCCGCGCGTCGGCGGTCACGCCGCGCCGACGCACTAGGGTGATCGCGTGTACCTGAAGAGCCTCACGCTGCGCGGCTTCAAGTCGTTCGCGTCCAGCACCACGCTCGAGCTGGAGCCCGGCATCACGTGCGTCGTCGGGCCGAACGGCTCCGGCAAGTCCAACGTCGTCGACGCCCTCGCCTGGGTCATGGGCGAGCAGGGCGCGAAGTCGCTGCGTGGCGGCAAGATGGAGGACGTCATCTTCGCGGGCACGTCGGGGCGCCCGCCGCTGGGTCGGGCCGAGGTCGTCCTGACCATCGACAACACCGACGGGGCGCTGCCCATCGAGTACAGCGAGGTCACGATCTCGCGCACGATGTTCCGCAACGGCGGCTCGGAGTACGCGATCAACGGCACCAGCTGCCGTCTGCTCGACGTGCAGGAGCTGCTGAGCGACTCCGGCATCGGCCGCGAGATGCACGTGATCGTGGGGCAGGGTCAGCTCGACTCCGTGCTGCGCGCGACGCCCGAGGACCGGCGCGGCTTCGTCGAGGAGGCGGCCGGCGTCCTGAAGCACCGCAAGCGCAAGGAGAAGGCGCTGCGCAAGCTCGACGCGACGCAGGGCAACCTCACGCGGCTGCAGGACGTGCTGACCGAGCTGCGCCGCCAGCTCAAGCCGCTCGGCCGCCAGGCCGAGGTGGCCCGCCGTGCGGTCACCATCCAGGCCGACGTGCGCGACGCCCGCGCCCGGCTGCTGGCCGACGACATCGTCACGGCCCGCACGACGATCGCCGAGGAGATGGCCGACGAGGCGGCGCTCAAGGAGCGTCGGGCCGCCGTCGAGCACGCCGTGGCCGCGGCGCGCCAGCAGGAGACCGAGCTCGAGGACCGGCTGCGCGAGGACTCGCCGGCGCTGTCGGCCGCGCAGGAGACCTGGTACGCGCTGTCGGGGCTGCGGGAGCGGCTGCGCGGCACGTCCGGCCTCGCCACCGAGCGGGTGCGCCTGGCGGCCGTGGAGTCCGACGACCGGCCGACCGGTCGCGACCCCGAGGAGCTGGAGGCCGAGGCGCGTCGCGTCGAGGAGCAGCACCGCGCCATGACGACGTCGGTGGAGGAGGCCCGCGCCGCCCTCGAGGCGGTCGTCGCCGAGCGCACCGAGGCCGAGGCCACCTACGGCGAGGAGGAGCGTCGCGTCGCCGGTCTGCTGCGCGCGGCTGCGGACCGGCGTGAGGGGCTGGCGAGGCTGCGTGGCCAGGTCAACGCGCTCAAGAGCCGCGCCGAGGCCGCCGACGCCGAGGTCGAGCGGCTCGGTGCCGCCCGCGACGAGGCGCTGCGCCGCGCCGACGAGGCGCAGAAGGCGTTCGCCGCCCGCGAGGGCGAGATCGCCGGCCTGAGCCAGGGCGAGTCCGGGCTCGACGAGGAGCTGGAGGCCGCCGAGGCGGTGCTGGCCGACGTCGAGGGTCGCGCCCGGGAGCTGCAGGTGGCCGAGCAGGACGCGTCCCGCCGTCAGGCGGCGCTCGCGGCCCGCGTCGAGGCGCTGGAGACGGGCCTCGCGCGCAAGGACGGCGCCGGCGCTCTGCTCGCCGCCTCCGACGAGATCAGCGGGCTGCTCGGGTCCGTCGCGGCCCTGCTCACCGTGCGCCCCGGCTTCGAGGCCGCCATCGCCTCGGCCCTCGGGTCCGCCGCCGACGCGGTGGCCGTCGACCACGTCGACACCGCCGTCACCGCGATGGAGCTGCTGAAGTCCGAGGACCTCGGCCGTGCCGGTCTGCTGCTCGGCGGCGAGGCCGACGTCGACGACCGCGACTGGCCCGGTCTGCCCGACGGCGCGACCTACGCGGTCGACGTCGTCGAGCCGCCCGCCACGCTCGTCGCCGCGCTGCGCCGGCTGCTCTTCAAGGTGGCCGTCGTCGAGGACCTCGCCGCGGCTCGTGCGCTGGTCGCGCAGGCGTCCGACGTGACCGCGGTGACCCGCGACGGTGACGTGCTGGGGGCGCACTTCGCCTCCGGCGGGTCGACGTCGCAGCAGAGCCTGCTCGAGGTGCAGGCGGCGATCGACCAGGCCCGCGAGGAGCTCGAGGCGGCCGAGCGCACGCTGGAGACGCTGCGCTTCGACGCCCAGCGCGTGGCGCAGGAGCGGACCGCGGCCCAGGAGCGGGTCGACGCGGCGCTGGAGCGGCTGCACGAGTCCGACGCCGAGATGTCGGCGGTCGCGGAGTCCCTCGGACAGCTCGGCTCCACGGCCCGCGCGGCCAAGGGCGAGGCGGAGCGGCTCACGGCCGCGATCGCCGCCGCCCAGGAGGCCCACGAGCGCGACCTGGGCGGCCTGGCCGACCTGGAGGTGCGGCTGGCGCAGGCGGAGGAGGCGCCCGACGAGGAGCCCGACACGTCGGCGCTCGAGGCCCTGGCCGAGCGTGCGTCGACGGCCCGCCGCGCCGAGACCGACGCGCGGCTCGCCCTGCGCACCAACGAGGAGCGGGCCCGGGCGCTCGAGGGCCAGGCGACTGCGCTCGTGGCGTCGGCCGCGGCGGAGCGTGAGGCGCGCATCCAGGCTCGGCTGCGCCGCGAGCAGCAGCTGCGCGAGGCCGAGACGGCGCGCGCGGTCCTCGCGGTCGGCGACGTCGCGCTGGCCCGCCTCGAGACGACGCTCGCCGAGGCGGCGGCACTGCGCTCGAGCATCGAGCAGTCGCGGACGGGTCGCGAGAGCGAGCTGCGCGAGGTGCGCGCCCGGTTGCGCAGCCTGTCCGAGGAGCTGCAGGGGCTCACGACGTCGGTGCACCGCGACGAGATGGCGCGGGCCGAGCAGCGGCTGCGGCTGGAGGCGTTGGAGGCGCGCGCGCTCGAGGAGCTCGGCATCGAGGTCGAGGCGCTCGTCGCGGAGTACGGTCCGGACCAGCCGGTGCCCCCGACCTCCGAGGAGGTGCAGGGCGAGTCCAGCGACACCGACGACACCCCAGAGACCGACGAGGCGCCGCAGGGTCGTCCGTACGACCGGGCCGAGCAGACCAAGCGGCTGCGCGCTGCGGAGCGGGCCATGGCCATGCTCGGCAAGGTCAACCCGCTCGCGCTGGAGGAGTTCTCGGCGCTCGAGGAGCGCCACCAGTTCCTGTCCGAGCAGCTCGACGACCTCAAGCGCACCCGGCAGGACCTGCTCGACATCGTCGCCGACGTCGACGAGCGCGTGCAGCAGGTGTTCAGCGAGGCCTGGGTCGACGTGTCCGCGGCCTTCGAGGACGTGTTCTCGCGCCTGTTCCCGGGAGGCGAGGGCCGGCTGCTGCTCACCGACCCCGACGACATGCTGACGACCGGCATCGACGTCGAGGCGCGACCGCCGGGCAAGAAGGTCAAGCGGCTGTCGCTGCTGTCCGGCGGTGAGCGCTCGCTCGTCGCCGTCGCCTTCCTGGTGGCTCTGTTCAAGGCCCGCCCGAGCCCGTTCTACATCCTCGACGAGGTCGAGGCCGCGCTCGACGACACCAACCTGGGTCGCCTGCTCGAGATCTACGAGGAGCTGCGCGCCAATTCCCAGCTCATCGTCATCACCCACCAGAAGCGGACGATGGAGGTCGGCGACGCGCTCTACGGCGTCTCGATGCGTGGCGACGGCGTCACGACCGTCATCAGCCAGCGGCTGCGTGAGGAGGAGACCGCGTGAGCGGGCAGGAGCGGACCGAGCCCCGACGGGCCGACTTCCCGGTGCTGCGCCGCATCACGACGCGGTGGGCCGACGAGGACGTGTACGGGCACGTCAACAACGTCGTCTACTACTCCTACTTCGACACGGCGGTGAACGGCTACCTCATCGAGCGGGCCCACGAGCTGGACGGCGTCGACCCCCGCACCCTCGGCGCCTACGGCGTCGTCGCGGAGACGGGCTGTCGCTTCCTGCGGGAGCTGCGCTTCCCCGCCGACGTCGAGGCGGGTCTGCGCGTGACGCGGCTCGGCACGTCGAGCGTCGTGTACGAGATCGGTCTGTTCCAGGGCGAGTCCGACACGCCCGCGGCGGTCGGGCGGTTCGTGCACGTGTACGTCTCGGGCACCGACCGGACGGTCACCCCCGTGCCTGACGTCGTGCGTGCCGCCCTGGCCCCGCTCACCTGACCCTGGCGCGACGTCCGGGCCGGCTGGCAGGCTGGACGACATGGATCTGCAGCACTTCCACGCCCTGCGCTCCGGCGTCGTCGAGACCGACGAGGGGCCGCGGACCCTGACCGTGCAGCCGCTCGGGGTGCTGCGGCTCCCGAGCGGGCGGCTCGAGGTGAGCGACTCGCTCGTGAACCTGGGGGAGGGCGTGCTGGTCGACGTGCCCGGGGGCGACCACCCGGTGGCGATGACCCTGGCCGACGTCTCCGACGCGCAGGACGGCTCGCACGTGCGGGTGGCGTACCTGTCGCTGGTCCTGGCGGAGGGCGAGCCCGCCGTCGTGGAGCGCGCCGCCGCGCGCGACGTGCCCGTCGACGCGGGCGTGGTGGGGTTCGTCGACGCCGAGAGCGTCGAGCGGGGCATGCCCGAGGACCGCTCGACCTGGTACGACGAGGTCTTCGACGGCTGGATCGAGCTGCTGCACTACCCCGACGACGGCGTCCACCGCGACGGCATCGACGTCGTGCTGCCCCGGGCGACCGCGGGGGAGAACGTCGTGCTCTCGAGCGCGGGCTGGGGCGACGGCGTCTACCGCGTGTGGCGGACGCTCGCCGCCGACGGCTCGCTCCTGGGCGTGCACGTCGACCTCGACGTCGTCGACGTGCAGGAGGACGAGCCCGTGCCGCCAGCGTCCCCCGAGGAGTCGGCGCCGGCGACCGTAGGCCTCCTGCGGCGGCTGTTCCGTCGCTGAGCGCACCTCAGCGCGCGAGCAGCACCTCGACGGCGTGGTAGAGCCACGGCACCGCGACGAGGACCGTCGGCACCACGAGGACGACGGCCGACACGACGCCGGACGCGACCGCCGAGGCACGCCGCGCACGCCGCGAGGCGGGGTCGCGCAGCCGCTCGAGGCGCACGAGCGCGTCGCTGCCCGCGCCGAGCGCGCCGGCCGGCGTGGAGCCCCCGGCGAGCGCGACGATGGCGCGCGCGAGCGGACGGTCGCCCGTGACCCGGCGTGCGGCGTCGTCGGCCATGAGCTCGACCATCACCTGGCTCTGGCGCAGCGGGGCGTCGGTGCGCAGGACGCGGGGGAAGGCGCGGTGCAGGACGCCGAACGCCTCGAGCACGAGGTCGTGCCGCGTGCGCACGTGCGAGCGCTCGTGCTCGAGCACCGCCTGCAGCGCCTCGTCGTCGAGCGAGGCCACCGCGCCGCTGGAGATGACGACGCGGGGGTCGCGCAGCCGGGGGATGCAGTAGGCCACCGGCGTCTGCTCGGCCAGCACGCGCACGGCCGGCAGGGCGCCGTGCGGCTCGCCCAGCAGGTCGACGAGCTCGCGGTGCCGCGCCCGGCGCTGCGAGGTCTCCCGCCACACCTGCCAGGCGGCCCACCAGAAGCGTGCCCAGACCAGGACGCCGATCCCCATGATCAGGACGTGCAGCACCACCCGCCACGGCGCGGGGTCGGGGTCGGTCACGAGCCAGAGCGCGGTGGACAGCGCCGCGCCGGAGATCGCGAGCACGGCCGCGAGCGCGAGCGACTGCCAGAGCACGATGCCCGCGGCCGGTGCGAGCCGGGGCCACGCCGCGCGCGACAGCAGCGCGGGGACCGGGAGGGCCAGCGCGAGGCCGATCGCGCCGAGCAGCAGGGGCGTCATGGCGTGCCCGGCGCCTCGATCTCCTCCAGCGCCGCGCGCAGGGCCGCGGCCTCGGCCGGGTCGACCGTGCGCGCGAAGTGCACGAGCGCGGCGGTGCGGTCGCCCGAGCTGTCGAGCGTGGCGTTCAGGAGCTCGGCCGTGGCTGCCTCGCGCGAGAGCGCCGCGGTGTACCGGAACGCCCGCCCGTCACGCTCCCGGCTGACCATCTCCTTGGCGCCGAGCCGGTCGAGCACCGTCATGACGGTCGTGTAGGCGAGGTCGGCGGACCCGCCGGCCTCGAGCCGCTCCTGCACCTCGCGGACGGTCAACGCGCTGGTGGCGCGCCACAGGACGTCCATGACGGAGCGCTCGAGGGAGCCGAGGGAGCGGGAGGACGGGGGCATGTGACCTAATCTACTACGTGATGTAGGAGTTTGGCTTGCCGGGACGCCGTAGCGAGTCCTACGCTCGGTAGTAGTTACTACGGCATGTAGTAGTTCACGCAGCGGAGGCGTCGCATGGAAGCGCTCGACATCGCCCGGTGGCAGTTCGGCATCACGACCGTCTACCACTTCTTCTTCGTCCCGGTCACGATCGGGCTGGTCTTCCTCGTCGCCATGCTCCAGACCGCGTGGCACCGCACGGGGAACGAGAAGTACCTCCGGCTCACGCGCTTCTACGGCAAGCTCTTCCTGATCAACTTCGCTCTCGGCATCGCGACGGGCATCGTCCAGGAGTTCCAGTTCGGCATGAACTGGAGCGACTACTCGCGCTTCGTCGGCGACGTCTTCGGGGCGCCGCTGGCGATCGAGGGACTCCTGGCGTTCTTCCTGGAGTCGACCTTCCTCGGGCTCTGGATCTTCGGCTGGGACCGGCTCAGGCCTGCGGTCCACCTGGCGTGCATCTGGCTCGCGGCGATCGGCACCGTGCTCTCGGCCTACTTCATCCTTGCCGCCAACTCGTTCATGCAGAACCCGGTCGGCTACCGCATGGACGAGGAGTCCGGCCGGGCCGAGCTCACGGACTTCTGGGCGGTCATGACCAACAAGGTCGTGCTCGTCACCTTCCCGCACACGATCTTCGCGTGCTTCATGGTGGGCGGTGCCGTGGTCGCCGGCGTCGGGCTCTGGCAGATGCTGCGCGGTCCGCGTCGCGACGACGAGGAGGAGCGCGAGGCCTTCCGGACCGCCGTGCGCCTCGGCGCCGTCGTGCTCCTCGTCGCCGGCGCCGGGACGATGGTCTCCGGAGACTTCCAGGGCAAGGTCATGACCGAGGTGCAGCCGATGAAGATGGCGGCGGCGGAGGGGCTGTACGAGGACGAGGCGCCCGCGTCGTTCTCCCTGCTCACCGTCGGCACGCTCGACGGCAGCGAGCCGCTGTTCGAGGTCAAGATCCCGCGCCTGCTGTCCTTCCTGGGCACCGGCACCTGGGACGGCGAGGTCCGCGGCATCGACTCGCTCCAGGAGGAGTACGAGCAGCGGTTCGGACCCGGCGACTACGCGCCGAACATCCCGGTCACCTACTGGACGTTCCGAGCGATGATCACCGCGGGCGGACTCGCGATGGTCGGTGGCGCCTGGCTGCTCTGGGCCACCCGACGGCGGCGCCTGCCGTCGCTCGCCACGTGGGAGGGACGCTGGCTGCTGCGCACCGCCGTCGTCCTGCCGTTCCTGCCGCTCGTGGCGAGCTCGTTCGGGTGGATCTTCACCGAGATGGGCCGCCAGCCCTGGGTCGTGTTCGGGCTCATGGAGACCTCGGCCGGGGTGTCGCCGGGCGTGAGCGCGGGCGAGGCGCTCACGACGCTCGTCGGCTTCACCGCGCTCTACGCGGCGCTCGCCGTCGTCGAGTTCCGCCTCCTGCTCACGTACATCCGCAAGGGCCTGCCCGACGCCGACCCGCCCGAGCTCGTCGACGACCCGGACGCCCCGCTCGCGTTCGCCTACTGACCGCCCACCCCCTGCCCCAGGAGACCGTCATGGAGCTCACCACCGTCTGGTTCGTGCTCATCGCCGTGCTGTGGATCGGCTACCTCGTGCTCGAGGGGTTCGACTTCGGCGTCGGGATGCTCACCGCCGTGCTGGCCCGCGACGAGAAGGAGCGGCGCGTGCTGCTCAACACCATCGGCCCGGTGTGGGACGGCAACGAGGTGTGGCTCATCGTCGCCGGCGGCGCCACGTTCGCAGCGTTCCCCGAGTGGTATGCCACGTTGTTCAGCGGCTTCTACCTGCCGCTCTTCGTCATCCTGGTCGCGCTCATCCTGCGCATCGTCGCGCTGGAGTACCGCAGCAAACGTCCTGCCATGGTCTGGAAGCGACGCTGCGACGTCGGCATCCTGATCGGCTCGGTGGTGCCCGCGGTCCTCTGGGGCGTCGCCCTGGCCAACCTGGTGCGCGGCGTGCCGATCGACGCCGACAAGGAGTTCGTCGGCTCCGTCGTCGACCTGCTGAACCCGTACGCGCTGCTCGGCGGCCTCGTCACCCTCACCGTCTTCCTCGTGCACGGCGCCGTGTTCGTCGGCCTGAAGACGGTCGGCGACATCCGCGAGCGGGCGCGTGCCCTGGCCCTGCGCGTCGGGGTCGTCGCGGCGGTGCTGGCCACGGTGTTCGTCGGGTGGACAGCCGGCCGGGACGGCGACGCCGTCGTCTGGGCGGCCGGTGCCGTGGCCGTGGCGTGCTTCGCCGCCGCTCTCGCGGCCGCGTCGGCCCGGCGTGAGGGCTGGGCGTTCGTCGGCACGGCGCTGTCGATCGCCGCGGTCGTGGTGATGCTCTTCACGGCCCTGTTCCCCGACGTCATGGTCTCCTCCCTCGACCCGGCCTGGAGCCTGACGACGACGAACGCGGCGTCGACGCCCTACACGCTGACGATCATGACCTGGGTCGCGGCGGCCTTCACGCCCCTGGTCGTCGGCTACCAGGCGTGGTCGTACTGGGTGTTCCGGCGCCGGATCGGGACGCACCACATCCCCGACGACGTCCTGGCCCCCACCTCCTGAGCGCCCTCGACCACCGGATGCTGCGGACATGAGACCCCTCGACCCCCGGCTGCTGCGCCGGTCCCGACCCGTGCGGCGCTTCCTCGTCGCCACCGTGCTGCTCGGCCTGGTGGCCGCGGTCGCCGTCGTCGCCCAGGCCTGGCTGCTCTCGGCCACCGTCGTCGCCCTCGTCGACGGCGCAACGCCGACGTCCGTGGCCGCGGCGCTCGCAGGCGTCTTGGTAGCGCGCGGCGTGCTCGCGTGGGCGCAGGCGACCACCGGCACCCGCGCCGCGGCGGCGGTCAAGGCCGGGCTGCGTCACGACCTCGTCGAGGCCGTGCTCGACCAGCGACGCACCGGCCCCGCGCCGTCGAGCGCACGCGTCGCCACGCTGCTCGACACCGGGCTCGACGCCCTCGACGGCTACGTGGCCCGCTTCCTGCCGCAGGTGGTGCTGACGGCCCTGGTCCCGGGGGCCGTGGTCCTCACGCTGCTCGCCGTCGACCCGCTGTCGGCGCTGATCGTCGTGCTCACGCTGCCGCTCGTGGTGACCTTCCTCGTGCTGGTCGGCATGGTCACCCGCGACCGTCTCGACGGTCGCTGGACCGAGCTGCAACGGCTGGGTCGCCACTTCTCCGACGTGCTCGCCGGGCTGACCGTGCTGACCGGCTTCGGGCGCGACTCCGGCCGCGGGCTCCGTGAGGTGGGGGAGCGGCACCGTCGCGCGACCATGACCTCGCTGCGCACCGCGTTCCTGTCGTCGTTCGTGCTCGAGCTCTTCTCGACGCTGTCCGTCGCCCTGGTGGCGGTCGCCGCCGGCCTGCGGCTCGTGACCGGCGACCTCGACCTCGCGACCGGGCTGCTCGTCATCGTGCTGGCCCCGGAGGCGTACCTCCCGCTGCGTCGGCTCGGCACGCTCTTCCACGACAGCACCCAGGGCCTGGCGGCGGCCGACGAGGCCCTCACGCTCCTCGACGGCGAGCAGCGGACGGGCCACCTCCTGGTCGACGGTCCCGCGCCGGTGGACGTGCACGACCTGGTCGTCGTCCACCCTGGGCGCGAGCGGCCCGCCCTCGAGCTGCCCGACCTCACGCTGCGGCCGGGGGAGTTCGTCGCCGTGACGGGGCCGTCCGGTGCCGGCAAGTCGACCTTGCTCGCCGCGCTGCTCGGCTTCGCGCTGCCGACGAGCGGCTCCGTGCGGGTCGGCGGCCTGCCCGTGGTCGAGCTCGACCCGGACGCCTGGCGGCGCCAGGTGGCCTGGGTCCCGCAGGATCCGCACCTGCTCGCCGGCACCGTCTCGGACAACGTCCGGCTCGGCCACCCTGCGGCCTCCGACCAGGCGGTGCTGGCGGCACTGGCGGACGCAGGAGCCGCCGACCTCGCTCCCGGACGCGAGGTCGGCGAGCAGGGACAGGCGCTGTCGGCGGGGGAGCGGCGCCGCGTCGCGGTCGCCCGGGCCCTCCTGCGGGTGCGCGACGGCGGAGCCTGGCTCGTGCTGATGGACGAGCCGACCGCCGGTCTCGACGCGGATCGGGAGAGCACCGTGCTGGGGACGCTCTGCCGCCTGCAGGAGTCGGGCGACGTGACGGTCCTCGTCGTGGCCCACCGCGCCGAGACGGTGGCGGCGGCGTCGCGGGAGCTCCGCGTGGACCGTCCGGTCGAGGTCGTCGAGCCTGTACCGGCGACGGAGGCGACGCCGTGAGCCGCCGGTCGCGCCTGCTCGCCTCGTCACGCGCCCGGCTCGCCGCTGGCGGCACGCTCGGCGTGCTGGCCCAGCTGAGCTCGCTCGGGCTGCTGCTCACGTCGGGATGGCTGGTCGTCCGCGCGGCGGAGCAACCGCCGGTGCTCTACCTCATCGTCGCCGTCACCTCGGTGCGGATGTTCGGGGTCGCGCGCGCCGCGCTGCGCTACGCCGAGCGGCTGCTCACCCACGACGCCGCCCTCGCCCGCGGGATCGACCACCGCGTGCGCTCCTACGAGGGACTCGCCCGCGTGATGCCCACGGCCGGCGCGACGCGTCGTGGCGACGTCGTCCACACCGTCGTCGCCGACGTGGAGGCGCTGCAGGACGGTCTGCTGCGTCTGCGGCTGCCGTGGGTCTCGGCCCTCGTGACGTGCGCGGTCACGGTCGCCGTCGTCGCGCTGGTCCTGCCGATGGCGGCCGCGGCGCTCGCCGCGTTCGTCGGGACGGCCCTGCTGGCGGCGCGCGTGGTCGTCCCGAGGCTCGCCGGCGCCGAGGGCAACGCCCCGGCGGCGCTCTCGCCCGACGTGACCGAGCTCGTGCTGGCGGCGCCCGACCTGGTCGCCTACGGGTCGGCGCGGGGCCGTGACGTCCGCGCGCACGCCGCCGTCGACGCGATCGCCCGCCAGGACCGGCGACGAGCCTGGGCCGGAGGTCTGGGCTCGCTCGTGGTGCTCGTCTCCTGTGCGGCCTGCGTGCTCGCCACCGCGCTGCTCACGGCCGACGCGGGTCTCACCGGTCCGCTCGTCGGCGTGCTGCTCCTCGCGCCGGTCGGGCTGGTCGACGTGCTGGACGCCGTGGCGGAGGCCGAGCGGCTGCGACCGCGCGTGCAGGCCGCACGCCGCAGGCTCGTCCTGCTGGAGGAGGGCAGCGACCCGATGCCGGCCCCGGTCGACGGTGCGTCCCGGCCCGACGGCTTCGCCCTGGACCTGCAGGACGTCACGCTCGGCTGGGACGGCGACCTCGTCCGCGACCTGACCGTGCACGTGCCCGAGGGCGCGCGGGTGGTCGTCACCGGCCCCAGCGGCTCGGGCAAGAGCACGCTCGCGGCCACGTTGTCCCGGTTGGTCGCGGCCCGGAGCGGGACGGTGCGGCTGGGGGGCGTCGACGTGCTCGACCTCGACCGCGAGCAGGTGCGCGCCGTGGTCGGCTGGATGCAGCAGGACACCGTCCTGTTCGACACGACCGTGCGCGAGAACCTGCGCGTCGCGGACCCCCGCGCCGACGACGCCACGCTCTGGCGTGCGCTCGGCCGCGTGCGGCTCGCCGACACGGTCGCCTCGTGGCCCGACGGGCTCGACACCGTGCTCGGCGAGGGTGGCTCGCGCGTCTCCGGCGGGGAACGGCAGCGGCTCGGCCTCGCCCGCATGCTGCTGGCCGGACACCGCGTCCTCGTGCTGGACGAGCCGACCGAGCACCTCGACGGCGAGACCGCCCGCGCCCTGCTCGACGACGTCGACGCCCTGGCGCCCGAGCACACCGTCGTCGTCGTGTCGCACGCCCCGGAGGTCGTCGCGCGGTACCCGCAGCGGGTCGACCTGCAGCCCTCGCCGCACCGACGTCCTAGGGTGGTCCGGTGACCAACACCGAGCTGCTCGTCGCCCTCATCGCCGTCGCCGTCGTCGTCCTCGGTGGTGGAGCCGCCCTCCTCGTGCGCCGTGGTCGGGGCGAGCTCCCGCCCCCGCGCGACCTCGACGCGATCACCGAGGAGTACATCGAGCACCCCGAGCACCCGGAGCCCCACCTCCCGTCGGAGGACGAGGAGCCGCCGTTCGAGGAGGTCCCTGCCGACGAGAAGGACCAGCCGGCGGCCCCAGCCGCCCCGACGACCACGGTCGAGCGCCCCGAGCCGGCGCAGGGGCGTCTGGTGCGCCTGCGCGCCAGGCTGGCCCGCTCCAACTCCTCGCTCGGCCGCGGCCTCCTCGCGGTGCTCGGCCGGGCCGACCTCGACGACGCCGCCTGGGAGGAGCTCGAGGACACGCTCCTCGCCGCCGACGTGGGCGTCGGTCCCACGACCGAGCTCGTCGACCGGCTTCGCACGCGGGTGCGCGTCGAGGGCATCACCGACCCCGAGGCCGCACGTCGGGCGTTGCGCGAGGAGCTCGTGGCCCTCGTCGACCCCACCCTCGATCGCTCGCTCGCGCTGCAGGGTCCCGAGGGCACGCCCGGCGTCGTGCTCGTCGTGGGGGTCAACGGCACCGGCAAGACCACGACGGTCGGCCGGCTCGCGCGCGTGCTCGTCGCCGAGGACCGCAGCGTCGTGCTCGGTGCGGCCGACACGTTCCGCGCCGCCGCGGCGGACCAGCTCAGCACGTGGGGCCAGCGCGTCGGCGTCGACGTCGTGCGCGGTCCCGAGGGCGGCGACCCCGCCAGCGTCGGCTTCGACACCGTCAAGCAGGGCCTCGAGACCGGCGCCGACGTCGTCGTCATCGACACGGCGGGTCGCCTGCACACGAAGGCGGGCCTGATGGACGAGCTGGGCAAGGTCAAGCGCGTGGCCGAGAAGCAGGCACCCGTGACCGAGGTCCTGCTCGTCATCGACGCGACCACCGGCCAGAACGGGCTGCGCCAGGCGCAGGTCTTCGGCGAGGTCGTGGAGGTCACCGGCGTGGTGCTCACCAAGCTCGACGGCACGGCCAAGGGCGGCATCGTCGTGGCCGTCCAGCGCGAGCTCGGCGTCCCGGTCAAGTTCGTCGGTCTCGGCGAGGGGGCCGACGACCTCGCGCCGTTCGACGCCGAGGAGTTCGTCGACGCCCTGCTGGCGTGAGGACGTAACACGCCCGTAACGCAGCGGCCGAACTCGTGACCTGAGCGAAACGCGACGCTGCCGCAGAGGTAATCCCCGACGTCCATCGTGTGACGTGGCGCTGCCGGGAGGCGCGCCGTCCCATCACGTCTCACGGAGGTTCCATGGATACCGGCGACACCGCCTGGATCTTGGCCAGCGCCGCACTGGTGCTGCTCATGACGCCCGGGCTCGCGTTCTTCTACGGGGGCATGACGCGCGCGAAGAGCGTGCTCAACATGATGATGATGAGCTTCGCCGCGCTGGCCATCGTGCCGGTGCTGTGGGTGCTCTACGGCTACTCGTTCGCGTTCAGCCCCGGCGGCAACAGCCTCATCGGCGGCGTCGAGCGGCTCGGGTTCCTCAACATCGGCGTGAACACCGCCTACGGCACGATCCCCGAGTTCGTGTTCGCCGGGTTCCAGCTGATGTTCGCCATCATCACCGTCGCCCTCATCAGCGGCGCGATCGCCGACCGTGCGAAGTTCGCCGGCTGGATCGTCTTCGTGGTCGTGTGGGTCAGCGTCGTCTACTTCCCCGTCGCGCACTGGGTCTTCGACTTCGGCGACAACGGCGGCTGGATCGCCACCAAGCTCGAGGCCGTCGACTTCGCCGGTGGCACCGCGGTGCACATCAACGCCGGTGCGGCCGGTCTGGCCCTCGCCCTCGTGCTCGGCAAGCGCACCGGCTGGAAGCGCGACCCGATGCGGCCGCACAACCTGCCGTTCGTCCTGCTGGGTGCCGGTCTCCTCTGGTTCGGCTGGTTCGGCTTCAACGCCGGCTCCGCGGTCGGCGCGAACGGCCTGGCCGGTCTCGCCTTCGTCAACACCGCGGTGGCCACCGCCGGTGCGATCGTCGGCTGGCTCGCCTACGAGTTCCTCAAGGAGAAGAAGGGCACCAGCCTCGGCGCCGCGTCGGGTGCCGTCGCCGGCCTCGTCGCCATCACGCCCGCCGCCGGTGCGCTGTCGCCGTTCGGGTCGGTCATCCTGGGCCTCGTCGCCGGCGTCGTGTGCGCGGCAGCGGTCGGCCTCAAGTGGAAGCTCGGCTTCGACGACTCGCTCGACGTCGTCGGCGTGCACCTCGTCGGAGGCCTCATCGGCACCATCCTCATCGGCTTCCTCGCCACGACGGCGCCCGGTGGCGGTGCGCCCGTCGACGGCCTCTTCTACGGTGGCAACGCCGAGCTGCTCGGCAAGCAGGTGCTGGCCGCCGTCGTCGTCATGGTCTTCTCGTTCGTGCTCACGTACATCATCGGTAAGTTGATCGACATGACGATCGGCTTCCGCATCGACCCGGAGGACGAGGTCTCCGGCATCGACCAGGTCGAGCACCTCGAGTCCGCGTACGACTACACCGGCGGTTCCGGTGGTTCGCCCTTCAAGACGGGAGTCTGATGATGAAGCTCGTGACCGCGGTCATCAAGCCGCACAAGTGGGAAGAGGTCCGCGAGGCCCTCGCGTCCGCCGGCGTCGCCGGCATGACCGTCACCGAGGCCAGCGGCTACGGCCAGCAGAAGGGCCACACGGAGGTCTACCGCGGGGCGGAGTACGACGTCACCCTCGTGCCGAAGATCCGTCTGGAGGTCGTCGTCGACGCCGCCGACGTCGAGACGGTCGTCAGCACCATCACGGCAGCCGCCCAGACCGGCAAGATCGGCGACGGCAAGGTGTGGGTCGTCCCCGTCGACTCGGTGGTGCGCGTGCGCACCGGCGAGACCGACGAGGCCGCCCTCTGACCCCTCGCCCGACCCCGCCGCAGCCCACGACCGCACCGGTCGTGGGCTGCGGTGCGTCCTGGCTGGTCCGGTGCGGCAGGCTGGTGCCGTGAACCACCCGCCGAGCACCGCCGCCGACCGACGCCGCCGGGCCGACGACGCCGACCGCCTGGTCGCCGACGCGTTCACGGCCGCGGTCGGGCCCGACCCCACAGGCCTGGTCGCCGTCGCCGTCGGCGGCTACGGGCGACGCGAGCTCTCGCCGTCCAGCGACCTCGACGTCGTGCTGCTGCACGACCCCGCCGTCCCCGAGGAGCGGGTCCGCGAGGTGGCCGAGGCGCTCTGGTACCCGCTCTGGGACGCGCGCATCCCGCTCGACCACTCCGTCCGCGACGCCGTGCAGATGCGCGCGACGGCAGCGGAGGACCACCGCGCCGCCATGGGCATGCTCGACGCCCGTGCGGTGGCCGGCGACGCGGGTCTCGTGCTCGCGCTGCGCTCGCACGTGCTGGCCGACTGGCGCCGCGAGGCGCGCACCCGGGTCGAGGACCTGCGGGCCGGGCGTCGCCAGCGGCTCGAGCGCTCGGGCTGGCTGGCCTACGCCGCGGTGCCCGACCTCAAGGAGTCCGGGGGAGGGCTGCGCGACGGCGTCGACCTGCGCGCCCTCGTCGCGACGTGGCTCGTCGACGTGCCCCACGCGGAGGTCGAGGAGCTGCGCTCCGCACTCCTCGACGTGCGCGACGCCCTCCACTCCAGCACCGGACGGCGCACCGACCGGCTCGCGATGGAGGACGTGCCGGCGGTCGCCGAGGCCGTCGGGATGGAGCCGCAGGCCCTCGACCTGCACGTGCGCCACCTCGGACGACGCATCGCGCACGTCGCCGACGTCACCTGGCGACGGCTCGACGCCGTCCTCGCGCCCCGGGCCAGCCCGCGGCCCCGGCCCGGCCTGCGGCGCAGCGGCCCTGCGGTGGTGCAGGTCGACGCCGGCGTCGGCTGGCTCGGCGACGAGGTCGTGCTCACCGCCGACGCCGACCCGCGCCGCGACCCCGCCGTCGCGCTGAGGGCCGCCGCCGTCGCAGCCCGGGCCGGACTCCCGTTCGCGGCCGGGACCGCCCAGCGCCTCGCGCGCGACCTGGGTCGGCTGGAGGAGCCGTGGCCGGCCGCGGCCCGCCGCTCCCTCGTCGACCTGCTCACCGCGGGCCACGGTCTCGTCGAGGTGTGGGACGAGCTCGACATCGCGGGCGTCGTCGACCACTGGCTTCCCGAGTGGGCCGACGTGCGGCTGCGCGGGTCGAGCTCGCCGGTGCACCGGTTCACGGTGGACCGGCACAGCGTCGAGACGTGCGTGGTGGCCTCGACGCTGCGCCGCGACGTCGCGCGCCCCGACCTCCTCGCCGTCGCCGCGCTGCTGCACGACATCGGCAAGGGCAGGCCCGGCGACCACAGCAAGGTCGGTGCGCCGATGGCGGAGGCCGTCGCGCTGCGGTGGGGCTTCCCGCAGGCCGACGCCACCGTCGTGGGCAGGCTGGTGCGCTGGCACCTGCTCCTCGGCACGGTCGCGACCCGTCGCGACATCGAGGACCCGGCCACGGCGGCCAACGTGGCCGAGATCGTCGGCGACGCCGCCTTCCTCGACCTGCTGTCCAGCCTCACCCAGGCCGACGCACGCTCCACCGGCCCCACGGCCTGGACCTCGTGGCGGCGCGGCCTGATCGAGGGCCTGGTCGCCAAGACCCACCAGCACCTCGCGGGCGCCGCGCCCGCGACCACGTCCGACGCCTACGAGGGCTGGCCCGCCGAGCTGCCCTTCCCGTCCGCCGACGCCCTGGCACGTGCGCGTGGGGGCGAGGTCGGGCTCGACGTCGTCGACCACCACGGCGGGTCGCTCGTCACCGTCGTCACCGCCGACCGGCCCGGGGTGATGGCCCTCATCGCCGGTGGACTGGCGCTCCAGGGCCTCGCCGTGCGCTCGGTGCGCGTGGTCACCCAGGACGACGCGGCCGTCTCGCTGTGGGAGGTGGCTCGACCCGGCCTCCTGGCCAGCGCGGTGCGCGAGCGTCTGCTGCCCGTCCTCGCCGGCGAGGTGCCGCTCGAGCGACGCATGACGCTCACCCCGGTCGAGGGACTTCCTGCACGCGTCAGGGTGCTGCCGGGCCTGTCGGAGTCGGCCACCCTCCTGGAGGTCCGGGCCGCGGACCGGCGCGGACTCGTGTGGACCGTCTGCGCCGCGATCTCCGCCGTCGACTGCTCGATCCGCTCGGCGCACCTGTCGACCTACGGCGACGAGGCTCGCGACGTCTTCTACGTCGTCGACGCCGACGGCGAGCCGCTCGACGAGGCGGCCACCCGTCGGCTGCACGAGGCGGTCGACGCGGCACTGGTCTGAGGAGGCCGGTCTGGGCAGGCTGGTCTGGGCGGGGTCGTCGGCGTCGCCGGGCCCGCTCGGTAGGCTGGAGCCCATGTTCGACTCCCTGCAAGACCGCCTCCAGTCCGCGTTCAAGAACCTGCGCGGCAAGGGACGGCTCAGCGAGGCCGACATCGACGCCACCGCGCGCGAGATCCGTCTCGCCCTGCTCGATGCCGACGTCGCCGTCCCGGTGGTCCGCGCGTTCACCGCGCGGGTCAAGGAGCGTGCGCTCGGCGTCGAGGTCTCCAAGGCGCTCAACCCGGCGCAGCAGGTCGTCAAGATCGTCAACGAGGAGCTCGTCACGATCCTCGGCGGCGAGACGCGCCGCGTCCGGTTCGCGAAGAACCCGCCGACCGTCATCATGCTCGCCGGCCTCCAGGGAGCGGGCAAGACCACGCTCGCGGGCAAGCTCGGCCGCTGGCTGAAGGAGCAGGGCAACAGCCCGATGCTCGTGGCCTGCGACCTGCAGCGCCCCAACGCGGTCACCCAGCTGCAGGTCGTCGGTCAGCAGGCCGGCGTCACCGTGTTCGCCCCCGAGGCCGGCAACACCGGCGGCGGCGACGGCGGGGCCGAGGGCACCCGCTCCGTCGGCGACCCCGTGCAGGTCGCCCGCGACGCGATCGCCGAGGCCCGCCGCACCCTGCACGACGTCGTCGTGGTCGACACCGCCGGACGTCTCGGCATCGACGCCGACCTCATGCAGCAGGCGCGCGACATCCGCGACGCGGTGAACCCCGACGAGGTCCTGTTCGTCATCGACGCGATGATCGGCCAAGACGCCGTGCAGACGGCCGAGGCGTTCGCCGAGGGCGTCGACTTCACCGGCGTGGTGCTCACCAAGCTCGACGGCGACGCCCGGGGCGGTGCCGCGCTGTCGGTCCGCGAGGTCACCGGCCGGCCCATCATGTTCGCCTCCACGGGCGAGAAGCTCACCGACTTCGACGTCTTCCACCCCGACCGCATGGCGGGCCGGATCCTCGACATGGGCGACATGCTGTCGCTCATCGAGCAGGCCGAGAAGGTCTACGACGCCGAGCAGGCCGAGAAGGACGCCGAGCGCATGCTCGGTGGCACCTTCACGCTCCAGGACTTCCTCAAGCAGATGGAGACCCTCTCGAAGATGGGGTCCATGAGCAAGCTCATGGGCCTGCTCCCGGGCATGGGCCAGTTCAAGGACCAGATCGCGAACTTCGACGACCGCGAGCTCGACAAGGTCAAGGCGATCATCCTGTCGATGACGCCGAAGGAACGTGACGACCCCAAGATCATCGACGGCTCGCGCCGCGCCCGGATCTCCAAGGGCTCGGGCACCACGGTGCAGGACGTCAACCAGCTGGTCACCCGCTTCTTCGAGGCGCGCAAGATGATGCAGCAGATGGCCAAGGGCGGAGGCATGCCCGGCATGGGCGGCGTCCCCGGCATGCCCGGTGTCGGCAAGCGGGCCGGTGCCCGGCAGAAGCCGCAGAACCAGAAGAAGAAGGGCAAGCGCGTCTCCGGCAACCCGGCCAAGCGGGCCCAGGCGGCCCAGCAGAAGCCCGCCACGAAGGACGGCGCCGAGGCGTTCGGCTTCGGCGGCCAGCAGGGTGCCCAGGACTTCGAGCTGCCGAAGGAGCTCAGGGACTTGCTCTGAGCGGCTCGTCCGGCAGACCGTTGCTCGGAGCAACGTAGTCTGACGTCGTGCTGATCCCGCTCCTGCGCCGCCACCTGCGGCCCTACCGCGGACCGATCGCCGTGGTCGTGCTGTTCCAGCTGGCGCAGACGATCGCCAACCTCTACCTGCCGGGACTCAACGCCGAGATCATCGACGACGGCGTCGTGCGCGGCGACGTGGGACGCATCTGGACCACGGGCGGGGTGATGCTGCTCGTCACCGTGCTGCAGGTGGCCTGCACGGTCGTCGCCGTCTACGTGGGGGCGCGGGTGGCGATGGCCCTCGGCCGCGACCTGCGCGCCGGGGTGTTCGACGCGGTCGAGGGGTTCGCTGCGCGCGAGCTCGCCCACTTCGGCGCGCCGACGCTGGTCACCCGAGCCACGAACGACGTGCAGCAGGTGCAGCTGCTCGTGTTCATGGCGCTGACGCTCCTGGTGTCGGCCCCGATCATGGCGGTCGGAGGTGTCGCGATGGCCCTGCGCCAGGACGTCGAGCTGTCCGGCCTGCTCGTCGTGGTCATCCCCGTCCTGGTGGTGGCCGTCGGTCTCATCATCCGCACGATGCGTCCGCTGTTCCGCCAGATGCAGGAGCGGATCGACGGCCTCAACGACGTCATGCGCGAGCAGATCCAGGGCATCCGCGTCGTGCGCGCCTTCGCGACCGAGGAGCGCGAGGCCGAGCGCTTCGCGCGGGCCAACCAGGCGTACGTCGACGTGGCGGTGGCGGCGGGGCGCGTGATGGCGTTGATGTTCCCGACGGTCATGCTCGTCATGAACGTCTCGGTCGTGGCTGCCACCTGGTTCGGCGGCTACCGCATCGCGTCGGGCGACCTGCAGGTCGGCACGCTGACCGCCTTCCAGAACTACCTCGTGCAGATCCTCATGGCCGTCATGATGGCGACCTTCATGCTGATGCTCTGGCCGCGCGCGGAGGTGTCGGCGGAACGGATCACCGAGGTCCTGGAGACCGAGCCGAGCATCGTCGCCGCGCCGGACGCCGACGACACCCCGGTGGCCCGCGGCGCGCTGGAGGTGCGCGACGCCTCCTTCGCCTACCCGGGAGCCGAGCAGGACGTGCTGCACGGCGTCTCCCTCGTCGCCAGGCCGGGGGAGACCACCGCGGTCGTCGGGTCGACCGGCAGCGGGAAGTCGACGCTGGTCAACCTCGTGCCACGCCTCTTCGACGTGACCGCGGGGCAGGTGCTGCTCGACGGGCGGGACGTACGGACGATGACGCCCGAGGCGGTCTGGGCGGCCATCGGGCTCGTGCCCCAGCGCGCGTTCCTGTTCTCCGGCACGGTCGCGTCGAACCTGCGCTACGGCCGCCCCGACGCGAGCGACGCCGAGCTGTGGGCGGCGCTCGAGGTGGCCCAGGCGCGCGACGTCGTCGAGGCGTTGCCGGAGCGGCTCCAGGCGCCCGTCTCGCAGGGCGGCACCAACTTCTCCGGTGGTCAGCGCCAGCGGCTCGCGATCGCGCGTGCGCTGGTGAAGCGTCCGCTGGTCTACCTGTTCGACGACTCCTTCTCCGCGCTCGACTACGCGACCGACGCGGCCCTCCGGGCGGCCCTCAGGCCGCTGACCCGCGACGCCGCGGTCGTGACCGTCGCCCAGCGCGTCTCGACCATCCGCGACGCCGACCGGATCGTCGTCCTCGACGAGGGCACGGTCGTCGGCACGGGCACGCACGGCGAGCTGATGGACACGTGCGCGGTCTACCGCGAGATCGTCCTGTCCCAGCTCAGCGAGGCGGAGGCCCGGTGAGCGGCGGACCACGCGGACCCATGGCGGCCGGGGCCATGGCACCTCAGCGAGCGTCGGACTTCCGGGGCACTGCGCGACGCATCGGGCGACGGCTGCTCCAGGACCGCGCCACGGTCACGGCGATCGCCGCGCTGGGTGTCATCGGCACGACCCTGTCCGTGCTCGGCCCGCGGATCCTCGGGCACGCGACCGACCTCGTCTTCAGCGGCTACCTGTCGACCCGGTTGCCGGCCGGCGCGAGCCAGGCCGAGGTGGTGGAGCGGCTGCGAGCCGACGGCCAGGACCGTCTCGCGGACGTGCTGCTGGGTGCCGACGTGCGCCCCGGGCAGGGCATCGACTTCACGGAGCTCGGCTGGGTGCTCGCGGGCGCGATCGTGCTCTACGTCCTGGCGTCGGGCTTCATGTGGTGGCAGGGCCGGCTCACCACCGCCGTCGTGCAGCGGATGGTCGGCGGCCTGCGCGACGACGTGGAGGCCACGCTGCACCGGCTGCCGCTCTCGTTCGTCGACGGCACGGAGCGTGGGGAGCTGATGTCGCGCACGACCAACGACATCGACAACATCGGCCAGTCGCTGCAGCAGACCATCAGCCAGCTGCTGACCTCGGTGCTCACGGTGGTCGGCACGCTCGTCATGATGGTCTGGATCTCGCCGCTGCTGGCCCTCGTGGCCCTGGCCACGATCCCGCTCGCCGTGTGGCTGACGCAGGCGGTGATGCGGCGCTCGCAGCCGCAGTTCGTCGCCCAGTGGGCCGCGACCGGGAAGGTGAACGGCCACGTCGAGGAGGTCTTCACCGGCCACGAGGTGGTCAAGGTCTTCGGCCGGCAGCGCGACGTCCGGGAGGAGTTCGAGCGCCGCAACGACGCCCTGTTCACGTCGGCCTTCCGCGCCCAGTTCATCTCGGGCGTCATCCAGCCGCTGATGATGTTCGTCTCCAACCTCAACTACGTGCTCGTCGCGGTGATCGGCGCGGTCAGGGTCTCGACCGGCAGCCTCACGGTGGGCGACGTCCAGGCGTTCATCCAGTACTCGCGACAGTTCACGCAGCCGCTCACCCAGATCGCGTCGATGGTCAACCTCCTGCAGTCCGGCATGGCCTCCGCCGAGCGCGTGCTGGCCCTGCTCGACACCGAGCCCGAGCGCCCCGACGTGGGAGCCGGTGGCGCGGCGCCGCTCGTGCCGACGCAGCCCGTGCGGGGTCGCGTGGTCCTGGAGGACGTGGCGTTCTCCTACACCGACGCGCCGCTCATCGAGGGGCTCGACCTCGTCGCCGAGCCGGGCGCGACCGTCGCGATCGTCGGACCGACGGGCGCGGGCAAGACGACCCTCGTCAACCTGCTGCTGCGCTTCTACGAGCTCGACGCCGGGCGCATCACGCTCGACGGCGTCGACGTCGCCACGATGGACCGCCAGGCACTGCGCCGATGCTTCGGTGTCGTGCTGCAGGACGCCTGGCTGTTCAAGGGCACCATCCGCGAGAACATCGCCTACGGCCGCGTGGGCGACGTCGACGACGCCGCCGTCGTGCGTGCAGCGGAGGCGGCGTCGGTCGACCACCTCGTCCGGACGCTGCCCGACGGCTACGACACCGTCGTCGACGAGGGTGGCGGAAGCCTCAGCGCCGGCCAGCGCCAGCTGCTCACCATCGCCCGCGCGTTCCACGCCGACCCGCCCGTGCTCGTGCTCGACGAGGCGACGAGCTCCGTCGACACGCGCACGGAGGCGCTCGTGCAGGAGGCCATGGGCCGGCTGCGCCGCGACCGCACGTCGTTCGTGGTCGCCCACCGCCTGTCGACCATCCGCGAGGCCGACACCATCGTGGTCATGGAGGCGGGGCGCATCGTCGAGCAGGGCGACCACGACACGCTCCTGGCGGCGGGCGGCGCGTACGCGCGGCTCTACGCGGCGCAGTTCGCCGGCACCGCCACGTGAGCGGTGCGGGGGAGCGGGTCAGCCCTCGCGCAGGAAGGCGTCGGCGCGGTCCTTCGGCCGGCCGATGATCGCCCGTCCGGGTCCGTCCAGCGTGCCGCGCACCAGCACGGGCCGCTGGAGCAGACGTGGGTGCTCGACCAGGAGGTCGGCGACCTGCTCGGGCGTCGTGTAGTCGGCGGCGTCCAGACCCTGGTCCTTGAAGAAGGCGTCCTTGCGCACGAGGTCGGCGGGCTCGTCCTCGAGCCGCTCCAGCAGCGCGAGCAGCGTGGCGCGGTCGAGCGGCTGCTTCAGGTAGCGCACCTCCTCGACCTCGACCCCCGCCCGGGCGGCGGACTCGAGCGCGTGCCGCGAGGTGGAGCAGCCCGGGTGGTGCAGGACGGTGACGTCGGCCATGAGGTCAGCGTAGCCACGCGGACCGACGGCTAGCGTGGGTCTCGTGAGCGAATCCGTCCGCTACGACGTCGACGACGCCGTCTGCACGATCACCCTGCACCGACCCGACGTCCGCAACGCCGTCGACGGTCCGACCGCCGCGGCCCTCCTGGCCGCCTTCGAACGCTTCGAGGCCGACGACGACGTCTCCGTCGCCGTGCTGCACGGCGAGGGAGGGACCTTCTGCGCGGGCGCCGACCTGTCGGCCGTCGCCGACCCCGAGCGCGGCCACGTGCTGGATCCCGACGGCCAGGGCCCGATGGGCCCGACCCGGATGGCGCTGACGAAGCCCCTCGTCGCCGCCATCGAGGGCCACGCCGTGGCCGGCGGTCTCGAGCTCGCGCTGCTCGCCGACCTCCGGGTGGCCGCGGAGGACGCCGTGCTCGGGGTGTTCTGCCGTCGTTGGGGCGTCCCGCTCATCGACGGTGGCACGGTGCGGCTGCCGCGCGTCGTCGGGCACGGCCGGGCGATGGACCTCGTCCTCACCGGGCGCCCCGTGGAGGCGCACGAGGCGCTGCAGATGGGCCTCGTCAACCGTGTCGTCGCCCCTGGACGTGCGCTCGACGTCGCCCACGAGCTGGCCGAGCAGCTCGCGGCCTTCCCGCAGGCCTGCCTCCGCGCGGACCGGGCGTCGGTGCTGGGGCAGTGGGACCTCCCGCTGGCCGACGCGCTGCGCGCCGAGGGTGCCGGCGGGCTGCCCGTCGTCGCCGCGGAGGCCGTCGCGGGTGCGGCGCGCTTCGTGGCCGGGGCCGGCCGGCACGGTCGCTTCGACGACGGTGGCCCGGACCGCTGAACGGGACGCGCGAGGCGATGTGGTCCTGGTGGACGTCGTCTGGCAGAATGTCGCCTTGTGTCCGCCGCGGCCGGGACCCTCTCACCCCGACCGCTGGGCCCACCAGCTTCGTGACCGAGTCGTGACCCCACCCGGCTCGCCACGTCACCCCACCACAGAGACCTGAGGAGACACCACACCCGTGGCCGTCAAGATTCGCCTGAAGCGGATGGGCAAGATCCGCACCCCGTACTACCGCATCGTCGTCGCCGACTCGCGCACCAAGCGCGACGGTCGCGTGATCGAGGAGATCGGCACGTACAACCCGAAGACCGAGCCGTCGACGATCCACGTCGTCTCCGAGCGCGCCCAGTACTGGCTCGGCGTCGGCGCCCAGCCCACCGAGGCCGTCGCCGCGCTGCTCAAGATCACCGGCGACATCGGTGGCACCAGCACGCTCAAGCAGCCCGAGCCGAAGGCCGACAAGGCCGCGCTGTTCGACGCCGCCCTCAAGGAGCTGCACTCGGAGCCCAAGACCGACGCGACCACCAAGAAGAAGGCCGCGAAGAAGGCTGACGAGGCGCCCGCCGAGGAGCCGAAGGCCGAGGACACCGCTGCCGAGGCGCCCGCCGAGGCCGAGAGCACCGAGTCCTGATCGTGGCCGGTCGCACGCAGGAGGTCATCGAGCACCTCGTGTCGGCCATCGTCGACCACCCCGACGAGGTCGACGTGCGCGCCGCGTCGACCCGCCGGGGCGACCTCTTCGAGGTGCGGGTCAACCCTGCCGACCTCGGCAAGGTGATCGGCCGCTCCGGTCGTACCGCGTCGGCGATCCGCACCGTCACCGGAGCGATCGCCGGCACCAAGGGTGCCCGCATCGACTTCGTGGACGTCGACCGCCAGCGCTGAGGACCTGACGTGCGCGTCGTCGTCGGCCGCATCGGCCGGGCCCACGGCATCAAGGGCGAGCTCGCCGTCCAGGTCCGCACCGACGAGCCGGAGCGTCGCTTCGCTCCTGGCACGACCCTCGTCGCCGGCGACCGCACCGTCGTCGTGGCAGCCGCCCGGAACCACTCCGGGCGGCTGCTGCTGCGTCTGGAGGGCGTCGGCGACCGCACCGCGGCCGAGGCCCTGCACGGGCGCGTCCTCGAGGTCGACGTCGACCCCGACGACGTGCCCGAGGAGGACGACGCCTACTACGACCACCAGCTCGTCGGCCTGCGCGTGCACGACCACGCGGGCACCGACGTCGGGGTCGTCTCCGACGTGCTGCACCTGCCCGAGCAGGACCTGCTGTCGCTCGACCTCGACGCGGGCACGCGCGGCGTCCTCGTGCCGTTCGTGGTCGCGCTCGTCCCCGACGTCGACCTGGGTGCGGGACACGTGACGCTCGCCGACGTGCCCGGTCTGCTCGACCCCGAGGCCCAGACCGTCGCCGAGCCCGAGCGGGCCGCCGGCGGTGCCGACGCATGAGCGAGCCCGACACCCCGACCCTGCGCATCGACGTCGTCTCCATCTTCCCGGCGTACCTCGACGCGCTCGACCTGTCCCTCGCCGGCCGGGCCCGCGAGAAGGGCCTGCTGCAGATCGCGACGCACGACCTGCGCGACTTCACCCACGACCGGCACCGCACCGTCGACGACACGCCCTACGGCGGCGGCGCCGGCATGGTCATGAAGCCCGAGCCGTGGGGCGAGGCGCTCGACACGGTCACCACCGACGACAGCGTGGTCGTGGTGCCGACGCCGTCGGGCACCCCGTTCCGGCAGTCCCTCGCGCACGACCTCAGCCGCGAGCGGCACCTGGTGTTCGCGTGCGGACGCTACGAAGGCATCGACCAGCGCGTCATCGACCACGCCCGCCAGCGCTGGCGGGTCGAGGAGGTCTCCCTCGGCGACTTCGTCCTCAACGGGGGAGAGGTGGCCGCGCTCGCCGTGATCGAGGCCGTCGTGCGCCTCGTCCCCGGCTTCATGGGCAACCCCGCCTCGCTCGCCGAGGAGTCGCACGGTGAGGACGGCCTCCTGGAGTACCCCGTGTACACCAAGCCGGCCACGTGGCGCGGTCACACGGTGCCCGACGTCCTGCTGTCCGGCCACCACGGCGCGATCGCCGCCTGGCGGCACGAGCAGGCCCTGCAGCGCACCCGCGAGCGACGTCCGGACCTGCTCGGTGACGCGTCCGAAACATCGAGTTAACAGTGGCTCTCCTGCCGTAACCCTCCCGTGATTCTCAGGCAAGCCTGAGAAAACCTCAGGTCGTGACACTGGCGGCGGATACACGCAGCAACGGAGCTGTGTGCCGCCCCTGCGGGACCTCTGCGGTCCTGTTCACTCCCAGGAGAGAGAAACTCGATGGATTTTCCCACGTACTGGCTGCTGATCGCGGCCGCTCTGGTGCTCTTCATGACGCCAGGCGTCGCCTTCTTCTACGGCGGACTCGTGAAGGCCAAGAGCGTCGTCTCGATGATGATGCTCAGCTTCGGCACGATCGGACTCGTCGGCGTCCTCTGGATGCTGTTCGGATTCAACATGGCCTTCGTCGACGGCTCCAGCGCTGACTGGATCCCGCGTGTGCTCGGCAACCCGTTCTCGGACTTCGCCCTCAACGACGCCGCCAACGCCGCGTTCGGGGGTGACGGCGCCGCGAGCTTCGTGCTCGCCAACGCGGCCTTCGGGTCGACGTTCGCGATCATCACGGTCGCGCTGATCTCGGGCGCCATCGCCGACCGCGCCCGCTTCTTCCCGTGGCTGCTGTTCGCCGGTCTGTTCGCCGTCCTGGCCTACTTCCCGGTCGCCTCGTGGGTCTTCTCCTTCACCACCGACGACCAGGGCGTCCCCACCTTCACGGGCTGGATCGGCAACCTCGGCTCGGCGCTCGGCTTCGACACCGGCACGATCGACTACGCCGGCGGCACCGCGGTGCACATCAACGCCGGTGCGGCCGCCCTGGCCCTCGCGCTCGTCCTTGGCAAGCGCAAGGTCTTCAGCAAGGAGACCGCGGTCCCGCACAACGTGCCGCTCGTCCTCATCGGTGCCGCGGTCCTGTGGTTCGGCTGGTTCGGCTTCAACGCCGGCGCCACCCTCGCCACCGGCACGGCCGGCACCAACGGCTCCGCCGCGCTGATCATCGTCAACACGATCGTCTGCCCGGCCGCGGCTGCGCTCGGCTTCATCGTCATCGAGCACTTCCGCAACGGCAAGGCCACGGCTGTCGGCGCCGCCTCCGGTGTCGTCGCCGGTCTGGTCGCCATCACGCCCTCGTGCGCCAACCTGACGCCGTTCTGGTCCATCGTGCTCGGCCTCGTCGCCGGTGCCGTCTGTGCGGTCGCCATCGACCTCAAGTACAAGCTCGGCTTCGACGACTCGCTCGACGTGGTCGGCCTGCACCTGGTCGCCGGTGTCCTCGGCACGCTGTACCTCGGCTTCTTCGCCATCGACACGGGCCTGTTCACCGGCGGCGGCAACCTGGAGCAGTTCATCGTCCAGCTGATCCCCGCCGTCGCCGTGGCGCTCTACAGCTTCGTCGTCGCGTTCGTGATCGCCAAGATCATCGACGCCACGATCGGCTTCCGCGTCACCGAGGAGGAGGAGGTCGCCGGCATCGACAGCGTCCTCCACGGCAGCGAGGGCTACGCGCTCGACTGAGCACGCCTCGCACCCCAGACCCCACGAGGGCACCTGCTCGGGCAGGTGCCCTCGTGGCGTTCTGTGTCGTCTGCCGCCCACGGCCCGGCACCCCCGCCGGGCCCTGTGCCGCCCACGGCCCGACACCCCGCTGTGCCCTTCGCCGCCCACGGCCCGGCACCCCCGCTGTGCCCTTCGCCGCCCACGGCCCGGCACCCCCGCCGGGCGCCGGTGCCGGTTTCGGGAACCCTCGACCCGTGTGGAATACTTGGCTGCTGGCGCATCGCAGTTCTGCCACAGGGGAGCCGCTGACCGACGCCGCACGACCCTTTCTCTTCCACCATCGTTTTCCGTGGGTGACCTGTGGCACCGGCGAGGAGTAGATCATGACCAACCTGGTCGACCAGGTCGCAGCCGAGTCCCGTCGCGACGACGTCCCCGCGTTCCGCGCCGGCGACACCCTCAAGGTCCACGTCAAGGTCGTCGAGGGCAACCGCTCCCGCGTCCAGGTGTTCCAGGGCGTCTGCATCAAGCTGCAGGGCTCGGGCATCGGCCGCACCTTCACGGTGCGCAAGGTCAGCTTCGGCGTCGGCGTCGAGCGCACCTTCCCGCTGCACACGCCCGTCATCGAGAAGATCGAGGTCGCGACCCGCGGCGACGTGCGTCGCGCGAAGCTCTACTACCTCCGCTCGCTGCGCGGCAAGGCCGCGAAGATCAAGGAGAAGCGCGAGGACTGAGGTCCTCCCGCGTGCCCACCTGCTCGCTGTGGCTCCTGCGTCTAGGCTCACGTCGTGAGTGAGACCGTGAAGAAGCGCCAGCTGCCCGTCTGGCAGGAGTCGATCCTCCTCGTCGTCATCGCGATGGTGATGGCCGTGGTGGTCAAGGCCTTCTTCCTGCAAGCGTTCTACATCCCGTCGGAGTCGATGGAACCGACGATGCTCGTCAACGACAAGATCCTCGTCCAGAAGGTCTCCTACTGGACCGGCGATCCCCAGCGTGGCGACATCGTCGTGTTCGACGACCCCGGGGGATGGCTCGACGCCAGCGAGGACGCGAAGGCCAGCAACCCGGTCCAGAAGGCGCTGGAGGTCGTCGGTCTCTTCCCGACCGGCGGTCACCTCATCAAGCGCGTCGTCGGCGTCGGCGGTGACCGCGTCGCCTGCTGCGACGAGCAGGGCCGGCTCACGGTCAACGGCACGTCCATCGACGAGCCGTACCTGCGCGACCCCGCCGCCAACAGCGAGACCCTCTTCGACGTGATCGTCCCCAAGGACCACCTGTGGGTCGAGGGCGACAACCGCGGCAACTCCGCCGACTCACGCGTCCACCAGGGCGACCCGGGCGGCGGCTTCATCCCCGTCGACGCCGTCGTCGGCAAGGCGTGGGTCCGGGTGTGGCCGTGGAAGCGCATGGGCTTCATCCGCGGCACCGACGCGTTCGCCGAGGTGCCCGACGACCCACCCGCGAAGCGCGAGTGACGCAGCAGCAGTGACAGGACGTCCGAGCCTCCGGTTCGAGCGCAGCCTCCTGCGCGAGCGCTGCACCGTGCTCGCCTGCGCCGACGAGGTCGGCCGCGGTGCGCTGAGCGGTCCGGTCAGCGTCGGCGTCGTCGCCGTCACCGAGCGGACCCGCACGGCACCGCAGGGCGTGCGCGACAGCAAGCTGCTCTCGCCCGAGGCACGCGCCCGGCTCGCGCCACGCATCCGCCGGTGGGCCACCACCCACGGCGCGGGCTACGGGGTCGGTCACGCGTCGCCCGCGGAGATCGACGCGGTCGGCATCATGGCCGCGATGCGGCTCGCCGCGCACCGCGCGCTCGTCGACCTCGACCCCGCGCCCGACCTCGTGCTGCTCGACGGCAACCACGACTACCTGAGCGCGCCCGTGCAGCCGTCGCTCCTCGACGCACCCGGGCCGAGCTTCCCGCCCGTGGTCACCGCGGTGAAGGCCGACCTGCGCTGCGCCGCGGTCGCCGCCGCGAGCATCCTGGCGAAGACGTCGCGCGACGCGCTCATGGTCGAGCTCGCGCGGGAGCACCCGCAGTACGGCTGGCACGAGAACAAGGGCTACGCGTCGTCCGCGCACGTCGAGGCACTGCGCCGGCACGGTCCGAGCGACCACCACCGTCGTTCGTGGAGCCTGCCCGGCTGCGCGGTCCCGGCCGGTAGTGTTCCGGGGAGCGACACGACGAGCACGATCGAGCAGGCCGTGGAGGGCAGATGAGCGCAGAGGACCTCGAGAAGTACGAGACCGAGGCCGAGCTCGCGCTGTACCGCGAGTACCGCGACGTCGTGAAGATCTTCAAGTACGTCGTGGAGACCGACCGTCGCTTCTACCTGTGCAACGCGGTCGACGTGAAGGTCCGCTCCGAGACCGGCGACGCCTACTTCGAGGTGTCCATGAACGACGCCTGGGTGTGGGACATCTACCGTCCGGCCCGCTTCGCCAAGAACGTCAAGGTGCTCACCTTCAAGGACGTGAACGTCGAGGAGCTCGCCGACTCCGACGTGAAGATCCCCTCCGCCTGAGGCGCCTCGTGGACGAGACGCCGGCGAACGTCGTGGCCGTCCTGGCGCGCATCCCGGTGGAGAGCATAGACGCCGCGCTGCCGCTGTACGAGCGCCTGGCGGGCACCTCGGACGTGCACGCGTTCACGTTCGGGCCGGTGCGGCTGGCGTGGGTCGGCCCCTTCCTCCTGCTCGAGGGCGCCGACGAGGCCGCCCGTTCCCGCGCCGCGACGATCATCGTCCGCGACCTCGACGTCGTCGTCGACGCCGTGCTCGACGGTGGGGGAGACCTCCTGGACGGTCCGATGCCTGGGCCGAACGGCCGCAGGCTCGTCGCCCGCCACGGTGACGGCAACGTCGTCGAGTACGTCGAGCAGGTCGCGCCGACCCGCTCCTGAGCAGTCCACAGGCCCTTCGCCGGGCTGGTCCCGGTCGTCCACAGCCCGCGCGAGGGGTCTGTCGGGGGCGTCGTGGTGTGGCGAGGCTGGGGGCATGAGTCAGGCACGCAACGACGCGCTGGGGCGGTACGGGGAGCAGGTGGCGGCGCGGCACCTGGAGTCGCTGGGGATGACGATCCTGGAGCGGCGGTGGACGTGCCGCTGGGGTGAGCTCGACCTGGTGGCAAGGGACGGCGACACGATCGTGTTCTGCGAGGTCAAGACGCGGACGAGCTCACGCCACGGGACGGGGTTCGAGTCGGTCTCGGCGCGCAAGGCGGCCCGGCTGCGGCGCGCGGCATCCGCGTGGCTGCAGGTGCAGGAGGTGGAGCCGGCGGCGGTGCGGATCGACGTGGTGTCGGTACGGATCCCGCGGCGGGGTGGCCCGGTGGTCGAGCGCATGGGTGGGGTGGCCTGATGGCGGCGACGCACTCGGTGACCCTCGACGGGCTGACCGGTCGGGCGATCGAGGTGGAGGTCGACATCGCCTCCGGGCTGCCCAAGACGATCGTGGTGGGCCTGGCCGACACGATCGTCAACGAGGCACGCGACCGGGTGCGCGCGGCGGTCGTCAACTCCGGTACGTCGTGGCCCGACCAGCGGGTGACCATCAACCTCGCGCCGTCGACGCTGCCGAAGACCGGGTCGCACTACGACCTCGCGATCGGGGTGGCGATGTTCGTCGAGAAGACGCTGGTGCCGGTCGAGGCCACGGCGGGCACCGTCTTCATCGGCGAGCTCGCCCTCGACGGTCGCCTCCGTGCGGTCCGCGGGGTGCTCCCGGCGACGGTCGCCGCCGCCGAGGCAGGGTTCGGACGGGTCTTCGTGCCGGAGTCGAACGTGGGAGAGGCCGAGCTCGTGAGCGGGGTGCAGGTCGTCGGCGTGCGGTCCCTGCGCCAGGTGGTCGCGCTGCTCACGGGGGAGGAGGAGCCCGACGACCCGCCCGTGCCGCCGCTCGAGGAGGGCGTCGGGCTCGGGCACGCCTACGTCGACCGGGTGGCCGGGCTCGACCTCGCCGACGTGGCCGGGCAGGAAGACACCCGGACCGCCGTCGTCGTGGCTGCTGCCGGGGGCCACCACGTGCTCATGACCGGTCCGCCCGGCATCGGCAAGACGATGCTGGCGCAGCGGCTCCCCGGCCTCCTGCCCGACCTGACCCGCGAGCAGGCCCTGGAGGTCAGCGCGGTGCACTCCCTGGCCGGTGTGCTGCCGGCGGACGTGCCGCTCGTGGAGCGTCCCCCGTTCGTCGACCCCCACCACACCGCCAGCGCCGTGGCCATCGTCGGCGGCGGCCAGCGGGGGATCCGACCGGGCGCGCTCAGCCTCGCCCACCGCGGCGTCCTCTTCCTCGACGAGGCGCCGGAGTTCGCGTCGAACGTGCTCGACGCGCTGCGCCAGCCGCTGGAGTCCGGTCACGTCGTCGTCTCGCGCGCGGCGCAGACCGCCACGTTCCCCGCCCGGTTCCAGCTGGTGCTCGCCGCGAACCCCTGCCCGTGCGGGCAGGGCGGCTCGGTGAGCGACCCCTGCGAGTGCACACCGCTCATGCAGCGCCGCTACCGCGACCGGATCTCCGGGCCGGTGCGCGACCGCATCGACATCCACCGCACGCTCGTCGCACCCAGCCGCCCCGAGCTGGTCCATGACACGACGGGCGCCCGCTCCACCGCCCAGCTCGCGCCGGCCGTGCGTCGAGCCCGGGAGCATCAGGCCGTCCGGCTCGCCGGGACGCCCTGGCAGGCCAACGCCGACGTGCCGGGCGTCGACCTGCGCAAGCACTGGCCGGCCACCGACGCCGCCCGACGTCTCGTCGACTCCCACCTGCGCGGCCAACGGCTCTCGGCGCGCTCGGCCGACCGGGTCCTGCGGGTGTCCTGGACCGTGTGCGACCTCCGGGACGGCGGGCAGCCCGACGTCGACGACGTCGAGCTCGCCCTCGCGCTCCGCCGGGGCACGCCCCTCGGGCCGCTGCTGCGCGACCTGGTGACGTCGTGAGCGGACGGACCGACCAGTTCCGTCGGGGAGACGCGCTGCGCGACGCCGAGGCACGGCTCGCCCTGAGCCTCGTCGTCGAGCCCGGCGACCCCCGCCTGGTCCCGCTGCTCGACGAGCACGGAGCCGGCGCCGTCGTGTCGGCGATCCGCGACGGTGGGGCTCCGCTCGCGTCGCACCTGCCGGACGCCTGGCGCGACGCGGCACCGCGTCTGGAGCGCGACGTCGTCGCCGCCCGCTCCCGCGCCGACGAGCAGGGCCTGCGCTGGGTGGTGCCGGGCGACCGCGAGTGGCCGGTCGGTCTCGACGACCTCGACCACGTGGAGCCGCACGGAGGCACCACCGGGGCGCCGTTGGGGCTCTGGGTCCGCGGTCCCGCCGACCTCGGCGGGCTCGCGGAGCAGGCGGTGGCCGTCGTCGGCGCCCGCTCGTGCACCGCCTACGGGAGCGACTGCGCCGCCGAGATCGCCGCCGACGTGGCCGACCAGGGCGGCACCGTCGTCAGCGGCGCGGCGTTCGGCATCGACGCCGCCGCGCACCGCGGCGCCCTCGTGCAGCACCGGCCGACCGTGGCGGTGCTCGCGTGCGGGGCCGACGTCGAGTACCCGCGCACCCACGCGTCGCTCCTGCGCCGGATCGGCCAGGACGGTCTCGTCGTCTCGGAGCAGGCCCCCGGCCAGGTGCCGATGCGTTCACGCTTCCTGTCGCGCAACCGGATCATCGCCGCGCTCGCGGTCGGGACGGTCGTGGTCGAGGCGGCACGCCGCAGCGGCTCGCTCAACACGCTGTACTGGGCCGACGCCCTGGGCCGCGTGACGATGGGCGTCCCCGGGCCGGTCACGTCGCAGCAGTCCGCCGGCGTGCACCAGGCGGTCCGCGACGGGCGTGCCGTGCTGGTCACGACGGGCCGCGAGGTGCTCGACGCCGTCGCCGGGGTCACCGCCGACGTCGCCGAGCCCGCGCGGGCCGACGACACCGAGCGCGACCGGCTGGGTCGCCTGGCGCGCCGGGTGCTCGACGCGTTGTCCTTCGAGCAGGCCCGGACAGGTGCCGACGTCGCCGCGTCCGCGCGGGGGAGTCGCGCCGAGGTCGCCGAGCTGCTGACGGCCCTCGAGCGCCAGGGGCTCTGCGTCCACGTCGGCGACCGCTGGCTCGTGCTCCCGCGTGGTGCCTCGACGACCCGGCGCTGAGCCGTCACCCTGGGGGCATGGGTGCAGCCTGGGACGACGCGGTCGAGGCGTTCGCCGAGCACCTGCGCCACGAGCGGAACCTGTCGGAGCACTCGGTCCGCGGCTACCGCACCGATCTCTCCCTGCTCGCCGAGCATGCACAGGCTTTGGGTCTCGACGGGCCCGCCGACCTCACGACCCGCGCGCTGCGCAGCTGGCTCGCCAACCAGCAGACACTGGGCCGCGCCCGGGCGACCATCGCCCGGCGTGCCACGTCGGCGCGCACGTTCACGGCCTGGTGCGTCCGCACCGGACGGGCGCCGTCGGATCCCGGCGCGCTGCTGGCCAGCCCGAAGGCGCGGCGCGAGCTGCCGGCCGTCCTGAGCGAGAACGAGGTGCGGGCCCTGCTCGACACGACGGCCGATGCGGTCGCCGACGACGGACCCGTCGGGCTGCGCGACCTGCTCGTCCTCGAGCTGCTGTACGCCACGGGCGTCCGCGTCGGGGAGCTGTGCGGACTCGACGTGGACGACGTCGACCCCGGGCGACGGCTCGTGCGCGTGCTCGGCAAGGGCCGCAAGGAACGGTCCGTCCCGTACGGCCTCCCGGCGGCGCACGCGCTGGACGCCTGGCTGACCAGCGGCCGCCCGGCGCTCGCGACGTCGGACAGCGGCCCGGCACTGCTGCTCGGGCTCCGTGGGGGACGGCTCGACCCGCGCACGGCCCGCAAGGTGGTGCACGACCGCCTCGCCGCCGTCGACGGGGCGCCCGACCTCGGCCCGCACGGGCTGCGCCACACCGCAGCGACCCACCTGCTGGAGGGTGGCGCGGACCTGCGCAGCGTGCAGGAGGTGCTGGGCCACGCGTCGCTCGGCACCACCCAGATCTACACGCACGTCAGCAACGAACGTCTGCGCACCGCCTACCGCCTCGCGCACCCCCGGGCCTGACGACGGCGCGGCACGGCGGTCACCAGGGGGTGCTCGGCACGCCCCAGCGGGACGTCGTCGCCACGACGAGACGCGCCAGGGCCTCGCGGTCGCCGAGGTGGTCGGGGTCCACCCCCAGCACCGCGAGCGTCGCGGTGTCGCCGTGACGGGCCCACCAGACCGTGAGCCCACCTCTCGTGCGCCGCAGCATCGAGGGCGTGACCCCCTGCGTCACCGACCGCATCAGCACCGACGTCGCCGGACGGCCCAGCGGTGCGGCGAACGTGGCCGGCAGCCGTCCCAGGTTGGAGCACAGGCACAGCGGCGCCGCGACGCCGCGGGCCAGGACCGCGACCGCCGGGTCCGGCAGCAGCTGCGTGAGGGGGCCGAGGGGGTCGCGCCTCCCGGCCGCCAGGGTCGCGTACGCGCCACGGGCCTGTGACCGCACGGCCGCGAGGTCGACGACGCGGCCGACACCGTCCGCGACCTCGGTGTCGACGTCGATCGAGACGCCCGAGGTCGCGTTCGAGCGCAGGTCGTCCGGGCCGCGCAGGCTCACGGGCAACGAGACCCGCACGGGGCGCCCCGCCTCGACCCGCCCCGAGGCCAGCAGCACCTCCACGGCCACGGCCACCAGCAGGCTGTTCGACGTCCCGCCGTGCCGCGCGGCCGCCTCGTCCCAGGCGCGGGCGTCGAGGTCGACGACGACGGTGGCCGGCACGCGCGGCGCGTCGTCGCCCGCCCGGTCGGGGCCGAGGAGCCCGTCGCGCGACGTCTGCACGTCGGTGCGCGGAGGTCGCGACGACGTGAGCGCGTCACGCGCGGCCGTGGCACCACCGCGCAGCGCGAGCCCCACCTGCCGTACCGCGTCGCGCAGGTCGTCGCGGACCGTCGGCGCGGGCCCTTCCGAGGGCAGTCGACGCAGGCCGCCGCCCTCGACCGCCGCGACGAGGGCGGCGACGTGCGCGCCACCGTCGCAGACGACGTGCGGCGTCAGGTAGGAGAGCACCGAGCCGCCGTCGGTCGTGCTGGCGGTCGCGAGGCTCCACGTGGGGCCCGACCACGGGTCGAGCGGCTCGGCCGCCCGCTCCTCCGCCCACGCGAGGACGTCACCCGGCTGCAGCGGCGACGTCGCCACGTCGACCGGGCCACCCGCCGACGACGCGACCCAGCTGTCGCGGGCACCGGGGATGCGTGAGCGTCTGATCGAGCGGGCGAGAGGTCCCTCGCGGAGCCCGAGGTCCAGCCGTTCCACCCCGGTCGGGTCGAGGGGGCGGTCGAAGCGCCACACGGTCTGGTTGACCACGGGGATCCCGAGGACGCGGTGCGCCCGCACGAAGAGGTCGTCGTCGAGGGTCAACCGGTTGCCCTCGGTGACGGTCGCTCGCGCGACCTGGGTGCTCTGCAGGTTCACGGTTCCTCCAGCCCTGGTGGTCAGTCGCGTCGGACGTACGCCCGCACCGTGAGCGGCGCGAAGATCGCGAGCACGGCGAAGGAGCCGAGCAGCGCGGTGAGCACCGACCCGGCAGCAGGATCGCCCCCGGCGAGGTCGCGCACCGCCGAGACCAGGTGGGTGACCGGGTTGACCTCCGCGATCGCCCGCATCCACGCCGGCATCGTCTCGGTGGGCACCAGCGCGTTCGACATGAACGACAGCGGCGTCAGGACGAGCATCGACACGCCCTGCACGGCGGCGGCGCTGCGCATCATGACGCCCATCAGCGCGAACACCCAGCTCATGGTGAAGCCGCTCAGCACGACGAGCGCGCAGCCGGCGACGAGCCCGGCCCACGACTCCGGCCGGTAGCCCATCGTCACGCCGACGAGCACCGTCATCGTCACCGCCACGACGTAGCGGACGACGTCGGCGAGCAGGGCCCCCGCGAGCGGTGCCGTGCGCGCCACGGGCAGCGACCGGAAGCGGTCGAACACACCGCGGTCGATGTCGTCGCGCAGCTGCACGCCCGTGACGACCGAGGCGGTGACGGCGATCTGGACGAGCACACCGGGCACGAGCTGGGGGAGGTAGGCGTCGACGCCACCCGCGACGGCACCGCCGAAGACGTTCGCGAACAGGATGGTGCCGACGACCGGCAGCACGATGACGTCGAAGAGGCGCTGCGGGTCGTGGCGGACCCGCAGGAGTCCCCGGTGGCCGAACGTGAGCACCTGGGCCAGTGCGGACAACGGGCCCACGCCGCCGCGCGGCACCGGTCGCGCCGGCGTCCCGATCGCGGCGCTCATGCCGCGTCCTGTCGCTGGGGGCCGGGCGCGTCGAGGGCTCCGGTGAGCGCGAAGAAGACCTCGTCGAGGCTCGGGCGGGCCGCGCTGAGCTCGCCGATCTCGATCCCCCGAGCGGTGAGCGCCAGCACGACGTCGGACGTCACGGCGCCCGACCGGACCGGCGCGGCGAGGAGCACGCCGTCGTCCTGCGGCACCTGCCCGGTCACCTCGTGCAGGACGCGGGCCGCCTCGACACGACGAGCCGGGTCCGCCACGACCAGGTGGAGCGTGAGGCCGCCGACGGACTCCTTGAGCTCGGCGGGCGTGCCGTCGGCGACGACGCGTCCGCGGTCGATCACCGCGATCCGGTCGGCGAGCTGGTCCGCCTCCTCCAGGTACTGGGTGGTGAGCAGCACCGTCGTTCCCTGGGCGACGAGCTCGCGCACCGTCGCCCACATGTCGGCGCGCGTGCGCGGGTCGAGGCCCGTCGTGGGCTCGTCGAGGAACAGCAGCGGCGGGTCCCCGAGGAGGCTGGCCGCGATGTCGAGACGTCGCCGCATGCCTCCGGAGAACGTCGAGACGGCGCGGTGCGCCACGTGGGTCAGGCCGAACCGCTCGAGCAGGTCGGCCGCCCGGGAGCGGGCCTCCGCCCGTCGCCAGCCGACCAGCCGGGCGAAGAGGTAGAGGTTCTCGTGCGCCGTCAGCAGCTCGTCGAGCGCGGCGTACTGGCCGGTGAGGCCGACGAGGGAGCGCACCTGCGTGGGTGAGCGCATCACGTCCTGCCCGAAGACCTCCGCCCGCCCGCCGTCGAGGCGGACCAGCGTCGCGAGGGCGCGCACCGCGGTCGTCTTCCCGGCGCCGTTCGGCCCGAGCACGGCGTGCACCGTGCCGGCACGCACGGACAGGTCGAGGCCGTCGAGCGCCCGCTGCTCCCCGTACGTCTTGACCAGTCCCTCGGCCCGGATGGCCCACTCGGTCATCATCGTCCCCCCTCGTCCGGTCGCGGCGCCCAGCGCCCGACGCTCACCACAGCCGTGCCTCGACGTGCCACGCCGCCAGGCCCGACCGCACCAGGTCACGCAAGGTCTCGTCGTCGGGCACCCGCGCCGGGTCCAGGGCGGCGACCGTCACCGTGGTGCGCCCGCCGGAGGTGCACGCCCAGGCGGTCAGACCGCCGCCGAGCGCCCGGATCTCGGCGTCGTCCACGACCCGGTGGCCGGCCAGCGCGGCGATGCTGCGGGCCGGCGTCCCGGTCGGCGCGCTGAACGCCGGAGACATCGTCCCCAGGTTCGAGGCCAGGACGCGAGGGCCGGTCGGCACCGGCAGCCGCCGCACGACCGCGTCGGGCAGCATCTGCACGAGCGTGAGGAGCGAGCCGGCGTCGTCGTCCCCGGCCGACGTGTCGCGCGTGCCGAGCCGGGCGTAGGCCTCACGGCACCCCGCCCGCAGCGGCGCGAGGTCGTGGCGCCGCAGGTCGCCCGGGTCGACGGCGACGCGGGCGATCCGCGTGGCGTTGGCCCGAGGATCGTCGGTGCCACGCGCCGTGACGGGCAGCGCCACCAGCACGGGCTCGTCCTCGTCCGTGATCCCGGCCGACACGACCAGCGACGCGCCCAGGGCGACGAACCAGGTGTTGAGGGTGCCGCCGTGCTTGGCCGCTGCAGCCTCGACGTCGGCCGTGCGGCACTCCGCCACGACGGTGGGGACGACCCAGCCCTCGGGCGCGGTCGGCCCGTCGGTGGTCGGCGGCGGCGACGCCCCCGCGGAGGTCGTCGCGCCGCCACCCCGTCGCAGCGCGCTCGCGGCGCCCCACCGCACGACGGCCCGGAGCTGGCGCGTCGCGTCCTCCAGGTCGCCACGCAGCGTCCCCCAGGTGCCGTCGCGGTCGGGGAGGGTCAGTGGCGCACGACCGGAGGTCGCCCGCTCGACGGCGTCGACCATCGCGCCGCCGTCGGCCACGGCGTGGTCGACGATCAGCGACAGCAACGAGCCGCCGTCGGAGAGCCGTGCGCTCGCCAGCCGCCACGACTCGCCGCGGCCGGGGTGCAGCGGTGCGGTGTGGTTGGCCCGGAGCCAGTCGACGACGTCGCAGTCCGGGAGCACGGTCGGCTCGACGTCGATCGGCGGCGCGTGGGGCGCCCGCGACCAGCGGCCTCGTGCGCCGGGCACGCGGGGGCGGTCGGCTCTCCGCGAGAGCGCCCCGCGGGCCAGCTCGTCGCGCAGCCGGACCAGCGCCGCGGTCGGCACGACGTCGTCGAGACGCCAGACGAACTGGTTGACGATCGGCGTCCCCACGCCGCGGTGACGTCTCAGGAACAGGTCGTCCCCGAACGTCAGACGAACCGTCGCGTGGTCGATCGTCATCATGAACACCCCCCCAGGTTCTGCCGAGTCAAGCGGGCCGCTGCAGACCGTGTCCAGGGGGAGGGGCGCGTGAGCATCATCACGTCGCGCGCACTCCGCGGGGGCGCGCAGACTGGCGAGCAACGGCCGCGGGGAGTGCGCGGACGTGGCGGATGGATCGCGTCACCGAAGAGACCGGTGGCGCACCGGACGGGGGGAGCACTGCCATGGAGTACACCGAGCTCGACGACTACCCGATCCCGGCAGGGATCGTGACGACGTGGACGCCGACGACGTCGTCGGAGGCGTGGGAGGACGACCCGCGCGGGCTGTCCTACGACCACGCCGCGCACCTGGCACGAGATCCCGACGGATCGTGGATCGGCTCGGCGATGCGGGTGCCGCTGCCGTTCGACGCCGACGCCCTGCGTCGGGCCCTGCGGGCCTGGATCGCGCGTCACGAGGTGCTGCGCACGACCGTCCGCCGGACCGCCGACCCCGCGTCGACCTGCGCGTGGCAGCGACGGACGGTCGGCCAGGCCCAGGTCGACGTCCGCCCGGAGGTGCTCGGGCACCGGTCCAGCGACGCGGCGCGGGTCGAGGTGGCGCAGTTCCTCGCGAGGCTGTCGCCCGTCACCTGGCCGCACTGCGTGTTCGCGACCGTGCGCGGCGCGCACGCCGAGGGCTTCGTCCTGGTCTTCGCGGCCGACCACAGCGTGATGGACGCGTACTCGCAGGTCCTGTGGTTCGCCGAGATGGAGGACCTGTACCGCCAGGCCCTCGCCGGCGTCGACGACGACGCCCTCGCCGTGCTCGACGTGGGCAGCCACGTCGACTTCTCGGCCGTCGACCGTCGGGCGGGGGAGGAGCTGTCGGCGGAGCACCCGGCGGTGCTGCGCTGGCGCGCTTTCACGTCGCTCGACGAGAACGGCGAGCCGCGCGACGTGCCCGCCTTCCCGCACCACCCCGACGTCGCGGCGGCCGGCGTCGACGACCGTCCTCGACGCCAGCGCAGCCTCTCGACCTGGGTGCTGGGCGGGCCCGAGACCGACGAGCTCGGCCGACGGCTGCGTGAGCACGGTGTCGGGATGCAGGCGGCCGGCCTCGCGGCGCTGGGGATCGCGTCGCGGCGACGCTCCGGCGTCGAGCGGCTGCGGTTCGTGATGCCGATGCACACCCGCCACGACCCCCGGCACCGCGAGTCCGTGGGCTGGTACGTCGGCCTGTGCCCCGTCGACCTGGACCTGTCGGGGACGGACACGTTCGCCGAGGCGGTCGCCCGCGCCGACGCCGCGACGCGGGAGGTCAAGGACCTGGCGCGGCACCCGTTCCCCCGGGTCGCCGAGCTCCTGGGCGTCGGCGATACACCGCACTTCGTGGTGTCCTACGTCGACGTCCGGCACGTGCCGGGCGCCGAGCGCTGGCCGGCCCAGCAGGCTCGCGCGCTGAGGTCCCCGGTGTTCGCCCCGGACGAGCTCTACCTGTGGCTCATCCGCCACCAGGGCGGGCTGAACCTCTCGGTCCGCTACCCGGGTGCCTGGGCTGTGGACGCGGCCGTCCGCGGCCTCGCGGCGCACCTGCGGGCCGTCCTGGCCGACATGGTCGAGCACGAGCGGGCGAGCCTGCTCGCGACGGCGGCGGACCGATGATCCTCGCGGAGATGGCGCGGTGGCGCACGGCGCCCGGCACGGTGCTGACCCTCGGTCCGACGCCCGCGAGCCTCGCGGCCGCGGCCGGGGCGCCCGTCGACAGCGCGCCGCCGTCGTTCCTGCAGGCCGACCACCTGCGGGCCTACGCCGCCCGTCGGCGCGCAGGCGGCGTGCACCGCGCCTGGACCGGCGTGGCGACCGAGCTCGACGGCCCGCTCGACCGCGACGCCCTCGCCCGTGCCCTCACGCGGCTGGTGACGACGCACGAGGGCCTGCGGTCCTGGTTCGACCTGAGCGGGGAGGTGCCCGTCCGTCACGTGGTGCCGGTCGCCGACGTCGAGCACGCGGTCGTCGACGTGCAGGATCTGGAGGTCGAGGACGGCTCGTGGGACGAGGCGCTCCAGGCGCACCTGGTCCGGACCTTCGACGCCGCCTGCCGACCCGACGCCTGGCCGGGGTTCGTCCTCGGCGCGGTCGAGCACGCCGACGGGTTCGGTCTCTTCTGGGGCTGCGACCACGCCTTCACCGACGGCGCGTCGCAGCTCATGGTCGCCTCCGAGCTCGCCGACCTCTACGCGGCCGAGGTGGCCGAGGCCGGTGGTCCTGCCGTGGTCGAGGGGGCACTGCCGACCCCGGAGGAGTCGGGTCCGTTCGGCGTCTTCGCGGCCGAGGAACGCGCCCGCGCCGCCACCTACGACCCGTCCTCGCCCGAGGTGCGTGCCTGGACCGACCTGGTCGAGTCCCAAGGCGGACGTCTGCCGTCCTTCCCGCTCGACCTCGGTCTCGAGCCCGGTGCGACGGCGCCTGTGCACATCGCGTCCTACGACCTGCTCGACGCCGAGGCCGCCTCGCGTCTGGACGCCCGGTGCCGCGCGCTCGGCGTGCGGACGGTCTCCGCGGTGTTCGCGGCGCTCGCGGCGACCGACCACCTGCTCGCGGACCGCGCGACCTACGCCGGTGTGACGGTGCTGGGCGCCCGCGACACCGGACCGTACCTGCGGTCGCACGGCTGGTTCTGCACCTTCGCGCCCGTGCTGTTCGAGGTCGCGCCGCACGCCGACGACCTCGACGCCCTGCTGGTCGCCGCGCACGCCGGTTTCGAGGCCGGCCGTCGCACGTCGCGCATGCCGGCGCACGTCGCGCTGGCCGAGATGCTGCGGACGGGCGTGCTCGGACCCGACGGCGTGGGGTCGCCGCAGCTGGTCTCCTACCTCGACGTCCGTCGCTTCCCCGGGGCGGGCCGGCCCGCGCACGAGCGCGGGGTGCACTTCACGGGCGAGGGCCGCACGGCCAACGCCTCGATGTGGGTCAACCGCGACGCGGAGCGTCTCTACGTCGGGCTGCAGCACCCCGACACCCCCGAGGCGCACGAGGCCGTCTCGCGGTACTCCGCGGTGCTGGCTCGCGTGGCCGGGACGCTGGCCGAGGGGTCGACGTCGCTGCCCGAGGTGGAGACCAGCCGTGCTGGTCACGTCGGCTGACCTCTGGACGCCCGCGCCGGGCACGGTCGTCTCCTGGGACGTCGAGCCCGGGGTCCCCCCACGACGTCGCGTCGACCTCTCCCTCAACCAGCGCAACCACCTCGCCGGGGCGGTGGCAGGGGAGCCGTCGGTGTGGATGGCGGCGGGGTTCGACGTCGAGGGTCCTGTCGACGTGGCCGCGCTCGAGGGGGCCTACCGGGCGGTCGTCGCACGGCACAGTGCTCTCCGGGTCGGCGCGGAGGTGGTCGACGGTGCCGTGCACGGCAGGCAGCACGACGCAGCCGACCTGCGCTGGACCCGACGTGCCGACGTGCGCACGTCGACCGTGGACGAGACCCGCGACCACGTGCGTCGCCAGCTCGACGCCGCGTGCTGGCCGCTGTCGTACCCGGCCTTCTGGCCCGCCGCGATCTCGCGCCCGGGCCGCTCGACGGTCGTCCTCGGGCTCGACCACCTCCACGTCGACGCCTACTCCCTCGCCGTGCTGGTCGACGACCTCCACACCGTCTACACCGGCCTCGCGCACGACGGACGGGCGCCCGACCTGCCCGAGACGTCGTGCTTCGTCGCAGGGCTGGCCGACCCACCGCCGCGCGTGGCCCCCGACGACGCGCGACTGCGGTCCTGGCACGACTTCCTCGCGCGCCAGGACCACCGCCTGCCGACCTTCCCGCTGTCGTTGGGCGTCGAGCCCGGCGAGCGCGCCGCGCAACGCACCGAGGTGTCGGTGCTGGGCGACGCCGGCGTCGCGGACCGGCTCGGCGACCACGCCCGCCTGCACGGCGGGTCCACGGCGACGGCTGCGCTCGCCACGCTCGCGTCCGCGGTCGCCGACCTGGGCGGGCCGGCCGTGCTGCCGCTCCTCATGCCCGTCCACCTCAGGTCGACGCCCGCGGAGCGACGGACGGTCGGGTGGCTCACGACCACGGTCCCCGTCGAGCTGGCGACGCACCCCGACCCGTGCGCGACGCTCGCGCACGCCGCCGGAGCCGTCGAGGCCGCCCGTGCGATGGCGGCCGTGCCCCTCGACCAGGTGCTCGGGACCGCGTCGCGGCCGCTGGTGCGCGAACGGTCTGACGTCTTCATGGCCTCCTACCTCGACTACCGGCGCCTGCCCGGGCACCAGGAGCTGCTGAGGCGCCGAGCCCACCACGTGTCGGCACCGACCGTGGCCGACGACCTCCAGGTGTGGGTCTCCCGTACGCCCGAGGGTCTCGGTGTGCGCGTCCGCACACCGGCCACGCTGACGGCGGCCCGGGTCGTCGCGAGCCTGCTCGAGCGCTGGCGGGACCGGGTCGCCACCCTGGCCTCCGGGCCGTGCACCAGTCCGCTCGCGCTCACCGGAGCGGGTCGACCGGCTCACCCCGTCGGGTCACCATGAAGTGCAGGTGGCAGCCCGTGGACAGGCCGGTCGAGCCGACCGCACCGAGCACCGTGCGCGACGTCACCCGTGCGCCGGGTGCCACCGACGTGGCGGAGAGGTGCGCGTACCCGGTCTCGAGCCCTGGGCCGTGCTCGACCACGACCCGCAGGCCGTACGGACCGTCGTGACCCACGCTGCGCACGGTGCCGGTGCGTGCTGCCCGGACGGGCGTGCCGCACGCGGCGCCGAGGTCGACCCCGTCGTGCAGCTTGCGCACCCCGGTGACCGGGTGCACCCGCATCCCGTACGCCGACGTGACCGGGCCTCCCACCGGCCGCGACCACCCGCCCCTCCCTCCCGCCGCCCCGCCGAACGTGCCCGCGGGCGGGCGGGGGAGCGGGCCCTGCGGGTCGACGAGCACGAACCGCGACGCACCCGTCAGCCGACCCCGCGGGTCGAGGTAGCGCTCGCCGGCGAGCCGGCCGAGGTGCAGACAGGGTCCCGCGCAGTGCGAGCCCGCGACGTCGAGCCGACCGAGGACGTCACCGGCCTCCACCGCGTCGCCGGCGCGGACGACACGACGGACCACCGGCTGGTAGGTGGACCGCTCCGCCCCGTGCTCGACCGTCACCACGCCCACGCCCGCGACGGTGCCCGAGAACAGGACCCGCCCGACCGCCACGGAGCGGACCGGCTCGCCGGCCCGGCCGGGGAGGTCGACCCCGCGGTGACCCGCCCGGTACGGCCCGTCGGGCAGGTCGAACTCCGCCGTCACCTGACGCGAGCCGAGGGGCCACCGCCACGGCGGGCCGTCGGCGGGTGCCCCGTCGGCGCCGGCCGGACCGGGCTGGAGGAGCGTCAGCAGCGTGAGGAGCGGGACCAGCAGGAGCAGGACACTCGAGGACGGGTGGCGCATGTCCCGAGCCAACCGTCGCCGGTACCCCCGCTCCAGGGGACGACACCGAGCTGTGGACGCCGCCGACCCGCGGCGCGCGGTCGTCGCGCACCGGTGGATTTCTCGATCTCGGACCCCGTGTCCTAGACTGACCCCATCACGTCCTCGGACGTGAAATTCGCACGCCCGCCTCCGTCGTGACACCGCCAGCCGGTCGAACCTCGGGCGCGACCCTGGTCCTGCTCGCAGGTCGGCTCGCGCGGCGCGGGAGTCAGGGCACCACCGACCGGTGGTGCGTCAACCAGGAACCGGACCACCCGCCCTCGGGCCGGTGCGTCCACAGGAAGGATCGACCATGGCGGTCGTCACCATGCGAGAGCTGCTCGAGAGCGGCGTCCACTTCGGGCACCAGACCCGTCGCTGGAACCCGAAGATGAAGCGCTTCATCTTCACCGAGCGCAACGGCATCTACATCATCGACCTGCAGCAGTCGCTGGCCTACATCGACGCCGGCTACGAGTTCGTCAAGAACACCGTCGCCCGCGGCGGCACGATCCTCTTCGTCGGCACCAAGCGCCAGGCGCAGGAGCCGATCGAGGAGCAGGCCAAGCGCGTCGGCATGCCCTACGTGAACCAGCGCTGGCTGGGCGGCATGCTCACCAACTTCCAGACGATGCACCAGCGCCTCCAGCGCATGAAGGAGCTCGAGGAGATCGACTTCGACGACGTGGCCGGCTCCGGCCGCACGAAGAAGGAGCTCCTCCAGATGCGTCGCGAGTACGACAAGCTCAACCGCACCCTCGGTGGTGTGCGCGACATGGGCCGCACGCCGTCCGCGGTGTGGATCGTCGACACCAAGAAGGAGCACCTCGCCGTCGACGAGGCCAAGAAGCTGAACATCCCGATCGTCGCGATCCTCGACACGAACTGCGACCCCGACGACGTCACCTACCCGATCCCGGGCAACGACGACGCCATCCGCTCCGTCAGCGTCCTGACGCGCGTCGTCGCCGACGCCGTCGCCGAGGGCCTGCTGCAGCGTGGCGGCGCCAAGACGGGCGCCGAGGAGGCCGGCTCCGAGCTCGGTGGCGGCGAGCCGCTCGCCGAGTGGGAGCGTGAGCTCCTGGAGAAGAAGGACGACGCCCCCGCCGAGGCCCCCGCGGCCGACGCGCCCGCCGCCGAGGCGACCCCCGCGGCCGAGGCTCCGGCTGCCGAGGCGACCGAGCCGGCCGCCGCCGAGAAGTGACGTCGACCCCGTGACACCCGGTCGGGTGCCGGACGACCTCCGGCACCCGACCACCCCCCTTCCACCACCACGACCCAGGGAAGAGACCCTCACATGGCCATTGCTGCCGCAGACGTGAAGAAGCTCCGCGACGCCACCGGCGCGGGCATGATGGACGCCAAGAAGGCCCTCACCGAGGCCGACGGCGACTTCGACAAGGCCGTCGAGATCCTGCGCATCTCGGGGGCTGCGAAGGCCGCGAAGCGCGGCGCCGAGCGCGAGGCCTCCGCCGGCCTCGTGGCCAGCTCCGGCAACGCGATCGTCGAGCTGAACTCCGAGACCGACTTCGTCGCGAAGAACGAGCAGTTCATCGCGCTCGCCGAGCGGCTCGCCGCCGCGGCCGACGCCACGAAGCCCGCCGACGCCGAGGCGTTCGCGAAGACCACGCTCGACGACGGCAAGACCGTCGAGGAGACCATCAGCGCCCTCGCCGCCGTCATCGGCGAGAAGATCCAGCTCGGCCGCGTGGCCGCGTTCGACGGCCAGGTCGCCGTCTACCTGCACCGTCGCGCCAGCGACCTGCCGCCCGCCGTCGGCGTGCTCGTCGAGTACACCGGTGACGACCTCGACGCCGCCCGCGGCGCCGCCATGCAGATCGCCGCCATGCGCCCGCGCTACCTCACCCGCGAGGACGTCCCCGCCGACATCGTCGCCAAGGAGCGCGAGATCGCCGAGGCGACGGCGCGCGAGGAGGGCAAGCCCGAGCAGGCGATCGCGAAGATCACCGAGGGTCGCGTGAACGGCTTCTTCAAGGACGTCGTCCTGCTCGACCAGCCGTCGGTCACCGACAACAAGAAGTCGGTCAAGGCCGTCCTCGACGGCGCCGGCGTGGACGTCAAGCGCTTCGCCCACATCGAGATCGGCGCCTGATCCACGGAGCCGACCAGCACCACGACAGGAAGGACCGGAGCATCGTGACCCACCACCCGACGCACGGTGACCCGGCCGACCTCAGCACCGCGGACGCCGGGGCCCCAGGCCCCGGCGTCCGCCGCGTGCTGCTCAAGCTGTCCGGCGAGGTGTTCGGCGGCGGCAAGATCGGCATCGACCCCGACGTCGTCAACGGCATCGCCCGCCAGGTCGCCGAGGCGGTCCGCGAGGGCGCGCAGGTGGCGATCGTCGTCGGCGGCGGCAACTTCTTCCGCGGCGCCGAGCTGAGCCAGCGGGGCATGGAGCGCTCGCGGGCCGACTACATCGGCATGCTCGGCACCGTCATGAACAGCCTCGCCCTGCAGGACTTCATCGAGAAGCAGGGCATCGACACCCGCGTGCAGTCGGCCATCACCATGGGCCAGGTCGCGGAGCCCTACATCCCGCGCCGGGCGATGCGCCACCTCGAGAAGGGGCGCGTCGTCATCTTCGGCGCGGGTGCGGGCATGCCCTACTTCAGCACCGACACCGTGGCCGCCCAGCGCGCCCTGGAGATCAAGGCCGACGCGGTGCTCATGAGCAAGAGCGGCGTCGACGGGGTGTACTCCGCCGACCCGCGTACCGACGCCTCCGCGCGCCGGTTCGACGACCTCACCTTCGCGGAGGCCCTGCGCCTCGGCCTGAAGGTCGTCGACGCCGCCGCGTTCGCGCTCTGCATGGAGAACAACCTGCCGATGATCGTCTTCGGCATGGAGGGTGAGGGCAACATCGCCCGGGTGCTCCAGGGTGAGAGGATCGGGACGCTGGTCCACGGCGACGCAGGACCACACATCGGGACGACGACAGGAGACGCACCGTGATCGACCAGACCCTGCGCGAGGCCGGCACCAAGATGGACAAGGCCGTCGAGCACACCCAGGAGGAGTTCGCGGCCATCCGGACCGGTCGCGCCCACCCGGCGATGTTCTCCCAGATCACGGCCGACTACTACGGGACGCCGACGCCCCTGCAGCAGCTGGCCGGCTTCCAGGTACCCGAGCCGCGCACCGTCATCATCAGCCCGTACGACCAGGGTGCGAAGGGTGCGATCGAGCGGGCCATCCGCGACTCCGACCTCGGCGTGAACCCTTCCGACGACGGCAAGGTGCTGCGCGTGACGCTGCCCGAGCTCACCGAGGAGCGCCGCCGCGAGTACATCAAGCTCGCCCGCTCCAAGGCCGAGGAGGGACGCGTCGCCGTCCGCGGCGTGCGACGCAACGCGAAGCAGTCCCTCGACAAGGCCGAGAAGGACTCCGAGATCAGCCAGGACGACAACGTGGGCGCCGAGAAGCGCCTCGACGCCCTGACGAAGCAGCACGTCGACCAGATCGACGAGCTGCTCAAGAACAAGGAAGCGGAGCTCCTTGAGGTCTGAGGAGGCCGCGCCCACCGACGGACCCCTGGGGGAGACCGACCCGGCCGTCGCCCAGCGCAAGAGTCGCGCGGGCCGCAACCTGCCCGCCGCGATCGGCGTCGGCGCCGGTCTCGGCGCGATGGTGGTCGTCTCGCTGTTCCTGTTCAAGGACGTGTTCGTGGCGGTCGTCGTGCTCGCGCTCGGCGTCGGCCTGTGGGAGCTGGCCCGGGCGCTCGGGACCGCCGGCATCAAGGTGCCGTTCCTGCCGGTGCTCACCGGTGGCACGCTGATGCTCCTCGGCGCCTACTACGGCGGCATGGAGACGGCCGCGGTCGCCATGGCGCTGACCGTCATCGGCACGCTCGTGTGGCGACTCTCCGACGGCGCCGACGGATTCGTCCGTGACGCGAGCGCCGGGGTGTTCTGCCTGTCCTACCTGCACCTCATGGGCGTCTTCGTCATGCTCATGCTGGTCGAGACGGACGGTCCCTGGCGGATCGTGGCCTTCATCGTCGCGACGGTCGCCTCCGACGTCGGCGGCTACACCGCGGGCGTCTTCCTCGGCAAGCACCCCATGGCCCCGACCATCAGCCCCAAGAAGTCCTGGGAGGGCTTCAGCGGGTCCCTCGTCTTCGGGATCGCCGCCGGCATCGCCACCGTGACCCTCGCCCTCGACGGCGACTGGTGGGTCGGCGTCCTGCTCGGCGTCGCCGGTGTCGTGATGGCGACGCTCGGCGACCTCTCGGAGTCGCTCATCAAGCGCGACCTCGGCATCAAGGACATGGGCGACCTCCTGCCCGGCCACGGCGGCATCATGGACCGGCTCGACTCGCTCATCGCGGTCGCGCCCGTCGCCTGGCTGATCCTGCACTACCTCGTCACCCCCGCCTGAGCGCGGAGGCGTCGGGCGACGCGGACATCGAGCCGAAACAGGGATGCGGCAGGCTTGGCCCATGTCGATCAAGGTGTCGCTCCGCCATCGCACGACCTACCGGTTCGACCGTCCCGTCGCCCTCGGCCCGCACGTCGTGCGGCTGCGGCCCGCGCCGCACAGCCGGACGCCGATCGACTCCTACGCGCTGCGTGTCTCGCCGGCCGAGCACTTCGTGAACTGGCAGCAGGACCCGTTCGGCAACTGGCAGGCGCGCCTGGTGTTCCCGGAGAAGGTCAGCGAGCTCGACGTCGACGTCACGCTCGTGGCCGACCTCATGGTCGTCAACCCGTTCGACTTCTTCGTCGAGGAGTACGCCGAGACCTACCCGTTCGCCTACGAGCCGCAGCTGGCGGCCGACCTCGCCCCGTACCTGCGGCCCGTCGACGAGGGCGACGGCCAGGGTCCGGGGCCGGTCGTCCGGGCCTGGCGCGACGCCCTGCCCGAGCCGGCCGACGACGGGGTGCCGCTCGTGCAGTTCCTCGCCGACCTGAACGCCGCCGTGCACCGCGACGTCGCCTACACGGTCCGCATGGAGCCGGGCGTCCAGAGCCCCGACGAGACGCTGACCCGGGCGATCGGCTCGTGCCGCGACAGCGCGTGGCTCCTGGTCTCGCTGCTGCGCCAGCACGGTCTCGCCGCCCCGGTTCGTGTCGGGCTACCTGGTGCAGCTCGCGCCCGACCCGCTGGTGGCCGCGCAGGCGCTCGACGGGCCCGCCGGTGCGTCCGAGGACTTCACCGACCTGCACGCCTGGGCGGAGGTGTACGTGCCGGGGGCGGGCTGGGTGGGACTCGACCCGACGTCGTCGCTGTTCGCGGGGGAGGGGCACATCCCGCTGTCCGCGACGCCGCACCCGTCGTCGGCCGCCCCCATCACCGGGGCGCTGGAGCCGGCCGAGGTCGAGTTCTCCTTCCTGAACGAGGTCACCCGCGTGCACGAGGACCCCCGGGTCACCCTGCCGTACACGCAGGAGCAGTGGGACCGCGTCGACGCGCTCGGGCAGACCGTCGACGCGCGGCTCGACGCGGGCGAGGTCGGCCTGACCATGGGCGGGGAGCCGACGTTCGTCAGCGTCGACGACTCGACGTCGGAGCAGTGGAGCACGGCGGCCGACGGGCCCGAGAAGCGTCTGCTGGCGACGGAGCTCGCCGAGCGGCTCCGCCAGGTCTACGCCGAGGGTGGCGTCGTCCACCGGGGGCAGGGCAAGTGGTACCCCGGCGAGCCGCTCCCGCGCTGGCAGGTCTCGCTGCAGTGGCGCACCGACGGCGAGCCGCTGTGGCACGACGCGTCGCTGCTCTGCGACCCGTGGTCCGACCCGACGCCGGTGCAGCACGACACCGCCGAGCGGCTGGCGCACGAGGTGGCACGCGTGCTCGGCCTGCCCGACGAGCTCGTGCTCCCCGCGTGGGAAGACCCCTTCGCCGTCGTGGCGCGCGAGGTCGGCCGGCCCGAGGGGGAACGGCCCGACGTCGACCGGCCCGACGTCGACCAGGTCGCCCAGCTGGACCAGGCCGAGGAGAGGCCGACCGGCTGGGTGCTGCCGCTCGCGACGGGCGAGCAGTGGCGCAGCCCCGCGTGGCGGTTCCGGCGCGGCCGGCTCGTGCTCGCGCCCGGCGACTCCGCCGTCGGCCTGCGGCTGCCGCTCGACGCGATCGCGTGGTCCGACCCCGAGGCCACGGGCGACCCGTCCTACCTCGAGTCAGGGCCGACCCTGGTCCCCGGCGTGCCCGACGTCGAGGTCTGCGACCCCGAGGGTGCGCCGACGACCGCCCTGGCCTTCGAGGTGCGGCCGGGCGGACCCGACGCGCCGCCCGTGCTGCACGTCTTCCTGCCGCCGACCGAGCGCCTCGAGGACTACGCCGACCTCCTGCACGTCGTGGAGCGGGCCGTCGCGGCGGTCGGCACGCCGGTGGTCGTCGAGGGCTACGGCCCGCCGCCGGACCCGCGCCTGACCCAGCTCAGCGTCACGCCCGACCCCGGCGTCATCGAGGTGAACGTGCAGCCGACGTCGTCGTGGTCGGAGCTGGTGTCGCTCACCGAGACGCTGTACGACGCGGCGCGCCGCACCCGGCTGGGCACCGAGAAGTTCGACCTCGACGGTCTGCACACCGGCACGGGTGGCGGCAACCACCTGACGCTCGGGGGCCGCACGCCCGCCGCGTCGCCGCTGCTGCGCCGACCGGACCTGCTGGTGAGCCTGCTGTCGCACTGGCAGCGCCATCCGTCGCTGTCGTACCTGTTCTCCGGACGCTTCATCGGCCCGACGAGCCAGGCGCCGCGCTTCGACGAGGGCCGCCCCGAGTCGGTCTACGAGATGGAGATCGCGATCGCCGAGGTCCACCGGCTCGTCGCCGAGGCCGAGGAGCAGGGCGAGACCTTCCGGCCCTGGCTCGTCGACCGAGCCCTGCGGCACCTGCTGACCGACCTCACGGGCAACACGCACCGCGCCGAGTTCTGCATCGACAAGCTCTACAGCCCCGACTCCTCGCGCGGACGCCTCGGGCTGCTCGAGCTGCGCGGCTTCGAGATGCCGCCGCACCCGCAGATGGCGCTGGTGCAGGCGCTGCTCGTGCGCGCCCTCGTGGCCCGGTTCTGGGACGATCCCGCCACCGGACCGCTCGAGCGGTGGGGCACCGCGCTGCACGAGGACTTCCTGCTGCCGCAGGGCGCGGTCCGCGACGTGGACGCGGTCGTCGCCGATCTGCAGGACCACGGGATCGACTTCGAGCGCACGTGGCTCGACCCGTTCGTGGAGTTCCGCTTCCCCCGCATCGGCGTGACGCAGGTGAGCACCCCGACGGGCCCCGTCGAGCTCGAGCTGCGCAGCGCGATCGAGCCGTGGCACGTCCTGGGGGAGGAGGCGACTGGCTCGGGGACGTCGCGCTACGTCGACTCCTCGATCGAGCGGCTCCAGGTGACCGTCCGTGGCGTCTCGCCCTCGCGGCACCTCGTCACGTGCCAGGGTGTTCCCGTGCCCCTCACCCCGACCGGCGTGCCCGGCGAGTACTACGCCGGCGTGCGCTACCGCGCCTGGCAGCCGTGGTCGGCGCTGCACCCGTCGATCCCGGTGCACTCCCCGCTGCACGTCGAGGTCGTCGACACCGTCGTGGCCCAGGCGCTCGGCGGCTGCACCTACCACGTCGTGCACCCGGGCGGTCGGGCCTACGACCACCCGCCGGTCAACGCGCAGGAGGCGGAGGCGCGTCGCTCGAGCCGCTTCGTGCCGCACCCCGCGTCGACCGGACCGGTCGACGTCGGCGCGCTGGTCGAGGCCGGCCGCCGCGCGCACAGCACCGACTACCCCCACACGCTCGACCTGCGACGGGTACCTCCGACCGGGCGGCCCGCCGCGCCATGACCGTCCTGCGCGACTACGCGTCGGAGGTCGGTCAGCCGACCCGCCCCCGCGAGCGGGAGGGACCCCCAGACGCCGCACCCGCCCGCTACGACGAGGTGGTCGACGCCGACGGCTCGCTGCGGCCGGCCTGGCGGACGCTCGCCGCCAGCGCGCTGGAGATCACCGACGTGCAGCTGCGTCGCGTGCAGCGTGACATCGGACGCTTCCTGGGCGACGACGGCGTCACGTACCGACGTCCCGGGGAGCCGGGGTCGCGCTGGCGGCTCGACCCGTTGCCGCTCGTGCTCAGCGCCCAGGACTGGGCGCCCCTCGAGGTCGGCCTCGCGCAGCGCGCCGAGCTGCTGAACGCGTTGCTCGCCGACCTGCACGGACCGCGCAGCGTCCTCGCACAGGGCGTCGTGCCGCCGGCCGTGGTCTACGCCCACCAGGGCTTCCTGCGCGTGGCGGCGCGCCCGGGCACGGTCGACGACCGCCCGCTGCTGCTCACCGCCACCGACGTCGCCCGCACGCCCGCCGGCGACTGGGTCGTCGTCGCCGACCGGACGCAGGCGCCGTCCGGGCTCGGGTACGCCATGGAGAACCGGCACGTGATCTCGCGCGTGCTGCCCCAGATGTACCGCGACGCCGGCCTGCACCAGGTGGGGCCGTTCCTGCAGGCCGTGCGGTCGACCCTCATGCAGGCCGCGCCCGAGCACGTCGACGACCCACGCGTCGTCGTGCTGACCCCCGGGTCGGCGTCGGAGACCGCGTTCGACCAGGCGCACCTCGCGTCGAGCCTGGGCTTCCCGCTCGTGCAGGGCAGCGACCTCGTGGTGCGCTCGGGCGCGGTGTGGATGCGGGTCTTCGGCCGTCTGGAGCGTGTCGACGTGATCCTGCGGCGCGTCGACGCGCCGTGGTGCGACCCGCTGGAGCTGCGCGGCGACTCCCAGCTCGGCGTCCCGGGCCTGCTCGAGGCGGTCCGTCGCGGGAGCGTGCGGATCGTGAACGGCCTGGGTTCCGGCGTGCTCGAGAACCCCGCGCTGCTCCCGTACATGGCCCGCCTGTGCGAGCACCTCCTCGACGAGCCGCTGCGGCTGCCGTCGGTCCCGACCTCCTGGCTCGGCGACCCCGACGCCCTCGCCCTCGCCCGCGAGCGGTGGGACGAGCTCGCCGTCCGGTCGATCGACCGATCGGTCGACGTCGACCGCCTCGGTCCGGCGGAGCTGCTCGCCCGTGTGCAGGCCGAGCCGCACCGCTTCGCCGCCCAGGAGCTGCCGGCATGGTCGCAGGCGCCGCGCCTCGCGGGTGGTGCCGTGCGTCCCCAGTCGGTGGCGCTGCGGACGTTCACGCTGCGCTACGGGTCGTCCTACCGGCCGATGCTGGGCGGGCTCGCGTCGGTGCTCGACGGTGCGCGGTCGGTGTCGAGCAAGGACGTGTGGGTGCTGAAGGACGCGCCCGACCAGCCCGACCAGGGACTGGCCGAGGTGCTCGCGGTGACGTCGTCGAGCAGCGTCACGCCGCTGGTGCCGCGCGTGCTCGAGGACCTCTTCTGGTTCGGCCGCTACGCCGAGCGCGCGGAGGACACGCTGCGTCTCGTGCTCGTCGCCCACGCCCTCGCGGAGGACTTCCGGGCGCGTCCCTACAGCCCCGGCGGCGTGGCCCTGCGGGTGCTGCGCGGCGCACTGCTGCACCAGGTGCCCGGACCGTACGACGCCGGCGACGGGGAGAGCGTCGACGCCGACCTGCGCTCCGTCCTGCTCGACGTCGAGCGGTCGGCCTCGGTGGCCCACTCCTTCGCCGCGCTGCGGGGAGCGGCCGAGGGCGTGCGCGACCAGCTGTCGGTCGACGTGTTCCGCGCGTTCGGGGCCACGGAGCGCGCGGCCGCGCTGCTCGACGCCAACGACCACAGCCTCCAGGTCACGGAGAGCGCCGAGCGCATGCTCACCGGGCTCCTCGCGCTGCACGGTGCGACGGCCAGCATGGTGCACGACGAGGGGTGGGAGACGCTCGAGGCCGGACGCGCGCTCGAGCGCTGCCTGCAGGTCGTCGCCCTCCTGCGCCGCACGGTGACGGTCCGACGCGGCATCGACGTCGACCGGCACCTGCACCAGGGCGTGCTGACCGCCACCGAGAGCGCCATCACCCACCGACGCCGGTACCGCGGGTTCGTCCGCGTCACCAGCCTCGTCGAGCTGCTCCTCGCCGACCCGGCCAACCCGCGCTCGCTGCGCTTCAACCTCGAGACGCTGCGACGCCACGTCGCCGCCCTGCCTGCGTCGACGGGCGCCAGCCGGCCCGAGCGGCTCCTGGACGATCTCGTCGACGAGGTCGACCGCACCCACGTCGCCGAGCTCGTGCCGATCGAGGGCGAGTCGCGACCCAACCTCGAGCGGCACCTGGACAGCCTGACCATCCACCTCCTGCGGGTCGCCGAGGCGTTCGCGGGAACGCACCTGGCCACGGCCCCCGCGCCCCGGGCGTTCGGCCTCTCCGGACGGGGGACCCGATGAGGCTGGACGTCACCCACCGCACCACCTACACCTACGACGACGACGTGACCGGCAGCTACGGCATCGCGTACCTGACACCGCGCGACCTGCCGTGGCAGCGAGTCGTGGCCCACCAGGTCGACGTCGACCCCGAGCCGCTCGACCGCTCGACCGACGTCGACCACTACGGCAACACCGCCACGTACTTCCAGCTCGACACGCCGCACCGCACGCTCGACGTCGTCGCGCACAGCGTGGTGGAGGTCGACGAGCCCGTGCTCGACCCGGTCGCGCTGGGCGTGCCCTGGGAGCAGGCGCGTCCCTCGGTCCGGCCCGACGTGCCCGACGCCTGGAGCGCGCTCGACCTCGCCCTCGCCTCCCCGTCGGTCGACCAGCCAGCGGCTGCGCACGCCTACGCGGCGACGTCGTTGACGCCGGGTCGACCGCTGGGCGAGGCGGTGCTGGAGGTGATGCACCGGGTTCACGCCGACTTCGCCTACGAGCAGGGCGCGACGACGGTGACGTCGACGATCGCCGACGTCCTCGAGGCGCGTGCCGGGGTGTGCCAGGACTTCGCCCAGCTCACGCTCTCCTGCCTGCGCTCGCACGGGCTCGCCGTCCGGTACGTCAGCGGCTACCTCGCCACCGAGCCGCCACCCGGCAAGGAGCGCGTCGTCGGTGCCGACGCGACCCACGCGTGGGCGGCCGTCTGGGTCCCGGGAGGTGGCTGGCTCGCCCTCGACCCGACCAACGACCAGCCGGCGAACGAGCGGTACGTGACGGTCGCATGGGGTCGTGAGTACTCCGACGTGCCTCCCTTGAAGGGTGTGATCTTCACCGAGGCGAAGACGTCGACGCTCGCCGTCGCGGTCGACGTCGTGCCGGTCTGAGACGTCCCTCCCGGATGGGGATGCGCCCCCGCCGTAGCGGGGGAAGGATGGGCACGTGAAGGCCTTCTCCTGCCGCGTGTGCGGCAACGCCCTGTACTTCGAGAACTCCCTGTGTGTCTCCTGCGGGACGGCGCTCGGGTACTCCCGCAACGAGAACGAGATCGTGCCCGTCGACGAGGACGGTCGCTACGTCGACCGGGAGGGTCTGGTCTGGCACGTGTGCGCGAACCTCAACCTCTCCGGCTGCACGTGGCTGGCCACCGTCGAGGGGGGCCAGTGCTTCAGCTGCGACCTGACGCGCACGCGTCCGGCCGACGACGACCTCGAGGGCCTCTCGCAGTACCCGGTGGCCGAGGCGGCGAAGCGTCGCCTCGTCGTCGAGCTCGACGCGCGCGGCCTGCCGATCACGACGCGCGACGAGGACCCCGAGCAGGGCCTGTGCTTCGACATGCTGTCGAGCGTGGAGGAGAACGTCGTCATCGGCCACGCGGACGGTGTCATCACGATCGACCTCGCCGAGGGCGACGACGCGCACCGCGTGAAGGTGCAGTCCGAGCTCGACGAGCCCTACCGCACGATGCTGGGCCACCTGCGCCACGAGGTCGGCCACTACTTCGAGTCCGTGCTCGTGCGCGGCGAGGAGCGGATGGACGCGTGCCGGGAGCTCTTCGGCGACGAGTCGAAGGACTACCAGGCCGAGATCGACCGGCACTACAGCGAGGGCCCGCCGGAGGACTGGCAGGAGTCCTACATCAGCACCTACGCGACGATGCACCCGTTCGAGGACTTCGCGGAGACCTTCGCGCACTGGATGCACATCAGCGACACCGTCGAGACCGCGCGAGCCTACGGCCTGACCACGGTCGACCCGAGTGCCTTCACCCTGTTCAGCGACCTCGTCACGGGCGTCTGGATCCCGCTGTCCACGGCGCTCAACCAGATCAACCGGGCGATGGGCGCAGACGACCTCTACCCGTTCGTCATCCCGCCGCCGGTGCTCGACAAGCTCGACTTCGTCGCCGCCCTGGCGCGAGACCCGCACCCCGTCCCGGCGTGAGCCGACCCGGCCCGGCCCGCGCGTTTCGACAGCGCTGGGGTCGGGCTGGGAGGATGGTGCGGTGAGCGAGCCCATCAAGACCCTGCCGCTCGTCCTCGAGCCCCCGCGCGGTCGCGGGAAGCCTCCGCGTCACCTCGCGGACTTCTCCGCCGACGAGCGCAAGGCCGCGGCCGAGGAGCTCGGCCTGCCCGCCTTCCGGGTGAAGCAGGTCGCGCACCACTACTTCGCGCGCCTGCAGCGCGACCCGGAGGCCATGACCGACCTCCCGGCGGCGCAGCGCGACGCCATCGCCCAGGCCCTGCTCCCGCCTCTGCTGTCGACCGTCAAGGTCCAGGAGGCCGACCAGGGGACGACCCTGAAGACGCTGTGGCGCCTGTTCGACGGCGCCCTCGTGGAGTCGGTGCTGATGCGCTACTCCGAGCGCGCGACGGTGTGCGTGTCGAGCCAGGCCGGCTGCGGCATGGCCTGCCCGTTCTGCGCGACCGGCCAGGGCGGCCTGCAGCGCAACATGAGCACGGCCGAGATCGTCGACCAGGTCGTCGACGCGGCCGCCGCGATGGCGCACGGACGGGTCGCCGGTGGCCCGGGCCGACTCTCCAACGTCGTGTTCATGGGCATGGGCGAGCCGCTGGCCAACTACAAGGCGGTCGTGGGCGCCGTGCGTCGCATGACCTCGCCCGCGCCCGACGGACTCGGCATGTCGGCGCGCAACATCACGGTCAGCACGGTGGGGCTCGCGCCGCGCATGCGTCAGCTGGCCGACGAGGGCGTGCCGGTCACGCTCGCGCTGTCGCTGCACGCCCCCGACGACGAGCTGCGCGACGAGCTGGTCCCCATCAACACGCGGCACAGCGTCGAGGAGGCCGTCTCGGCGGCGAAGCACTTCTTCGACGTCACCGGCCGTCGGGTCTCGATCGAGTACGCGATGATGCGCGACATCAACGACCAGGCCTGGCGCGCCGACCTGCTGGCCGAGCTGCTGCTCGCGCACGGCGAGGGTCGCGGCTGGGTGCACGTGAACCTCATCCCGCTCAACGAGGTCCCCGGCTCGCGCTTCACCCGCTCCCGCGACGAGGACATGGACGAGTTCGTCCGCCGTCTCGTCTCGCGCGGCATCAGCACGACGATCCGGGACACCCGCGGCGACGAGATCGACGCCGCCTGCGGCCAGCTCGCCGCGTCCGACGCGTGAGCCGACCCGCGCTGCTCGCGACCGACCTCGACGGCACCCTCCTGCGCAGCGACGGCACCCTGTCGGACCGCACGCGTGCCGCCGTCGCCGCGGCGGAGGACGCAGGGATCGAGGTCGTGTTCGTGACCGCCAGGCCTCCGCGGTGGCTCGACGAGCTCGCCGACGCGGTCGGGGGTCACGGCGTGGCGCTCTGCGGCAACGGTGCCTTCGTGCTCGACGTCGCGCGTCGCGAGGTCGTGGAGTCGCACCCGTTCGCGCCGGCCGACCTGCGGGTCCTGCTGGCCGACCTGCGGGCGGCCGTGCCGGGTATCGGCTTCGCCGTCGAGTGCGCGGACGGCATGCGCCGCGACGAGCACTTCCTCGACGCGCACCGCGACGACGCCGTCGGCCACGACCTCGAGGCCGTCGGTGCCGGCAAGCTGCTGGCTCGTGCCCCCGACGTCGAGCAGGAGGCGTTCCTGGCGCGGGTGTCCGAGGTGGTGGGTGACCGCGCCGAGCTGGGCTTCTCCGGCGCCGTGGGCCTGGCCGAGCTGACGCCGCGCGGTGTCACCAAGGCGTCGGGGCTGGAGTCGTGGTGCACCGAGCGCGGCATCGCGGCCCGCGACGTGTGGGCCTGCGGCGACATGCCCAACGACCTGCCGATGCTCGCCTGGGCCGGTCGTGCGCTCGCCGTGGCCAATGCCCATCCCGACGTCCTTGCCGCGGCCGACGAGGTCATCGGGTCGAACGACGACGACGGCGTCGCGCAGGTGCTGGAGCGGCTGACCGCGCCCTGACCGGACCCGTTCCCGGGGAGGAGGGCGGTGTCGGAGGCCGCCCCTAGGTTGGAACCATGGACGGGAACGGCAACGGCAACGCGGAGGCGCTCGACGCGCTGACCGCCCGCGCGCGGGAGCGCGCGCGTGCCGAGGCGTCCGAGATCGTCGACATGCTCCGGTTCCGTGACGCCGAGCTGGTCCGCACTGCCGGCATCGAGTCGCCGATGGTGCGGCTCGTCGAGCGGTCGGCGATCGCGCTGGAGATCGGCCAGGCCGTCGGGCTGTCCGAGGGACAGGTCACCACCCGGCTCGCGGCGGCCGACCGGCTCCGCGAACGCACGCCGTACACCTGGCTGGCCTTCCGCGACGGTCGTCTCGACTGGGCGCGAGCCCGCGAGGTGTCGTCGGCGGCTCTGCTGCTGGTGCACGAGTCGTCCCACCGACGCCTCGACGAGTCGGTCGTCGGGTACGCGGCGACCCACACGGTGGCCGAGCTGCGGGCCTGGCTGAAGCGGTTCGTCGCCCGCGTCGAGGCCGAGGAGGCCGCCCAGCGCGCCGAGGCCGCCCGCCGCCAGCGCGACGTGCAGGTCACCCACGTCGACGACGCCATGGCCTGGGTCAACGCCTTCATCCCCTCCCACCAGGCCGCCGCCATCGACGCCCGCCTGCGCCGCACCCCACGCCCCGACGGCGACGACCGCACCCGCGGCCAGGTCCGCGCCGACGCCTTCGTCGACCTCCTCCTCGCCGAGGACACCCCCACCACCGGCCGCGCCCGCACCGACATCGGCGTCGTCATCGACGCCGACGTCCTCGCCGGCGCCGAGCCCGGACCCGCCGTCTCCGACGACGGCACCTGGACGGTGCCCGCCGAGTGGGTGCTCGAGCACCTCGACCCCGACGACACGTTCTTTCACCGCCTCCTCGTCGACCCCATCACCCGCGACGTCCTCGCCCACGAGTACGTGGGCCGGTTCGCGCCCGACGTCCTCGCCACGGCCATCAGCTTCCGCGACGGCGTCTGCCAGGCCCCCGGCTGCCTGAGACCCGCCCGCGACTGCGACCTCGACCATCAGGTCCCGCACCCTCGCGGACCCACCCGAGGCTCCAACCTCTGGGCACTGCACCGCCGACACCACGCCATGAAGAGCCACCGCACCCTGCGCTGGATCCTGCCCTCCGGCCGCACCGTCGACGCCGAACCCGCCACCCACGGCCCGTCGCCCGACGTCGGGTCCGACGTCGAGCACCGCATCGCCCGGCTGCTCGTCGACCGCGGAGAGCCCCCAGTACGCTGACCCGCGTCCGACCCGACGGAGGAGACCCATGCTCGGAGTGAGCCGCGACGGCGACGTCGTCGTCCTGGAGCTGCAGCGCGAGGAGCGCCGCAACGCCCTCAACCTCGACCTGTGCCGCGCGATCGACGAGGCCGCGCGCGACGCGGTCGGCGACGGGCCCGCGAACGGGGGAGCGCGGGCCATCGTCATCACGGGCCAGGGGACCGCGTTCTGCTCCGGGGCCGACCTCGGCGGCGTCTACGGGGACGAGTTCCTCGAGGCGCTGTACGGTATGCTGCACGGCCTCACTCGGCTGCCCGTCCCGATCGTCGCCGCCGTGAACGGCCCCGCCATCGGCGCCGGCACCCAGCTGGCCATCGCCTGCGACCTGCGGGTCGCCGACGAGCGGGCGAAGTTCGGCGTGCCCACCGCCCGCAACGGCATGGCCGTCGACGCGTGGACCATCCGCACGCTCGCCGCGCTGTCCGGCACCGGGCCCGCCCGGCGCATGATGCTGGCCGGAGAGCTCGTGGACCGCGACGAGGCGCTCGGCCACGGACTCGTCGACAAGGCGGGCACGCTCGACGACGCCCTCGCCTGGGCCCACGAGATCGCCACGCTCGCGCCGCTCACCCTCGCCTACAACAAGCGCGTCCTCAACGGCCTCGACGACGACGCCACCATCGAGCAGGGATTCCGCGACGTCTGGGCCAGCGAGGACGTGCGCGAGGCGGCCACCGCGCGGACCGAGAAGCGCAAGCCCGTCTTCCGGGGGCGTTGATGGCGAGCCTCGGGTTCGACCTGCTCGACCGGCACGTCATCGGCGGGGGCGCGGACGACCCGGCCACGTCGACGCTCACGTTCGCGCGGCTGCTGGAGCGCTCGTCGTTCCTCGGCTCCGGCCTGCGGATGCTCGGCGTGCAGCCCGGCGACGAGGTTGGCGTGCAGGTCGCCGGCGACGACAGGGTCGTCGCGGTGTGCGCGTGCATCCGCATCGGTGCCGTCCCGGCGCCCGACGGCACGGTCGTCGTGGTCGACGGCGACGACGGCCCCGAGGTGCGCTCCGCCGAGGGTGTCCACCCGCTCGACCTCGTCCGCCAGGCCGGCTCCGGCGACGCTGCCACCGCGCTCGCGGGCGACGCCGACGGCTTCCGCGACGCCGTGCTGGCGCACGCGGCCGACGTCGTCGAGCCGCTGCTCGCGCGCCGACCCGTCGGCTAGGAGCCCTCAGGCTCCAGACCGGCCCACGCCGCCACGCGGTCCCACGCGCGGCGGCGCAGGGCGGGGTCGTCCTTCGACCAGGGCAGGTAGCGGGGCGAGCGGCGACGCCGGTCGCACCAGAATCCGTCGGGTCCGGTCACCGACGTCGGCGTGGCCACGAGCCACACCATGGTGTCCGCACCCTGCTCGGCCGTGCGCAGCACTGGTGCGACGACCTTCGCGAAGCCCGGCAACGAGTCGGTGATCCCCGGGGTCTCCGCCCAGCCCGGGTGCATCGCGTGGCTCGCCAGGTGCGGGTGGCGCTCGGCGAGCAGCTCGGCCATCACCACCTGCAGCCGCTTCGTGCGCGCGTAGGCGCGGACGCCGTCGTAGTCGCCGTCGCGGTACTGCAGGTCGTCGACGAGCGCCGCCGTGAGCGGTGCCGTGTACATGCCCCCGGACGACACCCACACGACGCGGCCGTCGTCCGCCGCCTCCAGCAGCGGGCGGAGCAGCTCGGTCAGCAGCAGCGGGCCCAGCACGTGGGTGGCCAGCGTCAGCTCGTGGCCCTGCGCCGACTCCGTGCGCTCCTTCGGCATCACGCCCGCGTCGTGGACGATCGCGTGCAGCGCTCCGAGGTCCGATGCGAGCCACTGCGCGTAGCGCCGGACGTCGTCCAGGTCGCTGACGTCGCAGACCTCCTCGCGCAGGTCCGCGGCCGGCACGCTGCCCCGGATCTCGCGGGCCGCGTCGGCCAGCCGGTCGGCCTTGCGACCCACGAGGTGCACCGTCGCGCCCAGGGCGGCGATGCCGGTGGCCGCCGCAGCGCCCAGGCCACCGCTCGCACCCGTCACCACGACGTGCCGCCCGCGGAGGGCGTCCGGCTCCGGGTCGGCGGGCCACCAGCGTCGTCGCAGCGCCGGTCCGATGCTGGAGTAGCCGGGCAGGACCGTCTTGTCGAGGACGGTGTCGGCGAGGTTCGCGAACGTCGAGGGCATGCACCCCACGCTAGGCAGCCGCGTGGCCGCGGGCACGTCGAGCGGCGGTGGCGTCCGCTACAGGAGCCCGGCCTCGTGCATCGTGATGGCCACCTGCACGCGGTTGACCGCGTCCAGCTTCGTGAACAGGTGCGAGATGTGGGCCTTGACCGTCGCGAGGCTCAGGTGCAGCTCGGCGGCGATCTCCGCGTTCGAGGCGCCGCGCCCGATGGCGAGGGCCACGTCGCGCTCGCGGTCGGTCAACGACGCCACGCGCCGTGCCGCGTCGGCCTCGCGGCTGCCGCCCGAGCCGTCGGTCACCTGGGCGATGAGCCGGCGGGTGATGGCCGGGGAGAGCGCCGGCTCACCGCTCAGGACGGTGCTGATGGCCTCCACGATCTGCGCGGGCGGGGTGTCCTTGAGCAGGAACCCGTGGGCGCCCGCGGCGAGCGCCCGCACGACGTAGTCGTCGGCGTCGAAGGTGGTCAGCACGAGGACGTGCGGTGGCGACGGCAGCGCGGTGATGGCGGCCGTCGCCTCGATGCCGTCCATGACCGGCATGCGCAGGTCCATCAGCACCACGTCGACGTCGTGGGAGCGCACGGCGGCGAGCGCCTCGCGCCCGTCGGACGCCTCGGCCACGACCTCGAGGTCGTCGGCGCCGCCCAGCATCAGCGAGAGCCCGGCCCGCACCAGCGCGTCGTCGTCGACGAGGAGGAGGCGGGTGGGGCGGCCGGATGTCACGCGGCCCACGGTATCCGCGCCTCCAGGACGTAGCGCCGGTCGGCCGACACGCGGTGCGACAAGCTGCCCCGCGCCAGCTCGACCCGCTCCCGCAGCCCGACGAGCCCCAGGCCCGACCCGGGCAGCGGGGCGGTCGGCGTGCCGAGCGGGAGGGGGTTCGTGACCCGCACCTCGACGGTCTGCGCGCCGACGTCGACCGCCACCTCCACCGGCGTGCCGGCCGCGTGCTTGCGCGCGTTGGTCAGTCCCTCCTGCACGACCCGGTAGACGGTGCGTCCGGCGGTCCCCGAGACGTCGTCGAGGTCGCCCCGCAGCTGCAGCTCCACACGCATCCCGGCCGCCCGCGACTCCTCGACCAGCTCGACGACGTCGCGCGCCGCCGGCTGCGGCAGCTCCGGCACGGCGTCACCCGGGCCCTCGCGCAGCACGCCGAGCACGCCGCGCAGCTCGGTCATCGCCTGGTGAGCGGTCTCCTGGATGGTGAGCGCGGTCTCGTGCACCTGCTCCCGCCCGAGGTCCTGCCGGTAGGCGAGGGCGCCCGCATGCATGGTGACAAGGGAGATCCGGTGGGCGAGCACGTCGTGCATCTCGCGGGCGATGCGGGTGCGCTCCGCGCTGCGGGCCTGCGCGACCTTGGCCGCCTGCTCGGCCTCCGCGCTCTCCGCCCGTGAGCGCAGGGTCGCGAGGAGCTCACGGCGTGACCCCACGTAGAGGCCCACCGCGACCAGGAGGCCGATGACCACGACCACGACCGCGGCGTCGACGCGGGGGTCCTCACCGGGCAGCGGGTTGACGACGACCACGAACGGGATGGTCAGCAGGCACACGAGGGTCACCGGCACGAGCTCGCGCCAGCGTCGGCGCGTGGCGAGGGAGACCAGCGCCAGGCAGGCTGCGCCGCCGGAGCTGAACGACCCGATGCTCACGACGTTCGTCACCAGCGCGACCGTGACGGGGAACCGGCGACGCCAGACCATCGCGACCACGGTGCACGCCACACCCGTCGCCAGGTCGAGGGCGAACCACAGCGGCGCGTGCCGCAGCTGCCAGAGCCCGAGCGGCACCCATGTGAGCGCGGTGACGGCGAGGACGAGCAGCAACCGCCACGTGTGTCCCCACCAGGTCAGCGGGGGAGCGGTGCCGGTCACCGACGACACGCTACCCAGCGCGGTGGGCGCCGGACCACGACCGACGGACCGGGACGTCTCATACTTTCGGCGCGACGATCATGGCTGCGCGACGGATGCGTCCCCGGGGCGTCGTCCGCGAGAGTGGGACCATGATCCAGGTCCAGAACCTCACGAAGGCGTACGCCGGCTTCACGGCCGTCGACGACGTCAGCTTCACCTGCCGTCCGGGCGCGGTGACCGGCTTCCTCGGGCCGAACGGTGCCGGCAAGTCGACGACGATGCGCATCATCGCCGGACTGACGCCCCCCTCGAAGGGTGCGGCCACCGTCGGCGGCGTGGACTACCGCGACATCCCCAACCCTGGCACGCAGGTCGGCGTCCTCCTCGACGCCTCGGCCCAGCACGCCGGCCGCACGGGCCGCGAGATCCTCACGATCGGCGCGCGCACCATGGGGCTGCCCGCGAGCCGCGTGGACGAGATGCTCGCGCTCGTCAGCCTGTCCGACAAGGAGTCGCGCCGCCGCGTCCGGAACTATTCGCTCGGCATGCGTCAGCGGCTCGGCATCGCGCACGCACTCCTCGGCGACCCGAAGATCCTCATGCTCGACGAGCCCGCCAACGGTCTCGACCCGGCGGGCATCCACTGGATGCGGGGCCTGCTCCGTGAGTACGCCGACCGCGGCGGCACGGTGCTCCTGTCGTCGCACCTGCTGCACGAGGTGCAGATCATCGCCGACGAGCTGATCGTCATCGGCAACGGGAAGATCGTCGCCCAGGGCACGAAGGAGGAGCTGCTGCAGGCGGCCGGCACCTACGTGCGCGGCCTCGAGCCCCGCGCCCTCGAGCAGGCGCTCACCGGCGCCGGCATCACCGTCACGCCGAGCGGCGAGGGCCTCACCACCGAGGCCGCCCCCGAGGTCGTCGGCAAGGCCGCTGCCGCCGCGGGCGTCGTCCTCGTCGAGCTGCGCCAGGCCGACGGCGCCGGCCTGGAGGAGATGTTCCTCCAGCTCACCGCCACCACCCAGCGCGACGCCGTCCCCACCGAAGGAGCCCAGGCATGAGCACCACCACCGCACCCGCGGTCAGCATCGACACCGACCGTCCGGGCATCCCTCTCACCCGTCTCGTGGGCGTGGAGGTCCGCAAGGCCTTCGACACGCGCGCCGGCCGGTGGCTGAGCATCTCGATCCTCGGCCTCTGCGCCGTGGTCATGCTCGTCATCGCGTTCCTCGTCACCGACGGGGGCGAGTTCCAGGACTTCCCGTTCTTCATCCAGGCCATGGGCGGCACGCTCGGGTACTTCCTGCCCATCATCGCGATCATGCTGGTCACCTCCGAGTGGGGCCAGCGCACCGGGCTCGTCACGTTCACGCTCGAGCCTCGCCGCCCCCGCGTGGTGGCCGCGAAGCTCCTGGCCGGACTCATCATCTCCGTCGGCGTGATGCTGCTGTCGGCCGTGCTCGCGGCGGTCGGCACGTTCCTCGCGTCGAGCGTCCGCGGCGTCGACGTGTCGTGGTCGATCACCGGCCACGAGGTGTTCAACTTCGCGGTGAGCAACCTGATCGGCGTGCTCATCGGGTTCGCCATCGCCATGCTGCTGATGAACACGGCGGCCGCCATCGTCGGCTACTTCGTCTACACCCTGGTGCTGCCGATCGTCGTCGGCATCGTGGGCGGGCTCGTCGAGTGGTTCGGCGACCTCGCCCCGTGGATCGAGCTGAACACGGCCCTCGTGCCGCTGTTCACCGGCGACTTCGACCCGACCGGCGAGGAGTGGGCGCGCATCGCGACCGCCGGCACGATCTGGCTGGTGCTGCCGCTCGGCTTCGGCATCTACCGGCTGCTGCGCTCCGAGGTGAAGTGACCCCGGAGCGGTGAGACCTCCGGCGCCCGGGCGGGACACCCGGTGCCGGTGAGGGAGAATGGCGACATGCGCAAGCGTGTCGCCATTCTCGGTTCCACCGGCTCCATCGGCACCCAGGCCCTGGAGGTGGTCGAGGCCGCGCCCGAGCGGTTCGACGTCGTCGCGCTCGCGGCCGGCGGGTCCGACCCGGCCCTGCTCGCCGCCCAGGCCATCCGGCACGAGGTCGAGGTGGTCGCCGTCGCGCGCGCCACGTCGGCGCAGGACGTGCAGCTCGCCCTCTACGCCGAGGCGAAGCGGCGTGGCTGGTCCGAGGGTGACCATCGAGTACCCCGCCTGCTCGCCGGTCCCGACGCCGCCACCGAGGTCGCACGCACCGACGTCGACGTCGTGCTCAACGGCATGACCGGTGCGGTCGGCCTCGAGTCGACGCTCGCGGCGCTCGACACCGGCACGACCCTCGCCCTGGCGAACAAGGAGTCGCTGATCATCGGCGGCGAGCTCGTCACGTCGCGGGTGCGCCCCGGCCAGCTCGTGCCCGTCGACTCCGAGCACTCCGCGATCGCCCAGGCGCTGCGCGGCGAGCGCGTCGAGGACGTGCAGCGGCTCCTCGTGACCGCCAGCGGCGGCCCGTTCCGCGGACGCAGCCGCGCCGAGCTCGCCGACGTGACGCCCGAGCAGGCGATGGCGCACCCGACGTGGGACATGGGTCCGGTGATCACCATCAACTCCGCGACGCTCGTCAACAAGGGCCTGGAGGTGATCGAGGCGCACCTGCTGTTCGGCATCGACTTCGACCGCATCGACGTGGTCGTGCACCCGTCGTCGGTCGTCCACTCCATGGTCGAGTACGTCGACGGCTCGACGATGGTGCAGGCCTCGCCCCCGGACATGCGGCTGCCGATCGCGCTGGGCCTCGCGTGGCCCGAGCGCGTGCCGGGCTCGGCGCGCGGCTGCGACTGGACCACGCCGACCTCCTGGGAGTTCTTCCCGCTCGACGAGACCGCGTTCCCCGCCGTGTCTCTGGCCCGGCGCGCCGGGTCGTTCGGCCGCACGGCCCCAGCCGTCCTCAACGCGGCCAACGAGGTGTGCGTCGACGCGTTCGTCAGCGGCGACTTGGGGTTCCTTGGCATCGTGGACACGGTGGGCGCGGTCCTCGACGAGCACCTGCGCGACCCGGACGCCGCCCACGCCGACCTGACCCTCGAGCGCGTGCTCGAGGCCGACACCCTGGCCCGCGAGCGGGCGAGGGCCCTGGTGGAGGAAGCGTCCATGGGTGCAACCGGCGGAGCCCGCGCGTGACCGCGCTGATCTACACGCTCGGCGTCGTCGTCTTCGTGCTGGGCGTCATCGCGTCGATCGCCCTGCACGAGCTCGGCCACATGGTCCCGGCGAAGAGGTTCGGCATCAAGGTCACCCAGTACTTCGTCGGCTTCGGCACCACGATCTGGTCGGTCAAGAGGGGCGAGACCGAGTACGGCATCAAGTCGATCCCGCTCGGCGGCTACGTCAAGCTCGTCGGGATGCTGCCGCCCGAGCGGCGCGACGGCGTCGCGGCCGACCCGCACGAGGTCCGCGCGACCAGCACCGGTCTCTTCACCCAGCTCGTGAGCGACGCGCGCCACGCGGAGCACGAGCTGATCGAGGACGACGACCTCGACCGCCTCTTCTACCGCAAGCCCTGGTGGCAGAAGCTGATCGTGATGGCCGGCGGCCCGCTCGTCAACGTCGCCATCGCCGTCGTGCTGTTCGCGGTCGTCCTCATGGGCTTCGGCGCACTCACCCCGACGACGACCGTCCAGGCGGTCTCCGACTGCGCCATCACCGACGCGGAGGCGGGTCGCGCCTGCACCGACGCCGACCCCGTGACCCCGGCCAAGCAGGCCGGCCTGCAGCCGGGCGACCGGTTCGTGTCGTTCAACGGCGAGCGGATCACGTCGTGGGAGCAGCTGTCGGGCCTGATCCGCGCCAACGGCGACCGCGAGGCCCGCCTCGTCGTCGACCGCGACGGTCGCGAGGTGTCCGCCGACGTCCCGACCGCCGTGCTCGCGCGCACCTCGCTCGACGACCCGCAGCGCACCGAGAAGGTCGGCTTCCTCGGCGTCACGCCGACTGAGACCATGCAGCGCCAGGGACCGGGCGCCGTCGTCGACGTCATGGGTGAGCAGGTCGCGGCCACCGCCAGCGCCATCGCCCACCTGCCGGTGCGCATGGTCGAGGTCACCAAGGCGGCGTTCGGCGCGGAGCGACCCGCCGACGGCCCGATCAGCGTGGTCGGCGCCAGCCGGGTCGCCGGCGAGCTCGTCACGGTCGACGAGCCCAGCTGGGCGGAGCGCGCCCAGCGGCTGCTGGCCCTGCTCGCCTCGCTGAACCTGTTCCTCGCGCTGTTCAACTTCATCCCGCTGCTGCCCCTCGACGGGGGCCACATCGCCGGAGCGCTGTGGGAGGCCGTGCGTCGGGGATGGGCGCGTCTGCGCCGTCGCCCGGACCCCGGATACGTCGACGTGGCGAGGATGCTGCCCGTCGCCTACGTGGTGGGTGGCATCCTGATGGTCATGAGCGTCATCCTGATCTACGCCGACATCGTGAACCCGGTGAGCATCTCGTGAGCGCCGGGTCCGTCCCGGTCTCGCTCGGGATGCCCGAGGCGCCGCCGCCGGTCCTCAGCCCGCGACGCACGAGCCGCAAGATCAAGGTCGGCACGGTCGACGTGGGTGGCGACGCGCCCGTCTCGGTGCAGTCCATGACCACGACGCTGACGTCCGACGTGAACACCACGCTCCAGCAGATCGCCGAGCTCACCGCGGCCGGCTGCGACATCGTGCGCGTCGCGTGCCCCAGCCAGGACGACGCCGACGCGCTGCCCGACATCGCCCGCAAGAGCCAGATCCCCGTCATCGCCGACATCCACTTCCAGCCGAAGTACGTGTTCGCCGCGATCGACGCCGGCTGCGCGGCCGTGCGCGTGAACCCGGGCAACATCCGCAAGTTCGACGACCAGGTCGGTGCGATCGCCCGGGCCGCGAAGGACGCCGGCGTCTCGCTGCGCATCGGCGTCAACGCGGGCTCGCTCGACAAGCGCCTGCTCGAGAAGTACGGCAAGGCCACGCCGGAGGCGCTCGTCGAGTCGGCCGTGTGGGAGGCGTCGCTGTTCGAGGAGCACGACTTCCACGACTTCAAGATCTCGGTCAAGCACAACGACCCCGTCATCATGGCCCAGGCCTACGAGATGCTCGCCGAGCGCGGCGACTGGCCGCTCCACCTCGGCGTCACCGAGGCCGGACCGGCGTTCCAGGGCACCATCAAGAGCGCCACGGCGTTCGGCTACCTCCTCGGCAAGGGCATCGGCGACACCATCCGCGTCTCGCTGTCCGCCCCGCCGGTCGAGGAGGTCAAGGTGGGCATCCAGATCCTCCAGTCGCTCAACCTGCGACCGCGCAAGCTCGAGATCGTGTCCTGCCCGTCGTGCGGGCGCGCCCAGGTCGACGTCTACACGCTCGCCGAGCAGGTGACCGCCGGTCTCGACGGTCTCGAGGTGCCGCTGCGCGTCGCCGTCATGGGCTGCGTCGTCAACGGTCCCGGCGAGGCACGGGAGGCCGACCTCGGCGTCGCGTCGGGCAACGGCAAGGGCCAGATCTTCGTCAAGGGCGAGGTCATCAAGACCGTGCCCGAGAGCAAGATCGTCGAGACGCTGATCGAGGAGGCCCTGCGCATCGCCCAGGACATGGAGCCCGAGGACGGCGCGACCGCCTCGGTGACGGTCTCGGGCTGAACGTCCGCCGTCCGTCCCAGGTCGCGCTCGTCGAGGGGCGATGGCCGGCCCGCTGGCCTAGGCTGTCCGCAGCCGGGCGAGCGGCCTGCGGAGCGAGGAGCACACGATGATCGAGCTGGTGCCGGTCGCGTCCGACGCCACCGGGCGCCGTGACCAGCAGATCCGGCTGCTCGGACCCGACGACCGCGTCGAGCTCGAGGCGCTGATGGCCCGCGACGAGCGCGCGAACCTCTTCGTGCGCCACCGCGTCGCCGAGACCGGTCTGCGCAGCCTCATGCTCGGCGGCACGATGCTCGGCTGCTTCCGCGACGGCCGGCTCGTCGCCGCCTGCCACTGCGGCGCCAACCTGGTGCCCGTGGAGGCCGACGCCGACGCCGTGGACGGCTTCGCGCGCCAGCTGCTCCTCACCGGTGTCGCTCCCGGCATGCGACGCAGCGCGTCGCTGGTCGGCCGCCAGGCCGCCGTCATGCGGCTGTGGTCGAGGCTCGAGCAGGACTGGGGTCCCGCGCGGTCGGTACGGGCCGACCAGCCGTTCCTCGCCATCGACGACGAGCCGGCGGTCGCGCCGGACCCGCGGCTGCGCCGCGTCATGATCGACGAGGTCGACGTGCTGTACCCGGCGTCCGTGGCGATGTTCCGCGAGGAGGTCGGCATCGACCCCGAGGCGGGAGGCGGCGCGGGCTACCGGGCCCGGGTGGCGCAGCTCGTCGCCCGGGGCTGGGCGTTCGCGATCATCGAGGACGGCGAGGTGCTCTTCAAGACGGAGGTCGGCGCCGCCGCCGACGGCGTCTGCCAGCTGCAGGGCGTCTGGGTGCACCCCGACCACCGTGGTCGAGGCATCGCGGCACCAGCACTCGCCGGCGTCGTGCGGCTGGTGCAGCGTGACGTCGCGTCCGACGTCACGCTCTACGTCAACGACTTCAACACGGCCGCCCGGGCCACCTACGCCCGTGTCGGCCTGCGCCAGGTCGACACGTTCGCGTCGATCCTGCTGTAGCCCGCCCGCGTCGTCAGTCGCCCGGGGTGTCCCAGTGCGTGAGCACGGGGGGAGCGGCCAGCAGTGCCGCCAGGGCGGGTCGCCTGCCGTCGCCGGCCCGCCAGGTGCGGTAGGCGGCGTCGTGCTCGAGGCTCTCCCAGCGCTCGAACGCCGTCACGTGCGTCGGGTCCTCGACGTCGGTGAGGACCCGACGCCGAGGTTGCCCGCGAAGGTGCGGGATCGAGACGTCCCATCGTGCCACCACCGCGGTCACCTAGGGTGCGGACATGGATCGTGACGTGAAGGCCCTGGCCGCCCTGCTCGCCGTCGCCGGGGTCGCGCACTTCGTGAAGCCCGAGCCCTTCGAGCAGATGGTGCCGCGTGCCCTCCCGCGTCGGCGCGAGCTCGTGCACGCCTCGGGGGTCGTGGAGGTGGCCTGCGCGGCGCTGCTCGCGCACCCCCGCACGCGACGCGCCGGGGGGCTGGCCGCCGCCGGACTCCTCGTCGGGGTCTTCCCGGCCAACCTGCAGATGACGGCCGACGTGCTGCGCAGCCGTCGCGCCTCGCCCGTGCTGAAGGCCGGGGTCGTCGGCCGGCTGCCGCTGCAGGTGCCGCTGGTGCGCACGGCCCTCAAGGCCTCGCGCGGCGCTCGATAGGGTCGGCGCATGCGCATGTCCCAGCTGTTCCTGCGAACCCTCCGCGACGACCCGGCGGACGCGGAGGTCCCGAGCCACAAGCTGCTCGTCCGGGCCGGCTACGTGCGGCGCGTCGCGCCGGGCATCTACTCCTGGCTTCCGCTCGGGCTCAAGGTGCTGGCCAAGGTCGAGGAGATCGTCCGCGAGGAGATGGACGGGATCGGGTCGCAGGAGGTGCGCTTCCCCGCGCTGCTGCCGCGCGAGCCCTACGAGGCGACGAACCGCTGGACCGAGTACGGCCCCAACCTGTTCCGCCTGCACGACCGTCGCGGCAACGACATGCTGCTCGGCCCCACGCACGAGGAGATGTTCGCGCTCCTGGTGAAGGACCTCTACGGCTCCTACAAGGACCTGCCGCTGAACCTGTACCAGATCCAGACGAAGTACCGCGACGAGGCGCGGCCCCGCGCCGGCATCCTGCGCGGCCGCGAGTTCGTCATGAAGGACTCCTACTCCTTCGACGTGACCGACGAGGGCCTCGAGCGCAGCTACCAGGCGCACCGCGAGGCCTACGTGCGCATCTTCGACCGGCTCGGTCTCGACTACGTCGTCGTGCAGGCCGACTCCGGCGCCATGGGCGGCTCGGCCAGCGAGGAGTTCCTCGCCGTCGCCGAGATCGGCGAGGACACCTTCGTCCGCTCGCCCGGCGGCTACGCGGCCAACGTCGAGGCCGTGGTCACGGTGGCGCCCGACCCCCAGCCCTACGACGGGCTGCCGGCCGCGCACGCCGAGCAGACGCCCGACACCCCGACGATCGACACGCTCGTCGCGCACCTCAACGAGCGGTTCCCGCGCGAGGACCGTCCCTGGACCGGGGCCGACACGCTGAAGAACGTCCTCGTCGTGCTGCGCCACCCCGACGGCTCCCGCGAGCCGCTCGCGATCGGCGTGCCCGGCGACCGCGAGGTCGACCCCAAGCGGCTCGAGACGCAGGTCGCGCCGGCCGACGTCGAGCCCTTCACGGAGGAGGACTTCGCCGCCCACCCGGCCCTCAAGAAGGGCTACATCGGCCCCGGCGTGCTGGGGGAGGAGTCCGAGACCGGCATCCGCTACCTCGTCGACCCCCGCGTCGTCGAGGGCACGCGCTGGGTCACCGGGGCGAACGTGGCCGGCTCGCACGTGATCGACCTGGTGGCCGGCCGCGACTTCACCGCCGACGGCACGATCGAGGCGGCCGAGGTGCGTGCGGGCGACCCCGCGCCCGACGGATCGGGTCCGCTCGAGCTCGCCCGCGGCATCGAGATGGGGCACATCTTCCAGCTCGGCCGCAAGTACGCCGAGGCGCTCGACCTCAAGGTGCTCGACGAGAACGGCAAGCTCGTCACCGTCACGATGGGCTCCTACGGCGTCGGCATCTCGCGTGCCGTGGCCGCCGTCGTCGAGAGCTCGCACGACGAGCTCGGCATCGTCTGGCCGCGCGAGCTCGCGCCCTTCGACGTCCACGTCGTGGTCGCCGGGAAGCAGCCCGAGCTGTTCGAGGCGGCCGACCGGCTCGTCGCCGAGCTCGAGGCCGCCGGCCTCGACGTGCTCTACGACGACCGTCCGAAGGTGTCGCCCGGCGTCAAGTTCAAGGACGCGGAGCTGCTCGGCATGCCGACGACCGTCGTCGTGGGCAAGGGGCTGGCCGACGGGCTGCTGGAGGTCAAGGACCGCGCCAGCGGCACGCGACGTGACGTGCCCCTCGCCGACGTCATCACCGAGGTCCGCGGCGTCTGCCGCTGACCACCCTGCCGCTGACCCTGGGGCTCAGCCTCGGTCGAGTCCGGGGAAGGCGCTGGGGCCGGCGCCCCAGCTCGTCGCCTCCAGCGCCGAGGCCCGCAGCGACCGGACGGCCTCGCGACGGTCGTCGGCGCTCCCGAGCGCCACGAGCGGCACGATGGCGCGGCACATCCGCTCGGCCACGTCGGCGAGCCGCTGACGGGCCTGGTCGACGGAGCGGGGAGGCACGCCGTACGCCGCCTGCGGGCCCACGGGCGTCGCCCCGGCTGCCGCCACCCGCGCGACGAGCACGTCGCGTGCACGCTCGTGGCGACGGAGTGCCGCGCGCGCGGCGTCGTCGAGCGCGGGGAACCTGCCCGCGCTGAGCGAGGTCAGCCAGACGGCCTCGTGCTCGAGCGCGAGGCGGCGCTGCAGGGGGCCGACGGGGGACGGGTCACCCACGTCACGCACCTCCCGCCCGGCGGCCCAGCGTGCGGGCGACCTGCGCCTGCCCGGCCGCGAGCGACGCCAGCACCCTGGCCAGGTCGGGCGAGACCGCTGCGAGCGCGTCGGCCTGGCGTCGGCTGGCGGTCCGGTTGAGGTCGGCCACGACGGTGGCGACGTCGGACGACGTCGTCGAGGGCGAGGCGTCGACGTCCGCCGCGCCGCCGAGCCCGTCGAGCTGGGTCCTCAGCACCGTGACGAGGTCGTCGGTGCGGACACCCTCGAGGCGGCCGACCGACGCGGCGAGCGCGACCTGGTCGGCCGCGGCGCGCTCCAGCAGACGGGTGTCCGCGGGGTCCGGCATCGGGCGCGGTCGCGCCCCGAGCGCACGCAGCACGTCGTCGTCGCGGCCCGCGACGTGCAGGCCCGCGCCGGCCGCCACGACGGCGACCCCGCCTCCCACGACGACGCGACGGCTGACCATCCCGTCAGGCTAATGGGTGCCCGCTAGAGTGAGGGTCGCGTGGTCGCCCAGCGGCACCGCGCACCGGACGTGCCGACAACAGAACACAGGAGGCTGCACGACATGGCGGACCCGCAGGCCGACACCGTGAGGGACGAGGTCGCCGGACCCCTCGCCGCCCTCGGACTCGACCTCGAGGCGGTCGAGCTCTCCCGCTCCGGTACCCGGCGCTTCCTGAGGATCGCGGTCGACGCCGACGGCGGCGTCCCGCTCGACCTGATCACCGAGGCCACCCGCGTCGTCTCCGCCGCGCTCGACGACGGCACGGCCATGGGGGAGCAGCCCTACACGCTCGAGGTCACGTCCCGCGGGCTCGACCGTCCGCTGACCGAGCCCCGGCACTGGCGGCGCAACGTCGGCCGGCTCGTCGCCGTGACGCTGCACGACGGTCCGGCCGTCACCGGCCGGGTCGTCGGCAGCGACGACACCGGCGTCGAGGTCACCGTGAAGGGTCAGCAGCGACGGCTGGCCTACGCCGACGTCGCGCGCGCCCTCGTCACCCCCGAGCTCGGCGCCCCCAAGGCGCCCACCACCGGGCGGCCCAAGCAGCAGAAGCCGTCGGCCAAGGGCCGCGGCTCCGCACCGCGCGCCGACCGCCCCGACCACCACCGTGAGAAGGACGCCTGATGGACATCGACATGAGCGCGCTGCGCGCCCTCGAGCGGGAGAAGGACATCTCCCTCGACGTCGTCGTGGAGGCCATCGAGACAGCGCTGCTGTCGGCCTACCAGAAGACGCCGTACTCCCACCCGCACGCGCGGGTCGTGCTGGACCGCCAGACCGGACGCGTGACGGTCTGGGCCAAGGAGCGGCTCGCCCCGGAGCCGGTCGCTCCCGCCGAGCCGGACGAGAACGAGACCGAGACCGAGACCGACGAGGCGACCGACGAGGCGCAGCCGCCCGCCGCGCCGCCGGCGCCGCGGTTCTCGGAGGAGTTCGACGACACGCCGGAGGACTTCGGCCGCTTCGCCGCCACCGTCGCGCGCCAGCTGATCATGCAGCGCCTGCGCCAGGCGGAGGACGAGCAGAAGTTCGGCGAGTTCTCCGGCAAGGTCGGCGACATCGTCTCCGGCGTCATCCAGCAGGGCAGCCGTCCCGGCGACGTCATGATCGACCTGGGTCGCGTCGAGGCGCTGCTGCCGTCGGCCGAGCGGGTCGCCGAGGAGAAGTACGCGCACGGCGAGCGCATCAAGGCCTACGTGTACGAGGTCGAGAAGGGCATGCGTGGCCCGCGGGTCAAGGTCTCGCGCACCCACCCCAACCTCGTGCGGCTGCTCTTCGCCCTCGAGGTCCCGGAGATCGCCGACGGCTCGGTCGAGATCATGGCCGTGGCGCGGGAGGCCGGCCACCGCACCAAGATCGCCGTGCGTGCCACGAAGCCCGGCGTCAACGCCAAGGGCGCCTGCATCGGGCCGATGGGCCAGCGCGTGCGCAACGTGATGCACGAGCTGCACGGCGAGAAGATCGACATCGTCGACCACAGCGACGACCCGCTGGAGTTCATCGGGCACGCGCTCTCGCCCTCGCGGGTCAAGAAGGTGACGATGGTCGACGAGCAGACCCGCGCGGCTCGCGTGGTCGTGCCCGACTTCCAGCTCTCGCTCGCCATCGGCAAGGAGGGGCAGAACGCCCGCCTGGCCGCCAAGCTCACCGGCTGGCGCATCGACATCCGCTCCGACACCGAGGTGCCGCAGGACGGCGACGGCGCGCGGCCCGAGCGCAGGTCGTGACCACGGACGGGGTAGACTCGACCACGGTCACTCGCACGTGCATCGGATGCCGGTCGCGCGACGACGTGACCGCTCTGGTCCGGCTCGTCGCGACGCCGGGGGAGGCGGGTACCACCGTGACCCCCGACCCGCGGCGGACGATGCCGGGGCGAGGGGCGCACCTGCACCCCGACCCTCGGTGCCTGGAGCTGGCACGACGTCGACGGGCGTTCGGCCGGGCCCTCCGCGTGGAGGGACCGCTCGACCTGACCCTGCTCGACGGCGTGGCCGGTCCGCGGGACTGACCAGCGCGCACCAACCCATCCACGGGGCCACGGGCCCCACGACCCGAAAACGGAGCAACCGCTCATGAGCTCTCGATGAGAACGTTCCGATGAGCCTGCACGTCAACTAGGGTCCTCACCTCCTTCGGGGTGCGGGCCCCCACGAAGGAGAACAGTGGCTGTCAGAGTCCACGAGCTCGCACGAGAGCTCGGAGTCCAGAGCAAGGACATCCTGTCCACGTTGAAGGACATGGGTGAGTACGTGAAGTCCGCGTCGTCCACCGTCGAGGCGCCGGTCGTCCGCCGCCTCAAGGAGGAGCACGGCGACGCGCTGCTCGCCAAGGGTGCGAAGAAGGGTGCCAAGAAGGCCGCCCCCGCGCCTGCCCCCAAGGCACCGGCCGCCGAGGCACCCGCCCCGGCTGCGCCGCAGGCCCCCGCCGCGCCGCAGGCGCCCAGCGCACCCACCCCCGCGTCCACGGCCCCGAAGCCCGGCCCCGCCGCGCCCAAGGCCACGCCGACCCCCGGTCCGCGTCCCGGCCCGCGTCGTCCGGCCGAGCCCGAGGCGCCGGCCGCCGCGGCGTCCGCCCCGGCCGCCCCGCCCGGACCCAAGCCGGCTCCCGGCCCCCGTCCGGGTCCGCGCCCCGGTGGCGCGCGCCCCGGCAACAACCCGTACTCCTCGCGCCAGGGGATGCAGCAGGAGCGCGCTCCGCGTCCGCCGGCCGCCCGTGAGGGTGGCGCGGGCGGCGCCGGTACCGCGGCCCCCGCGCCCGGCGGCCGTCCCGGCATGCCGCGTCCCAACCCGGCGATGATGCCCAAGCAGTCCGGCCTCGCCAACGCGCGTCCCGGACCCGGCCGTGGTGGTCCCGGTGGCCGTCCCGGCGGTGCTCGTCCCGGCGGTGGCGCCGGCGGCGGACGTCCCGGCGGTGGCGGCGGCTTCGCCGGTCGTCCCGGTGGCGGCGCCCCGGGCGGCGGAGGCGGCTTCGGCGGCCCCGGTGGCCGTCCCGGCGGCAACCGTCCCGGCGGTCGTGGTGGCACGCAGGGCGCCTTCGGTCGCCCCGGCGGTCCCGCCCGTCGCGGTCGCAAGAGCAAGCGCGCGAAGCGGCAGGAGTTCGACCAGATGCAGGCGCCCGCCATCGGCGGCGTCCGCGTCCGCAAGGGCGACGGCCAGACCGTCCGTCTGGCACGCGGTGCCTCGCTGACCGACTTCGCCGAGAAGATCGGCGTCGACGCGGCGTCGCTCGTGCAGGTGCTGTTCCACCTGGGCGAGATGGTCACCGCCACGCAGTCCGTCAACGACGAGACGCTGCAGCTGCTCGGCGAGGAGCTGAACTACGACGTCCAGGTCGTCTCGCCCGAGGACGAGGACCGTGAGCTGCTCGAGTCGTTCTCCCTGGAGTTCGGCGAGGACACCGGCGACGACTCCGACCTCGCGGCACGTCCGCCGGTCGTGACCGTCATGGGTCACGTCGACCACGGAAAGACGAAGCTGCTCGACGCGCTGCGCAACAGCAACGTGGTCGCCAAGGAGGCCGGTGGCATCACGCAGACCATCGGCGCCTACCAGGTGACGACGGAGGTCGACGGCAACGAGCGGGCCATCACCTTCATCGACACCCCGGGCCACGAGGCGTTCACCGCCATGCGTGCCCGTGGTGCGCAGGCGACCGACATCGCGATCCTCGTGGTCGCGGCCGACGACGGCGTCATGCCGCAGACGGTCGAGGCGCTCAACCACGCGAAGGCGGCCGGCGTGCCGATCGTCGTCGCGGTCAACAAGGTCGACAAGCCCGACGCCGACCCGACCAAGGCACGTGGCCAGCTCACCGAGTACGGCCTCGTCCCCGAGGAGTACGGCGGCGACTCGATGTTCGTCGACGTCTCCGCCAAGGCGGGCACCGGTCTGGACGACCTCCTCGAGGCGGTCATCCTGACGGCCGACGCGTCGCTGGACCTGCGCGCCAACCCGGAGCAGAACGCCGAGGGCCTCGCCATCGAGGCGCACCTGGACCGCGGTCGCGGCCCGGTCGCCACGGTGCTGGTCCAGCGCGGCACGCTGCGGGTGGGCGACACGCTCGTGGCGGGCTCGGCCTTCGGCCGCGTGCGCGCCATGCTCGACGAGTACGGCGAGAACATCAGCGAGGCGCCGCCGTCGCGTCCCGCCCTGGTGCTCGGCCTGACGGCCGTGCCCGGCGCCGGCGACAACTTCATGGTCGTCGACGACGACCGGATCGCGCGCCAGATCGCCGAGAAGCGTGAGGCTCGCGAGCGCAACGCCGCGCTGGCCAAGCGCACGGGTCGCCGGACCCTCGAGGACTTCATGTCCTCGATGGAGAAGGGCGAGACCGACGAGCTGCTGCTCATCCTCAAGGGTGACGGCTCCGGCTCGGTCGAGGCGCTCGAGGACTCGCTGGCCCAGATCGACGTGGGCGAGGAGGTCAACCTGCGGGTCATCGACCGTGGCGTGGGTGCGATCACCGAGACCGACGTCAACCTGGCGGCGGCCTCCAACGCGGTCATCATCGGCTTCAACGTCCGCCCGCAGGGCAAGGCGACGGAGCTGGCCGACCGCGAGGGTGTCGAGATCAAGTACTACTCGGTCATCTACCAGGCGATCGACGAGATCGAGGCGGCCCTCAAGGGCATGCTCAAGCCGGAGTTCGAGGAGCACCAGCTCGGCACGGCGGAGATCCGCGACATCTTCCGCTCGTCGAAGATCGGCAACATCGCCGGCTGCATGGTCACGAGCGGCACGCTGCGGCGCAACGCCAAGGCGCGTCTGCTCCGCGACGGCTCGGTCGCGGCCGACAACCTCGAGCTCGCGAGCCTGCGCCGCGAGAAGGACGACGTGTCCGAGGTCCGCGAGGGCTTCGAGTGCGGTCTCGTCCTCAAGGGGTACGGCGACATCAAGATCGGCGACGTCGTCGAGATGTTCGAGCTGCGCGAGAAGCCGCGTAGCTGAGTCAGCAGTCCGCCGCGGGCCCGGGAGCGATCCTGGGTCCGCGGCGGCGACCCAGCAGGAGGAACCATGGCCGGACAGCGCACCCAGCAGCTCGCCGACCGCATCAAGGTGATCATCGCCCAGATGCTCGAGCGTCGGGTCAAGGACCCGCGCCTGGGCTTCGTGACGATCACCGACGTGCGACTCACGGGCGACCACCAGAACGCGTCGGTCTTCTACACCGTCATGGGCGACGAGCGCGCCGCAGCCGACACGGCGGCCGCCCTGCGCAGCGCCACCGGGCTGCTGCGCACCGAGGTCGGCAAGCAGCTCGGCACCCGGCACACCCCGTCGTTGGAGTTCTTCCTCGACGCGGTCCCGGAGTCGGCCCGCCAGATCGAGGACCTGCTCGCCAAGGCGCGCGAGAGCGACGAGCGCGTCGCCGCGGCCGCCGAGGGCAAGACCTACGCGGGCGACCCCGACCCGTACAAGCAGCCGCGCGCGGCCGAGGACGACGACGAGGACGACGAGCAGGCATGAGCGAGACCCCCGTCGGGCTCGTCGTGGTCGACAAGCCCGCCGGGTGGACGTCGCACGACGTCGTCGCCCGCACCCGTCGCCTGGCCGGCACCCGCAAGGTCGGCCACGCCGGCACCCTCGACCCGATGGCGACAGGGGTGCTGCTGCTCGGCGTCGGACGGGCCACCCGTCTGCTCGGCCACCTGCAGCTGGCCGACAAGGAGTACCTCGCGACGATGCGGCTCGGCCAGACCACGGTCACCGACGACGCCGAGGGCGACCTGCTGGAGCGGGCCGACGCCTCCGGCGTGACGGACGACGCCGTCCGTGCCGCGGTGCTCCCGCTCACCGGCGACATCGAGCAGGTGCCGACGGCCGTGTCGGCGATCAAGGTCGACGGGAGGCGCTCGTACGCCCGCGTCCGCGCGGGGGAGGACGTGCAGCTCCCCGCCCGGCCCGTCACGGTGTCGACGTTCGAGGTCACCGACGTCCGGCACCTCGAGGTCGACGGTCTCGCCGTGGTCGACGTCGACGCCCGCGTGGTGTGCAGCAGCGGGACCTACGTGCGTGCCCTCGCCCGCGACCTCGGGGCCGCCCTGGGCGTCGGTGGCCACCTGACGATGCTGCGCCGGACCCGCGTCGGGGGCTTCGACCTCGACGTCGCCCGCACGCTCGAGGAGCTCGAGCGGTCGTGGCAGCACGTCGCGCTCGACGACGCCGCCCGCGCGGCGTTCCCGTCGCTCGACCTCGACGACGCGGCAGCTGCTGAGGTGCGCTTCGGGCGAGCGCTCGCCGACGTCGACCTCGGTGCGACGGGTCCCGTGGCCCTGTTCGCGCCCGACGGCACCTTCCTGGCGCTCTACGAGCAGCGCGGCGGGTCCGCCCGCGCCGTCGCTGTCTTCGTCTGACGTCGACCGGGACCCGCGTCGCCGTGCCCTAGGGTGACGACGTGGCCCGACTCTCGACCGAGCGCCTGATCTGGCGTCCCCTGCAGACCTGGTTCCTCTCCGTCGTGGGCATCGTGGCGGGTCTGATGGTCACGACCAAGGTCCGCAAGATCCTCCGCGGCGCGAGCGAGACGAGCTTCCCGACCGTGCCGCCGCGGACCGTGCCGGTCGGCAGCGAGAACAGCGCCACGACGTACACCTACGGCGAGGACCTGTACGACGACATGCTCGCGGCGATCCGCGGCGCCACCACCCGCATCCTCTTCGAGACCTTCATCCTCAAGGGCGACGAGATGGGCGAGGCGTTCAAGCGCGAGCTCGTCGCCGCCGCCGACCGCGGGGTCGACGTGCGGGTGATCTACGACGGGTTCGCGAACCTCGTCGTCCCGCGCTCGTTCCTGACCTTCCCGCCGAGCGTCCACGTGCTGCGCTACCCGGTGCTGAAGACGGGCCTGCAGCCCTTCAACCCCCGACGCTGGGGCCGCGACCACCGCAAGATCCTCGTCGTCGACGACACGGTCGGGTTCGTGGGCGGGTACAACGTGGGCTCCCTGTACGCCACGCAGTGGCGCGACACGCACCTGCGGGTCGAGGGGTCGGCCGTCTGGGACCTCGACAACGCCTTCATCGACTTCTGGAACGACCTGCACCCGGTGCCCATCGAGCCGCTGGGGGAGGCCAGCTGGGAGCCGAGCGTGCGGGCCCACCGCAACGTGCCGCGCCAGCTCGTGTTCCCGATCCGCGGCATGTACCTCGAGGCCATCGACCGCGCCCGGCACCACATCCACATCACGGCCGCCTACTTCATCCCCGACCACGACATCCTGCAGGCCCTCAAGGACGCCCGGTCACGCGGCGTGGAGGTGACGATCATCGTCCCCGAGGTCAGCAACCACGTCGTCGCCGACTGGCTGTCCCGCGGCTTCTACGGCGAGCTGCTGCGCCACGGCGTGCGGATCCAGCTCTACCAGGACGCGATGGTGCACGCGAAGACCGCGACCATCGACGGCCAGTGGTCGACCGTCGGCACCGCCAACATCGACCGGCTCAGCCTGACCGGCAACTACGAGATCAACCTCGAGGTCGTCGACCCGGCCCTCGCCGAGCACCTCGAGACGGTGTTCGAGACCGACCTGGCGAACTGTCGCGAGCTGACCCTCGAGCACTGGCAGTCCCGACCGATCGTCGCCCGCGCCTGCGAGCTGCTGCTGACCCCGCTGCGCCCCCTGCTGTAGGCGCTCGACGTCGATGAGAGGCCTCTCATCGACGTCTCACGGAGGGCTCACCACGCACCGGGAGCCTGGGGTCATCGCATCGACCCCAGGAGGACCCATGAAGACCACCGCCCGTACCGCCATCGCCGCCGTCGCCGGCACCCTTGCGCTCGGCACCGCCGGCTTCGCGCTCTCCAGCGCCCACGCCGACGGCGACCGCGACCCCGTGCTCAAGCGCGACGACTCGACCTCGTCGTGGGTCGTCACCGCGGACGACGACGATGACGACGACCGTGACGACGACCTGAGCACCACCGTCACCCGGCAGACGGCGAACACCGCCCAGACCCGCGGCACCGCCCCGACCGCGAACACCGCGAAGACGGTCCAGTCGGCCCCGACGAGGAACACCGCTCCCACCAAGAACACCGCGCCGACGAAGAACACTGCGCCGACGAAGAACACCGCGCCGACGAAGAACACCGCGCCGACGACCGGCACCGACCGCTGATGTCCGACGACGCGTGGGGCCTGGCCGGGGGCGACGAGATCGCCCCCGGCCTCACGGCCGTGAAGGACCTCGGCGGCGGCACCGTGTACGAGGCGTGGCTGGCCTTCGACGACCGGCTGCACGCCCCGGTCGTCGTGAAGGCGCTGCGGCCGGGGCACGTCGCCGACCCCGTCTCGCGCGCGGGACTCGAGCGCGAGGTCGCGCTGCTCGCACGTCTGGCGCACCCCGGCCTCACGCGCGTCTTCTCCTACGACGACGAGGGCGCCCGTCCCTACTTCGTCCTCGAGCACGTCGAGGGCCCGAACCTGTCGCGGCTGATCTCGCGGCACGGCGCGGTGCCGGAGCACCAGCTGCTGCCCCTCGCGCTCGAGCTCGCGTCGGTGCTGCACTACCTGCACGGCGAGGGCGTCGTGCACCTCGACGTGAAGCCCAGCAACGTGATCATGGGTGCGCCCGCGCAGCTCGTCGACCTCTCCGTCGCGCTCGACGTCGACGAGGCCGCGGCCCTCGACCATCCGGTCGGCAGCGACGAGTACATGGCGCCCGAGCAGTGCGCGCCGGGGGAGCGCGGCACCGTCGGACCCGCCGCCGACGTGTGGGGTCTCGGCGCCACCCTCTTCCGGGCCGCCGCGGGCTTTCGTGCCTTCGACCGTGAGCCCCGATGGGCGCAGCTGCACGACGAGCCGAAGCCGCTGCCCGGCTTCGTCCATCGGGGTGCCGCCGATCTCATCAGGCGCTGCCTCGACCCCGACCCGGCGCAGCGCCCCACGCCGCGCCAGATCGCCCTCGAGCTGGAGCCGATGATCGCCGGTCTGCCGTCCGCGCGGCTGTCGGGCTTCACGCTGCGGCGCTGAGCCTCAGTCCACCCGGTACCCCAGCCCGCGCACGGTGGTGACGAGTCCGGCGCCGAGCTTCCTGCGGAGGTAGCCGACGTACACGTCGACGACGTTCGAGCCGGGGTCGAAGTCGTAGCCCCACACGTGGGAGAGCAGCTGCTCGCGCGAGAGCACCTGCCCGCGGTGCGACATCAGCACCTCGGCGAGCGACAGCTCGCGGGCCGACAGCTCGACCTCGCGCTCGCCGACGTACGCGCGACGTCGGCGCAGGTCGAGGCGGACGTCGCCAGCGACCAGCTCGTCGTCGGGGGCGGGGGTGGCGGGGGCGCGCAGCCGCAGGCGGACGCGGGCCAGCAGCTCGGCGAAGCGGAAGGGCTTGCTCATGTAGTCGGCCGCACCTCCCTCGAGCGCCTGGACCGTGTCGGTCACCGAGTCACGGGCCGTCAGCACGATGACGGGCAGCTCGGGTCGTTCCGCCTGCACGCGCTCGAGGATCGTGAAGCCGTCGAGCCCGGGCAGTCCGATGTCGAGCACCATGAGGTCGAACGGACCAGTCAGCGCGTAGTCGAGACCGCTCACGCCGTCGGTGACGACCGTCGGCGTGAACCCCTCGGCCTTCAGCCCCTTCGCGACGAACGAGGCGATCCGCTCCTCGTCCTCGACCACGAGAATCCGGTTCACCACAGTCCTCCTGCCGGGATGACGAGCCGGAACGTCGCACCTGACGTCGCCCCGGGCGGGTCGAGCACCACCCGACCCTCGTGCGCCTCCATGATCGCGGCGACGATCGACAGGCCCAGACCGAAGCCGGCCTGCTCACCGTCGCCCTGGGTGAAGCGCTCGAAGATCGTCCCACGCAGCGCCGACGGGACCCCGGCGCCCGTGTCGCGCACCCACAGCTCGACGTGTCCGTCAAGCACCCGCGACCCGATGCCGACCTCGGCGCCCGGCCGGGTGTGCCGGACGGCGTTGTCGGCGAGCTGGAGCAGCGCCTGCGTCAGCCGCTGCGGGTCGACGTCGACGTGGGTGCGGGCCACCGCGTCGAGCACCCAGCTGCGGTCGGCGAGTCCCCGTGCGCGCTCGAGGGCCCCGAGCGTGAGGGCCTCCACGTCGGTGCGCTCGAGGCGGACGAAGTCTGGACGCTCCGCCTTCGCGAGCAGCAGGAGGTCGTGGACGAGGCGGGTCATCCGGTCGATCTCGTCGAGCAGCAGCGTGCGCGTGGTGCGGACGTCGTCGGGGTCGGTCGGGTCGAGCACCTCCAGGTGCCCCTGCAGCACGGTGAGTGGGGTGCGCAGCTCGTGGGCGGCGTCGTCGAGCAGGCGACGCTGGCTCGCGAACGCCTCCTCGAGCCGGTCGAGCATGTCGTTGAAGGTGCGCTGCAGCTCGGTGAGGTCGTCGTTGCCGGTCACCTCGAGACGTCCGCCGAGGTCGCCCTCGGTGATGCCCCGGGCGGTCTCGCGCAGTCGTCGCACGGGGGAGAGCAGCCGTCCGGCGAGCCACGACGCGACGGCGGAGATGAGGATGACGGAGAGCGCGCTGAGCAGCGCGTACGTGACCATCAGCTCGCGGAGCTGGGCGCGCGAGCCGTCGACGTCGTGGGTGACGACGAAGGCAGCCCGCTCGTCGCCCTGCTGCACGGGCTGCACCGCGACGCGGAAGGTCCGGCCGCCGACGTCGAGGTCGGCGACCCCACCGCGACGCGTGAGGCGCTCCACCAGGGCGGGGAACCTCGGCGACGTCCGCAGCACGCGCTGGCCCTCACCGACGAACGTCGGGGTGCCGGACACGGGGAAGTGCCACAGGTTCTCGTCCGCGTCGGGGACGTTGCGCGACAGGAAGAACGCGATCAGGCGGTCGGGGCTGGTGAACGGCCGGCCCGTCTCGGGGTCGACGCCCTCCGCCTGGAGGCGTCGCAGCTCGCCGACCTCCTGGCCGAGACTCGCGTCGATCACCCGGTCGATGCGCTGGGACTCCAGGACGAACAGCGTCGCCCCGACCGCGACGAGCGCCGCCGCCGTCAGCAGGGCGACGGCGGCGGTCAGACGCTGGCGGACGGAGAAGCGCGGTGGACCGTCTGCGCGCGGGTCAGTCGTCGTCATCGTCGTCCCGGTCGTCCTCCCGGTCGTCGTCACTGGCGTCGATGGGTCGCGGCGTCTGCGGGACGCGCTCGTAGTCGTCGTCATCGTCGTCCCGGTCATCGTCTTCGTCGTCGTCGCGGTCGTCCGACGGGGAGGGGGTCGGCGAGAGCGTGGGCCGGGGCGTCCCGGTCGACGTCGGCACGGTCACCGGGGAGTAGTCGACCTGCGGTGCGTCCTCCTGCGCCACCACCCGCGCCGCGACGACGCCGAGCAGCACGAGGCCGACGGCCACGACGATCGGCACGAGGGAGCGGGTTCGCGTCATGGCGACACTGTGCCGCACGCTCGCGCACGCCACGATGAGACGTCGATGAGAGAACTCTCATCCGTCGGGTCGTCGCACCGGCCGGTGCGGGCGGTGTACCCGGTCGCAGGGCAGTGCTGCCGGCGTGTGGCACAGTTCAGGGGTGGGCACCTGGACAGACCGCGGCGGCGCCTCGACGGCCCCGCTGGGCACCGCGACGGCGGTCACCATCGGCACCTTCGACGGGGTCCACCGAGGCCACCAGGCCCTGCTGCGACGCACCCGCGAGGTCGCGGGGGACCTGCCCGTCGTCGCCGTCACGTTCGACCCGCACCCGGTGGCGGTCTTCGCGCCCGATCGCGTCCCGCCGCGTCTGACGTCGCTGCAGCGCCGGATCGAGCTGCTGCACGAGCCCGCGCCCGGCGTGCGGGGCGCCGACCACGTGCGCGTGCTCGACTTCGACCGCACGATGGCGGGCTGGTCGCCCGAGGAGTTCGTGGAGCGCGTCGTCGTCGAGGAGCTGCAGGGGCGTCACGTCGTCGTCGGCGAGAACTTCACGTTCGGGTCGCGGGCGTCGGGCACGACCGAGACCCTCCGCGAGCTGTGCGCGCGACACGACTGCGACGCCAGCGCCTTCACGCTCGTCGGCGACGGCCACGGGGCCGACGGCCAGCCGTGGTCGTCCACGCGGGTCCGCGCCCTCGTGGCCGAGGCCCGGCTGGAGGAGGCCGCCGAGCTGCTCGGGCGTCCGCACGAGGTCGACGGTGTCGTCACCCCCGGCGACCAGCGCGGGCGCGACCTCGGGTTCCCCACCGCGAACGTCCCCGTGCAGGCCGACTACTGCGTGCCGCCCGACGGCGTCTACGCCGGACGGCTGCTCACCGGCGACGCCGACTACCCCGCGGCGATCTCCGTGGGCACGAACCCCACCTTCGCGGGGACGGAGCGTCGCGTGGAGTCCTACGTCATGGACCACGGCCACGACCTCGACCTCTACGGCCGGTCCGTGCGGGTGCAGCTCGTCTCGCACCTGCGCCCGATGGTCGCGTACCGAGGCGTCGACGCGCTCGTGGAGCAGATGCACGCCGACGTCGAGCAGGCGCGCGCGGCTCTCTCCTGACGTCGCCCGGTCCGCGACGGCGAGGCGATTCGTCGGAACGACCGGCGCGCTGATAACCTGGACGACGGCGTGTGAACGCCCACGGTCCGTAGAGCCCCGGTGGACATGCCCGGGAGCGCCGTGCAACGACCTCCCAGGAGAAGAATGTCGAAGAAGACCGCTGCCCCCACCGTCGCCGGTACCCCGCGTGACGAGATCATCAGCCAGTACGCCCGCAGCGAGGGCGACACCGGCTCCCCGGAGGTCCAGGTCGCGCTGCTCACGCAGCGCATCTCGCACCTGACGGACCACCTCAAGGAGCACAAGCACGACCACCACAGCCGTCGTGGCCTGCTGCTGCTCGTCGGTCGCCGTCGTCGTCTGCTGAACTACCTGCAGAACACCGACATCGAGCGCTACCGCTCGCTGATCGAGCGTCTCGGTCTGCGTCGCTGACCTCGTTCAGGCGGTCACCCTCCGGGTGGCCGCCTGAACTGCATCAGGGGCCCTGCGCCCCGACAACTGAACACGACACATCCACGGACGAGAGCCGCCACGTCGGGTCCGGTCCTCGGTAGTGGCCCTCGGGACGGCGTACGCCGGGCCGCGGGCCTCGATCGAAGACCGACCACCATCACGGCAGGTCCGGGTCTCGTCCCACCGCGCGACACGCGTCGCGAGAAGGGACTCCCATGTCCGACACCATCCACGCCATCGAGACCGTCATCGACAACGGTCGCTACGGCACCCGCACCATCCGCTTCGAGACGGGCCAGCTCGCCCGCCAGGCCGCCGGCTCCGTGTCCGCGTTCCTCGACGACGACACGATGCTGCTCTCGGCCACCACCGCCGGCAAGCAGCCCAAGGACCACTTCGACTTCTTCCCGCTCACGGTCGACGTCGAGGAGCGCATGTACGCCGCGGGCCGCATCCCCGGCTCGTTCTTCCGTCGCGAGGGCCGCCCGGGCGAGGACGCCATCCTCACCTGTCGCCTCATCGACCGTCCCCTGCGCCCGACGTTCAAGAAGGGCCTGCGCAACGAGGTCCAGGTCGTCATCACGGTCCTGGCCCTCAACCCCGACACCCCGTACGACGTCCTGGCCATCAACGCCGCCTCGGCGTCGACGCAGATCTCCGGCCTGCCGTTCTCCGGCCCCATCGGTGCCACGCGCGTCGCTCTCATCGACGGCCAGTGGGTCGCGTTCCCGACGCACAGCCAGCTCGAGGACGCCGTGTTCGACATGGTCGTCGCGGGCCGCATCGCCACGCAGGCCGACGGCTCGACCGACGTCGCGATCATGATGGTCGAGGCGGAGTCCACCGAGTCCACCTGGGACCTCGTGCAGTCCGGTGTCCAGGCGCCGACCGAGGAGGTCGTCGCCGGCGGCCTCGAGGCGTCGAAGAGCTTCATCCGCCAGCTCTGCGAGGCCCAGCAGCAGCTCGCCGAGGCCGCCGCGAAGCCCGTCCAGGACTTCCCGGTCTTCCTCGACTTCCAGGACGACGTCTACGACGCCGTCGCCGCGGTCGCGTCCGGCCCGCTGTCCGAGGCCCTCACGATCGTCTCCAAGGCCGACCGCGAGGAGCGCGAGAGCGCGATCAAGGCCGACGTGCTCGACCAGCTCGGCGAGCAGTTCGCGGGCCGCGAGAAGGAGGTCGGCGCCGCGCTGCGCGCCGTCACCAAGAGCCTCGTGCGCCAGCGCGTGCTGCGCGACAAGGTGCGCATCGACGGCCGTGGCCTCGCCGACATCCGCGAGCTGTCGGCCGAGGTCGGCGTCGTGCCGCGCGTGCACGGCTCGGCCCTGTTCCAGCGTGGCGAGACCCAGATCCTGGGCATCACGACGCTGAACATGCTCGACCTGGTCCAGAAGCTCGACACGCTGAGCCCCGAGACCACGCGTCGCTACATGCACAACTACAACTTCCCGCCGTTCTCGACGGGCGAGACGGGCCGCGTCGGCTCGCCGAAGCGTCGCGAGATCGGTCACGGCGCGCTCGCCGGCCGTGCTCTGCTGCCGGTGCTCCCGACCACCGAGGAGTTCCCGTACGCGATCCGCCAGGTCTCGGAGGCGCTGAGCTCCAACGGCTCGACGTCGATGGGCTCGGTCTGCGCCTCGACGCTCGGCCTGCTGAACGCCGGTGTGCCGCTGCGCGCCCCGGTCGCCGGCATCGCGATGGGCCTCATCTCCGGCGAGGTCGACGGCACCACGCAGTACGTCACCCTCACCGACATCCTCGGTGCGGAGGACGCCTACGGCGACATGGACTTCAAGGTCGCGGGCACGCCGGACTTCATCACGGCCCTGCAGCTGGACACCAAGCTCGACGGCATCCCCGCCGACGTGCTGGCCGGTGCCCTCACGCAGGCCAAGGGTGCGCGTCTGACGATCCTCGACGTCATGTCCGAGGCCATCGACACGCCCGACGAGATGAGCCAGTTCGCGCCGCGGATCATCACGGTGAAGGTCCCGGTCGACAAGATCGGCGAGGTCATCGGCCCCAAGGGCAAGATGATCAACCAGATCCAGGCCGACACCGGCGCCAAGATCTCGATCGAGGACGACGGCACGGTGTACATCGCGGGCGAGGGTGGCGGCTCGGCCGACGCTGCGCGCGACGCGATCAACGCGATCGCGAACCCGACGATGCCCGAGGTCGGCGAGCGCTACCTCGGCACCGTGGTCAAGACGGTCGACTTCGGCGCCTTCGTGGCCCTGTCGCCCGGCAAGGACGGCCTGCTGCACATCAGCAAGCTGCGCGACCTCAACGGCGGCCAGCGGGTCAGCAGCGTCGACGACGTGCTGACGGTCGGCCAGAAGGTCCAGGTCGAGATCGCCGAGCTCGGCGACCGCGGCAAGATCTCGCTGATCCCGGTCGTGGCCGACGCGGCCGCCGAGGAGGCCCCCGAGGCCGCCGAGGCCGGCGCCGACGCCTGATCCACGCACGGTCGACGAGGCCCTCGCCCCTCGGGGTGGGGGCCTCGTCGCGTCCGGGGTCCGGGCGCCCGTGAGACGATCCCGAAGGTGAGCGACTTCCGTGAACGTGCCGCGGCCCTCGACGCCGCCGACCCGCTCGCCGCCTGGCGGCAGCAGTTCCAGCTCGACGCCGACGTCGTCGCCTACCTCGACGGCAACTCGCTCGGACGTCTGCCGCTGCGCACCCGCGAGCGGCTCGCGACGTTCGTGCGCGAGGAGTGGGGCGCCCGCCTGATCCGCGGCTGGTCGGAGGGGTGGGTCGAGCTCCCGGTCCTCGTCGGCGACGAGGTCGGCGCGCTGCTCGGCGCCGCTGCGGGCCAGACGGTGGTCGGCGACTCGACGTCGATCGGCATCGCCAAGGCGTTGCACGCCGCAGCCTCGCTGGCTCCCGGACGCACCCGGCTCGTCGTCGACGCGGGCGACTTCCCGACCGACCGCTACCTCGCCGAGCAGGTCGCCCGCCAGCGCGGGCTCGAGCTCGTCGTCGTGCATCGCGACGCGGAGGGCGACGTCGCCGCGTCGCTGGCCGACGTGCTCGACGAGCGCACGGCCGTCGTGCTGCTGAGCCACGTCGACTACCGCACGGGCGTGCTGCTCGACCTCCCGTCGCTCACGGCGCAGGTGCACGCAGCGGGCGCGCTCGTGGTGTGGGACCTCTGCCACTCGGCCGGCGTCGTCCCGACGTCGCTCGACGCCGCCGAGGTCGACCTCGCCGTCGGTTGCACCTACAAGTACCTCAACGGTGGCCCCGGGGCGCCGGCGTTCCTGTACGCCGCGGCGCGACACCTGCCGCACCTCGAGCAGCCGCTGCCCGGCTGGTGGAGCGCCGACGACCTGTTCGCGATGGCCGAGGAGTACCGCCCGGCCACCGACGCGCGCCGGCTGCTCTCCGGGACCCCCAACGTGGCGGGACTCGTCGCCGTCCGCGAGGGCGTGGCGATGGTCGCCGAGGCCGGGGTCGAGGCCGCCCGGACGAAGTCCGAGCTGCTCACCGCCTTCACGGTCGACGCCCTCGACTCGCTGGGCGAGCGCGGGATCGCGCTGCAGCTGGTCACGCCGCGCGAGCCCGACCGGCGGGGGAGCCACGTCACCGTCCGGGTGCCCGACGCACGGGCGCTCACGGCGCGGCTCACCGAGCGTGGCGTCGTCCCCGACTTCCGCGAGCCCGACCTCCTGCGGCTGGGCCTCGCGCCGCTCACGACCTCCTTCGCCGAGCTGCACGCCGGGCTCTCGGTGCTGGCCGAGGAGCTCGCTCACTAGGGTGGACGCATGACGACTCGCGTAGCCGTGCTGGGCGCCCAGGGGCGCATGGGATCGACGTCGGTGACGGCGCTGGAGGCGGCCGAGGGGCTCGAGGTGGTCGCCCAGGTCGACGTCGGCGATCCGCTGGAGCGGGTCACGGAGCACGGGGCCGACGTCGCGCTGGTCTTCACGACCCCCGACGTCGCGCTCGATCAGGTGCTGTGGTGCGTGGAGCAGGGCGTGCACGTCGTCGTCGGCACCTCCGGCTTCGACGGCGACCGGCTGCGCGCGGTCCGCGACGCGGTCGGGCAGCGCACCGACGTGAGCGTGCTCGTGGTGCCGAACTTCTCCATCGGCGCCGTGCTCCTCATGCGCTTCGCCGCGACGGCCGCCCCGTTCTTCGAGTCGGTCGAGATCATCGAGATGCACCACCCGGCGAAGGTCGACGCCCCGTCGGGGACGGCCGTGCGCACCGCCGAGCTCGTGGCCGCGGCCCGTGCCGAGGCCGGCTCGGACCCGGTGCCCGACGCCACGACCACCGACCCCGACGGCGCCCGCGGCGCGAAGGTCGACGGCATCACCGTGCACGCCGTGCGCTCGCGCGGCTTCGTCGCGTCGCAGGAGGTGCTCCTCGGCGGTGAGGGGGAGATCCTCTCCCTGAGGCACGACTCCTCGACCCGTGAGTCCTTCATGCCGGGCGTGGTCACGGCCGTGCGGCACGTGGTGGACCGACCGGGCGTCACCGTGGGGCTCGACGTGGTGCTCGGGCTCGACGCGTGAGCTGGGAGTCGATCTTCAGCGCGGGGCTCACCGACGACGAGGCGACGGCCTGGGGAGAGATGGCGTCGGAGCTGCGTGCCTTCCAGGACGCCCTGGCGGCCGCGCGGTTCGACGCCGACGTGGCCTCGCGGCTGGCCGACGACCTGCGGGCGTGGCGTGAGCGGCTCGCCCCGCTCGCGGGCGAGGAGCTCGAGCAGGTCAACGGACGCGTCCCGCAGCTGCCCGTCCGCGGGCACGCGATGCTGCCCGAGATCCGGATGCACACACGCGACGCCTCGCGGGTGGCCGGGAACGTGACCTTCGGACGCTGGTCGATGGGCGGCGGCATGGCCGTGCACGGCGGTGTCGTCTCCCTGGTCTTCGACGAGGTGCTCGGCATGCTCGCCGCCGCGCAGGCCCAGGCCATCACGCGCACGGCGTTCCTGCGCACCGACTACCGCGCGCTCACCCCGATCGACGTCGAGCTCGAGGTCGAGGCCTGGATCGAGCGCGTCGAGGGTCGCAAGCTCACGGTCCGTGGGGAGGTCCGGCACGGCGACGTCGTCTGTGCCGAGGGCGACGCCCTCTTCCTGCGGCTGCGGCCCGAGCAGGGGCTCGGTACGCGGACGACCTAGCCGACCGCACGGAGCAGTGCCGCCGTGAGGGCGGCCGCGACGACCATCGGCAGGAACGGCACCCGCAGCGCCAGCAGCACTGCGGCGACGCCCAGGCCCGCCAGACGCGCGTCGACGGTGAGCCGCTGCCCGTCGGCCAGGACCTGCACGGCGACCAGGGCGCCCAGCAGCGCCACCGGGATGAGACCGACCGCGCGCTGCGTCGTCGCGTGCTCGAGGACGCGCTCGGGCACGGACAGGCCCGCGAGCTTCAGCGCGTAGCAGCCGGCGCACGTCAGCACGATGCCGACCCAGAGGGCGCTCACGTCGGCGCACCGCCTCGCGCGTCGCGCCGGGCGCGACCGAGGACCAGGCCCAGCGCCACCGCCATGGCTCCGCCGGCGATGATGGGCAGCCCGGCCGGGGTGGACGGCACGAGGCCGGCCGCCACGGCGGCGCCGCAGAGGGCGACGAGGCGGGGGAGCGGTCCGTCCAGACGCGGCCACAGCAGGCCCAGGAACGCGGCGCCGACGGCGGCATCGAGGCCGTAGGTGCGGGGGTCGCCGATCGCCGTCCCGGCCAGCGCGCCCAGCAGGGTCGACAGGTTCCAGAGCACGAGCACCGATGCGCCCGTCCACCAGAACCCCAGTCGCCCGAGGGCCGGGTGGCGCTGGGCGAGGGCGACGGCGGTCGACTCGTCGATCACGAGGTGCGCGCCGAGCACACGGCGCACCCCGTGCAGCCGCAGCACCGACGCGATGCTCAGACCGTAGAACAGGTTGCGCGACCCGAGCAGGACCGACGTCACCGCGCCGGTGACGGGCGCCCCTCCGGCCGCGACCACGCCGACGAACGCGAACTGCGACGCACCCGTGAACGCGAGCAGGGAGAGCACGCAGGTCTGCAGGACGTCGAGTCCCGAGGTGGTGCCGAGGGCACCGAAGGAGACGCCGTAGGCGCCGGTCGCGGCGCCGACCCCCAGGGAGTCCGCGACCACGCGACGTCGGGCGGCGCGGTCCGGGCCGGCGACGCCGCTCATGCCTCGACGAGCGACGTGACGAGCCGGACCTGCTTGACCGTCCGGCCGCCGGCCTCGTCGGCGAGTTCGCGATGGGCCCCGTCGGCCGTCCAGCCGGTGCCGACGACGAAGGCACGCAGCCGGTCGTCGGTGGTCGACACCCACCAGCGCGCGCGGACGAAGTGGTCGGCGCGCAGCGTGTCCACGGCGGCCTGGAGCAGCCGCGAGCCGTGTCCCGTGCCGCGGTGCCGGGGATCGACGAGCAGCTCGCCGACCTCGCCGTCGGCCACCCGGTCGGCGTCGGGGTCGTGGCACGGGTGCACGAAGGCCACGCCGCGCACCGTCGCCTGCTCGAGTGCCACGAGCACGCGGGCCCTCGCGTCGGGCGGGGAGCCCAGCAGGCGCGCCCACGCCGGCGCCAGGTCGACGTCGGGGACCTCGCCGAGGGCAGCGCCCCACGCGGAGCGCTGCACCTCGGCGATGGCGGGGGCGTCGTCCGGCCAGGCCAGCCGGACGCTCACGTCGGCGCCGCTCACCGGACGGCGCCGCTCGGGCGTTCGACGACGACACTGCCGCCGCCGGCCGCAGCCACCTCCGCCAGCCGCAGCGCGGCGAGGGCGGGGTGGTCGTCGAGCACGCCGGCGACGTTGGCGAGGTGGCGCACGGCCGCGCTCTGCCCCCGCGCCTCCTCCAGTGCCGCGACCGCACGGTGCCGGGCCACCTCGGCGGCCTCGACCGCCCGGCGCACCTCCGCCGGCGGGAGCACGTCGGTGACGCGCAGCGACGTGGCCTCCGCCCCGACGGTGCCGATGGCAGCGGCGAGGGCGGCGGGGACGTCGTCCTCGGGCACGCCCGACGCGAGACCGGCCAGGTCGGACGCGGCCACCACGTCGCGCACCGCGCGTCGCGCTGCCTCGTAGACCACGGCCTTCGGGTCGAGCGCCACGGCGTGCCAGGCGACGGGGTCGACGACCCGCCAGGTCAGCGTGGCACCGACCTTGACCCGCAGGCCGTCGGAGGTCGGCACCTCCTGGGTCGCGAGGCCGAGCAGACGTTCACGCACGTCGACGACGTGCCCGCACGGTCCGCCGGCGGCGCAGCCGGTGACGGCCCGGTCCGAGGACGTCGACGAGGGCACCGTCGCGGTGCACCAGCACGCGCTCGTGGGGCTGGACGGTGATCTTCACGATGGTCCTCTCGGGTGGTCGTCGGATGGTGGATCGGCGCGGGACGGCCCCGTGCGGGAGGCGGAGGACCCGGAGTCCTGCAGGGCCTCGCGTCCAGGTGCCCCGGGAGGTCCCGAGGCTGCCGGCCCGCGCCGACGAGGGGAGTTGAACCCCACCCGCCGTGGCGGGATCACCCAGAGTGTCCTGTGGAGGGACGTGAGCGAGGTACGACACGTGGGACCGGGGCGGTGACGACCGCCGGGCCACTGATCCCGCTCGGCACCCAGTATGGACCGGTCGTCGCGCGGGCTCCAAGCCCTTTCACCAGGACCGGAAGCTCTCGACCAGTCGGGAGTCGGCGCCCTGGGCGTCCAGCATCGCCGCCGTCATCGACAGGTTCCGCAGCCCCGGCCAGGTCTCCCAGCCGAGGAGGAAGAGACCGGGCACGCCGACGAGCAGGATCGTCCACCCGCCCCAGGAGCCGACGAAGGCGACCAGGATCGAGACCAATACGACGGCCTCGCAGAACACGAGCTTGCGGACCGTCTGGGCGGCGAAGATGCCGACGGCACGCCGCTGGTTCTCGGCGGGGTCGGCCTCCGGGTCGAGCGGCGACGACTGCAGCCACACGCGCTCGGAGAGCACCGCGGCAGCCACGAGCCCGAGCCCGAGCACGCCGAGCAGCCACCACGGCGGGAGGTCGGCGTCGGTGCCGCCCAGCGCCAGGAAGATCAGCGTCATGAAGGCGGCAGTCAGGACGATCTGCAGGAGGGCGAAACGGCGGACCTCCTGGGGCGAGGCCTCGTACTCGGCGAGGGGCACGCCCAGAGTCTCGCACGACCGGGACGGTCGTGGGGGCGAGTATCCTGCGAGTCATGCAGGCCTACCTCGATCTCGTCCGCCGCGTCCTCGACGAGGGGGTCGAGAAGGGCGACCGCACCGGCACCGGCACGCTCAGCGTGTTCGGGCACCAGATGCGCTTCGACCTCTCCGAGGGGTTCCCGCTCGTCACCACCAAGAAGATCCACCTCAGGTCGGTCGTCGGGGAGCTGCTCTGGTTCGTCCGCGGCGACACCAACACCACGTGGCTGCGTGAGCACGGCATCACCATCTGGGACGAGTGGGCCGACGACGACGGCGAGCTCGGCCCGGTCTACGGGCACCAGTGGCGCAGCTGGCCGACGCCGTCCGGCGAGACGGTCGACCAGCTCGCCCAGGTCGTCGAGGCGCTGAAGGCCGACCCCGACTCCCGGCGCCACATCGTCAGCGCCTGGAACGTCGCCGACCTGCCGGCCATGGCGCTCGCGCCCTGCCACGCGTTCTTCCAGTTCTACGTGGCTCCCGCCGACGACGGCGGACCTGGCCGGCTGTCGTGCCAGCTGTACCAGCGCTCGGCCGACGTCTTCCTCGGCGTGCCGTTCAACATCGCCTCCTACGCACTGCTGACGCACATGGTGGCGCAGGTCGCCGGCCTGCGGGTGGGCGACTTCGTGCACACGTTCGGCGACGCGCACCTCTACCTCAACCACCTCGACCAGGCGCGCCTGCAGCTGCAGCGCGAGCCGCGTCCGCTGCCGGAGCTCTGGCTCGACCCGACGGTCACCAGCATCGACGGCTTCGACTTCGACGCCATCAAGGTCACCGGCTACGACCCGCACCCGGGCATCAAGGCGCCGATCGCCGTATGAGCGTCACGCTCGTCGTCGCGATGGGCGCGAACCGGGTGATCGGGGTCGACGGGGCACTGCCGTGGCGCCTGCCCGAGGACCTCGCCCACTTCAAGCGCCTCACCCTCGGCCACCCGCTGGTCATGGGGCGGGCCACCTACGACTCCATCGGTCGGCCGCTCCCGGGTCGCACCACGATCGTCCTGACCCGCGACCCGGACTGGTCGTCGGGGCCTCGGGGCGACGGCGTGCTCGTCGCCGCGTCGCTCGAGGAGGCGCTCGCCACGGCCCGCGAGCTCGACGACGACGTCTTCCTCGTCGGTGGCGCGCAGGTGTACGCGCAGGCGCTGGAGCAGGGCCTCGTCGACGTCATGGTCGTGACCCGCGTGGCGGCTGCGCCGGACGGCGACGCCTTCTTCCCGCGGGTCGACTGGGAGGCCTGGCACGAGGTCGGCAGCGTGCCGCACGTGGGACCGGATCCCGAGCGGGTGCCGTTCGAGATCGTCACCTACACCCCGGTATCTTGACACGGTTAAGTTAACCGCTGCATGATGGCGGGGTGACCTACGACCCCCGGCAGCCGGCCTACCGCCTGCACACGCTCGTCGCCGCGCTCGACGCGGCCGCCGACGAGATGCTGCGCGCAGCCCATGGCACGAGCTATGCGCGCTTCCTCACCCTCGTCACGGTGCAGGCGCTGGGCACGCCGACCCAGGCCGAGCTGGCCGCCGCGCAGGACGTCTCGGCCCCCGCCGCGAGCCGCATGGTCCGCACGCTCTCCGAGGCCGGGCTGCTGACCGCCGCACGCACGCCGGGCACGGGCAACCGCAGCGCGCTGACGCTGACCTCGGCGGGGGAGCGGCTCGTCGCCGACGGTGGGGCGTTGCTCGAGGACGCGTTCGGACGTCTCCTGGAGGCCGGCGACGTCACGGCCGACCAGGTCCGCGCCGTGACCGACCCCCTGCTCCAGGTGCTGCGACCGGAGACGCCATGACGCCGCTGATCGCGACGCACGCCTTCGCGGCTCTCGTCGCGCTGGTCGTCGGCTTCTGGCAGCTCTTCGTGGGACCGCGCGGCACGCGGGGCCATCGCCTGGCGGGGCGGGCGTGGGTGGTGGCGATCCTCTACGTCGCCGTCACGTCGTTCTGGATCCAGGAGATCCGGCCGGGTCACTTCAGCGCGCTGCACGCCCTGTCGGTCGTCACGCTCGTCACCGTGCCGCTGGGGGTGGTCAGGGCCCGACAGGGCCGGATCCCCGAGCACCGCGCCGCGATGACCGGCAACTGGATCGGCCTGGTGGGCGCGGGCGCCGCGGCGTCGCTCGTGCCGCAGCGGGCGATCCCGCAGCTGGTCCTCGACGACCCGGTCGCGGCCGTCGTCGCCGGTGCGCTCGTGCTGCTCACCGCCGTCGCGGTGGTGGGCGCCGGTCGCGCGCTCGACGTCGCGGTCGGCCGCGCGCGCCCTCAGGACAGCACGGCCAGCTGACGGCTCTGGGCCACGAGGCGACCCTGCTCGTCCCACAGCTCGACGTCCTCGTCGTGGTAGCCCTGCTGGACGTGCCGGGTCGTGACGTGGAGCAGCGCCCAGGCGCTGTCGGGACGTCGACGCAGGTGGACCGTGAGCTGGACCGTGGCGGACGCGAGGTGGCCGAGCTCGGCCGTGACCGGCGGGTACCCGTCGACGATGGCGGCTGCCGCGAGGGCGTCGACCCGGCGGCCGTCCTTGGGTCGGACCCACACGGTCGCCTCGGGGGAGCCCGACGGCTCGCCGCGCAGCCAGCCCGGCACCTCGGGCGATCGCGACGCGTAGCGCTCGACGATGGGGACGGCACCGGTCGGGATGAACGGCGACAGGTCGGTGCTCTCGTCGGGCCCGGGGACTGCGGGCGCGGCGTGCGGGAGGTGCTCGACGGTGCCGGCCGTGTCCCAGTCGTGCAGGGAGATCACGGCGTGCGCGACGGTGCGGCCACCCTGCTGCAGGGCGGCCTGGTGCACCGAGACGCGCCGACCGACGCGCAGGGTGGTGACCTCGACCGACGCCGGTCCGGGGGTCGGCGGCTTGAAGTAGCTGACCGACACGGTGAGCAGGTCCGGGTGGTCCGGTGCGCTGGTGCGGGCCTCGTCGAGCACCGCACGGGCCAGGATCGCGAGCACGTAGCCGCCGTTGGCCGTGCCGTTGGGCGTGTTCCAGTCCGCAGTGAGGGTCAGGTGGCGGCGCCCGTCGTCGCCCGGGGTGGAGGCGACGGCACGGTCGAGCTCGTACGACGTCATGCGCCGACGGTAGCGGCCCCGGCAGAGGGCACGGCGGGGGTGCCGGGTCGTGGGCGGCAGAGGGCGCGGCGGGGGTGCCGGGCCGTGGGCGGCAGAGGGCGCAGCGGGGGTGCCGGGCCGTGGACGGCAGGACGGCACAGGTGCGGCGGGGATGCTGACGGCGGTCAGCGGTAACCTCGGTCCATGACCTCCCCGCTCGCCAGCGAGGCCGCACCGTTCGGCCGCGTCCTGACCGCCATGGTCACGCCGTTCACCCCTGAGGGGGCCCTCGACGTCGACGCGGCGCAGAAGCTCGCGACGCACCTGGTCGACCACGGCAACGACGGCATCGTGGTGAGTGGCACGACCGGTGAGTCCCCGACGACGACGGGGGAGGAGGACGCGCGCCTGCTGGCGGCCGTCCTCGAGGCGGTCGGCGACCGCGCCACGATCGTGGCGGGGGTCGGCACGAACGACACGCGGCACAGCGTCGAGCTGGCCCAGAGTGCCGCGAAGACCGGCGCGCACGGCCTGCTCGTCGTGACGCCGTACTACAGCAAGCCTCCCCAGGCCGGCATCGTCAGGCACGTGCACGAGGTCGCCGCCGCGGGCGGTGACGTGCCGGTGATGTTCTACGACCACCCGGGCCGTTCCGGCACGACGATCGCCGAGTCCACCTACCTCGAGCTGCGCCGCAACCCGCTCGTGGTCGCGGTCAAGGACGCGGTCGGTGACCTCGAGCGCGGCGCCTACCTCATGCGCGAGACCGGTATCCGCCTCTACTCGGGCGACGACGCGCTGACCCTGGGTTGGATGGCCTACGGAGCCAGCGGCGTCGTGAGCACGTGCGGCAACATCACGGCCGAGCCCTGGGCCGACATGATCGCGGCGCTCGACGCGGGCGACCTCGTCGAGGCCAGGCGCATCAACGACCGCATGATCCCGCTCGTCCGCGCGATCATGACCCTGACGCAAGGCGTCATCGCCGCGAAGGCTGCCCTGCAGCTGCTCGGCGTCCTCGACAACCGCACGACCCGTGCACCACTGGTCGACGCCACCGAGGACGAGGTCGCGCTGGTGCGCGACGCCCTCGTAGGTGTCGGCCTCCTCGACTGAACGGACACTCCTTGAGCCACATGCACACGGAGCTGGGGACGCCCCCGGCACTCGGCACGAACACCCTGCGCGTCATCCCTCTGGGCGGCCTCGGAGAGATCGGTCGCAACATGACCGTCTTCGAGTTCGGCGGCAAGCTCCTGGTCGTCGACTGCGGGGTGCTGTTCCCCGAGGAGCACCACCCGGGCGTCGACCTGATCCTGCCCGACTTCGGTCCCATCCGTGACCGGCTCGACGACGTCGTGGCCGTGGTGCTGACGCACGGGCACGAGGACCACATCGGCGGTGTGCCGTACCTGCTGCGCGAGCGCGGCAACATCCCGGTCGTCGGCTCCAAGCTGACCCTCGCCCTGGTCGAGCCGAAGCTGCGCGAGCACCGCCTGCGCGACGTCCCGCAGCACGTGGTGGCCGAGAACGACGTCCTGAACCTGGGCCCGTTCGAGCTGGAGTTCGTCGCGGTCAACCACTCCATCCCCGACGCGCTCGCCGTGGCGGTCAAGACGCCCGCCGGCGTCGCGCTGCACACGGGCGACTTCAAGATGGACCAGCTGCCGCTCGACGGCCGCATCACCGACCTGCGGGCCTTCGCCCGCCTCGGCGAGGCGGGTGTCGACCTGTTCCTCACCGACTCCACGAACGCCGACGTGCCCGGGTTCACGGTCGCGGAGCGCAACATCACCCCGGCGATCGACGCGGTGTTCGCGTCGAGCAGCCAGCGGATCATCGTCGCCTCGTTCGCCTCGCACGTGCACCGCGTGCAGCAGGTGCTCGACGCCGCGGCCAAGCACGGCCGCAAGGTCGCGTACGTGGGCCGCTCGATGGTGCGCAACATGCAGATCGCACGCGACCTCGGGTACCTGCACGTGCCCGACGGCGTCGTCGTCGACAAGATCGACGCCGCACCGCCGGAGAAGATGGTCCTCATGTCCACCGGCTCGCAGGGCGAGCCGATGGCGGCACTGTCGCGGATCGCCAACCGCAGCCACCAGCAGGTGAGCCTGGAGCCGGGCGACACCGTGCTGCTGGCGTCGTCGCTGATCCCCGGCAACGAGAACGCGGTCTACCGCGTGATCGACGGCCTCACGAAGCTGGGTGCGCGCGTCGTGCACAAGGGCAACGCCCTCGTGCACGTCTCGGGCCACGCGTCGGCCGGCGAGCTGCTCTACTGCTACAACATCGTCAAGCCGTCGAACGTGCTGCCGGTGCACGGCGAGATCCGTCACCTGCACGCCAACGGCGCCCTGGCCACGCAGACCGGCGTGCCGAACGTCCTCCTCGCCGAGGACGGCTACGTGATCGACCTCGTCGACGGGCACGCGTCGATCGTCGGCGCCGTCGAGTGCGGGTACGTCTACGTCGACGGCTCCTCGGTCGGGGAGATCACCGACAGCGAGCTGAAGGACCGGCGGATCCTGCGCGACGAGGGCTTCATCTCCGTCGTCGTCGTGGTCGACTCGACCAACGGCAAGATCGTCAGCGGACCGGAGATCCAGGCCCGTGGACTCGCGGAGGACCCGTCGGTCTTCGACGAGGTCACGCCGCGCATCGTCGACGCCATCGAGCAGTCGTTGCGCGACGGCACCCACGACACCAAGCAGCTCCAGCAGGTCGTGCGACGCGTGCTCGGCTCGTTCGCGGGCCGCAAGCTGCGGCGTCGTCCGATGATCATCCCCATCGTCCTCGAGGCGTGACCAAGGTCCCTCGGACTGTTACGCGCCCGAAACGCGAGGGCGCTGGCCGCGAAACACAGGCTGCCTAACGTCGTGGTCAAGAGTTCGGCGCGGGGCCGAACCGTGGTGGGACACCGGTTGCGGCCGGCGGCGACGTTACGCACGTCGCTGCCGGCCGTGCACCGGTTCCGGCAGTGAGGGGGAGTCGCCCGTGGTGATCCGACGTTCCGACGAGGCGCTCCTGGCCTGTTCCTCCGGCCACGCGGGAGTCGCCGAGCGAGCGGCGCTGCAGGCGCTCATCAGCGCCGTGCGTCGCGACGCCCCGTCGGTGGACGTGCGTGACACGCCCGTCGAGATCATGAGCCACGACGAGACCTACCCGCCCGTGCGCGTCGCCGTGCCGCTGACCCTCGTGCCGCACAGCGAGGTGGCCATGGCGCTGGAGGTGGCTCGCGGTCACGACCCGGACCTGGTCGTCGCCCCGGCGCTCGGCCCGGACTGGACGCTGGCCGAGCTGGCCGTGCAGCGACTCATCGAGGCGGGCGCCCGCAAGGACGACACGATCGTGCTGGGCGTCTCCGGCTCGGAGAACGACGGGGCGATCAGCGGCTACTCGCGGATGGCGCGTCTCGTGAGCGCGGTCTGGGGCGGTCCGGTGCACGTCGGCTCGATCGGCGGCAAGGACACGCCGCTCTCGGACGCCGTCGACATCGCCCGCGCCTACGGACGCCGGGTCGTGGTGGCCTCCTACGTGCTGACCCCCGGGCGCGACGCCGACCAGCTGCGCCAGAGTGGCGCCGACCTGGTGACGGCCCCCGTGCTCGACGGCGGCATCCCGGACCGTCGCGTCGTCGACCTCGTCCTCACGCGGTTCCACCAGGCCCTCGGCCTGGGCGTCCCGGCCCTCTGAGCCCCGCACCGCGCAGCGGAGGCGGAAACCCGCGCCCACGGCGTGGGAACCGCCCGACCCTCGACCTGTGGTTTAGGCTCTCGCCATGGCGACCCGCACGTCTTCCCCGCCGCGCAAGCGGCCGTCCGGCAGCCAGGCCCGCAAGAAGCCTGCCTCCAGCACCGCGAAGCGCAAGCCCGCGGCACGCAAGCCTGCCCCGCGCACGGGCCCCGGTCCGGTCGCGGTCGTCGTCGGGGGCGTCGCGCGCGCCCTGACGGCGATCTGGCTCGGTATCGCGGGCGCGGTCGGTGCGGTGGCCCGCAGCATCGGGCACTCCGCGGCCGAGCTCGAGCCCGAGCAGCGCCGTGACGGCGTCGGGTTCGGCATCGTCGCCCTGGCCATCGTCGTGGCCGCGTCGGTCTGGTGGCAGGTGCCCGGCGCCGTCGCCGACGGCGTCCGTGCCGCCACCACCGGCTCGGTCGGCCTGCTCGCCTGGGCGGTGCCCATCGTGCTCGCCGTCATCGCGTGGCGCACGCTGCGCCACCCCGACCGCAACGGTCCCGTCGGGCGCCAGGTCATCGGCTGGTCCGCCATGAGCGGCGGTGTGCTCGGCCTGGTGCACCTGGCGCACGGTGTGCCCCGCCCCGACGACATGCCCGCCGTGCGCGACGCCGGGGGAGCGGTCGGCTTCCTCTTCTCCGCCATCCCCGTCGACCTCCTGCGCTCGCCGTTCGCGGTCGCGCCCATCCTGGTGCTCCTGGTCGTCTTCGGGCTGCTCGTGGTGACGGCCACCCCGCTGCACGCGGTGCCGACCCGGTTCCGCGAGGCCCGCGACAAGGCCCTCGGCCGCTCGGCCGAGCCGCAGGAGCCGGTCGACACCCCTCGCAAGCGCCACCCGCGCACGGTGCCGGACGAGCCCTACGAGAACCCGCTCGTCGACGGGCCCGACGAGGACCGTCAGGTCTCGGCGCGTCAGCGACGCAAGGCCGAGAAGGCTGCGGAGGCCGAAGCAGCCGCAGCCGCCGCCGCGTCGGCGCCCGAGCCGCCGGCCGCCGAGGTCGACGACCCGGCCGACGTCGTCCTCCCGCCGCTGGAGCCGCTCCCGGCCCGCGCCGAGCAGCTCTCGCTGTCCGGCGACGTCGTGTACGCGCTGCCCGACTCCACCGTCCTGCGGGAGGGCAGCCCGCACAAGGCCCGGTCGGCCGCCTCCGACGAGGTCGTCGAGCGGCTCACCGAGGTGCTCGAGCAGTTCCAGATCGACGCGCAGGTCACGGGCTACACCCGCGGCCCGACGGTCACGCGCTACGAGGTCGAGCTCGGCCCGGCCGTCAAGGTCGAGAAGGTCACCGCGCTCAGCAAGAACATCTCCTACGCCGTCGCGTCCAACGAGGTGCGCATCCTCAGCCCGATCCCCGGCAAGTCGGCGATCGGCGTCGAGATCCCGAACGTCGACAAGGAGATGGTCTCCCTCGGCGACGTGCTGCGCTCCGGCAAGGCCCGCGGCGACCACCACCCGATGGTCATCGGGCTGGGCAAGGACGTCGAGGGTGGCTTCGTCGTCGCGAACCTGGCGAAGATGCCCCACCTGCTGGTCGCCGGCGCCACCGGATCGGGCAAGTCGAGCTTCGTGAACTCCATGATCGCGTCGCTGCTCATGCGCTCAACGCCCGACGAGGTGCGGATGATCATGGTCGACCCCAAGCGCGTCGAGCTGACCGCCTACGAGGGCATCCCGCACCTCATCACGCCGATCATCACGAACCCCAAGAAGGCGGCCGAGGCGCTGCAGTGGGTCGTGCGCGAGATGGACATGCGCTACGACGACCTCGCCAACTTCGGCTTCCGGCACGTCGACGACTTCAACAAGGCGGTCCGGGCGGGCTCGCTGCAGGCGCCGCCCGGCAGCGAGCGGGTCCTCACGCCCTACCCGTACCTGTTGGTCGTCGTCGACGAGCTCGCCGACCTCATGATGGTCGCCCCGCGCGACGTCGAGGACTCGGTCGTGCGCATCACGCAGCTCGCCCGTGCGGCGGGCATCCACCTGGTGCTCGCCACGCAGCGACCCAGCGTCGACGTCGTCACCGGCCTCATCAAGGCCAACGTGCCGAGCCGCCTGGCGTTCGCCACGAGCTCGCTCGCCGACAGCCGCGTCATCCTCGACCAGCCGGGCGCGGAGAAGCTGGTCGGCCAGGGTGACGGGCTCTTCCTGCCGATGGGCGCGAACAAGGCCATGCGCATGCAGGGTGCCTGGATCACCGAGGCGGAGATCGCGGAGGTGGTCAAGCACTGCAAGGAGCAGCTGCAGCCCAGCTACCGCGAGGACGTCACCGCCCCGGCCCAGGCCGCGCGCGACCTCGACGACGACATCGGCGACGACCTCGACCTCGTGCTCCAGGCCGTCGAGCTCGTCGTCACGACGCAGTTCGGCTCGACGTCGATGCTGCAGCGCAAGCTGCGCGTCGGCTTCGCGAAGGCCGGACGCCTCATGGACATCATGGAGAGCCGCGGCGTCGTCGGGCCCAGCGAGGGCTCCAAGGCGCGCGACGTGCTCGTGAAGCCCGACGACCTCGACGACGTCCTCGCGTCGATCAGCGCAGGATGAGGTGATGGCCGTGAGCACCGAGCGTCTCGAGTCGCTGCAGGACGACGTCGTCGACGACCAGCCGTTCGAGATCCGCCGCCGAGCGCTGCTCTACCTCGTCGTCGGGCTCGCCGCGCTGGCCGTCGGCGCCGGGTTCGGCTTCCTCGCCTGGGAGCGCGACGACACCGCGCTCTGGGTGCCGGGCGGCGTCCTGCTGTTCCTCGCGCTGACCGTCCTGCAGGGCGTGCGTGACGCCCGAACGCCCCTGTTCGTGGCCGACGCGCACGGCGTGCGCATGCGCGACGGCGACGGGTGGGTGGGTCTGCTCTGGAGCGAGATGGCCGACATCCGGGTCGAGCCGCGCGACGGCCTGCTCGACCCGCGGGTGAAGGTGATCAGCCCGGACGGACGCCGTATCCACACCGCGCCCCTCGGCCTCGGGACCACCGTGTCGGTCGAGGAGGCTCGCGAGGAGATCGCCCGTCGACGCGGTGGGGCATACTGAACCGTCCGTCCCGCGAGCGAGAGGCACCCATGGAGCCGGCCCACGCCAGCCACCAGCAGGACCCCCAGCACGTCCCGAGCAACCTGAACATCGCCAACGCCCTCACGGTCGTGCGCATCCTCGGCGTGCCGCTGTTCGGCTGGCTGCTGCTCACCCAGGACGGCCAGGACGTCTCGACCCGCGTGTGGGCCTGGGTCGCGTTCGCCCTGCTCATGGTCACCGACCGGATCGACGGCGACCTCGCCCGCAAGCACAACCTGGTCACCAACTTCGGCAAGCTGGCCGACCCGATCGCCGACAAGGCGCTCACCGGCATGGCGTTCGTCGGGCTGTCGATCATCGGCGTGCTGTGGTGGTGGGTCACGATCGTGCTGCTCGTGCGCGAGTGGGGCATCACCCTCATGCGCTTCGTCGTGAAGAAGTACGGCGTCATGCCCGCGAGCCAGGGCGGCAAGATCAAGACGACGCTGCAGGCCCTCGCGATCGGCGGCTACGTCCTGCCGTTCGAGCTGTGGGACAACACCACGAGCGACGTGCTGCGTTGGGTCACCCACGTGCTCATGGCCGCGGCCCTCGTCATCACGGTGGTCACGGCCGTCCAGTACGTCCGTGACGCGATCGTCCTGCGACGGGACGCGAAGAGCGCGGCGTGACGCCGCTGCCGGCCGCGGTCGAGGCCGTCCGTCTCCTGCGGGAGCGGGGCGAGACGATCGCGTGCGCGGAGTCCCTCACGGGCGGCCTGCTGTGCGCGGCGCTCGTCGACGTGCCTGGCGCGTCCGACGTCGTCGTGGGCGGCGTCGTGTCGTACGCGACGCGGGTCAAGCACTCGGTGCTCGGCGTCGACGGCGAGCACCTGGCGCAGCGAGGCGCCGTCGACCCCGGCACGGCTGCGCAGATGGCCGACGGCGTGCGACGGCTGCTCGAGGCGGACTGGGGCATCGCGACGACGGGCGTGGCCGGTCCGGGCCCGAACGAGGGCAAGCCGGCCGGCACCGTCTTCCTCGGCCTCGACGGACCCGGCCACCGCCTGCGGTCCGAGCCGCTGCACCTCGACGGCGATCGCGACGCCGTCCGTCGGGGGACGGTCGGTGCTGCGCTGTCGTCCCTGGTCGCTACGCTCTGTGAGTAGGACCTGTCACGGAGCCGGGGAATCACCTCCGGTCGAGCGACGTTGATCCCGACGTGACCCACGCGGAGGAGGTGGACCATGACCGCCATGAGGCAGCTGGTCGGTGAGGTGCTGCGCGCCCGCCGGGTCGCCCAGGGACTCACGCTCCGCGACGTGTCCGCCAAGGCCCGGGTGTCGCTCGGCTACATCTCCGAGGTCGAGCGAGGGCAGAAGGAGCCGAGCTCGGAGCTGCTCGCTGCGCTCGCCGCAGCGCTCGACGTCCCGCTCAGCAAGGTCCTGCTCGACGTCAGCACGCTGCTGGCCATCGAGGAGGCCACCGACCTCGCGAGCGTCTCGACGATCACGCCCGGCGAGGTCTCGGCCTCCGCGGCCTGACCACCCCGCCGGGCCGCGACGTCAGCCCTGCCGGTCGGCGTTGGAGTCCACGACGGCCCGCCACCAGTCGGAGAGACCGGGCGCCAGATCCTCCAGCTGCGCGCGGAAGCGCTCGTCGCCGGTCGTGAAGGCGACCACGCCGCGGTGCAGCGCGTGGTCGGCGTCGTAGAAGCGGTTCAGCTCTGCACGGTGCTCCTCGGCGAGCTCGTCCGCTCGGGGGGACCCGGGTCGGACCCCGTCGGCGAAGGCGTCGGCGAGCCGTGCGTTCAGCGCATCCGTCCTCCGCTTCACCTCCTGCCAGTCCTCCTTCGTCCAGGAGCGCGTGCGCTCGTGGCTCTGCGCCCAGGCCGTGGTGTCGCCCCAGCGCTCGTGCGCCTCCTCCTGGTATGCGGGGTCCCAGGACTCTCCGAAGACCTCCAGCTGCTCCTCGGGTGTCAACCTGATGCCTGACATGTGTGCCTCCAGCTCTCGTTCGATGGCCGCCACGAGTCCCTGCATGCGGGTGAGCTGCTCGCTGAGCAGCCGGTGCTGGTGACGGAGATGGTCGACCGGGTCGGTGTCGCCGTCCAGGAGGGCGGCGACGTCGTCGAGCCCGAACCCGAGGTCGCGGTAGTAGAGGATGCGAGTGAGGCGGTCCACGGCGTCGGCGTCGTACAGGCGGTAGCCCGCCGGACTCCGGTCGCTCGGCTCGAGCAGTCCGATCTCGCCGTAGTGGTGCAGCGTGCGCACCGTCACGCCGGCAAGTTCCGCCAGTCGGCCGACCGTGTACAGGCCGTCCTCCATCGTTTTCCCCCTCGTCGTCGGGATGGGTTCGTCGACCACCTTGCGGCCTCACCTCGCGTGAGGGTCAAGCCTGGCATCCCTCGAACCGAGCACGCCTGCCATGCTGGCGCCAGAAACCACGACGGTCAGGGGGCGCCATGGTGACGGGGACGACAGGTCCGGCGGTGGTGTCGCGGTGAACCCGTCGGACTGGGGTCTGCGCCCACTCGTGCTCGACGACGTCGACGCCGTGCACGTCGTGTACGCCGATCCCGAGACCTGGCGACACTTCCCCGAGGGCGTGTTCGTCGAGCGCGAGCGCAGCGTCGCCTTGGCGGAGCGGGCCGAGCGCGACTGGCGCGAGAGCGGCCTGGGGGAGTGGGCCGTCACCGTGCGTGGCGACGTCGTCGGGACCGGTGGGGTGTCGCCCCGCGGCGGCTGGTGGAACCTGGGCTTCCGGCTCGCGCCCGAGCGTCTGGGGCCACGGCCTCGGCACCTGGGTCGCGAGCGTCGCCGTCGGGGCCGCGCACCGCACGCAGCCCGACTGGCCCGTCGTGGCGCGGTCGATGGAGACGAACCCGGCGTCGGGCCGGGTGAGCGAGCAGGCCGGTCTCGAGCGCGTCCACGTCGAGCCGTGGGCCGACGGCCCCGCCCGGATCATCCACGCCGACCGTCCGCTCGACCGCCCGCTGCTCGTCGAGATCGTCGCACTGGGTTGAGGGGGCTGGGGTTGGCGGGGTCGGGCTGCCGGCCGGCCCGCTGACGCCGGGTGCCGCGTGGCATGCTGGCCGCGATGAGGCACAGCGAGTTCTGGGAGCGGATGACCCTCCACCTCGGCCCGGGGTACGCGCGGGTCTGGGCCGCCACGCAGGTCATGGCCGAGCTCGACGGCCGGACGGCCAGCGAGGCCCTCGAGGCCGGCGTCGACCCCAAGGTCGTGTGGCGCGCCGTCCACGCCAGCCTCGAGCTCCCCGCGCGCGAGCGCTGAGGGGCCGCGCCCTCATGGGCGACGCACAGGAAGGGCACGGCGGGCGCCGAAGCTGCCCGGCCATCGTGGAGGTCGACGGGCCGACCGGTCCGACGAAGGAGCCACGATGAGCACCACGGACACCATCCGCACCCACGACGTCGACGACACCGTCGAGCACCCGACCGCGCCGCAGACGGTCGTGCTCGCGCGGCACGACGACGAGCAGGTCGAGCCGAGGTCCGCGCGTCCGCGCCGGACCGGTGCCGTCGCGGCCGTCGCGGTCGTGCTCGCCGCCGCCCTGTTCGGCGGCGGCTTCGCCACCGGCCATGCCCTCGCCGACCAGGGGGCGACGACCTCGCCAGGCACGACCTCCCAGGGTGGTCCGACGGGACAGGGCGGTCCGGGCGGGGCCGGCGGTCCGACGGGCCAGGACGGCCAGCTCCCCACCCCGCCCGACGGTCAGCTCGCACCTCCGTCGCAGGACGGCACGGGGACCGACGGCCTCGGCCAGGACCCCTCCGGCAGCACGGGCAGCACCACCCAGGACGGAGCGTCCACGTCCGGGTCCTTCGTCTAGGAGGATCCCCTGTCGCGCATCCTCCGCTGCCCGGCACCCGACCTCGGATCTCTGCACCCGCTACGGCCGTCTGCCGGCCCCATCGGTGGATCCGCACCCTCGAGAGCCCTCCTGAGGTTGCGGATCCACCGATAGCGGGCGTCGCAGCGGAGAGACTCTTCGTCCACGCGCGTGAGCCGAGACGATGCTGCGTTCACGACGAGATCCCGTAGCCAACGCAGAATCCTCGGACCCTCAGCGCGCGAACGCAGATTCTTGCGTCCGTCCCAGCACCCGCCCGCGGCCCGAGTCCCCAGACCAGCGCCACGGCCAGCCACCCGGTCGAGGCCCTTTCGGAGACCAGGCACAGCGCCAGCCGAGGCAGCGCAGCAGCACGACGAGGCCCCCTGCGGCAGTGCACGCGCCCGGCAGCGTGGAGACTCCCCGGCGTGTCGCACCCACTCGAACAGGTGTTCGCACTACGGTTGTGCACACGGTTGACGTGAAGGGTGTCGCTGTCCACAGGCGGGGTCGACGAGGCTCCAGATGTCTGAGGCGGCCTCTAGCGTCGTAGACGACCGGCCACCCACCGAGCAGAACGGACCAGCGCATGCCTCCCAAGTCCCCCCTCGCGCCCGTCACCGCCGTGACGAGCGACCAGCGCGAGAAGGCGATCGACAACGCGATCGCCCAGATCGACCGCAACTACGGCAAGGGCGCCGTCATGCGCCTCGGCGAGAAGGGTCGTGTCCCGGTCAGCGTCATCCCGACCGGCGCCACCGCCCTCGACATCGCGCTCGGCATCGGCGGTCTGCCGCGGGGCCGCATCGTCGAGATCTACGGTCCGGAGTCCTCCGGCAAGACGACGGTCGCGCTGCACGCCGTGGCCAACGCCCAGAAGGCCGGCGGCGTCGCGGCCTTCATCGACGCCGAGCACGCGCTCGACCCCGACTACGCCCGCAAGCTGGGCGTCGACACCGACGCGCTGCTGGTCTCCCAGCCCGACTCCGGTGAGCAGGCGCTCGAGATCGCCGACATGCTCATCCGCTCCGGCGCGCTCGACATCATCGTCATCGACTCCGTCGCCGCCCTCGTGCCCCGGGCCGAGATCGACGGCGAGATGGGTGACAGCCACGTCGGTCTGCAGGCCCGTCTCATGAGCCAGGCGCTGCGCAAGATGACCGGTGCCATCAACGGCTCCGGCACCACCGCCATCTTCATCAACCAGCTGCGCGAGAAGATCGGCGTCATGTTCGGCTCGCCGGAGACCACCACGGGCGGCAAGGCGCTCAAGTTCTACGCCTCGGTCCGTCTCGACGTCCGCCGCATCGAGACGCTCAAGGACGGCACCGACATGGTCGGCAACCGCACCCGCGTCAAGGTCGTCAAGAACAAGCTCGCGCCGCCGTTCAAGCAGGCCGAGTTCGACATCATGTACGGCCAGGGCATCAGCCGCGAGGGCAGCCTGATCGACGTCGGCGTCGAGACGGGCATGGTCCGCAAGGCCGGCGCCTGGTACACGTACGAGGGCGACCAGCTCGGCCAGGGCAAGGAGAACGCCCGCCAGTTCCTCAAGGACAACCCCGACCTCGCCGAGGAGCTCGAGAAGCGCGTCAAGGAGCACCTCGGTGTCGGCGCGCAGCTCGACGAGGAGGTCGACGACGTCGACCTGCCGGCCACGGAGTTCTGAGCGTGGCCGGGGGACACGAGCCGCCGGCGCCGACCGACGCGCCACGTGACGTCCAGCAGGACCCGGACGCCGACGTCGAGTCGGTCGCCCGGACCATCCTGCTGAACAAGCTGACCGACTCACCGCGCAGCCGCGCCGAGCTCGCCGAGGCACTGGCCCGCAAGCACGTGCCCGACGACGTCGCCACCCGCCTGCTCGACCGGTTCGAGGAGGTCGGCCTCGTCGACGACGCCGCGTTCGCGCGCGCCTGGGTCGAGTCACGTTCGCGCAGCAAGGGGCTCGCCACCAAGGTGCTCGCCCTCGAGCTGCGGCGCAAGGGCATCGCCGACGACCTCGCCCGCGACGTGCTCGCCGACGTCGACCCCGACGCCGAACGTCAGGCGGCCCACCGGCTGGTGCAGAAGAAGCTGCGCTCCCTGCGCGGCCTCGACGACACCACCCGCATCCGCAGGCTCACCGGCATGCTCGCCCGCAAGGGCTACTCGCCGCAGGTCGCCTTCGACGTCGTCCGCGAGGAGCTCGACGCCGACGACTCCGGCGTCACGTGGGACCCGCTGGTCTCCACCTGAGCGACCCGTCGAGGAGCGCGGATCAGCCGCGCTCCTCGACGTCACGCCGGATCCGCTCGACGATCTCGCGCTCGCTGTCGTAGTACGACAACCCCCACTCGGCGACGCGCGCGGCGTACCGCACCTCCTCGACGTCGCCCAGCAGCTCACGGACGGCCTCGAGCTCACGCCGCCGGTCCGCGAGCCGCACCAGGTAGTCCTCGAGCATCTCCTGCACGTGCTCGGCCGACGTCAGATGGCCCATCAGCAGGCGCAACGCCACCGGGTGCTTGAGCACCGGGAACGGGTCGTCGACGGGCGCTGACAACCAGCGCTCGACCTGGCTGCGACCCTCGTCGCTGATCCGGAACCGGCGGGTCGTGCGGCGGCCCTCCACGTGCTCCACCGCGTGCACGAGGTCACGCTCCAGCAGCTTGTCGAGCTCGGTGTAGATCTGGCTCATCGCCGGCGACGTCCAGTAGAACCTGAGCGTGCGGTCCGCGCGCTGCTTCAGCTCGTAGCCCGTCAGACCCGTCGTCTGCGACATGTCGTCGAACGCGAGCAGACTGAGCAGCGCGTACGACGTCATCGACAGGTTCACGGCCTCACCCTACTGAGCGGTTCGCCACACTCGGCCCGGCGACGCAGACAGCGTCGCTGTCAGCGTCCTAGACTCGCGCGCATGCCCAGCACCCTCGACGTGTACCAGAAGATGTCAGCGCTCCCGCAGGGCAAGCGCCTGTTCTCGATCTTCTACGGACAGAAGGCGCCCTACTTCGCCTCGATCCACCTCCGCGTGGAGGAGATGAAGCCGCACTTCGCGCAGATCACCATCCCCAAGCGGCGCAGCGTGCAGAACCACATCGGCACCGTGCACGCGATCGCGGCCTGCAACGGGCTCGAGGCCGCCATGGGGCTGCTCGCGGAGGCCACCTGCCCGCCGGACTCGCGCTGGCTGCCCAAGGGCATGGACGTGCAGTACCTCGCGAAGTCGGCCGGTGACCTCGTCTGCACCGCCGAGTCCGACCCCGAGGCCTGGGCCGACGGCCCCGACGTCCCGGTCCGCGTCACGGCCGCCCTGAAGGACGGCACGGTCACCGTCTCCGGGACCATCCACCTCTGGGTCACGCCGAAGAAGCGCTGAGACACGTCGGCCGCCGCCGCAGGGGAGCTGCGCACGGCGGCCGACGTCTCAGGACCGCGAGGGTGGGAGACCTACTCGCGGTAGCGCGGCTGGCTCTGCGGGTTGAGCTCCTTGAACCTCACCCGCTCGGCTCCCTTGATGCGACGGTCGTCGACGCGGAACACCTCGAAGCCTCGCTGGATCTCGTTGGAGTAGATGTGGCCGTTGTAGTAGTACGTCGACCACGGACCGCCGACCACGAGACGCTCGGCGTCGTTCGGGCCGCGGTCGTGCCACGCGATCTCCTTCGGGTTGGCCGAGTCGGTGAAGTCGTACATCGACCAGCCACCCTGGTACCAGGCCTGGACCATGATGTCCTTGCCCTTCACCGGGACCAGCGAGCCGTTGTGGGCGACGCAGTTCTCGGTGTTGGCCTGGGTCCGCGGGATCTTGTAGTAGCTCTTGAACTCCAGGTCGCCGGACCGGGTGATGTCGTAGATCCCGTTGGCGCCCTTGGTGTCACCGACCGTCGGGTTGCAGGTGGGCGCGCCACCGCCGCCCAGCTCGTCGGTGAACACGACCTTCGTGCCGTCGTTATTGAACGTCGCCGAGTGCCAGAACGCGAAGTTCTCGGTGTCGCGGACGTTCTCGGTGACCTTCGGCTTCTCCCGGTCCTTGATGTCGAGCAGGATGCCGTCGCCCATGCAGGCGCCCGCCATGATGTCCTTGCTCGGGTACGCCGTGAGGTCGTGGCAGCCGCTCGTCTCCCGTGAGTAGCCGCCGGCCGGGTTGCCGCCGTCGGGGAACAGCACGGGCTGGGAGATCATGCGCGCCGTGGACGGCTTCTTCAGCGGCACCTTGACGATGCTGATGGAGTCCAGCGGCGGCTGGCAGTCCGGGAACGCCGCGTTGGGCGCGTACGAGGACACGTAGACGTACAGGTCGTCGACCTTGCCCTTGCCCTTCGCGCCCTTGCCCTTGCCGGGCGCGAGCGTGTGGGTGTGCGAGCCGCACGGCGTCTCGACCGCGGCCACGTACTCAGGACGGCGCGGGTCGGAGATGTCGAAGACCTTGATGCCCTCCCACGAGTCCTTGATCGTCGCCGACTGCGCGGTGCTCTCGCACGAGGAGTCGCTGCGCGAGGAGTCGGTGCTGAGGATGAGCACGTCGTCGTACACGGAGACGTCGTTCTGGGCCCCGGCGCACACGACCTGCGCGACCGTCTTCGGCTTCGCCGGCTTGGAGATGTCGTACACCGTGAAGCCGTTGTAGTTGCCCGCGAAGGCGTACCTGCCCTGGAACGCGAGGTCGCTGTTCAAGGCGTCCTCCGACGCGAACGCGCCCTGCTTGGCGATGGTGGCGAGGCGGGTGACGTTCGCGCTGCTGGCCTCCTCGCCGGGTGCGAGGTCGACGCCGCTGGCGTTCATCCGTGCCGTGTCGTTGCCGGGCAGGCAGTTGCCGGCGAGGCGGTCGGCCTCCGACAACGTGCGCTCGCCCTTGCACTCCTTCGAGGGGCGGGTCTCGACCCGTTCCTCGGTCCTCTCCTCGGCCACGGCGGCCAAGGGCGAGAGCAGTGCGGTGGTGAGCGCGCCGGTGGCGGCGGCTCCGAGCAGGGCCGTCGTGGCCCGTCTGCGTGCATGACGCATGTGGTGTGTCCTTCCCCCGATGTCCGGCTATCCTCACCCGAAAGCCGTCACGGCGACAAGGGCCCGCGCGGGTCCGTCGATGACGATCTGATGACGGCTCCACTTCGGGGGAAGGGGACTCGGATGCGACGACCTCTGCGAGGCGTCATGGTGGCACTGGCCGCGTCGGCGGTGCTGCTCTCGGGCTGCTCGGGCGACGACCGGTCACGGCAGGTCGACGGTGCCGTGATCCAGCCGGGCAAGCCGGGGGAGAAGGCCGAGGTGCTCGACGAGGCGCCGGAGATCGAGCGGGCGCGGGCGAACGACGCAGACGTCGAGTTCGTGCAGATGATGATCCCGCACCACGCGCAGGCGTTGCAGATGGCGCAGCTCGCCCCCGACGCGCGGGGGAGCAAGGCCGTGCGCACCATGGCCGACCGCATCGACGGGGCCCAGCGCCCCGAGATCGTCTTCATGGCCGGATGGCTCACCGACCAGGGTCTCGACGCGCCCACGAAGGAGCAGATCGAGGGCGGCAACATTCCCATGGGCCGCCACGGAGGCCACGGCTCGCACGGCGGCGACGTCCACGACATGGCCGGCATGGCGAGCGAGGCGCAGCTCGAGGAGCTCGAGTCCTCGCGTGGGAAGGACTTCGACCGGCTGTTCCTGGAGCTGATGATCATGCACCACCAGGGCGCCATCGAGATGGTCGACACCGTGGTGCGCGAGGGTGCGGACCTGCAAGTCAACGAGCTGGCGACCAGCATCGCGGCGGACCAGACGGCCGAGATCGACCGCATGCGTCAGCTGCTCGCCGAGCTCTGAGGTCGGGGTTCGCGTCGCGGTCGGGCCCGACCCGTGTGAGCGTGGAGGCACGTCCCGCCCACCCCAAGGAGCCTTCGTGCCCATCGCCGCCACCGACTTCGCCCACGTGCGCCTCACCGTCCGCGACATCGACGTCTCGCGCCGCTTCTACGACGACGTGTTCGGCTTCGACGTCGCGTTCGAGCTGCCGGAGGACCCGGACGAGCAGACGCGGGAGCAGCTCTCCTTCCTGTTCGGTGGCGTGATCTACCGGTTCCCCGGAGGACTGCTCGGCCTGCGTCCGGTCGCTCCCGGTGACGACTCCTTCGACGAGGACCGGATCGGTCTGGACCACCTCAGCCTCGCCGTCGCCGACCGGGCCGCGCTCGACCACGCGGTCGCGGTGCTGGACGACCTCGGCATCCTGCACGAGGACGTGAAGGACGTCGGCGGGCAGGCGATCCTGGAGTTCCGCGACCCCGACGGCATCGCGCTGGAGATCGCCGCTCCGACGTCCTGACCGGGCCGGGGGCGGTCGTGAAGTTTTCACGATCGTGACCTCCGGATGGTTGCGCCTCGCATCCACCGCGTGTGACGGTGTCCGACGGTCCTCCATCGGGGAGGAACCTCTCACGGTGGAGGATGTCGGATGAAGAAGTGGATGTCCGGTGCGCTCGCGATCGTCTCGGTCGGCGCGCTCACGCTCGCGGTGCCTGCGACGGCGCAGGCAGCACCGCCCAGCGCGGCGGCAAAGGCGCCGACGGTCAGCTGGGGCTCGTGCGCCTCGTTCGGTGACAGCGGCCCGGGCCTCGTGCGCGCCGGTGCCCAGTGCGCCCGCGTCAAGGTGCCGCTCGACTACGCGAAGCCGCGCGGCACGAAGATCACCATCGCGATCTCGCGCGTGAAGCACACGGTGGCCCGCAGCAAGTACCAGGGCGTCGTGCTCGTGAACCCCGGCGGACCGGGCGGCTCCGGCCTCGGCCTGTCGCGCCTGGGCGGCGCGATCCCGAAGAACGCCGGCGCGGCCTACGACTGGATCGGCTTCGACCCGCGAGGCGTCGGCCAGAGCGCTCCGGCGGTCTCGTGCGACCCGAGCTACGGCGGGTACGACCGTCCTCGCTACGAGCCGAGCACGACCGAGATCCGCGACGCGTGGTTCGCGCGCACGAACGCCTACACGACGGCCTGCGCGGAGAAGAACGGACCGATCCTCGACCACCTCACGACCCGTGACGTGGCGAAGGACCTCGACCAGATCCGCATCGCGCTCGGCCAGAAGCGGATCAACTACTACGGCTTCTCCTACGGCACCTACCTCGGCCAGGTGTACTCCTCGCTGTTCCCGTCGCACGTGCGTCGCATGATCTTCGACGGCACCGTCGACCCGCGCGACGTCTGGTACCAGGGCAACCTGAACCAGAACGAGCCGTTCGACAAGAACGTGAACCGCTGGTTCGCGTGGATCGCCAAGTACGACGACGTCTACCACCTCGGCACGACCACCCGGGCCGTCCGCAACCTCTTCTACGACACGCAGGAGAAGCTCTACGACGAGCCGGTCGCGGACGCCGACGGCAACCGCCTGGGTGGCAGCGAGTGGAACGACTCGTTCCTGTACGCCGGCTACTACCAGTCGACCTGGACCGACCTGGCGCAGGTCTTCTCCGACTTCGTCAACCAGGGCGATGTCGCGTCGCTGAACGCCGCCTACCTCGACGCGAGCGGCTACGGCGACGACAACGGGTACGCCGTCTACCTGGGCGTCCAGTGCACCGACGCGGCCTGGCCGACGAGCTGGGACAAGTGGGCACGCGACAACTGGGCGCTCGACGCGATCGCCCCCTTCGAGACGTGGGCGAACGCCTGGTTCAACGAGCCGTGCCGCCACTGGCCGGCCAAGGCGCACAAGCCCGTCCGGGTGAAGGGCGCGAAGTCGACGAGCGTGCTGATGATCAACGAGACGTACGACGCCGCCACGCCGTACGCGGGCAGCATCGAGGTCCGCAAGCGCTACCCCGGGGCGCGTCTGGTGGCGGTCTCCCGCGGCACGACGCACTCGGGCTCGCTGGGCGGCAACGCGTGCACCGACAACCGCATCGCCGACTACCTGCTCACCGGCGCGCTGCCGCGACGCGTCTCGGGCAACCGTGCCGACGTCGTGTGCCAGCCGCTGCCGCAGCCGGTGCCCGAGCAGGCGACCGCCCGCACGCAGAGCGCCACCCCGGCGCCGAGCGAGCTGCGCCAGCAGATGCAGCGGGACGCCATCCGTCCCTGACGCCACGACCGTCGGCGGGCGTCGGCGCGCAGCGACCCCAGGGTCGCCGTGCGTCGGCGTCCGCCGTCGTCGTCCAGGCCGTCCACGGCACGTACGATGGGGCGGTCATGACTGCTGCAACGACGCCGACGGCGAAGACCTACGAGGTGCGCACCTACGGGTGCCAGATGAACGTCCACGACAGCGAGCGGCTGTCGGGGCTCCTGGAGACCGCGGGGTACGCCAAGCACACGTCGGACGCCGACGGCGGCGCCGCGATCCCCGACCTCGTCGTGTTCAACACGTGCGCGGTGCGGGAGAACGCGGACAACAAGCTGTACGGGAACCTCGGGCACGTCGCGAGCCTCAAGGCGAAGCACCCCGGGATGCAGGTGGCCGTCGGAGGCTGCCTCGCGCAGAAGGACCGCGACACCATCACGCAGCGTGCGCCCTGGGTCGACGTCGTGTTCGGCACGCACAACATCGGCTCGCTGCCGGTGCTGCTCGAGCGGGCGCGGGTGCAGGAGGAGTCGCAGGTGGAGATCCTCGAGTCGCTCGAGGTGTTCCCGTCCACCCTGCCCACCAAGCGCGACTCCGTGTTCGCCGCCTGGGTCTCCATCAGCGTCGGCTGCAACAACACGTGCACCTTCTGCATCGTCCCTGCCCTGCGCGGCAAGGAGAAGGACCGCCGACCGGGCGACGTGCTCGCCGAGGTCGAGGCGCTCGTCGCCGACGGCGTCGTCGAGGTGACCCTGCTCGGCCAGAACGTCAACGCCTACGGCGTGGAGCTGGGCGACCGGTTCGCGTTCGGCAAGCTCCTGCGCGCGTGCGGGGAGATCGAGGGCCTGGAGCGGGTGCGCTTCACGAGCCCGCACCCGAAGGACTTCACCGACGACGTCATCGCCGCGATGGCCGAGACGCCCAACGTCATGCCACAGCTGCACATGCCGTTGCAGTCCGGCTCCGACCGCGTCCTGAAGGCGATGCGGCGCTCCTACCGCCAGGAGAAGTACCTCGGCATCCTGGACCGCGTGCGCCAGGCGATGCCCGACGCCGCGATCACCACCGACATCATCGTCGGGTTCCCCGGCGAGACCGAGGAGGACTTCGCCGAGACGCTCGACGTCGTCCGCCAGGCGCGCTTCGCGAGCGCGTTCACCTTCCAGTACTCGCGCCGGCCGGGCACGCCTGCCGCCGACCTGCCCGAGCTGCCCAAGGAGGTCGTGCAGGAGCGCTACATGCGCCTCGCGGCCGTCGTCGAGGAGACCGCCTGGGCCGAGAACCAGCGGCTCGAGGGCCGCACGGTCGAGCTGCTCGTCTCCGACCACAGTGCCGCCGGCGGCCGCAAGGACCACGAGACCCAGCGCCTCACCGGTCGCGCGCGCGACAACCGGCTCGTGCACTTCACGCCCGGTGGGCACGACGTGCGCCCCGGCGACCTCGTCGAGGTCACCGTCACGCACGCCGCACCGCACCACCTCGTCAGCGACGCCGACGTCGTCTCCTACCGCCGCACACGGGCCGGCGACGCGTGGGAGGCGCGGCAGGGTCGTACCGAGGTGCGCCCCGCGGTCTCCCTCGGCATGCCGTCGCTCGGCGTCCCGGCCCCGCTGCCGGTCGTCGACGCCCCCGCCTGCGCCCGCTGAGCCCGGCGGGGCCGCGGGCGGCAGGGCCGGCAGCTCAGAAGGTCGAGTACAGCTCCTCGCCCGCCCGACGCGACGGTGGCGCGGACAGCTGCTCGCCCGGCACCTGCAAGGGGATCCCCGGCGGGTAGGCGATGATGTAGCGCTCGTCGCCGCACGAGCACTCCGGGGCGTCGAGGCAGCACACGCTCTCCAGCGCCTCGAGCAGCAGGTCGACCTGCTCGGGCGTCACGCCGACGTGCATCGTGAACAGCAGCGTCGAGCCGTCCTGCCGCGAGACGAAGATGCCGTACTCGTCGAACAGGGCCGCGCGCACCTCCTGCGCTCGCTCGGGGGTCCCGAGGTCGAGGTGCACCTTCATCGGGTCCGCGAGGTAGGCGCCCGTGGTGGTGACCGGCCGGTGCTCGGCCAGCCAGGGGACCCGGCGGGCGACCTCCCGGAGCCGGTCGGCCTGCGCGAGCGCCCGCTCGACGAGGGCGGTCCCCTCGGCCACGGCGTGGGCGCGCGCGATGTCGAGGCTCGCGAGCACCGGCAGCGACGGGCTCGTGGTGTGGACGCGGTACAGCGCCGCGCGCACGGTGGCCTTGAGCGTGTCCGGCCCGATGACGTGCAGGTACGACCCCTGCCTCAGCGCCAGCATCGACTTGTGGGTCGAGTGCGTGACGAGGAACGACGCCGGCCAGTCGGGGTGCTCCGCGAGCGTCTCGCGGATCGCGTGGATGGCGGTGAGCCGCCGCAACCACGGGTGGAAGGCATGGATCGCCGTCCAGGCCTCGTCGACGAGCACCCGGCAGCCCGACTCGGCGGTCAGCTCCTGCAGCGCGCCCAGGAAGCGACGCATCTGCACCAGGGACCCGTCGTAGGCGGACACCCCGACGACCACGACGTCGACCTCCACACCGGCGGCCTTCGCCTCGCGCAGCGCGGTGATGACGCCGTGCTCGGTGTCCGTCGGCGACGTCGGCGCGTACAGGACGTCGGCGCCGAGACGGTCCAGGGCGAAGTGGATGGACTGGTGCACCGAGCGGTCGACGAGCACCCGGCCGCCGGCCACACGCAGCGCCTCCAGCGCCACCTGGTTGGCGCCCGTCGTGCCCGTGGTGACGTACTGGGTGTCGTCGGCGTCGAAGGCCTCGGCGGTCAGGCGTCGCGACCGTGCCAGCTGACGGTGCGCGCGGAAGAAGGAGTCGAGCTCGGGTGAGCCGAGGGTCAGCTCGGTCGCCAGGTAGCTGCCGAAGAGCCGGCGCGTACGTTCGGCGAGCGGGGAGTCGTCGCCGTCAGGCGCATGGGCGAGCGAGCCGATCGGCAGCGCGTGGAACGAGGCGATGCCGGCCCCGGCATGTCGGTCGAGGGCGTCCGCATACGGGGTCTCGGTCAGGCGACGGCGCTGCGCAGTGGTCCACATGGCATTCCTCCACGGTCATGGCCCCCCGATGGGGCTGCTCCTCCAGGGTGCGCTCGCACCGAGGTGAACGCTGTTCAGTACGCCACAGGAGAGCATCAATATTTCGTGAGGATCTCGTGAGAGGACCATGAGTACGGCCCGTCGCGTGGAGGCTGGGGCGATCGGGTCCGGCGCCCCGTCAGACCTGGAGCGTCGGGTGCAGGGCGGTCATCGTCACGCGCTCACGACGCTTCGCCGCCAGCGCGGTGAGGGCGAGGGCACCCACGGCGAACACGACCAGCACGAAGACGTCGAACGCGACACCCGTGGTGCCACCCGCCGTCGCCGCGCGGAGCCCGTGCACGGCGTACGTCATGGGCAGCAGCGCGTGGAGGAAGCCGAAGAAGGACGGTGAGGTCTCGATCGGGTAGGTCCCGCCGGAAGCGGTCAGCTGCAGGCAGACGAACACGATCGCCAGGAAGCGTCCGGCCCCGCCGAACCAGGCGATGAAGGTCTGGTTGATGGCCGTGAAGACGAGCCCGGTGAGCAGCGCCAGACCGAGCAGCAGGCCCGGCTGCGAGGCGTCGACGCCGACGATCCCGAGCAGCACGCCGACCAGCAGCACGGCCTGCACGACCGACAGTGCGGCACCAGGCACGAAGCCCGCGAGCGCGGTACGCACCGCGCCCGTCGTCGAGGCGATCGCGCGCGCGGAGACCGGCCGCAGCAGGAGGTAGATCGACATGGCACCCACCCACAGGGCGAGCGCCATGAAGTACGGCGCGAGGCCCTCGCCGTAGGACGCGACGGCGTTGAGCCGGTCGGCGGCGTCGGTGACCGGAGTGGCCGCGGTCGTGGCGAGCTTCTCCCGCTGGTCCTTCGTGTAGTCGGGCACCTGCTCGCTGCCGTCGGCCAGACCGTCCTGCAGTCGCAGCGCGCCGTCACGCAGCGCGCCTGCACCGTCGCTGAGCTGGTCGGCACCGTCGGTCAGACGGCTGGCCCCGCTCGCGAGCCGATCTGCGCCACCGGCCGCCGCACGGGCGCCGGTGGCCAGCTGCGACGTGCCCGACTGCAGCTGGTCGGCGCCGTCGGAGGCCTGGCCGATCGCCCCGACGAGGGCCGGGACGTTGTCGGCGAGTCGACGGTTGCCGGCCGCGACGCGCTGTGCGTCGTCGTTCAGGCGCGCCGACTGCCGCCCGATCTCGTCGGCGCGTCCGGTCACGGTGCCGACCTGCGTGCGGGCTGCCGCCGCGGCGTCGGCGCCGGCGTCGAGGTTCGCGCACGTGGCCGCGGGCACGCCGTCGGCGCGGCACTGCTGCGCGGCGTCGCGCAGCGACGTCTCCAGGGTCTCCAGCTGCTCCCGGACCTGGCCGGTGCTGCCGTTGATGCCGCCGACCACCCGCTGGACGACGGCGTCGAACTGCGCCACGCCTCCCGCGACCTGCTCCGCTCCGTCGGCGAGCTGGCGGGTCTGTCCGGGGAGGGGAGCGGTCCGTTCCTGCAGCTGGTTCAGTCCGTTGGCGAGCTGTCCGGCGCCGGCGTCGAGCCGCTCCGCACCGCCCGCGAGCTGCCGGTTCCCGTCGGCGAGCGTCGCGGCACCGCTGCTCAGCTGACGGGTGCCGTCGGCCAGCTGGTCGGCCCCGGTGCCGAGTCGGCCCGCGCCGTCCGCGAGCGTGCCCGCGCCGTCGGCCGCCTCCTCCAGGGAGCTCTTGATGTCGGTGAAGCCGAGGTAGAGGTTGTCGAGGTAGGTGCGCGTGACCTGGGCGTTCAGCGACGACTTCGCGGCCTCAAGGATGCGGTCGGCGATCTGGCCGTTGACGAAGTTGACGGCGTCGTTCGTCTTCAGGTCGAGTCGACCCTGCACCGCCGCGTCGGGGTCGCCGCTCGTCGACGTCGCCGCCTTCGACAGGTCGCGCGGGATCGTGAGGACCGCCTTGTAGCGACCGTCGGCGAGACCGCTGCGGGCGTCGGACGGGTCGGTGAGGACCCAGTCGTAGTTGTTGCGGTCGTCGTTGCCGACGAGGTTCGCGGCGAGCTGACGGCCGACGGCCACGGGCTGCTTCTCGCCGCCGCGGCCGGCGACCTCGACCATCTGGTCCTCGTTGACGACGGCGGCCTTCACGTGGTCGAGCCGGCCCGTCGGGTCGATGTTGGCCCAGATGTACAGCGCGCCGTAGAACAGCGGCACGATCGCGACCGCGAGCACGGCCAGGCGGGTGAGCCGGCTGCGACGGAACCGCGCGAGCTCGAACCAGGGGAGGGAGGGGGTGGGCAGCATCAGATCATCAGCTCGTCGAGGGTGCGTCGGGTGTCGAGCTCCAGCAGGTGGAGTCGCGGGGACGGGGCGGGGGCGGAGGTGGCCGACTGCACGCTCGCGACGAGCGCGGTCGGCCGGTCCTCCAGCAGGTGCGCGAGGGTCGACCACAGCAGGTCGACGTGCTCGGTGGCGCGCAGGTCGTCGGCGTCGTCGACGACGAGCACCTCCGGCCGGGCCAGCAGGGCGAGGACGATGCCCAAGGTCTTGCGCTCCAGGCGTGAGAGGTCCGAGACGAGTGTCGAACCGTCGACGTCGGTGAACGGCAGGCCGTGCTCGACGTGGGCCGCCTCGAGGGCCCGGTTCATCAGGTCGCGCACCGGCGAGACCTTCGACCGCGAGACCCACAGGCCGAGGGTGCGGATCGACAGCCGCTCGGCGACGTGCTGGTCGACGGTGAGGTTCGGGTCGAGGTCGTTGACGTCGCGGAACTCCGCGAGCGAGACCCCGCGGCGCACGTCGCGCGACTCCTGCGGGAGGAGGTGGCCGGCCACGCGCAGCCGTCCCTCGTCGAAGGCCATGCGTCCGGCGAACGTGAGCAGCAGCGCGGTCTTGCCGCTGCCGCTCGGCCCGTGGACCACGAGCCACTCGCCGGCCGGGAGCTCCACGGTGACGTCGTTGTAGACGATGCCCTCCGGCGTCGCGAGCGTGAGCCCGGCCGCGGAGACGGCGGCGGTCGAGTGCGGGCGCGGCCAGGTCTCGAGCTCGACCCGCCGGTGCAGCGCCTCGCCCTCGACGTCGACGTGGGGCAGGCGCGTCGCCAGCCAGCGGGGGAGCCACCACGAGCGGTGGCCGGCGAACCGCATGACCGACGGCACGAACAGCATCCGCACGAGGAACGCGTCGGCGAACACACCGACGGCGAGCGCGAAGGCGATCGGCTTGATGTTCTCGTCGCCCTCGGGGACGAACGCCGCGAAGACCGCGAGCATGATCACCGCTGCCGCGGTGACCACCCGCGAGCTGCCGACGAAGCCCTCGACGATCGCCTCGTCGGGGTCGCCGGTGCGCACGTACTCCTCCTTCATGCGTGAGACCAGGAACACCTCGTAGTCCATCGACAGGCCGAACAGCACGGCCATGAGCAGGATCGGCAGGAAGGAGATCAGCGGTCCGGTGTCCTGCAGGTGCACGAGGTCGGCGAGCCAGCCCCACTGGAACACCGCGACGACGGCGCCGAACGCCGCACCTGTCGAGAGCAGGAACCCGAGCGTCGCCTTGAGGGGGATGAGCAGGGAGCGGAAGACCACCATGAGCAGCAGCACCGAGAGGCCGACGACGAGCAGGCCGAAGGGGAGGAGGGCGTCCTGGAGCCGCTCCGACACGTCGATGCCGACGGCGGTCAGCCCCGTGACCGACACGTCCACGCCGTGCTCCTGCTCCCAACGGGGCGCCTCGGCACGGATCCGCTGCACGAGGTCGGCGGTCTGGGGCGACGCGGGACCGGTCGTGGGGATCACCTGGATCACGGCGGTGTCGGCGGAGCGGTTCGGGGTCGCGAGACCGATGGTCTCCACGCCCTTCGTCGCCCGCAGGTCGCGCTCGACGTCGTCGACGACGCCGAGCGGGTCGTTGGAGGTGATCACGTCGAGCTTGACGAGCAGCGGTCCGTTGTAGCCGGGTCCGAGGTGCTGGTCGACGAGGTCGTAGGCCTCGCGCTGGGTGCTGCCGCTCGGCGCGCTGCCGTTGTCGGGGAGGGCGAGCTGCAGGTCCTTCACCGGCAGTGTCCCGACGGCGAGCACGCCGACCACGACGACCATCGCGACCGCCGGGAAGCGGGTGGTCAGGCGCACCCAGCGTCGCGAGAAGCCGCCCGCGGGCTTCTCCTTCGCCGTGGGCTGCAGGCGGTCGCCAGCGCGGCCGAGCAGGGCGGGCAGCAGGGTCAGCGCCACGGCGACGGCGACGGCGACCGAGACGGCGCCGCTCATGCCCATGACCGTCAGGAAGGGGATGCCGGCGACGAACAGGCCGACGAGCGCGATCATCACCGTGACGCCGGCGAAGACCACGGCGGACCCGGCCGTCGCGACGGCACGCCCGACGGCCTCGTCGGCCGGGATGCCGTCGGCCATGAGCTCGCGGTGCCTCGAGACGATGAACAGGGCGTAGTCGATCCCCACGGCCAGCCCGATCATGAGGGCCAGGAGCGGGGCGGTCGAGCTGATCGTCAGGAAGCCGGTGGCGGTCCACAGCAGCTCCATCGTCACCGCCACGCCGACGAGCGCGGTGACGATCGGCAGGAAGGCCGCGCGCCACGACCGGAACATCCGGTAGAGCACGACGAGCGCCACGACGACGCCGATCACCTCGATGATCGAGAGCTTCGGTCCGGTGTTGGAGAAGGCGTCGCCGCCGAACGCGACCGTGTAGCCGGCGTCGTCGAGGCTGGTGCCGGTCCGCTGGAGGTCGCTCTTCAGACGGTCGGTCACCCCACCGAGGTCGCCGGCGAGGGAGACCTGGATCTGGGCGGCCCGGTCGTCGCGCGAGATCGAGGCGGCGCGTGCCAGCTCGTCGTAGGGGGAGGTCACGGAGGTGACGCCGTCGACCCGCTCCAGGGCGGCGACCGTGCGGCCGACGAGCGCCTTCGACGTGGGCGACTCGATCGACGTGCCGTCGGGGGCGACCACCACGGCATAGGCGGTCAGGCCGGACAGCTCGGGGAAGGTGCGGCCGAGGTCGACGAAGGCGTCGTTGGCCTCGGTGCCGGGGACGTCGAACTCGTCGCGCGTCCCGTCGCCCAGCGCGAGTGCGGCGCCGGCACCGATCAGCGCGACCAGGAACCAGGCGAGGAGGACGCGACCGGGGCGCAGGAAGCACCGGCGTCCGAGCTCGTACAGGGAGGACGACATGTCTGTCACGATACGGTTCTGTATTGAATACATCAATGTATCCTGGTGTCGTGTCCACCACGCCTGACGCCGTCGCCGGTCGCCCCGACGAGTCCGCATCCGTCGACGCGGTCTCGCGCCGCCGAGCCGCCACCCGCGAGCGCCTGCTCGACGCGGCCCGCTCCCTGCTGGTGCGCGAGGGGCTGCAGGGCGTGTCGGTCGAGCGGCTGTGCGAGGAGGCTGGCTACACACGTGGCGCGTTCTACTCCAACTTCACGTCGAAGGACGAGCTCGTGGTGGCCCTGACCGAGCGTGAGCGCGAGCGCGTCCTGGCCATGCTGAAGGAGGCGGCCGACCTCACGACCCTCGACGGGCTCGGGGCGGAGGAGGCCGCCGGCGTGATCCTCGAACGGTTCCTGCTGCTGCAGCCGCCGGACCGTGACGACTTCCAGCTCCACCTCGAGATGCAGCTGAGGGGCTTGCGCGGCGACGTGGGGGGCGACGTGTTCGTCGGGTGGTGGAATGCCGTGCTCGACGGCATCGGCGAGGTGCTCACGTCCGCTCTCGCCGCGTTCGACCTGCGGCTCACCCTCGACGTCCGTGAGGTGTGCACGATCCTCATGGGGACGTGGGACGCCCTGGTCCTCGGGTCCCTCGTCGACGGCCGTCCCGTCGACGTCGAGGCCATGCGCGTCGCCCTGCCGCGGATGCTGCTCTCCTTCACCGAGCCCGCCTGAGGCCGCTGGCGCGCTCGACGCCTCCACCGCACGCGGGTGCGGCAGGATGGTTCCATGGCCATCCAGATCGCCCAGGACCCCGCCGCCGACCAGGTGCTCAGCGCCGACCCGTTCGCCCTCCTCGTGGGCATGCTGCTCGACCAGCAGTACCCGATGGAGCACGCGTTCCGTGGCCCGGCGAAGATCCTCGACCGGTTCGGCACGCTCGACCCGGCCGCGATCGCGACCGCCGAGCCCGACGCCTTCGCCGACCTCTGCGCGACCCCGCCGGCGATCCACCGGTACGGACGGTCCATGGCCGGACGGGTGCAGGCCCTCGCGCAGGTCGTGGTCGAGGAGTACGACGGCGACGCCTCCCGCATCTGGACGGACGCGAAGTCCGGAGAGGCGCTGTTCGCGCGGCTCACCGCACTGCCCGGGTATGGCGAGCAGAAGGCGAAGATCTTCGTCGCGCTGCTGGCCAAGCAGCTCGACGTGAAGCCACGCGGCTGGACCACCGTCTCCGGCGACTACAGCAAGAAGGGCTACCGGTCGGTCGCCGACGTCGTCGACGCCGACTCGCTCAGGAAGGTCCGCGACTTCAAGAAGGCGGCGAAGGCCAAGGCCAAGGCCGAGTCCGGTCGGTCCTGACGCACGTCGGGCGCGTCAGACGCTGACGTCCTGGTAGGCGAACGGGTCGACGAGCGTCGCCGGTACCTGGCAGGTGCCCTGGGCCGCGCGGTCCATGCGCTGCTCCAGCTCGCTGCCGTCGGCCGCGGTCGGCGGTCGGAAGTCGCCGCGGAAGCCGCCCGAGACCTGACGGGCGTACTGCTCGCGGGCGGCGAGGAGCGTCTCCCAGTCGGTGAGCCAGGCCTCCAGCGGACGGTCGGCTCGGCGCACGGCCGGCGACAGCGTGCGCACGCGGTCGATCATCCGCCGCACCTCGAGGTTCTGGTCGGCCAGCTGGGCGCCGCGCAGCCGCGCCGGACCGTCGACCCGTACCTGCGCCACGGCCGACGTCATGATGCCGCAGGCCTGCGCGACCATGCGCGTCACGCGCGGGTCGTCCAACGTGCCGCGCGTGTCCTGGGACCGCGCCTGCAGCGCCACCGCCACCGCGCCGGCCGCGACGAGCACGGCCACGAGCGGACCGACGACGGCCAGACGCCGCCACCCCCGCGCCACGGGCGCCGGTGCGTAGCGCCAGACGTCCTCGTCGGGGAGGTAGGAAGGCACCTCGTCATCGTGCCACGCGACGACCGGCGCGGCGGCTCGAGCGAGGGCCGTGGCGTCAGTCCTCGCCGAGCGCCGAAGGGCTCGACCAGCGGGCCCGCGAGGTCCCGCCTACGCTCGCCCCGTGACGCGTCTGGCTTTCTGCCCCCACCCGCCGCTGCTGCCGGCCGGATCCCTCGTCGGCGACGTCGAGGAGGCGGGATCGTTGCGCGACGCCTCGCTCGACGCGGTGCGCGACCTCGTGGCGGGTGCTCCCAGCGTCGTCGTCGTGCTCGGCCCCGACGGCGACGACCTGCCGGCGGGCGAGACGGCCGGCGGCTCGCTCGAGCCGCACGGCATCGCCCTCTCCGCCGGTGCAGCCGGAGCCGCCGCGCTGGGGCTCGCCCACACCGTCGGCGCGTGGCTGCTCGACAGCGTCGGCTGGGACGGACCGCGACGCTACGCGGCGACTCTCGACGCGGCAGAGCTCGACGACGACGTCGCCGTGCTCGTCATGGCCGACGGCAGCGCCACCCGCACCGAGAAGGCGCCCGGCCACCTCGACGGACGCGCGGACGCGTTCGACGCCGCGATCGCCTCGGCCCTCGCCGACGGTGACCCGGACGCGCTCGGCGGCATCGACCTCGACCTCGCCGCCGACCTCTGGTGCCAGGGTGCGACGACCCTGCGGGTCGCGGGCGACGCCGTCGCCGCGCGGGTGCACCGCGACGACGCACGCGTCACCGCACGGTTGTCGCTCGACGAGGCGCCGTTCGGCGTCGGCTGGTTCGTGGCGTCCTGGCAGCTGGGCTGAGCCCCACCGCTACCCGGGTCAGGGGCGCGCAGGACCCGCGGTGCCGCCCGGGCCGCGTCGGTCGTCCTCGGCCAGCTTGTCGGCGGCGTCCTTCGCCTTGCCGGCGGCACCGTCGATCTTCTGCGTGTACTTGCCCTTGGTGGCCTTGTCGGCCAGCCCTGCAGCCTTGTCGATGCCCTGGTCGATCTTCGCGTTCTGCGTGCGCGCCAGCTCGGAGGCCTTCGCCTTGAGCTCGGGTGCGTTCTTCTTCAGCTTGTCCAGGAAGCCCATCGGATCTCTCCTCGGTCGCGGGGGAGCGGTCGTGTGTGCCTCGAGCGTACGAGAGACTCCCCAGGTGAGCAGTGTCGAACGCCTCGTGGTCGTCGTCGGCCCGACCGCGTCGGGCAAGTCGGCGCTCGCCGTCGACCTCGCCCTCGAGCTGGGCGGGGAGGTCGTCAACGCCGACGCCGTGCAGCTGTTCCGCGGGATGGACATCGGCAGCGCGAAGGTCACGCCCGAGGAACGGCGCGGCGTGCCGCACCACCTGCTCGACGTGCTCGACGTCGACCAGGCCACGTCGGTGGCCGCCTTCCAGCGCGACGCCCGCGCCGCCGTCGAGGACTGCCTGCGGCGCGGCGTCACGCCGATCCTCGTCGGCGGTTCGTCGCTCTACGTGCGGGCCGTCGTCGACGACTTCGTGTTCCCGGGAACCGTGCCCCAGGTGCGCGAGAAGTACCAGCGTCGGCTCGAGACGGAGGGGCCGGAGGCCATGCACGCGGAGCTGCGACGGGTCGCGCCGGACGCCGCCGAGCACGTGCTGCCCACCAACGGCCGGCGCCTCGTCAGGGCCCTGGAGGTCACGGAGATCACGGGGGAGCCGTTCGTCGCCACCCTTCCGCCGCACCGGTCGATCTACCCCGACGTGGTGCTGCTCGGCCTCGACGTCCCCCGTCCCGTGCTCGACGAACGGATCGTCTCCAGGGTCGACGCCATGTGGGACGCGGGCCTGGTCGAGGAGGTGCGGGGGCTGCTCGACCACGGACTGGCCGACTCGCCGACCGCGTCGCGCTCCATCGGCTACCAGCAGGTGCTCGCGATGCTCGACGGCGACCTGAGCGACGCCGAGGCCCGCGCCGAGACCGTCCGCGGCACCCGCGCGTTCGCCCGGCGGCAGGACCGCATGTTCCACCAGGACCCCCGGGTCGTGTGGCTGCCGCACGACGCTGACGACGTCCTCGAGCGGGCGCTCCGCGCGGTGCGCGGCGACGAGCCGGTTCCGTCGGGCCCCCGGACGTAGACTGGGACGTATGACTTTCCCCTGGCTCAAGGGGCACGGCACCGAGAACGACTTCGTCCTGCTCCCCGACCACGACGGCACGGTGCACGGCGACCTCGACCCTGCGTTCGTGGCGGCGCTCTGCGCCCGACGTACGGGCCTCGGCGCCGACGGCGTGCTCCGCGTGGTGCGCTCGGCAGCGCTCGACGTGCCTGAGGCGGCTGCCAGCGCCGGCGAGTGGTTCATGGACTACCGCAACGCCGACGGCTCCGTCAGCGAGATGTGCGGCAACGGCGTCCGCGTGTTCGCCCGCCACCTCGTCGACGCCGGCCTCGTGCCGGCCGACGCGCCCGTGGTCGTCGGCACCCGCGACGGCGACAAGGTCGTCACCGTCGACGGCGACCAGCTCAGCGTCGACATGGGCGCCTACGACGTGCGCGGCACGTCGAAGGTCGAGGTCGACGGACGTGTGTGGGAGGCGCAGGACGTGCGCACGGGCAACCCCCACGCCGTCACCTTCGTCGACACCCTCGCCGACGCGGGCACCCTGCTGCAGGCGCCCACCTACGACACCGCGACCTACCCCGAGGGCGTCAACGTCGAGTTCGTCGAGCGCGTCGCCGACCACCACGTCGCCATGCGCGTCCACGAGCGCGGCTCCGGCGAGACCCGCTCGTGCGGCACCGGCGCGTGCGCCGTCGGGATCGCCACCGCGCTCGCCGACCACGCCCTCGACGCCACCGGCTCCACGACGTACCGTGTCGACGTCCCCGGCGGCACCCTGAACATCACGGTCGAGCCCACCCGGGTCGTCCTCGCGGGACCGGCCCGCATCGTCGCCACCGGAGAGATGGAGTGGATCGCGTGAGCGAGTCCGACACGAACGTCGCCAGCAGGCTGGGCATCGACCCCGTGGTCGACCGCGACCTGGAGGGCGCGCACGACGGACTCGAGCTCGCCGAGCGTCAGTCTCTGCGGCGCGTCGCCGGGCTGCGCACCGAGCTCGAGGACATCACCGAGGTCGAGTACCGCCAGCTGCGGCTCGAGCGGGTCGTGCTGGTCGGTGTCTGGACCGAGGGCAGTGCGGAGGACGCCGAGAACTCCCTCGCCGAGCTGAAGCTGCTCGCCGAGACCGCGGGCTCCGACGTCCTCGACGCGCTGCTCCAGCGTCGTCAGCGTCCCGACCCCGCCACCTTCATCGGCAGCGGCAAGGTCGAGGAGCTCACCGCCGCCGTGCAGGCCACCGGCGCCGACACCATCATCTGCGACGGCGAGCTGGCGCCCAGCCAGCTGCGCAACCTCGAGGACCGCACCAAGGTCAAGGTCGTCGACCGGACCGCCCTGATCCTCGACATCTTCGCGCAGCACGCGAAGTCGGCGGAGGGCAAGGCGCAGGTCGAGCTCGCCCAGCTGCAGTACCAGACCCAGCGCCTGCGCGGATGGGGCGGCAACCTGTCGCGCCAGGCCGGTGGACGCGCTGCCGGCGGTGAGGGCATCGGCGGTCGTGGTCCCGGTGAGACGAAGCTCGAGACCGACCGTCGTCGCATCCAGTCCCGCATGGCCAAGCTGCGTCGGGAGCTCACGGCGCTGCGCACCACCCGCGACATCAAGAAGGCGCGACGCCGGCGCAACGAGGTCCCGGCCGTCGTCATCGCCGGCTACACCAACGCGGGCAAGTCGAGCCTGCTCAACCGGCTGACCGGCGCGGGCGTGCTGGTGGAGGACGCGCTGTTCGCGACCCTCGACCCCACGACGCGCAAGACCCAGACGAGCGACGGACGCGTGTTCACGATGTCCGACACCGTCGGCTTCGTGCGCCACCTGCCGCACCAGCTGGTCGAGGCGTTCCGCTCCACGCTGGAGGAGGTGGCCGAGGCCGACCTCGTGCTCCACGTCGTCGACGCGTCGCACCCCGACCCCGCCGGCCAGATCGCGGCCGTGCGCGAGGTGTTCGCGGAGATCGAGGCGCTGCACGTGCCGGAGATCATCGTCCTCAACAAGGCCGACGCCGCAGACCCGCTCGAGGTCAAGCAGCTGCTCGCCCGCGAGCCGCACGCCGTCGTCGTCAGCGCCCGTACCGGCGAGGGCGTCGACGAGCTGCTCGCCGCGATCGAGGCCGACCTGCCCCGCCCCGCGGTACGCGTGGAGGTCGTGGTGCCCTACGAGCGCGGCGACCTCCTCAACCAGGTGCACGAGACGGGCGAGATCGAGGAGCTGGCGCACGAGTCCGACGGCACCCACCTCGTCGCCCGCGTCTCCGACGACCTCGCCCACCAGCTCAACGCCCTCTGACCCCTCACCCAGCGGTGCCTCCGCTGGTCGACGGGAGATCTCGTTGGTCGAGTAGTCGACGCCGCTGGGGGCACCTCCCGCTTGCGGGGGCCGAAGGAGCAGGCGGAGGCGTATCGAGACCACTCCACGTTGCCGCTGGGGGTCGGTCCGCGCTGATCCGTTGCCGGGTGGTCTCGATACGCAGCACGACGCTCGTTCCTCGCGCCTGCCGCTACTCGACCAGCGGAATCCACCGCTGGTCGAGTACCTCCACGAGCGTTAGCGAGGGGAGGTGTATCGAGACCATTCTGGGCCGACGCTGGGGGCCGGCTTGCACGGATCTGTTGCCGGGTGGTCTCGATACGCAGGGACTTCGCAAGCTCGTCCCCGCTACTCGACCAGCGGGATCGACCGCTGGTCGAGTGCCTCCACGAGCTCCAGCGAGGGGAGGTGTATCGAGACCATTCTGGGCCGACGCTGGGGGCCGGCTTGCACGGATCTGTTGCCGGGTGGTCTCGATACGCAGGGACTTCGCAAGCTCGTCCCCGCTACTCGACCAGCGGGATCGACCGCTGGTCGAGTGCCTCCACGAGCGCCAGCGAGGGGAGGTGTATCGAGACCATTCTGGGCCGACGCTGGGGGCCGGCTTGCACGGATCTGTTGCCGGGTGGTCTCGATACGCAGGGACTTCGCAAGCTCGTCCCCGCTACTCGACCAGCGGGATCGACCGCTGGTCGAGTGCCTCCACGAGCGCCAGCGAGGGGAGGTGTATCGAGACCATTCTGGGCCGACGCTGGGGGCCGGCTTGCACGGATCTGTTGCCGGGTGGTCTCGATACGCAGGGACTTCGCAAGCTCGTCCCCGCTACTCGACCAGCGGGATCGACCGCTGGTCGAGTGCCTCCACGAGCGCCAGCGAGGGGAGGTGTATCGAGACCATTCTGGGCCGACGCTGGGGGCCGGCTTGCACGGATCTGTTGCCGGGTGGTCTCGATACGCAGGGACTTCGCAAGCTCGTCCCCGCTACTCGACCAGCGGGAGTCTCGCTGGATCTCCGCTGGCGCACCGTCGGCCGGGTGACGTCCTGTGGACACCCGGCCGACGGTGGGGAGGGGTCCGTCTAGGCTCGCTGGCATGCCCGACAGCCCCAGCGTCCGCGACGTCCTCCACGCCGCGGTCGGGGCGGTCGGCGGCACCGAACGACCCGGCCAGGTGGCGATGGCGGAGGCGGTCGCGGACTCGCTGGAGTCCGGGCGCCACCTCCTCGTGCAGGCCGGCACCGGCACCGGCAAGTCGCTGGGCTACCTCGTGCCGTCGCTGCTGCACCGCAAGCGTGTCGTGGTCTCCACGGCCACGTTGGGCCTGCAGCACCAGCTCGTCCAGCGCGACCTGCCCGCCCTGGTGAAGGGTGCGCACGAGGTGCTGGGCACCACACCCAGCTACGCCGTCGTCAAGGGACGCTCGAACTACGCGTGCCTGCACCGCGTGCGGGAGGGGGTTCCCGACGACCAGGGCGCGCTCGTGGACGTCCCGGAGGGGACGCTCGGTGCCGAGGTGCTCGAGCTGCGCGAGTGGGCCGAGGAGCTCGCCACCCAGCGGGGGAGCGGCGACGGGTCGCACGGCGACCGCGAGTCCGCGCCCTCGCACACCGACCGTGCCTGGCGGCAGGTCAGCGTCACGCACCGCGAGTGCCTCGGTGCCACGCGGTGCCCGCACGCCGCCGAGTGCTTCGTCGAGCTCGCGCGCGAGGCGGCGTCGACCGCGGACGTCGTCGTCACCAACCATGCACTCCTGGCCATCGACGCCATCGACGGCGTGCCCATGCTGCCCGAGTACGACGCGGTCGTCGTCGACGAGGCGCACGAGCTGGCCGCCCGGGTCACCCAGGCGGCGACCGCCGACCTCGACCCGGCCATCGTCGAACGGGCCGCACGGCGCGGGCGGCCCTACACCGACGGGGAGACCGACGACCTCAGCGACGCTGGCGACGCGCTCGCAGCCGCTCTGGCCGGCGTCCAGCCGGGACGGATCGACCACGTCGTCGACGAGCTGCACGAGGCGCTGGCGCGCGTGCGCGACGCTGCACGCGCCTGCCTCTCTGCGTTCCCCCGCGAGAAGGTGGAGGTCGAGGGTGACGCCGCACGGCAGCAGGCCAAGGCCGGACTGGAGGAGATCCGGCTGGTCGCCGACCGGATGGCCTCGCTGCGGGAGACCGAGGTGCTGTGGATGTCGGATGCTCGCGGCCCGGTGCTGCACGTCGCACCGATCGACGTCTCGGGAAGCCTGCGCGACAAGCTGTTCGAGGAGAAGACCGTCGTCCTCACCAGCGCCACGCTGACCGTCGGTGGCGGCTTCGAGCCGGTGGCCGCCTCCGTGGGCCTGTGGCGCGACGATGCGGACCGGTGGACCGGCCTCGACGTCGGCTCGCCGTTCGACTACCGGCGGCAGGGCATCCTCTACGTCGCCAAGCACCTGCCTCCGCCGGGACGCGACGGCATCACCGACGCGCAGCTCGACGAGATCGCCGACCTGCTCGAGGCCGCCGGCGGTCGCACCCTCGGGCTGTTCTCCTCACGTCGCGCTGCGGAGGCCGCGGCCGAGGGCGTCCGCACGCGGCTGCCGGGCCGGGAGATCCTCTGCCAGGGCGACGCGCACCTGTCGGAGCTCACGCGCCGGTTCGCCGCCGAGGAGGAGACCAGCCTGTTCGGCACGCTGTCGCTCTGGCAGGGCATCGACCTGCCGGGCGACACCTGCCGGCTGGTGGTCATCGACCGGGTGCCCTTCCCTCGCCCCGACGACCCGCTGATGAGCGCCCGTCAGCGACTGGTCGAGAAGCGGGGCGGCAACGGATTCATGAGCGTCGCCGCGGCGCACGCCGCGCTGCTCCTGGCCCAGGGGGCGGGGCGGCTGATCCGGCGCACCGACGACCGTGGGGTGGTTGCGATCCTCGACCCCCGCATCGTCACGGCGCGGTACGGCAGCTTCCTGGCGGCGTCGCTGCCGCCGCTGTGGCGTACGACCGACCGCGACGCGGTGCTCGGCGCGCTGCGCCGCCTCGACGACTGAGCCTGGAACGCATACAGGCCCCGTCCCTCGGTGGGGGACGGGGCCTGTGTGCGTGAGAGGACGACCAGGAGCACTCAGAGACGGCGCAGGACCGTCGTGACCTTGCCCAGGATCGTGGCGTGGGTGCCGTCAATGGGGGAGTAGTCGTCGTTGTGCGGGAGCAGCCAGACCTGGCCGTCCTTGCGCTGGAAGGTCTTGACGGTGGCCTCGCCGTCGAGCATGGCGGCGACGATCTCGCCGTTCTCGGCGACCGGCTGCTGACGGACGACCACGTAGTCGCCGTCGCAGATCGCGGCGTCGACCATCGAGTCGCCCCGGACCTCGAGGAGGAACAGCGTGCCGTCGCCGACGAGGGTGCGGGGGAGGGGGAAGATCTCCTCGACCTGCTCCTCGGCGAGGATCGGGCCGCCGGCAGCGATCCGCCCGACCATGGGAACGTAGGTGGCCTCGGGGCGCTGGTCGCCGAAGCCCGTCTCGTCCACGACGGAGTCGTCGGCCGAGCTGAGCGTCCGTCGGGCCTTGACGACCTCGGGCAGGAAGATCTCGATCGCGCGGGGACGGTTGGGGTCGCGCTTGACGTAGCCGAGGCGCTCCAGCACCCGTAGCTGGTGCGCCACGGACGACGTGCTGGCCAGCCCGACGGCGCCGCCGATCTCGCGCATGCTCGGCGGGTAGCCGCGCTGCTCGATCTGGTCGCGCATGAAGTGAAGAATCTTCTGCTGACGTCCGGTGAGACCGGTCATCTCGTCGACCGGGCCGTCGGGGAGCTCGCGCACGGAGTTGCGTGAACCCTTCGGGCGACCGCGGCGCGGGCCCTCGCTGGACGGGTCGACAGCGTCGTCGGCTGGGGTGTCGTCGCTCATGGGGACCACGCTAGACCTCTGGGAGGACGTTTACAAACACATGTTCGACAGCGTGTCGCTGTTCGAACAGGGCGTCCTACGGGGTCTTCGACGTGGCCGCGCGCCGTGGAGGATGGGGTGCGAGCTGGGTGCGGTCGGTCACGTTCGAACATTTCTTCGCATGACTTCTGCCTGGAATAGCAGTGATGATCGAGCAGAGATCGACATCGTGTTCGACAGGGGGCTGCTTTTGTCGGCACCTTCCCCTACAGTCGTACACGTGTTCGATCGAACATCTGTTCGCCGGATTCGCTGAGCAACCGCCCGCGGAGGACCGACGTTCGAATGACATCGGCAGGCGTTCGATCGACACACCAGACCTCGCACGATCCTCTTCCTTCCCCGGAGGCCCCCATGAGCACCATCTCGATCACCACGTACGACCGTCGCACCCTGCGTCGTCCCGCCGTTGCCGCTCCCGTCCGGCTGACCCGCCGTGGTCGCCTGGTGCTGGTGCTCGCGGTGATCGCCGCCCTCGCCGTGGGCGCGGTCGTGCTCGGCTCCTCGACGGTCGCCACCGACGAGGCCGGCGCCGTGCCCGCCACGCGCGTCGTCACCGTGCAGGAGGGGCAGACCCTCTGGCAGATCGCCGCCGAGGCCAACCCCGAGGGCGACGTGCGCGACACGGTCGACGACATCATGCGCATGAACTCCCTGCCCAGTGCCGGTGACCTGCAGCTGGGCTCCGACCTGGCGGTCCCGGTCTACCAGTGACCTGGCCGTCCGGCACCGCGCGTCGGGCACCATGGGGGCATGGCTCCCGGACCTGACGCGCACCCCCTGGTCGTCCACGTCGTCGCCGACGCGACCGACCGCGACGGCGGGCACGTGCTGGAGCGGCTCGAGGAGCTCGGCGCCGAGATCGACTGGCTCGACCGCGACGACCTCCCGCCGCACTGGGACGCCGACGGCGTCGACCTGCTGCTCTTGCTCGGTTCGGAGCGCTCCGCGCACGACCCGCGGTGGGAGGCGGTCGTCGAGCGGGAGTCCGACATGGTCCGCGTCGCCGTCGGCACTGGCACGCCGGTGATGGCGATCTGCTACGGCGCGCAGCTCGCGGCACGAGCCCTCGGAGGCACGTCGTATCGCGGCGACGGGGCCGAAGCGGGCTGGAAGCGGATCGACACGATCGACGAGGTGCTCTGCCCGGAAGGCCCCTGGGCGCAGTTCCACCAGGACGTGCTGGCGCCACCGCCGACCTCGACGGTCCTCGGCCACTCCTGGTTCGGGCCGCAGTGCTTCGTCGACGAGGCCTTCGGCGGACGGGTCATCGCCTGGCAGTTCCACCCCGAGGTCACGACTGCGACGTTCGCCCGCTGGGTCGACGAGGACGCCGCCCTCGTCCGCGCGGAGGGCTCGTCCCCGAGCGAGCTGAAGCGTCAGGCGCTCGCCAACGCCGTGCGGAGTCGCCGGGCCGCGCACGACCTCGTCGACGCCGCTCTCGCCTACCTGCGCGTGCGGACCATCTAGGCCTCCGAGTCAGGAGGTCGCGACGTTGAACAGCCAGGCCACGCCGAACGTGTCGTTCAGCAGGCCGAACTCGTCACCCCACGGCGCGGGAGCCAGCGGCACCACGACCTCGGCGCCCTCGCTGAGCCCGGTGAAGTAGTCGCGCAGGCGCTCGTCGTCGCCCGTGAGCGCGATGTTGATGGCGGTGCCCATCGCGGGGTCGTCGCCACCGGGAGGCGTGTCGGAGGCCATGATGTCCAGCCCGGCGTCGGACACGAGGTGGCCGTGCATGACCAGGTCGGCGCGGGAGGGGTCGTCGCTCATGCCGTAGTCGCCGAAGGTGGCGATCGTCAGCTCGCCTCCGAGGACGGAGTGATAGAACTCCAGCGCCGCGCGCGACTGGTCGCGGAAGTTGAGGTACGGGTTCAGGCGGATGGTCATCGCACCATCCTGCTCGCTCTTGTTCCGAGATGGAACAGAACGGCCGGATCCGGTGACGAGCGGCCCCGCGACACGCCCTCCCGGTGGCCGTGCTGGTCGTGTCACAGCGCCCTGACCTGCGCAAACGCGACCCGCACGGATTTGTCGGGGCAGATGTGTTGACTGGCTTGCACGACCTTGTGCCGAGGCGTACCGTAGCCACTACATCTAGTGATTACATCGATGTAGTTCTCCACATCTAGTCCCACAGAGAACGCCGAGTTACCCACAGGAATGGCGGGGAATCCACCGGGAATCCCCAGTTCCGTCCCCAGGTCGGCCAGTCCCGACCGACCCCATCAGCCCACGGAGAGGAGAGCACGATGAACTGCCCCTTCTGCAAGGACGGCGACACCCGCGTGCTCGACTCGCGCGTGGCCGACGATGGCGGCGCCATCCGGCGACGTCGCGTCTGCGGGCACTGCCAGAAGCGGTTCACGACCATCGAGCAGATGCAGCTCACCGTGCTCAAGCGCTCCGGCGCCACCGAGCCGTTCAACCGCGAGAAGGCCGTCGCGGGCGTCCGCAAGGCGTGCAAGGGTCGCCCCGTCTCCGACGACGACCTCGCACGTCTCGGCCAGCAGGTCGAGGACGCACTGCGCGAGAGCGGGGCGGCGGAGATCGCCGCCGACGAGGTGGGGCTGGCCATCCTCGAGCCGCTCAAGTGCCTCGACGAGGTCGCGTACCTGCGGTTCGCGAGCGTGTACAAGGCGTTCGACTCCGTCGACGACTTCGCCGCCGAGATCGCCGAGCTCATGGCTCGGGCGGCCGACGGGGAGCTCGCCGAGCACACGGCCCACCGCGACGACCCCCGCGAGCACGACAGCACCACGCAGCACCCCTGAACCGCTGCTCGTCCCGCGGGACGAGCGGACGTACGACAGCAGCACGGCCTGAGCCTCGGGCCCACCCTTTTACACACCCTCAGCGAGACCACAGGAGCAATCTCATGACGGAGACGGTCGACGGATCGACGAGCCGGGCACAGTCCGGACGCGCGCGTGCACGCAAGGGCAAGGCCCTCAGCATCGAGCGCGTGTACACCACCGAGGGCGTGCACCCCTACGACGCGGTGACGTGGGAGCGTCGCGACGTCGTTCAGACCAACTGGAAGACCGGCGAGACCGTCTTCGAGCAGCGCGGCGTGGAGTTCCCCGACTTCTGGAGCGTCAACGCGTCCACCATCGTCACCACGAAGTACTTTCGTGGCGCCGTGGGCTCGCCCGAGCGTGAGCAGAGCCTGCGCCAGCTGCTCGACCGCGTCGTGCTCACCTACACGAAGGCGGGCAAGGAGCACGGCTACTTCGCCACCGACGCCGACGCCGAGGTCTTCGAGCACGAGCTGACCCACATGCTCCTGCACCAGGTGTTCAGCTTCAACAGCCCCGTCTGGTTCAACGTCGGCACGTCGAGCCCGCAGCAGGTCAGCGCCTGCTTCATCCTCGCCGTCGACGACTCGATGGACTCGATCCTCAACTGGTACCGCGAGGAGGGTCTGATCTTCAAGGGTGGGTCGGGCGCCGGCCTCAACCTCTCGCGCATCCGTTCGTCGAAGGAGCTGCTCCGCTCCTCCGGCGGCACCGCGTCCGGTCCGGTCTCCTTCATGCGCGGCGCCGACGCGTCCGCCGGCACCATCAAGTCCGGCGGTGCGACGCGCCGTGCGGCCAAGATGGTCGTCCTCGACGTCGACCACCCGGACATCGTCGAGTTCGTCGAGACCAAGGAGCGCGAGGAGGAGAAGATCCGCGTGCTCCGCGACGCGGGCTTCGACATGGACCTCGGTGGCGAGGACATCACCAGCGTCCAGTACCAGAACGCCAACAACTCGATCCGCGTCGACGACGCGTTCATGCGCGCCGTCGAGGAGGGCACCTCCTACGGCCTGCGCGCCCGCACGAGCGGCGAGGTCATCGAGGAGATCGACGCGAAGGAGCTGTGGGGCAAGGTCGCGAAGGCCGCGTGGGCCTGCGCCGACCCGGGCATCCAGTACGACTCCACGATCAACGACTGGCACACCACGCCGGAGACGGGGCGCATCACCGCCTCGAACCCGTGCTCGGAGTACATGCACCTCGACAACTCCAGCTGCAACCTCGCCAGCCTGAACCTGCTCAAGTTCCTCTCCGAGGACGGCACGACGTTCGACGTCGAGCGGTTCGTCAAGAGCGTCGAGCTGATCATCACGGCGATGGACATCTCGATCTGCTTCGCCGACTTCCCGACCGAGGCGATCGGCGAGACCACGAAGGCCTACCGTCAGCTCGGCATCGGCTACGCCAACCTCGGCGCGATGCTCATGGCCTCGGGCCTGGCCTACGACTCCGACGGCGGCCGTGCGCTCGCCGCGTCGATCACGTCGCTGATGACCGGTGTGTCCTACCGTCGCTCGGCCGAGCTGGCCGGTGTCGTCGGTCCGTACGACGGCTACCAGCAGAACGCGGCGCCGCACACGCGCGTCATGCGCAAGCACCTCGCGGCGAACGACGACATCCGCACGATGCACTCGATGGACATCGCCGTGCAGCGCGAGGCCACGAAGCAGTGGGCGGACAACCTGAAGATCGGCGAGAAGAACGGCTGGCGCAACGCCCAGGCGTCGGTGCTCGCCCCGACCGGCACCATCGGCTTCATGATGGACTGCGACACGACGGGCATCGAGCCCGACTTCTCGCTGGTCAAGTTCAAGAAGCTCGTCGGCGGCGGCTCGATGCAGGTCGTCAACCAGACCGTCCCGGTCGCGCTGAAGAAGCTCGGCTACACGGGCGAGACCATCGAGGCGATCATGGAGTACATCGCCGAGAAGGGTCATGTCGTCGACGCTCCCGGCCTGAAGACCGAGCACTACGAGGTCTTCGACTGCGCCGTCGGTGACCGCGCCATCAAGCCCATGGGCCACGTGCGCATGATGGCGGCGGCCCAGCCGTTCCTGTCCGGCGCGATCTCCAAGACGGTCAACATGCCGGAGACGTCCACGGTCGAGGAGATCGCCGACGTCTACTTCCAGGGCTGGAAGCTCGGCCTGAAGGCGCTCGCCGTCTACCGCGACAACTGCAAGGTCGGCCAGCCGCTGTCCTCGCAGAAGAGCCAGGACGACAAGACGTCGGCGTCGGCCACCGAGGCTGCGCCGGAGGTCAAGACGGTCGTCGTGGAGAAGCCGATCCGTCGTCGTCTGCCGAAGTCGCGCACGTCGATCACGACGTCGTTCAGCGTGGGTGGCGCCGAGGGCTACATGACCTCGGGTGCGCACGAGAACGGCGACCTGGGCGAGATCTTCCTGAAGCTCGGCAAGCAGGGCTCGACCCTGTCGGGCGTGATGGACGCCTTCTCGATCGCCGTGTCGATCGGCCTGCAGTACGGCGTGCCCCTCGAGACGTACGTCTCGAAGTTCACGAACCTGCAGTTCGAGCCGTCGGGCCTGACGGACGACTCCGACGTCCGGATGAGCAAGTCGATCATGGACTACGTCTTCCGCCGCCTGGCGCTGGACTACCTCGACTACGAGACCCGCTCGGCGCTCGGCATCCACTCGGCCGAGGAGCGTCAGCGCTACCTCGACACGGGCAGCCACCAGCCGATCAGCAAGGGCTCGACGGCCGCTGAGCTGGTCGAGACCGAGCCGGAGACCCTGAAGCAGGCTGCGACGGCCGAGGCCGCCGCCACCCCCGCCGCGGACGTCACCGCGGAGCAGGCCCAGGCCGACACGGCCAAGCCCGCCCCGCAGACGGCCCACACGTCGGCCGAGCTCCTCGAGGTCATCACCGGCTCCGCAGTCGACTCGCCCCTCTGCATGACCTGCGGCACCAAGATGCGCCCCGCCGGCTCCTGCCACGTCTGCGAGGGCTGCGGCAGCACCAGCGGCTGCAGCTGATCCGTGCAGCGTCGTTCGGCCCGGCATCACGATGCCGGGCCGAACGACGCTCTCATCGAAAGAACTGATCATGGCCACCCGAGCAGACCTGCCTCAGTACGTCATCGAAGCTCTTGATGTCCTGGGAGGTCGTGGCACCGTCCTCGACGTCAGCAAGGTCGTCTGGGCTCGTCACGAGGACGATCTGCGTTCCTCGGGTGACCTCTTCTACACCTGGCAGTACGACCTCCGCTGGGCCGCTCAGAAGCTCCGCAACACGGGCATACTCGAGAAGGTCGACGGTGACCGCAGTGGCGTATGGACCATCGCCCGTTCCTGAGCGCCGCATCCCGGGTGCGTCGTCCGCCGACGTCAGCCGGCGGATGGCGCGTCAAGCTCGTCGTGACACACGGCCCGAGATGGTGGTCCGAAGGGCTCTGCACGCGGCGGGGCGCCGCTTCCGGGTGCAGATACGAGTGCCCGGACGTGCTCGCCGAACCATCGACATCGCTTTTCCGCGACAGAAGGTCGCTGTGTTCATCGACGGATGTTTCTGGCACCGCTGCCCCTTGCACGCGACGTCGCCGGCCGCCAACGGCGAGTGGTGGGATACGAAACTGGCTGCGAACGAGGTACGAGATCGCGACACGGATCTCGTACTCGAGGAGAACAACTGGGTTGTCCTCCGGTTCTGGGAGCATGAGCCCACCGACTCGGTGGTCGCCGAGATCGAGCGACACCTGCAGGACAGGACGTGAGTGTGAAAATCGCAGCGACGACCGCACTGACCATGGTGGATCTCTTCGCGGGCTGCGGCGGCATCACGTCCGGATTCATGCGGACCGGTCAGTTCCGGCCCATCGGTGCCGTCGAAATGGACCGCGAGGCCGCGGCGACCTACGCGCAGAACTTCGGCGAGCACATTCACGTGGGTGACATCGCGGGCTGGGTCTCGGGTTCGCTGCCCTCGGCGGACGTCGTCGTCGGAGGACCTCCGTGCCAGGGCTTCTCACAGCTCGGCAAGCAGGACCCGCTCGACGTGCGCAGCGGCATGTGGGGCCATTACGTGACCGCGCTCGAAGCGATTCGGCCGACGTACTTCGTCATGGAGAACGTCCCGCAGTTCCTGAAGTCTCCCCAGTTCGAGGAGTTCAGCCGTCAGTTCGGTGCGCGGGGGAGGCTCTCTCGGTACCGACTGGACCCTTACATCCTCGATGCCTCGCTCTACGGAACGTCTCAACGCCGACGTCGGGCAGTCGTGATCGGTTCATTGAAGGACACCGGCCCCGTGCTGTTCCGGGCGGCGTCCCGACCGTCGACCGTGCGGGAAGCGTGGGTCGACCTGCCTACGAAGGTCGACACGATCGATCTGCCTCAATCCTTCGTGGAGGTCAACGGCGGAACAGTGCAGGGAGCGTTCAAGCTGCGCGATCTCCACTTCACCCGTGTCCCGACGGACCTCTCCATGGCTCGTTACCGAGCGATCCCACCAGGAGGCGATCGCCGTGACCTTCCGGACGAGCTCAAGGCCCCGTGTTGGCGACGGCACACCCGGGGATCGGCCGACGTCATGGGCCGGCTCTCTCTCGACAAGCCCTCCGTCACGATCCGCACCGAGTTCTTCAAGCCGGAGAAGGGTCGGTACCTGCATCCGACGGAGAATCGACCTATCACCCATGCCGAAGCAGCGGCCATTCAAGGCTTCGACGAGGACTTCATGTGGTGCGGGAGCAAGATCTCGATCGCTCGCCAGATCGGCAACGCCGTACCACCGCCTCTCGCCGAGTCCATCGCCGACGCTTTGCTGGAGTCCGCCGGCATGGCTCGAGAGGACTAGCTTTTCTGAAGTTGTACAAAACCTTCATGTCTGACCCTCGCTCGCTGATAGACAAGTGCTTTCGGTTCTGAGGGGGCGGATGTGGCGCACGGTGAATGGCAGGGATCCGGCGGCGAGGTCGGTGTAGAGGTCACCCGTCAGTCCGAAACGTGTCTGCAGACCTACGCGGGCGATCCGAAGAGAGTGGAGCAGGACGCGACCATCGAACGGAGCATCGCCGAGGGTGGCTACGGGCGCAAGCAGGTCTACGAGCTCGTGCAGAACGGCGCCGACGCCATGCTCGGGGCGCCTGGTCGTATCGAGGTCGTTCTCACCGATTCGTGTCTCTACGTAGCGAACGAAGGGCGTCCGATCACCATCGACGGGGTGCACGCGCTGATGGCGTCCCACCTCTCGCGGAAGCGTGGTGACGAGATCGGTCGTTTCGGTCTCGGCTTCAAGTCGGTCGTCGCACTGTCGGACCGCCCTGAGGTGTACAGCCGCACGGGATCGTTCGCTTTTGATCGCGCCGACGCCGAAAAGCGGATCAGGGCCGTCGTTCCCGACGCGCCCGACACGCCAACGATGCGACTGGCGCGAGCCCTCGATCCTCACGAGCGGAGAAGCGCAGACGATGTTCTCGACGATCTCATGGCCTGGGCCACCACCGTCATCCGAGTGCCTGTCGATCGAGGTGCCGCGGATCTGAAGCTCGATATTAGCGACTTCCCCGCCGAGTTCTTGCTGTTCTCTCCTCATGCGGAGCGTTTGACTCTTCGTTCCGACAAGGTTCAGCGTGAACTGAGCGTTTCGGCCGGGGAGGACGGAGTCCTCTCCATCAAGGACGGAGCCGCGATCGCGCGCTGGCGTATCGGCCGCCGTCAGCATCATCCGAGCTCTCTCGCCCTCGCCGACGCGGGCGCTGCGGCCCATCGCGAAGCAATCGCCGTCCAGTGGGCTGCTCCGCTGCAGAATCGTTCCGCTCTCGGCAGACTATGGGCGTTCTTCCCGACCGCGGACCGTACGACCTTGTCCGGCATCGTGAACGCGCCCTGGAAGCTCGGCGACGATCGACGGAACCTTCTTGAAGGGCCGTTCAACCTCGAGATCCTCGAGACAGTGCTTCCTTCACTGGTCGAGGAGGAGCTTCGCGGCCTGGTCGATTCGGCGGATCCATGCTCCTACCTTGAATTGCTTCCCGGTCGAGGGCGGGAATCCAGGAGCTGGGCAGACGACAAGCTCAATGGGCCCGTCATGGACCGGTTGAGCCGTGCACCCAGCCTTCCCGACATGACCGGTGCACTTCGTTCGCCTGAGACGATGCGGCTTCACCCCTCGGATCTCCCCAGCGCTGCACTGGAAGCCTGGAGGTCGCTCGAGCCGTCTCCGTCCGGCTGGGTTCACCACAGCGTCGACAGCGGCGGGACCGATCGTCGAGCTCGGGCCGAGCGTCTTCTCAACGCGGACGGACCTCCAGACGCAGCCACTTGGGTGGCAGCCCTCGTCGAAACGCGCACCGCCGAGGGAAGCGCTGCGGCGCTCCGGGTGATTGCCACCCTCCGGAATCATTCGAGCTTCGATGCCGTGCGCAAGGTCCCTTCGGTGCTGCTGGAAGACGGCTCGGTGGCGGAGGCGAGGCCCGGTCGGGTGTTCATCCGGTCGTCCGCCGCGGAGGTCAACGACCGATTCCTGCACCCAACGCTCGCCGCGGACCAGTCCGTGCTCGACATCCTGGCCGGGCTCGGCATCCGGCTCGTGGACCGACTGGGCGAGCTGCGTGCCGCGCTCTCCTTGCCGAACGAAAGGATCGATTGGCGTGCCGCGTGGTCCTTGTCCCGCCAGTGCGATCCCGACCAGGTTCACGATGCGATCAAGGAGGAGGTGGGCACCCCCGTCGAGAGCGCGGTGAAGGTGCGCAACCGCGACGGGCGGTTCGTCCCGATGTCCGAGTGCTTCCTTCCCGGCGGGGTGGTGTCCCCACACGATCGCGGCCACAGCCGATGGATGATCGACACCGATTGGCACAGGGACGATGTCGAGCTGCTGGATCGCCTCGGTGCCGTCGCTCAGCCCGTACGGAGAGCTGGCACGCCGAAGGAACGATGGCTCGCGCAGTACGAGGAGGCGATCGTCGAGAAGTACATCGCTGACTCGACCGGCGCCAAGCCGCGGGCCGACCGACTTGTGGTGAACGGCGAAGCTCCCCCGTGGCCGTTACAGATGCTCCCGCAGCTCAAAGGTGAGGCAGCGGCGCACCTGACGGCCACCGCCCTCGATCTGATGCCGGCCCGCTCCTGGACGGTTCGGCACGCGACCAACGCCACGCATCCCACGAGACCGTACAAGGACCCGACGCTGTGGTGGCTGCACCAGCACGGCGTCGCGAGCACCGGCGTCGGACCGTTCCCGCTTCGATGGTGTGTCGCGAACGTGAGCAATGAGGCCCGAGAGGACGTCTTCCCTGTCGCGGACGTGTCGTCGGATGTCGTATCCATCCTCGGCCTCCCGACGTCCCTCGAGGACATGCCGGAAAAGACCTGGGATCTGCTCTTCGAACGTGCTCGCGTGTGGGACGAGAGTCGGCGCACCCACCTCTACGCCTGGGCGTCCTACTACCTCGACGCGCCGGAGTCGCTCGTTGTTCGGGTGGCGGGAAACGTACGGGCGTACCCGCCGGCGGAAGTGGCCGTGACCCAGTCCGCGGAGGACTTCCGGTCACTCTCCGACCAGAGAACCCCCACGCTTCTCGTGGAGAGCGACGAGGACGTCAAGCAGCTCATCGAGAACTGGGGTCTCGAGGACGGTCGAGCTCTCCTCGAGCAGGAGCTGGCTTTCGACCCGACCGGTGAGCCGCAGGTCCTCACCGACGCCTACCCGCGACTGAGGCTCTTCGATGTACCGAGTTCAATCAAGATCCAGTACTGCGACTCGATCGAGCTCGTGACCGAAACGAACAAGGGCACCATCAGCCGCCCCATCGACAGTTACCTCAACGAGGACGTTCTCCTCACGACGACCGATGAGCCACGGCGGATGCTGCGGCAGGCCTCGGACGCGTTGCAGCTGGGGCTGTCCACAGAGCAGATCGACGGCGTGATCGAACACCTGAGGAGCCAGGAACTCGAAAAGGCCATTGCCGAGGTCCGATCGGTACCCGATGTCGAGAAGAAGCTGGCCCTGCTCCTCGGGACCGAGGCAATGACGAGCAAGGTCCCGCTTCCGGCGTTGGAAGCGGTCCGAGCTGATCTGGACAGGGAGCCCACGGCTACGGAGCTCGCTCGACTGGTCTTGGCGGTCCATGGTGTGCGGGTCCTCCACGCGTTCTCCTCCGTCCTCGAGGACAAGGGTATGAACCCGCCGAGCCAGTGGGTCGGTGGCTCGGCGACCCGACGGTTCGTGTCCGACCTGGGGTTCCCACCTGAATACGCAGGATTCGTGACCACTCCGAAGCCCGCGATGCACGTCATCGACGGACCGGCACCACTGCCGGATCTCCACGACTACCAGCAGATCGTGACCAGCAAGATCAAGGCGATGCTGCGAGGCAGCACTGAGGCCAAGCGCGGTCTCGTCTCACTGCCGACGGGTGCCGGCAAGACACGCGTCGCTGTACAAGCTCTGGTCGAGGAGATCGCCGAAGGCAACCTCGGCGGACCGATCGTGTGGATCGCCCAGTCCGACGAGCTCTGCGAGCAGGCCGTCGAGACCTGGTCGTACATCTGGCGATCGCGGGGTAGCGCCCGCGGCCTGCACGTGTCCCGACTCTGGTCAGGTAACGAAGCGGACGAGAAGGGCACCGAGATCCAACTGGTCGTGGCGACGCCACAGAAGCTGCTTGTCTGCAAGGGCAAGGAGAACTACGAATGGCTCACGGGGTGCTCCGTCGTCGTCGTCGACGAAGCCCACACCTCGGTCTCCACGATGTACACCCAAGTTCTCGAATGGCTCGGGCTGGGTCGGTCGCGCAAGAACATGAAGCCGTTGATCGGGCTGACCGCCACCCCGTTCCGCAACACGAACGAGGCGGAGACGCGGCAGTTGGCGGCGCGCTACGACCACAACAGACTCGATGAGGGGGCCTTCATGGGCGACCCACACGTCTACCTGCAAGAACGTCGCATCCTCGCCCGTGCTCACCAGCGGGTTCTGGACGGAGCGGACGTGGTGCTGACGGCCAGCGAGCTCGCGGACGTCGAGAAGTTCAAGGACCTGCCGCGAACCGCGCTCACCCGGCTGGGCACCAATGTCAACCGCAATGAGACGATCGTGCAGTCGATCGCCGAACTCCCCGACGACTGGACAGTTCTGGTGTTCGCGACCTCGGTCGACAACGCTCGAGTGCTTGCGGCGTTGCTCTCCTTCCGGGGTATCTCAGCTGTGTCGATCGAAGCCAATACCGACGCTGCGGCTCGTCGTCACTACATCGAGGAGTTCAAGGCCAGCAGGATCCGCGTCATCACCAACTACGGCGTGCTGGCCCAGGGCTTCGATGCCCCGGCGGTGAGGGCTGTCTACGTGACCCGTCCGACCTTCAGCGCGAACCTGTACCAGCAGATGATCGGACGAGGCCTGCGCGGGCCCAAGAACGGCGGCTCCGACGAAGTGTTGATCGTCAACGTCGAGGACAACGTCACCCAGTACGGCGAAGCTCTGGCCTTCACGGGCTTCGACCACGTCTGGAAGAAGGACGGGTGAGCGCCCTGGTCTCGCTGGATGCCGAGCAGGCGCAGGTCGCCCGTGTCGACGCGAGCGCCTGCCAGGTCGTTCTCGCCGCGGCCGGCAGTGGAAAGACGGAGACGGTGGCCGCGCTCGTCGGCGAGCTGGTCGAGTCCCAGCTCCATTCCGCTCACGACGTTCTGGTGCTGAGCTTCTCCCGAGCCGCCGTGACTGCGGTGCGGCGAAGATTCGCCGACCGTGACCTCAGAGGTGTCAGCGTGCGGACGCTGGATGGCATAGCAGCTCGCATCATCGGGTCCGCGGAGTCGGCCGAGGAGCCGGCGCCGTCATTCGACGGTCGGATCCGCCAGGCGACCCGATTGCTCGGGGAGGGGGAAGTCCCCGACGAACTGGAGGCGGTGGCACACGTCGTCGTCGACGAGATTCAGGACGTGGTCGGCGATCGTGCCCGGCTCGTCCTGGCGATCCTTCACGCGATCAGGAGTCACGCCGGTTTCACTCTGTTGGGCGACCCCCAGCAGGCGATCTACGACTTTCAGCTTGCAGATGCGAGGGACATGAACTCGCCCGCGTTTCTCAGGTCTGTCGACACGGGCTTCGCCCCCCGACTTGTCCAACTCCGCGGCGAGTACCGATCGATCGGAGACGATGCACGACGGGTGGTCGAGATGTCACAGACGCTTCCGCCACCTGGGGGCGCGGGGCGGACTTCGCAGATTCGACGAGTGGTCGCCGACGTCCTCAAGCTCGAGGACCTCACCGAGCTGGCCGACCTGCTTCCGACGTTCGACGGCAACGTCGCCGTACTCTGCGCCGACAACGGCCAGGCGATGCTCGCCCACGCGGCACTTCGCGACCTCGAAGTGGAAGCGACGCTGCAGGCTTCGGCCGAACAACGGGGAGTCGCATCCTGGGTAGCCGCTGCGGTCCCCTTCGGTGGTCGCAAAGTGAAGCGCTCCGACTTCGAGGACGGTTGGGATCCCTACGAGACAGGCTACTCCGCGGCCGACGCGTGGCGACTCCTGAAGCGCAGCGAGCGCGGCTTCAACACCCCGTCATCGCTCGACGTCTCCCGCCTCGCCGCGGCCGTGGCCCTTCGTGACGTGGCGGCGGAGCTGCTCGAGGCAGCCCACGAGGGTGTGGTCGTGTCGACGGTCCACCGCAGCAAGGGTTTGGAATTCGACACGGTCGTGATGGTGAACTCCTCGGGCTGGTTGCCGGCCGACGCAGATGACAGTCAGGCTTCCGTGGCGTACGTGGCCCTGTCCCGTGCGCGCCGGAGGCTGCTGTCCGTCCCGATGAGCGTCGATCGCAGGCTTCGACGCGACGGCGCCATGGACCGATGGATCCGGGCCGGCCACAAGAAATGGCAGACATTCGGACTCGAGATTCAGCCTGCGGATCTTCGGGAACCCACCGACCCGGCCCGATCAAAGTCCGTCCAGGATCTGGTCGTCGCGGTCCGTGCGGGCGATCCGGTCGACCTGCGGCTCGATCCGCTCGCACCGAAAGACATGCCGAGGTATCGGCTGGAACACGACGGGGAACTCATCGGCCGGACGAATGAGAGATTCGGACAGATCCTGCGTCGTCGATTCCACGGGGACAACCCGCCGTTTCTCTCGGGCCTTCGGGTCGGAGGTTTCGAGTCACGTGGTTGCCCTCCCGAATTCAGTGTCAGCGGGGCGGCCGATCTGTGGCGCGCTCCTGTGGTCTCCGGCATGTCGACGATCGAGTGGTGAGGAAACGATGAGTTCACTGGACCCCTGGTACCACTTGCGACAGCTCGTGGTGGACGCGCTCTCCGACGACCTGATCGGCAGTCCCGACGAGGAGACCCTCGAGGAGGAGCCGCTCGATCGATTCGTCATGGGAATCCTGTATCCGCGCAGCTCCGACGATCTCGACGACGTTCCCGACCTTCCCGAGTCGGCTGCCGGCGCATCGAGCGACGCCGTGGTGGACCCGGCAGTCGCGCAGAGCCACCGTCAGTACCCGTCATCGATGGGTATGTCCTTCGCCGTCGTGCCCGCGGAGACCGCAGAACTTGTCGTGCGCGCCAGGGCAGCGCGGTTCGTCGAGACCGACGACGGCTGGCGCCGCGAACAGCCCGAGCTCGCAGAGGTGCGCGTCACGACCGATGACGTGCGTCGAAGCAGGCATCCTCTTGCCGAAGGTCTGGAGCTCCAGGTCGTGGTGCGAGCGCCGGTAGCCGGCGTCTCATCCATCACCGCTGCTCTGGTGAGCACCGTCGAAGCTCCGGAGAAGGGGCGGCGCGACGCCTACTGCTGGTTTCAGGTCGGCATCGACGTCGACGCGGTGGGGGGCCACTTCGTCGATCGCAACGCGACACGGATCCACTCCGGCGACGATGAATCCGCTTCCTACGCCCTTCTGTACCGGGATGCACGCGACCTGGCGACGGGCCACGGCTGCGCTGTCACGTGGGACGCCGGTTCTGACGTCACCGCGCTGAGGACCACGTCGATCCCGGACTTCGCGCTGCCTCTGGCGGATTCGGCCGGCGGACGCGCAGACGCGCCCTTGTCCATGGCGGATCTGGCGAACGGGTCCGGCCTCGATCGCCTCGACGTGATGGTCGACGACTACGAGAGCTGGATCGGATCTCGACGGGATGTCGTCCCCGACCTCGACCTTGCACTGCAGGAGACGGCCAGAAAGCACCTCGCCGAAGCCGAGAAGGCTGCGGCTCGGATGCGTCGTGGACTCACTCTGGTTCGAGAGTCCGACGACGTCGGCGAGGCCTTTCGGCTCATGAACTCGGCCATGACTCTGCAGCGGTACCGACAGGTGCTCATCCGGGACGGCAAGCGCGCCGCGGAAGCGGCTCAGCAGGAGTGGAGGCCCTTCCAGATGGCCTTCATCCTCATGAATCTGGAGGACGTGTCCGATCCGTCCTCGAAGGGCCGGGACCAGGCAGACCTCCTCTGGTTCCCGACCGGCGGCGGCAAGACCGAGGCGTACCTCGGTCTGATCGCCTTCTCCATCTTCCTGCGACGACTGCGTGATCCGCACGACGGAGGAGTGTCGGTGCTGATGCGCTACACGCTGCGGTTGCTCACGATCCAGCAGTTCGAGCGCGCTGCCGGCCTCATCTGTGCGATGGAATCGCTCAGGCGCGAGAAGCTGCCGACGGCCGAACCGATCTCACTCGGCCTCTGGGTCGGGCAGGGCGCGACGCCGAACAAGGCGAAGGACGCGAAGAAGGCGCTCAAGCTCATCTCCGCGGGGGAGTTCAGCGACGTCGGCAATCCTCGTCAGCTCGTCCGGTGCCCAGCCTGTGGTTCGGATCTCCTGCCCCACGACTACTCGGTGGTCGCAGGGCCGGATCGACTCGTGGTCAGGTGCCCCGGCCGGGATTGCGACTTCGCCGACGGTCTGCCGGTTCATCTCATCGACGAGGACGTCTACCGGTACACACCGTCGCTGGTCATTGGCACCGTCGACAAGTTCGCCATGATGGCGTGGAGGGCGGAGACGCGGAATCTCTTCGGTGGGCTAACCGGATCGCCTCCGGACCTCATCGTCCAGGACGAGTTGCACCTCATAAGCGGTCCTTTGGGCACCATGGTCGGCCTCTACGAGACCGCGGTCGATGCGGCCTGCAGTAGACAGGGATCGCGCCCGAAGGTGTTGGCCTCGACGGCGACGATCCGTCGTGCCAAGGACCAGGTGAGAGCGGTCTTCGATCGCGACTCGGCGCAGTTCCCGCCGTCGGGCATCGACGCGAACGACTCCTTCTTCGCCGTGGAGGCGCCGCCGGCGCTCAAGGGTGACCGCCTGTACGTCGGTGTCATGGCACCGGGTGTCAGCCACACGACGCTCATGGTCCGTGTCTACGGTGCGCTGCTCGACGCGGGCAAGAACCTTCCCGCCGCCGAGAAGGTGCGCGACGCCTACTGGACGCTGCTGGGCTATTTCAACAGTCTGCGAGTCCTGGGTGGCGCTTTCATGCAGGTCCAGGACGACGTTCCGGATCGCCTCAAGGTCATCGCGACTCGCCTCGGCCACGAGCCCCGGGAGCTGGACGACGACACCCTCGAGCTGACCTCTCGCATCGACTCGACGAAGGTGCCGGACGCTCTCGATCGGCTCGCGAAGGGCCTCCCTGAGGCAGAGACCGCGGACGTCGTCCTGGCGACCAACATGATCTCGGTCGGCGTGGACGTCGATCGGCTCGGTCTGATGGCGGTCATGGGGCAACCGCAGGCGACCGCCGAGTACATCCAGGCCACCAGCCGTGTGGGTCGTCGCTACCCGGGACTCGTCGTCGTCATCTACAACAGCGCTCGCTCGAGAGACATCTCGCATTACGAGATGTTTCGTTCCTATCACCAGGCTCTGTACCGCCAGGTTGAGGCCACCGGGGCCACCCCGTTCGCTGCCCGCGCCAGGGACAGGGGACTGCACGGCATGTTCGTCTCGCTCGTTCGTCAGGCGATTCTTGGCGCGAACGACGAGAAGAAGGCGCGTGACATCGATGCCTGGGGAGCCGAGCTCGAGGGAGTCATCCGGACCATCGTGGCCCGCGCCAGCACGGTCACGAACGGCGACGCGGAGACTGTCGAAAAGGTGGAGCAGCATCTTCGTGATCTTGTTTCGTCCTGGAAGGCTGCGTCTGCCGTCGGAGCTGTCGACCACTACGCGGGCTGGAACACCGCGACCAAGCCGAATGCCCTCCTCCAAGATACGAGCGATGTGGTCGACGACGAAGAGTTCGACTACCCGGTCGACTCGCCGCCGTGGCCGACGATGACGAGTCTTCGTGACGTGGACGCCACGTCGCACCTCTACGTCGTTCGTAGTCGATTCCAATCTCCGAAGGGAGTGGGAAGTGTCTGATCACGTAGCAGAATCCCGTCGATCGCAGCTCATTTCTACGTATGGAGTCGGAGCCCTGTTTCCCGCGCAGGATCAGAGCTTCATGATCCTCGGTTTGGACGATTGGGAAGACAAGAAGCACCGCGAGATTCCTGAGCCGCGGCTTGCCCGTTCGCTCGGCGTTCAGACCTTCCGACTCCCTCCGTCGGGATCGAAGAAGCGACAGGACATCCCGGTCATCCGCTTCCCCGAGCTGCATCATTGCCCGGTTTGTCATCGATTGGATTACCACCAGAAACTCTGTCAGTGGGGCGAGAATCGGTGCGAGCAGGACCTTCGGACCCTGGTCCCGTCTCGGTTCGTGGTCAGTTGTGCCAATGGCCATATCGACGAGTTCCCTTACTCCCGGTGGTTGCACGGACCGAAGTCGCTGGAAGGTCGACACGACCTGCGCTTGACCACCAGAGGCCAGAGTTCTTCCCTGAAGGACCTGATCATCTCGTGCTCGTGCGGTACCCCATCCAAGTCCCTTGCGGGTTCCTTCGGCGCGAACTCCCTGGCAGGAGTCACGAAGTGTTTCGGACGTCGCCCCTGGCTCCGCGGAGCGGAGAACGAGGATTGCGATCAGGTGCCGCGTACCATGCAGCGTGGGTCCTCGAGCGTGTGGTTCCCCTCGGTGCGTTCTGCGATCTCCATCCCACCGTGGTCCGACAAGGTCCAGAAGCTCGTCGCGAAGCACTGGCTGCTCTTGGAGGCCATTCCCGCGGACGCCATTCGCGCGAGCGTCGGCAACCTTGTCAAGGGTGCGCTCCCGAACGCCTCGATCGACGAGTTCGTGAATGCGGTGCTCGAACGCAAGGGAATGCTCGAGGGGACCGAGGCCATCGGCGAGCTCGAGCTGCGTGAGGACGAGTTCAAGGCGCTGTACGCCGGCCATCCGGAGGAGTCGCCCCAGGACCAGTTCGTCGCCCACGTCCGCGACGTCCCGGACGAGGCGGCCGTCCACATCGAACGTCTCTGCGAAGTGAGTCGTCTCCGCGAGGTCCGCGCACTTCACGGTTTCACCCGCGTGGTGTCACCCGACAGCGACGACGCCCAGGCGGGCCATTCCGCCGCGCTCTCGCGGGAGAAGAAATTCTGGTTGCCGGCGATCGAGGTTCTCGGCGAGGGCATTTTCATCAACTTCGACGAGGCCGCGATCAGCGCGTGGGCGGAGGAGGACTTCGCAACCGGTCGCATCGCGATCATGCAGGATGCGCTCGACACGCGCGCCGCGCTGCGAGGCGTCGGCGCCGACACCCTGACGGCGAAGGAGGTGTTGTTGCACTCCACCGCGCATCTCCTGATCAACGAATTGTCGCTCGATGCCGGGTATCCGGCTGCGTCGCTCCGCGAACGGCTCTATGTGGAGAAGAAGCAGGCGGGCGTTCTGATCTACACGGCGTCCGCGGACTCGGCCGGCAGTCTCGGGGGTCTGTCCGCGCAGGCCGACGGTGAACGTCTGTGGGGCGTGCTCAAGTCCGCGGTGGAGCGGGCGGCCTGGTGCTCGACCGACCCCGTGTGCATCGAGACGCGGGCGGGCGGTAAGGACGCGTTGAACATGGCGGCGTGCCACGCGTGCCTCCTCCTTCCCGAGACCAGTTGTGAGCGCGCGAACACTTTGCTCGATCGAGGTCTCGTCGTCGGAACTCCTGACGCTCCCGGTGCCGGGTTCTTCGCTTCCCTGCTGGAGGGGTGACGTGTCGCAGTGGAAGAAGTTCGTCGAACAGGCGAAGGAGCTCGCCGACAACGTCTCCGACGACCCTCGCGCGAGGAAGGTGATGGATCAGACGCGGGTCGGGGCGAACAAGGCCATGGACGGCCTCGGCGCGGCCCGGCGCACGGTCACGCAGGAGGAGGCTTTCGCCGAGGTCACGAGGACTCTTGAGGAGATCATCGATGTCGTGGTCGCTCAGCAGGCCGTGATCGACGAGCTCGTGCGTCGCGTCGGCCGACCGCCGGAGGGCGAGTCGTGATCAGCGCGGAGCACCGGTCCGTACTCGCCGAGATCGAACGGAGCACGCTCGACTCGCACACGAGGGGTGCGGCCTGGCGTGCTGCCGTGGACCGGAGCAGATCCTCCGTCGCTTCGGTGGCCGCTCGCCGGGCCTGGTCGACGCGGCGTTGTTGACGGACACCGTCACCGACTCCGCTTCGGACACCTGGAGTTCGGAGGTCCTCGAGGCGTGGGCGAGACTGGGGCACGAGGCGAAGTACGGGACGGGCGCCGAAGCTGGTGTATACGGCCTCTCCAGGGTCTTCGATCCGCTGAGCGAGGATCAATTGCTCGGACTGACGAACTCGGTCAAGGGCACCGCGATGGAGATCAGGGTGCGGGAGAGGGCGCAGTCCGGGGAGTTCCCGGGCCTCGAGGGCCTCCCGTCCGACGCGCACCTCTCGACATCGTTGACCCAATCCGGGCACGACGTGGAGATCGTGAACTCCGCCGGTGAAGTGATCGAGCGGATCCAGGTCAAGGCCGGATCGTGGGAGTCCATCGCGCCGCGATTGTCCGAGTACACCGATCAGGGCATTGCGGTGGCGGTGACGAGCGAGACCGCGGCACGAGCACGGGAGGCGGGCTTCGGGGCCTCGGTGATCGACACCGGCATCAGTGGGACGGAACTCACCGAACGGGTGGCCTCGTCCGTCGACAACCTCGGGCTCGGGCACTCCGTTGACGAGTTCCTCCCGGAGCTGGCCTTCGCCTCGGTCGCGCTTTCAGCCGTCATGCGCATCAGGACTGGTCAGGATCCGGCCGACGTGGCCGTGTGGGTGAAGTCGGAGATCGCCTCAACCGGCGCCGCGAATGCAGCGGGCCTTGCCGCCGAGTTGATGACCGCGCCTGACGGGTGTCCGCGTGGTCGCCGCCCTCGGAACTCGCTGGACCATCGCGCGCCGCCGGTCCGCTCGAGCAGCGGTAGTCGCAGTCAAGGCGTTGCGGCAGCGGCTGCATGAGCTGCCTCCGACTCGATTCCAGGGAGGAACCATCTGATGTCGATCTTCAGGACGCCGACCCTTTTCGACCTCGTCGATGCTCCGAGGGAAGCGCTGCTGAGTCTCCACGCCGGCGAGACCGTGCTTCTCGGCCGACTCGACGACGAGGATCTCGACTCGGTCGGTATGGAGCGTGGCGCCATCGATCGCTCCATCCGCGCGTTCCCCCACTTCACCGAGCAGGAGCAACAGAAGATCCTCGACCTGCTCGAGGCTGTCCGATCGCGGTCGATCGAATGGATTCCGCTCTTCGGCGAGCTGGTTCACGACGACGAGGGCTGGCGGGACTTCGTCTCTCTGCACTGGTGCCTGAGGAATCCTTGGTTCGACGAGATCAATCTGAGCTCAGGGCCGATGGCGACTCTCCTCGACACGATGCTCGAGATCACAAGGCTTGAGGCTTCGGTCGTCGACGTCCAAGGCAGCTATGCGGCTCTGGCCCAGGAAATCGCCGACGGCAAACTCAGCGGCACGGAGGAAGGCCTGTTCCTGGCAGGGAATGTCCTGGCCGGAGCTGCGGTCGGCTGGTTCACCTTCGGTGCGGGGGCAGGCCTATTGGGGAAGGCATCGGAGTGGGTGAATGGACAGGCTCGTCAGGCAGACGCCTGGATCCTTGAGCTCGCGATGCAGTGCATGACGGCCCTGACCGTGAGCGAGACTCGCCCCGAGATTCACCGGGCGATTGTCCAAGACATCAGGGCGAAGGCACGTCCGGACGCGAGCGGCGGGAGTACCAGGTTCTCGGAGAGGCAACTGCGCATGCTTCGCAGCGCGTACGCCGGGCTTAACGCCGAAGGTCCCGCGCCGGAAGGCTCGACGGATCCACTGCCCGACTTCTCCGACTGGACCGTCCGTGCGGCCAAGCAGTACTGCGAGGTGGAGGGCCACGGCGAACCCCTGCTGATGGACGCCGTCCAGTTCGATGGGCCGCGGGGCATTTGGGACGATTCGAAATGGGTCGTGCGAGCGCAGCGCCCGTCGGCGGGCTCGACGATCGAGCCCGGAAGTCGGCCGGTTGTCCTGGCGTACTCACGACCGTTCGAAGGACTGAGGCTCCCTCTGCTCCGACGCCATCTCGACGACGCCGAGGCCGGTCTGGGTGGATGACGGTGCAGGCGCAGTATTCATGAAGCTCTACGGCGCAGCCCTCTCGACCGCCCGGAATTCGAGATGGGTGCACCAGTTCACGTCTAGGGTGGGCGAGTGTTCGTGACGGTGGGGCAGAGAGGTTCTCGGACGTGACGGTTCTCGGTATCGAGCTGACTCGAAGCAGGATCGGCGCCAGCATTCTGACATACATCGCACTCTGCTCCGGATTCCTCGGGCTCATGTGCATCCTTGCGAGCACGACGGTCGAGAGCACGGAGACCTCCGGTCATCTGTGGTGGAAGGAGACCACGGCGAACGCCGACGCCGGATCGGAGCGGTTCGGGTGGTTTCTTGCAGCGCTCATCTTCCTGGGCATCGCCGCGGCGTGCGGATACTGGGCTCTCCGGATCTCGACACAGGCGGGCCGTCTTCGGAAGTACCCTCCGATTCTCAAGGGCGTCGAATCGATGCCGGTGCAGCGTGTTGCTGATATCGCTGGTGTTCGGGTGTCCACCGCATACCGCGATCTCCGCACCCTGATCAGTTCCGGCACCGTCGACGAGTTCTACATTGACAACGGTTCCGGAACGATTGTGAACAAGAGCTACGTGCCGGAGCGGTCTCAGAAAGCTGTGGTCGAATGTCCTGGCTGCGGTACCCGCAACGAGGTGATCATCGGCATCCCGAAGTCGTGCAAGTCGTGCGGGGAGCCAGTGGCCCTGCGCTTCTCCAACGACACCTGAACGGCTTCGACCAGGCAGAGGCGGGTTTGATGCAAGAGACGAAGGCAGGGAACGCATGGGACTGATCGGAGCCGCCGGCGACGCCATCGGCGGGACGCTGGCCGACCAGTGGGTCGAGTTCTTCACCGCGCCCGAGTTCGACGAGAAGACCGTCATCGCTCCCGCCGACTTCCAGGGGAAGCGTTGGGGTCGGGGGGTCAACAGGCGTTCCGGGGAGAACATCATCTCCGACGGGTCGCGCATCGCTGTTCCCGAGAACACGGCATTGGTTGTCACCGACGGCGGCGAGATCACGGACGCCTCGGTGCAGCCGGGCTACTTCGTCTACCGCAACGACGGGCAGCCGAGCGTCTTCGCCGGTGGAGGGATCGGCCGGTCGCTGATCGAGCAGTCGTGGAACCGGTTCAGGTTCGGCGGCCTGCCGGGCCGACAGCAGTTGGCGTCCTTCGTCAACCTGCGCGAGATCCGCGGGCTCGGGTTCGGCACGCCGAGTCCGATGCCTTACAAGGACTTCTCGCTCGTCCCTCCCGGATCCACTCAAGCGCCTGTGCTGAGACTCAAGGCGCGTGGCGTCTACTCCGTCCGGGTGGTCGACCCGATCAGATTCTTCAAGACTTTCCTGCCGGCGAACCAGCGCAGCTACGACCTCGCGGACAGCGAGACCGTGCGACAGCTGACGCAGGAGTTCCTGACGGCTTTCCAGGCCGCGCTCCAGACGCTCTCCCGCACCACCGACATCGCGTCACTGGCGATGCACGGTCCTGAGCTCGCTGCGGCGATGACGTCGGCCGCCGGCCCGGGTGGGTCCTGGCTCGAGCGGTTCGGCCTCGAGATCGTCTCGGTCGCGGTGTCCGCCGTCGACTACGACACGGCGTCCCGCGAGCTGATGGACAAGTACAACAAGGGAGCGATGCTGGGCGGCTCGATCGGGAACGCCTACACCCAGACGACCGTGGCCGATGCGGCGTTCGCGGCGGGGCAGAGCGGCGGCGGCGTCGACGGCCTCGTCGGTGTCGCCTGGGGCACCGGTGCCATGGGTGCCGCGATGGGTGGCATGACGCAGCCGGAGCAGCCCGCGCAGGCCGACCCGGTGGTGGTGCTCCGACAGCTGAAGGACATGCTCGACCAAGGCCTGATCACGCAGGAGATGTACACGGCCAAGCAGCAAGAGATCCTGGGGCGCATGTGACCATCACGAATGACGAGGCGTCGACCGCGACGAACCTCGCACCCGGCTCGATCGTCGTCGTCCGCGACGAGGAGTGGCTGGTCACGAACGTGGAGCCGGCGAACGACGGGCACTTCGTGCACGTTCAGGGGCTGTCGGAGCTGGTGCGCGAGACCGACGCGATCTTCTCCACAGCGATCGACGAGGTGCAGCCGCTCGACCCGGCCGCCGCGACGTTGGTGGCCGACACCTCGCCCGGGTACCGACGCGCCAGGCTCTGGCTGGAGGCGACGCTGCGGAAGACCGCAGCACCGATGGGCGACCCTGCGATCCCCGCGGCCACCGGCGCCCTGGCGGACACGCTCGGCTACCAGCAGGCGGCGGTGCGGCAGGCGCTGGACCCCGACAACCTGCGCCCTCGCATCCTCTTGGCCGACGCCGTCGGCCTCGGCAAGACGCTCGAGATCGGGATGATCCTGTCCGAGCTGGTCCGACGCGGCCGGGGCGAGCGCATCCTCGTGGTCACGCCGCGGCACGTGCTCGAGCAGGCGCAGCACGAGATGTGGACGCGGTTCGCGCTCCCGTTCGTCCGGCTGGACTCCGTCGGCATCCAGCGCATCCGCCAGAAGCTGCCCGCCAGCCGCAACCCGTTCGCCTACTACAAGCGCGTCATCGTCTCGATCGACACGCTCAAGAGCGACCGGTACCTGGCGCACCTGGAGAAGCAGTACTGGGACGCGGTCGTCATCGACGAGTCGCACAACGTCACCAACGCCACCGCCCAGAACAACCGCCTCGCCCGACTGCTGGCGCGCAGGTGCGACGCGCTGATCCTCGCGTCGGCCACGCCTCACAACGGCAAGAAGGAGTCGTTCGCCGAGCTCGTCCGCATGCTCGAGCCGAGCGCCGTCTCGCCCGACGGCGAGCTCGACCCCGAGCAGCTGAAGCGGCTGGTCATCCGCCGCCACCGCCACAGCCCCGACGTCGAGGCCGAGGTCGGCAACGAGTGGGCGACGCGGCTGCCCCCGAACAACGTGATGGTGCCCGCGTCCGACGTCGAGGACGCCGTGGCGCGTGAGCTCGACGAGACCTGGCTGCACCCCGCCGGTGGCTCGAGCCCGTACTCCGGCGACAACGCCTCACTGTTCCCCTGGACCCTGGCCAAGGCGTTCCTCTCCAGCCCCGCCGCGCTCCGCGACACCCTCAAGGAGCGCCGTCGCAAGGCCGACCCCGACACCGTCGCGGGCAAGCAGGAGATCGACGCGCTCGATCGGCTTGCCGACCTCAACGCCGACGTCCTCGCCGGCACGTCGGCCAAGTACGACGCCCTGGTAGAGCACCTGCGCTCCATCGGCGTCGGCAAGGGCCAGGACACGCGAGCCGTCGTCTTCTCCGAGCGGGTCGCCACCCTCGGCTGGCTCCGCGACCGACTGATGAAGGACCTGAGGCTCGGCGACGACGCCGTCGTCGTCATGCACGGCCAGCTGACCGACGAGGTGCAGCAGCAGATCGTCGAGTCCTTCAAGCAGGCGTCATCACCCATCCGCGTGCTCGTCACCGGCGACGTCGCCTCCGAGGGCGTCAACCTGCACCTGCAGTGCCACCACCTCGTCCACTTCGACATCCCGTGGAGCCTGATCCGCATCGAGCAGCGCAACGGCCGCATCGACCGCTACGGGCAGCGTCACTCACCGCAGATCACCACGCTCCTGCTCGAGCCGTCGGCGGGGGAGTTCGCCGGCGACGTCCGGGTGCTCACCAAGCTGGTGGAGAAGGAGCACGAGGCGCACCGCGCGCTCGGCGACGTCGCCTCCCTGATGGGGGAGTACTCCGTCGAGGCGGAGGAGAAGGCCATCCGCAAGGTGCTGGCGGGCCAGAAGGCGCTCGAGGACGAGGTGGCCGAGGTCAGCGACGTGACCGCGGGCGACTCGCTCGACGCCCTCCTCGCCCAGCTCGGAGCCGCGGCCGGCAAGGCGAGCGCCGCGCCGACCCCAGCGCGCACCGGCATCTACGGATCCCACCTGGAGTTCCTCGACGACGCCGTGCACGAGGTCTTCCCCACGCCGGAGAAGGACCTGCCGAACGGTATCGGCTGGCAGCGCCGCCCCGACCACGCCCTCGTCGTGCTCGCGCCCCCGCCCGACCTCGCCGCACGCCTCGCCGTGCTTCCCCAGACGTACCTCAAGGAGCGCGACGTCACCCGCCGCCTGGTGCTCGCCACCTCGACGGCCAAGGGCGATGCCGAGCTGGCGGCCGCGCGCAGCCAGGAGTCCACCTCCACCTGGCCGGAGGCGCACTACCTCGGCCCGCTGCATCCCGTGCTCGACTGGATCGGCGACCGCGCGCTCGCCGAGCTGAACCGCAACGAGGTGTTCGTCGTCCGCGGGGCCGTCGACGTGCCCACGGTGCTCACGCACGCCGTGCTCACCAACAGAAAGGGTCAGGTCGTGGTGTCGTCGTTCGTGCTGGTGGAGGTGCCGAACCCGGCCAACCCGAGCTTCGCGCCGGCCGAGCCGGTGAGCGACGTCGGCGAGGCGTGGGACCGCCTCGGTGTCTCGACGATCAACAAGGGGGGCGTCGACGGCACCGGCCTCGGCGGGATCGTCGCCGCCTCCGTCGCCTCGACGAGGCGGACGATGCGCGGCGTCACCGACGCGGCCGAGCGGTCGGTGCGGGAGCGTGTCGCCGCCTGGCAGGAGCGGGTGCGTGCCTGGGAGCACGACGCCGACGCGCTCGTGCAGCGCCACGAGGTGCGCGACCGTCGCGCCGCCGTCGACGACGAGCGACGCATCGCCGAGGAGATGCTCCCCGAGCAGCACCTCGTCAGGCCCTTGCTCGTCGTCGTGGGGGAGGACCACTGATGCCGGTCAGCGACGCGCTCGTCGTAGGCGAGGGATGGATCAGCGAGCACTACTTCACGACCGACGCCACCAAGGAGTCGTTCCAGGCGAAGGTCGTCGAGCGCCGCAAGGCGTGGGACGTCGACAAGGAGGGGCCGACCACCCGGTCGCGGTTCTCCGCCGCGCGGGCCGAGCTGCTGTCCGTCCTCGCCACCCTCGCCGAGGACGACGACCGACTCCCCGGGCTCTACGAGACCGTCGAGAAGGTGCTCGGCTACCACCGGGTGGGCCTGAAGCTCGACCACCACGGGCCGGTCGTGCACGTGCACGCAGCAGGGCTCACCGGCGCCGCCCCGCTCGCGATCGTCCACGCCCGACCGTGCGAGTCCGTCGAGGACCTCCTCGCCAAGGACGCACAGACGCTGCTCGGCACATGGGAGCCGGACGAGGGCGACGCCGAGACGTCGGCGGCCCGCATGGTCTCGCGCCTCTTCACCGCCGCGGAGCACCCGGACTTCGTCCTCGTGCTGGCCGGCGGATTCGCCCTGGTGGCCGAGCGCGAGCGCTGGGCCGAGGGCCGCTACCTGCTCGTCGACCTGCAGCTGGTCTGCGAGCGCAACGAGGACAAGAAGTACGGCGAGGTCGACCGCGCACTCGCCTGCCTCGACGCCGAGTCGCTCGCCCCCGACGCCGACGGCAACGTCTGGTGGCGGCAGCCGCTCGAGGAGTCAGTCCGGCACACCGTCGGTGTCTCGTCCGACCTGCGCGAGGGCGTCCGCCTCTCCATCGAGATCATCGCCAACGAGGTCGTGGCCCGGCGCGCGCAGCAGGGCCTCGATCCGCTGCCGGCGGACCAGGCGCAGCCCCTCGCGCGCCAGTCGCTGCGGTTCCTCTACCGGATCCTGTTCCTGCTCTATGCCGAGGCCTCGCCCGAGCTCGGCGTGCTGCCGGTCGGCGCTCCCGAGTACGAGCGCGGCTACAGCCTCGACCGCCTCCGCGACCTCACCCTCGTGCAGCTCGCCACGCCCGCGGCCGAGCAGGGCACCCACCTGCACGACTCCCTCGACGTGCTCTTCCGGCTCGTCGACCAGGGGCACGCTCCGAAGGCGGCGGCACCCGACGCGGGCACGGAGGGTCTGACGTTCCGCAGCCTGAAGGCAGACCTCTTCCTGCCCGAGGCCGTCGGCCTCATCAGCGAGGTCCGGCTCGGCAACGCCGCCCTGCAGCGCGTGCTGCAGCACCTGCTGCTCAGCAAGGAGAAGAAGGGCAACGACCGCGGCTTCATCTCCTACGCCGAGCTCGGCATCAACCAGCTGGGCGCGGTGTACGAGGGTCTCATGTCCTACACCGGCTTCTTCGCCACCGAGGACCTGCACGAGGTGGCCAAGGGCGGTGACGCGTCGAAGGGTTCGTGGGTGGTGCCGACGCACCGCTCGGACGGCATCGCAGCGTCCGACTTCGTCATGGAGACCGACGAGCACACGGGGGAGAAGCGGCCCGTCGTCCACGAGCGTGGGTCGTTCGTCTACCGCCTCGCGGGCCGCGAGCGGCAGCAGTCGGCCTCCTACTACACCCCCGAGGTGCTCACGAAGTTCGTCGTCTCCCAGGCGCTCGAGGAGCTGCTGGACCAGGACGGCACCACCTCGGCGCGCGAGATCCTCGACCTCACCGTCTGCGAGCCGGCTCTCGGGTCGGGCGCGTTCGCCATCGAGGCCGTGCGGCAGCTGGCCGCCGAGTACCTGACCCGCCGACAGGCGGAGACCGGCGAGACGATCGACCCCGACGACTACCCGCGCGAGCTGCAAAAGGTGAAGGCCTACCTGGCCCTGCACCAGGTGCACGGAGTCGACCTCAACGCCACAGCCGTCGAGCTCGCCGAGATCTCGCTCTGGCTCGACACCATGGTCGAGGGCCTCGAGGCGCCCTGGTTCGGCCTTCACCTGCGGCGCGGCAACTCCCTGGTTGGCGCGCGACGGTCCGTCTACCGGACCGACCACCTCAAGGGGAAGGCGTGGCTCAAGACCGTCCCGATCGACAAGCCCCTGCACGACCCGGAGGCCTCGACCGAGGGGACGATCCACCACTTCCTCCTGCCAGCCGACGGGTGGGGTGCGGCCGTCGACGCCAAGGAGGGCAAGGAGCTCGCCCCCGAGGCGGTCGCCCGTCTCAAGGCCTGGCGCAAATCGGTGCTGAAGACGCCGACCAAGGCGCAGGAGAAGGCACTGCTCGACATCGCGCGGCGCGTCGAGGTGCTGTGGAGCATCGCCGCCCGTCGACTCGAGGTCGCCGAGCAGCAGATTCGGCGCTCCATCGACGTGTGGAGCGCCGACGACCTGCCCGGCGGCGGCACGGTCACGCGTGAGCAGATCGAGCAGAGCCTCGAAGACGCGGGCAGCGCCTACCGGCGGCTCAAGCTCGTCATGGACGCCTGGTGCGCACTCTGGTTCTGGCCTCTCACTGAGACGCTCACTACCGTGGCTGGCGAGATCGTCGCGCCGCCCTCGCTAGAGGACTGGATCGACGCACTCCAGGGTCTGGTCGGCAGTGCCGGCCGCGTCCAGCCAGGCAACCAGCTGGCGTTCACCGACGTAAGCGATTGGGACGCCCTCGGCGAGGCCGAGGCCCGCGACCTCGAGTTCGCCGGTGTCCGCCGCGTCGAGTCGCTCGAGGCTCAGCACCCGTGGCTCGTTGTCGCGCAGAAGCTGGCCGAGCAGCACGGCTTCTTCCACTGGGAGCTCGACTTCTCCTCCGTGTTCAGGCGGGGCGGCTTCGACCTCCAGGTCGGTAACCCGCCATGGGTGCGACCGCGGTCGGACGTCGAGGCGCTGCTCGCCGAGGGTGATCCCTGGTGGCAGCTCAAGGCCAAGGCGACGCAGCAAGCGGTCGCAGCGCGCCGGGAGGCGACGCTCGAGATCCCGGGCATGGCGGAGTTGCTCGTCGACGGCACCACCGACGTGGCCTCCCTGGCCGCCTACGTCGGGTCGCCCGTGGCGTACCCGTTCCTGGCGGGCCTACAGCCCGACCTCTACCGCTGCTTCATGGAGCGCACGTGGCGGAACCAGTCGGACCGCGGTGCCGTCGCGTTGATCCACCCGGAGACGCACTTCACCGACGAGAAAGCGGGTCCGCTGCGTCAGGCCACCTACGAACGCTTGCGACGGCACTGGCAATTCGTCAACGAGTTGCAACTCTTCGAGGTCCACCACCTCATGGTGTATGGCGTACATGTGTACGGGGCAGCGGGAGAACCAGCATTCATGATGGCTACCTCGCTGTACCACCCCGACACCGTGGAGCGGTCGCTCGGTCACGATGGATCGGGTGATGAACCAGGGATTCGTGACGCTACAGGCAATTGGGACCTTCGCCCGCATGCCGATCGTTTAGTCGAAGTCACTGACGAAGTACTTTCAACCTGGCGAGCGGCTCTTGAGAACGCAGATGTTCCGGTCCGACACACTCGGATGGTGTACACGGTAAACAGGTCGACTTCGGATGTCCTCGCCAAACTTGCTCGAGCGCCTCGCTTAAGTGAACTTGGCCTGGAATTCTCGGCAGGCTGGCACGAGAAGAACGATCGTACGAAGGGATACTTTGATGCTCAATGGGGGCGAGCTGCCACGTGGGACGATGTCATTTTGCAAGGACCCCATCTATTCGTCTCACTACCCTTCTTCAAGTCACCCAATCGGACGATGTTGCATCAACAGGACTGGTCGATCGTGGACCTCGAAAGTATTCCCTCGGATGCTTTGCCTATCACCTCATACAAGCCCGTCGGTGACCGCGCCCGGTACTACGCTGGGTATACCAAATGGGGAAAGGATGGAGATTCCGCTCAAAACTACTTCCGCATCGCTTGGCGCAATATGGCGGCAAACAACGGAGAGCGCACCCTGATCTCAGCGGTCATCCCACCCGGGGCTGCACATGTCGATGGAATTTTCTCTATGGGGGGCGAACGACTTGAATTATCTCAACTCCTTGAGATCCAGGGCTATATGTCCTCCCTTATAGTGGATTTTGCAGTTCGGGTCGCACCGAAATCTACGATCAGGTCCGGAACCGCCGCGAGGCTACCGTTCAATCCTGCATTTGAACTGGCCAGTGAGGTTCGGTCTCGTGTAGCACGGCTCGTGTGTCTTACCGATGCATACGGCGAATTGTGGGCCGCCGCCACGGATCAGAGATGGACGCCCGAGGCGCCATTGCGGAATCCGCGACAACGGCGACAGGCGCAACTTGAAATCGACGCGCTATCCGCGCTGGCCTTGGAACTGACTGCCGACGAACTCTGCGCGATCTACCGGACCCAGTTTCCAGTCCTTTTCGACTACGACCGAAAAGTCCACCACTACGACGCAATTGGACGAATCGTACCGAACAGTGTGCTCACAAGTTGGCGGAAGAAGGGTGACCGGATCAGCGAGGAGGAGCGCACGGCGACGCATCCAGCGGGCACCACCTACACCTACGAGCTGCCGTTCGTCACGCTCGACCGGGAGGCCGACATGCGGCGGGCCTACGCGCACTTCGAGGAACGTCTGAGGGACGAGTCGTGACCGGCCACGAGTTGCTTCCAAGTCACCAGCTCACCACGATCCGCGAGGGACTGGCGGAGTACCTGCGCACCACCTTTGCTTTGGCCGACGACGACGCCGGCGCCCGGCTGCAGGAGTTCCTCACCGACCGCAAGGACGGCATCTTCAAGGGTCCCTTCCTGCGGCTGCGGTTGCCGTTCCAGGCCGCTGACGAGGGGTGGCGCGACCACCTCGACTGGTACGAGGGGCCGACGCCGTATGGTCACCAGGCAGCGTCGTTCGAGCGGCTCTCCAGCGCGCGACTGAACGGGGAGCGACCGCGGCCGTTGCCCACGCTCGTCACCACGGGCACCGGGTCGGGAAAGACCGAGGCGTTCCTCGTCCCGATCCTCGACCACGTGCTCCGCGCGCGGCGCGAGGGCGTCACCGGCACCAAGGCACTCATCCTCTACCCGATGAACGCGCTCGCCAACGACCAGGCGGGCCGGCTCGCGCGGCTCATCGCCGGAAGCACCGAGCTGTCCGGCGTCACCGCCGCGCTCTACACGGGCGAGGAGCAGAAGCAGCGCACCAAGGTGACGGCAGACGGTCTCATCACCGACCGGACGATCATCCGCAAGGACGCGCCCGACATCGTCCTCACCAACTACAAGATGCTCGACCAGATGCTCCTGCGCGACGCCGACGCGCGCATCTGGGAGCAGAGCGCCCACAGCCTGCAGTACCTGGTGCTCGACGAGTTCCACACCTACGACGGCGCCCAGGGCACCGACGTCTCGATGCTCCTACGCCGCCTCGGGCTCGTCCTGCACAGCCACCGGTCCGACGAGGAGTGGACTCGCCCGCTGGGCGACGTCACTCCGGTCGCGACGTCGGCCACCCTCGGCGACAAGGGCGACCCGACCACGATGCTCGAGTTCGCGCGCACCGTGTTCGGCGACGACGAGCTCGACGAGCGCGCCGTGATCACCGAGTCGCGGCTCTCCCCGGAGGAGTGGCACGGCGGCGGTCCCGCCGACCGGATCACGGGGGAGCACGTCACCGCCGTGCTCGAGCTGCTCAGGTCCGTCGACCCCGGTGACGGTGAGGCCGTCGCCCGGGCCGTCCTGAACGGCATTTCCCCCTCGAAGGACCCGCAGGACGAGGGAGCGATGCTGACCGTGCTCAAGGTCCAGCACCTCACGCACGAGCTCGTCTCCCGTTGCTCCGACGCCGTGCACCTGAGCGACCTCCTCGAGCTCGTCCCCACGGATGACGCCGAGGAGGCGGAGACGTTCCTCCTGGCCTACGTCGCAGCGCTCAGCCACGTCCGCGCCACGGTCGGACGCGAGGCGCTTTCGGTCGACCTGCACCTGTGGGTGCGCGAGCTGACCCGCATCGACCGCGCCGCGTCCTCCGCGCCTGCCTTCAGCTGGTCCGACGACGGCGCCCGCGCGAGCGACGACACCGTCCTGCCCGCGATCTACTGCCGGCACTGCGGACGCTCCGGCTGGGCCGCCGCGCTCGCGCCGACCGGTTGGGACCTCGACGTCAGCGACGACCGGATCCGTGCCCGCAAGGCCGCCGGCGACGGGAAGGTGCAGCCGCTCGTCTACGCCCCCGCCGAGGGGGACGCCGTGCTGGCCGGTGGACAGGTCGACGGTTTGGTCTGGCTGTCCACCACGGCACGCACCCTCACCGTCGCCGCACCCGAGGCGGACGACGTCGACTGGCTCGAGGGGCGCACCCTGCCCGTCCTCACCCACCGCGAAGATGACCGGGACAAGCGCAGCCGCGACGACTGGTGCCCCTCGTGCCAGCGCGTCGATGGCATCCGGTTCCTCGGCTCCGCCGTGGCCACCATGCTCTCGGTGTCGCTCTCCACGCTCTTCGGCACGCGGGGGCTCGACCCGAGGGAGAAGAAGGCGCTGGTCTTCACCGACAGCGTGCAGGACGCCGCCCACCGGGCCGGCTTCGTGCAGAGCCGCTCCCACGCGCTCACCCTGCGATCGGTGCTGCGGGACGCGATGAGCGGGGGGCCTGTCGCCCTCGACGTCCTCGTGGAACGGGTGCTCGACCGGGCCGGCACGCCATCCGAGCGGTACCGCCTCCTGCCCCCGGACCTCGCCGACCGCGACGACTTCGTCGACTTCTGGCATGCCGACACGGTCTCGCCCAAGGCGCGGGCCCGAGTCCGGCGCCGGCTCCTGCTCGACGTGTCGCTCGAGCTCGGCCTGCAGTCGCGCATCGGCCGCACGCTCGAGATGACCGGCACCGCGGCTGCGCGGGTCGACCAGTCGGCCGAGACGCTGCGCGCCGCCGGCCGGTGGACCCTCGACGAGGCCGCGCAGCAGACGCTCGACGACCCACCGACCGACGCGGAGCTCATTGCCTGGGTGCGGGGCGTGCTCGAGCGCATGCGCGAGCGTGGTGCCCTGGCCCACGAGTGGTTCGCCCGCTACCAGCACGACGACGGCAAGCGGTACTCCATCTGGGGCGGACGCCCCCGGCACGAGGGCATGCCCGCCTTCCCCCGAGGCCGCGCTGCACCCGGCTATCCGCGCGTGGGGTCCGGAACCGCGAGCAAGGACTCCGACCTCGACCCGGTCACCGGAGCCCAGAGCTGGTACGCCCAGTGGACCGCCCGGTGTCTCGGCCTCGCGCCGATGGAGGGAGGGCTGCTCGCCAGGCTGCTGCTCGATCGGCTCGCCGACCGCGGTGTGGTCGACGTCGTCCGCTCCGGCAGCGACGCCCGGGTCTACCAGCTGCGACCCGAGACGATCGTCGTCGAGCCGATCGACACCGTCGCGCTGCAGCGCGGCGACCACCGCCTGGAGTGCAGCACCTGCCACACGCAGGTCCCCGTCGCCCAGGAGGTACGGGAGCAGCTCGACGGCGCACCCTGCATGGTCGTCCGCTGCGCCGGGCGTCTCGAAGCCAAGGGGGTGGACGACAACTTCTACCGGCGCATGTACGCCTCGAGCGACGTCCACCGCGTCGTCGCCCGCGAGCACACCAGCCAGCTGGACGACGCCACCCGCCTCGAGTACGAGGAGGGCTTCAAGGCGAGCCACGCCGAACCCGACTCGCCGAACGTGCTCGTGGCCACGCCGACGCTCGAGATGGGCATCGACATCGGCGACCTCTCGACCGTCGTGCTCGCGTCACTGCCCCGCAGCGTCGCCTCCTACCTGCAACGAGTTGGGCGCGCGGGGCGCCTCACGGGCAACGCCCTCGACCTCGCGTTCGTCACCGGTCGGGGCGACCAGCTCCCGCGCCTCGGCGACCCGCTCTCGGTCATCAACGGGGAGGTGCGGCCGCCGGCCACCTACCTCGACGCCGAGGAGATCCTGCGCCGCCAGTACGTCGCGTCCGTGGCCGACCGCATGGCGCGCGACGTGAACGCGATCCACCCCCGCCGCGCCACCGAGGCCATGAACGCCGAGTCGGGCGGGTACCTCCGCGCCCTCATCGACCTCGCGGAGTCCGACGCCGAGGCCAACCTCGAGTCGTTCCTCAGGGGCTTCCCGAGCCTGTCGAAGGAGTCCGTGCGCGGCCTGCGCGAGTGGGCCACCCCGGCGACGGGAGAACACTCCAGCCCGCTGGCCGCACGGCTCTTCGCGGCGTCCCACCGCTGGGCGCAGGAGATCGAGACGCTCGGGCACCGCATCGACGAGGTGCAGGCCTCGCTCGACGAGCTGCAGCAGAAGGCTCAGGGCCCGGCGGCCACCGAGGACGACAAGGCCGCCTACCGCACCGCACTGGCGGCGGTGAAGATCAACAAGGCCACCATCGCCCGGCTGCGCGGCGACTACTGGATCGGCGTGCTCGAGGAGCACGGCGTGCTGCCGAACTACACGCTGCTCGACGACTCCGTCGACCTCGACGTCGCGCTCAGCTGGATCGACCCCGAGACCGGTGACTACCAGTCCGAGCCGCAGACCTTCCGCCGCGCGGCCTCGCTCGCGCTGCGCGACTTCGCGCCCGGCGCCAAGTACTACGGCCGCGGCCACCGCATCGAGGTCGACGCCGTCGACCTCGGGCACCAGGCCGAGTCGGTCCGCACGTGGGTGCTCTGCCCGGGCTGCGGCTTCACCCACGACGTCACCGACGACGCCGTGCCCACCGAGTGCCCACGGTGCAGCACCCCTGCTATCGCCGACGTCAAGCAACGGGTCGACGTCGTCGAACTCACCAAGGTCTCCTCGGCGATGCGACGCGAGGAGTCGCTGATCGACGACGCGCGCGACGAGCGCGACCGCGAACGCTTCACGATCGTGCCGCTCGCCGACGTCGACCCCGCCAAGCTCGTGAAGCAGTGGTACGTCAGCGAGAACGGGTTCGGTGTCAAGCACCTGCGCGACATGACCATCCGGTGGCTCAACGTCGGCCGTACCGTCGCGCAGGGACGTCCTCTGACGCTCAGCGAGCAGGAGACGGCAGCGACCCTGTTCCGGGTCTGCTCCTCCTGCGGTCAGCTCGACAAGCAGTCGTCGAGGAACAGCGCGTCCGAGCACCGTCCCTGGTGCCCCAACCGGCGCAAGGCCGAGGAGTCGACGAAGGAGCTCGCCCTGTACCGCGAGCTGCGCACCGAAGGCCTCGTGGTGCGACTGCCCTCGATGATCGCCCTCGGCGACTCGTTCGCCGTGCCCAGCCTCTCGGCCGCGCTGCTGCTCGGGCTGCGGGAGCTGATCGGCGGCGCGCCCGACCACATCGCCGTCGAGACGGCCGTCGACCCCGCGCCCGGTGACGACACCAACCACGACGCGCTGCTGCTGCACGACGTCGTCCCCGGCGGCACGGGCTACCTGGCCGACCTCGCCGACCCCGAGACCTTCCGCGACGTGCTTCAGCGGGCGCTCGACGTGCTCGAGGCTTGTCCGTGCACCGACGAGGAACGGCTCGCGTGCCACCGCTGCCTGCTGCCGTTCGCGCCACCCGGGCGGACCGACCTGGTGTCGCGCTCGGCCGCCGAGCAGCACCTCCGGTCGCTGCTCCTGGACGGCGGTGCCTGGTCGCTCGTCGAGGAGCCCGTCGAGTCGTTCGACCCCGAGACCGTGATCGAGAAGAAGTTCCGCGCGGTGCTCACCGAGCGTCTCGTCGCTCTCGGCGCCCACGTGAGCGAGAAGCCCGGGCCGAACGGCAACCGGCTTCTCGTGAAGCGGCACAAGCGCACGTGGAGCCTCGAGCCTCAGCAGCACCTGCTCGGCGCCAAGCCCGACTTCCTCCTGCAGTGCGACCAGCCGCTCCCGAAGGTGGCGATCTTCTGCGACGGCTGGGCCTTCCACGCGTCGCCCGCGCACAACCGGATCGCCGACGACGCCCAGAAGCGCCGGGACCTGCGCGATGCCGGCCACATGGTCATGGCCGTCACCTGGGAGGACCTCGAGGCCGAGGTGGCGCCGCCGGCGTGGTTCGACCCCGGCGTCGCGGATCTGCTCAAGGTCAACCCGCAGGCCGACCTCGACAAGAAGACCGTCGGCCTCGTGTCCGGCAGCGCCATCGACCAGCTCGTCGCGTGGATCGACGCGCCGGACCCCGACCAGCGGCAGCGACTCGCCGACTGGATGCCGATGTTCCTCTTCGGCCGCGCGACGCAGGGCAAGGTTCCGGCCGACGTAGACCCGGCATCGGTCGCTCTCGAGGTGCTCGACGGCGGAGCACTCCCAGCGGACGGGCTGGGGGCGTGGGCCTGGCGCGACGGGGCGACGGTCGCGCTGGCGCGCGCCGCCTCGATGACCGACGTGACGCTCGCCCTCGTCGTCGACGACGACACCGTGCTCGGGCCGGCCCACCGGAAGCAGTGGCGTGAGTGGCTGCGGCTCTCCAATCTGCTGAACCTGCGGTCGCGTCCGACGACGATCACCTGTCGGTCACTCGTGGGCAGCCTGGCACCCACCGGCGGTGACGCCGACGTCGCCGACCTCCCCGCCGCATGGCGCGAGCTGCACTCCCAGGCCACGGAGAACGAGCGGAGGCTGCTGGCGGGCGCTCGCCGAGGCCGGGGCGCCCCGCCCTGTGCTGGGCGCTGAGGTGCTCGACGGCATCGCGATCGACATCGCGTGGCCCGACGACCGCGTGGCTCTCGCGGTCGACATGGCGCCGGAGGACGTGGAGGAGCTGACCGCGGCGGGATGGCGGATCTCGTCGGAGGTCGCCGACATCATGGCCGCACTGGACCGGAGGGACTGACGTGCCGCACATCATCTACTCGCAGGGCATGCCGAAGCTCGACGGTGGGCTCAAGCAGGCCGCCTGGAGCTTTTTCGAGAAGCTCAGCGAGAACGACGCCTCGCCGGGGCTCCACATCGAGCCGATCAACGGTGTCGTGGACGAACGCGTCCGCACGGGCCGCGTGAACCAGAACTTCCGGGCGGTGCTGTTCAAGCTCGTGCACGACGGCGACACCACCTACGTGCTCCATGGCATCTGGCCGCACGACGACGCCATCGAGAAGGCGAAGAAGAGCAGGCTGACCGTGAATCCGGTCAACGGCGTCGCGGAGGTCAGCGAGGCGACGGTGTCCGCCGTGCCGGTCGCTCACGCTCCGAAGCATGGCGATGACAAGGCGGCCCTCGGCTACTTCGAGAGTGTCGGCTTCGTCCTGCAGGACCTCACCGAGGGTCTCGGCATTGCCGAGGACGTCGCGCGCCGGGCATTGAAGGCGCCCAGCGAGGACGACCTCCTCGAGGTCGCGGCAGGCGCCGTCCAGTGGCAGGGCGTCGCGCTGCTGGAGCTGGCGTCCGGGAAGTCGATCGACTCCGTGCGCGAGATCCTCGGGCTCGACGTCCAGGAGCCGTCGAGGTCCGCGGAGGAGCCGACGGACGAGGAGATCGTGAAGGCTCTTGACCACCCGGCCGCCAAGCTGCAGTTCGCGTGGATCGAGGACGACGAGGACCTGCGCCGCGTCGTCGAGGAGGGCGACTTCGCCGCATGGCGCACGTTCCTGCACCCGGAGCAGCGGCGCTACGCCGAGATGTCGACGAACGGTCCGTTCCGCCTCTCCGGCGGTGCCGGCACGGGCAAGACCGTCGTGCTGCTCCACCGTGCGCGGCAGCTGCACCTCAAGGACCCGCAGGCTCGTGTCGTCCTCACGACGTACTCGCGGACACTCGCCGAGTCGCTCGTGCAGAACCTACGACTGCTGGACTCGTCCTTGACCATGGCGCCCAACCTCGGGGATCCAGGGGTCCACGTCGTCGGCGTCGACCAGCTGTCCGTGGCCGCCATGAAGCGGGCGGGGTCGGGAGCCGACCGGGCCGCCGCCATCGAGGCGACCGTGGGGGCCCGCGCGGTGGACCCGGGCACGATCGCTCCCAACGACGCCTGGCAGCAGGTCGCCGCCGGTGCGTCCGCCGACGTCGCACCCGAGCTGCTGGCGCCGAGCTTCCTCGAGGCCGAGTACGCCATGGTCGTCCTGCCGCAGCGGATCACGACGCGCGAGCAGTACTTCAAGGCGCGGCGACCCGGGCGTGGCGTCGCTCTCGACCGCGGTCGGCGGGCACAGGTCTGGGACCTCGTCGAGGCATACCGTGCGGCCGGTGCCGTCGGCCGGTGGCTCGACTTCAACGAGCGCGCCGCGGTTGCTGCGGAGGTGCTCGAGCGCACCGGAGCCGTGGCCGACCACCTCCTGGTCGACGAGGGGCAGGACCTCACGCCGAGCAAGTGGCAGATGCTGCGCGCCGCTGCCGCGCCGGGTTCCGACGACCTGTTCATCGCGGAGGACTCGCACCAGCGGATCTTCGGCCAACGCGTGGTGCTCGGACGGCTGGGCATCAAGATCGTCGGCCGGTCCCGCTCGCTCACGCTCAACTACCGCACCACCGCCCAGAACCTCGGCTACGCGCTGGGCGTGCTGACGGGTGAGACGTACGTCGACGGCGAGGGTGAGCAGGACACGTCCGACCACTACCGCTCGTCCCGCTCGGGTCCCGCGCCGCTGGTCGTCCAGGCCGAGTCGGCCGGTGTAGAGCTGGACGACGTCGCCGAGATCGTCCGCGGGTGGATCCAGGACGAGCGCGCGCCCGAGTCGATCGGCATCCTCGTGCGCACCAACAAGGAGATGAAGCGCATCGCCGGCGCCCTCGACGAGCGCGGTGTCCCGGCTCGCCAGGTCACCGGCCACGGCGGCTCGGCCAAGGGACAGGTGCAGGTGATGACGATGACGCGCTCGAAGGGCATGGAGTTCGAGTGCGTGCTCATCGCCGGCGTCGGCCAGGACGACATGCCTGCCTCCTGGCTGATGAAGAACCTGGCCGAGGCCGACCAGGCCGACTTCATGCAGCGAGAGCGTTCGCTCCTGTACGTCTCCGCGACTCGCGCACGCGACGAGCTTGCCGTCGTGTGGAGCGGCAAGCCGAGCCCGATCCTGCCGGGCGGTGACGACGCATGAGCGACGAGCCTGTCGGCGGGGTCAAGCTCTTCCTTGACGGCAAGGACCTCCTTCTCGACGGGAACCGCGCCGACATCGACCGCGTGCTCGAGGACCTCTCCCTCGATCGCCGCGCAGCCCGCAAGGGAGTGGCGGTGGGGAAGACGGAGGCCGGGGCGGTCGTCGCGGCAGGGGCGACGGCAGCGACGCTGGCTGCCACGTCGCGTGAGCTGTACGAGCTCACACCTCAGGCGAAGGAGCTGATCGAGTCGTTCGGGTGGGCCGAGAACGCCGCCGGCAGCCTGTCCGGGGTCGTGAGAAACGATCGGAGCTCGATTGCAGGACACCTGTCCTTCGATAAGGCGGTTCTCGGTGCTAATCAGGCCGTTGCGCTGCAGACCGCTGCCGTGGCGATCGCCCTGCGCTCGGCCATCGCCGAGGTCGAGAAGGCGGTGGCAGAGGTCGACGGGAAGATTGAGGACCTGCAGCGACGGGCGCGCGCCGTGGAGATCGGCGAAGTCGTCGCGCTGTACCGCGAACTCGAGCGCATCGTCGAACAGACCCAAAAGCGTGGTCGACTGCTCGGTGCTGACTGGGACAGTGTCGACTCGGTACGTCGCGACCTGGCCGCAGCCTTGGAGAAGCTGCGCACCTACGTCACGAGCACGGTCCGTGCGACCTCCCCGGATGATGACTTGTCGGACCGCGTCAAGGCTGTCGAGCAGATCGCGTCGGCGCAGTCGGTGGCGGGCTCGCTGCAGCTGATCGCCGTGGCCGAGCACGCGCTCCACCTCTGGTACTACATCTACGTCGAACGGATCCGCACGACCGATCCGGACGAACTCCTCGAAGCGGTGGAGACGGCGCGTGGCGTCCTCGAGCAGCACCGCGAGCTCGACGAACAGCTGGTCGCACTCGTGCTGGATCGGATCACCGAGCTTGGTGATGTCAGACCGCTTGAGATCCATCACCGTCTGAGCATCAGGCGCCTGGACCGGGCGATGGTCGAGGCGCGCGACTCCGTCGAGACGTTCGCGGAACGGTCCCGCACGCCCCTCCCGCAGCTGACCGAGCGCTCAGCCACACGACCGGGTCTGCCCGAGGCGAGGGCCGAGGTCAGAGCCCGGGCCAAGGAGGCAAGAGGCGTCGGTGCCGACGTGTCACGAGCGGCTGCCCGGTCGGTCCGCAGTCAGGCGGCAAGGCGGATCGACTCGAAGCGCCACAGGAAGGAGCAGGACGAGGGAGGAGCGTCTCGAGGCGATCCACTGTCCTGAACGCGCGTCCTCGGTCGCGGCAGTTCTACGCGATGGCGGGACGACGTACCGCGGAAACTCAGCAACGGCTCGGAGATTTGGCCTCGTCGCAGCGGCGCCCACGATCCACGCCGACGAAGACCTCACGAAGGAGAACTCATGACGGTGGAGACGATCGACGGAGCGCGTGAGGCGCGGCTCCAGGCGGTGCTGGTCGGAGACCTCCTGAGACGCTTCGTCGTCCCCGTCTACCAGCGTGGCTACCGGTGGGGCGACACGAGGCCGAGCAGCTGCTCGAAGACATCACGGAGCACGTGCGCGACGCCGACGGGAACCTCTCGACTGACTGTGAGCGCGAGCCCTCTGACTCCCTGCAGGCACCCACCCGGCGCGGAGCCAGACACGACGCCTGAATGGTGCTACGAAACCATCCGTCGAGTCACCACGGTATGCATCGAAAAAACGAAGGAAGCAGTACGAAGCTGAACGGTCCGTTACCGGCGTTCGGAAGGTGACAACGTGTCGATCGCGAGGGCTTCGTAGCCGTGACGATCAAGAGGATGGTTCGGGAGCGCGCGAGATCACGCGTCCGGATGCGGAAGAAGTTCAGCGTCGATGAGGCAGACCATGCGGAACTGCTCAGCCAGGTCAGGGACGACGCCTCCGGGAAGGCCGTCCGCGACCGCTCGACCTGGCGGAACAGGACAAGGAGAACGCAGTAGCCCTGGCCCTCGCCGAGGCAAGGGCGTCCGCTTCGACGCAGTCGGCTGCGATGCGCGCCGAGATCGAAGGGTTGCCCCAGCAGGGGACGTCACGATCAAACACCTGACGAGAAGGATTGCAGCGAAGTTCGACGAGCCCGCGGGCGTCGAGTGGGGGCGGTTACCGCCTGCGGCGCAGAGAGCCTGTGACCCTCGACATCGAAGTCTAAGAGTCTCGACGCGCCTGCCGGGTCGGTCCCATCGCAGCGCACCAGCAGGCGTCGTGCCATTCCCGACGTCACGACGCCGGTGGCTGCCGGCCGACCCCTCAGACGACCGCGCGGACGATCTCGTCCGCACCGAGGACGACGCGTCCTGCGTCCTGCGCACGGCGGAGCGCTGCGAGCACGGGCGTCGTAAGGGCGTCGGTGCGCCGCCGCCATCCGAAGAGCAGCAGCGTCTCCTTGAGGAGCTCGTCCTGGGTCATGCCGTGAGCATCTCTGCACAGGGCGACGATGGCGTTGCCGATCTCGATGGGGTGGATGTCGGCGACGGGTCGCGGGTCGTCGAGCGTCGCCGTCCGGAAGGTGGTCCACGTCGCACGGTCGACGCCCATCGGCCACGCGAAGCCCTCGTCGTCGCGCATCGCTCGCGGGATGCAGCGCACGATGGACTCGATCCTCGCCGCGTTGAGCCGTGTCAGGTCGAAGGCTCCCGCAGTCAGGCGAGCCGCTCGCTCGTCCGACACTGGCCCTTCCTGCTCGGCGATCCCGCGGAGCACCTGTGCGACCTTCTGCGCGGCCTCGTGCCCAGGGAGTGCGTCGAGCGTGGACCTGGGGCCGGCCTTGCGCGGCGCCCAGGGACGGAAGGGCTCGGCGCCGGTCAGCTGCTGTTCGGCCAGGGAGCTCGGCTGAGTCACCGAGGCGAACGTGTGCGACGCCGGACTCGGATCTGTCACGACGTTCGCGGCTACCGATGATGCAGGCTGAGGCCGCTCCGGGACGCCCTGCTGCGGATCGTCCCGCTCGACGTCGGCAGACATCGATGGCACGGGCTGCGAGACATCGGGGACGGGCCGGGGGGCGGTGCGCGCCGTGTCGACCTCGTCGACGAGCCTGCGCACCACCGACCCCCGGTCCTCCAGCCACTCGGGCATCCAGACCCGCTGCACCGACCGCCAGCCCATGAGGTTCTCGAGGACCGACACGGGCAGACCGTCGCGGTCACCGACGGTGCGGCGCGCAGCCCACCCTTCCCCGTCGAGAAGCACCGCGACCAGGGGCGAGTCGGGCGCTGCCGGGTGCGCCAGCGCGAGGTCGATCTTGAAGTCGGAGAGACCGAGGTCCGTCGTCACGACCAACCCGGCCTCACGGCACGCCTCGGCGATCTCGTCGCGGTGGCGATCGACCACGGCGCGATGGGACGTCTGGTCGGCTCCCGAGGTCCTGGCAGCGGCAGCGTGCATGTACGCGGCGAGGTGCTTGATGCCGATCGAGCCCGTCGCGTCGACACGCAGCTCGCTCGGGTCGAACGAGGTGAAGATGACCACCTGGGTGCGTGCGCGCGTGATGGCGACGTTCAGCCGACGCTCGCCGCCCCGGTTCGTCAGAGGACCGAAGTTCAGGGGCAGCACGCCCTTGTCGTTGCGGCTGAAGGCCGTGGAGAACAGGATCACGTCCCGCTCGTCGCCCTGGACGTTCTCCAGGTTCTTCACGAAGAGGCCTTCGCCGTTGGTGCCGTCCATCGCCTCGAGGATGCGGGCGTCGTCGAGGTCGCGGAGCATCGACTCCACGAGGGTCCGCTGCGGCATGTTGAAGGTCACGACGCCGACCGACGGGATCCGACCGGGCGAGGCCGCGAAGCGACGACGGATCTCCGTGACGATCGCCTCGGCCTCGGCCCGGTTCGTGCCCTTGTCCCGACCGGGCGTGCGCACGAAGGTGCCGTCGAGCTTCACCAGGCTGACGCCCGCCACGGGGTGGCCCTCGTCATCCAGGCCCGGGTCGGGCGCAGGAAACGAGGAGAGCCGGCTCTCGTAGTAGTGCTCGTTGCTGAAGGCGATGAGGGACTCGTCCTTGCTCCGGTAGTGCCAGGTGAGGGCGCGGCGACCGACCCCCGCCTGGGCGACCTCGGTGAGGATGCTCTCCTCGTCGGGCTGCACCAGGAGGTCGTCGACGGTGGCCGCGTCATCCGTGCCGGGCTCCGCGAAGGAGGTGGGCGGCATCTGCTTGCTGTCGCCGACCACGACGGCAGAGGTGGCTCGTCCCATGGCGCCCACCGCGTCCGCCACGCGGATCTGCGACGCCTCGTCGAACACCACGAGGTCGAACGTGATCGACCCGACGGGGAAGAAGCGCGCGATGGAGTCCGGGCTGACCAGCACGCACGGCATCACCTGGGTGACCAGGTCTCCGTACGTGGCGAGCAGCTCGCGCACCTTCATGCCTCCCCGGCGTCGCTCCAGCTGGCGACGCAGCTCACCGACCTGGCCCTTCTCCGAACCGGACCGGAACGGTCGAGCCGCGAGGACGTCTGCCGCGACGGACTGCTGCAGGTGGGCTCGCAGGTCCACCATCGAGGTCGCGAAGCGGCGCACCGACGTGCCGTGCGCCTCGGCGTCGAAGCCGTCGAGACCGGAGGCCAGCATGCGCTCCTGGGTCGAGGCCAGCGCCAGACCCTTCTCCAGGGACGCCACGGCGGACGTGCTGCCGACGCGGCCCTCGAGCACGGCGTCGAAGGCCTGGTCGAGGTGCAGCTCGCGCAGCACGGCAGCCGCCGAGACGAAGGCCAGCCACCGGTCCAGCGACCTCTCGGCCTGGGTCGGGTTAGAACGCGTCGTGACGCCCGTGGTCCAGACCGGGACGAAGGCAGCGTCGTCCAGCCAGTCCTGCACGTCGCGGTCGCTCGAGCCGGAGGCCGACCACAGGTCGCGCGCCGCGGTCTCGAGAGCACGCAGGGCGCTGCTCTCCTTCTCGCTCAGCACGAGGTCCGCGTCGAGAAGTGCACGCAGTGTCTCCCCGAACGGGGTGATCGCTCCGTCCGGGCCAGGGGCGATGAAGGCCGCCTGCACCTGCAACCACTGCAGCTGGTGCTCCACCGCGTCGAGCGACGCGTCCTGGAAGGGGTTCCACCCGACGACGGGGCGGGTGCCGGTGACTCCGGACCGCTCGGGGGCGACGGCGTCCGCGCCGGCCCTGATGCCGACGAGCTGCTCGAGCAGGGCAGGGGCCTCCTTGGGCTTCACGGGGGACTTCAGGTGCTGGTCGAGCGGGGCGAGGGCAGCGAGCACCCGCTTCTTGCGACCGAAGAAGCCGCTCGCGGCCGCTGCGACCACGGCATCTCGAACGTCGTCGACCGGCAGGTCCAGTGCCGCGGGTGCGACTCGTTCCAGCGCCGGCGGGTTGGTGCCGGCCAGCGCGCTGAGCGTGCTGACATAGGCGTCGCGACGCTCGACCCAGGAACGCGTACGGACCTCGTCGAGCTCGGCCGCAGTGACCGCGGGTCCGTGCACGAGGCTGACGAGTCCCGACAGGTCCTGGAGGGTCCGCGCCTGGTCGACAGCATCCCGAAGCGGTCCGGCGGGTGGGAGCTCTGCCACGGCACGGTCGAGGTCGGCGGCAGCGGCCAGGACGCCGCGGCGATCGTCGACGGCACGGCGCACGAAGCCCCAGGGGTGGTGCTGTTGCGGCCGAGCGAGGTCCGCGGTGTCCTCGAGGTGCCGGAGCGAGCCGCGTAGTCGCGACAACGACTCGGCCTCGAGGCTCGTGAGCTCCTCGGGGGTGATCGGCAGCGCCGGCAGGTCATCGGGGTAGGCCAGGAGCTGCGTGCGTGCCGAGTAGTAGGAGAGGCCGGCCGTGTTCCTCTCGTGCAGTCGCGTCGCGTACCGCTGGAGGGCACGCCTGGAGCTGCTCACCGACTCCTGCTCGGCCGTGAGTCCCTGCCGGTCGAGCTCGAGGTGCAGGTCGAGTGCCTGCTTGATCTGGTCTCGGACGACGGCGGGCTTGCTCGACTTGTCGTGCAGGTCGAGCGAGAACGGGCCCATGCCCACGGACTCGAGGCGCGAGGACACGACGTCGAGAGCAGCCCGCTTCTCGGCCACGAACAGGACCCGCTTGCCGGAGGCGATGGCGCGGGCCAGCAGGTTGGTGATCGTCTGGGACTTGCCGGTCCCGGGCGGTCCCTCAAGCACGAAGGTGTGGCCCGCGACCGCGGCGGCGACCGCCTCGAGCTGTGAGGCGTCGGCGGGGATGGGGCAGCTGGCGTCGAGCTCGTCGAGGTCGGCCATCGACGCCTCGCCGTGCGGGTCCTCGAACTCACCCGTCGGGTTCTCGACGAGGTGGCGGACGAGCGGAGCGTCCATCAACCCTTCCCAGTCGTCGTCGAGGTCCTTCCACAAGCGGAACTTGGCGAACTGGAGGATGGCAACGTCCGCCGACTCCTCGACACGGTAGGGCAGGTCCTTCTCGATGATCACCTCCCGGACGGCCTCGAAGGTCGCGGCGAGGTCGATGCCGTGCTCGTCCTCCGGTGGGTTCTCCAGTCCCGGGATCCGGATGCCGTCCACCTGGCGCAGCTTCTCGATGAGGCAGTAGTTGGGCGTGCTGGCACCGGACTCGTCGAGCTGGAGACGGTACAGACCGCGGCGGGACCCGGGCACGAGTAGCACCGGCAGCAGGATGAGCGGCGACTTGAGCGGACGGTCGTCGAGCTGCCAGTGCAGCGACCCGAGCGCGAGGTACAGGTTGTTCGCCCCGGTCTCCTCCTCGATGGTTCGCGCCTTGTAGGCCAGGTTGCGCATCCTGCGGAGGTACGTGTCGAGGGTCTGGCCCGTGCGGACGTCGGTGAAGAGACGCTTCGTGTCGAGGTACTCCTTGAGCTGCGACGCGGGAAGGTCGGCGCCGAAGCGCACCCCCTGCGCCTCGCTCGTCGCGGGAACCGCGTCGCCGGGGAGCAGGGTCACCGCCTGTCCTGCACTCAGGAGGTCCTCGACGTGGCCGATGCTGCCCGGCGCGACGGCGAGCTGGATCGCCGACCGCTCGGTAAAGTTGATCAGCTTGTTCCGCAGGCTGAGGTCGAGCAGCGCGTTCTTCCACGACTGGACCCGAGGTGGGACGGATGCGACGACCGCCCCCGTGCGCTCGTCCACCTGCGGTGTCGTCGACACCACGTGGTGCCCCGAGTGCTCGGTCGGGACGTACTCGACCAGAGTGGCGGCGCCGGAGCTCTCGACCCGGTGGGCGGGGAGGGGGAGCACCTGGCTCTGGGCGCGCACGACCCGCACGTCCACGACCCCCTCGAAGCGGGAGAGGTCGCCCGAGAGGTAGCGGCCGCGCGTCACCTGGTGGACGTCGTCATCGAAATCGCAGGAGTCGGGGCCGCCGGTGACGCTGGTGGTCTCGAGGATGCGCAGGCGACCGCTGTCGACGGCATTCACCGCGCTCTCGAGCGCCTCGACGGACGCGAAGCCCAACTCCTCCGTGCGCCAGTAGCCGAGGAAGGCGTGACCCTCGACGATGAACAGCACGGGGTGGAGGCCTGCGTGCTCGATGGCGGCCGCCAGCACGACCGAGGTGTCGAGGCAGGTGCCGACCCTGCCGTCCAGGACCTCCTCGGGAGTGCGGACCTTCTGGCCTGCGGACCAGCTGGCCGGAGGGTTGCTGTAGGTGATGCCCCGCTCGCGGGCCTCGTCCCAGATCGCGCGCACGATCGCGTCGACGCGTTCGGGCCCGGCCTGGTATCCCTGCGTGGAGCCCGAGCCGGTGGTCCCCTCGAGTCGTGCTCGCACGGCGTCGAGGAAGGCTCCGACGCTGGGGTCGTTCGGCTGCACGAAGGCGGCCAGGGTCTCCGTCGCGAGAGGGTTCAGCACGGCACGACCGTCCGCGGCCTGCGAGAAGATGGTCCTCCAGGTCCGCGCCGACCCGAGCAGCACGTCCTGCCGGTGGCTGGTCACGATGTGCTGCTGATGGACCTCCACCACCAGCTGCGCCGTGACGTCCTCGGCGACCTGGCTCATCGCTGCCACGTCGACCTGCAGCTGCACGGGGTCGACCGTCGCGCTGCCGTCGGCGTCCGGCTCGAGCTCGGTGGCGAACGGATGCGTCAGTGCCACGCCGCGGTCCTCGAGCCGGACGTGCAGGACCGCCGGCGCGTCGTGCCCGATGTCGTCCACCTGGACGGTGTGCACGAAGGGGATCCGGTTGTAGACGAGCGCGTAGCTGGCCCACTCGTTCGCCTGGACGGTGATGGACAGGGTCATGAAGTTTCTCCCGATCTTGGCTGCCCTGAGACTAAAGGTCCTCGTCGGACGGGGTGTCGGATCCGAGAATGTCGCTTCAGATTCGGGCCTGTCGTCCTAGATCAGCTTTCGATGGTTTCAACGTGCCAGCTTCGGGATGTGAGGTTTGTGCCGTAGACGAACTCCCTCCTGAGCGCGCCCTCGTGCGGCACCCCCAACGCGTCGCCGCAGGCCTGCCCCAGGAGGACGCCCGAGGCGCGGTCGCGCTGTACCTGATCCATCTCGCCTCCCGTGGTGCGACGCCGCCATCGCTGTGCGCGGTGGGACGGACGTCTGACGTCGCCTAGTTCGTCCGGGTCATCTTCCCAGGATTGTCCGACGCACGCCGCGATCCGACCTAGCGTCGAGGATCGACGAAGGAGAACACGATGAAGCGACGCGCACACGCCCTGATCCTCGCCGCGGCCCTCTCGGTCGGGACGTTGGGTGCCGTGGCGGCCCCCGCCGAGGCCGCCACGACCTACAAGAACTGCACCGAGCTGAATAAGGTCTACAAGCACGGCGTCGGCCTGCCGGGCGCGCGCGACAAGGTGCGCGGCAAGACGAAGCCGGTCACGAACTTCACGAAGAACAAGGCGGTCTACAACGCCAACACGAAGTCCGACCGCGATAAGGACGGCATCGCCTGCGAGAAGCGGTGACGCCGTCAAAGGGACGGAGTAGAACGGACGCATGAGTCGCGTCCGCATGCACAACATCTCGATCTCGCTCGACGGATTCGCGGCGGGGGAGCCGCAGGCGCTCGAGACGCCGATGGGTCACGCTGGGCAACGGTTGCACCGCTGGATGTTCGACACCGCCTCCGGAGCCGCGATGGTGGGCCGCGAGGGCGGCAGTCACGGCATAGACCAGGCGTACGCCCAGCGTTTCGCCGACGGGATCGGCGTCGAGATCATGGGTGCTGGGAAGTTCGGGCCGCCCGGGTGGCAGGACGACGCCGACTGGCGCGGCTGGTGGGGCGAGGAGCCGCCGTTCCACACGCCGGTCGTCGTGCTCACCCACCGGCCCCGCGAGCCGCTGGTCGTGGGCGACACGACCTTCCACTTCCTCGACGCCTCACCCGCCGTCGCGCTCGAGGCCGCCCGCGAGCTGGCGGGCGGGCTCGACGTGCGCGTCGGCGGAGGCGCCGACGTGGCCCGGCAGTTCCTCGCCGCACGGCTCGTCGACACCGCGCACCTCGTGCAGGTGCCCATCGTGCTCGGACGCGGCGCGCGGCTCTGGAACGGACTCGACGGCATCGAGGACGACTACGACGTCGAGACCGTCGCGTCGCCGACCGGCGTCGTGCACCTCACCCTGCAGCGGCGCTGACCGACGCTCACCAGCCCGGGTAGGGCAGACCCTGGCGCTGGGCGAACGCCGGCACCGGGATGCGGGCCAGTCCAGGTGCGAGCGCCCGGACGCAGTGCCAGCCGGCCGCGGCGACGTCGGGGGTCGTGAGATCGACGACCCACACCTCGGGCGGCGCGTCACCCGTCAGCGTCGCGGCGTGACGGCTGGGCGACGTGCGCCGGTCGACCTCGGCCACGACAGCAGGGTCGAGGCCCAGCTGCACCGCCGACATCGGGTCGACTGCTCCGCGCACGCCGCGAGCCAGGTAACGACGATCGGGTGCGTGGGGGAGGAGGCCGGGCATCCCCGACGCCAGGAGGCCCGACGTCGGCGAGGTCACGTCGCGGGCCACGCCCAGCTGCCACAGCGCACCCGCGGCGGCCCGACGTGCAGCGTCCGGCCCGGTGGCGGGGCAGAGCGTCGCGAGGTCGTGCTCGTGGTCGCGCACGACGGCCAGCACCACCTCGACGTCGAACCGCGACGGCAGCCGACGCAGACGCAGCTCCAGCGGGCCGTCCCACCAGGACGGTGCGCCAAGCGCCGGCAGGGGGTCCGCGGGTCCGGAGGACCACCACCGCGTCACCGCGTCCTGCGCGACGAGGTCGGCGCGCGCCTGGTCCACCGCCGCCTCGAACGTCGTCGCAGCGCCGAGCCCGGCCATGTTCATCGTGTGCGCGAGCGGTTGCGAGGAATCGCGTTCGAGCCAGCGCACGACCGCCTGCCCGTACGGCACCCAGCCCTCCGACGGCCCCTCAGCCGACACCGACCCGCGACGCCGGCGGACACCGCGCGTCCACAGCAGGCGGGTCCGGTCGTCGACCCGCACGAGCGGGCAGCCCGGCTCGTCGAGCACCGCGGGGTCGTGCAGCGCCAGGTCCGTGAGCCGCAGCACCGGCTCGCCCTCCGCCAGCAGCTCGGCCGCCGACGCCGAACGCACCTCCAGCTGGCCGAGGTCCTCCCCGCACCAGTGCCGCACCGCCGACGCCACCGCGACGTCGCCGTCCGCCGACGCCCCGGGCTCGACCAGCTGCACCGCCGCCGCGAGCCCGTCCACGCCCGGACGCGCAGGCATCGTCACCTGCTGGTGCACGAACCCCGACGGGAACCCATCGAGCACCGGCCGACGCACCACGCGCAGCGGTGCGTCGAACAGCCCGACGTCGACGGCCGCCTCAGGCATGCGGCATCGGGAAGTAGTTGAGCTCGTCCTCCTCCAGCGCCGTCTCGCGCCAGCCCAGCTCCACCGCGAGGTCCTGCACACGTCGGCCACCGAGGAACGGGAACGCCGCTGGGGCGTTGCCGACCGTGCCGGGCACCAGCACGCGCACGACGGCCATGCCGGTGCTCGCGACGTCGGGCGTGGTCAGGTCGACGACGATCACCTCGCGACCGGCCGCCTCCACCGCCGCCCGGTACGCCGACGCCGACCGCTCGGGCACCGTCGGCAGCGACGCGAGCGGACGCTCACCCGCCGGCTCCAGCAGGTGCGCCATCCGCTCCGCGGCGCGCGGGTCGAGGTACACCTGCTGCTGCACCATCAGGTCGTCGCAGTCGCGCATGTCGGCGCGGAAGTCGTCGAGGTAGCGACGGTCCTCGCGCCACAGCTTGAACGCGCGCCCGTTCAGCTCCCCGCTCGCCATGACCGCCCAGTGCAGACCGTCCATCCGCAGCAGGTCGCGCGACCCCTCCTGCAGGGTCAGTGCCTCCGTCCACGCCTTCGCCGCCGCCGCCTCGAAGGTCGGGCGGGCGGAGAAGCCGACGTTGACGATCCGGTCGGTGTCGTCGTGCACCACCGCGGCGGCCACCGGGATCGCGAACTCGTCGTCGAGAGCGATCAGCGACGACCGCTGGTGGGTGACGTCGGTGCCGTCCCACAGCCGCTGCAGCGCCGCAGGCACCGGCACCCGGGGGAGCGGGTGGCCGTTGAGCCACCACACCATGGTCGCGTGCCGCTCGACCACCTCCTCGAGGCCGCTCATCACCGCGAAGTCGAGGTCGGGCCCGGCGGCGATGCCCGCGAACGCGCAGAAGTTGGTGATCGGTGCGCTCGAGTACCCCGCCGCGTACCAGTTCACGTACACGAGCGACGCCGGCACGAGCACCTCCGCGTCGCGCGTGAGCGAACGGCCCGGCACCCAGTGCACGCGCGTCTCGCGGGTCAACGGCACGAACGGGAACCCCGGCGCCGCGTACTGCGCGTCGGAGTACAGGACGAGCTCACGCGGGTCGAGCACCGGCACGCCCCGACGACGCAGCTCGTCGTGGCTGCCGTAGGTGACGGGCAGCGTGTCGAGGATGTTGCCGCAGTACCGCTCCACGGACTCGCCGAGCGCAGCCTTGGCCGCACCGTCAGGGTCGCCGAAGCTGCTGCCCTGGCAGAGCACGTTGTTCGCCCACGGCGACACCGCGCGGACGTCGGCGACGTCGCACTGCTTGGTCACGAGCGACGCGGGGACGCTCGCGTCGTGCGTGATGTCGCGCGTGCGCAGCACCAGCCCCGACACCGGGTCGACCAGGTCGTCGACGTCGTGCGGGCGGTGCGTCGTGGGCGAGCCCGGCATCGGCAGCACCGGGTGCGTCGACGCCACGGCGTCGTCCTCGGCAGGATCGCCGAGCCGCAACCGGTGCAGCACGTCGCCCGCGCGGTCGCCGCCGAGCACGGCGAGGGCGGCGGACAGCACCGCGTCGGCCTCGTGCGGAGCCGGACCGGCGTCGCCGGTCAGCGACGGGGTGCGCACCACCCGGTGGACCCGACGGTCGAACGCGGCCGCCGCCCGACGCTGCACCGCGTCCTCGAACGACGCCCCGACCCCGGGCGTGACGAACGGCCCGACCCACGCCTCGCCACGGGTCAGCTCCAGCGCCACCCACGGCACCCGCATGTCGTGGCAGGTGCGGTCGAGGTCGACCAGGTCGCTGTCGCGTGCTCCGTGCACGCACACGACCAGCAGCTCCCCGGTGCGGTAGGCACGGTTCACGACGGCGCGCGGGTCCCACGGTGCCGTCGAGACGCCGACGTCGGCCGCGCCGGCACGCCGTACCAGCGCACGCACGAGGGCGTCGTCGCCGGTCAGGAGCAGCTGTCCTCGCGCACCCTCGTCGACCGGCAGGGCGACAGTCGGCGGTGCCGACGTCGGAGCGATCTGCACCAGACCGCCGCGGTCGAGCAGGATCCGACGCAGCGGGTCGGCCGCCTCGACGAGCGCCTCGTCCACGGTTCCGGCTCCGGGCCGGGTCCAGTGGTCGAGCAGCCGCAGCACGTCGGACGCGCCGAGCCCGACCGTGCGGTGCACGCCGTCGGGCGTGGTGACGACGGTGGTGACCGGGTCGAGCACGCGGACCTCGGTGCGGGCCTCCAGGGCAGAGTCGGACGGTCGGTGCGGGGCGTCGGCCAGGCCGGTGGTCATGGGTCGCTCCTCGTTTCGGCGCGCCGACGGGACACGGCGCGGCAGACTGGGGTGGCGGGCCCCGGCCACTGTGACTGACCGGGGCTCGCCCACGTCGTCCGGATCAGCTCCAGGAGAACGCGGTGGCCACGTGGCCGTGGTGGTTCGAGTTCGGCGCCAGGACGGCCTCGTCCGCGCGCTCGACCTCGACCTCGACGATGTCGATGACGGGCTTCTTCATGCTGTTCACCTCCTCTCCTCGGTCGGTGCTGAGGTCTGCGGCTCGGTCTGGAGCACCGAGCGGTACCGGGGGTGGGTGGCGGTGAGCCGGGCGTGGTCGGCGTCGGCCGCGAGGCGTCCGTCCTCCACCAGCAGCACACGAGGCAGGTGCGCGATCGTCGACGCACGGTGGCTCACCACGATCGTCGTGCGACCACGACGCAGCGCGAGCGCGCGCCGCATGAACGCCTCCTCGGCCTCCTGGTCGAGGTTGGCGGTCGGCTCGTCGAGCACGAGCACCTCCGGGTCGCGCAGCACGCCGCGCGCCAGCCCGAGAAGCTGGCGCTGGCCGCCCGACCAGGTACGTCCGTGCTCGGCGAGCAGCGTGTCGATGCCGTCGGGCAGGCTGCGCACGTGGGCCGCGAGACCGACGTCCTCGAGCGCGCGCCACAGGGCGTCGTCGTCGGCGTCGGGTCGGGCGACGAGGAGGTTGTCGCGCACGGTCGCCCTGAACACGTGCGGGTGCTGGTCGACCAGGCTCACCCGCGTGCGGGTGCGCTCGACGGGCTCCGCGGCGACGTCGGCGCCGCTGACGCCGATCGAGCCCGCCGTCGGCTCCACCAGACGCACGAGCGCGTGCACCAGCGTCGTCTTGCCCGCGCCGCTGGCACCGACGACGGCCACGTGCTCCCCACCGTCGAGGTGCAGGTCGAGGCCGTGGAGGACGGGTCGGTCGGCCCCGGGGTAGGTGACGCAGAGTCCCCGGACGTCGACCGACCCGCTGCCGTCGGGTTCCGACGGGGTGCCGTCGTGGGTGGGGGGTCGGTGGGCGGCGTGCCCCGCTGCGATCACCTCGTCGATGCGCGCGGCCGCGGCAGACATCTCCGCGACCCGCTGCAGCGAGGCGACCACGGTGAGCACGGGCACGAGCGCGACGCCGGCGAGCACCACGGCGACGGGCAGCGTCGCGGCTCCGATGTCGCCGGAGGCGACCCGGGCGCCGACGGCCAGCAGCATCGTGAACGACGTGGCGGCGACGACGAGGTCGAGGGCGGCCTGCTCGATGCCGGTGCGCACCGCGACGCGTCGACGCACGTCCTGCACCGCCGACGTGGCGGACGCCAGCGACGCGCGTGCGTCGTCGACCCGGCCGAGCAGCACCAGGTCGCGCGCAGACTGGCGCACCTCGACGCTCGTGCCCGAGAGGTCGGACACCCGCTCGCGGAGGTCGGCGCCCTGCCGGCGGGCCGTGCCCAGGCCGGCGAGCGGCACCAGCAGCACGCCGAGCTGGCCGGCCACGACGAGCAGGCCGGGCGGGCCCAGCCAGGCGACCGCACCCGCGGCGATCGTCGCCGCGGCAGCGAATCCCGCGAGCACCTGCGCGACGGTGTGCGCGAAGAACCACTCCAGCTGCTCAGCATCGGACATGGCGGCGGCGGCGGTCTCTCCCGAACGGCGTCGTCCCAACCCCGACGGCGCGAGCCGGGCAAGCGCCTCGTGCACGGCGAGGCGGATGGTGTCGATCACCCGGTACGCGAGCACGTGCGAGAGCCACGAGTCGCTCCACGCGAGCGCGCCGACCGCGAGCACCGCTGCGGTGAGCGCGGCGAGCCACGCGCCGGCGTCGCCGTCGTCGAGCAGGGCCGACGCGGTGGCGACGCTCAGCACGATCGCGCCCGCCCCCGCGAGCATCTGCAGGTAGGCCACCACCACGACGCGCCGGAACAGCGCGCGGTGACGGGACAGGTGGGCGCCCATGGCGCGCAGCGGCGCGAGCGTCTGCGTGAAGGCGCTCCTGCCGAGGTCGGTCCTCCCGGCGCTCATCGGCCGGCCCCTGCCGTCGCGCCCGCACGCACGAGCTCGACGTAGCGGTCGCACCGGCGCATCAGGGTGTCGTGGTCGCCGTGGTCGACGACCCGCCCGTCGGCCATCACGACGATCGTCCGCGCGTCGCGGACGGCGTCGAGCCGGTGGGCGACGACGAGCAGCGGCAGCCCGGGGCGGGCCGACATCAGGCGCCGCACGAGGGCGGTCTCGCTGTCGACGTCGAGCGCCGAGGTCGCCTCGTCGAGCACGAGCACCGGCCGACCCTGGACGAGACCGCGCGCGATCGCGATCCGCTGCCGCTGTCCGCCGGACACCAGGCCGCCGCGTTCGCCGACGGGGGACTCGAGCATCAGGGTCGGGTCGTCGGTGCCGATGCCGGCGAGCCGGGCGGCCGCCTCGACCGTGCACGGCACCGGCCCGTCGGGGTCGAGCCCCAGGGTGATGTTGGAGCGCACGTCGCCGGGGAACAGGGTCGGGTCCTGGGGCACGAGGGCCACGTGCGCGAGCCGCTCACGCGCCGACGTCGCGGCCCCGACGGCCACGCGCCCCGAGGTCGGCTCCGCGAGCCCGGCCACGAGGGAGGCGACCGTCGACTTGCCCGACCCGCTCGCGCCGACCATCGCGGTCAGGCCGGGGCCGGCGTGCAGGCTGACGCCGTCGAGCGCGGGCGGACGCGCTGCGTCGGCGCCCGGGTAGGCGAAGGTGACGTCGTCGAGGCGCACGACGGCCGCCCGGTCGACGGCCGGCGGCGTCGTGTCGGCGTCGTCCGGTCGGCGGGCGAGGACCGCACTGATCTGCTCGCCCGAGAACGTGCCGAGGTACCCGGCGTGCCACTGCGACGCGAGGTCGCGCAGCGGCCGGACGAGCTCGACGGAGAGCAGCACGACGGCGAACGTCTCGGCGGCACCGAGGCTGTCCTGCCGGACGAACAGCATGATCAGGGCGACCAGCGGCACCGCGCTCAGGGCGAAGGCGTTGAGCCCGGACTCGATCAAGGACAGCTTGAGCTGCGCGAGGGTCCGGGCGAGCAGGCGGTCCGAGGCGGCGGCCAGCTCGCGCTGGCGTCGCTCCGCGGCGCCGAAGAGCACGAGCGTGGACATGCCCTGCATCGAGTCGACGAACTCGGCGTGCAGCTCCTGGTAGGCGTCCCAGTGGTCGGAACCACGCCGGGCCAGGGCCTTGTCCCAGAGTCGGGGGAGCAGCGGGACGGCTGCTGCCGCTACCACCACCACGGCACCGACGACCGGGTCGATCAGGACGAGGATCACCGCGACGACCGCCGTCACGACGCCCGACAGCAGGAGCGACGGCAGGTACCGGGCGAGGTAGGCGTCGAGGTTCTCGATGCCGTCGACCACGGTGGCGTTGTCGCGCCCGGTCCGTCCAGACCCTGCGTCGTGCACGCTCTCACGCATCAGCTGCACGCCGACCTGGTCGCGGAGGCGGGTCTTCACGGTGGTCATCACCCGCACGACCAGCAGCTCGCGCAGCAGCACCACGAGCGGGCGGGCGAGCAGCACACCGGCGAGCGCCAGGAGCGGCGCGGTGAGGTCGGCCAGCAGGTCGCGCCCCGGACCGTCGGCCACGACGGTGCCGAAGACGTGGGCCGTCACGAGGGCCTGGGCCACGTAGGTGGCGGAGACCGCGAGGCCGACGACGGCCAGGGGGACGAGCATCCGACGCTGGGCGCCAAGAAGGCGGGAGAGGCGGACGTGGGTCACGCTGGACCTTTCTAAATGAGAATGATTATCATTCGGGTCGTGACCCTAACCCCTGGGCGTCCGGCCGTCAACGACGCCCTGCCCCGTACTGCGCCGCCCGTCGTCGTGCCAGGACGAGAGCCCTGGGCGGGACGGTCCACGGTCACCGTGCTGGGGCTGACGGTCCTGCTCCTGACCTCCTGCGTCGTCTCGCTCGGCCTCGGGGCCTTCCCCGTGCCCACGTCCGACGTCGCGCACGTGCTCTGGTCGCGCCTGACGGGCGCCGCGCTGCCGAGCGACGTCACGAGGGCCGCCGACACGGTCGTCTGGCAGCTCCGCGTGCCCCGCATCGTCACCGGGGCCATGGTCGGGGCTGTCCTGGCCGCCTGCGGCGCGGCCCTGCAGGCGGTCGTCCGCAACGTCCTGGCCGACCCCTACCTCCTCGGGGTCTCCTCCGGCGCGTCGCTGGGCGCGGCCCTCGTCATCACCCTCGGCCTCGGGTCGTTGGTCGGGGCCGTGACGCTCGCCGCCGGAGCCTTCGTCGGAGCACTGCTCGCGCTCGTGCTGGTCCTGACCCTCGTCCGTACCGGCGGACGCATGGCGAGCACGAGGCTCGTCCTCGCCGGTGTCACGGTCTCCTACTTCCTGGGCGCCGTCACGAACCTCGTCGTGGTCTTCGCCGACAGCCGTGACGCCGTCCGGGCCGTGACCTTCTGGATGCTCGGCTCCCTCGGTCAGTCGTCCTGGTCCACCGTGCCCGTGCTGGTGGCGACGAGCCTCGTCACCGTCGCCGTGCTGCTGCTCTGGTCGCGCCGACTCGACGCCGTCTCACTCGGCGACGACGTGGCCCGCAGCCTCGGGACCGACCCGGTCCGCCTCCGCACCCAGGTGGCCGTCATGGCCTCGCTCGGAGTGGCATCAGCCGTCGCGGTGAGCGGCAGCATCGGCTTCGTCGGGCTCGTCGTGCCTCACCTCGCGCGTCGGCTCGTGGGTGCCACCCACCGTCTCGTGGTCGCCACCAGCGCACTGCTCGGCGCGTCGGTGCTGGTGTGGGCCGACGCCCTCGCCCGCACCGCCCTCGCCCCTCGGGAGATCCCGCTGGGCATCCTCACCGCACTGATCGGCACCCCCCTGCTGATGGTGCTGGTCCGGCGCCAGCTGGCACGGACCGAAACCGGCTCGTGATCCCGCGAGCACACCCCCAAGGAGAACGATGACCACCACCCTGTCCTTCCGTCGACGACGCACGGCCGCCACGCTCGGTCTCGGTGCCGCTCTGCTGCTCAGCGCCTGCGGCACCTCCACCGACACCTCGGCCGCCGACGCGGCGACCGACACCGGTTATCCGGTGACCGTCGACGACTGCGCGGGGGAGAAGACCTTCGAGCAGAAGCCCGAGAGCGTCATGACCATCGGCACGGCCGCGATCTCCCTGCTCGACGCCGCAGGTGCCAGCGGGCAGATCACGGCGAGGGCGGGCGAGTTCGGTGCCCCGCTCCCGGACGACCTCGACACGCCGCCGTCGGACGCCGAGGTGGTCGATCCGTCCGACCCCACCGCCGAGAGCATCATCGGTGCGGCGCCGGACGTCGTCTACGGCTACGGGCTGTTCAGTGCCAAGCCGGAGGCCCTGGAGCAGGCCGGGATCCCGATGCTGACCGTCGCAGGGGAGTGCGGCCACGACGCCAGCACCGGCAAGGCCGCCGGCATCGACTTCAGCACGGTCAGTGACGACGTGCGTCGCCTCGGCCGGGTGTTCGGCACCTCTGACGTCGCGGACGAGAACGCCGACGCGCTCGACGCGACGGTGAAGAAGCTCTCGGCGGAGTCGACCGGCGACGGCGCCTCGGCTGCATGGCTCTACTACTTCTCCTCCAGCGAGTCGCTCTCGGCGTACGGCGCGACGTCGATGGCCAACGCGGTGCTGGACGCGGCCGACCTCGAGAACGTGTTCGGCACGCAGCAGGAGTCGTACGTGAAGGTCTCGATGGAGTCGCTGCTCGAGGACGACCCGACGTGGCTCGTGCTGAGCTACGGCCTGTACGGGGAGTCCGAGGCCGACGCACGCAAGCAGCTGCTCGCCGAGCCCGGCGCGAATGACCTCACGGCCGTGAAGGAGGGGCGCCTCATCCTCGTCCCCGGCACCTCCTCCGAGGCGTCGCAGCAGTCGGTGAAGGGCCTGCGGGCCGTCGTCGACGCGCTCGCCGATGGCCGCTGAGCGTCTGCGCGCGACGTCGGTCGGGGTTCGTCACGCAGATGTGACGGCCCTGGCCGATGTCGACCTGCGCGTGCACGACGGTGAGGTGGTCGGTCTCGTCGGACCCAACGGCAGCGGGAAGACCAGCCTGTTGCGGGCGCTCGGAGGCATCGCCGCACCGACGTCGGGCGAGGTGCTGCTCGACGGTCGACCGCTCACGTCGGTCGACGCACGGACCCGGGCGCGGGTCCTGGCGTACGTCGGTCAGGACGAGCACAGCGAGATGCCGTTCACCGCCCGCGAGGTGCTGCTCCTCGGCCGCTCGAGCCGGCACCGCGACTGGGAGGGATTCGACGGTGACGACCGTGCGGTCGTCGACGACCTCCTCGCCGACCTCGACCTCGCCCACCTGGCACGTCGGACGCTCGACCGGATGTCGGGGGGCGAGCGCCAGCGGGTCCTCATCGCCCGCGCGCTCGCCCAGCAGACGTCGGTGATCCTGCTGGACGAGCCCACCAACCACCTCGACGTCCGCTACCAGCACCACGTGATGGAGACCCTCGTCTCCCGCGGCGCGACGACGGTCGTCGTCCTCCACGACCTGAATCTCGCTGCTGCCTACTGCGACCGGGTCGTCATGCTGGACGGAGGGTCGGTCGTCGCCGACGGACCGACGCGGGACGTGCTCGAGGCCCAGTCCGTCGCCGACGTGTACCGGGTGCGCACGCGGGTGATCGACCTCGGGGAGCGGTCGCACCTGGTGCTGGGTCGCTGAGGAGGTCAGTCGCAGTAGTCGCAGAGACCCGTGGCAGGGAGCGCCGTGAAGCAGGTCGGGCAGACCTTCACCGGCTTCGTCTCGACGGCGGCCCGCGCCCTGCTGGGGCGGGTCGACGTCGTGCTCGAGCTCGCGCGGCGCACCTTGGCGGGCCGCGGCGTGCCACCGTCGGCGGGCAGGTCCGTCGCGAGAGCGCGGTAGCAGAGCAGGCGGTCCTCGGCCGCGCGCGTCTCGACGTCGCGCACGACGTCTCCGGTCGTCGCCAGGACAGCCCGCGCGTAGACGTCGCCGACCGTGCCGTCGCGCTGGACCGCGAGCGACGTGAGTGGCGGATCGCCGGCGCGTGCCGCGGCCAGGGCGGTGATCTCCATGAAGTCGCCCAGCCAGGTGCGGCGCGACGTCGGGCTCTCCACGCGCGTGCGGACGAGGACCTGGTCGGCCAGGTCGCTGACGGTGATCACGGCGCCGTAGCGGCTCGCGGTCTCGCGGAGGATGTCGAGTGCTGCGGGGGTCCACCGGGCGAACTGGGGGAGGAGCTTGGCCACGTCTCACAACGTTAGACGACCGGTCCACGGGGTCGTCTCGGTGGACTGGTCAGAGCGCGCGCCGGACGCGGATGGGTCCCTTCGCCGTCGACGGGTCGACGACCCGGCCGCTCTGGGTGATCTCCACGGTTCCGTCGGCCACGAGCCGTCGTGCTGCCCGTCTCGCGGGCTCCATCAGGTCGCGCCAGCCGTCGGGGTCGACGCGCCTGGCCGCCTCCGAGGGACAGATCGTGGCGCCGCCGGCCCGGCCGTCGAGGAGGTCCACGATGGCCGCCTCCAGCTCCTGGTCGGTGCGCGTCACGCCGCGCTTGCGGCAGGCCTGCGAGCAGTAACGCACCTGCTCCCAGTCGCGCTCCCACTTCTTGCGCCACTCGATCCGACGTCCGCACGACGCGCAGACCTTCGGCTCGGGGGACATGTCTCCAGTCTCGGGCCAACTCGACGATCCCGCGCGACGCAGCCGGGCCGAGACCCCTTGTCCGACGTCGAACATAGTGTCGAAACATCGATCCAGGGGAGGACGCATGACCATCTTCGACGACCAGCACAACCAGCCCGCGTGGCGCATCCAGACGATCAGCGACCCGCCCGGCGTGCCGTCGTTCGGCTACACCGTCGGGCTGGCGCGCTACGGCCTGCACGACCTGCATGTGTCGTCTCGACCCAGTCTGGGCTGCGATCCCGGCGCCGACTACGTCCTGGGGCATCGCGCGATGGCGCGTGTGCTCGGCGACGTCGCGGCAGCGATGGCCGCCGATGCGCTCAGCCTCGGCGACGACGTCGACGTGCAGCTCGACGCCGGCCTCAGAACCGCGTACCTCGAGGTCGGTGCGCCCGTGCCCGCCGGCTGGGTGGAGGCACTGCGAGCGTCGTCGGACGCCGTCGTCCCGCTGCCGTGGGCGCTCGTGCGGTGCCCGGTCGGCGCCGACCCGGGCGTGCCGCCCGAGGAGGTCGGCGGCTGGCGACGTCGCGTGGGAGATCTCGTGGCCCGGACACCGCGGGTGCACGGCTTCGAAGATCCCGACCCCAGCGCGTTCCCCGCGAGGGATGACGCGCTCGGTCCGCTGGCCCCCTGGGTGCACGCGGTCGCGCAGGCCCTGGCGTCGGCGCCCGCCGGTGCGATCGTGTCGAGCCTGGTCGACGACGTGGTCGCGCAGCGCGACCCCGAGCTGCGAACCCAGCTGCGCGAACGCTCGCGCACGGTCGGTCGGGTGCAGGTGCTCGAGCCGGTCGAGCGGCTGACCGGACGGGTCGTGCGCGCGATCAGCCAACGTCGCGGGTACCGGACGGCCGTGGCGGTGGCGCGTCGACGACCGGACCTGCCGTACGGGTGCTGCGTCGAGCAGCACCTTGCGCGGCTGGTCCACGACGCCATCGAGTCGTGCCTGCTGGTGGCTGCGCTCGACGACGTCGTCACCGCGTCGGAGCGCACCGCCATCCAGGCCGCGTGGACGCCGTTCGTCCCCTTCGGTGTGCCGGTGGGCGCGGTGGTGTGACCGCCAAGTCGACAACAGTTCCTAGGAGAGCAGTAACCACGCCGCGTGCACGTCGTTGGCAGTGCTACACGCGCTCCGGTTCCGACGGAGCGCACGTTCGGGGGAACGATAGACATGCGTCGACGCATCATGTCCACATCCATCGGAGCAGCCGCTTTGGCGTTGGCTGCTCTCACCGTCCCGGCACAGGCCGGCGCCGACGACCAGGCGCGTCTGCAGCCGTTCCTGGCCGACCAGCTGTCGACCTTGAAGGGCGGCGCCGCGACGACCGTGCTGGTCCACGGCCGTACCTTGGCCGACGCCGAGCGGGCGGTGCGCGACTCCGGTCTGGAGCGCGCCGGCAGCTTCGACAAGATCGGCGTGGTGATCGCCAGCGGGACGCGCAGCGAGATCGGGGCTGCCCGATCGGCCGAGGGCGTCACCTATCTCGAGGGCGACCAGCCCATCGAGTACCACCAGGAGACCTCGAACATCGCCACGCGTGGTGCCGAGGCCGCCGCGACGCTCACGGGAGCGGACGGCACGGCCCTGACGGGTCGCGGCGTCAGCGTCGCCGTGATCGACTCCGGCGTCGATCCGACGCACCCGTACCTGAAGGGCGCGACGGTCGCGAACCTGAAGTCGGTGTGCTCGCCGCTCGACGAGACCGGCTGCCAGGTCCTGCGGGTGCCCAACGCGCTCGACACGGACACGACGTCGCTCGGCGGCCACGGGACGCACGTCGCGGGCATCGCGGTCGGTCGGCCCACGACGTTGACGAGCGGGGAGAAGCTGCAGGGCGCGGCGCCGGGCGCGAGCCTGGTGTCGCTGTCGACGGGCGCGGGGATCCTCATCCTCGGCGCGGACGCGTCGCTGAACTGGGTCCTGGAGAACCACGCGAAGCCGTGCGGCGACGGGGTGTCGGCGGCCGAGTGCCCGCCGATCAAGGTCACGAACAACTCCTACGGGCCGTCGGGTGGTGGAGCTTTCGACCCGGAGTCGGCGACCGTGAAGCTTCAGCGTGCGCTGGCTGCGGAGGGTGTCGTGACGGTGTGGGCGGCCGGCAACGACGGTGGTGACGGCAGCGAGAGCCTGACGAACCCGCCCGGTCAGGACCCGACGGGCGGCATCATCTCCGTCGCGTCGTACTACGACCTCGACACCGGCACGCGCGACGGCCGGGTCTCGTCGTTCTCCAGCCGCGGTGCGGCGGCGGACCGGTCCACGTGGCCGGACGTGTCGGCGCCGGGGGAGGACATCACGTCCTCGTGCCGTCCGTACCTGGTGATCTGCGCGACGGGTCTGGACCCGAAGGACGGGCCCGGTCCGCTGGACGTGGGCACGTTCAACACGATCAGCGGCACGTCGATGGCCGCACCGCACGTGGCGGGCATCGTCGCGCAGCTGTTCCAGGCTGACCCGACGGCGACGCCGGCCGAGGTGGAGGCGGCGTTGACGTCGACGGCGTACAAGTACACCGACGGCAGCGCCTACGTCGACGGCTCGTCCTTCGACAAGGGTCACGGTCTGGTCGACGTGGTGGCTGCGGTGTCGGCCCTGCGCTGAGCCGGACCGGCGAGGTCCTGGGACACCCCTGGTGGGTCCCGGGGCCTCGTCGTCTCTCGGTCAGCGTCGTGGTGAGACGAGGACCGGGGCTGCCTCGGTGACCTGGAGCGGGGTCGCTGCACCGGTGGCCGTGAGTGGCTGGCCGAGCGGTGTCCACGCTCCGCCGTCGACTCGGTACCGGACGGTGTAGGTGGTGTCGACGCGGATGCTGACCCGCTCGGCGGTGCGCTGGTAGGTGTGCGTGACGTCCTTCGCCGGGTAGGGCCGACCGGGTCGCGTGGTGGTCCGGCTCGTCCCGTCCCCGTGGTGCCAGGTGTAGCCGGTGGGCGTCGCCTCGACGTCGATGTCGTGCCCGAGCAGGGTGATGCTCTCGCGCACCGGCCGCGGGTCGGTGTGCAGGATCGTCGGCACGTTCACGAGAGTCCGCCCGCCCGGCTGGACGGTGACCCGCAGCGCCGGCATGGGGATCTCGCTGACCGCCCGCCGCACCTCGCCGCGTGTGAGCTGAGGACGGGGCGGGGCCGGTGCTGTCTCGGGGCAGTCCACCGTGGTCGGCGTGATGACGCAGTTAGCCACCACCCAGCCACTCGACTCCCGTGGACCCGAGATCACGGGAGCAGCCAGCTTGGACGTTTCCCGCCTCGGAACTTGAATCGATCGCCTTTCAGAGGGCCGAGTCCTCTCGCTCTGCTCGATGACCACCGAGGGTGCAAAGGACCCATTTGGCTCGACGGAGGTATCTGAAACCAAGCTGCCTGGATTGGCTAGGGCGGCGATCAAAACAACAGGGATTGTCACGTCTTCAACCTCGCGAATGACTGTGCGGTCCACTTCCCGTCGTTGAACCGCACTTCAAGAACAAGATCGTCGCTTCCGGCTCGAATGTCCTCGGCCTCACTCGCTCGCGACTTGCGCACTTTCGAGCCGGACCACGCCGCCTTGAAGTACACAAATGCTTGCGCCGCTTTGAACTCCACTTCAATCTCAGAGATGCGCCACCGGCCGCCGTAGTATCGGCCTCCGTCGCGATAGACGTCGGATACTCGCCGGATGTATGCCTGACATCCCCCGCAGTCTGTGCTGGAGGTGGACCTGAGCAACTTTACGTCGCCCGTTTGCGTCGCATGGTTCAGCGCGGCGACCCACCCCTGAGTGAACGCAACCGCGCCTTCCGGGCTCTTTTGCTTTGACTGAGGCGAGAAGGTCGGAGCCGATGGAGGTGCCGTACTCTTGTGCGACGTTTCGGTACTCGAGCGTTGCGGGGGCTCGATGATTTCCGTCCCGTCCTTGCATCCCGCAAGGACAAGCGCCGTTATGGCGATCACCGTCGCTAGCTTCCGCATCCTGGATCCCCCGATCTGACGTGTCAGAAAGTAGCGAAAACCCGTCGCCCGGTGAAGTCTCGATCCACAACGCTCGGATGTCCGTCCGAAAGCGCATACGTGAGCGATCGCTCTCGACGACTCCGAGCTGAACTGGCGAGCACAACCCAGGTGAGAGGTAGGCAGCACGCGAAAAGAGCCGTCCTTGACGCGCCTCACCTACCTCCCGCCGACCCGATGCGCGCCTCACCTACCTCCCGCCGACCCGATGCGCGCCTCACCTACCTCCCGCCGACCCGATGCGCGCCTTGCCTACCTCCCGCCGGTCCGATCCTTGCTTTGCCCACCCCTACGAGCGCCGCGGGGCCGTCCGCCCTCGCGCCGACCGATCGGGTGGAGCGGCAGGGTGCTGTGGACGGGGTCGCGACTCGTGTCCGCCCCTACGGCTAGGTTCGTCATGTGGCGTTGACGATCCATCGGGCGGAGCGGGCCGACGTGCTCGCGGAGGGGCTCGCGGGGCTGCTGGCCGAGCCGCCCGAGGACCCCTTCGAGCGCGACCTCGTCGTGGTCGCGGCAGCCGGGGTGGAGCGGTGGCTCGCGCAGACGCTCAGCCACCGGCTCGGCACCGCGCCCGGACACGACGACGGCATCTGCGCCGGCGTCTCCTTCGTGCGGCCCCTCCACCTGCTCACCGAGCTCACCGAGAAGGAGCGCGACGACCCCTGGGCGCCGCGGCGTCTCGCCTGGGTCGTGCTCGACGTCATCGAGCAGCACCTCGACGAGCCCTGGCTCGCGATCGTCGCCCGGCACGTCGGGCACGGCCTCGAGCCGGGGGAGGAGGCCCTGCGGCGCAGTCGGCGCTACCCGACCGCCAAGCGCATCGCCGCCCTCCTGCACGGCTACGCCGTCCAGCGACCCTGGATGGTGCGGGCCTGGACGGCCGGCGACGACGTCGACGGAGTCGGCTCGCCCCTCGTCCACGAGGTCCGCTGGCAGGCCGAGATCTGGCGACGCGTCCACACCCTCCTCGACGGCCACCCCTCGCCCGACCTCCGCCTCGCCGACACCGCCGCGGCCCTCCGTCAGCGCACCCTCGACCCCGACCTGCCCCAACGACTCTCCTTCTTCGGGCACACCCGCATGCCGCACGCCGAGCTCGACGTCGTCGGCGCGCTCGCCCACACCCGCGACGTGCACCTCTGGCTGCCCCACCCCTCACGCAGCCGATGGGACGACGTGGCCGCCACCACCACCGACGCCCCGCGACAGCCGGCCCGTCGCGACACCGTCGACGCCCCCGACACCGGCAACACCCTCCTCGCCGCGTGCGCACGAGACGTCACCGAGCTCGAACGCAGCCTCCTCGCGTTGCCCGGCGAGGCGACCACGGTCCATCTGCCCGCTCCGGAGCGCCCCCCGACCCTGCTCGGTCAGCTGCAGGACGACCTCGCCGCCGACCGCGACGGCCCGGTCGACGACATCCGCACCCTCGACCCGCTCGATCGGTCCGTGCAGGTGCACGCCTGCCACGGTCCCGCCCGTCAGGTCGACGTGCTGCGCGAGGTCGTCGTGGGCCTCCTCGCCGACGACCCCACGCTCGAGCCGCGCGACGTGCTCGTCATGTGCCCCGACGTCGAGACCTTCGCGCCGCTCGTCGAGGCCGCGTTCGGGCTCGACGACGTGCCCGACGTCGACCACCCCGGCCACCGACTCCGTGTGCGCCTCGCCGACCGTGCGACCAGCGCCATCAACCCCGTCGCCGACGTCCTGCAGAAGGTCGTCGCCATCGCGGCCGCACGTCGCACCACCGCCACCGAGGTCCGCGACCTCCTCAGCCTCGCACCCGTCCGACGACGCTTCGCGCTCACCGACGACGACCTCGAGCAGGTCGACGAGTGGACCGTGCAGACCGCCATCCGCTGGGGCGTCGACGCCGACGCACGCGCGGCATGGCAGCTCGGCGGGCTCGCCCAGAACACCTGGCGCACCGGACTGCAGCGCCTCGCCCTCGGCGTCGTCACCGACGGTCATGACGGCCCCGACGCCCAGGACGACACCCCCACCGGCAACCGACTCGGCGGGGTGCTCCCGCTCGACGACCTCGGCAGCACCGGCGTCGACCTCGTCGGCCGGTTCACCGAGGCCGTCGAACGACTCGCCGCGGTGCTCGACGCGTCCCGCCCGCAACCCGTCGACGACTGGGTCCAGCTGCTCACCACCGCCGTCCACACGCTCACCGACGTGCCCACCCGCGACGCCTGGCAGCGCGAGCAGGTCCTCCGCGTCCTCGCCGACCTCACCCGCGCCGACACCGCGCCCGCCGCCCGCGGCACCCTCACCGTCGTCGAGGTCGCGGCGTTCCTCACCGACGCGTTCGCCCCGCGCCCGACCCGCACCAGCTTCCGCACCGGCTCCCTCACCGTCTGCACGATGGTGCCGATGCGCTCCGTGCCGCACCGGGTCGTCTGCCTCCTCGGTCTCGACTCCGGCGCCTTCCCCCGCACGCCCACCCCGCTCGGCGACGACGTCCTCGCACGCACGCCGCTCGTCGGCGAGAGGGACGCGGCAGGCGAGGACCGCCAGCTGTTCCTCGACGCCGTCCTGTCCGCCACCGAGCACCTCGTCATCACCTACACCGGCGCCAGCGAGCACACGGGACGACCGCTCCCGCCGGCCACCCCGGTCGGGGAGCTGCTCGACCAGCTCGCCCGCACCGTCCCGACCGCCGACGTGCGCAGCCACGTGCTGGTGCAGCACCCGCTGCAGGCGTTCGACGCCCGCTCGTTCATCCCCGGCGCCCTGGTACCCGGCTCCGCCTTCAGCTTCGACGCCGCCGCCTACGCCGGTGCCCGTGCCACCGTCCGACCGCAGGTCCCCGGGCCGCCGTTCCTCCCAGCCGCGCTCCCCAGCGACGTCGACCCGATCACCACCCTCGACGCCCTGCGCGACCTGGTCCGCCACCCCGTGCGCTCCTTCGTCACGAGCCGACTCGACGTGCGTCTGCCCTACGAGGACGAGCCCATCGACGACAGCGTCCCGCTCGGGCTCGACCATCTCGAACGGTGGAAGGTCAAGGACCGCGTGCTCGCCGCCGTGTTGGCCGGCGTGCCCGGTCACGACGCCGAGGCCGACGAACGCCGCCGCGGCCTCCTGCCTCCCGGTCCGCTCGGCGACGCCGAGCTCGCGCGGGTGCGCCCGGAGGTCAGCACCCTCTTCGCCCTCGCCGCACCCCTGCGCACCGACACGGCCCGCAGCGTCGACGTCGACGTCGAGCTCGGCGACGGCCGCCGCGTGATCGGCACCGTCGCCGGCGTCCACCCGCACCATGCCCTGCGCGTCACCGCGTCGACCGTCCAAGGACGTCAGCTCCTCGAAGCCTGGGTCGACGTGCTCGCCCTCGCCGCGGCGGGCCACGGGCGGCCTGCGCACCTCGTCGGCCGCGTGCCGAGCGGCTATCGGAAGGCGCCGGGCGTCGTCACCCTGGCCGGGCCGTCGCAGGACGAGGCACGGTCCGTCCTCGCCGACCTGCTCGACCTCCATGCGTTCGGCCGCACCACGTTCCTGCCGTTGCCGGTGAAGACTTCGCAGGCCTACGCCGACCTCGCGCGGCGGACCCGCCCCGAGATCGCCCTCGCGAAGGCCGAGCGCGAGTGGATCGGCAGCCGCGACGTGCCCGGCGAGGTCGCCGACCCGTACCACCGCCTCGTCCTCGGCCCCGACGCGCCGATCGCCGACCTGGTCGAGCGCGGCTTCGAGCAGCACGCGGCCACGCTCTGGTTCCCGCTCCTCGACCGGATGGAGGTCGACGCATGAGCGCCGACGGACCGGTCGCCGAGTTCGACATCGCCGACCCGCTGCCCACCGGCACCACGCTCCTCGAGGCCAGCGCCGGCACCGGCAAGACGTGGGCGATCGCGGCACTCGTCACCCGACTCGTGGCCGAGGGCGTCGCCACGCTCGACGAGCTGCTCGTCGTCACCTTCGGGCGGGCAGCCAGTGCCGAGCTGAAGGATCGTGTGCGCGGAGCGGCTGGTACAGGCTGACGCCGTCCTCGCTGCCGGCCACGGCGACGAGCGCGACCCCCTGCAGCGGCTCCTGCTCGACGTCGACGACACCGAGCGCACGGCTCGCCGTCAGCGCCTGCGTGCCGCCGTCGCGCGGTTCGACGAGGCCACCATCACCACGACCCACGGCTTCTGCCAAGCGGTGCTGCGCAGCCTCGGCACCACCGGCGACGTCGAGCCCGGGTCGGTCCTGGTGGAGGACGACACCGACATCGTCGACCAGGTGGTCTCCGACCTCTACCTGCGAGCGGTCGGTCGAGGTCAGACCCCTCCGTTCGACCACGAGGAGGCGGCCGTGCTCGGTCGGCGAGCGGTCGAGGACCCCTCGGCACACCTGCTGCCCACCGACGCAGACCCCGGGTCCGCGCCCGACCTGCGTCGACGATTCGCGTCGGCCGTCCGCGACGAGTCGGCGCGACGCCGCTTGGCGGCCCGCACCCTCTCCTACGACGACCTGCTGCAGCGTCTCGCCGAGGCGCTCGAGCCAGACGACTCGCCCGCCCGCACGGTCATGCGCGACCGCTGGCGAGTCGTGCTCGTCGACGAGTTTCAGGACACCGACCCCGTCCAGTGGCGCATCCTGGAGCGCGCCTTCGTCGGCCACGCGACCATGGTGCTGGTCGGCGACCCGAAGCAGGCCATCTACGGCTTCCGCGGCGGCGACGTCGACACCTACCTGCGCGCCGCCGCGCAGGCCGACACGCGACGCACCCTCACCGTCAACCATCGCAGCGACGCACCCCTGGTGAGCGCCGTCGACGCCGTGCTGCGGGGTGCCGCGCTCGGCGACCCTGCGATCGTCGTCCGTCCGGCGAGCGCTGCGCTCGACGGGTCACGGCTGCACGACCCGCGCGGCGACGCCTCCTTCCGGCTCCGGGCCCACCTGCGCAGCGACGCCGGGTCCGACGGCGACGCCCTGCGCATCGGCGACGTCAGGCCGCGGGTCGCCCGCGACGTCGCAGCCGACGTCGCCGCGCTCCTGGGCAGCGGTGCCACCTACGACCACGGCGCCGGACCGGTGCCGCTGACGGCCGGCGACATCGCGGTGCTCGTCGAGCGGCACGGTGACGCCGAGCTGCTGCACGCCGAGCTGGAGCGGCGCGGCGTGCCCGCCGTGCGCACCGGTGGCTCGGACGTGCTGCAGAGCCAGGCGGGTCAGGACTGGGTCACGCTGCTGACCGCCATGGAGTCGCCGCACCGCAGCGGCTACACCCGCGCTGCCGCGCTCGGACCGTTCCTCGGCTGCACGGCCGCCGACCTGGCCGCCGACGACGGCGACGCCCTCACCGACCGCGTCTCCTCACGGCTGCGCGACCTCACCGACCTGCAGCGCGAGCGCGGTACCGCCGGGATGGTCGAGGCCCTCACCGCCGACGCCTCCGTGGTCGAGCGGCTGCTGCGCCACCAGGGCGGTCGTCGTCGACTCACGGACCTCGAGCACGTCGGCCAGGTGCTCGCGATCGCCGCGCGCGAGCACGGACTCGGCCTGTCCGGGCTGCGACGCTGGCTGCTCGACCGGCGCAGCGAGACCTCTCCGGCAGCCGACCGCACCCACCGTCTCGACACCGACGCCGACGCCGTGCAGATCGTCACCACGTTCGTCAGCAAGGGTCTGCAGTACCCCGTCGTCTACGTCCCGTTCCTGTTCGACCGATGGGTCCCGGAGCCCAGCATCGTCCGACTCCACGACGACGACGGCCGGCGCTGTCTCGACGTCGGCGGGGCAGGACCCTCGTGGTCCGCGCACGCCCGTCGCTCCGACGTCGAGCGCGCGGGGGAGTCGTTGCGGCTGCTGTACGTCGCGCTCACCCGCGCCCAGTCGCGGCTGGTCGTGCACTGGTCGCCCACCTTCAACGCGCGGCACGGTGCTCTGCACCGCCTGTTGTTCCGGCCCGACCCGTCGCAGCCCGAGGTGCCGGACGTGCAGGCCGTGCCGTCGGACCACGACGCCGTGGCGCGTCTGCGTGCCTGGCAGGAGCGTGGCGGTCCCGTCGTCGAGCAGATGGTCACGGGCGACGACGAGCTGACCCCCGCGCCCGGGGAGGCGGAACGACTCGAGGTCCGTCACCTGCGTCGCGACGTCGACACCGTCTGGACCCGCACCTCGTACACCTCGCTCGTGCGGCGCGACGAAGGACCCAGCGTCTCGAGCGAACCGGAGCCGACCGCCGCGGACGACGAGGTCGAGGTGGTCGCCGACGTCGACGCCAGCCCGGTCCTCGGTCCGTCGCCGTGGGCCGAGCTCGCCGGCGGGGCGGCGCTCGGCACGCTCGTGCACGGTGTGCTCGAGCACATCGACATCGACGCCGACGACCTCGACGCGGAGGTCCGCCGACGAGTGGAGGAGGAGCTGGCGTCGCGTCCGCTCGCCGTAGACGTCGACGTGCTCGCACCGGCGCTCGTCGGGGCCCTCAGCACGCCGCTCGGGCCGCTCGCCGACCACCTCACGCTGGCCGAGGCGCTCGGCCGGCGCCCGTTCCGCGAGATGGACTTCGAGCTGCCGCTGGCTGGCGGCGACACGGTCCGGGCCGCCGGTCGCACGGGGACGCTCGCCGACGTCGCCGACCTCATGGAGGCGCACCTGTCGTCGGGCGACGCGCTGCGACCCTTCGCAGCGGAGCTGCGCGACGCCAGCCTGCGCGGGCGCACCCTGCGGGGCTACCTCACCGGCTCGATCGACCTGCTCCTGAGGCTCGACGGCGACCGGACGCTCGTCGTCGACCACAAGACCAACCGCCTCGAGAGCGGTGCGCTCGTCGAGGCCGGCGGCGGCCTGGAGGCGTACGCACCCGAGCGCCTGGCCGACGCCATGCTGCACACGACCTACCCGCTGCAGGCCCTGCTGTACGCCGTGGCGCAGCATCGGTTCCTGCGGTGGCGGCTGCGTGGCTACGACCCCGACGTGCACCTGGCCGGAGTGCTGTACCTGTTCGTGCGGGGCATGACCGGCCCCGACGGCCCACGCGGTGCCGACGGCAGCCCGTTCGGCGTGTTCGCGTGGCGGCCCCCGTCGGCGCTGGTGCTCGACCTCAGTGCGCTGCTCGACGGCAGCCCGACCGACGGAGGCCCGCGATGAGCGACACGTCGGCGTCCCGCGCGGTCGAGGCAGCGCCGGAGGATCCGTTCGACCGTCAGGTCGTCCAGGGTCTCGATGTCGAGAGCGACCCGATCCTGGCCGTGCTCAACCACACCGGTGTCCTGGCAGCCGCCGACGTGCACGTCACCCGCACCGTCGCGGGGCTCGCCGGCGAGGACGACGAGGCGGTGCTGCTCGCCCTCGCCCTGGCCGTTCGCGGGGTCCGGCTCGGATCGTCGTGCGTCGACCTCGGCAGCGTGCTCGACGACCTACGCCTGGAGGCGCCCGACGTCGAGTGGCCGTCGTTCGTCGACGACCTCGATGGGTGGTGGGCGCGCGTCGACGCCAGCCCGCTGGCGTCCGGACGCGACCGTGTGCTCGTCGCCGAGCGTCCGCTGCTGCACCTGGTGCGTTACCACGCTCTGGAGGTGTCGTTGTGCCGGCGACTGGGGGAGCGGCTCGCCCTGCGACCCCCTCCCGTCGACAGGGCGGCCCTCGACGCCGACCTCCGACGTCTGTTCGACGACCCCGGGTTCGCCGAGCAGCGCGCGGCTGCGGCCCGCGCCGCGCACGCGTGGACGACGGTGCTCACGGGTGGCCCGGGTTCGGGCAAGACCACCACCATCGCGCGACTCCTGGCGGCGCTCGCGCGCCAGCACGCCGCGACCGGGCATGGTCGACCCCTGGCCGTCGGACTGGCAGCACCGACCGGCAAGGCCGCGGCCCGGATGCGTGAGGCCGTCGCCGCCGCGTCGACCGATCCGGTGTTCACGCCGGCGGAGCGCGACTGGCTGCGCACGCTGCCCGCCGGCACGGTGCACCGGCTGCTGGGGTCGCGGCCCGACCACCGGACGGCCTTCCGTCACCACGCCGGGCAGAAGCTGCCGTACGACGTGGTGGTCGTCGACGAGACGTCGATGGTCTCGCTGCTCCTCATGGAGCGGCTGGTGCAGGCCGTGCCGTCCGGGTGTCGCCTGGTGCTCGTCGGTGACGCCGAGCAGCTCGCCTCCGTCGAGGCCGGCGCGGTGCTGCGCGACGTGGTGGAAGGTCTCGGGGGCGACGACAGCCCCGTGGTCACCCACCTGCAGCAGTCCCACCGCTTCGACGGTGGCATCGGAGCCCTCGCCTCGGCGGTGGTCGACGGCGACGCGGACCGCGTGCTCGACCTCCTGGCCGACGGGATCGACGGGGTGACCTTGCGCCACCCCGACGAGGTCGAGGACGTCGTGTCCGGACGCCCAGCGCAGCAAGCCCGTGCCGTGGCGCGCGCTGCGGTCGAGGGTGACGTGCCCGGGGCCCTCGCGGCGCTCGGAGAGCACCGGCTGCTGTGCGCGCACCGCGACGGCCCGTACGGCGTGAGCCACTGGAACGAGCGGCTGGAGCGGGAGGTGCGCACCTTCCCTGACCCAGCCCGTCCCTGGTTCGTCGGCCGCCCCGTCCTCGTCACCCGCAACGACGCCTCGCTCCGGGTCAACAATGGCGACGTCGGCGTCACCCTCGACGACGGCCACCGGCTCGTCGTGCACCTGGACTCCACGACGACGGTCTCCTCGACGCGACTCTCGTCGGTGCAGAGTGCCTACGCCAGCACCGTCCACCGCAGCCAGGGCAGCGAGTTCGACCACGTCACCCTCCTGCTGCCCGAGGAGGACTCGCTCGTCCTCACTCGCGAGCTGCTGTACACCGCGATCACCCGCGCACGCATCAGCCTGACGATCGTCGCCACCCCCGAGGTCATCCGACGTGCCGTCGAACGCCGCACCGCTCGCGCCAGCGGCGTCGCCCGACGCCTCGCCGCGATCGTCCAACAGAGCTAGACGATCTGCACGTTCCGCTCCGCAGCCGCTCATCCTGCGGCACCCTCAGCATCGGGAGTCCGGACGAGGGAGAAGCCGATGAACCGCAGGACGTCGTACCCAAGGGAGCAGTACAGGCAGCTACTGCGCGAGTGGTCGCGCGCCAATCGTCGTGTCCTGGCCTCGATCCTGACCGGTGGCGTCGTGCTCTTGCTCGTGCAGACGGCTGTCCTCATGACGCTCGCGCCGTCAGGTGCCCGCCCCTACCTCCTCGGCTTCGTGCACGCTGCCATCGGATGCGGACTGCTCTGGTTCCTGCATGTCTGCTTCCTCGTCCAGCGCAGGGACGCGATCCATCAGCTCCGCGGCGCGTGGGGTGAGGACAACACGACGGACGTGCTGCGGTCGGCGCGCCGCCGACGCCGCGTCTGGGCCTGGGTCGACGGTGTCGCGGTGGACGGCGGCGACATCGACCACGTCGTCGCGACGCGACACGGCGGGCTCGTGGTGATGGACTCGAAGTGGCGCAGCGGAATCGACGACCCGGCGCCGCTCGTGCGTTCGGCGCAACGCTCCGCGCAACGAACGCGTGGCCTCGTCCACTCGGTCACCGAGAGGGGACGCGGACGGCGGCGCGAGTCCGGGCACGATGTGCCGCTCGTGCCGGTCGTCGTGGTCTGGGGACCGGCGCAGCAGATCGTGCTGGGGCATCCAGTCGTCGACGGTGTGCTCTTCCTGCCGGGCCGAGACCTCGGGCGGTGGATCGCGGACCTCGACGGCACGCCGATGGACCGACAGTTCGCCCGCGAGCTCATCGAACGGATCCGAGGTTTCGACGAGCAGCGGCGGGCGGAGCTCCGCGCGAAGGCCGCCAGCGGTTCGTGAGGTCACGTCCGACACGCCACGCCACGCCGCGTCCTGGGATGCAGGTCGCAGCGAGCCCTGACAGGCTGGTCGTCACGGACCACGAGTCGGGAGGAACCCCATGAAGAAGATCGTCTACGCGCTGGCGTTCGGCATCGGCTACGTGCTCGGCGCCCGAGCCGGCCGCGAGCGGTACGAGCAGCTGCGTGACGCGGCGGAGCGCTTCCAGTCCGATCCGCGCGTGCAGGACGCGGTGCACAAGGCCGAGGAGCTCGCGGAGGACGCCGTCCAGGCCGTCCGCGACGAGGACAAGCGGCACGAGGTCGTCGACTCGTTGAAGGAGACCGTCGGCACCGTCCGCGCCCAGGCCACCGGCGCGGCCGCCGCGGTCAAGGAGACCGTCGAGGACACCACGGACGGAGACCTGTCCGACACGGTCGAGAGCGTCAAGGACACCGCCAAGGACCTCAAGGACGAGGCCGTCTCCAAGGCCGAGGACGTGAAGGACGCCGCTGACGAGGGCGGGCTGTCCGAGGCCGTCGACACGGCCAAGGACGCCGCGAAGGACGTCAAGGACGAGGCGGCCGACAGAGCCGGAGAGGTGCACGAGAAGGTGGCCGAGGCCGCGCCGCGCTCCAGCGACGAGGACGCGATCGCCGACGCCGTCGGGTCGGCGCAGCAGGGAGCCAAGCACGTGCGCGACGAGTCGGCCGAGGCCGTCGAGCGCGTGGCGCAGAAGGCCCAGGGCGCGGCCGACGAGACCGGCACGCCCGCCGCGCTCGAGGACCCCGACGCGCACATCCCCGAGGTGGAGGACGAGATCGTCCACACCTCGGGTCCTGACGACCAGCGCTGATCGTCAGCGAAGAAGGCCCCGCACGGACCGAGGTCCGCGCGGGGCCTTCGCACGTGGCGTCGCCGAGTCAGGCCGGCGGGCGACCGAGCCGCGCGCGCACCTGGTCGAGCACCCGGGGCGGGAACTCGTGGGTGCGGCGACAGCGCTCCACGAGGTAGAGGATCTTGTTGAGTCGAGGGCCCGGCAGCTCCACGCCACGTGACTCGAGAGCCGGTCGCAGGACGTTGCGGTCGAACGCGCCGTCGCTGCGCTCGGGCTCCTCGCGCCAGCGCGCGAACGCCTCCTTGAGCTGGGCGTGCCCGACGACGCCGTGCTCCGGCGACAGGGCGACCGCGATCGCCGCCACGAGCCAGGCGTCGTCGTGCTGCAGCGCGTCGACGTCGAGCTGGACGGTGCCGGTTCCCGCCGGCGCCAGCGTCGGCGGGTCGAAGTCGACCACCAGGTCGATGCTGAGGTCCGGGAAGCGCAGGCTCACGCGCGTGCCCGGTGCCGTGAGCGACATCCGCTGCCCCGGGACGGGTGTCGAGGCGTCGCCCTCCGGCGTCACCACCTCCACGACCACACCGTTCGCCCGCTGCCCGCGGTGGAGCACGGGATGCCCGGCACCGGCCTGCACGACCACCGCGGGGTCGCTGAGGTAGGGGAGACGGACGAACACGTACGTCGAGCCGGCGATCTCCTCGACGGCCACGGACCTCTGCTCGGGCAGCGTCATCCGTCGGGCGAGCACCAGCTTTCCGCCGGGGTCCACGACGGTGCGACCCGACGACTCGGGCCCGACCGACCAGGCGATGCGCAGCACGCTTCCTTCCCTCCTGTCTCGACGACGACGATCATGCCAGCACCGAACGGTCGGCCCTGTGCAGCCATTGCATTGCACACGATGTAATCGTGTGCAATGATAGTGCCGTCGGGCGCGGCACGAGCCGCCCCGATCCCCGACTTCCAGGAGGAACCATGGACGCGATCTACACCGCCGAGGCACTCGCGACGGGCGGCGGCCGCGACGGCGGGCACGTCGTCACGAGCGACGGCCGCCTCGACCTGCACACGGCCCTGCCGACCAGCATGGGCGGCAACGGCGAGGGCACGAACCCCGAGCAGCTCTTCGCGTCGGGCTACGCCGCCTGCTTCCACGGCGCCTTCCAGCTCGTCGCCCGTCAGGCCAAGGCCGACGTGAGCGACTCGAGCGTCGGCGCGAAGGTCGACATCGGCTCCAACGGCCAGGGCGGCTTCGACCTCGCCGTCACGCTCGAGGTCACCGTCCCGACCCTGCCGCACGACGAGGCGCAGGCGCTGGCCGACAAGGCGCACGAGGTGTGCCCGTACTCGAACGCCACGCGCGGCAACATCGACGTGCAGATCGTCGTCGTCGACGACTGAGAGACTTGCACGTCACGTCCTGGCCGGGGCGTGTCGTGCCCTGGGAGGAGCCGCGGTGGAACATGTTCCACCGCGGCTCGCCTGTTCCTGGCCTGCCGTCCGACGATGGCAGCATGACCACGCTCACCTCCCTCGCCACGAACCTGTTGATCCTCGTCGCCTTCGTCGGTGTGGTCCTCGTGGGACTCCGCGTCGCCCAGAGCATCTTCGGCACCGGCTCGAAGAAGGCAGCCGCCACCGAGGCCGCGGCGCGCCTCGTCGCCTACCCGACCGGCTCGGCCGCGGTGCTCCGCCGCCGCTTCGTCAAGGCGCTCACCGGCCAGCACGTGGTCATGCCGAGCGGGGACCGCGTCGCGTTCAGCGAGCTCGTCGTGCGGGTCTCGCCCGAGGACCTCGAGCGCCTCGACCCCGACGGCGACGTCGACCGGCTGGGTGAGGACGCGGCGAGGCTCTACCTGACCCACGCCGAGCGTGAGGGTTGGAGCACGCCGGAGGAGGTGCGCGTGGAGGTCGAGGTCGACCCGGCACTGCGACCCGGCTGGGTGCCCCCGGCCCGCGGGAGTCGCACGGGCGCCTCCGTGCGACGTCCGCTCGAGTCGTCCGCTCGACCCGGGCGGCAGCCCGTCGTCCCCGACTGGGACGTCGTCGCCGACCTCACGCCCACCGCGTCGACGGCGCCGGCTGCGCCGACGCCGCTGCCCGTGCGGACCGACGTGCCGGCCGCGCAGGAGACCATGGCCTTCCCCGTCCTCGTGCCGGCCGACGCCGCCCCGACCGTCGCCGGCGCACGCGACCTGTTCCTGCACCGCGGTGCCCACAGCGTCCGCGTGCCGCGCGACGGCGTCACCGTCCTCGGACGGCTGCCCGAGAGCCCGCTGCCGCTGGAGGAGCCGGAGATCTCCTACCGTCACGCCGAGCTGCGGCTGCTCGCCGGCTCGTGGCAGGTGCGTGACGCCGGCAGCACCAACGGCACGTCGGTCGACGGCGAGCGCATCGGCGACACCTGGGTGACGGTGCGCGACGGTGCCGTCCTGGCGCTCGCGGGGGTCAAGGTCGCCGTCGGCTCCGACACGCACGGCACGGTGGCCGTGTCGGGTGTTTCGCGTCGGCCGTGACAATGGTGCCCATGGCCGATGAGCGTGACCGTCGCTCCCGACGGTGGAGGAGGCGTCGCACGACGTCGACGCCCGGCGCTGCCACGACGCCACGACCCGACGGCGCGTCGACCGCACCCGTCCCGCTGGTGCCGGCGGCCGGCACGGTGCCGGTCGGCGGGTCCGACGGCCGCGACACGGTCGAGCCGCAGGTCGACGCGTCACGCTTCGAGCTGCAGGGTCGGATCGGTGCCGGCAACCACGGGGTGGTGTTCCGCGCTCTCGACCGTCATCTGGGCCGTCAGGTCGCCATCAAGCGGTTCTCGCACTTCCTGGCCGACGACCCGCGGGCGATGCGGCGCATCACGCGCGAGGTCGAGACCCTCGCCCGGGTCTCGCACCCCAACGTCGTGACGGTGCACGACCTCGTGCGGATGCCGGACGGTGACGGCGAGGTGACCCCACATCTCGTGATGGAGCTCGTCGAGGGCACGTCGCTGCGCGACCTGCTCGCGCTGCGCGGTCCCAGCCCACGCTCGGTCCTCGTCGTCGCCGGTGTGCTCGACGGGCTCGCGGCGTGCCACCGCGCCGGCATCCTGCACCTCGACATCAAGCCGGCCAACGTGCTCGTGACCGACACCGGCGGCATCAAGATCGTCGACTTCGGCATCGCCCGGGCGGCCTCCGACGCCACCGCGACGGTGGCCGGCACGCCGCACTACATGGCCCCCGAGCAGTACGACGGGCGCGCCGACGAGCGCAGCGACGTGTACTCCGTCGGGTGCCTGCTCTTCGAGACCCTCACCGGTCGGGCCCCGTTCGAGGGGACGATGGCCGCCCAGCTGATGGCCCACCGCACCCAGCCGCGTCCGGACCCGCGAGCCTCGGCGCCGTGGGTGGGTCCGCGCCTGGCGGCCGTCGTGCAGACCGCGATGGCCGTCGACCCCGACGAGCGGTACAGCGGTGTGGAGGCGATGGCGCGCGCCCTGAGGTCGGCCGCGGACGACGTCGGCGATCCGTCGACCGCTGCCGTCGTCGCACCGACGGCAGAGCGGCCAGCACGACCCGCGGCGACGCCACCGGTCGTGCTCGCGCCGCCGGCACCCGTGGGCGCCCCTCTCGTCCGACCGTTGAGCCGTCCCGCCGACCTCGGCGACCGTCCCGACGCCCGTGCCGCGACCCCGGACCACACGCCCGAGCCTGCCCTCGCTGCGACCGGCCCCGCCGTCACGCGCTGGACACGGCTCGTCTCGTTGCTGCTGGGCCTCGGGATCTGTGCCGTGGTGCTCACCGTCGTGCCGATGCTGGCGTGGGCGAGCCTCGAGCTCGCGCCGCCCCGGGTGCGACCGGCGACGATGGACCAGATGTCCGCCGACGCGTGGTGGATGCTCTCGGTCGGCCTGGCCCTCGTGCTCCTGCTCGTGCGTCGCCGTCGCTTCTTCCACCACCTGGCGGGTCCGGAGGCCGGGAGCCCGCTGCCCGACGGGCCGCTCGCGCCGAGCGTCGGTCGTGGCGTGCGCATGGCGCTCCTGGCGGCTTTCGTCGGCACGCTGCCGCTGCTGGTGCCGTGGTACGTCCTCGGTCTGCTCGCCGGGCTCACGGCCGCCGGGGCACCCGCGCCGAGCGACCCGTTCGCGGACGCCTGGACGACGGCCTGGGTGCTGGCGCCTCTCGTCGCGCTCGTGCTCGGGCTCCGCGGCATCCTCGGCATGCGTCCGCGGCTCGGTGCCCTGGCGCTCTCGTTCCTGCTCCTCGTGGCTGCCGGGGCAGCGGCGGCGTTCTTCCTGCTCGCGGGGCCCTACGTCCTCTGATGCACAGTCAGCGCGCCAGCAGGCGCCGGGCGCCGGTGGGCCACCAGGTGCCGGCGTTCGGGCCGCCCTCGCACTGTCCGTCGGACTCGCCCGGCCGCTTGACCCACAGGTAGGCGTCGAGGCCGTTGCGGTCGACGATCATCGGCGTGTGCCCGAGGCGCGCCGCCGGCGGGTTGCACCAGACGCCGGGGGTCACCGGCTTGGCCGCGCCGTTGCGCGAGGTGTCCACGACGTACCGCTTGCCCTTCACGCCGAGCTTCGCGAGCTCGGCCACGACGGCGGCGCCGTAGGTGCGCTCCTCGCTGGTCGGGCGGAAGTTGGAGGTGTTGGTGGCCAGGCCACGCGCGTCCCGGACGCCCGCGGACACCAGGCGCTTGGCCATGTCCTGCGGCGTGATCCACCGGCTGTGCCCGGCGTCGATGTAGACCCAGACGCCCGCCCGTGCCAGGCTGCGCGTCGCGTACCGCAGCAGTGCGGTGCGATCGCCCTGGCCGGAGCACGCGCCGAGCAGCGCCAGGGCGTCAGGCTCCAGCACGACCATCGCGTAGCGGCCTCGCAGACCCTTGGCGACCTGGTCGACCCAGGCCTTGTACTGCGTCGGGCTGAGACCACCCGCGGAGTGCTGGCCACAGTCGCGTCCGGTGATCGCGTAGACCGCGAGCAGCGGGGTGCGCTTCGCGCGACGGGCGCGGTCGGCGTACTCGGCGGCGACGGACGCCACCTTCGAGGCCGGGTACCCCTCGGTCAGCCAGAAGGCCTGCGCGCGCGACCCGATGGGTGCGTAGCGCTTGTCCTTCACCGCCGCGCGCGCCGACGCCGTCGTGGGGTCGACGTAGACCGCGCGGGTCAGGCGCGGGTCCTTCGCTGCGGTGGCCGGGCCGGCGGCAGCGAGCACGGACAGCACGAGGCACACCAGCGTCAGCATCGACGCCGGCGTCCCGACACGACGAAAGGCCCCGACCACGTCCCTGATCCTAGGCGCGTCGGCGCTCCCGCGCCGGGCTTCTGCCCGGTTCGGCCGGCTCAGACACGCGCGACGCCGTCGAAACCGCCTTGCGGAGCGCCCAAGCCGAAGATCTTCGCGATCGTCGGAGCGACGTCGATCGTCGCGGCGCGCTCGCTGAGCACCGCCGGGCGGACGGCGCCGCCTGCGAGGAAGAACGGGATGGCCTCCGTCGCGGGGTGCCCGTGGTTGCCGGGGATCGGGTTGGAGTACAGGTCGGGGTCGGAGAAGCGGTAGCCCGACTTGCAGTAGACGACGAGGTCGCCCGCCTTGGCGCCGAGGCGCAGCTGTGCCGTGGTGCGGACGCTGAGCACGCCCGGCGTCGCGAGAGCCACCCGCGTGGCCTCGGCCAGCGCACGGGACCGGTCGGCGCTGCGGCCGAGGTAGCTGATCACGTCGGCACCGCCGTTGTCGGCGATCGCGACCTTGCCGTCGAGCAGGGCGTTGCCCTTGAAGGCGCGCGTCAGGCTGATGAGACGGTCGGGGTCGCTCCAGTCCATGGAGTGGTCCGCCAGCACGACCACGGTCGTGGACGACCAGGTGCTGCGGGTGCGCAGCCAGGAGACGAACGAGCCGATCTGCGCGTCGGTGGAGGTGAGCGCGGTGCGGCGCAGCACCTGCAGGTTGGATCCCGTGAGGTCGCTGTGCCCGAAGCGGTCGATGTCGCCGAAGTTCGCGAACACGAGGTGCGGGTCGGCCTCGGAGATCATCGTGCGCAGCGCGCTCATGGTGAACACGTCCAACGCGTGGTTGGTCACCGGCAGCAGCGGGAACGGCTCCCACCGGTAGGTGGCTCGCGTGCCGAAGACGCTGTAGAGGTAGTCCTTGCTGAGCACCGAGCCGGTGGTCAGCCCGCGCTCGCGCAGGCGCTCGAGCATGGTGGGGAAGACGATGTCGGTCGGCTCGCCGCACGTGCGCACCTTCTGCTGCGCACGGTCGTAGATGGAGTTCGCCGGGACGCCGCTGCGGTCCGGACGCACACCGGTCATCATCATCACGTGGTTGGGGATGGTCTCCGCGATCGGCATCGAGCGGGCCTGCGGGAACCACCGCCCGGCGGAGCGCAGCGCATGCAGGTTCGGGGTCGACTCGCGCGTGATCTCGTCGGGTCGGCAGCCGTCGATCACGAGCACGTACACGCGCTGGGACGAGACGGGCGCTGCCGAGGCCCACGGCGCTCCGGCAGCGCCCGAGAGGACGACGGCTCCACCGGTGGCGGCGGCCGCGCGCAGCACGGTCCGTCGATCGAGCTGGGGGGCGCTCATGCGGAAGCTCCTGTCGTGGGCTGGTTGACCTTGCGGACCTTCTGGGCCGATGCGGGGACCTCGTAGGACGTCGACCAGGCGGCGGTCGCGGCTCGGTCGGCGCGGCTGCTGATGACGTACCAGTCCATCTGCACGCGCGCCGGTGTCACGTCCAGCACCGAGAACCCGTGGTTGTCGAAGTCGAGGTGCTTGACGTGACGGTTCGCCGTCTTGATCGCCTCCTCGACGCCCACCGACGCGGTGCGCGGCGGAGCCCCGAGGATGTCCTTGAGGTTGTTGCTGGTCACCGACGTGCAGACGAGCTCGGTGCCGACGGTCGTGCTGAGCGGGTAGGTGCCGGGGTTCGTCGGCAGGTCGCACGCCCACGCGGAGTGGATGTCGCCGGTCAGGAAGACGGTGTCGGTGATGTTCTGGTCGGCGAGGTGCTCGAGCACCTGCCGACGCTCGACCGTGTACCCGTCCCACTGGTCGGTGTTGTACTGCACGCCCTCGGCGGGCAGCAGTCCCACGGAGTCCTCCAGGCCGTCGCGCACCCGGTTCGGCAGGGGAGGGACGAGCACGGGGGAGATCATCACCGGGTTGCCCACGAGCTTCCACTGCGAGGCGGTCGTGCTGAGCCCGCGCTTCAGCCAGGCGATCTGGTCGTCGCCGGCGATCTTGCGACCGGCGTCGTCGCGCGACGGCACCTGGGTGAACGCACCCCCCGGGGCGGTGCGGTAGCTGCGCAGGTCGAGCATCGAGAGCTCGGCGAGCCGGCCGAACGTGAACCGGCGGTAGATCTGCGTGCCGTCGCCGAGCCGGGCCGTGCCGCTCAGCCGGACCGGCATCCACTCGTCGTAGGCGCGGTAGGCCGCAGCGCGTCGGGCCGCCCAGGAACCCTCCGTGGCGGGGTCGTGGTTCTCCGCGCCCTGGAGCCAGGCGTCGTTGGCCGACTCGTGGTCGTCCCACGTGCAGATGAAGGGGACGGAGCGGTGCAGCGTCTGCAGGTCGGGGTCGGTCTTGTAGAGCGCGTGCCGACGGCGGTAGTCCGAGAGCGACACGATCTCGTGCGTCGGGTCGGCCTGGCGCACGACGACGTTCTTCTGGCCCATGGCGTACTCGCCCGTGCCGTACTCGTAGATGTAGTCGCCGAGGTGCAGGACGACGTCGACCTGCTGCTGCGCGAGGTGGCGGTAGGCGCTGAAGTAGCCCGCCTCGTAGTTGGCGCAGGACACGACCCCGAAGCGCATCCGCGCGGGCGCGGCGTCCGTCGCCGGCGCCGTGCGGGTACGGCCGGTCGTCGAGCGCGTCCGCTGGTACGTGAAGCGGTAGTAGTACGTCGTGCCGGGGGCGAGGCCGGTCACGTCGACCTTGACGGTGTGGTCCTGGGCGGCGCTCGTCGTCACGCTGCCTCGACGCACCACGCGCCGGAACGCACGGTCGAGGGCGACGACCCACGAGACGTCGGCACGCGGCCCGCGCCCGGAGCCGGGCGTGGCGCTCGCGGTGGGGGTCACCCGCGTCCAGAGGACGACGGCGGTGGGCAGGGGGTCGCCGGAGGCCACCCCGTGGCGGAAGAAGGTCACGGTCATCTCAACGACGCACCTTGGCAGAGGTCCCTGTCCTGGAGGTGAACAGTCGGCGACCGGCCGACGCGTCGATCCCCGACGCCGGTTGCTAGCGTCGCCGGGTGAGCCAGCACGCGTACGCCGCGCACGAGCGCGAGGTCGTCCACCGGGTCATCGCGGAACGTCGCGACATGCGGCACTTCGCCGGTGGCGAGGTCCCGGCCGACGTGCTGGCGCGGCTGCTGGAGGCCGCCCACCGAGCACCGAGCGTGGGCCTCATGCAGCCGTGGCGCTTCGTCCGGGTCACCGACGCCGCGCTCCGGCGCCGTCTCCACGCACACGTCGACGCCGAGCGTCGGCTGACCGCGGAGGCGATGGGGGAGCGCGCCGAGGAGTTCATGCGCCTGAAGGTGGAGGGTGTCCTCGACTGCGCCGAGCTGCTGGTGGTCGCGCTGCCCGACGGACGCGGCGAGCACGTGTTCGGCCGACGCACCATGCCCCACATGGACCTCGCCTCCGCGTCCTGCGCGATCCAGAACCTCTGGCTGGCCGCCCGCGCCGAGGGCTACGGCATGGGCTGGGTGTCGATGTTCGACCCCGTCGTCGTGGCGCGCGAGCTCGCCATGCCCGACGGTGCGGAGCCGGTCGCGCTCCTGTGCCTCGGGCCGGTCGAGGCCTTCTACGAGCGCCCGATGCTCGAGGAGGAGCACTGGACCAGCCCCCGCCCGCTCGCGGACCTGGTCGCGGAGAACCGCTGGCCTGCCGACCGGTGACGCCCAGACCCTTGACCTGACGTTGACGGTCGGTTCTCATGGAAGAGCCGTCCGACGCCCTCCTCACCGGCGCGGGCGAGGGAGGATGACCTTCTCTCGGGACGGGCGGCGGGGCCGGGTCGCTTCCCCTGGGCCGGTCCTGCCGCCTCTCGCTAGATCGACGTGCCGTCCGCGAGGCGCAGGAACTCCAGGTGGCTCTCGTACGCGTCGAGCACGTCGTCGATGAGCTGGCCGTGGGTGTAGCCCATGACGTCGTACCCCTGTCCGCCGTGGCGCAGGTGGACCTCGAGGCGGGCGTAGTAGTCGTCGCCCCGGGGCACCAGCGAGGAGCTGTAGACCGGGATGGGGACCTCCCGCAGCGCGACGCGGTAGCAGAACGGGGTCGACCCGTCCGCGACCTCCGCAGTGAGCTCGACCCCGGGTCTGCCGTCCTCGTCGGTGCAGCGGCGGGCGTCCGCGGCGGCACAGGTCGTGGCGAGCTCACCCGCCACCTCCTGCAACGCGGGCGCCACGACGCGGTCGAGGAACTCCTCGGCCCTGGCGCGGCTCGGGAAGGACATGACCCGCCTCAGGCGCGAGCGCCACTGGCCCGGGCCGCCGCGCTCGGGCGCGCTCCGGCTCGACAGGACGCCGTGCAGGGCGCCGTCGCGCGAGTCGACGATCCACGCCTCGGCCCTCAGCGCGCGGTGCAGGCCCACCATCACCGCGACCATGACCAGGGCGAACGGGATGCCCATGATGATCGTGGCCGACTGCAGCGTCGCGATGCCCCCGACCGACAGCAGCGCGATCGTGAGAGCACCCGTCGCGACCGCCCAGAAGATGCGCAGGGCCGCTCCCGCGTCCGCGTGCACGTCGCGCATGCGGGAGGAGAGGTTCGCCATGATCAGTGCGCCGGAGTCGGCGGACGTCACGTAGAACAGCAGACCCGTGAACGTCGCGATCGACGCGAGGAAGGTGAAGCCCGGGTATTGCGCGAGCATCGTGTAGAAGCCCTGCTCGGGTGCCTCGAGCGTCAGCTGTCCGAACGACTGGTTGCCCTGGCGGACGAGGTCGATCGACGCGTTCCCGAAGATCGAGATCCACATGAGGATGTACAGGAACGGGATCAGCAGCGTGCCGAGCACGAACTGGCGGATGGTGCGGCCCCGGGAGATCCGGGCCAGGAACAGGCCGACGAAGGACGCCCACGCGATCCACCACGCCCAGAAGAACAGCGTCCAGTCCGACATCCAGGAGCCGGTGTCCTCGTGGGCGAACGTCTGCAGCGACATCTCCGGGAAGAGGCGCACGAAGTCGCCGACGTTGAGCACGAGCGCGTCGAGCAGGTAGGTCGTGCGTCCAGTGACGAGGATCCAGACCGCCAGGACGACGGCCAGCAGGACGTTGGCCTGCGAGAGCCACTTGATGCCCTTGTCGACGCCCGACACGGCCGAGAGCGTGGCCATGGCGACGCCGACGACGATGAGCGTGACCTGCGCCGTGAGGCCCAGGGCCACGTCGAAGAGCATGTTCAGCCCGACGTTGAGCTGGACGACGGCGATCCCGAGGGTGGTGGCGACGCCGAAGATCGTGCCGAGCACGGCGGCGAGGTCGACCCCGTCGCCCATCCAGCCCTCGGTGCGTCGCCCGATGAGCGGGTGCAGGGCCGACCGGACCGCGAGCGGCAGGTTCATCCGGTAGGCGAAGTAGCCGAGGGCGACGCCCATGAGCGCGTACATGCCCCAGCCGCTGATGCCGTAGTGGAAGAGGGTCCAGACGGTGGCCTCGCGGGCGGCGTCGACCGTCTCGGGCTCGCCCGTCGGTGGTGCCAGGTACTGCGTGACCGGCTCGGCCACCGCGAAGAACATCAGGTCGGTGCCGATCCCGGCCGCGAACAGCATCGAGGCCCACGCGAAGGTGCTGAACTCCGGCTGCGCGTGCTCCGGTCCGAGCTTCGTCCGACCGAACCGCGACGTGGCGAGGAAGACGACGAACACGAGGATCACGGTGGCGAGGAGCACGTAGAACCAGCCGAACCAGTCGGTGGCCCAGCCGACCAGCGTGCCGAGGCCCGCCTCGGCGCTGCGGGGTGCGAGCAGGCCCCACGCGGTGATCCCGAGGATCACCACCGAGGCGCCGACCAGCACGGGCAGATTCACCCGCGACGCGGGCTCCGGCGACGTCGCGACGGCGGACCCGTCGTCGACGACGTCGGTCACGAGGTCGCTCCCGCGTCAGCCCGGACGGTGCCCGGCACCGGCGCGGCGTTGCGGGGGTCGCCCTCCGGCCACAGCGGCATGCCCGTGCCGTGGCGGTAGAAGGGCACGTCGAGCGGGGCGAGCGGCGTGTTGCCGGCGATCAGGTCGGCGGCCTTCTCGGCCACCATCATCACCGGCGCGTAGATGTTGCCGTTGGTCACGTACGGGAACACCGACGCGTCGACGACGCGCAGCCCCTGCGTGCCGTGGACGCGCATGCTGGCGGGGTCGACGACGCTCGCCTCGTCCGTGCCCATCTTGGCGGTGCACGACGGGTGCAGCGCGGTCTCGGCGTCCTGCGCCACCCAGTCGAGGATCTCCTGGTCGGTCTGCACGCCCGGGCCGGGGGAGATCTCGCCCGCGCTGAAGGCGCTGAACGCCGGCTGCTCGAGGATGTCACGCGCCGCGCGGACCATCTCGATCCACTCGCGTCGGTCGTTCTCGGTCGACAGGTAGTTGAAGCGCAGCGCCGGGTGCTCGCGTGGGTCCCGGCTGCGGATCTTCAACGATCCGCGCACGTCGGAGTACATCGGACCGATGTGCACCTGGTACCCGTGACCACCGTTCTCCTCCCCGCCTGCCGGCTTCGAGCCGTCGTAGCGGATGGCGATGGGCAGGAAGTGGAACATGAGGTTCGGGTAGTCGACCTGGTCGTTGCTGCGGACGAAGCCACCGGCCTCGAAGTGGTTCGACGCGCCGACGCCGCGCCGCAGGAACATCCACTCGGCGCCGATGCGCGGCTTGTGCCGGTGCTTGAGCCAGGGAGCGATCGAGACCGGCTGCTTCGACGCGTGCTGGATGTACACCTCGAGGTGGTCCTGCATGTTCTCGCCGACACCGGGCAGGTCCACGACCGGGTCGATGCCCAGCGCCCGCAGCTCCTCGGCGTTGCCGATGCCTGACAGCTGCAGGAGCTGCGGGGAGTTGAAGGCACCGCCGCACAGGATCACCTCGCCCGCGCCCACCGAGCGCTCGAGGCGGCCACCACGCAGGTAGTCGACGCCGACGACCCGCGTGCCCTGCATGCGCAGGCCGGTGACCAGCGACAGGGTGTGCACCGTCAGGTTCCGACGGTGCCGGACGGGCGCCAGGTAGGCCTGGCTGGCGCTCAGCCGTCGACCCCGGTGCACGTTGCGGTCGAACTTCGCGAAGCCCTCCTGGCGGTAGCCGTTCACGTCGTCGGTGAGCGGGTAGCCGGCCTGCTGGACGGCCTCGAAGAAGGCGCCGAACAGCGGCGACGTGGCGGGTCCACGCTCCAGCACCAGCGGTCCCGAGCCGCCACGCCAGGCGTCGGCGCCTGCGAGGCAGGTCTCCATGCGCTTGAAGTAGGGAAGGCAGTGCGCGTAGTCCCACTGCTCGAGCCCGGGGTCGCGCGCCCACCGCTCGTAGTCGAGCGGGTTGCCGCGCTGGAAGATCATGCCGTTGATGGACGAGGAGCCGCCGAGCACCTTGCCGCGGGCGTGGAAGACCCGGCGCCCGCCCATGTGCGGCTCGGGCTCGGACTCGTAGCGCCAGTCGTAGAAGCGGCTGCCGATCGGGTAGGGCAGCGCGGCGGGCATGTGGATGAACGGGTCGAGCTTGGTGTCCGGGCGACCCGCCTCGAGCACCAGGACGCTCGTGCCCGGGTCGGCGCTCAGCCGGTTGGCGAGGGCGGAGCCGGCGGACCCGCCGCCGACGATCACGTAGTCGTAGCTCTGCATGGGAACCTCCGTCAGGCCCGCGGGGCGGGGTCGGCGCCGAACCAGCCGCTCGGCGCAGGTCGGGTGTTGTGCCAGACGTGCTTGGACTCGCGGTACTCCTCGAGCCCGGCGAGGCCCAGCTCGCGGCCGACGCCGCTCTGCTTGAAGCCGCCCCACTCGGCCTGCGGCACGTAGGGGTGGTAGTCGTTGATCCAGACCGTGCCGTGACGCAGCCGCGACGCGACGCGCTCGGCGCGACCGGCGTCCTGCGTCCAGACGGCGCCGGCGAGCCCGTAGATCGTGTCGTTGGCGATCGAGACGGCCGCGTCCTCCAGGGCGTCGGGGTCGTCGCCCGTGAACCGCTCGACGGTCAGGACCGGCCCGAAGCTCTCCTCCTGCACGCAGGACATGTCGGCCGAGCACTCGTCGAGGATGGTCGGCAGGTAGTAGAAGCCGTCCGCGAGGTCCGGGTCGTCGGGCCGGGCCCCGCCCACGCGCAGCACGGCCCCCTCCGCGACCCCTGCAGCGACGTACGCCTCGACCTTCTCGCGGTGGGCGGCGCTGATCAGCGGGCCGGTCTCGGCGTGCTCGTCGTCGGGTCCGCCGAGCCGGATCCGTGCAGCACGGGCGACCAGCTCGTCGACGAACCGGTCGTGGATCGAGTCCTCGACGACGAGGCGTGTGCCGGCCGAGCAGACCTGGCCGGAGTCGAGGAAGACCGCCGTGAGCGCGTTGTCGACCGCCGCCTCCCAGTCGGCGTCCGCGAAGACGACGTTCGGGTTCTTGCCGCCGAGCTCGAGGGCGACCTTCTTGACGGTCGGGGCGGCCGCGGCCATGATCCGTCGGCCGGTCACCAGGCCGCCGGTGAACGACACGAGGTCGACCTCGGGGGCCTCGGTGAGGGTCGGGCCCACGCGGTCCCCGGCGCCGAGGACGAGGTTGGCGACGCCGTCGGGCAGGCCGAGGTCGGCGAGGGTCCGGACCAGCCAGATCGCCGTCGACGGGGTCAGCTCGCTCGGCTTGAGCACGAAGGTGCAGCCCGTCGCAAGGGCGGGCGCGACCTTCCACGACGTCTGCAGCAGGGGGAAGTTCCACGGCGTGATGAGGGTGCAGACGCCGACCGGCTCGTGCACGACCCGGCTCGCCACGTGCGGCTGTCCCGTGTCGACCACGCGGCCGGCGTCGGCCTGCGCCAGTCCGGCGAAGTGCCGGAACACGCCCACGACGTCGTCCACGTCGATGCGTGCCTCCACCATGCGCTTGCCGGTGTCGAGGGCCTCCAGCCGTGCGACGTCCTCCTTCTCCGCCTCGAGCCGGTCGGCGAGGCGGTGCAGCAGCGCGGCGCGCTCCGGTGCGGGCGTCCGAGGCCAGGGGCCGTCGTCGAAGGCACGTCGGGCGGCGCGGACGGCGTCGGCCGCGTCGGCGGAGGTCGCCTCGGCGACGGTGGTCACGGTGCGGCCGTCGGCGGGACAGCGGATCGTGCGGCTCTCGCCGTCCGACGCGTCGCGCCACCGGCCGTCGATGAACAGGGTGGTCAACGGATCCTCCTGGGGTCGGTCGGTCCTTCGACCCAATCGGTTCTGGGAGACGTGCGCAAATCAGCCCCGCACCCGGCCCCCGCCTCTCGCGAGTTCGGGCGTCCGCCTCGTCCCACCCACCCCGACGTTGACCTGTGATGTAACTCACCGACACACTGAGCGGGCGCGGCCGAGGGTGTCGCGCAGAGGGGGTCCCACCATGTCTCAGTCCGTCCTGTCCCGACGACGACCGTCCCGAGGGCGTCGTCTCCTGCTCGCCCTTGCCGCCACGCTCGGCGCGGGCCTCGTCGCCGCGCCGCCGGCGTCGGCCGACGACTTCTACACACCGCCCGCGGACACGTCGGGAGCGCCCGGCACGGTCCTGCGCAGCGAGCCGTCGGTGTTCTACCTCGACCCGCTGAAGGTGCTGAGGGCGCCGGCCGACGTCACCCGCGTCATGTACACGAGTGCCAACGCCTCGGGTCCGACCGTCGTGACGGGCACGATCCTCAAGCCCCGCGGGGCCTGGGTGGGCGCGGGGGAGCGTCCGGTCGTCGCGTACGCCGTGGGCACGCAGGGCATGGCCGACCGGTGTGCTCCGTCGCGGCAGCTGGCCGCCGGCACGGAGTACGAGGGCGCCTTCATCAAGGGCCTCCTCGCCCGGGGCTACACCGTGGCCGTCACCGACTACGAGGGTCTCGGCACCCCCGGTGTGCACCCCTACGTCGACGCGCGCGCCCTGGGACGCAACGTCCTCGACTCGGTGCGCGCCGCGCAGCGTCTCGGCATCGTCACGAGCACCGCACCCGTCCTCGTGTCGGGCTACTCCGAGGGCGGCAACGCCGCCGCCGGTGCGCTCGAGCTGGCTGCGTCGTACGCCCCGGAGCTGAGGCTCAAGGGCGGCTACGCAGGTGCCGTGCCTGCCGACCTCTCGCGCGTCGCTCCGAAGCTCGACGGCTCGCCCTACTCGCTCTTCCTCGGGTACGCCGTCGCGGCTCTCGACGACGCGGAGCCCCAGCTGCGCATCAGGGACCTGCTCAACGCCCAGGGCAAGCAGTTCCTCGATCGTGTCCTGGACACCTGCCTCGTGGACGGCATCGTGCCGAACGCGTTCGTCCGCACCTCCACCTTGACGAACGAGGGCCGACCGATCGCCGACTACCTGAGCCGACCTGACATCGCCGCCGCCCTCGCCGAGCGACGCCTCGGGGCCACCGCGCCGTCCGTCCCCAGCCTGGTGAGTCACTCCGGGCTCGACGACGTCGTCGACTACCAGCAGGGACGCGACATGGCGCGGTCCTGGTGCTCGCAGGGTGCCAAGGTCCGCTTCCAGACCCTCGTGACGCCGACGCACGTCGGTGGGTTCGTCGCCGGGTTCCCGAGCGCGTTCGCGTTCCTAGAGGGCCGGGTGGCCGGAGCGCCGTTCGTCTCCACCTGCGGCACCTTCTAGCGCAGCACGGCGCCGCGCGCCGCGAGGGCGCGCACGGCCTCGACGCCCCGCTCGACGACCACGTCGAGCGGGGCGTCGACGTCGATCGCCGTGCCGAGCTCGTCGGGCTCGAGCGGCTCGAGCGTGGCGAGCTGGCTGCGCAGCAGGCTCGGGGGCATGAAGTGCTCGCGCTCCTCCATGCGTCGGTGCAGCACGTCGGGCTCGGCCACCAGGTGCAGGAAGCCGATGGTCCCTGCGGGCAGCCCGCCGCGGAGCAGGTCGCGGTAGGTGCGGCGCAGCGCCGAGCACCCCAGCAGCGCCGAGGTGCCCGCACGCTGCCTGCTCGCGAGCAGGTCGGCGAGCTCCTCGAGCCAGGGTCGGCGGTCGTCGTCGGTCAGGGGCGTCCCCGCGGCCATCTTCGCGATGTTCGCCGCCGGGTGGTGCTCGTCGCCCTCGACGTACGGGACGCCCAGCCGCTCGGCGACGCGCGACCCGACGGCCGACTTCCCGGTGCCCGAGACGCCCATCACGACGACCTGGAGCGTGCCGCTCATGGTCGGCCCCCGCACGCCCTAGAGTCCTCCTCATGCCGACGGCGCACGAGGAGGTCCTGGCCGACCTCGGTCCACGCATCGTGGACGGTCTGCTCGCCCCGGGCGACGCGCTGACGCTCGACGCGATCCGCGCCGACTACGAGGTCTCGCGCACCGTCGCGCGCGAGGTCGTGCAGGTGCTCGCCTCCATGGGGCTGGTCGAGAGCCGTCGTCGCACGGGCGTGACCGTCCTGCCCGAGGAGCGGTGGGACCACTACGCGCCGTCCGTCATCCGCTGGCGCCTCGCGGGGCCTGGTCGCGGACGCCTGCTGCACCAGCTGGCGCAGCTGCGCGCGGCCGTCGAGCCGACGAGCGCGGCGCTGTCGGCCGTCCACGCGACGCCCGAGACGCGGCGTCGACTCCTGCGCCTCGCCGACGAGCTCGAGCGCACCGGGGCCGGCGGCGACCTGCAGGCCTTCCTGGAGCTCGACGTGACCTTCCACCGGCTCCTCCTGGACGGCACCGGCAACCCGATGTTCCGGGCTCTCGGTGACGTCGTGGAGGAGGTGCTGCGCGGTCGCACCGACCACGACCTCATGCCGTCGGAGCCCGCGCCCGAGGCCCGACGTCTGCACGCGGAGGTCGCTCGCGCGGTCGCCGCGGGGGAGGCCGAGGCGGCGCGTGCCGCGATGCACGCGATCTGCGTCGAGGTCGTCGGTCAGCTCCGACCGGACTGAGTCGCCCGTCGGGTGCGCGTACGGTCCCGGACGGCGGTGCTGACTCATGCGACCAGAGGGTAGGCGACGGCGGCGAGCGCCAGGGCGCTGAGTCCCAGCGTGGTCTCCATGACGGTCCAGGTCCTCAGCGTCGTGCGGACGTCGAGGCCGAAGAACCGGCTGACGAGCCAGAAGCCGGAGTCGTTGACGTGGGAGAGCACCGTCGCGCCGGCGGCGACCGCCGTGACGAGCAGCGCGACCTGCACGTCGGAGAGGTCGGCGGTCTGCGCGGCGACGAGGCCGGACGCGGTGGTGAGGGCCACCGTCGCCGAGCCCTGCGCCACGCGCAGTGCCGCAGCGAGCAGGAACGCCTGCAGCAGCAGCGGGACACCCAGCCCGCCGAGGGATTCCGTGAGTGCCGCGCCGACGCCGCTCGTGCGCAGGACGCCGCCGAGCATGCCGCCCGCTCCCGTGATGAGGATGACCGAGCAGACCGGCCCGAGCGACGCGTCGAGCAGGGCACCCGTCTCCGCGAGGGAACGGCCGCGTCGTCCGAGGGTCCCGATGGCCAGCAGCAGCGTGAGCAGCAGGGCCACGGGCGTCGTCCCGACGAGCACGAGGGCGTCGACCCAGGCGTGGCCCTCGGCGAGGGTGCCTCCGGCCACGAGGGTGGTCAGCACCGTGTTGAGCCCGATGAGGACGAGCGGGACCAGCAGGATGGACAGCACGAGGGCGACCGGCGGAGGGGTCGAGTCGTCTCCGCCGTCCTGCTCCTCGCCCAGCAGGAGCGTCGGGACGTCGACGTGCACGCGAGAGCCGACCCACCGCGAGAACAGGTACACGCCGACGTACCAGCTGACGACCGCGATGGGCAGGTTCACGAGCAGGACGACGCCGAGGTCGCCGCCCATGACCGTGCCGGCGGCGACGGGTCCGGGGTGCGGCGGCAGGAGCGCGTGAGTCGCGGCGAAGGCGCCGGCGGCGGGCAGCGCGTAGACCAGCACCGACCCACCGAAGCGGCGGGCCACGGTGAGCACGATGGGCAGGAAGACCACGAGGCCCGCGTCGAAGAAGATCGGCAGCCCGAAGAGGAAGGCTGCGACACCGAGGGCGAGCGGGGCGCGGCGCTCGCCGAAGCGCGACACGAGGGTGTCGGCGAGCACCTGGGCCCCACCGGAGGCCTCGAGGAGGCGGCCGATCATCACGCCGAAGCCGACCAGCAGGGCCACCGACGCCAACGTCGAGCCGAACCCCGAGGTGAGCGCGGTGGGCACGTCGACGAGCGGGATGCCCGTGGCGACGGCCGTGAGCAGGCTGACCAGGACGAGCGCGACGAAGGCGTGCAGCTTGACGCGGATGATGAGGACGAGCAGCAGGACGACGGCGGCCAGCGCGATGGCCAGCAGGACGCCGGTCCCGTGCACGGGGTCGATGGGATCCACGGGGACTCCGGACGTGAGGGGACGAGGGTCACCCGGCGGGCGACGCGGGACGTGAGGCAGGTCACGTGAGCGTGCCACGAAAGGTAGTACCAAGGCAAGTCGGGGTGGCCGTCCGCCGGCCAGCTCGGCCGGGTCAGCGGCGCAGTCGCACCAGCTCGACCAGCTCGGCGTCGGTCAGCTCCGTCAGCGCGCTCTCGCCCGCGTTCACGACGGCGTCGGCCAGTGCCCGCTTCGAGGCGATCAGCTCGGCCACGGACTCCTCGATCGTGCCCTCCGCGATGATGCGGTGGACCTGCACCGGCTTGGTCTGGCCGATGCGGTGGGCCCGGTCGGTGGCCTGGTCCTCGACGGCCGGGTTCCACCAGCGGTCGTAGTGGATCACGTGGTCCGCGCGGGTCAGCGTGAGTCCGGTGCCTCCGGCCTTCAGCGACAGCACGAACACCGGGACCTCGCCCGCCTGGAAGCGCGTGACCATCTGCTCGCGGGTCGGCACGGGGACGCCGCCGTGGAGGAACTGCACGGGGATGCGTCGTTCGGTCAGGTGCCGGGTGAGCAGGTGCCCCATCTGCGCGTACTGCGTGAAGACGAGGGCGGCGCCGTCGGCGGCGACGATCTCGTCGAGCAGCTCGTCCAGCATGTCGAGCTTCCCGGACCGGCCCGTCAGCGTGGCCCGCGGCTCGCGCAGGAGCTGCGCCGGGTGGTTGCAGACCTGCTTCAGCTGCGTGAGCAGCCGGACGACGAGCCCGCGACGCTGCATGCCCTCGCTGGACTCGATCTCTGCCATCGTCTCGCGCACGACGGCCTCGTAGAGGCCGACCTGCTCCCGCGTCAGGTGCACCCGGTAGTCGGTCTCGGTCTTCGGTGGCAGCTCGGGCGCGATGCCCGGGTCGCTCTTGCGGCGCCGGAGCAGGAACGGGCGGACGAGGCGCGACAGCTCGCCGGCGCGGTCGCGGTCCTGACCGCGCTCGATGGGTCGCGACCACCGGCGCCGGAACTCCTCGAGCCCGCCGAGCAACCCCGGGGTGGTCCAGTCCAGGATCGACCACAGCTCCGTCAGGCCGTTCTCCACGGGCGTGCCCGTCAGGGCGAGGCGGACCGGCGTCGGGATGGATCGCAGGGCCTTGGCGGCTGCGGACCGGACGTTCTTGACGTACTGCGCCTCGTCGGCGACGACGACGCCCCACCCGGTCTCGACGTCGGCGAGGTCGACCGCGTCGCGGCGCAGCGTGGCGTAGGTCGTGACGACGAAGCCCTCGGTCACACCGACCAGGCTGCGCCCGGTGCCGTGGTGGCGTCGGACCGGGACGCCCGGCGCGAACCGCTCGATCTCGCGGACCCAGTTGCCTACGACGGACGCGGGACAGACGACGAGCGTCGGGGCCACGGGCTGTCCGGCCGCGCGCGCCTGGTCCTCCAGGTGCAGGTGCAGCGCGATGAGCATGACGGTCTTGCCCAGGCCCATGTCGTCGGCGAGGATGCCGCCCAGCCCGAGGTCGACGAGCTGGGCCATCCAGCGCAGACCGTCGCGCTGGTACTCGCGCAGGGTCCCGTGCAGCCGCGGCGACGGCTCGACGGGGTCGCGCGACCCGTGCTCGGCGAGCCGGCGGCGCACGTCGTCGAGCCAGCCCTCGGTCGACACGTCGGTGCGCACGTCGTCGATCTCGATCTCGCCGGACACGGCGGCGCGCAGGGCCTCGATCGCGGTGAGCTCGTGCGTGCGCCGCTCCAGCAGGGCCTGCGTGCGGGCCGGGTCGACCAGCACCCAGCGCTCGCGCAGGCGCACCAGACCGTGCTGGGCCTCGGCCAGCACGTCGAGCTCCTCGGCGGTGAGCGTCTCGTCGCCGAGGGCGAGGTTCCAGTCGAAGCGGAACACCTGCGAGCGGCCGAACGCGCGCGGCCGGTCGTGCGGCATCGCGTCGCCGACCCGGCGGACGGTCGGGCGCGAGTCGAGGGAGCGGACCAGGCCGTCGGGCCACAGCACCTCGACCCGGTACGAGCGCAGCAGGCTGGCGACGCGGGTGCGTCCGAGCTCGCCGACCTCCTCGGCCGTGAGCGGCACCGAGCCCTGGTCGAGCCGCCCGAGCATGCGCGTGAGGGTCGGCCAGGCGGCGGCAGCCGTGCTGACCAGGGTCCGGACCCCGGGTCGTGCGCCTGCGCCGAAGTGGTGGTCGTCGCGACGCCACAGGTCGGCGACGTCGACGGCCGACCACGACGCGTCGAGCGGCTTGACCTTCAGGCGCACGTCGGCCACGTGGCCCTCGGCGTCGGCCGACTGTCGGAAGGTGACCACGAGCTGCCCGCTGAACGCGCGCGGCCGGACGGGCGCCTGCTCGACGAGCGGTGGTGGCGCTGCGCCGCTAGGGCGGCTCCGGCGACGCATGCCCTGCGGGTCCGGCACCGCGTCGTCCTGAGGCTGCGTGGCGACGGCGGGTGCGTCCACCGCGAGCGCCGCGAGGAAGCCCCGGACCTTCGCCTGTCCCGACGCCGCGTCGGCACCGACCGAGCGCGCCGCGTCCTGCAGCTGCGACGCGGAGGAGGAGTCGGGCGCGGCGAGCCGTCCGGTGGCCATGAGTCGCAGCGCGAGGATCGCGGGCGTGGCCCACGCCCGGACCGACGGGTCCGCGTTCATCGTCCGGATGCCCTGGCTGAGCGGACCGATGGCGTCGCTCGCCGTCACCTCGTGCTCCCCGTCGGGCGCGGTGAAGACGAACCGCGAGGCGGCGGGGTCGTCGGCGACCACGAAGTCGACCGGGTGGCGCAGCAGCACGCGCAGGTCGGTCGTCGTGGGCATCCCTCTAGTGTCCCTCACGCGGTCCGGCGACGGGGCAGGGGCCTGGGCGCTCAGTCGACCTGGAGCTCGCCCATGCGGCCCCAGCCGTCGACGGGGATCGTGTGGCTGATGATCTGCGGCGTGGACGTGAGCAGCGGACGCATCGCCTCCAGGCCGTCGGCGAAGTGCTGGCTCGAGACGTGCGCCTCGGCGGCGTCGTCCTGGAAGCCCTCGACGAGGACGAACGTGTTCTCCTCCTCCAGGCTGCGCGACCACTCGAAGAACAGGTTGCCCTCCTCGGCGCGCGTGGCCTCGGTGAACGGGCGGACGGCCTCGGGCCACTGCTCGACGGCCTCGGGGCGCACGGAGAACTTGACGTTGATCAGGATCATGGGGGTCCCTTCCGGTGGTGGTGTCGCGCCCCTCGGCGCGACGGGCCGCCGCCCGAGGTGGGGGCGGTGGGCCAGTGGGGGGCTCGGACTCAGGCGTCCGCGTCGGGCGTGCCCGGCTGCTCGGCGGCGCGCGCCTCGGCCACCTGACGCTGGACGTCGTCCATGTCGAGGTCGCGGACCGCCTGGATCACCTGGTCGAGAGCCGGCGCGGGCAGCGCACCGGGCTGGCTGAAGACGAGCACGCCGTCGCGGAACGCCATGAGCGTCGGGATCGACGTGATGCCGGCGGCTCCGGCGAGCTCCTGCTCGGCCTCGGTGTCGATCTTGCCGAAGGTCACGTCGGGGTTCTGCTCGCTCGCGGCGTCGTAGACGGGCGCGAACTGCCGGCACGGACCGCACCAGGACGCCCACCAGTCCACGAGGGTGATGCCCTCGCCGGTGACGGCTTCCTCGAAGCTCTGGGCGGTGAGGTCGATGGTCGACATGAGAGTCCTTCCGGAGACGTCGTGGGTCGTACCCCAGCGTGAACGACACGTCGCTCTCGCGCATTCCCTGTGATCCACGTCCCGTCGCGTCATGGATCGCGGGTCGTGGTCTCTGCGTACCTGTCGAGGAGCGGCATGACACGGGATCGGGAGGTGCGGTGAAGTACGACAAGCCAGTCTGGCAGCTGATGTACGAGTGCGCCGACGCGATGCCCGACCCCTTCGGCTACGAGCACGTCCACCGCTGGTTCGCCCGACGCTATCCCGAGGTGAGCCAGGCCACCATCCGCGCGCACCTGGTGGGCCTGTGCGAGGGCGGTCGGCCCAAGCAGCCGCAGTTCGCGGTCAGGTCGTCCCTGTTCCGGCGCGTCGCCCGTGGCCTGTACGAGGTGATCCCGCCCGAGGAGCGCAAGCTCGACCCCGACCTGCCCGAGGCGCCTGACGACCCGCCACCTCCCGCTGCGCCCGTCGACCGGGCCCGACGTGAGGCGAGCTTCGCGACGTCGGCCTTCACGGAGGCGACCGTCGTCCAGGCCCGGCCCGAACCCGACGTCGAGGCGCGGCACGACGGTCCGGGACCCTCGGCGCGGCTGGCGACCTTCGAGGACATCGTCGAGCGAGCCGGGCTCGCCGGGCCTCGGCTGGAGGTCCGCGACCCGACCGCCGAGTCCGCCGACGTGCTGCTGCTCGCCGGTGCGGGCGAGCGCGTGCTCGTGCCGGCCCCGGCCCGCGAGGTCTACCGCGCGGACCGCTTCCAGGCCGCCCGGCTCCGTGCGCAGGCGCGCGGTGCCACGTGGTTCGTGCTGTCGGCCGAGCACGGGCTCCTCGAGCCGGGGGAGTGGGTCTCGCCCGACTCGCGCGACCTCGCCGACCTCGACCCCGTCTACCGCGGCGTCTGGGCCCAGTGGGTGCTGGTGCGCCTGGAGTCCCTCGACGGTCCGGTGGCGGGGCGACGGGTGCACCTGGTCGCGCCCGAGGCCTACGTGGGACCTCTCGCCGCGGTGCTCCAGGACGCCGGAGCGGAGGTCACGGTCGGCGGTGACGAGTCGCGTCCCGTGCCGGTCGTCAGCGAGCCGCGGGTCGCCGTGGAGCAGTCCACGGCTGCGGTCGAGGGCGAGGCCGGGGAGGAGCCGGTGACCCTCGGCCCCGGTGTGACAGCGGCACCTGCGGTGCAGGCAGGTCCGGTGCACGACGGTCCCGGCGACGCGGTGCTGGCGGCGATCGAGCACCTTGCCGGCACCGAGCACGCCGTGAGGCCGCAGGACCTCGACGCCATCCAGGAGGTCGCGGGGGTCTTCGCCTGGCACGTCGACGCCGAGGGCGCCCGGGTGCTCAACCGCAGCCTGATGCTGCCCGTCGGCGCCGGCGTGCTGCACGTGGGGCACGCGGGAGCCGTGGGCCGGACCGACGACGTCGTCACGACGGTGCGCCACCTCGTGCAGACCGTCCAGCTGCACGGACGCTCCCGCTCCTCGACGTTCCGTGCCGCGCTGGCCACGATCCTGCAGGAGCCGCTGCGAGCGGACGGCCTGGACGACCCGGTCGTCACCGACTGGATGCAGCAGCACCTGCGGGTCGTCACCTGGCCGATGCACGACCGCGAGGCGATCCGCGAGCTCGCCCAGCACGTCGTCGAGCAGCTCGAGCCGCCCCTGAACGTCGACCACCTCCGTGCCGGCGAGGTGCGTCGACGCCTCGGCGAGCTGCGTCGTGCCATCCGCTGACGCGGCGCGCAAGACTACCATTCGGTAGGGGTGTCGGACCGTCGAACATGAGACTAGCCTCATGAACATGGACGATCTGACCTTCGACTTCCGCCCCTCCGACGTCGCTGCTGCGTCCGCCCGGTTCCCGGGGCGTCCACTGGGCGTCCTGGACCGGCCGGTCGCTGCCGACGCGACCCTGGCGGTCCGCGAGCGCGGCACCGACTTCGCCCAGCACGCCTGGGACGAGTCCGGTCACCTCTGAGACCGGACCCGCTGCGGTCACCGCGTGTCCCTCACGCGCCGGTGACGTGACACGGCCCCGCGAAGCATGCGCTTCGCGGGGCCGTGTCGTCGGTGCTGAGGTCAGTCCAGCGGACGGATGTTCGCCGCCTGCAGGCCCTTCTGGCCCTGCTCGACGTCGAACTCGACCTTCTGGTTCTCGTTGAGCGAGCGGTAGCCGCTCGTCTGGATCGCGCTGAAGTGGGCGAAGACGTCCTCGCTGCCGTCGTCGGGCGCGATGAAGCCGAAGCCCTTGTCGGCGTTGAACCACTTGACCGTTCCGGTTGCCATCTTTCCTACTACTCCTTCGGGTGCGTCCACGACCGTCGTGGACGCGTCGTCCGTCGTTTCACCCGCTGAGCAGAGCGCCCGGTGTGCGGTCCCCGAGCTGCCGGCACGGTTAAATCCAACGGCAACGACACCAGCCTAGGACACGGTCGCGGCCCGGGCCGAACGCCGTCTCGGCGCGTCGGTCGCCGGCGCCGGCGGCTCCGGTCAGCCGGGCTGGCCGTACAGCGCGACGGAGTAGTAGCGGTCGTTGCTGTCGCGCCACGCGCCCACGCCGATGCGGCGGAACGCGGCGTTCATCTGGTTGGCGCGGTGGCCGCCGGAGGTCATCCAGTTGATCTTGGAGCACGAGGACGAGCACACCTTGTCGGTGGAGCGGCCGACGACGCTGCGACCGTCCGGGTAGCCGAAGGCCAGGTTCTCGCCGATGCTGCGCAGGCCGCACTCCTTCATGATCGTCTTCAGCGACGAAGACGAACGGTGGACGAGCGCCTTCTCCTGCGTCGCGAGGTGCTTGGCCCAGGAGTCGGCGTAGCGGTCCATGCAGCTGTTGAGCGCGAGCTTGGGGCGGTCGAACTTCGCCCGGACCCCGTTGGTCTGCTCGAGGATCTGCTGGGAGTAGACGCTGACCCGCACCACGGCGTGGGCGGAGCCTCCCGTGAGGCTCACGAGGAGCGCGGTGAGGACGACGGCGATGGTGGTACGCATGCTGCTCCTGGTGACGGGGACCGAACCTGGTCAGTCTCACACCTTTGGGTCCCGGGCACTAGGTCCTGACCAGAGATCGACCGGAGAACTAGTTCTTTAGTACTAGTCACCGGTGAAGTCAAGACTGTCGTCGTCCTCAGCAAACGTTTAGGTTGGCCCGAGCCTCGTGTCGGACGAGCCCACCGGCCCGCCGACGCGACAGGGGGCCGACCGGCCCCCGAGACATCAGTTGTTCCTAGGGGGGACCACGTGAAGCGTGTCACGTCATGCGTGCTCGGGATCGGGCTCGCGTCATCGCTCGGACTCACGTTCGCAGCACCGACCACGGCGGCCGAGGCGCCGCCGCAGCAGGGGGTCGACCGCGTCCAGAAGGACCACGACCTGCCGAACCCGCTCGAGGACAAGCGTCGGGAGCTGCGGGAGCAGGCCGTCGCGTCCGTCGTGAGCGGCGAGGCGAAGCCCGTCACCCGCAACGGCAGCACCGTCGTCAAGGTCGGCGAGGCCGCGGCTCCGGCCGACGCCGCGACGCTCGCGAGCCCGAAGGCGTCGCGCGGCGCCAAGGAGCGCGCGGCGAAGGGCAAGCGCAAGGACCAGTACGTCGAGCTGTCGCAGGAGCGCGCCGACAAGATCTTCGTCATCCTCGCGGAGTTCGGCGACGAGCGGCACCCCGACTACCCGGACGCCGACACCGATCCCGCCACGCCGGGACCGGAGACGTTCGACGGCCCCCAGCACAACCAGATCGAGGAGCCGGACCGGTCGAAGGACAACTCGACCGTCTGGCAGCCCGACTACGACCGTCAGCACTACCAGGACCTGTACTTCAAGACGGGCCGCGACGTCGAGTCGGTCAAGACGTACTACGAGACGCAGTCGTCCGGTCGCTACACGGTCGACGGGACCGTCTCGGACTGGGTGAAGGTGAAGTACAACACCGCGCGCTACGGCCGCGACGACGCCTCGACGTGGAACCTGATCCAGGACGCCACGACGCAGTGGGTGGCCGACCAGCGCAAGGCCGGCCGCACCGACGCGCAGATCAAGCAGCAGCTCGCGGAGTACGACGTCTACGACCGCTACGACTACGACGGCGACGGCGACTTCAACGAGCCCGACGGCTACATCGACCACTTCCAGATCGTCCACGCCGGTCACGGCGAGGAGGACGGCGACGCGACCTACGGGGAGGACGCCATCTGGTCGCACCGCTGGTACGCCTTCCTCACCGACCAGGGCGTCACGGGGCCGTCGCAGAACCGTCTCGGCGGCACGCAGATCGGCGACACCGGGCTCTGGATCGGCGACTACACCGTGCAGCCGGAGAACGGCGGTCTCTCCGTCTTCGTCCACGAGTACGGTCACGACCTCGGCCTGCCCGACGCCTACAGCACGGCGGGTGGCGACAACAGCAACGAGTACTGGACGCTCATGGCGCAGTCGCGGCTGAACGCCAAGGGCGAGGCCCTCGGCGAGCGCGCGGGCGACCTGGGTGCGTGGGAGAAGCTGCAGCTCGGCTGGCTCGACTACGAGGTCGTCGGGGCCAAGGAGAGGCGGACCCTCGAGCTCGGGCCCCAGGAGTACAACACCGCCAAGGCGCAGGGTGCCGTCGTGGTGCTCCCGAAGAAGGAGGTCACCCGCGACCTCGGAGCGCCGGCGGCGGGCTCGAAGCAGTTCCACTCCGGCTCCGGTGACGACCTCGCGACCACCATGACGACACAGGTCAGCATCCCGTCGGGCGCGACCGACGCCGAGCTGACGGCGCAGGTCCGGTACGAGATCGAGGAGGGCTACGACTACGCGTACGTCCAGGCCTCGACCGACGGCGGCACGACGTGGACCGCGCTCGACGGCACCGTCGGCGGCACGCCGATCGGCGACGACACGTCGGGTCGCCCGGGCATCGACGGCGAGCAGGAGACCTGGACCGACCTGTCGGTCCCGCTCGACGCCTATGCGGGCCAGAGCGTCCAGCTCCGGTTCCTGTACAAGACCGACGGTGGTCTCGCGCTGCCCGGCCTGTTCGTCGACGACGTCGCGGTGACCGCGGGCGGCTCGACGCTGACGTCCGACGGCGCGGAGGACGGTGCGGGCGCCTGGACGCTCGACGGGTTCAGCGTCGTGGGCTCGTCGACCACCGACGCCTACGACAACTTCTACGTCATGGGCCACCGCTCGTACGTCTCCTACGACCGGTACCTGCGGACGGGGCCGTACAACTTCGGCTTCGCAAGCACCCGCCCGGACTGGGTCGAGCACTACGCCTACCAGCAGGGTCTGCTGATCTCCTACTGGGACACGTCGCAGGCCGACAACAACACCATCACCCACCCAGGTGAGGGTCGGAACCTGCCGATCGACGCCCGGCCGCGACCGATCATCGACAGGACGACGGGCAAGCCGTTCCGTGCCCGCGTCCAGGTCTACGACGCGCCGTTCTCGACGCGGAAGGCCGACTCGATGACGCTGCACACCGACGGCAAGCCCACGTACGTCCGTGGACAGGCCGCCGCCCCGCTCTTCGACGACACGAAGAAGTACTTCTACGCGGAGGCGCCGCAGCACGGCGTGAAGCTGCCCGGTGCCGGGGTCAAGGTCCGGGTGCTGTCGGAGAAGGGCACGTCGCTGAAGGTCCGGTTCAACTGAGCTGACCGGCTCGACCGGACGGGGTCCCGACCAGACGGGGCGCGCACCGAGAAGGTGCGCGCCCCGTCGTCGTGGACCGGTTCAGCGGGCGTGCAACGCCTCGTCGATGGCACCGGGTGCGCCACCGAACTCGTCGGCGACCTCGCCCGCGACGTCGTCCTGGTCGGTGACGACGTGACCGTCCTCGTCGAGCCCGGCATCAGCGTCGCGCAGGGCCCGGTGGGCGGTGGACAGGACGACCGCGGCGCCCAGCACGGCCACCGCCGCGATGGCGAAGGGCACGTGCACCGACCATGCCTGCACCATCCGGCCGGCGGCGAACGGCGCGAGACCGCCGCCGATGAAGCGGACGAAGCCGTACGCGGCGGACGCCACGGGACGCTCCACCGGCGAGATCGTCATGACGGCCTGCGTCATCAGCGTGTTGTTGATGCCGATGAAGATGCCCGCCGCGATGACGCAGCCGACCATGAGTCGCTGGTCGGTGGGGTCGGTGGCCATCAGCGCGAGGTCGACCGCGAAGAGGGTGAAGGCCGCGTAGAGCGACACCGACGTGCCGAAGCGCTGCTGCAGCCACGGGGCGGCGACCACCGAGAAGAACGCGACCAGGACGCCCCAGGCGAAGAAGACCCAGCCGAGCTGGGTGATGGACAGCGCCATCGGGAACGGGGCGTACCCGAGCATCGTGAAGAAGCCCCAGTTGTAGAGCAGGGCGGCCACGCTCATCGTCGCCAGGCCGCGGTGGCGCAGCGCCTTGAGCGGGGCGCTGATCGGCGTCGCGTGCGTGGGCTTCGCCGTGGACGGCAGCAGGAGCACCGTCGCGACGAGCGCGATCGACATGAGGACGGCGACGCCGTAGAACGGGCCGCGCCAGCTGATGTTGCCCAGGGTGCCGCCGACCAGGGGGCCGGCTGCGATGCCGAGGCCGAGCGCCGCCTCGTAGAGGATGATCGCCCCGGCGAACCCGCCCCGCGCGCTCGAGACGATAGCGGCGAGCGAGGTGGCGATGAACAGGGCGTTGCCCAGTCCCCAGCCGGCGCGGAAGGCGACGATGCCCTCGATGCTGCCGCTCGACCCCGCGAGCGCCGAGAAGACCACGATGATGGCCAGACCGACCACGAGCGTGCGCTTGGCGCCGAAGCGGCTGGAGACCGCGTTGGTCACGAGCATGGCGACCGCGGTGACCACGAGGTAGCTGGTGAAGAGCAGCGTCACCTCGCTCTCGGTGGCGTCGAGCTGCTCCTTCAGGGCGGGCAGGATGGGGTCGACGAGACCGATCCCCATGAAGGAGATCACGCAGGCGAAGGCGACCGCGTAGACGGCCTTCGGCTGTCCGAGCAGGCTTGCTCGGGCGGAGCCGTGGCCGCCGGTGTCGGGTGTCTGGTCAGTGGGGCTGGTCATGGTCCTCCTGGGTCAGCTCGACGAGCGCGTCGACGGCGTGGCCGAGGGCGTCGAGTCGGTCGGGTGAGAGGCGGCCGAGTCGGGCGGCGATCAGGGCGTCCTGGCTCCGGCGTCGTTCCGCGAGGGCGGAGCGTCCGGCGTCGGTGATCGCGACGAGGGTCGCTCGGCGGTCGCTGGGGTCGCTCGTGCGGCTGACGAGGCCGGTGGCCTCGAGCCGCTGGACGAGTCCGGTCATCGCGGGCTGCCCGACGGCCTCGAGCCGGGTCAGGTCCGAGACGCGGCACGGACCGTGCCGGTCGAGCGCGGACAGCGTCCCTGCGGCCGTGCGGCTCAGGCCTCGCGTGGCCGAGTCGCGGGAGACGACCGCGACCAGCTCGCGCAGGGCCTGGGACAGGCGCGCGACGTCAGGTTGCTGCATGCAACTAACTATATCAGCACCTGATGTATCGCGCCGCGCGCCCCTCCCTCCCGCGTCGTGTGGACTTCGTGACGGTTCTCGGTCGACAGATCGTCACGAAGTCCACAGAACGCGGAGAGGGATCAGGCCGCGGTACGGGCCAGGGTGAGGCGGCCAGCGACGAGGCCCACGAGGACCACCGCGCCGGTCCAGAGCACGCCCGCGAGCGGCAGCGACAGCACCAGCAGGACGCACCCGACGAGACCCGCGAACGCGAGCACCCGCAGGACGGTGCCGCCGAGGGTGACGGCCGCGGCGTTCGTGAGGGCGTAGTAGACCAGCACGCAGCCGCTCGACGCCGCGACGGCCTCGACCGCGTCGACGAACGGGAGGGCGGCCACGACGACGAGCGCCACCGCGACCTGGGCGGCCGCGGGCACGCCGCGCGACGACTCGTGGGCGAGCGCCCTCGGCAGGTGACGGTCGCGGCTCATGGCCAGCGTGGTGCGGCTGACCCCGCCGAGCAGGGACAGCAGCGCGCCGCCCGCCGCGACCACGGCCGTGACGGCCACCGCGGTGGTGAGCGCGGGGTGTCCCAGCGTCTCGACCGCGTCGGCGACGGCGCGGCCGCTGGCGTCGGCGACGTCGGGCGGCAGCGCGTGGGCGACGGCTGCGGCGGCGACCACGTAGAGGACGGTGACGACCGCGAACGACACCGCGACGGCGCGCGGGATGGTGCGCTCGGGGTCGCGTACCTCCTCACCGAGGGTCGCGAGCCGCGCGTAGCCGGCGAACGCGAAGAACAGCAGCGCCGCGGCCTGCGGGACGGCCTGCAGGTCGAAGGCGTAGCCGGTCCCGTCGTCTCGCGGCGCCTCGCCGAGGACGAGGAGCGACGACGTCCCGACGACGAGCACGACCAGCACCGCCGACACGGTGAGCGCGTCGGCCGAGCGGCGGGCGCCGGCGAGGTCGACGGCCGTCAGCACGGCGACCGCGACGACCGCGAGCGTCGTCGCGTGACCAGGCGCCAGGTGGGCCCCGACCGCCAGCGCCATCGCCGCGCAGGACGCGGTCTTCCCGACCACGAACACCCAGCCCGCGAGGTGCCCCCAGGCGGGCCCGAGCCGCTCCCGCGCGAACACGTAGGTGCCGCCCGCGGCCGGGTACCGGCTGGCGAGGCGGGCCGACGCCAGGGCGTTGAGCCCGGCCACGAGCGCAGCGAGCAGCACCGCCCACACGACGAAGACGCCGGTGCGCCCGACCGCCGGACCGAGCGCGACGAACACGCCGGCCCCCAGCATCGACCCGGCGCCGAGGCCGGTCGCTCGGACGGGTCCGAGGACGCGGGCGAGCGCCACGGTCAGAGGGCGTAGTCGACGACGAGCGGTGCGTGGTCGGAGAACCGCTCGGCGTAGGTCGCGGCTCGGTCGACGCGGGCGGCACTGACCGTGGCGGCCAGCTCGGGCGTGGCGAGCTGGTAGTCGATCCGCCACCCGGTGTCGTTGTCGAACGCCTGACCCCGCCACGACCACCAGGTGTAGGGACCGTCGACCTCGCCGGCGTGCATCCGCGCGACGTCGACCCAGCCGAGCTCGTCGCGCACGCGGTCGAGGTACGCGCGCTCCTCCGGGAGGAACCCGGCCTTCTTCAGGTTGCCCTTCCAGTTCTTGATGTCGAGCTCGGTGTGGCCGACGTTGAAGTCGCCGGTCACGACCGCGTGGTCGGCGTGGTCGCGCAGCTCAGCGAGGCGCACCAGCAGCTGGTCGAGGAAGCGATACTTCTCGTCCTGGCTGGGCGTGCCGACGCCGCCGGAGTGGACGTAGGCCGACACCGCCGTGAGGAGGCTGCCGTCGGGCAGCACGATGTCGGACTCGACCCAGCGGCCGGCGTCGTCGAAGAACGGATCGCCGTGCCCGACGCGGTGCGCCTTGGGCTCGGTGCGGCTGAGCACCGCGACGCCCGCGCGACCCTTGGCGGCGGCCTCGGTGTGCACGACGTGGTAGCCGGTCCCGGCCATCAGCTCGTGCACGAGCGCGTCGGGCGCTCGGACCTCCTGCAGGGTGACGACGTCGGCGTCGGCGGCCTCGAGCCAGGGACCCATGCCGCGTCGGAGGGCGGCGCGGATGCCGTTGACGTTGACCGTGGCGATACGGAGCACGCGAGCAGCCTACGAGCCGGCGCCGACATCGGCGGCAACCGGTCGGGGCTCGTGGGGCGCCCCGACGACGTCGATGATCCAGGCCAGCTCCCAGGCCCGCTCGTGCCAGGCCGCGTAGCGTCCGCTCACGCCGCCGTGGCCGGCGTTCATCTCGGTCTTGAGGAGGGCAGGGACCTGGCCGGTCGACCGTTCGCGCAGCCGCGCGACCCACTTGGCAGGCTCCACGTAGAGCACCCGCGTGTCGTTGAGGCTCGTCACCGCGAGCACCGGCGGGTACGCGACCTCGGCGACGTTCTCGTAGGGCGTGTAGGACTTCATGTAGGCGTAGACGTCGGGGTCGTGCAGCGGGTCGCCCCACTCGTCCCACTCGATGACGGTCAGCGGCAGGCTCGGGTCGAGGATCGTCGTCAGGGCGTCGACGAACGGGACCTCCGCCACGACGGCGCCGAACGCGTCGGGCGCCAGGTTCAGGGCCGCGCCGACGAGCAGGCCGCCGGCGCTGCCGCCCTCCGCGACGAGCCGCTCGGGCGAGGTCCAGCCCTCTGCCACGAGGTGGCGTGCCGCGGCGACGAAGTCGGAGAAGGTGTTCTTCTTGTGGGTCAGCTTGCCCTGGTCGTACCAGGCGCGACCGAGCTCGCCGCCGCCGCGGACGTGGGCGATGGCGAACACGAAGCCGCGGTCGAGCAGCGACAGGCGTGGGACGGACATGCCGGGGTCGATGCTGATCTCGTAGGAGCCGTACCCGTAGAGCAGGGCGGGTGCGGAGCCGTCGCGCGGGGTGTCGGCGCGGGCGACGAGCGAGACCGGGACGAGCGTGCCGTCGTCGGCGGTCGCCCACGTGCGGTGCTGCACGTAGTCGGCGGGGTCGTACCCGCCGAGCACCGTCTGCTGCTTGCGCACGACCAGCTCGCCCGTCTCGACGACGAGGTCGAGCACGGTGCTGGGCGTGACGAGCGATCCCATCCCGAGGCGGATCACGGGCTGGTCCCACTCGGCGTTCGCGCCCACCCCGGCGGTGAACAGCTCCTCGCCGAAGTCGATCTCGCGCGGCTCGCCGAGACCGCCGTCGTCGATGCTCGCGATGGCGACGCGGGTGAGCGCCTCGCGACGGTAGGAGAGCAGGAGCGACCGGGCGAAGACGTCGATGCCCTCCAGGCGCGTGCCTGCGCGGTGCGGCACGACCGTCTCGAGCGCCTCGCGCAGGGGTCGATCCACCGGCGCGGCGTCGACGGGCAGGGCGCCGAGCTCGAAGTCCTCCGCGCCGTCGTTGTGCAGCACCAGGAACAGGTCGCGTCCGGCGACCACTGCGTGCTCGAGCGAGTACTCGACGCCGTCGCGGCGCGGCACCACGACCCTGAAGTCGCCGGTCGGGTCGTCGGCCTCGAGGACGAGCACCTCGCTCGTGATCTTCGACGACGCGCCGATCACGAGGTAGCGCTCGGACTGGGTGCGCCCGACACCGGTGAAGAACCGCTCGTCGGTCTCCTCGTGGACGAGCACGTCGTCGGCGTCGGAGCCCAGTCGGTGTCGCCAGACGCGGTGGGGACGCCACGCGTCGTCGACGGTCGTGTAGAAGAGGTGGCTCCCGTCGGCGGACCAGGTGACGCCGCCGCTCGTGCCGGCGATCTCGTCGGCGAGCAGCTCGCCGGTGCGCAGGTCCTTCACGCGGATCGTGTAGCGCTCGTCGCCGACGACGTCGGTCGACCACGCGAGCAGGCTGCCGTCGTCGCTCAGCGAGAACCCGCCGAGGGAGAAGAAGTCGTGCCCCTCGGCCTCGAGGTTGGAGTCGAGCAGGACCTCCTCGCCGGGCACGGGCTCGCCCGGCACGAGGGGCGGCGGCTCCCAGTCGTCGGGGGACGAGACCGCCGTGCGGCAGCGGATGGCGTACTGGCTGCCCTCGACGGTGCGCGAGTAGTACCACCAGCCGCCGTGCCGCACGGGCACGGAGAGGTCGGTCTCGAGGGTCCGTGAGCGGATCTCCTCGAACAGCCGACCGCGCAGGTCGGCGAGGTGGGCCGTGCGGGCCTCCGCGTACGCGTTCTCGGCCTCGAGGTGGGCCAGGGTGCGAGGGTCGTCCTTGTCGCGGAGCCACTCGTACGGGTCCTCGACCTCGTCGCCGTGGTGGCGGCGGACGACCGGGTGCTGAGGGGCGACGGGCGGTTCGTGCGTCGACGTCATGCGGTGACGCTATCGCCCGGCACCCAGGCCCTCGTCGCTCGACCGCTCCGCGGCGCTCGGCGCGGTCAGCTCGTCGGGTCGGCGCGGGCGTGTGGGGCCCGTGTGACCGGGCGTGAGGGCGTCGTCGCCGGCCGCGAAGGTGTGCACGGGCCCGGGGCCCGTGAGTCGCGTCTCGAAGCGGACCGTCACCCGGCCGAGGCCGGCGCCCCACACCCAGCCGTCGCCGTGGTGGCGGTGGTGGACGTCGGCGCCGGGGCTCCAGACCGGGCCGGGGTCGGGGGAGCGGGGAGCGGGCTCGGCGACGGGCTCGGGACCGGTGGGCGGCTCGTCCGTGGTCCCCGCGTCGGGGTCGGGCTCGGGCTCGGCGAACAGGTCGTCCTGCACCCAGTCCGCGAGCCCGCTGACCCCGACGCCGACCAGGCGCAGACCGCCCGACAGGTCCGTGGCGGCCAGCAGGCCCTGCGCGCTCGCGGCGAGCAACGTGGGCGAGTCGGTGGGGCCCGCGAGGGTCGTGGAGCGGGTGTGGGTCTCGAAGTCGTGGTAGCGGATCTTCAGGGTGACGGTGCGGCCGGAGAGACCGGCGCTGCGCAGCCGTCCACCGACGCGCCGCGCCATCGTGTCGACGACGCCCTCGAGCCGGGCCCGGTCGGTGACGTCGTCGGGGAAGGTGTCCTCGACGCTGATCGACTTCGCCTCGCGCTCGGCGACGACGGGTCGGTCGTCGTCGGCACGGGCGAGGCGGGCGAGGGACCGCCCCGACGCGGAGCCCAGAAGCCGGACCAGCTCGTCCTCGTCGCGCTCGCGCAGCTCGCCGACCGTGCCGACCCCGATCCGGCGCAGCCGCTCGGCCGTCGCGGGCCCGACGCCCGGGATCGCCCGCACCTGCATGGGCTCCAGGAGCGCGAGCTCGGTGCCGGGGGCGACGACGAACATGCCGTCGGGCTTGCGCAGCTCGCTGGCGATCTTCGCCATGAGCTTCGAGGACGCGACGCCGACCGAGGCCGTGAGGCCCTCGGTGATCTCGGTGATGTCGCGGCGCAGCGTCTCGACGCGCTCGAGCACGGCATCGGGGGAGAGGTCGTCGTCAGAACCGGCCGCGAGGTCGACGTAGGCCTCGTCGAGTGAGAGCGGCTCGACGAGCGGCGACTCCTCGCGCAGGCGCCGCATGACGAGGGTGCTCGCCTCGCGGTAGGCGTCGAAGCGGCCCGAGAGGAACGCCGCGTGCGGGCACCGCGCCCGGGCCTCAGCCATGCGCATCGCCGAGCGGACGCCGTGGACGCGCGCCTCGTAGGAGCAGGTGGAGACCACGCCACGCTGTCCGATGCCGCCGACGATCACCGGTCGGCCGCGCAGCGACGGTTTGTCGCGCTGCTCCACCGAGGCGAAGAAGGCGTCGAGGTCGAGGTGGAGCACCGACGCCGTGGACCGCATGGTCCCATTCTGCTGCGGACCGCCGACGGTCGCTGCGTCCACACCCTCGGTCGCCGGGCGCGCCCTGGCCTGACGTCCGTCCACAGGCGGGGAACGCGCACCGCCGCACGCCGTCCGCGCGCAGCAGGTTGGGTCCATGACCTCCCAACCCGTGTACACGGCCCACGACGTGGCCGACCTCTTCAACCTCCTGCCCACCGCGCTCGGCTTCGCCCCGCACGAGTCGATCTGCGCGATCGCGACGAGCGGCCCGCGGCACCGTCTCGGCTTCACGATGCGCGTGGACCTGCCCGACCAGGACGACCACGTGGAGCACGTGGGCCGCTTCGTGGCCGGACACCTGCGCGCCCAGGGCGCCGACGGCGCCATCGTGCTCGTCGTCTCGACCCGGGTCGAGCGAGCCGCGCAGGCAGCGCGTGCGGTCGAGGGCGCGCTCGGCGCGATCCGACCGGTCGTCGTCGCCTGGACCGACACCAGCCGCTACTGGACCGCCTCGGACGACGACCCGACCGGGACGCCCCTCGACCTGAGCCCGCACCACCCGGCGGTGCTGGAGGCCGTCCTCGCGGGCCAGGAGGTGCTGCCCGACCGCACGGCCCTGGAGGACCGCTGGCGCCCGTGCGACGGACCGGGCTCGAGGTGGCTCCTGACGCAGGTGGTCCAGGTCGAGCGGGAGCTGGTGGAGCAGTCGTGGCGCGCGCCGACCGACCTCGCCGTCACGGGGCTCCAGGAGGTGCAGGACGTCGTGCGGACCGTCGAGCGCTCCGGCGTCGACGCGGTGGACGCCCGGTCGTTGCTGCGGCTGGGCGTCTGGCTGACGCTGGGAGCGGTCCGTGACGGGCTCTGGCCGACCCTCGACGACGCTGGTCCCGAGCGGCTCGCCACGTGGCGCGAGCTGGCCCGGCGGTCGCCCGGGGTCTACGCCGCCGTGCCGTACACGGTGGCCGGCTACCTCGCGTACCTGCGGGGCGACGGCGCGCAGGCCGCCCTCGGCTTCGACCGGGCCAGGGCCGCGGACCCGGGCTACACGATGGCAGCGACCCTCGGTGACGCCCTCCGGTTCGGCACGCACCCGCGGAGGCTGCGGGAGATCGTGCGCGCGGCGTTCGCGGACGCGGGCACCCTGCGATGACGCGCACTGGGCCGGCGTCGCCCCTAGGGTGAGCGCATGGGTCAGGACGTCGACGACAGGACCTTCACGCGCGAGGACCGGACGCGGTACCGGGAGAAGGTACGACGCTGCCTCGACGTGTTCGCCCGGATGCTCTCCGAGCACGACTTCTCCGTGGGCGAGCCGCAGATCGGCGTCGAGATCGAGCTGAACCTCGTCGACGACCTGGGCGACCCCGCGATGCGGAACGCCGAGGCGCTGGAGGCCATCGCCGACGAGGCGTTCCAGACCGAGCTCGGGCTGTTCAACATCGAGATCAACGTCCCGCCGCAGCCGGCGAGCGGTGACGGCTTCGCCGTCCTGGAGCAGACAGTCCGCCGCGACCTCAACGAGGCGCAGGAGAAGGCCGCGCGCGCCGAGGCCGGTCTGCTGATGGTGGGGGTGCTGCCGACCCTGCGCTCGGAGCACCTGCGTCAGGAGTCGCTCTCGCCGAACCCGCGCTACCACCTGTTGTCGGACCAGATCCTCTCGGCGCGTGGCGAGGACATCGCGATCGTCATCGACGGGGTCGACCGGCTGGAGACGACGGCCGACACGATCGTGCCCGAGGCGGCCTGCACGAGCACGCAGCTGCACCTGCAGGTCGAGCCCGACGACTTCGCGGCCACGTGGAACGCCGCCCAGGCCATCGCCGGCGTGCAGGTGGCCGTGGGCGCGAACTCGCCGTTCCTCCTCGGCCGACAGCTCTGGCACGAGACGCGGATCCCGTTGTTCGAGCAGGCGACCGACACGCGCAGCGAGGAGCTGAAGGCGCAGGGCGTCCGGCCGCGCGTCTTCTTCGGGGAGCGGTGGATCACCTCGGTCTTCGACCTGTTCGAGGAGAACGTCCGGTACTTCCCGGCGCTGCTGCCGATCGTGGAGGACGAGGACCCGGTGGCCGAGCTCGAGGCGGGACGCGTCCCCGCGCTCGCCGAGCTGCTGCTGCACAACGGGACCGTCTACCGGTGGAACCGCCCGATCTACGACGTGAGCGACGGACGTCCGCACCTGCGGGTGGAGAACCGGCTGCTCCCCGCCGGGCCGACGGTGGTCGACACGGTCGCCAACGCGGCGCTGTTCTACGGCCTCGTCCAGGTGATGCGCCAGAGCGAGCGTCCGGTCTGGTCGCAGCTCTCGTTCCGGGCGGCCGAGGAGAACTTCCACCAGGCGGCGCGGGTGGGCATCGAGGCCGACCAGTACTGGCCCTCGGTCGGCACCGTGTCCGTCCGCGAGCTGGTGCTGCGTCACCTCCTGCCGCTCGCCCACGAGGGACTCGGCCAGATGGGCGTCGACACCGCGGTCTCCGACCGGCTGCTCGACGTCGTGGAGCAGCGGTGCATCCGCGGCGCCAACGGCGCGACCTGGCTGGTCTCGGCCGTCGAGCAGGAGCTGGGGCGGACGGGTGACCGCACTGCGGCGCTGCGTGCCGTCACCCGGCGCTACGCGGAGCTCATGCACACCAACGAGCCGGTGCACACCTGGCCGCTCGACTGAGGTCGCAGGGCGCGCGGACCATCCAGGGGGTCCGACCACGCCGGTTGTGTCCCCGTGGCACACTGGATCACGCAGAGGTTGACCGCAGGCCTCTTTGTTGCGCCCTCAGACAGGTCAGGGAGGTGAGTCCTCGGTGAGTTCCGTCCTCGGACGCAGGTGTCAGATCCTGCCGTCCCGCCACGCCGGAACCGTCGTCGACCTCCTCGCCGAGGCCGTCCGGGGTAGCGCGCAGCACGATCGTCCAGCCCACCCGCGAGATCAGAAGAGCCCGTGACGAAGACTTCCAAGAAGACCGCCGCCCCCGCTCCCGCGAAGAAGGCGCCGGTCAAGAAGACGGCCGCCAAGAAGGCGCCGGCCAAGAAGGCCGCGGCGAAGAAGACTGCCGACGCCCCCGTCGACATCGCCGACGCGCTCGACGTGCCGGAGGGTGGTCAGGCCGCGAAGGTCGACGCCCAGGGCAAGAAGGTCCTGCCCGACATCTCCGACGAGGAGTTCGTCAAGGACCTCAAGAACGACCCGACGCTGAAGGAGGACGAGGAGTCCAGCTTCACGCTGTCCGCGGCCGACGAGTCCGACGAGCCGGTGCAGCAGGTGCTCGTCGCCGGCGCCACGGCCGACCCGGTCAAGGACTACCTCAAGCAGATCGGCAAGGTCTCCCTGCTCACCGCCGGTGAGGAGGTCGAGCTCGCCAAGCGGATCGAGGCCGGCCTGTTCGCCGAGGAGAAGCTCGGCAAGGGCGGCCGCATCTCCGAGAAGACGCGCGAGGAGCTCGACTGGATCGTCGTCGACGGTCGTCGGGCGAAGAACCACCTGCTCGAGGCCAACCTGCGTCTGGTCGTGTCGCTCGCGAAGCGCTACACCGGCCGCGGCATGCTCTTCCTCGACCTGATCCAGGAGGGCAACCTGGGCCTGATCCGTGCGGTCGAGAAGTTCGACTACACCAAGGGCTTCAAGTTCTCCACGTACGCGACCTGGTGGATCCGCCAGGCGATCACCCGCGCCATGGCCGACCAGGCCCGCACCATCCGCATCCCGGTGCACATGGTCGAGGTCATCAACAAGCTGGCCCGTGTGCAGCGCCAGATGCTGCAGGACCTGGGCCGCGAGCCCACCCCGGAGGAGCTGGCGCTCGAGCTGGACATGACGCCGGAGAAGGTCGTCGAGGTCCAGAAGTACGGTCGCGAGCCGATCTCGCTGCACACGCCCCTCGGCGAGGACGGCGACAGCGAGTTCGGCGACCTCATCGAGGACTCCGAGGCGATCGTCCCGGCCGACGCCGTGTCGTTCACGCTCCTGCAGGAGCAGCTGCACGCGGTGCTCGACACGCTCAGCGAGCGCGAGTCCGGCGTCGTCTCGATGCGCTTCGGCCTGACCGACGGCCAGCCGAAGACCCTCGACGAGATCGGCAAGGTCTACGGCGTCACGCGTGAGCGCATCCGCCAGATCGAGTCCAAGACGATGAGCAAGCTGCGTCACCCGTCCCGCTCGCAGGTGCTGCGCGACTACCTGGACTGACGCCCAGCGCGACGCACGACGACGGCCCGCCCCGAGCATCCTCGGGGCGGGCCGTCGTCGTTGCTGTGCGAGGAGCGAGTCAGGAGGGGGGAGTCAGGCCGAGGTCGTCGCGACGGCCGGGATCGGTGAGCTCGTCGATCAGGTCCCCGGACAGGTCGAGGCACCCGCTCGAGAGGTCCAGGGAGGCACCGCCGCCCGCGACACGAGCGGTGAGCGTCGTGCCCTGCTTCGAGGAGGTGACCGTCCCGGACGTGTCCTCCACGAGGGTCCACCTTTGTCCGTCGAGAAGCTCCTCGACTGCGGCGAGACGCCCAGAGACGCTTGTGTCCGCCTGGTCGACGGTCACCTCGGCCACGTACTCGGCGCCGTTCGGGTGGGGCGGCATCCCGCAGATCTTCCACCGGGCCGTGCCGCTGCCCGTGAAGCTGACCGCCGACATGCTCGCGGCCAGCTTCGGGAAGAGAGCCGCCGCCTCCGTCCGGATCTCCTCGGCGCGCTGCGAGGCCTGCCCGCGCGGGACGCCCCCGCCGTCGGCCCCACCGCACCCGGACAGCACAGCCAGCGCCGCGACGCCCGCGACGGTCCTGGCCCACCTCGTCACGACGGGGGAGCGACGCCGAGGTCGTCCTTCGGCTGGTCGGTCAGTCGGCGGATCTCGTCCTTCGGCACGTCGAGGCACCGGCTGCGCACCGACAGGTTCATCCCGGCCGCGCCATACTGGGCGCGCAGCGTCAGCCCGTCCTTGCGGCCCTCGAGCGTGTCGGCGCCGGCCTCCTCGACGCTCCAGCCCTGGGCCTCGGCCTGCTCGCGGACGACGGCGCCGTACTTCGAGGGGGGCACGTTGCTCTGGGTGACGGCGATCTCCGCGACGTACTGGGCTCCGTTCGGGCTCGGTTCCTGACCGCAGATCGCCCACCGACCCGCGCCCGTGCTGGTGTACCCCAGAGCCTCCACACCCTGCCCGATCGCCTCGAACGTCGTGGACGCGGCGGTGCGGGTCTTCTCCGCGGTGCGCTGGGCGTCTGGCGCGTCGTCGCCGGCCCCCTCGCCTCCGCACCCGAACAGGCTGGCCATCATCACGACTCCCACCACGATCCTCGAACGTCTCATCCTGACCTCTCAGTCGAAGGGGTTCAGCCAGCTGCCGGCGTCCTTCGCCCGGTCCCAGGTCCAGCCTGCCGCGTCGGCGACCTGCCCGCCCGTCCACTCGACGCCGTTCCAGATCTGCTCGCCCCCGGACACGACGGAGCTGCCGACGACGAGGGTGTCGAGGGTCTGGTAGCTGCCGAGCGTGCGTCCGTCGACCTCATCAGGGGTCTGGCCGGCCACCACGTCGGCCATCGCGTCCAACGACGTCGAGCCCTCGTTGAAGTACGACGAGTGGTTCTCGAAGAGGTCCTGGACCCGGTAGGAGCCCGGATCGACCTCGAAGCGGTGCGCGCCGAAGTCGGCCTGGGCCGGGTCGTGACCGAGAGCGCCGATCGCGGGGGAGCCCAGCAGCGTGACGGGGTCGTAGTCGGCCGAGCCGACGAACAGGTGACCCTCCGGCATCAGGTCGGTCGCGGTGTCGGCCGATCCGGTGCCGGGGCTGCCGATGAGCACCATGTCGTCGACCTGCAGGTCGTTGTCGGTGGCGGCGTGCGAGACGGTCGTCGACCCGTAGCTGTGGCCGATCGCCGTGAAATGGGCGTCGGGACCCTGGTCGCTCGCTCGCATGCCGTCCACGAAGTCGGCGAAGCGCTCCCCGCCGTCCGTGGCCTTGCCCTGTCCGGCGACCTGCAGGAAGTCCCACGGGTCGTCGGTGAGGCCTTCGCCGCTGCTCGGGGCGTCGTAGTCGATCCACGTGATCGCGGCGACCGACCGGTCGCCGTTCTTCTCGTCGGCCAGCTGCATGAGCCGGTCCATCGACTCGACGTTGCCGCTCAGCGACGTCGCCTCGCTGGTCAGGCCCGGGACGAAGGACGTCACGTCGTCCGCGGTGTCGGGGTTGCCGAGGCTCATGGCGACGCCACCGTCGCCGTTGAAGGCGTCGGGCCGGTAGACGAGCAGGAACGCCTGGTTCTCGCCGGTCTCGGGGTCGATCCGGTCCTGGTAGTCGTCGAGGGTGTCGCGGGCGTCCTCGGCGTTCATCAGCTGCTGGCGCTCGAGGTCGGTCAGCTGGCCGTCGTCGCGGCGCTGGGTGAGGTAGTCGATGTCGCTGAGCATCGAGGTGCGGTTCGCCTCGTCGCGCACCTCGCTGGGCACCCCACCGGCATTCCCGACGAGCTGGGGCGAGTGCATCACGAGAGCAGCGACCTGCTCGGGGCTCAGACCACTCCACCAGTCGGCGACAGCCTCGGGGTCGCCGCTGTCGACCTTCTGCTGCAGCTGGTCCGCCAGCGCGGCGGCATCGGCGCGGTTCGGGGCCGACGCTGCCGACTGACCCTCGGCGACGGTGTCGACACCTTGCAGGCCGGCGATCACGGTCTGCTCGGCCGACTCCTGGTCCCGGTTCCACGCGTCGACGTCGGCCTGGAGGGCCGTGGCCTCGCGCTCGAGGTTGGCCGACCTCTGGACGAGCGCCTCCTGAGCGGTCGCATCGTCCTTGTCCGACGCGGCGACGTCGGCGTCGTAGGTGTCGATGCGGCCGTTGAGCTCCGAGACCCTCTCGACCAGGTCGATGCGCCGTGAGCTGAGCGTCTGCAGGGTGTCGTCGAACGCGTCGAGCACGGTGACCGCCCGCACGAACGCCGCGGACGCGGCATCCAGGCGAGCGGACAACGCCGTGAACTCGTTCGCGGCGGCCTGCGAGGCGTCGCCGGTCCACGAGGCGGGCGTCCCCTGCGACGCCATCGACTCCTGTGCGTCACTCACGCTCTCGCCGGTGGCGCGGACCCCGCTGGTGGCCGAGGCGGCGGCCGCCGACGTGGTGCGCAGGGGGTCGGGCTGGCTGACTCGGACGAGCGCCACGTCAGTCACCTCCCGTGGGGCTCGGCGACGGCGTCGGCGACGGGCCAGGGGAGGGCTGAGGCGTGGCGGGGGTCGAGTCGCTCGGCGGAGGGGGCGACGGACTCGGGCCGGGGGACGGGGTCGGCATCGGCGGCGGACCACCGTCGGGGTCGATCGTGCTGTCGCGGTAGGACCACGGCATCAGCGACCTGATGCGCTGGTACGCGGCGTCGTCGACCGACGAGTAGGTCGCGGCGGCGTCGTCGAGGGACTCCGCATGAGCCTGCGCGGTCGTCGCGACGTCCTTGACCTCGTCGACCCACGCCTCGCGGAACGTCTCGAAGGCGGCTGCGACGTCGGGCGCCATGGGGGACCCGGTCGTGCCGTGCAGGCGTCGCCACGCACCGTCCAACCCGTCGGCCGCGCCGTCCCAGACCCTGGCCGCGGCGGTGATGGCGTTCCAGTCCGCCTCGACGCTGCTCATCGCTCGGCCTTGAGGGTCGCGAGGTCGTCGGCGCGCACCGGCACGACGGGGCCGGCCAGGAGGAGCTGCGTCGCTGCAGCGCCGCTACGGACGTCGAGGTCGATCCAACCGTTCGTGGCCATGAGGTGCGGCCGCGCCTCGTCACCGCTCGCCGCGACCTCCCACCCGCGATCCTGCAGCGCGCGGGCGAGGGCGCGGAGCGTGACCACGGCCCGGGGGCCGGCCAGGTTACGCAGCGCCTTCTCGTTGAGGTAGGCGTGACCCCCGTCGGCCGCGCGCCAGAGACGGGTCGGAGCAGGCGTGTCCGGCGGCAGCAGGTGACGGATCGCCCCGTACGCGTCGTCGACGCCCCGCTCGATCTTGCGCGCCTCGTCGAGGCTGATCGCGTCGTCCGGCTCCGCCGCGGGAAGGTCGAGCGGGGAGCGGCCGGTCAGGAGCACCAGGTCGACGTCGGGATGACGCCGACGCACGACACCCCAGAAAGGATCCTGGGCCACCGGCCCCTCCCCGACACTCATGTCGATGACGTTAGCAACGTGTTCGTGTTGCTGACCACCCCGTCGCGACGAGCGTCGCGTTCAGCGGGCCAGTCAGCGGGGCGGGGGCACGTCGCGACGCGTGCGCGTGCCGAGGATCAGCGACAGCACAAGACCGAGCGCGCCGACCGCGATGAGGATGTAGCCGACCATCGTCAGGTCGACGCCGCTGATGCGGTCCTGGACGGCGAAGGACAGGATCGCGCCGACCGCCAGCAGGAAGAGCGAGGTACCGATCTGCATGAGGACTCCTCGGACAGTGGTCGACGCGGTGCCGACCTGGTGCGGCGAGCGTGGCACGCGTCGACTCGTCCCGCACGTCCAGACGACGAGAGCCCCTCGCCGCAGTGCGGCGAGGGGCTCTCGGACGAAGCCTGTCTCGGGCCTCGGCGTCCGACCGTGGTCTCAGACCTCGGTGTCGGGGGCCGAGGCGGGGACGCCGGCGAGGCGGCCCGTCTCGTCGTGGATCGACACGGCGATCTCACGCAGCTTGTCCTCGTGCTCTCGGGCGTGGTGCGCGCAGAAGAGCAGCTCGGTTCCGCCGGCGAGCTCGACGCGGACGTACGCCTGTGCTCCACACCGGTCACAACGGTCGGTCGCGTTCAGACCGGGAAGCTCGGCGACTGCAGCCATGATGTTCTCTCTTCCTCAGCGGCGTCGGGGGTACGTCTGTCACAACATCCAACCACGGCGGCCTGTTCCGCACAGGTCCAGGTGACATACGACATAGATACTGCCCAGCAGGGTCAAACACCCGGACGCACGTCGGCGTGCCGCGTGTCAGACGGGTCACCGACGAGGCGCTGACTAGGCTGGCAGCGGGACGTTCCCTGCCCGTCACGCGGGTGGCGCGGACGTCTCATGAACCCCCCCTACGTCTCCTGGAGGTCCTGGACGTGTCGACCTACGACGCTCGCAACCTGCTCGTCCTCGAGGGGCTCGAGGCCGTGCGCAAGCGTCCGGGCATGTACATCGGCTCCACCGACACGCGCGGTCTCATGCACTGCCTGTGGGAGATCATCGACAACTCCGTCGACGAGGCCCTCGCGGGGCACTGCGACCGCATCGACGTCGTCCTGCACGCCGACGGCTCCGTCGAGGTGCGCGACAACGGTCGCGGCGTGCCGGTCGACATCGAGCCGAAGACCGGCCTCACCGGCGTCGAGGTGGTCTACACCAAGCTCCACGCCGGCGGGAAGTTCGGCGGTGGCTCCTACAACGCGACCGGTGGCCTGCACGGTGTCGGCGCCTCGGTCGTCAACGCGCTCTCCTCGCGCCTGGACGTCGAGGTCGACAAGTCCGGAGCCACGTGGTCGATGTCGTTCCGGCGGGGCGAGCCCGGGGTCTTCGCCGGCGACGGCCCCGCCGCGGACTTCACGCCCGACAACACCTTGCGCAAGGGCGGCCGGGTGAAGAAGACCGTCACGGGCACCCGGGTCCGCTACTGGGCCGACCCGCAGATCTTCATCAAGAGCGCGACGTTCGCCTACGACGAGCTCGTCAACCGCGCGCGTCAGACCTCGTTCCTGGTGCCCGGCCTGCAGATCGTGCTGCGTGACGAGCGGGGCGAGGAGCCGGTCGAGGAGTCGTTCAAGCACGACGGCGGCATCACCGAGTACTGCGACTTCCTGGCGTCCGACGAGCCGGTCAGCGAGGTGCTCCGCCTGCAGGGCGAGGGCTCGTTCACCGAGACCGTGCCCGTGCTCGACAGCAAGGGTCACATGACGCCGCAGGAGGTCGAGCGTGAGCTGGGCGTGGACGTCGCCCTGCGCTGGGGCACCGGCTACGAGACCGAGCTGCGCTCGTTCGTCAACATCATCGCGACCCCGAAGGGCGGCACCCACGTCCAGGGCTTCGAACGCGGCGTCACCAAGACGTTCAACGACACCCTGCGGAACACGCGGCTGCTGAAGTCGGGCGACGCGGACATCGTCAAGGACGACGTGCTCGAGGGCATCACCGCCGTCGTGACCGTGCGGCTCGCCGAGCCGCAGTTCGAGGGACAGACCAAGGAGGTGCTCGGGACCCCCGCCGTCACGCGCATCGTCAACCAGGTCGTCTCACGCGAGCTCAAGGCGTTCCTGACGTCGACCAAGGCGGCCGAGAAGGCCAAGGCACGGCAGGTCATGGAGAAGGTGGTCGCGGCGTCGCGGACCCGTCTCATGGCACGCCAGCAGCGCGACAACCAGCGTCGCAAGAACGCGCTGGAGTCCAGCGCCCTGCCGGCCAAGCTGGCCGACTGCCGCGCGGGCGACGCCGAGCGCACCGAGCTGTTCATCGTCGAGGGCGACTCGGCGCTCGGCACGGCGAAGTCGGCGCGCGACTCGGAGTTCCAGGCGCTGCTGCCGATCCGCGGCAAGATCCTGAACGTCCAGAAGGCCAGCGTCGGCGACATGCTCAAGAACGTCGAGTGCTCCTCGATCATCCAGGTCGTGGGTGCGGGGTCCGGACGCACGTTCGACCTCGACCAGGCCCGCTACGGCCGGATCATCTTCATGGCCGACGCCGACTCCGACGGCGCCCACATCCGTTGCCTGTTGGCCACCCTCTTCTTCCGCTACATGCGCCCGCTCGTCGAGCAGGGCCGGGTGTTCTCGGCCGTGCCGCCGCTGCACCGCATCGAGCTGACGAACCCGAAGAAGGGGCAGGACAAGTACCAGTACACCTACTCCGACGCGGAGCTCCAGCGCACCCTGGCGGACCTGAAGCGGCGCAACGTCCGCTGGAAGGACCCCATCCAGCGCTACAAGGGTCTCGGCGAGATGGACGCCGACCAGCTGGCGGAGACCACGATGGACCCCCGCCACCGCACCCTGCGCCGGCTCACCGTCGACGACGCCGAGCAGGCCGCCGCGGTCTTCGAGCTGCTCATGGGCAACGAGGTCGCGCCGCGCAAGGAGTTCATCGTCCAGAGCGCCTACGACGTCGACTCCGACCTGATCGACGCCTGACCGGAACCGGACGTCCGTCCCGCTACGCTGCCGCCGTGAGCGACATCAGCGACCCGAGCGGCGCCGGCCGCGGCGACCGTCGGCGGGCACGCCGGATGGTGGACGAGGCGTACGCGGAGGGTCGGATCACGGCAGCCGACCGGACCCTGCGCCTCGAGCAGATCGACGCCGCGTCCACCAAGGGCGACCTCGCGATGGTCCTGCGCGACCTCGAGAGCCGCCCGTCGACGACGACCTCACCGGACCTGGCCGCGCCGCCCTTCGGGATGCCGCCCCCGGTCACGGACCTGGACCCGGTCGCACCGCGCAACCGGCAGGCTCCCTCGACACCGTCGTCGCCGCCACCCGGGGCGGCCCCGCCGGCCGAGACGACCCCGCCCGCCTCGACCGGAGGTGGGCCGACCTGGGCGCCGCCCTCCTACGGCGGCTCGGTGTCGGGAAGCGCGTCCGGCCCGCGGGCCGGCGGCGGGTGGACGACGGAGCGCAAGATCGGCTGCGGCGTCATCGCGGTCATCGCGATCTTCCTCGTCCCGCTCGTCGTCGCGCTCGTCGTGTTCCTCGGGGTCGCCCGGTCCTTCGACGGCGGCTTCGACTCCGGCTCCTCCGACGACGTCGGGCTCGCGGACGACGGCTACACCGTGAAGGACGGCGTGACGGTGCCTGATGCCGCCACGTGGTGGGACCTGCAGGTCGCGGACCTCGACGACGACGCCGGGACGGCGACCGTCACGACGTACGACGTGCGCGACGGCGGCGGCGTCGCCACGGTCGTCGACGGCACGACCGCCCGTCAGTGGGTCTTCAGAGGGGTCGAGTGGGAGCCGCTGGGCGAGCCGACCAGGCTCGACCCGGCGACGTCGCCCGTCGACCTGGCCGACGTGGCTCCGACCGTGGTCCAGGACGTCGTGGAGGCCACGCTGCTCGAGGTGGGACCCGACGCGTCGCCGGACGTGCAGGTGCACGTCGTCACGAGCGGTGCCGACCCGAGACTGGTCGTCGACGTCACCGACGGCTCCACGACCACGCGCGGCGTCTTCACCCTCGACGGCACCCGGCTCGACTGACCACGGCCGCGGACACCGTGCCGTCGGGCGCGAGGGCAGCGGTCGCGTCAGACGACCTGCTCGAGCAGGCCGGTGTCGACGTCGTAGATGAAGCCGCCGACCTCGACGCTCTCGGGGATGAGCGGGTGCGACGTCACGCGATGCACGTCGGCGCGGATCTGGCGCTTCTGGTCCGAGATGGGCCCGATCGACATCCAGGTGGCGTCGGTGCCGGTGCTGTCGGAGACCCTCTGGTGGATCTGCTCCTCGGTGGAGGAGGCCATCGCGCAGCGCGTGTGCTCGACGACGAGCACGCGCTTCACCTGCAGCAGGTGCGAGCCGAGGACCAGAGCCACGAGTTCCTGGTCGTTGACGCGACCGCCGGGGTTGCGCAGGATCTTGGCGTCTCCGGGCTGGAGACCGATCATGCCGAGAGGGTCGATGCGCGAGTCCATGCACGTCACCATGGCGACGCCGGCACGTGCGATGCCGTCGAAGCCGGTGAGCGAGAAGGAGTCGGCGAAGGTCCGGTTGGCTGCGAGAAGGTCGTCGAAGTCCGTCACACCGGCATCCTACCGCCGGTGTTTCGTGCCCGCCTGTTAGGTGCCTCACGCAACAACCACAGCGCGAGGATCGCTGCGACCGCAGCGCACACGGCTGCCCCGACGAACACCGCGTGCAGCTGGGCGATCCCGGCGTCGCGCACCTCGTCGCGGTAGGCCCGGCACAGCTGGACGGCGCCCGAGCAGACCTCGGACGCCGGGGGGATCTTCTCCGAGGCCGCGTAGAAGGCGCGCAGGCCGACCGTCGTGAGTGCGGAGATGCCGATCAGCATGCCCACCATGCGCGCCACGATGAGCAGGGCGCTCGCGACCCCGTGCACCGCGTCGCCGGTGTGCTCGAGCAGCACCGCGTTCACCGGGGCGATCGCCAGGCCGAACCCGAGACCTGCCGCGACCAGGGAGAGGGTCTCCCACCCGCTCGCGAGCGACTGCGCGTCCCACGTGGCCATGTGCAGGAAGGCCAGCGCGCTCATGAGCATCGCCGCGGCGGTGATCCAGGCGGCGGGCACCCGACGCAGCAGCCAGCCACCCAGCACGGCCCCGACCGGCAGGGCCACGAGGAACCGGACGAGCACGAGCGCGGCGTCGAGCTGGGAGTCGCGGTAGACGGTGAGGCGTGCGAAGAACGGGATGTCGACGAGCGCCGCGATGAGGGAGGCGCCGATCACGAACGAGACCACCAGGGCACCCCAGGCGGGGCGGGCCGCCAGGGCTCCGCGCGGCACGAGCGGCGTGGCGGCGGTCCGCTGCCGGTAGGCGAAGCCCGCCGCGGCCACCGCGGCCACCGGCAGCAGCCAGGGAGCAGCGGGCGAGATCGCGCCGGACTCGGGCTCGGCCGAGGCGAAGGTGACGATGACGGCGGCGAGTGCCAGCGTGAGGAGACCCGCGCCCACCAGGTCGGTGCTGCGCGCGACCTCGCCCCAGGTGCGCCACTGCACGAGTGGACGTCGGGCCGTGGCCTGTCGCAGCAGCAGGAGCGCCGCGAGCGCGTAGGTGACCAGGGCGACCGGTGTCAGCCAGCGCGAGTCGCCGGTGACCGGCAGGAAGGCCAGGCCCGAGGTGACGCCGGTGACGAGCCGCTGGGGCTCCAGCATCACGAGCGACAGGCCGAGCAGGGAGAGGGCGAGGAGGCCGGCGCCGAGCAGGTCGGGCCGGCCACGGTCGGCTGCCGCGCCATCCTCCGAGGCCGGGGCCGCGTCGCGCAGTCGCAGCATCACCGCGGCGAGCAGCAGGCCGACGGCGGCGTTCAGCCAGAAGATGTCGCGCCACGACCCGAACGCCAGCACCACCGCGCCGTACAGCGGGCCGAGGACGCTGCCCAGCTCCTGCACGGCACCCACGACCCCCAGAGGAAGACCGCGCCGCTTCGGGGGCCACAGGTCGGCGACCAGGGCGAGGGTCGGGGGGATCAGCCCGCCGCCCCCGACACCCTGCAGCAGACGTCCCGCGACGATGGTCTCGAGGTCGTACGCCGCGGCGGTCACCAGCGACCCGACGGCGAAGACGACCAGCGACCCCAGCAGCACCGGCACCCGACCGCGCAGGTCGGAGATCCGTCCGATGAGCGGCAGCACCCCGACGTAGCCGAGCAGGAAGCCCGAGACGATCGGGGCCGCGCGCTGGAGCTCGTCGACGTCGAGGCCGCTCGCCGACATCATGTCGGGCAGCGCGAGCACGACGACGTAGGTGTCGGCCGCCGCGAACGCGATGGCCACCGCGGCGAGGCCGAGCAGGGTGCGTGAGGCCAGCCGCACGGTGCCGGTGTCGCCGGGCTCCGCCACGGGTCAGCGGCCGCCGGTCGCGGCAGGGGCCGTGATCTCGACCGGCTCGTCCGACGTGGCGAGCCTGACCGTGTAGGTGACCTTCGAGCCCTCGCCGTAGAACGGGCCGGTCATCTTCGCGTCACGCAGCTCGTCGTCGTCGGTCAGCCGGTACGTCACCGCGAACGTCCCCTGCCGCGAGGCGGACGGGATGATGTCGGCCACCACCGAGCCGGGCAGCGTGCCGGTGACGGAGGTGAGCACGTCGCGGCCGTCGCGCGACTGGTCGCCCGTTGTGAGGTCCTCGGTGGAGGCGAGGATGCTCGTGAGGCCGGAGTCGGGGTCGAGGAGGCCCGCCGGGTCGGGTGCCTTGAGCGACGCCGGGTCGATCGTGAGGTAGCCCGGGGTGAGACCCGTGTCGGCGTAGACGGTTCCGTCCACCGCGATCACCTTCGCGGTGAGTGTGGCACCGCCGGAGGAGACCTTCACGTCGCCCTCGAAGGCGGGGGAGTGGTTGCCCTTCCCCTTCGCGGAGAGCAGACCCGACACGCCGTCCGGAACCGACGACGTGGTCAGCGAGACGTCGACCGTCTCGGCGTCGTCGATGGTCTTCTTGGCCGCGTCGAGCCGCTTCTGCACGGCAGCGGTGTCGGTGGAGCCGCCGTCGTCACCGCCGCCCGTGCAGCCGGCGAGCAGCACGGCGAGGACGAGCGCGACGGGCAGCAGGGCGGCCCGAAGCGGGGACGTGGACGCGGTTCGGGTGAGAGGGCGCACCCCGTCAGTCTCGCACGACCTGGAGTCCCGGCAGGTGTGCCGCGGGCGACGCGGCGGCCAGCACGGGCTGGGCCACGGGCACGCCGGACCCGTCACGGCGCGGGTCCACCGCCGGCAGGTCGACGGGCGATCCGCTGGTGGCGCATGCGAGCGGGAGTCCGTCGCCGACCCAGGCCAGGATCAGCCCGTCCTCGCCCTTGAGGAGACGCTGGCAGCGCACCCCTCCGGTCGCGCGCCCCTTCGCCGGGAAGGCCGAGAGGGGGGTGACCTTGGCCGCGCCCGTCTGGGTCCCGGGCAGGGCGTCGCCGGAGCCGGCGATGGTGAGGACGTGCGCGCCGTCGACGTCGCTGACGACGCCGAAGCCGACCACGCGTTGTCCGGGCGCGACCTTGACGCCCGCGACGCCACCGCCGCCGCGTCCCTGGGGCCGCACCAGCCCGGCGTCGAAGCGCAGGAGCTGCGCGTCGGACGTGACGAAGACCAGCTGCTCCTCGCCCGTCGCGAGCGGCGCGGCCCCGACCACGACGTCGCCGTCGGCGAGGCTGACGACCTCCCACGCGTCGCGGCTGAGCACGTGGTCGGGCTTGACGCGCTTGACGACGCCCGCGCGGGTGCCCAGGGCGATCCCCGGGCCGTCGTCGGACAGCGACATCAGGGTGACCGGCGCGGCAGGGGTGGACAGCAGCTCGCGGAGCGGGATCCCGCCCTGCACGTGCGGGGCCGACGCGGTCGGCGGCAGCGCGGGGATGTCGAGGACGTCGAGCCGGTGGACCACGCCGTCCTGCGTCACGAGGCCGACCTGCCCGCGCGCCGTCGTGGCGACCGCGGAGACGATCACGTCGTGCTTCGCGCGGTTCCCGACGTCGCCGAAGGGTGTCGCGTCGGTGGTGCGGGCCAGCAGCCCGGTCGCCGACAGCAGCACGAAGCACGGGTCGTCGGCGACCTCGAGCGACGCCGTGGCGGTGACGGTCTGGCCCGCGGACTCCAGGAGGACGGTGCGACGCGGCGTGCCGAAGCTCTGGGCGACCTCGGCGAGCTCGTCGGAGACGACGCCGCGCAGGACGGTGTCGTCGCCGAGGATCTCCTCGAGCTGCTCGATGGTGGCGCGCAGCTCGTCGGCCTCCTTCTCCAGCTCCAGGCGGGAGAAGCGGGTGAGGCTGCCGAGCGTCCGGTCGAGGATGAAGTCGGCCTGCGCCTCGCTGAGGTCGAACACGCCCATCAGGCGGGTACGGGCCTCACCGCGGTTGTCGCTGCTGCGGACGAGCTGGATGACCTCGTCGATGTCGACGATCGCCACGAGCAGGCCCTCGACGAGGTGCAGCCGGTCGGCCGCCTTCGCCCGGCGGAACTCGCTGCGCCGGCGCACGACCTGGGACCGGTGGCCGAGGTAGACCTCGAGCATCTGCTTGAGGCCCAGGGTGCGGGGCTGCCCGTCGACGAGGGCCACTGCGTTGATCGAGAACGAGGACTCCATCGGCGTCTGCTTGAAGAGCTGCTCGAGCAGGGCCTCGGGCACGATGCCGTTCTTCACCTCGATGACGAGGTGCAGGCCCTTGTGGCGGTCGGTCAGGTTCTTGATGTCGGAGATGCCCTGCAGCTTCTTGGCCTGCACGAGCTTCTTGATCGCCTCGACGACCTTCTCCGTGCCGACGTTGTAGGGCAGCTCGGTGACGACGATGCCCTTGCGGCGCGGCGTGATGTTCTCGATCCGGGTGGTCGCGCGCATGCGGAACGAGCCGTTGCCGGTCGCGTAGGCGTCGCGGATGCCGTCGAGGCCGACGATCTTGCCGCCGGTGGGCAGGTCGGGCCCGGGTACGAACCGCATCAGGTCGTCGAGGTCGGCCTCCGGGTGCTCGATCAGGTGGCGCAGGGCCTGCACGACCTCGACGAGGTTGTGCGGCGCGATGTTGGTGGCCATGCCGACGGCGATCCCGGACGCTCCGTTGACGAGCAGGTTCGGCAGTGACGCCGGCAGGACGCTCGGCTCGAGCTCGCGGCCGTCGTAGTTGGGGCGGAAGTCGACGGTGTCCTCGTCGATCGACGCGGTCATGGCCTCCGCCGCGGCGTCCATGCGGCACTCGGTGTAGCGCATCGCGGCCGGCGGGTCGTCCGGCGAGCCGAAGTTGCCGTGCCCGTCGACGAGGGGCAACCGCATCGACCACGACTGCACGAGCCGCACGAGGGCGTCGTAGATCGCGCCGTCGCCGTGCGGGTGGAGCCGACCCATGACCTCGCCGACGACGCGGGCGCTCTTGACGTGGCCGCGGTCGCTGCGCAGGCCCATGTCGTCCATCGTGAAGAGCGTGCGGCGCTGCACGGGCTTGAGGCCGTCGCGGGCGTCGGGGATGGCCCGCGAGTAGATCACCGAGTACGCGTACTCGATGTAGCTGGCATTCATCTCGTCCGTGATGTCGGTGTCGATGATGTGCTCGTCGAACTCCTCAGGGGGGCTCGGGGTGCTGCTGCGGGCCATGGATCCTCTCTTGGCTCACGGGGGTCGCCGATGGTGGGCGGCTGGGCGTGACCTCCTGATTCTCCCGGTCGCCGCGTCGCGGGCGCAGGCGCCACGCCGCCAGGGTGCCCGTGGCCCCGCCCACGCCGCTCCCTCGCCACCGGGCGTCCGCGAGGGCGGTAGGTTGGGGCCGTGACGTCCGAGGCCCCGAATCCGCCCGCCGAGCGCGCCCGGGTGTGGGAGGCGGACGTGCTCCTGAAGGACGGTCGGGTCGCGCAGCTGCGGCCGATCACGCCCGAGGACACCGACGCGTTCGTCGCGTTCTACTCCCGGGTCTCCGACGAGTCCAAGTACTACCGCTTCTTCGCGCCGTACCCGACGCTGTCCGCGCGCGACGTCGAGCGGTTCACCCACGTCGACCTCGACCGTCGCGTCGCGTTCGTGCTCACGCTGCACGACGACATCATCGGGGTCGGACGCTACGACGCCACCAGCGACGACGAGGCCGAGGTCGCGTTCCTGGTGGAGGACGCGCACCAGGGCCGCGGGGTCGGGCAGCTGCTCCTCGAGCACCTCGCCCAGGCAGGCCGCGAGCGCGGCATCAAGCGGTTCACGGCCGACGTGCTGCCGAGCAACAACCGCATGCTGCAGGTCTTCCGCGAGATGGGCTACTCCGTCGAGGGCGTCGTCGAGGACGGCGTGCAGCAGCTCTCGTTCCGCATCGACCCCACCGACTCCGCCGTGGGCGTGATGCGCTCGCGCGAGCAGCGCGCCGAGGCGGCCTCGATCGAGCGCATCTTCGCCGCGCGCAGCATCGCCGTGGTCGGCGCGAGCCGCCGCCAGCGCTCGATCGGCCAGACCATCGTGCGCAACCTCGTGCTGGGGGACTACCAGGGCAGCGTGTACGCCGTGAACAGCCAGGCCGAGGCCGTGTCGGGGCTGCCGGCGTTCAAGAGCGTCAAGGACATCCCGCACGAGGTCGACCTCGCGATCGTGGCCGTGCCGGCCGAGTCGGTCAACGACGTCGTGCTCGACTGCGCCGCCAAGGGCGTGCACGGGCTCGTCGTCATCTCGGCCGGCTTCGCCGAGGAGGGCCCGGAGGGCCGCCAGCGCCAGCGCACCCTGCTCGACCTGTCCCGCTCGTACGGCCTGCGCCTCGTCGGCCCCAACTGCCTCGGCGTCATCAACACCGCGCCGGCGGTCCAGCTGAACGCCTCGCTCTCCACCGCCATGCCCCCGCAGGGTCGCGTCGGCTTCTTCTGCCAGTCCGGTGCGCTGGGCACGGCGATCCTGGAGTCGGTGTCGCGCCGCGGCCTCGGTCTCTCGACCTTCGTCTCCGCCGGTAACCGCGCCGACGTCTCCGGCAACGACCTCCTCCAGTACTGGCAGGAGGACGACGACACCGAGGTCGTGCTGCTCTACCTCGAGTCCATCGGCAACCCGCGCAAGTTCTCGCGCATCGCGCGCCGCGTCTCGGAGTCCAAGCCGGTCGTCGCCGTGAAGTCGGGTCGCTCGACGCAGGGCGTCCCGGTCGGCCACGCCGTCAAGCGCAGCACCGCGCCGCAGGCGGCCGTCGACGCCATGTTCCGCCAGGCGGGCGTCGTGCAGGTCGACACGCTCGAGGAGATGTTCGACGTCGGGCAGCTCGTCGCGCACCAGCCGCTGCCGCGTGGCAACCGGATCTGCGTCGTCGGCAACTCCGACGCCATGGGGCTGCTGGTCGCCGACGCGGCCACCGCCACCGGCCTGCAGGTCGCCGACTCCGTCCCGCTCGGTGCCGACGCCGGCGCGGACGACTTCGAGGTCGCCATCGAGACGGCGCTCGCGTCCGACGACATCGACGCACTCATGGTGGTCTACATCCCGCCGCTCAACACCTCCGGCGAGGAGGTCGCGAACGTGCTGGCGTCGATCGGGGAGCAGTCCGACAAGCCGATCGTGTCGACGTTCCTCGGCACCGAGGGCATCCCCGAGCTGCTGCGCGTCCCCGACGTGCAGGGCGGCTCGGCCGGACGCGGCTCGGTCCCGTCGTACCCGGCCCCGGAGTCGGCGGTCCGCGCCCTGGCCCGCGTGGTCACGTACGCCGAGTGGGCCGCCCGTGACCACGGCGAGTTCCGGGCGCACACCGACATCCGCACGGGCGACGCCCGTGCGCTCGTGCGCGACGTCCTCTCGCACGCACCGCGGGGCGCGATCCTGTCGACGGAGCAGGTGCATGCGCTGCTCGCCTGCTACGGCATCGACCTCTGGACGTGGATCAACGTGCACGACCCGGAGGAGGCCATCGCCGCGGCCGAGCAGCTGGGCTGGGACGTCGTCCTCAAGGCCGGCAGCGAGCACCTGCGGGCGCGCCCCGACCTCGCGCACGTCTGGCGCAACATCCAGGACCGCCAGGACATGACCGAGGCGTGGGACCAGCTGACCTCCTGGCCCGGCATGCGCGCCGACACGCGGTTCTTCGTGCAGCGGTCGGCGCCCGCGGGCATCCCGCTGTCGTTCACGGTCACCGAGGACGCCCTCTTCGGCCCGCTCGTGTCGTTCGGCCTGGCCGGCGCGTCGAGCGAGCTGCTCGGCGACCGCGCCTACGGCATCCCGCCGCTCACCGACGTCGACGCGGAGTCGATGATCCAGGACCTGCGGTCGGCACCCCTGCTGTACGGGTACCGCGGGTCGGAACCGGTCGACACCGCCGCCATCCAGGACGTCATCCTGCGCCTGGCGGCCCTCAAGGACGACCTCCCCGAGGTGGCCGAGCTCGACCTCGAGCCCGTGCTGGTCCACGAGGGCGGGCTGACGGCCCTCAGCGCGCGCGCCAAGATCGTGCCCGCCACCGACCGGCGCGAGGAGCGGTACGTGCGGCGACTCAGCACCCCGAGCAGGGATACGCTGGCCTGATGCGACGCGAGCGCCCCGCCGGCCCGAGCTCGGACGTCTTCACCGAGATCGCCCGCAGCGGCTACTACCCCGACATCGTCACCGCCGGTCTCCGTGACGCCCTCGCCGGCGAGGACGTCCTCGCGCACGTCGTGCACCACGAGCCGACGTTCGAGCGCGACGAGATCCGCCGTCACATGACCGTCCTCGTGATGACGCCGTCGCGTGTCGTCCTCGTGCACACCGACGAGCACCCGCCGGACGACCTGCTCCCGAAGCCCTACACGTCGACCACGAGCGAGGCGGTGTCGATCCACCGCATCCGGTCGGTCGTCGTCACCCGCATGGTCGCGACGTCGGGCAAGCTCGAGGAGGCCGTGGTCACGATCGGGTGGGGCGCGGTGTCGCACCTCGACCTCGAGCCCGCGCAGTGCAGCGACCCCGACTGCGACGCCGACCATGGCTACACCGGCAACCTGACGGGCGACGACTTCTCGCTGCGGCTCAGCTCTGCGGCCGACGGTGGCGCCGCGGTGGAGCGTCTGCTCGAGTTCGCGCGGCGGCTCTCGGCCGCCACGAGCGGCACCGCATGAGTCGACCCGGACCCGCGGGCCGTCACGGCCTGCACGAGGTCATGACGTCCGCAGCGGCCGTCGTCGCCGGACCCGACCTCGGCTTCCACGACACGCTCGGCCTTCCCGACGCACGTCGCTACGTCGTGCTCCTCGTCGACGGGATGGGGGAGCAGCTGCTGCGCGAGCACGCGCACCTCGCGCCGTTCCTCTCGTCCCTGCCGTCGGTCCCCGACGTCGTCTGCGGCGTGCCGTCGACGACCGTCACGAGCCTCACGTCGCTCGGCACCGGGTTGCGCGCGGGCGCGCACGGCGTCGTCGGCTACACCTCGCGGGTGCCCGAGACCGGCCGCCGGTTCAACGCCCTCGCCTGGGACCAGCCGGTCGACGCCCTCCAGTGGCAGCGCCACCCCACCGTCCTGCAGCGTCTCCACGAGGCGGGACTGAATGCCGCCAGTGTCAACGAGTCGCGCTTCGAGGGCTCGGGGCTCACGCTCTGCAGCCAGCGTGGCGCGCCGTTCCACGGGGTCGGCTCGGTGTGGGAGCGCCTCGACGTCGTCGCAGACGTCGCCGAGGACGCTGACCGCTCGTTGGTCTACGCCTACGAGTCGCGACTCGACCACGCAGGCCACGCGCACGGCTCGACGTCGCAGGAGTGGCGCGACGTGCTGGTCACGGTCGACCGCGAGACGGCGCAGCTGCGCGACCTCCTGCCCGACGACACCGTGCTGCTCGTGACCGCCGACCACGGCATGGTCGACCTCCCGGCCGAGGGTCGGTTCGACGTCGCCGACCGTCCCGACCTGCTCGACGGGGTCGACCTCCTCGCCGGGGAGGCGCGGTTCCGGCACCTGTACACGGCCCGTCAGGAGCGCGAGGCCGTCGCCGAGCGCTGGCGGGCGGCCTGCGGCGACCGGGCGGTGGTGCGCACCCGCGACGAGCTCGACGACTGGTTCGGCCCCCTGGCTCCGGAGGTCGCCGGACGGGTCGGCGACGTCGTCGTCGCGTCGCTCGGCGACTTCGGCGTCTTCAGCACCGACGACTTCCCGCTCGAGATGCGCATGAAGGGCTTCCACGGGTCGGTCACGGAGGCCGAGCTGCGGATCCCCGTGCTGCTCGCGACCTGACCCGGCTGGGAGGATGAGCCAGTGGCCGACCTGATCTTCTACTCCGGCACGATGGACTGCGGCAAGAGCACCCTCGCCCTGCAGCTCGACCACAACCACCGCGCACGCGGTCGGGTCGGACGCGTCTTCGCCTCGCACGACCGCGCCGGCGAGGCGACGCTCTCCAGCCGCCTCGGCCTGTCGGTGCCTGCCACGGAGGTCGAGGAGCACCTGCACTTCTGGGAGCACGTCGTCGACGAGCTGACCCGCGGCGGACGCATCGACTACCTGGTGTGCGACGAGGCGCAGTTCTACACGCCCGAGCAGGTCGAGCAGCTCGCCAAGATCGCCGACGAGCTCGACATCGACGTGTTCTGCTTCGGCATCCTCACCGACTTCCGCACGCGGCTCTTCCCTGGCGCCGCCCGACTGGTCGAGCTCGCCGACCGGGTCCTGCCGCTGCAGGTCGAGGCGCTGTGCTGGTGCGGGGAGCGCGCCACGCACAACGCCCGCACGGAGGACGGCGTGATGGTCACCGAGGGCGAGGTCATCGTCGTCGGCGACGTCGACGACCCGGACCGGCCGACCCCGTCGGTCGGCTACGAGGTGCTGTGCCGACGGCACCACCGCCGGCGCATGACCGCGGCGACGGCGAAGGCCGCGGCGCTCTCGCCCGACGTCCTGCCGTTCCCCTGAGGGACGGGCGGCTACTCCGGGCGGCCGCCGAACATGATCTCGTCCCAGCTCGGCACCCGCCGACGCTCAGGACGCTTCTTGCCCCGCGGGGCAACGGTGTCGGGGACGGCGACGTGCTCCTCGACGTCGTCCTCGGCCTGCGCGACCTCCGGCTCGGACGCCTCGGTCGCGGGCTCGTCACGTCGCGGGGTCTCGTCACGACGCTGGGCAGGGCGCGCGGGCTCCGGCGTCGGCTCGTCGGTGAGGGAGAGCTGCTCCATGGCCCGACGGTCGCGGGCCTCCTTGAGCGAGTGCACGAGGGCGTGGGGTGCCTCGTCGGGCAGGTGCACGAGCAGCTGCTCCTCCGGCTCCGCCTCGGGGGTGGTCGGCTCCTCGACCCGCTCCTCGTCGGCACGCAGCGCGTCGGCGATGGCCATGTCGGTCGCCTCCGGTGCGGCGACGTCGCCCACGAGGAGGCGCGCGGCCTCGTCGTCGGGCAGGACGTAGCGGCTCTTGGCGTCGAAGCAGAAGCGGGCCGGCTCGAGCGCGTCGGGCGCGAAGACCTGCACGGTCCAGCGACCGTCCTCGCGACGCCACGCGTCCCACGCGGCCTCCTCGGGCACGCCGCCCTGGGCCGCGACGCTCTCGTCGACAGCGGTACCGAGCAGGACGCCCGGTCCGGCGGCGTGACGACGACGGATGGTCGTGGTGCGGGCCTGCTCGGCCATGTAGGCACGCTCGGCGAGCACCGGGGTCGCGAAGCCCTCGATCTGCTCGGTGGGCACGCCGGCGGACTCGGCGACCTGGTCGGGGGACTCGCCGCGACGGATCCGGGTCTGGATCTCGCGCGGGGTGAGGCTGCTCTCCATCGTGATCTCCATCTGGCCGTGGGCACGGCCCCGGGCACGGGGGGAGGCCTCGACGAGGGCGGCGAGCCGCCGGTCGACGGGGACGCGGAACAGCTCCGGTCGACCGGGCTCGCGCAGGACGAGGTACCGTCCGTCGTCGCTGAGCCGATCGGGGCCGAGTTCGCGCATCGAGCGTCCTCCCACTGGTTGCACCGCCATCGTAGGCGGCCGTCGAGGCCCTGCTGCGGCGACACGCTCGCCCGCCGCCAGGGCGACGTCCTAGGCTCTCGGTGTGCCCGAGGTGTGGATCGTGACGCTCGACCTGGTCGGGATCGCGGTGTTCGCGTGCACAGGCGCGATCGTGGCCGTCCGCAAGGAGCTCGACGTCTTCGGCGCCGCGGTGCTGGGACTCGTGACGGGCCTCGGCGGCGGGGTGCTGCGCGACGTGCTCATCGGCGCGGTGCCGCCGGCGGCCCTGCTGGACTGGCGCTACCTGATCGTGCCGGCCGTCGCGTCGGTGGTGGTCTTCGTCTTCCACCCGACGTTCGGACGCCGCGAGTCGCAGATCACCGTGCTCGACGCGGTGGGAGCGGCGGTGTTCTGCGTCGCCGGCGGGGTCAAGGCCGCCGAGTACGGCCTCGGGGTCCTGCCCGCGGCCCTGCTGGGCATGGTCACCGCGATCGGCGGCGGCATCTTGCGCGACGTGCTCGCCGGCCGGGTGCCGGTGATCTTCCGCGAGGAGCTGTACGCGACCCCGGCGTTCGCGGGTGCGCTGCTCGCCGTCCTCGCGCACGGAGCCGGACTCGGCTGGTGGGCGTACGTCGGCGCCGGGGCGCTGTGCGTCGGCTGGCGCCTCCTGGCCCTCTGGCGGGGCTGGCGAGCACCCCTGCCGCCGGGCCTGCAGCAGGGCTGAGAGGTCAGGAGCGGGGCAGCACGCGGTCGAACGCGGGGTCGTGGTTGCCGAAGCGGTGCGCCGTGATCGTGACGGCCTGCTCGCGCACGAACGGCAGCAGCTCCACCCGCCCGGACCACGTGACCTCGTCGGCGTGCACGGCGACGTCGGGGTCGCCCTCGACGGACTCCGCGAGCGGTCGGGCGAGGGACGGGTCGAGCAGGCGCACCACGCCCGGCCTCTCGCCGGCCATCCGACGCAGCCAGGCCTGCGCGTCCTCGACGACGTGGTCGTCGGCGAGGCCGTCGGGCAGCGGCACGGGGGAGGAGACCGTGACGGTCGCGCCCGAGCGTCGGGCGGCGAGCAGCACGCGGGCAGCCAGGACGAGGTCGTCGCCCAGCCGCACGTGGACGCTGCCGGGGCGGTACCGGAACACGTTGCGCTCGACACCCAGACCGGTGACGTCCTTCTCGCGGCCGAACTCCCGCTGCCAGGCCACCTCGTCGGAGCCGGCCGCGGCACGCAGCTGGGCCAGCGGGTCCTGGAGCACGTGCGGCGCGACTGCGTCGAGGAGCGCACCGACCTCGGGCGCGAGCGTCACGTCGTCGGGCACGTGGCGCAGGGGGCGACGGTGCCAGGTGCCGAGGTGGCAGAGGTAGTTGGGCCCGCCGGCCTTGCTCGTCGCGCCGACCTTCGACCGCTTCCAGCCGCCGAACGGCTGACGCTGCACGATCGCGCCGGTGATGCCGCGGTTCACGTACAGGTTCCCGGCCTCCACGGTCTCGAGCCAGCGGTTGACCTCGTCGGGATCGAGGGAGTGGATGCCCGCGGTGAGGCCGAAGTCGGTGGCGTTCTGCCAGGAGATCGCCTCGTCGAGGTCGGCGGCGTGCATGAGCCCGAGCACCGGGCCGAAGTACTCGGTGCGGTGGTAGGTGCTGCCCGGCTGGACGCCGACCTTGACGCCGGGCGACCAGAGCCGTCCGGTCTCGTCGAGGCGACGCGGCTCGACGAGCCACTCCTCGCCCTCGCCGAGCACGGTGAGCGCGTCGAGCAGCTTGCCCGACGGCGCCTCGACGACGGGTCCGACCGAGACGTCGGGGTCGTCCGGCCAGCCCACCTTCAGCGACGTGACCGCGTCGACGAGCTGGCGACGGAACCGCTCGGACGTGGCGACGGAGCCCACCAGGATGCCGAGGCTGGCGGCGGAGCACTTCTGCCCGGCGTGCCCGAAGGCGCTCTTCACGAGGTCGGCGACCGCGAGGTCGAGGTCGGCGCTGGGCGTCACGACGAGCGCGTTCTTCCCGCTCGTCTCGGCCATGAGCGGCAGGTCGGGCCGCCAGGACCGGAACAGGGCGGCGGTCTCCCACGAGCCGGTGAGGATGACCCGGTCGACCGACCGGTGGGACACCAGCGCCTTGCTGAGCTCGCCCTCCTCCAGCGTGACGTAGCGCAGCACGTCGCGCGGCACGCCTCCCTGCCAGAGCGCCTCGACCATCACGGCCGCGCAGCGGGGGCTCTGCGGCGCGGGCTTGATGACGACGGCGCTGCCGGCGGCGAGCGCCGAGACGACCGAGCCGCAGGGGATGGCGACCGGGAAGTTCCACGGTGGGGTGACGACGGTGAGGGCGACCGGCTCGAACCGTGCCCCGTCGACCACCTCGAGCCGACGCGCCGACTCGGCGTAGTAGTGGGCGAAGTCGATCGCCTCGCTCACCTCGACGTCGGCCTCGGCGATCGTCTTGCCGGTCTCCGCGGCCATGACGGCGACCAGGTCGCCGCGTCGGGTCTCGAGCGCCGCTGCCGCCTGGTGCAGGATCCAGGCGCGCACCTCGGCGCCCCGAGCAGCCCAGTCGCGACCGGCCTCGCGGGCACCGACCACGAGGGTCTCGAGCGAGGCCGGACCGTGCACCCGGTTGGTCTCGATGGTCGACAGCCCGACCTGCGTGTAGGTGGAGCGCGAGAGCGCCTGGCGTCCCCACACGCGGTTGCCCGCGGTGGACGGGTCGGTGTCGGGGGTGTTGGAGAAGCCGTCGGTGTGCGCGTGCACGTGGTGGTCGGTCGCGTCGGTACGGCGGTCCTGCACGCGGTGCGGCGGGGGCACGACGTCGTCGAGGGCCTTGACGGAGTCGAGGAACCGGCTCGCCTCCCGCTCGAAGGCCTCGGGGTCGTCGGCGAGGTCGAAGGCGGCCGACATGAAGTTCTCGGGGCTGGCGTTCTCCTCGAGCCTGCGCACCAGGTAGGAGATCGCGACGTCGAACTCGTCGGGGTGCACGACGGGCGTGTACAGCAGCAGCGCGCCGACGTCGTCGCGGACCGCGGCGACCGGGCCGGCGTCCATGCCGAGCAGCATCTCGACGTCGACCGCGTCGCGCACGCCGCGGTCGCCGGCCAGCAGCCAGGCGTACGCGACGTCGAACAGGTTCTGGCCGGCGACGCCGATGCGGACCGCATCGACCCGCTCGGGCGTCAGCGCCCAGCGCAGCACCCGCTTGTAGTGGGTGTCGGTCTCCTGCTTGGTGCCCCAGGTGGCCAACGGCCAGCCGTGGACGGCCGCGTCGACGCGCTCCATGGCGAGGTTGGCGCCCTTGACGACGCGGACCTTGATGGCGGCGCCACCGGCCTCGCGTCGGGCCCGGGCCCAGCCCTGCAGACGCTGCATCGCGGAGAGCGCGTCGGGCAGGTACGCCTGCAGCACGATCCCCGCCTCCAGCTGCGGGTGCGCCTCCAGCACCCGGGTGAACACCGCCACGGTGAGGTCGAGGTCGCGGTACTCCTCCATGTCGAGGTTGATGAACGAGCCACGCTCGGCGGCCACCTCGTACAACGGCTCCAGCCGCTCGACGACCCGGTCGACGGTCTCGTCGAAGGCCCACATCGACAGCTGGCTGGCCACCGCCGAGACCTTGACCGACACGTAGTCGACGTCGTCGCGGCGCAGCAGCTCGAGGGTGCGGTCGCGGCGGCGTACCGCCTCCGCCTCGCCCAGCACGGCCTCGCCGAGCAGGTTGAGGTTGAGCCGGTCGTCGCGTCGGCGCAGCGTGGCGATCGTGCGTCCGAGCTTCTCGGGACGTGCGTCGACCACGAGGTGGCCGACCATGCGGCGCAGCGTGGCCCGCGCCGTCCTGACCACCAGGCCCGGCATGACCACCGACACGACGGCGCCGAGGCGCAGCAGGTACCGCTGGGTCCAGGGCAGGAATGTCGGCAGGGAGCGCGCCAGGTCGCGCAGGTTGCGCGCCGCGACGTCGACGTCCTCCGGGCGGACGACGCGGTCGACGAAGCCGATCGTGAAGTCCAGACCGGCCGGGTCCTTCAGCAGCGTCGCCAGGCGTCGAGCGGCAGGGTCGCTGCGCCGCCGACCGGCGGTGGAGACCCACCGTCGCACGAGCGCGACGGCTCGCTCGTCCAGCGGGGCGTCGTCGAGCAGGGCGTCGGGGGGTGGTGCGGCGGAGGTGCTCATCTCCCGGGACAGCCTAGTCCGCGACGGCACCGGGCACGAGGGCGCGGTCGGGTCGGGGCGGCGGTCGGAACCACCAGGCGACGACCGCCGCCGCGAGCCCCGCGACGAGGGGCACGGCGAACCCCGCGGAGGCACCGAACCGGTCCACGACGGCGCCCGCGACGGCGGCCCCGGGAGCGACCCCGACGGCCAGACCGGTGCTCGTCCAGGTGAGCGCCTCGGTGAGCCGGGCGGGCGGGACGTACTCCTCGACGACGCTCGTCGCGGCGATCATCGTCGGGGAGATCATCACGCCCGCCAGGAAGAGCCCGGCCGTGAGCCACGCGGTGGTGGGCGCGAGGAGCAGCGGCGCGAACAGCAGGCCCAGGACGAGGACCGTCCACCGCAGCCGCACGACGGCGTCGGCGGGCGCGGGCAGCGCCCCGACGACGACGCCGGCGAGCAGGCTCCCGGCAGCCCAGACGGCCAGCACGAGCCCCGCGGCCCCGCGCTCGCCCTCGGCCTCCGTGAAGGCGACGACCAGCACCTCGGTCGAGCCGAAGAGGACGCCGATGCCGACCGCGGCCACGAGGACGGGGCCGAGCACCGGCCAGCCCATCGCGACGCGCGGGCCGGTGCGGTGGCCGCCGGCGGGCGGCTCGGTGGCGGTCTGCGCGGCGAGCGCCCAGCTGCCGAGCGTCGCGGCGGCGGCAGCGGTCGCGAGGCCCGCGACGTCGGCCACCTGGAGGGTCAGGAACGTGACGAGCACCGGCCCGACGATGAACACGGCCTCGTCGATGACCGCCTCGATGGCGAACGCCGTGGTCAGGAGCGGCCGGTCGTCGCGCAGCAGGTGGGTCCAGCGGGCCCGCACCAGCGACCCGGTCTGTGGCGTGAACACCCCGGCCACGGCGGCCGCGAGATGCGGCAGGGGAGCGGCGGCGTCGCGCGTGACGGCCAGCACCACCGCGGCCACGCCGATCGCGTACCCCGCCCCGGCGAGCAGCAGCACCACGCGCTGCCCCCACCGGTCGCTCAGTCGACCGTGCACCGGTGCGACGACGGCAGCGGCCGCCACGTAGGCGGCGGCGACCAGGCCCGCGGCCCCGTACCCGCCGCCGTGCTCCCGCACCAGCAGCACGAGACCGAGCGACGCCATCGACAGCGGCAGCCGCGACACGAGCCCCGTCAGGCTGAACAGCGCGGCACCCGGCAGCGCCAGGACCCGCCCGTACGTCGATCGCACCCTGCCCCCTCCCTCGCTGCGCGGCTGCGCGACCGCAGACTACCCGCGGGCCTGGTGGGTGGTGGGGTCGGTGGAGGGGCGGGGACTTCGTGTGGTCGTGGGCTTGCTGGTGCGCTGCCTGCGGGGGTCTCGTCCTGCGGGTGCGTTGCCTGCGGGGGTCGTGACGTTGCTGGTGCGCTGCCTGCGGTCGTCGTGACCTTGCTGGTGCGCTGCCTCGGCGTTCGCTGGGGGTGGGCTCCGAAAGGGCCTCGACCGGCAGCGAGCCCGGGGGTGGTTCCGGGTCTCGGGGTCTGGCCTGGGCCCGCGGTTGACTCAAGATTCTTCGTTTCTGCGTTGTCAGGCCATGGTTCTGCGTTTGAGCGTCCTATCGGTGGATCTGCAACCGCAGGAGCGGTTCTGCGGTTGCAGATCCACCGATGGCGGGGGCAGACGTGGCAGAGGTTCTCCATTCTCGTGGACCGTGCCACGAGAAGGGAGAAGCGCTGCCCACCCCACCCCCAAGGGCAACCAGGATTCTGCATTCGAGCGTGCGAGGCCGAACGCTTCTGCGTTCACGACGGGATCCCGTCGCCAACGCAGAATCTTGCGTCCACCCCAGCACCAACCCGCAGCCCGAGACCCCAGACCAGCGCGGATGCCAGCCGCCCGGTCGAGGCCTTTCGGAGACCACCCCCAGCGCCAGCCGAGGCAGCGCACCAGCAAGGTCGATACCGCCCGCGGCAGCGCAGCAGCAGGTCGAGACCCCCGCAGGCAGCGCAGCAGCAGGGCAAGACCTCCGCAGGCAGCGCAGCAGCGCGAGGTCACGACCATCCGCTGCAGCGCACCAGCACCGCCCACCTCCCCCTGCCGCGCCGCGCGTGGAGGCGGTGCGTGGGACGATGACGGCATGGACGTCCGCCCCTTCGATGCACTCCTCTACGTCTCCTTCGGTGGTCCCGAGAAGCCCGACGACGTGGTCCCGTTCCTGGAGAACGTGACCGTCGGCAAGGGCATCCCGCGCGAGCGGCTGGAGGAGGTGGGGGAGCACTACTTCCTGTTCGGTGGGCGCAGCCCGATCAACGACCTCAACCGACAGGTCATCGCAGCGCTCGAGGGTGAGCTCGCGTCGCGCGACGTCGACCTTCCGGTCTACTGGGGCAACCGGAACTGGGACCCGTACCTGCGTGACGCGCTCGAGCAGATGGTGGCCGACGGCGTCCGCCACGCCGCGTACTTCCTCACGAGCGCCTACTCCTCCTACTCGGGCTGCCGTCAGTACCGCGAGAACCTCGCCGACGCGACCCAGGGCCTCGACATCGAGCTCAGTCGACTGCGGCTGCCCTTCAACCACCCCGGGTTCGTGGCGCCGTTCGTGGAGCACACGCGGGCCGCCCTTGCCGACGCGCCCGACGACACCCACCTCGTGTTCGTGACCCACTCGATCCCCGACGCGATGAACGACGCGAGCGGTGGCCCGGGCGTCGGCGCCTACCGCGACCAGCACCTCGAGACCGCGCGCCTCGTGATGGCCGGGCTCGAGACCCAGCACCAGGGCCTGCCGTGGGAGCTCGTCTACTGCTCGCGGTCCGGCTCGCCGCGCACGCCGTGGCTGGAGCCCGACGTCAACGACCACCTCGAGAAGCTCGCCGCCGACGGTGTCACGTCGGTCGTGGTCGTGCCGATCGGTTTCGTCTCCGACCACATGGAGGTCGTCTACGACCTCGACACCGAGGCCAAGGCGACGGCGGAGGAGCTGGGCCTGCGCTTCGTCCGCGTCCCGACACCCGGTTCCCACCCGGCCTTCGTCGCGATGATCACCGACCTCCTGCAGGAGCGCGCGGCGGCCGATCGTGGCGAGGACCCGACGCCCGCCACGATCGGCACCTGCGGGGCGAACCCGTGGGTGTGCGTGCCGAACTGCTGCGCGAACCTGCGCGGCGACCGCCCGGCACACGCATGAGCGTCGCCGTCGACCCCCACGCACTCGTCGAGCTGGCCCGGGAGGTCGGGCTCGAGGCCGCGGCGCTCGTGCGCGCGCGCCGTCCGGAGGGTCGGGTGGGCGTCGCCGACACGAAGTCGAGCCGCGTCGACGTGGTCACGGAGGTGGACCGCGCCAGCGAGGAGCTGATCCGGGAGCGTCTGCTCGCCGCCCGGCCCGACGACGGGTTCCTCGGCGAGGAGGGCGGCGGGGTCCGCGGCACCAGCGGTGTCGAGTGGGTGGTCGACCCGATCGACGGCACCGTCAACTTCGTCTACGGCATCCCGGCCTACGCGGTCTCCATCGCGGCGCGCCTCGACGGCCCGGACGGCGCGACCGAGGTGGCCGGGTACATCGTGAACATCGCGACCGGCGAGGAGTGGGCAGCCGTCCTCGGCGCCGGCGCCTGGCGCTGGAGCGATGACGAGCGGCGGCCGCTGCACGCCCCCGAGCCCCCGCCGCTGGCCGAGGCACTCGTCGGCACCGGCTTCGGCTACCTGCCGGAGCGACGCCGCGAGCAGGGCCTCGCCGTCGCGCAGCTGCTGCCCCAGGTACGTGACGTTCGTCGCATGGGCGCGGCCGCGCTCGACCTGTGCGCACTCGCCGACGGCACGCTCGACGCGTACGTCGAGCAGGGTCTGCAGCCGTGGGACAGGGCTGCCGGCGCACTCGTGGCGCGCGAGGCGGGTGTGCGCGTCGAGGGACTCGACGGAGCGCCCGACGGACGGCTCGTGATGGCCGCCCACCCTGCCCTCGCAGGGGAATACTTCGACGTCGTGCGGGCTTGTGGGTTCTGACCGACGACGGCTTGTGCCGGTGTGGAACAATCCCGTCGGTTGAACGCACACGACGGAGGGGTACATGGCTACCGACTACGACGCGCCTCGCAAGACTGAGGAAGAGCAGTCCGAGGACAGCATCGAGGAGCTCAAGGCGCGTCGCCACGAGAAGAACTCGGGCAAGGTGGACGAGGACGAGGTCGAGGCGGCCGAGTCCTTCGAGCTGCCTGGTGCCGACCTCTCTCACGAGGAGCTGGCCGTCCAGGTGGTGCCGCGCAAGTCCGACGAGTTCACGTGCTCGTCGTGCTTCCTGGTGCACCACCGGTCCCAGCTCGCCGAGGAGAAGGGCGACCGGCTCATCTGCCGGGACTGCGCCTACTGACGCAGCACGCACCGGTGGGACCTCCCACCAGCCCGGGCTCGCTCAGCGCGAGCGCCGACGACGCCGAGCCGGCTTCCGCGAGGGAGCCGGCTCTGTCGTTCCTGCGGCTGCGGCCACGCGTGCCCCGACCGAGGCACCCTTGAGCGGCTTCATCCCGGGCGGGAGGTCGCCCGTGGACCGCACCCAGTAGCCGGCGGCGCCACGACGCACGAGCAGGCGGACCACCTCGACGAGGGCGCCCCCGACGACCGCCCACGCCACGGCCTCCTTGGTCTCGACGTCCGGGTGCCGTCCCGCGGTCGGGGGCTTGCGACCCGTCGCGAGGCGCCAGGTGAACGTCGAGGCCTGGCGGGCGAGCAGACCGGCGGCGATCGTCGTCGAGCGGTCCAGCAGCTTCCAGCTGGTACGGCTGGAGCGCGAGGCCTTCCGCGGCGGGGTCGCCGTCTCCAGGCTGGGGGTCGTGCGGGCCTTGCGGGACCTGCGGGCCATGGTCGTCACCTCGGGTCTGGAGTGGGCTGGTCGGGAGCGTCGGACGGAGCGGGACGCGCGCCGAGCGCGGCGGCGACCGCCTCCGGGTGGCGGGTGGAGACCAGCCAGTAGGGGGCCGGGTCGGCCGGGTCGTCGACGTCGACGCGCACGGCGGTGTCGACGTAGGGGCGCACGTGCAGCCAGGCGCGGGCGTCGGCGCGGGGTCCGAGGGCCTCGCGGGTCGCGACGCGGTCGAGCGGGGTGACGGCACCCACGTGCTCCGCCGTCAGGAAGGCACGTCCGACGCGCAGGCCGTCGGGGCCGGCGTCGACCACGGTGCGTCCGTAGGCCCACACGACGGCGCCTGTCAGCACAGCCACGCCGACGAACGTCACCACGGCGGCGCCGGTGCCGGCGACGACCAGCAGCAGCCAGGCCCAGGCGAGGGCGAAGGCGAGCACGCCGACCCACCACGACACGGGAGCCACCAGGCGCTCACGACGGTTCTGCACCCTGCAAGCCTGCCGCATCCAGGCCAGGTCCACCCGAGTAGGGTCGCGAGCATGCTCGAGATCGCGGTGCGACGCCTCGACCCGCAGCTCCCGGTCCCCGCGTACGCGCACCCGGGGGACGCGGGCGTCGACCTGCACGCCGCAGCACCGGCCACGCTGGCCCCGGGCGAGCGGGTGCTCGTGCCGACCGGCATCGCCATCGCCCTGCCCGACGGCTACGCCGCCTTCGTGCACCCCCGGTCCGGACTGGCGCTGCGGCACGGACTGTCGGTCGTGAACACTCCCGGCACCGTCGACGCGGGCTACCGCGGCGAGATCAAGGTGCTGCTGGTCAACCACGACCTGCAGGAGACCGTCGAGGTGGCGCGGGGCGACCGCATCGCGCAGCTCGTCGTCCAGCGCGTCGAGCACGTGACCTTCCGCGAGGTCGAGTCACTCGAGGACACCAGCCGAGGCGCCGGGGGCTACGGCTCGACCGGCGGCCACCGATCCGTGGGAGAGCACCGATGATCCGACGTCGCCGCGAGCGCGAGCAGACCGCACCCGACGAGCAGACCGCCAGCGAGCCGACCGAGGCGGCAAGCACGCCGACCCGACCGCGTGACTCCACGGAGGCGTCCGCGGACGAGCCGGGCTACGTCGACCTCGGCCCGCTGCGCATCCGCGGCCGGGTCGGCTTCCAGCTGCAGGTGCCGCAGGACGACGGCGGCGGCGCCGGTTCGGTGGTGCTGGTGACCGAGGAGGCGGGCCTGGAGCTGCGCGCCTTCGCCGCACCGCGCAGCGGCGGCCTGTGGGACGAGGTGCGCCAGGAGCTGGTCGCGGAGGTGCAGCGGCTCGACGGCCAGGTCGAGGAGGTCGACGGGCCGTACGGGCCGGAGCTGCGCGTGCAGATCCCCGTCACCCTGCCCGACGGCCAGGACGGGTTCCAGCCGTCGCGCATCGTCGCCGTCGAGGGTCCTCGGTGGATGCTGCGCGCGACGTTCCTCGGCTCGGCGGCCCTCGAGCCCGACGACGACGGTCTCCTCGAGCAGGCGTTCCGCGAGGTCGTGGTCGTGCGCGGCGACGACCCGCGTCCCGTCCGCGAGCCGCTCCTGATCGAGCTCCCCCCGGACGCGGAGCCCATGACCCTCGGTCCTGACGGCGAACCGACCTAGGATGGACGCATGCCTTCGCGACTGAGCCGTGCCTGGCGCCGGCCGACCCTCGAGCAGATCGAGGACGACGAGCTGCAGCGCAGCGCCGACCAGGCCGGCTGCCGCCTCCTGGCGTCGCAGTCCGACCGTGCCGTCTGCTCGCTGCACGGCGAGCTGCGCTCGGTGACCACGCGGCCGGTCTCCGACGGGGTCAGCGCGCTCGAGGCGCAGCTGTACGACGGGTCCGGCCAGGTGACGCTCGTGTGGCTGGGTCGGCGCGAGATCAAGGGCATCGAGCCCGGACGTCGACTGACGGTCCACGGCCGCATCGGCCGGCGCGGCGACAGCTGCGTGCTCTACAACCCGCGCTACGAGCTCGATGCCTGACGCCTCCGCCGAGCCCGCACGACACGACGGTCCGGGCGACGGGGCACGTCGCTACGCCACCGTCGAGGAGCTCGTCCGCTCCAAGCTCGCCGAGGCGCTGGGCGGCGGCCGCGGCATCGTCGAGAGCGCCGTCCCGACGATCGTCTTCACCGTCTGCTGGATCGTCACGAAGGACCTCCGCACGTCGTTGGTCGCGAGCGTCGGCAGCGCGGTCGTGCTGCTCGCCGTGCGGCTCGTGCAGCGCTCCACGGTCCAGTTCGTGCTCAACGCCCTCGTCGGCATCGCGATCGCCGCGGTGTTCGCGTCGCGCAGCGGCGAGGCGCGCGACGTGTTCCTGCCCGGCATCCTCTACAACGGCGCCTACGCTGCGGTGTTCGTCGTGTCGATCCTGGTCGGCTGGCCGCTCGTCGGCTTCCTCATCGGCAGCCTGACCGGCGAGCCCACCGAGTGGCACGAGGACCGCCAGCTCGTCCGGCTGTGCTCGCTGCTCACCTGGCTCTTCGCCGCCCCCTGCATCGTGCGCGTCCTCGTCCAGTACCCGCTGTGGGCCGGCGACCACGTCGCCCTCCTCGGCACCTCCAAGGTCGTGCTCGGCTGGCCCCTCCAGGTCGCCGCCTTCGCCGCCATGGCGTGGGTCCTGTCGCGCAATGCCACCCCTCTCGAGCCGGGCGCGAGCACGCGCTGAGGCAGCGACTGGACCTGCTGGTGCGCTGGCGCCGGGGGTCTGGGGTTGCTGGTGCGTAGGCTCGGGTTTCGCTGGGGGTGGCCTTCGAAAAGGCCTCGACCGGGCGGCTGGGCGAGGCGCTGGTCTGGGGTCTCGGGTTGTGGCTCGCGTGGGACGCAAGGATCTGCGTTGGTGAGTTGAAGGTCAAGGCTTCTGCGTTTGCTACGGGATCCCGTCACCAACGCAGAAGCGTCCGGCCTCAGACGCGCGAATGAAGAATCTTGGGTGCCCTTGGGGGTGGGGTGGGCAGTGCTTCTCCCTTCGCGTGGCACGGTCCACGAGAAGGGAGCATCGTTGCCGCGTCTGGCCCGCCGGCGGTGGATTTTCAACCGCACAGGCGCTCCTGCGGTTGCAGATCCACCGATGGGACGCGCAAACGCAGATTCTTGCGTCCCACGCGAGCCACGGCCCGAGACTCGAGCCGCCGCCGTTCCCATCCGCCCGGTCGAGGCCCTTGCGGAGCGCAGGACGAGTCGGAGCCGCGCCGGCGCACCCCCACCCGAGCGAGAAGCCGCGCCAGCGCACCCCACCCGAGCGAGGAGTAGCGCCACCCCAGAAAGAGGGCGACGCGACGTCAGGACTTGGGGGAGAGCAGCGAGCCGATCTCGACCTCGGCGTCCTCGGCGGTGACGAACAGCAGCTCGTCGCCGGCCTCGAGGGAGCGTTCGGGGTCGGGGGTCTCGATGGCGTTGTCGCGCAGGATGGCGACGAGCACGACGTCACGCGGCCAGGGCACGTCGCGCACGAGGCGGCCCGTGTAGGGGGAGTCGGCGGGCATGGTCAGCTCGACCAGGCTCGTGTTGCTCTGGCGGAAGGTGAACAGGCGGACGAGGTCGCCGACCGAGACCGCCTCCTCCACGAGCGCCGACATGAGACGCGGGGTGGAGACGGCCACGTCGACCCCCCACGACTCGCCGAACAGCCACTCGTTGCTGGGGTGGTTCACGCGGCCGACCGTGCGCGGCACCGAGAACTCGGTCTTCGCGAGCAGCGAGACGACGAGGTTCACCTTGTCGTCACCGGTCGCCGCGATGACGACGTCGCACGTGTGCAGGCCTGCCTCGGCCAGCGACGACATCTCGCACGCGTCGGCGAGCAGCCACTGGGCGTCGGGCACGACGTCGGAGCGGATGGACCCCGGCGACTTGTCGATGAGCAGCACCTGGTGACCGTTCTCGGTCAGCTCGAGGGCGACGGAACGGCCGACCGCACCGGCACCGGCGATGGCGACGCGCATCAGGCCTCCTCAGGTCCGGACTCGAGCACCGCGTGGGCACGCTCGGCGTCCTCGTCTCGCATGAACACGGCGAGCACGTCGCCCTCCTGCATCACGGTGCGGGCCGTCGCGACGACCCCGGAGCCGAGCCGGGTGAGGTACGCGACGCGCACGCCGGCGGCGTCCTCGAGGTCGGAGACGTGACGGCCGATCCAGGGGAACGGTGCGTACACGGTGTCGAGGCGCAGCTGGCCGGACGGGTCGCGCCAGGCCGGCTCGGACCCGGCCGGCAGCAGACGTCGCAGCACCTGGTCGGCGGCCCACGGGACGGTGGCGACCGTGGGCACGCCCAACCGCTCGTACACCTCGGCGCGACCCGGATCGTAGATGCGCGCGACGACGTTGCCGACGCCGAACTGCTCGCGAGCGACGCGCGCGGAGATGATGTTGGAGTTGTCGCCGCTGGAGACCGCCGCGAAGCCGTCGGCCTGCTCGATCCCGGCCGCGCGCAGCACCTCGCGGTCGAAGCCCATGCCGGTGACCGTCGTCCCCGTGAAGCCGGGGCCCAGGCGACGGAACGCGTCAGGGTTGGAGTCGATCACGGCCGTCGTGTGGCCGCGCTCCTCGAGGCTGCGCGAGAGCGTCGAGCCGACGCGGCCGCAGCCCATGATCACGATGTGCACGGAGGCGACGCTACACGGACGCGAGGACGTCGTGGGACGGTCCGGCGCACCGGTGCCGCGCCGTGCGCCCGCGCCCCGGCGGGCGGACGACCCCGCGGCTACCATCGTCGCTCGTGGGCATGGTCGAGTCCGTCAAGCGGACCATCGTCGGACGGAAGCTGCGCAGTACCCAGCTGGGGGAGACGCTGCTGCCGAAGCGCATCGCCCTGCCCGTGTTCGCGAGCGACGCGCTGTCGTCCGTCGCCTACGCCCCTGACGAGATCTTCCTGACGCTCTCCATGGGCGGCATCACCGCCTACGCCTTCAACTGGAAGATCGGCATCGCCGTCGTCCTGGTCATGCTCACGGTCGTCGCCTCCTACCGCCAGAACGTCCACGCCTACCCGAGCGGCGGCGGCGACTACGAGGTCGCCACGACGAACCTCGGGCCGAAGGCCGGCGTGACGGTGGCGAGCGCCCTGCTGGTCGACTACGTCCTCACGGTCGCCGTGTCGATCTCCTCGGGCGTGCAGAACGCCACCTCGGCCATCCCGTGGCTCGTCGGCCACGAGGCGCTCGCCGCGTCGGTCCTCGTCCTGCTGCTCATGGCGCTGAACCTGCGCGGCACGAAGGAGTCCGGCACCGCCTTCGCCGTCCCGACCTACCTGTTCATGCTCGCGATCGGCCTCATGGCCGCCTGGGGGCTCGTCCGGTACCTCCTCGGCGACCTGCCGCAGGCGGAGAGCGCGCCGTACGACATCGCCGCCGAGGCGCCCTACGACTCGGCGCTCACCGGACTGGCGATGGCGTTCCTGCTGGCGCGTGCCTTCTCGTCCGGCTGCGCCGCCCTCACCGGCGTCGAGGCGATCAGCAACGGCGTGCCCGCCTTCCGCAAGCCGAAGAGCCAGAACGCCGCCACGACGCTCCTGCTCCTCGGCACCATCTCCATCACGATGCTGATGAGCATCATCCTGCTCGCCGACGCCATGCACGTCCGCTACGTCGAGGACCCCGCCCACCAGCTGCTGCTCGACGGCCAGCCCGTCGGCGAGGGCTACGACCAGCCGACCGTCATCGCCCAGCTCGCGAAGGCCCTCTACAGCGACGCCCAGCCGCTGTTCTACTTCACCATCGCCTGCACGGGCGTGATCCTGGTCCTCGCCGCGAACACCGCCTTCAACGGCTTCCCCGTCCTCGGCTCGATCCTGGCCCGCGACGGCCACCTGCCCCGCCAGCTCGACACCCGCGGCGACCGTCTGGCGTTCAGCAACGGCATCGTCCTGCTCGCCGTCGCCGCCATCGTCCTGATCCTCGCGTTCGACGCCGAGGTCACCAAGCTGATCCAGCTCTACATCGTGGGCGTGTTCGTCTCCTTCAACCTCAGCCAGCTCGGCATGATCCGGCACTGGACCCGCCACCTCGCGACCGAGACCGACCCCGCCGAACGGCGTCGCATGAAGCGCTCGCGCGTCGTCAACAGCTTCGGCCTCGCGATGACCGCGACCGTGCTCGTCATCGTCCTCATCACCAAGTTCCTCGCCGGCGCCTGGATCGCCATCCTGGCCATGACGTTCGTCTTCTTCCTGATGCTCGGCATCAACCGTCACTACCAGCGGGTCAGCGACGAGCTCGCCATCGACGACACCGACGTCGCGCTCCCGTCCCGGGTGCACGCGGTCGTGCTCATCGGACGCCTCCACAAGCCCGCCCTCCGCGCCCTCGCCTACGCCCGCGTCGCCCGGCCGTCCACGCTCGAGGCGCTCTACGTCGAGCTCGACCCGCAGGACACCACCGCCCTCCGCGAGCGGTGGGACGAGCTCGCCATCCCCGTCCCGCTCACCGTCGTCTCCTCGCCGTACCGCGAGCTCGTGCGCCCCGTCGTCAAGTACGTCAAGGAGAAGCGCCGCGAGAGCCCCCGCGACATCGTCAGCGTCTACATCCCCGAGTACGTCGTCGGACGCTGGTGGGAGCAGCTCCTGCACAACCAGACCGCGCTCCGTCTCAAGGGGCGCCTGCTGTTCATGCCCGGCGTCATGGTCACGAGCGTGCCCTACCAGCTCAGCTCCGCCGCCAAGGTCAACCCGCGCAGCGTCATCGGGCCCGCGCCCGGCGACGTCCGCCGCGGTCTCGGCGACCAGCCCCGCCCCGAGCAGCCCCACGACGACAGTCCGGACACGCGCCCGTGAGCGACTCCGATCTGCCCGTGGTCGAGGTGGGGCCCGTCGCCCTGTGCCCTCGGTGGGCTCGTGGGCCCGTGCGGGGTGGTCGGGTGTGAACGAGTCGAGTCTGCCGGTGGTCGAGGTGGGGCCCGTCGCCCACGGCGGAAGCTGTGTGGCGCGGTTGGACGGGCAGGTCGTGTTCGTCCGGCACAGCCTCCCGGGGGAGCGGGTCCGCATCCGCGTCACCGACACCAGCAAGCGGTTCCTGCGAGCCGACGCCGTCGAGGTCCTGGAGGCCTCGCCCGACCGCGTCGAGCCGCCCTGCGCCCTCGCGGGCACCTGCGGTGGCTGCGACTTCCAGCACGTCGACCCCGCCGCGCAGCGCCGACTGCTCGCCGACGTCGTCGCCGAGCAGCTGAGCCGACTCGCCGGCATCGAGCGCGACGTCGTCGTCGAGGAGGTCCGACCCACCCTCGGCTGGCGCACCCGCGTCACGTGGTCGACCACCCCCGACGGGCGGCCCGGGCTGCGCAAGCACCGCTCGCACGAGGTCGTGCCCGTCGACCACTGCCCGATCGCCCACCCCGACCTGCCCGACGTCACCGCGCACCGGTGGGACAGCGGCCCGGTCGAGGCCATCGTGTCGTCGACCGGGCAGCGCCTCGTCGTCACCGACGCCGCCGTGCCCGCCGAGCTCGACGTCGACGGCGTGGCCGGCACCGACGGTCACCGCCGCGCCGGAGGCACCCGGCTCACCGAGCACGTCGCACCGCACGACTTCACCGTCACCGGCTCGGGCTTCTGGCAGGTGCACCCGGAGGCGGCACGGACCCTCGTCGACGCGGTCCTCGATGCCGCCGAGGCGCGCCCCGGCGACCGCGTCGCCGACCTGTACGCCGGGGTGGGCCTCTTCACCGCCTTCCTCGCCGACGCCGTCGGACCGGACGGCCTCGTGGTCAGCGTCGAGGCGGACCGCCAGGGTGCCCGCGACGCCCGGAGGTCGCTGCACGGTCGCAGCGAGGTGCGTCTCGTGGCCGACTCGACCGAGGGGGCGTTGCGTCGCGACCCCGCGCTCGCCGAGGGCGTCGACGTCGTCGTCCTCGACCCGCCCCGCACCGGCGCGCGCAAGGCCGTGCCGGGCGTCGCGGCGCTCGGTGCCCGCCGCGTCGTCTACGTGGCCTGCGACCCGGCGGCGCTCGCCCGCGACGTCGCCACGTTCGCCGAGCACGGGTACCGCCTCGGTCCGCTGCGGGCGTTCGCGCTGTTCCCGATGACGCACCACGTGGAGTGCGTGGCCGTCCTCGACCGCGTGGACTGACCTCAACGGCGGCCGACGAGGTTGTCCGAGGACCACCTGGACGGGCAGGGTGTCGCCATGGCCTACGCCGACCCGACCGTGTGCCCCGACTGCCGGGCGCGACTCGCCGGTGCGCGGGTCTGTGCCCGCTGCGGTCTCGACCTGCGCACCGCCGAGGCGGGGCGGCTGTGGAACCAGCTCATGCGGGTCGACCGCGACCTCGAGCGGGCCCGCCACGCCAGTCGGCCGGCGACGGTCCAGGCGCCCGTGCCCGCGCCGACCGTGACGGTGCCGTCCGTGCCGCCGCCGCCCGTCGCGCCGGTCCAGGCGCCAGCCACGGCGCCAGTCACGGCCCCAGCAGCGGCACCCGCGCCGGCAGCCGCCGGCGTCACCCCGTCGGGCCCCGCCCCCAGCCGTCCCACGGTCGAGTCCGTCCCCACGGTCGACTCCGTCGCCGCGACGACGCCTCGCGCCCCCGTCTCGGTGGGCACCGTCCTCCTGGCGCTGGGTGCCCTCGCCCTGCTCGTGGCCGGCGCCATCTTCATCACGGTCTACTGGGGCCCGATGGGCATCCTCGGCCGCGCCCTCGTGCTGCTCGCCGCGACCCTCGTCGCGGGTGGTGTCGCCACCGTCGTCACGCGCCAGCGCCTGCGGGCGTCGGCCGAGGCCCTGTGGACCGTCTTCCTGGGGCTGTTCACGCTCGACTGGTTCGCCGCGCGCGACCAGGGGCTGCTCGGGCTCGACACGCTGCCCAGCGCGCCGTGGGACCTGCTGTGGTCCGCCCTGGTGGTGCTCGCGACCGCGGGGATCGTCAGGTTCGGACGACGCACCCTCGACGACGCCCGCGAGCTGGTCGTCGTGTCGGTGCTCGGCGGCCTCGCCGGTGCGGTGGCCGGGGTGCGGGTGGCGGTCCTGCTCGACGACGGCGGAGCGCGTCCCTTCTGGTCGGCGACCGCGGCGCTCGTCGTCGCCGTGCTCGTCGGGGCCGCGCTCCACCGGGCGACCGCACGGGGCGGGGCGTGGTTCGCTCTCGCCGCGGGCGGGGTCGCCGCGCTGGTCGCGGTCGTCCTGGCCCTCGCGGACGCCGTCGCACACCCTGCCCTGAGGGACCTGCTCGGCGGGCGCCCACGGTGTCCCCCTCGCGATCGTCGCCGGCGTCGCCGCCGGGGCCGCGTCGCTCGGCCGGCTGCCCGCCACGGCCCGCACGATCTCGGCGGGCGCCGCGCTCTCGACGCTCACGCTCCTGGCCGCCCTGCCCGCGTGGTCGGCCGCTCCGCAGTACGGCGCCCTGCTCGTGCTCGCCGCGGTCGCGGTGCCGGCCGTCTGGGTCCCCGGACGAGGACCGTGGGCACGAGGCGCGCGTGCGGCAGGCATCGCGCCGTCGCTCCTGGTGGCCCTCGCGCTCTTCCCCTGGGGAGCACAGCTGCTGGCCGTGGTGGGTGAGGCGCTGTCCACCACCGGCGGCCAGCGCATCGACCACCCCCTCACGACCTTCGACGTGCCCGGCACCGACCGCCCCTGGCTCGCGTGGACCCTCGGTGCCGCAGCGACCCTCGTCGTCCTCGGGGCTGCACGCTGGCGCGTCCTGAGGCACCTGCGCCCCTGGTCGCTCGGCGGGGCCACCAGCGTCGCCGTCGTCACCGCCTGGTCGGTGCTCGCCGACGCCGGCCCGTCCGCGGTGCTGCTGGCCGGCAGCGTCGTCGCCGGTGCCCTCGTGCTCTGGGCCGTGACGACCTTCGGGACGCCCGCCGAAGGGCCCGCGCCATGGGCGTGGGTGTCGGTCGCGACGCTCGGCGTCGCACCCGCGCTCGCCCTCGACGCGCCATGGGCGTGCGTCGTCGTGTGGGCTGCCTCGACCCTCGGCCTGGTCGTCGTCGCGCTCGTGCGGGCGCCACGCCTGCGGAGTGCCGTCGCGCTCGGCCTCGCCGCTGCCTGGGGTCCCGGCACGGCAGGCGCGCTGGTGGTGGCGCTCGACGGCGACGCGCAGGTCCGACTGGCCACGCTGGTCGCCGCGGTCGTGCTCACGTTCGTCGTCGGTGTGCTCCTCGTCGACGACGACGCGCGGCGCACCGGGGTCGAGACCGGCGTCGCCGCCGCGCTCCTCGTGACGGTCGCGACCAGTGCGGCGGAGGTCACCCCGGGAGCGGGAGCGATCGCCGCGCTGTCGGTCGGGGCGACCCTGGCGCTCGTCGCGGCCGCGCCGCACGGTCGACGCGTCGTCCATCCCGCTCTCGCGGCGACGGCGGTGGTGGTCGCGGACCTCCTGGTCGCGGGGGACTGGTCCACGGCGTGGTGGGTGTGGGGTGCGGCCGCGCTCGTCGCCGTGGTCGCCGCGCGGGCCGCACGACCTGCGCCGGCGCAGGAGGTGCTGGCTGCGGTCGGGACCGTGCTCGTCGGGCTCGCCCTCGTGCCGCCCGTCCTGCTGGCCGACCTGGCGACGGGCGCGGCGGGAGTCGTCCTCTCCGGGGCGGCCGCGCTCGCACTGCTGGTCTCCGGCACCGGGCTGCGCGACCGCAGCGGTCGTGTCGGTGTCGAGGGCGGCTCGGGTCTGCTGGCGGTGGGCGGGGTGCTCGTCGCCGCGGCCGTGGTCGACCTCGACGTCGTGTGGCTCGCCGCCACCCTCCTGCTCCCGGCTGCGGCGGCCGTCCTGGTCTCGCTGCTGGTCGCCGACCGCGCCGTCCTGCGGGCGGTCGGCGGTGTGCTCGCGGCAGCCGCCGTCGTCGTGTGCATCGGCGACTGGGGCACGGCCGTGGTCGCCTGGCCCCTGGCCGCCGTCCTGCTCGGCGTCTGCGCGCTGCCGGACGACGGGCAGCCCTGGCGCGACGTCGCCACGTCGGCGGCGGCAGGGACCACGATCGTCTCGACGGTCCCGGTCCTGGCGCTGGTCGACGCGCCCGCGACCGTCGCCTCGCTCGTCGTCCTGCTGACGGCCCTCGTGGTCGGGGCGGGCGCGTCGGCACTCCTCGCCGACCGTCGAGGACGTCGTGGGGTCGAGCTGGCCGCCGTGACCGTGCTCATCGTCACCGTGCTCTGGGCGGCCGGGACGACGTCTCTGGGCTGGCTGGCGCTGCTGCTCACGCTGCTCGGCGCGACGCTCGTGCTCGTCTCGCTCCTCGTCCCCGACCGGGCCGCCCTGCGATGGGTGGCGCCCGTGCCGCTCGGCATCGCCTACGTGCTGCGGCTGGTGGCCAGCGACGTCGGGGTGGTCGAGGCCTACACCGTCCCGTTCGCGCTCGTGCTGCTCGCTGCCGGGGCGTGGGTGCTGCTGCGGACCGAGCCGCCGCGCAGCACGGTGGTCGCGCTCGGGCCGGGGCTCGTGCTCGGGCTCCTGCCGAGCCTGCCGCAGGCGCTCCTGGCCCCGACGAGTCCGCGCGGGCTCGCGCTGGGGCTCGTGTCGCTCGCCGTGCTGGCGCTCGGCGTCCGGCTGCGCTGGCTCGCGCCCTTCGCGGCAGGGGCCGTCCTGGTGGGGCTGCTGCTCCTCGTCCAGCTCGGTCCCGTCGCCGTCGCGCTCCCGCGCTGGATCCTCATCGCCGTCGCCGGTGTGTCGATGCTCGCGGTGGGCATGACGTGGGAGAGTCGGGTGCGCGACGGCCGCGCGGCCGCCCGCTGGATCGGAGCGATGCGATGAACGACGCCCAGGACCTCACGCCCGCGTCCGACGTCGGCGGGGAGGAACGCACCCTCGGGGAGGAGGAGCGCACCGTCGGCGACCTGCGACGCTCGGCGCTCGCCCAGGACGTGCTGCTGTTCTGCGTCGCCTTCACCGCAGGCGCCCTGGTCGTGCTCGTCGCGCGGATCCTGGGCAGCGCGACGACCGGCGACGTCTGGACCCTGGGTCGCTCCGACGGCCTGCTGCTGGGCGGACTCGTCGCCGGTGAGCTCTTCGTCCTGTGGAACAACGGCCTGCGCCAAGGCGTGCGCGGGCACAGCATCGGCAAGCACCGCGAGAGCCTGCGTGTCGTCCGCGCCGGCGACGGGGGCCCGACCGGGGCCGCGCGTGGGCTGCTGCGCGGGCTCGCCGCCGCGGTGCTCATCGACCTTGCGGTGGCGGCCGTGCCCATCGGCCTGCCCACGGTCCTGCGCTCGGCCACGCCGGACGCGTGGCACCTGGGGTTCGCGGCCTACCTTGGCCTCCTGGCGCTGCTCGTGCCGCTGCTCCTCGGCATGCACCGCGGCGTGCTCGACCGCGTCGCCGGCACCGAGGTCGTCCGGGCGCACGGCGACGACGCGGCCACCTCGGTGCCGCGGCGTCGCGCGCTCGTCGTCCTCGACGCGGTCGGGGTGGTGGGCGTCCTGGCGGTGTGCGCGGCGCAGCTGGCGTTCATGTGGCCGCTCCTCTGGCGCTGGCCCGGGCTCTTCTGACGCGTCGGCTCCCGCTGCGTCGGACATTCCTCTTGACATCGTGTATCTTGACATCAAGAGACTTTCTCGGCCGGACACCCCCACGGTGCTCGTGCCGCGGCAGTCAGGAGGGCGTCAGGTAAGGCGCACCTGACCTGGCAGCCCGGCGGTCCGGTCGGCAGGATGGAACCCGACGCGAAGGAGACAGCCCATGGTCGACAGCTTCAACGCCGAGCAGACGCTCGAGGTGGACGGCACCAGCTACACGTACTTCAAGCTCGACGCGGTGCAGGGTGACGGCCTCGACGTCGCCACGCTCCCGTTCAGCCTGAAGGTCCTGCTCGAGGCGCTGCTGCGCACCGAGGACGGGGCCGACATCACGGCCGACGACATCAAGGCGATCGCCGCCTGGGACCCGTCGAGCGAGCCCGACCAGGAGATCCAGTTCACGCCCGCACGCGTGATCATGCAGGACTTCACCGGCGTCCCCTGCGTCGTCGACCTCGCCACCATGCGCGAGGCCATGGTCGACCTCGGCGGCGACCCGTCGAAGATCAACCCGCTCGCTCCCGCCGAGATGGTCATCGACCACTCCGTGATCGCCGACGTCTTCGGCACGCCCGAGGCGTTCGAGCGCAACGTCGAGATCGAGTACGAGCGCAACGGCGAGCGCTACAAGTTCCTGCGCTGGGGCCAGGGCGCCTTCGACAACTTCAAGGTCGTCCCGCCTGGAACCGGCATCGTGCACCAGGTCAACATCGAGCACCTCGCGCGCGTCGTGTTCGACAAGGACGGCACGGTCTACCCCGACTCCTGCGTCGGCACCGACTCCCACACCACCATGGTCAACGGCCTCGGCGTCGTCGGCTGGGGCGTGGGGGGCATCGAGGCCGAGGCCGCGATGCTCGGCCAGCCGATCAGCATGCTCATCCCGCGCGTCGTCGGCTTCAAGCTGCACGGCGAGCTGCCCGAGGGCGCCACGGCGACCGACCTCGTGCTCACGATCACCGAGATGCTGCGCGACCACGGCGTCGTCGGCAAGTTCGTCGAGTTCTACGGCTCCGGCGTCGGCGCCGTCCCGCTGGCCAACCGCGCCACGATCGGCAACATGAGCCCCGAGTACGGCTCCACCATCGCGGTCTTCCCGATCGACGAGGAGACCACGAAGTACCTCGAGCTGACCGGCCGCAGCGCCGAGCAGGTCGCGCTCGTCGAGGCCTACGCCAAGGCCCAGGGCCTGTGGCACGACCCGGACCACGAGCCGCGCTACTCCGAGTACCTCGAGCTCGACCTGTCGACGATCGTGCCGTCGATCGCCGGCCCGAAGCGTCCCCAGGACCGGGTCGAGCTGACGTCGGCCAAGCAGGGCTTCCGTGGCGCGCTCGCCGCCTACGTGGAGGAGGAGGCCGACACGACGACCGGCAAGTACGACGAGGCGCTCGAGGAGTCCTTCCCGGCGTCCGACCCGCCGGCGTCGGACTCCGAGGGCACCACGCCCTCGCGCGACTACCTGTCGTGCGTCCCCGCCGACGGCGGTCGCCCGAGCAACCCGATCGAGGTCACGCTCGACGGCCAGACGTTCACGCTCGACCACGGCGCCGTCACCATCGCCGCGATCACGTCGTGCACCAACACGTCGAACCCGTCGGTCATGATCGGCGCGGCGCTCCTGGCGAAGAAGGCCGTCGAGAAGGGCCTGTCGCGCAAGCCGTGGGTCAAGACGACGCTGGCCCCCGGGTCGAAGGTCGTCTCGGACTACTACGACCGCTCCGGCCTGACGCCCTACCTCGACAAGCTGGGCTTCAACCTCGTCGGCTACGGCTGCACGACCTGCATCGGCAACTCCGGTCCGCTGATCCCCGAGGTGAGCGCCGCCGTCAACGAGAACGACCTCGCCGTCGTCTCGGTGCTGTCGGGCAACCGCAACTTCGAGGGCCGCATCAACCCGGACATCAAGATGAACTACCTGGCGTCCCCGCCGCTGGTGGTCGCCTACGCCATCGCCGGCTCGATGGACGTCGACATCACGACGGAGCCGCTCGGCGAGGACACCGACGGCAACCCGGTGTACCTCAAGGACATCTGGCCGTCCCCGGCCGAGGTCGAGGACGTCATCGCCTCCTCGATCACGAGCGACACGTTCGGCAAGGAGTACGCCGACGTCTTCGCGGGCGACGAGCGCTGGCAGAACCTGCCGACGCCCGAGGGCGACACGTTCGCCTGGGACGAGGACTCCACGTACGCCCGCAAGGCGCCGTACTTCGACGGCATGGGCCTGGAGCCGGAGCCGGTCACCGACATCGACGGCGCCCGCGTGCTCCTCAAGCTCGGCGACTCGGTGACGACCGACCACATCAGCCCGGCCGGTGCCATCAAGAAGGACAGCCCCGCGGGCAAGTACCTGATGGAGAAGGGCGTCGAGCCGCGTGACTTCAACTCCCTCGGCTCGCGCCGCGGCAACCACGAGGTCATGATCCGCGGCACGTTCGCGAACATCCGCCTGCGCAACCAGATCGCCCCGGGCACCGAGGGCGGCTTCACGCGCGACTTCACGGCCGGGGGAGAGGTCACGACCGTCTTCGACGCGTCGCAGAACTACCAGGCCGCCGGCGTCCCGCTGGTCGTGCTGTCGGGCAAGGAGTACGGCTCGGGCTCGTCGCGCGACTGGGCGGCCAAGGGCACGGCCCTGTTGGGCGTGAAGGTCGTCATCGCGGAGTCCTACGAGCGCATCCACCGCTCGAACCTCATCGGCATGGGCGTCCTCCCGCTGCAGTTCCCGCAGGGCGAGAACGCCGAGTCGCTGGGCCTCACGGGCGAGGAGACCTTCTCGGTCACCGGCGTCACGGAGCTCAACGAGGGCACCACGCCGCGCACGGTCAAGGTCGTCGCGACGAAGGAGGGCGGCGACACCGTCGAGTTCGACGCGGTCGTGCGCATCGACACCCCCGGCGAGGCGAACTACTACCGCAACGGCGGCATCATGCCGTACGTCCTGCGCAGCCTGCTGGACTGAGCGCCCGGCCTCCGGGCCGCCGCACCGCACGAGACGCCGTCCCCGGCCCGGGGCGGCGTCTCGTCCGTCGTGGGTGGGACCGTGACGGGCCCGTGGGTGGGGCCATGGTGGGGCGGTCGCGCCGTCGGAGCCGACTGGTAGACAGTCCGCGTGACCACCAGCGACCAGCTCGAGCTCCTCGCGCTGCCGCCCTCGCCCCCACCGACGACCCAGCCCCCACCGACGACCCAGGCGGCAGCGGGCCCGGAGGCGGCCGACCAGCCTGGTCCTGACGCCGAGCCCGTGCTGGTCGCGCGGGTGGCGGTCGACACGCCGCTGCCGCACCTCGACCGGCTCTTCGACTACGCGGTGCCCCCCGAGCTCGATCCGCAGCCCGTGCCCGGATGCCGGGTCAAGGTGCGCTTCGCCGGGCGACTCACCGACGGGTTCGTGGTCGGTGTCGGCGGCGGGTCGTCGCACCAGGGCCGGCTCGCGCCACTGGCCAAGGTCGTGTCGGCCGAACCGGTGCTGAGCCCGGAGGTGCTCGGACTGGCTCGCGAGGTCGCCGACCGCTGGGCGGGCACGCTGTCCGACGTGCTGCGCCTGGCCGTCCCGCCCCGTCAGGCACGGGTCGAGGCACGTCCGTCGACCCCCGCGCCCGAGGGTCCCCTGCCCGACGTCGACGACGAGGCCTGGCACCTGTGGCCGGACGGCCCCACCCTCCTCACCTCGCTGGAGTCCGGCGGAGCGCCGCGCGTCGTGTGGGAGGCTCTCCCGCTGCGCGACCCCGCGGTCGCCGTCGCGGAGGCGGTCCTGGCCACGCTGCGCTCCGGTCGCGGCAGCGTGGTCTGCGTCCCCGACGCCCGCGACCTCGACCACTGGGACACCGTGCTCGGCTCCGTCCTCGGCGACGGACGTCACGTGGTCCTGTCGTCCGCGCAGAAGCCCGCCGAGCGCTACCGGGCGTTCCTGGCCGTCGCGAGGGGCGAGGTGTCGGTGGTGCTGGGCACCCGCGCCGCCGCCTTCGCGCCCGTCCGGCAGCTGGGCCTCGTGGCGCTCTGGGACGACGGCGACGACCTGTACGTCGAGCCCCGCGCCCCGTACCTGCACACCCGCGAGGTGCTGCTCACCCGCGCCGTCCGGGAGGACACGGCGCTGCTCCTGGCGGGCTACGCGCGCACGGCGGAGGGCCAGTCGTTGGTCGCGTCGGGCTGGGCACGGTCGGTCCGGGCCGAGGCGGTCACCCGGCGTCGCGCCTGGCCACGGCTCGCCGTCACCGACGGCAGCGTCGCCGGTGGTGCTCCCGCCCGGCTGCCGCACGAGGTGTTCGCCGCGGTCCGGCGCGCCGACGGACCGGTGCTCGTGCAGGTGCCGCGCCGGGGCTACCGCACCTCCCTCGCCTGCCAGGACTGCCGGACCCCGGCCCGGTGCACGACGTGCGAGGGACCGCTCGCCCAGTCCGGTCGCGACGCCCAGCCCACGTGCCGTTGGTGCGGGGCCGCTGCTCCGCACTGGTCCTGCCGCACCTGCGGGTCGCACCGGCTCCGCGCACCCGTCGTCGGCCAGCTGCGGACCGCCGAGGAGTACGCCGCCGCGTTCCCGGGCCGGGAGGTGGTCACCTCCGGCGGCGCCGACGTGCTGGCTGTCGCGCCCGAGGGCGACGTGCTGGTGCTCGCCACGCCCGGCGCGGAGCCTCGGGTGGCCGGGGGCTACGCGCTCGTCGTGCTCATGGACACCTGGCTCGCCCTGGGCCGCGACGACCTCCGGGTGCTCGAGGAGGCGCACCGCCGCTGGTTCAACGCCCTCGCTCTGGCGCGGGAGCGCGCCGACGCCGTGGCGGTGGGCGACCCGGCGCTCCTGCAAGGACTCGTGCGCGCGGACCCCGCCGGGCTCGCCGAGCGCGAGCTCGCCGAGCGCTCGGAGGCCCACCTGCCTCCCGTCGCCCGGGTGGCCGTGCTCGAAGGTCCGGTCGCCGACGTCGCGCCGCTCGTCGACGCACGGTGGACGCCCTCCACCGAGGTGCTCGGGCCGGTGCCCACGTCCACGCGCCCGGGCGAGCCGGTCCACGAGCGTCTGGTGCTGCGGGCGCCACGTCGCGAGGGCCCGGCCCTGGCTGCCGCGCTGAAGGACGTGCAGGCGGCCCGCTCGGCGGCCAAGCAGCCGCCGCTGCGCGTGCGCGTCGACCCGCACGCCTTCTGAGTCCCCGCACCATCACACGGCACGACCACACGGCACCACCACACGGCACCACCACGCGGGGCAGGCCGGGTCGTGGCGAGCACCTAGACTCGGCCGACGTGAGGATCGTGTTCGCAGGTACCCCCGAGACCGCCCTGCCGTCCCTGGAGGCGCTGCTCGGGAGCCGGCACGACGTCGCCGCGGTCGTGACCCGCCCCGACGCGCGCCAGGGTCGCGGTCGCACCCTGCACCCCTCCCCGGTCGCGGCCCGAGCCGCGGAGCTCGGCATCGAGGTGCTCAAGCCCGCGCGTGCCGACGACCCGGCGTTCCTCGACCGGCTCCGCGAGATCGGTCCCGCCTGCTGCCCGATCGTCGCGTACGGCGCCCTGCTGAAGCGCGAGGCGCTCGACGTGCCGGAGTACGGCTGGCTCAACCTGCACTTCTCGGCCCTGCCCGCCTGGCGCGGCGCCGCGCCGGTCCAGCGGTCGATCATGGCCGGCGACGAGGTCACGGGCGCCACGGTCTTCAGCCTGGTCGAGGCGCTCGACGCCGGACCGGTGCTGGGCACGATCACCGAGCGGATCCGCGACGACGACACCGCCGGCACGCTCCTCGAGCGGCTCGCCCACGAGGGCGCGCGGCTCCTCGTCGACGCCCTCGACCACGTCGAGGACGGCGACATCGGCGCCGTGGCCCAGCCCGAGGACGGCGTCACGTACGCCCCGAAGCTCACGACCGACGACGCGCACGTCGACTGGAGCCGTCCGGCCTTCGCAGTGGACCGCCAGGTCCGCGGGTGCACGCCCGCACCCGGTGCCTGGACGCTGCTCGACGGGCAACGCGTGAAGCTCGGACCCGTCACCCCGACGACCGACGACACGCTGCGCCCGGGCGAGGTCCAGGCCGGCCGGCGCGAGGTCCGCGTGGGCACCGCCACGACCGACGTCGTGCTCGGCACGGTGCAGCCGACGGGCAAGAAGCCGATGGCGGCGGCCGACTGGGCGCGCGGCACGACGATCGAGCCGGGCACGGTGCTCGTATGAGCGACCCGTCGCGCGGCGTCGCCTACGACGTGCTGCGCGCGGCCGACGAGCGGGACGCCTACGTCAACCTGCTCCTGCCGCAGCTCCTGCGCGAACGAGGCATCGTCGGACGCGACGCCGCGTTCGCCACCGAGCTCGTGCACGGGACGCTGCGCCTGCGCGGCACGTACGACGCGGTGCTCGACTCCCTCGTGGGCCGGCCGCTCGACCCCGAGGTGCGCGACGTGCTCCGCCTCGGTGCGCACCAGGCGCTGTCCATGCGCGTGCCGTCGCACGCGGCAGTGTCGACCAGCGTGAGCCTCGTCCGCCGCGTGGTCGGCCACAAGCCGGCCGGACTCGTGAACGCGGTGCTGCGCAAGGTCGCGGCCGACGACCTCGACACCTGGGTCGAGCGGCTCACCGAGGGCCTCGAGCCGGACGACGCCCTCGCGGTCCGCCGGTCGCACCCGGTCTGGGTCGTCCGGGCGCTGCGGTCCGCTCTGCGCGCGGTCGACGCCGCCGACGAGCTCGACGCCCTGCTCGAGGCCGACAACCGTCCGCCGAAGGTGACGCTCGTGGCCCGCCCCGGGCTCGTCGACGCGTCCGACCTGCCGGGCACGCCCGGCCAGGTGTCGCCCTACGCGCGCGTCCTCGACGCCGGTGACCCCGGCGACGTCCCCGCCGTCCGCGACGGTCGCGCGGGCGTGCAGGACGAGGGATCGCAGATGGTGGCCCTCACCTTGGCCGAGGCTGCGCTCGAGGGGTCCGACGCTCGCTGGCTCGACCTGTGCGCCGGCCCGGGCGGCAAGGCCGCGCTCCTGGGTGCACTGGCCGCGCAGCGCGGCGCCCATCTCGTCGCCAACGAGGTGCAGCCGCACCGCGCGGAGCTCGTCCGACGCGGGCTGCGGGCCCTCCCCGACGTCGAGGTCACCGTCCACGACGGACGCGAGGGGCCGTGGGAGCCCGGCTCCTTCGACCGTGTCCTCGTCGACGCGCCCTGCACGGGGCTCGGTGCGCTGCGCCGGCGGCCGGAGTCGCGCTGGCGTCGGACGCCGGAGGACCTCGCCTCGCTCGTGCCGCTGCAGCGCGCGCTGCTGCGCCGCGCGGTCGAGCTGTCGCGTCCGGGCGGGCTCGTGGGCTACGCGACCTGCTCCCCGCTCGTCGACGAGACGATCGAGGTCGTCGAGTCGGTCGGCCCCGGTGTCGCCCAGCTCGTCGGCGTCCACCGGTGGTGGCCGCACCGCGACGGCACCGACGCCATGTTCCTCGCCCTCCTGCGCCGTCGCTGACCTGAGCCCCGACCACGCGCCGAGGGCGTCGGACCCGCCACTACGCTGTCGGCCATGGCCATCCAGATCACGCCGAGCCTGCTGAACGCCGACTTCGCGAACCTCGCGGGGGAGGCCGCTCGCATCCCGACGGCGGACTGGCTGCACATGGACGTCATGGACAACCACTTCGTGCCGAACCTGACGCTCGGTGCCCCCGTCATCGAGGCGCTGAGCAAGGCGGCGCAGCAGCCGATCGACGCCCACCTGATGATCGCCGACCCCGACCGCTGGGCCCCCGCGTTCGCCGAGGCCGGAGCCGGGAGCATCACCTTCCACGTCGAGGCTGCGGCGGCGCCGGTGCGGCTGGCCCGCGAGATCCGCGCCCAGGGTGCGCGGGCCTCCATGGCGCTCAAGCCGGCGACGCCGATCGAGCCCTACGCCGAGCTGCTGCCCGAGCTCGACATGGTCCTCGTGATGACGGTGGAGCCCGGGTTCGGCGGCCAGAAGTTCCTCGACCTCTGCCTGCCGAAGATCCGGCGCACCCGCGAGCTCATCGAGGCCAGTGGGGGAGAGGTGTGGCTGCAGGTGGACGGCGGGGTCTCCGTCGAGACCATCGAACGGTGCGCCGAGGCCGGCGCCGACACCTTCGTCGCCGGCTCGGCGGTCTTCGGCGCGGACGACCCGGGCGCCATGGTGGAGACCCTGCGGGACCTCGCCACCAGCGCTTGCGCGCACTGAGCGGTACGACCGCGGCCCGGACGGACGGCTCGACGCGTCCGTAGCGTGGGACGTCGCAGCGGGTGCGACACGCCCGGCTAGACTGTCGCCGAACGAGCAACAGCTCGCGTGTTCCGGGGTCGGTGCAAGTCCGAACCGGCGGTGACAGTCCGCGACCCGCACCTCTCGGGGTGAGGTTGAACCGGTGGAACTCCGGTACCGACGGTGAAAGTCCGGATGAGAGGAAACACGCGGGGTCTGGGGCCGAGGTCCGTCCTGGACCCTGGCGTCGGACCCGTCGACCCCGGTGCGGCGAGCCCGACCGGAGGACGAGATGGCGAGCGACACCGAGCTGCAGGCGATGCGCACGGCCCTCGAGGCCGCCCGGTCCACCGCGCGGACGCTCCCGAACCCCCGTGTGGGCTGTGTGCTCCTCGCCCCGTCGGGCGAGGTCCTCGCCGTGGGTGCGCACCGCGGTGCCGGGACCGCCCACGCCGAGGTCGACGCCCTGCAGCAGGCCGGCGACGCGGCCCGCGGTGCCACGGCCGTCGTCACCCTGGAGCCCTGCGCCCACACCGGTCGCACCGGCCCCTGCGTCGACGCGCTGCTGGCGGCAGGGGTCGCTCGCGTGGTGCACGGCCAGTCCGACCCGAACCCGGAGGCCGCGGGCGGCGCCGAGCGGCTGCGCGCGGCCGGTGTCGACGTCGAGGGCGGGGTCCTGGAGGAGGAGGCCGCGGCGCTCAACGTCGAGTGGACCTTCGCCGTCACGCACGGACGTCCGTTCGTGACCTGGAAGTACGCGGCCACGATGGACGGTCTCAGCGCGGCACCGGACGGCTCGAGCAAGTGGATCACGTCGGCCGAGGCCCGTCGTGACGTCCAGCGCTTCCGGGCGGAGGCCGACGCGATCATGGCCGGCACCGGCGCGGTGCTGGCCGACGACCCACGCCTGACGGTGCGCGACGCCGACGACCTGCCCCTGCCGTACGCGCAGCAGCCGCTGCGCGTGGTGGTGGGGGAGTCGCGCATCCCCTCCTACTACCGCGTCTTCGACCGGGTCGCGCCGACGCTGCTGGTGCAGACCCGCGAGCCGCAGGAGGTGCTCGCGAAGATGGTCGAGAACGGCGTGCACCACGTGTGGCTGGAGGGCGGCCCCCGGCTGGCCGGCGGCTTCTGGAACGCCGGGCTGGTCGACCGCGTCATCGGCTACATCGCCCCGGCGATGCTGGGCTCGGGACGGGCCGCGCTGGAGGGCGAGGCCGCGACGCTCGCCGACCTGCGGCCGATCGACCTCGACGACGTCGCGCGGATCGGACCCGACATCCGCATCATCGGCACGCCCGGGCGTGCCCCGCGGGAGGAGATGCCCTGATGTTCACCGGACTCGTGGAGGAGAAGGGCGTCGTGACCGCGGTCGAGACGCTCGACGACGCGGTACGGCTCTCCGTGCGCGGACCGCTCGTCACGAGCGACGCGACCCATGGAGCGTCGATCTCGGTCAACGGCTGCTGCCTGACCGTCACGGACCTGGCGGCGCAGGACGGCGACGTCTTCAGCGCCGACGTCATGGCCGAGTCGCTCGACAAGACGTCGCTCGGCGACCTCGCGCCCGGGGCCGAGGTCAACCTCGAGCGCGCGATGGCGGCGGGCGGTCGCATGGGCGGCCACGTCGTGCAGGGGCACGTCGACGGCACGGGCGCGCTGATCGACCGCACCCCGAGCGAGCACTGGGAGGTGCTGCGCTTCTCGCTGCCCGCCGACCTCGCGCGCTACCTCGTGCCCAAGGGATCGATCACGGTCCAGGGCGTCTCGCTCACGGTCGTCGAGGTCACCGACCCCCAGGACCCCGCTCCCTGGTTCTCGGTGTCCCTCATCCCCACCACCCTCGCGGACACGACCCTCGGCACCCTCGCCCCCGGCGACCGGGTGAACCTCGAGGTCGACGTCCTCGCCAAGTACGTGGAGCGGCTGCTCGCCGCCCGCCTCCCGAAGGAGAACCCCGCATGAGCACCTACGCCGACGCCGACGGCGACACCGTCCGGCTCGACAGCATCGAGCGCGCGATCGCCGACATCCGCGACGGCAAGGCCGTCGTCGTGGTCGACGACCCGGGCCGCGAGAACGAGGGCGACATCATCTTCGCCGCGAGCAAGGCGACACCGGAGCTGATGGGCTTCCTCATCCGGCACTCCAGCGGCTACGTGTGCGCGCCGGCGCCGGGCGCGGTCCTGGACCGGCTCGGCATCCCGCTCATGACGCCGCACAACCGCGAGCTCATGCGCACGGCCTACACGATCTCCGTCGACGCGCGCGACGGCATCACGACCGGCATCTCGGCCGCCGACCGGGCACGGACCGTCCGGGTCCTGGCGGACTCGGCGACCGAGTCCTTCGAGCTCGTCATGCCGGGTCACGTGCTGCCGCTGCGCGCGAAGGACGGCGGCGTGCTGGCCCGTGCCGGGCACACGGAGGCTGCCGTCGACCTCACCCGCCTGGCGGGTCTCACGCCGGTCGGCGTCATCGGCGAGGTGGTGCACGACGACGGCGAGCTGATGCGCGCCCCTGCGCTGCGGGCGTTCGCCGACGAGCACGACCTCGCCCTCGTCTCGATCGAGGACCTGCAGGTGCACCTGCGCCTGCACGAGTCGCAGGTCGAGCGGCTCGCGGAGACCTCGCTGCCGACCGAGTTCGGCGCGTTCCGGGCGCTCGGCTACCGCGACCGCATCGACGGTGCGGAGCACGTCGCGCTCGTGCACGGCGACGTCGACGCGGCCTCCGCCGACGGCCAGGGGGTGCTGGTACGGCTGCACTCGGAGTGCCTGACCGGTGACGTCTTCGGCTCGCGACGCTGCGACTGCGGCCCGCAGCTGCAGGCGTCGATGGCCAAGATCAAGGCCGAGGGCGCCGGTGTCGTCGTCTACCTGCGCGGGCACGAGGGCCGGGGGATCGGCCTGCTGCACAAGCTGCAGGCGTACGCGCTGCAGGACGCCGGCAGCGACACGGTCGACGCCAACCTCGCCCTCGGCTTCGGCGAGGACGAGCGCGACTACGCCGCGGGGGCGCAGATGCTGCGCGACCTCGGCCTGCGCTCGGTGCGGCTGCTGACCAACAACCCCGACAAGGCCACGCAGCTCGAGGCCTACGGCGTCAAGGTCGCCGAGCGGGTGCCGATCCAGATCGAGCCGACGCCCGAGAACATCCAGTACCTGCGCACGAAGGCCGAGCGCATGGGCCACGACCTGCCCGACCTCGGCCTCGGCGACACCACGGAGGACGAGTCATGAGCGGACACGGAGCACCCACCCTGAAGGTCGAGGCCGCGGGCGCGCGCGTCGCGATCGTCGCGTCGAGCTGGCACGACCAGGTCATGGACGGTCTGGTCGCGGGCGCCCAGCGCGCCCTCGCCGACGCCGGCGTCACCGACGTGACGCTGCTGCGTGCGGCCGGGTCCTTCGAGCTGCCCCTCGTGTCGCAGGGCTGCGCGGCAGCCGGCTTCGACGCCGTGGTCGCGCTGGGCGTCATCATCCGTGGCGGGACGCCGCACTTCGAGTACGTGTCGGCCGCGGCTACCGACGGCCTCGCGCGGGTCGCGCTCGACACCGGCGTGCCCGTGGGGTTCGGGCTGCTGACGTGCGACACCGAGGAGCAGGCGCTCGACCGTGCCGGTCTCGAGGGAAGCGCCGAGGACAAGGGGCGGGAGGCCGCCGAGGCCGCTCTGTCGACCTGGGCGACCCTCCGCGGTCTCGCGTCCCTAGACTGAGGTCACCATGAAGACCTTCGAGGACCTGTTCGCCGAGCTCGCCGCCAAGGCGCAGGCCCGGCCCGAGGGCTCGCGCACCGTGGCCGAGCTCGACGCCGGCGTGCACGCCATCGGCAAGAAGCTCGTCGAGGAGGCCGCCGAGTCGTGGATGGCCGCCGAGCACGAGGGCCGCGAGCGGACCGCCGAGGAGCTCAGCCAGCTGCTGTACCACGCGCAGGTGATGATGATCGCCGCCGGCATCACGCTCGACGACGTCTACGCGCATCTGTGACGACAGCGGAGCCTGACCTCCTGGGCCGCGCCGCTGTCGTCGACGGCAGCCGACTGCCGGGCCCGCACCCCATCGTCAGAAGGACCCCACCATGCTGAGAGTGGCCGTGCCCAACAAGGGCGCCCTGTCCGAGGCCGCCAGCCAGATCCTCGCCGAGGCCGGGTACCGGCAGCGGCGCAACGCGAAGGACCTCGTCCTCGTCGACGCCGAGAACGACGTCGAGTTCTTCTACCTCCGCCCGCGCGACATCGCCGTGTACGTGGGGGAGGGGACGCTCGACGTCGGCATCACCGGCCGCGACCTGCTGCTCGACTCCGCCGCCTCGGCGGCGGAGCAGGTCGGGCTCGGCTTCGGCCGGTCGACCTTCCGCTTCGCCGCCCCCACGGGCACGATGCGGACCATCGACGAGCTCGAGGGCAAGCGCATCGCCACGTCCTACCCCGTGATCGTCCAGGACTACCTGCGCGGACGCGGCGTGAGCGCCTCGGTCGTGCGCCTGGACGGTGCGGTCGAGTCGTCGATCCGGCTCGGCGTCGCCGACGCCATCGCCGACGTCGTCGAGACGGGCAGCACCCTGCGCCAGGCCGACCTCGCCGTGTTCGGCGACCCGATCCTGTCGTCGGAGGCCGTGCTGATCACCCGTGCCGGGGCCGAGGAGCCCGCCGGCTACGAGGTGTTCAAGCGTCGCCTCGACAGCGTCCTCGTCGCGCGCACGTACGTGATGATGGACTACGACATCCGCGTCGAGCACGTGGAGCGCGCCGTCGAGCTGACCCCGGGCATCGAGTCGCCGACGGTGTCGCCACTTCATCGCGAGGGGTGGGTCGCCGTGCGCTCGATGGTGCCGCGCGACGCCGCCCAGAAGATCATGGACAGCCTGTACGGCCTCGGCGCCCGCGGCATCCTCGTCACGGACATCCTCGCGTGCCGGGTGTGAGGACGACCTACCGCCCGGGCGGCACCCGGTACGTCGCGTACGGGTCGTGCGGGGCGCTCGTGGCGATGAGCGTGGCCGTGACCCTGGCCCTGCCGCAGGACATCCGCGCGCAGGTGACGCTGTCGCAGGCGCTCACGCTGTACGGCTCGATCGCCGTGTTCCTCGTGATCCTGCACGGCATCGGACGCAGCCGGGTGACGGTGGGCGACGACGAGCTCGAGGTCGTCAACGGCTTCCGCACCCACCACGTGCCGTGGTCGCGGGTCCGAGGCTTCGCGTTCGGCGAGGGCGCACCGTGGCCGACGCTGGTGACCGTCGACGACGAGCGGCTCATGCTGTTCGCGCTGCAGGGTTCCAGCGGTCACGGTCGGGTGCGGGACGCCGTCGACGACCTCGTGCGGCGCGTCCCGTGACGGGCCGTTCGCTCGCAGAGCCGGCGTTCCCCGACGACGACGGCCGGCTCGACCCTCGCCTCGGTGCGGTGCTCGGCGACACCACGGCGGTCCTCTCGCTGCTCGGCCAGGTGCGGGTCTTCGTCCCGATCGTGGCGACCCTCGGCGAGGCGAGCCGCGCCGCCGGGCCGGAGGCGCTCGTGTCGGGCGACAAGGACGCCGACATGGCGGCGGTGCTCATGACCGGTCGCGACGGACGCCAGGCGCTGCTCACCTTCACCAGCCTCGACGCGATGGCGCGGTGGAACCCGCAGGCTCGTCCGGTGCCCGTGTGGGGGCAGGCGGCCGCCGTGGCCGCCCTCTCCGAGGGCGCCGCAGCCATCCTGCTCGACCTCGGGTCGCCGCACTTCCAGGTGGTCGAGACCGACGACCTGCGCCACGTCGCGGCCGGCGACCGGCTCGTCGCCACCGACGCCGGCCACGCCTGGGTCACAGGGAGCTGACGGGCGGCCTGCCTCGGCGGGCCGGACCTCAGGCGGTCTCGGCCGCCCGCACCCCGGCGAGGGGGACGGTCACGTGCACGGCGGCGTCGTGACGCTCGACGCGGGCGACGAACCCAGCGGCGCCGACGGCCCGGAGCAGGGTGTCGTTGGAGCCCGCGGAGACGAACGTGAGTCGCTCGGCGCCGTCGGACTTCGCGTGCCGGGCGGCCTGCTTGACGAGCAGGGTGCCGAAGCCGCGACCCTGCCACGCGTCCTCGACGAGCAGCTGGAAGACGTGGTCGTCGGGACGGCCCTCCAGCACGCCCCTCTCGAGGACACCGTGGCCCACGAGGTCGAGGCCGACCTGCACGACCAGGGCGATCCCGTGCTCCGGCGTCACGAGGCGGCGCGCCATGCGGGTCGTCATCGGCATCCGCAGGGGGACCTGGTAGCGCGTGTAGAGGGTGTCGACGCTGCACCTCTCGTGCAGGGCCGACACGGCCTCGATGTCGGCGAGCCCGGCCACCCGCACCAGCGGGACCGGGTGACGCGGCGACGGCGCGATGAGCGGGACGTCGACGCCCGCGTCGCTGACGAGCGACAGCAGGGCTTGCGCCCGCGCGCGCTCGACCGCCGTGAAGGGCACCGCGCGGCTGACCCTGAGCGTCGTGCCGTTGCGCCGTCGCAGGTCGAGCACGTCGTGCCCGGCGTAGTCGGCGACGTCGGGCGGGGCGATGGCGAGCAGCTCGCCCAGCACCTCCTCGACGTCGCGGCCTCCCTCCAGCACCTCGTGGACGGCGTCGAGGTAGCGCGTCGGCGCGTCGAGGTGCGCGTCGCCGTCGGCGCGCGTCACCGACACCTCGGAGCCACCCGCCTCGGTGAACAGCCCCGCGAGCGCCAGCTCGGTCCAGCCGTCGTCGCCCTCGACGACGAACTCGTCGGTCACCGTCGGCCGGGTCGAGAACACCTGCATCGCGACGATGTTCACGTCCGCGTCGCCGCAGGCCTGCGCCACCCGACCGAGCAGCCCCGGCCTGTCCGGGAACGTCGCCCGCACCCTCCACCTCATGTCCGCACCTCCTGGTGCCAGGATGGCGGTGCGCTGTTGCTCGTCCGGGTCCGCCGTGTTTCGCGGGGATGACACCGGATGGTGGCGCGACTCAGCGCGCCGTTTTCGTTCCGCGGGCCTCGCCTGCTATCCTGGTGACGAAGTGGAGGCCCACCTCCCACCTGCTCGGTCCGCGGATCGAGGGGTACCTCGGCCGGTACGCCCGGTCGAGCGACGCCGTCCGGTACGCGCCGGCGGCGTGCATCGGTGGCCTCCGTCCTGAGGGACGGGGGCCATTGTCGTGGGCCTCCTGGACACAGACCACAGGAGGATCCATCAGCACAGAGCTGCGCGTCAACGACCGCATCCGCGTACCCGAGGTCCGTCTCGTCGGACCCGGAGGCGAGCAGGTCGGCATCGTGCGCATCGAGGACGCCCTGCGCCTCGCCGCCGAGTCCGACCTCGACCTCGTCGAGGTCGCCCCGACGGCCCGCCCCCCGGTGTGCCGCCTCATGGACTACGGCAAGTTCAAGTACGAGGCCGCCCAGAAGGCACGCGAGTCACGACGCAACCAGACGAACACCATCATCAAGGAGATGAAGCTCCGCCCCAAGATCGACCAGCACGACTACGACACCAAGAAGGGTCACGTCGTGCGGTTCCTGAAGGCGGGGGACAAGGTCAAGATCACGATCATGTTCCGCGGTCGTGAGCAGCACCGTCCCGAGCTCGGGTACCGGCTGCTCCAGAAGCTGGGTGAGGACGTGTCGGACCTGGGAGTCGTCGAGGCGCACCCGCGCCAGGACGGCCGCAACATGACGATGGTGCTCGCACCGCTGAAGAAGAAGTCCGAGGCCCAGGCCGAGGTCGCCGCCGAGAAGGCGAAGACCACGGCCGAGCGGACCGCGGAGCGCGAGGCCGAGGCAGCCGCCGAGAAGGCGCGCCGCGAGGCCCAGCAGAAGACCGCGACGCCCAAGAAGGCCCGGCGTCGCTCCGAGAACCTCGACCCAGACATGGAGGCATGAGATGCCGAAGTTCAAGCCCCACTCGGGCATGAAGAAGCGCGTCAAGATCACTGGCAAGGGCAAGCTCCGCCGCGAGCAGACCAACCGCCGTCACCTCTTGGAGTACAAGTCCAGCACGCGGACCCGTCGCCTCGCCGGCACGACCGACGTGTCGAAGGCGGACACCAAGAAGGTCAAGAAGCTGCTCGGTCTCTGACCGCACCCCACCCGAAGGAGAACCGACATGGCACGCGTCAAGCGTTCCGTCAACGCGCAGAAGAAGCGCCGCGAGACCCTCGAGCGGGCGTCCGGCTACCGTGGCCAGCGCTCGCGTCTGTACCGCAAGGCCAAGGAGCAGGTCACTCACTCCCTGGTCTACAACTACCGTGACCGCAAGGCCAAGAAGGGCGACTTCCGTCGTCTCTGGATCCAGCGCATCAACGCTGCGGTCCGCGCCGAGGGCATCACGTACAACCGCTTCATCCAGGGCCTCAAGGCCGCGGGTGTCGAGGTCGACCGCAAGATGCTGGCCGAGCTGGCCGTCAACGAGCCCGCCGCGTTCAGCGCGCTCGTCCAGGTCGCGAAGGACAACCTTCCGGCCGACGTGAACGCGCCCAAGGAAGACGCGACGGCCTGACCGCCTTCGCCTCCACGCCCGTGGCGAGCCCCGAGCCGACCCTGACCACCCGTACCGGGCGGGTCAGACGTGCTCGACGGCTCGCCACGCGGCGTTTCCGGGCCGAGACCGGCCAGTTCCTCGCCGAGGGGCCGCAGGCCGTCCGCGAGGCGCTCGCCCTGGCGGGCGTCACGCACGAGGTCTTCGCCACCGCTGCAGCGACCGATCGTCACGCCGCCCTGCACGACGCTGCCCTCGACGGCGAGGTGCCGTGGAGCGTCGTCGACGACGACGTCCTCGCCGAGATCGCCGACGCGACCACCCCGCAGGGCGTCGTCGCCGTCTGCGACACCGTCGTGCGTGGTCTCGACGCGCTGCCCTCCGCGCCCCGGCTCGTCGTGGTCTGCCACGACATGCGCGACCCCGGCAACGCCGGTGCGGTGCTGCGCTGCGCCGACGCCGCGGGCGCCGACGCCGTCGTGCTGTCGGCCGACAGCGTCGACCCCACGAACCCGAAGGCGGTCCGGGCCAGCGCCGGCAGCCTGTTCCACCTGCCGGTGGTCGTCGAGCGCGACCACGACCTGGTCCTCGCCGCGCTCCGTGAGCGCGGCCTGCAGGTGCTCGCGACCGACGGCGAGGCCGACCTCGACCTCTTCGACGCCGAGCGCGTGACGTCGCCCGTCGACCTCGCCGCACCGACCGCGTGGGTCATGGGCAACGAGGCACAGGGGCTGTCGCCGCAGGTGCGCGACGCGGCGGACCTCGCCGTGGCGGTGCCGATCCTCGGACAGGCGGAGAGCCTCAACCTCGCCACCGCGGCCGCGGTGTGTCTCTACGCCAGCGCCCGGGCGCAGGGGGCACGATGAGCAGCGTGCAGCAGGTGATCCTCCAGGCGTGCCTCAACGGCTCGCGCGACGTCGACGAGCACCCCGCCGTCCCGGTGACGGCGTCCGCGTGCGCCGAGGACGCCCGCGCCGCGGTCGAGGCCGGGGCTCAGGACCTCCACGTGCACCCGCGCACCGACGACGGGCGCGACAGCCTCGCACCGGCCGACGTGGCGCGCTGGGTGGAGGCGGTCCGCGAGGCCGTCGACGTCCCGGTCGGCGTCACCACCGGGGCGTGGGCCTGGACCGGTGGCGGCACGCCGATCCGCGCGGTCGGCGCCTGGACGACGCTGCCCGACCACGCGTCGGTGAACTGGCACGAGCGCGGCGCCACCGACCTCGCGACGGCCCTGCACGAGCGTGGGGTGGCCGTGAACGCCGGGCTGTGGACCGAGGACGCCGCGCAGGCGTGGCTCGACTCGTCGTGGCCCGAGCGGACCGCGCTCGTCCTGCTCGAGCTCGCCGACGCACCCGACCAGGAGGAGACGGCAGAACGTCTGCTCGAGCTCGTCCGCCCCACCGGTCTCCCCGTGCTGCTGCACGGCGAGGGCCGCTCGACGTGGCCCATGCTCGAGCTGGCGGTGGCCCACGGCGTGTCGACGCGCATCGGCCTCGAGGACGTCGTCGAGGGACCCGACGGAGGAGCCGTCGACGACAACGCCGATCTCGTGCGGATCGCGGTGGGCCGGGGTGCTCGTCGCGTCTAGTCCTTTGGTACTAGATTCCTCGCCATGGACCTCGACGACTTCCCCGACGGCGTGGTCATCGCCGGGGCCGACGGCGTCGTCGAGTACGTCAACGAACGCATCGAGCGCATGGCGCGTGCGGCGCCCGGGGAGATGCTCGGCATGCACCTGTCCGACGCGATGCCCTTCGACGACCTGAACGGCAACAGCTGGTACGACTCGACCCGCCCGTACGAGGGTCTCAACATCCGCAACCGCCTGTCGGAGCAGTCCTGGTACTCGCCGCGGGGGAGCGAGTACCTCGTGACCGCCCGCCTGGTGCGGGACCGTCCCGGTGGCGCCGTCGTGCGCGTCGTCGCGAGCGTGCGCAACGCGAAGGTGCGCAACCAGCGCGACCGCGAGCGCTCCGACCTCGTCGCCACCGTGGCCCACGAGCTGCGCTCGCCGCTCACGGGCATCAAGGGGTTCACCTCGACCCTGCTGTCGAAGTGGGACCGCTTCTCCGAGGAGCAGCGCCAGTTCATGCTCGAGACCGTCGACTCCGACGCCGACCGGCTCAGCCGCCTGATCACCGAGCTGCTCGACGCGGCTCGCATCGACGCCGGACGACTGACCCTGCGGCGAGGGCCGGTCAAGCTCGACGAGGTCGCGCGCTCCGTCCTGCGCAGCGTCTCCGCCGGCGGCGACCCCTTCGCCCTCGAGTCGCGCGGCGAGCCCTACCTCGTCTGGGGCGACGCCGACCGCATGACGCAGGTGGTCACCAACCTCGTCGAGAACGCGCTGCGGCACGGGCACGGTCTGCGCCGTGTCGTCGTCGAGCACCTGCCCGACGCCGGGGGAGCCGTCCTGGAGATCCACGACCAGGGACCCGGCATCCCCGAGGAGATGCGCCAGCGGGTGTTCAGTCGCTTCTGGCGCGCCGGCCCCGGAGCCGGCAGCGGCCTCGGGATGTACATCGTCCGGGGGATCGTGGAGCAGCACGGCGGCCGGATCGACATCGACGACGCCGAGGAGGGTGGCGCGCTGCTGCGGATCTGGGTGCCCGTCAACGAGCCCGACGCGCTCACCGACTGAGCACCGCCGCCGCCGCGGGACCGACCGGTGCCGGGGCGTCCGCGCCGCTCACTAGACTGCACGGGTGTCCGCCCCGAACTCCGACTACGACCCCAAGCAGGTCGCCGCGCTGGGCGAGGACGAGGTCGCGCAGGCGCGCGACGCCGCCCTCGCCGCCATCGAGGCCACCGACTCGCTCGACGCGCTGAAGGCCGTGCGCATCGCCCACACCGGCGACCGCTCGCCGCTCGCGCTCGCCAACCGGGAGATCGGCGCGCTGCCCCCGCAGGCGCGCAAGGACGCCGGGAAGCGGATCGGTCAGGCCCGCGGCGCCGTCAACCAGGCGCTCGCCGCACGCGGCGCCGCGCTGGAGGCGCTCGAGGAGGAGCGTCGTCTCGTCGAGGAGACGGTCGACGTCACGCTGCCGACCGACCGCGAGCCCGTCGGTGCCCGGCACCCCATCACCACCATCCAGGAGCACGTGGCCGACCTCTTCGTGGCCATGGGCTGGGAGGTCGCCGAGGGCCCCGAGGTCGAGGCCGAGTGGCTCAACTTCGACGCGCTCAACCTGGGACCGAACCACCCGGCGCGCACGATGCAGGACACCTTCTGGGTCTCGCCGGAGCGGGCCGCGCTCGTGCTGCGCACGCACACGTCGCCGGTGCAGGCCCGCAGCATGCTGACCCGGACGCCGCCCATCTACGTCGTGTGCCCCGGCCGCGTGTACCGGACCGACGAGGCCGACGCCACGCACATGCCGGTGTTCCACCAGGTCGAGGGGCTCGCCATCGATCGTGGTCTCTCCATGGCGCACCTCAAGGGCACGCTCGACCACTTCGCCGCCGCCGTCTACGGGCCCGAGGTCACGACGCGCTTCCGTCCGTCGTACTTCCCGTTCACGGAGCCGAGCGCCGAGGTCGACCTGCTCTGCTACGTCTGCCACAACGAGCCCGGGGCCGTCGCCGATTGCGGCACGTGCCGCGGCGAGGGCTGGATCGAGTGGGGTGGCTGCGGCGTCGTGAACCCGCGCGTCCTCGTCGCCTGCGGCGTCGACCCCGAGGAGTACTCGGGCTTCGCCTTCGGCATGGGCCTGGACCGCACCATCACCAGCCGCTACGACATCGCGGACCTGCGCGACCTGTGGGACGGCGACATCCGCTTCACCGAGCCGTTCGGAGTTGGTCTGTAGACATGCGCGTACCCGTGGAGTGGCTGCGCTCCGTCGTGGAGCTGCCGGCCGAGGCGACCACCGAGGAGATCGCCGACCGGCTGACGATGTACGACCTCAAGCTCGAGGAGATCGTCGGCGGCGGTATCACCGGCCCGCTCACGGTCGGCCGCGTGCTGGCTGTGCAGCCGGAGGAGCAGAAGAACGGCAAGACCATCAACTGGTGCCGCGTCGACGTCGGCCCGGAGCGCAACGAGCCGTCGGTGCCCGACGCACCGGGTGACGACCTGCCCTCGCGCGGCATCGTCTGCGGTGCGCACAACTTCGGCGTCGGCGACCTCGTGGTCGTGTCGCTGCCCGGCACCTACCTGCCCGAGCTGGGCTTCGAGATCGGCTCGCGCAAGACGTACGGCCACGTGTCCGACGGCATGATCTGCTCCACCCGCGAGCTCGGCCTTCCCGACGACGAGACCAGTGCCGAGGGGATCCTCGTGCTCGAGCCGGGGTCCGCGGAGCCGGGCGACGACGCGGTCGCGGTCCTGGGCCTGGGCGACCAGACGCTCGACCTCGAGGTCAACCCCGACCGCGCCTACGCACTCAGCCTGCGCGGTGTCGGGCGCGACGCCGCCCTCGCGTTCGACGTCCCCTTCACCGACCCCGCGGACCGGCCTGTCCCGTCGGCCGACACGCCCGCCTACCCGGTGCGCGTCGAGGATCCCGAGGGGTGCCCGGTGTTCACGGCCCTCGTCGTCTCGGGCGTCGACCCCACCGCCCCCACGCCCGCCTGGATGGCCCGACGGATCACCGACGCGGGCATGCGGTCGATCTCGCTCACCGTCGACGTCTCCAACTACGTCATGCTCGAGCTCGGGCAGCCGAACCACTGCTACGACCGCGACCGCCTGCAGGGTGACGTCGTCGTCCGCCGGGCGCGGGCGGGGGAGCGGCTCACGACCCTCGACGACGTCGACCGGGCCCTCACGCCCGACGACCTCGTCATCGCCGACGACTCCGGACCGATCGGCCTGGCCGGCGTGATGGGTGGCGCGTCGACCGAGATCAGCGACACGAGCACCTCGGTCGTCGTCGAGGCCGCGTTCTGGGACCCGGTCACGATCTTCCGCGCCGTCAAGCGTCACCGGCTGCCGTCGGAGGCGGCGAAGCGCTACGAGCGCGGTGTCGACCCCGAGCTGGCCCTGGTCGGCGCGGCCCGGGTGGCCGAGCTGCTGGTCGAGCTGGGCGGGGGCACGCTCGAGCCGGGCGCGACCGTGGTGGGCGAGGCGCCGGCCCGCGCCGCGGTGCGCGTGCCCGTCGACCTGCCCGCGCGGATCAGCGGTGTGCCGATCGCCCCCGAGGAGGCACAGCGCACGTTCGAGCGCAACGGCTGCTCGGTGGAGCGCGACGGTGACGTCTTCGTCGTCACGCCGCCGAGCTGGCGCTTCGACCTGAACGACCCCTACGACTTCGTCGAGGAGGCGCTGCGCACGGCCGGCTACGACCAGGTGCCGTCGGTGCTGCCGACGCCCACGGGGGGCCGGGGCCTGACCCGCCACCAGGAGCTGCGGCGTCGGGTCGGGCACGTGCTCGCGGGTGCCGGTCTCGTCGAGGTCACGACGCTGCCCTTCGCGGGACCGGCCGACCTCGACCGGCTCGGCATCGACGCCGAGGACGTCCGCCGTCGGCAGGTGCTGCTGGCCAACCCGTTGTCGACCGAGGAGCCGGGCCTCACGACGACCTTGCTCGTGGGGCTGCTGCGGGCCGCGTCGCTGAACGTCGGCCGCGGCCACGAAACGGTCCAGGTCAGCGAGGTCGGGCGGGTCTTCCGCGCCCGCGAGGGGTCGCCGGAGGCGCCGATCTACGGCACCGACCGCCGTCCGACGCCCGAGGAGCTCGCGGCGCTCGACGCCGCCCTGCCGCACCAGCCCTTCCACGCGGGCTGGGTGCTCGTGGGGGAGCGCGAGCGGTCCGGCTGGGACGGTGCCGGTCGCCCGGTGGCCTGGTCCGACGCCGTCGCGATCGCGCGCCGGCTGGCCGACGTCCTGCACGTCGAGCTGACCGTCGAGCAGGCCGCCACCGCCCCGTTCCACCAGGGTCGGTGCGCCGCGCTCGTGCTGGACGGCACCGTCGTCGGGCACGCGGGCGAGCTGCACCCCACCGTGCTGAAGGAGCATGGCCTCCCGCCGCGCTCGGTGGCCGGCGAGATCGACCTCGACGCACTGCTCGCCGCCTCGCCCGCGATCGGCCCCCGGCCCGACTTCTCGACCTATCCGGTCGCGAAGGAGGACCTCGCGTTCCTCGTCGACACCTCCGTCACCGCCGAGTCGCTGCGCTCGGCACTCGCGTCGGCCCACACCGCGGTCGAGTCGGTGCGCCTCTTCGACGTCTACACGGGCGCTCCCGTGCCGGACGGCCAGAAGTCGCTCGCCTTCGCCGTCCGCCTGCGCGCTCCCGACCGCACCCTCAAGGACACCGAGATCGCCGAGGCGCGCGCCGCCCTCGTCGCCGCCGGTGAGGCGCTGGGGGGCGTGCTGCGCTGAGCCGGGGGGTCCTGACCTTGCTGGTGCGCTGCCGCAGGGGGCGTCGTCCTGCTGGTGCGCTGCCGCAGGGGGCGTCGTCCTGCTGGTGCGCTGCCGCAGGGGGTCTGGGCTTGCTGGTGCGCTGCCTCGGCTGGCGCTGGGGGTGGTCTCCGAGAGGGCCTCGACCGGCAGCGAGCCAAGGGCCGGTTTCGGGTCGCGCGGTCTGGCTTGGGCTCGTGGGTGACGCACGATTCTTCTTTTTCGCGTTCTTGGGCCACCGATCTGCGTTCGCGCGTTCTATCGGTGGATCTGCAACCGCAGGAGCGCTTCTGCGGTTGAGAATCCACCGATGGTGGGCGTCGCGTCGGAAGGATGCTGCTTTCGCGTGGACCGTTCCACCCGAAAGCAGAATCGTTCGTCACCCCACCGCAAAGTGCACCCACGATTCTTCATTCACGCGTGCGAAGCCGAATGCCTCTGCGTTCGCGACGGGATCCCGTAGGAGACGCAGAAACCTCAGCCTTCAACGCACGAACGCAGCATCGTGCGTCCACCCCAGCACCAACCCCCAGCCCGAGACCCCAGACCAGCGCGGATGCCAGCCGCCCGGTCGAGGCCTTTTCGGAGACCACTCGCAGCAGCAGGCCAAGCCCCCCGCTCTGCAAGACCTTGCAGGTGTGTGCAAGACTGTGAGCATGTCCAAGGTCCTCACCTCCCTGCCCGTCGGCGAGCGCGTCGGCATCGCCTTCTCCGGAGGGCTCGACACGTCCGTGGCCGTCGCGTGGATGCGCGACAAGGGCGCGGTCCCGTGCACGTACACGGCCGACATCGGTCAGTACGACGAGCCGGACATCTCCGGCATCCCGGGGCGGGCGATGCAGTACGGCGCCGAGCTGGCGCGGGCGATCGACATCAAGGCCCCGCTGGTGGAGGAGGGGCTGGCCGCCCTCGCGTGCGGCGCCTTCCACATCAGGTCCGCCGGGCGCACCTACTTCAACACGACGCCGCTCGGGCGGGCCGTGACGGGCACGCTGCTCGTGCGGGCGATGCACGAGGACGGCGTCGACATCTGGGGCGACGGCTCCACGTTCAAGGGCAACGACATCGAGCGGTTCTACCGCTACGGGCTGCTCGCCAACCCGGCGCTGCGGATCTACAAGCCGTGGCTCGACGCCGACTTCGTCAGCGAGCTCGGCGGGCGGACCGAGATGAGCCAGTGGCTCACCGAGCGCGACCTGCCCTACCGCGACAGCCAGGAGAAGGCGTACTCCACCGACGCCAACATCTGGGGCGCCACCCACGAGGCCAAGACGCTCGAGCACCTCGACGTCTCCCTCGAGACCGTCGAGCCGATCATGGGCGTGAAGTTCTGGGACCCGTCCGTCGACATCGACACCGAGGACGTCACGATCACGTTCGAGGCCGGACGGCCGGTCGCGATCGACGGCACGCGCTTCGACGACCCCGTCGCGCTCGTGCACGCCGCCAACACGATCGGCGGACGCCACGGTCTCGGCATGTCCGACCAGATCGAGAACCGCATCATCGAGGCCAAGAGCCGCGGTATCTACGAGGCGCCCGGCATGGCCCTGCTGCACATCGCCTACGAGCGGCTCGTGAACGCCGTCCACAACGAGGACACGATCGCCAACTTCCACGCCCACGGACGTCGGCTCGGCCGGCTCATGTACGAGGGCCGCTGGCTCGACCCGCAGGCGATGATGCTGCGCGAGTCCGTCGAGCGCTGGATCGCCTCGCTCGTCACCGGCAGCGTCACGCTCCGGCTGCGGCGCGGCGAGGACTACTCGATCCTCGACACGCAGGGCGAGAACTTCTCCTACCACCCCGACAAGCTGTCGATGGAGCGCACCGACAACGCCGTGTTCGGCCCGACCGACCGGATCGGCCAGCTGACGATGCGCAACCTCGACATCGCCGACTCGCGCGCCAAGCTGGAGATGTACGCCGGTCAGCCGCTCGACCAGGGCCAGGTCCTCGTCGAGAACGGCACGCTCTTCGGTGAGCTGCCCGCCGGCGGTGCCCTGCGCATCGAGGCCAACCCCGCCGCCTCGACCGAGACGGAGCAGGCGCTCGACGCCGCCGCGATGGAGCTCGGCACCGACTGAGCGCCGACCTCCCACCCCTTCCCGCCCCGACCTGACAAGGTGGACCGATGACGACCTACACCGCAGCCGTCGCCGGCGCGAGCGGCTACGCCGGGGGCGAGGTGCTGAGGCTGCTCGGCGCGCACCCCGACGTGACGATCGGCGCCGTCACCGCGGCGTCCTCCGCGGGCTCGCGCCTGGGCGAGCACCAGCCGCACCTCGTGGACCTCGCCGACCGCGTGATCCAGCCGACCGACGCCTCGACCCTCGCCGGTCACGACGTCGTGTTCCTCGGCCTGCCCCACGGCGAGTCCGGACGCGTCGCCGCCGAGCTCGGCGACGACGTGCTCGTCATCGACTGCGGTGCCGACCACCGGCTCGAGAGCGCCGAGGACTGGACGACGTTCTACGGCAGCGAGCACGCCGGCACCTGGCCCTACGGGCTCCCCGAGCTGTTCGTGGGCGAGGCCCGTCAGCGCGACGCCCTCGCCGGGGTCAAGCGGATCGCAGTCCCGGGCTGCAACGTCACGGCCGTGACGCTCGGCCTGCAGCCGGCGGTCGCGGCCGGCATCGTCGCCGCCGACGACCTCGTCGCCGTGCTCGCCAACGGGTTCTCCGGAGCCGGCAAGGCGCCGAAGACGCACCTGCTCGCGTCCGAGGGCCTCGGTGCCGCCTCGCCGTACGGCGTCGGCGGCGTGCACCGCCACGTGCCCGAGATCATCCAGAACCTCACCAAGGCCGGGGGAGAGGGCGTCACCATCTCCTTCACGCCCACGCTCGTGCCCATGGCCCGGGGCATTCTGGCGACCGCCACCGCACGCCTCGCCGAGGGCGTCGACGCCGCGCGCGTGCGCGCCGTCTACGAGCAGGCGTACGGGGGACCCGGCCAGGGCGAGCCGTTCGTCCACCTGCTGCCCGAGGGTCAGTGGCCGACGACGGCCGCGACGCTCGGCGCCAACACGGCCCAGCTGCAGGTCGCCGTCGACTCGGCCGCGGGACGGCTCGTGGTCACCACGGTGATCGACAACCTGGTCAAGGGCACCGCCGGTGGCGCGATCCAGTCCATGAACCTCGCCCTCGGCCTCCCCGAGACCACGGGCCTGACGACCACGGGAGTGGCGCCATGACGGTCACCGCAGCACAGGGCTTCCGCGCCGCCGGTGTCGCCGCCGGCCTGAAGTCGACCGGCGCGCCCGACGTCGCGCTCGTCGTCAACGACGGTCCGTCGTCGGCGGCGGCCGCGGTCTTCACCAGCAACCGGTGCCGGGCCAACCCCGTCCTCTGGAGCGCCGAGGCGATCAAGACCGGCTCGGCGCGGGCGGTCGTGCTGAACTCCGGCGGCGCCAACTGCTACACGGGCGCCGAGGGCTTCCAGCTGACCCATGCCACCGCCGAGCTCGTGGGCGAGCTGCTCTCGGGCCCCGGCGGGGGTTCCGGGCCGCGGGCGGAAGATGAGCCCGGCGGGGGTTCCGGGCCGCGGGCAAAGAACCAGGTCGGCGCGATCGACGTCCAGGTCTGCTCGACCGGTCTGATCGGTCTGCTGAACGACCGCGACGACCTGCTCGCCGGCGTGCGGGCCGCGCATGCGGAGCTCTCCGACGACGGGGGAGCGGCGGCCGCGGCGGCCATCATGACGACCGACACCGTCCCGAAGCAGTCCGTCGCCGAGGGCACCGACGCCGCCGGTCGGGCGTTCACCGTCGGCGGCATGGCGAAGGGTGCCGGCATGCTGGCGCCGGCCCTGGCCACGATGCTCGTCGTCGTCACCACCGACGCCGACGTCGACGCGGCCACGCTCGACGCCGCGCTGCGTCGGGCGACCCGCGTCACGTTCGACCGGCTCGACTCCGACGGCTGCCAGTCGACCAACGACACGGTGCTGCTCATGGCGAGCGGGGCGTCCGGCGCCACGCCGTCGGTCGACGAGCTCGCCGAGCACCTGACGACGGTCTGCCACGACCTCGCGCTGCAGCTGCTCGCCGACGCCGAGGGCGCCGACCACGAGATCTCGATCGAGGTCCGCGGCGCGGCGAGCGAGGACGACGCGGTCGAGGTCGCCCGCTCGGTGGCACGGAGCAACCTGTTCAAGGCCGCCGTGTTCGGCAAGGACCCGAACTGGGGTCGTGTGCTCGCCTCGGTCGGCACGACGTCGGCGACGTTCGACCCCGCCGACCTCGACGTCGCGCTCAACGGCGTGTGGGTGTGCCGCGACAGCGGTCCTGGGGAGCCCGCGACGAGCGTCTCGCTCGAGGACCGCGCGGTCACCGTGACCATCGACCTGAAGTCGGGGCCGGAGACGGCGACCGTCTGGACGAACGACCTGACCCACGCCTACGTTCACGAGAACTCCGCCTACTCCTCCTGAGGACCCCCGATGACGGACGACGACACCTTCGGCACCCCCGACCCGGGCCACACCCGCGAGCAGTGGGCCGAGCACACCGAGAAGGCAGCGACGCTGGCCGGCGCCCTCCCGTGGCTCAAGCGCTACCACGACAAGATCGTGGTGGTGAAGTACGGCGGCAACGCCATGACCGACGAGTCGCTCAAGCAGGCCTTCGCCGAGGACATCGTCTTCCTGCGCCTGGCGGGCTTCAAGCCGGTCGTGGTGCACGGTGGCGGACCCCAGATCAGCGCGATGCTCGACCGGCTCGGCATCGAGTCGGAGTTCCGTGGCGGGCTGCGGGTCACGACGCCCGAGGCCGTCGACGTCGTTCGCATGGTGCTCACCGGACAGGTGGGCCGTGAGCTGGTCGGCCTGCTGAACCGGCACGGAGCCCTGGCCGTCGGACTGTCGGGCGAGGACGCCGGCCTGTTCACGGCGACCACGACGCGACCCGTCATCGAGGGCGTCGAGACCGACATCGGCCTCGTCGGCGAGGTCACGCAGGTACGCCCCGAGGCCGTCCGGGACCTCATCGACGCCGGCCGCATCCCGGTCGTCTCGACGATCGCGCCCGACGCGTCCGGGCAGGTGCACAACGTGAACGCCGACACGGCGGCGTCGGCGCTGGCCGTGGCCCTCGGCGCGGAGAAGCTGCTGGTGCTGACCGACGTCGAGGGGCTCTACCGCGACTGGCCCGACAGCACCGACGTGATCGGCGAGATCGCCCCTGAGGCGCTGCGCGAGATCCTCCCGACGCTCGCGTCGGGGATGATCCCGAAGATGCAGGCCTGCCTGGAGGCGGTCGAGGGCGGCGTGCGTGGCGCGACCGTCGTGGACGGTCGCGAGCCGCACGCCGTGCTGCTGGAGATCTTCACCGACGAGGGCGTCGGCACGCAGGTGCTGCCCGGCGTCGAGACCCGCATCCGTACCGCGCTGTACGCCACGAGTGCACCGAAGGAGACGTCGTGACCACGTCCGACCAGCCCACCCGCGCCAGCCTGCCCTACGCCGCGCAGGGTCGCCCCGAGAGCGGCGAGCAGTGGACCGAGCGCTACCGCGGCGCGGTCATGAACACCTTCGGCGACCCGCAGCGCGTGCTGGTGCGCGGCGAGGGGAGCACGGTCTGGGACGTCGACGGCAACCACTACCTCGACCTCCTGGCCGGGATCGCGGTCAACGCGCTGGGTCACGCGCACCCGGCCGTCGTGCGGGCGGTCACCGAGCAGCTCGGGACCCTCGGGCACGTGTCGAACTTCTTCACCACCGAGCCGCAGGTCCGGCTGGCCGAGCGGCTCGCCGCCCTGCTCGACGTGGGCGACGTGCCGGTGCGCACCTTCTTCGCGAACTCCGGCACCGAGGCCAACGAGGCGGCGTTCAAGGCGACCCGGCGCACGGGTCGCACGACCGTCGTCGTCGCCGAGGGCAGCTTCCACGGACGCTCGATGGGCGCGCTCGCCCTGACGTCGAAGGCCGCGTACCGCGAGCCGTTCGAGCCGCTGCCCGGCGACGTGCGCTGGGTGCCCTACGGCGACGCCGACGCGCTGGCGGCGGCCGTCGACGACACCGTCGCGGCGGTGCTGCTCGAGCCCATCCAGGGCGAGGCGGGCGTGGTCGTGCCGCCGGACGGGTACCTGGCCCGAGCCCGCGCCATCACCCACGAGCACGGCGCACTGCTCTGGATCGACGAGGTCCAGACCGGGGTCGGTCGCACCGGCGCCTGGTTCGCGTTCCAGGAGTCGGGGATCGTGCCCGACCTCGTGACGCTGGCCAAGGGTCTCGGTGGCGGGTTCCCCATCGGCGCGTGCATCGGTCTCGGCGACGCCGCGACGCTCCTGGGTCCCGGCAACCACGGCACGACCTTCGGCGGCAACCCCGTCGCCTGCGCGGCGGCGCTCGCGGTGCTCGACACGATCGAGGCCGACGACCTGCTCGCGCACGCCACGACCCGCGGCGACCAGCTCGCGTCCGCGCTCGCCGCGCACCCGCGGGTGGCCGAGGTCACCGGGCGCGGCCTCATGCTCGGTGTCGTGCTCACGGAGCCCCGCGCGGCCGACGTGCAGAAGGCCGCGCTCGACGCCGGGCTCGTCCTCAACGCACCCACGCCCGACCGCCTGCGCATCGTCCCTCCGCTCGTGCTCACCGAGGCCGAGGCGGCCCACGCGACCACCACGCTGTCCGCCGTGATCGGGGAGGTGCTCGCATGAGCGCCACCGGGACCGTGCGGCACCTGCTGCGCGACGACGACCTCAGCCCCGCCGAGCAGGCCGAGGTGCTGGACCTCGCGCTGCGGATGAAGGCCGAGCCGTTCGCCTTCCGCCCGCTCGAGGGCCCGCGCTCCGTGGCGGTCGTCTTCGACAAGTCCTCCACCCGCACGCGGGTGTCGTTCTCCGTCGGCGTCGCCCAGCTCGGCGGGCACTGCGTCATCCTCGACGCCGCGACGACCCAGGCCGGCCGCGGCGAGCCGGTGGCCGACACGGCCCGGGTGCTCGGCCGCATGGTCGACGCCGTCGTCTGGCGCACCTACGCACAGGCCGACCTCGAGGAGATGGCGCGGCACGCCGGCGTGCCCGTCGTGAACGCGCTGAGCGACGACTTCCACCCCTGCCAGCTGCTGGCCGACTGGCTGACGGTGCGCGAGCACAAGGGCACGCTGGCCGGCCTGAGCGTCGCCTTCGTGGGCGACGGCGCCAACAACATGGCGCACTCCTACGTCCTCGGGGGCGCGGTCGCGGGGATGCACGTGCGGGTCGGAGCGCCGGAGGGCTACGCCCCGGCCGGCCACGTGGTCGCCGACGCCGAGAAGGTCGCCGCGGGCACCGGTGGGTCCGTGACCGTCACCGACGACCCGGTCGAGGCGGTGCGCGGCGCCGACGTCGTCATCACCGACACCTGGGTCTCGATGGGCCAGGAGGCCGAGAAGGCCGAGCGGATCGCCACCTTCGGCCCGTACGCCGTGACCGGTGCCCTGCTGCAGCACGCCGCGGAGGACGCGATCGTGCTGCACTGCCTGCCCGCCTACCGTGGGCTGGAGATCGCCGAGGACGTGCTCGAGGGACCGCGCAGCGTCGTCTGGGACGAGGCGGAGAACCGCCTGCACGCCCAGAAGGCCCTGCTCGCGTTCCTGCTGGAGCGCTCGTGAGCATCCCCGACACCAAGCGCGCGCGCCAGCGGCTCATCATCGAGCTGCTGGGCCGTACACCGGTCCGCTCGCAGGGCGAGCTGGCGGCGCTGCTGCAGGAGCAGGGCGTCACCGCGACCGCCTCGACGGTCTCGCGCGACCTCGTGGAGCTCGACGCCGTGCGCGTCCGCAACCCCGACGGTGCGCTGGTCTACGCCGTGCCCGGCGAGGGCGGCGACCGCACGCCCCGCGCGGCCCAGGACAGCGCCGCCTCGCAGCAGCGACTGACCCGGCTGCTGCGCGAGCTGCTGGTCTCGGCCGAGTCGTCGGCCAACCTCGTCGTGCTACGCACGCCGCCAGGAGCCGCCCAGTTCCTGGCCTCGGCCATCGACCACACGGGCGCCGTCGAGGTCCTGGGCACCATCGCGGGCGACGACACCGTCATGATGATCTGTCGTGACCCCGAGGGCGGCGCGACCGTCGCCGCCCGTCTGACCGAGCTCGCCGAGCTCCCCACCGACACCCGATCCACCAGCGAGGGACCCGCATGACCGAGCAGAGCCCGTCCGACGCCCCGTCGGGCGCCCAGAACGACGCCCCGGGCGACTCCCGTCTCTGGGGCGGTCGGTTCGCGGGCGGCCCGTCGCCGGAGCTGACGGAGCTGTCGCGCTCGACCCACTTCGACTGGCGCCTCGCGTCCTACGACCTGCAGGGCTCGCGGGCCCACGCCCAGGTGCTGCACGCCGCCGGTCTGCTCACCGACGACGACCTCGGCGCGATGCTCCAGGGCATCGACGTGCTCGACGCCGACGTCGCCTCGGGTGCCTTCACGGCGCAGCCGGGCGACGAGGACGTGCACTCGGCGCTCGAGCGAGGCCTGATGGAACGTCTCGGCCCCGACCTCGGCGGTCGCCTGCGCGCGGGCCGGTCGCGCAACGACCAGGTCGCCACGCTGTTCACGATGTACCTGCGCGAGCACGCCGCACGCATCGGCGAGCTGCTGCGCGCGCTCGTCGGTGCCCTCGCCGACCAGGCGGAGCGTCACCTCGGCGCGCCCATGCCCGGTCGCACGCACCTGCAGCACGCCCAGCCGGTGCTCCTGTCGCACCACCTGCTGGCGCACGCCTGGCCGCTCGTGCGCGACCTCGACCGGCTCGCCGACTGGGACGCGCGCGTCGCCGGAGGCTCGCCGTACGGCTCGGGCGCGCTGGCCGGCTCCTCGCTCGGTCTCGACCCGGAGAAGGTCGCCGCGTCGCTCGGCTTCACGGGCTCGACGCCGAACTCGATCGACGGCACCGCGTCGCGCGACTTCGTGGCCGAGCTGGCGTTCGTGCTCGCCCAGGTCGGGGTCGACGTGTCGCGCCTCGCGGAGGAGATCATCCTCTGGAACACCAAGGAGTTCGACTTCGTCACGCTCGACGACGGCTACTCCACGGGGTCGAGCATCATGCCGCAGAAGAAGAACCCCGACATCGCCGAGCTGGCCCGCGGCAAGGCCGGTCGGCTGATCGGCAACCTCTCCGGGCTGCTGGCCACGTTGAAGGCGCTCCCGCTGGCCTACAACCGCGACCTGCAGGAGGACAAGGAGCCGGTCTTCGACTCCGTCGACACGCTCGAGGTCCTGCTGCCGGCGTTCACCGGCATGGTGCGCACCCTCACCTTCCACACCGAGCGGATGGCCGCACTGGCGCCGCAGGGCTTCGCGCTCGCGACCGACGTGGCCGAGTGGCTCGTGCGCCAGGGCGTGCCCTTCCGCGTGGCGCACGAGGTCTCCGGCGCGTGCGTGCAGGTCTGCGAGCAGCGCGGCATCGAGCTGTGGGACCTCTCCGACGACGACTTCGCGGCCATCTCGCCGCACCTCACGCCCGACGTGCGCAGCGTGCTGTCGGTCGAGGGCTCCATCGCCTCGCGCGACGGTCGCGGCGGCACCGCGCAGGTCCGGGTGGCCGAGCAGCTCGCCGAGGTGCGGGCCCGGGCGGCGTCGTGAGCGGCCCCGTGTTCCGCACGACCCGCTGGCGCACCGGCTACCGGGTCGACGAGGTCGACGACTTCCTCGCGGACGTGCTGCCGCGTCTGACCGACCGTCCCGACCCGGCCCTGGCCGAGCGGATCGTGCAGGCACGGTTCGCGACGGTGCACTTCGGGGCGGGCTACGACATGGGCGACGTCGACACCTACCTCGACGAGCTCGTGAGGCGTGCAGGGGGCCCGCCCACCCCTGGAGCGTGACGGACACCTCGGCACCGGACGGCGGCGTGTTCACGGCTCGTTCACGCGGTCTTGGCATCATGCGCGGGTGCTCGAGAACGTCGACGTCCCTGCCACGTTCCTGCGTTCGGACCGCGCCGCACCCGCGCGCACCCTCGTCGACGTGCTGGAGGCCACGGCCCGGCAGCACGCCGAGGAGCCGGCCCTCGCGTGCGGCGACGTCGTCCTGACCTACGACACCCTCCTCGAGACCGCGTCCGCGCTGGCCGACGAGCTCGGGGCCGTCGGCGTCGGTCGTGGCGCCCGGGTCGGGGTCCGGGTCTCCTCGGGCAGCACCGACCTGCACGTCGCCATCCTCGGCGTCCTGCTCGCGGGGGCCGCCTACGTCCCCATCGACGTCGACGACCCGCAGGAGCGCGCGGCGACCGTGCTGCGCGAGGCGCAGGCCGACGCGGTCGTGACCGACGGCCTGGTCGTGCGACGCCTGCGCGACGACGTGCGCGGCTCGGGCACCGTCGAGCCGCCGACGCTCGACGACGACGCCTGGATCATCTTCACGTCGGGCTCCACCGGGACGCCCAAGGGCGTGGCCGTCACCCATCGCTCCGCAGCGGCGTTCGTCGACGCCGAGGCCGCCCTCTTCTGCCAGGACGCACCTCTCGGCCCCGGTGACCGGGTGATGGCCGGGCTCAGCGTGGCCTTCGACGCGTCCTGCGAGGAGATGTGGCTGGCGTGGCGGCACGGCGCCTGCCTCGTGCCCGCGCCGCGGTCGCTCGTGCGCAGCGGCGCGGACCTCGCGCCGTGGCTCGTCGCCAACGACGTCACGGTCGTCTCGACCGTGCCGACGCTGGTGTCGCTGTGGCCCGCGCAGGCGCTCGACGCGGTGCGGCTGCTGATCCTCGGCGGCGAGGCCTGTCCGCCGGAGATCGGCGACCGGTTCGCCACCGCCGACCGCGAGGTGTGGAACACGTACGGACCCACCGAGGCCACCGTCGTCGCCTGCGGTGCCCAGCTGAGGCCGGGCGAGCCGGTCCGCATCGGCCTCCCGCTCGAGGGCTGGGACCTCGCGGTGGTCGACGACGACGAGCGCCCCGTCGGGCCGGGGGAGACCGGCCAGCTGGTGATCGGCGGGGTCGGGCTCGCCCGCTACCTGGACGCCGAGAAGGACGCCGCGACCTATGCCCCGATGCCGTCGCTCGGCTGGGACCGCGCCTACCGCAGCGGTGACCGGGTCGTGCTCGACGAGGCGGGTCTGGTGTTCGCCGGGCGTGCCGACGACCAGGTGAAGATCGGGGGTCGACGGATCGAGCTCGGCGAGGTCGACAGCGCGCTGCTCGCCCTGCCCGGCGTCGAGGCGGCAGCCGCGGCCGTGCGTCGGTCCGAGGCGGGCAACAGCGTCCTGGTCGGCTACGTCGTGACCGACGGGACGCTCGACACGAGGAGCGCCCGCGCGACGCTGCGCGAGCGTCTGCCCGCGGCGGCGGTGCCGCGCATCGCCGTCGTCGAGACCATCCCGGTCCGCACGTCGGGCAAGGTCGACCGCGACGCGCTGCCCTGGCCGCTCGAGACCGGCACGGAGGTGTCGCTGGACGGCACCGCCGCGCTGGTCGCCGACGCGTGGGCGCGCATCCTGGGCTCGGCCGTCGGCGGCCCGGGTGACGACTTCTTCGAGGCCGGCGGCTCGAGCCTCACCGCCGCGCAGCTCGTGGCCCGGCTCCGGGAGACCCACCCCGAGGTGACGGTCGCCGACGTCTACGAGGCGCCCACGGTCGGTGGGCTCGCGGCCCGCCTCGACACGCTCACCACCCCGGCCGTCGTCGACGTCCGCGAGGTGCGGCCGGTGCCCCGCAGCTCGGGCCTCGTCCAGCTGCTCCTGCTCGTCCCGCTGCGGGCGGTCGGCGGCCTGGTCTGGGTGGCCTGGACGATGCTCGCGGTCCAGGCGCTGGCCGGCGTCACGGACTGGTCGTGGCTCCCGGCACCGGGATGGACGGCGACCGCGGTGGCGGCGGTGCTGCTCCTCCCGCCCGTCCGGGCTGCCGCGGCCGCGGGTGGCGTACGGCTGCTCCTGCGCCGGCTCACGCCCGGCACCTACCCGCGCGGTGGGTCGACCCACCTGCGGCTGTGGACGGCCGAGCGCCTGGTCGAGGAGCTGCGCGTGGGCACGCTCGCCAGCGTCGGGGTGCTGACCGTCTTCGCGCGGATGCTCGGCGCGAAGGTGGGCCCAGGGGTCGACCTCCACGCGCTGCCCTCGCTCACCGGCATGCTGACCCTCGGACGGGGGTCCACGGTCGAGCCCGAGGCGGACCTCTCGGGCTGGTGGGTCGACGGCGACCGTCTGGTCGTGGGACCCGTCCGGGTCCGGGCCGAGGCCCGCGTCGGCGTCCGCAGCACCCTCGGCCCGGGAGTCGTGGTCGGCCGTCGAGCCGAGGTCGGCGCCGGCTCGACGCTGCTGGGCGACGTGGCCGACGACAGCTTCGCCGCCGGCGCCCCCGCGGCTCGCGTCGGTGAGGCCCGCGGGCCGGCCGAGCTCGAGCCGGCACCGCGCCGTCGTGGCTGGCCCACGGTCTACGCGGTGACGGGCGTCGTGCTGTCGGCGCTCCCGGCGCTCGCGGTGGGGCTCGTGTCCGCAGCGTCGGTCGGCGTGGCACTCGCGGCGGGTGTCGACCCCGAGTCACCCGCCGACCTCGCGCTGCTGCTGCTCGCGCTCCTGCCCGTCCTCGTGGTCGGGTCGCTGCTGCTGCTGGCCGGTCTGGTGTGGGCGGTGGTCCGCGGAGCCTCCACCGGTGTGGCGGCCGGGGTGCACCCCGTGCACGGCCGCGCGGCATGGTCGGCCTGGACGGTGCTGCGCGTCCTCGACAGCGCCCGCGAGTGGCTGTTCCCGCTGTACTCCAGCAGCCTCACGCCGGCGTGGCTCCGCGCGCTCGGCGCCGACGTCGGGGCCGACGTGGAGGCGTCGACCGTGCTCCTGCTGCCGAGCCTCACGTCGGTCGGCGACGGCGCCTTCCTCGCCGACGACACGATGCTCGGCATGTACGAGCTCGGCGGTGGGTGGCTGCGGGTCGAGCGCGTGAAGGTCGGCCGTCGGGCATTCGTCGGCAACTCGGGCATGGCAGCGCCCGGCCGCAAGGTGCCGGCCCGCGGGCTGGTCGCGGTGCTGTCGGCGGCACCTCGCCGCGCGAAGGCGACCAAGGGGTCGTCGTGGCTGGGGAGCCCGCCCACCAGGCTGCGACGCGCCGCCGGCGAGGTCGACGAGGCCCGCACCTACGAGCCGGGACGACGACTCAGGGTCGCGCGCGCCGCGCTCGAGGCCTGCCGCGTGCTCGCGGTGGGCGTCGCCGCCCTCCTCGTCCTCGGCGTCGCCGGCAGCGTCGTCACGGTCGCCGAACGTGCGGGGTGGTGGGTGGCGGCGCTCGTCGCCGGCCCGGTCCTGCTCGCCGCCGGGGTCCTGGGGGCGCTCGTCGCGACCGCGGCCAAGTGGGTCCTCGTGGGTCGGGTCGGGGCCGAGGAGCACCCGCTCTGGAGCAGCTTCGTGTGGCGCAACGAGCTCGCCGACACCTTCGTCGAGGTGGTCGCCGCCCCCTGGTTCTGCCGCTGGGCGCTGGGCACGCCGCTCCTGCCGCTGTGGCTGCGCAGCCTCGGGGCACGCGTGGGGCGGGGCGTCTGGTGCGAGACCTACTGGTGGCCCGAGCCCGACCTCGTGACGGTCGGCGACGGCGCCACCGTCAACCGGGGGTGCGTGGTGCAGACGCACCTCTTCCATGATCGGATACTCAGCATGGACGAGGTCAGGCTGGACGCGGGGGCGACGCTCGGCCCGCACGGCGTCGTGCTGCCCGCCGCACGCATCGGTCGGCACGCGCGGGTCGGCCCCGGCTCGCTCGTGATGCGCGGCGAGCACGTGCCCGACGGGACCAGCTGGGTCGGCAACCCCATCGGGCCGTGGACCGACGCGACGGCGCCCGCGTGAGCCGCACCGCGTCCGTCGACGAGCGCTACGTGCCGCACCACGGCGACCCGTCGTACGCCGTCACCCGCTACGACCTCGTCGTCGACTACGTCCCCGAGTCCAACCGGCTCACGGGCACCGCGACGCTCGGCGTGCGTGCGCTCGAGCCGCTGCGGAAGGTCCGGCTGGACCTGAACGACCTGCGCGTGCAGAAGCTCCTCGTCGACGGCGCGCGCGCGAAGTACCGGCAGCAGCGGGCGTCGGTGAGCGTCGAGCTGGGCCGGGAGCTGGCCGAGGGCGAGGAGGCCGAGATCATGGTCGCCTACGGCGGCCGGCCGCACCCGATGCGCGGACCCGACGGCGACGCAGGGTGGGAGGAGCTCGAGGAGGGCGCGATCGTCGCCTCGCAGCCGCACGGCGCACCGTCGTGGTTCCCCTGCAACGACCTGCCGTCGGCGAAGGCACCGTTCCGGCTCGAGCTCTCGGTGCCGCAGGCGTTCACCGTGATCGGCAACGGCCTGCCCGGCGAGCGTCGACGCACCGCAGGACGGGTCGTGCAGGTCTTCGACCAGCCCGAGCCGATGGCCACGTACCTCGCGACCGTGCACGTGGGCGACTTCGTCGAGGAGCAGCAGGCGACGTCGCCAGTGCCGGTCGGCTTCGTCGCACCCGGTGGTCTGCGGGAGCAGGCGCAGGACGCCCTGGCCGACCAGCCCGCCATGGTCGCCTTCTTCGACCGCGTCTTCGGCCCGTACCCGTTCCAGCGGTACCTCGCCGTCGTGACGCCCGACGACCTCGAGATCCCGCTCGAGGCGCAGGGGCTCTCGATCTTCGGGCCGAACCTGCTCCACGACGGGTGGGACGCCCAGCGGTTGATCGCCCACGAGCTGGCGCACCAGTGGTTCGGCAACAGCGTGACGCTGCGGCACTGGAACGACATCTGGCTGCACGAGGGCTTCGCCTGCTACGCCGAGTGGCTGTGGTCGGAGGAGTCGGGGCGGGAGAGCGCCGACGAGCGCGCGCGCCACCACCACGCCAAGCTGCAGGCGAAGGACCAGGACCTCCTGCTCGCCGACCCCGGACCCGACCTCATGTTCGACGACCGGGTGTACAAGCGGGGCGCCCTCACGCTGCACGCGCTGCGCCGCCGGGTCGGCGACGACGCCTTCTTCACGGTGCTGCGGACCTGGACGGACCGGTTCCGTCACGCCAACGCGGACACGGCCGACCTGGAGCGCGTCGTCGCGGACGTCGCGGGGGAGCAGACCGACCTCTTCGACCAGTGGGTGAGGGCCACCGCGGTGCCGGACCTGCCGTGACGACCGACGACGACGTCGCGGCACGGGCCGTGGCGCTGCTCGGTCGGGAGCTGCGCGGGCACGGCGTGACCGTGCGGATCACCGAGGTCGAGGCGTACGGCGGGATCCTCGACCCGGCCTCGCACGCCTCCACGCGGACGCCGCGCTCGGAGATCATGTACGGGCCGCCCTGGCGGCTCTACGTGTACCGCTCCTACGGGATCCACTGGTGCGCCAACGTCGTGACCGGCCCGACCGAGCAGGCGGCGGCCGTGCTGGTGCGGGCCGGACGCGTCGTCGACGGGCTCGAGCTCGCCCGCGAGCGTCGCGGCGACGTCGCCGACACCCGCCTCGCCCGGGGTCCGGGCAACCTCGCGCAGGCCCTCGGCATCACCGTGACCGACCTCGGCACCGACCTGCTCGACCCCACCGGCGTCCACCTCGGGCCCGCACCGACCGACGAGCCCGACGTCGCCAGCGGCCCCCGGGTCGGCGTCGCCCAGGCCGCCGACGTCCCCTGGCGGTTCTGGATCGCCGGCGACCCCACCGTCTCGGCCTACCGGCGGTCGCCACGCGCTCCGCGGGGGTAGGGGTCTTCGGCTGCTGGTGCGCTGCCTCGGGAGGTCGCGGCTTGCTGGAGCGCTGCCGCAGGGGGTCTCGTCGTGGTGGTGCGCTGCCTCGGGAGGTCGCGGCTTGCTGGTGCGCTGCCGTAGGGGGTCTCGTCGTGGTGGTGCGCTGCCGTAGGGGGTCTCGTCGCGCTGGTGCGCTGCCTCGGCCTGCGCTGGGGGTGGTCTCCGAAAGGGCCTCGACCGGCGGCTTGCATCAGTGCTGGTCTCGGGTCGCGGGCTGCGGGTTGGTGCTCGGGGTGGACGCAGGATGCTGCGTTCGTGCGCCGAGGGTGCAACGGTTCTGCGTCTCCTGCGGGATCCCGTCGAGAACGCAGAAGCGTTCGGGCTCGTGCACGCGAAGGAAGAATCGTGGCCGCGGTTTGCCTCGGGGAGTCGCACGATTCTCCCTTCTCGTGGACCGGTCCACGAGAAGGGAGAATCCTTCCGCGCTCGCCCCCGCCAGCGGTGGATCCACCACCGAACACAGGCTCAGAAGGTGGAGGATCCACCGCCCGCACGCGAAAACTCCGAGTCTTGCCCCCTGAACACGCAAACGAAGAATCGTGCGCCGAGGGCGGATCCAGGCCAGACCCCCAGACCCCAACCCACCCCCAGAGCCGCTGCCGGTCGAGGCCCTCTCGGAGGCCAGACCCAGCGTGAGCCGAGGCAGCGCACCAGCACGGTCACGACCCCCGCGCGACCACGCCGAACGCACTCCCGATCCATCGTGCACGATGTAGCATCGGAGGATGAGCACTCCCACGGTGTCCGACCTGCTCTGCTTCGACCTGTACTCGACGTCGCGCCAGATGACGGCGGCGTACCGGCCGCTGCTGGACGAGCACGACCTGACGTACCCGCAGTACCTGGTGCTGCTGGCGCTGTGGGAGCAGGACGGGCAGAGCGTGAAGGAGCTCGCGGCGCGGCTGCGGCTCGACTACGGCACCCTGTCGCCGCTGGTGAAGCGGCTGGAGGCGCACGGGCGGGTCACGCGGGCGCGGAACCCGCAGGACGAGCGCTCGACGCTCGTCACCCTGACGCCGGCCGGTGCCGCGCTGCGACCTCTGGCCGACCGGCTCTACGAGCACGCGGCCGACGTCCTCGAGATGGACGAGGCCGACCTGGCCACCCTGCGCCGCCTCATCGGCACGGTCCGCGACCGGCTGGCCGCCGCGCCCGTCGACTGACCGAGCCCGACCTCCGGCGCCCGCCCCACCCGCCCCGACCCGCACTGCCGCCGTCGCGACCGGCACGGCAGGATGGACGCGTGAGCGACCTCGCCGCCGACCCGTCCGTCCTGTCCGACGCCGACCTCGCGGTGCGCCTGGTCACCGAGGCCGTGGCGCTGGCCGCCCGCATGCGCGAGGGATCCGACCTCGACGTGCGCAGCAAGACGTCGGTCTCCGACGTCGTCACCGCCGCCGACCATGCCGCGGAGGCGCTCGTCGTCGACACGTTGCGACGTCTGCGTCCCGAGGACGGCCTGCTGGGCGAGGAGGGGACTGACGAGCCGGGCTCCTCGGGCCGCCGCTGGGTGATCGACCCGGTCGACGGCACCTACAACTTCGCGAGCGGCTCCGACTACTGGTGCTCCGCCGTGGCCCTGCTCGACGGCGACGCGCTCGTGCTGGGCGCGGTGGCCCACGCCCGCGACGGCGTGCTGGTGGGCGGGCCCGACCTGCCAACGACGTGGAACGGTGTCGCCGTGGAGCCCGTGCGCGACGTCGACGTGACCACCGTGGGTGCCGCCACCTACCTGCACCCCGGGAACGTCTCCGACGCGCACGTGCGCGAGCCGTTCCTGCGGGCCGCCGCACTGCCGGCGACGCTGCGCATGCACGGGTCGGGCTCGATGGACCTCGTGGGCGTCGTCACCGGACGGCTCGGCGCCTGGTTCCAGCACAGCACCCCGGCCTGGGACTGGCTGCCCGGCGCGGCGCTCGTGCGCGGCGCAGGAGGCGCCGCCGAGCAGGTCGACGTCGCCGGGCTGCGCTGGTCGCTCGCCGGTGGTCCGCAGGCCGTCGCCGCGCTGCGCGAGGCGCTCGAGGACGACGCGTGAGCGGCGCCCTCGGCGCGGTCGCCGTGTTCTGCGGCTCCAGCCACGGTACGAGCCCGGCGTACGCGGCGGCGGCCGAGCACGTCGGACGGACGCTCGCCGAGCGGGGCACCACCGTCGTCTACGGCGGCGGACGCGTCGGGCTCATGGGGACCGTGGCCGACGCCGCGCTCGCCGCAGGCGGCACCGTGGTGGGCGTGATCCCGCGGTCGCTGCACGACCGCGAGCTCGCGCACACCGGCTGCACCGAGCTGCACGTCGTCGACACCATGCACGAGCGGAAGGCGCTCATGGCCGACCTCGCCGACGCGTTCCTCGCCCTCCCGGGCGGTGCCGGCACCCTCGAGGAGGTCGCCGAGCAGTGGACCTGGGCGCAGCTCACCATCCACGCGAAGCGGTCCGGGTTCCTCGACGTGGAGGGCTTCTGGTCACCGATGCGGGCCATGCTCGACCGGATGGTCGCGGACGGGTTCGTACGCGAGGAGCAGCAGCACATCGTCACCATCGACCCCGACCTCGACACGCTCCTCGACGTGCTCGCGTCGGCGCCGACGTGGACCGACAAGTGGGGCGGCACGCTGCCGTCGCCGACCCCGTGAGCCGACCGTGACCGCGCGTCCGGTCATCGAGGTCGTCGCGGCGCTCGCCACACGAGCGGACGGTCGCACGCTCCTCGTGCGCAAGCGCGGGACCGTCCTCTTCATGAACCCGGGCGGGAAGCCCGAGGCGGGGGAGTCCCACGTCGAGGCCTTGGTCCGCGAGCTGGCCGAGGAGCTCGGTCTGGTCGTCGACCCGGCCCGGCTCGAACCACTCGGCACCATCCGCACGGTGGCCGCGAACGAGGCGGGACACGACCTCGTCGCGCACTGCTTCGCCCTGCGGCTCGACGACCCGGCCCACCGGGTGGCGGCGGAGATCGAGGAGGCCCGCTGGGTCGACCCGCACACCCCCGACGTCGCCCTGGCACCGCTCGCGGCCGAGCACCTGCTGCCGCTGCTCACCGGCCGCTGACCACGGCTCAGCGACCGCGGAAGCGATCCATCTCGCGACGCTCGCGCTTGGTCGGCCGTCCGGCACCGCGGTCACGACGGGGCATGGCGAGTCGTTCCTCCCGCGGCGGGGGCGGTGGTGTGTGGTCGGTGTAGCACTCGACCGCCACGGACGCGCCCACCCGCTTGGACAGCACCCGCCGCACCTCGACGACTCGGGGACCTCCGGGCGTGGTCGCCTCGACACGGTCGCCGACGTGCACCGGCTGCGAGGGCTTGGCGCGGCGGCCGTTCACGTGCACCTGCCCGCCCTTGCACGCGGCGCTCGCCGCGGAGCGCGACGCGAACAGGCGCACCGACCACACCCACACGTCGGCGCGCACGCTGCTCGGTTCCACCCGTCCACCCTAGGCGCGCCCGGCCTAGGCTGGACGTCATGACGCGACCGGACGACGTGGAGACCATCACGATCACGAGCGACATGATCCGGCTGGGTCAGCTCCTCAAGTTCGCGGACGTCGCCGAGTCGGGCGCCCAGGCCGGTGCGCTCGTCACCTCGGGCGACGTGCAGGTCGACGGCGAGGTCGAGACCCGTCGCGGCCGCCAGCTCGGCGACGGTGCCGTCGTCACGGTGGCCCTGCCCGGCGGTGCGCGCGTGCTGCGCGTCGTCACCGGTGACGACGTCGACGTTCCCTGGTGACCCGGGTGGTGCAGGTGGTCCCCGACCGGGACCGCCCGCGCGCGGCGACGGTGCGGGTCGACGGCACCGAGCAGTCGCACGTCGACCTCGACGACCCGACCCACCTCGAGTTCGACTACGTGCGCCGCATGGCCGACGTCGTCGACACGGCCTGGGCGCCGGGTGTCCAGGTCCGCACGCTGCACGTCGGCGGGGCGGGCATGACGCTGGCGCGCTACGTGGCCGCCACGCGCCCGCGCTCCCGCCAGCTCGTGCTCGAGCCCGACGCCGAGCTGACGGCGCTCGTCCGGGCGGAGCTGCCGCTGCCCGAGCGGAGCGGCATCCGCGTGCGCGCCGAGGACGGACGCACCGGCGTCGCGAGCCTGCGGGACGCCGCCTACGACCTCGTCGTGGTCGACGCGTTCGCGGGGGCGCGCGTCCCGGCCGACCTCGTGACGTGCGAGTGGTACGCCGACGTCGCCCGCGTGGCCGGACCGCAGGGGCTGGTCCTCCTGAACCTCGCCGACCGGGCACCGTTCCCGTTCGTCCGGGACGCGCTGCGAGCCGTCGAGACCGCCCTGCCGCACGTCGTCGTCAGCGCGGAGCCGGCGACGCTCAAGGGTCGGCGCCACGGCAACGTGCTCGTCGTCGCCTCCCGCGCGCCGGTCGACCCCGCCCCACTGGCCCGACGCGCCGCGGGGTCGATGTTCCCCTACCGCGTGCTCGACGCCGCCCAGGTGCGCGACCGGCTGGCCGGGGGGACTGCCTTCACGGACGCGCGGACCGAGGCGTCACCCGCCCCGCCCGGTGGTGCCACCTTCTTCGGCTGAGCCTCAGGCGAGTCGGTCGCGCCAGCCGGCCGGGTCGGACACCTGGAAGGCGGCAGCGTCGGCCAGGCCGTCCCGCGACCACGTGACGACCAGCAGGTCGGCACCCGTCGACCGGCCCATGAAGGTCCGCGAGAGGGTCGCCGACGTGATCGCCTCCCGGGGCACCTCGACGTCGCGACCGGCGACCAGAGGGACGAACGCGAGGTGCTCGCGGCCCAGGAGCAGCGAGCCGATGCCCCGCACCTGGGTCTGCCGGTCTGAGGCGACCGCGAAGAGCCCGGCCTGCTCGACCACCTCGGGTGCGTAGCCGGCCACCCGACGTCGATGAGCACGTCGCACCAGCGCGAGCCGGACGAGACCCGCCACGACGAGCAGCAGCACCAGCCCCGCGACGAGGGCGAGCAGGGCGAGCAGCGTGCCCACCGCCTCAGACCTTCAGCGCACGCTCGAGCGCGTCGACCGCCTGGTCGATCTCGTCCCGCGTGATGACGAGCGGCGGGGCGATGCGCAGCGTCCGCTCGTGGGTCTCCTTGCACAGCACACCCTCGTCGCGCAGCGCCATCGACACCTCGCGCCCCGTGCGACCCAGCGGGTCGAGGTCGACGCCGGCCCACAGGCCCCGTCCGCGCACCGCGGCGACGCCCTGCCCGAGGAGAGCCTCGAGCCGGTCGTGCAGGTGCCGGCCCAGGTCGGCCGACCGCTCCTGGAACTCGCCGGTGGCCAGCAGGCCGACGACCGCGCGCCCGACCGCGCACGCGACCGGGTACCCGCCGAACGTCGAGCCGTGGGACCCCGGCCGGAGGACCCCGAGGACGTCGGCCCGTCCGACGACGGCCGAGACCGGGATGATGCCGCCGCCGAGCGCCTTGCCGAGGGTGTACAGGTCGGCGCGCACGCCCTCGTGGTCGAGGGCGAACAGGCGGCCGGTGCGGGCGAGGCCGGACTGGATCTCGTCGGCGATCAGCAGCACGTCGTTCTCGGTGCAGGCGTCCCGCACGTCGGCCCAGAAGCCGGCGGGCGGCACGACCACGCCGGCCTCGCCCTGGATGGGCTCCATCAGGACGGCAGCCGTGTTCGGGCCGATGGCGTCGCGCACGGCCTGCGCGTCGCCGTAGGGGACGGTGACGAAGCCCGGCGTGAAGGGCCCGTAGTTGTCGTGGGCGACGGGGTCGTCGGAGAAGGAGACGATGGTGGTCGTGCGGCCGTGGAAGTTGTGCGTGGCCACGATGATCTCGGCCGCGTCGAACGCGACGCCCTTGACCTCGTAGGCCCACTTGCGGGCGACCTTGATGGCGGACTCGACGGCCTCGGCACCGGTGTTCATCGTCAGCACCATCTCGGTGCCGGTGAGCTCGGCCAGCTCCGCGCAGAAGGCGCCGAACTGGTCGTTGTGGAAGGCGCGCGAGGTCAGGGTGAGCCGGTCGATCTGCTCGTGCGCGGCGCGGACCAGGTCGGGGTGGCGGTGCCCGAAGTTGAGCGCGGAGTACCCGGAGAGGAAGTCGAGGTAGCGCCGACCGTCGACGTCGGTGACCCACGCCCCCTCCGCCTCGGAGATCACCACGGGGAGCGGGTGGTAGTTGTGGGCACCCCACTGCTCGTCGAGCGCGATGATGCCGGCGGTCTGCTGCATGTCGGACATGGCTCCCACCGTAACGGCCGCCGCCAGGTCCGTGGTCCGTCCCGACTACCCTCGTGGGGTGACGACGCGCAGCGGGACGGCGGCACGCGGGCTGGGCCCGCGGCTCGTCCGGCCTGTCCTCGTGGGCGTGGCGGTGGCGGCCTGCGCGACGTCCGCCCACGTCCTGGCCGGCGGCGAGGTGCCCCTCGCGGCCGTCGTGCTCGTGGCCGGCGGCTCGGCGCTGGTGACCCGGCTGGTCGGCGCGCGGAGGCTCACGTCGGCGCAGCTGCTGGGACTGCTGGTGCTCGGCCAGGTCGCCGCGCACCTGCTCGCCACGCCGTCGGGGTCCCACGACACGAGGATGCTCGGGGCGCACGCGCTCGCGACGCTGGTGAGCCTGCTCGCGCTGCGTCACGCCGAGGACCTGTGGTGGCGCGCCGCCGACACCGTGCTCGGGCTCGTGCGCGTGCCCGGCCTCGTGGTGCCGCCACGTCGCAGGACACGCGTCGTGCTGGGCGTGCTGGTGCACGACGGGAGCGACGCGGGCTCCCGGCCCTCGGGCCGGGCTCCGCCGCTGACGGCGTGAGCCCGTCCACCAGTCCCTCGCACCCGAAGGTCCCGTCATGCCCTCCACCCGTCCGACCCGTCTCGCCGCCGCTGCGGCCCTCACCCTCGCCACGGTCGCCGTCGCCGCCCCCGCCGTCGCCCACGTCGGCGTCTCCTCACCCGACGCCGCACGCGACGGCTACGGGAAGATCGTCTTCCGCGTGCCCACCGAGTCCGACACGGCCGACACGACGAAGCTCGTCGTGACGCTGCCCGCGGACGCCCCCTTCCTGCACCTCACCGCCCAGACCAAGCCCGGCTGGACGGTCACGACGCGCGAGGGCCGTCTGCCGGAGCCCGTCGAGGTCGACGGCACCGAGATCACCCGCGCCGTCCGGACGGTCACCTGGACCGCCGAGGGTGACGGCATCCCGCCGGGCGAGTTCGACGAGTTCGCGCTCTCGGGCGGTCCCTTCCCCGACGCCGACAGCATCCGGTTCGAGGCCGAGCAGACCTACTCCGACGGCGAGGTCGTCGACTGGGACCAGGTCCAGCAGGGGGACACCGAGCCCGACAAGCCCGCCCCGACGCTCGACCTGCTGCCCGCCGGCGAGGGCGGCCACGCGCACGGCGGCTCCGCGACGGGCGACGCTGCCGTGGCCTCGGCGGACACCGACGACTCCGGCAGCGACGTCGTGGGCCGCGTCCTCGGCGGAGCGGCCCTCGTGGTCGCGCTGGCGGCGCTCCTGGGTGTCCTGAGGCAGGATCGACGCCGTGCGTAGAGCCCTGGTACTCCTGCTGCTCCTGCCCGTCGTCCTGGGGCCGGCCCTGACCGCCGGTCCGGCGTCGGCGCACGCCGCCCTCGTCGGGACCGACCCCGGCGACGATGCCGTCGTCGAGGACGTGCCGGCCGCGGTCACGCTCGAGTTCAACGAGCCGGTGACCCGCTCGGAGGTCGTGCTCACCGCGCCCGACGGGAGCCGCGTGCCGCTCGCCGTGACGGCCCGGGACCGCGAGGTCACCGGACGGCTGCGCGACGGCACCGCCGACGGACAGCGGGGCACCTACACGATCGCGTACCGCGTCGTCTCGGCCGACGGCCACCCGATCGCGGGGGAGTCGACGTTCCGCACCACGGCCGGTCGCGCCGTCGAGCAGGCTCCCCGTCAGGACGAAACGTCGGAGTCGTTCATCCACCGCCACGCAGAGCACCTGTGGTGGGCCGTCGGCGGTGGCCTCGTGGCCGTCGCCCTGATCGTCTGGCCGCTCCTGCGCCGCCGGACCGAGGAGCACGCGTGAGCGTCCTGCGCACCACCGTCGCCAGCTTCCTGGTCGCGTCCGCGGCCTGCGTGGCTGCGCTCAGCCTGGGCGGGGGAGCACCCCAGCAGGTCCCCGCGGGGCTCCCGGACCCCGGTCCGCTCGTGGGCTGGTCGCTCCCGCTCGCATCGGTCGTCTCCGACGGTCTGCTCGTGGTGCTCGTGGGCCTGCTCCTCGCGGTCGTCGCGCTGCTGCCGACGTCCGCCGACGACGTGCAGGGCCTGTCGGTCGACGCGGTCCGTGGCGCCGCACGCGTCGCGGCGGCGTGGTCGCTGCTCAGCATCGTGCTCTACGTCCTCACCGTCGCCGACGTGTTCGCCCGGCCGATCGGCTCGCTGACGTTCCCGCTGCTCTCCGAGCTCGCGACCACCGCCACGGGCGGGGTCGTGCTGCTGCAGGTCGTCGTCGGTGCGCTGGCGTGGGCGGTGCTCCGGTGGACCATCGCCGTCCGACGCCTCGCGGTCGTGCTCGGCGTCGTGCTCGCCTCCCTCGTCCCAGTCGCCTTCGCCGGCCACTCCGCCTCGTCGGGCTCGCACGACCTCGCCGCGCTGAGCCTGCTGCTGCACCTCGTGGGCGTCTGCCTGTGGGTCGGCGGGCTCGTCGCCCTCACCTGGGTGGCCTGGCGCGGCAGCAAGCGGCTCGCCCCCGCCCTGCGCCGCTACTCGGTGCTCGCGCTCTGGGCGTTCGTGGTGGTCGGGGTCTCGGGCACCGTCAACGCCGCCGTGCGGCTGCGCAGCGTCACCGACGTCGTCGGCACCGGGTACGGACAGCTCGTCCTCGCCAAGGTCGTCGCGCTCGTCGCGCTCGGCTGGTTCGGCTGGGTCCAGCGCCGCCGGCTCGCCGACCGCGACGCCGGTTTCCTGCCGGTGGCGACGTCGGAGGTGCTCCTCATGTCCGCGACGATCGGCCTGGCGGTCGCGCTGTCGCGCACGCCCACCCCGGTGGGGGACATCCTCACCACCCCCGCGCAGGAGCTGCTCGGCGGGCCCGTACCGCCCGCGCCCGACGTCCTGCGCATGGCCCTCGGCTTCACGCCCAACGGGCTGGGGCTCACGATCGTCGTGCTCGGCGCCGCGCTCTACGTCCGCGGGCTCCTCGTGCTGCGCCGCCGCGGCGACGCCTGGCCCGTGGGCCGGACCGTCGCCTGGTTCGTCGGCCTCCTCGTGGTGGCGTGGTCCACGATCGGCGGGCTCGGGGTCTACTCGCACGTGCTGTTCAGCGCGCACATGGTCTCGCACATGCTGCTGTCGATGGTCGCACCGATCTTCCTCGTGCTCGGCGCACCCGTGACCCTCGCGCTGCGCACCCTGCCCGGGCCGCGCCAGCCGGGCGACGTGTCGCCGCGGACCCTGCTGACGTCGTTCCTCGCGTCCCGCTTCCTGCACGTCCTGACGCACCCGGTCGTGCCGCCGGTGCTGTTCGTCGGCAGCCTCTACGCGCTGTACTTCACGCCCCTGTTCGGGTTCCTGATGCGCGAGCACTGGGGCCACACCGCGATGGAGCTGCACTTCCTGCTGGTCGGGTCGCTGTTCTACTACGTCATCATCGGCGTCGACCCGTCGCCGCGGCGGCTCCCGCCGCTGGCCCGGTTCGGGATCATGCTCGTCACGCTGCCGTTCCACGCGTTCTTCTCGATCGCGATCATGTCGTCGGCGCGTGTCCTGGCGGAGCCGTACTGGGCCACGATCGACCGGCCGTACCGGACCGACCTGCTCGCCGACCAGTACCTCGGGGGCAGCATCTCCTGGGCCCTCGGCGAGGTGCCCCTCGTGCTCGTCATGATCGCGCTGCTCTTCCAGTGGTTCCGCTCCGACCAGCGTGAGGCGCGCCGGATCGACCGCGCCGCGGACCGCGACGGCGACGCCGCCCTCGCCGCCTACAACGCCCGGCTCAAGGACCTCGCCGAGCACGGCAAGCGCCGCGACCCCGACGCCTGAGCCCCGACGCCGGACGCACGAGGGCCCCGCACCGACCTCGGTGCGGGGCCCTCGTGCGTGGCGGGCTGCCGGGTCTCAGAAGAGGACCTGGCCGCCGCTCGTGGCCGCGGTGAACCGCTCCTGGGCGTCGGCCCAGTTCGCGATGTTCCAGAACGCCTTCACGTAGTCGCCCTTGACGTTGAGGTAGTCGAGGTAGAACGCGTGCTCCCACATGTCGAGCTGGGAGATCGGGATCAGCGTCGCCGGGATGTTGGACTGCTGGTCGTACAGCTGGACGATGACCAGCTTCTGACCCAGCGTGTCCCAGGCGGTGATCGCCCAGCCGGAGCCCTGGATCCCGAGCGCCGTCGCCTCGAACTGCGCGCGGTAGGCGTCGAAGGAGCCGAAGTTGTCCTCGATCGCCGCGGCCAGCTCGCCGGTCGGCTTGTCGCCACCGTCCGGGGACAGGTTCTTCCAGAAGATGGAGTGGTTGATGTGGCCGCCGAGGTTGAACGCGAGGTTCTTCTCGAGCAGGTTGATCGTGTCGTACGAACCGTCGGCGCGGGACGCCTCGAGCTTCTCGAGGGCCGTGTTCAGGCCGTTGACGTAGTTCTGGTGGTGCTTGCTGTGGTGCAGCTCCATGATCTTGCCGGAGATGTGCGGATCCAGCGCACCGTAGTCGTAGGGCAGGTCGGGCAGGGTGTAGTCGGCCACGCGTCCTCCTAGGTCGGGGCACTCGCGGTGCCCGCGGATGTCGTTACGGATCGTGCTCCCTCAGTCTGTCAGTCGCTCACGCCCACGCAAGACCGGCCCGCGATGCGGACGGCCCCGGCAGTCACCCGCCCCGCCGACGATGCCCTAGGCTGAGCGCGCGATGAAGGAGCTGCGAGAGGGTCGACGTGGGTGAGGACAGGCTCGTCACGATCCCCAACCTGCTCAGCGTGGTCCGGATCGTGCTGCTGCCGGTGTTCCTGTGGCTCGTCCTCGGGCCCGAGGAGGACGTGCTGGCGCTCCTCGTGCTCGTCGTCTCCGGCGTCACCGACTACCTCGACGGCAAGCTGGCCCGCCGGCTGAACCAGACGTCGAAGATCGGCGCGATCCTCGACCCCGTCGCCGACCGGCTGTACATCCTCGCCGTCGTCGTCGGCCTGGCGTTGCGCGACATCATCCCGTGGTGGCTCGCGGTCCTGCTCCCGCTGCGCGACGTGTTCCTGTTCAGCCTCGTGCCGTTCCTGCGCACCCGTGGGTACAGCTCGCTGCCGGTGCACTTCCTCGGCAAGGCCGCCACCGCGGGGCTGCTCTACGCCTTCCCGCTGCTGCTGCTCGGTGACGGGTCGGGCACGGTCGCCGACCTCGCCGAGGTCTTCGGCTGGGCCTTCGCGATCTGGGGCGTCGGTCTCTACTGGTGGGGCGGTGTCCTCTACGCCTTCCAGGTGCGACGCCTCCTCGCCACGACCGAGCCCCTCGCTCGCTGAGGTCGGCCGTGGCTGTCGTCCGTCCTGCGGAGAGCCTGCTGGAGCAGGTCGCGGAGAACGCGCTCGACGACGACTACTACGTCGTGAGGGCGGGGGAGCGGTACGGCCAGCGCGCCGTCGCGACCCCGGCCGTGGGCGTCGTGGTCGCGGTGCTCGCGGCGATGCTCACGGTCACCGCGGTCCAGACCCAGACCGATCGACCGGGCTCGGAGCTGGAGCGACGCACGCTCGTCGCCGACGTCGCCGACCGTCGCGACGTCCTGGCCGCGCGGCAGGAGGCCGTCGGCGCGCTGCGCCAGCAGGTCGCCTCGCTGAGGGGTGGCTCGACCGCGGAGACCTCGACCGACGTCGCCGCCGACACCGTCCTGGCCGGAGCCCGGTCCCTGCGCGGGACGGCGCTGGTCGTCACGATGGCGGGCAGCCCCGACGGTTCACGCGCGGGCCGCGTCACCGCCCAGGACGTCGTCGCGGTGGTCAACGGGCTCTGGTACGCGGGGGCCGAGGCCGTGTCGGTCGGTGGTCAGCGGCTCGCCGAGACCTCGGCGATCTCCTCCCTCGACGGCGCGATCACGGTGAACTTCCGCCGCATCGAGGTGCCGGTGCGGATCGTGGCCCTCGGTGACGGTGCGGTGCTGCGGTCCCGCCTGCAGTCCAACCTCGCGGGTCGCTACCTCCAGGAGCGTGCCGAGGACGCCGGCATCTCCGTGGGCATGGCACCATCGGACGACGAGGTGGTGCCGTCGGCGCCCGAGCAACGGACCACGCTGCGCCGCGCGGAGCCTCTCCCGGCAGCGGACGGTCCACGAGGGGAGGGCAGACCGTGATCCCGGTGATCGGACTCGTCGTCGGCGTCGGCCTCGGCCTCTTCCTCCAGCCCGACGTCCCGCTCTGGCTGCAGCCGTACCTGCCGATCGCGATCGTCGCCGCGCTCGACGCCGTCGTCGGGGCGTTGCGAGCGCTCGGCGAACGTCGCTTCGACGACCGCGTGTTCGTCGTCTCGTTCATCTCCAACGTGACCATCGCCGGGTTCATGGTCTTCCTCGGCGACCAGCTCGGCGTCGGGTCGCAGCTGTCGACCGGTGTGGTCGTCGTCCTCGGCATCCGCATCTTCGCCAACGCCGCCGCCATCCGCCGCAGGATCTTCCATGCCTGACACGGAACGGCCGCACCGGGCGGCGCCGCACCGGCGCGCCGGATCGCAGGTGCTCGTCGCGCTGCTCGTCGGCGGGCTGGCGTTCGCCATGACCGTGCAGGTCCGCCAGGACGACGCGACCGACTACGGCTCGCTGCGCGGCGTCGAGCTGGTCGAGCTGCTGAAGTCCGTCGACGTCGCCAACGAGCGGCTCGCCGGACAGATCGACGAGCTCACCGCGACCCGCGACCGGCTGCGCGCCTCCCGCGGCGACGCCGCCGAGGCCGAGGACGTCGCCCGCCAGCGCGCCGAGGAGCTCGCCGTGCTCGCCGGCTCGGTCGGCGCGACGGGGCCCGGCGTGCGGCTCACCGTCTCCGACCCCGACGGACTCGTCGACGCCGGTCTGGTGCTCGACGTCCTGCAGGAGCTCCGGGAGGCGGGAGCGGAGGCGATCGTCGTCAACGACACCGCACGGGTCGTCGCGCAGACGTACGTGCTCGACGACGAGCAGGGTCTGCGCATCGGCGGACGTCAGGTCAGCAGCCCCTACGTGTTCGACGTGATCGGCGACCCCACCACGCTGGAGGAGTCGATCACGTTCCGCGGCGGCGTGCGCGACCTCCTGCAGGCCCGCGGCGCGCAGGCCGCGGTCGCCCGCCGCTCGACGATCACCATCACGGCCCTGGCTGACGTGCGCACCCCCGAGTACGCTCGTCCCGACGTCGGCGCGCCCTGAGCGGCCGACCACCACCGACCCAGCACCACCACCCACCGAGCAGGAGCGCCGCGTGATCCCTGAGGACCTGTACTACAGCGAAGAGCACGAGTGGGTGCGCGTGGAGGGCGACGTCCTCGTCGTCGGCATCACCGACTTCGCGCAGGACCAGCTCGGCGACATCGTCTACGTCGACCTGCCCGACGTCGGCGACGAGGTCCAGGCCGGCTCGGTCGTGGGGGAGCTGGAGTCGACCAAGTCGGTCAGCGACGTCTTCAGCCCGGTCAGCGGCGAGGTCGTGGCCCGCAACGAGAGCCTCGACGGTGCCTCCGAGGTCATCAACTCCGACCCCTACGGCGAGGGCTGGCTGTTCAAGGTGCGGGCCTCCGAGGACGACGCCACCGGCGCGCTGCTCGGCCCCGAGCAGTACACGGCTCTCGTCTCGTCCTGAGGTCGGGCCGGACCACCCGGCCCGACCTGGCGCGGGTGCTAGGTTGGTCACGTCGACCCTCGACCCCGGGGTGAGACCTCGCAGACCCGCTTCACGGCCCAGCCCCACCCTTCGAGCACACCACCCTTCGAGCCCACCACCCTTCGAGCACAGCCAGGAGTGATCCGATGACCTCGCCCGGTCCCGAGCACGGCAACATCCCGGACGAGACCACGCACATCCCGCTCATCGACGCCGACACCGAGGAGATGACGTCGGCTGACGTCGACGCGGTGGAGAACCTGCCGGCGGGCAGCGCGATGCTGCTGGTGCAGCGCGGTCCTGGCGCGGGGGCGCGCTTCCTGCTCGACACCGACTCGGTGTCGGTCGGGCGCCACCCCGACAGCGACATCTTCCTCGACGACATCAGCGTCTCGCGTCGCCACGCGGTGTTCAGCCGGTCCGGCCGGGGCTACGTCGTCAGCGACCTGGGCAGCCTGAACGGCACCTACGTCAACCGCGACCGCATCGACGGCGACATCGCGCTCGGTGGCGGCGACGAGGTCCAGATCGGCAAGTACCGGCTCATCTACTTCGCGGGCGCGCAGCGGGGCCAGGCGTGACCCAGCCGCTGCCGGAGACGGCTCGGCTCGGGATCGGCAAGGTCCTGGGGGAGCTCCGCGAGGAGTTCCCGTCGCTGACCATCAGCAAGATCCGCTACCTCGAGCGGGAGGGTCTGCTCGAGCCGGAGCGGACACCCTCGGGGTACCGCAAGTTCTCCTTCGACGACGTCGAGCGGCTCCGGTTCGTGCTGCGCCAGCAGAAGCGCTACTGGCCGTTGAGCGCGATCCGTCAGGCGCTCGACGAGATGGACCGCGGCCTCGTGCCGCAGACCGACCTCGACGGCAACGTCCGCGTGCCGGAGGTCTCGAGCGACGCCGACGGACTCCCGACGCCGGGTGCCTTCCTGGAGGGGCGCAGCCGGATGCGGCTGAGCCGCGAGGAGGTGCTGGAGAGCACGGGCGCGAGCGAGGAGCTGCTCGCCCAGGTCGAGGAGCACGGTCTGCTCGAGCGCCGGCCCGGCCAGCACGCGTACGACGGCGACGACCTCGTCGTGGTCGACGCGGTCGTGCGGCTGTCCGCGCTCGGCGTGGAGCCGCGTCACCTGCGCGCGGTGCGCACGGCGGCGGAGCGTGAGTCCGACCTGCTGGGCCGCGCGGTCCCGGAGCGTCGTCGTCGTGAGGACAAGGCAGCGGCGGCTGAGCAGCTGGGGGAGCTGGCCGCCCTCCTGATGCGTCTGCACACGGTGCTCCTGCGGCACCGGCTCCGGGACTGACCATGCGCGAGCTCGACGTCCTCGGCGTCCGGGTGGAGATGCCCACCAAGCAGCCACTCGTGCTCCTGCGTGAGAGCGAGGGTGCGCGCTACCTCCCCATCTGGATCGGTGCGGTCGAGGCGTCGGCCATCGCCTTCGCCCAGCAGGACGAGGCGACGCCGCGTCCGCTGACCCACGTCCTCATGCAGCGGGTCGTGGAGGCGCTCGGCGACGAGCTCGTCGAGATCCACATCGTCGACGTCGAGGACGGCGTGTTCTTCGCCACCCTGGTGTTCGCCTCGGGCGCGACGGTCGACGCCCGTCCGTCCGACGCCATCGCGCTCGCGCTGCGCTGCGGGGCCCGGATCCTGTGCACGGAGGACGTGCTCGACGAGGCCGGCATCGCGTCGACGCGCGAGGAGGACGAGCAGGTGGAGCGGTTCCGCACGTTCCTCGACCACGTGGAGCCCGAGGACTTCGCCTGACCCGGGGTCAGCGCCTGAACCCTCAACCCTCACGCAAGGGTTGCGACACGCCGTCGCAGTGATTGACCGGAGTCCGCCCCGGGCCTACCGTGAGAGCACTGCCGCACGCGAACACCGTTGTAGTTTCGCCGAGGTGGTCTTCCCCCTCACCCTTGTCTGGAAGGCGAGACCCGATGATCGAGCGACGCGACGACGACACGACGGCCCTGGAGGCCGCCGAGGCCGCGGCGCAGGCCGGCGACCAAGGCCTGCTGTTCACCGACGACGTCGAGCCGCTCCCGCGCGACACGGGCTTCCGCGGTCCGACCGCCTGCAGCGCGGCCGGCATCACCTACCGCCAGCTCGACTACTGGGCCCGGACGAAGCTGGTCGAGCCGACCGTCCGCTCGGCGACGGGGTCGGGCACGCAGCGCCTGTACTCCTTCAAGGACATCCTGCTGCTCAAGATCATCAAGCGACTTCTCGACGCCGGCGTCTCGCTGCAGCAGATCCGCACCGCCGTCGAGCACCTGCGCGAGCGCGGCACCGACGACCTCACCCAGGTGACGCTCATGAGCGACGGCGCCAGCGTCTACGAGTGCCGCTCCGCCGACGAGGTCATCGACCTGCTCCAGGGCGGACAGGGCGTCTTCGGCATCGCCATCGGCGGTGTCTGGAAGGAGATCGAGGGGTCGCTGCACGAGCTGCCGAGCGAGCGCTCGGTCGCCCCCGAGACCGCCGACGACGAGCTGTCGGCGCGTCGTCGTGCCCGTCTGACCAGCTGACGGGCGCCACGCTGGTACCGTAGGACCGCTGTCGACCACGCGTGGGAGAGATCGCCCAGGCGGCGCCGAAGGGGCAATTCCTCCCCGGAACCTCTCAGGCACCACGGACCATGCGGACGAGGCCACCCTGGAGCGCACGTCACCGTGCGGACGTGACAGGAGGGGAGGGAAACCAGACCTCGATCCCTGGAGTCCCTGCATGTCCTCTGACGCCCCCTCGACGACCAGCCCGCTGACGGCGCCCACCGACGTCTTCGTCGACCGCCACATCGGCCCGCGTGCCAGCGACCAGCAGGCCATGCTGGAGCGCATCGGCCACCCGTCCCTCGACTCGCTCATGCAGGCCGCCGTCCCGGAGTCGATCCGCGCGACGTCGGCGCCGGCGCTCCCTGCGGCGCTCAGCGAGCAGGCCGCGCTCGGCACGCTGAAGGCGCTGGCCTCCCGCAACAACCCGGGCGTCTCGATGATCGGCCTCGGCTACCACCCCACCGTGACGCCGGCCGTCATCCGCCGCAACGTGCTGGAGGACCCCGCCTGGTACACGGCCTACACGCCGTACCAGCCCGAGATCTCCCAGGGCCGGCTCGAGGCGCTGCTGAACTACCAGACGATGGTCGCCGACCTGACCGGCCTGACCACCGCGAACGCCTCCCTGCTCGACGAGGGCACCGCGGCCGCCGAGGCGATGACCCTCGTGCGCCGCGCCGCGCGTGGCAAGGACCTGCGCCCCCTCGTGCTCGACACCCGGCTCCTGCCGCAGACGCTCGCCGTCGTGCGCACCCGGGCCGAGGCGCTGGGCATCGAGCTCCTCGACGTCGACCTCGGCACCGACGACGTGCCCGCGGACGTCGCAGGCGCGATCATCGCCTACCCCGCGGCCGACGGAGCCGTCACCGACCCGTCCCGTGCCATCGAGGCGGTCCACGCGGCGGGTGGCCTGGCCGTCGTCGTCGCCGACCCGCTCGCCCTGGTGCTGCTGCGCTCGCCCGGCTCGCTGGGCGCCGACGTCGTCGTCGGCTCGTCCCAGCGCTTCGGCGTCCCCATGTTCTACGGCGGACCGCACGCCGGGTTCATGGCCGTGCGCGACGGGCTCGAGCGGCACCTGCCCGGGCGCCTCGTCGGCGTCTCGGTCGACAAGGACGGACGTCCGGCGTACCGCCTGGCGCTGCAGACCCGCGAGCAGCACATCCGCCGCGAGAAGGCGACCTCGAACATCTGCACGGCGCAGGTGCTGCTGGCCGTGACGGCGTCGATGTACGCCGTGTACCACGGCGCCGAGGGACTGCGCCGGATCGCGCAGCACGTCCACACCGCCGCGACGTCGTTCGCGGCAGGCCTCGTGGCCGGAGGCATCGAGGTGCTGCACGAGACGTACTTCGACACCGTGGTCGCCCGGGTGCCCGGCGAGGCCGACGCGGTCGTCGGCCGGGCGCGCGCCGAGGGGATCCACCTGCGCAGGGTCGACGCCGACCACGTGGCGGTCTCGACCTCGGAGGTCACCACCGTGCCGCACCTGCAGGCCGTGTGGCGGGCGTTCGGGGTGGCCGGCTCCCACCAGGGTCCCGCCGCCGACGCGCTGCCCGAGGCCCTCGTCCGCGACGACGCGATCCTCACCCACCCGGTGTTCTCCGAGCACCGCAGCGAGACCCAGCTGCTGCGCTACCTGCGCACGCTGAGCGACCGCGACTACGCGCTGGACCGCGGGATGATCCCGCTGGGCTCGTGCACCATGAAGCTGAACGCGACCGCCGAGATGGAGCCGATCAGCTGGCCCGGCTTCGCCGACCTGCACCCCTTCGTGCCGGCCGAGGACGCCGCGGGCATGATCGAGCTCGTCGAGACGCTCGAGTCCTGGCTCGCCGCGGTCACCGGCTACGCAGCCGTCTCCGTGCAGCCGAACGCCGGCTCGCAGGGCGAGCTGGCCGGTCTGCTCGCCATCCGCGCGTGGCACCGCAGCAACGGCGCCGAGCGTCGCGACGTCTGCCTGATCCCGAGCTCGGCGCACGGCACCAACGCCGCCTCGGCCGTGATGGCCGGCATGCGGGTCGTGATCGTCAAGGCCACCGAGATCGGGGAGGTCGACCTCGACGACCTGCGCGCGGTCTGCGCCGAGCACGCCGACGACCTCGCGGCGATCATGGTGACCTACCCGTCGACGCACGGCGTCTACGAGGACGGCATCACCGAGCTGTGCGACGTCGTGCACGCCGCCGGCGGCCAGGTCTACGTCGACGGCGCCAACCTCAACGCGCTCCTCGGCCACGCCGAGCCCGGCACCTTCGGCGGCGACGTCTCGCACCTGAACCTGCACAAGACGTTCTGCATCCCGCACGGTGGCGGCGGTCCCGGCGTGGGCCCGGTCGCGGTGGCCGAGCACCTGGTGCCGTTCCTGCCGAGCCACCCGCTGCACCCGGTCGTCGCGAAGCGCGACGGCATCGGCGCGATCAGCGCGGCACCGTACGGCTCGGCGGGCATCCTGCCGATCCCGTTCGCCTACGTGTCGATGATGGGCGCGCAGGGACTCACCGACGCCACGTCGGTGGCCGTCCTCTCGGCCAACTACGTCGCCGCCCGGCTGAAGGACGCCTTCCCGGTGCTCTACACCGGACGGTCCGGTCTGGTCGCGCACGAGTGCATCCTCGACGTCCGCGGCATCACCAAGGAGACCGGTGTCACCGTCGACGACGTCGCGAAGCGTCTCGTCGACTACGGGTTCCACGCGCCCACCATGAGCTTCCCGGTCGCGGGCACGCTCATGGTCGAGCCCACCGAGTCCGAGGACCTCGCCGAGCTCGACCGCTTCTGCGACGCGATGCTCGCCATCCGCGCGGAGATCGACCAGGTCGCGGCGGGGGAGTGGCCCGAGGGCGACAACCCCCTGGCGCAGGCTCCGCACGCGGCCCGCGAGCTGCTCGACTGGCAGCACGCCTACCCGGTCGCCACGGGCGTGTTCCCCACGGGCAGCACCCAGGACAAGTACTTCCCGCCGGTGGGCCGCATCGACCAGGCCTACGGCGACCGCAACCTGACCTGCTCCTGCCCGCCCGTCGAGGCCTTCGCCTGAGCCGTGGCCCGGCGGCGCGGCTCAGGCCGTGGCGCCGGGCAGCGGCGTGTCGTCGACCTGGATGTCGAACCTGACCCGCTTGCCGCTCACGGACGTGACCGTGAGCGTCAGGCCGAACCGGGTGTCGCCGTCGACGAGCGTGCAGCGCATCGTGCGGTCGACCTCGCCCACGAGCCGGCCGGGACAGTCGATGCGGTCGGGCGCACGGCCGTACTTCTCGCGCAGGCTGTCCATCACCTGCTGCTCGACCTGCCGCTCCGGCATGCTGCCGACGCGGCCCGCCCTCACCTCGACGCTGCAGGCCGCGGCGACGAGCAGACCGACCAGCACGAGCACGGCTGTGGCGCGACGACGCATGACGCTCCTCCAGGGTCGGGTGCGGCCCCACGATACCCACGCCACACGCGGGAGGACGTGACCTGCACCCAGGACCTGGACTAGTGTCTGACATGTTCGTCCAGAGGGGGTGGGCTCATGTCCTTCGAGGTGGTTCCGACCGAGCTGCGCGCGGCGGCCGAGACGCTGCGCACCGAGGTCGACCCGTTCGCCGGGTTCACCGTGCTGCAGGTCTGCTACGCCGACACCGCGCTCGGGCACGTCGAGCTCGACACCTGGATGACGACGATCGCCGGGCAGGTCGACGACGCCGCCGCGCAGCTGCGCGAGGCCATGGTGGGCATCGCGGGCGCCCTCGACTACGTCGCGTCGCGCTACGAGAGCACCGACGACCAGGTCGCGCAGTGCTTCGCCCAGGACCCGATCACGGCCCTGGGCCTGCCCGAGGGGTTCGACCCCGGGCCGCCGCGGATCGGCCCGGCGGTGCCGTTGCAGGGCTCGGGCACGGGAGGACAGCCGTGACCCTCGTCGCCGGTGCGTCCCTCGGCAGCACCGACGACCCCACGGCGCTCGTCGTCGGCAGCGTCGAGACCGTCGAGAGCATCGCCACCCGGTTCTCCGACACCGCGAGCGACGTCGACGCCCGCCGCACCGCGCTGTCGCGCGTCCGTGCCGCCTCGTGGACCGGTGTCGCGGCCGACGCCTGGGAGACCCGGATGGGCGAGGAGCTGACCCGCTTCACCCGGCTCGTGGAGGTGCTCGAGACCGCGGCGACCGCGTTCACCGGCTACGCCGGCGCCCTGCGGACCGCACAGGACCGCGCCCGCGAGGCGATCGAGACCTGGGACCGCGGGGAGCAGGCCACCGAGACCGCGACGCAGGCGTTCAACCGCGACGTCGACGCCTACAACGAGGCGATCCGCAGCGGTGGCCCCCTCCCGCCGCACCCGGGCACGTTCGTCGACCCCGGCCAGGACCTGCGCGACGAGGCCGAGGAGATCCTCTCCGACGCGCGCGACACCCTCGACGCGGCGGGCACCGACGCCGTGCGCGCGCTCGGCGGACTGCCGGGGTCGCGCACCGAGGGCAACGCCAGCTGGTTCGGCGTCGAGCACGAGGTCTCCGGCCCCACGTTCACCTGGGACGCCTTCTCCCAGGCGTTCGGCGACCGCCGCACCGGCGACTACCGCGACGCCGAGCACAGCGACGCGGGCCTCAGCTTCGGCAGTATCAGCGGCGACGCCTGGGTCTACCGCGCGCAGGGAGGCTGGGAGGACTACATCGCCGGGGGACGTGCCACCGCCGACGGCGAGTTCCGCTTCCTCACCGCGGACGGTTCTGCCGGCGGCAGCCTGACCCCCGAGGGCCTCCGCCTCAACGCTGACGGCACGCTCACGCTGCTCGGCGCGTCCGGCGAGTTCGAGCACGCCTGGGAGCACGGCCACTACGGCGCGTCGGCCGAGGGCTCCGTCGAGGCGTCGGCCGAGGGGCACGCCGACGTCGGCGCGACCGGTGTGCACGTCGGCGGCGAGGTGTTCGCCGGCGCACGGATCGCGGGGGACCTCGAGGGCGGGCTCTTCGGCATCACCGCCCGCGGCACGGCCGAGGGCTGGGCCGGCGCGGGCGCCGGTGCCGACGGCGTGCTCGGCTACGATGACGGCGTCTTCCGCCTGAGCGGCTCCGGGGGAGCGGCCTGGGGACTGGGCGGCAAGCTCGGGCTCGACCTCGAGGTCGACGTGCCCGAGCTGGTGGAGTCGCTCGACAGCGGCGTCACCGCCCTGACGGACCTGCTCCCATGACGTCCTGCACGACCGCCCCCGTGACCGCCCGAGGAGAGGACCGGCCGTGGCCCAGCTGCCCATCGACCTGACGCTGAGGCTGCCCGACCCCGCGTGGATCGTGGCCGACCCCGCCGAGCTCGGTCTCCCCGGGGCGGCGTTCGCGGCGACCCGGCCCGAGCCGGGCGGCGTGTTCGCGCCCCTGCTGACCGTCTCGGGCGGTCTGCGCGACGCAGGCGAGGACGTGGCCGTGGTGGCCGACGAGTCCCTCGCCGTGTTCGCCGAGCAGGTCGCGGACGCCGAGGTCGTCGACCGCGTGACGTCGGGGACGCCGACCGCGCCCGGGGTCTCCCAGGTGCTCGCCGGCCGGACCCCGCTGCAGGGTCGCCAGCGCGAGGTGCGCCAGGCGCAGGTCGTGGCGACGGCTCCCACGCGGGACGGCGACCGTCGCGCGGTGGTCGTCTTCACGCTCACCTGTCTCGCGGAGCAGCTCGGCACCCTCGGCCCGCAGCTGCAGTCGTTCGTGGCGTCGGCGCGTCCCGAGGGCGCCTGAGCGCTCGAGGCCGGCGCGTCAGCCGGGCGGGAGCACGCCGGTCAGCCAGAGCACCAGGACCACCAGCCCGCCGATGACGAGTCCGCCGACCGCGATGCCGGCGAAGACCAGACCGACCAGCTCGGCACCGCCGCGCACGACCCGCAGACCCACCTGCCGTGCCGCGAGGGTGACGAGCTCGCGTCCCTCCTGGGGCGCGAAGCGCAGGTCGGCGACCTTGACGGGCATCCCGTGCTCGTCGAGCCCCCAGACCTTCTCGACGCCGAGCGCGATCGTGCGTCCCCGTTCCACCGACGCGGAGCCGGCCAGTGCCGGCGCTCCCGCGACCCAGTCGACGCGGCGCACGACGTCGGTGACGGCGACGCCGTCGCCCCGGGGGCGCACCTCGTGGATCACCGTCCGCTCGATGCCGGCCGCCCCGAGGACCGTCCGCCAGCGACGGTCGGCGAGGTCGAGGCGCAGGTCGAAGCCGTCGTCGACGACGTCGACGACGTACGGCGTGTCCTCCACCGCGTCCCGGACGGCCTGCAGGAGGAGGTCCATGGCGGGCGTCATGCTCGGCTCCGGCTCATGGGCCCGATCCTAGGACGCCGTCGGCACCGAGGCGGTCTGCCACCACGACACGACCCGGTCCACGACCACGCCCGGGTGCTTGACCCAGCGCACGTGGTCCGTGGTCCCCCCGTCGGGGACGGCGTCGCGCGTGTAGACCCAGCGGGTCACGGAGGCGGGGTCCAGGAACTGCTCGACGAAGCGCTTGTTGGCGGCGGAGACGGCGTAGGCGTCACCCTGCAGGTGCACCACGAGCGTCGGCGTGGTGACCAGTCCGCCGACGTCGAAGGGCGGGCGACCGGTACGGACGAAGCGTGCCCACTCGCGCATGAGCGTCCGCGCACCGGGTGCGCCGAAGGCGGGCTTCGGCAGGTGACCGAGCCCCTGCGTCAGCAGCGGGATCGCCGACGCGAACGCCAGCATGGGCAGGCCGCCATAGGGGTAGAAGCGGTGGTGCGGGGTGGAGGCGCCCACCATCACGAGCCCGTCGGCAAGCACCGCGGCGTCGTCGCGCTGCTGGAGCCCGACCGCCAGCTGCGCGCCGAGGCTGTGGCCGAGCAGGAGCACCGGACGCCCCGGCTCGGCGCTGCGCGCGGACCGGACGGCGTCGGCGAGGTCGTCGATCTCGTCGGCGTACGACCAGTCGCTCGCGCGCGAGGCGGGCGGGGCGCCGGGCTCGAAGCCGCGCCGGCCCAGCGCCTGCGCCGACCAGCCGACGTCCTCGAACGCCGTGACGAGCGGACGGTAGAAGCGCGACGGCACCGCCATCGCGGGGGACACGAGCACGTGCGGGTTCACGTCGACCATGGTCCCGCAGCCGTGTCGTCGGGTGGTGGAGGGGTCAGACCGGCATCGCGGCGACCGGGTCGGTCGTCGGAGCCGGCGAGCCGCCGTCGGGCTCGACCGTGACCGCGAAGGCGTCGCTGCCCGCGATGTCCTGCGCGTAGAGCATGCCGGCACCGCTGCCGAGCACGCCCAGGGAGCGCGGCACACCGTCGTGCATCGCCCACACCTGGTAGACGTGACCGTCGTCGAGCGGCTTGAGGTCGGAGCCCATCACGACGGCGGCGTCGTGGGAGGGCGAGGCGACGACGCGCATCGTGCCGCCCGTGCGGACCTTCCCGTCGAGCATGGTGGCGTCGCCCGCGACCATCACCGAGCTGATCCGCGCGCTGTCGGCCTGCAGGCTGTCGGCGCGCTGGTGCTCGGAGACGTAGCCGCCGACCGCGCCGGCGGCCACGAGGACGGAGGCGGCGACCAGCAGGCGCGGGCCGGCACGGCGGATGCGGCCGCGCTGCGCGAGCGTCGTGACGACCGGACGCTCCTGCGCAGTCGCGCTGACCTCGGCCAGCAGACGCGCGCGGAGCGCAGGCGGAGGCGTGTCGGCCTCGGCCTCGGCGAGGCGGAGAGCCGTGAGGTGGAAGCCGCGCAGCTCCTGGCGGCACTCCGCGCACTGGTCGAGGTGGCCCTCGAACCGGGCCCGCTCGTGCGGGTCGAGCGCGTCGAGCGCGTAGGGGGCGGCGAGGGTGTGCAGATCGTGCGTCATGAGACCTCCACTCCCATGCAGTCACGCAGCCGGACGAGTCCGTCGCGCATGCGCGTCTTGACGGTGGCGGGGTTGGCGCCGAGCACCTGCGCGACCTCGGCGTAGGTGTACCCCTGGTAGTAGGCGAGGTTGACGGCCTCGCGCTGCAGCTCGGTCAGGCCCTCGAGGCAGCGGCGTACCTGCTCGTGCTCGAGTCGGACGGTCACGGTCTCCAGCACCTGGTCGTGGTCGACGCCGGGCGACCAGTCGTAGCTGTTCTCGCGGTTGGTGGCGGCCTGGTCGTGACGGACCGCGTCGACCGCGCGACGGTGGGCGAGCGTGAGCACCCAGCTCTTGGCGGTGCCGCGCGCCGGGTCGAACCTCGCCGCGGTCTGCCAGACCTGGAGGAACACCTCCTGGGCGACCTCCTCGGCCCGGGCGGGGTCGCGGATGACGCGACGGGCCATGCCGAACACGGTCGCACCGAGGACGTCGTAGAGAGCGGCGAACGCGGCCTCGTCGCCCCGGGCGACACGGACGAGCAGGTCGTCGGGGTCGACCGTCTGCGCGGTCTCCGGAACCGCGGCCAGGCGATCGGCTGCTGACTGGCTCATGCGCGACTCCTTCCCGAACAAGCTTCTACGGGCCATTCGCGGCTGCCTCCGGGGTGGATGGGTCGAGCGGGGAAGAGTTCTCGATCACATCCTAGGGAGGCCCTCCCACGCTCCGGCTGCAGCCTCAGGGCCCCTGTGCCACGGTGGTCCGATGAGCGAGGAACCGCGTGAGCCGCGGCTGGACGCGATCCACGTGCCGGAACGGCCCCGGGCCGTCGTGCTGGTGCTGCACGGTGGTCAGCAGCGCAGCACCCAGCCGGTACGCAACCGCAACGCGAGCTGGTGGCGGATGCTGCTCGTCGCCAAGGCGCTGCGCCCGACGGCACGCCGCGAGCACCTGGCGGTGCACCTGCTGCAGCACCGCGTGCGGGGCTGGAACGACGACCGCGACCCGTCTCCCGTGCGCGACGCACGATGGGCGCTGGACCGGCTGCGTGAGCAGCACGGCGACCTGCCGGTCGTGCTCGTGGGCCACTCGATGGGCGGACGCACCGCGTGCCGCACGGCGGACGACCGCTCCGTCGTCGGCGTCGTCGGCCTCGCGCCGTGGCTGCCGGCCGGCGAGCCGCACCGCGTACTGGCAGGCCGGGCGCTGCACGTGCTGCACGGGCCCCGGGACCGGTGGACGTCCGCCGCCCTGAGCCGGACCTTCGTCGAGCGATGCCGCCCGATCGCGACCGAGGCGACGTGGACGGCGCTCCCGGGTGCGGGGCACTACATGCTGCGCCAGGTGTCGACGTGGAACGGCTTCGTGGAAGACTCGACCCTGCGGATCCTGGGCGCCGACGCCCGGGAGTCCCGCGACACCGACGAGCCGACCAGAGGACCAGCCTGACGTGACCGACACGATCGCCTACGGCGTCGCCCTGCTGGCGCTGCTGGTGGCCGTGTTCGCGGCGACGCACACCGTGCGGGACGCGCCGTTCGGCAACCCGTTGTTCTACGCGGTGTCGGTCCTGGAGCTGGTGCTGGTCGTCGCCATGGTCGGCGGCTTCGTGGCGCTCGCGCAGACCGACCGCGACGTGTCGGGCGGGCTGTACGTGTCGTACTGGCTCACGGTGGTGGTCCTCCCGCCGGCCGCGGTGCTGTGGGGGATCGCCGAGAAGAGCCGGTGGGGCACCGGCGTCGTCGTCGTCGCACTGCTCACCGTGGCCGCGCTGATGGTGCGGCTGCTGGGGATCTGGAAGGGCACCTATGTCTGAGCACGTCTCTCCCGACCACGCGACCTCGGACGAGAGCCGCGCCGGCCGGACCTCGACCGGCCCGGGCCGGGCGCTCGTGGCCGTCTACGCCGTCTTCGCGATCGCGGCGACGGCCCGCTCGGTCTACCAGCTGGTCGTCAAGGCCGACGAGGCTCCCGTCGCCTACGCCCTGTCGGCACTCGCGGGGGTGGTGTACGTGCTCGCCACGTTCGCCCTCGCGACGGACCGCCACCGGCTCGCCGTGGGTGCCGTCCTGTTCGAGCTGGTCGGCGTGCTGGGCGTCGGCCTGCTGACGCTCCTCGACGGCGAGCTGTTCCCGGACGCCACCGTGTGGTCCGACTTCGGCGCCGGGTACGGCTACGTGCCGCTCGTGCTGCCGTTCGTCGGGCTGTGGTGGCTGCGCCGCACCCGCCGCCGGGCCTGAGCCGTCAGCGCCAGGCGGGGGAGAGGCGCACGACCTCGCCCACCACGGTGACGGCGGGCGAGCCCACCCCGACCTCGACGCAGCGCTGGGCGATCGTCGCCAGGGTGCCCACGGTGACCCGCTGGTCGGGCGAGCAGCCGCGCTCCACGACCGCGACGGGGGTCGTGGGTCGGTGGCCGGCCGCGACCAGCTCCTCGGCGGTCGTGGCCAGGCGTCGCACGCCCATGAGGAGCACGATGGTGTGCCCGGGGGAGGTCGGCAGCTCGCCGACGGCGTCGTGCGCGGTGACGACGCTGAAGCCCGTCGCGACGCCCCGGTGGGTCACGGGGATGCCGGCCGCCGCCGGGACCGCGATGGCGCTCGTGACCCCGGGGACGACCTCCACCGGCACCCCCGCCGCCTCGCACGCCTGACGCTCCTCGCCACCGCGGCCGAGCACGTACGGGTCGCCGCCCTTGAGCCGGACGACGAGCTTGCCGGCGAGGGCGCGGTCGACCAGGATCCGGTTGATCTCGTCCTGCGGGACCGGGTGGTGGTCGGGCAGCTTGCCGACGTCGACCACCTCGACGTCCGGGGCGAGCTCGTCGAGCGCGTCGAGCGGTGCGAGCCGGTCGACGACGACCACGTCGGCCTCGGCCAGCAGTCGTCGACCACGCGTGGTGAGCAGGTCGGCGTCGCCCGGCCCGCCGCCCACGAGGGCGACCGAGCCCTCCGGGTGGTGGGTCCGGTGCCGCAACGGCAGGTCCCCGGACTGCAGCGCCGTCGCGACGGCGTCGCGCAGCACCGACGCCCGGCGCGCGTCACCACCACCGCTCACGGCGACGTGCACGTCGTCGACGGAGGCCACCGCCGGCATCCACGCGGTCGCGTGGTCGGGGTCGCCGCCCTTGAGGCACCACACCCTGGCCTGCTCGGCGTCGGCCGCCACCTGGTCGTCGACGGGGCTGTCGGTGGCGGTCTGCACCAGCCAGGCACCGTCGAGGTCGCCGGTGCGGTACCCGCGCTCGACCCAGGTCAGGCGGCCGAGGTCGGCGAGCTCGCGGATGCGGGCGCTGACCTCGGGCGCGACGACCACGACGTCGGCGTCGGCGCCCAGCAGGGCGTGGACGCGGCGCGAGGCCACCGTGCCGCCACCGACCACCACGACGCGGCGGCCCTCCGGACGCAGGGTGAGGGGGAGAGGCACGCTCAGACCGTAGCGGTCGCGAGCAGCGCGTCGCCGACCATGCCCGCGGCCAGGGTCGTGCCGTCCTGCGCGTCGACGAGGAGGAACGACCCGCCCGCCCGGGCGTGCAGGTACTCCTCGGCCGCGATGGGGGACGCCAGGCGCAGCGTCACGTGCCCGATGTCGTTGAGCTCGAGGGAGTCCGCCGGCTCGAGCGTCGCCGCGTCGAGGTCGAGACGGCCCTTGATCTCGGTGACCATGGCCTGCACGGTGCGGGTGCCGTGCTTCAGCAGCACCTTCGTGCGGCCGGCCAGCCGGTGGTCGGCGAGCCAGGCCACCGTGCCCTCGACGTCCTGCGTGACGGCCGGGACGCTGCGGGAGGTGACGATGAGGTCGCCGCGCGAGACGTCCACGTCGTCGGTCAGGCGCAGCGTGACCGACTGGGGTGCGAACGCGACGTCGAGCTCGCCGTCGGCGGTGTCGATGCCGGCGACGGTGCTGGTGCGCCCGCTCGGCAGGACCGTGACGGGGTCGCCCGGGCGCACGAGGCCCGACGCGACCTGGCCCGCGTAGCCGCGGTAGTCGCGGTGCTCGTCGCCGCCCGCGGCCTGCGGACGGATGACGAGCTGCACGGGGAAGCGCAGCGGCTCGGAGTGCGGCTCGCCGGCCGGCTCGAGCGTCTCCAGGAACGTGAGCACGCTCGGCCCGTCGTACCAGGGCGTGCGAGCGGAGCTGTCGACGACGTTGTCGCCGTCGAGGGCGGACACGGGGATCGTGGTCACGTCGGTCAGCCCGAGCGACGTGGCGACGTCGAGCACCTCGGACGCGACCCGGTCGTACGTGGCCTCGTCGAAGTCGACGAGGTCGATCTTGTTGACCACGACGACGACGTGCGGGACCCGCAGGAGCGAGGCGACCGCCAGGTGGCGGCGGGTCTGCTCCTGCACGCCCTTGCGGGCGTCGACGAGCAGCACGATGACGTCGGCCGTGCTGGCGCCGGTGACGGTGTTGCGCGTGTACTGCACGTGACCGGGGCAGTCGGCGAGGATGAACGACCGCTCGGCGGTCGCGAAGTAGCGGTAGGCGACGTCGATCGTGATGCCCTGCTCACGCTCGGACCGCAGCCCGTCGGTCAGCAGCGCGAGGTCGGCCGAGGCGAGCCCCCGGTCGCGGCTGACCCGCTCGACCGCGTCGAACTGGTCGGCCAGCACCGACTTGGAGTCGTAGAGCAGCCGACCGACGAGGGTGGACTTGCCGTCGTCGACCGATCCGGCGGTCGCCAGCCGGAGGACGGTCTTGGTGGGCGAGGTGGTGGCGGCCATCAGAAGTAGCCCTCCTTCTTCCGGTCCTCCATGGCTGCCTCGGACGCCCGGTCGTCGGCACGGGTGGCGCCGCGCTCGGTCAACCGCGTGGCGGCCACCTCGACGACGACGTCCTCGACGGTCGCGGCGTCGCTCTCGACCGCGCCGGTGCACGACATGTCGCCCACGGTGCGGTAGCGGACCAGACGTCGCTCGACGGACTCGCCGGGTCGCGGCTGGGAGACCTCGGTGACGGCGACGAGCATGCCGTCGCGCTCGAACACGTCGCGCTCGTGCGCGTAGTACAGCTCGGGGAGCTCGATGCCCTCGGCGGCGATGTACTGCCAGACGTCGAGCTCGGTCCAGTTGCTCAGCGGGAAGACCCGCACGTGCTCGCCCGGGCGGTGCCGACCGTTGTACAGGTTCCACAGCTCGGGGCGCTGGTTGCGGGGGTCCCACTGGCCGAACTCGTCGCGCAGGCTGAACACGCGCTCCTTGGCGCGCGCCTTCTCCTCGTCACGGCGACCGCCGCCGAAGACGGCGTCGAACTTGTGGTCGGTGATGCCATCGAGCAGCGGCTGCGTCTGCAGCTGGTTGCGGGTGCCGTCGCTGCGCTCGCGCAGGCGGCCGTCGTCGAGGTAGTCCTGGACGGAGGCGACGACGAGCCGCAGCCCGAGGCGCTCGACCGTCGCGTCGCGGAACGCGAGCACCTCCGGGAAGTTGTGCCCGGTGTCGACGTGCATGACGGGGAAGGGCACCGGCGCGGGCCAGAAGGCCTTCGTCGCCAGGTGCAGCATCACCACCGAGTCCTTGCCGCCGGAGAACAGGAGCACCGGACGCTCGAACTCGGCCGCGACCTCGCGGATGATGTGGATCGCCTCGGACTCGAGCCAGGCGAGCTGGTCGAGGCGGTAGGTCGGACGTCCGGCGGTGCCGGGCGTCTCGTCGACGACGGTCATGCGTTCCTTCGGGTTCGGGCGGTCGCGGTGGTGCAGGTCAGGTGTGCAGGCCGCACTCGGTCTTGTCGAGGCCGGCCCAGCGGCCGGCGCGCGGGTCCTCACCGGGTGCGACGCGGCGGGTGCACGGGGCGCAGCCGATCGACGGGTAGCCGTCGTTGACCAGCGGGTTGACGATCACGTCGTGCTCGTCGGCGTAGGCGAGCAGGTCGTCGAAGGTCCAGGCGGCGAGCGGGTTGACCTTCACGAGGCCGTTCTTCTCGTCCCAGGTGACGAGCGGCGTCTCCGCGCGGGTGGGTCCCTCGTCGCGGCGCACGCCGGTGATCCAGACCTCGTACTCACCGAGCGTGCGCGTGAGGGGCTCGACCTTGCGCAGGTGGCAGCACAGGCCCGGGTCGCGGGCGAACAGGTCCTTGCCGTGCTCCGCGTCCTGCTCGGCGACGGTCTTGCGCGGCAGCACGTCGACGATGGTGAGCTCCATCGACGACTCGACGGCGTCGCGCGTGCCGATGGTCTCGGCGAAGTGGTAGCCGGTCTCGAGGAACAGAGTGTCGACCCACGGGAGGTGGCGGGCCACGACGTGCGGCAGCACCGCGTCGGCCATCGAGCAGGCGACGGCGGTGCGGTAGCCGAACTCCTCGGCGACCCAGGCGAGGACCTCGTCGGTGCCGGTCGTCGACGGGTCGAGCGCGGCGAAGCGCTCCGCCGCCTCCTCGGCCACGGCACGCAGCGTGTCGGCGTCGCGACGGGGACCGAGGACGGTGTCGCGGGTGCGGTGGTGCTCCTCGCGGGCAGCGTCGTGGGCGAGCTGGCGCGCACGACGCTCCGCGAGCGTCGGACCGGCTGACGGGGTGGACTCGGACATGTCTGAAGCGTAGTCCGCCGTCCCGAGGCGTGAGAACGCACGACGCATCGTGGACGGGTGGGCTAGGACACCTCGCCGGCTGGGCGGCCCATCGCCCGGAAGCGGCGGTCGACGAGCGGGGCGAGCGTGATCACCAGGTAGAGCACGCCCGCCGACGTCAGCGCGGCCCCGACGTCGAGGACGGCGAGCAGCCCGCTGCCGACCAGCCCGCCGAGGGGCATCAGCGCCCACGCCACCGCGGTCGACATGGCCGACACCCGTCCGACGAGCGGGGTCGGGATGCGTTCGAAGAACACCGCACCGACGACCGGGTTCAGGAAGCCCGAGGCCAGGCCGGCCACGGCCATGACGACCACCGGCAGGGTGAGGTCCTGCGACCACGCGAGCACCAGGAACCGGGGGAGTCCGCACACGAGGAAGGCGACGACGTAGACCGTGAAGCGCGGCATCCGTGCGGCCCAGGCCGCCGCGACGAGCGATCCGACGACCGACGTGCCGGACATGACCGCGAGCAGCAGGCCCACGGCACCGACCCCCGCCCCGGTCTCGACCGCCCAGACGGGCAGCAGCACGGCGGTGAAGGCCACGTCGAGGAGGTTGGTGCAGGCGATCATGACCGTCAGCGCCAGCACGACGGGCTCGCCGCGCAGGAACCGCCAGCCCGCGCGCAGGCGGAGCAGGTAGGACACGTCGTCGGTGTCGGTCGAGCCGTGGCCGACCGTGCGCAGGCCGACGCCCAGGACGAGCGCGGCGAGCGCGAACCCGGCGGCGTTCACCACGAGGGCGTCGGCCGCGCCGACGAGGGCCACGAGCCCGGCGGCGACAGCCGCCCCGACCAGGCTCGACGTCCGCTCGATCGTCGACGAGAGCCCGGTGATCCGTTCGAGCGGCTGTCCGGTCGCCTCGGCGAGGGCCGGGACCAGGCTGTCCCGCGCGGCGTCGGCAGGTCCTCGCAGCAGCCCGACGACGGCGACGAGCGCGAGGAGCGTGGGCAGGGCGAGCGCGTCGAGGTGGTGCAGGGCGGGGATGGCGAGCACCGGGAGGACGCTCGCCGCGTCGCAGGCCACCGCCACCCGCCGCGCGCCGAGCCGGTCGATGAGCGGGCCCGACAGCACCTTGGCCACCACCAGAGGGGTGAGCTCCGCGAACGCCACCAGGCCGGCCGCCGTGGGGGACCCGGTGGTGGTCAGCGCCAGCCACGGCAGCGCGACCGCGGCGAGCCGGGTGCCGGTGAGGGCCATCGCGTCGGCGACCAGCCAGGCGAGCAGCGCGCGCCGGCCGGCGGGCGCGGACGCGGAGCTGGGGGCGGGGGTGCGCGCGGTCTGCGTCACGCGTCGGTCACGCTCCCGGGCCAGGGGTGCGCGTGCAGCCGCACGACCACCGGACGCGCGTCGGGATGGTCCTCGTCGTCGACGTCCTCGAGCTCGGCCTCCAGCCGCTCCACGAGTCGCTGCAGGGTCTCTGGCCGCAGCCGCCGCACGTAGTCGCTGAGCGTCGACGCCGCGCGCCACGCCTCCGGCAGCAGCGGGTGCTCCTCGACCGCGCGCTGCATCCCCTCCGCGTGCACGACGGCGACGGCCTGGGCGAACGCGTCGACCGCCGCACGCCCCTCCATGTCGTCCGGGCTGCCGGTGGAGGTGCTGCGGTGCACCGCACGCCAGCGTCGGGTGCGGGCGTCGGTGTCGTCGCCCGCGTCGGCCACGAACCCGTGGACGGCGAGCTGGCGCAGGTGGTACGACGTGGCGCCGGAGGACGTACCGGTCCGGACGGCGAGGTCGGTCGCGGTGGCCGGACCGTCGACGCGCAGCAACCCGAGCAGCCGCAGTCGCAGCGGGTGGCTCAGCGCACGGAGGGCGGTGGGGGACGGGGTCACGTGCTCGGCGGTCACCCGGTCAGCGTAGATCGCAAAGGCTTCTTTGCAAAGATCTCTTGGCAATGTCGTGGTCGACGTCGGGGGCGTAGGGTCGGGACATGGCCCGCTACCTCGAGATCCACCCGCAGAACCCGCAGAGCCGCGCCGTCGAGCAGGCGACGTCGATCCTGCGCGACGGTGGCCTCGTCGCCTATCCGACGGACTCCGGCTACGCGCTCGGCGCCGCCCCGGGCAACCAGGAGGCCCTCGACCGGATCCGGAGCATCCGCCGGCTCGACGACAAGCACCACTTCACCCTCGTGTGCAAGGACTTCGCCCAGCTCGGGCAGCTCGTGCACCTCGACAACGCCATCTTCCGCGCGGTCAAGAACGCCACGCCGGGCCCGTACACCTTCATCCTGCCCGGCACGCGCGAGGTCCCGCGTCGGCTGCTGCACCCCAAGAAGAAGACCGTCGGCGTCCGCATCCCCGACCACGTCGTGGTCCGGGCGCTGCTCGACTCGCTCGGCGAGCCGATCCTGTCGAGCACCCTGATCCTGCCGGGGGAGACCGAGCCGATGACGGAGGGCTGGCTGGTCAAGGAGGAGCTCGACCATCTCGTGGACGCCGTCGTCGAGTCCGGCGACGTCGTGGCCGAGCCGACCACCGTCGTGGACTTCGTCGACGGCGTACCGGAGGTCGTGCGTGAGGGCGCGGGCGACCCGGACCGCTTCCGGTGAGCGACTCCGCCGACCGGCAGGCCACGTTCGTCCTGGTCCCCGGAGCCGGGGGATCGCCCTGGTTCTGGAGCCGGGTGGTGCCCCTCCTCGAGGCGGCTGGACACCGGGCCGTCGCGGTGGACCTCCCGGGGGACGACCCCGACGTCGACCTGCAGGGGTACGTCGACCGGGTGGCGGAGGCCGTCCGCACCGCGCGCGACGAGGGTCCGGTCGTGCTGGTCGGTCAGTCCTTCGGCGGCTTCAGTGCGTCGGCAGCGGCTCTCGTCGAGCCCGTCGACCGGCTCGTGCTGCTGAACGCGATGGTCCCGCGGCCGGGTGAGTCGGGCGTGCAGTGGTGGCGTGCCGTCGGGCAGGCCGCGGCCCGGCGCGAGGCCGAGTCGGCTGCCGGACGCGACCCGTCGCGCCCGTTCGACGTGCTCGAGGTGTTCTTCCACGACGCACCCGACGACGTGCTGGCGGAGGCCGCGACGCACGAGCGTGAGCAGACCGACCTCGCCTTCGGATCCCCGTGGCCTGGCGAGCACTGGCCCGACGTGCCGACCCACGTGCTCGTCGCCGACGACGACCGGCTCTTCCCGCCGCCCCTGCAGGGGCAGGTGGCGCGCGAGCGACTCGGCCTCGAGGCGACATCGGTGCCGGGCGGGCACCTGAACGCCCTGACGCGTCCGCGGGAGCTCGTGGACGCGCTGGTGGACTGCCTCAGCGTCGCCGCGCCGAGCTGAGGACGAGCGGCGCCGTCGAGGCCAGGAGCGCTGCGAGCAGGAGCATGGCTGGGGTCCCGGGCAGCCAGGTGAGCAGCAGCGTCCCGAGGTAGGGGGCGGCGAAGCCGAGGTAGGTCAGGCTGTAGAAGACGGCGGTCACCGTGGCCAGGTCGGCCGGCTGCGCGACCTCCTCGACCGTCGCCAGCCCGGCGACCAGGATCCAGCCGTACGCCGCTCCGAGCCCCACGGCCGCCAGGACGGTGAGCCCGCCCCACCCCGTCAGCGACGCGAGCGTGGCGACGAGGAAGCCGACGACGCCGGCACCCACGCCCAGGAGGACCGTGGTGCGCGGGGAGCGTCGGCGACCGAGGGGCTGGACGAGGACGCCGGTCCAGAGCGTCAGCGCCACGAGCGCGCCGCCCACGGCGACGTTGGGGCCGGGGACGGGCGCGACCTGCGGCACCGTCGCGAACGCCAGCGTCGCGCACCCGAACACCCAGGGTGCGGTGAGCAGCGTCCGTCGCACGAACGCGGGGGAGCGCAGCGCGTGCACGACCCGACCCCTCTCGGCGTCGAGCGGGTCGTGGTGCGCGCGCACCGGCTCGGGTGCGTTCCAGGCGAAGACGGCGACGAGCACCGTGAGGACGAGGTGCGGGACGTAGGGCAGCACCAGGGGGTGCGGAAGCCACTGCGCCATCAGCCCCGTGACGAGCGGACCCGTGCCGAACCCGGCCGACAGGGCGATCGCCGCCCGCCGTGCGCCGGTGCCGGCCGGCCCGGTCGAGAGCTCCTTGACCCAGGCGGTCCCGGGCGCGAACGCCGCACCCGAGGCGACGCCGGCGAGCAGGCGACCCAGCAGGAGCAGCAGGAGGCTGTGGCCGCCGACCAGCAGCACCACGGTGGCGACGAACGAGAGCACGAGCACCGGGCGCATCACACGGCGTCGGCCGAGCCGGTCCGAGACGGGCGCGACGAGCAGCAGCGTCGGGATGAGACCGACGGCGTACGCCCCGAACAGCAGCGTGACCTCCGCGGCGGTCGCGCCGTCCTCGACGCGGTAGACGGGCAGGAGCGCCGCGAACTGGTTGGCGCCCCAGCCGACGGCGAAGAGGGAGAGTGCCGGCGCCGGCCACGACCGGGAGGCACGCTGGACGGGTCCGGGAGGCAGCACGCGCCCACTGTAGGAGCGGGCGATCCCTACCGCCCGCGGTGGTCGACGCGTGACATGCGCGCCCCTCGCCGCTCGACCTGCACGTGCGGGCTGAGCTGCATGAGGCGCAGCGCGACGAAGCGGTGCGGACGGAACGGCTCGAGCACGAAGGCGACCTCGTCGTCGTGCTCGAGCCGGCGTCCGAGCAGCGCCGTGCCGACGGTGCTGGCCAGGTGGTAGTCGCCGAAGGGGACGGCGTCGGTGTCGCCGAACGCGCGCGAGCCGACCTCGGCGGCCGTCCAGACGCCGATGCCGGGGATGCTGCGCAGTCCGCGGTAGGCGCCGAGCAGGTCGTGCGGTCCGAGGCGCTCGAGCGCGTCGGCCATCCGGGTCGCGACCTGCGCCGTGCGGTAGCGCTTCGGGTCGACGCCGCAGTGGTGCCACGACCACGAGGGCAGCGCCGCCCAGGCGGCGCCCGTGAGCGGGACGCGCATGCCTGCGGGCGCCGGCCCCGGGGCGGGCTCCCCGTGCCGGTGCAAGAGCTGGCGCCAGGACAGGAAGGCGTCGGCGCCGAGGACCTTCTGCTCGATGATCGCGGGGACCAGCGCACCCACGACGTCGCCGGTGGACGGCACCCGCAGCCCCGGGAAGCGTCGTCGCGCGTCGGCCACGACCGGGTGGGCGAGCGGCAGGTCGTCGACGGGCAGGCCGACGAGCCGGGGCAGCGTCTCCGCCTGGTGCTCGGCACCCGGGCCCCACGCCTGCAGGCGGACGGCCGAAGGTCCGACCTGGCGCAGCAGCGTGGTCGCGGGACCGTCGGGGGTCCGCACGACGCGCCAGTGGTCGTCGCCGATGCGGCGGTACGCCGGGTCGGCGGGGCCGCGACGCAGGGTCGACAGCGTGCGACGCAGGTCGAGCGGCGCGCCGTCGTCGTGCGTGCGCTGGGCGTCCGGCCCCTTCACTCCTGGATCAGGCACGGGGCGTCCGCCGCTGCCACCAGCGTCGTCGAGTCGGCGGGGGAGAGGGGCGCGCGGCGGCACGGACGCGCAGACGCTCGCGCCACGCGGCGACCTCCTCCTCCACGTCGCGCAGGGGCGTGATGACGGGAGGCCCGCCCTGGAGCTGACGTCGGGCCTCGACGACCCGGCGGTTGAAGTCGGTCAGGAGGTCGCGCACGTGGGTCTCCGAGCCTGAGGTGTCGAGCAGGTCGTCGAGCTCGGCGTCCTCGCGTCGCAGCGCGAGCGCCGGCGGCAGGACACCGGAGACGTTCTCACGCTCCATCAGCTGCTTGAGCCACCAGTCGGGGTCGTGGCGGTAGACCCGCGCCGGGAGCGGCTTGCCCGCCAGCGGCAGGTCGTCGAACTCGCCCCGGGCCATCGCGGCCCGGATCTGGCCGTCGACGTAGAGGGTCTGGTCCTCGGGGCGGCGTCCGCGCTCGGGGCGCGACGACGCCTCCTCGGGCGCGGGGTCGTCGCCGAGCCGGTAGTGCGCCGCCCGGCGGCGGGGGTCGTCGGCCATCGTTCCTCCTGGCTCCACCGTAGCCAGGAGGAACGACAGCCGCGTGCCAGCGCGGGGTCGGGCGACCCCCTCAGTCGACGTCGTCGTCGACCCAGTCGAGGGTCTTGGTGACCGCCTTCTTCCAGCTGCGGTAGTACTTCTCGCGCTGGTCCTCCGACATCTGCGGCGTCCACCGCTTGTCCTCGCCCCAGTTGGCGCGCAGGTCGTCCTCGTTCTGCCAGTAGTCGACGGCGAGCCCGGCGGCGTACGCGGCGCCGAGCGCGGTGGTCTCGGCGACCTTGGGGCGCACGACGTCGACGCCGAGGATGTCGGCCTGGAACTGCATGAGGGTCTCGTTGACGACCATGCCGCCGTCGACGCGCAGCTCGGCGAGGGGGACGCCGGAGTCGGCGTTCATCGCGTCGAGCACCTCGCGGGTCTGGTACGCGGTGGACTCGAGCACGGCGCGGGCGATGTGGTTCTTGTTCACGTAGCGGGTCAGGCCCACGAGAGCGCCGCGTGCGTCGGGCCGCCAGTGCGGGGCGAACAGGCCCGAGAAGGCGGGCACGAAGTAGGCGCCGCCGTTGTCGTCGACCTTCCGCGCCAGCTCCTCGATCTCGGGGGCGCTGGAGATGAGACCGAGGTTGTCGCGGACCCACTGCACGAGCGAGCCCGTGACGGCGATGGAGCCCTCGAGCGCGTAGACGGTCGGCTGGTCGCCGATCTTGTAGCAGACCGTGGTGAGCAGCCCGTTCTCCGACGGGACGACCTCGGTCCCGGTGTTCAGCAGCATGAAGTTGCCGGTGCCGTAGGTGTTCTTGGCCTCGCCCTTCGCCAGGCACGCCTGGCCGAACGTCGCGGCCTGCTGGTCGCCGAGGATGCCGGCGACCGGCGTGCCGCGCAGGATGCCCGGCTTGCACTCGCCGTAGACCTCCGAGCTGGAGCGGATCTCGGGCAGCATCGACAGCGGGATGCCCATGTCGGCGGCGATCTGCTCGTCCCACTCGAGGGTCTCGAGGTTCATCAGCATGGTGCGCGAGGCGTTGGTGACGTCGGTGACGTGCACGCCGTCGTTCTCCGCACCACCGGTGAGGTTCCACAGGACCCAGGTGTCCATCGTCCCGAACAGCAGCTCGCCGGCCTCGGCACGCTCCTTGACGCCGTCGACGTTCTCGAGGATCCACGTGACCTTGGGTCCGGCGAAGTAGGTGGCGAGGGGCAGGCCGACGGTCTCCTTGTAGCGGTCGGGGCCGGCGTCGCCGCCGAGGCGGTCGACGATCTTCTGGGTGCGGGTGTCCTGCCAGACGATCGCGTTGTAGACGGGCTGGCCGGTGCTGCGGTCCCAGACGACGGCGGTCTCGCGCTGGTTGGTGATGCCGACGGCGGAGATGTTGCGGCTGTTGAAGTTCGCCTTGGCGAGCGCGCCGCCGATGACCCGTCGGGTGTTCTCCCAGATCTCCAGCGCGTCGTGCTCGACCCATCCGGCCCGGGGGAAGATCTGCTCGTGCTCGACCTGGTCGACCGCGACGACGGAGCCGCTGCGGTCGAAGATCATCGCGCGGGTGGAGGTCGTGCCCTGGTCGATCGCGAGGACGTACGTGTTGTCGGCCATGCTCGGTTCTCGTTTCTGTGGTGCGGTCGGGTGGGGTTCGGTCAGGTCAGGCGTAGTTCGCGGCGGCGGCGAGCAGTCCTGCGAGGATGCCACCGACGACCGGTCCGACGACAGGGATCCAGGCGTAGGACCAGTTGCTGTCGCGCTTGCGTCGGATGGGCAGCAGCGTGTGGGCGATGCGGGGTCCGAGGTCGCGCGCCGGGTTGATGGCGTAGCCGGTGGGGCCGCCGAGGCTCGCACCGATGGCGACCACGAGCAGGGCCACGGCGAGCGGACCGAGGCCGCTGGGCGTCTTGCCGAAGGCGATGATGACGAACACGAGCACGAAGGTGCCGATCACCTCGGTGAGCAGGTTCGAGCTGGTGCGCGGAATCTGCGGCGCGGTGCAGAAGACGCCGAGCTTGTCGTCGGGGTCGCTCTCCTCGGCGTTGAATTGGTCGCGGTAGGCGAGCCAGCAGAGCGTGGCTCCGAGGATGGCCCCGACGAGCTGGGCCGCGAGATAGACCAGCACCTTGACGGCGGTGTCGCCACCGAGGTCGTCACCGGAGGCGACGAGGCCGAGCGTGACGGCGGGGTTGAGGTGGGCGCCGGACTGGTAGGCCACGTACACGCCGGCGAACACGGCGAGTCCCCAGCCGATGGTGATCATGAGTGGTCCACCGCCGTGCCCGTTGGTCCGGGCGAGGACCACGTTGGCGACGACGCCGCAGCCGAGCAGCAGCAGGGTGGCCGTGCCCAGCAGCTCGGGCAGGAAGATCCCGGTCAGCATGTTTCCCCCCGGGCCCGGCTCGTCGCCCGTCGCCCGCCCGGTGCGGACGTCCCTGGAAGGCCGAGCGTCGGACCCGTCGTCAGGCTAGCGTGACGGTGGTCACACGGCGACGGCGGGTGAGGGCACCGAGGAGGAGGCCGAGGTGGGGACCCAGAAACGTTGCTCGCCCTCGTGGTTGATGCCGTCGGGGACGCCGCCGTTCTTCTCCACGACGCGTCGGGAGGCGTGGTTGACGGGGGAGACGGTGAGGAGTGCGGGGGAGATGCCGAGGGCTCCGGCCTTGACGAGTGCCTGGCGAAGCATCTCGGTGGCGTGTCCCTGGCGCTGCCATGGGCTGACCACGTGGTAGCCGATGTGGCCGCCACCCTGGTCGGCGATGAGCCGGTGCCGGATCACGAGGCTGCCCAGGTAGAACTCGCCGGAGACGAACCAGAAGACCTCCGAGGGCACGCCCCATCGTTCGCGCACGCCGACGCGTTCCGCGACGAAGGCGTCGAAGTCGCGGCTGGCGACGGCAAGCCACTCGGTGCTGGCGCCACGGTCCTTCATGTCGGCCATCTCGCCGACCAGATAGGTGGCACGCACGGCCGCCGTCGGCGCCACCAAGGTGGGCGGATCGGTGAGCGTGATCATGGGAGCAGCCTACGGCGCCTCTGTGGCGTGCCTTCCTGGTCCGCCCCGACGCCGGTGGTCCGCGATGCAGCGCGGATCGAGGTGGTGGATCTCGACGAACTGGATGGTGCGGGGTCGTCGGGTCCAGGCGCGGGTGAACGCGGTCTCGGCTTCGATGGTGCGGGTGGGTAGGTGCCAGCGGGCGTTGCCGTCCTCGTCGTGGGTGACGGTGAGGGCTCCTCGGGTCTTGAGGCCGTGGTGGGGTGGGCACCGGTGGTGCAGGTTCCCCGCTGCGGTGGGTCCGCGCTGCTGGCCTGGTGGTCGTCCGCCTGGTGGTGGGTCGGGGTCGTAGGGGATCTGGTGGTCGACGTCGCAGCCGGTGGCGGGGCGGGTGCAGCCGGGCACGTCGCAGGTCCCGTCGATGAGGTTCAACGCCCTGCGTAGGGGTTGGGTGGGGAAGCGGCCCAGCTCGGTCACGTCGAGGATGCCGCCGTTCTCATCGGTCAACAACCGCGAGAACAACGTGCCTTCGGCGGCGGCGAGCTCGGCGAGCAGGGCGGGGTCGAGGACGTGCTGCCCATCCGCAGAGACGCCCGGCTCGCTGGAGAGGCCGAGCAGGGTGGCCAGGGAGACGGTGACGCCGACGTGGAACCGGCCACGCCCTGACGTGGTCGCGGTGTTGTCCTTGCGCAGGAGGGTGTCGACGAGGGCGTCGGCGCGGGCCTGGGCCAGGGTCCGCTCATCGTCGGTGGTGGCGTGGCGGGAGGCCTTCGCTGCGAGGGTGAGGTCCCGGTCGATGAGGAGGACGTCGGTGGTGGGGATGAGGGCCTGCAGCAGGCTCATCCCGTCATCCAGGGTGGTGATGGTGACGGTGCGGTCCGCGTGTGCCGCCTGGCGGCGCTCGATCGCGTGGTCGGGCTCGACCCGGATGAGGAACCGACGCAGCCATCCCTTCAGCTGGCCGAGGGTGTGGGTGGTGGCGTAGGCGAGGACGGTCTCGTCCAGCCGGGTGATGTTCTCGGGGTGGTGGAGCTTCCAGGCGGTGGAGGCGATCTCGCGGGCCTTGGCCCGGTCGACCTCACCGCGCAGGTGGCCAGCCCACACGACGGGGAGGTCCACCACGAGGGTGCGGGTGGCCGAGACCAGGTTCGCCACGAACCCCTGCGCGAGATGCAGCTCGAGGGCGGCCTCCAGGATCGCGACCTGCCGGGCGTCCTCGACCTGACGGGCACTCAACCCTTGGGTGAGGGCGTCGGTGCGGCGGGTCTCCACGAACCGCAGCACCGCCCGCGCCTGCTCCGCCTCACCCGCCCACACCCGCGCCGACGCGGTCGCCGCGTCAGCCAGGAGGGTGTCGGTGGGGCTCATAGTTCCAACCTAGGCACCCCCACCGACACCCCCCTCCAGCCCGGAAAACCCCTGTGGACAGTGGAGTTTCGGCTGGTTCGCGCTGGGCCGTTGCCGGGTGGTCTCGATACGCAGCCGCGAGGCTCGTCCCTCGCGCCCGGCCGCTACTCGACCAGCGAGACAACCGCTGGTCGAGTAGTCGGGCCTGGCGAGGTACGAGCCTGGGGCCGACGTATCGAGACCACTCCAAGCTGTCGCTGGGAGCTGGCCCGCGCTGAGCCGTTGCCGGGTGGTCTCGATACGTCCGAGCCTCGCAAGCTCGCTCGGACTACTCGACCAGCGGATCGATTCGCTGGTCGAGTAGTCGGGCCTGGCGAGGTACGAGCCTGGGGCCGACGTATCGAGACCACTCCAAGCTGTCGCTGGGGGTCGGTCCGCGCTGATCCGTTGCCGGGTGGTCTCGATACGCAGCCACGGCGCTCGTTCCTCGCGCGCGGCCGCTACTCGACCAGCGGAACGATTCGCTGGTCGAGTAGTCGGGCCTGGCGAGGTACGAGCCTGGGGCCGACGTATCGAGACCACTCCAAGCCGTCGCTGGGGGTCGGTCCGCGCTGAGCCGTTGCCGGGTGGTCTCGATACGCAGCCACGGCGCTCGTTCCGCCCCCGCAAGCGGGAGGTGCCCCCAGCGCGCGGCCGCTACTCGACCAGCGGAACGATTCGCTGGTCGAGTAGTCGGGCCTGGCGAGGTACGAGCCTGGAGCCGACGTATCGAGACCACTCCACGCTGTCGCTGGGAGCTGGCCCGCGCTGAGCCGTTGCCGGGTGGTCTCGATACGTCCGAGCCTCGCGAGCTCGCTCGGACTACTCGACCAGCGGAACCTACCGCTGGTCGAGTAGTCGACGCCGCTGGGGGCACCTCCCGCTTGCTGGGGCCGAAGGAGCAGGCGGAGACGTATCGAGACCACCCCAAGCCGTCGCTGGGAGCTGACCCACGCGGAGCCGCTACTCGACCAGCAGCGGTCGTCGGTCGACCGGCAGCCTGGCGGGAGAGGGAGCGCGGCCAGAGGTGTGGAAGAGCACGAGGCCCACCACCACGAGGACGAGGCCGACGGCGAGGACGGGGCCGAGCGGCTCGCCCAGCAGGGGAGCGGCGAGGGTGGCCGTGAGCACGGGGCTCGACGCGCCCGCCACGGCACCTGCGCCGCTGCCGAGCTGCCGGATCGCCAGGGCATAGCAGAGCGTCGACGCGATCCCGGTGCCGACGCCGAGCAGCAGCACCGTTGTCAGCACCTCCGAACCGACAGCCGTCCCGTCGAGCATCGCCGACGTCCCCAGCCCGAGCGCCACGGCGACCACCACGCCGATTGTCGAGCCGAGGCTCACCAGGGCGACCACGTCGAGCAGCCCGAGGGTCGTCCGAGCCAGGGCGAGCGTGTAGACGGCCCACAGCAGACCGGCCGCGAGGAGCGCGACCACGCCGATCGAGCCGTGGGTCGAGGTCATCGTGCTGGCACTCACGGCGACCCCGCCCGTTATCAGCGCGAGGGCCACCACCCGTCCTCGCGGGACCCTGCGCCGACGCAGCAGGAGGAGCGTGACGAACAGCGGCACGGTGCCAGGGACGAGCAGGCCGGTGAGCCCGGCGCTGGTGAGGTGAGCGCCCACCGCGAAGACCATGAAGTGGGGGACTCCGCCGACCAGCAGCAGGGCGAGCGTGCTCGTCCGTTCCCGCCGTGCACGACGCAGCGCCCCGGGGACCCACGGCGCCAGCAGGACCAGGGGAGTGGCGAAGCGGAGCAGGGCCAGGTCGAGGGTCGTGAGTCCCGACGTCCCGAGCGCCCGCGTGGTGAGCGCGAAGGACGACCACAGCAGGACGGTGGCCAGCAGCGCGGCGGGGCCCGTGGCGGCGCGCACGGTCGGAGCGGTCCAAGTCATGCCGCAACGGTAGGGAGATCACCCCGGCACGCGATTGCCAATCCTGCCAGCACCTCTTTGATTCGTGGCAGGATCTGCCACATGACCCGCTTCGACGCCATCGACCGATCGATCCTGCGCGAGCTGCAGCTGGACGGTCGGCTCACCAACCAGGAGCTCGCCGACCGGGTGGGCCTGTCGCCGTCGCCCTGCCTGCGTCGGGTGCGGGCCCTGGAGTCAGCAGGGGTGATCAGCGGGTACCGCGCGGTCGTCGCCCAGCAGGAGGTGGGCCTGAGCATCACCGCCTTCGTCCGGCTGCGGCTCTCGTCGCACGCGACCCACACCGTGGAGGCGGTCGAGGCGGAGCTGCGGAGCCTGCCCGAGGTGGTGGAGGCGTACGTGCTGGCGGGCGACCACGACTACCTGCTGAAGGTGGTCGCCGAGTCGTTCGCGGGCTACGAGCAGCTGCTGCGCGACAGGATCCGCGACATCCCGTCGCTCGCGTCGATCGAGACGACGTTCGCGTTCGGCGTGACGAAGGATCCGTCGCCCGTGCCGGTGCCGTAGGGGAGAGGAGCACGAGAGTCGTCCTCCCGCGCCGGCCACGGCGACCGGAGCGCGCCGAGCGGCCTGCGCGAGACCTGCCTAGGGTCGAGGACATGGGAGAGACGACGCGGACCGCGCTCGTGGCAGGTGCCACGGGCATCGCAGGCTCGGCACTGTGCCGGGAGCTGGTCGGGCAGGGCTGGGAGGTCCTGGGGCTGTCACGCAGCGGTCGGGCCCCGATGGACGGCGTGCTGGGCGTGGCGGCCGACCTGACCGACGAGACGTCGCTGCGCGAGGCGCTCGCGTCCCACGCGCCGACCCATGTCTTCGTGACGGCGTGGATGCGCCAGGAGGACGAGGAGGCGAACATCCGCGTCAACGGACGGATGGTGCGCGACCTCCTGGCCGCCGTCTCGCCCGCAGGCACGGTGCAGCACGTCGCGCTCGTGACGGGCCTGAAGCACTACCTCGGCCCCTTCGAGGCGTACGGGCAGGGCGACCTGCCCGACACGCCCTTCCACGAGGACGAGGAACGCCTGCCGTACCCGAACTTCTACTACGCGCAGGAGGACGAGCTGTTCGCCGCCGCGGAGCAGGCGGGCTTCACGTGGTCGGTGCACCGGGCCCACACCGTGATCGGTGCCGCCGTGGGCAACGCGATGAACATGGGGCAGACGCTCGCGGTCCAGGCGGCGATCTGTCGGGACCAGGGGAGACCGATGGTCTTCCCTGGGTCGCGGACCCAGTGGGACGGACTGACCGACATGACCGACGCCGGCCTCCTGGCCGAGCACCTCGTGTGGGCGTCGACGACGGCCTCGGCCGCGGACACGGCGTTCAACGTCGTCGACGGCGACGTCTTCCGCTGGCGCTGGCTGTGGCCTCGCCTGGCGGCCCGCCTCGGGGTCGAGCCGGAGGGCTTCGCGGACGAGCCGCGCCCGCTGGAGGACCAGATGGTCGACGCCTCGGCAGCGTGGTCGCGCATCGCCGAGCGTGAGGGGCTCGTGGAGAGCGACGTCGACCGGGTGGCCTCCTGGTGGCACACGGACGGCGACCTCGGACGCGACGTGGAGTGCCTGGCCGACATGACCCGGAGTCGGGTCCTCGGCTTCACGGGCTACCGGTCGACGCTGCAGGCGTTCCTCGACCTGTTCGACCACCTCGAGGAGGCCCGCGTCGTGCCGCGTCCCTGAGGTGCTCAGGAGTGCGCCATGAAGACCGCTCCGGTCAGCATGAGCGCGAACGACACGGCGACGAGCACCTTCTGCGACGTCACCCATGCGACGCCGCCCGTCAGGGCGAGCCGGGTCGCCGGCCCCACGAACCCGATCATGCCGGCCAGCATCACGGTGACCCCCAGCAGCTCCAGCACCGACATCGCACACGCCCCATCCGTCGCCCTGGCAACCCGGTCTGCGCGGCGGCTCCTCCGCACCCGCACCTCGAGGTTCGCAGAGGAGGACGCGGTCGGCCCGACGAGCGTCGAGCGGAGAGGTTCTGCGGAGGTCTCGCCCTCGCGGGGGACCGTCCCGGCCTGCAGAGCCACTCCCAGACACATCTAAGTTGACATAATGTGCATTATCGGATCGATCCCGACAGGGACGGAAGGGGCTCAGGAACCGGTGCGCACGGCGGCGTCGTGACGATGCACGTGCTGCTCCAGCAGCGCGCTCCAGGCGCGGACGTCGTCGGGCGTCGTCGCGACGACGAGCGAGCTCGACGGCCACAGGCCGTGCAACGTCTCCGCGGTGCTCAGCGGGTGCGCAGGGTCGTCGGTCCAGGCCAGCAGCTGCGTCGGGACGTCGAGCGTCGCCAGCGCCGCCACCGACGGCAGGTCCGAACGTGCAGCGCCACGCAGGACGGTGGGCAGCAGCGCCTCGTCGACGTCGGGCACCGTGTCAGGACGGCCGCGCGTGGCCGGCGGCGGGACGGCGTCGGCAGACAGCGCGACGAACGCGTCGACGCCCGACGTCTCGACCAGCCGCCCCGACGCCTCGTACTCGGCAGCCTTGGCGCGGCGGGACGCCCACGCCGTCGGCGGGATCATCAGCGTGAGCGACGCGAACCGGCTCGGGTCCCCGAGGGCGGCGTGCAGCAGCGTGGCGGTCCCCATGGACCCGCCGAGCCCGTGCACCTGCTCCCCCGGGAAGAATCTATCGATCACCTGTTCGAGGTCCTCGGCGAGCCGGTGCCAGGTGTAGTCCTCGACGACCTTCCGGCCGGTGGAACGCCCGTGGCCCCGCGCGTCGTAGCGCAGCAGCCGGACTCCCGGCACGCGGGCGGCAACGTCGAGACCGAGCACCGCGTCACGGCTCCGGCTCGACGTCAGGCCGTGGAGCACGACCACCGCCGGACCGTCGTCGCCCTGCACGTCGACGTCGAGGACGGCTCCAGGCACGGACACGGACGACATGGCGGGCGACTCCTCGGTCTCGGGACCTCCCAGACTACGACGGCGGGAGCCCCTGGAAGCCGTCCGAGCGCCCGCTGTGAGCGACGAGACACGCAGCGGCGACGGGACGCGTGAGGCCCGGGCCGGCCCTAGAGTGACGACCATGCGGCTCACCCACGTGGCCCACCTGCGACTGCCGTTCGGTCGCGTGATGGGGTACGACCTCACTGTCGGCGCCACGGGCGAGCGCCTCCCGGTCTCCTTCGACCAGGAACGTCACGTCGGCCAGGGCGACCGTCCCGGCTCGTGGATGGCGATCACGGTCCGGCTGCCCGCCGTCGACCTCGACCGGCTCGCCGAGGCCTGGCTCGCCGTCGTGAGGCGGCACGGCACCCTGCACACCGTCTTCTCCCTCGACGACGACGGCGACGTCGAGCTGCACGAGGTCGAGGTCGGGCCGGGGTCCTGGCGCGAGCACCCGATGGCGCCCGGCACCCGTCTGAGCGACGCGATCCGCGGGGTGCTCGACGAGCACTGCCGGCCCCTGTCGAGGCCGTCGCACCGGCTGTGCGTCGTGCAGTCGCACGACCGCCCCACCGTCGTCATCGGGTCCGACCACGCGCACGTCGACATGTGGTCGCTGCTCGTGGTCGTGCGCGACCTCCTGCGCGAGCTCGGGCACACCGCCTCGGACGTGCTCCCCCGCGCCTTCTCCAGCCACACGGAGTCGCTGCTCGGTCGCGAGCGACCCCCTCAGGACGTCCGCGACCGGTGGGCCGAGGTGCTCGGCGCCTGCGGCGACACCATGCCCCGCTTCCCCCTCCCCCTCGGCGACGTCACGACCCCGGTGCTCGAACGGGTCGAGGTGCGCGACGTGCTCGACGTCGACGCGATGGCCTGGCTCGAGCGCGCGGCGCGCGCCCAGGGCGTCTCGACGCTGGCGCTGGTGACGTCGGTGATGACGCGGGTGACACGGTCGCTCGCCGATGCCCCGTTCCGCGCCGTGTTCCCGGTCCACAGCCGCTACGAGGAGATCTGGCACGACGCGGTCGGCTGGTTCATCACGAACGCGGTGATCGACTCTCCCGACCCTGGTCCCACCGCCTGCGCGGCCGCCGTGAAGGAGGCCATCCGGCTGGGGTCGTGGCCGCTCGCCGACGTGTTCGCCCCGTACGGCGGCATGCCCCAGTCCCCCGGCATGTTCGCGTTCTCCTGGCTCGACCTCCGCCGGCTGCCGGTCCACGTCGACCACGTCGGCCTCGAGGCGCAGTACGTGAGCGCCGCAGGGCGCACCGACGGGGTCATGGTGTGGTTCGTCCTCGACGAGGGCGGCGTGCACCTGCGCTGCCGCTACCCCGACACCGCCGAGGCACGGGCGTCCGTCGGCGGGTGGCTCGACGCCGTGGTCGACGGGGTCCGTCGAGCCGCTCGCGACGCCGGGACCACCCTCGAGGTCGACGGCGAGCGGCTGCGCGTCGAGCGGGCGGAGCGGACCGACGTGCCCGCCATCGTGGCTCTGCTGGCCGACGACCCGATCGGCGCCTCCCGCGAGCACGGCACGGCGTCGATCTACCAGGAGGCGTTCGACTCCCTGGTGCGCGACCCGTCGCAGCTCGTGGTGGTGGTGCGCGACGGCGTCGAGGTCGTCGCGACGGCCCAGCTGACCATCCTGCCCGGCCTCTCGCGCGGCGGCACGACCCGCATGCAGGTGGAGGGGGTCCGCGTGGCGCCCCGCTGGCGCAGCCGTGGGCTGGGCGGCGCCTTCATGGCGTGGGCGCACGAGCACGGTCGCGCCCGCGGCGCACGGCTCTCCCAGCTCACCAGCGACACCTCGCGCGACGCTGCCCACCGGTTCTACGAGCGGCTCGGCTACGAGCCGAGCCACGTCGGCTTCAAGCGTCCGCTGTAGCCCCGACGTAGACGGCGAGGTGCCGGGCGGTCGGGCCGGTGTCGGAGCCGACGAGCTGCGCGGGCGTCCCCTCGAAGACGATGCGCCCCCCGTCGTGACCGGCGCCGGGGCCGAGGTCGATCACCCAGTCGGCATGCGCCATCACCGCCTGGTGGTGCTCCACGACGACCACCGAGCGTCCCTCGTCGACGATGCGGTCGAGCAGGGCCAGCAGGTTCTCGACGTCGGCGAGGTGCAGCCCGGTGGTCGGCTCGTCGAGGACGAGCACCTCCGCCGACTCCGAGAGCTGGGCCGCCAGCCGGAGCCGCTGACGCTCGCCGCCCGACAGCGACGACAGCGGCTGTCCGAGGGTCAGGTAGCCGAGCCCGACGTCGACGAGCCGGTCGACGATCCTCTGCGCCGCCGGAACGCGCGACTCACCCTCGGCGAAGAACGTGGCGGCCTCGGCCGCGGACAGCTCGAGCACCTCGGCGATGTTCCTGCCGCCGAGGGTGTGCACGAGCACCGACGGCTGGAAGCGGCGTCCCTCGCACTCCTCGCAGGGCGACTCGACGGTCGCCATGACGCCGAGCTCGGTGATGACGACACCCACGCCGCCGCAGGTGGTGCACGCTCCCTCGGAGTTCGAGCTGAACAGGGCGGGCTTGACCCCGTTGGCCTTCGCGAAGGCCTTGCGGACCGGTTCGAGCAGTCCTGTCCACGTGGCCGGGTTGCTGCGACGCGAGCCCTTGACGGGCGACTGGTCGACGACCACGACGCCCTCGTGCGCCGCGATCGACCCGTGCACCAGGGAGCTCTTGCCCGAGCCGGCCACGCCCGTGACCGCGCACAGCACGCCGAGCGGCACGTCGACGTCGACGTCGCGCAGGTTGTGGCTGGAGGCCCCGCGGACCTCGAGTCGTCCGACGGGGGTGCGGACCTCGTCCTTCAGGGGCACGCGGTCGTCGAGGTGGCGCCCGGTGACGGTGCCGCTGGCGAGCAGTCCGGCCACCTCGCCCTCGTAGCAGAGCGTGCCGCCCGCGGACCCGGCTCCTGGCCCGAGGTCGACGACGTGGTCGGCGACGCGGATCGTCTCCGGCTCGTGCTCGACGACGAGCACCGTGTTGCCCTTGTCGCGCAGCTGCAGGAGCAGCTGGTTCATCCGCTCGACGTCGTGCGGGTGGAGGCCGACCGTCGGCTCGTCGAAGACGTAGGTGACGTCGGTGAGCGACGACCCGAGGTGCCGGATCATCTTGGTGCGTTGCGCCTCTCCCCCCGACAGCGTGCCGGCGGGACGGTCGAGGGACAGGTAGCCGAGACCGATCTCGGTGAACGCGTCGAGGACGTGCTGCAGCCCGGCGACGAGAGGCGCGACCGACGGCTCGTCGAGGTCACGCAGCCAGACGGCGAGGTCGCTGACCTGCATCGCGCAGAGGTCGGCGATGTTCCTGCCCCGGATGCGTGACGACAGCGCCCCGGCGGTGAGGCGGGTGCCGTCGCAGTCGGGGCAGGTGGTGAAGGTGACGGCACGTTCGACGAAGCGCCGGACGTGCGGCTGCAGCGCCTCGACGTCCTTGCTGAGCATCGACTTCTGCACCTTCGTGAGCACGCCCTCGTAGGTGAGGTTGACCCCGTCGACGCGGATCTTCTCCGGCTCCCCGCGCAGCAGCTTCTCGCGCTGGGCGTCGGTGAACCGGCCGACGGGCACGTCCATCGGCAGACCGGCGCCGGAGAAGATGCGTCCGTACCACCCGTCCATGCTGTAGCCCGGGACCAGCAGCGCCCCGTCGGCGAGCGACTTCTCGGCGTCGTAGATCGCGGTGAGGTCGAAGTCGCTGACGGCGCCCATCCCCTCGCAGCGCGGGCACATGCCGCCGAGGTAGACCTCCTTGCGCGCGACGCGCCTCTCCGTGCGTCCGCCCCGCTCCGTCGTCATGACGCCGCTCGCCGTGCGCGTGGGCACGTTGAACGAGAACGCCGTGGGCGGACCGACGTACGGCTCGCCGATCCGGCTGAACAGGATCCGCAGCATGGTGCTCGCGTCGGTCGCGGTGCCGACCGTCGACCGCGGGTTCGCCCCCAACCGCTCCTGGTCGACGATGATCGCCGTCGTCAGCCCGTCCAGGTGGTCGACGTCGGGACGCGACAGCGATGGCATGAACCCCTGCAGGAAGGCGCTGTACGTCTCGTTCACGAGCCGCTGCGACTCGGCCGCGACCGTCCCGAACACCAGCGAGCTCTTCCCCGACCCCGAGACCCCGGTGAACACCGTCAGCCGCCGCTTCGGCAGGTCGACGCTCACGTCCCTCAGGTTGTTCTCCCGGGCACCCTGCACCCGGATGACGTCGTGGCGGTCGGCGGTGTGAGCCATGTCGCTCAGGCTAGCGACGGCGGTGGTGGGTGGTCACGTGCTTCGGGGTGTGCCGGGGGGTGTTGCTGGTGCGCTGCCACGGGTGGTCTGGGTGGTGGTGCGCTGTTGCCTGCGGGGTCTGGTCCTGCTGCTGCGCTGCCTCGGCCTTCGCTGGGTGTGGTCTCCGAAAAGCCCTTGACCGGGCAGCTGGCGGCGTCGCTCGTCTGGGGTCTCGGGCTGTGGGTTGGTGCTGGGGTGGACGCACGATGCTGCGTTCATGCGTTGAAGGCTGAGGTTTCTGCGTCTCCTACGGGATCCCGTCGCGAACGCAGAAGCATTCGGCTTCGCAGGCGTGAGTGAAGAATCGTGGGTGCACTTTGCGGTGGGGTGACGAACGATTCTGCTTTCGGGTGGAACGGTCCACGCGAAAGCAGAATCCTTCCGGCGCGACGCCCACCATCGGTGGATTCTCAACCGCAGAAGCGCTCCTGCGGTTGCAGGTCCACCGGTAGAACGCGCGAACGCAGATCGGTGGCCCAAGAACGCGGAAAAGAAGAATCGTGCGTCACCCACGAGCCCAAGCCAGACCCCGAGACCCGAAGACACCCCAGGACCGCTGCCGGTCGAGGCCCTCTCGGAGACCACCCCCAGCGAAGTCTGAGGCAGCGCACCAGCAAGGTCACGACGACCGCAGCCAGCGCACCAGCAAGCCCACGGACCCGACCACCCGCGCACGTCCAGCCCCACCCACCTGACATCCTCGTCCGGTGACAGCGCCTGCCTCCCTCCCCCGCCTCGTCGGTCGTCTGCTGCTCGGCGCGTTCCTCGTGGTGGCGGGGGTGGCGCACGTGGTGGCGAGGGAGGAGTTCCATGCCCAGGTGCCGTCGTGGTTCCCGGTCGACGCGGACGTGACGGTGCTCGCGTCGGGTGCCGTCGAGCTGGCGCTGGGCGCGGCGGTGCTGCTCGCGCCGCGCGCCCGACGTCCGTTGATGGGCTGGCTCGTCGCCGGGCTCTTCGTGGCGGTCTTCCCGGGCAACGTCGCGCAGTACGTGGAGGGGGTCGACGCGTTCGGGCTCGACTCCGACGGTTCGCGACTCACGCGGCTGTCCTTCCAGCCCCTGCTCGTCCTGTGGGCGCTGTGGAGCACCGGGGCCTGGCCTCGGCAGCGTGCCGCGGAGGGACGGGCATGACGACGACACCCCTCGTGCGGGCCCGCACCGCCGTCGCCGTCGTCTTCGCGGTGAACGGCTTCATGGTCGCGTCGTGGATGTCGCGGCTGCCGCTCGTGCGCGACGAGCTCGGGCTCACCCCCGGGCGTCTGGGGCTCCTGCTGCTGGCGCTCTCGCTGGGCTCGCTGACCGGTCTCCCCGTGGCGGGACGGCTCGCCGAGCGCTTCGGCGCGCGCGCCGTCGTGACGGCGGGCGTCGTCGCCGTCGCAGCGGCCCAGGTGTGCGGTGCGCTCGCCGTCGAGCACGCCACCGCGCTCGCCGTGGCGCCGGCGCTCGTGGTCTTCGGCTTCGGCGTGGGCACGTGGGACGTCGCGATGAACCTGCACGGCGCCCGCGTCGAGCACGACCTCGGCCGGACGATCATGCCGCGCTTCCACGCCGCCTTCAGCCTCGGCACGGTCCTGGGTGCGGGTGCAGGGGCCGCCGCGGCCGCCGCCGACCTGGCGCTCTGGGTGCACCTGGGTCTCGTCGCGGTGCCCGCCGTCGTGGTCGTCGCCTGGGCGGTCCGCGCCTTCCTGCCCGGCGAGGAGACCGGCGAGGACGACGACGCCCCCGCGGCCGGCTCCGCGTGGCTGGAGCCGCGCACGCTGCTGGTGGGCCTCATGGTCCTGGCGCTCGCGCTGACGGAGGGGACGGCGAACGACTGGCTCACCGTGGCGCTCGTCGACGGCTACGACCTGCCCGACTGGGCGGGCGCGCTCGGCTTCGGGCTGTTCGTCACGGCCATGACGGCGGGACGCGTCGTCGGCACCTCGGTGCTCGACCGGTACGGACGCGTCGCCGTCCTGTGGTCGACGATGACGCTCGCCGGCGTCGGCGTGCTGCTCACGGTGCTCGCCGGCAACGTCGTCGTCGCGATGGTCGGCGTGGCGCTCTGGGGGCTCGGCGCCTCGCTCGGCTTCCCGGTCGGCATGAGCGCCGCCGCCGACGACCCGCGCCGCGCCGCCGCTCGCGTGAGCGTCGTGTCGACGATCGGCTACACGGCGTTCCTCGCCGGTCCGCCGCTCATCGGCTTCGTGGCCGACCACGTCGGCACCCTCGACGCGCTGCTCGTCGTAGCGGTGCTGCTCGTGCCGTCGGCCCTCGTCGTCCCTGCTGCGCGAGAGGCGCGCCGGGCCTAGCCTCCGGTCATGGGTACCGAGGAGGCCGCACGCGGCCAGGACGACCGTTCCGTGTTCGACCGGTTCGTGGAGGCGACGCAGGGCTTCGTCTCCAGGGGACCGTTCTTCCTGCTGTGCGCCGGCATCGTGGTCGCGTGGCTCGTGAGCGTGCCGTTCTGGCCCGACCTGAAGTCGTGGCAGGTGGCCATCCACACCGTGGCGAGCGTGCAGTCGCTGTTCCTGCTCGCGCTGCTCGAGAACGCCGGACGTCGGACCGAGGAGGCGTCGCAGGAGAAGCTCAACGTGCTCGCCGAGGCGATCGCCGACCTCATGGAGTCGCGGGCGCGCGACGACGAGCACCTGGCCGAGTCGGTCACGCGGCTGCGTGAGGCGGTCGGGCTCGAGGACCGGCACTGATCCTGACCGTGCGGTCGGTCGCCGACGTCAGGCGAGCAGGAACGTCCGCAGTGCCGACACGAAGGCCTCGGGCCGCTCCGAGTGCACCCAGTGGCCGGCGCCCCTCACCGTGACCAGCCGCGTCCGGGGGAACAGCCGCCGCATGTGCTCGGCGTGCTGCGGACCCACGTAGGCGGACCGCTCCCCCGCGAGCCAGAGCACCGGACGGTCGAAGGTCGCGTCGACCTCGGGAAAGCCGCCGATCACCTCGAGGTCGCGGCGCAGGAGGTCGAGGTTCGCCTGCCACCGGAAGCCGCCCCCCTCCTCGGCCGGGACGCTGCGCAGGTTCTGCAGGAGGAACCCGCGGACCGTGTCGTTGTCGATGCGGGCGCGGAGCTGCTCGTCGGCGTCGCCGCGGCGCACGAGAGTGGCGAAGTCGAGCGACGCGAGGCTGTCGAGCAGGTGGACGAACTCGTCGGCACCCTCGCTCCGGTCGGGAGCGATGTCGACCACGACGAGCCGGTCGACGAGGTCCGGGTGACGCAGCGCGAGCACCATCGCGACCTTGCCGCCCATGGAGTGTCCGACCAGGTGCGTCCGGCCGGCCTCGACCCAGCGCTCCCGCAGGAACGCCGCCACCCGGTCGGCGACGTCGACGTAGTCGACGGTGTCGGTCCAGCGCGAGTGACCGTGGTTCGGCAGGTCGACCAGCAGGGAGCGCAGCTCGGGCTGCAACGCCTTCGCCGCCTGCGTGAAGTTGCGGCCCTGGCCGAAGAGGCCGTGCAGGAACGCGACGCGCTCGCCGCTCTCCCCCACCTCACGGGCGTAGATGGCGTCGCTCACGCGCCCAGCCTAGGACCGCGCGCCCACGTGACCCGACCGGGTCAGTCCAGCGCGCGCAGGATCGCCTCGGACATCACCTGCATCCAGTGACGTGCCTGGTCGAGGTCGCCGGGGTCGAGGAAGTAGTGGTCCTGGCCGGGCACGACGTGGTGCTCGACGGCGACGCCGGCGTCGGACAGGCGCTGGGCGTACGCGTCGCCCTCGGCGCGCAGGGCGTCGTGCTGCGCGGTCAGGACGAGGGCCGGCGGGAGGCCGGAGACGTCGTCGGCGAGGAGCGGCGACGCGTACGGCTCCGTGCGTCGCGCTGCATCCTTGAAGTAGGTGGCACGGACCAGCCCGACGATGCGCTCGTCGATCATCGGCCGCGGGATCGTCGCGGGCTTGACCGTCGTCGAGACGTCGAGCGACGGGACGCCGAGCAGCTGCAGCCTCACGGGCGACCGCCCGGAGTCGCGGGCCTGGAGGCAGGCCGACGCAGCCAGGTTGCCGCCGGCGCTGAACCCGCCGACGACGACGCGCGTGCCGTCGACGTCACGCTCGTGGCCGTAGTCCTGGACCCACCGCAGCACGTCGTGCGCCTGCTCCTGCGCCACCGGGTACCGGTACCTCGGGGCCACGTCGTAGTCGACGTTCACGACGACAGCGCCGGTCGTGGCGACCACCCAGCGGGCGAAGAAGTCGTCCATCGCCGCGTGCCGCATGAGGAACGCGCCGCCGTGCAGGTGCACGTACGCACCCGGGGTCACCGGCGCCGCGCGGCGGCCCGGGCGCGGTCGGTAGACGAAGCAGCGCACCTGGCCGTGCCGCGTCGGCACCCGCCAGGTGCTCGGGTCGTCGACCTCGTCGCGCACGAGCTGCAGCGCGTCGCCGTAGCGCACCGTCAGCGGTGCGGTGAGGTTCATCAGGAGCGCGGTCGCGTCGGCGTAGAGGCCCATGACCCTCGTTCGTGGCCAGGTGGTGGACGGATGGGCGGGTCGTGAGCGACGCGGGCATGATGGTGGGGTGAGGATCACGCGACTCGGGCACGCCGCCCTGCTCCTGGAGACCGATCACGCACGTGTGCTCGTCGACCCCGGCGCCTTCAGCCTCGACGACGCGTTCACCGCACGCGACCTCGACGCCGTCGTCGTCACGCACCAGCACCCCGACCACCTGCACCCGGACCGGGCGCGCGAGCTGGTCGAGACGAACCCGCAGGCGCTCTTCCTGGCCGACCCCGAGACCGCGGAGCAGCAGGGCGAGCCGTGGCAGGGCCACCGCGCCGGCCACGTGACCGAGATCGGCGACCTCACCCTCACCGGTGTGGGCGAGCGGCACGCCGTCATCCTCCCCGCGCTGCCGGTCGTCGCGAACGTCGGTCTGCTCGTGGAGGGGCCGTCGGCCGACGGGGACCGCGTGCGTCTGTTCCACCCGGGTGACTCCTACGCGTCGATCCCGGAGGGGGTCGACGTCCTCGCCCTCCCGCTCAGCGCGCCGTGGGCCCGCATCGCCGACACGGTCGAGTTCCTCCAGACGGTCTCGCCGTCGAGCCTGCTGCCGATCCACGACGCGACGATCTCCGAGGTCGCCTACGGCGTGTACTGGAACCACGTCGTGACCTTCGGTGGCGTCGACGCCGACCGCGCCCACCGGCTGACGCCGGGCCAGAGCCTCGACGTCTGAGGTGGAGCACCCCGTCCTGCGGGCCGCGACGGTCCCGCTCATGCTGCTGGTCGGCGCTCTCATCACCCTGCAGTCGCGGGTCAACGCGTCGCTCGCCGGTCAGCTCGGCGACGGCCTCCGGGCGGGTGCCCTGGCCGCGGTCGTCAGCTTCGGCAGCGGCCTGCTCCTGCTGAGCGCCGTCGTGCTGTCGCACCCGCGCCGGCGCGCCGGCCTGCGCCGGGTCCTCGACGCGCTGCGCGATCCTGACGCCGGTGGGGACCGCCCACGGCTGCGCCCGGTGCACCTGCTCGGCGGGCTGGGCGGAGCGTTCTTCGTAGCCTCCCAGGGCATCGCCGTCGGCGTCATCGGCGTCGCCCTGTTCATCGTCGCGTTCACGGCGGGACAGTCGGTGGCCTCGCTCGTGGTCGACCACGTGGGCCTCGGGCCGGGCGGGCACGAGCCCGTCTCGCGTCCGCGGGCCGTGGCCGCGCTGTTCGCCGTGGCCGCCGTGACCGTGAAGGTCCTCGGCGACCTCGACGGCAGCCACCTCGGCCTGTCGCTGCTGCTCGCCTCGCTCGCCCTCGTCGCCGGCTGCCTGCAGGCGGTGCAACAAGCCTTCAACGGGAAGATCTCCGCGGTCGGCGGGCCGCTTGTCACCACCTGGAACAACTTCCTGGTCGGCACGTCGGCGCTGCTGGTCCTGCTGGTCGTCAGCCTCCTCGCGCCGGGGCACGTCGACGGGTTCCCCTCGCAGTGGTGGTACTACGTCGGAGGCGTGCTCGGCATCGGGTTCATCGCCATCTCCGCCGTGGCCGTGCAGATCCACGGCGTGCTGGTCCTCGGGCTCTGCTCGATCGCCGGCCAGGTGGTCGCCGCCGAGGTGATCGAGGTGCTGGACCCCTCGGTCGACGTGTCCTGGCTGGGTCTTCTGGGCGGCCTGCTGGCGGTGGTCGGCGTGGTCGTCGCGCTCGCGACACGGCGCCGCCCCTGAGTGCTTGTCCTATCTCACTTGTGAGATAGCCTGGTCGGGTGAGCGCACGCGACGACTACCTGGCCCGCATCGGCACCCTCATCCGCGACGCACGTCAGCACAGTGGGCTGACGCAGTCGGAGCTCGCGACGGAGCTGCGCACCAGCCAGAGTGCGGTGAACCGGATCGAGAAGGGCCAGCAGAACCTGACGCTGGAGATGATCGCCCGGATCGGCACCGCGCTCGACTCCGAGATCGTGAGCGTCGGCACGTCCGGCCCGAGCCACCTGCGGGTCAAGGGCGGCACCCAGCTGTCGGGTGCGATCGACGTGAAGTCGAGCAAGAACGCCGGTGTGGCCCTGCTCTGCGCCTCGCTGCTGAACGAGGGCACCACGATCCTGCGCAAGGTCGCGCGGATCGAGGAGGTGAACCGTCTGCTCGAGGTGCTGTCGTCGATCGGCGTCCGCACCCGGTGGCTCGGCGACGAGGGCGACCTCGAGCTCGTCGTGCCCGCGCAGCTCGACCTCGCGGCGATGGACGAGGCCGCAGCCCGACGCACCCGCAGCATCATCATGTTCCTCGGCCCGCTCATGCACCGCGTCGACCAGTTCGAGCTGCCGTACGCGGGCGGCTGCGACCTCGGCACCCGCACCGTCGAGCCGCACATGACGGCCCTGCGCCCCTTCGGCCTGAAGGTGGTCGCGACCGAGGGCAGCTACCACGTCGACGCCGCCCGGGGCGTCGGCCCGGAGCGGCCGATCGTGCTCACCGAGCGCGGCGACACCGTCACCGAGAACGCGCTGCTGGCGGCGGCCCGCTACGACGGCGTCACGGTCATCCGCAACGCCAGCCCGAACTACATGGTGCAGGACCTCTGCTTCTTCCTCGAGAAGCTCGGCGTCGGCATCGAGGGCATCGGCACGACGACGCTGCGCGTGACCGGCAAGCCGCGCATCAACACCGACGTCGACTACGCCCCGAGCGAGGACCCGATCGAGGCGATGAGCCTCATCGCGGCGGCCATCGTCACGCAGTCGAGCATCACCGTGCGCCGCGTGCCGATCGAGTTCATGGAGATCGAGCTCGCGCTGCTGGAGGAGATGGGCTTCCGCTACGACCGCAGCGCCGAGTACGCCGCCGAGAACGGACAGACCCGGCTGGTCGACATCACCACCTATCCGTCGGACCTGCGCGCGCCGATCGACAAGGTGCACCCGATGCCCTTCCCGGGCCTCAACATCGACAACCTGCCGTTCTTCGCCGTCATCGCGGCGACCGCGCAGGGCCAGACCCTCCTGCACGACTGGGTCTACGAGAACCGCGCCATCTACCTGACCGAGCTGAACAAGCTCGGCGCACGCGTCAAGCTGCTCGACCCGCACCGCGTGCTCGTGGACGGTCCCACGCACTGGAGCGGCACCGAGATCGTGTGCCCGCCGGCGCTGCGGCCCGCCGTCGTCATCCTGCTCGCCATGCTGGCCGCGAAGGGCACGTCGGTCCTGCGCAGCGTCTACGTGATCAACCGCGGCTACGAGGACCTCGCCGAGCGCCTCAACGCCCTGGGCGCGCAGATCGAGACCTTCCGCGACATCTGACGTACGGCGTGAGGGGCGCGCGGCGCGCCCCCACTGGACCCGAGTCGGGCTAGCGTGGTCGACGTGTCCCCGCACCCGTACCTCGACGCGCCCCTTCCCCTCGCGCTCGCGCACCGCGGGGGAGCCGGACTCCCGGCGAACGACGGCATCGAGAACACCCTGACGGCGTTCCGCAACGCCGTGGCCCTCGGCTACGTCTTCCTCGAGACCGACGTCCACGTCTCGGTCGACGGTGTCGTGTACGCCTTCCACGACGAGCACCTCGGCCGGATGACGGGTGTCGAGACGCCGATCGCCGCGCTGACGTCGGCCGAGATCGACCGCGTGCCGGTGGCCGGGCGCGAGCCGGTCCCCCGCCTCGCCGACCTCCTCGCGACCCTGCCCGACGCCCGCTTCAACATCGACGTCAAGGCCGACGGCGCCGTCGAGGCGACCGTCAAGGTCGTGCAGGAGGCGCGCGCCGAGGACCGTGTCTGCCTGGCGTCGTTCTCCGGCGCCCGCCTCGGTCGGCTCCGCGCGCTGTGCCCCGGAGCGGCCCGCTCCGGCGGACCGCTGGAGATCGCCGCGCTCAAGCTCGGTCCGACGCGCTGGGTGCGCCGGCTCGCGGCACGTCGCGGTGTGCACTGCGTGCAGGTGCCCGTGCGGCGAGGTCCGGTCACGGTCGTCACCCCGCGCTTCGTCCGCCGCGCGCACGAGACCGGCCTGCAGGTGCACGTGTGGACCGTCGATGACCCCGACGAGATGAGAACGTTGCTCGAGATCGGCGTCGACGGGATCGTCACCGACCGGCCCGACGTCCTGCGCGACGTCCTGGACGAACGAGGGAGCTGGCCCGATGAGCCGCACTGAGACGGGCGACGCCGTCGCCGCGCGCACCCGCACCGGCCAGGTCGTCGCCTGGTCGCTATGGGACTGGGGGTCCGCGGCCTTCAACGCCGTGATCGTCACGTTCGTCTTCTCGGTCTACCTCACCGACAGCGTCGGCAAGGGGCTGCCCGGTCCCGTCTCGCCGAGCACGTGGCTCGCGTGGTCCATCGCTGCCGCGTCGCTCGTCATCGCCGTGCTGGCGCCGGTCCTCGGCCAGCGCTCCGACGGCGGCGGCCGGCGCAAGCGCTCCCTCGCCCTCCTCACGGGCGCGGTCGTCACCTGCATGGCGCTGATGTTCTTCGTCAAGGACGACTACCACCACCTGTGGCTGGGCCTGCTGCTCCTGGCGGTCGGCACGGTGCTCTTCGAGCTCGCCCAGGTGCCCTACTTCGCGATGCTGCGCCAGGTGTCCACGCCGGCAACGGTGGGCCGGGTCTCCGGCATCGGCTGGGGGTTCGGCTACCTCGGTGGCATCGTGCTGCTGCTCGTCGTGTTCCTCGGGTTCATCAGCGGCGACGGCGGCCTGCTGGGCGTGTCGACCGACGAGGGGCTCAACATCCGCGTCGTCGCGGTCGTCTCGGCCGCCTGGTTCCTCGTCTTCGCACTCCCCGTGCTGCTCGCCGTGCCCGAGCTGCCGGCGGAGGCCAGCCCGCTCCCCCGGGCCGGCTTCGTGGAGTCCTACCGCGTGCTGTTCGCCGAGCTGCGCGGCATGTGGCGCGACGACCGCGTGACGCTGCAGTTCCTCCTCGCGAGCGCCCTGTTCCGCGACGGCCTCGCGGGCGTGTTCACCTTCGGCGGCGTGATCGCGGTGTCGGTCTACGGGTTCACCAGCGACACGGTCATCTACTTCGCGATCGCCGCCAACGTCGCCGCCGCCGGCGGTGCCATCGTCGCGGGACGGCTCGACGACCGCCTCGGTCCGCGCCGCGTCATCGTCTTCTCGCTGGTGTCCCTCATCGTCGTCGGCGTGGTCCTCGTCTTCGTGCACGGCACGGCCGGGTTCTGGGTCTTCGGCCTGCTGCTGTGCCTGTTCGTCGGTCCGGCGCAGTCGGCGTCGCGAACGTACCTCGCACGCCTCACGGCCCCGGGCAAGGAAGGCCAGAACTTCGGCCTCTACGCGATGACCGGGCGGGCGGCGTCGTTCCTCGCCCCGACGTTCTTCGGCCTGTTCGCCTTCGTCGGCGGCGACGACCGGTGGGGCATCCTCGGGCTCATCCTGGTGCTCGGCCTGGGCCTGGTCGCCCTGCTGCTCGTCCCGGCGCAGGTCCGCGACAAGGCACTCGAGATGCGCTGACCCGCTCCTCAGGGGAATCTCAAGGGGGTGACCTACGTTGTCACCTACGAGAGGAGTGACCCATGGCTGAACGAGCACTGCGGGGGGCCCGGCTGGGCGCCCAGAGCTTCGAGGACGAGCGCGGGGTCGAGATGGCCCCTCGTCAGGAGATCGAGTACGTCTGCGACGACGGACACAGCTTCCTGGTCGTGATGTCCGACGAGGCCGAGATCCCCTACGAGTGGGAGGACCCGAAGACGGGTCGCATCGGCCGACTTCGCGACGGCACCGCGCCGGAGAAGAAGGAGGAGAAGGCGGCACGTACCCACTGGGACATGCTGCTGGAGCGCCGCTCGGAGACCGAGCTGGAGGAGATCCTCACCGAGCGCCTGGAGCTGCTGCGCTCCGGCGAGATCGGACCGCCCCACCTGCACCGTCGCAAGAAGAAGTCCGCCTGACTCAGCGGGGCTCGCGCCCCGCGTCGGACGACGACCCGAGACCCCGGCCCGGCGCCGGGGTCTCGCCGTGTCCGGGGGTGATCCGTTGGGCGCGGCGGCGGTGTCCGGGGACAAGCCGTGCCAGTCCCCACACCGTGACGCGCCAGAGCGCCTCCCGCACGATCGACGAGCTCATCTTCGACGTGCCGAGCTCGCGCTCGACGAACGTCACCGGCACCTCGACGACCTGCAGCCCCGCCTCGTGCACCCGACGGGTCATGTCGATCTGGAAGCAGTAGCCCTGCGACGCCACGCCGGCCACGTCGATGCGACGCAGCGTGTCGGCGCGGAACGCGCGGAAGCCGGCCGTCGCGTCGTGGACGGGCAGCCCGAGCGCGATCCGCGCGTAGAGGGTGCCCCCGCGCGAGATCAGCCGGCGGTACCACGGCCAGTTCACGACCGAGCCGCCGGCGACCCAGCGTGACCCGATGACGAGGTCGGCCGTCCGGGCGGCCTCGACCAGCGAGCCCAGCTCCTCGGGCAGGTGCGAGCCGTCGGCGTCCATCTCGACGAGCACGTCGTAGCCGCGCTCGAGGCCCCAGGCGAAACCGGCCCGGTAGGCCACGCCGAGCCCCGCCTTGCCGCTGCGGTGCATCACGTGCACGCCGGGATCCGTCGCCGCGACCTGCTCCGCGAGCTCGCCCGTGCCGTCGGGCGACGCGTCGTCGACGACGAGCACGTCGACGTCGGGCTCCGACGTGCGCAGACGCTGCAGCACGCCCGGGAGGCTGTCCGCCTCCTCGTAGGTGGGCATGACGACCAGGACCCTCACGCGTGCTCCCTCCGCCGCGACCGGCGCAGGTCGCGTGCTCCGAGGACCCAGCCTAGGAGCCCGAGGGTCATCAGCGCGACGGCCGGCCAGCGGCCGGCGCGCGTCGCGGGGGTCTGGCCGGTCGCGGTGCCCACGTCGGCGACCAGCGTCGCCGGCTGCTCGCGCGGCGCCTCGGCCACGACGCGCCCGCTGGCGTCGATGATGCCGCTGATGCCGTTGGTGGACGGCACGACCACCCAGCGTCCGGTCTCGATGGCGCGCAGCCGGGAGATCTTGAACTGCTGGTCGGGCTGCGACGTCCCGGTGAAGCTGGCGTTGCTGGTCTGGACCACGAGCACCTCGGCGCCGCCACGCACGGCCTGCTCCACGACGCCGTCGTAGGCGATGTCCCAGCAGATCGTGTCGCCCACGACGACCGAGCCCGCGCGCAGGTCGCCGGCCCGCCGACCGGGCAGCATGTCGCGCGGGATGTCGCGGTCGATGCGCGGCACGAGCTCGCCCAGCTCGCGTCGGAACGGGACGTACTCGCCGTAGGGCACCAGCTTGCGCTTCACGTAGACCTCGCCGGGGCCGTCACCGTCCCAGACGATGCCCGCGTTGTAGGCGGTGCGGTCGGAGAGTCCGTCGAGGATCGCGCCGACGAGGATGGGTGCGCCGAGCTGCTGCACGAGGGCCTGGATGCGACCGGCCAGCACGGGGTCGGCGAACGGGTCGACGTCGAGCGCGTTCTCGGGCCAGACGACGAGGTCCGGAGCACGCTCGGTGCCGGCGGACACGGCGTCGGCGTAGCGCTGCGTCTCGGCGAGGTGCAGGGCGCCGATCTCGCCGCGTGGCCAGGTGAGGAACGCGCCGGGCGTGTTGCCCTGGACGGCCGCGATCCGGCGCTCCGGTCCCGCACCGGCGAGCCCGGACGGCAGGAACAGACCCGCGACGACCACCGCGACGACGACGCCGACGGCGAGCGAGCGCCGGGCGATCCCGGCGCCGGCGAGCACCACGAGCATCGCCGCGAGCAGGAACAGCAGCGCCGACGTGCCCGGCATGCCGACCAGGCGGGCGTAGGGGGCCAGCGGGGTGTCGATCGCCGTGTGGGCGAGCCGGCCCCACGGGAAGCCGCTGAACGGGAAGCCGCTGCGCACCTGCTCCCCCAGCACCCACGCCGCAGCTCCCCAGAGCGGCCAGCCCGGCAGCCGCAGGGCCGCGCGCAGCGGCACCGCGATGATGGCGAGCATCACGACCTGCGCCGCGACGAGGGCGACGTAGGCGCCGCTGCTCACGGCGTTCATCCACCAGATGAGCGGACCCATGAAGGCCGCGCCGTACAGCGCACCGGAGAGGAGCACCGCCGCGACCCGCGCGTCACGTTGACGACGCAGCACCCACACGAGCAGCGCGACGCCGACGATCATCGCGTAGGGCACCGACCACGGGTCGAACGCGGCCGCGCTGAGCAGTCCCGCGACCGCGGCGCACGGTGCCGCCAGCCACCACCTCACGGCCGCGGCCGGGTCACAGGACCGTCAGCGAGCGAGGCGTGGTGTTCAGCACCTCGAGCCCGTCGTCGGTACACACGGCGATGTCCTCGATCCGCGCGCCGTACCGGCCCTCGAGGTACACGCCGGGCTCGATCGAGAAGGCCATGCCGGGCTCGAGGACGAGGTCGTTGCCCTCCACGATGTACGGCTCCTCGTGCGTCTCGGTGCCGATGCCGTGGCCCGTGCGGTGGATGAAGAGATGTCCGAGGCCGGCGTCGGCGATCACCTGACGTCCGACCGCGTCGACCGACTCGGCGGTGACGCCCGGGCGGGCGTGCTCGCGCTGCACCTGCTGCGCCTCCTCCAGCACCGCGTAGGCGTCGAGGTACTCACGAGGGGCGGTGCCGCCGGCCAGGTAGTTGCGGGTGCAGTCCGAGCAGTAGCCGGCCGCGTTCGTGCCGCCGATGTCGACGACGACGGGGTCGCCCTCCTGGATCACGCGGTCCGAGACCTCGTGGTGCGGGGAGGCGCCGTTGGGGCCGGAGCCGACGATGACGAAGTCGACCTGCTCGTGACCCTCCTCGAGGATGGCGCGTCCGATGTCGGCGCCGACCTCGCGCTCGGTGCGGCCGGGTCGCAGCCACTCCCCCATGCGCTGGTGCACGCGGTCGATCGCGGCACCAGCGTCACGCAGGGCCGCGACCTCCTGCGGGTCCTTGCGCATCCGCAGCTCGGCGAGCAGCGGGCCGGCCAGGCGGACGTCGGCGAAGCGTCGCTGGAAGGCCAGCACCCGCTCGGCCCACATCTGGTTGTCGACCGCGACGACGGAGTCCGCGGGCAGCAGGGACCCGACGAGGGCGTACGGGTCGTCGGTCTCGCCGAAGGTCGCGATCTCGACCTCCACGCCCGACGCCTCCGCCGCAGCGCGCTCGAGGGCGGGCGCGACGAGCACCGGGTCGCCGTCGGCAGGCACGACGAGGCAGGTCAGACGCTCGAGCGGCTTGGCGTGGTAGCCGGTCAGGTAGCGCAGGTCGGCGCCCGGGGTGATGAGCAGGGCCCCGACGGACCGGCTGCGGGCGAGGTCTTGGGCACGGGTCCAACGGGAGGTCACGCGTCGAGCCTACGTCGTGGGGACTGCCACGGCCGTCGACAGGTGCCGTGGCGGCGCGTCTCCCCTAGGGTGTACGGATCACATCACGAGTGGATCGGGGGATCCCCATGCGCAAGATCGTCGCTGCCACCGCAGCGGTCGTCCTGTCCGCAGGCCTCGTCTCCGCGTCGCCGGCCGTCGCCGGTGGCTCGAAGCCGGAGGTCGACACGAAGAGGTTGACGCAGGCCGTCCAGGTCAACGGGGTGCTGCAGCACCTGCGTCAGCTGCAGACCATCGCGAACCGCAACGGCGGCAACCGCGCGTCGGGGCTGCCCGGCTACGAGGCGTCGTCTGACTACGTCGCCAAGACGCTGCGTGCGGCCGGCTACCGGGTCCGCGAGCAGACCTTCACCTTCCCGTTCTTCGCCGAGAACAGCCCGGCGACGCTGGTGCAGCGCACGCCGGAGGAGAAGACGCTCGAGACCGGCGTCTTCACCTACTCCGGCTCCGGCACGGTCACCGGGCCCGTCGTCCCCACCAAGGACGTCGTCATCCCGGCCTCGCCCACGCCCAGCAGCACGTCGGGCTGCGAGGCGGCCGACTTCGAGCCGGCTCCGGCGGAGCCCTCGGTCGCGCTCGTGCAGCGCGGCACCTGCGACTTCGGCCTGAAGGCGTCGAACGCCAAGGCCGCCGGCTACGACGCCGTCATCATCTTCAACGAGGGCAACCCGGACCGCACCGAGCTGACCACCGGGACGCTCGGCTCGCCGGTCGACCTCCCGGTCGTGGGCCTGTCGTACGACGACGCCGTGGCGCTCGTCGACGACGTGAGAGCGGGTGGCGCCACCGCCTCGGTCACCACCGACACCGTCACCGACCTGGAGCGTGAGACGCACAACCTCATCGCCGACTGGCCGCGTCGCACGAAGCACGACGACCAGGTCGTCGTGGTCGGCGCGCACCTGGACTCGGTGCCCGAGGGCCCCGGGATCAACGACAACGGCACCGGTGTGGCCGGCACGCTGGAGATCGCGAAGCAGCTCGCGAGGACCGGCTACACGAAGAAGCTGCAGCGTCCGGTGCGGTTCGCGTTCTGGGGCGCTGAGGAGCTCGGCCTGCTGGGCTCGCAGCACTACGTCGACTCGCTGTCCGACGGTGCGCGCTCGAAGATCTATGCGAACCTGAACTTCGACATGCTCGGCTCGCCGAACTACGTGCGCCTGGTCTACGACGGGGACGGCTCGTCGTTCGGCACCGCCGGTCCCGCCGGCTCGGGCCAGATCGAGAAGGTCTTCACCGACTACTTCGGCCGGGCCCGGCTCGCGACCGACCCGACCGAGTTCGACGGTCGCTCCGACTACGGTCCGTTCATCCAGTACGGCATCCCGGCCGGCGGTCTGTTCAGCGGTGCCGACGACGTGAAGACCGAGCGTCAGGCGAGCATCTACGGTGGGACGGCGGGCGAGATCCTCGACCCGAACTACCACACGCCGCAGGACGACATCACCCGCGTGAACACCACGGTGCTCGGTCAGCTCACCGACGGCGCGGCCCACGCCGTCGCCACGCTGGGCCTGTCGAAGAAGGGCCTCTACGGCGACGGCGCCCGCACGAAGGTGCGGACGAACGCCACCGTCAAGAAGGCCCCGAAGGTCACGGAGGGCCCCGCCGCCCAGCGCTGACGGCCCTTCACCACGTTCCGGAGCACCATCGCCCGTTCGGCTCGCCCGAACGGGCGATGGTGTTCCCGGTCGTGGAGATTCCCAGGTCGACCTGGGAATCTCCACCGCGCACGGGAATCTGAGGCGTGCACGGCTTGCTTTCCGTGCACCGCTGAGAATTCCGTGTCAACCGTCCTCGTATCGACGTCGCTGCCTCGGCAGACGACCTCGCGTCCGCCAGCGGACGACTCCTCCAGCTCGGCGCGCCTGCCCTGGACGTGGAGCAGGGCGAGGTCCCGTGGGTCGTCCTGACCGACGGCGACGAGCTCTGCGTCCATCCGGTGTCCCGGCGACGGCCTAGGCTGAGCGCGTGACCACCGGACGCCTGCTCCTGCTCGACTCCGCCAGTCTGTACTTCCGTGCCTTCTACGGCGTGCCCGACTCGTTCAAGGCGCCGGACGGGACGGTCGTCAACGCGCTGCGTGGTCTGCTCGACTTCGTCTCGACGCTGGTCGACCAGCACGGTCCCGACGCGGTCGTCGCGTGCTGGGACGACGACTGGCGTCCGCAGTGGCGGGTCGACCTGCTGCCGTCGTACAAGACGCACCGCGTCGCGCAGGCCAGCGAGGACGGCCTGGGCGAGGCGAGCAGCGACGGCGCGGGCGGCACCGGCGCGGCCGAGGAGTCGCCCGAGCTGCTCACGCCGCAGGTGCCGCTCATCGCCGAGGCGCTCGGCATCCTCGGGATCCCGGTCGTCGGCCGCGAGGGCGCGGAGGCCGACGACGTCATCGGCAGCCTCGCGCAGGCGTGGGACGGGCCTGTCGACGTCGTCACCGGCGACCGCGACCTCTTCCAGCTCGTCGACGACGACGCCGGCGTCAGGGTCCTCTACACGGCGCGCGGGGTGTCGTCGGCCGACGTGGTCGACGCTGCCTGGATCCGCGCCAAGTACGGCGTCGAGCCGCAGCAGTACGCCGACTTCGCGACCATGCGCGGCGACACCTCCGACGGCATCCCCGGCGTGCCGGGGATCGGCGAGAAGACCGCCGCCCTGCTGCTCGACGCCTACGGCGACCTCGACGGCATCCTCGCGGCCGCGCACGACCCCGACTCCGCCGTGAAGCCGCGGGTGCGGGCCTCGCTCGTCGAGAACGAGGAGCTCGTCGGCGTCATGCGCCAGGTCGTGCGGGTGCGCGGCGACGTGTGCGGCACCGACGTCGTCCGTGCGCTCGCGCCCCTCTCGCCCGAGCAGCGCGACGCGCTCGAGGCCTTCGGCACCACGTGGGGCCTCGGCGGTGTCGTCGAGCGCCTCACGAGCGCGCTCAGCCGCTGAGCGAGGAGTACGACACGACGCCGCGTCGCAGCCCGTCGAGGCTCTGGCGGGCGGTGGTCCGCAGCGGGCCGGGGCCGGCGGCGTCGGCCACCTGGGCGACGAGGTCGATGAGCTGCTTCATGGCCCGCACGAAGTCACCGGCCGCCATGCCCGTGGTCCGCAGCACGTCGTCGAGCGACGCTCCCCCGACCCAGGCGGCCGCCGTCTCCGCGAACCCGAAGTCGGGCGTGCTCAGGAACTTCACACGGTGCTGGCGCTCGAGCGCCTGCAGGTCGGTGCAGAGCAGCGCCATCTCCTCGGAGACGTCGAGCGTCGTGCGATCCGGGAAGCGCGGCGCCGGCGGGTCGTCCTTGCGGCTCTCGAACGTCAGGCCCGACAGGACGGCCGCGAGCTGGGCCGGGTCGAGCCCGTCCCAGACCCCGCGCCGCAGGCACTCGCTGACCAGCAGGTCGAGCTCGCTGTAGAGGCGCTGCAGGCGGCGACCGTCCGGCGTGACGGTGTCGCCGTCGAGGTAGCCGAGCTCGTCGAGCACGTCGCAGACACGGTCGAACTGACGGGCGACGGTGTTCGTGCGCTGCTCGATGCGTCGACGCTGCTGCTCGGTGTCGCGCTCGAGCTTCGTGTACCGCTCGGCCCACCGGGCGTGCGCCTCGCGGTCGGGGCAGGCGTGGCAGGGGTGCGCCTTGAGCGCGGCACGCAGCTCGGCCACGCGCGGATCGGTGCGCTCGTCCGTGACCCGCTCCGTCGGCCGGTCGGGACGGTAGGGCGTGTCGGTCTGCCAGCGCAGCCCCTCGGCGCGGTTGCGCAGGGACGACGCGAGGTCGCGCCGGGCCTGCGCGTTGCGCGCGTTGAACGACTTCGGGATCCGCATGCGCGTGATCGGCTCGACCGGCACCGGGAAGTCGACCGGACCCAGACGACGCGAGTGGCGGCTGGCGGTGAGCACGAGCGGCCGTGGAGCCTCGTCCGCGCCGACGACACCGGGGTCGAGGACGACGGCGAGCCCCGCGAACTTGCCGCCGGGCACGTTGATGACGTCACCCGCGCGCAGCCTCGCCATCGACGCGACCGCGTCCTGGCGTCGGTCGGCCTTGCGCTGACGTGCGCCCGACGACTCGATCTCGCCCAGCTCGCGGCGCAGGCGCGCGTACTCGAGAAAGTCGCCGAGGTGGCACTGCGCCGCCTCACGGTACCCCTCGAGCGCGTCGTCGGCCTTGCGGATCTGGCGCACCATCCCGACGACGGCACGGTCGGCCTGGAACTGCGCGAACGACTGCTCCAGCAGCTCGCGCGCGGGCTGGCGTCCCATCTGGTCGACGAGGTTGACCGCCATGTTGTACGACGGGCGGAACGAGGAGTTGAGCGGGTACGTCCGCGTCGACGCGAGACCCGCGACCTGCTTGGGGTCGAGCTGCGGCTGCCACAGCACCACGCCGTGACCCTCGACGTCGATGCCGCGACGTCCCGCACGGCCGGTGAGCTGGGTGTACTCCCCCGGCGTCACGTTCACGTGCGCCTCGCCGTTCCACTTGGTGAGCCGCTCGATGACGACCGACCGGGCGGGCATGTTGATGCCGAGCGCCAGCGTCTCGGTGGCGAACACGACCTTGACGAGGCCGTCGCTGAACAGCTGCTCGACGACCTCCTTGAACGCGGGCAACATGCCGGCGTGGTGGGCGGCGACACCGCGACCCAGCCCCTCGCGCAGCTCGTGGAAGCCGAGGACGTGCAGGTCCTCGTCGGGCAGGTGCGCGCACGCCTCGTCGACGCGGTCCTCGATCTCGCGTCGCTCGTCGGGAGTGGTCAGCATGACCCGGGCGTCGAGCAGCTGCTGGACGGCGGCTGCGCAGCCCGCGCGGCTGAACACGAACACGATGGCGGGCAGCAGACCCTCGGCCTCGAGCTTCTCCACCACCTCGACGCGGCTCGGCGTGCGGTGCCTGCTCTGCGGTCGCCGGTGACCCTTCGGCGGCCGACCCCGGCCACCGCCCTTGCGGGCTCGGTCGAGCTGCCAGTCCTGACGGGCCATGCTCTCGAGCTGACGGTTCACGCGCACGGCCTCGTTCCCGGACCCGGGTGCCGACTCCGCCGCATCGTCCTCGAAGAGCGGGAACATCTTGCGCCCCACGAGCACGTGCTGGTGCAGGGGCACGGGCCTGCGCTCCTCGACGATCGTCGTGGTCGACCCGCGCACCTCACTCAGCCAGTCGCCGAACTCCTCGGCGTTGGAGACCGTCGCCGACAGGGAGACGACGCTGACCGACTCGGGCAGGCCGATGATGACCTCCTCCCACACGGCGCCGCGGAAGCGGTCGGCGAGGTAGTGCACCTCGTCCATGACCACGTAGCCGAGCCCGTCGAGGGTCCGCGAGCCCGCGTAGAGCATGTTGCGCAGCACCTCGGTCGTCATGACGACGACCGGCGCCTCGCCGTTGACGGTGCTGTCTCCCGTCAGGAGCCCCACCCGGTCGGCGCCGTAGCGCTCGACGAGGTCGTGGAACTTCTGGTTGGAGAGTGCCTTGATGGGCGTCGTGTAGAAGCACTTGCGCCCGGTCGCGAGCGCGAGGTGCACGGCGAACTCGCCCACGATCGTCTTGCCCGACCCCGTGGGCGCCGCCACGAGCACGCCGCGGCCCGCCTCGACCTCCTGGCACGCCTGCACCTGGAAAGGGTCGAGCGTGAACCCGTGCAGCCCGCGGAACTCCGCGAGGTGGGGGTGACGTCTCGTGGCCGAGGCCTGGGCGAACTTCTCGGCCGGGCTCGTCATGCCCCCAGCCTACGGACCCTCAGGGCACGAGCACGCGCAACGCGCGCTCGAGGACCGTCACGGTGAGCGGCAGCGGGCCCAGACGCTCGCCGTCGCCGTACGCGACGACGTCGGGGCAGGCGAGGTGCACACGCCGCACTCGGTGCCGCTCGAACTCCGGCAGGTCCACGTGCGTGCCGCGGTACAGCTGCGGGAACACCCGCACGAGCCTCGCCTTGCTCACCGGCCGGATGACGCACACGTCGAGCAGCCCGTCGTCCATGACGGCCCCCTCGGCGATGCGCAGGCCGCCGCCGAACGACGGGCCGTTGCCGACGGCCACCAGCATCGCCTCGGTGTCGAGCCGCGTCCCGTCGAGGTCGAGGCTGAACGGCAGCGGCTGGAACGTCCTCAGCTCGGCGAGGATCGCGAGGTTGTAGCGCTGGTTCCCGCGCGGCCACCTCATGGCGTTGGCGCGCTCGTTGACCTTCGAGTCGAACCCGGACGCCACCACGGTGACGACGTGTCCGCGGTCGGTGCTCGCGAGGTCGACGGCACGGGTGCGTCCGCGCAGCACGACGTCGAGCGCCGCGTCCGGGTCGCCGACCGGCAGACCCAGCGCGCGGGCGGTGTCGTTGCCCGTCCCCGCGGGCAGCAGACCGACCGTGACGTCGCGCTCCGCCACGGCGGGCAGCACGTCGTGCAGCAGCCCGTCACCCCCGACGACGAGCACCAGCTCGGCGCCGGCCGCCACCTCGCGCGCGACGGCCTCCCGTGCCTGTGCGCCGTCGCTGCTGTGGATCCGGGCCACCCGGTGCCCCGCACCGGTGAGTCGCGCCGTGGCGGCTACAGCGATCCGCTCGCCCTGGCGGCGGCCGGAGACCGGGTTCACCACCAGTGTCACGAGCATGGCGGACAGCCTAGGGGGTCCGCCGTCCGTCGCTCAGTCGTCGACCGACGACGGACCCTCGAGCTCGGACGGCCCGTCCAGCGGCGACGCGTCGTCGTCCGCCGTCTCGTCGACCCGTTCGCGTCCGCGCCTGCGGTCGGTGAGCTTCGCGATGACCTCGGAGATGAGGTACAGGATCGTCATCGGCACCGCGAGGAACAGCATGGTCAGCGGGTCGGTGGTGGGCGTGGCGATCGCGGCGAACACGAAGATGCCGATGATCGTCCACGGCCGGGCCGACGCGAGCTGCTTGGCCGAGACCAGTCCCAGTCGGTTGAGCAGCACGACGACCAGAGGGATCTCGGCGGCGACGCCGAACACCAGCATCATCTTGACGATGAAGTCGAAGTACTCGGCGCCCGTGACCAGCGACCCGAACCCGTCGGGCACGAAGCCGATGAGGATCTCCATCGCCTTCGGCAGCACCACGTAGGCGAGCGCCGCGCCGCCGATGAACAGGGGCGCTCCGGTGCCTGCGAGCAGGAGCGCCCACCGCTTCTCGTGCCGGTGCAGGGCCGGCAGCACGAAGGCCCAGATCTGCCAGAGCCAGAACGGGCTCGAGGCCAGCAGCCCGAACACGAGCGAGATCTTCAGCTGGTACTGGAACGCGCCGCCGACGCCGGTGATGATCAGCTGGGTGTCGATGCCCTCGCGCTCCAGCAGCGGACGCATCTCGTTGTACGGGTGCGTGAGGAAGTTCAGGATCGGGGCGTAGAAGACGAGCCCGAGGATCGTGAAGACGGCGATCGCGATGACCGCGCGCGTGAGTCGGGAGCGGAGCTCCCGCAGGTGCTCCACGAGCGGCATGGTGCCGCCCGCGGCCCCGGACGGCGCGCCGCTCAGCGACGCCAAGACCTACGCCTGCTCGGACGTGCCGTCGCGGCGCAGCTGCTCGGAGCGGGCGGTCGCCTCGGTACGGGCGCCGTCCTCGTCGACGACCTCGCCGTCGAGGTCGTGGGACGGCTTGTCGTCGTCCTTGAGCTCCTTGACCTCGGACTTGAAGATGCGCAGCGCGCGTCCGGAGCCGCGGGCGAGCTCGGGGAGCTTGCGGCCTCCGAACAGCAGCAGGACCACGCCGAGGATGAGGAGGATCTCCGTGGGGCCGATCTGCCTGAACATGGTGCCTCTTTCGTCGGGTGCGGTCTCAACCATCGTACGCCGCGAGGGCTGAACGGGCGGTGTCCAGGACCTGTACGCGGAGTGTGGCGGGCTCGACCACGTGGACGGTGCCACCGTTGCGCAGCACGAGTCGACGCAGCCACGCCTCGTCGCCACCGTACAACCGGACGCGACGTCGGCCGTCGACGTCGCCCAGCTCCTCGACGGTGTAGTACTCGGTGAGCCAGTGCGCGGCGGGGTCGAGGTCGAGGACGGCGGAGGGGGTCTGCTCGCCGACCTCGAAGAGGTCGTCGCCCAGGTCGCGCGACGTCGTGTCGTGCCGCTGGGCGAGCCGGCCGGTGTCGGCGGCACGCACGACGCGGTCGAGGCGGAAGAAGCGCACGTCGTCGGCGCGCAGGCAGTACGCCTCGAGGTAGGTGTGGCCCTGTCGCGTGAAGAGCCGCTGCGGGTCAACCTCGCGCGTGGTGACGTCGTCGCGGGAGTCGGTGGCGTAGTCGATCTCGAGGCGGTGCCCGTCGGCGAGCGCCGCGGCCACGGTGTCGCGCACGGCCGGGTCGACGTCGGCGACGTGCACGTCGACCGCCTCGACGGCGCCCTCGGCGGCCACCGCCGTCTCGAGCTTCGCGAGCGCCGCGTCGACGATGGGCAGCTGCGACCCCGACGCCGACGCCCGCAGGGTGCGCAGGGCAGCCACGAGCGCAACGCCCTCGTCGGCCGTGAGCCGCAGGGGCCGACTGAGGAACTCCGCGTCGCGGATGTGGATGACGTCGTCGATCTCCAGCGCCGCGAGGTCGACGTCGATCAGCTCGCCGGCGTACTCCCCCACGCCCGTGAACATGAGCAGGCGCAGGTCGTCGCGGATCTGCTTGGGCGTCACCCCGAACTCGCGGGCCACCTCGCGCACGGGCACGCCGTCGTTGCCCTGCAGGTACGGCACGAGCGCCAGCATCCGCACGACCTGCTGCGCGGAACGGTTCGCGGGCCGCGTCACGCGCCCACCGCCGAGCTCGACGGTCCGGTGTCGGCCAGAACCGCGCGCAGCCGGGCGACGACCTGGTCGCGCAGGTCGGGCGGGTCGAGCACGACGACGTCGGGCCCGTACGACGCGATCTCGGCCGCGAGGTCCCACCCGGTCGAGAACGGGACGACGAGCACGTCGCGGCCGTCGTCGCCGGTCTCCACGTGCGTGGCGGTCCGACGCAGCGCGTTGGCGCGCCGCTCGGCCACGCTCAGCCGGGCGGTGCGGTCGGCCGGACGCGGGAAGAGCGCGGTGGCGGCGGCCGAGACGACCTCCTCCGGCGGACGGCGGAACGCGCCGGGCTCGCCGTGCAGCTCGAGGTCGCCCACGACGCGCGAGAGCCGGAACATCCGCGGCGCGTCGCGGTCGACGTCGTGGCCCACCAGGTACCAGCGTCCGCGCCACGAGAGGATCCGCCACGGCTCCACGTGCCGCTGCGTCGGCTCGTCGGCCCCAGGGCGCCGGTAGGCGAAGCGCACGGGCACGCTGCGGGCGGCCGCGTCGAGCGCGACCTCGAAGGCGGGCTCGTGGGCCGACAGCTTCGGCTCGGCCATGCGGAGCACGTCGGTGTCGACGTCGACGCCGGCCGCCTTCAGCTTCACGAGCGCCGACGTGGAGCTCGAGGCGAGTCCGGCGTGCTCCCACACCTGGGCGGCGAGGCCCAGCACCGCAGCCTCCTCGCGGGTCAGGTCGAGGTCGGGCAGCTCGGCGGTGTCACGGCGGATGCGGTAGCCGGGCTCGTCGTCGAAGTACTTGTCGTTGGTGCCGGTCTCCACGGCGATGCCCAGCTCGCGCAGCTCTTCCTTGTCCCGCTCGAACTTGCGCTCGAACGCGACCTGGTTGGACTCGCGGTAGTCGGCGATCGCCTGGCGGATCTGGTCCTTCGACAGGTACTGACGGGTGACGAGGAGGGTGAAGATGAGGTTCATCAACCTCTCGGTCTTGCGGTCGGCCACGCCCCCAGCATGTCAGACGGTCAGGACGCGTCCAGGATGTCGATCGCGAAGGCCAGGGTGTCGCCCGCCTTGATGTCGCTGCCGGCCGGCGGCTTGTCGCCGTAGGCGCTGTCGGCGGGGCAGACGAGCACGACGCGGCTGCCGATGGTCTGCCCCGGGAGCTCGTCCTTCCAGCACGCGATGACCTGGTCGAGGGAGAACGACGCCGGCGCGCCGCGGCCCCAGCTGCTGTCGAAGACCTTGCCGTCGGGGTAGACCTGGCCGACGTACTGCGCGGTGATCTCCGCACCCTTCTTGACCTTCTCGCCGTCGCCCTTGATCGCGACGTACGCGGCGGGCCGCTTGGGGTCCTTCATGACGCTCTTGCCGTCCTTGAAGCCGCTCGGCTGGCCGTCCTTCAGCACGATGGACGGCACGCTGCTGGGCAGCTTCTGGGCCGTGCCCTTGGCCTCGGTGCCGACCTTGCCGACGATGTCGAAGAGGAAGACCATCGTGTCGTCCTTCTTCACGCCGAGGGTCTGCTCGGCCTGCGACTGGGCCTGGCCGTCCTTGAAGCCGTCCTTCGGCGGGATCGCCACGAGCACGCGGCTGCCGACCTTCTGGCCGGTGAGTCCCTTGACGAAGCCCGCCAGCACGCTCTCGGTCGACAGCTTCGTGGTGAGCGGACGCTCGGCCTTGAAGGAGTTGTCGAACTGCTTGCCGGTGCGCCCGTTGACCGCGACGTAGTTCAGCTTGACGGTGTCACCGTCCTTCACCTCGGCGCCGCTGCCCTCCTTGACCACGCGCGTCTCGGTGGCCGACGCGGTGAAGTCGTCGGGGACCGTGACGGAGGGGCTCTTGGCCGAGCTGACCTTCACGTCGTCGAGTCCGTCGGACCCGGCGCCGCAGCCGGCGAGCACGAGCGCGAGGACAGAGGTCAGGGCGAGGGCGAGTTGGCGACGCACGGAATCACTTTCGTCGAGGTGATGGCCTCCGTCACGCTATCGGCACCGACCAAGAGCAGCCTGAACGACCGCCCAGAACACGCTGCGGACGTCGGGCGGGTCCCGTGCTCACATGCCGTCGATGAGCCTCTGGACCCGGTCGTCGGCGGCGCGGAACGGGTCCTTGCAGAGCACCGTCCGCTGCGCCTGGTCGTTGAGCTTGAGGTGCACCCAGTCGACGGTGAAGTCGCGTCGACGCTCCTGCGCGCGCTTGATGAAGTCGCCACGCAGCTTCGCGCGGGTGGTCTGCGGCGGGACCGACTTGGCCGCGAAGACGTCGCGGTCGTTCGTCACCCGGGCGACGGCGCCGCGGTTCTGCAGCAGGTAGAAGATGCCGCGGTCGCGGCGGATGTCGTGGTACGCGAGGTCGAGCTGTGCGATGCGGGGGTCGGCCCAGCTGAGACCGTGCGCCGTGCGGTAGCGGTCGAGCATGCGGAACTTGATGACCCAGTCGATCTCGCGCTCCACGAGCGTGAGGTCCTCGGACTCCACGGCCTTGAGCGTCCGCTCCCAGAGGTCCATCGTCCGGTCGATGGTGGGCGTGTGCAGACCGTGCCGGTCGACGAACTCCGCCGCCTTCGCGAAGTACTCGGCCTGGATCTCCAGCGCCGACAGCTCGCGGCCGTTGGCCAGCTGGACCGTGCGACGCCCGGTCATGTCGTGGGAGATCTCGCGGATCGCGCGGATCGGGTTCTCGAGGGTCATGTCGCGCATGACCACGCCGGCCTCGATCATCCGCAGCACGAGGTCGGTCGTGGCGACCTTGAGCAGCGTCGTCGTCTCGCTCATGTTCGAGTCGCCGACGATGACGTGCAGACGGCGGAAGCGCTCGGCGTCGGCGTGCGGCTCGTCGCGCGTGTTGATGATGGGACGCGAGCGGGTCGTGGCGCTCGAGACGCCCTCCCAGATGTGCTCGGCCCGCTGGCTCACCGAGAAGATCGTGCCGCGCGGCGTCTGCTGGACCTTGCCGGCTCCGCAGATGATCTGCCGCGACACGAGGAACGGGATGAGCACGTCGGCGATCCGGTTGAACTCGCCACCGCGGCCGACCAGGTAGTTCTCGTGGCAGCCGTAGGAGTTGCCGGCGGAGTCGGTGTTGTTCTTGAAGAGGTAGATGTCGCCGTCGACGCCGTCATCGGCGAGCCGCTGCTGCGCGTCGAGCATGAGGCCCTCGAGGATCCGCTCCCCCGCGCGGTCGTGGGTGACGAGGTCGACGAGGTCGTCGCACTCGGGCGTCGCGTACTCGGGGTGGCTGCCGACGTCGAGGTAGAGCCGGGCGCCGTTGCGCAGGAAGACGTTGCTGCTGCGCCCCCATGACACGACGCGACGGAAGAGGTACCGCGCGACCTCGTCGGGCGACAGACGACGCTGTCCCTTGAACGAGCAGGTGACGCCGTACTCGTTCTCGATCCCGAAGATCCGCCGGTCCATGTCGTCAGCGTAGTCCTGAGTCCCAGCCGATGGGGTTCGAAGCGCCGCGTGCTCGAGGCGGCCGTAGGGTCGTCGCCATGGAGCACAGGACTCTCGGAAGGACCGGCCGCGACGTGTCGGTCGTCGGTCTCGGCACGTGGCAGCTCGGAGCGGACTGGGGCGAGGTGAGCAGCGACGACGCCGCCGCCGTCCTGGAGGCGGCCGTCGAGTCGGGCGTGACCTTCCTCGACACGGCCGACGTGTACGGCGACGGTCGCAGCGAGCAGGCGATCGCCGCGTTCCGGCGCGCCCACCCCGACCTGGACCTCACGGTGGCCACGAAGATGGGGCGCCGTCTGGACCAGGTGCCCGAGAACTACGTGATGGAGAACTTCCGCGCCTGGACGGACCGCTCCCGCCGCAACCTGGACGTCGACACCCTCGACCTCGTGCAGCTGCACTGCCCGCCGACCGCCGTCGTGGAGGACGACGAGGTCTACGACGCGCTCGACACGCTGGTCGAGGAGGGCCTGCTCGCCGCGTACGGCGTCAGCGTCGAGACGTGCGACCAGGCCCTCGCGGCGATCGCCCGCCCGAACGTCGCGTCGGTCCAGATCATCCTCAACGCGTTCCGGCTCAAGCCGCTCGACGCGGTGCTCCCGGCCGCCCACGAGGCCGGCGTCGGCATCATCGCGCGCGTCCCGCTCGCGAGCGGGCTGCTGAGCGGCCGCTACACGCGTGACACGACGTTCGCGTCCGACGACCACCGGACCTACAACCGCAACGGCGAGGCGTTCGACGTGGGCGAGACCTTCTCCGGCGTCGACTTCGAGGTCGGCGTGCGGGCCGCCCAGGAGTTCGCCGCGCTGCTGCCCGACGGCGTGACGCCGGCGCAGGCCGCGCTGGCCTGGGTCGTCGCGCAGGACGGCGTGAGCACCGTCATCCCCGGCGCCCGGAACCCCGAGCAGGCACGGGGCAACGCGGCGGCCGCCGACGTCACCCTCGACGCGTCCGTGCTCGAGGGCGTGCGGCGGATCTACGACGAGCACCTGCGGGAGTCCGTGCACCCGCGCTGGTGACCGCCTCCGGGGGCGGGACAGCGTGTCCTGCCCCCGCAGCGAGGTCAGCCGGCGAGGGCGTCGGCGACGGCCGCGTCGGTGAGCCGCTTGAACTTGCGGGGCTGGCTGCGCGTGCGGTCGAGCACGGCGACCTCGAGGTCGGAGGCGACGATCTCCCGGGCGGGGGTGCTGTCCTCGCCGAGCGCAGCAGCGGCGAGCCGCAACGCCTCCTCCAGCCCGAGGCCCTCCGTGTAGTGCTCGGTGAGGTGCGCGTCGACCTGCTCGCTCTGTCCGCCCATCACGCCGTGACCACGGACGTCGGCGACCGAGCCGTCGTAGGTGAGGCGGTACACCTGGTCGGCGGCAGCGTCGTCGCCCACCTCGGCCACGAAGATCTCGACCTCGTACGGCTTCTCGCCGCCGGAGGAGAAGATCGTGCCGAGCGTCTGCGCGTAGGCGTTGGCCAGCCCACGACCGGTGACGTCGCGCCGGTCGTAGGCGTAGCCACGCATGTCGGCGAGCCGGACGCCGGCGATGCGCAGGTTCTCGAACTCGTTGTAGCGACCGACCGCCGCGAAGCCGATGCGGTCGTAGATCTCGCTGATCTTGTGCAGCGCCTGCGAGGGGTTCTCGGCGACGAGCAGGATGCCGTCGACGTACTGGACCACGACGACGCTGCGGCCACGGGCGATGCCCTTGCGCGCGAAGTCGGCCCGGTCCTTCATGAGCTGCTCGGGCGAGACGTAGAACGGTGCGGTCATGCTGGGTCTCCTCAGGTGAGGGGGGCCGAGGGCCCGTCGGGACGGGTCATGCGGCCGCCGATCACGGCGTCGGCGACGGCGGCGGTCTCCGCCTCGTCCCACGCCCGGTAGCCGTCGGCGGTGATGACGCTGACCAGCGGGAAGATCCGCCGCGTGAGGTCCGGGCCACCGGTGGCGGTGTCGTCGTCGGCCGCGTCGTAGAGCGCCTGGATGACGGCGGTGACGGCCGAGCGCTCGTCCATGCCCTCGGCGTACAGCTTCTTGAGCGAGCCGCGCGCGAACGTCGAGCCGGAGCCGACGGAGTGGAAGGTACGCTCCTCGTTCTTGTTGCCGGTGACGTCGAAGGCGAAGATGCGCCCGCACTGCTGGTCGAGGTCGTAGGCCGCGAACAGCGGCACGACGGCGAGGCCCTGCATGGCCATGCCGAGGTTGCCGCGGATGAGGGTGGCGAGCCGATTGGCCTTGCCGTCGGTCGACAGCGTCGCGCCCTCGATCTTCTCGTAGTGCTCGAGCTCGACCTGGAAGAGCCGGGTCATCTCGATCGCGATGCCGGCCGTGCCGGCGATGCCGACGCACGAGTACTCGTCGGTCGGGAAGACCTTCTGGATGTCGCGCTGCGCGATGACGTTGCCCATCGTCGCACGGCGGTCGCCGGCCATGACGACGCCGTCGGCGAACGTGGCGGCCACGATGGTGGTGCCATGCGCGACGCCCGCGAGCTCACCGGAAACGGCTCCGGCCGCACCGGGCATCATCTCGGGTGCCTGCGAGGCGAGCAGGTCGGCGAACGACGAGCCACCCACCGAACGGTATCCGTCGGGCAGCATCGCTGGGCCGTTCACTGGCCGCCCTTCTGCACGAAGCTGCGGACGAACTCCTCGGCGTTCTCCTCGAGGACGTCGTCGATGTCGCCGAGGATCGCGTCGACGTCGTCGTCGAGCTTCTCCTTGCGCTCGGTGTCCTGGGGCGCGGTGGTCTCGGCGGTCTCCGCCTGCTCGTCGTCGGACCTGCGGGGCGTCCTGTGCTGCTGCTCGGCCATGGGTTCACCCTAGCCCCCTGAGGCCCACGCGCCGCTCGGGTTTCGACGTGGTGCGGGTGCGTCGTGCGCGGGGGCGTGGGCATGGTCGGTGCGCTGCCTGCGGTGGTCGTGTGGTTGCCGGTGCGCGGGCGGCGGTGGTCGTCACCGTGCCGGTGCGCTGCCTGCGGGCCTCGTGACCTTGCTGGTGCGCTGCCTGCGGGCCTCGTGACCTTGCTGGTGCGCTGCCTCGGCTGGCGCTGGGGGCGGCCTCCGAAAGGGCCTCGACCGGCAGCGGGCCCGGGGCTGGCTTCGGGTCTCCGGGTCTGGTCTGGGCCTCTGGATGACGCACGATTCTTCGCTTCTGCGTTCTTGACCCACCGTTCTGCGTCGGCGCGTCCTATCGGTGAATCTGCAACCGCAGGAGCCGTTCTGCGGTTGAAGATCCACCGATAGCGGGCTGCCGGCGCAGATGTCTCTGCGTTCGCGACGGGATCCCGTAGCGAACGCAGAATCCCTGGCCCTCCCGCACACGAACGCAGAAATGAACGTCCACCCCGAGCGCAACCCGCAGCCCGAGACCCCGGACCAGCGCGGATGCCAGTCGCCCGGTCGAGGCCCTTTCGGAGACCAGACACAGCGAACGCCGACGCAGCGCAGCAGCACGACGAGACCCCTCTACGGCAGCGCACCAGCAAGCACAGATCCCCTGCGGCAGCGCAGCGGAAAGCTCACGACGACCGCAGGCGGCGCACCACCGCCCCGACGAGGAGAGAGGTCAGCGCCCCGTGATGGTACGGAAGAAGGCAGTGGCGTCGGCGCTGTCCTCGAACAGGGCGCCGACGTGCTCGGCGGTCCCGCGCAGCGGCTCCATCGTGGGGATGCGCTGCAGGGACTCGTAGCCGGGCAGGTCGAGGATGACGGAGTCCCAGGAGGCGGCGGCGACCTCGGAGGCGAACGTGCTGAGGCAGCGGCCGCGGAAGTAGGCGCGCGTGTCGTGCGGGGGCTCGTCGATGGCGCGGAGCACCTCCGCGTCGTCGACGATCCGCTCGATGCGGCCGGAGTGGACGAGGCGGTGGTAGATCCCGCGCTCGGGTCGCACGTCGTGGTACTGCAGGTCGACGAGGTGCAGCTTCGCGTGGTCCCAGTCGAGCCCGTCGCGGTCGCGGTAGGACTCGAGCAGCGACAGCTTCGCGACCCAGTCGAGCTCGCGCACGCACTCCATCGGGTCGCGGCCGAGGCGGGTCAGCACGCTCTCCCACCGGGCGAGGACGTCGTCGGTCTGCTGGTCGGACCCCTCGCGTGCGACGAAGGCGCGCGCCTGCTCGAGGTAGTGCCACTGCAGGTCCAGCCCCGTCACGGTGCTGCCGTCCTGCAGCTCGACGAGCGCGGTGAGCGTCGGGTCGTGCGAGATGGCGTGCAGGGCGACGACAGGCTGCGCGAGGGCCGGCGCGGGCGACAGGAACCCGGCCTCGAGCATGGCCAGCACGAGCGACGTGGTGCCGTGCTTGAGGTAGATGGACGTCTCGGCGAGGTTGGCGTCGCCGACGATGACGTGCAGCCGTCGGTACTTCTTCGGGTCGGCGTGCGGCTCGTCGCGGGTGTTGACGATCGGCCGCTTCAGCGTGGTCTCGAGCCCGACGCCGACCTCCATGTAGTCGGCGCGCTGCGAGAGCTGGAAGGCGTGGACGCTGCCGTCCTGCTCCTGCCCGACCCGGCCCGCGCCGCAGACGACGGGGCGGGAGACGAAGAACGGCGTCAGCTGCGCGACGATCGCGTCGAAGGGGACGGCTCGGTCGACGAGGTAGTTCTCGTGCGACCCGTACGACGCACCCTTGTTGTCGATGTTGTTCTTGTAGAGCACGATCGAGCCCGCGCCCGGCACCTGCGCGGCGAGCTCGGCACCACGACGCATGACGTGCTCGCCGGCCTTCTCCCAGACGACGACGTCGCGGGGCGAAGTGACCTCCGGGGAGGAGTACTCGGGGTGCGCGTGGTCGACGTAGAGCCGGGCACCGTTCGTGAGGATGATGTTGGCGAGCCCGAGGTCCTCGTCGGTGAGCTGCGTCGGGTCGGCGCGGTCGCGGCTGAGGTCGAAGCCGCGTGCGTCGCGCAGCGGGCTCTCCTCCTCGAAGTCCCACCGGGCTCGGCGCGTCAGGCCGTGCGCGGCGGCGTAGCTGTTCACCACGTGCGTCGACGCGACCATGGGGTTCGCGCTGGGCTGCCCCTGCACCGCGATCCCGTACTCGACCTCGCTGCCCTGGACCCGACGCACCGTCATGGGCCCAGCGTAGGGGTGTCGTCCTCGCGACGTCGGCCGCCCGCGTCCTGACGGGACGGGTGCCGGAGCGTCACGCCGACTTCGCCCCGAGGTCACCTGGGCGTGGCCCGACGGACGTCGGCGGCCACGACGCTCGACGCATGAGGATCGTGATCGTCGCAGAGTCCTTCCTCCCCCAGACCAACGGTGTCGTGCACTCGGTGCTGAGGGTCCTCGACCACCTCGCGTCGCGAGGCGACGAAGTGCTGGTCGTCGTGCCGGACGCGGCGACGGAGGTGCCCCAGGAGGTCGCCGGCGCACGCGTCGTGACCCTGCCCGCCTGGGCGTTCCCCGGCTACCCCGACGTCAGGGTCGCGACCGGTCGGGTCTCCCCCGTCACCGCCATCCTGCGCGACTTCGACCCCGACGTCGTGCACCTGGCGTCGCCGTTCGCGCTGGGCTGGCGCGCCGCACTGGCGGCCAACGCCCTCGACATCCCGGTGGTGGCCGTCTACCAGACCGACGTGCCCACGTACGCGGGCCGCTACGGCATCCGCGGCGTCGAGAACCTGCTGTGGAAGCGGGTGCGCGACGTGCACGGCCGCGCCGACCTCAACCTCGTCCCCTCCACGGCCACCCTGGACACGCTCCAGGCACAGGGCGTCGAGCGCCTGGTCCTGTGGCGCCGCGGTGTCGACACGGAGCGCTTCTCCCCCGCCCGCCGTGACGACGCGTGGCGTCGCGCCGTGGCGCCGGACGGCGAGCGGCTCGTCGGGTACGTCGGCCGGCTCGCGCCGGAGAAGCAGGTGCAGGACCTCGCGGCCCTCGGCGGCGTGCCGGGCACCCGCCTCGTCGTCGTGGGCGACGGACCGGAGCGGGCGCGGCTCGAGCGGCTGCTGCCCGGTGCCCACTTCACCGGCATGCTGCACGGCACCGAGCTCGCGACCGCCATGGCGAGCCTCGACGTCCTGGTGAGCACGAGCGAGACGGAGACGTTCTGCCAGGTCGTCCAGGAGGGGCTCGCGAGCGGCGTGCCCGTCGTGGCGGCCGGGGTGGGCGGGCCCGTCGACCTCGTCGACCACAGCCGCACGGGCTGGCTGTACCCCGCGGGCGACCTGGCCGCGATGGCCGGCTTCGTGCGCGACCTGACCGGCGACGAGTCCAAGCGCGCGGCGTTCGGCCGCGCCGCCCGTCGGGCCGTCGACGGACGCGGCTGGCAGGCCGTGTGCTCCCAGCTCGTCGGCCACTACGCCACGGCCATCGAGCGCCATGCGGGCGTCGGCCCCCAGGACATCGGCCTCCTGCACTGGACCACGCGCCGCATGGTCAAGGGCTGAGCGGCGAGGTCGCCGCGGCAGGGTCACCGGTGAGGGGCAGTCGACTCCCGCTCACTCCTCCCCGGCGATGCTCTTCGCGAGGTGGACGCTGTCGTCGTAGCCGGCGTAGAACCCGAACGCAGGCTCGTCGGCGTAGCCGCTGGAGGTGTAGAGGGCGATGGCCTCGGGCTGCTGGTCGCCCGTCTCGAGCACGAGGCGCCGGACACCGGCCTCCGCGGCGGTGCGCTCGAGCTCCGCGAGCACGATCCGCGCGAGACCGCGCCGACGGTGCGTCTCGCGGACGAACATCCGCTTGATCTCGGCGTCGGACGCACCCTGCGGCCCACCGCGACGCCAGCCGCCCATCGCCGCAGCCCGGCCGTCGACCTCGAGCACGAGGAACAGACCGGCCGGCGGCACGAACTGCTCCGCATCGATCGGCGAGACGTCACCCTCTCCCCCGTAGCGACGGCCGTACTCGGCCTGCACCTCCGCGGTCATGGCGACCACCTCGGGGTCGTCGTAGCGCGCGACGCGCAGGTGCGGCCGCCCCGAGGGGACGGCCGCACTCGACGCGCTCGCGGTGAGGTCGCCGCTCAGAGGTACTGCCCCGTGTTCGCGACCGTGTCGATCGACCGTCCGGGCTCGTTGCCGCCCTTGCCGGTGATGAGCGTGCGGATGAAGACGATCCGCTCACCCTTCTTGCCCGAGATGCGCGCCCAGTCGTCCGGGTTGGTCGTGTTCGGGAGGTCCTCGTTCTCCTTGAACTCGTCGAGGCACGCCTGCAGCATGTGCTGGACCCGCGCAGACCCTTCTGCCCGGTCTCCAGGAGGTCCTTGATCGCCATCTTCTTGGCGCGGTCGACGATGTTCTGGATCATCGCGCCGGAGTTGAAGTCCTTGAAGTACAGGACCTCCTTGTCGCCGTTGGCGTACGTGACCTCGAGGAACTGGTTGTCCTCGGACTCGGTGTACATCGCCTCGACGGTGCGCTGGATCATGCCCTGCGTCGTCGCGACGCGGTCGCCGCCCCACTCGGCGAGGTCGTCGGGGTGCAGCGGCAGCGTCGGCGTCAGGTACTTGCTGAAGATGTCGCGCGCCGACTCCGCGTCGGGGCGCTCGATCTTGATCTTCACGTCGAGGCGACCGGGACGCAGGATGGCCGGGTCGATCATGTCCTCACGGTTGGAGGCACCGATGACGAGGACGTTCTCGAGACCCTCGACACCGTCGATCTCGCTCAGGAGCTGCGGCACGATCGTGTTCTCCACGTCGGAGGAGACGCCCGACCCGCGGGTGCGGAACAGTGAGTCCATCTCGTCGAAGAACACGATGACCGGCGTGCCCTCGCTGGCCTTCTCGCGCGCCCGCTGGAACACGAGCCGGATGTGCCGCTCGGTCTCGCCGACGTACTTGTTGAGCAGCTCGGGACCCTTGATGTTGAGGAAGTACGAGCGACCCTCCTCGCCGGTGCGCTCGGAGACCTTCTTGGCCAGGCTCGCCGCGACCGCCTTGGCGATCATCGTCTTGCCGCAGCCGGGCGGGCCGTAGAGCAGCACGCCCTTCGGCGGCTTGAGCTCGTGCTCGACGAACACGTCGGGGTGCAGGTAGGGCAGCTCGACGGCGTCCCTGATGGAGTCGATCTGTCCGCGCAGGCCACCGATCGACTCGTAGTCGACGTCGGGCACCTCCTCCAGGACGAGCTCCTCGACCTCGCTCTTCGGGATGCGCTCGTAGACCCAGCCGGCGCGGCTGTCGAGCAGCAGCGAGTCGCCGGCACGCAGCTTCAGCCCGACGAGGGAGTCGGCCAGCTTCACGACCTTCTCGTCGTCGGTGTTGCCCAGCACGAGGGCACGCTCGCCGTCGGCCAGGACCTCCTTGAGCATCACCACCTCGCCGGTGGTCTCGAACTCCAGCGCGGCCACGACGTTCATCGCCTCGTTGAGGATGACCTCCTGGCCGCGGCGCAGCTCGTCGCGGTCGACCGCCGGGCTGACGGTGACCCGCAGCTTGCGGCCGCCGGTGAACACGTCGACCGTGTCGTCGTCGTTGCGCTGCAGGAACGTGCCGAAGCCCGTCGGCGGCTGCGCCAGACGGTCGACCTCCTCCTTGAGGGCGACGATCTGGTCGCGCGCGTCGCGCAGCGTGGAGCTCAGCCGCTCGTTCTGCGACGTCGTGGAGGCCAGGCGCGCCTCGAGGTCGGAGAGCCGGGAGTCGAGTGACCCCTCCGAGCCCAGGCGTCGCCTGAGGTGCTCGACCTCGGCGCGCAGATATGCCAGCTCGTGGTCGGCGCCACGGGGGTTCTCGTTCACGATCGCCACCTCCTGCTCGTCGAGTTCGACCCTAACGGAGATCAGGTTGCACGAAAGGTCGTCTCAGCGCGCGTCGGATGACGATCGTGTTGCGGGGCTCCTCTCCACCCACGGCCCGGAACCCCCGCCGGGCCGTCCTCCGCCCACGGCCCGGAACCCCCGCCGGGCGGGGTCAGAGCTCGGTGCCGGCCGGCCGCGGCCCGGTGTAGTCGGGGCCGTAGGCGCCCGGTGCGGGGCGTCGGGTCTTCTCCAGGGCCGGGTGGCCCGGTGCCATGCGCCGCGCGGTGACGAGGAACGCCGTGTGGCCCACCATCTTGTGGTCGGGACGCACGGCGAGGCCCTCGAGGTGCCACGAGCGCTGCATGGTCTCCCACGCGTGCGGCTCGGTGAAGCCGCCGTCGGCGCGCAGCGTCTCGACGAAGCGCGACAGCTGGGTCGTCGTGGCGACGTAGGCGCAGACGATGCCGCCGGGCACGAGCCGCTCGGCCGCGAGCGGGACGCACGACCACGGGTCGACCATGTCGAGGACGAGCCGGTCGATCTCCGGCTCCGCCATGACCTCGCGCACGTCCCCCACGGTGAGCGTCCACTCCGGGTGGTCCGTGCCGACGAGCTGCTCCACGTTCCTGCGCGCCGTCTCGGCGAACTCCTCGCGGATCTCGTAGGACCCCAGGTGGCCGTCCGGGCCGACCGCGCGGAGCAGGTAGGCGGTCAGGCTGCCCGAGCCCGCACCGGCCTCCACGACGCGCGCGCCGGGGTAGATGTCGGCCATCGTGACGATGTGCGCGGCGTCCTTCGGGTAGATGATCGCCGCGCCGCGCGGCATCGAGACCACGTACTCCGACAGCAGCGGCCGGAACACCTGGTACCGACCCTCGAGCGTGGAGGTCACGATGATGCCCTCGGGCTCGCCGATGATGTCGTCGTGGCGGAGCTGGCCCTTCTTCGTCGAGAACTCCCGCCCGGCCTCGAGCCGGATGTTGTGCTTGCGACCCCTTGGCGTCGGAGAGTCGGACCCACTCGCCCTCGACGAACGGTCCGCTGCGCATCCAGGTGGTCATGATTCCCTTCGGTAGGCGGCGTCGACGTCCGACGCCAGGAGGACGCCCACCGGCCGCTCCTCGTCGTCGACGAGCAGGTACACCTCGGCCGGGCGTGCGGTCATCGCGCGCAGCAGGGCGGTGCCCTGCGTCCGGACGCTGAGGCGGGGCCAGTGGGGCGAGACGTCGTCGGTGAGCGGACGGCCGAGCTCGTCGGCGCGCAGGCCGTTCATGCGGGTGCCGCGGTCGGCGCCGCGCAGGGCGCCGGTGGCACCGACCCAGAGGAACGAGGCGACGAACGCGACGAGCACGACGTCGAGCCACCAGCGGGCGCTCCAGGTCTCGCCCTGCGCGGCGCGCCAGAGCACGAACGCGCTGATGCCGACGGCCGCGACCCGTCCGATCCACGCGGTCACGACGACGCCGAGCCGCTCGGACCGGGTGGCCATCCAGACGAGGGCACGCAGCACCCTGCCCCCGTCGAGCGGGAGGCCGGGCAGCATGTTGAAGGCCGCCACGAGCAGGTTGACCCATCCGATCGACCACCACAGGTCGCGCGCGACGCCGTCGCTGCCGTCGGCGAGGGCGTGCGCGAGCAGCCCGATCCCGAGCGAGGCCAGGGGACCCACGACCGACGTCAGCAGCTCCTGCCAGGGCGTGCGGCTCTCCCCCTCGATGGCCGTCTCGCCGCCGAGCAGGTGCAACGTGACCGACGGGACGCGCATGCCGAAGGCGCGGGCGACGCCCAGGTGCGCGAGCTCGTGCACGAGCACCGACACGTAGAGGGCGAGGACGAAGCTCGCGGCCAGGAGGTACGCGCTCGTCCGGGCCTCCGCCTGGAAGCGCGGCGCGAACAGCACCACGAGGACGACGCCCATCACCAGGAGCGACGGTCGGGCGACCAGGTCGGCGCCGCCCAGCCGGCCGAAGCGGATCGTGCCACGCGGCGGCGGGTTCGACGGGACGCTCACGCCTCCCAACCTAGCGGTGCGGGCCGCGTCGGCGTGCTCAGGCGCCCGACCACAGGGCGGCGACACCGGCGGGGTCGAGGCCGGCCAAGGTGGTGCGCAGCCTCCGACGAGGTCCGTCGGGCACGCTCACCATGTGCGGCACGGCCAGCACGACGCAGCCGGCGGCGTCGGCCGAGGCTGCTCCGGTGGCGGAGTCCTCGATGGCGAGGCAGGAGGCGGCGTCGACCCCGAGTGCGCGCGCGGCGGCGAGGTAGGGCTCGGGGTGGGGCTTGCCGTGGGTGACGCTGTCGCCCGTGACCACGGCGTCGAACGGCAGGAGGTCGACCACGGGCTGCGCGATCTCGCGGTACGACATCGTGACCAGCGCCTGGGGCACGCCGGCGTCGGCCAGCGCGTGCACCAGCTCCCGTGCGCCCGGGCGCCACGGCAGGTCGCGGCGCATCGCGACGGCGATCTCGTCGACCAGGTGGGCGACGATCTGCTCCGGCGTGAGCCCCGAGCCGACCCGGGCCTCGATGATGCGCGCGGACTCCATGAGGTCGTTGCCGACGAGACCGAGCCCGTCCTCCTCGGTCCAGGTCGCGCCGTGCTGCGCGGCGAGCGCGGTCTCGGCGGCCATCCAGAGGGGCTCGGTGTCGACGATGGTGCCGTCGAGGTCCCAGAGGACGGCGGCGGGTGTGGTCACCGCACGAGCCTAGGAGATCCGACCCCGGCCCTCGGACACGGCCTGTCGGAGCCGACGCCTAGGTTGGGACCGACATGACCGAGCTCACGCCCCGTTCCGGCGGCGCGCTGCCGGTCCGGGGGTGGGCCCGCGGACCGCTGCGCCCGTTCCGCCACCGCCAGTACCGTCCGCTGATCGGCGCGGCGGCGTTCGAGCTGCTCGGCGAGGGCGTCTGGGTCATCGCAGTCGTGTGGCAGGTCATCGCGCTCGGCGGTGGTCCCGGAGCGCTCTCGCTGGCCGTCACGGGCTACGCCCTCGGCATGGTCGTCACGGTGCTCGTCGGGGGCGTCGCCGCAGACCGGGTGCCCCAGCGGCGCATCCTCATGGCCACGGCGACCACCCGCATGGTCGTCCTAGCCGTGGTCGCGGCGCTGGCACTCGCCGGCGGGCTGGAGGTCTGGCACCTGACGGTCGGTGGCGCCGTGCTCGGCATGGCGGTCGGCTTCTACTTCCCGGCCTACAGCGCACTGCTGCCGTCGGTCGTCGAGGCCGACGACCTCCTCGCCGCCAACGGCATCGAGGGCTTCCTGCGACCGACGCTCCAGCACGCCGGCGGGCCGGCCCTCGGCAGCCTCGTCGTGGCGCTGGCCTCCCCGGCCTGGGCGCTGCTGCTCGTCGCGGTCTGCCAGCTGGGCTGCCTGCTCACCCTGCTGCTCCTGCACCCGGTGCCGCTGCGGCGCGATGCCGCGGCGCTCGGCGACCACCCCCTCCGCGGCGCCGTCGCCGACCTGCGCGGCGGGGTGCGCTACATGGTCAGGACACCCTGGTTCCTCGCGACGCTGCTGTTCGCCTGCCTCATGCTCCTGCTCGTCGTCGGTCCGATGGACGTGCTCATCCCGTTCGTGGTGAAGGACGGCGGAGGCGACGCGACGGGCCACGCGTGGATCCTGGCCGCGTACGGCGCGGGCAGCGCGCTCGCGTCGCTCGGCATGAGCATGCTGAGGATGCCGCGGCGCTACCTCACCGTCATGGTGCTCATGTGGGGCCTCGGCTGCGTGCCGTTCGTGGTCGTCGGCTTCACGTCGTCGGTGCCGGCCATCGCCGCGGCCCTGTTCGTCGTCGGCGTCCTGCTCTCCGCGCCGATGGTGATCTGGGGCACGCTGCTGCAGCGCCGGGTGCCGCCGGACCTGCTCGGCCGAGCGTCGAGCCTCGACTTCTTCGTCTCGCTGCTGCTCGTGCCGGCGTCCGTCGCCCTCGCCGGCCCGGCAGGCGAGCTGGTCGGTGTCCGCGAGGTGTTCCTCGTCGCCGCGGTGGTCCCGGTGGTCGCCGCGGTCGTCGCCGTCGTCTGGGCACGGATGCCGGCCGACGAGGCCGCGCACCCCCTGTGAGCGTGACCTCCCGCGTCACCTTGCGTTCTCGTGGGATGATGGTGCACGAATCTCCGCGAAGGTCCACGCGAGCCCGCCGCCGGCTGGGGGTTCCCACCATCACCAGGACGTCACCGCTCCGTGCACCAGGCCGGAGGACGCCGTCCGTTCGTGTCGATCGTGGAGGACTGAGGCGACAGTGGAGCAGCGTGTGACCCGACCCCAGGCGTGGCGTCCCGACGCCACCGAGGACCTGACGGCCCGACTCTCGGAGCGCATCATGGTGCTCGACGGCGCCATGGGCACCGCGATCCAGCGCGACCGGCCCGACGAGGCCGGCTACCGCGGCGAGCGCTTCAAGGACTGGCCGAGCGACGTGGTCGGCAACAACGACCTGCTGACTCTCACCCAGCCCGACATCATCGCGGGCATCCACCGCGAGTACCTCGAGGCCGGCGCCGACGTCATCGAGACCAACACGTTCAACGCGAACGCGGTCTCCCTGCGCGACTACGACATGGTCGAGCTGGCCTACGAGCTGAACTACGAGGCGGCCGCCCTCGCGCGCCGCGAGGCCGACGCGGTGACCGCCCGGACCCCCGACCGGCCGCGCTACGTCGCCGGCGCGCTCGGCCCGACCACCCGCACCGCCTCGATCTCCCCCGACGTCAACGACCCGGGCGCGCGCAACGTCTCCTACACCGAGCTCGTCGACGCGTACGCCGAGGCCACGCGGGCGCTCCTCGACGGCGGTGCCGACCTCGTCTTCATCGAGACCATCTTCGACACGCTCAACGCGCGCGCCGCGATCTTCGCCGTCGAGACGGTGTTCGAGGAGTACGGGCGGCGCTGGCCGATCGTCATCTCCGGCACCATCACCGACGCGTCCGGGCGCACGCTCTCGGGCCAGACCACGGAGGCCTTCTGGTACTCCGTGCGCCACGCGAAGCCGCTGCTCGTGGGCCTGAACTGCGCCCTCGGCGCCGAGGAGATGCGTCCGTACGTCGCGGAGCTGTCGCGCCTGGCCGACTGCTTCGTGTCCTGCTACCCGAACGCCGGTCTGCCCAACGCGTTCGGCGAGTACGACGAGGCGCCCGACCAGACGGCGGCGGTGCTGCGCGAGTTCGCCGAGGCGGGGCTCTACAACCTCGTCGGCGGCTGCTGCGGCACGACCCCGGACCACATCGCGCACATCGCCCAGGTCGTCGAGGGCCTCCCCCCGCGGGTGCCCGCCACCGTCCAGCCGGCGTTGCGCCTCTCGGGCCTGGAGCCGCTCGTCGTCGACGCCGACTCGCTCTTCGTGAACGTCGGCGAGCGCACCAACATCACCGGCTCGGCCCGCTTCCGCAACCTCATCCGCGACGGCGACTACGACACCGCCCTCGCCGTGGCCCTCCAGCAGGTCGAGAACGGCGCGCAGGTCATCGACGTCAACATGGACGAGGGCATGATCGACGGCGTCGCCGCGATGGACCGCTTCCTCAAGCTCGTCGCGGCCGAGCCCGACATCTGCCGCGTCCCGGTCATGGTCGACTCCTCCAAGTGGGAGGTGATCGAGGCCGGTCTGCGCGTGCTGCAGGGCAAGTCGATCGTCAACTCGATCTCCCTCAAGGAGGGCGAGGAGCCGTTCGTCGAGCACGCGCGGCTGTGCCGCAAGTACGGCGCCGCCGTCGTCGTCATGGCCTTCGACGAGGACGGCCAGGCCGACACCTTGGAGCGGCGCAAGGAGATCTGCGAGCGCGCCTACCGGATCCTCGTCGACGAGGTCGGCTTCCCGGCCGAGGACATCATCTTCGACCCGAACGTGTTCGCGGTCGCCACGGGCATCGAGGAGCACGCCGAGTACGGCATCGACTTCATCGAGGGCACGCGCTGGATCAAGCAGAACCTGCCGCACGCGCTCGTCTCGGGCGGCGTCTCGAACGTCTCGTTCTCCTTCCGCGGCAACAACCCGGTGCGCGAGGCGATCCACGCCGTGTTCCTGTTCCACGCCATCCGCGCGGGCATGGACATGGGCATCGTCAACGCCGGCGCGCTCGTGGTCTACGACCAGGTCGACGAGCGGCTCCGCGAGCGCATCGAGGACGTGGTCCTCAACCGCCGCCCCGACGCCACGGAGCGGCTGCTCGACATCGCGACCGAGTTCGCGGGCACCGGTGAGAAGGCCGAGGCCGCGAGCGAGGAGTGGCGCTCCCTCCCGATCGGCGAGCGCATCACGCACGCGCTGGTCAAGGGCATCGACGCCCACGTCGAGGACGACACGGAGGAGCTGCGCTCGCTCATCGAGCAGCGCGGCGGCAAGCCCATCGAGGTCATCGAGGGGCCGCTGATGGACGGCATGAACGTCGTCGGCGACCTCTTCGGCGCGGGCAAGATGTTCCTCCCCCAGGTCGTGAAGTCGGCACGCGTGATGAAGAAGGCCGTCGCCTACCTCATCCCGTACATCGAGGCCACGAAGGACGAGTCCGACAAGGGCCGCAGCAACGGCACCGTCATCATGGCCACGGTCAAGGGCGACGTGCACGACATCGGCAAGAACATCGTCGGCGTGGTGCTGCAGTGCAACAACTACGACGTGATCGACCTCGGTGTCATGGTCCCGCCGCAGAAGATCCTCGACGCGGCGAAGGAGCACGGCGCCGACGTGATCGGCCTGTCGGGCCTGATCACGCCCTCGCTCGACGAGATGGTGACCGTCGCCGGCGAGATGGAGCGCCAGGGCTTCGACGTCCCGCTCCTCATCGGTGGTGCGACGACGTCGCGGGCGCACACGGCCGTGAAGGTCGACGAGCGCTACCACGGTCCCGTGGTGTGGGTGAAGGACGCGTCGCGCTCGGTCCCCGTCGTCGCGTCGCTGCTGTCCGACGCGCAGAAGCCGCAGTTCCTCGAGGCGCTCAAGGACGACTACGACGGGCTGCGCGAGCGGCACGCCGCCCGGCAGGACACGCGCAAGCTGCTGCCCATCGAGGAGGCCCGTGCCGACGCGACCCCGATCGACTGGGACGGCTACGCCCCGCCGCAGCCGCAGTGGGAGGTGGGCGTCCCGCACGTGCTGGAGGACTACCCCCTCGACGAGCTGCGCCAGTACATCGACTGGCAGCCGTTCTTCAACGCCTGGGAGATGAAGGGACGCTTCCCCGACATCCTGCACAACCCCGCCACGGGCGAGGCGGCCTCCAAGCTGTACGCCGACGCCCAGGAGATGCTCGACCGCATCGTCGCCGAGCGCTGGCTCACGGCGCGGGGCGTGGTCGGCATCTTCCCCGCCAACGGGCGCGGCGACGACACCGTCGTCTTCGCCGACGAGGCGCGCGAGGAGTCCGTGGCCGTCCTGCACCACCTGCGCCAGCAGACCGAGCACCGCAAGGGCGTCGCCCACAAGAGCCTCGCCGACTTCGTCGCGCCGCTCGAGACCGGGCTGCCCGACCACGTGGGCGCGTTCGCGGTCACCGCGGGCCTCGGCGGCGCCGACCGCATCGCCGAGTTCAAGGAGCAGCTCGACGACTACAGCGCCATCCTGCTCGAGGCACTCGCCGACCGGCTCGCGGAGGCGTTCGCCGAGCGGCTCCACGAGCGCGTCCGGCGCGAGATCTGGGGCTACCAGCCGGAGGAGTCGCTCGACAACGAGCAGCTCATCGCCGAGAAGTACGTCGGCATCCGCCCGGCACCCGGCTACCCGGCGTGCCCGGAGCACACCGAGAAGCAGACGCTGTGGGAGCTGCTCGACGTCGAGAAGCACACCGGCATCGAGCTCACCGAGAGCATGGCGATGTGGCCCGGCGCGTCCGTGAGCGGTTGGTACTTCTCGCACCCGAAGTCGCAGTACATGGTCGTCGGCCGCCTCGGCCGCGACCAGGTCGCCGACTACGCCGAGCGGAAGGGCTGGAGCGTCGCCGAGGCGGAGCGCTGGCTCTCCCCCAACCTCGGGTACCGCCCTGACGACGAGTAGGGAGCAGCACTGCACACCCTCCCCCGTAGGCTGGTGGACGTGCAGTCGATCCCCCCGTTGAACGACCCCTGGATGGTGGCCGCGTTCGAGGGCTGGAACGACGCCGGCGACGCTGCGTCGTCGGTCGTCGACCACCTCGTCGAGGAGTGGGACGCGCAGGTCCTCGCCGAGCTCGACCCGGAGGACTACTACGACTTCCAGGTGACCCGACCCATCGTGCACCCCGACGAGGACGGTGCGCGGGTGCTGCACTGGCCCACGCCGACCCTGTGGCACGCGCGCCCGCGCTCGTCCGAGCGCGACGTGCTGCTGTTCAAGGCGCCCGAGCCGAACTTCCGCTGGAAGCACTTCTGCTCCACGGTGCTGGGGCTCGCGCGGCTCGCCGGGGTGACCGAGGTGGTCACGCTCGGCGCGCTCCTCGCGGACACCCCGCACACCCGCCCCGTGCCGGTCAGCGGCTCCACGAGCGACCCGACCCTGGCCGAGCGGCTCTCGCTGCGGCCCTCCAGCTACGTCGGACCCGTCGGCATCAACGCGGTGCTCGGCGAGGTCGCGTCGGCCGACGGACTGCCGGCGATCTCGTTGTGGGCCGCCGTCCCGCACTACGTGGCTGAGCCGCCGTGCCCGAAGGCCACGCTGGCCCTCCTCGGCTCGCTCGAGGACGCTGTCGGCGTGCCGCTCCCCCAGGGCGCGCTCGAGGAGATGGCCCAGGCCTGGCAGCACGGCGCCGACGACCTCATGGCGCAGGACCCGGAGATCGCCGAGTACGTGTCGGAGCTCGAGGAGGAGCACACGACCGACGAGCTGCCCGAGGCCAGCGGCGACGCGATCGCGCGCGAGTTCGAGCGCTACCTCCGCCGGCGCAACGTCGACGGCGGTCCGTGAGCGACGACGCGACCCTGCGTCGGGTCCGGCAGCTGCTCGTGCTCGCCGACGACCCGGGAGCGACCCCTGCCGAGGCGCAGGCGTGCCGCGACAAGGCCGAGGCGCTGATGGCGCGCTACGGCATCGACGCCGCGCTGCTCGCCGCCGAGGGGCACCGCACCAGCGGGGTCGTCGACGCCTACCTGCGGCTCGACGCGCCCTACCTGCGCGACAAGGCGACGCTCGCGGTGCACGTCGCCCACGCGCTGCGCTGCCAGTCGGTGCTCGTCGGTGGCGAGCGCACGACCACGGTGCACGTGTTCGGCTTCGAGGCCGACGTGCGGGGCACCGAGATCCTCGTGACGAGCCTGCTGCTGCAGGCCGCGCACGAGCTCGCGCGGGTCGTCGTGCCGCCCGGCGAGCACACGGCGGCGTTCCGGCGCTCGTGGTGGCAGGGCTTCGCGCAGGCGGTCTACGTCAGGCTGCGCAGCGTCGAGGACGAGGCCCGCGCCGAGGCCCAGGCGGAGCGCTCGGAGGACAAGCCGTCGGTCGAGCTCGTCCTGGCCGACCGCAGCGCGGAGGTCGAGTCGGCCATGCACGCCCGGTACGGCGACCTGCGGCGCGCGCCGCGGCGCCGGCTCAGCGGTGGCGGGCTCGCCGACGGCTACGCCAGCGGCGAGCGCGCCGACCTGGGGCGCGGCACGTCGCTGCAGCCCTGACGCACCGCGGGGGGATCCAGGGCGGGTCGAGTCAGAGCAGCACGCCGAGCAGGAGGTCGAGCGCGGCCCGCACGCTGGCCGGGGCGTCCCCGTCGGACCCGTCGGCCGCAGCCCAGGCGTCGACGGCCGCGAGGGCGCGCGGCGCGTCGAGGTCGTCGGAGAGGGCCGCCAGCACGTCGCGCACGACGTCGTCGGCCGGCGCCGTCGCCGGCCGCCCGACGGCGGTGCGCCAGCGCGCGAGACGCTCCTCGGCGGCCGACAGATCGGCGTCGAACCACTCCCAGTCGCTGCGGTAGTGGTGGGCGAGCAGGGCGAGCCGGATGGCCATCGGGTCGGTCCCGGAGTCGCGCAGCCGCGACACGAGGACGAGGTTGCCCTTGCTCTTCGACATCTTCTCGCCCTCGAAGCCGACCATGCCGGCGTGCACGAAGGCGCGGGCGAACTCCTCGCCGGTGGCGACGCGCGCCTCCGACGCGGACATCTCGTGGTGCGGGAACGCGAGGTCGGAGCCGCCGCCCTGCACGTCGAAGTCGGTGCCGAGGTGCTCGAGCGCGATCGCCGCGCACTCCACGTGCCAGCCGGGACGGCCGGGACCGAGCGGCGACTCCCAGGAGGGCTCGCCCTCGCGGGGTGCCTGCCAGACCAGGCAGTCGAGCGGGTGCCGCTTGCCGGGCCGGTCGGGGTCGCCGCCGCGCTCGCCGAACACGCGGCGCATCGTGTCGTCGTCCAGCCCCGACACCGAGCCGAAGGCGGCGTCGGCGTGCACGTCGAAGTAGAGGTCGTCGTCGACCCGGTAGACGGCGTCGCCCAGACGCCCCACCAGGGCGGTGACGAGGTCGATCGACTCCACCGCACCCACGTAGTGCTGGGGTGCCAGGACGCGCAGGGCGGACATGTCGGTGCGGAACAGCTCGGTCTCGCGCTCGGCGAGCTCCTGCCAGTCGACGCCCGTCGCCGTGGCGCGCTCGAGCAGCGGGTCGTCGACGTCGGTGACGTTCTGGGTGTAGGAGACGTCGAGTCCGCGCGCGAGCCACTGACGCTGCAGCAGGTCGAAGGTGAGGTAGGTGGAGGCGTGCCCGAGGTGCGTCGCGTCGTAGGGCGTGATGCCGCAGACGTAGAGCCGCGCCACCTGCTCGGGGGCTGACTCGACGAGTCCCGACGTGCGGGTGTCGTGGATCCGCAGCGGCGGGACGTCGACCCCGGGAAGCTCGATCGTGGGGACCTCGGGTCCCGTCCAGGCGCGCATGGGTCCGAGCGTATCCGCCGGTCGCGAGGGGTCGCGCGGCGAGTCGACGGCCGTCCCGTTCGAGTTGCCGCACCCTCGGGCGCTGGTCACGCTGGAGGCACCCCTGACAGGAGGATCCGACATGACCACCACCCCCCAGCACGACCGCGACCTGAGCGGACAGGCTGCCGGACCGCAGCCGGTGACCGACTGGACCGACCTCGGTCGCGAGATGTGGGAGTACCTCACCGGACGTGGCGCCGCCGTCAACTACGAGCTGCGCGACCTCGACGTCGAGGTGCCGCGGGACACCGGACCCGACGCCCCCCGCGCGCTGTGGCGCTTCAACGGCACGGTGCGCGTGACCACGAGCGACGACGACCTGCCGGGCGCCGACCCGGCGCGCCGCTGACATGCCCGGGCTCGCCGCGGACGTCACCGTGGAGCTGCTGCGCGACAGCGGCACCGTGGCGTCGGCGCGCGTGACGTCCGTCGGCCACCGCGTCGTCCTGCACAGCCGCGACCTCGACGTGCTCGTCGCTGGCCGCAGCGGCGGTGACCTGCGCACGGTCGCCGCCCGGCTGGCCGACGACGGGTGGACGCTCGACGTCGCCGACGACGACGGGCCGATCCTGCGGCTGGGTGCGGTGCCGACGCACGTCTGGCACCGGCTGGCCACCGGCTCGCGCTACGTGCAGGTGCTGCGCTGGCGTGCCGCCGCGCGGCTGAAGACGCGCGCCCTGACGAGCGGCGGCGACGCGCTCGACGTGCCGCCGCCGGTCGCCTGGCCGGACCTGCCCACCGCGCCGTGGGCACGACGTCGGGTGACGACCACCCACGACCCGTACGGCGGCGGTCACCCCCGCCTCTACCTCTCCGACACGCGCGTCCCCGCCATGGCGCGCGAGGTGCGGGTGCACCACCTGGCCCTCGGGGAGACGTCGATCGGCGCCGGCGAGGGCTGCGACCTCGTGCTCGACGACACGAGCGAGCTGCAGGCCGTCGTCACGCGCACGGACGACGACGAGTACGTGATCGGCGCACGGGGCCGAGCGACGCCGACGTTCGTCAACGGTCGCGAGCTCCCGGTGCAGACGTTGCGCACGGGGGCGCGGATCGAGGTCGGACCGTGGCGCCTGACCTACGTGCGCGACGAGTTCGCCGACCACGGTCGTCCGTTCGGCGGGCGCCAGGGCGGCGAGATCGGCCGGCAACGCCCCCAGGAGCCGCCGCAGTACCAGCGCTGACCCGACGACGGCGCTGGACGACGGGACCGCGATGCGCCCCGCGGTGGTCACCGCGGGGCGCGTCGCGCGTGCGGGGACCGCCGGTGGTCCAGAATGTGTGCGTGATCGTCGACTGCGCCACCTACCGCGACGGCGTCCGCCAGGACACCGCCCACGACGAGCAGTCGCTCCGCGAGGCGCTCGACGCCCTGGAGGACCACGAGTTCATCTGGATCGGCATGGCGAACCCGCGCGTCGACGAGCTGTCCCGGGTCGCGTCGGCACTCTCGCTGCACCCGTTGGCGGTCGAGGACGCGCTGGAGGCGCACCAGCGGCCGAAGGTCGAGCGGTACTCCGACCACTTGTTCGCCTCGCTGCGCAGCGTGACGTACAGCGACGACGACATCCGCACGCACGAAGTCAACGTCTTCCTGGGCGAGAGGTTCCTGCTGACGGTCCGCCACGGCGGCGAGTCGCTGCGCGAGGCCCGTCGACGCGCCGAGTCGGTCGACGGCGCGATGTCGCACGGGCCCACGGCAGCCTTCCACGCCGTGATCGACACGATCGTCGACCACTACGAGGACGTCGCACGCGAGCTGGAGCAGGACGTGGAGGAGGTCGAGACGTCGGTCTTCTCCACCGAGCGCACCAGCGACTCGACGCGCATCTACCGGCTCAAGCGCGAGACGTTGGAGTTCCGGCGCGCGGTGCTGCCGCTGCGCGAGCCGGTCCATCGCTTCGCAACGGTCGCGGTCCCCGAGGAGGCGCGCCCCTACTTCCGCGACATCGCCGACCACCTCGCCCGGGCGTCCGAGGCGATCGACGCCATCGACCACCTCCTCGACAACGCCCTCAACGCGCACCTCGCCCAGCTCTCGGTCCAGCAGAACGAGGACATGCGCAAGCTGACCGCCGGCGCGACGATCTTCGCGGTCCCCACCGCGATCGCCGGCATCTACGGCATGAACTTCCGCTACATGCCGGAGCTCTCGTGGCACCTCGGCTACCCGCTGTGCCTGGCCGTGATCGGCAGCCTCTGCCTCTACATCTACTGGCGCTTCAAGCGGTCGGGCTGGCTGTAGAGCGGCCCCGACAGGGCGCGCATCGTGACGACGTGACGCCGGCTCCCGCAGCAGGGACCGTCACCGAGGCCGCAGGACGTGAGACCCGGGAGGCGTGAGGGGGCCCAGCGAGGCGAGCAGCTGCTCGTGCAGGTCGCCGGCCGCCCGGACGGTGACGGAGGTCCCCTCGTCGCACACCGAGGCCAGCTGCACGCTCCGCGCGTCCCAGACGTCGGAGGAGTACGCGAAGGGCGCGAGGAGCTCGTAGGCCTCCCACTGGGCGGCGTCCCTGGCGTCCCGCCACCCCGTGCAGGCGTAGCCGCGGGACTCCGGCGACAGCACCTGGGCCGCGTCCCGTACGGCGACCGGCCAGCCGCGTGCGACGTCCCAGGGGACGTCGGTCTGGAAGCGGTCGGCCATCGGCCGGACGACGCGTAGGACGGCCCTGACGATATCGGCTCGCGCGTCGTCGGAGAGCCCGGCGGTCTCGACCGCCCACTCGTCGCGTCGCCGTCGCATGCGCCGCACGCTATCGAAGGTGCACGTCCTCAGTCGCCCTTCGGGTCCAGCGTCGGGCGGACGGAGATGGTCTCGAACTGCGCCTCGGGCGGGGCGTCGACGGCGACGCGCACCGCTGCGGCGATGGTGGCCGGCTGGATCATCCGCTCCGGGTGACCACCGTCGCCGCGCTCCAGCACCTGACGGCCCATCGCCGTGTCGACGATGCCCGGGTGCACCGACACGACGCGCACGCCGTGCTCACGCTCCTCCTCGCGCAGGCAGTCGGCGAAGGTGCGCAGCGCGAACTTGCTGCCCGAGTACACCGCGTTGCCGGGCGTCGAGAACAACCCGGCGCCCGAGTTCACGAGCACGACCGTCGCTCCCCCGTCGCGCAACGTGGGCAGCAGCCGAGACGTCAGGTCGGCGACGCCGAAGACGTTGACCTCGAACACCGAGCGCCAGTCGTCGCGCGTCACCTCGCCGACCGTGCCGTTCACCGCCACGCCGGCCGCGTGCACGAGCACGTCGAGGCGCTCCGGCAACGACGCCGCGTCGACCGCGGCGGCGTCGGCGACGTCGAGCGCCAGGACGCTGGAGCCCTCCAGACCGGACGCGACCGCGTCGAGCTCCTGGACGTCGCGTCCGACGAGGACGACGTCGTGCGTGCGGGCGAGGTCCTCGGCCACGGCGCGGCCGATGCCTCGCGTGGCTCCGGTGACGAGCGCGGTGGGACGGGCCATGTCCCGACCCTAGGACGACGTCTGGGAGGTCGCAGCCGCTAGACCGACGCCGAGACGCCTGCGCCGATGACCCCGAACGCCAGGAGCGCGAGCACCAGCGTGCCGAGCGCGATGCGATAGACGACGAACGGCGCGTACGAGTGCTTGCTCACGTACTGCAGGAGCCAGTGGATGACGGCGAGGCCCACCACGAAGGAGACGACGGTGCCGATCAGCGTCGGCCCCCAGCCGTAGGCGTTCTCGCCGCCCGGCACGTCCTTGAGCTTGTAGAGACCGGCTCCCACCACCGCGGGGATGGCGAGCAGGAAGGCGAAGCGGGTGGCCGCTGCGCGCTCGTAGCCCAGCAGCAGACCCATGCTGATCGTCGCGCCCGACCGGGAGACCCCCGGGACCACCGCGGCCGCCTGCGCGAGGCCCAGGGCCACCGCGTGGGTCCAGGTGAGCTGCTCGATCGGTCGGGTCCGCCGTCCCACACGCTCCGCGACGCCCAGCACGACGCCGAGCACGATCAGCATCGTGGCGATGACCCATAGGTTGCGGAACTGCCGGTCGATCAGGCTCTCCAGCGCGAGCCCGAGCAGCACGATCGGCATCGAGCCGACGATGACGAACCAGCCCATGCGCCACTCGGGCAGCGCGCGGGCGTCCGACGAGACGAGGCCTCGCAGCCACCCGGTGCCGATCCGCCAGATGTCCTTCCAGAAGTACAGGACCACCGCCAGCTCGGTGCCGATCTGGACGACGGCCGTGTACGCCGCGCCCGGGTCGTCCCACCCGAGGAAGCGCGGCACGATCGCGAGGTGCGCGCTGCTGGAGATGGGCAGGAACTCCGTCAGCCCCTGGACGAGGCCGAGCACGACAGATCGCAGGACATCCACCCTGCGAGCCTAGACCTCCGGTGTGGACCTGCGGTCTAGGGTGCTGGCATGCAGGAGCGTCAGGTCGGTCACTCGGGGCTGCGGGTCTCGCGGCTGGGGCTCGGCACCATGACCTTCGGCTCCCAGGTCGACGAGGTCGAGGCCGAGGAGCAGCTCGACGCGTTCCTCGACGCCGGCGGCACGCTCATCGACACCGCTCCCGTCTACGGCGAGGGCCGGGCCGAGGCGTTGGTCGGCGACCTGGTCGCCAAGCGCGGGGTCCGCGACCAGGTCGTGCTGGCCGGCAAGGGCGTCGTCGGGTTCCGGCGGGGCCACGCGGTCACCGACGCCTCCCGCGGCCACCTGCTCGCCCAGCTCGACGCGTCGCTGCGCGCGCTGCGCACCGACCACCTCGACCTCTGGCAGCTCCACGCCTGGGACCCGCTGACGCCATGGGAGGAGACGTTGTCTGCCCTCGAGCACGCCGTGACGACCGGCCGTGTCCGCTACGTCGGCCTGTCCAACTTCGCCGGCTGGCAGGTGGGCCTGGCGGCGGCGACGGCGGCGCGCACGCTCGGACCGCTGCTCGTCGCCCACCAGGTCGAGTACTCGCTGCTCAACCGCACCGTCGAGGAGGAGCTCGTCCCCGCGGCCGAGCACCTGGGGCTCGGCCACCTCGCGTGGTCCCCGCTCGCGCGCGGCGTGCTGACCGGGAAGTACCGCACCGGCACCCCCGCGGACTCGCGGGCGGCCTCCAGCCAGTGGAGCGGCTTCGTCGCCCCGTACCTCGGCCCCGACCTGGCGCCTGTCGTCGACGCCGTCGTCCGGGCCGCGGAGGGACTCGACGCCGCACCGGCCCACGTGGCGCTCGCCTGGGTCCGCGACCGACCGACCGTGGCCTCCACGCTGGTCGGCGCGCGCACCACCGCGCAGCTGCGCACCGCCCTGGGGTCGGACGCGCTCGAGCTGCCGACGGAGATCATCGCGGCGCTGGACGACGTGTCCGCGCCCCACGCCTGGGAGGACGAGAGGTGAGCATGCGACGAGGTGCCGTGGAGTACGAGTTCTGGGACTTCTCGATCCCGCGGACGCAGTCGCGCAACGCCGTCTGCCGGCTCCTGACCGACGCGGCGGAGTTCCAGGGCTGGGAGATCGACCGGCTCCGCAAGGACCGCTCGGGCCACCGCACCGTCCGACTGCGACGAAAGATCATCCGCGTCCGCGCGACGCTCTAGACGATCTTTCGCTGGGATCGCGGCCTCAGGCGAGGTCGAGGAACCGGTCGAAGACCCGTGCCCCGAACTCCAGGGCGTCGACCGGCACGCGCTCGTCGACGCCGTGGAACAGTGCCGTGAAGTCGAGGTCGCCGGGCAGGCGCAGCGGCGTGAACCCGTAGGACGTGATGCCGAGCTTGTCCCACGCCTTGGCGTCCGTCCCGCCGGACATCAGGTAGGGCGCGACGTGCGCGTCCGGGTCCTCGGCGTGCAGGGCCACCGTCATCGCGTCGACGAGGTCGCCGCGGAACGGGTACTCCAGCGCCCGGTCGACGATGTAGGGCTCCACGTCGACGCGGTCGCCGACGATCTCCTGCACGGCGGGCAGGAAGGAGTCGGTGTGTCCCGGCAGGTAGCGGCCGTCGACGTAGGCGACCGCCTCCCCCGGCACGACGTTGTGCTTGTAGCCCGCCTCGAGCATGGTCGCGTTGGTCGAGTTGCGCAGGCCGGCACCGAGCATGCGGATCGCCGGGCCGACGTGCTCGAGGAGCGCGTCGGGGTCCTGCGCGTCGTCGCCGGTGAGCTCGGCGATCTTCGCCAGCAGGAGCTGCATCGACGGTCCCGGCGTCGCCGGCCAGGTGTGCTCGCCGATGGCCGCGAGCGCCTGCGCCAGGTGCGTGATCGCGTTGTCGCTCTGTCGCATCGAGCCGTGCCCGGCCGTGCCACGTGCCCGCAGGCGCATCCAGCTGATGCCCTTCTCGCCGGACTCGATCAGGTACAGCCGCTGTCCCCCGACCTCGAGGGAGAAGCCACCGACCTCGCCGATCGCCTCGGTGCAGCCCTCGAACAGGTCGGGACGGTGCTCGACGAGCCAGTGGGCGCCCTCGCGCCCACCGGCCTCCTCGTCGGAGGTGAACACGAGCGTGACGGGACGCTCCGGCACGGCGCCGGCCCGCTGACGGGCGCGCACGACCGACAGCAGCATGGCGTCGAAGTCCTTCATGTCGACCGCGCCGCGGCCCCACAGGTACCCGTCCGCGACCTCGCCGGCGAACGGGTCGACCGTCCAGTCCGCAGCCTGCGCCGGGACGACGTCGAGGTGGCCGTGCACGAGCAGGCCGTCGCGGCTGGAGGTCTGGTCGCCCCAGCGGGCGACGACGCTCGCCCGACCCGGAGCGGCCTCGACGATCTCGGACTCGATGCCGACCTCGGCCAGCAGGGCCGCGACGTGCTCGGCCGCCTTGCGCTCGCCCGGTCCCTTGCCGTCGCCGTAGTTGGAGGTGTCGAGCCGGATCAGGTCACGGCAGATCTCCAGGGCCTCGGCCTCGGCGGTGTACGACTGCTCGCTGGTGCCCATGCGGGCAGTCTAGGTGCGCAGCAGGTGGTCGACCACGCGGCCGAACAGCCGGCGACCTGCGGCCTCCTCCAGGCGTGCCGCGAAGCGTGGGACGCCCACCGTGTGCGCGACCTCGCGCCACACCACGCGCGACCCGTGCGGCGTGGGCTCCACGTGCACCTCGGCCCAACCCTTCACGACCCGACCGCGCTTCTCGATGCGGCACGAGCGGGGCGGGTCCCAGGCGACGACGTCCATGACGTCGTCGAAGCCGAGCGGCCCCACGCCGGTGCGGGCGACGAACCCGGACTCCGTCCGACGGATCCGCGTCAGTGGCACGGCCTCCCCGTGACGCTCCCAGTCGGTGAGCCGCGCGAAGACCTCGGCGGGCTCCATCGGCACCTCGCGGACGACCTCGAAAGCTCCCACGGCACGATGGTAGGCACGATCGCCGGAAGGGGCACGATGGCCACGACCAACTTCAGCTCGGTGCAGGACGTCAAGGACCGCCTGGCGCAGCAGGGCTACCTCGCGTCCGACGCGATCGCCACGACCGTCTACCTGGCCTCGGTGCTCGGCAAGCCGCTGCTCGTCGAGGGGCCTGCGGGCACGGGCAAGACCGACCTCGCCCGTGCCGTCGCGGCCTCGCAGGACGCCGAGCTGGTCCGGCTCCAGTGCTACGAGGGTGTCGACGAGGCGCGGGCGCTGTACGAGTGGAACCACGCGAAGCAGCTGCTGCGCATCACCGCCGGCCGCGACGAGTCGTGGGACGAGGCCCGCACCGACGTGTTCAGCGAGGAGTTCCTGCTCCCTCGTCCGCTCCTGACGGCGATCCGCCGGACGGAGCCCACCGTGCTGCTCGTCGACGAGACCGACAAGGCCGACGTCGAGATCGAGGGGCTGCTGCTGGAGGTGCTCGGCGACTTCCAGGTGACGGTGCCCGAGCTCGGCACGATCCGCGCCACCCGCCGCCCGTTCGTCGTGCTCACCTCGAACGCCACGCGCGAGCTCTCTGAGGCGCTGCGCCGACGCTGCCTGTTCCTGCACGTCGACTTCCCCGACCCCGAGCTGGAGCGGCGCATCGTCGAGCTCAAGGCTCCGGGCCTCGACGACGCGGTGTCGGCGTCGCTCGTCCGGGTGGTGAACGCCCTGCGCGCGATGCCGCTGCGCAAGACGCCCTCCGTCTCGGAGACCATCGACTGGGCGCAGACGCTGCTCGCCCTCGGCGGCCGGCTCGACGACGACGCCGTGCAGCAGACGCTCGGTGTCGTGCTGAAGCACCACGAGGACATCGAGAAGGCGCGCGAGACGCTCGACGTCGGCGCCGCGCTCGAGGTCTGAGCGGCCGCGTGGACGACGTCAGCGGGACGGCTGCGGTCGGCGAGGACCTCGCCGGCCGGCTCGTCGCGTTCGCGACCGCCCTGCGGTCGAAGGGCATGCGGGTGGGCACCAGCGAGGTCGTCGACGCCGGACAGGTGGCGACCGTGCTCGGTCTCGAGGACCGGGCGCTCCTGCGCGAGGGCCTGGCGGCCGCGCTGGTGCGGCGCGGTGGTCAGCGAGAGGTCTTCGACATGACCTTCGACCTGTTCTTCCCGTCGGGCGTGGGCGCGTCGGCGAGCGTCGCCGAGCACGACGGGCCGCTCGACACCGAGGACCTGCGGGACCTGCTGGTCATGGCCCTCGCAGAGGGTGACCTGCGCACGCTCGAGCAGCTCGCCGAGCTGGCCGTCGACGCGCTGGGCACGGTGGGGACGCCCGGGACCGGCAGCACGGGCTGGTCGGCGTTCCAGACCCTCGACAGGCTGGCTCCGCAGACGGCGATCGCCCGGGCCCTCGCCATGCGCGGCGCCGGTGGCGAGGGTGCGTCGGGCCAGGGGGGCTCAGGGGCGGGGTCGGGTCGAGGACCCGGCGGGCCGCAGGGTCCTGCCGCGCAGTCCGGCGGCGGGGACGCCGCCGACGCGCCGTTCACGGACCGTCTGGAGCGTGACGAGGTCCGGCGGCTGGTGGAGGCGTTCCGCCAGATGGTGGCCTCCGAGGCTCGGCGTCGGACGGCGGAGTCGCGCGGGCGCGACACGATCCTGCGGCACGCGGTGCGGAGCACGAGCGAGCACGTCGACTTCCTGAGCGCGAACCGTCAGCAGCTCGAGGAGCTGCGGGTGGCGGTCGGGCCCCTGTCACGTCGGCTCGCGACGCGGTTGTCCGCCCGGCGACGCGCGTCGCAGCGTGGACGCATCGACGTCCGCCGGACGATGCGCAAGGCGTTGTCGACCGGTGGCGTCCCGATCGTGCCCGTCCACGCCCGGCCGCACCCGGGGCGTCCGGAGCTCGTGCTCCTGTGCGACGTGTCGGGCTCGGTGGCAGGGTTCTCGGCGTTCACGATGCTGCTCGTCCGTGCGCTGAGCGACCAGTTCAGCAAGGTGCGCGTGTTCGCCTTCGTGAACGCCACCGCGGAGGTGACCGACATCGTCAAGGACGGGGGCGACCTGGCGGAGCGCATCGCGGCGGAGGCGCGCGTGACCTCCTGGCACGGCTCGAGCGACTACGGCGAGGCGTTCGCGGACTTCGCCGAGCACCACCTCGACGCCGTCGGGCCGCGCACGAGCGTGCTGGTCCTGGGCGACGCCCGCAACAACAACCAGCCCCTCGGGCTGCCCGCCCTCGCCGCGGTGGCGGACCGGGCCCGTCGCACGTTCTGGCTGAACCCCGAGCACCCGACCCGGTGGGGCCTCGGTGACTCCGTGGCACCCGAGTACGCCCAGGTGGTCCCCATGCACGCCTGCAGCACCATCGCCCAGCTCGAGGCGTTCGTGGGCCGTCTGCTGCCGACCTGAGCGGGTGTCCCGAAGGCCGTCGAGCACGGGTCCCGGCCCGCCTCGGGACGTTGTCCCAAAGATTCTCAATTTAAATCAGGACCAAAGTCCCGACCTGTGGTTGAGTTCGTCCCACGAGCAGCGTCGCGGACGGGAGACCGCGTGCTGCGCCAGGGAGAAGAACACCAAGGTGGCACGTCATGGGAGAACGCACCATCGCCCCCGGGAGGTGGGTGCCGCGTATCGGCATCCACCTCCTGTCGGGGGTGCTCGTGGTCGGCGCGATGGCCGCTCCGGCCTCGGCCGCCCTCGGCGGCGGAGCCGCACGCTCCCTCGACCCGGGGCCGGCCACGACGACGTCCGCCTCGGCCACGACCTCCCCCACGACGGCGCAGGTCCTGCGCAACCACGACTTCTCCGCGGGCCGCGCGTCCTGGCACCCCGGCGACCGTGCCCGTCTCGCGGTCCAGCAGCGCTCGTCGCGCCGTGCGCTCGTCGTCAAGAACCACTCACGCCGCACCCGTGACGTCGCGGCGCAGAGCAGCTCCAGCCTGCTGGCCTTCCCCGCGGGCACCCGGGTCACGGTCACGGCACCGATGGCGTCGGGACTGCGGGGAGGCCGGCTGGCCCTGCGGGTCACCGAACGACGCACGTCGGGCGCGACCCGCATCGTCACGGGGCACGCCGTGCCCGGCAGCTGGAGGTACCGCACCGTCTCCACCACCCTGACCATCGCGCACGAGGGCAGCCGGATCGCCGTCCGTCCGGTGCACACCCGCACGCGCGGGCACGCACGCTTCTTCGTGCGGCCGGTGCGTGTGAGCGCCGTGCTGCCGCCGGGCCGCGCCGGCGAGTGGGTGCCGAACAGCAGCTGCCGCTCCGGCGGACTGGGCTGGACGACGTCGTCGAACGCCCAGGTCTCCGGGGTCGACGCGCCCGACCGGGTCTGCCAGGTGCGCGCCAGCAGGAGCGGGACGGTCACGGCCACCTCCCGACGCTCGGGCGACCGCCTGGAGGCCGGGTCGCTCGTGCACGTCGCGAGCCAGGTGTCGACGGTGGGCGGCGCGCGCCCCGTGCGCCTGACCCTGCAGGAGGTGGGGCGCGACGGCGACGTCGTGCAGTCGTTCAGCGGCTCCCGCGACGCCGTCACCGACTGGGCCTGGCTGGGGGCGCAGCTGCGCACCGAGCGGTCGGGCAGCCGTGTCCGGGTCGTCTATCGCGGCGAGGACCTCCCGCGGGGCGCCGCCCTGCGGTTCCGCGGTGCGGACGTGACGGTGACCTCGCCGTCGACGCCGACCCCCGAGCCGACGCCGTCCGAGCCGACGCCCACGCCACCGACCCCGACCGACCCCGGCCCGACACCCGAGCCCACGACACCCACGCCGACGGCGAGCCCGACCCCCACGCCGGAGCCGACGCCACCGGGCAGCACCACCCGGACCTGCGACGACCTGAACTCGCCGCAGCGCCGCACCCTGAGCTTCGCCGACGAGTTCGACGGGACGAGCCTCGACACCACCAAGTGGCGGGTGCGTGACCGGACGCACCTCTCCTTCGACGCGGCGTACGTGACGAAGGACGCCGTCGACGTGTCCGACGGGACCCTGACGATCGAGGGACGGCGCCGCTCGACCCCGGCGTCCGTCTCCAGCGGCGTCAGGGAGCGGTGGTACGACACGGGCTACCTCGACACCGTCGGGACGTTCTCCCAGAAGTACGGACGCTGGGAGATGCGGGCCAAGCTACCGACCTCGCGCGCCATGACCCGCGGCGTCTGGCCGGCCTTCTGGCTGCGCGGTGACCGCACCAACGGCGAGATCGACGTCATGGAGGCGTACGGCGGCGAGTCGACGCAGCGCTGGAACCCCGCCGGCTCCTACACGACGACGCTGTGGGAGGACACGAACCTGGGCAAGCAGCGCGGCGAGTGGTACTCGTGGGCGCACCAGAACTGGGCGACGCGGACGCCCGGCGTGTACGAGGGCTTCCACACCTACGGCTTCAACTGGACGCCGGACTGCATGCAGTTCACCTACGACGACCAGGTGCTGTCGACGATCCCGGTCGACGACGTGCCGTGGGCGCGCACCGCGTTCGACAGCCCGTTCAACATCCGACTCAACATGCAGGTGGGCTCGTCCTACTGGGGCATGCCCGACCAGCAGCACACCAAGGACGCCTTCGACTACGTCGTCGACAGCGTCAAGGTCTACCGCGTGAACCCGTGAGGACGCCCGACGGACGATCGGGGACAGCACGAGGACCGGCGGAGCGACCGCCGTGGCGGCGCCCGGGCGCCTGGGATCTGCGGGTCTGGCACGTCTGCGGCGCGGTCGCGGTGTTCGTCGAGTCGGTCGTGCTGGCCGTGACGACGGCGACCAGCACACCGTCCGGCAGCCCGACACCGGTGGCCCTGCTCGTCGCTCCCCTGCTCGCCGCGCTGGTGCTGATGGTCTGCCTCCGGTCGGGCTGCTGGCGGCGTCGTTCGACGCTCCTGCTGTGGCCTGCGGCCGTGTGCGTCGTGTACGGCCTCGTCGGGGTCGACGCGCCGGCCGCGGCGCGCCTCGTGCCGGGGCTGATCAGCATGGCGTTCGTGTTCGCAGGGCTCACGCAGCCGCCCTGGCGCTCGTTGTGGCTCATGGTCCCTGCCGTGCCGGCCTTCGTCGTCGCGTGGGGCGGGCTGGAGGGGTCGGTGCTGCAGCGGACGGCGGCGACCGCCGTCATGTGGGTGATCGTGTCCGAGCTGCCCGCCCGGCTGATCACGCACCTCCACGAGCAACGGGCCGAGCTGGAACGCCTCGCGCGCACCGACCCGCTCACCGGCGTGCTCAACCGACGCGACCTCGTCTGTCGCCTGGACACGTCCTCCGGTCGCTCGACGGTGTCCGTGATCGACGTCGACGGGTTCAAGCGGTTCAACGACACCCACGGCCACCTGGCCGGCGACGACCTGCTGCGCAGGCTCGGCGGACTGCTGTCGACGAGCCTGGCCGGCGTGGGCGACGTGTTCCGCACGGGCGGTGACGAGTTCGTCGTGGTGCTCGACGAGGAGGAGTCGAGCGCGCGGCAGCGGCTCGAGGAGGTACGCCGGCGCTGGGCGGCCGGCGAGCAGGTGACGTTGAGCATCGGGATCGCGCCGGGCGGGCCGGAGGCCCTGCGGCACGCCGACCTCGACATGTACGGCGACAAGCGTCTGCGTCGGGCGGCCGAGCAGGTCACGGAGACGCCGCCGGGGAGCCCGCACGGCCGGTCGACGGTCGACCCGTCCGAGGCCGAGGGCGCACCCGGCTGACAGTGCGGTCGCAGGCTCGACGGCGCGGGCCCGATGATGGGGGCCATGACTCGAGTCGAGCGCTGGGAACGTCGTGCCGAGGTCCCGCTCCTGCTGCTGTCGGTGGCCTTCCTGGTCGCCTACGCGTGGCCGGTCCTGGACCCACGCCTGGACCGGGGGTGGCGGGAGTTCTTCGAGACCGTGTCCTGGACCGTCTGGGCCGCCTTCGCCCTGGACTTCGTCGTGCGGCTGGGACTCGCCGACGACCGGCGGGACTACGCGGTGCGCCACTGGTACGACGTCGCGCTCATCGCGGTGCCGATGCTCCGCCCGCTGCGGCTGCTGCGCCTCGTCGCGCTGCTGCGCATCCTCGACCGGTCCGCCGCGGGCAGCCTCGCCGGGCGCACGCTGGTGTACGTGTCGGGGACCGCCGTCGCGTCGGTCGGCCTCGCCTCCCTCGCCGTCCTCCAGGCCGAGCGCGACGCGCCCGGCGCGACCATCACGTCGTTCGGCGACGCGCTCTGGTGGGCGTGCGTGACCGTCACGACCGTCGGCTACGGCGACTACTCCCCCGTCACGACGCAGGGCCGCGTCATCGCCGTCGTGCTCATGGTCGTCGGCATCGGCGTGGTCGGCTCGGTCACGGCGTCCGTCGCCACGGCGATGCTCGCCCGGGCGGAGCGGGAGCGGCGTACTGCGGGGTGACCCCCGAGCCGCTCCGCTGATCGGCCAGGATCGACCCCACCCACGAAAACGAGGAGACCGGCCTCTCGACCGGTCTCCTCAGCGTGTCCGAGGGGGGACTTGAACCCCCATGCCCGTAACCGGGCACTAGCACCTCAAGCTAGCGCGTCTACCTATTCCGCCACCCGGACGTGGACCTCGTGGAGGTCCGTGGTGCAGTCAGGAACTGTACCAGGGGTGCTGCGCGACCCACGCACCCCACCCCCTGCTCAGACGAGGTGGCTGAGCGTGTGGATCACCAGCCCGGCGAGCCCGCCGACGACGGTGCCGTTGATCCGGATGAACTGCAGGTCGCGCCCGACGTGCAGCTCGACCTTGCGCGCGGTCTCCACGCCGTCCCAGCGGTCGACGGTCGCCGAGATGATCGTGGCGACCTCCGAGCCGTAGTGCTCGACGAGGTAGGCGCCGGCGTCGGCGACCACCCGGTCGCCACGCGCCTGCAGGTCCGTGTCGCGCTGGAGCCGGTCGGCCAACGCGTGCAGCTCCTGGAGCGCGCGGCGGCGCAGCATGCCGTCCTCGTCCTGGAGGGTCTCGACCAGCGCGTGGCGCAGGGCGTCCCAGATCGCCACGCCCGTCGTGGTGACCTGCGGCTGGTTCAGCATCCGGCTCTTGAGCCGCTCGAAACGCTCCTGCGTGGCCTCGTCGGACTGCAGGTCGTCGACGAGACGACCGAGCCAGCCGTCGAGCGCCCGCCGGGCGCGGTGCTCGGGCTGGTCGCGGATCTCCTGCACCCAGGTGACCGCCTCGAGGTGCAGCCGGGAGCCGACCCGCTCGTCGACCCACTGCGGCGTCCACCAGGGGGCACGCTCCCCCACCAGCGCCATCACCTCGTCCTCGTTCTCGAGCAGCCACGCGTGCAGCTCGTCGAGCACCAGGTCGACCATGCCGACGTGCGCCCGCTCGGCGAGCACGTCGCCGAGCAGCTTGCCGGCCACCGGCGCGAGCGGCTCCTCCACGAGCCGCGGCACGATCGCGTCGCGCACGAGGGCGGCGACGTCGTCGCGCTTCACGCGGGTGAGGGCGTGCGCGGTGATCTTCGAGCCCTCGCGCACGAGCCGCTCGGCGTGGTCCCCCTCGGCGAGCCAGACGCCCGCGCGCCGCGTGAGCTCGGCGGAGTCCAGGCGCTCCTTCACGACCTCCGGGCGCAGGAAGTTCTCGGTCACGAACTCCTGCAGGCTGGCGCCGAGCGAGGCCTTGCGGCGCGGGATGATCGCGGTGTGCGGGATCGGCAGCCCCAGCGGGTGGCGGAACAGCGCCGTCACGGCGAACCAGTCGGCGATCGCGCCGACCATCGCGGCCTCGGCCGCAGCGTTGACGTAGCCCCACGCGCCACCGTGCTCGCGGGTCAGGAGGAAGACGATCGCCGCGACGACGAGCAGCGACGTGGCCACGACGCGCATGCGGCGCAGCCCACGGCGACGGGCCTCGTCGGCGGCCGGGTCGGACGACAGGGCGGGCCCGGCAGCGGCGCTGCGCTCGGTCACGGAGGTGCTCACGGCCCGAGCGTAGGTGAGTCCGGGCGGCTCGGCTGCGCAGCGCCGACGTGACGTCCGCTGCGTAGACTCCGCGCATGAGCTTCAACGAGGACGCCCGCCTCGACACGAGCCAGGTCACCGGCGGTCGCGTGCGCGGCGGTGCCGTGGTCGGCGGCGGCATCGGCGCACTCATCGTCACGCTCGTCGCCCTCTTTCTCGACATCGACCCGGGCGAGCTCACCGGGGGCAAGAACCCGTTCGACACCAGCCAGGTCCAGACCGCGGGCGAGGACTCCACCGTCGACCTCAGCCAGTGCCGCACCGGCGCCGACGCCAACCGCGACGACGTCTGCCGGGTGGTCGGCACCGTCAACAGCGTCCAGGACTACTGGACCGACGCGCTGCCCGCCGACGTCGGCCGCCAGTACCGGCAGGCCCGCACGGTCGTCTTCTCCGGAGCGACGCAGTCGGCCTGCGGCACCGCCTCCAGCAGCACCGGCCCGTTCTACTGCCCGTCGGACGAGCGGATCTACATCGACACCGGTTTCTTCGACCTGCTCTCGAGCCGCTACGGGGCCGACGGCGGCGCGCTCGCGCAGGAGTACGTCGTCGCGCACGAGTACGGCCACCACGTCCAGCAGATCCTCGGGATCCTCGACCGTGCGCAGTCCGGCAGCGGCGCGACCGGCGGTGGCGTGCGCGTGGAGCTGATGGCTGACTGCCTCGCCGGCGTCTGGGCGCACCACGCCGCCACGACCGAGGACGCCGAGGGGACCACGTTGCTCGAGCCCCTGACCCCGTCCGACGTCCGCTCGGCCCTCTCGGCCGCGGCCGCGGTCGGCGACGACCACATCCAGGCCTCGGCCGGGGCCACGGTCGACCCCGACACCTGGACGCACGGCTCGAGCGAGCAGCGCCAGCGCTGGTTCCTCGCCGGCTACGACGGCGGCAGCGCCGACCAGTGCGACACGTTCGCCACGAACGACCTGTGAGCACCCCCGCCACGGGCGCGGCGGCCCCGGACGGCCGACGCCTGCGCCTCGAGGTCTGGCTCGTCCTCGGCCTGTCCCTCGGCCAGTCGGCGGTCTACGCCGCGCTCAGCCTGCTCGCCGCGCTCACCCGCGGACCGCTGCGCGACGCGACCGCGACCCTCAACGCCTCGCGGAGCGATCGCGAGTGGCTCGACGTCACCTACCAGCTGCTGGGCATCGGCTTCGCGCTCGTCCCCGTCGGCCTGGCCCTGTTCCTGCTGGCCGGCGACGGTCCCGGCGTCCTCCGCCGGCTGGGCCTCACCGGCGCGGGACGGCTGCGCACCGTCCTCGAGGGCGTGGGCCTGACCGCCCTCATCGGGCTCCCTGGCATCGGCGTCTACCTCGCCGGGCGCGCGCTCGGCGTCACCGCCGACGTCGTCACCGTGCCCCAGCAGGTCTACTGGTGGACTGCGATCGTCCTCGTCCTCGCCGCCTTCCAGAACGGCGTGCTCGAGGAGGTCGTGATGATCGGCTACCTCTTCACCCGGCTGCGTCAGATCGGGTGGAGCACCCCGACGATCATCGTCTCCAGCGCCCTGCTGCGGGGCAGCTACCACCTGTACCAGGGCTTCGGCCAGGCGCTCGGCAACGTGCTCATGGGGCTGGTGTTCGGCTACTGGTACCACCGCACCCGGCGGCTCGCGCCCCTCGTGGTGGCCCATACCCTGCTCGACGTGTTCGCGTTCGTCGGTGTCCTCCTCCTCGGCGACCGGCTGGGGCTGCGATGACGACGTCGACGATGAAGGTGGAGGTCGCGCCGGGCCTGCCCATCGCCGACCGCGCCGACGACATCGCCGCGGCGCTGCGCGACCACCAGGTCGTGGTGGTCGCCGGCGAGACCGGGTCGGGCAAGACCACCCAGCTCCCGAAGATCGCACGCCTGCTCGGCCGCGAGCGCATCGTGCACACCCAGCCTCGACGCATCGCCGCCCGGTCGGTCGCGGCCCGCATCGCCGAGGAGTGCGAGGTCGAGCTCGGGCGGGAGGTCGGCTACGCCGTCCGCTTCGACGACCGCACGAGCGACAGCACCCAGATCCGGCTGGTCACCGACGGACTGCTGCTCAGCGAGATCCACCACGACCGCGACCTGTCGCGCTACGACACCGTGATCGTCGACGAGGCCCACGAGCGCAGCCTCGCCATCGACTTCCTGCTGGGGTACCTCAAGCAGCTCCTCCCCCGCCGTCCCGACCTCAAGGTCGTGGTCACGTCGGCCACCATCGACGTCGAGCGCTTCTCGGAGATGTTCGACGGCGCCCCCGTCATCGAGGTGAGCGGACGCACCTACCCGGTCGAGGTGCGCTACCGGCCGCTGACCGACCCGGACGACGGGATGCTCGACGGCATCGAGTCCGCGATCCGCGAGCTGCCGCGCGAGGGCGACGTGCTCGTCTTCCTGTCCGGCGAGCGGGAGATCCGCGACGCCGCCGCCCACCTCGAGGGCCTGCGCTGGCGCCAGACGGAGGTGCTGCCGCTCTACGGGCGGCTCGCCGCGCAGGACCAGGCCAAGATTTTCGCGTCGCACCCGGGTCGGCGCATCGTGCTCGCCACGAACGTCGCCGAGACGTCGCTGACCGTGCCCGGCATCCGGTACGTCGTCGACACGGGCTACGCCCGCATCTCGCGCTACAGCCAGCGGCTCAAGGTCCAGCGGCTGCCGATCGAGCCCGTCTCGCGGGCGAGCGCAGCCCAGCGCGCGGGCCGGTGCGGTCGCGTGGCCGACGGCATCTGCATCCGGCTCTACGCCGAGGAGGACCACGACGGTCGCCCCGAGTTCACCGACCCGGAGATCCTGCGCACGAACCTCGCGTCGGTGCTGCTGCAGATGGCCTCGCTCGACCTCGGCGACGTCGAGGACTTCCCGTTCCTCGACGCACCGGACCGCCGTGCCGTGGGCGACGGGCGGGCGCTGCTGACCGAGCTCGGGGCGCTGCAGGAGGGCCGCGACCGCCGACCTCGGCTCACGCGGCTGGGTCGCACGATGTCGCGCCTGCCGGTCGACCCGCGCATGGCCCGCATGCTCCTCGCGGCGGACCGTCAGGGGTGCCTGGCCGACGTGCTCGTCATCGTCGCGGGCCTGTCGATCCAGGACCCGCGCGAGCGTCCGGCCGAGCAGCAGGCCCGCGCCGACCAGCTGCACGCGCGGTTCCGCAGTCCCGACTCGGACTTCCTGTCCTGGCTCGTGCTCTGGCAGTACGTGCAGGAGAAGCGCGACGAGCTGAGCAGCAGCGCCTTCCGCCGGCTCTGCCGCGACGAGATGCTGCACTGGCTGCGCATCCGCGAGTGGCAGGACGTGCACGCCCAGCTGCGCCGCACCGTGCGCGACCTCGGCATGAAGCCGGGGAAGGTGGGCGCCGACCCGGCCGACGTGCACCGGGCGCTGCTCAGCGGGCTGCTGTCGCACGTGGGCGTCCGGCAGGCCGACTCCAAGGAGTTCCTCGGCGCGCGTGGCGCACGGTTCATGGTGTTCCCGGGGTCCGCGCTCGCACGCAAGCCGCCGCTGTGGGTCGTGGCCGGCGAGCTCGTCGAGACGGGCCGGCTGTGGGGACGCACCGTCGCGAAGGTCGAGCCCGAGTGGGTCGAGCAGGCCGCCGCGCACCTGGTGAAGCGCCAGTACGCGGAGCCGCACTGGTCGGCGCGGCGCGGAGCGGCCATGGCGAAGGAGCGGGTGACGCTGTACGGCGTGCCGCTGGTGGTCGACCGGCTCGTGCCGCTCGGCCGCCACGACCCCGCCCTGGCCCGCGAGCTGTTCGTCCGGCACGCCCTCGTGCAGGGCGAGTGGCGCACACGCCACGCGTTCGTGCAGCGCAACGCCCAGCGGATCCGCGAGGCGGAGGCCGTCGAGGACCGGGTCCGACGCCGGGGCCTGCGAGTCGACGACGAGACGCTGTTCGCGTTCTACGACGCACGGGTGCCCGCCGACGTCGTCTCCGTGCGCCACTTCGACAGCTGGTGGAAGAAGGCCTCGCGCGAGACACCGGACCTGCTCGACCTCGACCCGGCGATGCTGCTGGCCGACGTCGGCGACCTCGAGCGTGACTACCCGACGACCTGGACGTCGGAGTCGGCCGAGTACCGCGTGACGTACACGTTCGAGCCCGGTACCGAGAGCGACGGCGTCGTCGTCGACGTGCCGGTCGACGACCTCCTCTCCCTCGACCCGGCCGAGTTCCTGTGGAACGTGCCCGGTCACCGCGACGAGCTCGTGGTGGCGCTGGTCCGCTCGCTGCCCAAGCGGCTGCGTCGCGAGCTGGTGCCGGTGCCCGACCACGCGGCGGCGCTCGTCGAGCAGCTCGACCCCGCGGCCGGTCCGCTGCTCGACCAGCTGGTACGCGGCATCCGGCAGCGCACCGGCACCCTGGTCTCGCCCGACGACTTCGACCTGTCGGCCGTCCCCGACCACCTGAAGGTGACGTTCCGGGTGGTCGACGACGGCACCGAGCTGGCACGGGGTCGCGACCTCGACGCGCTGCGTGCGGAGCTGCAGGACGTCGTGCGCCGCGACCTCGAGGTGGTCGCCGCGGAGGCCGCGCGGACCGGGATCACGACGTGGGACGTCGGCACGCTCGAGCGGACCGTGCCGGCCGGGCAGGTCGTCGGGTACCCGGCGCTCGTCGACGAGGGGACGTCGGTGGCGCTGCGCGTGCTCGACACCCCCGAGGAGCAGCAGGTCGCGATGGTGCGCGGCCAAGGTCGGCTGCTCGCCCTGTCGACCCCGACCACCACGCCCTCCCTCGGCCGCACGCTCGACCTGCGCCAGAAGCTCCTGCTGGCCTCCTCGCCCTACGGCGACGCGGCAGCCGTGCTCGACGACGCGCGGCTCGCTGCCCTCGACCACCTGGTGGTCCGTCACGGCGGTCCGGTGTGGGACGAGGCTGCCTTCCAGACGCTGCGCGAGAGGGCGCGGGCCGACGTGCACGACGTCACGGCGGGCGTGCTGCGCGACGTGCTGCGGTCGCTGGAGAAGCTCGGCCAGGCCCAGCCGCAGGGCACGGGCGAGCCGGCCGAGGACGTCCGCGTCCAGCTGAGCTGGCTGGTGGCGCCGGGCTTCGTCCGCGACCTGGGCGTGGAGCAGCTGCGCCGCCTGCCCGTCTACCTCGAGACCGCGCGGCGGCGGCTCACGACACCGCTCACCGAGCAGCTGGTGCGCGTGCACGAGCTCGAGGCGGAGTTCCACGAGCGCACCGGGGGCCTGAGCCCGCTGCGTCGCGCCGCGGCCGACGTGCAGGAGGTGCGCTGGGCCCTGGAGGAGCTCCGGGTGAGCGTGGTGGCCCAGAACCTCGGCACGGCGCGGCCGGTCTCGGTCAAGCGGCTGCGCCGTCTGCTGGACGACCTGCGCGTGTGAACCAGGGGCACGACGACGCCCCCGGACTCAAGGTCCGGGGGCGTCGTGGCTCGGGGCGCTCGGGTCAGCCGACGCCCAGCAGGTCGATGATGAAGACGAGGGTCTTGCCCGACAGACGGTGTCCGCCGCCGGCGGGCCCGTAGGCCAGCTCGGGCGGGCACACCAGCTGACGACGTCCGCCGACCTTCATGCCGGGGATGCCCTGCTGCCAGGCGCCGATCAGCTGCGGGAGCGGGAAGCGCGCGGACTGGCCGCGGTCCCAGGAGGCGTCGAACTGCTCGCCGGTGTCGAACTCGACGCCCACGTAGTGCACGTCGACGACGCCACCGGGCACCGCCTCGGGGCCGTCGCCGACGATGATGTCCTTGATCTGCAGCTCGGTGGGCGCGGGGCCCTCGATGAAGTCCACTTCAGGCTTGGAGGTCATGTCCCGATCCTTCCACACCTGGGTCGTCGGGGCTTCGGCCCGCGTCCGACGCAGGCACCTGCGCCCGCGCGGGACGGGCGGTGGATCTGCCACGTTCTGAGCGCTCTCCAGGTGGAAGATCCACCGCCGAGCGGGCCAGACGTGGCAACGATGCTCCCTTCTCGTGGACCGTGCCACGAGAAGGGAGAAGCGCTGCCCACCCCACCCCCAAGGGCGCCCACGATTCTTCCTTCGCGCGCTGGAGCACGAACGCTTCTGCGTCGATGACGGGATCCCGTGGCAAACGCAGCATCCTCGGCCCTACGACGCACGAACGCAGAGTCTTGCGTCCCCCTTCAGCACCAACCCACAGCCCGAGACCCCAGACGGGCGCCGATGCCAGCCGCCCGGTCGAGGCCTTTCAAAGACCGGACACAGCGAAGGCCGAGGCAACGCACCAGCAAGGTCACGACCCCTACGGCAGCGCACCAGCAAGGTCACGACCCCTACGGCAGCGCACCAGCAGGGCAAGCCCCCTACGGCAGCGCACCAGCAAGGTCACGACCGCCCAAACCGACGCACCCGCAGGACGCACGACGCACGACGGCCAGCAGCGCGCCCACCCCCGCACTGGTAGGAAGGAGGTATGCGTGCGACCGTCCTCCACAGCCCCGGCGACATCCGTCTCGACACCGTGCCCGACGCGGTCCTGCAGGACGACACCGACGCGGTCGTGCGCGTCGTGGCCGCCTGCGTGTGCGGCAGCGACCTCTGGCCCTACCGCGGCGCCAACGGCGACCAGGCGGAGCCGCGGCGCATCGGCCACGAGTTCGTCGGCGTGGTCGAGCAGGTGGGCTCGGCGGTGGCCGACGTGGCCGTGGGCGAGTTCGTCATCGCCCCGTTCCTGTACAGCGACAACACGTGCGCGGTCTGCCGCAAGGGTGTGCAGACGTCGTGCGTCAACGGTGGCGGCTACGACGGCGCCCAGGCTGAGCTCGTCCGCGTGCCGTTCGCCGACGGCACCCTGGTGCGCGTGCCCCAGCCGGTCGACGACGCGCTCGTCCCCCACCTCCTGACGCTCAGCGACGTGTTCCCCACCGGCCACCACGCCGCCGTCTCCGCCCGCGTGGGCCCGGGCTCGACCGTGGCGGTCGTGGGCGACGGCGCCGTCGGCCTGAGCGCGGTGCTCGCCGCCAAGCGTCTCGGAGCGGAGACCGTCGTGGCGATGTCGCGCCACGAGCCCCGCCAGGAGCTGGCGCGGCGCTTCGGCGCCGACCACGTCGTCGCGACCCGCGGCAAGGAGGGAGCCGCGGAGGTCAAGGAGATCCTCGGCGGGATCGGCGCCGACAGCGTCCTGGAGTGCGTGGGCACGAAGGAGTCGATGAAGCAGGCGTTCCAGAGCCTGCGTCCCGGGGGCACCGTCGGCTACGTCGGCGTCCCCCACGGCGTGGAGCTCAACGTGCCGGTCATGTTCGGCACGAACTCCGGCCTCGCCGGCGGTGTCGCGCCGGTGCGTCACTACCTCGACGAGCTGCTGCCCGACGTCGTCTCGGGGGCGATCACCCCGGGCGACGTGTTCGACCTGCAGCTCGGCCTCGACGACGTCGCCGAGGCCTACCGCGCGATGGACGAGCGGCGCGCGGTCAAGGTGCTCCTGCGGCCCTGACGTACGCGGCTCGTCCCGGGCTCACACAGTGCCGAAGGCGTCGTTGAGTCGCGCCAGCAGCTGCGCGAACGTGCGCAGCTCGGTGGGCTCCCAGTCCTCGATCACGCGGGCGAGGGCGGCGTGGGAGTCCTCGCGGTAGGCGTCGACGCGACGCACGGCCTCGGCGCTGGCCCGCAGCACGTGCGCGCGACCGTCCTCCGGGTGCGGGGTCCGGTCGACGAGCCCGGCGTCCTCCAGCATGCGGACCGCGCGGCTCACGGTCGACTTGTGGACGTGCAGGGAGTCGGCGAGGTCCGACGCGCGCACGCCACCGCTCGACGTCGTCGCGTCGACGATCGCGAGGAGCAGCACGAACGTGCTGTAGTCGAGCTCGTCGTGGATGGTCGCGAGGTTGCGCAACGACCGAGCCCTGACCTGGCGGACGAGCCGCGTCAGCTGGTAGTCGACGTCGAAGTCCGGCGGCAGCTGCCCAGTCATGTCGACATCCTAGGGGTACGCCCCACACCGCACCGACGACGCGCGCAGGCCCCGCCACCCTGGGGGTGACGGGGCCTGCACGGTGCCGCGGCCGGATGCTCTCCGGTCCTCAGCGCAGCTGCGCCGACGACAGGTTCAGCAGGCGACGCGCGACGATCAGCTGCTGGATCTGCTGGGTGCCCTCGAAGATGTCGAGGATCTTGGAGTCGCGCGACCACTTCTCGAGCAGCTCGCCCTCGCTGTAGCCGAGGCTGCCGGCCAGCTCGACGCACCGCAGGGTGATGTCGTTGCCGGCCCGGCCCGCCTTCGCCTTCGACATCGACGCCTCCATGGAGTTCGGCTTGCGGTTGTCCGCCAGCCACGCCGCCTCGAGGGTCAGCAGCAGCGCCGCCTCGTAGTCGGCCTCCATCTGCAGGTAGGTCGCCGCCGCGTACGACTGCGACGTCGCGGGACGGTCGTAGTCGATGACGACGCCGGCGTCCTCGAGCAGCTCGCGCGTGAGCTCGAGCGCCGCGCGGGCGCAGCCCACCGCCATGCCGGCGACGAGCGGACGGGTGTTGTCGAACGTCGCCATGGCGCCGGCGAAGCCCTGCTTGGTGTCGATCTCCTCGTTGCCGAGGATGTTCTCCGCCGGCACGCGGCAGTTGTCGAGCACGATGACGGCCGTGTCGGACGCGCGGATGCCGAGCTTGTGCTCGAGCCGCTCGACCCGGATGCCGGGCAGCGACTTCGGGACCACGAAGCTCTTGATGGCCGCACGGCCGAGCTTCGGGTCGAGCGTCGCCCAGACCACGACGGAGTCGGCGCGCTCGCCGGACGTCACGTAGATCTTCTCGCCGTTGAGCACGTACTCGTCGCCGTCCTTGATGGCGGTCGTGCGGATCGCGGCGGAGTCGGAGCCGCAGCCGGGCTCGGTGATCGCCATGGCCGCCCACGTGCCCTTGAACTTCTCCAGCTGCTCGTCGGTGGCCACCGACGCGATCGCGGAGTTGCCCAGGCCCTGGCGCGGCATCGAGAGCAGCAGGCCGACGTCGCCCCAGCACATCTCGATGATCGAGAGCACGGAGGACAGGTTGGTGCCGTTCTTGACCTTGCCCTTGTCCTTCTCCGAGGCGTCCTCGCTGCGGCGGACGCCGGCAGCACCGGCACCCTGTCCGGCGCCCGAGTCGCCCATGCCGTCGATCAGCGAGGCGAGGAGGTCGAGCTCCTTGGGGTAGGCGTGCTCCGCGAGGTCGTACTTGCGGGAGTTCGCGCGCAGGAAGTTGTCAGCGACCTCGTGGGCCTGCTGGATGAACCCGCGGAACTTCTTGGGGGTGTCGAGGTTGATCGTCATGTTCGTGTCCGTCCTCAGACGAGGACTGCTCCTTCCAGGACGCCGACGGCCCGCAGGTCGCGGTACCACCGTTCCACCGGGTGCTCCTTGACGAAGCCGTGACCACCGAGCAGCTGGACGCCGTCGGTGCCGATCTTCATGCCGTACTCGGCCGCGAGCTTGCGGGCGAGGGCGACCTCACGGGACGCGTCGCGACCCTGCTCGTGCCGCGACGCGGCCTTGAGGGTGACCAGGCGCATGCCCTCGAGCTCGATCGCGATGTTGGCGACCATGAACGCGACCGCCTGGCGGTGCGCGATCGGCTCGCCGAACGCCTCGCGGGTCTTGACGTACTCCTTGGTGTAGTCGAGCACGGCGCGACCGGTGCCGACCGCGAGCGCCGACCACGCCAGGCGCGACAGCCGCACGCACTCGCGGTAGTCGTCGGCGGTGCCCAGCAGGGCGGTCTCCGGGACCACGGCGCCGTCGAGGCTCAGCTTGGTGAGGCCCGCCGCGCGCAGACCCATGGACGGGTCGGCGGCGAGGGTCAGGCCGGGCGTGCTCGACTCGACGACGAAGAGGCGCGGGGTGCCGTCGAGCGCCGCGGCGACGACGAACAGCTCGGCCTCCGTGCCGCGCACGACGGCGGACTTGACGCCGGTGAGGCGGTAGCCGCCCTCGGTCGCGGTGGCGGTGGTCTGCAGCTCGAACGGGTCGAACAGCGGACGCGACTCGGCCACGGCGAGCGCGGCGGCGGGCACGTCGTCACCGGTGAACGCCGGCAGGTAGGTCTGCTGCTGCTCGTCGGTGCCCCACAGCGAGATGGCGGTGGCGACGGACGCCGGGGCGAGGCAGGCGACGGCCTGGCCCATGTCGCCGTAGGCGAGCGCCTCGTTGACCAGGACGCCGGTGACCACGGAGCGCTCCTCCGAGAGGCCACCGAGCGACTCGGGGACGTTCAGGAGCGTGAGCCCGAACTCGCTGGTCTGGTCGAGCACCTCCTTGGGGGTGTCGTCGGCCTTCTCGGCCGCCTCCGCGCCGGGGCGCAGCACCTCGTCGGCGAACTCGCCGATGACGTCGACCATCATCTGCTGGTCCTCGGTCGGGGTGAGGTCGAACAGGCCGCTGTCCTGCGTCGCGCCGAGGCGCTGCGGCGTGCCGGAGCCCTTGACGCGCTTGAAGGTGCGGTTAGCGTTGGCCGCGAGCTGGAAGCCGGACTTGGCTCCCTGGTAGACGGCGCGCTCGGTGGCCTTGCGCAGGCCGAGCTTGTCGATGGCCTGCGAGCTCGCGATGCGGTTCAGCACCGCGAGCCCGATGCCCATGGGGTCTGGTCGGTTCGCCACGGTGTCTCCTTGGCAGGGACGTTGGTGTGATGGGGGTCGGGACGGGTTCCCGCCGGCACCGCTGGGGTGCACGACTCCACTGTAACTGTGAGTTGCAGTGCCGCGTACCGATGGTATCCGACGTCACAGGGCGGAGTCCACGACTCGGGGCGATTCGCCCCGCGATACGTTGGGCCGGTGGCGTCACACCCCAGCTCTCGTCCCCTGCCCGACGGCGGATCGGTCCGTCCCATCACCCGGTGGGGCACCCCCGTCATGCACCACGAGCTCACCGAGGTGACCTCGTTCGACGAGGAGCTCGAGACGCTCGTCCGCGACATGGTCGCGACGATGTACGCCGCGAACGGCGTGGGGCTGGCGGCCAACCAGGTGGGCGTGGACCTCAAGGTGTTCGTCTTCGACTGCCCGGACGACGACGACGTCCGCGTGACCGGCGTGGTCGTGAACCCGCGGCTCACGCTGCCCGAGGCGGCAGAGCGCAACCTCGACACCGCCGACGAGGGCTGCCTCTCGCTGCCCGGCGCCTTCACCGAGTGCTCGCGCCCCGACGTCGCCAGCGTGACCGGCGTCGACGAGAAGGGCCAGCCGGTCGAGTTCCACGGCACCGGCCTGCTCGCGCGCTGCCTGCAGCACGAGACCGACCACCTGCACGGCACCGTCTTCGGCGACCGCGTGCCGGCGAAGGCCCGCAAGAAGCTCTACAAGAAGCACGAGGAGCTGGCCGACGCCTACCCCGGCGACTGGCCGGTCACCCCGGCCGCGATCGAGGACTGAGCCCGCCTGGCCAGGGATTGACGACCCTGGGGCGTCAGCGCAGGTGCCAGCAGGCGACGGCGACCGAGGTGGCGACGTTGAGGCTGTCGATGCCCGCCGCCATCGGGATCGTCACGCGCACGTCGCTGCTGCGCTGCCAGTGCTCGGTGAGCCCGGGCCCCTCGGAGCCGACGACGAGCGCGAGCCGCTCCGGCACGTCGCGCACGTCCTCGAGCGACACCGCGTCGTCGGCCAGCGTCATCGCGTAGGTGGTGAACCCGTGGCGGGACAGCAGGGCGGGCGTCCCGTACCAGTCGTCGACGCGGGCGTGCGGGACCGAGAACACCGCGCCCATGGCGACCTTGACCGCGCGCCGGTAGAACGGGTCGGCGCAGCGCGGCGACAGCAGGACGGCGTCGAAGCCCAGGGCCGCCGCCACCCGGAAGATCGCGCCGACGTTCGTGTGGTCCACCAGGTCCTCCAGCACGACCACGCGTCGCGCGGCGGCCAGGACGTCGTCGACGTCGGCCGGCGCGGGCCGGCGGACGGCCGAGAGCGCCCCGCGGTGCACGTGGAACCCGGTGACGCGCTCGACGTCCTTCTCCGACATGACGAAGCAGGGCGCGTCGCTCGCGTCGAGGACGTCGCGCAGGCCGTCGAGCCAGCGCGGTGCCATGAGGAACGAGGCGGCCTGGTGCCCGGCCTCGTGGGCCCGCCGCACGACCTTCTCCCCCTCGGCCAGGTAGATCCCGTGCTCGCTCTCGTGCGCCAGCCGCATCTGCACGTCGCGCAGGTGCAGGTAGTCGGCGAGACGGGGGTCGTCGAGGTCGTCGACGTGCACGATGCGGGCCACCGGCCCACCCTACGGGCGCCTCGGTGCCCTCCCCCACCCCGTCCGCACCGACCCGCCCGTGGCCGCTGCTTCCCATCAGGTGAGGGGAGTCCCTCGCTCACCGGCGGATGCTTCCGCAGGTGAGCGAGGGAGCACCAGGGTCAGTGCCGTCGACGACCACGCGGCTCAGCCGTCTCGAGGCGCGAACGTGACGGGCCCGCTGGACATGGTCTTCCCCTGCTCACCCGAGGATGCTTTCCATGGTGAGCAGGGAGAGACCACGGTGAGTTGCTGATTCCCCTCACCTGAGGGGAATCAGCCGCCCGAGCGCGCGGCGTAGGCGTCGGCGGCGGCGAGGACGCTGCGCACGTAGACGTCGGAGTGGTTGTAGGAGTGCACGGCGGACGTCCACCCGGCCGGGGTGGTGAGGTCGGCGCCCGAGGCGCAGAGGTAGCGCGCGGCGGTCCAGGCGGCGTCGTCGACGTCGTCGACGTCCGCGACACCGTCGCCGTCGCCGTCGGAGCCCCACTGCCGCCACGTCGAGGCGATGAACTGCAGGGGGCCGCGCGCCCGGTCCCAGGTGCCGCCCTCGCTGATGGCCGCGTAGCCGGAGGTGCCGTCGAGCGCGGGACCCTCGACGCTCGTGCGACCGTCCGGCGCGAGCGTGCTCCCGCCGTGGCTCGACTCGACGTGCCCGATGCCGGCGAGCGTCGTCCACCCGAGCCGGCAGCCGGGCAGCTCGACCCCGGCCCGCAGGGTGGCCGACGCGTACGCCTGCAGCGCCCGTGCCGGGACGCCGGTGGCCGTCGCGGTGCTCGTCACCCATGCCGGGTCGGGCTCGCGCGACGTCGCGCTCGCCGCGGCGGACGACGGCGCGGCGGGATCGGTCGCGGCACCGACGTCGGGCAGCTGCACCGCCGCGGCGGCCGGGAGCAGGTCCTGCACGTCGCGCGGGGTCGAGGGCGCGGCACTCGCCAGGACGGCGGTCACGACGAGCGCGCCCGCCGCCGCCACGACGCCGAGCACCGAGAGCAGACGGGTCACCTCAGCCGAACCGGCCGTTCACGTAGTCCGACGTGCGCTGGTCCTGCGGCGACTCGAACATGGTCGCGGTGTCGCCGTGCTCGATGATCACGCCCGGGGTGCCGTACGCGGCGAGGAAGAACGCGCACTGGTCGGACACCCGAGCGGCCTGCTGCATGTTGTGCGTGACGATGACGATCGTCACCTCCTGCGCGAGCTCGAGCATCGTCTCCTCGATCACCCGCGTCGAGGTGGGGTCCAGCGCGGAGCAGGGCTCGTCCATGAGCAGCACGCGCGGCTTCACGGCGAGCGACCGGGCGATGCAGAGGCGCTGCTGCTGGCCGCCGGAGAGTCCACCACCGGGTGCGTCGAGACGGTCCTTGACCTCCTTCCAGAGCCCACCCTTGGTCAGGCACTCCTCGACGAGGCCGTCACGGTCGCGCGACGCGACCTTGGTCCCGGTCAGCTTGAGGCCCGCGAGCACGTTCTCCTCGATCGACATCGCCGGGAACGGGTTCGGCTTCTGGAAGACCATGCCGATCGCGCGGCGCGCGTCGGTGAGCTTGCGGTCGGGGTCGTACACGTCGGCACCGTCGATCTCCACGCGGCCGGCGAGCGAGGCGCCCGGCACGAGCTCGTGCATCCGGTTGAGGATGCGCAGGAAGGTCGACTTGCCGCAGCCGGACGGTCCGATGAGCGCGGTGATCCGGCCGGCGGGCATGGTGAGGGAGACCCGGTCGAGCACCTTGTGGGTGCCGAACCACGCCGAGACGTCGGTCGCCTCCAGCGTGGCCAGCGACGCCCGGTCCGGCAGCACCGCGGGGATGCTCTGCGTGGCGTCGTCGAGCACCGGGATCGTGGTGGTCTCGTCGGTCAGGGACATGGTCTCTCCTCGGGGGCGGGTGGAACGCGCCGTGGCCGGCTCCCGCAGGAGCCGGCCACGGCGGTCGATCACTTGACGACGGTGTAGGTCGCCGCGGCGGACGTGGATCCGCCGTAGTTGCTGCTCGACGGCGCGAAGGTCGCGACGACGCGCTTGGCACCCCTGGTGCTCTGCGCCTTGAGCGTGACGACGGCCTGGCCGTTGACGACCTTGCCGGTGCCGACGACGCTCGAGCCGATCTTCAGGGTGACCGTGCCCGACGCCTTCAGCGTCGAGCCCGTGATGCCGACCGTGACGGTCGCCTTCGTGGCCTTGCGGACCTTGACCTTCGCCGCGGCCAGCTTGACCGAGGTGCGGGTCGTCGCCTTGGTGACGACGAACTTCACGAGCTTGTAGCCCTCGGCGAAGTCGCTGTCACCGGAGTAGGAGACGGCGCCCCAGTAGGTGCCGGCGTCGAGCGAGGCCGGGACGGTGAAGGTCGCGGCGCCGTCCTGCAGGTCGGCCGTCTGCTCGGCGGCGTCGCCGTAGACGAAGGTGACGCTGCCGGTGGCCTTCAGGTCGCTGGTGCCGACGTTCACCGTGACGGTGCGCGCCGCGCCGTAGGCCGACGTGGGGGCGGTGACCTCGATGGCCTTGGAGTACTTCGCGTCCGGGACCGTGACGGTGACCGCGCCGGCGGCCTTGGAGTAGGCCTGCGGGTCGTCGGGCGCGAAGGTCGCCGTGTAGCTGTGCGCGCCCTTGGCGACGCCCTGCAGCGCGAGGGTCGCGTTGCCCAGCGTGTCGACCGTGGCGGTGCCGACGGTGGCGTCGCCCTCGGTGAACGTGACGGTGCCGGTGGCGGTCGACGGGCCGACCGCGGCCTTCAGCGTGACCTTGCCGCTCGGCGTCGCCTTGCCCGTGAGGGCCACGGTGCTCTGCTGGCCACCGGCCGTGAGGAAGTTGGTCGTCGCCGACGTGGTGGTCTGGCCGCAGACGCCGCCCTGCGCCGTGCGCGCCAGCTGGTCGAAGCCGGCGGCCTCGATGAGCGGGCGGGCGGCGTCGGAGCAGACGAACCCGCTCTCGCCGAAGGCGGCGTTGAGGTCGGCGGCCTTCGAGCCGGTGAGGTCGTTGCCGCGGACGACGTTGTAGAGCGCGCGGCGGACGCTGAAGCCGTTCAGCAGGCCGATGCTGGTCGTCGACTTGGCGCGACCGGTCGAGAAGGGCACGACCGCGTCCGGGTCGTCCTTGATCTTCTCGTCGGAGTGCTCCTGCGTCTCCTTGACGTTCGAACCGAGGGAGACGGGCTTGCCGTCGTTGATGCGGACGAGCTGGGCCTCGAAGAACGAGCGCGTGCCCGAGCCCGACTGCGGGACGTAGGGGTGGATCGTGGCGTCCTTGCCGCCGACCTGCGACCAGTTGGTGACGTCGCCCTTGTAGATGGCGAGCACCTGCGCCTCGGTCAGCGACGCGGGGGCGTCGGTGCCGGCCTTGCGCGTGCCGAGCTTGAGGCCGTCGACGGCGAACGGGAAGGCCTTCAGGCCGGCGTCGCGCTCGGTCGTGGAGATCGCCGAGGACGAACGCGCGAAGTCGACGTTGGCGTCGTTGCTGGAGCCGTACAGCAGCTTCTTGCCGGCGCCCGAGCCGTTCGGGCGGGTGATCGCCGAGGCGCCGCTGCGCAGGGAGATCGTGGAGGGCGAGCCGTCGGCCGCCCACGAGGCGATCTTGACCGTGCGGGAGGCGTTGTAGCCGGCGGCGACGCCGTCCTTGCCCTCCGCGAGGTAGTGCAGCGCGAGCTGGGAGGTGTCGGACCCGACGCCCACCAGGTCGGTGCTGCTCGGCGTGAAGGTGGGGTCGGCGGGGTTGGTGTCGGCCGCCTGGGCCGGTGCGACGGCGCCGAGGGTCGCCATCGAGGTCGCAGCGACGGCGAGGGCCGCGGCGAACCGGGTACGCGTGGAGATCATGCGCGTGGAGTTCCTTGTCGTGAAGGGGGGGTGGGCCGTCGGGCGACGTCCCGACGAGCACGCTAGGCGGCGATGGAGGGGGTCCGGACGGTCTGCGGTGAACAGCAGACGTCCATTCGGTGCGACTCGGTGAATGGTCGGTGCACGACTCAGACGAGGTTCGGGATGAGGTGCACGGAGAGGTCCGCGGCGAACCACGCGAGGGCCAGGAACACCGGTGCGAACACCGTCCAGACGAGGGCCGGGCGCAGCCGTCGACGCAGCAGCAGCATGCCCACGAGGGCCACGAGCAGGCCACCGAGCGTCAGGGCGAGCAGCGGCAGCACCGACGTGTCGTTCGCCATCGCCAGCTCGGACTGACCGAGGGTGTTCACCCGCTGGCCGCCGGCCGGGAACGGCTTGGACTGCAGGGACGCGTCGACGTAGACCAGCTCGTCCGGTCGGAGCCCGCCGAGGCGGCCGTCGCCGGCCGCGGTGATGAGCGTGAGCCGACCCTGTCCCTGCGCCGGGGGCGCGGGCACGTCGTCGCCGGCACGCCGGACGCCCTCGATCCGGTAGGTGGAGCGCCCCTGCCCGGTCACGACGTCGAGCCGGGTGCCCACGGCCTCGTGCATCATCACGTGGAAGGGTCGTCCGAACGTCCGTGACCGTCCGTAGACGAGCGAGACGCCGGCCTGGCCGGGCAGGACGGTGTCGCGCCGGTGTCCGGGACCGTCGAGCAGGAGACCGGCCGACGTGCCCTCGACCACGACCTGGTCGATGTCGAGGGACGGCAGCGAGAAGAGCGCGACGGGGCGGCCGGGCGCGATGACCCCGCCCGTCGGCGCGGTGCCCGCGGCCAGGTCGGCGCGCAGCTCGTCGTAGAGCCGGTCCTGCGCGCGGGAGTAGGAGAGACCACCGAGCACGAGGGTCTGGAGCAGCACCCAGGCGACGAGCAGGGCCACGACCATGAGTCCGCTGCTCAGGACGAGGTCGCGCTCGGGGACGCGCGAGGTGTCGCGCGCGGCGGCGAGACCGCCCTTCAGGGCGCCACTCCCCCGGCGCTGCCCGGTGAGGCGACCGTTGAGGGGTGCGACGGTCATGAGTCCTCCTTCCCGGCCGCGCGGAGCCTGATCACCGGGCCGGCGATCGCGCAGCCGAGGAGCAGGAGGATCAGCGCGGGCAGGAACCAGGCGCCGAGGGCCGAGTGGACGCCCTGCGTGCTGCCGAGGCTCTTCAGCTCGGCGTCGACGGGCTGCTTGCCGCCCGCCGCCGCGGGGTCGTCTCCGGCTGCCGCGGCGTCGGACGGCACACCGTCGGTCCCTGGCGCCCCGGAGGCGGGGTCGGTGGCTCCGCCGCCGCCCGCGCCTCCCGAGCCGCCGGGCGTCGTGCCGGTCTGCGCCTCCACGTCCTGGGCCGCCTGCTGGGCCGACGCGAAGAGGGCGGCGGTGGTGCCCGTCCGGGTGATCGGCAGGTAGCCGTCGGGCAGGAAGCCGTTGCCCGACCCGCGACGCTGGCCCTCCGTGGTGGCGGTCCGGATGAACGACGCGACGGTGCGCGCCGTGCTGCGGTCCAGGCCCGAGGTCTTCGCCGCGGTGTAGACGACGAGCGTGCCGGGGTAGCCGTTCGCCTGGCGCACCGCACCGTCCTCGAGCGCGAACGGCTGCGTCCGCCCCGTCGGCCGGGCCGTCGAGATCGCCTTCGCGAGCGTCGCGTCGGTGGGTGCCACGAACTGCCGTCCACGGGTGGTGAACGGAGCCCGCGGGGACACGGCCGACGTCTGCAGCGCGGCGGTGTGCAGGCCGTACCGCTCGGCGTCGCCGAGCGTCGTCACACCGACCAGGAACCGTGCGCCGACGCCCTGGCGGTCGGCTCGGCCCAGCACGTACGGGAACTGGTCGGTACCGAGGCCGCTGCACTTGGTCTGCGAGTAGGGCCAGGCGTCCAGCAGCGCGTCGGCGATCTTCACGAAGGAGGTCACCGGAGCGGCCAGGCGCGTCAGGTAGGGCGTGTCGTTGTTCTGCTTCAGGCACTCCTGCTGGACGGTCGGGGTGAACGTGTCGAGCAGGGGCCACTCGTCGACCGGGAGCCGGATGCCCTGGTAGGCGGGGTTGATGCGCATGCCCCACGGGTCGGGACGACCCTCGACGAAGGCGTGCGCCTCCGGGTCGTCGTCGATGTAGGTCGAGATCGCCTTGATCACGTCCGAGGACTCCGAGAGCGACACCAGCACGGCCGCGGCCTCCTGCTCCCCCGTCGACAGACCGGGGTTCAGGGCCTGGAACTCGGGGTCGGCGTTCAGCGAGCCCGGGTTGTTCTCCAGTCCGGGGTGCTGGCGTCCGAGGCTCGAGCCGGGATAGCTCTGCGTGAGCAGCTTGGCGAGGAGCCGGGCGTTGAGGTTCAGCGTGCCGCGCTCACCGGCGTTCTTCGGCTCGTCGATGACGTAGGAGATCGCGAACCCGGTCACGGCCGTCGGCGCGTAGGCGGTCGGCGCCTCGCCCTCGACGGTCTTGCGGCTCGAGACGAAGGCGCCGGGGATCTCGTCCTGCTGCATCAGCTGGAACGAGGCGAGGTCGGGCAGGACGTTGTGCTGGAAGCGGAAGCGGTCCTTGCGCAGGCAGTAGGCAGGCGCCCACTGCACGGTGGCCTGCGACATCAGCTCCGAGCCGTAGAAGCCGACCGGCGGCCGGTCGTCGAGGACGGAGCAGACGTTCGGCGCGGGGCCGAAGGTGATCGGCACGCTGATCCGGTTGCGCCAGTTCGACGCGGTCCACCAGTAGCGGGGCGACACGCTCTCGTCGACGCCCTGGCCGTCGAAGTTGCTCGAGCCGGGCTCGAAGCGGCCCTGCTTGCGGCAGGCGGCGTTGAGCTGGCGCGAGTCCGACTGCAGGCAGCTGATGCCCATGACGGGGATGACGACGATGCTGCAGGCGGTCGTGTCGTTGCAGCCGAGCGACTCGTTCTCGATGCTCGAGCGCACCTCGAACTGGATGTCGCCCTTGCCGTCGACCGTCGTGAACGCGGCCTGCTCGGCGGGCGGGAACGACGCGTCGACGGCCGCCTCGGGAGGCAGCGTGTCGCTGGAGCAGGAGGCGAAGGTCTGGCCCTTGGCGGACACGAACGGCGTCACGTGCGTCGACGTGCCCGCCGCGGCGCCGCCGCAGCTCGCCGGGAGGCTCCGGACGCCGGACAGGGCGCTGCGCGCCGCGTCGTCGGCGTAGCGGTCCGAGCGCCAGATGGCGGCGGCGTCGGGCACCTGCAGCTGCGAGCGCTGCTGGACGGTCGAGGTCCAGCACGTCTCGGGGCGGACGCGCTGCGCCGCCGGCAGGCTGGCATCGTCACGGCCACGGCACTGGAGCACGACCACCGGGTACTCCTGGTCCATGCCGTTCTCGCCGAACGGGCTCGTGGAGCGACCGCCGCTCGGGCGTGCGCCGTCCCACGTCACGTGGACGCGCTCGCGCCCGCGCAGGTTGCGCGTGTGGTCGACCTGGACCGTCACGTCGCGGCGGTCCACCCGGACCTCGTCGCCGTTCTCGGTGAAGGTCCGCTCGACCGTCTTCGTCTGGCGGAACGCGCCGACGTCGTCACCCTGCGCCTGCACGCCGGCCGACGTCAGGAGGCCGGTGCCGACGGCGGCCACGGCGACGGTCGCGAGGACCTTGCGCCACCTCACGAGCGGGCTCCCGTCGTGCTGCGCGTGCGACGCCGTAGCGCCACGGCGACGACCCCCGGCGCCAGGATGATGGCCAGGAGCTCGACGGCCGCGAGCGTGCCGAAGATCCCGTCGTCGCCGGCTCGGCCTGCGGTCAGCTCGGTCTGCACCGCCACCGTCGCCGCGCCGCCGCCCGAGGACGCGGAGCCGACCGGGAGACCGGTCTCGGGGTCGATCGCCCCACCGGCGCCGGGCGCGTCGGGCGTGCCGCCTGCCGAGCCGTCACCTCCGGCAGCGCCGCCGGTGCCGCCCGAGCCGCTGCCGGCACCGCCGCCCTTCTTCGCCTGCTCCACCGACGTGGGCGCGGTGCCCGTGCCCGTGGTGCACGGGCCCTGGCCCTGCTGGTCGCAGCTCGCCGGCATGGGCGCGATCTGCGCGAGCTTGTTGGCCGACAGGTTGCCCGGCACGAACGTGGGGTTGTTGCACTTGGTGACCGAGCGGTCGTTGAGGTTGACCTTCGGGTCGGCCTTCCGCAGCTTGGACAGCTCGGTGAAGCCCGCCTGCACGAGGTTGAGCGGCAGCGGCGAGTACCCGTACTTGCCGGCCTTCGTCTGCCCCTCGCAGAGCGAGTAGAACATGAAGTCCGCCAGCGACTGCCGCTTGGACGTGGTCATGCGCTGGTCCTTCGCGCCGGTCGGCAGCAGCAGGTAGCTGTACGACGAGAGGGGGTAGGCCCGCTTGTCCTGCGCCGTGTAGACGCCGAGCAGGTCCTGCGTCAGGTCCTTGCGGATCCGCGCCTTCGTCAGGGCGACGGCCACGTTGTACTGCGTCGGCTCGACGTAGTAGCCCGACCGGTTCAGCACCTTCACGACCGGGAAGTTCTTGTTGACCGGGTAGGAGTACTCGACGTAGCCGATGGTCCCGTTGCCGGCCGCGTCGGCGATGGTGTTCATCACCTGGTCCGAGCCGTTCGCACCGGTCGCGTTGCCCTTGCGCGGGAAGTACGACGTCAGGCCTGCGCGGCCGAAGAACGGGCGCCAGTCGCTCGCGTGCTGCGAGTCGAGCCAGGCCGTGAACTGGGCGGTGGTGCCCGAGCCGTCCGAGCGCACGACTGGTCGGATCTTCAGCGACGGCAGCTTCGTACCGTTGTTGTCCTTGGCGATCGCGGGGTCGTTCCAGTTGGTGATCTTGTTCGTGAAGATCTTCGCGATGGTGTCGCCCGACAGGCGCAGGTTGCGGACCATCTTCCCGCCGACCCGGACCTGGTACGTGAAGGCCGTGCCGCCCGCGACGATCGGCACGTAGGAGAAGGGCCGGTTCTTCGGCGGCGGGTCGTCACCTCCCTGCGCACCGCTGCCCTGGTAGGGCACCTCGGTGATGCCGAAGTCGGTGGTGCCGGCCGCGAACGCCTTGCGTCCGGCCGACGAGCCGCGTCCGGTGTAGGTCACCTTGATGCCGTTCGCCGACACGTCGGTGATCCACTGGTTGACGATCACCTGGGACCAGGTGGAGCCCGACCCCTCGATCTGGGCGTAGGCAGCCTCCGCGGGGCGCGACGACGCGATCAGCACCGCGATCGCGAGCAGCACGACGCCGACGCCCGCGCGAGCGGGGCGGGCGAGAAGACTCTGGTTCACCGGGTTCCCTTCCTCGGTCGCGCCAGGAGGCGAGCGACCACGAACAACGTCAGCACGAGGCCCAGCAGCACGGAGGCGGCTGCGAAGGCGCGGGCGATCTCGAGCGGCTCGCCGGAGCGGACCGTCGAGTAGATGTAGAGCGGCAGCGAGTTCATGACGCCACCGGTCGGGTTGGTCACGAGGAACGTGGCCGAGCCCGACGTCAGCAGGACCGGCGACGTCTCACCGATGCCGCGCGCGACGCCGAGGATGACGGCGGTCGCCAGGCCGGGCCGCGCCGTCGGCAGCACGACGTGCCAGACGGTGCGCCAGCGGGAGGCGCCGAGCGCCAGGCTCGCCTCCCGCAGGCTGCCGGGCACGACCCGGAGCACGACGTCGGAGGCGCGGGCGATGATCGGCAGCATCATGACGGCGAGAGCGAGAGCAGCGGCCAGGCCCGAGCTCGGCAGCCCGAGCGTCACGATCGCGACGGTGTAGATGAACAGACCGGCGACGATCGACGGCAGGGCCGTCATGGCCTCGACGACGGTGCGCACGACCCGTGCGAGCCGGCCGCCGACCTCGGTCATGTAGATCGCGGTGCCGATGCCGAGCGGGATGGTGATGGCCACGGCGATGCCGACCTGGATCAGCGAGCCGACGATCGCGTGCAGGATGCCGCCCCGGGTGAACGGGTCGCGCGGACCGACGCCCTCCATGTCGTGGGTGAAGAAGTTGACGTGGAACAGCGCCTCGCGGCCGCGCAGGAAGATGAACAGCACGGTGCTCAGCAGCGCCAGGCCCAGCAGGACCACCGCGGCGTGCACCACGGCGCTCATGACCCGGTCGACGACCTCCGGGCCCGTCCCGACCACGGCCGTGAGCAGCCCGACGATCACCAGGCCCAGCACGAACGTCGTCAGCGTGAACGCGACCGCGCCGTCCCAGGGCAGCAGGCGGTCGGTCACGAGCCAGGCCAGCGCGACCGCGGCCAGCCAGGCGCCCAGCTGGACGAAGCGCTGCTCGGCCGTCGTCGAGCGCAGCAGGCGGCGCGGTCCGTCGACGTCGTTCTTGCGGACGGACGGCTCGGTGCGCACCGACGTCGTCCCCCGCGCCGCGGTGGCCGTGGCACCGGGCCGAGCTGCCTGCGGGGTCGCGGGCGGCACCGTGACGGCCGGGAGGTCCGTCGTGCGGGTGAGGTCGGGGTCGAGGGTGGGCGCGCTCATGCGTCGGCTCCTGCTCCGGACCGGCTGCGCGCGACGACCATCGCGGCGAGCGAGTTGATGACGAGGGTGATGACGAACAGCACGAAGCCCGCGGCGAGCAGCGCCGCTAGCTGCGTGTCGGCGGCCTCGCCGAAGCGACCGGCGATGAGGGCGGAGATGGTGTTGGTGCCGATCTCCAGCGGGCGCACCTTCAGGTCGAACGACGGGGAGATGATCAGCAGGACCGCGATCGTCTCGCCGAGCGCGCGGCCCAGCCCGAGCATGGTGCCGCCGATGATGCCGCCGCGGCCGAAGGGCAGCACCACGGTGCGCACGACGCCCCAGTGGGTCGCGCCGAGGGCGAAGGCGGCCTCCCGCTCGCCGGGAGGGGTCTGGGAGAACACCTGCCGCATCACGGCGGTCGCCATGGGGATGACCATCATCGCCACGGCGAGACCGGCCAGGAAGGCCGAGGCGGTGTAGGCCGAGCGGTCCCAGACGGCGGCGTCGGGATCGGTGTCGACCCGGAAGATCGGGATGAAGCCGAGGTGCTGGTGCAACCAGTGGGCGACGTCGGCGACGTACGGCTTCAGCAGGAAGAAGCCCCACAGCCCGTACACGAGGCTGGGCACCGCGGCCATGAGGTCGACCAGCGAGGTGAGCGGTGCCCGCAGGCCCGGGGGCGCGTACTCGGCGATGTAGAGCGCCGCGAGCAGAGACAGCGGGAACGCCACGACGAGGGCGACGGAGGCGACCGTGAAGGTGCCGATGAGCACCGAGCCGATGCCGAGCTTGTCCGACTCCGGCTCCCACTGCGTCTCGGTGAGGAACCCGAGCCCGTACCGCTGCATCGTCGGCACCGCCGACCACGCGAGGAACAGGCCGATCCCGCCGGTGATGACGAGCACCGTCACGGCGATGCTCCGCGTGGAGAGGACGAAGGTGCGGTCGGAGCCGCTGAGCTCCGTCGAGAGCGGTCGGGGCTCGTCGACGTCGACGCGCGCAGGCTCGCTGCGCAGGACGGTGGTCACGCCTGGTGCTCCTGGGGGTGGAGGACGGCGCGTCGGTGGACGGGCCTCGAGAACTCTGACAGCGCGCGACGGCGTCCGGAGCGTCTGCGGTGAACGGGTGATGAATGGTCGGCGAGCACTCGGGTGAGGCGCATCCGGGGCCCTGCCGGGGCGCTCGACGGGGCTCGTCAGGACGCTGGACAGGACACTGGGACGGCCGGCGTCCGGACTGCGCGAGGAGGAGGGCGTCGCTAGCGTGGGGTCATGAGTCTCGAACGTCCCGTCACCCCCGACCCCTATCCGCTGCTGCCGGCCGCGGCGTCGTTCTCGGTCACGAGCGACGACGTCACCGACGGCGCCCCGCTCAAGGACGACCAGGTCAACGCGCACGGCGACACCTCGCCGCAGCTGTCCTGGAGCGGCGCCCCCGAGGGCACGCGGTCCTACGTCGTCACCTGCTACGACCCCGACGCCCCGATCGTGTCCGGCTTCTGGCACTGGACGGTCGTCGACATCCCCGCCGACGTCACCTCGCTGGACGCCGGCGCCGGCGCGAGCGACGACACGCTGCCCGAGGGCGCCTTCCACGTCCGCAACGACGGTGGCAGCAAGAACTTCATGGGGGCCGCGCCGCCGGAGGGCGACCAGCCGCACCGCTACTTCTTCGTGGTCCACGCGGTGGGCGAGGAGAAGCTCGGGGTCGACGGCGACGTGAGCCCCGCCGTCGTCGGCTTCAACCTGGCGTTCAAGACGCTCGGTCGCGCGATCGTCCACGGCACCTACCAGCACTGACGCGTCGCGCCGTCGGCGACGACGGCGCTGACGCACGAGGGCCCCGGAGCTGCTGCTCCGGGGCCCTCGTCCGTGGGCTGGGGATCGCTCAGGCCGGCGGGGCCGGCGGCTCCTCGCCGTCGGTGGGCGTCGGCGGGGCGACCGGGTCTGCGGTGCCCCCGCCAGTCCCCACCCCGGGCTTCTCGGCGGCCTTGGCGGCCTCGAGCGCCGCCTCGACCGCGGCCTGCGTGCCGGCCGAGGACTCCCCCGTCTCGACGGGCTCGTCGAGGTCGACCCGGTTGCGGCTGCCGCCGCCGTCGACGGGGATCGTGCCGAGCTGGTTCCCGAGCGTGCCGAGGGCCTTGGTGAGCTCGGCCGGGATGATCCAGGTCGACGCGTTCTCGCCGCTGGCGATCTTCGGCAGCGTCTGCAGGTACTGGTAGGACAGCAGCTTCTGGTCCGGGTTGCCGTCGTGGATGGCCTGGAAGACCGTCTCGATGGCGCGGCCCTCGCCCTGCGCCGTCAGGATGGCCGCCTGCTTCTCGCCCTCGGCCGACAGGATCGCGGCCTGCTTCTCGCCCTCGGCGGTCAGGATGGCGGCCTGCTTCTGGCCCTCGGCGGTGAGGATGGCGCTCTGCCGGTCGCCCTCGGCGGTGAGGATCGCGGCGCGCTTGTCGCGCTCGGCGCGCATCTGCTTCTCCATCGCGTCGATGATCGACGGCGGCGGGTCGATGCCCTTGAGCTCGACCCGGTTGACGCGGATGCCCCACTTGCCGGTGGCCCCGTCGAGCTCGCCGCGCAGGCCGGAGTTGATCTGGTCGCGGCTCGTGAGCGCGTGCTCGAGGCTCATGCCACCGATGATGTTGCGCAGCGTCGTCATGGTGAGCTGCTCGATGGCCTGGATGTAGTGGGCGATCTCGTACGTCGCGGCCACGGGGTCGGTCACCTGGAAGTAGATGACCGTGTCGATGGAGACCGTGAGGTTGTCCTCGGTGATCACCGGCTGCGGCGGGAACGAGACGACCTGCTCGCGCAGGTCGATCATGTAGCGCACCTTGTCGATGAACGGGACGACGATGTTCAGGCCGGCCGAGAGGGTGGTGCGGTACTTGCCGAACCGCTCCACGATACCGGCGCGGGCCTGCGGGACGATCTTGATCGTCATCGTCACGACGACGACGGCGAGGATCGCCAGCAGGACCAGGAAGATGGTCAAGGCGGTCATGCTCAGGACTCCTTCGGGGTGATGACGGCGGTGGCGCCGTCGATGCGGGTCACGACGACCTCGGCTCCGGGCGCCACCTCGGCGTCGCCCTCGGTGCGGGCCGACCACACCTCGCTCGCGAGCGTGATGCGGCCGCCGAACGGGCCGACCGGCTCGAGCACGACGCCGGTCCGGCCGACGAGCGCGTCGTGGCCGGTGGTGAGCGTCGGTCCGGCGTGCAGGCGGGCGACCATGGGTGGTCGGGCGAAGAACAGCAGCCCGACGCCGACGACGCCGAACGCGAGCATCGCCACCCAGAAGGGCGCGCCCACGGCGCTCGCGACCGCCCCGGCCAGCGCGCCGATCGCGAACATGAGCAGCACGAGGTCGAGGCTCAGCAGCTCGGCGACCGCCAGCAGGACGGCGACGCCGACCCAGGTGACCCAGGCGTTCTCCGTCATCCACTCGATCATCGGTGGTCTCCTCTCGTGACGGCGCAGTCGCGCACACGCGTCGGGCGCGTCACGCTACCAGCCACGTGAGGCACGACGTCAGCGCAGCGCTCGTCGGCCGTACTGCGCGCGCCGGGCCGCGTAGCGACCGTCGACGTGGTCGAGCTCGAGCCGCATCCCGAACGTGGTGCCAAGATTCTCCGCGGTCAGGACCTCGGCGATCGGGCCCCGCGCGACGACGCCGCCGTCGCGCAGCAGGAGCACGTGCGTGAAGCCCGGCGGGATCTCCTCGACGTGGTGGGAGACCATCACGAGCACGGGCGCGCCAGGGGTCGAGGACAGCACGTCGAGGCTGGCCAGGAGGTCCTCGCGGGCACCGAGGTCGAGCCCGGCGCCCGGCTCGTCGAGCAGCAGCAGCTCGGGGTCGGTCATCAGCGCGCGGGCGATGAGCGACCGCTTGCGCTCGCCCTCCGAGAGCGTCCCGAAGGTGCGGTCGGCGAGGGCGGTGATGCCGAGCTCGCCCATGATCTGGCGGGCGCGCTGCACGTCGTCCTCGTCGTAGGTCTCGCGCCAGCGGCCGGTCACCGCGTGCGCGGCGGAGAGCACGACGTCCTCGACGCGCTCGACCGGCGGGATCCGGTCGGCGACGACGGTCGCGCTGTGGCCGATCCGGGTGCGCAGGTCGAACACGTCGGTGGCGCCGAGACGCTCGCCGAGGATCTCCGCGCTGCCCGACGTCGGGTGCAGGTGCGCGCCGACCACCTGGAGCAGGGTGCTCTTGCCGGCGCCGTTGGGGCCGAGCACGACCCAGCGCTCGTCGTCGTGCACGGTCCAGGAGACGTCGTCGAGCAGGCGCTTGCCGGGCCTGACCACGCTCACCGAGTCGAGCTGGAACGCGGTGGCCATGCGGGGTCTCCTGCTGCTGGTCGGACCGGACGACGGCGCGCTCGCACCGAGGCTGGCGCGCTGTGTCCAACCTATCGTGGCGTCCCGCGTCGCCGACGGGCGGTCGGGCGATAGCCTCGGTCCCGATGAGCGCCCACGTGCCGGCCGTGCACCTCACCTCGCCCACCCTGCTGCTGACCCTGACGGGACCCGACCGCAGCGGCGTCTCGACGAGGCTGTTCGCGTCGCTCGAGCCGTTCGAGGTCGAGGTCGTCGACGTCGAGCAGCTCGTCGTCCGCGGCCGTCTCGTGCTGAGCGTGCTCGTGTCGTTGCCGGACGACGTCGACGCCCTCGAGGCCGCGGTGCGCGCGACCGCGACCGAGCTGGGCATGGAGGTCGAGGTCGAGCACGGCGTCGGCGACAACCGCCCCCGCCGGGTGGGTCGCAGCCAGGTCACGCTGCTCGGCCACCCGCTGCGTCCCGCGGCGATGACCGCCCTGACCAGCCGCATCAAGGCCGCGGGCGGCAACATCGACCGGATCCTGCGCCTCGCCCGCTACCCCGTGACGGCGCTGCGGCTGGAGGTCTCCGGAGCCGACCCCGACGTCCTGCAGGTCGAGCTCGCGGCGGCCGCCTTCGAGCACGGCGTCGACGTGGCCGTCGAGGAGCGCGGCATCCTGCGCCACGCCCAGCGGCTCGTCGTGATGGACGTCGACTCGACGCTGATCCAGGGCGAGGTCATCGAGATGCTCGCGGAGCACGCCGGCTGCGCGGACGAGGTCGCGGCGGTCACGGAGTCGGCGATGCGGGGCGAGATCGACTTCGAGGAGTCCTTGCGCCAGCGCGTGGCCCGGCTCGAGGGCGTGCCGGCGTCGGCGCTCGACGACGTCTACGCGGCGCTGGAGTACACGCCCGGTGCTCGGACGATGGTGCGCAGCCTCAAACGGCTCGGCTACCGGTTCGCGCTCGTCAGTGGTGGCTTCACCCAGATCATCGAGCGCATCGCCGCCGACCTGGGCATCGACTACTGGGCGGCCAACGAGCTGGAGGTCGTCGACGGCCGGCTCACGGGCGGGGTCGTGGGTGCCGTGGTCGACCGGGCCGGCAAGGCGGAGGCGCTGCGGCGCTTCGCCGCCGAGGCGCGCATCGGGCTCAAGAACACGGTGGCGGTGGGCGACGGGGCCAACGACCTCGACATGCTGGCCGCTGCGGGGCTGGGCATCGCGTTCAACGCCAAGCCGATGGTGCGCGACCAGGCGCAGACGTCGGTCAACGTGCCGTACCTCGACTCGGTCATGTACCTCCTCGGCATCACGCGCGAGGAGGTCGAGGCCGCCGACGCGGCCGAGGAGGAGTGACCCGCCCCCGCGACATCGCGGCCCCGGAGAGTGACCAGCGGGTGACTACTCGTCGTCCTCGAGGCGGAAGCCGATCTTCATCGTCACCTGGTAGTGCGACACGTCGGTGTCGGTGATCGCGCCGCGGATGCCCTCGACCTCGAACCAGTCGAGGTGACGCAGGGTCTGGCCGGCGCGCTTGATGCCGTTCTCGATGGCCTGGGTGACACCCTCGGGAGAGGTGCCGACGATCTCGGTGACGCGGTAGGTGCGGTTGCTCATGACAGCATCATGCCGGTGTCCTGCTCCTCACGTCCCGGCGCCCGGCGGGTCCGCCCGACGCGACGTACGCTGGAGAGGTGAAGCACACACCGCCGAAGGGCTCGTCGACCGGCTCCGCTGGCAGCCGTGACGAGCAGGTCTACTCGATCACCTCGGCCAGCGAGGGGCACAGCGACGAGCTGGGGTCCCGCGAGCTCCGCTACGCCCTCAGCATGGGCGTGCGCACGCTCTGCTTCATCGGGGCCGTGATCGCCTGGAACCACGTCATGTGGCTCGCGATCGTGCTCCTGGTGGGCGCCGTGTTCCTGCCGTACACCTCGGTGATCCTGGCCAACGCCGGCGTCCGCACCAAGGGTGAGGGCACCGACATCATGAAGCCCGAGCCGTTCGGCCAGATCAGCGACGGTCCCGCCGAGGAGCGTCGTGCCGAGCGTGACTGACGAGCTGGTCTGCTCGGCCAAGGGCTGCACGGCGGCGGCCCTGCACCGCGTCGAGTGGAACAACCCCAAGATCCACACGCCGGACCGTCGCAAGACCTGGTTGGCGTGCGACGAGCACGAGCAGTCGCTGCGCCGCTTCCTCGACGCGCGCGGGTTCTACAAGGAGACGCTCCCGCTCGAGGGCTGACGGGCCGCTCAGCCGCCGATCGAGGACATCGGTCGCGACGGCTGCAGGAACGTGGGGTCGTCGATGCCGTGCCCGGCCGCCTTGCCCCACATCGCGTCGACCCACCGGCGGGCCAGCTCGTCGTCGTCGGCCCCGCCGCGCAGCGCAGCGCGCAGGTCGGACTCCTCGCGGGCGAACAGGCACGTGCGCACCTGGCCGTCGGCGGTCAGGCGGACGCGGTTGCAGTCGGCGCAGAACGGCCGTGTGACCGACCCGATGATCCCCACGGTGTGCGGGCCCCCGTCGACCTGGAACTTCTCGGCCGGGGCGCTCCCCCGCCCGTCGAGGGGCGTGAGGGTCACGTGCTCGGAGAGTCGCGCGAGGATCTCGTCGGCCGTGATCATGCGGCTGCGGTCCCAGCCGTGCTGAGCGTCGAGCGGCATCTGCTCGATGAAGCGCAGCTCGTAGCCTCGCTCCATGCACCAGCGCAGCAGCGCGGGGCCCTCGTCCTCGTTGAGCCCGCGCAGCAGCACCGCGTTGATCTTGACGGGCGTCAGCCCTGCGGCGGCGGCGGCCTCGAGGCCTGCCACGACGTCGTGGAAGCGGTCGCGCAACGTGATCCGGTGGAACGTCTCCGGGTCGGTGGTGTCGAGGCTGACGTTGACCCGGTCGAGGCCGGCGGCGGCGAGCGCGTGGGCCGTGCGGCTCAGCCCGAGGGCGTTCGTGGTGATGGCGGTGCGGGGCGACCCGGGCATCGCCTTGGTGGCCGCGACGATCGAGGCGAGCCCGCGACGCAGCAGCGGCTCGCCGCCGGTGAACCGGACGTCGACGACGCCGAGGCGGGTGACCGCGACGTGGATCAGCCGGACGACCTCGTCGTCGGTGAGCACCTCGGCCGTGGGCATCCAGTCGAGCCCCTCGGCCGGCATGCAGTACTGGCAGCGCAGGTTGCACCGGTCCGTCAACGAGACCCGCAGGTCGGTGGCCACACGTCCATGTCTGTCACCGAGCTGCATCCCCCCAGTCTAGGAGCGCGGACCCAACCTCGCCGGAGCGCGCTGGTGTCGGGCGGCTAGATTCGAGGGGTGCGGTTCCTGCTCAGTGCCCGGTGGATCGGGTTCTTCCTCGCCGTCGTGGCGCTCGCGGTCGTGTGCGTGCTCATGGGCGACTGGCAGTGGCACAAGCGCGAGGTCCGGCACGAGTCGAACGAGCGGGTCGAGCAGCACCTGGCCGCCGACCCCGTCCCCCTCGACCAGGTCGCACCGGTCGGCCTGAAGGTCACGAAGGACCTCGAGTGGACTCGGGTCGTCGCGCAGGGGCGCTACGACCCGACCTCCCAGGTGACGGTGAAGTTCAGCACCCGCGACGGTCGCCCCGGCGCCGAGGTGGTCACGCCGCTCCTCCTCGACGACGGCAGCGCCGTGCTGGTCGACCGCGGGTGGGTGCCCACGTCGAACACGGCGGCCGCCCCCAGCGACGTCCCCGCACCGCCGAGCGGGACCGTCACCGTGCAGGGCTGGCTGCGCCCCGACAGCGGCGCCGGCGCCGACGCGACGACGCCGGTGGAGGGGCAGGTCCGCTCGATCTCGAGCACCGGGCTGGCCGGCTCGCTCCCCTACGACGTGAGGTCCGGCTACCTCAACCTGCGCGAGCAGACCGGCGGCACCGGCGGGCTCGAGCTCGAGCCGAGGCCCGACCTCGGCGGCGGCCCACACTTCTTCTACGGGCTGCAGTGGTGGTTCTTCGCCGGGCTCGCGCTGGCCGGGTTCGTCTGGTTCGCGCGCATCGAGTGGCTCGAGCGCCGGCGCGGCGCGGGCGCCGCCTCCGAGGACGATCAGGCCAGGGAGACCAGCTCGGCGTAGCCGTCGTTCCACAGGTCCTCGTCGCCGTCGGGCAGCAGCAGCACGCGGTCGGGGTCGAGTGCGCGCACGGCGCCCTCGTCGTGGGACACGAGGACGATCGCGCCCTCGTACCGACGGATCGCGTCGAGCACCTCCTCGCGCGAGGCCGGGTCGAGGTTGTTGGTCGGCTCGTCGAGCAGCAGCACGTTCGCGCTCGAGACGATGAGCCCTGCCAGCGCGAGGCGCGTCCGCTCACCGCCCGAGAGCACCTTGGCCGGCTTCGCGGTGTCGTCGCCGGAGAACAGGAACGCGCCGAGGACGCTGCGCGCCTGGGTGTCGGTGAGCTCCGGCGCGGAGCGCTGCATGTTCTCGAGCACGGTGCGGTCCATGTCGAGCGTCTCGTGCTCCTGGGCGAAGTAGCCGATCTTCAGCCCGTGACCCGGCTGGATCTCGCCGGTGTCGGACTGCAGGGTGCCGGCGAGCATCCGCAGCAGGGTGGTCTTGCCCGCTCCGTTCAGACCGAGCACGACCACGCGGCTGCCCTTGTCGATCGCGAGGTCGACGCCCGCGAAGATCTCCAGCGCGCCGTAGGACTTGGAGAGTCCCTGGGCCATGAGCGGGGTCTTGCCGCACGGGGCCGGCTTCGGGAAGTCGATCTTGGCGACCTTGTCGGCCTGGCGGACGTCGTCGAGGCCGGACATCATCTGCTCGGCGCGCCGCAGCATCTGCTGCGCGGCGCTGGCCTTGCTGGCCTTCGCGCGCATCTTGTTGCCCTGCGCGACGAGTCGCTCGGCGGTCTTCGTCGTGATCTCGCGCTCGCGCTTGCGGCGCGCCTCGTCGGCCTCGCGCTGGCGCAGGTAGTGCTTCCAGCCGGTGTTGTAGATGTCGATGGTGGCGCGGTTGGCGTCGAGGTAGAAGACCTTGTTGACCGTCTCCTCGACCAGGTCGACGTCGTGGCTGATGATCACGAGACCACCGGAGAACGTCTTGAGGAAGCCGCGGAGCCAGGTGATCGAGTCGGCGTCGAGGTGGTTGGTCGGCTCGTCGAGCAGCATCGTGTCGGCGTCGCTGAACAGGATGCGGGCCAGCTCGATGCGGCGACGCTGGCCACCGGAGAGCGTCTGCAGCTGCTGGTCGAGCACGCGGTCGGGCAGGCCGAGCGCGTTCGAGATGGTCGCGGCCTCGGCCTCGGCGGCGTACCCGCCGCCGGCCGAGAACACGTCCTGGGCGCGGCCGTAGGCCTTCATCGCCCGCTCGGCGACGTCGGGGTCGGCCGAGCCCATGTCGAGCTCGGCCTTGCGCATCGTCGCGAGCGCGTCGTCGAGCCCGCGGGCGCCGAGGATCCGGTCGCGGGCGGTGATCGACAGGTCGCCGGACTTCGGGTCCTGCGGGAGGTAGCCGATCTTCCCGCTGAGCGTGATGCTGCCCTCGGCGGGCTGGCCGTCGCCGGACAGCATCCGCGTGAGCGTGGTCTTGCCGGCGCCGTTGCGGCCGACGAGGCCGATCTTGTCGCCCTTGTCGACGCGGAAGGAGACGTTCTGCATCAGGACGCGGGCGCCGAAGCGCAGCGTCACGTCGTTGACGGTGATCATGGGGGAGCTTTCGTGGTCAGGGGGTGTGCGAGAACGCCGGACGTGGTCCGGTCGTCACTCCCGCTGGTAGTAGCTCACCGGAGCAGTCTACGGGGCGACCGCCCGCTCCTCCGCATCCTCGCGAGGAGACGTGGGTCATGCCACCGCCTTCGACTCCTCGACCCTCCGACACAGCCGACCCCGACACCCGCGATGCGCGGGAGCCGGGGTCGGAGGTCGCGGCAGGACTCAGCCGACGTTGAACCCCAGGGCACGCAGCATCTCGCGGCCGTCGTCGGTGATCTTGTCCGGGCCCCACGGCGGCATCCAGACCCACTCGATCCGGAAGTCGTTGACGATCCCGTCGAGGGCGGCGCGGGTCTGGTCCTCGATGACGTCGGTCAGCGGGCAGGCCGCGGAGGTCAGGGTCATCGACAGGACCGTGTTGCTGTGGTCGTCGACGTCGACGCCGTAGACGAGGCCGAGGTCGACGACGTTGATGCCGAGCTCGGGGTCGACGACGTCCTTCATCGCCTCCCAGACGTCCTCGTCCTTCGTCGCCGTCGACACGGCGGACTCCTGCGGGGCGTTCAGGTCGACCTCAGGCAGGTCGGAGTGGTCAGGGGTGCTGGTGGGGTCGCTCATGCGTCCTCCTGGGTGCTGAGAGCCTGGCTGGTGGCGTCCTTGAACGCCATCCACGAGAGCAGCGCGCACTTCACGCGCGCCGGGAACTGGGCGACACCGGCGAACGCGATGCCGTCCTCGAGCACGTCCTCGTCGGGCTCGACCTCGCCCTTGCCCTGCATGAGGGCCTGGAAGGCGTCGAGCGTCGCGAAGGCGTCGTCGACGGGCTTGCCGACCACGAGGTCGTTGAGCACCGACGCCGACGCCTGGCTGATCGAGCAGCCGACGGCGTCGTACGAGACGTCGGAGACGGTGCCGGCGTCGAGGTGGACCCGCAGGGTCACCTCGTCGCCGCACGTCGGGTTGACGTGGTGCACCTCGGACTCGAACGGGTCACGCAGGCCCGAGCCGGTGCTTCTGCTTGTAGTGGTCGAGGATGATCTCCTGGTACAGCGCGTCCACCTGGGATGCGTCGGCCATGGTCACCGCCCTCCGAAGTACTGCTGGGTGTGCCGGATCGCGTCGACGAGCGCGTCGATCTCGGCCTCGGTCGTGTACAGGTAGAACGACGCGCGCGTGGTGGACTGCACACCGAACCGCTGGTGCGCCGGCTTGGCGCAGTGGTGCCCGGCGCGGACCGCCACGCCGCGGGAGTCGAGCAGCTGGGCGACGTCGTGCGGGTGCACGTCGTCGAGGGTGAAGCTGATCGCTCCCCCACGCTGCACGGCCTCCCTCGGTCCGACGACCGTCAGGCCGTCGACCTCCTGCATGCGCTCCAGCGCGTAGGCCGTGATCGCCTGCTCGTGCGCGGCCACGTTCTCCATGCCGAGCGCGGTCAGGTAGTCCACTGCGGCACCCAGCCCGACGGACTGGGCGATCGGCGGGGTGCCGGCCTCGAACCGGTGCGGCGGAGCAGCGAACGTCGAACGCTCCATCGTCACGGTCTCGATCATCTCGCCGCCACCCAGGAACGGAGGCAGCGAGGCGAGCAGGTCGTAGCGGCCCCAGAGGACGCCGATGCCCGTCGGGCCGACCATCTTGTGGCCGGTGAAGGCGACGAAGTCGGCGCCGAGGCTGCTGACGTCGACCGGGATCTGCGGCACGGCCTGCGACCCGTCGATGACGACCAGCGCGCCGACCTCGTGGGCCCGGGCGATGACCCGCTCGACCGGGTTGATCGTGCCGAGCATGTTCGAGACCCACGTCAGGGAGACGACCTTGGTGCGCTCGGTGACGAGCGTGTCGAGGTCGTCGAGGTCGAGACGCCCCTCGTCGGTCACGCCGAACCAGCGCAGCGTCGCGCCGGTGCGCTCCGTGAGCAGCTGCCACGGCACGATGTTGGAGTGGTGCTCCATCTCGGAGATGACGACCTCGTCGCCCTCCCCCACCGTGCCCGCGTCGCCCAGCACGCGCGCCACCAGGTTCAGCGCCTCGGACGCGTTCTTGGTGAACACGACCTCCTCACGCCGACCGGCGCCGATGAAGCCGGCCACCTTGGTGCGACCCAGCTCGAACGCCTCGCTCGCCTCGGCACCGAGCTGGTGCATCGCCCGGGCCACGTTCGCGTTGTGCTGCAGGTAGTGCTGCTCGATCGCCTCGACCACCTGGCGCGGCTTGTGGGACGTGTTGGCGCTGTCGAGGTACACCAGCGGGTGGTCGCCCGCCAGCGTGCGCTCGAGGATGGGGAAGTCCTTGCGGACCGCCTCGACGTCGTAGGAGGTCATGATCAGACCGCGGCCTTCACGTACTTGTCGTAGCCCTCCGCCTCGAGCTGGTCGGCCAGCTCGCGACCGCCGGACTCGGCCAGCCTGCCCGCGACGAACACGTGCACGAAGTCGGGCTTGATGTACTGCAGGATCCGCGTGTAGTGCGTGATCAGCAGGACGCCACGGTCACCCTGGTCGGTGTAGCGGGTTGACGCCCTCGGACACCACGCGCAGGGCGTCGATGTCGAGGCCGGAGTCGGTCTCGTCGAGCACGGCGAACTTGGGGTTCAGCAGCTCGAGCTGGGCGATCTCGTGACGCTTCTTCTCACCGCCGGAGAAGCCCTCGTTGACGCTGCGCTGCGCGAACGTCGGGTCGAGGGTGACGCGCTCGAGGGCGGCGTTGACGTCCTTGACCCAGGTGCGCAGCTTGGGGGCCTCGCCGTCGATGGCGGTCTTGGCGGTGCGCAGGAAGTTCGCGACGGACACGCCGGGGACCTCGACGGGGTACTGCATCGCGAGGAACAGGCCCGCGCGGGCGCGCTCGTCGACGCTGAGCTCGAGGATGTTCTCGCCGTCCAGCAGGACCTCGCCGTCGGTGACGGTGTACTTCGGGTGGCCGGCGATCGAGTACGCGAGCGTCGACTTGCCCGAGCCGTTCGGGCCCATGATGGCGTGGACCTCGCCGCTGTCGACCGTGAGGTCGACGCCGCGCAGGATCTCCTTCGCGCCGTCCTCGGTGTTGACCGAGACGTGCAGGTTCTTGATCTCGAGGGTGCTCATGTGGTTCAGCTCCTGGTGGGGGCGGACACGTCGACCAGGACGCGTCCGTCGGTGATGGTCGTGGGGTAGGTGGGGACGGCCTCGGTGGCCGGCAGGTTGAGGGGCTTGCCGGTGCGGGCGTCGAAGCGCGACCCGTGCAGCCAGCACTCGATCTCGCAGCCCTCCACCTCCCCCTCCGACAGCGGGATGGCGGCGTGCGAGCACTCGTCGCGGATCGCGTAGACCGCGTCGCCCTCGCGCACCAGCGCGACGTCGACGCCGTCGACGGTCACCGCGGTCGCGGTCCCCTCGACGAGGACGTCGAGGGGTGCCGCGAACTGGGGTCCGGACTCGGGCATCGCTCAGCCGACCTTGCTCAGGTCGGCACCGGCCAGCTCGGACTCGATCGCCTCCACGAGCCGCTCCTGCAGCTCGGGCACGCCGATGCGTCGGATGATGTCGTTGAAGAAGCCGTGCACGACGAGACGACGCGCCTCGGCCTCCTCGATGCCCCGGCTCTGCAGGTAGAACAGGTGGTTGTCGTCGAAGCGGCCGGTGGTGCTGGCGTGACCGGCACCGGCGATGTCGCCGGTCTCGATCTCCAGGTTCGGCACGGAGTCGGCCTTGGCGCCGTCGGTGAGCACGAGGTTGTCGTTCTGCTCGAACGTCTCGATGCCCTCGGCCACCTTGCGGATGAGCACGTTGCCGACCCAGACGGTGTGCGCGTCCTGGCCCTGCAGCGCGCCCTTGTACTCGACGTTGCTCTTGGTGCGCGGCGCCGTGTGGTCGACGAACTGGCGGTGCTCGATGTGCTGGCCGGCGTCGGCGAAGTAGACGCCGAGGAGCTCGGCACTGCCGCCGGGCCCCGCGTAGTCGACGTTCACGTTGGTGCGCACGAGGTCGCCGCCGAGGCTGACCTCGAACGCGCGGACCGACGCGTCGCGACCGACGCGCACGTTGTACTGGCCGGCGTGCACGGCGTCGTCGGCCCAGTCGTTGACCGTGACGAGGTCGAGCGAGGCGCCGTCGCCGACGACGACCTGGGTGAACGCGTCGTACGTCGCGCTGCCCGCGTGGTCGACGACCACCGTGGCCTTCGCGTGCGTGCCGACGCGGACCACGACGTGGCCCCAGACGGTCGAGTCGACGGAGTCACCCGTGAGCGTGAGGCGCACGGGCTCCGTGAGCTCGGTGTCGGCGGGCACGTCGAGCAGCACCGCTCCCCCGGCGTTGGCGACGGCGAGCGCGCCGAGCCGGTCGAAGGGGGCGTTGACGGCCAGGGCCTGCGCCTCGGCCGTGCTGATCTCGGTGAGCGTGACGCCCTCGGGGAGCTGCTGCTCCCACGTCAGGTGCGCGTCGGAGGGGGTGCCGTCGAGCAGGCCACGCAGCCGCTTCAGCGGCGTGAAGCGCCAGATCTCCTCCAGGCCCGTGGGCACCGGGTGCGCCGCGACGTCGTAGGACGGCTCGGGGTGCAGGTGGGACTCGACGTGGTCGAGCTCCAGGGCCTGACCGATGTTCTCGACCGTGCGGTCGGTGTCGACGAGGGTCATCAGCCGACGGCTCCTTCCATCTGCAGCTCGATGAGGCGGTTCAGCTCGAGCGCGTACTCCATCGGGAGCTCGCGCGCGATGGGCTCGACGAACCCGCGGACGATCATCGCCATGGCCTCGTCCTCCTCCATGCCGCGCTGCATGAAGTAGAAGAGCTGGTCGTCGCTCACCTTGGAGACCGTGGCCTCGTGGCCGAGGGTCACGTCGTCCTCGCGGACGTCGACGTACGGGTACGTGTCGGACCGGCTGACCTGGTCGACGAGCAGCGCGTCGCACTTGACCGTGCTGGCCGAGCCGTACGCGCCCTCCATGACCTGCAGCAGGCCGCGGTAGGAGGTGCGACCGCCACCGCGGGCCACCGACTTGCTCAGGATCGAGCTCGACGTGTGGGGAGCCGCGTGCACCATCTTGGCGCCGGCGTCCTGGTGCTGGCCCTCGCCCGCGAAGGCGATCGACAGCGTCTCGCCGCGGGCGTGCTCGCCCATCAGGTAGACGGCCGGGTACTTCATGGTGACCTTCGAGCCGATGTTGCCGTCGACCCACTCCATGGTCGCGCCGGCCTCGCACGTCGCGCGCTTGGTGACCAGGTTGTACACGTTGTTCGACCAGTTCTGGATCGTCGTGTACCGGACGCGGGCGTTCTTCTTGACGATGATCTCGACGACCGCGGAGTGCAGCGAGTCGCTGGAGTAGATCGGCGCCGTGCAGCCCTCGACGTAGTGGACGTAGGAGTCCTCGTCGGCGATGATCAGCGTCCGCTCGAACTGGCCCATGTTCTCGGTGTTGATGCGGAAGTAGGCCTGGAGCGGGATGTCGACGTGGACACCCTTGGGCACGTAGATGAACGAGCCGCCGGACCACACCGCCGTGTTCAGTGCGGAGAACTTGTTGTCACCGACGGGGATGACGGTGCCGAAGTACTCCTCGAAGATCTCCGGGTGCTCCTTGAGCGCCGTGTCGGTGTCGAGGAAGAGGACGCCCTTCTCCTCGAGGTCCTCACGGATCGAGTGGTAGACGACCTCGGACTCGTACTGCGCGGCGACGCCGGCGACGAGCCGCTGCTTCTCGGCCTCGGGGATGCCGAGGCGGTCGTAGGTGTTCTTGATGTCCTCGGGCAGGTCCTCCCACGAGGCGGCCTGCTTCTCCGAGGAGCGCACGAAGTACTTGATGTTGTCGAAGTCGATGTCCTCGAGCCCCGCGCCCCACGTGGGCAGCGGCTTGCGGTCGAAGAGCCGCAGACCCTTCAGGCGCAGGTCGAGCATCCACTGCGGCTCGCTCTTCTTCGCGGAGATGTCGCGCACGATCTCCTCGTTGAGGCCGCGCTGGGCGTTGGCACCCGCGTCGTTCGCGTCGGACCAGCCGAACTCGTAGCGGCCGACGTCCTTGAGCCCGGGGTTGAGCTCTTCGATCGAGTTGGTCGTCATGACGACACCCTCTCTGTGGTGGGACCTGTGGCTTGGGTCGTGGGATGGGGCAGGTGGGTCGTGCACACGCCGTCGCCGTGGGCGATCGTCGCGAGGCGCTGGACGTGGGAGCCGAGCAGGTCGGCGAACATCGCCGTCTCGGCCTCGCACAGCTGGGGGAACTCGGCCGCCACGTGCGCGACCGGGCAGTGGTGCTGGCAGATCTGCGCACCGGCCGGGGTCGTCCCGGCCGACGCGGCGAACCCGTCGGCGCTCAGCGCGTCGGCGAGCACCCGAGGACGCTCCTCGACGGGCGCGGCCTCGACGAGCGGGCGGTACTTCTCGGTGAGGGCGCGCAGACGTCGGGCCGCGAACGCGGCGACCGCCTCGTCGCCCGCGGTCTCCGACAGGAAGCGGAGTGCGTCGGCGGCGAGGTCGTCGTAGGAGTGCGCGAAGGTGTCGCGGCCGGCGTCGGTGATGACGAAGACCTTGGCGGGACGGCCTCGACCCCGACGCGCCGTCGAGCGCGGCTGGCGCTGGGCGAGGACGCCGTCGGCCAACAGCTGCTCGAGGTGACGTCGCACGGCGGCGGGCGTGAGGCCCAGCCGCTGGGCGAGGTCGGCGGCGGTCGACGGACCGTGCTCCAGGATCGACGTCGCCACGCGCTCGCGCGTGGGGGCGTCGTCGACGGTGGTCGACTCGATCTCCTCGGCGCGCATGTATTTCACAACACCAGTGTGCCGTTATTGATTCCGGCCGTTCAAAGAAGGCAACCCTCACCCGCGTTCGGCACGCTCGCCCCGGACGGGTCGCGGTCCTAGGGTGCTGTCATGGCAGCGAAGTCACCGGCGGTCGTCGTCGACGCGGACGGACGCGAGGTGAGGGTCTCCAGCGCCGACCGGGTGATCTACCCGGCGTCCGAGCACGGACCGGAGGTCACCAAGCTCGAGGTCGTCGAGTACTACGTCGCGGTCGGCGACGGCATCGTCCGCGCCCTGCGCGACCGCCCGACCGCGCTGGAGCGGTGGCCCAAGGGCGTGCAGCCCGGCATGACGCTCACGGCCCGTGAGGCCACCCACGGACGTGGTCCGCAGGGCGACGCGTTCTACCAGAAGCGGGTCATGCGCGGCATGCCCGACTGGGCGCGGTCGGTGCGTGTGCACTTCCCCACCGGACGCACCGCCGAGGAGCTCTGCCCCGACCACGTCGCCGTCGCGGCGTGGGCCGCGCAGATGGGCACCATCACCTTCCACCCCGGCCCGGCTCGGCGAGCGGACCTGGACCGGCCCGACGAGCTGCGGATCGACCTCGACCCGCACGGCGACACCGGGTTCGTCGACGCCGTCCGGGAGGCCGGCACCGTGAGGGAGCTCCTCGGCGACCTCGGCCTGCGCGGCCACGTGAAGACCAGCGGCAAGAACGGCGTGCACGTGTACGTGCGGGTCGAGCCACGATGGACCTTCACCGACGTCCGGCACGCCGCCATCGGCCTCGGCCGTGAGCTCGAACGACGCAGCGACCGCGTGACCACCGCCTGGTGGAAGGAGGAGCGTGGCGACCGGATCTTCGTCGACGTCAACCAGAACGCCCGCGACCGCACCATCGCGTCGGCCTACAGCCTCCGCCCGAAGCAGGGAGCGCCCGCGTCGTTCCCCCTGCGGTGGGACGAGCTCACCGACATCGACGACCCGATGGCCTTCACGCTGCGCACGATCCCCGGCCTCCTCGCGGAGCGCGGCGGCGACGCCTGGGCCGACATCGACGACGAGCCCCAGTCGCTCGAGCCGCTGCTCGACCTCTGGCGCGCGGACCTCGAGCGCGGCCTCGGCGACCTGCCCTATCCCCCGGAGTACCCCAAGATGCCCGGCGAGCCGAAGCGCGTGCAGCCCAGCAAGGACACGCGCAACAAGCAGGGCTGAGGTCCGGGCGCGCTGCGACGGTGGACGATCCACCGCCCGACGCCAGCTCCCCTCGAGCGTTGAGCTCTCCACCGTCTGGGCACTGACGAGGTGGAGGATCCGCCGCCCGACTCCGCCTGCCTTGAGCGGTGGATGCTCCACTGTCCGGACGCGCATTCCGTGGAGGATCCACCGCTCGGGGGCGACCGTCGATCGAAGCGTCAGCGGTCGGGCCGCTCGCCCGCGCGGCACTGGGCGAGCAGCTTCTCGATGCGGGCGAGGCGGGTCGACTCCCGCTTGGCCGTGGCGAGCTGGGTGAGTGCGAAGAGCCGGGCGCTCGGCGGCAGGGCGTCCCAGAAGGCGCGGGCCGCGGGGTCGGCGTCGAGGCCGGCACGCAGCGCGTCCGGCTCCTCGCCCTGCTCGGGTCCGACGAGGACGGTCCAGGAGCCGTCGGCCCGCGCGGTGTCGACCACGGCCTGGCCGGGCGGACGCATCCGCCCCTCCTCGACCAGCCGGGCCACGCGGGCCCGGTTCGACGCGGCCCACGCGCTCCCCCGCCGACGTGGCGACATCCAGATCGCGGCGCCCCGCCCGTCGACGGCGCCGCGGACCCGACCGTCGATCCATCCCCAGCAGAGGGCCTCGCAGACCGCGTTCTCGTACGACAAAGTGTCGTCACCCTCGGCGACGCGGGCCGTCATCTCCAGCCACACGCCGTGAGCGTCGCCGTGGTGCTCCCGCAGCCACTCGTGCCACGCCGTCAGCGACCCGGGAGCCACCTGCTCCGCCTCGTCCATCACGCCCACGAGGACACCGTAGGACCCCGCGCCGACACAGCGCCGACCTCAGGCCGCCTCGCGCGGGACGCGTCACGCGTCGACCGCCCGTCGTAGGCTGACCGCGTGGAGCTGACGAGCAAGGAGGCGCTGGGGCAGGGCGACGAGGTCCTGCACCTCGACGACCCCAAGGCGCTGCGGCAGGACTTCACCCGCTTCATGCTCCGGCACCGGTTCGCGATGGAGGAGGTCGTCACCAAGCTGACGATCCTGCGCGACGAGTTCGCGCTCATGCACGACACGAACCCCATCGAGCACATCGCGTCGCGGCTCAAGTCGCCGGACAGCCTCGCGGAGAAGATGGGCCGCAAGGGCACGCTGCCGACGTTCGAGTCGATCCGCGAGACCATCACCGACATCGCGGGCGTGCGCGTCACGTGCAGCTTCGTCTCCGACGTCTACCGCGTGCACGAGCTGCTCACGTCGCAGGACGACCTGACCGTCCTCGACGTCCGCGACTACATCGCCTCGCCCAAGGCCAACGGCTACCGCAGCCTGCACCTGCTGCTCGAGGTGCCCGTGTACCTGTCGGACGGTCCCGTCCCGGTCACGGTCGAGGTGCAGCTGCGCACGATCGCCATGGACTTCTGGGCCAGCCTCGAGCACAAGATCCACTACAAGTACCGCGGCGCCGTCCCTGACGACCTCGCCGAGCGCCTCTGCGACGCCGCCGACTCCGCGCACGCCCTCGATGCCCGCATGGAGGCGCTGCACGACGAGGTGCGCCACCTCGGCGAGGACGGCGTCGAGACGCTGCCCGCCGAGGTGCGCGACGACCTCATCGCGGGCGACGAGCTGCTGCCGTCCGAGGCGCTGCTGGAGCAGCTGCGCCGACTCGGCGAGCGACCGGGTCGCTAGGCGAGCACGTCACCGAGGTCGTAGGACACGACCTCCTCGAGCTGGGCGTACGTGCACGACGTCGGCTCCCGGTCCGGACGCCAGCGCTTGAACTGCGCCGTGTGGCGGAACCGGCCCTCCTCGCCGCGGCCCTCCATGTGCTCGTAGCCGACCTCGACCACGCGCTCCGGACGCAGGGGGACGAACGAGAGGTCCTTCGTGCCGGTCCAGCGGCTCTGCCCGCCCGGCAGCCGGCCGTCCTCGTGCGCCTGCGCGGTCTGCCAGGCACCCCATGGGTGCTCCGACAGCTCCGCCTGGAGGGGCGCGAGCTCGGCTGCCAGCTCGGCCCGGCGCGTCGCGGTGAACGAGGCGCAGACGCCGACGTGCTGCAGGCGGCCGTCGTCGGTGTACAGCCCCAGCAGCATCGACCCGAGCAGCGGCTGCTCGGGCGTCGACGTCTTGTGCAGCCGGTACCCGGCGACCACGACGTCGGCCGTGCGGGCGTGCTTGACCTTGAGCATGGTGCGCCCGTTCGGGGTGTACGGGGCGTCGAGCCGCTTCGCCACGACCCCGTCGAGACCCGCACCCTCGAACTGCTCGAACCAGCGTCCGGCCTCGGCACTGTCCCGCGTCGTGCGCGTGACGTGGACCGGTGCCTCCACGTCGGAGAGGGCCGCCTCGAGCACCGCCCGGCGCTCGTGCAGCGGGGCGTCGAGGTAGGAGGTGCCGTCGAGCGCCAGCAGGTCGAAGACGACGAGGCTCGCCGGCGTCTCCTCGGCGAGCAGGCTCACCCGCGAGGCCGCCGGGTGGATGCGCTGCGACAGCGTGTCGAAGTCGAGCCGGTCGCCGACCACCGTCACGATCTCGCCGTCCACGACGCAACGCTCGGGGAGCTGCGCCAGCACCGCCGCGACGACGTCGGGGAAGTAGCGGGTCAGGGCCTTGGTGGACCGGCTGGCGATCTCCACCTCGTCGCCGTCGCGGAAGACGACGGCCCGGAACCCGTCCCACTTCGGCTCGAACAGGTAGCCACCGTCGACGGCGTCGGCGGCGGGCACCCCCTTGACCGACGTGGCGAGCATGGGCTGCAGCGGCGGCATGACGGGCAGGTCCATCGCACCAGGCTACGGTGCCCCGGACCACCCGCCGGGCGACGATCTCTAGACTGACGGGGTGAAGCACCCTCCCGTCGACGGCTCCGTCGGCGCCGCCGTCGAGATCCACGACCTCGTCGTCCGCTACGGCGACGTCACCGCGGTCGATGGGCTCACGCTCTCGGTCGGCACCGGCACGGTCACGTCGGTCCTCGGGCCGAACGGTGCCGGCAAGACCAGCACGGTCGAGACCTGCGAGGGCTTCCGGCGCGCGACGTCGGGCACGGTCCGCGTGCTCGGCCTCGACCCGGTCCGCGACGCGGCAGCGCTGCGGCCTCGCGTGGGCGTGATGCTGCAGGCCGGTGGCGCGTGGTCGGGCGTGCGGGCCCACGAGATGTTGCGCCACGTGGCGTCGCTGCACGCCCACCCGCTCGACGTCGACGCCCTCGTCGAGCGCCTCGGGCTCGGGTCGTGCGGCCGCACCGCCTACCGTCGCCTGTCCGGCGGCCAGCAGCAGCGGCTCGGCCTGGCGATGGCCGTCGTCGGCCGGCCCGAGCTCGTCTTCCTCGACGAGCCGACCGCCGGTCTCGACCCCCAGGCACGTCGCGCCACGTGGGACCTGCTCGACGAGCTGCGCGCGAACGGCGTCACGGTGGTCCTCACGACGCACTTCATGGACGAGGCCGAGACGCTCAGCGACATCGTGCACATCGTCGACGCCGGACGCGTCATCGCCAGCGGCTCCCCCGCCCACCTCGTGCGCTCAGGCGCCGAGAACACCGTCCGGTTCGCGGCCCGACCCGGGCTCGACGTCGACGCGCTCATGACCGCGCTGCCTGCCGACACCAAGGTGCGGGAGACGGCCGCCGGGCAGTACGTCGTCATCGGCACGGTCGACCCCGGCCTCCTCGCCACCCTGACCGCCTGGTTCGCCGGCCAGGGCGTGCTCGCGGAGTCGGTGCTCGTGGAGAAGCAGACGCTCGAGGACCGGTTCCTCGACCTCACCGGACGGGCCCTGCGATGAGCCTCGACCTCTCGCCGCGTCCTGGCGCGGCCCGCACCCCCGCCATGCTCGCCGCGCAGGCCCGCATGGAGCTGCGCCTGCTCACCCGCAACGGCGAGCAGCTCCTCATCACGCTCGTCGTCCCCCTGCTGCTCCTCGTGGCCGGCACCCGCTCGGGCAAGGTCGTCGACCTCGGGGCGGGCCGTCCGATCGACATCATCACGCCCGGCGTGCTCGGGCTGGCCGTGCTCTCCACGTCGTTCACGTCGCTGGCGATCGCGACCGGCTTCGAGCGTCGCTACGGGGTGCTCAAGCGGCTGGGCGCGTCGCCGCTGCCGCGCTGGGGCCTGCTCGTCGGCAAGGTCGCCGCGGTGGTCGTGGTCGAGGTCGTGCAGCTGGTGCTGCTCGCGTCGGTGGCGCTCGCGCTCGGCTGGTCGCCCGCCGGCGGGGTGGCCCCGTGGCTGTGGCTCGTGGTGCTCGCCGTCCTCGGCACCGCCGCGTTCGGCTCGCTCGGCCTGCTCATCGCGGGCACGCTGCGCGCGGAGGCCACGCTCGCCGTCGCGAACCTCGTGTACGTGCTCCTCCTGGTCGGCGGCGGGCTCATCGTGCCGCTCTCGCGCTACCCCGACGGCGCGCAAGGACTGCTGCAGCTGCTGCCGTCCGGCGCGCTCGGCGAGGGCCTGCGCACGGCGTTCGACGCCGGCACCGTCGACCTGCTCCCCCTCGTGGTGCTCGCGGCCTGGGCGGCCGTCGGCACCGCCCTGACCGCAAGGACGTTCCGATGGGAATGACGCTCGGTCTTCGGACCCCCACCCGCGACGTCGTCGAGCGCTGGGCCTGGGCCAGCCTGGTCGCGAACACGGTCATCATCCTGACCGGCGGGCTGGTCCGCCTCACCGCCTCCGGACTCGGGTGCCCCACGTGGCCGCGCTGCACCGACGAGTCGTTCGTGCCGCACCGCGCCCTGGGTCTGCACGGCCTGATCGAGTTCGGCAACCGGCTGCTCACCTACGTGCTCATCGCCATCGCGATCGGCACGGTCGTCGCGGTGTGGCGCTGGTCCGAGGGTCGTGGCCTGCGTCGTCTCGCGGTCGTGCTGGCCGTCGGCATCCCGTTCCAGGGCGTCATCGGCGGCATCACCGTGCTGACCGACCTCAACCCCTGGATCGTCGCGCTGCACCTCGTGCTCTCGCTGTTCCTGGTGGCGGGCTCCACCTGGCTGCTCCTGCGCGTGCGTGGCGACGTCGCCGACGACGTGCCGGTGCTCGCCCGTCGTCTCGTGCTGGCCACGTACGCGACGCTCTGGGTCGTCGTCTACCTCGGCACGGTCGTCACCGGGAGCGGGCCGCACGCCGGCGACGTGAACGCACCGCGCAACGGGCTCGACCCGCGCCTCTGGAGCCACGTGCACGCCTGGGGCGTCTACGTCCTCGTCGCCCTGACGATCGTGACCATCCTCGTGCTGCGGCGCAGCGGCACCAGCCCGCTCGCCGTCCGAGCGGCCACGCTGCTGCTGGTCGCCGAGCTGGCGCAGGGCGTCATCGGCTTCGTGCAGTACTTCACGGATCTGCCGATCGCGCTGGTCGCGGTGCACCTCGTCGGTGCTGCGGTGCTGGTGTCGGTCGGTACCCGGCTCGTGGTGCTCACCCGCACCCGCGTGCGCGAGCGCCAGCTGCAGCACGGACCGTGACGACGTGGCCCCGATCCGGAGCGATCAGGGGCCACGTCTTCACGGTCAGCGGGGTCACGGTCAGCGGGGGCGGGTCATGCTGAGGCAGCCCTCGACGTCGGGCTCCGGGTGGGTCACGACGAAGCCGCAGCGCGTGTAGAAGCGCACGCCGACGTCGTTGCCGGCCATGACGCGCAGGTGCAGCGGGGCGCCAGCAGTGGCGTGCCGGGCGACGGCGTCGACGAGGCGGTCCGCCACGCCGGTGCCTCGTGCGGCGGGCGCCACCCACATGCCGAGCAGCTCGTGGTCCGCGCTCACGCCCGCGGTGCCGACGTCGGTCCCGTCGAGGCAGGCCACGTAGGTGACGACCGCCTCGAGGCGCTCACGCCACCGCGCCTCGACGTCGAGGTCGCTCAGCCAGCGGTGCGCCGACGCGGCGAACGCGTCAGGGTCGCTGCGCAGCGCGGCCTGGCGGACGGTGCGGAACCGCCGCCAGTCGTCCGGGCCGAGCCGCTCGACGCTCAGCGCAGGAACGGGTCGACCGCCGCGGCGACGAACAGCAGCGCGAGGTAGGCGTTGGAGAAGTGGAAGAGCCGCATCGGCTTGATCACCGACAGCTCCTCGGTGTCCTTCGCGCGCGAGCGCAGGTCGTACGCCTCGACCAGGAACACGATGCCCAGCAGGATCGCGACACCCGTGTAGAACCAGCCCATGCCGGCGACCGGCCAGAGTGCGAGCGACGTCGCGACCATGACCCACGAGTAGACGACGATCTGGCGCGACACCGTGGCGGCGCTGGCCACCGACGGTAGCATCGGCACGCCGGCGGCCGAGTAGTCGTCGCGGTAGCGCAGGCCGAGGGACCAGAAGTGCGGCGGGGTCCAGAAGAAGACGACGAGGAACAGCACGACGGGCGGCCAGGCCAGCTCGTTCGTGACGGCGGTCCAGCCGATGAGCGCCGGGAAGCAGCCGGCAGCCCCGCCCCACACGATGTTCTGCGGCGTGCGGCGCTTCAGCAGCATCGTGTAGCCGACGACGTAGAAGACGTTGGCGGCGAGCGCGAGCCCGGCCGAGAGCCAGTTGACCAGCAGGCCGAGCCACAGGGTCGAGACGACGGCGAGCGCCAGCCCGAACCAGAGCGCGCCCGCGGTGGAGACACCGTGGCGCGGCAGCGGACGGCGCGACGTGCGCCGCATCTTCTGGTCGATGTCGGCGTCGAACACGCAGTTGAGCGCGTTGGCGCTGCCCGCGGAGAGCGTCCCGCCGACGACGGTCGCGACGATCAGCCAGAACGAGGGCACGTCGCGTGCGGCGAGGAACATGACCGGCACGGTCGTCAGGAGCAGCAGCTCGATGATGCGCGGCTTCATCAGCGCCACGTACGCGTTGAGCACGTCGACCGGACCGCTGCGACGGACCTGGCTGGACGTCACCACGCGGGTGTCCGCGCCAGCGCCGTCGGCCGGGGTCGACGAGGGGTCGTTGCGGCTGCTCGACCGAAGTGCACTCACCTGGCAGAGTCTAGACGCTCGGCGATAGGGTCGAACCGAGGGCTCCACCACGTCCCTCCCCAGAATTTCCCCCACGACCCAGGAGCGACCAGCACCGTGACCAGCACCTCTGCATCCCTGGACTGGACCGAGCTCGACGCCAAGGCGGTCGACACCGCGCGTCTGCTCGCTGCCGACGCCGTCGAGAAGGTCGGCAACGGCCACCCCGGCACCGCCATGAGCCTCGCGCCGGCGGCCTACCTGCTCTACCAGAAGCTCATGCGTCACGACCCGAACGACCCGTCGTGGATCGGGCGCGACCGGTTCGTCCTGTCGTGCGGCCACTCGAGCCTCACGCAGTACGTGCAGCTCTACCTCGCCGGCTACCCGATGACCCTCGAGGACCTCAAGAGCCTGCGCACGTGGGGCAGCCAGACGCCCGGCCACCCGGAGCACGGGCACACTCCCGGCGTCGAGGTCACCACCGGCCCCCTCGGCCAGGGCATCGCCAACGGCGTCGGCATGGCCATGGCCGCCCGCCGCGAGCGCGGCATCCTCGACCCCGAGACCGGCGCCGGCGAGAGCCCGTTCGACCACCACGTCTACGTCATCTGCTCCGACGGCGACGTGCAGGAGGGCGTGTCGGCCGAGGCGTCCTCGCTCGCCGGCCACCAGAAGCTCGGCAACTTGACGGTCCTCTACGACGACAACAAGATCTCGATCGAGGACAACACCGACGTCGCGTTCACCGAGGACGTCGCGGCCCGCTACGAGGCGTACGGCTGGCACGTGCAGACGGTCGACTGGACGCACGGCGGCGGCGAGTACCGCGAGGACGTCCCCGCGCTGTGGGACGCCTACCAGGCCGCCGAGCAGGTCACCGACAAGCCGAGCCTCATCGTGCTGCGCTCGATCATCGCCTGGCCCGCGCCGTCGGCGCAGAACACCGGCGCCTCGCACGGCTCGGCGCTGGGCTCCGACGAGATCGCCGCCACCAAGGAGCTGCTCGGCTTCGACCCCGAGCAGACGTTCGCGGTCGCCGAGGAGGTCATCGAGCACACGCACGCGGCCCGTGCGCGCGGCGCCGAGGCGCACGCCGCCTGGCAGGAGACCTACGACGCCTGGCGGACCGCCCAGCCCGAGCGCGCTGCCCTCCTCGACCGGCTGCAGGCGCACGAGCTGCCCGACGGCTGGACCGACGCCCTGCCGACCTTCGAGGCCAGCGACAAGGGTGTCGCGACGCGTGCCGCCTCCGGCGAGGTGCTGTCGGCGCTCGCCCCCGTGCTGCCCGAGCTGTGGGGCGGCTCCGCCGACCTCGCCGGGTCGAACAACACGACCCCCAAGGGTGAGCCGTCGTTCATCCCGCCGGAGTGGTCGACCAAGAAGTTCCAGGGCGACTGGTACGGCCGTGTGCTGCACTTCGGCATCCGCGAGCACGCCATGGGCGCGATCCTCAACGGCATCGCGCTGCACGGCCCGACCCGGCCGTACGGCGGCACGTTCCTCGTGTTCAGCGACTACATGCGCCCCGCGGTGCGCCTCGCCGCGCTGCAGCAGCTGCCGGTCACCTACGTCTGGACCCACGACTCCATCGGCCTCGGCGAGGACGGCCCGACGCACCAGCCGATCGAGCACCTCGCGGCGCTGCGCGCCATCCCCGGCCTCGACGTCGTGCGGCCCGCGGACGCCAACGAGACGGTCGCCGCCTGGCAGACGCTGCTCGGCATCCACGACCGTCCGGTCGCGCTGGCCCTGAGCCGGCAGAACCTGCGCACCTACCCGCGCGGCGAGGTCGACGGCGAGACGTGGGGCGACGCGGCCGACACGGCTAAGGGCGCCTACGTGCTGCTCGAGGCCCGTCGCGACGGCCAGGACGTCTCCCCCGACGTCGTCCTCGTCGGCACCGGCAGCGAGGTGGAGATCGCGGTCCAGGCCCGTGAGGCGCTCGCCGCCGACGGCATCGCCGCCCGTGTCGTGTCGATGCCGTCGCGCGAGTGGTTCGAGCAGCAGGACAGCGGGTACCGCGACAGCGTGATCCCGCCGTCCGTCCGTGCCCGCGTCGTCGTCGAGGCCGGTGTGTCCTTCGGCTGGCGCGACGTGGTCGGCGACGCCGGCCAGGTCGTCGGGATCGAGCACTTCGGTGCCTCGGCGGACTTCCAGCGGCTCTACCAGGAGTTCGGCATCACGCCCGGCGCCGTCGCCGACGCCGCCCGCGCCTCGATCGACGCGGTCGGAGCCGCGGAGGCACCGTTCCACGCACGCCCGAGCGGTCCGGTCCTCCCCGACCAGCACTGAGCGCGCACAGCAACGGGGCCTGCGCCGCCGGCGCGGGTCCCACCCCGACCACCACGCCGCCGGACGGCGGCAGGAGGAGCACCATGAACGAGCGACTGCAGGCCCTGGCCGACGCCGGGGTCTCCATCTGGCTGGACGACCTGTCCCGTGAGCGCATCGAGTCCGGCAACCTCGCCGAGCTCGTCACCGAGGGCGGTGTCGTCGGCGTCACCACCAACCCCACGATCTTCGCCTCGGCCCTGTCCGACGGCGACCGCTACGCCGCGCAGGTGGCCGAACTGAAGGCCGCCGGCGCCGACGTCGACGAGACGGTCTTCGCCCTGACCACGACCGACGTGCGCGAGGCGTGCGACGTGCTGCGGCCGGTCTACGACCGCACCGACGGCGTCGACGGCCGCGTCTCGATCGAGGTCGACCCCGGCGCCGCCCGCGACACCGACCGCACCACCACCATCGCGAAGCGCCTGTGGGAGACGGTCGACCGGCCCAACCTCCTCATCAAGATCCCCGCGACGGTCGAGGGCCTCCCGGCGATCGCCGACGCGATCGCGGAGGGCATCAGCGTCAACGTGACGCTGATCTTCTCCCTCGAGCGCTACCGCGCCGTCATGGACGCGTACGTCGAGGGGCTCGAGCGCGCCGCCGAGGCCGGTCGCGACCTCTCGGCCATCCACTCGGTGGCGTCGTTCTTCGTGAGCCGCGTCGACAGCGAGGTCGACGGGCGGCTCGAGGAGGGTGACCCGCTGCGCGGCAAGGCAGCCATCGCGAACGCGCGGCTCGCCTACGAGGCCTTCGAGGAGGTCTTCGGCTCCGAGCGCTTCGCGTCGCTGCGCGAGCGCGGCGCCCACGCCCAGCGACCGCTGTGGGCCTCCACCGGCGTGAAGGACCCCGCCTACCCGGACACGCTCTACGTGACCGAGCTCGTGGTCGCCGACACCGTCAACACGATGCCCGAGAAGACGCTGCAGGCGTTCGCCGACCACGGCGAGGTCGAGGGCGACCGGGTCACCGGTCGCTACGACGAGGCCCGCCAGGTCATCGCCGACCTCGAGGCGAAGGGCATCGGCTACGACGAGGTCGTGGCCAAGCTCGAGAAGGAGGGCCTCGAGAAGTTCGACGCCTCCTGGGCCGAGCTGCTCGACAGCGTCCGCTCCGAGCTCGAGAAGGCCTGAGCCATGGCGGCACCGGACGTCACGCTCACCGTCGCCGACCAGGCCGCCCTCGACGCCGCGCTCGCGGAGCTCGTCGCCGACCGCTTCGCCTCGCGGCTGCACGCCCACGACGCCACCCTGTGGGGTCCCGACGCGGAGTCCGAGGCGGCCAAGCGGCTCTCCTGGACGACGCTCGCGGAGTCGTCCCGACCGCTCGTCGCCGAGGTCGAGGCGCTGCGTGCCGAGCTGCACGAGCGCGGTCTCGACCACGTCGTCCTCTGCGGGATGGGCGGCTCGTCGCTGGCTCCCGAGGTCATCTGCGCCGCTGCCGGTGTCGAGCTGACCGTGCTCGACTCCTCCCAGCCCGACATGGTGCGGTCGGCGATCGCCGACCGCCTCGAGCGCACGGTCGTCGTCGTGTCGAGCAAGTCCGGCGGCACCGTCGAGACCGACAGCCAGCGGCGCGCGTACGAGCACGCCTTCACCGAGGCGGGGCTCTCCCCCGCCGACCACCTCGTGGTCGTCACCGACCCCGGCTCGCCGCTCGACGAGCAGGCGACGGAGGCCGGGTACCGGGTGTTCCACGCCGACCCCGAGGTCGGTGGCCGCTACTCCGCGCTCACCGCGTTCGGCCTGGTGCCCAGCGGGCTCGCGGGTGCCGACATCGGCGGTCTGCTCGACGAGGCCGCCGACGCCACGGCAACACTGTTCGCCGACGACGTCGCCAACCCGGCGCTGCGCCTCGGCGCCGCGCTCGGCGTGGCCAACCGCTCCTCCGTCGACAAGCTGGTGCTCCTCGACCACGACGCCGGCACCGCCGAGGCCTGGGGCGTCGGCGACTGGATCGAGCAGCTCGTCGCCGAGTCGACGGGCAAGATCGGCCACGGCATCCTGCCCGTCGTGGTCGAGAGCGGCCACGCGGTGAACGTCGAGCCGAGCACGCCCGACTCCTTCCTGGCCGTCTCCGGCTCCTCGGACGCGCCGACGAGCACGTCCGGCTGGGCCGCCGGCGTCACGGGCGGTCTCGGCGCGCAGATGCTGCTGTGGGAGGTGGCCGTGAGCGTCGCGGGCGCCCTCATCGGCATCAACCCGTTCGACCAGCCCGACGTCGAGAGCGCCAAGCAGGCCGCCCGCGACAAGCTCAGCGGCGGCGGTGACGACGAGCCGGGCGCCGACCTGGTCGACGGACCGGTCTCCGCGTTCGGCACCGACGCCTCCAGCCTCGCCGACGCCGTGGAGCACCTCCTCGCCCAGGTCGACGACGAGCACGGGTACCTCGCCGTCCAGGCGTACCTGGACCGCTGGGACCTCAGCGCCTACGCCGGTCTGCGGGAGCAGCTGGCCCGCCGCACCGGGCGACCCGTCACGTTCGGGTGGGGTCCGCGGTTCCTGCACTCCACGGGCCAGTACCACAAGGGCGGTCCGGCGACGGGCGTGTTCCTCCAGCTGACGAGCGACCCGCACGAGGACCTCGCGGTCCCCGGTCGCGACTTCACGTTCGGGGAGTTCATCGCCTCCCAGGCAGCCGGCGACGCGCAGGTCCTGCGCGACCACGGCCGTCCGGTCCTGCGCCTGCACCTGTCCGACCCGCAGGCCGCGGCCGCCCCGCTGCGCGACCTGCTGGGCTGAGCCGTGGCGATGCAGAGCAACCCGCTGCGCGACGTCCGCGACCGGCGCCTGCCGCGCATCGCGGGTCCGTGCAGCGTGGTCATGTTCGGCGTCACGGGCGACCTGGCGCGCAAGAAGCTGATCCCGGCGATCTACGACCTCGCCAATCGCGGCCTGCTCCCGCCGGGCTTCGCCCTCGTCGGCTTCGCCCGGCAGGACTTCGGCGACCAGTCGTTCTCGGAGATGCTCAAGGCCGCCGCGCAGGCGGGAGCCCGCACGCCGTGGCGCGAGACCGTCTGGACCCAGCTCGAGGCGGGCATCCGCTTCGTGCCGGGATCCTTCGACGACGACGCCGCGTGGCTGCAGCTGGCCGCGACCATGGCCGAGCTCGACGAGCAGCAGGGCACGGGCGGCAACCACGCGTTCTACCTGTCGATCCCGCCTGGCCTGTTCCCCGTGGTCGTCGGCAAGATCAAGGAGCACGGGCTCGCCGACCAGTCCGGTGGCTGGCGCCGCGTCGTCATCGAGAAGCCCTTCGGGCACGACCTCGCGTCGGCTCGGGAGCTGAACACGCTCGTCTCGGAGGTCTTCCCGCGCGAGAGCGTGTTCCGCATCGACCACTACCTCGGCAAGGAGACGGTCCAGAACATCCTGGCGCTCCGCTTCGCCAACGGCATGTTCGAGCCGCTGTGGAACAGCCACTACGTCGACCACGTCCAGATCACCATGGCCGAGGACATCGGCATCGGCACCCGGGCGGGCTACTACGACGGCATCGGCGCGGCGCGCGACGTGATCCAGAACCACCTGCTGCAGCTGATGGCGCTCATCGCGATGGAGGAGCCCGTCTCCTTCAACGCCGAGAGCCTGCGGCTGGAGAAGCAGAAGATCCTCGCGAACGCACGACCCGCCACCCCGATGGCCCAGCACACGGCGCAGGCCCAGTACACCGCCGGCTGGGCCGGCGGCGAGCACGTGGTCGGCTACCTGGAGGAGCAGGGCATCCCGGAGGGCTCGCGCACGGAGACGTACGCGGCCATCAAGATCGACATCGCCACACGGCGCTGGGCCGGCGTCCCGTTCTACCTGCGCACCGGCAAGCGGCTGGGTCGCCGCGTGACCGAGGTGGCCGTCGTCTTCAAGGCGGCACCGCACCAGCCGTTCAGCAAGAACGACATCGAGGAGCTGGGCCGCAACGCGCTCGTCATGCGGATCCAGCCCGACGAGGGCGTCACGCTGCGCTTCGGCGCGAAGGTCCCCGGCACGACGATGGAGATCCGCGACGTGCTCATGGACTTCGCCTACGGCGGAGCCTTCGTCGAGAGCAGCCCGGAGGCGTACGAGCGTCTCATCCTCGACGTGCTCCTGGGCGACCCGCCACTCTTCCCGCAGCAGGAGGAGGTCGAGCTCTCCTGGAAGATCCTCGACCCGGTCATCGCCCACTGGCAGCGTGAGAAGACCATCGACACCTACACGTCGGGCACGTGGGGTCCGCCCACCGCCGACGCCATGATGGAGCGCGACGGCCGCACCTGGAGGCGTCCCTGATGCAGATCAACCTCGAGAACACGACGTCGCCGCAGATCGCCCGCGCCCTCGTCCGCGCCCGCGTCGACTCCGGCAGTCCCGCCATGGACATGGTGCTCACGGCGCTCGTGGTCACCGACGACGAGACGGTCGGCGAGTCGCTGCGCACGGCTGCGGCGCTCTCGCGCGAGCACCCTTCGCGCGTCATCGGCATCGTGCTCGGCGACGGACGCGGCCACCCCCGCGTCGACGCCACCGTGCGGGTGGGCGAGAACGCGGCCGGCGAGTCCATCCTGCTGCGGCTCTCCGGACCACTCACCAAGCACGCGGAGTCGGTCGTGCTCCCCCTGCTCCTGCCCGACTCCCCCGTCGTGGTGTGGTGGCCGGGCAAGCCCCCGACGAACCCCTCCGAGGACCCGATCGGCCGGCTCGCGCAGCGCCGGCTCACCGACGCCGAGGCGTCGGACTCCCCGGTCCGCACGCTGAAGACGACGGCGCGGCACTACAGCCCGGGCGACACGGACCTCTCGTGGACACGCCTGACGCCGTGGCGCGCCCTGCTGGCCGCCGCGCTCGACCAGGCCACAGGCACCGTGCACCGCGGCAGCGTCGAGGCGGGGTCGGGCAACCCGGCGGCCCGCCTGCTGACCGCGTGGCTGCAGTCGCGGCTGCGGGTGCCGGTCACCGAGCGGCGCAGCGAGGGCGAGCAGATCGCCCGCGTCGTGCTGGAGACCGACGCCGGCGACGTGACCATCGAGCGCATCGACGCCGAGACCTGCCTGTTCTCGATCCCGGGTGCCGCGCCACGGCACGTGCCCCTCGGCCCGCGCACCCTGGCGGAGCTGCTCGCCGAGGACCTGCGCCGTCTCGACGCCGACGACGTCTACCACGAGACCCTCACCCACCTCCTGGAGTCCTGATGTCCGACGCCTCGGCCCCCGCGGCCCGCACCCTCGTCCATCCCGACGCCGACGCCCTCGCGGCGGCCGTGGCCGCCGCGCTCGCCGAGCGCGTCGCAGCGGTCCAGGCCGAGGGACGCACGCCGCACGTGGTGCTGACCGGCGGCACGATCGCGATCGCGATCTACGAGCGGCTCGACGCCGCGGCCGCCGACTGGTCCGACGTCGTCTACTGGTTCGGCGACGAGCGCTTCGTGCCGGAGGGCCACGAGGACCGCAACGACCGGCAGGCGCACGACAGTTTCCTCGACCGCCTCTCGGTCCCGGCGTCGCAGGTGCACAGCATGCCGGCGCACGGCTGCTCGACGTCGATGGCGGAGGCGGCCGACGGCTACGGCGCCTCGCTGCCCGACGAGCCCTTCGACGTCGTGCTGCTCGGCGTCGGACCCGACGGGCACGTCGCGTCGCTGTTCCCCGGCTTCGCCCAGCTGCACGAGCAGGAGCGCCGCTGCGTGGAGGTCTTCGACTCCCCGAAGCCCCCGCCGGAGCGCACGAGCCTGACCTTCCCGGCGTTGAACCACACGCGCGCCACCTGGTTCCTCGTCTCCGGCGAGGGCAAGGCCGACGCGGTGGGCCGAGCGCTCGCCGCCGACGGCTCGCTGGAGGAGACCCCGGCACGCGGCGCGCACGGGCGCGACGAGACGCTCTGGTTCCTCGACGAGGATGCCGCCGGCCGCCTCTGACGTCGAGCACTCACGCCGGTGCGGGAACCACATCGCCCTCCACGCTCGGCGTGGAGGGCGATGGCGTTCCGGACCGTGGGGACGGTCAGAAGATGATCTCGCCGGACTTGCGACGCGACCGGAGCGAGTCGAGCGCCTCGGTGAGGATCACCTGCGCCTCGTCCTCGCTGCGGCGCTCCTTCACGTAGGCCAGGTGCGTCTTGTAGGGCTCTGTCTTCGGGGCCGTCGGACGGTTCTCGGCGTCGTGGCTGGCCGGCAGGCCGCAGCGCGGGCAGTCCCACGACTCCGGCGGCTCCGCCTCGAGCGCGAAGTTCAGCGCCGTCTGGTGGTCGTTCGCGCAGAAGTAGGTGACCGCCTTGCGCGGTGCGGCCTCGCCACGCTCGGCCTCGCCCATCGGCCCCGAGCCGATGCGGCTGCCGCGGATCGCTCCCGCCGCCATGTCAGTTGCTCACCTTCAGCAGGAGGCCCAGCAGGATGACCGAGATCGTCCACACGACGGCGATGCCGACGGTGATGCGGTCGAGGTTGCGCTCGGCCACGGACGAGCCACCGAGGGAGCTGGAGATGCCGCCGCCGAACATGTCGGACAGACCGCCTCCGCGTCCCTTGTGCATGAGGATCAGGACGATCATGAGCAGGCTCGAGATCGTCAGCACGGACGACAACAGGATGATCACAGGTTCAGGTCTTCCATCAGGAGGGCAGGGCCGGCATGTCGTAGAACCGGGCGATGGCGGCGAACTCCTCCGCCTGGAGGCTCGCACCGCCGACCAAGGCACCGTCCACGTCGGACTTGGCCATGATCGCGGCGATGTTGGCCGCCTTCACCGATCCGCCGTACAGGATACGCACCGCCTGCGCCGCCTCGGAAGAGCAGGTCTCGGCGATCCGGGACCGGATGGCCGCGCACACCTCCTGCGCGTCCTCGGGGGTGGCCACCTCGCCGGTGCCGATGGCCCAGACGGGCTCGTAGGCGACGACGAGGCCCGCGACCTGCTCGGGCGTCAGCCCGGCGAGCGAGCCGTCGAGCTGGGCGAGCGTGTACGCGACGTGGTCGCCCGCCTGACGGACCTCCAGACCCTCGCCCACGCAGACGATGGGCGTGATGTCGGCAGCCAGCGCTCGGGTGGTCTTGGCGTTCACCACCGCGTCGGACTCCCCGTGGTACTCACGGCGCTCGGAGTGGCCGACGACGACGTAGGAGCAGCCGAGCTTGGCCAGCATCGCTGCCGTGACCTCGCCGGTGTACGCCCCGCCGTCGTGCTCGGACACGTCCTGCGCGCCGTAGCGGATCGGCAGCCGGTCGCCGTCGACGAGCGTCTGCACGCTGCGGATGTCGGTGAAGGGCGGGATGACGACGACCTCGGACCGGGCCGCGTCGTGCTTCTTGTCCTGCAGCGTCCAGGCCAGCTTCTGCACCAGGACGACGGCCTCCTGGTGGTTGAGGTTGGACTTCCAGTTGCCCGCCATGAGGGGGGTGCGTGCCATCAGGACTCCTTCTCGAGGATCTGCAGGCCGGGCAGGGTCTTGCCCTCGAGGTACTCGAGGCTCGCGCCGCCCCCGGTGGAGATGTGACCGAACTGGTCGTCGGTGAAGCCGAGCTGACGCACCGCCGCGGCGGAGTCGCCGCCACCCACGACCGACAGGCCGTCCACCTCGGTGAGCGCCTGCGCGACGGCCTTCGTGCCGGCCGCGAACGCCTCGAACTCGAACACGCCCATGGGGCCGTTCCAGAACACGGTGCGCGCCCCGCGCACGACCTCGGCGAAGCGCTCCGCGCTCTCCGGGCCGATGTCGAGGCCCATCTGGTCGGCCGGGATCGCGTCGGCGGCGACGACCGTGGCGGGGGCGTCGGCCGAGAACTCCGGCGCGACGACGACGTCGGTCGGGAGCACGAGGTCGACGCCCTGCGCGGCAGCGCGCTCGACGTACTCGCGGGCGACGTCGAGCTGGTCGGCCTCGAGCAGCGAGGAGCCGACGTCGTGGCCCTGCGCCTTGAGGAACGTGAAGACCATGCCGCCGCCGATGAGCAGGCTGTCGGCCTTCTCGATCAGGTTGTCGATGACGCCCAGCTTGTCGGAGACCTTCGACCCGCCCAGCACGACGACGTAGGGGCGCTCGGGCGACTCGGTGAGCCGCTCCAGCACCTCCACCTCGGTCTGCACGAGACCGCCGACCACGGCCGGGAGCCGGGTGGCGACGTCGTAGACGCTGGCCTGCTTGCGGTGCACGACCCCGAACCCGTCGGAGACGAACACGTCGGCCAGCGCTGCGAGCTCGTCGGCGAACGCGCCGCGGACGGCGTCGTCCTTGCTCGTCTCGCCCTCGTTGAACCGGACGTTCTCGAGCACGGCCACCTGGCCGTCCTGCAGCGCCGCGGTGATCCGCTGCGCCTCGGTGCCGACCGTGTCGTTGGCGAAGAGCACGGGCGTGCCGAGCAGCTCGGCGAGCCGCTCCGCGACCGGCTCCAGCGAGTAGGCCGGGTCCGGCGCACCCTTCGGCCGGCCGAGGTGTGCGGTGACGAGCACGCGCGCACCGGCACCGGCGAGCTTCTGGATGGTCGGGACGCTGGCGCGCACGCGGCCGTCGTCGGTGATCGTGCTGCCGTCCAGCGGCACGTTCAGGTCGCTGCGGACCAGCACCCGCGTGCCGCTGAGGTCTCCCCCGCGGCTCGCGAGCAGGTCGTCGATCGTCTGGGCCGCCACGTCAGAGAGACGCGCCGACGTGCTTGACGAGGTCGACGAGGCGGTTGGAGTAGCCCCACTCGTTGTCGTACCAGCCGACGACCTTGACCTGGTCGCCGATGACCTTCGTCAGGCCCGAGTCGAAGATGCACGACGACGGGTCGGTGACGATGTCGGAGGAGACGATCGGGTCCTCGGTGTACGTGAGGAAGCCCTTGAGCGCACCCTCGGAGGCCGTCTTGAGGATCTCGTTGACCTCCTCGACCGACGTCTCGCGCGACGCGGTGAAGGTGAGGTCGGTGGCCGAGCCGGTGGGCACGGGCACGCGCAGCGCGTAGCCGTCGAGCTTGCCCTTGAGCTCGGGGAGCACGAGGCTGACGGCCTTCGCGGCACCCGTGGAGGTGGGCACGATGTTGAGCGCGGCGGCGCGGGCGCGACGCAGGTCGCTGTGCGGCGCGTCCTGCAGGTTCTGGTCCTGCGTGTACGCGTGGATCGTCGTCATGAGGCCCTGCTCGATGCCGAGGGCGTCGTTGAGCGCCTTGGCCATCGGGGCGAGGCAGTTGGTGGTGCAGGAGGCGTTCGAGATGACCGTGTGCTGCGCACCGTCGTAGAGGTCGTGGTTGACGCCCATGACGATGGTGATGTCCTCGTTCTTCGCCGGGGCGGAGATGATGACCTTCTTGGCGCCGCCGTCGACGTGCGCCTTCGCCTTGGTGGCGTCGGTGAAGAAGCCGGTGGACTCGACGACGATGTCGACGCCGACCGAGGCCCAGTCGAGCTTCGCGGGGTCGCGCTCGGCGAACGCGGCGATCTTCTGGTCGCCGACGGTGATCGACGTGTCGTCGTAGGACACGTCGGCGTCGAGGCGGCCGAGGATCGAGTCGTACTTGAGGAGCGTCGCGAGCGTCTTGTTGTCCGTCAGGTCGTTGACGGCGACGATCTCGATGTCGGTCCCGGCGGCACGGGCCGCCCGGAAGAAGTTGCGGCCGATGCGGCCGAAGCCGTTGATGCCCACGCGAACGGTCACGGTGAAACCTGCTCCTACTGGGGTCGGGGTGTGGTGGGCGCCAGCCTATCGAGTCGCGTCGGCTACCGGCGAGTCGCCCGCACCACGGTCGCGCCGAGGTCGTCGTCGGTGAGCACGTCGACGTGCCAGTCGGCCGGGGCGAAGCCGGCGACGGTGAGCGGCGCCTGTCGTCCGGAGGTCTCGACCAGCACCCGTCCTCCGCGGCGGACCCAGGGCCCCGCACCGGCTGCGACGCGGCGGTGCAGCGCGACACCGTCGACGCCCCCGTCGAGCGCGGTCGTGGGCTCGTGGTCGCGGGCCTCGCGCGGCAGCGTGACGAGGTCCGCCGTCGGGACGTACGGCGCGTTCACGAGCAGGAGGTCGACCCGCCCGACGAGGGCGGTGGGCAGGGCGTCGAGGAGGTCGCCCTGGTGGACCTCGCCGACTCCGTCGAGGTTGTCGCGGGCGCACGCACAGGCCACCGGGTCGACGTCGGCCGCGTGCAGCTCGAGGTCGGGCACCGACCGGGCGACCGCGAGCCCCAGGGCCCCCGACCCGCAGCAGAGGTCGACGACCACCGGACGAGCCTCGCCGTCGGTGACCTCGAGGGCCGCGCGGACGAGGGCGACGGAGCGACGCCGCGGCACGAAGACGCCCGGCCGCAGCCGCACGCGCACGCCGTCGAGCTCGGCCCAGCCGAGCACCTGCTCGAGCGGCTCCCCGGCGACCCGCCGGGCGACCATGCCGTCGAGCGGACGTCCCGCGTCGTGCTCGGCGAGCAGCAGCCGCGCCTCGTCGTCGGCGAACACGCAGCCGGCGGCGCGCAGACGGGCCGCGACGGCGTCGGCGTCAGGCCTCGGGGAGCGCATCCTCGTTGACGCTCGCCTCGGTGTCGGGGATGCCGAGGTCGGACGCGCGCTTGTCGGCCATGGCCAGGAGGCGGCGGATGCGACCCGCGATCGCGTCCTTCGTGAGCGGCGGCTCGTGCAGGGCACCGAGCTCCTCGAGGCTGGCCTGCCGGTGCTCGACCCGCAGGTCGCCGGCCATGCGCAGGTGGTCGGGGACGTCCTCGCCGAGGATCTCCAGCGCGCGCTGCGCCCGGGCGCCCGCGGCGACCGCCGCGCGGGCCGAACGACGCAGGTTGGCGTCGTCGAAGTTGGCGAGCCGGTTGGCGGTGGCACGCACCTCGCGGCGCATGCGGCGCTCCTCCCAGGCGAGCAGGGTCTCGTGGGCACCGAGCCGGGTCAGCAACGCACCGATGGCCTCGCCGTCGCGGATGACGACGCGGTCGCCACCACGCACCTCACGCGCCTTGGCACTGATGCCGAGCCGGCGCGCGGCGCCCACGAGCGCCAGCGCCGCCTCCGGGCCGGGGCAGCTCACCTCCAGCGCCGACGAGCGGCCGGGCTCGGTGAGCGATCCGTGCGCGAGGAACGTGCCGCGCCAGGCGGCGACGGAGTCGCACGACGCACCGGACACGATCTGCGGCGGCAGCCCGCGGACGGGGCGACCGCTGGCGTCGATGAGACCGGTCTGCCGGGCGAGGGCCTCGCCGTCCTTCGCCACCCGCACCACGTAGTGCGTTCCCTTGCGCAGGTTCGTGCCCTGGACGACGAGGATCTCGCTCGCGTGCCCGTAGACCTCCTGGATGTCGCGGCGCAGACGACGCGCCACGGCGCCGGTGTCGAGCTCGGCCTCCACCACGATGCGACCCGCCACGATGTGCAGACCGCCGGCGAAGCGCAGCATCGACGCGACCTCCGCCTTGCGGCAGCACGCCTTCGTCACCGTGGTGCTCGCGAGCTCCGACTTGACCTGAGCCGTCATGGCCATGCGGGCGTCCTCCAACGTCGTCGCGTGCAGTCAGACCCTCACTGTATGCCCGCGCGCAAGAACCCTTCGAAGGCCCGGGCCAGCCGGGCGGGGTCGTGCTGGTCGGCGCCCCGGGCGACCGCGACGTCGGCCGCCACGACGCGTGCACCGAGCGACCGCGCGGCCCGCTCGAGCACGCCCGCGTCGTCGACCAGCGAGTGGTCGGCGAGGACGACGTCGAGCCGCAGGTCGGGGGCGTGCGCGGCGAGCACCTCGAGGTGGTCGGTCGGCGACAGCCCCTCGGTCTCGCCCTCCTGCTCGCTCAGGTTGAGCACGAGCGCACGGCGCGCCGAGGTGCGCTCGAGCGCGTCGCGCAGCTGCGGCACCAGCAGGTTCGGCATGACCGAGGTGAACCACGAGCCGGGGCCGACGACGACCCAGTCGGCCGCCTCCACGGCCTCGACGGCCTCGGGACAGGCCGGCGGGTCCTCCGGGTCGAGCCGGACGCTGACCACCTGCCCGTCGACGGACGCGACCTGGGCCTGCCCCCGCACGACGGTGAGCCGGTCCGGGTCGGCGTGCAGGTGGACGTCGGCCTCGATGTGCAGCGGGACGGCGGCCATGGGGAGCACCCGGCCCCGCGCGCCGAGCAGGTCGCCGACGAGGTCGAGCCCGGCGACGTGGTCGTCGAGGATCCCCCAGATCGCCGCGATGAGCAGGTTGCCGACGGCGTGCTGGTCGAGCGGGCCGTCGCTGCTGAAGCGGTGCTGCAGGACGGTGGCCCACTGCCGGCCCCACTGGTCGTCGGCGCACAGGGCGGCGAGCGCCATGCGCAGGTCGCCGGGCGGCAGCACCCCCAGCTCCTCGCGCAGCCGGCCGGACGAGCCGCCGTTGTCGGCGACGGTGACGATGCCGGTGAGCTGGGTGTCGAGCAGGCGCAGCGCGGACAGGCTGGCGGCGAGCCCGTGCCCGCCGCCGAGGGCGACGACCCGGACGCCGCCGGGCGGTGCCGTCGGCGGGGTGGTCACTCGCGCCCCAGGTCGCGGTGGACGACGAGCGTGCGCACGCCGTGGCCGCGCAGCCGCTCGGCGAACGCCTCGGACATGGCGACGCTGCGGTGACGTCCGCCGGTGCAGCCGATCGCGATGGTCAGGAAGCGCTTGTCCTCGTGCAGGAACCCGTCGGTGAGCATGTCGACGAGGTTCTCGTAGGAGTCGAGGAACTCCTCGGCCTTCGGCTGGCTGAGCACGTACTCGCTGACCGGGGCGTCGAGGCCGCTCATGGGTCGCAGCTCCTCGACCCAGTACGGGTTGGGCAGGAAGCGCATGTCGGCGACCATGTCGGCGTCGATGGGGATGCCGTACTTGAAGCCGAACGACATCACCGACGCCCGCAGGCCCAGCGCGCCGGGCTCCTCGAACGCGGCCTGGACCCGCCGGGCGAGGTGGTGGATGTTGAGCCGCGTGGTGTCGATGACGATGTCGGCGCGCCCACGGACGGTGCGCAGGAGCTCGCGCTCGCGGTTGAAGCCGTCGAGCAGCCGGCCCTCCATGCTGAGCGGGTGCGGGCGGCGCGCGGCCTCCTGACGCCGGACGAGGACCTCGTCGGCAGCCTCGAGGTAGAGCACGCGCGCCCGGATGCCGCGCTCGCGCAGCGACTCGAGCGCGTCGGTGAGGCCGCCGAAGAACGCGCCGGACCGGGAGTCGACGACGACGGCCAGTCGCGGGACGTCGGCGCCCTGCACGGCGTCGACGGCCTCCTCGATCATCGCGGCGGGCAGGTTGTCGATGACGTAGTAGCCGAGCTTCTCGAGCGCCTTCGCGGCGGTGCCGCGACCCGCACCGGTCATGCCGGTGACGACGACGAAGGTGGTCAGCGGGGTCATCGGTCCTCCACGATCTCCCCCGTCGCGGTGTCGACGGTGGGCCCGGGCGTGTCGGCGGCGAGTGCCGCCACGACGGATTCTGCCGTAGCGCGGCCGAAGCCGGGCACGGCCGCCACCTCCTCGACGCTCGCGGCGCGGATCTTGCGGACCGACCCGAACGCGGCCATGAGGGCCTTGCGCCGGCTCGGTCCGAGTCCGGGGACGTCGTCGAGCGCGCTGCCGGTCATCGCCTTCGCACGGCGCTGCCGGTGGTGGGTGATCGCGAAGCGGTGGGCCTCGTCGCGCACGCGCTGCAGGAGGTAGAGCGCCTCGCTGGTGCGCGGGAAGATGACCGGGTCGGCCTCCTGCGGCACCCAGACCTCCTCGAGCCGCTTCGCGAGCCCGCACAGGGCGACGTCGGTGATGCCGAGCTCGTCCATGGCCGCCTGCGCCGCCGCGACCTGCGGCGGGCCGCCGTCGACGACCACCAGCCCAGGCGCGTAGGCGAACTTGCGCGGCAGTCCCGTCTCGGGGTCGATGCCGGGCACCTCGTCGCCCTCCTTGCGGGCCTTCAGCAGCCGCTGGAAGCGTCGGGTGATGACCTCGTGCATGGCGGCGACGTCGCTCTGGCCCTCGTGGCGGATGGTGAAGCGGCGGTACTCGCCCTTGCGCGGCAAGCCGTCCTCGAAGACGACCATGGAGGCCACGATCTCGGTGCCCTGCAGGTTGGACACGTCGTAGCACTCGATGCGCAGGGGCGCGGTGGGCAGGTCGAGGTACTCCTGGATCTCCTCCAGCGCCTTGCTGCGGGCGGTGAGGTCGCCGGCGCGCTTGAGCTTGTGCCGGGCCATGACCTGCTGCGCGTTCTGCTCGACGGTCTCGAGCAGACGCTTCTTGTCGCCCCGCTGGGGCACCCGGATGCGCACCGGCCCGCCGCGCAGCTCGGTGAGCAGCTCGGTGACGGCGTCGACGTCGGCGGGCAGCTCGGGCACGAGCACCTGGCGCGGGATGGCCTCGGTGGCGGTGTTCTCGTAGAGGGTCATGACGGCGCGCTGCACGAGCTCGGGGAAGTCGGCCTCGTCGGCCTTGTCGGCGACCCACCCGCGCTGGCCGCGGATCCGTCCGCCCCGGACGGAGAAGATCTGCACGGCGACCTCGAGCGGGTCGTCGACGAAGCCGAGCACGTCGGCGTCGGTGCCGTCGCCGAGCACGACCGTCTGCTTCTCGAGCGCCCGCCGCAGCGCCCCGAGGTCGTCGCGGTACTTCGCGGCCAGCTCGTACTCCTGCTGCTCCGCGGCGTGGCGCATCTTCTGCTCGATGCCCTTGACGAAGCCGGAGGTCTGCCCGCCCATGAAGGCCATGAAGTCGTCGACGATGTCGCGGTGCTCCTCGGGCGTGACCCGTCCGACGCACGGCGCGGCGCACTTGCCGATGTCGCCGAGCAGGCAGGGACGACCGATGCCCTGCGCGCGTCGGTAGACGCCCGCCGAGCAGGAGCGCATCGGGAACACGCGCAGGAGGGTGTCGACGGTGTCGCGGATGGCCCAGGCGTGCCCGTAGGGGCCGAAGTAGCGCACGCCCTTGCGCTGCGCGCCGCGCATGACCTGCACGCGCGGCACCTCCTCGCCGACCGTGACCGCGAGCCACGGGTAGCTCTTGTCGTCGCGGTACTTGACGTTGAACCGCGGGTCGAACTCCTTGATCCACGTGTACTCGAGCTGCAGCGCCTCGACCTCCGTGGTGACCACGGTCCAGTCGACGGACGCGGCCGTGGTGACCATCCGCGCGGTGCGCTCGTGCAGTCCCGCGACGTCCTGGAAGTAGGAGTTCAGCCGGGCGCGGAGGGACTTCGCCTTCCCGACGTAGATGACCCTCCCCTGCGCGTCCCGGAACCGGTACACCCCAGGCTCGACGGGGATCTCCCCCGGAGCCGGCCGATAGGTCGCTGGATCCGCCACTCCCCCACCCTACGAGCCCCCACCGACACCCTCGGTCAGCCTCGGCTGCTGATTCCCATCACATGATGGTAATCAGCAGGCCCCCTGGGTTTTCACATGCTCGCCATAGGAAGCAACCGCAGATGAGTGCCAGGAAACCAGGGTCAGTGCCCGCCCGTCCACAGCGTCCGCGACCACTCACCTCGTGCTGTCCACATCCCGCCCGCTCGAGCCACCAAGCCAGGTTCAGTCGCGGCAGCCTCGGAGCCATGGACGACCTCTTCCGCGATCGTGCGACCGCCCAGGGCGGTTACCTCCACCGACACGACATCCTCGACCTCGGTGGGAGTGACGCGATGATCAGGACAGCCGTCGCGTCAGGCCTGGTCCGGCGCATCCGGGTGGGCACGTACGTCTTTGCGGACGAGCACGACCTCCTCACCCCAGCGCAGAAGCACGCGGTGCTGGCGCGTGCCGTGATCGACAAGTTCGCTCCTGGCACCGTCGCGCTCTCGCACCACAGCGCTGCAGTCGCGCACGGCCTGGACGTCTACGGCGCAGCACTTCGCATCGTGCACGTGGTCCGACTGGACGGAGGATGCGGTCGGATCGAGTCGGGAGTGGTGCACCATGACGTCACGCCGAGCGACGACGAGATCGTCGAAGTCGGCGGCCGTCTCGTCGTCGAACCGGGACGCGCTGTCTGGGAGGTAGCGTGCAGCTCAAGCCGTAGAGGTGCGCTGGTGGTCATGGATTCCGCACTCCACCACGGGCTGTTCACCGCCCACGACCTGGCGCGCCAGGGTCGGAAGTTCGAGCGTTGGCCTCGGTCCAGAGTGGCACGGCTGATGGCGCGTCTTGCTGACCCCGGTGCCGAGAACCCTGGCGAGACGCTGATGCGGTTCGTCTGCTGGGAGCACCGCCTTCCCAGGCCAGAGACGCAGGTGGTCGTCGTCGACGAGGAGGGGCGCTTCGTCGCGCGGACCGACCTCGGATGGGAGTTGTGGCATCACTACGGCGAGTTCGACGGCATCACGAAGTACCTCCGGGACCTTCGGGGCGGCGAGAGCCCGAGCGATGTCGTCGTGCGCGAGAAGATGCGCGAGGACGGGATTCGTCGGCTCAGGAACGGCGTCAGTCGCGCCGTGTGGCAGGAGGTTCAGCCGTCAGACGCCGCGAGGACGGCCGAGCGCATCCGTCGCGAGCTCGAGCAATCGCGTCGGCTCTACACCCGGAACCGCACCTACCTCACGTGATGGCATCCGACTCACCTCGATTCTCCCTCGCTCACCTCTGGATGCTTCCAAGGGTGAGCGAGGGAGCACCGAGGTGAGCTGCTGGTTCCCATCAACTGATGGGAACCAGCAGCTCAGGTGAGGAGGGGGGCGAGGAAGCGGCCGGTGTGGGAGGCCTCGACGGTCGCGACGTGCTCGGGGGTGCCCTCGGCGAGGAGGGTGCCGCCGCCGGATCCGCCCTCGGGGCCCATGTCGATGAGCCAGTCGGCGGTCTTGATGACGTCGAGGTTGTGCTCGATGACGACGACCGAGTTGCCGGAGTCGACGAGGCGGCCGAGGACGAGCAGCAGCTTGCGGATGTCCTCGAAGTGCAGGCCGGTGGTGGGCTCGTCGAGCACGTACAGGGTCCGACCGGTCGAGCGCTTCTGCAGCTCCGAGGCGAGCTTCACGCGCTGCGCCTCGCCGCCGGAGAGCGTCGGGGCGCTCTGGCCGAGGCGGACGTAGCCGAGCCCGACGTCGACCAGCGTGCGCAGGTGACGGGCGATCGCGGGGATGGCCTCGAAGAACTCGACGGCCTCCTCGATCGGCATGTCGAGCACCTCGGCGATGGTGCGACCCTTGTAACGCACCTCGAGCGTCTCGCGGTTGTAGCGCGCACCGTGGCAGACCTCGCACGGCACGTACACGTCGGGCAGGAAGTTCATCTCGATCTTGATGGTCCCGTCGCCGGAGCACGCCTCGCAGCGACCGCCCTTGACGTTGAACGAGAAGCGACCCTGCTGGTAGCCGCGCATCTTCGCCTCGGGCGTCTGCGCGAACAGCTTGCGGACGTGGTCGAACACGCCCGTGTAGGTGGCCGGGTTCGACCGCGGCGTCCGACCGATCGGCGACTGGTCGACGTGGATGATCTTGTCGACGTTGTCGGCACCGCTGATGGTCCGGTGACGTCCGGGGATGGTGCGCGCGCCGTAGATCTGCCGTGCGAGCGACGTGTAGAGGATGTCGTTGACGAGCGTCGACTTGCCCGACCCCGACACGCCCGTGACCGCCACGAGCTGGCCGAGCGGGAACGTGACGTCGATGTCGCGCAGGTTGTTCTCGCGCGCACCGTGGATCGTGATCTCACGACCCTTCTCGCGCGGACGCCGTACCTCGGGCACGGGGATCGACTGCCGTCCGGAGAGGTACTGGCCGGTGACGGAGTCCTTGCTCTTGAGCAGCTGCTTGACCGGCCCGGACACGATCACCTGTCCGCCGTGCTCGCCGGCACCGGGACCGATGTCGACGGCCCAGTCGGCTGCCTTGATGGTGTCCTCGTCGTGCTCGACGACGATGAGCGTGTTGCCCATGTCGCGCAGCCGGACGAGGGTCTCGATGAGCCGGTGGTTGTCGCGCTGGTGCAGCCCGATCGACGGCTCGTCGAGGACGTACAGGACGCCGACGAGACCGGCACCGATCTGGGTGGCGAGTCGGATGCGCTGCGCCTCGCCGCCGGACAACGACCCCGCCGCGCGGTCGAGGCTGAGGTAGTCGAGGCCGACGTCGAGCAGGAACCGCAGCCGCTCGTGGATCTCCTTGAGCACGCGCTCGCCGATCTGGCGCTCGCGGTCGGTCATCTCGAGGCCCTTGAGGTACTCGGCCGCCTCGGCGATGGAGAGGTTGCTGACCTCGGCGATGTTCTTGGGGCCGAGCTCGGGGTGGTTGATGAGGACGGCGCGGATGACGGGCTTGAGCCGGCTGCCGCCGCACTCGCCGCACGGCACCTCGCGCATGAAGCCCTCGAGCCGCTCGCGGTTGGTCTCGGACTCCGTCTCGGCGTAGCGACGCTCGATGAACGCGATCGCACCCTCGAACGCCGTGTAGTACGACCGCTGCCGGCCGTAGCGGTTCTTGTAGGTGACGTGCACCTTGTCGGGGTGGCCGTGCATGAGCACGTCCTGAGCCTTCTTCGGCAGCTTCCCGTAGGGGGTGTCGGTGGAGAAGCCCATCTCCTCGGCGAGCGCCTGCGTGATCCGCAGGAAGTACTCCGAGACCTGGTTGTAGCTCCACGGCGCAATGGCCCCGTCGCTGATCGACTTCGTCGGGTCGGGCACGACGAGCTCGGGGTCGACCTCCATGCGGGTGCCGAGGCCGTGGCACTCCGGGCAGGCGCCGAAGGGGGCGTTGAACGAGAACGACCGGGGCTCCAGCTCGTCGACGGCCAGCGGGTGGTCGTTCGGGCAGGCCAGCTTCTCGGAGAAGCGGCGCACGCGGTTCGGGTCGTCGTCGTCGAGGTCGACGAAGTCGGCGAGCACGAGCCCGTCGGCGATGCCGAGCGCCGTCTCGACGGACTCGGTGAGCCGCTGCTGCATGGACTCCTTGACCTGGAGCCGGTCGACGACGACGTCGATGGTGTGCTTCTTCTGCTTGGCGAGCTTCGGCGGCTCGTCGGCGAGGTTGTGGACCTGGCCGTCGACGATCGTGCGGCTGAAGCCCTGCTGCTGGAGCTGCTTGAACAGCTCGAGGTACTCGCCCTTGCGGCCGCGGATGACGGGCGCGAGCACCTGGAACCGGGCACCCTCGGGCATGGCGAGGATGCGGTCGACGATCTGCTGGGGCGTCTGGCGCGAGATCGGCTCGCCGCACTCGGGGCAGTGGGCCCGACCGGCGCGCGCGAACAGCAGACGCAGGTAGTCGTAGACCTCGGTGATCGTGCCGACCGTGGAGCGCGGGTTGCGCGACGTGGACTTCTGGTCGATGGAGACCGCTGGCGAGAGACCCTCGATGAAGTCGACGTCGGGCTTGTCCATCTGCCCGAGGAACTGGCGGGCGTACGCGGAGAGCGACTCGACGTAGCGACGCTGTCCTTCGGCGAAGATCGTGTCGAAGGCGAGCGACGACTTGCCGGAGCCGGACAGGCCGGTGAAGACGATGAGGGCGTCGCGCGGGAGGTCGAGGGAGACGTCCTTGAGGTTGTGCTCACGGGCGCCGCGCACGACAATGCGGTCCGACGTCACGAGCGTCCCTCCAGGGCTACGAAGACAGGAGTATGCATACGTGCTCGACCCTAGTCGCGACCGCCGACAGAAACACGTCGGGCGACGGTGACCTCACCCACGGGCCCGACGCGCCGATCGAGCGAGCCCGGCTCAGGGAGCGGTGCTCATCTGGCCCGCGGAGCCGAGGATGCCGAGCACCACCAGCACCAGGAGCACGATGCCGCTGACGAACAGCACCCCACCCCGCTGCCCTCCGGACTCGCGCTTGCGCCGCTGGCCGACGACGATCATCACGATCGGCACGGCCAGGAAGATGACGAAACCGATCAGTCGTCCTGCGAGCTCTGCACCGTTCATCGTCCGCTCCCCTGCTCACCGACCGGGCCGCTCCCGTCCGCCTAGGATCAGCATCATGACGTACACGGGTGAGGTCGAGGTCGGCGGTCCCGCCGACGTGCAGTCCGCGGGCGACCTGCGGATCACGAAGCTGGCGGTCGGCGAGATGAGCAACAACGCGTACCTGCTGCGCTGCGAGCTCACGGGCGAGCAGGTGCTCGTCGACGCCGCGGCCGAGCCCGACCGGCTCCTCGAGCTCGTCGGCGACGCCGGCCTGGCGCGGATCGTCACCACGCACCGCCACCACGACCACTGGGGCGCCCTCGCCGCGGTCAAGGACGCCACCGGCGCCGAGACGGTCGCCGGCGAACGTGACGCGGAGGGCATCGACGTCGCGTCGGACCGCACCGTCGCGACCGGCGCACGCGTGCGGGTCGGCTCGTGCGAGCTCGAGGTCATCGAGGTCGTCGGCCACACGCCGGGCTCGATCGTGCTCGCCTACGACGACCCCGACGGCGTGGTCCACCTGTTCGTCGGCGACGACCTCTTCCCCGGCGGCGTCGGCAAGACCTGGACGCCCGAGGACTTCACCACCCTGATCGGCGAGGTCGAGACGAAGCTGTTCGACCGCTTCCCCGACGACACGCACGTCTACCCCGGCCACGGCAACGACACGACGCTCGGCGCGGAGCGCCCCCACCTGCCGGAGTGGCGCGAGCGCGGCTGGTGAACGGCCGCGCTCGCGGCAGCCGCTGACCTGCGGAACCGCGCGACCCTGCCTACGCTGCGAGCGTGAGATCGTTCGCCGTCGCAGCCGCCGTCCTGGCACTGACGGCCGGCTGCACCGGCGGCGGGGGCGATGACGGGACCGCGCAGCGAGCGTTCGACCAGACGTGCAGCCTGGTGCGCTCGGGCGTGGCCGCGTTCAACGAGAACGACTTCCCCGAGACCATCGAGCGGTTCCAGGCCGCGCTCGACCCTGCGCGGCGCCTCGCCGACGCGACCGACGACCCGCGGGCCGACGAGCTTCTCGAGGCCGTCGAGTACTACGCGGCACTGCCCGCCGACCAGTACCGCCGGGCGTTCGAGTCGTCCCCGGACTTCAAGCGGCACCAGGCCACGACCCTCGGGCAGTGCGGCGACGCGCAGCCCGAGGACTCCCCCGACCAGGAGTCGCAGACCTGACCGGGCTGGTCAGAAGGTGACAGGCAGCTCGTCGACGCCGTAGACGAACGACAGCTGACGGAACGACAGCTCCGACTCCGGCACCGCGAGTGCGAGGTCGGGGAAGCGACGCAGCAGCCGCGGGAACACCGTGCGCAGCTCCATCCGGGCGAGCTCGGCGCCGATGCAGCGGTGGATGCCGTGGCCGAACGCGAGGTGCCCGCTGCGCGGCACCCGGAAGGGGTCGAAGTCCTCGGGCTTCTCCCCCGCGGCCGCCCCGTCGCGATTGGCGCCGCTCAGCGACGCGAGCAGCACGTCGCCCTTGCGGATGCGCTGGCCGAACAGCGTCATGTCCTCCTTGGCGAAGCGCGGGAACGCCACCTGCACGACGGAGAGGTAGCGCAGCAGCTCCTCGACGACGAGGTCGACGTCCTGCGACGTGCCGTTGCGCACGAGGTTGGCGTGCTTCTCCTCGCGCATGAGGACGATCGTGCCGAGCGCGATCATGCCGGCGGTGGTCTCGAAGCCGCCCGTGAACACGCCGTCGGCGAGCCCGGCGAGGTCGACGTCGCTGATGGCGTCGCCCTCGGCGCGGATGATCTGCCCGATCAGGCCCGGCCCCGGGTCGCGACGCTGTCGCGCGACGGCGTCGAAGAGGAACTCGCGCTGGGCCGACACCGCACCGAACGCGGCCGCCGCCCCGTTCGTCGCGTCGAACCGCGCACTGCCGAGGGCGGCGAACGCCTCGCGGTCGTCGTAGTCGAGGCCGAGCAGCTCGCAGATCGTCTGGAACGGCACCGGGAACGCGAGGTGCTTGGCCAGGTCGGTGGGCGAGCCCGACGCCTCGAACGCGTCGAGGGCGTCGTCGACGATCCGCTCGACGGCCGGGCCGAGCCGCGCGAGCCGCCGCATCGTGAACTCGGGCGTGACGATCTTGCGCAGCCGCGTGTGCAGCGGAGGGTCGGTGAACCCGAGCCCGCCGATGTCGTCGGACGTGGCCGGACCGTCACCGTGGAAGAGGTGGCGGATGTCGTTGGAGTAGCTGTCGCGGTCGGTCAGGACGGTGCGGGTCTCGTCGTACCCGGACACCAGGTAGGCGTTGAACGAGAACGGCAGCGAGAGCTTGTGCAGACGCTCCTGGCCGCGGATCTCGGCCAGCCGCGGCACCGGGTCGGTGCCGTGTCTCTGCAGCGGCACCTTCGTGGCCTCGGGGATGAAGGAGATGCGCGAGAGGTCGATCCCCTTGCGTCGTACCCGACGCATGACGAGCGAACCGGCCCAGGACGTCAGCCGTCCGCGTACGTCGATCACGTAACGAAGGTACTACTGGTGTTGCATCTGACAGGCAGGCGGAGCAAGGTGTCACCCAAACTCTGCGCCGGGGCGGACGCCCCGGTGCGTCGACGAGCGAGGGAGACGCATGACCACCGAGACCGCAGGAGTCCAGGGGCCGACGGAGCTCCGGAGGGTCATGGGGCCGAAGCTCCTCCTCCTGTTCATCGTCGGTGACATCCTCGGTGCCGGCATCTACGCGGTGACGGGACAGATGGCGGGCAAGGTCGGCGGACTGGTCTGGCTGCCGTTCCTCCTGGCGTTCGTCGTGGCCTCGATGACGGCGCTGTCGTACCTCGAGCTCGTCACCAAGTACCCGCAGGCGGCCGGTGCGGCGCTGTACGCGCACAAGGCCTTCGGCATCCACTTCGTCACGTTCCTCATCGCCTTCGCGGTGGTGTGCTCCGGCATCACGAGCGCGTCGACGTCGGCCAAGACCCTCGCCGACAACTTCACCGGTGGCCTCGACGTCAACGGCTGGACCGACGGCCCGGCCAGCAGCGGGACGATCGTCGCCATCGCGATGGCCTTCATGATCCTGCTGGCGATCATCAACCTGCGCGGTGTCGGCGAGAGCGTGAAGTTCAACGTGGTGCTGACCATCGTCGAGCTGGCGGCGCTGTCCATCGTGATCGGCGTCGGCTTCTACGCGATGACGCGGAACGGCGCCGACCTGTCGGAGGTCGTGACCTTCCGCGACTACGAGGACCGCGGCCTGTTCCTGGCCGTCACCGCCGCGACGTCGATCGCCTTCTTCGCGATGGTCGGGTTCGAGGACGCCGTGAACATGGTGGAGGAGGTCAAGGAGCCGAACAAGATCTTCCCGCGGACCATGCTGACCGGCCTCGGCATCGCGGTGCTGCTCTACATGCTGGTGGCCGTCTCCGTCGTCACCGTGCTCACCGCCCCCGAGCTCAAGGACATCTCCGACTCCGAGGGCCGAGCGCTGCTGGAGGTCGTCTCGAAGGGCGCCCCGGACTTCCCGATCGACCGCGTCTTCCCCTTCCTCGCGGTCTTCGCCGTGGCCAACACCGCGTTGATCAACATGCTGATGGCGAGCCGTCTGCTGTACGGGATGGCGAAGCAGGGCGTGCTCCCCCCGTCAGCTCGGAGCGGTGCTGCCCGGACGCCGCACTCCGTGGGTGGCCGTCGCGTTCAGCACGCTGCTCGCGCTCGGCCTGATCTTCTACGTCACGCGCGACGCCGAGAGCAACGTGGTGGCCAACCTGTCGAACGTCACCGCGTTCCTGCTGCTGTGCGTCTTCGCCGTCGTGAACGTCGCGTGCCTGATCCTGCGCCGCAACCCGGGCGACGCGAAGCCGAACCACTTCGTGTCCCCGGGCGTCCTGCCTGCGGTCGCGGCCGTGCTGTGCGTGTTCCTCGCCGGTCCCTGGGTCGAGCGGGACGGTCAGGTGTACGTCATCGCGGGTGTGCTCATGCTGATCGGCGTCGTGCTCTGGGCCATCACCTACGCGATCAACCTGATCACCGGCAGCGCGGACAGCGAGTTCGAGGACGTCGAGAAGCTCGGTGACTGACTCCCCGCACTCGGTCGTCGTGGCCGGCTGGCTCCGGGTGGAGCCCGCCCGCCGCGACGCCTACGTGGCCGCGTGCCGTCCCGTCGTCGAGCTGGCACGCGGCACCGACGGCTGTCTCGCCTTCGCCCTGACGGCCGACAGCGTCGACCCCGGCCTCGTCGTGGTGCACGAACACTGGCGCGACGAGGTCGCGCTGCTCGCCTTCCGTGCCCTGCCGGACGACGAGGCGGCCGAGCTTCCCGACGTGCTGGACGCCGACGTCCGCCGCTACCACGTGCAGGAGGAGGGCCCGGCCTGAGCCGCACCCTCCTCCTCGACGCGCGCGGGACGCGCCCCGCGGGACCGCTACTCCTTGGGCGCGCCGTGGTCGTCGTCGACCTTCTCGGGGTGCCTGCGGGAGTACCAGAGGCTCACGACGGTCGTCGTGCCGAGGATGACGACGATGGCGCCGAGGCTGGCGAGCGTCGGGATCTCGGGGACCTTCACGTGCTCGCCGCCGTTGATGAACGGCAGCTCGTTCTCGTGCAGCGCGTGGAGCAGGAGCTTGACGCCGATGAACGCGAGCAGCACCGCGAGACCCTGCGACAGGAAGACCAGGCGCTTGAGCAGGTCGCCGAGCAGGAAGTAGAGCTGACGCAGACCCATGAGCGCGAACACGTTGGCCGTGAAGACCAGGTACGGCTCCTTGGTGAGGCCGTAGATCGCCGGGATCGAGTCGAGCGCGAACAGCAGGTCGGTGGTGCCCAGCGCGATGATGACGAGCGCCATCGGGGTCAGCGCGCGGCGACCGTTCTCCTTCACGACGAGCTTGAGGCCGTCCCACTGCTCGGTGAGGTTGAAGCGACGCCGGGCGAACCGGACGACCGCGTTCTCGCCGTCGTCGTCGTGGTCGGTGTCGCGGATCAGGTTGATCGCCGTGTAGATGAGGAAGGCGCCGAACAGGTAGAAGATCCACGAGAAGTTGTTGATCGCCACGGCACCGACGGCGATGAAGATCCCGCGGAACACCAGCGCGATGATGATGCCGACCAGCAGGGCCTCCTGCTGGTACTTCCGCGGCACCTTGAAGCTCGCCATGATGATGATGAAGATGAACAGGTTGTCGATCGACAGGCTGTACTCCGTCAGCCACCCGGCGAAGAACTCCACGCCGTACTGCGAGCCGTGGTAGCTGAAGGTCCAGATGCCGAAGGCCACCGCCAGCCCGACGTAGATGGCGAGGTAGGTGGCGCACTCCTTCATCGACGGCTCGTGCGGCTTGCGCGCCACGACGAACACGTCGAACAGGATGATGGCGATGGTCACCCCGACGGTGATGGACCACTCCAGGGTCGAGACGTTCACTCAGGTTCCTCCGGTCGACAGACGTGTACCGGAGGTCTCTTCCGCCCGCGGACCGCGGGCCCGCAGCACCGGAGGGTCAGGCGGACCCCCGTGATGACGACGCTGCAGCGAAGGAATACTCCCCTCCGCCGAACATTGTTGCAGCCGGCACCGGCCTGGCGCACGGCGCGGGGGTCGGCCGGGGCCGAGGTCGCGCGCGCTCAGGCCCGACGGTCGAGCTCGGCCGCCACCCGCGCCCGGAAGGCGTCGGCGTCGAGCGTGCTCCCCGGGTCCCACTTGCCCGCGAGGCTCGTCTCGGAGTGGTAGCGCACGTGGTCCGCGCCGTTGCCCAGCCGCGCGACGATGGCCGCAGCGGCCACGACGGACGCGTCGAGCTGCGCCGTGGTCGGCTGCTGGGAGAACGGCTGCTGGGGTGCGTAGTCGATCTCGATGCCGACATAGGAGACGTTGCCGTCGCCGCCCTCCACCGGGCCGCTCGGTCGCGCCTCGCCGGCGTGGTTGGCGCGTCCGGCGGAGATCACGTGGCAGGTGCCGTCGCGGGCGACGAGCACGTGGCACAGCGGACCCCGCAGCCCCGGGCGACCGTCGCGCACCGTGGCCAGCGCCGGCTGCGGATCTGCGCCCGTGGCGCGGAAGGCCGTGTGGTGCATCAGCACGCCCACCGGGTCGAACGCCCACGGGCGGCCCCGCTCGAGCCACCCCTCGTCGCCCTCCACGCGCAGCCCCGCGCTGCGGAGCTCGTCGGCCAACCAGGTCAGCTGCACCCGCCGACGCCCCGGGATCGGCAGGTCCCGGACGTAGGGCATCCGGTCGAGCAGGGCAAGACCGCCGACCGCGAACGTCGTGGCCACGGCCCCGCCGAGCAGCATCCGACGACCCACGGTCGCCGACGACGACGTCGGGCGAGTGGTCGGCTCCTCGTCGATCCGTGTCATGGGCCTGCTCTCGGTCCTGGTCCCTGGCGGGACGCCTCGGGACGACGCTACGGGGCCCGACCCAGCTCCGCCGACGACGTCGCCGATCGCACTACCGTCGGCGACGCCCGCCCTACCGCGTCTCGACGTCGAGCGTGAAGGTGAGCGAGCGCGCCTGCAGCCAGCGGTGCCAGTCCGGGTGCGCGAAGGCGTCGGGCGGGGCGGTCTGCGGCTCGATGCAGACCGCGTGGTCGGGCTCGCTGTAGACCACCCACCAGGGTGCGTCGCTGGACAGCCGCAGCGTGAGCGCGTCGCCCCAGCGCACGACCGGGTCGCGAGCGAGCCGGAAGCAGTCGTCCCACGGACCCTCGCGGGGTGCGACGAGGCGACCGGTGGGCAGAGCACCGTCACGCTCGACCATCTCGAGCGGCGCGACGTCGACGTCGGCGCTCGTCCCGTCGGAGAGCGTGCGCCGGAACCACGGGTGCAGGCCGAGCGAGGCGCCCGGACCGGCGCCGTCCCAGGTGAGCGTGCAGACGAGCTGACGCGGCGTCAGCGCGTAGCGCAGCGTGGCACGACCGCGGACCGGCCACGGGTCGCCCAGCTCGACGGAGAAGGCCGCACCGTCGTGGGTCGCGTCGTCCTGCTGCCACACGGCGTCGAGGCCGAGCCCGTGCAACGCGTTGCCGTCGCCGTCGAGCGGCAGGGCGTGACGCTGTCCGGCGTGCTCGACGGTGCCGCCGCCGATCCGCCCCGCCCAGGGGACCATCGGGTAGCAGCCCCGCGAGATCGACGTCGGTACGCCGGGGACCTCCTGCGTCGAGAGCAGCTCCTCCCCCGCGACGGTGAAGGACACCAGCCGGGCCCCGTGAGCCGGGTCGACCTCGATCGCGAGGTCGCCCGCAGCGGCACGGACGCTCACGCGTGCGCCTCGAGCATGCCGCGCAGCTCCTTCTTCAGCTCCCCGATCTCGTCGCGCAGCCGGGCCGCGACCTCGAACTGCAGGTCGGCGGCAGCCGTGTGCATCTGCTCGCTCAGCTGCTCGATGAGCGCGGCGAGGTCGGCCGAGGGCAGGTCGGCGAGGTCGGCCGTGTGCTGGCCGAGCGGCACCGGCGCACCGCGACGTTTGTGGTCACCGGTGGCGGCGAGCAGCTTGGTCGTGTCGGCGTCCTCGCGAGCGAGCAGGTCGGTGATGTCGCCGATCTTCTTGCGCAGCGGCTGCGGGTCGATGCCGCGCTCGGTGTTGTAGGCGACCTGACGCTCGCGACGGCGATTCGTCTCGTCGATGGCCAGCGCCATCGAGTCCGTGATCCGGTCGGCGTACATGATCACCTGGCCCGACACGTTGCGGGCGGCGCGACCGATCGTCTGGATGAGCGAGCGTCCGGAGCGCAGGAAGCCTTCCTTGTCGGCGTCGAGGATCGCCACCAGGCTCACCTCGGGCAGGTCGAGGCCCTCGCGCAGCAGGTTGATGCCGACGAGCACGTCGTACTCGCCCATGCGCAGCTCGCGCAGCAGCTCGACGCGACGCAGCGTGTCGACCTCGCTGTGCAGGTAGCGCGTGCGGATTCCGGCCTCGAGCAGGTAGTCGGTGAGGTCCTCGGACATCTTCTTGGTGAGGGTCGTGACGAGCACGCGCTCGTTTTTCTCGACCCGGTCGCGGATCTGCGCCACGAGGTCGTCGATCTGGCCCCGCGTCGGCTTGACCAGCACCTCGGGGTCGACCAGGCCGGTGGGCCGGATGATCTGCTCGACCACCTCGCCACCGGTCTTCTCCATCTCGTAGTTGCCCGGCGTGGCCGAGAGGTAGACGGTCTGGCCGATGCGCTCGAGGAACTCGCTCCACGTGAGCGGACGGTTGTCCATGGCGCTGGGCAGCCGGAAGCCGTGCTCGACGAGCGTGCGCTTGCGCGACATGTCGCCCTCGTACATGGCACCGATCTGCGGCACCGTCACGTGCGACTCGTCGAGGACGAGCACGAAGTCCTCCGGGAAGTAGTCGAGCAGGCAGTTGGGCGCCGAGCCCGGCGCACGACCGTCCATGTGACGCGAGTAGTTCTCGATGCCGGAGCACGTGCCGACCTGCTGCATCATCTCGATGTCGTAGGTGGTGCGCATGCGCAGCCGCTGCGCCTCGAGCAGGCTGCCCTGCGCCTCGAGCTCGGCCAGCCGGTCCTTGAGCTCGATCTCGATGCTCTCGATCGCCCGGGTCATGATGTCGGGCCCGACGGCGTAGTGGGTCGCCGCGCCGACCGCGAGCTCGGTGTCCTCGCTGATCACCTCGCCGGTGAGCGGGTGCAGCGTCATGAGCCGCTCGATCTCGTCGCCGAAGAACTCGATGCGGACGGCCATCTCCTGGTAGACGGGGAAGATCTCGAGCGTGTCGCCCTTCACCCGGAAGGTGCCGCGGGTCGGCGCGACGTCGTTGCGGACGTACTGGGCCTGCACGAGCGTGCGCAGCAGCTCCTCGCGCGGCTTCTCGTCGCCGACCTTGAAGCGGATCATCCGCTCCATGTACTCCTGCGCCGAGCCGAGGCCGTAGATGCACGAGACGGTCGCGACGACGATCACGTCGCGTCGGGTGAGCAGCGACCACGTGGCGCTGTGGCGCAGCCGCTCGACCTCCTCGTTGATCGAGGAGTCCTTCTCGATGTAGGTGTCGCTCTGCGGGACGTACGCCTCGGGCTGGTAGTAGTCGTAGTAGGACACGAAGTACTCGACGGCGTTGTTCGGGAGCAGCTCCCGCAGCTCGTTCGCGAACTGGGCGGCCAGCGTCTTGTTCGGCAGCATCACCAGCATGGGTCGCTGGAGCCGCTCGGCGAGCCAGGCCGTGGTGGCGGTCTTGCCCGTGCCGGTCGCACCCATGAGCACGACGTCCTGCTCGCCGCCCTCGATCCTCTCCTGCAGCGCCTGGATGGCGGCGGGCTGGTCGCCCGCGGGCTGGTACTCGGAGACGACGGTGAAGGGGGCGACCTGGCGGCGCAGCTCGGACAAGGGCCTCATGTGCTCCACCGTACGACCCGCCACCGACAGTGGCGCGCTCGACGAGGTCCGGCCGGACGACCCGCCACGACGCCCCGGGAGTGACGTGCCGCGCGTCGTCGAGCCTAGGATGGATCCATGTCTGTATCGGAGCCGGAGGCCGACTCGCCAGCACCCCCCGCGGTGCGTCCGCGGACGGCCGAGCGGCGAGCCGAGCGCTCGCGCGAGATCGTCGCCGCCACCCGCGCCCTGTTCGACGAGCGGGGCGTGCGCGAGGCGCAGATCGAGGACATCGCACGGGCCGTCGGCATCAACCGGGCCATCATCTACCGGCACTTCTCCAGCAAGGAGGAGCTGTTCGCCGTGACGCTGCTCGGCTACCTGACCGAGCTCGACGCCGCCCTCGCCCCCGGTGACGACCCCGACCTCGGCGCGGCCGAGCGGCTCGAGCTGCTCGTGCGGGCGTTCTTCGGCTACGGCCTCGAGCACCCGGCCTTCGTGGACTGTGCGCAGACGCTGCTGCGGCGCCGCGGCACCGAGCTCATGGAGGAGGTCAGCGAGGACGTCATGATCCGTCTCGGCACGGGCATGAGCGCCTGCCTCGGCCACGTCGTCGGCGTGCTGGAGGACGGCACGCGGACGGGCGACTTCGCCGTGGCCGACCCGCACCTGCTCGCCAACGTGCTCTACACGCAGGGCCTCGGCGCGCTGAACCTCGCCCACCTGCAGCTGTCGGTGCGCCGGCACATCTCGGGCCTGCCCGTCGTGGACCCGGTCGGCACCGACGACCTGCTGGCCCACCTGCTGCGCGGCGCGCTGGCCATGGCACGCGGCGCCTGAGCCCCACCCCCGGCACGCGAAGGACCCCCACGGCACCGCCGTGGGGGTCCTTCGCTCGTGCGGGTCGTCGGCGTCGGGTCGCCGAGGGTCAGGCGCCCTCGAGGATCGCGACGACGCCCTGGCCGCCGGCGGCGCAGATCGAGATGAGCCCGCGGCTGCCCGCGCCCTTCTCGTGGAGCAGCTTCGCGAGGTTGGCCACGATGCGGGCTCCGGTGGCGGCGAACGGGTGGGCCGCGGCGAGCGAGGAGCCCTTGACGTTGAGCTTGCTGCGGTCGATCGAGCCCAGCGGCACGTCGAGGCCGAGCTTCTGCTGGCAGAAGTCGGCGTCCTCCCACGCGGCCAGCGTCGACAGCACCTGGCCGGCGAACGCCTCGTGGATCTCGTAGTAGTCGAAGTCCTGCAGCGTCAGGCCGTTGCGGGCGAGCATGCGCGGGACGGCGTAGGCCGGGGCCATGAGCAGGCCCTCGGCGCCGCTGACGTAGTCGACGGCGGCGGTCTCGTAGTCGACGAAGTAGGCGCGCTTGGTCCAGCCGCGGCGCTCCGCCTCCTCCTCCGAGGCGAGCAGCGCCACCGAGGCGCCGTCGGACAGCGGGGTGGAGTTGCCGGCCGTCATGGTCGCCTCGTCGCCGAGCTGCTTGCCGAAGACCGGCCGCAGCTTCGCCAGCTTCTCGACCGTGGAGTCGGGACGCAGGTGGTTGTCCTTCGTGACGCCGTGGAACGGGGTGACGAGGTCGTCCTGCCAGCCCTCGTCCCAGGACTTTGCGAGGTTCTGGTGCGACAGCGCGGCGAGCTCGTCCTGCGCCTCCCGCGTGATGCCCCAGGCGTGGGTGGTGAGGGCCTGGTGGTCACCCATCGACAGGCCCGTGCGCGGCTCGGCGTTGCGCGGCTGGTCGGGTGCGAGGTAGGCCGGGCGCACCTTGGCGAGGGCGGCGAGCCGGCCCTTGGTGTCCTTGGCGTTGTTGGCCTCGATGAGGATCTTGCGGAGCTTGTCGCCGATGGCCAGCGGGGCGTCCGACGTGGTGTCGGTGCCGCCGGCGATGCCGGACTCGATCTTGCCGAGCTGGATCTTGGCCGCGACCTGGAAGGCGGCCTGCAGACCCGTGCCACAGGCCTGCTGGATGTCCTCGGCGGGCGTCTCGGGCGACAGCGCGGAGCCGAGCACGACCTCGCGGGCGAGGTTGAAGTCGCGGCTGTGCTTGAGGACGGCACCGGCGACGAACTCGCCGACGCGCTCGCCCTCGAGGCCGTAGCGGGCGACGAGGCCGTCGAGCGCAGCGGTGAGCATCTCCTGGTTGGAGACGTTCTGGTAGACGGTGTTGGACCGGGCGAACGGGATCCGGTTGCCGCCGACGACGACGACCTTGCGGATGCTCTGGCCGGACGAGGCCTCGGCCTTCGCGGCCGAGGCCTTCTTGGCCGGGGCCTTCTTCGCGGCCGTCTTCTTCGCGGGGGTGTTCTCCGCCATGGCGCGGTGCTCCTTGCGCTTCGGGGTGGACGGGGTGGTCGGGTGGTGCCGAGCCACCGGGGTGGGTGCGACGATGGTGCCACGCGACGCGGTCCTCGGTCGCCTGCACGCCCGTGTGCGCCTCGCCACCCTCGGTGGACGTTGGTGTCACTCCAAGTTACAGTTTGGCTGCGAATCCAGATACCAATGGTATGCGAGAGATAGGACACACCCGGCGATGAGCGATCGTTACCAGGACCTGGCCCACAACCCGATCGGCAAGTTCCTCGTCAAGAACCTCGGACTGCCCAACCCTCCGTACCTGGAGCGCTACGAGGGCGGCCCGCTCGTCCAGGGCTCCGTGCTGACGGGCAGCGCCACGCAGGGCGACGTCGCGAAGGCCGTCACGGCCGCGCTGAAGGCGCTCAAGGTCGAGGCGACCGGCGTGCCCGCCCAGGGCAAGCGCTACAAGGGCCTCGTCTTCGACGCGACCGGCATCGCGGACGCGGCCGGCCTCGTCGCGCTCCAGGAGTTCTTCACGCCCGTGCTGCGCCAGCTCCAGGGCAGCGGCCGCGTCGTCGTGGTCGGGACCGTCCCCGAGCAGGCCGGCAGCGAGGGCGCCCGCGTCGCGCAGCGCGCCCTCGAGGGCTTCACCCGCTCGCTGGCCAAGGAGGTCGGCGGCGGCAGCACGGCGAACCTCGTCTACCTCGCCCCCGGCGCCGAGACGTCGCTCGCGTCGACCCTCGGCTTCTTCCTCTCCCCCAAGTCGGCCTACGTCTCCGGCCAGGTCGTGCGGATCGGCACGACGGGCATCACGTCGGTCACGGACCCGGTCGACCTCGAGAAGCCGCTGGCCGGCAAGGTCGCCCTCGTCACCGGCGCGTCGCGCGGTCTCGGCGAGGCCGACATGCGCACCCTCGCCCGTGACGGCGCCACCGTCATCGGCCTCGACGTCCCGCCCCTGGAGGCGGACCTCAAGGCCCTCGCCGACGAGCTCGGCGGCGGCTACATCGTCGGCGACATCACCGCCGAGGACGCCCCCGCCACGATCGCGGCGTACGTCAAGGAGAACTACGGCTCCGTCGACGTGGTCGTGCACAACGCCGGCATCACGCGCGACAAGCGCCTGCGCAACATGAAGCCCGAGAACTGGCAGCTCGTGGTCGACATCTCCGTCGGCGCCCCGCAGCGGATCACCGACGAGCTGCTCGCCCAGGGCCTCATCAACGAGGGCGGCACGGTCATCGGCATCGCGTCCATCGCCGGCATCGCGGGCAACAACGGCCAGACCAACTACGCCTCCGCGAAGGCCGGGGTCATCGGCTGGATCCAGGCGCTCGCCGAGCGCGTGGCCGGCGACGGCATCACGGCCAACGTCGTGGCCCCCGGCTTCATGGAGACCGAGATGGTCAAGACCATCCCGCTCGGCATCCGCGAGGCCGGCCGCCGCATGAACTCGATGTCGCAGGGCGGCCAGCCCGTCGACGTCGCCGAGGCCATCGCCTGGTTCGCCAACCCCGGCTCCGGCGCGGTGAGCGGCAACGTGCTCGGCGTCAACGGCCAGATGCTGCTGGGGGCGTCGTGACCACCAGGCAGTTCGAGGCGGCGCCGGCCACGCTGCCGCTCATGCTCAAGGCGGCCCTGCCGGCCCTCCCGGTCGTCGGCTCGCTGCCCGGCGTCAAGCACGCCTCGGGCACCGTGCCCGACCTGGTGCTCGAGCGGCACGGCGTCCGCACGGACCCGGCACACCTGGAGCGCTACCTGGAGGTCTGCGCGTTCCCGCGCGCCGAGCACCTGCCGGTCACGTACCCGCACATGGCCGCCTTCGGGCTGCACATGGCGCTCATGACCGACACCTCGTTCCCGTTCGCGCCCATGGGTCTGGTGCACCTGCGCAACCGCATCACCCAGCACCGCCCGATCGGCCTCGACGAGGCGTTCGACGTGTCGGTGCACGCCGCCGACCTGCGACCGCACCCGAAGGGTCGTCTCGTCGACGTGCTCACCACCGTCACGGTCGGCGAGGAGGTCGTCTGGGACGAGACCATGACGCTGTTCTCGCGGGGGCGCGGCGGTGACGCCGAGACGTCGACCCCGGTCCTGGACGGCGTGGAGGCGCCGCGCGGCGTCGTGCACTGGCGGCTCGCGGGCAACCTGGGACGTCGCTACGGCGCGGTCTCGGGCGACCGCAACCCCATCCACCTCTACCCCGTCACCGCGAAGGCGTTCGGCTTCCCGACCAACATCGCGCACGGGATGTGGACGAAGGCGCGCAGCCTGGCGGCGCTGCAGAACCGGCTGCCCGACGCGTTCACCGTCGACGTCGAGTTCAAGAAGCCGGTGCTGCTGCCGACGACCGTCGTCTTCGGGTCCGACGCGTCCGACGACGGCATCGTCTTCGGCGTCCGCGCGCAGAAGAAGGACGTGACGCACCTCGTCGGTCGGGTCAGCCACTGACGTCGTCACGGGCGTGACGTGATGCAGGTCTCGTCGTTGGTCCTCCCGGACCACCAGGAGGACCGATGACGAACCTGCTCACCCGCACCCTCGTGCTCGCCGTGTCCGCAGCGGCGACGTGCGCCGCGCTGACGGCCCCGGCGGGCGCGGCCACGGCGGTCCCGCCCGCCTCCGCGACATCCGTCACGGGCGCCGTCTCGGCGGCGTCGGCGTGGAAGCCGCGGCCCGAGCAGTACCCGAGCACCGTCACCCAGCAGGACCTCGCGATCCGCACGTCCGACGAGACCGTGCTGCGCGGCAACCTCATGCGCCCCGTCGACGCCTCCGGACGGACGGTCACCCGACGGCTGCCGGTCGTCGTCACCATCACGGCCTACAACAAGAACGTCCAGTCCCAGGCCGGCGGCCTCCTCGGGACCGACCCGAGCTACCTGGTCAAGCGCGGCTACCTGCACCTCACGGTCGACGCCCGCGGCACCGGCAGCTCCGACGGCACCTGGTGCGCGTTCTGCTCGCGCGAGGACCGCGACTTCGGCGAGGTCATGACCTGGGCCGCCGAGCAGCCGTGGAGCGACGGACGGACGGCCATGAACGGTCCCTCCTACATGGGCATCGCCCAGCTCTTCGCCGCGGCGGACCGGCCGAAGGGCCTGCGAGCCATCTTCCCCCAGGTGCCCGGTGCCGACGTCTACCGCGACGTGGTGGCCTCCGGCGGTGCGCTCGACGTCGGGTTCATCCCGCTCTGGCTCGGCCTCGTGAGCGGCACGTCGATCATCCCGCCGGCCCTCACCGCGACGGACCCCGCCACGGGCCTGGGCACCCTCGTGACCCACCTGCTCGGCAACGGGCTGTTCAGCAGCCAGCTCCTGCTGTCCGCCTTCACCGGTGGCGAGCCCGCCTACGACGGCGCCTTCTACACGCAGCGCTCGCCCCTGCAGGTCGCGTCGCGGATCACCGTGCCCACGTTCTTCATCGCCGGCCAGTACGACCTCTTCCAGCGCGGCACACCGCTCCTGTACGAGAACCTGCAGCGTCGTGGCGTCCCGACCCGCATGATCGTCGGCCCCTGGGACCACCTGCAGGGATCGTCGGGCGCCGAGGTCGGCGACGCCGGGTACGGCAGCATCGAGCAGCTGCAGCTGCGCTGGTTCGACCACTACGTCAAGGGCCTCCCCAACCAGCGGCTCGACGAGATCGCCGGTCTGAGCAGCTACGAGCAGGGCAGCGGCCGCTGGGTGCGCGGGACGTCGTGGATGCCGTCCAGCCTCACCCCGCGCACGTTCCGGCTCAGCGGCACGGCCACGACGGCCGGCACGCCGGGTGGCCTCACCGCCGGGACGCCGCGCAGCGGCAGCACGACCGTGCCGGCCGTCCCCGTGCAGGGTCTCTGCACGCGCTCGGCCAACCAGTGGACCGCGGGCATCCTGCGCCAGGCGCTGCCGGACCTGCCGTGCTTCACGAACAACTCCTTCAACGACAGCCTCGGCCCCGTGTTCGAGACCGCCCCGCTGAAGGCCGACGTCGTCGTGCAGGGACCGCTGAACGCGCGCCTCTACACGTCGTCCCCCGCCGGCGACGGCATGCTCGCGGTCACCGTCTCCGACGTGGCGCCCGACGGCACGGTCTCCCGGCTCACCGGCGGCTGGCAGGTGCTCTCGCACCGCGCGCTCGACCGCTCACGCTCGCGCTACGTCGACGGCACCCTGGTGCAGCCGTACCACCCGTTCACGCGCGCGGCCCAGGCTCCGCTCGCCCCCGGCCAGGTCGCGCCGATCGACGTCGAGGTCTTCCCCACCCGCGCGCGCATCCCCCAGGGACACCGGCTGCGCGTCTCGGTGCAGGGCTTCGACGCGCCGCACCTGCTGCCGACCCTCGGCTCGCTCCTGCCGTCGCTCGTGCCGATGACGGTGCTCACCGGACCGCAGCACCCGTCGTCGCTGTCCTTCGGGACGCCGTGACGGGTGGGCCGTCGGGCCAGGGCGATCGGGGGCAGGCCGGCCGGGTGCAGCGCAGCGAGGTCAGTCGCGGGGCGTGACCCGTCGGATCAGCCCCTCCTGCGCGACGGTCGCGACGAGCGTGCCGTCCTCGGCGAACACCCGGGCCGTGCTCAGCCCGCGCGCACCCGACGCCGACGGCGACGTCTGGTCGTACAGCAACCACTCGTCGGCACTGATCGGACGGTGGAACCAGATCGTGTGGTCCAGCGACGCCGGCTGCACCCGCGGCGAGCTGATCAGCTCGCCGTGCGGCAGCAGCGCGACGCCCAGCAGGCTGAAGTCGCTGATGTACACGAACGCCGCCGTGTGGATGATCCGCGACGCCGGCAGCGTGCCGTCGGCCCGGAACCACAGCCGCTGCACCGCCGGCACCGTCGCCCGCGTCGGGTCGTCAGCCGGACGGTTGTCGCCGATGTAGCGCAGGTCGAACGACGACCACTCGCGCTTCCACGACTCCACCTCCTGCGGGCGGACCTGGCGGATCACGTCGAGCAGCGGCACCGACTCCGCCGGCGACGGCACCTGCGGCATGACGTCCTGGTGGTCGAACCCGTCCTCCGTGCGCTGGAACGACGCGGTCATGTAGAAGATGTTCTCGCCGTGCTGACGCGCCGCGATCCGCCGCGTCGTGAACGAGCCACCGTCGCGCACGTTCTCCACGTCGTACACGATCGGGATCGACGGGTCGCCGCCGAGCAGGAAGTAGGCGTGCAGCGAGTGGATGTGCCGGTCCTCCGGCACCGTCAGCTGGGCCGCCGTCACCGCCTGCGCCGCCACCTGGCCACCGAAGACCCGCTTCAGGCTGGACCCCTCCGGCTGACCGCCACGGAAGAGGCCCACCTCGAGCGGTTCGAGGTCCAGCAGGGTCACGAGCTCGTCCAGGGATGCAGGCACGCGCAGATCCTACCGATCCGCGAGGCCGCTCCGCGCCGGCGTGCGGGGGTCGAGAGCGGGCTCACACCGGGGTGGCGAGCTCGCTGCTGCGCTGCCTGCAGGGGCCTCGTCGTGCTGCTGCGCTGCCTGCAGGGGTCTCGTCGTGCTGCCGCGCTGCCGCAGGGGGCTGGTGCTTGCTGGTGCGCTGCCTCGGCCTTCGCGGGGTCCGGTCTCCGAAAGGCCTCGACCGAGCGGCTGGCGGCGGCGCTGATTCGGGGTCGCGGGCTGCGGGTGGTGCTGGGGCTGGACGCAGCACTCTGCGTTCGTGTGCGGAAGGTCCAAGGATTTTGCGTTGGCTACGGGATCCCGGCGCGAACGCATCATCGTTCGACATTGCTCGACATGGCGCGCGCGTAGGCAGGATCCTTCCGCCGCACTGCCCGCCATCGGTGGATCCTCAACCGCAGGAGCGGTCCTGAGGGTGCAGATCCACCGATGGTGGGCGAGACCGCGTCAGTCCTGGTCGTCCTTGCGCTGGCGGGCGAGGAACTGCTCGAACTGGTCGGCCAGCTCGTCGCCGCTCGGCAGGTCGCCGTCCTCGGCGAGCAGGGACTCGGCGGCGCCGCGGGTGAAGGCGTCGTACTGCTGCTCGAGGCCCGCGAGGACGTCGGCACCGCCCTGGTCCTCGATCTGACGCTCGATGTCGGCCACCGTGGCGCCCTGCACGGCGCGCAGCGGGTCGAGGTCGAGGTCGAGGCCCGTACGGTCGAGCACCGCCTCGAGCAGCGCGAGCGCCGCCGGCGGGTAGTCGACCTGGGTCAGGTAGTGCGGCACGTGCGCGACGTAGCCGGCGCTGTCGAGGCCACGCTGGGTCAGCCGGTACTCCAGGAGCGACTGCGCCGACGACGGCACGCGCACCTCCGCCTGCCACAGGTTCGTGCGGTCGACGAGCTCCGGGCGCGACCCGTGCGCCGTGATCATCGTGGGCCGCGTGTGCGGCACCCCCATCGGCACCGCCCCGAGGCCGAGGGTCAGGCTCACGTCGAGGTCCTCCACGACCTCCTGCACGCCGTCGACGAACGACTCCCACCGGAAGTCCGGCTCCGGACCGGTCAGCACCAGGTACGGCGTGCCCGACCGGTCGTGCTCACGGACGACGTCGAGCCGCGGCTCGTCGTAGTCGACGTAGTGGTCCTGGCGGAACGTGATGAACGGACGCCGCGCGCGGTAGTCGTACAGCTCGTCGACGTCGAAGCTGCGCAGCACCTCGCCGCGGCCGGAGAGCAGGTGCTGCGCCGCGATGCGCGGCGCACCGCCCGCGGTCAGGAACCCGTCGAGGGCATGGATGAGGACCGGGCCGTCGCCGGAGGGCGTCGGGTCGGTCGCGTCGTCGCGGTCACGTCGTGAGGGCCACTTCATCGTCAAGCCCTCAGACGTCCGCGTTGTTCCCGGTCAGCCGCAGCCACGCGGCGTGCGTGTCGGCGGCCACGGCGTCCGGCGTCAGCCCGAGCCGCTCGAGGATGACCGGACGCTTCGCGTGGTCGAGGAACTCCTGGGCCACGCCGTGCACGCGGACCGGCACCTCGCTCTCGACGTCGCGCAGCGCCTGCGTGAACGCCGCCCCGACACCACCGGCGCGGCCGTTGTCCTCGACCGTCACGACGAGGCGGTGCTCGGCGGCGAGCCCGACGACGGCGGGGTCGAAGGGCTTGACCCAGCGCGGGTCGACGACCGTGACCCCCAGGCCCTGCGCCGACAGCTGCTCCGCCGCGGCGAGGCAGGTGGGCACCATCGAGCCGACCGCGAGCACGAGGACGTCCTGTCGGTCGCCACGCGCGAGCACGTCGCACGTGCCGACCGTGTCGATCGCCTCGACGTCGGCAGGCACGGCACCCTTCGCGAAGCGCACGACCGTGGGCGCGTCGTCGACGTCGACGGCCTCGCGCAGCAGCTCGCGCAGACGTGCCCCGTCGCGCGGCGCGGCCAGGCGCAGCCGCGGCACGAGCTGCAGCATCGACATGTCCCACATGCCGTTGTGGCTAGCACCGTCGTCGCCGGTGACACCCGCACGGTCGAGCACGAACGTGACGCCGCACCGGTGGAGGGCGACGTCGAGCAGCACCTGGTCGAACGCGCGGTTGAGGAACGTGGCGTAGACCGCGACCACCGGGTGGAGCCCGGCCATCGCCATGCCGGCGGCGCTCGTCGCGGCGTGCTGCTCGGCGATGCCGACGTCGAAGACGCGGTCGGGGAACTTGTCGGCGAACGCGTCGAGCCCGACCGGGTAGAGCATCGCCGCGGTGATGCCGACGACGTCGGGGCGCTCGTCGGCGATCCGGACGACCTCGTCGCGGAACACCGACGTCCACCCGGCCGGCGCGACCGAGACGGCGTCGCCCGTCGTCCGGTCGAACTGCGGGGCCTGGTGCATCTGGTCGTTCTCGTTCGCGACGGCGATGTCGTAGCCCTGGCCCTTGGTGGTCAGCACGTGCACGAGCACGGGACCGCCGAAGCGCTTGGCGTGCGCGAGGGCGGACTCGACGGCCTTGCGGTCGTGCCCGTCGACCGGCCCGACGTACTTCAGGCCGAGGTCCTCGAACATGCCCTGCGGCGCGAGGACGTCCTTGAGGCCCTTCTTGATGGCGTGGAGGGCGTCGTAGGCGGCCGGCCCGACGGAGCCGCCGCGGTTCAGCCGCTCGCGGATCGCGCCGAGCGCCGGCTCGTAGCGCGGGTTGGTGCGGATGTCGGTGAGCCGGTTGGCGAGTCCGCCGACCGTCGGCTGGTAGGAGCGCCCGTTGTCGTTGACGACGATGACGACGCGACGGTCCTGCGAGGCGGCGATGTTGTTGATGGCCTCCCAGGCCATGCCGCCCGTCATGGCGCCGTCGCCGATCACCGCGACGACGTGGTCGTCGCGGCCCAGCACCTGGTTGGCCCGCGCCATGCCCTCGGCGTAGGACAGGCTCGTGGACGCGTGGCTGTTCTCGACCCAGTCGTGCTCGGACTCCGCGCGGCTCGGGTAGCCGGACAGGCCACCCTCCTGGCGCAGGGTGTCGAAGTCGCGGGCGCGGCCGGTGACCATCTTGTGCACGTACGCCTGGTGGCCGGTGTCCCACACGATGCGGTCGCGCGGGGAGTCGAAGACCCGGTGCAGCGCGAGCGTCAGCTCGACGACGCCGAGGTTCGGGCCCAGGTGCCCCGCGTGCGCGGCGACGGCGTCGATCGTGCGCTCACGGATCTCGTGGGCGAGGGTCTCGAGGTCGGCGTCGGACATCGCCCGCAGGTCCGCGGGGCCGGTGATCTCGTCGAGCAACGCCATTCGGTCAGTCTAGCCAGCGGGCCTCACGCACGCCCGGCACCACCGTCAGGTGCGGTAGCGACCGCGCAGGTGCGTCAGGGCGGGTCCGTCGCGCAGGTCGACGTCGTCGACGGTGCCCCGCAGGAGCAGGCCCCACCCCTCGTGCCCGGGCTCGACGTCGTCGAGGCTGACGCCGACCCACGCGACGGCGTCGTCGAGACGCGGTCCCCAGGGACCGTCGCTCCACGACCCCAGCGTGAACGGCCCGCCGGGCGCCGGTGCCGTCCCCGCGAAGGCGTCGGCGAGGTACGCGTGGTCCGCCCCGAGCACGTTCACGCTCACGCGCTCGGGGCGTGCGTCCCAGAGGTCGGACTCCTCGTCGACCAGCGCCAGCACCCGGGCCGGCTCGCCCGCGGCGAGCAGGAACGAGGAGACGGTCAGCCCGACCCTCCCCCGCTCCTCGCCGGCCGCCCAGACCGTCACGGCCGCCGGCAGACGGCCGCGCAGACGTCGGAGCACGTCGCGCTCCCCCTCGGGCGGCACGAACGGGTGCTCGTCGTGGATCGTCACCCCGCCAGCCTAGGCAGCACCGGACCTCGCGGCAGCGCGGCGGGCGTCCACGAGGACCGTCACCGCGGACGCGCGGTCTCGTGCTCGATCGTCGCGCGGGTGTCCTCCTCGGCCGAGCGTCCTGCGAACGTCCGCGCCCCGGGGACGCCACGGTCCTGGACGAGGTTCAGCGCCGGCACGCGGTCCTCCACCACGAACGTGGCCCGCGTGAACGCCTCCGCGCCCGGGGTCCGCACCTGGGGCAGGCAGCGGAACTCGGCCGTCAGGTCGTCGGGCGTGATGCGGGTCCGCACGTAGCCGCGCAGGTTGTTCTGCAGCTTCAGGTGCGGGTTCCACCGCAGCCACGGGTGCGCCGTCACGGCGCTGTCGGCGCCGTTGCCGCCCGACGTGACCGACGAGCACACGAGCTCGGTGCCGACGCTGCGCGACGTCGGGTCGTCGTAGTCGAGCTTCAGCTCCGAGGCCCAGTGGGCGTGCACGTCACCGGTGAGCACGACGGGGTTGCGGACCTGCGCGTCGACCCAGCCGCGCGTGATGCGGTCCCGCGACGCCTGGTAGCCGTCCCACGCGTCCATCGACACCGTCTTCACCGGACCGTCGGTGCTGTCGCGCTGCGCGAAGAACACCTGCTGGCCGATGACGTCCCAGCGGGCCCGCGAGCGGCGGAACCCGTCGAGCAGCCAGCGCTCCTGCGCGGGTCCGACGATGCTGCGGCTCGGGTCGACGGCCGCCGGGCAGTCGGCCTTGTAGCCGTCGCCGCAGCCCTGGTCGTCGCGGAACTGACGCGTGTCGAGCATGTGGAACGACGCGAGCGCACCCCAGTGCAGCCGACGGAAGAGCTGCAGGTGGTCGCCGCGCGGGATCGACGAGCGGCGCAGCGGCATGTTCTCGTAGTAGGCACGGAACGCAGCCGCCCGGCGCGCGGCGAACCCGGGCTTCTCCGCGATGTTCTCGGGGGTGTCGCCCGCCCAGTTGTTGTCGACCTCGTGGTCGTCCCACACCACCAGCCAGGGTGCGGCCGCGTGGGCCGCCTGGAGGTCAGCGTCGGCCTTGTACTGGGCGTGCCGCTGGCGGTAGGAGGCGAGGTCGACGGTCTCCGGACCCTCGTGGTCGCGCACGTTCCCGCCGGGCGCCACGTAGTCGCGCGCCGTGTACTCGTAGAGGTAGTCGCCGAGGTGGAGGACGAGGTCGGGCCGGTCGGCCGCGATGTTGCGGTAGGCGCTGAAGTAGCCGTGCTCGAGCTGGGCACAGGAGGCGAACGCCATCGTCATGGAGTCGGGCAGCGTGCCCGGCGCCGGTGACGTGCTGGTGCGGGCGGCCCGCGACACGTGACGCCCGGCCCGGAAGCGGTACCAGTACTCCCGGCCCGGCCGCAGTCCCTCGACCTCGACGTGCACGCTGTGGGCGTGCTGCGGGAGCGCGGTCACACGACCGCTCCGCACGACGCGGCGGAAGCGAGGGTCGCTGGCCACCTCCCACGTGAGTGCGACGGGTCGGTCGGGCATGCCGCCCCGCCCGTCGGCCGCGGTCGGGTCGAGGGCGAGCCGGGTCCAGAGCACGACGCCGTCGGGCACGGGGTCGCCGGACGCGACACCGAGCGTGAAGGGGTCGCGGCGCAGCGCGTCGGCGTGCCGGCGTCGGTCCGCGGCGGCCCCCGAGGCCGCCGCGGGGACCAGGACGCCGCCGGAGCCGACCGTGGCCGCGCCGACGGCCCCGCCCACGACGAGTCGTCGTCGCGTGCGGTCGGGTGCGGGTGGGGTGGTGGGTGCGGGCGTGTCAGTCATGGACCCAGCCGACCGGTCGCGGATGAACGCACGGCGACACGCGCGGGAGCGCACGCCGAACGCCCCTGCCCCTGCCGCCCGCGCGCGTGAGACACGTCACGCTGCACGCTTGACTTCGTTCGGACCCTGAACGAATATGAGGGCATGCCCCTCGTCCTCGGCGTCGACTCCTCGACGCAGTCCACGAAGGCCGTCCTCGTCGACGCCGACGACGGCACGGTCGTCGCGTCGCGCATGGCCCCCCACCCCGACGGCACCAGCGTCGACCCGCGGGCCTGGCTCGACGCGTTCGACGCCGCCGCCGGACCCCTGCTCCCCCGCGCCGCCGCCGTGGCCGTCGGAGGGCAGCAGCACGGCATGGTGGCGCTCGACGCCGACGACGAGCCCGTCCACGACGCGCTCCTGTGGAACGACACCCGCTCGGCCGCTGCCGCCGCGGAGCTGGTCGAGGAGCTCGGCGGACCCGCCGCCTGCGCCGAGGCCGTGGGCAGCGTGCTCGTCGCCTCGTTCACCATCACGAAGCTGCGCTGGCTGCGCGACCACGAGCCCGACGCCGCGCGACGCACGACGCGCGTCCTGCTCCCCCACGACTACCTGTCGTGGCACGCCGGAGGTCGTCGCTCCGCACCCGTCACGGACCGCGGCGACGCCTCGGGCACCGGCTACTACTCCGCGGCCGACGGGTCCTACCGCGAGGACCTCCTCGAGCGCGCCCTGGGCCACGCCGCCGGACTGCCCCGCGTTGCCGGCCCGAACGAGCAGGTCGGCACCACCGAGCACGGCGCCGTCGTGGCTCCCGGCACGGGCGACAACATGGCGGCCGCCCTCGGGCTCGGGCTCGGGCCCGGCGACGTGTCGCTGTCGATCGGGACGTCCGGTGTCGCCGCCGCCGTCAGCGACTCCCCCGTCGTCGACCGCACCGGCGTCGTGACCGGGTTCGCCGACGCGACGGGTCGCTACCTGCCCATGGCCACGACGCTCAACGCCGCACGCATCCTCGACCTGCACGCACGGCTCCTCGGCGTCGACCACGACGAGCTCGCCGCTCTCGCCCTCGACTCCGTGCCGGGCGCCCACGGCCTCACCGTCAGCCCGTACTACGACGGCGAGCGCACCCCGAACCGGCCCGACGCCAGCGGCACCTGGGCCGGGCTCACCACGGCGACCAGCCGCGCCGACGTCGCCCGGGCCGCCGTCGAGGCGCTGCTGTGCTCCCTGGCCGACGCGCTCGACGCCGTGGCCCAGGGGCTCACCGGGGTCGACCGCGTGCTGCTCATCGGCGGCGGCGCCAAGAGCCCGGCTGTGCAGGCGCTCGCACCGGCCGTGCTCGGACGCGACGTCGTGCTGCCGGCCTCCGCCGAGTACGTCGCCCTCGGCGCCGCCCGCCAGGCGGCGTGGACCCTGACCGGCTCGGCCGAGCCGCCGGCCTGGCCGCTCGCCGGCACCCGGGTGCTCCGGGCGGAGCCGACGCCCGCCGTCCGCCACGCGTACGCAGGCCTGCGCGACCGCACGCCCGCCCTGACGCCCTGACCCCGCACCGACGACCCACCACCGACCACCGCACCACCCACCGAGAGGCGCACCATGTCCGTCCCCACCCCGACCCCCGCCGACAAGTTCTCCTTCGGCATCTGGACCGTCCAGTACGCCGGCCGCGACCCGTTCGGCGACCCGACCCGCGCACCGATGGACCCGGTCCACGCGCTCGAGAAGCTCGCCGAGATCGGCGCCTACGGCGTGAACTTCCACGACGACGACGTCGTGCCCTTCGGCTCCTCGACGTCCGAGCGCGACGCCATCCTCGACCGCTTCCGCCAGGGCCTCGCCGACACCGGCCTGGCCGTGACGACCGCGACGACCAACCTGTTCGGCCACCCCGTCTTCAAGGACGGCGGGTTCACGTCGAACGACCGTGCCGTGCGCCGCTTCGCGCTGCGCAAGGTCATGCGCAACATCGACCTCGCCGCCGAGCTCGGCGCGCAGGTCTACGTCTGCTGGGGCGGGCGTGAGGGTGCCGAGAGCGGCGCGGCGAAGGACGTGCAGGCCGCGCTGTCGCGCTACAAGGAGGGCTTCGACCTCCTGGGCCAGTACGTCGTGGACCAGGGCTACGACCTGCGCTTCGCGATCGAGCCCAAGCCGAACGAGCCCCGCGGAGACATCCTGCTCCCGACGATCGGCCACGCCCTCGCCTTCATCGACAGCCTCGAGCGCCCCGAGCTGGTGGGCGTGAACCCCGAGATCGGGCACGAGGAGATGGCCGGGCTGAACGCCGCGCACGGGTACGCGCAGGCGCTGTGGCACGACAAGCTCTTCCACATCGACCTCAACGGCCAGACCGGCCCGCGCTACGACCAGGACTTCCGCTTCGGCGCGGGCAATGCCCGGGGCGCGTTCTGGGTCGTCGACACGCTGCTCCAGGGCGGCTACGACGGACCGGTGCACTTCGACTTCAAGACGCCGCGCACCGAGGACGAGGACGGGGTGTGGACGGCCGCCGCCGCATGCATGACCAACTACCTGGTGCTGCGCGAGAAGGCGCTCGCCTTCCGCGCCGACCCCGACGTGCAGGAGGCGCTCGCCGCGTCGCGCGTCGGCGAGCTGGCCACGCCGACCCTGGCCGAGGGCGAGACCTGGCAGGACCTGCAGGCCGCGCCGGAGGAGGACCCCGAGACCCTCGGCTCCCGCGGCATGGCCTTCGAGCGGCTCGACCAGCTCGCGCTCGAGCACCTGTACGGGGTGCGCTGAGCATGCCCCCGGCCGCCCCGGACCAGCTGCGACGCGCCAACACGGCCCTGGTGCTGCGCACCTTGCGCGACCACGGCCCGGGGAGCCGCTCGACCCTCGCGCGTCGCACCGGCCTGGCCAAGGCCACGGTGGGGGCGATCGTGGGCGAGCTCGCCGAGCACGCCGTCGTCGTCGAGGGCGAGGCGTCCTCGCAGGGCCGGGGTCGACCGTCGACCCCGGTCGGGCTGGTCGCCGGCAGCGTGCTCGGTCTCGGGCTCGAGGTGAACGTCGACTACGTGGCGGCGGCGCTCGTCGACCTCGCCGGGTCGCGCGTGCTCACCACGACGCGCGAGGTGCCGCAGGGTGGCGACGCCCTCGACGTGCTGGAGGGCCTCGCGCTGGAGGTCCGGCGCGAGGCCCCCGGGCGCATCGTCGGGGCCCACCTCGCCGTCCCCGGCCTGGTCGAGCGCGACCACGCTACCGTCCGGCTCGCACCGAACCTGGGCTGGACGGACACCCGGCCCGGCGACCGGCTCACGGCGTCTCTGGGCCTGCCCGTGCAGGTCGACAACGACGCCAACCTCGCCGCCGTGGCCGAGGCTACCCACGGCGCGGCCCGCGGCACGGCGTCGTCGCTGTACATCACCGGCACCGTCGGCATCGGCGGCGGGATCGTGCAGGACGGTCGACTCGTGCGCGGGTCCGGCTTCGCCGGCGAGGTCGGCCACATGCCCGTCGGCCAGCCCGACCGCCGCTGTGCCTGCGGCCGGCTGGGGTGCTGGGAGGCGACGGTCGGTCTGCGGCCGACGCTCGCGGCCGTCGACGTGACCGGCGAGGGCACGCCCATGGAGCGCGCAGCCCAGGTCGCGGACCGTGCGTCGACCGACCCCACCGCCGCCGAGGTCCTCCGGTCCCTGGCGACCGACCTCGGCCGCGGCCTGGCCGCCCTGTGCACGGTGCTCGACCCCGAGACCGTGGTGCTGGGCGGCTACTTCCAGCCCTTGGCCCCCTGGATCCTCGACGACGCGGACGCCACGCTGGCCGACCGGCTGCCGTCGGCGGACGCGCACCGACCGACGTTGCGGGTCGGCGAGCTGGGCATCGAGGCCGCCGCGTTGGGTGCCGCGGAGCAGGCGCTGGCCGACGTGCTCAGCGGCGTCGCCGCGCTCTGAGCAGCCCGGCGCTCAGGCGACGACGAGCGCCGACTCGACGTCGAGCTGGGCCTGGCCCAGGCAGCTGACCGGGTCGGCGAGCAGCCGGCCGAAGGCTGTCTCGGCCGCACCGAGCAGCACCGCGTCGGGCCCGAGACCGGGCAGAGCGATCCGCACCAGCTCCTGCGGCGCCACGAGCGCGGCGGCGTGCAGGGTGCGGTCGACCTCCTCGCGGACGAGGGGGTAGAGCGAGCGGAGGAACCCGCCGAGGACGATGACCTGCGGGTTGAGCAGGTTGACGACGTTGGCGAGCCCGCGGCCCAGGAGCCGGCCGACCTCGCGGAGGTCCTCGTCGGCGCTCGTCAGCGCGTCGAGCACCTCGTCGAGCGACGCGACCCGGTCCGCCGGGCAGCCGATCGCCTCGGCGATGGCGTGCGCGCCGACCTGCGTCTCCCAGCAGCCGCGGTTGCCGCAGTGGCACTCACGGCCCTGCGGGTCGAGCGACAGGTGACCGATCTCGCCTGCGTAGCCGCCCGCGCCGACGAGCCGGTGCCCGCCCACGATCACTCCGGCTCCGACGCCGACCTCGCCCGAGAGGTACACGAGATCAGCCACGTCGACACCCGCACCGCGTAGATGCTCCGAGAGCGCGCCGAGGTCGGCGTCGTTGCCCACCTCGACCGGGGCGATCCGGCCGAGGCGCTCGGACAGGATCGCGCTGAACGGCACGTCGACCCAGCCGAGGTTCGGGGCGAGCCGCACCATGCCGTCGGACCGGCGCACCACGCCGGGGACGGCCATGCCGACACCGACGAGCGCGCTGCTCGGGGCGGCGTCGCGCACCACGAGGCGCAGCATCGCGTGGATGGCGTCGGCGACCGCGTGCGGGTCGCGCGAGGCCGGGATGGGCCCGGTGGCGCGGGCGAGCACCGTGCCGCCGAGCCCGACGCGGGCCACGGCCAGGCCGTCGACCCGCACGTCGACGGCCAGGACGTGGGCCCCGTCCGGCGTCGGGACCACGTCGGGCGAGGGTCGGCCGGCGCCGTTGCGCACGGCGGCCGACCGCACCTGCTCGGCGAGGCCGATGGACTCCAGCTCGGTCACCAGCCCCGCGATCGTGCTGCGGTTCAGGCCCATGTGCGTGGTGAGGTCGGCCCGGGACACGCGGCCCCTCAGGTGCACCTGGCCGAGCAGCGTGCCCAGGTTGTGCCGCCTCACGGCCTCCTGGTTGGTGCCCGCCCCCCCGCGGGCCCGCGTCTGCATGGTCGGCTCAGCTCACGCCCGACGCGGACCGGCGACGGCGCGACAGGGCGTCGACGCTGGCGGCGAGCAGCAGCACGCCTCCGGTGACGACGTAGTTGATCCAGCTGGCCTGGTTGAGCAGGCCGAGACCGTTGGCGATCGTGGCGATCACGACACCGCCGATGACGCCGTCGCGCGCCTTGCCCTTGCCGCCGAAGAGGCTCGTGCCGCCGATGACCGCCGCGCCGACGGCGTACAGCAGCGTGTTGCCGCCTCCGGAGGAGGGCGAGACCTTGCCGGCGTAGGACGCGGCGATGATGCCGCTGATGGCTGCCGTCGAGGTGCAGATGACGAACACCGAGATGCGGATGCGGTCGACGTTGATGCCGGCGCGTCGAGCGGCCTCGCGGTTGCCGCCCACCGCGTACACGTGACGTCCGTAGCGGGTCCGGCTGAGCAGGAACGTGAACAGCACCAGCAGCGCGCCCACCACGAGCAGCACGTACGGCACGCCCTGGATCGGGAAGTTCGGGTTCCGGCTGCGGTCGACGTTGAGCAGGGCCGTGAGGCCCAGGACGACGACCGCGAGGCCGGCGATCTTGACGAGGATGAGGCTCAGCGGCTGGTGCGCGAGACCGCGGCTCACCTGCGTGCGGTGGCGCAGCAGCGTCAGGGCCGCGAACAGGACCACGACGACGACCGCGACGATCCAGCCGACGGTGACGGGCACGTTCTTGATGGTGATGCCGCGCAGCACCGGGTCGGCCACGCGGACGGAGCCGCCCTGGCCGATCATCTTCAGCAGCACGCCCTGCAGGGCCAGGAAGAAGGCCAGCGTGACGACGAAGCTGGGGATGCCCAGCTTGGCGACCAGCGCACCGATGAACCCACCGAGCACCATGCCGACGACGAGGGCGCCCACGACGGCCACGTACCAGGGCAGCCCGTGGTCGTCGATCGCCAGCGCCGCGACCGCCGCCCCGACCGCGCCCGCGACACCCGCGGACAGGTCGATGTCGCCGAGCAGCAGCACCGGGATGAGCGCCATGGCCAGCACGCAGATCGCACCGGCCTGGGTGATGAGGTTGGCGATGTTCAGCGCGGTGAGGAAGGTGTCGCTGAGCGAGCCGAAGACGATGAAGAGGACGACGAGGCCGAGCGTCGCGGGCAGGGCGCCCATGTCGCCGCCGCGCAGGCGGTTCAGGTAGGCCTGCCAGGCCTCGCCGAGCGTCGTGGTCTGGCGCGAGTCGATCGCGAAGTCGGAGTCGGCGAGGCCGCTGCCGGCGTTCTGGGCGGGCTGCGTGCCCGTGGATGACGTGGTCATGGTGCCTCTCAGACGGATGCGAGCCCGAGGTCGCCCGAGCGACCCGCGGTGATGAGCTCGACGACCTGGGTGTTGGTGACGTCCTTCGTCGCGACGTCGGCGGCCACGCGGCCGAGGTACAGGGTGGTGATGCGGTCGGCGACCTCGAAGACGTCGACCATGTTGTGGGAGATCAGCACGACGCCGAGTCCCTGGTCGGCGAGACGGCGCACGAGGTCGAGCACCTGCCGGGTCTGGGCGACGCCGAGGGCGGCCGTGGGCTCGTCGAGCAGCACGACCTTGGAGTTCCAGAGGACCGACTTCGCGATGGCGACGGTCTGGCGCTGGCCGCCGGACAGGCTGGCGACGCTCTGGCGCACCGACTTGACCGTGCGCACGGACAGCGACGCGAGGGTCTCGCGGGCGCGGGCCTCCATGGTGGCCTCGTCGAGCTGCGGGCCCTTCATGAGCTCGCGGCCGAGGAACATGTTCTCGACGATGTCGAGGTTGTCGCAGAGGGCGAGGTCCTGGTAGACGACCTCGATGCCGAGGTCGGCCGCGTCGCGGGGGCCGTGGATGTCGACGGGCTTGCCCTCGAAGTAGCGCTGGCCGGTGTCGGCGGAGTAGATGCCGGCGATCGTCTTGACGAGCGTCGACTTGCCGGCGCCGTTGTCGCCGACGAGCGCCGTGACCTGGCCGGGGTAGACGGCGAAGTCGACGTCGTGCAGGACGTGGACGGCGCCGAAGCTCTTGTTGATGCCGCGCAGCTCCAGCAGCGGGTTGGTGGTCATGGGGATGTCTCCAGGGAGTCGCAGGAGGGCGGTCGGACGGTGCGGGCGCGGTCGCGCCCAGCGTGACTCCCGCGGGGGAGGGTCTGGCAGGACCGTCCCCCGCGGGACGTCGGGGTGGACGTCAGCTGATGCCGGCGTCCGCGCAGAGCTTCGCGAAGTCGTTGGCGCAGAGGTCGTCCTTGCTGACGCCTCCGTCGTCGACGACGTCCTTGACGTTGTCCTTCGTGATGGACTGCGGGGTGAGGAGGATCGAGGGAACCTCACGCTTGCCCTCGGAGTCCTCGGTGGTGCCGTTGGTCTCGGCCTTGTCGCCCTTGGCGAGCGCGATGGCCGCCTTGGCGAGCGCGCCGGCCTCCTGCGTGGCCGACTTGTACACCGACATGCACTGGTCGCCCTTGAGGATGTTCTGCAGGCCCTCGACCGTGGCGTCCTGGCCCGTGACCGGGACCTTGCCCTCCTGGCCGTTCTTCTGCAGGATCGAGATGACCGAGCCGGCGAGACCGTCGTTGGCCGCGTAGACGCCCTGGACGTCGCCGTCGACCTTCGTGTACAGCTGCTCGAAGATCGTGACGGCCTGCTCGTTGTCCCAGTCCGGGACGGCCTGCTCGCCGACGTTCTTGTACTTGCTGTTCTTGTCGAGGACGCTGTGCGCACCCTCGGAGAACAGCGTCGCGTTGTTGTCGGTGGGCGAGCCGTTCAGGTAGATGACGTTGGCGTCCTTGTCACCGAGGCACTGCTCGAGACCCTGGCCCTGCAGCTCGCCGACCTTGGTGTTGTCGAACGAGACGTAGTAGTCGGCCGAGCCGCCCAGCGTGAGCCGGTCGTAGTCGATCGTCTTGACGCCCTGCTGCGCGGCCTTCTCCTCGATGGAGGCACCGGAGTCGGAGTCGAGGTTGACGATCGCGAGGACGGTGACGCCGTCGGCGATCATGCTGTCCGCGATGGTGGCCATCTTGTCGGCGTCGCCCTCGGCGTTCTGGATCTCGTACTCGACGCCGGCCTCCTTGAAGGCCTTCTCGAGCGCCGGACGGTCGGCCGACTCCCAGCGCACCGAGGACTTGGTGTCGGGGAGGATGACGCCGATCTTGCCCGCGTCACCCTTGTTGTCGCCGCCGTCGTTCCCCGAGTCGCTGCTGCCGCAGGCGCTCAGCATGAGCGTGGCACCCATGAGCCCGGCCAGCACCAGATTGCGCGTCCGCTTCACACGAACCGCCTCCTTGATTCATCTCGCGCGACACGGAGACGACATCTGATCGACACCCGGACGCAATTGTTGTTTGCGTGAACCTATCGCGTGATCGGGGTCACGTCCAGCATCTTCAGACAATTTCGTGTCGCGGACAAACGAATTTCTTCCGCAGCCCCCGCCCGGGCGGTAGGTGAGACGCGGAACGCGGGTCGGCGGTAGCTGACACGCGCTACCGGGCCTCGATGACGCGGGCTACCTACCGCCCCGCCGGCGACCAGCGAGCGGGACCACGACCGACCACACCACCGCAGCCGCAGGACGAAGCCCTGACGCACCACCGCCCGCCATCCGGGCGGATGGCGGGCGGTGGTGGCGTTGCAGGTCAGGCGTGCGCGGCAGCCTTGAGGGCCTCGGCGCGGCCGGTGTCCTCCCACGGCAGGCCGGGGCGGCCGAAGTGGCCGTACGCGGCGGTCTGCGCGTAGATGGGGCGGAGCAGGTCGAGGTCGCGGACGATGGCGCCGGGTCGCAGGTCGAAGACCTCGAGGACGGCCTCGCGGATCGTGTCGACCGGGACGGTCTCGGTGCCGTAGGTGTCGACGTAGAAGCCGACCGGCTTGGCGACGCCGATCGCGTACGCGACCTGGACCTCGGCCTTGGTGGCGAGGCCGGCGGCGACGATGTTCTTCGCGACCCAGCGCATCGCGTACGCGGCGGAGCGGTCGACCTTGCTCGGGTCCTTGCCCGAGAACGCGCCGCCGCCGTGGCGGGCGTAGCCGCCATAGGTGTCGACGATGATCTTGCGGCCGGTCAGGCCGACGTCGCCCATGGGCCCGCCGATGACGAAGCGGCCGGTGGGGTTGACGTGCAGCTTGTAGTCGCTGGAGTCGATGTCGTACTGGCCGAGCACGACGTCGATGACGTGCTTCTTGATGTCGCCACGGAGCTGGGCGTCGAGGTCGATGCCCTCCTCGTGCTGCGTCGACACGACGATGGCCTCGACCCGCTTCGGCTTGTCGTCGTCGCCGTACTCGATGGTGACCTGCGTCTTGCCGTCGGCGCGCAGGTACGGCAGCGTGCCGTCCTTGCGGACCGCGGTCAGCTGCTCGGCGAGACGGTGCGCGATGGTGATCGGCAGCGGCATCAGCTCGGGGGTCTCGTCGATCGCGAAGCCGAACATGAGGCCCTGGTCGCCGGCACCCTGCAGGTCGAGCGGGTCGACGGAGCCGTCGGCGCGGTTCTCGAACGCGCTGTCGACGCCCTGGGCGATGTCGGGGCTCTGCGCGTCGAGGGTGATCTGCACGGCGCAGGACTCACCGTCGAACCCCTTGACGGAGGAGTCGTAGCCGATCTCCAGGACGCGGTCGCGGGCGATGCGCGCGATGTCGGCGTACGCCTCGGTGGTCACCTCGCCGCCGACGAGCACGAGGCCCGTGGTCACGTACGTCTCGCACGCGACACGGCTCTTGGGGTCCTCCGCCAGCAGCGCGTCGAGGACGCTGTCGCTGATCTGGTCGGCGATCTTGTCGGGGTGGCCCTCGGTCACCGACTCGGACGTGAAGAAGCGGCTCACTCGATCTCTCCTGTTGGCTGGGTGCGCTGGCGCCCGACGGCGTCGGGCGGTGGGCGGGGTGACTCCCCGGAGTGTAACGACGCTCAGCGCGAAGGGTTCTGCCGTCCCGCGCGTCGGACGATCTCGTCCCACAGCGTGTGGGCGAGCCTGGACTTGGAGCCGGGCGGCACCGGCACCTCGCTGCCGTCGGCGGCCAGGATCACCGCCTCGGTGTCCTCCCGTCCGAAGACCTTGCCCTCGCTGACGTCGTTGACGACGAGCAGCTCGCAGCCCTTGCGCTCGAGCTTGGCGCGACCGTGGCCCGCGACGCTGGCGTTCTCGTCGCCGGTCTCGGCGGCGAAGCCGACGATGAACGGACGTCGCGCCGCGCCGCGGTCGCGGACGAGGCCGGCGAGGATGTCGGGGTTCTCGACGAGCTCGACGACCGGCGTGCGCCCGTCGGCGCGCTTCTTGATCTTGCTGCCCGAGACGTCCGCCGGACGGAAGTCGGCAGGTGCCGCAGCCATGACGACGACGTCGGCGCGGGCCGCGGCGTCGACGACGGCGGCGTGCAGCTCGGCGGTGGTGACCACCTCGACGACGTCGACGCCGGCCGGGGCGGGCAGACCGACGTTGGCGGCGACGAGCGTGACGCTGGCGCCGCGCGCGACCGCGGCCTGCGCGATGGCGATGCCCTGCAGCCCCGACGAGCGGTTGCCGAGGTAGCGCACGGGGTCGAGGAACTCGCGCGTGCCGCCCGCGGAGACCACGACGTGCTGCCCGGCGAGGTCCTGGTCGTGGGCGTCGAGCACGTCCTGGCAGACGGCGAACAGCTGGTCGGGCTCCGGGAGCCGACCCTTGCCGGTGTCGCTGCCGGTGAGCCGGCCGGCGGCGGGCTCGACCACGAGCACGCCCCGCGAGCGCAACATCTCGACGTTGGCCTGCGTGGCCGCGTGCTCCCACATCTCGGTGTGCATGGCCGGCGCGAGCACCACGGGGCACCGCGCGGTCAGCAGGGTGTTGGAGAGCAGGTCGTCGGCGAGGCCGTGCGCGGCCTTGGCGAGCAGGTCGGCGGTCGCCGGTGCGACGACGACGAGGTCGGCCTCCTGGCCGAGCCGCACGTGGGGCACCTCGTGCACGTCGGACCACACGTCGGTGGCGACGGGCTGGCCGCTCAGCGCCTCCCAGGTGGGGGCGCCGACGAACTGCAGCGCGGACCGGGTGGGCACGACGCGGACGTCGTGACCCGACTCGGTGAACAGACGCAGCAGGGACGCCACCTTGTAGGCGGCGATGCCCCCGCCGACGCCCAGCACGACGCGGGGACGTAGGACGTCGCCCGGAACGGGTTCGCTCATGCGGGGCAGGTCAGACCTGGGACGACGCAGCAGCCCCGTTGCTCTGGTAGCCCTCGCTGCCGTCGGTCTCCTCGACCGTCAGCAGGTCCGCGTTGATCTCGCGCAGGGCGATGGAGAGCGGCTTCTCCTGGACCTCGGTCTCGAGCAGCGGTCCGACGTACTCCAGCAGGCCCTCGCCGAGCTGGGAGTAGTACGCGTTGATCTGACGCGCGCGCTTGGCGCTGTAGAGCACCAGCTTGTATTTGGAGTCGGCCTTGTCGAGCAGGTCGTCGATGGGCGGGTTCGTGATGCCCTCGGCCACGGAACGCGTGCTGGTCACTGTGCCTCGCAGAGAATGGATGGCGGAAAGTTCGGGTCAGGCCCGCGCGGGCCCGTCGAACAAGTCTATCAACTCCCGGCACGCGGCCCGGACGTCGGTGTTGACGATCGTGAGATCGAACTCGGCCTCGGCGGCGAGCTCCTCGCGGGCGGTGCGCAGGCGGCGCTCGCGCTCCTCGGGCCCCTCGGTGCCGCGCCCCACGAGTCGGCGCTCGAGCTCCTCGAACGACGGCGGTGCGAGGAAGCACATGAGGGCGTCCGGCATCGCCTGGCGCACCTGGCGCGCACCCTGGAGGTCGAGCTCGAGCAGGGCGGGCTCCCCCGCGTCGAGTCGCTCCTCGACGGGACCGCGCGGCGTGCCGTAGCGGTGGCGACCGTGCACGACGGCCCACTCGAGCAGCCCGTCGGTCTCGACGAGCCGGTCGAACTCGGCCTCGCTGACGAAGTGGTAGTGCACGCCCTCCTGCTCACCGGGACGGGGCGGGCGGGTGGTGGCCGACACGGAGATCCAGATGTCCGGCCGCTCCTCGCGCACGCAGGCCGCGACCGTCCCCTTGCCGACCGCGGTCGGGCCGGCGAGGACGACGAGCCGGGAGCGGACGGGTGACTCGGACGTGGCCGGGTCAGCGCTCACGGCTGCCGAACTCGCGCAGCAGCGCCTGCACCTGGTTGACGCCGAGGCCCCGCAGCCGACGGCTGTCGGCGATGCCGATGCGGTCCATGATCTCCTTGGCGCGGACCTTGCCCACGCCGGGCATCGACTGCAGCAGGTCGCTCACCTTGAGCTTGGCGATGACGTCGTCGACCCGCGCCTCGTTGATCACGTCGGCCAGGCTGGCGCCGGAGTGCTTGAGGCGGTTCTTCACCTCGGCGCGCACCTGCCGGGCCTGCGCGGCCTTGACGAGGGCGGCCTGCCGCTGCTCGGGGGTCAGCTGTGGGAGGGCCACGATGTCGTCCTCTCTCGTGCCGGGCGCGTCGTCGGGCCGGCGTGGGCGGGATGCGGAGCGGTCACTTGAGGGTGATCTCGCACTCGGTCTTCGCGTTCTTGACGACGGCGGTCCGCTGCGCCGACGTGTCGTTGAACTTCTCGTAGGCGTCGTTGAGGGTGCTGAGCTGGGTCTCGTCCAGCTTCGCCACGACGGCCTTGTCCTTCATGTCCTCCAGCGGGAGGCCGACCTTCTTCTGCGCCGCGAGCACGCCGTCGGTGACGTCGGCCAGCGCCGCCCAGTCCTTGCGGACGGAGGACGGCGCCTCCTTCGAGACGGTCCGGAAGGCCTTCGCGTACGCCGCGTAGCCGGCGTCGGTACGGGTCTTGCCGAAGGAGTTGAGCGCGTCCGCGTTCTTCTCTATGGCCGAGCAGTACGGGCTCTGGCCACCGCACCCGGTGAGCAGCAGGGTCGACAGCGCGGCCGCGGCAGCCGTGGCGACGTGCTTCGCACGGGGTCGCGTCATGCGGGTCTCCTCGAGGGGTCGGGATGCTCTGACCAGGGCCGACGGACGTCGGCCACGAGGGGAGCCTACAACTGCAGGGAGTCGTTCACGGCGACGGCGGCGCCGCGCAGCGCGGCCACGTCGGGTCCGGCCTGGAGCACCTGTCGCGACGTCGACGGCAGCACGTGCCGGGTGACGCCGTCGAAGATGCGTCGCAGGTCGTCGACGGTGCCGCCCTGGCTGCCGAACCCGGGGACGAGCAGCGGCCCGTTCACGTCGAGATCCTCGTCGGTCGAGCCGATCGTGGCGCCCACGACGGCGCCGTAGGAGCCCATCGGCGTCGCGCCCGCGTTCGCCTCGCGCAGCGCCGCGAGCACGTCGCCGGCGACCGTGCGCCCCGAGCCCGCGGTCGCGTGCTGCACCTGCGGACCCTCGGGGTTGGAGGTGAGCGCGAGGACGAAGACGCCGGCGTCGTTCTTCTCGGCCTCCTCCAGGAACGGCGCGAGCGACCCGAACCCCAGGAACGGGCTCACGGTCACCGCGTCGGCCGCCATCGGGCTGTCCTCGTCGAGGTAGGCCTCGGCGTAGGCGGCGGCGGTCGAGCCGATGTCGCCGCGCTTGACGTCGAGCACGGTCAGCGTGCCGGTGTGGCGCAGGTCCTGCAGCGTGCGCTCCAGGATCGCGACGCCGCGCGACCCGAACCGCTCGAAGAACGCCGACTGCGGCTTCACGAACGCGACCTGGCCGGCGAACGCCTCGACGCAGGCTGCGGCGAAGCGGTCGAGCCCGTCGAGGGTGTCGCCGACCCCCCACGCCTCGAGCAGCGAGGCGTGGGGGTCGATGCCGACGCAGACCGGCCCGTACGCGTCCATCGCGGCACGGGCCCGCGAGCCGAAGCTCACGACGCCGTCACCCGCGCCGCCCAGTCCTGCAGCGAGCGGACCCCGACACGCTGCTCCTGCAGCGCCTCGATGCCCTGCACGGCGGCCGCCAGGCCCTGGACCGTCGTGATGCACGGGATGCCCTCGGCCACCGCGGCCGTGCGGATCTCGTACCCGTCCATGCGGGCGTTCGTGCCGGCGGAGATGCCGTGCGGCGTGTTGATGATGAGGTCGACGTCCTGCTCGCGGATCTTGTCGACGATCGTCGACGGCTCCTGCCCCGGCAGCGGTGTCTCGTGCAGCTTGCGGATCACCGTGGCCTGCACGCCGTTGCGTGCGAGCACGACGGCCGTGCCGCTCGTCGCGAGGATCTCGAAGCCGAGGTCCGCGAGGCGCTTGATCGGGAAGATCATGTGCCGCTTGTCGCGGTTGGCGACCGACACGAACACCTTGCCCGACGTGGGTAGGCCGTTCTGGGCACCGGCCTGGCTCTTGGCGAACGCCGTGCCGAAGGTCGTGTCGAAGCCCATGACCTCGCCGGTCGAGCGCATCTCCGGGCCGAGCAGCGTGTCGACGTAGGTGCCCTCGTACGTGCGGAACCGGTTGAAGGGCATCACGGCCTCCTTGACCGCGATCGGCGCGTCGTCGGGCAGCAGGCCACCGTCGCGGCCCGTGGGCAGCAGCCCCTCGGCGCGCAGGTCGGCGATCGACTCCCCCAGCATGATCCGGGCGGCGGCCTTCGCGAGCGGCGTCGCCGTGGCCTTGGAGACGAACGGCACCGTGCGGCTCGCCCGCGGGTTGGCCTCGATGACGTAGAGGATGTCCGACGACAGCGCGAACTGGATGTTCACGAGCCCGCGCACCCCGACGCCCCGCGCGATGGCCTCGGTGGCCTCGCGGATGCGGTCGACCTCGAGCCCGCCGAGCGTGATCGGCGGGAGCGCGCACGCCGAGTCACCGGAGTGCACCCCGGCCTCCTCGATGTGCTCCATGACCCCGCCCAGGAACAGCTCCTCGCCGTCGAACAGCGCGTCGACGTCGATCTCGATGGCGTCGTCGAGGAACCGGTCGACGAGCACCGGACGTTCGGGCGTGATCTCCGTGGCACGCGAGATGTACTCCTCGAGCGTCTGCTCGTCGTACACGATCTCCATGCCACGCCCGCCGAGCACGTACGACGGACGCACCAGCACCGGGTAGCCGATCTCGTCGGCGATCTGCCGGGCGTGCTCGAACGTCGTGGCCATGCCGCTCTTGGGCGCGACGAGGCCGGCGGCGTCGAGCACCTGGCCGAACGCGCCACGCTCCTCCGCGAGGTCGATCGCCGACGGCTGCGTGCCGACGATGGGCACGCCGGCGGCCTCCAGGCCCGCGGCCAGGCCGAGCGGCGTCTGGCCGCCCAGCTGCACGACGACGCCGGCCACCGGGCCCGCCTGCTGCTCGGCGTGCACGACCTCCAGCACGTCCTCGAGCGTCAGCGGCTCGAAGTAGAGCCGGTCGGCGGTGTCGTAGTCGGTCGAGACCGTCTCGGGGTTGCAGTTGACCATGACGGTCTCGTAGCCCACCGCACTGAGCGCCTGCACCGCGTGCACGCACGAGTAGTCGAACTCGATGCCCTGGCCGATCCGGTTCGGGCCGCTGCCCAGCACCAGCACGGCAGGCTTCTCGCGCGGCTCGACCTCGGTCTCCTCGTCGTAGGAGGAGTAGTGGTACGGCGTGCGCGCCGCGAACTCCGCCGCGCACGTGTCGACCGTCTTGTAGACCGGGCGCACGCCGAGCGCGTGCCGCACGCCGCGCACGACGTCGGCCGACATGCCGCGGATCCGGCCGAGCTGCGCGTCGGAGAAGCCGTGCCGCTTCGCCCGGCGCAGCAGCGCCGGCGACAGCTCGGGCGCCTCGATCAGCTCCGTGGCCACCTCGTTGATGAGGGCCAGCTGGTCGACGAACCACGGGTCGATGCTCGTGGCCGCGAAGATCTCGTCGGGCGTGGCGCCGGCGCGGATCGCGTCCATGACCTTCTTCAGGCGGCCGTCGTGCGGGCGCTCGATCTCCTCGAGCAGGTTCGTCTTGTCGAGCTCGACCCACTCCTTGCTCCAGTCGAACTCCGCGCCCGGGCGCTCCAGCGAGCGCAGCGCCTTCTGCAGCGCCTCGGTGAAGCTGCGGCCGATGGCCATCGCCTCGCCGACGGACTTCATGTGCGTCGTCAGGGTCGAGTCGGCGGCCGGGAACTTCTCGAACGCGAACCGCGGCACCTTCACCACCACGTAGTCGAGCGTCGGCTCGAACGACGCGGGCGTCTCGCGGGTGATGTCGTTCGGGATCTCGTCGAGCGTGTAGCCGATGGCCACCTTGGCGGCGATCTTGGCGATCGGGAAGCCGGTGGCCTTGGACGCGAGCGCCGACGAGCGCGACACGCGCGGGTTCATCTCGATGACGACGATGCGGCCGTTCTCCGGGTTGACCGCGAACTGGATGTTGCAGCCGCCGGTGTCGACGCCGACCTCGCGGATGACGCCGAGGGAGATGTCGCGCAGCCGCTGGTACTCGACGTCGGTGAGGGTCAGGGCCGGGGCCACGGTGATCGAGTCGCCCGTGTGCACGCCGACCGGGTCGAAGTTCTCGATCGAGCAGACGATCACCACGTTGTCGGCGGTGTCGCGCATGACCTCGAGCTCGTACTCCTTCCAGCCGAGGATCGACTCCTCCAGGAGCACCTCGGTGGTGGGGCTCAGCGCCAGGCCGGACCCGGCGATGCGGTGCAGGTCGTCCTCGTCGTAGGCCAGGCCCGAGCCGGACCCGCCCATCGTGAACGACGGGCGCACGACGACGGGGTAGCCGCCGAGCTGCTCGACGCCGGCGAGGCACTCGTCCATCGTGTGGCAGATGACCGAGCGGGCCACCTCCGCGCCCCACTCCTTCGGCAGACCCTCGACGATCCGCTTGAAGATCTCGCGGTTCTCGCCCTTCTCGATCGCCTCGACCGACGCGCCGATCAGCTCGACGCCGTACTTCTCGAGCGTCCCGGCCTTGTCGAGCGCGATCGCCGCGTTCAGCGCGGTCTGGCCGCCGAGGGTCGCGAGCAGGGCGTCGGGACGCTCCTTCGCGATCACCTTCTCGACGAACTCGGGCGTGATCGGCTCGACGTACGTGGCGTCGGCGAACTCGGGGTCGGTCATGATCGTCGCGGGGTTGGAGTTCACGAGGATCACGCGGATGCCCTCCTCGCGGAGGACGCGGCACGCCTGGGTGCCGGAGTAGTCGAACTCGCAGGCCTGCCCGATGACGATCGGGCCGGAGCCGATGACGAGGATCGAGGAGATGTCGGTGCGCTTGGGCATCAGTCGCTCACCTTCGCGTGGTCGGGGGCGTGGTCGTTCATCAGCTGGACGAACCGGTCGAACAGGTACGCCGCGTCGTGCGGGCCGGCGGCGGCCTCCGGGTGGTACTGGACGCTGAACGCGGGTCCGTCGACGAGCGCGACGCCCTCGACGACCTGGTCGTTGAGGCCGACGTGGGTCACGTGCGCGTCGCCGTAGGGCGTCTCGAACGTGCCGTCGAGCGGCGCGTCGACCGCGAAGCCGTGGTTCTGGCTCGTGATCTCGACCTTGCCCGTCGTGCGGTCCTGCACCGGCTGGTTGATGCCGCGGTGCCCGTACTTCAGCTTGTAGGTGCCTCGACCCAGGGCGCGGCCGAGCATCTGGTTGCCCAGGCAGATCCCGAAGTACGGGATGCGCCGCTCGAGCACCTCGCGCAGCACGCCGACGACGTGGTCGGCCGTGGCCGGGTCGCCGGGGCCGTTGGACATGAACACGCCGCTCGGCCCCCCCTGGTCGGCACCGACCGCCAGCACGTCGTCGATGGTCGAGGAGGCGGGCAGCACGTGCACCTCGATGCCGCGCTCGGCCAGCCGGCGCGGGGTCATGCCCTTGATGCCGAGGTCGACGGCGGCCACGGTGAACCGCCTCTCCCCCACCGCGGGCACCACGTAGGGCTCGGGCGTCGTGACGTCGTCGAGGAAGCTGGAGCCCTCCATCGGGGGTGCCTCGTTCACCAGCGCCACGAGGGCGTCGAGCGAGCCCCCGACGTGCTGCGGGTCGCTGCTGATCGCGGCACGCATCGAGCCACGCTCGCGCAGGTGACGCGTGAGCGCGCGGGTGTCGACGGCGCTGATGCCGACGACGCCCTGCTCGGTCAGCAGGTCGTCGAGCGACCGGTTCGAGCGCCAGCTGCTGCGCACCCGCGAGGGGTCGCGCACGACGTAGCCGTCGACCCACACGCGTCGGGACTCGAAGTCCTCGTCGTTGACACCGGTGTTGCCGATGTGCGGCGCCGTCATGACGACGATCTGGCCGCGGTAGGAGGGGTCGGTCAGCGTCTCCTGGTAGCCGGTCATGCCCGTGGCGAAGACGATCTCGGCGATCGTCGTGCCCTGCGCACCGAAGGACTCGCCGCGGAACGCGCGACCGTCCTCGAGCACGAGCACGGCGGGGACGCGGCGCTCCGGGCGGCGGGAGGAGAAGGCTTCGTGGGTCTGGCTCATGGGTGGACTCCTTCGGTCAGCTCGCCGGACAGGACGGTGGGGACGCCACGCAGGAACGTGGCGACGACCCGGCCGGGCAGCTCGTGCCCGGCGTAGGGGGTGTTGCGCGACAGCGACGCGGTGTCGCCGGGGGTGACGACGCGCGTGGCGGACGGGTCGTAGAGGACGACGTGCGCCGGCTCACCGACGGCCAGCGGTCGGCCGTGCTCGGCGACCCGGCCGATGCGCGCCGGGCGCGCCGACATCGCCTCGGCGACCTGCTCCCAGGTAAGGGCGCCGGTGTCGACCATCGTCTGCTGCACGATCGACAGCGCGGTCTCGAGGCCGATCATCCCGAAGGCGGCGGCCGCGAACTCGCACTCCTTGTCCTCCATGGGGTGCGGCGCGTGGTCGGTCGCGACGATGTCGATGGTGCCGTCGGCCAGGCCCTCGCGGACCGCGGCGACGTCGTCGGCGGTGCGCAGCGGCGGGTTGACCTTGTAGATCGGGTCGTAGCTGCGGACCAGCTCGTCGGTGAGGAGCAGGTGGTGCGGCGTGACCTCCGCGGTCACGTCGATGCCCCGGCTCTTCGCCCAGCGGACGATCTCGACGGAGCCGCGCGTGGACAGGTGGCAGACGTGCAGGCGGGAGCCGACGTGCTCGGCGAGCAGCACGTCGCGGGCGATGATCGCCTCCTCGGCGACCGCCGGCCAGCCGACCAGGCCGAGCTCGCCCGACAGGGCGCCCTCGTTCATCTGGGCGCCCTCGGTGAGCCGCGGCTCCTGCGCGTGCTGCGCGACGACGCCGTCGAAGGCCTTGACGTACTCGAGCGCGCGGCGCATCAGCACCGCGTCGGACACGCAGATGCCGTCGTCGGAGAAGACGCGCACGCCCGCGGCGGAGTCGGCCATGGCGCCCAGCTCGGCGAGGCGCTCGCCCTTCAGCCCGACGGTGACGGCGCCGACGGGCTGGACGTCGCAGAAGCCGCCCTCGCGGCCGAGCCGCCAGACCTGCTCGACGACACCCGCGGTGTCGGCGACCGGCGAGGTGTTCGCCATCGCGTGCACGCAGGTGAACCCGCCGCGCGCGGCGGACTGCGTGCCGGTGAGCACCGTCTCGGCGTCCTCGCGGCCCGGCTCGCGCAGGTGGGTGTGCAGGTCGACGAGACCGGGCAGCGCGACGAGGCCGTCGGCGTCGACGACCGTGACGTCCTGGTCGACCTCGAGACCTGCACCGATCTCGACGATCACGCCGTCGCGCAGCAGCAGGTCGGTGGGGTCGCCGCCGAGCGGACGCGCGTTGCGGAGGAGGTAGGCGGTCATGCGGTTCCTTCGTTCGAGCCGTCGGCGGGCGCGCCACCGAGGAGCAGGTAGAGCACGGCCATCCGCACCGCGACGCCGTTCGTGACCTGCTCGACGATCACGGAGCGGTCGGAGTCGGCGACGTCGGCACTGATCTCCATGCCGCGGTTCATCGGGCCGGGGTGCATGACCACCGCGTGGTCGGGCAGCCGGTTCATGCGCGCGCGGTCGAGGCCGTAGCGGCGGCTGTACTCGCGGGCGCTCGGGAAGTAGGCGGCGTTCATCCGCTCCCCCTGGACCCCGCAGCATCATGAGCGCGTCGGTGCCCTCGAGCGTGGCGTCGAGGTCGTAGGACGTGCTGACCGGCCACGTGTGGACGCCGACCGGCAGCAGCGTCGGCGGGGCGACGAGCGTGACGTGCGCGCCCAGCGTGTGCAGCAGGAGCGCGTTGGAGCGGGCGACACGGCTGTGCAGCACGTCGCCGACGATGGTGATCCGCTTGCCGGCGAGGTCGGCACCGGTGTCGGCGCCTGCACCATCCGCCGCCCGCGCCCCGGCACCCCCGCCAACCAGGTGGCGACGCATGGTGAAGGCGTCGAGCAGGGCCTGGGTGGGGTGCTCGTGCGTGCCGTCGCCGGCGTTGACCACGGCTCCCTTCGTCCAGGCCTCGTGCGCCAGGCGGTGCGGCGCACCTGACGCCCCGTGGCGGACGACGACCGCGTCGGCGCCCATCGCCTGCAGCGTCAGGGCGGTGTCCTTCAGGCCCTCGCCCTTGGAGGCGCTCGAGCCCTTGGCGGAGAAGTTGATGACGTCGGCGGAGAGCCGCTTGGCCGCCGCCTCGAAGCTGATGCGGGTGCGCGTGGAGTCCTCGAAGAAGAGGTTGACGACCGTCCGGCCGCGCAGCGTCGGGAGCTTCTTGATGGGCCGCTGCGCCACGCCGAGCAGCTCCTCGGCGGTGTCGAGGATGCGGACGGCCTCGTCGCGGCTCAGGTCGCCGGCGCTCAGCAGGTGCTTCACGCGACCCCTCCTCGGATCGTCACGGAGTCGGCCTGGTCGTCGACCTCGGCGAGCCGGACGCGCACCTTCTCCGCGAGCGACGTCGGCAGGTTCTTGCCCACGAAGTCGGCGCGGATGGGCAGCTCCCGGTGGCCGCGGTCGACGAGGACCGCCAGCTGCACGGCCTTCGGCCGGCCGAGGTCGGCGAGGGCGTCGAGCGCCGCACGGATGGTGCGACCGCTCATCAGCACGTCGTCGACGAGCACGACGGTGCGTCCGTCGACGTCCTCAGGGATCTCGGTGTGCTCCAGCGACCGCACCGGGCCGCTGTGCAGGTCGTCGCGGTACATCGTGATGTCGAGCGCACCGGCGGTGATCGTCCGGCCCTCGACCTCGCTCATGCGGGCCGCGATCCGGCGCGCGAGCGGCACGCCCCGGGTGGGGATGCCGAGGATGACGAGCCCGTCGGCGTCGCGGTTGCGCTCGAGGATCTCGTGGGTGATGCGGGTCAGCGCCCGCGAGATGTCGGTCTCGTCGAGGACCGTGCGACCGGCCTCGTCTGCGGCGGAAGCGCCGGGTGCCGGGTCACGCGTGTCAGGACCGGGAGTGCCGTCGGGCACGACCATGTCTGACCTCCTTCTCCGCCTCACGGGACGGTGGTTAAAGGACGTCGGATGGAACGGCTCGAGCCTAGCAGCGGTGGACCGCGAGCCGATCAGGGGTCGGGGGTGGTGGACAGGGCGCGGGTGCGGGCCTGGAGGTCGGCGACGAGGCGCTCCCGCTCGGGCTGCTCGAGGTCGTCACCGACCTGCACGGTCCAGCGCCAGCGGTCGTCCGTCCAGCCGGTCGTCACGGTTCCGCGCGCGGCGGGTCCCTCGTCGCCCTCCCCTGCATCCTCGTCGTCCTCCGCCTCCAGCGGGGCGCGCAGCACCGAGAGCCAGGCCGATGCGTTCCAGTGCAGCGAGACGACCTCCCCGTCGCCCACGACGTACGCCTCGGCAGTGCCCACGCTCCTCACGGAGAGGGCATCCAGACCGAGGTCGGCCACGAGCGTCGCCGTCGCCTCCCGGTTCCGCGCCACCACGGTCGCGACGTCCTCGGTCGCGTCCACGTAGCCCAGACCGCCGGGACCCGTGCTGAAGGAGCCTTCCCAAGCAAAGAGCTCGGGCGGGTGCGGGTCCACGACCGCCAGCTCCTCCCACCGGAAGTTGAGCTCGTACGCACCCTCACAGGCCAGGAGGCGACCGTCGCTCCCGTTGACGACGTACCGCACCTCGCCGACACCTTCCGGGAGGACGAGACGGACGTCCCAGGCATCGCGACCGAGGTACGTCGTGCGTCGGAGCGGAGCCGCGAACTCCGCGGGGCCGTGCCTCCAGTCCCCGGCGATGAGCCAGTCGACAGGTCGAGGGCGCGCCAGCACGGCACCGAACGGCGCGTGCATCTCACCGAGCCCCCGGCCAACCTGCTGCGGCACGCCGTCGTCGGCCTCGTCGTGGTGGAAGAGATATCCCACCTCGTCACCCTGGATGCTCCTCGGGCGGCCGGACTCGTCGTCGACACGCCACCGATGGGCGTGCTTGCGGACGCGGAAGCGCGTGAGCTCCTCGGACTCCTCGTCGAGACGGACCGCGAGCACGCCTTCGGTCGGCTCCTCGGCCGCCTCTCCCGCGACCATGCGGACGAGGATCTCCAGCCACTGCGCGTCGGTCATGGAGGAAGCGTCGCACGCCCGGGGGCCGCGGAGGCCGTGCACGAGTTCAGGACCTTCGCCGGGCGTCGAATCTGCTGTAATCCGAGGATGAAGGTGACCTCAGTGACTTTGTTTTCGAACATCTCTTCGGTATCATGAAGTCATGTCCAGCACTCAGCTCGCCGACCGGCTCGAGGCCGTCGCCGCCGAGCTGCGCGCCTACCCGACGTCTAGCGACGCGCTGCGGATCCTGCAGGGACTCTCGAACGCGATCGATGCGGAGAAGGTGGCGCTGGTCGCGGAGGTGGACGAGCATCGCGACTTCGAGGCCGAGGGCTGCTCGAGCCTGAAGAACTGGCTGCGTGACCAGCTCCACCTCGACGGCAGACAGGCGGGCCAGCTGGTCCGCTCCGGCCGGACGCTGCGGGACATGCCCGACCTGGAGTCACTCGCCGTCGAGGGCGCCGTCTCGCTCGACCATGTGGACGCGTTCGGCTACGCCGCCAGGCACATCGACCCGATGGTCGTCGAACGCTCGATGGACTGGATGCTGCGTCTGGCCGAGCGGGCCGAGCCGGTCCAGATCCGCAAGGCCGTCAAGAAGCTGCGTGCGACCGCCCACCCCGACGACCTCGACGAGGCCTGGATCAAGGGCATGGACCGCCACGACATCAAGGTCTCCGTCGTCGGCGACGGCGTCGCCGTGACCGGGTTCCTGCCCTTCGACACCGGCACCAAGCTCAAGACGCTCCTGCAGTCGCTGTCCGCACCTACCTGCGCCGAGGACGACCGACCCGTCGCCGAACGCCGCGTCACCGCCCTCGACCAGCTCCTGTCCGGCATCCTCGCCTCGGGCCTGCCGCAGGACAGAGGCGTGCGCCCCCACGTGGACCTGACCGCCGACCTCGCCCAGATCGCCCAGGACCCCGACCGAACCACCGGCGAGCTCGCCGGGTTCGGGACCATCGGCCCCGGCCAGCTGCAGCAGATGCTCTGCGACGCCGACCTCACCCCCATCCTGACCGCCGGCAGACACACCGTCCTCGACGTCGGCCGCACCCACCGCCTCGCCACCCCGGCTCAGCGCAAGGCGATCGTCACCCGGCAAGGCGGCACCTGCGCCGGCCCCGGCTGCAGAGGACCCGTGGTCCACGTCCACCACATCACCTACTGGTCCGACGGCGGCGCCACCGACCTCGCCAACCTCATCGGACTCTGCCCGAGCCTGGGGGTCCCCCCACACAAGGCGCGTAGCGGTGGGGGAGCACGCAGCAGCGCATCAAGGGTTCTTCACCATCGACCCCCACACCCACCAGACCCACCGCACCCTGCACACCCGACACGCCAGCCGCCGCACCCGCGCCGGCTGAGGCCCTGAAGAACGTCGGACCCCCGCCCCACACTGTCCCCATGACGGTCACCACCCGACCCGCCACCTCCTTCGACGACGTCCGCACGATGGTCGGACCCAAGCGGCCCGACGCGAACGTCTGCTGGTGCCTGAGCTACCGGCTCACGTCGTCGACGGAGAACCGCGAGCTCGTCGGCCCCGCCCGCGGCGAACGCGTCCGCGCCCTGATGGCCGAGGGTCCACCCGGTGTGCTCGCCTACGACGCCGACGAGGTCGTCGGCTGGGCCGCCGTCCACCCCCGCCGCGACACGTCCTTCGCCCGCAGCCGCACCATCCCCCACGTCGACGACCTCGACGTCTGGTCGATCTGGTGCATCCGCGTCCGCCCCGGCCACCGCGGCCAAGGCATCTCCCACGCGCTGCTCGCCGGAGCCGTCGACCTCGCCCGCGAAGCCGGAGCCCCCGCCGTCGAGGGCTACCCCGTCGACAACGCAGGCGCCAGGGTCGACCAGACCATGGCCTACGTCGGCACCAAGGCAGTGTTCGAGGCCGCCGGCTTCACCCAGGCCGCCACCACGACCTCCAGGCTCGCCGGCCACCCGCGCGTGCTCATCCGCCTCGACCTGACCTGACTGCTACTGCACCAGACCCTCGGACTTCAGCCAGTCCCGCGCGACGATGGCCGGGTCCTGGCCCTCGACGTCGACCTTGGCGTTCAGCTCGAGCATGACGTCGTTGGTCAGCTTCGGGAGCACCTGGGGCGAAGATCTCCTGCACCTCCGGGTGCTCCTCCAGGAAGTCCGTGCGGGCGACGAAGCTGAGGTTGTAGAGCGGGAAGAACTCCTTGTCGTCCTCGAGCACCCGCAGCTTCAGGCCCGGAATGCGGCCGTCGGTCGTGAACACCTCGCCGAAGTTGCAGGTGCCGCGCGCGGTCGCCGTGTAGATGACGCCTGTGTCGAGGTTCGTCACCTTCCCGAGGTCGGACTCGGTGAGCCCGTACGTCTTCAGCATCGGGACGAAGCCGTCGTCGCGCTTGGCGAACTCGCTCTCGACGCAGAACGTGCGCTGGTCCTTCGGCAGGTCCTTCAGCTGCGAGAGCTTGGTGATGCCGAGCTCCTCGCCCTTCTTCTCGTTGATCGCGAACGCGTACGTGTTGTTCATGGGGGCGTAGGGCAGCCAGGTCAGCCCGTTCTTCAGGTCGGCGTCGTAGACGGCCTCGTACTGCTGCTCCTCGCCCTTCACCGGCTTCTGGTTGCCGAGGTAGTTGATCCAGCCGGTGCCGGTGTACTCCGGGGAGATGTCGACGCGGCCGTCCAGCAGCGCCTGGCGGACGCCGAAGCTGCCGGGCGTGTTGCTGAGGTTCGTGACGTCGGCACCGGCCACGCTCAGCACCGTCGACATCATGTTGCCGAGCACGAGCTGCTCGGTGAAGTCCTTCGCCGCCACGGTGACCGGGACGCCCTCGAGCGACTTCACCGGCTTGATGGTGCCGGGCTCGGCACCCAGCACCGCGCCCGACGCCGACTGCAGGCCGCACCCGGCCAGCCCCAGGCAGGCCAGGGCGGCGACGGACGTGACGAGCTTCTTGCGCAGGTGACCTCGCACGTCAGCCCACTCCCTTCGGGGCGGCGGCGATCTCCACGAGACGCGCCAGCCAGTCGATGAACAGGGCCAGGGCTGCGACGAGGATCGCGCCGACCACGAGCACGACGTCCTGCTGCAGCTTGATGCCGGTGGTGATGAGGTCGCCGAGACCGCCACCACCAGTGAACGACGCCAGGGCCGCGGTGCCGACGATCAGCACCAGGGCGGTGCGGACGCCGGCGACGATGACGCGCAGCGCCAGCGGCAGCTCGACGCGCACGAGGGTGCCACCCGCCGAGACGCCCATCCCGCGCGACGCCTCGACCAGACGCTGGTCGACGCCGTCAAGACCGGTGACCGTGTTGGCCACGATCGGCAGGATGCCGTACACCGCGAGGGCGACGATCGCTCCCGTGGCGCCCACGTCGAAGAACACGGCGCCGAGGGCGATGAGGCCGATCGCCGGGGCGGCCTGCCCGAAGCCGGCGACGGTGATGATCGGCTTGGAGAAGCGTCGCATCGGACCACGCGTCAGGGCGATGCCGAGCGGGATCGCGACCAGGCAGGTCAGGATCGTCGCCACGACGCTGATGAACAGGTGCTGGCCGGTGAGGTCGAGCAGGTTGCCGACCGTCAGCGAGCGGCGCTCGACGTCGGTGACGTCCGCCGTGTTCACGTAGACCAGGCAGCCGACGACCGCGGCCACGACGACGAGCGGCTGGCCGATCCAGCGACCGATGCCCGGACGGTCGACGGTGACGGTCGGGGTCGCCGCCTCGCCCGCCGGGGCTGCGGTGGTGGCGCTCACGGCTGCACCGGGTCGGCGTCCGCGGCGCTGCTGCTGAGCTGCTGCATCGCCTGCATGATCGTCTCGACGCGGATGACGCCCTGGTAGACGTTGCGCCGACCCGTGACCACGACGACGCCGTGCGACGACGTGAGCATCTCGTCGAGCGCGTCGTTGAGGGTCGAGGCGGAGCTGACGGTCTCGAGCTCCAGGTCGCGCGACACGCGGTCCAGCGCACCGCCCCGCTCGAGGTCGCGGACGGAGACCCACCGCTGCGGTCGCTCCTGCGCATCGAGGACGATCACCCAGTCGCGACCCTTGGCGCGGGCGTCCTGCGCCGCCGCGGCCGGGTCGCCGCCGATGTGCGCGACGGCCGCCTCGTGCAGCTCGACGTCACGCACGCGGGTCAGCGTCAGCTGCTTGAGGGCGGCGCCGTGGCCGACGAAGCCCTCGACGAACTCGTTCGCGGGCGACGTCAGGATGGCCTCGGGCGTGTCGTACTGGACGATCCGCGAGCCGACGTCGAGGATCGCGATCCGGTCGCCGAGCTTCACCGCCTCGTCGAAGTCGTGCGTGACGAACACGATCGTCTTGCGCAGCTCCTCCTGCAGGCGGAGCAGCTCGTCCTGCAGCCGCTGGCGGGTGATGGGGTCGACGGCGCCGAACGGCTCGTCCATCAGCAGGACCGGCGGGTCGGCCGCCAGGGCCCGGGCCACACCGACCCGCTGCTGCTGGCCGCCGGACAGCTCCCTGGGGTAGCGGTCGCGGTACTGCTCGGGGTCGAGGTTCACGAGGTCGAGCAGCTCGTCGACGCGCGCGGCGACGCGGTCCTTCTTCCAGCCGAGCAGCCGCGGCACGATCGCGATGTTCTCGGCGACCGTGTAGTGCGGGAACAGCCCGGCACCCTGGATGACGTAGCCGATGCGGCGGCGCAGCTGGTCGGCGTCCTGGTCGGTGACGTCCTCGTCGCCGATGTAGATGCGACCGCTGGTCGGCTCGATCAGCCGGTTGATCATCTTCATCGTCGTGGTCTTGCCGCAGCCCGACGGGCCGACGAGCATGACGATCTCGCCGGCGGGGATCTCCAGCGTGACGTCGTCGACCGCCGCGCCGGACTGGCCCGAGTACTTCTTGGTGACGTTCTCGAGCAGGATGCGCTGCCCGTGCGACTGCTGCCCGGAGGCAGTGGTGGTCGTGGTGGTCTCAGACACGGATGCCCCTGGAGGTCGTGGCTCGGGTGAGCAGGTTGAGGACGAGGTCGAGCACCACGGCGAGGAGGATGATCCCGACCGTGCCCGCGACGATGGAGTACGTGGCGTTGGCGCCGCCGGTGCGCGAGATCCCCGAGAAGATGTAGCCGCCGAGGCCGGGCCCCAGCACATAGGCCGCGATCGCGGCGATGCCCATGAGCATCTGGCCCGAGACGCGGACGCCGGTCATGATGACCGGCCACGCGAGCGGCAGCTCCAGCCGTACGAGCGTGGCCATCCGCCCCATGCCCATGCCGCGCGCCGACTCCACGAGCGCCTGGTCGACACCGGTGAGACCGACGATCACGTTGCGCAGGATCGGCAGGAACCCGAAGAAGACGAGGGCGATGACCGAGGGCAGCACCCCGATGCCGACGACACCGACCAGCAGGCCGAGCAGCGCGTACGACGGGAGCGTCAGGCCGACGGACGACAGCGCCTGCGCCGCGGCGGTGCCCCAGCGGGACCGGTAGGCCAGCACGCCGAGCACGATCGCGAGCAACGTGGCCGCGGCCAGCGTCTGCACGACCAGGCTCAGGTGCTGGTAGGCCAGGAACGACAGGACCGACCATCGTTCGTGGACGAAGTCGAGGAAGCCCACACGTCACCTCTCGTCAGGACGGTGACGCAGGCAGGAGCCGTCGTCCACCGTCGCGGGTGCCTCGACGGTAACGAACCTGGCCGAAGGTGCAACTGCGCGTGACGGCGTCGCTGCGACGCGTGACGGGTCAGGCGGGGGTGGCGACCTCGAGGATGCGGCTGAGGAGGCCGCCGACGAACTTGGGGCTGTCGTCGGTGGAGAGCTCTGCCGCGAGCTCGACGGCCTCGCTGACGGCGACCGGTCCGGGCACGTCGTCGACGTAGACGATCTCGAGGACGGCGACGCGCAGGAGGTTGCGGTCGACACCCGGCATGCGGTCCAGCGTCCAGCCGCGCGAGTGCTCGGCGATGAGGCCGTCGATGTGCTGCTGGTGCTCCACGACACCCTCGACCAGCCGCACCGTGTAGGGGTTGACCGGCGGGTCGTTGGTCTCGCGCCGCGCCGCGAGGGTCCCGCCCAGGGGCAGCCCCTGGAGCTCGGACTCGAAGAGGATGTCGAGGGCGCGCTTGCGGTACTTGGTGCGCGCGCCCATCAGGCCTTCACGCGGCCGAGGTAGTTGCCGTCGCGGGTGTCGACCTTGACCTTCTCGCCGGTGGTGACGAACAGCGGCACCTGGATCTCGCGACCGGTCTCCAGGCGCGCGGGCTTGGTGCCGCCGCTGGAGCGGTCGCCCTGCAGGCCCGGGTCGGTGTGCTCGATGAGCAGCTCGACCGAGAGCGGCAGCTCGACGTAGAGCACGCGGCCCTCGTTGGTGGCCACGGTGGCCTCCTGGTTCTCCAGGAGGAAGTCGGGCGCGCTGCCCATGGCCTCCGGCGCGATCTCGAGCTGGTCGTACGTCTGCACGTCCATGAACACGTAGTTCGTGCCGTCGTTGTAGAGGTACTGCATGTCGCGCTTGTCGACGGTGGCCGTCTCGACCTTGGTTCCGGCGTTGAAGGTCTTGTCGACGACCTTGCCCGACTCGACGTTCTTCATCTTGGTGCGCACGAAGGCGGGACCCTTGCCCGGCTTGACGTGCTGGAACTCGATGACGGTCCAGAGCTGGCCGTCGATGTTCAGCACCATGCCGTTCTTCAGGTCGTTCGTGGTGGCCATCAGGCGATCTCCAGGAGCTCGGTGGTCAGGTCGGTCAGCACCTCGGGGGTGCCCGTGGCGGCCGGCGTGACGAGGACGGTGTCTTCGATGCGCACTCCCCCGCGGCCCGGGACGTAGATGCCCGGTTCCATGGTGAGGACGGTGCGACGCTCCAGTGTACCGACGTGCGCCGCGGCGATGAACGGGTCCTCGTGGATCTGCAGGCCGACGCCGTGGCCCAGGCCGGTGGTGAAGTGCTCGAGCCACCCGGCCTCGTCGAGGACGCCCCGCGCGACGGCGTCCGCCTCGGCCACGGGACGACCCTCGCGCAACGCGTCGACACCGGCGGCCTGGGACGCACGCACCGCGGCGTGGACCTCGCGCTGCCAGGCGTCGGCCGCGCCGAGCACGACGGTGCGCGTGCAATCGGCGTGGTAGCCGGCGACCCTGGCGCCGAAGTCGGTCTTGAGCAGGTCGCCGGGCTCCAGCACCCGGTCGGTCGGGTGGTGGTGCGGCACGGCGGCGTTCGGGCCCGAGGCGAGGATGGTCTCGAAGGCGACGGCCTCGGCGCCGAGCTCGAGCATGCGCCACTCGAGGTCGCGGGCGACGTCGCGCTCGGTCCGCCCCACCAGCGGACCAGCCCAGAGCGCCTCCAGCGCGGCCGCAGAGATCCGGCAGGCCTCACGCAGCGCCGCCACCTCCACGTCGTCCTTCGTCTCGCGCGCCCGCTCGACCACCCGGTCGGCGGCGACGAGCCCGACCCCGGGCGCGGCGTCACGCAGCGTCGCGTGGGCGTCGACGCTCAGCGTGTGCGTCTCGACGGCCCACGCTCCCCCGACGTCGGCGAGCCGCGGACCCGCGACGCCGAGGAGGTCACGCGTGATGGTGTGCTCGAGCCCGGGCACCTCCGCCACGGCCTGGTCGCGGTAGCGGCCGTCGGTGAGGAACACGCCACTGCCGTCGGCGCGCAGCACGAGGGCGCCGTTGGAGCCCGTGAACCCGGTGAGGTACCGGACGTTGACCAGCGTCGTCACGACCAGGCCGGCCCGACCGGCGTCGGCGAGCGACGCACCCACGCGCTCGCGGCGACGCTGCAGCGTCTGCGCGTCCGGCGCCAGGGTCGTGCTCATCGGGCGGCGTCCGGCGACGACGAGGGCGCGGCGAGGGCCGCGAACGAGTCGCGCAGCGTCTCCTCGTCGGGGCCGGCGAGGATCGTCGTGCGTCCGAGGTCCTCGAGCACCACGAACCGCAGCTGGTCGCCGCGCGTCTTCTTGTCCAGACGCATCGCAGCGAGCAGCGGGGAGAACGCGCCCGCCCACGTGGTCGGCAGCGACAGCGACGACAGGACGTCGCGGTGACGCTGCACGAGGTCGGCGTCGATGAGCCCGTGCCGGTGCGCCAGCTCCGCCACGTACACCATGCCGACGCTGATCGCCTCGCCGTGGCGCACCGTGTACCGCTCCTCGCGCTCGATCGCGTGACCCAGCGTGTGCCCGTAGTTCAGCGCCTCGCGGCCGATCGAGTCGTCGTCCCCGGCACCCCCGCCGGCGCCTTTCGCCGCCCAGGGCCCGGCACCCCCGCCGGTCTCCCGCAGGTCGCCGGCGACGGTCTGCGCCTTCACCCGGATCCCCTTGGCCACCAGCTCGGCGAGGATCGCCGACGTCGGGTCGAGGACGGCTCCCGTGCCGACACCCTCGATCAGCTCCAGGATCGACGGGTCGGCGATGAAGCCGCACTTGACCACCTCGGCGAGCCCGCTGCGCAGCTCCGCGGACGGCAGGTCGACCAGCAGGTCGAGGTCGCAGAGGACCCCGACGGGCTCGTGGAACGCTCCGACGAGGTTCTTGCCGGAGGCGGTGTTGATGCCCGTCTTCCCACCGACCGCCGCGTCGACCATGCCCAGCACCGTGGTGGAGACGTTGACGAACCGGACGCCACGCAACCAGCTCGCGGCCACGAAGCCGGCCAGGTCGGTGGTCGCCCCGCCGCCGAACCCGACCACGACGTCGGAGCGGGTGAAGCCGGTGCGCCCGAGGACGTCCCAGCAGTACTGCAGGACCTCGGCGTTCTTCGCCGCCTCGCCGTCGGGCACCTCGAGCAGGTGCACGTCGAGCGCGCGCGTCGCCTGCTCGCGCAGCAGGGTCGACCGGAGCCGGGCGGCGCGCTCGCGCAGCACCGTCGGGTGCACGATCGCGACCCGACGCACGTCGTCCCCGACGAGCGACGCGAGCTGGTCGCTCACGCCGGAGCCGACGAGGACGTCGTACGGGGCGGACGTCTCGACCCGGATGCGGACGGTCATGGGGTGGCGTTCTCCTGGATCAGCTGGTGGATGCGGGCGGCGACGTCGTCGGCGCTGAGGTCGTCGGTGACCACGGTGTACGTGGCGAGGTCCTCGTAGACCGGGCGGCGCGCGTCCAGCAGCGCCTTCATCGTCGCGCGGACGTTCCCGAGGAGCAGCGGCCCGGTTCGTGCCGAGTCCGACGCGCTGCGCCGCGGCGGACAGGCTGACGTCGAGGAAGACGACGCGCTGCTCCCGCAGGAGCTGCTGGGTGCCCCGGTGGAGGACCGCGCCGCCGCCCAGTGCCAGCACGCCGCCGTGCTCCTGCAGCGCGGTCGCGACCGCGACGGCCTCGAGCTCACGGAAGTGCGCCTCGCCGTGCTCGACGAAGAGGTCCTGCACGCTGGCGCCCGTCGTGCGCTCGACGTCGACGTCGGTGTCGCGCACCGTCGTGCCGAGCCGGTCGGCCAGGCGGTGCGCCACCGTCGTCTTGCCGGCGCCCGGTGCACCGACGAGCACGACGACCGGCGTCACCGGTACCTCAGGTGCTCGCGGTACGCCTCGACGTTGCGCCGGACCTCCTCGACGGAGTCGCCGCCGAACTTCTCGGTGATCGCGTCGGCGACGACCAGCGCGACCATCGCCTCGGCGACGATGCCCGCCGCGGGCACGGCGCACACGTCGGAGCGCTGGTGGTGGGCGCGGGTCTCCTCGCCGGTGCTGACGTCGACGGTGCGCAGGGCGCGCGGGACGGTCGCGATGGGCTTCATCGCGGCGCGCACACGCAGCAGCTCGCCGGTCGTCATGCCGCCCTCGGTGCCGCCGGAGCGGCCGGAGACGCGGCGGATGCCCTCGTCGGTCGGGACGATCTCGTCGTGCGCGAGCGAGCCGCGGGTCCGGGCCAGCTCGAAGCCGTCGCCGACCTCGACGCCCTTGATGGCCTGGATGCCCATGAGCGCCGCCGCGAGCCGCGCGTCGAGACGCCGGTCCCAGTGGGTGTACGAGCCGAGCCCGGGCGGCAGGCCCTCGACGACGACCTCGACGACGCCGCCGAGCGTGTCGCCGTCCTTGTGGGCGGCGTCGACCTCGGCCACCATGGCCGCGCTCGTGGCGGCGTCGAAGCAGCGCACCGGGTCGGCGTCGAGCGCCTCGACGTCGGAGTACCGGGGCACGAGCCCGGCAGGCGCGGACACGGTGCCGAGCTCGACGACGTGCGACAGGACCGTCGCGCCCGTCGTCTGCTCGACGAACTTGGCCGCCACCTCGCCGAGCGCGACGCGGGCGGCGGTCTCACGGGCGCTGGCCCGCTCGAGGACGGGTCGGGCCTCGTCGAAGCCGTACTTCTGCATGCCGGCGAGATCGGCGTGGCCCGGACGCGGACGCGTGAGCGGGGCGCCGCGCTTCAGACCCTCCAGCACCTCGGGGTCGACCGGGTCGGCAGCCATGACCTGCTCCCACTTGGGCCACTCGCTGTTGCCGATCCGCAGGGCGACGGGGCTGCCCATCGACACCCCGTGCCGCAGGCCGCCGATGACCTCGAGCTCGTCGGCCTCGAAGCTCATGCGGGCGCCGCGGCCGTAGCCGAGGCGACGACGCGCCAGCGCGTCCTGGACGTCCTTGCTGGTCACGTGCACACCGGCAGGAAGTCCCTCGAGGATCGCGACGAGCGCAGGTCCGTGGGACTCACCGGCAGTCAGCCATCGAAGCATGGGGGTCATTGTGTCAGGAACCGTCGTGCCGGGACCGAGCCGCCCGCCCGGACGGGACGCCCGGCCGGGCCGTGCCATGATGAGGCGCCCCCTCCCTGGGGGCTCGGACGAGGCTGCCGTACCCGACCAGCGCAAAGACGGCAGGTCAGGAGCCCGTCATGTCGTGGATCGTGCTCGTGGGGTCCGGCGTCCTCGAGGCGGTGTGGGCCACGGCCCTCGGCCGCTCGGAGGGTCTCAGCCGGCTCGCGCCCACCGTCGTGTTCGCCGTCGCCCTCGTGACCAGCATGGTCGGCCTGGCGTGGGCCATGCGCGAGCTGCCGACCGGCACCGCCTACGCGGTGTGGGTCGGCATCGGCGCGACCCTCACCGCTGCGTGGGCGATGGCACAGGGCGAGGAGCCGTTGTCCGTCGCCCGGGTGCTGTGCCTGCTGGCGGTCGTCGGCGGGATCGTCGGGCTCAAGCTGACCCACTGAACCGCGACCTCCGACGGTCCCCGGCGCGAGCGGTCAGCCGTGCAGCAGCACCGCGAGCGGGGGTCCGAGGAACGCGCCGAGCACGAGGTAGGGGCCGAAGGCGAACGGGTCGCGGCGTCCGATGCGGCCCGTCCGGTACAGCACGACGCCCGCGACGGCACCGACGAGGAACCCCGCGTAGGTGCCGTAGAGCGTCGCGCTCGGACCGACCGCGCCGAGGAGCAGACCGACGAGGGCGGCGAGCCGGACGTCGCCGAAGCCGAAGGGCTGGCGGACCCAGCGACCCAGGGCGTACACGGCGCGGAACACCGCGAAGACGACGACGTTGCCGAGGAGTCCCTTCAGCAGGATGCCGAGGTCACCGGCCAGGAGGGCCGCGAACGCGACGAGCAGGATGCACACGGCGTGCAGCGGCAGCGTGAGGAGGTAGGGCAGCAGGCGCGTGCGCAGGTCGACCCACGCCAACCAGCTGCCTGCGCCGGCGAACGCGGCCCACGCCGGCAGCAGCCACGGCTCGTCCAGCCCGGTCGCGACCACGAGGAGCAGCAGCACCGACGTCAGCGCCAGCCCCGCTGCGAGGTGTGGACGGCGGGCGAGCTCGACGTACGGCACCTTGGGCGGCTCGTCCGGGTCGTCCTCGGGGTGCGGGGCGGGCTCGGGCAGGCGGGCGATCGCGACGGGGCCGAGGGCCCCCAGGATCCCGGCCGCCAGGGCGGCAGCCACGACGTACGCGATGTCCACGCCCGCAGACTATGCGCTCGCCAGGGCCTCCAGCGCGGCCCTGCGCACGACGTCGACGTCGACCGACGCACCCGTCATGAGGCGCAGCTGGAGGACGGCCTGGTGCGCGAGGAGGTCCAGACCGGTGACGACCGGGCGGCCGGCCGCCCTGGCTGCGACGCTCAGACGCGTCGGCCAGGGGTCGTAGACGACGTCGAAGACCGCCGCCGCGTCGGCCGCCCAGGCGTCGGCCCGCTCCCCCGCCACGGACTCCGGGACGGTGGGAGACCAGCAGGTCGACCGGACCGGTCGGCGACGTCGAGGCGTCGAGCACGCGGGCCTCCAGGCCGGCGGCGTGGACCGCCGCCACCGTCTCCTCGGCGCGGCCCACGTCGCGCACGACGAGCTCGACCAGACCGGCTCCCAGACCCGCCACGGCGTGCGCGACCGACGCGGCCGTCGCGCCCGCGCCCAGGACGCGGACGACCGGCACGTCGACCACGCCGGCCTCCGACAGCGCGGCGCGCGCGCCCGGGACGTCGGTGTTGTCGGCGCGCACGTGGCGGCCGCGCGGTCCCTGCTCGATGAGCAGCGTGTTCGCCCCGCCGGCGGCACGGGCGACGTCGGTGACGCTGTCGGCGAGGTCGAGCGCGTCGCGCTTGTGCGGTGCGGTGACCGCCAGGGCCCGCCACGACGGGTCGAGGGCGTCGACGTGCGCCGGCAGCTCGCCAGGAGCGACGTCGACGGCCTCGAAGGTCCAGTCGAGGCCGAGCACCGCGTACGCGGCCCGGTGCATCGTCGGCGACAACGAGTGCGTCACGGGGTGGCCGACGACGGCACAGCGGCGGCCGGAGCCGTGGTCAGCCACCGCAGGAGCCGGCGCCGTACACCTTCTGGCAGTCGGCGGTGTGCTTCGCGAAGCTCGTGTTGAAGATGGTGACGCCCTGCTTGTCGGCGAAGAAGTACAGCCAGTCGCCCTGCGCGGGGTTCAGCGCCGCCTCGATGGTCTTCTCCCCGGGCGAGCCGATCGGTCCGGGCGGGAGGCCGGTGTTCTGGTACGTGTTGTACTCCGACGGGTTGGCACGCTCCTCGGGCGTCGTCCAGACGTCGCCCTCGCGCTTGCTCACGTACGACACGGTCGAGTCGAGCTGCAAGGGCATGCCGTCGGCGATGCGGTTGTAGAGCACCCGCGCGACCTTGGGGTAGTCCTCGTCGCGGGCGGCCTCGTACTCGAGGATGCTCGCGACCGTCAGCACGTCCTCCTTGGAGAGCCCGAGCGCCCGCGCCCGGGTGTCGATGTCGAGGTCGTTCTCGACGTCGAGGGTCTTCTTGACCATCTGCTGCAACAGCTCCAGCGCCGTGGTCCCGGGCTCGACCGTGTAGGTCGCCGGGTAGAGGTAGCCCTCGGGGTTGCCGTTCGCCTCCGGCGGCAGCCCGAGCTCGCTCGGGTCGTCGAGGACCTTCGTCACGTCGGCCTCGCGGATCTGCGACCCGGCGGCGATCGCCTTGACGATCTGCCCGACCCGGGAGCCCTCGGGGATGACGACGCGCCCCTCGACGCGGTTCGACGTGTCGGTCAGGCCGTCGAGGGCAGCCGCGGCCGACATCTTGCGGCGCAGCTGGTAGAAGCCGGGCTGGATCGTCGAGAACCGGTCGTCGTTGAGCGAGAGCTGGTAGAAGGCCTCGGCGGTCTTGACGACGTCCTGCTTGGCCAGGATGCGGGCCATGGCCTGCCCGTCCGCGCCCGACGGGATCTCCACGACGACCTCGCCGCTGCCCCGCCCCGTGTAGTCCTGCGGACCGTTCAGGTAGGTGCCGGCCTTGTCCCAGACGACCTTGCCGCCGAAGACGATGCCGCCGACGAGCGCGAGCACGAGGATGATGCGTCCCCAGCGCGGACCTCGCCGGGGGGCGCGTCGGCCTCCGGGGCGGGTCGCGCGACGGTCGTCCGCCTCGCTGCCGAGGATGTCGAGTCCGCTGTCGCTCACGTAGACCTCAGATCGTCTCGCCCGGGGCGCTGCCACGGGTCCGTTCGGTGTCCAGGGCGGTCTGCAGGATCACCGCGGCCGCGGTCTGGTCGATCACCTGACGTCGTTTCCGTCCTGGTCGCCCGCCCTCGCGGAGCAGGCTGTCGGCAGTCATCGTAGACATGCGCTCGTCGAACAGCCGGACAACCCGCGGATCCACGGCCTCGCGCAGACCCTTCGCGAAGCCCCGCACCTTGACCGCGGCGGGCCCCTCGCGACCGTTCAGCGAGACGGGCAGGCCGACGACCAGCTCGAGCGCGTCGACCTCCTCCGCCAGTGCCGCCAGGCGGGCGACGGCGTCGCGGCCGGCCGCCACCGTCTCGAGCGGCGTCGCGACCAGGCCGTCGGGATCGCACACGGCGACGCCGATGCGCACGTCGCCGACGTCGACCCCGAGCCTGCGGCCCCGCCTCAACGACCCCGCCTCATCGACCCCGCCTCATCGACCCCGCCTCATCGACCTGTCCTCATGCAGCCGCCGTCATCGTCCGACCGCCGCCCGGACGGCGTCGTGCACGGCGGCGAAGGCTGCGTCGATGCCGCCGACGTCGGTGCCGCCGCCCTGCGCGACGTCGGGCTTGCCGCCGCCCTTGCCGCCGATCCGCTCCCCGACCACGCCGACGAGGGCGTTGGCCGCGAGACCGCGCTCCTGCGCGGCGGGCGTGACCGCCACGACCACGGAGGGACGGTCGTTCGCGGTGCCGACCACGACGACGACGGCAGCGCGGTCCTGCAGCCGGCCCCGCACGTCGAGCGCGAGGCTGCGCACGTCGCCGCCGCCGACGCCCTCGGCGCGGTGGGTCACGACCGCGACGCCGTCGACGTCGACGGCCGCACCGGCGACGTCGCCGGCCGCACCCTGCAGCTGGGCCGCCTTGAGCTTCTCGAGCTCCTTCTCGGTGGCCTTGAGCCGGGTGAGGAGGTCGTTGACCCGGGTCGGGACCTCGTCGGGACGTGCCTTGAGCACGTCGGTGAGCTGGAGCACGAGGTCGCGCTCCTTCGCGAGGTAGGCGAAGCCCTCGAGGCCGGTGAGCGCCTCGATGCGCCGGTTGCCGGCGCCGACGGACCCGTCCGACGTGACGACGACGGTGCCGATCTGGCTGGACCGGTCGACGTGGGTGCCACCGCACAGCTCGCGCGACCAGGGCCCGCCGATCTCGACGACGCGCACCTCCTCGCCGTACGTCTCGCCGAAGAGTGCGAGCGCGCCCCACTCCCGCGCCTCGGGCAGCGTCATGTACTGCGCCGAGACGGGCAGGTCCTCGCGCAGCGCGCGGTTCGACACGTGCTCGACGTCGTGCAGCTGCTCGGGCGAGAGCGCGCCGCTCCAGCCGAAGTCGAGGCGCAGGTAGCCGGGGCGGTTGTACGAGCCCGACTGGAGCGCCGTGGGGCCGAGCACCTCGCGCAGCGCCGCGTGCACGACGTGCGTGCCGGAGTGCGCCTGCCGCGCCCCGAGACGCCACTCGGGGTCGACATCGGCGGAGAGCTGCTCGTCGACGACCAGCTCGCCCTCCAGCACGCGCACCTGGTGCACGACCAGGCCCTTGATGGGGCGCTGGACGTCGAGCACCTCGGCGGTGCCGCCACCGTGGCCGGACCACGTGAGGGTGCCGGCGTCGGCGTTCTGACCACCGGACTCGGCGTAGAACGGCGTGCGGTCGAGCACGACCTCGCCGATGCTGCCCGCCGTGAGGGCGGGGACGGCCTCGCCCTGGCTCAGCAGCGCCAGGACCCTCGACTCCGTCGAGAGCGTCGTGTACGCCTGCCAGTCCGTCGGACCGTTCGCGTCGAGCGCGGCCCGGTAGGCGTGGGTGTCGGCGTGGACGCCCTTCTTGGCCTTCGCGTCGGCCTTGGCGCGCGCCTTCTGCTCGGCCATGAGGGCGCGGAAGCCGTCGGCGTCGACGCTGAGTCCCTGCTCCTGCGCCATCTCCAGCGTGAGGTCGATCGGGAAGCCGTAGGTGTCGTGCAGGGTGAACGCGGCCTCGCCGGACAGTCCCGTGCCGCCGTCGGCCTTCACCTTCTGCGCCGCGACGTCGAAGATCTGCGTGCCCTTGCCGAGGGTGGAGCGGAAGGCGTCCTCCTCGGCGTACGCGACCTGCTCGATGCGCGCGAAGTCGGCCTCGAGCTCGGGGTAGGAGGCCTTCATGCGCTCCTTGCTGACCGGCAGCAGCTCGGGCAGCGCCGGGTCCTCGAAGCCCAGCAGCCGCATCGAGCGGACGGCGCGACGCAGCAGGCGACGCAGCACGTAGCCGCGCGCCTCGTTGCCGGGCGTGACGCCATCGCCCATGAGCATGAGGCCCGAGCGGACGTGGTCGGCGACCACGCGGAAGCGCACGTCGTCGTCGTGGTTCGCGCCGTACCGACGACCGGTGAGCTCCGAGGCCCGCTCGATGACCGGGAACACCTCGTCGATCTCGTAGAGGTTCTGCTTGCCCTGCAGCAGGTAGGCGACGCGCTCCAGGCCCATGCCGGTGTCGATGTTCTGGCTGGGCAGCGGGCCGACGACGTCGAACTGGTCCTTGGCGCGGACGTTGGTGATCTCCTCCTGCATGAACACGAGGTTCCAGATCTCGAGGAAGCGGTCCTCGTCGACGACGGGGCCGCCGTCGGGGCCGTACTCCGGTCCGCGGTCGATGTAGATCTCGCTGCAGGGTCCGCCGGGGCCGGGGACGCCCATGTGCCAGTAGTTGTCGTTGAGGTCGCGGTCCTGGATCCGCTCGTCGGGCAGGCCGGCGACGGAGCGCCACAGCTCGCGCGACTCGTGGTCGCCCTCCAGGACGGTGACCCAGACCGAGTCGGCGTCGAACCCGAGCCCGCCGTCGTCGACGTGACCGGTCACGAGCCGCCACGCGTGCGTGATGGCACCTTCCTTGAAGTACTGGCCGAAGCTGAAGTTGCCGTTCATCTGGAAGAACGTGCCGTGCCGCGTGGTCTTGCCGACTTCCTCGATGTCGAGGGTGCGGACACACTTCTGCACGCTGGTGGCGGTGCCGTAGGGCGGCGTCTCCTGACCGAGGAAGTACGGCTTGAACGGCACCATGCCCGCGTTCACGAAGAGCAGGTTGGGGTCCTCGAGCAGCAGCGGCGCCGACGGCACGACGGTGTGTCCGGCGGCCTCGAAGTGGGCGAGGAAGCGGCGCCGGATCTCTGCGGTCTGCATCAGGGGTGGTCTCTCTCGTCGGGGAGGTCGGGGGCTGCGTCGTCGAGCGGTGCGGCGTCGAGCGGTGCGATGCTCGCGGCGTGGCCGAGGGGCTCGGGATGGGGGTCGTCGGCGGCGAGCTCGCGGGCGAACCGGTGCTCGGCCGTGGCCATGCCGTCACGGACCTCGTCGGCGAAGGCCCGCACGCCCGTGCCGAGCGCGGCGGCCTGGTCGATGAGTCCGGGCATCGACATGCGGTAGGCGGCGCGGCGTGCCTTGACGCTCGCGTAGACGCCGGCGGCGGAGCCGGCGACGAACCAGATCAGTCGGGGGTTCATCGCTCCCCCAGCCACTGGTCGGCAGGCGCGGTCGGCAGTGCCGACGCGTGCGCGGCACGGGCGGCACGACGTCCGGCACGGAGCCGCTCGCGGCGACGTCCGCGGTACTCGCGCCGCACGAGGGCGCTGATCCGGTCACGGCTCTCGGGACGCAGCGCGTGCGCAAACCCTTCGGCGACGACGGCGAGCCGTACCTGCGGTCGGCTCAGCGTGGCGGCCACGACCTGGTCCTGCGTGGGCGGGACGACGACGCGGCCCTCCACGACCCGGGGCGCGAGCGCGCCGGACCGCTCCGAGGCGGGCAGGTCCGTCCGCGGCGCGCGGGGGCGCTCCACGCGCACGAGCTCGCCGGGGACGACGGACCCGGCGACGTCCTCGTGCACGGGCTCGAGCGGCGGGGCCGGCGGCGCGGCGAGCACGGCGGGCACGGGACCGCGGGCGACCCGACGGGCGGCGAGGACCGCCACGACGGCAGCGACCACGGTCACGACCGCGAGCACCGCGGTGGCGACCAGGACGACGACGTCGGAGGGCATGGTGTCGAGGTTACTAGGAACGGCGGCCCTGCTCCCGCGTGGGAGACGGGCACCGACCACGGCCGGGAGCGGGAGGCGCTGGACGGGCAAGGAGGGTCAGAGGTTCTTCCTTCTCGTGGACCGCGCCACGCGAAGGGAGAAGCGCTGCCCGCGCGTAGGTGGGCGGCGGTGGATTCTCCACCTCACACGGGCTGAGAAGGTGGCAGATCCACCGCCGGCGCGCAGGAACGGCTCATCGTGGGCCGATGACGCTGCAAGGGAGAAGCGTGGGGCCCACCGCGAGACCCACCCGCGTCCCCGGAGCCCAGCCCGGCCGACGCCCGGCCGCCCGGTCGAGGCTTCTCGGAGACCGCCCCCGGCGTTAGCCGAGGCAGCGCAGCAGCAGGGCGAGGACCACCGTGTGCAGCGCACCGGCAGGTCCTGGGGTCAGCGGTCGCGCAGGATGGCGCGGATCCGCGCGACCCGGTCGGCCACGGCGGCCTCGTGACCGTGGCGGCCGGGCTCGTAGTAGTCGCGGCCGTCGACGTCGTCGGGCGCGTACTGCTGGGTGACCACCCCGCGGGGGTCGTCGTGGGCGTAGCGGTAGTCGTGCCCGTGGCCGAGCTTCTTGGCGCCGGAGTAGTGCGCGTCGCGCAGCGCCGGGGGCACGGCACCGACCCGGCCGGCGCGGACGTCGGCCTGCGCGGCGTCGATCGCCCGCACGACGGCGTTCGACTTGGGCGCGGTGGCGAGGTGGATCACGGCCTGGGCGAGCGGGATGCGCGCCTCGGGGAACCCGATCAGCGCGACGGCCTGCGCGGTGGCTGTGGCGACGGGCAGCGCCGTCGGGTCGGCCATGCCGATGTCCTCGCTCGCGTGGATCATCAGGCGCCGCGCGATGAACCGGGGGTCCTCCCCCGCCTCGACCATGCGCGCGAGGTAGTGCAGGGCGGCGTCGACGTCGGAGCCGCGGATGCTCTTGATGAAGGCGCTCGTGACGTCGTAGTGCTGGTCGCCCTGCCGGTCGTAGCGCACGGCCGCCTTGTCGACGGCCAGCGCCGCGTCGTCGACGGTGACCTCGGTGCGACCCTGGCTGAGCGTCGCGCCGGCGGCGGCCTCGAGGTAGGTGAGCACACGACGTCCGTCGCCACCGGCCAGCCGCACGAGGTGGTCGCGGGCGTCGTCGGTGAGGTTGACCCGCCCGCCGAGCCCACGGTCGTCCTCGACCGCCCGGTCGATCATGACGGCGACGTCGCCGTCGTCGAGGGACTGCAGGGTGAGGAGCAGCGACCGGCTGAGCAGCGGCGAGATGACGCTGAAGTGGGGGTTCTCGGTGGTGGCGGCGATGAGCGAGACCCAGCGGTTCTCCACGCCCGGCAGCAGCGCGTCCTGCTGCGCCTTGGAGAAGCGGTGCACCTCGTCGACGAACAGCACCGTCTCGACGCCGTTCTGCAGCGCGCGCCGCGCTCCGGCGATGACGTCGCGGACCTCCTTGACGCCCGCGGAGACCGCCGAGACCTCGACGAAGCGACGGTGGGTGTGGTTGCTGATCAGCGAGGCGATGGTCGTCTTGCCCGTGCCCGGAGGGCCCCAGAGGAGGATCGTGAGGGGCTGGTCGCCGTCGATCACCTGCCGCAGCGGCGACCCCGGCACGAGCAGGTGCTCCTGGCCGACGAGCTCGTCGAGGGTGCGCGGACGCATGCGCACCGCGAGCGGCGCCGAGGAGTGGGCGTTGCCGGCGAGCGAGCCCGAGGAGTCCGGACGCGCCACGGGGCGCACGTCGTCCCCCGGCAGGTCGAACAGTCCGTCGTCGCTCACCCTGCGAGCGTAGTCACCGCCCCCGACACGCCCGGACGCTGTACCGCGGTCGGCGCATGGGCCAGGCTGGGCTCATGGGCCTGTTCTCCCGCCGTACCTCCTCCGAGTCCGACCCGCACGCCGACGCCGGCGACTCCGGGACCGCACGGCCCGCCCCCACGCCGGTCGGCGCCTTCTGGGACTGGTGGACCGAGGAGGGCCGGCACCTCGACCCGTCGCAGGCAGGGCCCGCCCACGCCGCGCTCGACGGGCTGCTGGCGGCGATCGACCCCGACCTGACCTGGCACCTCGGTCCCGGGCGCACCGCACAGCACCGGCTCACGGTCTCGGCCGGCGGCCTCGCCGACGCCCGTCCTGCCGCCGAGCGGTGGTTCCGCGCCGCTCCGCCGGCGGACGCGACGTGGGAGTACGCACCGGCCGTCGAGACCGACCCCACCGCGTTCGACGCCGTGCTCGAGGTCGACGGGGCCGCCGTCGACCTCGCGCGGGTCGTGCTCGCCGTCGAGACCGACCTGGAGGCGCTGCGCGTGCACGTCGGCGTGCACCATCCCGCCTTCGCCGAGCTGCCCGAGCGGGTGCACGGCCCGTTGACCTTCATGGTGCTCGACTGGGCGCTGGGCGAGGACGACGTCGCGCGCTGGGTCGGCGGGGTCGAGCCGCTGGTCGACGCCCCGTCATCGGCACGCACCGTGGCGGACCTGCAGGCTGCGGTGGCCGTGTGCGCCGAGGAGCGCGACACCGACGTGTGGTCGGCGCTCTCCGGACAGACCGCCGAGGGTCGCCCGGTGTTCGCGCTCGCCCGCACCGGTCTGCGATGGGTCGACGCACCGACCCTCGACCTGCACCACGCGCTCGTCGCCACGTTCGACCCCGACGATCGGGGCATGCCGTCACCGGAGGTGCTCGGTCGACTGCAGGCCCTCGACGACTCCCTCACCGCGACCATCGAGCCGCGCGGGCTGGTCGTCGCCCGGGTGACGACCGACGGCACCCGGACCCTGCACGTCTACACCGACGGCGAGGACCAGAACGCCGGCGCCGACGTGGCGCGGTGGGCGTCGACGCACGGACTGTCCGCCACCCACGAGCGCGACCCGGGCTGGACCCGCGTCCGCCACCTCCTCGGCTGAGGGCCACGGTGCAGCTGCGTCCTGCTCGTGACGACCGTGGCTCCTGGCACGTCCGGCGACCGGGACCGTTCGCCGTCACGTACTGGCTGCTGAGTAACACCGTCACGAATCTGTTCGACGCCTTCGCGGGGGGCACCCTCCACGTCTGGAGCCTGTTCCCGGGCGCCCGCCACGACGGCTACGTCGGGACGCTCGACGTCGCCGAGGGCGAGCGGTTCGTGGCCCCGGGGCTGCGAGGATTCATGTGGGTCCTGGAGGTCACGGTCGACGGCCTGGTCCTCGAGACGGTCACGACCGGTTCCCGCACGCCGGTCGTGCTGCCAGACCCCGTCGCGGTCGTGGTGCGCCCGCGCTACGGGGTCCGCCGCTCCCGGCTGGCGCACACGCCTTGGCGGGCACGGCTGACGCTCCCCTCGGACGAGGTCGTGGAGCTGGTCGGCCCTTGGTTCGTCCTCTGCCACGCGGCCCGGCAGCTCGGGTGGCCCTCTCCGACGACCGCGCGCTGAGCGGGGCTGACCTGCTCGCGCGAGGTCAGGACGCGGGTGCGCCGTCCGCGTCCTCGGGCCCCTCCTCATCGGGCTCCGCGTCGACACCGGCCTCGGCGCGCTGCTCCGGCGTGATCGGGGCCGGGGCCGCGGTCAGCGGGTCGTACCCGCCGCCGGACTTCGGGAACGCGATGACGTCGCGGATCGAGTCGGTGCCCGCCAGCAGGCCGACCGTGCGGTCCCAGCCGAAGGCGATGCCGCCGTGCGGCGGGGCGCCGTACGCGAACGCGTCGAGCAGGAAGCCGAACTTCTCCTGCGCCTCCTCCTCGCCGATGCCCATGATCTCGAAGACGCGCTTCTGGACGTCAGGGCGGTGGATACGGATCGAGCCGCCGCCGACCTCGTTGCCGTTGCAGACGATGTCGTAGGCCTGGGCGATCGAGCTGCCCGGGTCGGCGAGCGTCGCCGGGTCCTGCGGCGCCGTGAACGCGTGGTGCACCGCGGTCCACTCGCCGCCACCCACCGCGACGTCGCCGGAGTCGAGCTCGCTCACGGCCTCGAACATCGGCCAGTCGACGACGAAGCAGAACGCCCACGCCGACTCGTCGATGAGGTTCTCGCGACGGGCGATCTCGATGCGCGCGGCACCGAGGAGCTGACGCATCGACTTCGTGGGGCCGGCAGCGAAGTAGATCGCGTCGCCCGGCTTCGCACCGGCAGCCTCCGCGAGTCCCTCGCGCTCGGCCTCGGACAGGTTCTTCGCGACCGGACCGCCCAGGGTGCCGTCCTCGCCGACGAGCACGTAGGCCAGGCCCCGCGCGCCACGCTGCTTGGCCCACTCCTGCCAGCCGTCGAGCGTGCGACGCGCCTGCGAGCCGCCGCCCGGGTGCACCACCGCGCCGACGTACGGCGCCTGGAACACGCGGAAGGGGGTGTCCTTGAAGTAGTCGGTCAGCTCGACGAGCTCGAGGTCGAAGCGCAGGTCGGGCTTGTCCGAGCCGTAGCGACGCATCGCGTCGGCGTACGTGATCCGCGGGAACGGCCGGGGCAGCTCGACGTCGATGAGCCGCCACAGCTCGGCGTAGATCTCCTCGGCGAGCGCGATCACGTCGTCCTGGTCGACGAAGCTCATCTCGACGTCGAGCTGGGTGAACTCGGGCTGCCGGTCGGCGCGGAAGTCCTCGTCGCGGTAGCAGCGTGCGATCTGGTAGTACCGCTCCAGGCCGCCGACCATGAGCAGCTGCTTGAACAGCTGGGGGCTCTGCGGCAGCGCGTACCAGCTGCCGGGACGCAGGCGCGCGGGCACGAGGAAGTCGCGGGCGCCCTCGGGGGTCGAGCGGGTGAGGGTGGGCGTCTCGACCTCGACGAACTCGTGGCGGCCGAGCACCTCGCGCGCGACGGCGTTGACCTTGCTGCGCAGACGGAGGTTGTGCGCGGGACCCGAGCGACGCAGGTCGAGGTAGCGGTGACGCAGCCGCACCTCCTCGCCGACCGTGCCCGCGCTCGACGACGCGGCGTCGTCGATGGGGAAGGGCAAGGGCGCCGAGGCGCTGAGGATCTCGACGTCGCTCGCGATGACCTCGATCTCTCCGGTCGGGATGGCCGGGTTCTCGTTGCCCTCGGGACGCTTCTCGACCGTGCCGACGATCTTCAGGCAGTACTCGGCGCGCAGCTGGTGCGCGACCTCCTCGCGGACGACCACCTGCACGACGCCGCTGGCCTCGCGCAGGTCGATGAACGCGACCCCGCCGTGGTCGCGCCGGCGCGCCACCCATCCGGCGAGGGTGACCTGCTCGCCCACCTGGGCGGCGGTCAGGCTTCCGGCGGCGTGGGTGCGGATCACGGCGTGGTCTCCTTCGAGTGGGGGCCGAGCCCGGCGACGGTGGGCGTCAGGTCGGCGGCGGGGGGCGTCCAGGTGTCGGGGTCGACGTCGACCTGGTCGCCGGTACGGATGTCCTTGACACTAGGGCCGACCCTAGGCGGTTCGCCCGGGAAGAGGACGTACGGGATCCCACGGCGCTCGGCGGTGCGGATCTGCTTGCCGAACTTCTGCGCCGCCGACGACACCTCGGTGGGGATGCCGCGCCGCCTCAGCCGCTGCGCGAGGGCGTCGCTCGCCGGACGTGACTCCTCGTCGGTCACGGCGACGAGCACGGCCGACGGCACGGGTCGGCTGCTGGTCAGCCCGTTCGCGACGAGCGGGACGAGCAGCCGCGAGAGGCCGAGCGAGATGCCCACGCCCGGGTAGGTGCGTCGGCCGTCGGACGCGAGCTGGTCGTAGCGCCCGCCGGAGCAGACGGAGCCGAGCTGCTCCTGCCCGGTCATGCGCGTCTCGAACACGGTCCCGGTGTAGTAGTCGAGGCCGCGCGCGATGCGCAGGTCGGCGGTGACGCGGACCCCCTCGACGTCGGCACAGGCGGCGACCACGGTCGCGAGCTCGTCGAGGCCCTCGTCGAGCAGCGGGTGCTCGACACCCAGCTCGCGGACCCGCTCGACGAAGGAGGTGTCGTCGGTGCTGATCTCCGCGAGCGCCAGGCAGGCACGGGCCGACGTCTCGTCGAGACCGGTCTCCGCGAGCAGCTCGAGGATGCGCTCGCCCGGCAGCTTGTCGAGCTTGTCGACGACCTGCATGACGGCAGTGGGCTCCGCGACGCCGAGGCCACGGTAGAAGCCCTCGAGCACCTTGCGGTTGCTCACCTGCAACGTGAACCAGGACGGGTCGTCCGGTCCGGCGCCAAGGACGGCGGACACCGCGGCCAGCGCCTCGGCCATCACCCGCGCGACCTCGACGTCGGCGTGGAACGGCAGCGTGCCGTCGCCGACGATGTCGATGTCGGCCTGCGTGAACTCGCGGAAGCGTCCCTGCTGCGGACGCTCCCCGCGCCACACCTTCTGGACCTGGTAGCGACGGAACGGGAAGGCGAGCTTGCCGGCGTTCTCCACGACGTAGCGCGCGAAGGGGACGGTGAGGTCGAAGTGCAGCGCGAGCGCGTCGGAGCGGGAGCCGGAGTCGCCGGAGGCGTCGTCGTGGATGCGGCGCACGACGTAGACCTCCTTGTCGATCTCGCCCTTGCGCAGCAGCGTCTCGACCGGCTCGACGGCGCGGGTCTCGACGTTGGCGAAGCCGTGCAGCTCGAACACGCGGCGCAGGGCGTCGACGACCGCCACCTCCACCGCACGGTCGGCCGGCAGCAGCTCGGGGAATCCACTCAGCTTCGCCATGTCAGCCCTCCTGCAGCTCGGCGAGGAACGGGTTGGTGGCGCGCTCGCGCCCGATCGACGTCTGCGGGCCGTGACCGGGCAGGACCACGACGTCGTCGCGCAGCGGCAGGACCTTCTCGCGCAGGCTCTGCAGCATCTGGTCGTGGTCGCCGCCGGTCAGGTCGGTGCGACCGATCGAGCCGGCGAACAGGAAGTCGCCGGAGAACATCACCTGCGACACCGTGCCCTCGGTGACGCCGCTGCCGTCCCAGTCGACCCGGTAGTAGACGGTGCCCGGCGTGTGGCCCGGGACGTGGTCGACGCTGAGGCTCAGGCCGTCGACCTCGATCACGGCACCGTCGACGGCGTCGCGCACGTCGGAGGGCTCGACGAACTCGGGCAGGTCGTGCAGGCCGAACTGCGCGCGCAGCATCGCGGCGGACGGTCCGGAGATCGCCGCCATCGGGTCGCTCAGCAGGTGCCGGTCGGCGGGGTGGATCCACACCGGTGCGTCGAACTCCCGTGCGACGTCCTGTGCGTTCCAGAGGTGGTCGAAGTGGCCGTGGGTGACGAGGACGGCCTCGACGCGCAGGTCGTGCTCGGCGACGACCTGGCGGACCCCGTCGAGGGCGTCCATGCCGGGGTCGACGACGACGCACCCGGCACCCGCCTCGCGGGCGAGCACGTAGCAGTTGGCCTGCAGGGGGCCGGCGGGGAAGGACGTGAGCAGCACGCCCCACAGGGTACGCGGGGCGCGGCGGCCCCCGGACCACGGCGGGCGCCCCGTCGAGGCGTCCCGACGGGCGGCGGGGTGGCGGAGTCGGGGTGGCGTCCTCCTAGACTGTCGCCATGACCACCGCCGAGCACCCGTGGGGCCGCGTCGACGCCGAGGGGACGGTCTTCGTCAAGACCGGTGACTCCGAACGAGAGATCGGCGAGTGGAAGGTCGGGGACCCCGCCGAGGGGCTCGCCTTCTACGTCCGACGCTTCGAGGGCCTCGAGACCGAGGTCGACCTGCTCGAGAAGCGTCTCGCCTCGGGTGCGCTGTCGCCCGACGAGGCCGCCAAGGCCGTCGCGAAGGTGCGCGGGGAGGTGACGGACGCCGCCGCGATCGGCGACCTCGCCTCCCTGGAGGCGCGTCTGGACGCGCTGGCCCCGGCCATCGAGAAGCAGCGCGAGGAACGTCGCGCCGAGCGTGAGGCCAAGGTCGCCGAGGCGACCGTCGCGAAGACGCGCATCGTCGAGGAGGCCGAGAAGATCGCGGCCGGCCAGGACTGGCGCGCCGGCGCCGACCGGCTGCGCGAGCTGCTCGAGGAGTGGAAGGCACTCCCCCGGCTCAGCAAGTCGGCCGACGACCAGCTCTGGCACCGCTTCAGCGCCGCGCGCACCGCGTACACGCGCAAGCGCAAGGCCCACTTCGCCGAGCAGAACACGCAGCGCGAGGCCGCGCAGAAGGTCAAGGAGAAGCTGATCGCCGAGGCCGAGGCGCTCTCCTCCTCCACCGAGTGGGGTCCGACGTCGGGCGCCTACCGCGACCTCATGACCCGCTGGAAGGCTGCCGGCTCCGCGCCCCGCAACGTCGAGGACAAGCTCTGGAAGCGCTTCCGCGCCGCTCAGGACGTCTTCTTCCAGGCCCGTGACGCCGCGAACGCCGCGCTCGACGAGGAGTTCGCCGCCAACGCCGTCGTGAAGGAGCAGCTCCTGGTCGAGGCCGAGGCGCTCCTGCCCGTCACCGACCTCGACAAGGCACGCCGCGCCCTCAACGACATCGCCGACCGCTGGGAGGCCGCGGGCAAGGTGCCGCGCGGCCGGGTCAAGGAGCTCGAGGGACGTCTGCGCACGGTCGAGCAGGCCGTCCGGGCTGCCGGTGAGCAGGAGTGGAAGCGTTCGGACCCCGAGAAGTCCGCCCGCGCCGACGACATGATCGGCAAGCTGCAGCGCGCGATCGACGAGACCCGTGAGGCCCTCGCGAAGGCCGAGGCGGCGGGCGACGCACGCAAGGTCAAGGACCTGAGCGCGAAGCTGGAGTCGAACGAGTCGTTCCTGGCGATGGCCCAGAAGGCCGCCGCCGACTTCGGCTGAGTCCCGACGGTCGTCGAGACGCCCCGGCGCCCGGGGTGTCGACGACTAGCTGTGATGTCCAGGCAGGTTGTTGGCGATCCTGCTGATGGGTGGCAGTGCTCCGATGGCTGAGTGGGGCCGGTGGTGATTGTAGTAGTGGATCCAGCCGGGCAGGGCGGCTCGGCGTTCGGTCTCTGAGCTGTAGAAGCGGGCGTAGGCCCACCCCTCGGCCAGGGTGCGGTGGAAGCGCTCGATCTTGCCGTTGGTCTGGGGCCGGTAGGGCCGTGTCCGTTTCGGGGTGATCCCGAGGTCTGTGCAGGCCTGTGTCCAGGCGTGAGCGCGGTAGCAGCTGCCGTTGTCGGACAACACTCGTTCGACGGTGACACCGCGCTCGGCGAACCAGGCAACGGCCCGGCGCAGGACACCGATCGCGGTGACGGCTTTCTCATCGGTGCAGACCTCGACATAGGCGACGCGGGAGTGGTCGTCGATGACGGTGTGCAGGAACGCCGTCCCGATGAGCGGTTCGTGGGTTTTGCTGCGTGGTGCCCCGGTGCGCAGCACGGTCGCCGCCCGGTTGCGGTCACCCTGGGCCTTGCCGACGTAGCGCCAGCCGCCGCCGTCGGGAATGTTGCCGAACTTGGTGACGTCGACATGGATCAGCGATCCCGGGTGCGGGTGCTCATAGCGGCGGATCGGCTCACCGGTGACCCGGTCGATGTGACTGAGCCGGTTCATCCGACACCGCACCAGGACCGCGTGGACGGTCGAGGGCGCGAGGCCGAGCCGGCCACCGATCTGCACCGGCCCGAGGCGCTGTCGCCACCGCAGGGAGACGATCTGGCGCTTCACCCGCTCGGATGTGCGATGCGGACACGTCCGCGGACGACTGGACCGGTCGAGCATCCCAGCCGGCCCCTCGCAGCGGAACCTGTTCGCCCACTTGCGGGCCGTGACGGTCGAGACCATGAACATCTTCGCCGCGTCAGCGGGCCTCCAACCGTCCTCCACGATCAACCGAGCCAGCCGGAGCCGAGCACGAGGAGTCAGAGCAGCGTTAGCGTGGACCACGAAGGCCTCCTGGGAAGAGAACGGAACCTAGACAGCTCCACTCTCACCCCGGAGGCCTTCACCTATCCAGAGAAACAACGTCCCTGGACATCACAACTAGCGCGCCTGCGGTTCGAGCGTGCGGGTGTGGAGCGCCCGCCCGTCGACGTCGCGCAGGGTGACGGTCAGCGCCTCGGTGGCGGCGTCGATCTCGACCTCGCCGAAGAACTGGAACCCGTCCGCCGGGCCGGTGTTGGGCGTGGGCGGGGCGGCGACGAACTCCGCGCGCGGACCGAACGTCGAGTCGAGCCGGTTGGGTCCGAACGCACCGGCGTTCAACGGGCCGGACACGAACTCCCAGAACGGGTCGAACCGCTGGTAGGCGGCCCGGTCGGGCGAGTAGTGGTGCGCGGCCGTGTAGTGCACGTCGGCCGTGAGCCACACGTGGTTGCGGATGCCGGCGTCCTGCAGCGCCGTGAGCACCTGCGCGATGTCGATCTCCCGACCGCGCGGAGCCCCGGCGTCGCCCTGGGCCAGACCCTCCTGCCGGCTGCTGCCGTCGGGCACGACCAGCCCGATCGGCAGGTCCGCCGCGATGACCTTCCACGTGGCGCGGGAGGCGCGCAGCTCGCGCAGCAGCCACCTGGTCTGCTCCGCGCCGAGCACCCCGCCGTCGCCCGAGGTCTCGTCGCCGGCCGTGTTCGAGTCCTTGTGGGTGCGCATGTCGAGGACGAAGACGTCGAGCAGCGGTCCCTGGTGCAGGACGCGGTAGACCCGTCCGACCCGGTCGGGCGAGATCTCGGCGACGGGCACGTAGTCGTGGAACGCGCGCCGCGCCCGCGCCGCGAGCACGTCGACACGGCGCTCGGTGTACCGCGCGTCGTCCAGCACCTCGCCCGGGTACCAGTTGTTGGTGACCTCGTGGTCGTCCCACTGCGTCACCTGCGCGGTGCTCGCCAGGAACGCACGCCAGTTCTCCGCCTCCAGGTTGTAGCGGTACTGGCCCCGGTACTCGGCGAGTGTCTCGGCGACCTTCGACTTCTCCTCCGTGACGAGGTTCGTCCACGTCCGGCCGTCCGAGAGCGGCACCGACGCCTGGACGGGACCGTCGGCGTAGACGGTGTCGCCGCTGCAGAGGAAGAAGTCGGCGTCGCGGCGGGCCATCGCGTCGGCGATGCGGAAGCCGCCCAGGTCGGGGTTGACGCCCCAGCCCTGCCCAGCGACATCGCCGGACCACAGGAAGCGGACGTCGCGCCGCCGTCCGCCGAGCGTCCGGAGCCGGCCGGCGACTGGACGACCCGAGCGTCGCGGGTCGTGCAGGTCGACGGCGCGCAGCCGGTAGTGCACGTCGGTGCCGGGCGGGAGCCCGTGCACCGCCCACTGCCCGGTGAGGTCGGTGTCGGGCGTGACGCGCGGACCGGGGACGGTCACGGCACGCCGGAAGGACGGGTCGCGGGAGATCTCCGCGACGAGACGCGCCGGCCGGTCGGCCCGCCCCCACAGCGTCGCCTGTCCAGCGTGCACGTCACCGGCCTGCACCCCGTGCGTCAGCTCCGGCCTCCCCCGGCGCACCAGGGACGGCACGCCGCGGGCAGCCGCCGGCCCACTCCCCAGCAGCACGCCGCCAGAGGTGGCGGCAGCCAGCGCAGCCGCGCGGACGACGGTTCGACGATCGATCTCCCCCGAGCTCATGACACGACCCTCCCCCATCCGTCTGACCGCCGGGTGTCGCCCCGGTGACCTGCACGTGGCGCCGGAGGGGGTCGTGGCCTGGTGGTGCGCTGGCGCGGGGGCTGTGCTTTTTCGTGCGCTGCCGGCGGGGGCACGTCTTGCTGGTGCGCTGCCGCGGGGGGTCTCGTCTTGCTGGTGCGCTGCCGCAGGGGGTCTCGTCTTGCTGGTGCGCTGCCGCAGGGGGTCTCGTCTTGCTGGTGCGCTGCCGCAGGGGGTCTTCCCTCGCTGGTGCGCTGCCGCAGGAGGTCTCGTCTTGCTGGTGCGCTGCCTCGGCCGGCGCTGGGCGTGGTCTCCGAAAGGGCCTCGACCGGGCGGCTGGGCGGGCGCTGGGTTGGGGTCTCGGGCTGCGGGTTGCGCTCGGGGTGGACGCACGATGCTGCGTTCGTGTGCTGAAGGCCAAGGATTCTGCGTCTGCTACGGGATCCCGTCACCAACGCAGAAGCGTCCAGCCTCAAGCGCACGAAGGAAGAAGCTTGGGTGCACTTGGGGGTGGGGTGGGCAGCGCTTCTCCCTTCTCGTGGCACGGTCCACGAGAAGGGAGCATCGTTGCCACGTCTGGCCCCGTCGGCGGTGGATCTGCCACCTGTAGAGCGCTCAGAAGGTTGCAGATCCACCGACGGCACGCGCAGACGCAGATTCTTGCGTCCAACGCAGGCCACAGCCCGAGAACCGGCGCCGCCGCCGCTGCCAGCCGCCCGGTCGAGGCCCTTGCGGAGCGCAGGACGAGTCGAAGCCGCGCCAGCGCAGCCCCACCCGAACGAGAAGCCGCAGCCGCGCACCCGCAGGTCGAGCGACAATCCGCTCGTCCGTCCCCCTCCGGACACGGTGTCGCTTTTTTGCCCTGCCGCCATGCGGCCGATTCGGTGGCACTGTCCCCGATCGTCCGGTTAGATAAAACGTATGGACGAAGCCCCCGGGGAGGGCGGGGCGCGGACAGTGACCGCGCACCGCGAGCCGCCCGCCACGACGACCGACCCCGACCGCGCGGTCGAGGCGACCGGACTGCTCGACACCCCCCGCGAGGAGAGGTTCGACCGGTTCACGCAGCTGGCTCGCACCATCTGGGGCGTGCCGATGTCGAGCATCAACCTCTTCGACCACGAGCGGTCCTTCCTGAAGTCGACCGCCGGCATCGACGGGGTCACCGAGATCAGGACGAGCGACACGTTCTGCGAGACCACGCGCGAGCACGACGCGCCCCTCGTGATCAACGACGCGGTGCAGGACCCGGCCTTCGCCTCCCTGCCCACCGTCACCGCCTTCGGGGTCCGCTTCTACGCCGGCCACCCGATCCGCGACCAGCACGGCACGACCATCGGGACGCTGTGCCTCTACGACACGAGCCCGCGCGAGTTCGGCGACCACGACCTCACGATGCTCGAGCAGCTCGCCACCTGCGTGCAGGACGAGGTGCACCTCAGCTCCGACCGCGAGCACGCCACGTCGGTGCAGCAGGCCCTCCTCCCCCGCGGTGTCGCGCCCGTCCCGGGCTACACGTTCGCCGCCACGTGCGTCGCCACCGGCCTCGTCGCAGGCGACGCCTTCGACCACCGCGAGCTCGAGGGCGGGCACTACGTGCTCGTCGCCGACGTCATGGGCAAGGGCACCGCCGCCGCCATCCTCATGTCCGCGGTCCGCACCGTCATCCGGGCGGAGATGCGCCGCTTCGCCGCGACCGACCCGGCCACCCGCGGCCACCTGGGTGGTGTGCTCGAACGCGCGCGCGACGTCGTCCAGGACGACCTGGAGGCCGCCGAGGCGTTCGTCACCATCTTCCTCGGCTGGGCCGACCCGCACACCGGCGTCCTGTCGTTCGTCGACGCCGGCCACGGACTCTCCGTGGTCGTCCACCACGACGGGAGCACCACGACCCTCGGCTCCGACGACCTGCCGCTCGGCGTCGACGCCACGTCCGACTGGCACGAGCAGCGCGTCGCGCTCGCCGCGAGTGACACGTTCGTGTGCTTCAGCGACGGTCTGCTCGACGTCGTCCCCGACATCGAGGTGCCGTCCGCCGCCGTCAGCCGTCTCGTCGCCGCCACGGGGTCGCCCCACCGGCTCGTGCGCGAGGTCGAGCGCCTCGCCCTCGCCGTGCCCGTCCGCGACGACGTGACCGTGCTGGCGGTGCGCAAGGACGCGGCGGAGTGAGCTCACCGCTCTGGCAGGTCCGGCTCCTGGTGGTCCTCACCGCCGTCCTCGGGGTCAACTACGTCCTCTGGCGCTGGTTCTTCTCCGTGAACTGGCCGGCCTGGTGGATCGCCGTGCCGCTGGTGATCGCCGAGACCTACAGCGTCATCGACTCGCTGCTGTTCGGCATGACCATGTGGCGCTCGAAGCGACGTCCCGCCCCACCTGACGCGCCGCCCGACGCCACGGTCGACGTCTTCATCACCACCTACAACGAGCCGCTCGACCTCGTGCAGCGCACCGCCCTGGCGGCTGCCGAGATCCGCCACCCGCACCAGACGTGGATCCTGGACGACGGCAACCGTCCGGAGCTCGCGGCCTGGGCGGAGCAGCACGGCATCGGCTGCCTGCACCGCACCGCCGACTGGGTCGACCGTCCCCGGCACGCGAAGGCCGGGAACATCAACAACGCGCTCATGGCCACGGAGGGCGAGTTCATCCTCATCCTCGACGCCGACCAGGTACCGACCCCCGACATCCTCGACCGCGTCCTCGGCTACTTCGACGACCCCCGCATGGCGCTCGTGCAGACGCCGCAGTACTTCGTCAACGTCGACGACGCCGATGTGCTCGGCAGCCAGGCCCCCCTGTTCTACGGCCCCATCCAGCAGGGCAAGGACGGTTGGAACGCCGCCTTCTTCTGCGGATCCAACGCCGTCATCCGCCGCGAGGCGCTCATGCAGCTCGGCGTCTCGCGCTACGCCGACGAGCTCGAGCGCAGCGTCCGCACCGCCCTGCGGACGGCCCGCAAGATCGTCGACCGTGCGCGATCGGGCGTCGAGGAGTCCGACGCCTCCCTCAGGACCCTGCTCGACAGCATCGACTACGACGCCCGACGCGCCCTGGGCGCGCTCGACCGTGGCGAGGCCGTCGCCGACGTGACGTTCCGGTTCGGCCTGCGCCTGCGCGACGCCGAGCGCGAGGTGGCCCGCTCCGACGCCCGGCTGCTCGCCGACGACGTCGCCGCCATCGCCGCCCTCGAGGACGGGTTGTCGACGGACGGCCTCGACGCGGTCGACGTCGAGGTGCTCGCCGCGACGTTGGAGCGTGACTGGTCGGCAGCCGGGGCGCTCAGCAGCGTGCGACGACTGGTCGACGCGGTCGACGTGTCGCGCCTCGACGAGGCCCAGCCCGTCATGCCCCTCGCGACCATCTCGGTCACCGAGGACATGGCCACCGCGATGCGCCTGCACGGCATGGGCTGGCGCACGGCCTACCACCACGAGGTCCTCGCGCACGGACTCGCCCCGGAGGACATGGCCTCGATGCTCACGCAGCGCCTGCGCTGGGCCCAGGGCACGGTCCAGGTGATGTTCCGCGAGAACCCGCTCGTGCAGCCTGGGCTGTCGTGGCCGCAGCGCCTCATGTACTTCGCGACGATGTGGAGCTACCTGTCCGGCTTCGCCGCCATCGTCTACATCGGCGCGCCGGTGGTCTACCTGATCCTCGGCGTGCTCCCGGTGCAGGCGCTCAGCAGCGACTTCTTCATCCGGCTCGTGCCGTTCCTCGTCGTGAACCAGCTGTTGTTCTTCGTGGTGGGGCGCGGGGTGAAGACCTGGCGCGGCCAGCAGTACTCGCTCGCGCTGTTCCCGGTCTGGATCAAGGCGTTCACGTCGGCCTTCGGGAACGTGTACCGCGGCCGAGCCCTCGACTTCGCCGTGACGCCGAAGACCGTGACGGCCACGGAGGGGCGGCCCCGCTGGGACCTGATCAAGCCGCAGCTCGTCGCCATGGGCCTGCTCGTCGCGGCCCTCGTGATCGGCGGCATCCGCCTCGGCGTGGGACAGGCCCAGCCGCTGGGTACGGCACTGAACGTGGTGTGGGTCGTGTTCGACCTCGTCATCCTGAGCATCATCATCCGGGCCGCGCGGTACCGCGGCAGCGCATCGGTCGAGGAGAGGACCCCCGCATGACCGACATCCACGTCGCCCACACCGAGCGCGGGATCGGGGTCGTCACCCCGGTCGGCCGGCTCACCATGGTCGTCACCCGCCAGCTGACCGAGGCCATCACCGGCCTCGTCGACGGCGGGACGTCGAAGGTCGTCGTCGACCTGGGCGAGACCACGTTCCTCGACTCCTCGGGCCTGGGCGCGCTCATCGCCGGTCTGAAGCGGTGCCGCCAGGCCGGCGGCGACCTGCGGCTCGCCCGACCGACCGAGCAGGTGACGACCGTCCTGTCCCTGACCAACCTCGACCGCGTGCTCCGACCCCGCGCCTCGGTCGCGGAGGCGTTCTGATGGGCGACGTGCACAGCGTCCATCTGGTGCTGGAGGCCGTCCCCGAGCAGGTCGACACGCTCCAGGACGAGATCGCCCAGCTCTGGGAGAGCGTCCCGTCGGTCTCGACGACGGACCGGGTGCGGTTCGAGATGGCGCTCGTCGAGATCTTCGCCAACATCGTGGAGCACAGCGTGCGCCACCACCCCGGCCCGCCGTTGCGCCAGGTCGCGATCCAGCTCGACGTGTCCCCCGGACTGGTCGAGGCGCGGTTCGCCGACGACGGCCGTCCGGTGGGGCTCGACCTCAGCGACGTGACGATGCCCCCGCCGGACGCCGAGGACGGTCGCGGGCTCGCCCTGACCATCGCCGCCGTCGACGCCCTCGCCTACGAGCGCGAGGGCGACATCAACCGCTGGACGGTGACCTGCCGGAGGAACGGGTGATCCTGCGGCGTCTGCTCCTCACGGCGCTCGTCGGGCTCCTCCCCCTCCTGGGCGGAACGCCCGCCCAGGCCGCCGACGTCGTGCCGACGCCGACGGACGGCCCCTACGTGGGGCCCATGCTCGACTGGACCCGCGACTCCGCCGACGACTACGCCGACCGGCTCGGCGTCTCCCCGTCGGTGTACGCCCAGAAGGTGCGCTACCCGCTCGACCGCGACGACCGGGTGTTCCTGCGCCAGTTCGTGCAGCAGACCGCCGCGCACGGGGCGATCGCGCAGCTCACCCTCGAGCCGCGGATCCCGCTGGACGACCTGACGGCGGCCGACGCCCGCGCCGTCGGTGAGCAGCTGGAGACCCTCCACGAGCAGCTCGACACCGAGTTCGTGGTCCGGTTCGCCCCGGAGATGAACGGCACCTGGACGGCGTGGGGGCAGCAGCCCGAGGCGTACACGGCGGCGTTCCGCGAGGCGGCCCGAGGGATCGCGTCGCGGACCGACGCCGTCGAGATGGCCTGGGTCCCGGCGTACGGCGCCGGCTACCCCTTCGGTCGGGCCTACGGCTCGATCCCGGGCTCCGCGCCCCGGCCCCTCGGCCAGCTCGACACCGACGACGACGGTCGGGTCACCGAGGCTGACGACCCGTACGGTCCGTACTGGCCCGGTGCCGACGTCGTCGACCGGGTCGGGCTGGTGATGTTCCGGTTCGGCCGGGCGCAGCCGTTCGGCACCGACTCCGTCCCGGCCTCCGACGAGCTCGTAGCTCGTCTGCAGGAGCGCTACGGCTACGACGACGACACCCGACGTCGTCCGTTCTACGACCGCTTCGCCCGCGACGGACGCTCGATGTCGCTGGAGACCGCAGCAGCCTGGTACGACCGCGGCGACGTCGACGAGCTCGCCGTGAAGTCGGCCTGGTGGGACCAGGTCTTCTCCCCCACCGTCCGGTCCGCCTACCCTCGCCTCGACCTCGTCACCTGGCTCGAGCAACGGCGCCGTGAGGACGAGGCCGACGGTCGCGAGACCGACTGGCGGGTCACGTCGCGTCCCGAGCTCGCCCGCCCGTTCGAGGCGGTCCTGCGCACGGGTGCGACGACCGGCGCCGTCACCCGGGTGGTCGACCAGGAGGTCGCGAACGAGTTGACCGCCGAGTACCGCCAGGCCGACCCGGCCGACGGCGACCCGATGGCCTGGATCGTGGGGTGCGTCGTGCTCGCCGCCGTGCTCTTCGTCGGCTCGGGCCTGGTGCGTCGCGTCGCACCGTCGTGGCGCTACCCCGACGACGGCGGGCTGCGCGACGGACGGGTCGACTTCCTCCGCGGCTGGGTGATGGTCACGGTGGTCGTCATCCACACCGAGCTCGCAGGTCCCTACTCGTTCCTCAGCCGCAACGCGATCGGCGCCATCACCGGGGCCGAGATGTTCGTGCTGCTGTCCGGGCTCGTGCTGGGCATGGTCTACCCACGGACCGTCGAGCGGCTCGGCGAGCGGGCTGCGTCGGCGGCGGCGTGGGCCCGCGTGCGCAAGCAGTACCTGACGGCCCTCGGGGTCGTCGTGCTCGTCTACCTCATCGGGTTGGTGCCGGGCATCAGCGCGACGGTCGTCACCACGTTCACCGACCGCGGCACGGGCACGGGCGGTGGCGCGGCGGCGGGCCAGGTGTACGACCTCTACGCGAACTTCCCGCAGCTGCTCGCCTACCCGCCCCCGTGGTACGCCGTGCGAGGGCTGCTGCTCCTGGAGATGGGCCCCTGGGTCTTCAACATCATGGGCCTGTTCGTCGTGCTCTCGGCCCTGGTGCCCGCCCTCATGTGGTTGCTGCGTCGACGGCTGTGGTGGCTCGTCCTGGTCATCTCCTGGACCCTGTACGGCATCGAGGCCGTGACGAAGGCGTCCGTCCTGCCCTCGCAGTTCGACGCCGTGTTCCCGCTGCTCAGCTGGCAGCTGCCCTTCCTGCACGGACTCGTGATCGGCTACTACCGCCGCCCGATCACCCGGGCGCTGACGAGCCGACGCGGCGTCGCGGTGGTCACGACGCTCGTGGTGGGCTACGCGGTCGTGCTCGCGACGCTGTGGGCGACGCAGGGGGCTCCGTTCCTCGGCATCGTGCGCTACGACTGGCTGTACGAGAACCTCTACCAGCGCATCTACCTGCAGCCGGGACGCCTCCTCGACCTGCTGCTCGTGCTGGTCGTCGCCTACGCGCTGCTGACGGCCGCGTGGAAGCCGATGAACCGCCTGTTCGGCTGGTTCTACGTGCCGATCGGCGCGGCCAGCCTCTACGTGTTCATCGTGCACGTCTTCTTCGTCGTGGCCGTCGCCAACATCCCCGGCCTCGACCGCAGCAGCCCGTGGCAGGGCGCCGTCGTGCACACCGTCGAGCTGGGGCTGATCTGGCTGATGGTGCGCCAGCGCTTCCTGTTCAAGGTCATCCCGACCTGACGGGACGCCGGTGTCCTGACGGCTGGGCCAGCGAATGGCGGCCGACCGTCAGGACACCGTCGTCAGGACACCGTCACTGGGTGACGCGGTAGACGTCGAACACGCCCTCGATGTGCCGCACGGCGGCGAGCACGTGGTCGAGGTGCTTCGGGTCGCCCATCTCGAAGCTGAACTTGCTCTTCGCGACGCGGTCGCGCCCCGTGGTCAGTGCCGCCGACAGGATGTTCACGTGCTGGTCGGAGATGATCCGGGTGATGTCGCTGAGCAGGCGGGGCCGGTCGAGCGCCTCGACCTGGATGGCGACGAGGAAGGTGCTGTGCGCCGTGGGGGCCCACTGCACCGGCACCAGGCGCTCGGGCTGCGAGCGCAGCGACTGCAGGTTCACGCAGTCCTTGCGGTGCACCGAGACGCCCGAGCCTCGGGTGACGAACCCCTCGATGTCGTCGCCCGGCACCGGCGTGCAGCAGCGGGCGAGCTTGACCATGAGGTCGCCGGAGACCCCGACGACGAGCACGCCCGCCTGGCCGTCGCCGCGCGGACGGCGCGAGCCGCTGCCCGGGATGACGGTGGCCTCGGCGAGGTCCTCCTCGGCTCCGTCGCGGCCGCCCGACAGGGCGATGACCCGCTCGACGACGTTCTGCGCACCGACGTTGTTCTCACCCACGGCGGCGTACAGCGCCGAGACGTCGGGGAGGTTGAGGTCCTTGGCGATCGCATCGAGCGTGTCGTGCTTGAAGATGCGGTGCAGCGGCAGGTTCTCCTTGCGCATCTGCTTCGCGATGAGGTCGCGGCCGTGCTCGATCGCCTCCTCGCGCCGCTCCTTGGTGAACCACTGGCGGATCTTGTTGCGGGCGCGGGGGCTCTTGACGAACTCCAGCCAGTCGCGGCTGGGCCCGGCGTCGGGCGACTTGGACGTGAAGACCTCGACGACGTCGCCCGTCTTCAGCTCCGACTCCAGCGAGACGAGCCGTCCGTTCACCCGGGCGCCGATGCAGGCGTGGCCCACCTCGGTGTGCACCGCGTAGGCGAAGTCGACCGGGGTGGCCTGGGCGGGCAGCTGGATGACGTCGCCGCGCGGGGTGTAGGCGTAGACGCCCGCGCTGTTCATCTCGAAGCGCAGGTTGTCGAGGAAGTCGACGGAGTCCTCCGTCTCGGACTGCCACTGGACCAGCTCGCGCAACCAGGCCATGTCGTCGCTGCCCGGCGAGGCGTTCTTGCCGGTAGCCGGACGCGCGCTGCCGTTCTCCTTGTACTTCCAGTGCGCCGCGACACCGTACTCGGCGCGACGGTGCATGGCGTGCGTACGGATCTGCAGCTCGACCGGCTTGCCCTGCGGGCCGATCACGGTCGTGTGCAGCGACTGGTACATGTTGAACTTCGGGACCGAGATGTAGTCCTTGAACCGGCCGGGGATCGGGTTCCACCGCGCGTGGAGCACGCCCAGCACGCCGTAGCAGTCGGCCACGGAGTCGACCAGGATCCGCACACCGACGAGGTCGAAGATGTCCGTGAACTCGCGCTCGCGGACCAGCATCTTCTGGTAGATCGAGTAGTAGTGCTTGGGCCGGCCGCTGACCGTCGCCTTGATCTTCGCGTGCCGCAGGTCGGACTCGACCTCGCCGATGACCCGCTCCAGGAACTGGCCGCGCGACGGCGCACGGTCGGCCACGAGGCGGACGATCTCGTCGTAGACCTTCGGGTGCAGCGTGGAGAACGCGAGGTCCTCGAGCTCCCACTTGATCGTGTTCATGCCGAGCCGGTGCGCCAGCGGCGCGAAGATCTCGACCGTCTCGCGGGCGATGCGTTCCTGCTTGTCCTGGCGCAGGTAGCGCAGCGTGCGCATGTTGTGCAGCCGGTCGGCGAGCTTGATGACGAGCACGCGGATGTCGCGGCTCATCGCGACGACCATCTTGCGGATCGTCTCCGACTGCGCGGAGTCGCCGTACTTGACCTTGTCGAGCTTGGTGACGCCGTCGACGAGCAGCGCCACCTCCTCGCCGAAGTCGGTGCTGACCGCGTCGAGCGTGTACGGCGTGTCCTCGACGGTGTCGTGCAGGAGCGCGGCGCACAGCGTCGGACCGGTCATGCCCAGCTCGGCGAGGATCGTCGCGACCGCGAGCGGGTGGGTGATGTAGGGGTCGCCGCTCTTGCGCTTCTGGCCCTCGTGCATGCGCTCGGCGATCTCGTACGCCTTGCGGATGACGTCGACGTCGGCCTTCGGGTGGTTCTCGCGGTACACCGCGAGCAGCGGGTCGAGCACCGGGTTCTGCGGCGTCGAGCGGCCGCCGATGCGGGCCAGCCGGCTGCGCACCCGAGCGCCCGCCGGGGCGGGGTCGACGCGGGCAGGCTCGGTCGCCGGCGCCACCTCGGGGGCTCCGGCCTGCGGTGTCTCGATGCGATCAGCCACTCACTGCTCCTGTCGTGCCTTCCATCGTAGGCCAGGGGCGGCCACCACCGAAGCGGCGTGTCAGAGGAGCACGTCCAGCAGGGTGGCGGCCGCCGTCAGCACCAGGATGGCGACGAGCACGAGGGCGATGGTGCGGGTGTGTCGAGGGTTCACGGTCTCCGGTCCTCAGTAGCGGCGCAGGCTCACGAGCGGGACGTCCGCGAGCCGCTCGCGGCCTCCGAGCGCCCCGATCTCCAGGACCACGGCGTTGCCCACGACCTCGGCCCCGCAGGTCTGCACCAGCTCGGCGGCCGCGCGCAGCGTGCCGCCGGTGGCCAGGACGTCGTCGACCACGACGACGCGGGCGCCGGGCGCCAGCGCATCGGTGTGGATCTCCACCGTCGCCTCGCCGTACTCGAGCGCGTAGGTGGCGCGGTGCGTGTCGGCAGGCAGCTTGCCCTCCTTGCGCACGGGCACGAAACCGACGCCCAGCTCCAGGGCCAGGGGCGCGCCGAAGATGAACCCGCGCGCCTCGACACCGACGACGGCGTCGGGGCGCAGCCCACGGACGGCGTCGGCCAGCGCGGCCGTCACTGCGCCGAACGCGTCCGGGTCGGCGAGCAGCGGCGTGACGTCGCGGAAGGTGACGCCCGGCGCCGGCCAGTCCTCGACCGGCCGGACGCAGGCGTCGATCGCCGTGGCGGCGTCCACGGAGGTCAGGACGTCTTCAGGTCGACGTCGCACTCGTCCTTGGCGTGCTTCTCGATCGCGTCGGACGCCTTGGTGAACTTCTCGTCGCCGAGCTTCTGGAACTCCGAGGCCAGACCCTGCAGCTTCGTCATGTCGACGCCTTCGGGCAGGTTGCCCGACTGGACCTTCGCGAGGTCGGACATCTTGAGGCCGGCGTCGTCGAGCGCCTTCTCGACGGAGGTGATGCCGTCGTCGAGCACCTTCCAGTCGCTCTTGATGTCGGAGGGGGCCTCGTCGGCGAGCTGGTGGAACGTCTTGAACGCCTCGTCGATCTTGCCGAGGTCGTTGCTCTCGAGCGAGTCGAACTGCTTCGTGGCGGACTTCAGGTCGGAGCAGTAGGCGCTGCTGCCGGATCCGCAGGCGGTCAGGGTGGTGGTGGCGGCGAGCAGGGCGCCGGCGAGGGCAAGCTTCTTCATGCCCGCAAGCATGTCATGCCGACCCTCGGACGGCCCACGGCCCCACGCCGTCACCGTCCGCCCGACCCGCTGCCGCCCTTGCGCGCCGAACGCGGCGGACGGGACGGCTGGCGCCGCTCGCCGGGACCGCGGACGGCGGAGCCCTGCTCCCCCGCAGCCACCGGCTGGGCCTCGTCGGCACCGGCCTGCTCGGCCGCGACCTGGGCGTCCTTCGCCCGCCGGGCAAGCACCCGCTTCGTGTGCGCCTTGACGGCGGGGTCGCGCTCGCGCAGCTGGACCGCGAGCGGCGTCGCGATGCAGATCGAGGAGTAGGTGCCGGCCGCCATGCCGATGAAGAGGGCCAGCGCGAGGTCCTTGAGCGGGCCCGACCCGAGGACGCCCACACCGACGACGAGCAGCGCGAGCACCGGCAGCAGTGCCGTCACCGAGGTGTTGATGGACCGCACGAGGGTCTGGTTGACCGCCAGGTTCGCCTGCTCGGCGTACGTGCGACGGTTCGAGGCCAGCACCCCGTGGGTGTTCTCGCGCACCTTGTCGTAGACGACGACGGTGTCGTAGAGCGAGTAGCCGAGGATGGTCAGGAAGCCCGTGACGGTCGCGGGCGTCACCTCGAAGCCCGACCACGCGTACACGCCGGCGGTGATGAGCACGTCGTGCGCGAGCGCGACGACGGCCGCGAGCGACATCCGCCAGTCGCGGAAGTAGGCGGCGATGAACACGACGACCACCACGAGGAACACGAGCAGGCCGGTGAGCGCCTTGCTGGCCACCTGCTTGCCCCACGACGGGCCGATGAGGTTCTGGCTGACCTCGGTCGCGCCGGCGTCGGTGAGCGCCTTCTCGAGCGTGGCCGTCTGGTCCTGCGTCAGGGCGCGGACGTCGATGCGGATCGTGTCCTGTCCCGAGGTGGTGACGATGGGGTCGCCCGCCTCCGGGACGCCGGCCTCGTCGATGGCGCGCGTGAGCCGGTCGGCGGTCGCGGTGTCGGCCTGCTGCACCTTGGCGGTGAGCTCGACACCGCCCTTGAACTCGATGCCGAGGTTGAACCCCTGCACGACGAAGCCGAGCGTGGAGGCCAGCAGGATCACGACGGAGATCGTGTACCAGAGCCGGCGGCGGCCGACGAAGTCGACCGAGACACGGCCGGTGTAGAGGTGCTGGCCGAAGCTGCTGAGACGTCCCATCAGGCGCGTCCTCCCGTGCGGGTCCGGGCGGGCCCGGACTGGTCGACGGCACGTTCACCGATGCCGAGGTGGGCGGCGTCGAAGCCGGAGAGCTTGTGCCCCTTGCCGAAGAATCTCGTGCTGGCGAGCAGCGACATCAGCGGCTTGGTGAACAGGAACACGACGATGACGTCGATGATCGTCGTCAGGCCGAGCGCGAACGCGAACCCGCGCACCACGCCGATCGCGAAGATGAACAGGATCACCGCGGCGAGCAGCGAGACGCCGTCGGCCGCCAGGATGGTGCGCCGGGCGCGGTCCCACCCCGACTCGACCGCCAGGCGCAGCGACTTGCCGTCGCGCACCTCGTCGCGGATGCGTTCGAAGAGGACGATGAAGGAGTCGGCGGTGATGCCGATCGCGACGATCAGGCCCGCGATGCCGGGCAGCGTCAGCGTGAAGCCGAGCGACTGCCCGAGCAGCAGGACCATGGCGTAGCTGACGGCGGCGGCCATGAGCAGCGAGCCGATGGCCACGAGGCCGAGGCCCCGGTAGTAGAGCAGCAGGTAGCCCATGACGAGCACGAGACCCACGCCGCCGGCGAGCAGACCGGCCTGCAGCTGGCTGCCCGCGAGCGACGGACCCTCCACGGAGACGCCGTTGACCTTGAAGGTCAGGGGCAGCGCACCGTAGGTGAGCTGGTTGGCGAGCGCCTTGGACGACGTCGACGTGAAGCTGCCCTGGATCTGGGACTGCCCGTTGCGGATGACCGCCTGCGACGTCGGCGCGCTGAGCACCTCGCCGTCGAGGACGATCGCGAAGCTCTTCTGCTGCGGGGTGAGCGCGGTGGTGACGGCGTCGAACACCTTGGAGCCGGCGTCGCGCATCGCGATGGAGACGACCCACTGCGACCGCTGGCTGTCGTAGACCTGCTCGGCCTTCTTGACCTGCGAGCCCTCGATCACGGAGGGGCTGAGGACGAAGACCTGCCCGTTGGTCGGGTCGCAGGTGACGAGCGGCCGGCTGGGCACGTCCTCGACCTGGTTGCCGTCCGGGGAGCACTGGAACCCGGCGGCCAGCTGCTGCAGCGCGGCGACGCCGTCGGAGTACTGCTTCGGCAGGGTGGCCGGCGAGTCGGTCTCGGCGGCGATCATCTGGTCGAGCGACAGCTTGGTCCAGTCGACCGCTGACACCGCCTTCTCGGCCTTCGCGCGCGCCGCGTCGTCGAGCGGCTGGCCCGTGGCGCCCTGCGCCTGGGCCCAGACGAGCCGGAAGCGCAGCTGGGCCGTCTTGCCGACCTGGTCGACGATGTTGCCGCGGCGCTCGCCGGGGATCTCGATGATGACCTGGTTGCCGCCCTGGGTGGTGACCTCGGCCTCCGACACGCCCGTGGCGTTGACGCGCTGGTCGATGATGTCGCGCGCCTCGCGCAGCTTCTCCGGCGTCACGTCGCCCGACGAGGCCTCGGCCTGGAGGGTGATGCGGGTGCCGCCCTGGAGGTCGAGGCCGAGGCGCGGCTTCCAGACGGCACCGTCGTCGTGCTTCAGGTCGACGCCGACGAGCAGGCCGTAGAGCGCCACGACCAGCGCGAGGAACAGCAGGAGGGTGCGACGAGGACGCGGGGTCCCGGGTCGGGGCGCAGGTCTGGCCATCAGTCGTTCGGGCTCTCGGGTTCGGGGGTCGGGCTCGGGTCGGCGACCTTCGCGACGGCCTGGCGGTTGACGGTGATCACGGTGTCCGGGGCGATGCGCAGCTCGGCCTCGACGTCGCCGAGGGAGACGAGCTCGCCGTAGATGCCGCTGGCGAGCATGACACGACGACCGGGCTCGAGGGCGGCCTGGGTGTTCTGGTAGTCCTTCTGCCGCGCCCGCGCCGGTCGCATGACCAGCAGGTAGAAGATCACGAGCAGCAGGACGATCGGCAGGAGGCTGTAGAGGTCGGTCACGGGAGATGCTCCGTCAGGGTGGGATGTCGTCCGCAGGGCGGACCTGGCTCAGGGCCAGGAGGAAGTTTAGACACGCAACCAAGCACCGTGGCCCTTCTCATGCTTCCACGAGGGCGTGTCGGGACGGACGTCTGCCCCGTCGTGGGCGCGCCGCGGCTAGGCGTCGTCGAGCGGGAGCTGCGCCGGGTCGGCCGGTGCGGCGAGCCCGAGGTGACGCCAGGCGGCGGGGGTCGCGATCCGACCGCGCGGCGTGCGCGCGAGGAAGCCGAGCCGGACGAGGAAGGGCTCGGCGAGCTCCTCGACGGTCTCGCGCTCCTCACCGACGGCGACGGCGAGCGTGCTGATGCCGACCGGTCCCCCGCCGAAGCTGCCGCAGAGCGCCTGCAGCACGGCACGGTCGAGCCGGTCGAGCCCGAGGTCGTCGACCTCGTACAGGGCGAGGGCCTTGCGCGCCTCGGGGTGGCCGACGGTGCCGTCGCCGCGCACCTGCGCGTAGTCGCGGACGCGACGCAGCAGCCGGTTGGCGATGCGCGGGGTCCCGCGGGAGCGGGAGGCGATCTCGCGGGCGCCGTCGTCGGAGATGGTGAGGTCGAGCAGCCGGGCGGAGCGTTCGACGATGCGTTGCAGCTCGGCGGCCTCGTAGTAGTCGAGCTGGGCGGTGAAGCCGAACCGGTCGCGCAGCGGCCCGGGCAGGAGCCCTGCGCGGGTGGTGGCGCCGACGACGGTGAACGGCGGGATCTCGAGCGGGATCGCCGTCGCGCCCGGGCCCTTGCCGACGACGACGTCGACCCGGAAGTCCTCCATCGCCATGTACAGCAGCTCCTCGGCGGGCCGCGACATGCGGTGGATCTCGTCGATGAAGAGGACGTCGCCCTCGTCGACACCGGACAGGATCGCGGCGAGGTCGCCCGCGTGCTGGATGGCGGGACCGCTGGTGAGGCGCAGGTGCGCGCCGAGCTGGTGGGCGATGATCATCGCGATCGTGGTCTTGCCCAGGCCGGGAGGACCGGAGAGCAGGACGTGGTCGGGTGTGCGGCCTCGCTGCTGCGCGGCCTCGAGCACGAGCGAGAGCTGCTCGCGGACCCGCTCCTGGCCGACCAGCTCCTCGAGGGTGCGCGGGCGCAGGGCGGCGTCGAAGGCGCGGTCGTCGGGCGTGGCCTCGGCGAGGACGGCGTCGAGGTCGGTGAAGGAGTCGCGGTACTCGTCGTGCACGCCGCTCACGCCTTCGACAGGGATCGCAGGGCGAGGCGCAGCAGCTGGCCGACGTCGGGCTCGTCGCCCGCGGAGTCGGCCACGGCGTCGATGGCGCGCTCGGCGTCGCGCGAGGACCAGCCGAGGCTCTGCAGCGCCTCGAGCACCTGCGCCCGCCACGGTTCGCCTCCACCGGTGCCGCCGGACGTCGCGACGGGTGCCGGGCCGACGCGGTCCTTCAGCTCGACGACGATCCGCTCGGCGCCCTTGCGGCCGATGCCGGGCACCGACGTGAGCACCGCGTGGTCGGACTCGGCGATGGCGCGACGCAGCCGGTCGGGGGCGAGGACGGCGAGCATCGCGAGCGCGACCTTGGGCCCGATGCCGCTGGCGGTCTGCACCAGCAGGAACATGTCGCGCTCGTCGGCGTCGGCGAACCCGTAGAGGGTCAGGGAGTCCTCGCGGACGACCAGCGTGGTGGCGAGCTGGGCCTGCTCCCCCAGCCGCAGCCGGGCGATGGTGCCGGGCGTGCAGTGCACGAGGTGGCCGAGGCCGGCCACGTCGATGACGGCGGAGTCGAGCGAGAGGGCGGCCACCTGGCCGCGGACGTGGGCGATCACCGGAGGGACTCCTTGCGCTGGGCAGCGGCGTGGGCCTGCTGCAGACGGTTCTGCGCGCCGCCACGCCAGATCTGGCAGATGGCCAGGGCGAGCGCGTCGGTGGCGTCGACCGGCTTGGGCGCCTCCGCGAGACGCAGCAGCCGCACCACCATGGCCGCCACCTGCGCCTTGTCGGCGCGCCCGCTGCCCGTGACGGCCGCCTTGACCTCGCTGGGCGTGTGCAGCTTGACGTCGACCCCGTGCCGGGCGGCCACGAGCATCGCGACCGCGCTCGCCTGCGCGGTGCCCATGACGGTGCTGACGTTGCTCTGGCTGAACACCCGCTCGACGGCCACGACGTGCGGCCGGTGCAGCCGCACCGCCTCCTCGAGCCCCTGCTCCAGCCGGTGCAGACGCCGGGCGGTGTCGAGGTCGGCCGGCGTGCGCAGCACGTCGACGTGCACCATCTCCAACGGCCGACCGACGGAGCCCTGCACGACACCGAGACCGAGCCGCGTCAGCCCGGGATCGACCGCGAGCACGCGCGTGGGGGAACGCATGTTCGAACGATAACCCGCAGCCGCGACGCCGCGCCGGACGCCACGCCGGGGTCGGGTGGGGTGCTGCCGCAGGGGGGCTCGACCTGCTGGTGCGCTGCCGGCGGGGGTCCCGACCTGCTGCGGCGCTGCCGCAGGAGGTCTAAGCGTGCTGCTGCGCTGCCTGGGCCTTCGCTGTGTCTGGTCTCCGAAAGGGCCTCGACCGGGTGGCCGGCGACCGCGCTGGTCTGGGGTCTCGGGCTGTGGGCCGGTGCTGGGGTGGACGCAAGATTCTGCTTTCGCGTGGAACGGTCCACGCGAAAGCAGAATCTTTCCGACGCGGCCCCCTCTATCGGTGGATCTGCAACCGCAGAAGCGCTCCTGCGGGTGCAGATCCACCGATAGGACGCGCAAACGCAGAACCGTGGGCCGAGGACGCAGAAACGAAGAATCGTGCGTCAAGGACGGGCTGAGCCAGACCCCGAGACCCGAAACCACCCCCAGGCCCGCTGCCGGTCGAGGCCCTTTCGGAGACCACCCCCAGCGAAGGCCGAGGCAGCGCACCAGCAAGGTCACGACGACCGCAGGCAGCGCTCCAGCCGGTCGAGGCCCGCGCAGGCAGCGCAGCAGCAGGTCAGGACCCCCGCAGGCACCGCACCAGCGAGGTCACACCCCCGCGCACGCAGCGCAGCAACGAGCCACGCCCCCCGCAAGAAGGCTCCCGAGATCAGTCCTCGTCGAGCTCCGCGAGCACGTCGTCGCTGATGTCGACGTTGGAGAAGACGTTTTGCACGTCGTCGAGGTCCTCGAGGGCGTCGACGAGCTTGACGACCTTCTTGGCGCCGTCGACGTCGACGGGCACCTCGACCGAGGGGACGAAGGAGGCCTCGGCGGAGTCGTAGTCGAGCCCGGCCTCCTGGAGGGCGCTGCGGACGGCGACGAGGTCGGACGCCTCGCTGATCACCTCGAAGCTCTCGCCGTGGTCCTTGACCTCCTCGGCGCCGGCGTCGAGCACGGCCAGCAGGATGTCGTCCTCGGTGGTGTCCTGGGCGGGCACCTGCACGACACCCTTGCGGTGGAACAGGTAGGCGACGGAGCCGGGGTCGGCGAGCGTCCCGCCGTTGCGCGACACGGCGGTGCGCACCTCCATCGCGGCCCGGTTCTTGTTGTCGGTGAGGCACTCCACCAGGAGCGCGACGCCGCTCGGCCCGTACACCTCGTACATGATCGTGGTGTAGTCGACCGCGTCGCCGCCGATGCCGCCGCCGCGCTTGACCGCACGGTCGATGTTGTCGTTCGGGACCGACGACTTCTTCGCCTTCTGGATGGCGTCGTACAGGGTCGGGTTGCCGTCGGGGTCGGGCCCGCCGGTCCGCGCCGCCACCTCGATGGTCTTGATCAGCTTGGCGAACATCTTGCCGCGCTTGGCGTCGATGGCGGCCTTCTTGTGCTTGGTCGTCGCCCACTTGGAGTGGCCTGACATCCCGTGCCCCTTTCCGCGCCACCTCGGCAGGTGGCGGATCCCTACATGTCCACGAGGTCCAGGAACAGGCGGTGCAGGCGGAGGTCGTCCCCCACCTCCGGGTGGAACGACGTCGCGAGCAGGGCACCCTGCCGGACCGCGACGATCCTATCGGCTCGCTCGTCGTCGTCGCCCGTCGCCGCGTCCAGCACGACCGGGACACGGGCGAGCACCTCGACGTCGGGGCCGACCTGCTCCACCCACGGTGCCCGGATGAACACGGCGTGGACGGGGTCCGGGAAGGTCGTGAACGGCACCTGCGCCTCGAAGGAGTCGACCTGGCGGCCGAACGCGTTGCGGCGCACGGTGACGTCGAGCCCGCCGAACGTGGTCTGGCCGTCGGCGCCGTCGACGATGCGGTCGGCGAGCATGATCATGCCCGCGCACGTGCCGAACGTCGGCAGCCCCTCGGCGATCCGGCGGCGGAACGCGTCGGCCACGCCGAACACGTCGGCCAGCTTGATCATCGTGGTCGACTCACCGCCCGGGGATCACGAGGCCGTCGACCCGGTCGAGCTCCTCCTCGCGACGCACGGCGACGACGTCCGCCCCCAACGCCTGGAGGGCCTGCACGTGCTCGCGGACGTCGCCCTGGAGGGCGAAGACGCCGATGGTCGGGGAGGTCACCGGGACAGCCTAGTGACGCGGTCGCGGGCCGTCCGAGAGGACCCAGCAGGCGGGGGCGGGCGCTGAGCGCCTCACACCCCCGCCGCTCCCTCACGGCATCCCTCCCGATCGGGTCTGGGGTCGGGACCGCACGCACCGGCCTGGTGACGCAGTCCCTGAAGCCGCTCCGAGCACTCCATCCCGGGGCGACGACGTCAGCCTAGCGCGCCCCGGGTCATCGCCCGCCGGGGCGGTGCGGACCGGGCCACGCGAGCGCCGGGGCCGGGAACGAGCGAGGACCCGGCGCCAGCGCCGGGTCCTCGGTCAGGGTCGTGCGGGAGTCGTCACCAGCCGCGCTCGGCGAGGCGGTGCGGCTCGGGGATGTCGTCGACGTTGATGCCGACCATCGCCTCGCCGAGACCGCGGGAGACCTTCGCGACCACGTCGGGGTCGTCGTAGAACGTCGTGGCCTTGACGATGGCCTCGGCGCGCTGCTGCGGGTTGCCGGACTTGAAGATGCCGGAGCCGACGAACACGCCCTCGGAGCCGAGCTGCATGACGAGCGCGGCGTCGGCGGGCGTGGCGATGCCGCCGGCGGTGAACAGGGTGACGGGCAGCTTGCCGAGCTCGGCGACCTCCTTGACCAGCTCGAAGGGCGCCTGCAGCTCCTTCGCCGCGACGTACAGCTCGTCCTCGCGCAGCGACTGCAGGCGGCGGATCTCGCCGGTGATCTTGCGGATGTGCGTGACGGCGTTGGACACGTCACCGGTGCCGGCCTCGCCCTTGGAGCGGATGAACGCCGCGCCCTCGGTGAGCCGGCGCAGCGCCTCGCCGAGGTTGGTCGCACCACAGACGAACGGGACGTTGAAGGCCCACTTGTCGATGTGGTTGGCGTAGTCCGACGGCGTGAGGACCTCGGACTCGTCGATGTAGTCGACGCCGAGGCTCTGGAGCACCTGCGCCTCGGCGAAGTGGCCGATGCGCGCCTTCGCCATGACCGGGATCGAGACGGCCTCGATGATGCCGTCGATGAGGTCGGGGTCGCTCATGCGCGCGACGCCGCCCTGGGCACGGATGTCGGCCGGGACGCGCTCGAGCGCCATGACGGCCACGGCGCCGGCGTCCTCGGCGATGCGCGCCTGGTCGGCGTCGACGACGTCCATGATGACGCCGCCCTTCAGCATCTCGGCCATGCCGCGCTTGACGCGGGCCGTGCCGACGCTGGGGGTGCTGGTGCCGTCGGGGGTCGGGGAGGTCTGCGGGGTGCTCACGGCTCCAGTCTATCGAGCGCTGGCGACACCGTTCACGACGTCCAGCATCCGTGCCCGGTCGACGACCTTGCGACGCGGACGGCCCTGCTCGCGTCCGGCGGCGCGCTCGTGCGCGTCGAGGCGTCGCCAGGCGTCCAGGTCGAGCCCCGCGAGGTCCTGCACGCGGCCGGACCGCCCGGGAGCCCCGGAGTTCGGCTCGGGGTCGAGCCGGCCGAGCGCGACGTCGGCGAGGAGGTGGTTGACGGTCTCCAGCGAGCACGACTTGTTGGTGCCGATGAAGCCGGTGGGGCCGCGCTTGGCCCACCCGACGACGTACGTGCGCGGCAGGAGCGCGCCGCCGGGGGCCTCGAGCACGCGCCCGCCGACGTTCGGGATGCGGTGCGCCACCGGGTCGAACGGCACCCCGGGCACGGGCGTCGAGCGGTAGCCGACCGAGCGCAGGACCGACGTGGTGGCGACGTCGTCGAGCTCGCCCGTGGGCACGGCCCGGACGGTGCCGTCGACGTCGGTCTCCAGCCGGGTGCGGGTGAGGCGCACCCCCGTGACCGCACGCTCCCCCAGCACCTCGACCGGCGCGGCGAGGAAGCGCAGGAGCACGTGGCGACGTCCCTCGACCGGTTCGGCGGTGGTGCCCTCACGCAGCAGGCGGATCTTCACGTCGTCGCCGTCGAGCAGGTCGCGCTGCGGCACGACGACGTCGACGTCGGGGTGGTGCAACAGCCCGACGAGCTCGGGCACGGTGAAGGCCGCCTGGGCGGGCCCGCGTCGCGCGACCAGCTCGACGCAGCGCAGCCGGCTGGTCCGCAGGGCCTCGAGGGCGTGGTCGGCGATGTCGGTGCGGGCCAGCTCCGCGGGGTCGCTGAGCAGCACGCGCGCGACGTCGAGGGCGACGTTGCCGTTGCCGACGACCACGGTGCGCTCGGCGTCGAGGTCGATCGGGGTGGCCACGTGGTCGGGATGGCCGTTGTACCAGGCGACCACCGCCGTGGCGGTGGTGTTGCCCGGCAGGTCCTCCCCCGGGATCCCGAGGCGGCGGTCGGCGGAGGCACCCGTGGCGTAGACGACCGCGTCGTGGCGCTGCAGGAGCTGCTCGTGGGTGACGTCGACGCCCACCTCGAGGCCGAGGGCGTAGGAGAAGCCGGGCTGCGCCTCGATGCGCGCGAAGAGGTCGGTGATGGCCTTCGTGTGCTGGTGGTCGGGCGCGACGCCGGCGCGCACGAGGCCGTGCGGCGTGGGGAGCCGGTCGACGACCGTGACCTGCACGCCGCGCTGCTTGAGCAGCTCGTCGGCGGCGTACAGCGCGGCCGGGCCCGCGCCGACTACAGCGACGTCGAGCCGGCGCTCCGGCGGCAGCCGGACGACGGGCGGCACGGGCGCCTGCGCCGGACGGGTGGGCGACTCCAGGCCGTTGCCGACGTCGGACCCGGCGTGGAACAGCGCGTTCAGCTCGACGAAGACCTGCTCGTCGGGGGTGAGCCGCGACGCCGGCTTGATCGCGCCCACGGGGCACGCCCGGACGCACGCGCCGCAGTCGACGCAGGCCTGCGGGTCGATGTAGACCATGTCCGACGTGGCGAAGTCGGGCTCGTCGGGCGTCGGGTGGATGCAGTTGACCGGACAGGCGAAGGCACAGGCGGCGTCGCCGCAGCACGCCTGGGTGACGACGTGCGGCACGTCAGGACGGACCGACCGGGGACGGGTCGGTCAGCCGCGCCGGCGGCTCGCTGCGGTAGCGCGACGGGCGACCGTCGATCTTCAGCCACCGCCACATCCGGCGCGACGAGCGCGTCATGAGCGTCGACTCCTCGGCCAGCATGCGCACGTCGCTGAACAGCTCGGCGAGGAACGCGCGGGACTCGGGGGCGTCCCAGTAGAGCTCGTCGATGACCTCCTGCGGCACGCCCATCTGCGTGCGCAGCTCCTTCGGCGGGACGAGGATGAGGTCGCCCGCGACGCGCATGATGATCGGGAAGAGCATCGACATGATCCAGCGGTCGACCTTCCCGAGGTGGGGGCCGCTGCGCATGACGTAGGCGTGGGCGAAGGAGATGTGGCGCGCCTCCTCCGCGACGTGGATCTGCATGATGCGACGCATGACCGGCGGCAGGTTCGCGCCCTCGCGCAGCATCCGCTTCTGCGTGTGGTCGATCGGCTCCTCGCCGGCCAGCACCGCGATGAAGAAGCCGAGCGGGTAGCGGGACGCGAACAGCGGGATGACACCGTGCAGCGCCCGCATCCAGCGCGGCATGCCCGGGACGTCGGCGCCGATGCGGTTGACGCACTCCTGGAACATCTGCGTGTGGTGGCACTCCTCCGTCGCCTCGTGGGTGAGGTAGCGGAACTCGGCCGACCCGTTCGGGCGGGTGAAGACGTACTGCATGATGCCGCGGATCAGCAGGTTCTCGAACTGCAGACCCACCTTGAAGATGTTGGCGTAGCGCCACATCCCGATCTCGATCTGCCGCTCGACCGGCAGGTTCTGGTACCAGGGGTGGCGTCCGAGCGGGTCGGCCTCGGTGAGCACCCAGTGCCGGTCGCTGGGGTCGATGCGGAAGTCGGGGTCGTCCCACGGGACGTCGACGAACGCGTCGAAGTTCCGGTCGACGGACGCCTGCGACAGGGCCCGGAGCGTCGCCTCGTACTCGGGCGTCGCGAGCGACGCCAGGCTCTCCTGGGTGCGGTCGAGATCCTGCTCGTCCATGAGGGTCATACCGCGAGTATGTGACGGCGGTCGCTATGTGTCAAGACCAATGTCACATTGATGGTGTCATGGTTTCTCGGCGCACCTTCGTGATGGTGATCGGATGTCTTGCTGTCCCGCTGACGTGGAGGTCTCGTCGTGCTGCTGCGCTGCCGCAGGGGGTCTCGTCGTGCTGGTGCGCTGCCGCAGGGGCGTCGTCTTGCCGGTGCGCTGCCTCGGCTGGCGCTGGGGGTGGTCTCCGAAAGGGCCTCGACCGGACGGCTGGAAACAGCGCTGGGTCGGGCTCTCGGGCCGCGGGTCGCGCTCGGGTGGACGCACGATGCTGCGTTCGTGTGCTGAACACCAAGGATGCTGCGTCTGCTACGGGATCCCGTCACCAGCGCAGAAGCGTCCAGCCTCAAGCGCACGAAGGAAGAAGGTTGGATGCACTTTGGGGTGGAGCGGGCAGCGCTTCTCCCTTCTCGTGGCACGGTCCACGAGAAGGAAGCATCATTACCACGTCTAGCCCTGTCGGCGGTGGATCTGCCACCTGTAGAGCGCTCAGAAGGTTGCAGATCCACCGATGGCCAGCGCAAGCGCAGACTCTTGCGTCCAACGCGAGCCACAGCCCGAGAACCCGAGCCGCCGCCGCTCCCAGCCGCCCCGGTCGAGGCCCTTTCGGAACGCAGGTCGAGTCGAGGCCGCGCCAACGCAGCCCCACCTGGAGTCCGACCCACACCGACGCAGCCGCAGGTCAAGCAGAAAGCCGCGCCGACGACGTCAGACGTCCAGACCCGGCTGCTGCACGGCCTGGCGGTGGACGATCGCCATGCGCTGGAAGACGGTGACGAGGCTGGCGAGGGCGAGAGCCCACAGGGTCACCTCGCGCAGCACGGGGAGGTCGAGGAGGCCGGAGAAGCCGGTCATGACGAGGATGGCGACGAGCCGGTCGGCGCGCTCGGCGATGCCGCCCTTGGCCTGCATGCCGAGGCTCTCGGCGCGGGCGCGTGCGTACGACGTGAGGCTGCCGAGCACGAGGCAGGCGAGGCTGAGGCCGAGGTACAGCTCGGCCGGGCCGAGCGTCGACTCCGCGTCGGTGCGCGTGTAGTAGAGCAGCAGGCCGCCGAAGACGGCCGCGTCGCCGACCCGGTCGAGCGTGGAGTCCAGGAACGCCCCCCACTTCGACGACTGCCCGGACTTGCGGGCCATGTAGCCGTCCATGAGGTCGCTGAACACGAACGCCGTGACCACCATGACGCCGACGAAGAACTGCCCGCGCGGGAAGAACCACAGGGCGCCGGCGCTGACGCCGAGCGTGCCGACGATGGTCACGTGGTCGGGCTTCACGCCGAGGCGCAGCAGGAGGTCGGCCAGCGGGGACCACACGTTGGTCCAGAACTGGCGGAAGCGTTCGAGCATCAGACGTCCCCAAGGGTGGTCGAAGTGGTGGTGGGGGCTGCGGGCCAGGCCTCGGCCAGCAGGTCGCGGGTGTCCTCGAGCAGCTGCGGCAGCGTCTTGGTGCGGCCGAGCACGGTCATGAAGTTGGCGTCGCCGGACCAGCGCGGCACGACGTGTTGGTGCAGGTGCTGCGACAGCGACCCGCCGGCCACGCCGCCCAGGTTCAGGCCGACGTTGAACCCCTGCGGTGCCGACACGGCGCGGATGGTGCGCAGCGCCGTCTGCGTCAGGGCCGCGACCTCGGCGGTCTCGTCGGCCGTGAGCTCGGTGTAGTCGGCGACGTGCCGGTTCGGCACGACCATGAGGTGCCCGGGGTTGTACGGGTAGAGGTTGAGCACGACGAAGCAGGTGGCACCGCGGTGCACGACGAGCTCGGACTGCGCTCCCCCGGCCGCGATGCGGCAGAAGGGGCAGGTGTCGTCGGGCTCGGGCTCCTCGCCGCGCACGTAGGACATGCGGTACGGCACCCAGAGACGCTCCAGGCGGTCGTCGAGGCTCACCCGACCACCCTAGACGAGGGGTTCGCTGCGCCTGCCGGGACCGACGCGGTGGTGCGATGTCACCGGTTCTGGATGGTCCAACGACCGCGCGCCACCATGATCTGCTCCAGTCCGCCGTCATAGGACGGAGCCCAGATGGTGAGTCGGTACTGTCGCGTGCGTCGAGTGTCGTTGTCGAGGCGGAGGCGGACCCGACCGTCCTTGCCGATCGTGCGCTCCCGCCCGGCGGGCGACCAGCCGTCCCGGGTCCTCAGCTCGAGCCACGCCTTCAGTCCCGCTCCGTCCTTCACTGTCACGGTGCGGGTGACGGGATGGTAGGCCCGCGCTCGCGTGGTGCGTGAGGGAAACGACGGGCGGGGCAGCAGTCGGACGTCCGCACCGACCCGACCCGCCGACTCGGTCGCGGTAACGGCGGAGGCGAGCTCGACGTGGCCACCTCCGCGCATGACGTGATCCTGTCGCCCGATGCGGAAGTCGGTGCCACGAGTCAGCACGATGTCGGACAGGGTCGTGGCCGCCCGCGCACCCCACGCCCTGAAGCGCGCGGTGACGATCCTCGAGGCGCCGTCGAGCTCGACCGGACGCCAGTACTGCTGATGCTGCGTCACCACGAGCGTGAAGCGCGTCCCGCGGGGCATCCACCACACGTCCTGGCGGCGACGACCCAGCGAGTGGGCTCGTGCTTCCGGCACCGTGACGCCCAGTCGCGTGTCGTCGGGAACGAGGGTGACGTTCGCGGTGTCGGCGACCTGGCGCCGTTGCCCGGCTCGGACCTGCTCGACGGTGAGGGAGAAGGGGCCGGTGGTCGGCGGATAGGTCATGAGGCTCCAGACGCGACGATTCACGTCGACCCGGCCGAGCAGCGTGCGCTGACCCGTGATCCCGTGAGTTGCCCAGACCTCCAGCTGCACGTCGCGCGCTGGCGCCTCGGCGCAGGCTCCGGACTCGTCGGCCACCTCGTAGAGCGGCGAGAGCCCCAGCACGTCGACGCCGTGAGACCACTTCTTGGTCGTTGGTTCGCTGATCTGTACCGAGGCCTCACGCAGCAGGGCGGCGCGGGAAGGGTGGTAGAAGACGGACGCGTCGAGGTAGTGCCACGTGTCTTTGACCAGGACGAGGAACCGGACGTGGCCTCGCCCCGTCTCACCCAACGATGCCTCCACGGGCGGCGGGACGGCGAGGCCGTCCTCCCCCACGGCAACGGCGTCCGTGGAGACGTACGGACCGTTCGAGGTGGTGCGGTACTCCCAGCGGATCAACTGGCCGGTGCGAGGCCCGTCAGCCCCGACAGAGCGCACGACGGGTAGCTGCAACGGCTCCGTCCCCTCGACGCACCGGGTCCGCGGCCCGATCGGGCCGATGTAGGCATCCCCAGCGGCGGCAGGTGCAGCCGCGGGCCCGAGAAGGCCGACGGCGAGCAGGAGGGCGAGGCCAAGAACGAGCGGGCGACCGTTGACTGCTGCGAGGATGCGTCTGCTCACGGCGCGACCCTAGGGCAACGACGTCGCCCCCGTCCCCGGATCACCGGGAACGAGGGCGAGAGCCGTACGGACAGGCCGGCGCCGCTCAGACCTGCTCGCGCGACGCCACGGCCTCGAGGATGCGCCGGACCGCGTCGTCGACGGGCACCCCGTTCTCCTGCTCGCCGTTGCGGTAGCGGAACGAGACGGCGTCGGCCTCGATGTCGCGGTCGCCGACGAGCAGCATGAAGGGCACCTTCTGCGTCTGGGCGGTGCGGATCTTCTTCTGCATCCGCTCGTCGGAGTCGTCGACCTCGAAGCGGATGCCCGCACCGCGGAGCCGCTGGCCGAGCGTGTGCAGATAGTCCGAGTGCCGTTCGGCGACGGGGATCCCGACCGCCTGGACGGGCGCGAGCCACGGAGGGAAGGCGCCGGCGTAGTGCTCGACGAGCACGCCGAGGAACCGCTCGATCGAGCCGAACTTCGCGGAGTGGATCATCACCGGCTGCTTGCGCGTGCCGTCGGCGGCCACGTACTCCAGGTTGAACCGCTCCGGCGCTGGCTGGTTGAAGTCGTACTGCACCGTGCCCATCTGCCAGGTGCGACCGATCGCGTCGCGCGCCTGCACCGAGATCTTCGGGCCGTAGTAGGCCGCGCCGCCCGGGTCGGGCACGAGCTCGATCCCGGTCTCGGCGGCCACGTCGGCGAGCACCTGGGTGGCGAGCTCCCAGTCCTCGTCGGACCCGATGAACTTGTCCTTCGACGCGTCGCGGGTCGACAGCTCGAGGTAGAAGTCGTCGAGGCCGAAGTCGCGCAGCAGGCTGAGCATGAAGTTCAGCAGGTGACGCACCTCGTCGGGCGCCTGCTCGGGGGTGACGTAGGAGTGCGAGTCGTCCTGCGCGAAGCCGCGCACGCGCGTGAGGCCGTGGATGACGCCGGACTTCTCGTTGCGGTACACGTGCCCGAACTCGAAGAACCGCAGCGGCAGCTCGCGGTAGGAGCGCTGCCGAGAGCGGTAGATGATGTTGTGCATCGGGCAGTTCATCGCCTTGAGGCGGTAGTCCTGACCGTCGACGTCGAGCGCCGGGAACATCCCCTCGCCGTAGTACGGCAGGTGGCCCGACGTGTGGAACAGGCCCTCCTTGGCGATGTGCGGGGTGCCGACGTACTCGAAGCCCTCCTCGATGTGCCGACGACGGACGTAGTCCTCCATCTCGCGCTTGATCACGCCACCGCGCGGGTGGAAGACGGGCAGGCCGGAGCCGATCTCGTCGGGGAAGGAGAACAGGTCGAGCTCGGTGCCGAGGCGGCGGTGGTCGCGACGCTGCGCCTCCTCGAGGCGGTGCAGGTACTCCTCCTGCGCCTCCTTGGTGGGCCAGGCGGTGCCGTAGATGCGCTGCAGCTGCTTGTTCTTCTCGTCGCCGCGCCAGTACGCGGCGGCCGAGCGCATGAGCCGGAAGGCGGGGATGCGCTTGGTCGTGGGCAGGTGCGGGCCGCGGCAGAGGTCCTTCCAGGCCAGCGATCCGTCGCGCTTGACGTTGTCGTAGATGCTGAGGCCGCCCTCGCCGACCTCGACGCTCGCGCCCTCCGTGGAGCCGGCGCTCGACTTCAGGCCGATGAGCTCGAGCTTGTACGGCTCGTCGGCGAGCTCCTCGCGCGCGGCGTCGTCGCTGATCTCGCGACGGTCGAAGCGCTGGCCCTCCTTGACGATCTTCTTCATGCGCGACTCGATGGCCTGCAGGTCCTCGGGCTTGAACGGCTCGGCGACGTCGAAGTCGTAGTAGAAGCCGTCGGTGATCGGCGGGCCGATGCCGAGCTTGGCCTCCGGGAACAGCTCCTGCACGGCCTGGGCCATGACGTGCGCGGTGGAGTGGCGCAGGATGTCGAGGCCGTCGGGGCTGTCGAGCGTCACCGGGACCACGGTCTGGCCCTCGGCGAGCAGCGTCGACAGGTCACGCAGGTCGCCGTCGATGCGCGCGGCGACGACGTCGGGCTGCTCGGCGAAGAGCTGCCACGCCTTCGTCCCCTCGTCGACGGTCTGGGGTGCTGCCTCGGCCCCCGCCTCGGCGGCGACGTGCACGGTGACGGACATGGCGGTGCTCCATTCTGGTCCCGACGACCCCTACGGCTGGGCCGTTCTGCTTGCCCTCACCCTAGGGCCTGCGCAGGATCAGGAGTCCCGCTGGCCCCACGGGGAGCCGTAGGCGGTGAGCAGCTCCAGGAACGGCACCGCGTCGAAGGCCTCGGGGCCGAGCACCCCCGCCCCGCTCCAGGTGCCGTCGGCGAGCAGCTCGAGCGCGACCACCGGGTTCACGGCGGTCTGCCACACGACGCACTGGTGCCCGTACTCCTGCATGGCCCACTCGTTGTCGACGACGTGGTACAGGTAGGTCTCGCGCTCCTGCCCGTCCTTGCCGGTGCCGGTGATCCAGAGCCCGGCGCAGGTCTTGCCGGTCATGCGCGGGCCGATGGTCGAGGGGTCGGGCAGGCAGGCGGCGACGACGTCGCGCGGGGACACCTCGACCGCTCCGCCGGCCGACGGCACGCGGACGGGGGTCGTGCTGTCGAGCCCGACGTCGTGCAGGGCCTTGAGCACGGTGATGAAGTCCTCCCCCAGCCCGTACTTGAACGTGACCCGCTCGGCGTCGACCCAGCGGGGCATGAGGAGCACCTCCTCGTGCTCGACGTTGACGCACTCGACGGGCCCGATGCCCTCGGGGAAGTCGAACACCTCGGGTTCGGAGAACGGGGGTGTCACGAACCAGCCGCCGTCGGGCTCGTCGGCGCGCGCCCTCTCCCAGACCACCGGCGGGTTGAGGCACTCCTCGATGGTCGTCCAGATCGAGAACGACGGCGCGAACACCTCGTTGCCGTGCTCGTCGTGCACCGCCAGGTTGGCGCCGTCGCGGGTGCCCAGGTCACGGATCTCGCTGAACAGGTGGTCGGCCGCGTACCGGGCGAACACGTCGGAGAGGCCCGGCTCCACGCCCATGCCGACGAGGGCGAGACGACCAGCCGACTCCCACTGGTCGGCGACGGCGAACTGGTCGTCGCCGAGCTTCTTGCCGACCTTGGCGTACGGCTCCTCGGGGTGCCGTGTCGACAGCGACATCGCCATGTCGAGGTAGTCGGCGCCCGCGGCGAACGCACCGTCGAAGATCGACATGACGAACCGCGGGTCGACGGCGTTCATGACGTGGGTGACGTCGTGCTCGCGGCACAGGGCCGCGACGTCGTCGGCCGACGACGCGTCGACGCGGGCTGCCACGAAGCGCTCGTCGTCGAGGGCGTCGACGGCGGCGCGGGCGCGCGCCTCGTCGTAGTCGGCGACGACCACGAGCTCGAAGAAGTCGCGACGTGCGGCGATGGCCGTGAAGGCGGCGCCGACGCCGCCGGAGCCGACCAGCAGGATCTTCATGTCTCTCCTCGGAGGTGTCCCGGGCTCGGGACGGTGGGGCGGGGTGGTGAGCAGGTGGCGGGGCGCGACGACGACTCAGTCCAGGGCCGCGCCGGGACGCGTCGGGCCGAGCGCCGCGAGCGCCACCTCGTCGGAGACGGTCTCGAAGCCCTTGCGCGTGAAGAACGTGGCGCCGACGGTGAACCGCCAGACGAGCATGAGCACCAGGCCGAGCACCAGGAAGACGACGGCGATCGCGAGCGGCAGCCCGACGCCGAGCACCGACGAGCCGCTGTACGAGGCGCCGGGGTCGGAGAGGTCGAGCACGGACTCGTACAGGAGGTAGAAGAGGGTGCCTGCGCCGACGAGCGGACCCACCCCGATGAACAGGAACGCCTTGGCCGACGTGAAGAGCCGTCGACGCCAGTAGATGGCGCACGCCAGGCCGGTCAGGCCGTAGTAGAAGGCGATCATCAGGGACAACGCCGAGATCGAGTCGAACAGGAAGTTGTCGCTGATCGCGCTCGCGCCGACGTACCAGGCGATGGCCACGGCGCCGATGAACCAGGTGCTGAACGACGGCGTCCCGTACCGCTCGTGGATGCGGGCGAACATCTTCGGGAACGCCCCGGCGCTCGCCATCGAGAGCGACACGCGGGACGCGGGCAGGATGGTCGTCTGCGTCGAGGCGATGCCCGAGGTGATGATCGAGAGCAGCAGCACGAAGGCGAACGGCCCCATGACGAGGTCGCCGACGGCACCGAACAGCGCGTCGTCGTCCTCGTAGCCGGTGACGAAGTCGACGCCTCCGGCGGCGATGGTCACGATCCCGACGCCGAGGTAGGTCGCGACGAGGATGACCGTGCTCCAGATGCCGGCGCGACCGGGCGTGGTGTCGCCGTCGGTCGACTCCTCGGACAGGTTCACCGCGCTCTCCCAGCCCCAGTAGATGAAGACGCCGATGAGCAGGCCGCTGACCAGCTCGTGGGAGTCGAGTCCGGCCGGGCTGAGCCAGCTCCAGCTCGGGGTCGTCGCGCCGGCGGGCAGCGACCCGGTCGCGAGCCGCACGGCGGCGACGCCGACGAAGAGGAGCAGCGCGCCGACCTGCGCGAAGACCAGCCAGACCTGGAACCTCGCCGACGCCTCGGTGCCGCGGACGCACAGCCACGTCATGACGACGACGATGGCCACGGCGATCGTCACGACGACCGGGCGGTTGGCGGCCAGCGAGTCGGCGCCGACCATGACGAAGAGGTAGCGCGCGGCGACGTCGGCGAGGGAGCCGATGACGAGCACGCCGGTGGTGAAGACGGCCCAGCCGCCCATCCAGCCGATCCAGGGGCCCATCGCGCGGGTGACCCACGAGAACGTGGTGCCGCAGTCGGTGTCGGCCCGGTTCATGTAGAGGAACGCACCGGCGATGAGGAACATCGGCACGAACGACAGCCACAGCACCGCCGGGGCGTGGATGCCCGCCACCACCACCATCGAGCCGAGCACGGCGGCGATCGAGTAGGCCGGCGCGGTCGCGTCGAGCCCGATCGACAGGCCTTCCCAGAAGCCGATCGCGTTGGCCTTCAGACCCTTGCCGCCCGTGGGAGCCACGTCGGCGGCTCCCGGTCCCACGTCCTGCGCCATGGGTGCTCCTCTCCCGTCGACTCGTTGCAGGAACTCTGCACCCGCTCGACGGAATCCACAAGAGTCGTCACATGATCGTTACGTGTTCAGTCGCCTTGACCCTTGCATTCGACGCATTCCGTCGCGAATACTCGCAGTGATCGGAGGAACCATGACCCACCCAACGCTCGACCCACACCGCGCCCCCGGCATCGACGAGCAGCTCGCGCGACGTCAGAAGGCCGCGCGCGACCACCTGTGGATGCACTTCGCGCCCCTGAAGGACGCCGACGCCGCCGACGTGCCCGTGATCGTCCGGGGCGAGGGCTGCTACGTCTGGGACGACCGGGGGCGGCGCTACCTCGACGGCCTCGCCGGTCTCTTCGTCGTGCAGGCCGGCCATGGTCGGCGTGAGCTCGCCGAGGCGGCGGCCCGTCAGGCGCAGGACCTCGCGTTCTTCCCACTCTGGTCGTACGCGCACCCCACGGCGATCGACCTCGCGGAGCGGATCGCGTCGCTCGCGCCCGGCGACCTGAACCGCGTGTTCTTCTCCAGCGGCGGCGGCGAGGCCGTGGAGACGGCGTGGAAGCTGGCGAAGAACTACTTCAAGCTCGTCGGCAAGCCGATGAAGCACAAGGTGATCAGCCGTTCGGTGGCCTACCACGGCACCACGCACGGGGCGCTCTCGATCACGGGTCTCCCGACGCTGAAGCAGCAGTTCGAGCCGCTCGTGCCCTCGACGTTCCGGGTGCCCAACACCAACCACTACCGCGCCCCGCAGCACGCCGACGACCTCGAGGCGTTCGGGCGCTGGGCGGCCGACCAGATCGAGGTGGCCATCGAGGCCGAGGGTCCCGAGACGGTCGCCGCCGTGTTCCTGGAGCCGGTGCAGAACGCGGGCGGGTGCTTCCCGCCGCCGCCCGGCTACTTCCAGCGGGTGCGCGAGATCTGCGACCGTCACGACGTGCTGCTGGTCTCCGACGAGGTGATCTGCGCCTTCGGACGTCTCGGCACCACGTTCGGGGCCGAGCGCTACGGCTACGTGCCCGACATGATCACCTGCGCGAAGGGCCTGACGTCGGGCTACTCCCCCCTCGGCGCGACGATCGTCAGCGACCGCGTCGCCGAGCCCTTCCAGCGCACCGGCGAGATGTTCGCCCACGGGTACACGTTCGGCGGGCACCCGGTCTCCTGCGCCGTGGCCCTGGCCAACCTCGACCTCTTCGAGCGCGAGGGCCTGCTGCAGCACGTGCGGTCGACGGAGGGCGCGTTCCGCAGCACGCTGGAGCGGCTCGGCGACCTGCCGATCGTCGGCGACGTCCGCGGCGACGGCTTCTTCTACGGCATCGAGCTGGTGAAGGACAAGGACACGAAGGAGACCTTCACGTCCGAGGAGTGCGACCGGCTCCTGCGCGGGTTCATGTCGCACGCACTGCTCGACGCCGGCCTCTACTGCCGCGCCGACGACCGGGGCGACCCGGTCGTCCAGCTGGCGCCGCCCCTGGTGGCCGAGCAGGCCCAGTTCGACGAGATCGAGCAGGTGCTGCGTGGCGTGCTGACGGAGGCGTGGGCCAAGATCTCCGCATGAACGTTCGCCAGTCCCCCTTCGTCGCCGAGGCGACGCCATGAGCGCGCCGGTGCTCGACGAGGTCGCCAAGCGCATCATCGCGCTGCTGCAGGTCGACGGCCGCATGTCGTACGCGGCCATCGGCAAGGAGGTCGGGCTCTCGGAGGCCGCGGTGCGCCAGCGCGTGCAGAAGCTGACGGACTCCGGCGTCATCAACATCGTCGCGGTCACCGACCCGATGCAGCTCGGCTTCGCCCGGGAGGCGCTCATCGGCATCCGCGGCAGGGGTCCGCTGGAGCCGCTCGCCGAGAGCCTCGCCGAGATCCCCGAGGTCGACTACGTGGTCATCACGGCGGGCTCGTTCGACATCATCCTCGAGCTCGTGTGCGAGACCGACGAGCACCTGCTGCAGGTGCTGTCGGAGAACATCCGCGCCCGGGACGACGTCGTCAGCACCGAGACGTTCACCTACCTGAAGCTGGTCAAGCAGACGTACACCTGGGGCGTCCCCGACTGACCTGACGTCGGCGAGGCGTCACGAGGCCCCGACGCGCAGGCGCGGCGTGGGCAGGAGCAGCGCGCCCGGCGCGCCCTCGGGCACGACCGGCCGGTGGGGGGCGACGGCGTCGACCCGGCGGTACGCCGACCCGAGCGGCGGACGCGGGTCGGGCTCGCCGCGGTTGGGCCAGAACGACATCGCCCGCTCCGCCTGGGCCGTGATCGTCAGCGACGGATTGACCCCGAGGTTCGCGCTGATGGCCGAGCCGTCCGCGACGTGCAGGCCGTCGTGCCCGAACAGCCGCTGGTAGGGGTCGATGACGCCCTCCTGCGGCGTGGTGCCGATCGGGCAGCCCCCGATGAAGTGGGCCGTGAGCGGGATGCCGACGAGCTCGCCGACGGAGCCGCCCGGCACGCCGTCGAGCTTGTCGGCGATCTCGCGGGCGACGTGGTCGGCCACGGGGATGTGCGACGGGTTCGGCGCGCCCGTGCCCTGCCGGCTGCTCATCCTGAGGCCGAACGGACCGCGCTTCAGGAACGTCGTGACGGAGTTGTCGAGCGACTGCATGACGAGCACCACGACCGACTGCTCGGCCCAGCGGCGCGGGTCGTGCAGGCGCAGCGTGCCGCGCAGCCCGAGGCCGCGGTAGCCGCGCAGCACCTTGCGCAGCTGCGAGCCCCCGCCGCGGTGGTCGGCCAGCGCCATGTTCATCAGGCTCAGCGCGCCCGAGCCCCGGCCGTAGCGGACGGGCTCGACGTGCGTCTGCGGGTCGGGGTGGAACGACGACGTGATCGCGACGCCGGGCGTGACGTCGGCGTCCTTCGCGCTCGCGCGGGCCGAGAGCACCGCCTCGGAGTTCGTGCGGCTCAGCTCCCCCAGCCGCTCGGAGATCTCCGGCAGCGAGCGACGGCGGAGCCGGTGCAGCAGGTCCTGCGTGTTGAGCGCGTTGCCCGCGAAGACCACCTGGTCGGCACTGAAGCGACGACGCCGCAGCCGGTTGCCGGTGCGTCGCGTGTGCACCACGTAGCCACCGCCGCGCCGCGGGCGCACGTCGGTCACCGTGGTCAGCGGGTGCACCTGGGCGCCGCCCCGCTCGGCCAGGTGCAGGTAGTTCTTCACGAGCGTGTTCTTCGCGTTGTGCCGGCAGCCGGTCATGCAGGCACCGCAGTCGGTGCACGTGCGGCGTGCAGGCCCGGCGCCGCCGAAGTAGGGGTCGTCGACCTCCTCGCCGGGACGGTCGCCGAACAGCACGCCGACGTCGGCGGCGTGGACCGTGTCGCCGACGCCGAGCCCCTCGGCGACCTCCGCCATCAACCGGTCGGGCAGGGTCGTGCGCGGGTAGGTCGCGACCCCGAGCATGCGGCGGGCCTGGTCGTAGTGCGGGGCGAGCTCGTCGCGCCAGTCGGTGACGTGGGCCCACTGCGGGTCGTCGTAGAAGCCGTCGAGCGGCTGGTAGAGCGTGTTCGCGTACACCAGGGAGCCGCCACCGACGCCGGCGCCGCTCGCGATGAGGACGTCCTTGAGCGGCGTGATGCGCATGATGCCGAAGCAGCGCGCCCACGGGGCCCACAGGTAGCGGCGCAGACGCCACGACGTCTCGGGCAGCTCGTCGTCGGCGAAGCGTCGGCCCGCCTCCATGACACCGACCGCGTAGCCCTTCTCGGTGAGCCTGAGCGCGGTCACGCTGCCGCCGAACCCGGAGCCGACCACCAGGACGTCGTAGTGCTTCATGTCGCGCACCGTACCCGCTTGTTGACACTTTGCCAATAGCGTTGTTCACTCGTCGCGTGACCGCTCTGCCCCGCCACCGCCTCGAGCCCGACGCGCGCCGTCGCCAGATCCTCGAGGCCGCCCGCACGCTGTACGCCGAGCGCGCCTACGACGACGTCTCGCTGGCCGAGCTGGCGAGCGCGGCCGGCGTCACGCGGGGGCTGCTGCACCACTACTTCGGCTCCAAGCGCGAGATCTTCCTCGCCGTCATGCGCGACTCGACGTTCATGCCAGAGACCGAGCTGCCCGACCTGCTGCACCTGCCGATGGAGGAGCGGGTGCGGGTGACGATGGACTGGATCCTCGACGCCGCGCAGACGTACGGGCAGGCCTGGGTCGCCGCGTCCGGCGCCGCCGAGCTGCACGGGGAGTCCGACCTGCAGGTCGTGGTCGACGAGGCCGACGACCGCGCCGCACGCCTCGTGCTCGACGCCGTCGGGCTGCCCGACTCCCCTGTGCTGCGGGCCCGGCTACGGGCCTCGGCCGCGTACGTGAAGGCGCTGTGCCGGGAGTGGCTCCAGCGGGGCACGCTCACGCGCGACGACGTCCTCGACCTGCTCACCACCCACCTCGTCCACGTCCTGGAGGGCTCATGACGTCCGTCGGCATCATCGGCTCGGGCTTCGGCGGCATCGCCGTGGCAGCCGAGCTCCTGCAGCACGGGCACACCGACGTACGGCTGTGGGAGCGTGGCGACGACGTCGGGGGCGTGTGGCGCGACAACACCTACCCCGGCGCCGGCTGCGACGTCCCCTCGCCGCTGTACTCGTTCTCCTTCGCCGTGAACACCGACTGGTCGCGCCGGTACGCGCTGCAGCCGGAGATCCACGCCTACCTGCGGCGCACCGCCGACGACCTCGGCATCACGCCGCTCGTGCACCTGGGCCGCGAGGTCGTCTCGGCGCACTGGCACGAGACGGACCGGCAGTGGGAGGTCGGGTTCGCCGACGGGTCACTCGAGCGGGTGCAGGTGCTGGTGAGCGCCGTGGGACAGCTGTCGGAGCCACGCCTGCCCGCCATCCCTGGCATCGACGACTTCGAGGGCGACGCGTTCCACTCGGCGCGCTGGGACCACGACCTCGACCTGCGCGGGAAGTGGGTCGCCGCGGTCGGCGTCGGCGCGAGCGCCATCCAGTACGTCCCGCACCTGGCCGACGTCGCCGGCGAGCTCACCTTGTTCCAGCGCTCCCCGAACTACATCCTCCCCAAGCCCGACGGTCCGCTCCCCCGCTGGTGGCGGCCGGGGATCCGGCTCGAGCGCCCGCTGTGGTGGACGCTCGGCGAGCAGTTCTCGCGAGGTCTCGACGAGGGGACGGTCGTCGGCGCCATCGAGAAGCGCGTGGCCCTCGCGCACCTGCACCGCCAGGTGCGCGACCCGCGCCTGCGCGAGGTCCTCACGCCCGACTACCCGATCGGCTGCAAGCGGATCCTGTTCTCCAACACGTTCTACCCGACGCTGGAGCGCGACCACGTCGACGTCGTCGCCGAGCGCATCGTGCGGGTGGTCCCCGAGGGACTGGAGACCGCCGACGGCACCGTGCACCCTGCCGACGTCATCGTCTACGGGACGGGCTTCGCCGCCCAGGACTTCCTCGACACGATCGACGTGCGCGGCGTGGACGGCGAGGCCCTCGCCAAGCGTTGGGTCGACGGCGCGCACGCCCACCTCGGCATGTACGTGCCGGGCTTCCCGAACCTGTTCGTCTCCTACGGCCCGAACACGAACCTCGGCGGCGGGTCGATCATCTACATGCTCGAGGCGCAGGCACGGCACATGCGCCTGGTGCTCGACCGGATGCGTGAGGGAGCCCACGCCACGGTCGACGTGCGGCCCGAGGTCGAGGCGGCGTACGACCGCCAGGTGCAGGAGCGGCTGGAGAAGTCCGTCTGGGGCAGCTGTGACAGCTGGTACCGCCACCCGTCGGGTCGCATCACGTCGAACTGGCCCGGCTCGACGTACCCGTACCACCGCCGGGTGCGCTCCCTCGACGTCGAGGACTTCGCGTGGGCGTGACCTATCCCCCGGAACCGTGGGACCTGCACGGCCAGGCGGTCGCGTCGGTGTTCCTCGTGCCCGTCCGGTCGCTGCCGGCGCCGCCGCCCGGCACCCGTGTCGTCTCCGTGGCGGGGCGGGCGGTCGTGACCGCCGCCTTCTTCCGGTACGAGGAGCCGAGCCCGCTCGTCTACGACGAGGTCATGGCCACCGTGCTCGTGCGCCGCGGCGTGCGACCGCGCGTGTGGATCCCGTGGATCTGGGTCGACAGCGAGGCCTCGCGCGACGGTGGGCGCGCGCTGTGGGCCATCCCGAAGGACCTCGCCCGGTTCGACGTCGAGCCGGGGCGTCGGCACCGCGGCGACGGCCTCGCGAGCGTCGAGGTCGCGCGCACGGTGGGCCTGCCGGGTCGTTGGCCGCTCTCGTTCCGCGTGGTGCAGCGTCGGGGCGGGCGCTCTGTCGTCACGTCCGTGCGCGGCCGACTCCGCGCGCAGCTGCTGCGCACGTCGTGGACGTTCTCGGGCCCGTTGTCGCTGCTCGCGGGGCGGCGTCCGGTCGTGTCGGTGCGGGCGTCGAGGTTCCGGCTGCTCTTCGGTCGCGGCTGACGTCGGCTCGCACGTCGTCGCGTTCCACGGCACGGTGGTCCCATGGCTGAGTACCGACTGACCACGGAGGACGGCGACGTCGTCGCCGAGGAGACGCTGGAGCACGACCAGGCCGCCGTCGCCTGGCGCTCGAGCCGACCGTTCGAGGCCCCCACCCCCGGTGAGGGCCGCGGGCTGCGCCTCGAGCGTCACACCGACCGCGGGTGGGTGCGGCTCGACCCGCTCGGCACCTCAGAGACCACCTGATCTCCTCCCCCACCCGCCTTCCCGCGTCGTGGGGACTTCACGACTGTTCTCGGGCCGAGAACCGTCGCGATCCCGTCAAAACGACGAGGTGGGTCGCTTCGTCACGCTCACCCAGCCGACCGGCTCCGCGACGACCTCGAGCTCGTCGGGCGTGAGCTCGATGGCCGACGCCGCGTTGCCGACGGCCGGGTAGACCGACGGGAACCGTCGCAGCGACTCGTCGAGGTGCACGGCCGCTCCGTCGGGGTTGGCGAACGGGCACACACCGCCCGCAGGGTGGCCCGTGAGCGCCTCGACGTCGTCGGGCTTGAGCATGCGCGCCTTCAGGCCGAACGTCGCCTTGAAGGCCGCGTTGTCGACCCGTGCGTCGCCCGCGGCGACGACGAGGATGCTGGTTCCCGGCTCTCGGCCGTAGAAGCCGAGCGTCTTCGCGATCCGCGCCGGCTCGACACCGAGCTCGGCAGCCGCCAGCTCGACCGTCGCGCTCGACCCGGACGTCTCGACGACGTCGACGTCGCGTCCGAAGCGGGCGAGGTGGGCGCGGGCGCTCTCGATCGACATGCCGGCCATCGTAGGAGCGCCGGGCGAACGACGAGGCCCCCGGCTCGAGAGCCGGGGGCCTGCGTGTCGGTGGGCGATACTGGGTTCGAACCAGTGACCTCTTCGGTGTGAACGAAGCGCGCTACCACTGCGCCAATCGCCCGGGGACGTCAGAACCTTACTCCACCCCGTCCCGAGGTCGAGCTACGGGTCCGACGTCTTCGCGGCCTCCCGCGCCCAGATGGCCTGCGCACGCTGCGTGACGGGCCCGGGAGCCGCGGCGACGGGCCGTCCGTCGACGTGCGAGATGGCCTGGATGTCGCGCGTCGTGCCGACGAGGACGACCTCCTCGGCGTCGGCGAGCACCTCGATCGGCGCGTCGCGCTCCACGACGTCGAGCTCGTCGGCGAACCACTCGAGCGCCAGCGCCCGGGTGATGCCGGCCAGGCAGCCCGACGCGAGCGTGGGGGTGACGAGGGTGCCGTCGAGGACGTACATGATGTTCGAGCCCGTGCCCTCGCACAGGTGGCCCTGCGTGTTCGGCATGACCGCCTCCGACGCGCCTGCGGCGCGCGCCGCCTCGATCATCCTGGCGTTCTCGGCGTACGACGTGGTCTTGAGACCGGACAGCGCACCTCGTTCGTTGCGGGGCCACGGCACCGTGATGATCGTGGCGACCGACGGCGGCTTCTGGGCCGGCTCGGTGACGACGACGTGGGTGAGCCCGTGGTCGCCACGGGGCGAGCCGAGCGGACCCCGACCCGACGTGACGGTGATCCGCACCCGTCCGAAGGGGAGGTCCTGGCCGTCCAGGGTCGCGTCGATCCCCTCGCACAGGAGGCCGAGGTCGGGCCGGCCGATGCCGAGCCCCTCGGCGGAGCGCGCGAGCCGGTCGAGGTGGCGCGTGAGGGCGAACGGCTGCCCGTCGTCGACGGCGACGGTCTCGAACACGCCGTCGCCCACGACGAGCCCGTGGTCGAGCACGCTGAGGGCCGGTTCGTCCGGTGATTCCAGCAGTTTTCCGTTCAGCCAGGCACGCATGGCTCCACCCTAACGCGCCCGCCCGGACCCCCCTGTTTGGCCGCCGCAGGGGCATGTACTAATGTTTCATCTCGCGCCGGGAACGGTGCGAATGCGGACATAGCTCAGTGGTAGAGCATCACCTTGCCAAGGTGAGGGTCGCGAGTTCGAATCTCGTTGTCCGCTCGGAGAGGGTCCCCATACCCATCCAGCGGTGGGTTGGCCGAGAGGCGAGGCAACGGACTGCAAATCCGTGTACACGGGTTCAAATCCCGTACCCACCTCGATCCCCCAACAGAACAGCACCACCCACGGGCGATTGGCGCAGCGGTAGCGCGCTTCCCTGACACGGAAGAGGTCACTGGTTCAAACCCAGTATCGCCCACCACCGGAAGGCCCCGGAATCCCAAGGGATTTCGGGGCTTTTCTCGTTGCGGCTACGAGCGCTCGGAAGGCTGGTGCGGTGTACGTGCGGTGGGAGTCTCCGCATGCGGGTCCGTGGCACCACCGCATCCTCAGGCTCAGTCCTGGGCGGCCCCTCGCGATGACACCGTGAGGGGCGTCGACGCTCAGCCCGGTGTCGAAGCCGATGCGATGAGCGGCGCATCGACCCTCAGAGCGAGCCGCCCTCGCCGCTCCAGCGAGGTAGCGCCATGTCGCTCTCGTCGGTGTCGCTGAAACCGGACATCAGACGGTGCGCTTCAGTCGTCGAGGCGCTCGGGTCGACAACCGTGATCACGTGGTCGGAACGGTCCGCCATGCTGACCGTGAGCACGTGGGTGTCCTCGCGAGGAAAGGTTCCCGTCTTGACGCGTCGGCCCGGGACCGTCACCGAGTGGGGGTGGTCGTCCCAGTCGGGCGAGGAGTAGAGGATCCGCTGGATCCGTCCACGCTCGGGAGGCCATGCCTCGAAGAAGCTGGCCAGCTCGTGGGCGAGCGAGCGGCTTCGAGGCCACCAGGCGCCGTCAGGCTCTGGGGCCGGACGAGCGGAGACGAGCGGTGCGAAGGACGTACGGGCACGGAGGGCCATCGGGGCCACCACCTGTGGGGATTGCCGCCCGCGTCAGGTTCGTGGATGAGCTGACACTCGCGGTCGTGGTGCCACTGTAGCGCCGCGCACCTGAGCCGCCCCTCGCCCGAGCCACGGCCGTGCATTCGGCGTCGTCATGCTCGGACTGGCTCGCTCTTCAGCACCCGAGACGTCGCGAACATCGTCGACCACGATCGGCGGCCGCTCCCCGACCGGGCCCCCCGACGCTGCAACCCCTGGACGCAGTCGAGGGACCCACCCTCACATCGGTGCCCGCGGAGGCGGGAGGCCGACTTCTCGACGGTACACGCGACTCGTTCGTTGCGCGCACGGACCGGGCCTGCCGCGTCGGCGCGAGGAGAGATTCGGCGCAGCACCTCCGCGAGGATGGGTCGTCCCGAGCGTGAGATTCACCATGGCGCGATCCGCCGTCAAGGCGGCGCACCGCCCGCTAGCCTCGACGCGTCGCTGATCCTCTCTCCCAAGGAAACGATCCACGACATCGCGCCCGCTCCACCGCGAGCCGGGCCGGCGAGACGCTGTCGACGACTCTCATCCCCCCGAGGACGTCGACAGCGTCTCGTCTCCACAAGTCTCCTTCACCAGACAGCCAAGACGGTCCCGTCGGGGCCACCGGCGACCCTCGTGCCCGGCGCTCCGCGTCCTACGCTCCGGCACGTCGACCGTGCGCCTCGAGGCGATGCGACGAACGCGGCCGGGGCGCCTCGGCCGAAGCCGCCCCAGCCGCTCGCACTCGGGGCTCGTGGTTGAACCCGACGGTGCTGCGCTCTACCTTCCCGCTGGGCGGATGTTCATGCAGTGGTCGACTGCGAGCCGGGACGTGCCGCCAGCGTGCAGGCTCCGACGCGAGTGCCGCGGGCAGAGGCCCATGACGCGCCGACAGGAGATGGGCCCGCGCGGCGACGAGGACCACCGGACGCCGCGCGGGCCGCATCAGACGGGGGCTCGACCTCGGGAATCGGGCCCACCGCCAGGTCCGGCCGCCATGCGCTGCGGACCGGGCCGGCGATCAATCTAGAGGTCCCCGGGTTGTTGCGGGACGAAACCGCACAATGTTCATCCGGGAGGTCGCGCCGCGAGATGGCCTCCGCCGACGCGACGGGTCCCGACGATGGAGATGCGGCCCCGCAGGACCTCTGCTTCAGTAGGCGACGTCGACGTGGATCGGTGCGCCTGTGACGCACCAGACGTCGACTGGGAGCGCGTCGACCAGGGGCGACGCTGACCGACTCGGGGCGTGACGCGGGGAGCCGTCGCGCCCCGGGCCGTCCCGACCCCGCGTGAGGCCTCAGCAGTCGTCGTTGCGCCAGCCGCCGTCCTCACGGACCCACGGCTGGTCCCGTTCGGACAGGGACTCGACGTCGAGCTCGTACGACACCGTGCCGCGGGCGCCGTCAGCCGTCGCCTCCACGTCGCGCAGGGGGTCGTCGCCGTCGAGCGCGGTGGCCTGGCTCGTCATCCGCCGGAACTCGGTGAACGGCAGCTCCTGGCGGCACCGCGCCGACAGGAACGCATACGCGTCGTCGGCGCGGCCACCGTGGAAGGCGTCGACGTCGCGGACGACGGCCTGCTCGAGCGCCTCACCCTGCGCGCCCGACGCCGACTCCGCCGGTCCCGGCTCGGTCGCGGTCGGCGCCGAACCGCTGTCGGACCCGCCGCACGCGCCCAGGAGGAGCAGGGGGACCACCGCGACCGCGACCAGACGACGCCTCATGCGGGGAGCATAGGTCGACCCCGGTCGCGGCAGCACGCACGAGACCTCGGCGCCGCGCCCCGCGCGACAGCGGCCCCGCCGCTGGCGGGGCCGCTCGTCGTCACACCGACATGCGAGATGCGGGGCTGGTGTGAGGCTGGCCCGGTCCGGGAAACTCACCGAACCGGTGCGCTCGACGGTACGCAGGTCTGCTGCATCCGCATCTCGAGGACGAGCCGTTCCGCAGCGCATTCGACCACGTGTTCGACTAGCATCGTCCGGGTGAGCGCCCACCCCCACCACGCACCGCGCTCCACGGCCGCCAGGCCGTCGCCGGAGCCCTCGTCGGTCGAGCGCGCGCGTCACGTGTGGGTGGCGCCGTCCGCGCGTCAGGTGGACCTGCGACCGTACCCCGGTCTGCTCGTCACCTGGCAGCGCCGCGACGACGGCTGGTGGGCGTACGTGGTCATGCTGCTGCCGACGGGCGCGCTGGTCGCGAACTGGGTGCCTGCGTCGCTGCTGCGTCCCGCTCGGGGCCCAGGTCCGTCCTGACGTGATACCGCCGGGCGGCCGTCGAGCTGCGCAAGCCGACGGCCGGACCCGGCGTACTCCCAATCTAGGTGCGTCTGCCAGGACCGCAACCGCAGCGACGTCAGGTGCGCGAGACGGAGCGCCAGGTGAAGGTGCCGTCGGCCGACGTGATCCGCACGATCGCGTCGGCCACGACGACGGACGGCTGCGCCGCGTAGGCGACGGCGCAGCTGAACTGCGTGCCGACCGCTGCCGGGACGGAGCGGGGGCAGGAGACCACCGTGGGACGCCCCTGGGCGTCGAGCGAGGCCTTCACCTGCGCCGACACGGCGGCCGTCGACCGGACCGTCCGCGGCGCCGCGGGCGCGGGCCGGGCGGGTCGGGGAGCCGTCGACCGGGACGGGGTGGGCGACGCGGTGGGGGTCGGCGAGGCCGTCGGCGACGGGCTCGCGGACGGAGAGGGGCTCGCCGAGGGCGAGGGCGACGCGGAGGCGGTCGGCTCGGCGCTCGGCGAACGCGTCGGCACGACCCGCTCCCCCGCGGCTCGCTGGTCGTCCCCCTCGGTGCTGTCGGTCCCGAGCCACGAGCGCAGCCCGAACACGCCGCCGGCGAGCACGAGGACGGTCAGCACGAGAGCGGCGAGGACCTTCTTCGACGCGCCCACGTCACTCCCCCTGCGAGACGGGCTTGGAGTTCCAGGCGAAGTGGCCGTCGGGGCCGTCGATCTTGACCGCCGCGACCGCGACTGCCGCCGTGTTGGGCTGGTTGGCGAAGAACACCTGGCAGTCGAAGGCCGTGCCGATCTTCTGCAGCACCCGGTCGGGGCACTCGACGCGCGTCGGCTGACCGGCGTTCTGGTCCAGGCGCGTCTTGATCGACTGCTCGATCCGCGTGGTCGTCATCTTGGTCGGCGCGAGCGACGGGCTGGCCGACGCCGACGGCGTCGGGTCGGCACTGGAGCCGGATCCGCCGTCGTCGTCGGGGCTGCACGAACGCAGCGCGAAGAGCAGCGCTGCGACCCCGAGCAGCACCACGACGAGGGCCGCGACCTTCCGCATCTTCTTCACGGGCGACGATTCTAGCGGTCAGGACGGGGGTGGCGGTCCTCGTCGAAGGAGGCGTTGATCGCAGCCCCGATCAGCACCGCGATGGAGATGACGTACAGCCACAGCAGGACGGCGATCGGCGCGGCGAGCGGACCGTAGATGGAGGTGCCGCCCGTGGAGAAGCCGAGCGCCCACCGCACGAGCAGGCTGCCGCCGATCCACAGCCCCATAGTGAAGAACGCGCCGGGCAGACCGGACCTCCAGGACACCTTGACCGGGACGGCCAGGTGGTAGAGCGAGGCGAGGAAGCCGACCGAGACGAGCAGCACCGCCGGCCAGTACAACGGCTGCAGCACGGCCAGCTGCGAGGGCACGACCGACGCCGCCACCTCCGGGCCGGCGAGCACGAGCGGCACGACGACGATCGCGATCGCGAGGGCGACGACGTACAACGAGAACGACAGCGCCCTCGTCTTGACGATGCCGCGCACGCCGCCCAGGCCGTAGAGGATGGAGATGGTGTCGAGGAAGACGTTCAGGGCCCGCGAGCCCGACCACAGCGCGAGGACGAACCCGATGGAGACGACGTCGATGCGTCCGGACCTCAGCACCTCGTCGAGCGTGGGCGCGATGACCTGGTCGACCGTGCCCTGCGTGAGCGCCTGGGACGAGAGCTCGAGCACCCGGTCCTTCAGGACGTCGACCTGGGCCACGTCGTAGCGCTCGGCGACGAAGCCGATGGTGCCGGCGAGCCCGAACACGAGCGGCGGCAGCGACAGGATCGCGAAGAACGCCGCCTCGGCCGCGAGGCCGGTGACCCGGTGCTGGATGCAGCGGGAGACGGTGCGTGCCGTGACTCGCGCCAGCCGGTCCACGGCCGCCGGGCGTCCTACCCGTTCAGCCGCCATGCCCCTACGGTATCGACATGCATCCCTTCCGCCGCGCACCCTCGACCCGGGCGATCCTGCTCGTCGCCCCCGACGCGGAAGCAGGCACGAGGTGCCTCACGACCTCGGTGCGTCGCGCGACGGGAGCGGCCGAGTGAAGCCGCTCGCGCTCGCCGCGGTGGCCTCGGCGCTGACGACGGCGGTCGCGGCATGGGCGCTGCGGGCCACCGACGCGACGACGGCGGTGGCCGCGGTGGCCGCGGTGGCAGTCGCGACGGCGTGGCTCGCGCGCTTCCACGACGGGCCGACCGATTCGGGGGTCGCGCTCACCGGTCCCGTACAGCTGACGGCACTCGCCCTGGTGGGACGCGCATCCGCTGCGGGCGCCCTGCCCGTGGTCGCCGCCCAGGTCGTGGGTGCGGTCGCGGCCGGCGCGGCCGTCACCGCCGTCGACCTGCCCGGCGGGACGCTGGTCTGGGACGATCCGACGCTGCTCGCCGGTGGCGTCCTCGCCGCCGTCGTGGGCCTGCTCACCGCGTGGGCGACGCTGGCCGGCGACTCCGCGAGTCCCGGCTGGCAGGCCGTCGGCCCGGTCTCCGCCGGCGGTCTGCTCGGGGTCGGCCTGGCCGCCGCGGCCCAGCCCGCCGCCGTCCTGGGCCTCGCGACCGCGGGCGTCGTGGCGTGGCCGCTGGCGCTGGTGGTGGCCGTCGGCGCTCTGCTGGGTGCCCTGCTGGGCACCTTCGTCGTCTCGTGGGTGTCGCCGCACGCCGAGTGACCCCGGTCACGCGATCCGCCGTGCTCTCACCGGTTTCGGCATGCTTGTCCCATCATGTGGACGCACTGACCACATGGTGAGATCTCCAGTTGTGAGGCGTCCACGGGCTGGCAAGACTGTCCGCATGCTGATCGCGCACCCGCTCTGGCTCGTGGGACGTCTCCACGTCGACCTCGGTCGTGCGCGCACCATGGCGTGTCGCTGACCCACCGCGCCCGCACCCACCTGCCGCGACGCGCGACGCCCGTCCGTCCCCGACCGGCTGTCGCGCGTCCTCCCCGAGGACTCCCATGACGTCGAGCACCACTACGCCCCCCTCCCGTCCGGCCCGCCGCCGTCGCGGCGAGGGCCAGTGGGCGTTGGGCTACCGCGAGCCGCTCAACGCGAACGAGCAGTCCAAGAAGGACGACAACCCGCTGAACGTGCGCGCCCGCATCGAGAACATCTACGCGCACCGCGGCTTCGACAGCATCGACCCCGGCGACCTGCGTGGACGCTTCCGCTGGTGGGGCCTGTACACCCAGCGCAAGGCCGGGATCGACGGCGGCAAGACCGCGACGCTCGAGCCGGAGGAGCTCGACGACCGCTACTTCATGCTGCGGGTGCGGATCGACGGCGGACAGCTCGACCTCGCGCAGCTGCGCACCATCGCCGACATCTCCGTGGAGTTCGCGCGTGACAGCGCCGACCTCACCGACCGCCAGAACGTCCAGTACCACTGGATCGACGTGCGCGACATGCCCACGATCTGGGAGCGGCTCGAGGGTGTCGGCCTGTCGACGCAGGAGGCGTGCGGCGACTGCCCGCGCGTCATCCTCGGCTCCCCCGTCGCGGGCATCAGCGCCGACGAGATCATCGACGCCCGCCCGGCCATCGAGGCCGTCGAGAGCCGCTACATCGGCGACCGCGCCTTCTCGAACCTGCCGCGCAAGTTCAAGTCGGCGATGAGCGGGCACCCCGGGCACGACGTGGTCCCGCAGATCAACGACATCGCGTTCATCGGCGCCGAGCACCCCGAGCACGGACCCGGCTTCGACCTGTGGGTCGGCGGCGGGCTGTCCACCAACCCGATGCTCGCCCAGCGGGTCGGGGTCTGGGTGCCGATCGACGAGGTGCCCGAGGTGTGGGAGGGCGTCGTCAGCATCTTCCGCGACTACGGCTACCGCCGGCTCCGCTCCCGCGCCCGCCTGAAGTTCCTCGTGGCCGACTGGGGCATCGAGAAGTTCCGCGAGGTGCTGGAGAACGAGTACCTCGAGCGCACCCTCGTCGACCTCGACGCCCCCGAGGTGCCGGCGACGCCCGTCGACCACGTGGGCGTGCACCGCCAGAAGGACGGCCGCTACTACGTGGGCGTCGCCGCGACGGTCGGTCGCATCTCAGGCACGCTGCTGAACCAGGTGGCCGACGTCGTCGAGGCGCACGGTTCCGACCGGGTCGCCACCACGCCCATGCAGAAGCTCGTCGTGCTCGACGTCGAGGAGGACCGCGTCGAGTCGCTCGTCGAGGCGCTGGCCGAGCTGGGCCTGCACGCGCGGCCCTCGCAGTGGCGTCGCAACACGATGGCCTGCACCGGCATCGAGTACTGCAAGCTCGCCATCGTCGAGACGAAGGCCCGCGCGGCCGACCTCATCGGTGAGCTGGAGAAGCGCGTTCCCGAGCTCGACGCCCCGATCACGGTCAACGTGAACGGCTGCCCGAACTCCTGCGCCCGCATCCAGACGGCCGACATCGGCCTCAAGGGCCAGCTCGTGCTCGACGAGAACGGCAACCAGGTGGAGGGCTTCCAGGTGCACCTCGGCGGTGCCCTCGGGCTCGACGCCGGCTTCGGCCGCAAGCTCCGCGCCCACAAGGTGACCGGCGAGCAGCTGCCCGACTACGTCGAGAAGCTGTCGCGCACGTTCCTGGAGCAGCGCGACGCCGACGAGTCGTTCGCGCACTGGGTCGCCCGCGCCGACGAGGAGGTCCTGCGATGAGGGCGACACCGTTCCACTGTCCGTACTGCGCCGACGAGGACCTGCGTCCGCACGGCGAGACCCACGGCGAGTGGGAGTGTCGCAGCTGTCTGCGCGCCTTCCGACTCGGCTTCATCGGACTCCTCTCCCCCACCCACACCAGCACCACCGACCCCTCTGGAAGGAGGACAGCATGACTGCACCAGCGTTGATCGCCCTGGCGCACGGCAGCCGCGACCCGCGGTCCGCCGAGACCATCACTGCCCTGACGGAGCGCGTGGCGTGCATGCGTCCCGACCTCCGGGTGGCCACCGCGTTCCTCGACCACTCCGAGCCCGACCTCGACGCCGTCGTCGACCGTCTGGTCGCCGAGGGTCACAGCGAGATCGTCCTCGTCCCCCTGCTGCTCACCGAGGCCTACCACGCCAAGGTCGACGTGCCGGAGGCCGCGAAGGCGGCCCGCTCCCGTCACGACGGTCTGCAGATCGAGGTGACCGACGTCCTCGGCATCGAGAACGCGTTCTTCCACGTGCTCGACCGTCGACTGCGCGAGGTGCTGCGCGACAAGCGGGTCCGCGAGCTCGACGCCCTGGTGCTCGCGGGCGCCGGCTCGTCCGACGCGGTCGCGAACGCCACCATCGCCCGGGCCGCCCGGGCCTGGGGCGCGCACCACAAGCTGCCGACGATCGCGGCGTTCGCCTCGAGCGCGCCGCCCGCGGCGGGCGAGGCCGTGCGGGCGCACCGCGCCGACGGTCGCCGCAACATCGCGGTCGGTCAGCTGATGCTCGCCCCGGGGTTCCTCCCCGACCGGGTGAAGGAGCTGGCGTACGAGGCCGGCGCCGTCGCCGTCGCCGAGCCGCTGGGCGTGTCGGACGAGGTGGCCGAGGTCATCCTGGCCCGCTACGCGGTCGGAGCCGTCGAGCTCGTCTCGCTCGACGCGCTGTTCGCCTGAGCGTCCCTGGCACCGACACGACACCGCACGACCCACCGCCGGACCCTCCGGCGCACCGGGCCCGCACCCCGAGGACTAGCGTTCCCCGGGTGCGGGCCTGGTTGCGTCTCGGGATCGTCGTCGTCGTCGCGTCGACGGCGCTCGTGCTCGCCCAGGTGCCGTCGGCGCTGCTGTTCGGCGGGCTGCTCGGTGCCCTGGTCTACGCGCTGCTGGCCCCGGGCCGGCTCGCGCCCCGACCGCTCGACGCACCCCGCTGGGTCTCGCTGACGGGCCAGGGCGTCGTCGGCACGATCGTCGGGGCCTCGGTCGACTGGGGGACGTTCACGTCGCTCGGCTGGTCGTGGCCCGTGGTCGTGGCGGTGTCGGCGTCGACGATCGTCGTGAGCGTCCTGGCGGGGCAGCTGCTGCGTGTGCACCGCGGGGTGACCCCGGTGACGGCGGCCTTCGCCTCGATCGCCGGCGGCGCGTCGGGCATGACGGCCCTCTCGCGCGACCTCGGCGCCGACGACCGCGTCGTCACCGTGCTGCAGTACCTGCGCGTGCTCGTGGTGCTGTTCAGCCTGCCGCTCGTGGTCGGGCTGGTCTTCCACGAGCGCGGCGGTGCAGCCGCCGGCGGGTTCGTCCTCGGCAGCGGCCGCGACCTGCTCTACTGCGTCCTCGCCGTCGGCTCGGGGCTGCTGCTGGGTCGCGTCGCGCACCTCCCGTCGCCGGCCATCCTCGGCCCCGTGGTCACCGCGGCGGCGCTGCACGCCGTGCCGGGATTCACCGACGCGGTCGTGCCGACCTGGGTGGAGGGCCTCGGGTACCTCGCGATCGGCGTCCAGGTCGGGCTGCGGTTCACGCTGGAGAGCCTGCGGTCGATCGCGCGGATGCTCCTGACCGCCGCCGTCTCCATCGCGCTCACCATGGTCACCTGCGCGGGCCTGGGACTCGCCCTCGCGGCGGCGACCGGGACGAGCCGCCTCGACGCGTACCTGGCCACGACGCCCGGCGGCCTCTACGCCGTGCTCGCGACGTCGACCTCCACCGGCGGCAACGTCACCTTCGTGACGGCCGTCCAGCTGCTCCGGCTGCTGCTGGTGCTGCTGCTGGCTCCGGCCCTCGCCCGGCTGCTGCGCCGGGGCTGACGTCAGCTCGACGCAGCGAGCCGGGCGCGCTGCTCGTCGACGTCGTAGTCGGCCTCGGGCCAGGTCAGGTCCAGCGCGCGCAGGTGCTCCAGGAGCAGCCGGCCGACCGCCCAGTTGCGGTACCACTTGCGTCCGCTGGGCACGACGTGCCACGGGGCGACATCGGTCGACGTCCGCTGGAGCACCAGGTCGTACGCCTCCTGGTAGTCGTCCCACAGCTCGCGCTCGTCGATGTCGCCCGGGTTGAACTTCCAGTGCTTCGTCGGGTCGTCGAGCCGGGCGAGGAGTCGAGCGGCCTGGTCGTCGGGACTGATGTGCAGCAGGCACTTGAGGACCGTGCCGCCGGACTCGACGTACCGGCGCTCGAAGGCGTTGATCGCGTCGTAGCGTCGCTCGACCTCGTCGACGTCGGCCAGCCGGCGCACGCGCCCGATGAGCACGTCCTCGTAGTGGGAGCGGTCGAAGACGCCGAGCTCGCCGGCCGACGGCAACCGTCGCTCGACCCGCCACAGGAAGTCGTGGGCGAGCTCCTCGGGCGTCGGCTTCTTGAAGGAGGCGATGCGGACCCCGAGCGGGCTGACCAGACCGACGACCTTCTCGATCGTGCCGCCCTTGCCCGAGGTGTCCATGCCCTGCAGCACGACCAGGACGGAGCGCGGGTCGCCCGTCGTGCCGTGCGCGTGCAGACGCTCCTGCAGGTCGGCCAGCTCGGTGCCGAGCTCGGCGAGCGCGGCCTTGCCGGCCGCCTTGTCGCCGTCGAAGCCGGGGGTCGAGCGCGAGTCGACCTCGGCGAGGCTGCTGACGGCGGACAGCGTGCTGCTCAGGCTCTGCGACATGGCGCCACCGTACCTAGGGTGGGCGTCATGGCCACGCCGACGATCGACCGTGCACTGTACGAGTACCCCGACCTCGAGGAGGGCCGCGCCTGGGTGCGGGTCAACTTCGTCAGCAGCGTCGACGGCTCGGCGGAGGGGGCCGACGGGCGGTCGGGGTCGCTCGGCACCGACGCCGACCAGGCCGTGTTCGGGCTCCTGCGCGAGCTGTGCGACGTCGTGCTCGTGTCGGCCGGCACCGCCCGGTCGGAGGACTACGGACCGATCGACGACGGCGTGCTCGCCCTCGTCAGCCGCAGCCTCGACGTACCGGACCGCCTGAAGGTCCCGGGCGTGCTCGTCGTCGCGCCAGGAGCCGCCGACGAGGAGCAGGTGGTGGCGCTCGAGGGTGCCGGTGTGGAGGTGCTGCTCACCGGCGAGGACGAGGTCGACTGGCCGGAGGCCCTCGCCGAGCTCGGCCGTCGCGGCCTGCAGCGGGTGCTGTGCGAGGGCGGCCCGTCGTTGTTCGCCGGTCTCACGGCGCTCGACCTGGTCGACGAGCTGTGCCTGACCGTCTCCCCCGTCCTGGTGGCCGGCGACGGTCAGCGCATCTCGACCGGCGGGGAGTCGACGGAGGTGCCGCTGCGGCTGGCGCACGCCGTCGACGTCGACGGCACGCTGCTCACGCGCTGGGTGCGGCAGGGACGCTGACCCGGTCGTCCGGCACGACCGTGAGGTCGGGGGCGAGGTGGCCGAACGGCACCTCGTCGTGCTCCCCCAGCGCCGCGAGCACCGACGGCAGCATCGCCTGCGCCGTCCGCTTGTAGCCGAGGGAGCTGGGGTGGAAACGGTCGAGGCTGAACATCTCGTCGGGGTTCGTGATGAAGAACGGTCCGACGACGTCGGCGAGCGAGACGACGTAGGCGCCGTGGCGCAGCGCCGCCTCCTGCTGGGCGGCCGCGAGCTGGCGCGACGCCCGCGAGCCGAGCGCGCGCAGCGGCTGCGGGACCGGGGTGAGCGCGCCGAGGTCGGGGCACGTGCCGACGACGACGGCGGTGCCACGACGGCGCAGCGCCGAGACGCACGCCTCCAGGTGGCTCACCGACTCGACCACCGGCACGCGGTGCGTCACGTCGTTGCCACCCACGACGACGACCGCGACGTCGGGCGCGTAGTCGGGCGGCAGCGACGCGAGCTGCTCGGCCAGCCGGCTGCTCTCGGACCCGACCACGGCGGCGGTACGGAGGCGCACGGCACGCTCGGTGCGCTTGGACACCTGACGCGCCAGCCGCGCACCGAGCGTTCCGCGCGGTCCGTCGGCACCCAGCCCGGCGGCGATGGAGTCGCCCAGGACGAGCAGGTCGATGGTCCCGCCGTGCCGCTTCTTGTAGACCCGGTCGGCGAGGGGTGCGTCCTCGCCGAGCGGCTTGCCGATCGCCGCGCGAGCGAGCGCGGCCTGGTGCTGCAGGACCGCCCGCGCCCCCCACGCCGCAGCCGCCCCCGCCGTCGCGGTCACCAGCAGACCCGTCGCCACCGTCCTCGTCACTCCCACGAGGACGTTCCTCCCACACCCGCGTGAACAGGTGGTCTCTTGCACCTGAACGTAGGCTGGAGACATGAGCGACCAGGCGGGGAAGACCAGCTACGACGTCGAGAAGTCCAACGAGGAGTGGCGCGCCGAGCTGAGCGCCGCCGAGTACCACGTGCTCCGCGAGGCGGGCACCGAGCGACCGTTCAGCTCCCCGTTCGAGACCGACCCCACGGAGGCCGTCTACGCCTGCCGCGCGTGCGGCTCCGAGCTGTTCCGCAGCGACACGAAGTTCGACGCCCACTGCGGCTGGCCGGCGTTCTACGCCCCGCTCGCGGAGGACCGCGTCGAGTACATCGGGGACCGCTCGATGGGCATGCGTCGCGTCGAGGTCCGCTGCGCCACCTGCGGCTCCCACCTGGGCCACGTGTTCGAGGGCGAGGGCTTCCCCACCCCCACCGACCAGCGGTTCTGCATCAACGGCATCAGCCTCACCCAGGTCCCCGTCTGACCCGTCCGCGGTCGACGGGAGATTCCCAGGTGGACCTGGGAATCTCAGCCACGCACGGCGTGCTTTCCGTGCGTGGCTGAGTTTTCCGTGCCCCGCTGAAGATTCTCCCAGTCGACCTGGGATTCACAGCCACGCACGACGTGCTTTCCATGCGTGGCTGAGATTCTCGTGCCTCGCTGAAGATTCCCAGGTCGACCTGGGAATCCCCGATCAGGGCCAGAGCGCGGTGAGGTCGCTCGGGTCGTGGCGGCGGCCGGTGTAGAACGGGATCTCCTCGCGCACGTGGCGGCGGGCGGTGCTGGCGCGCAGGTCGCGCATGAGGTCGACGATGCGGTGCAGCTCGTCGGCCTCGAAGGCCAGGATCCACTCGTAGTCGCCGAGCGCGAACGACGCGACCGTGTTGGCGCGGACGTCGGGGTAGGGGCGGGCCTGCATGCCGTGCTCGCGCAGCATCTCGCGGCGCTCCTCGTCGGGCAGCAGGTACCACTCGTAGGAGCGGACGAAGGGGTAGACGCAGACCCAGTCGCGCACGGTCTCGTCGGCCATGAACGCGGGCACGTGCGACTTGTTGAACTCCGCGGGACGGTGCAGGGCGGTCTGCGACCACACCGGCGCCATCCGCGAGCCCAGCGCGGTCCGCCGGAACGCGTTGTAGGCGGCCTGCAGCGCGTCGGCCGACGACGCGTGCCACCAGACCATGAGGTCGGCGTCGGCGCGCATGCCGCTGACGTCGTAGAAGCCCCGGACCACGACGTCCTCGTCGGCCAGGCGCTTCACCAGGTGGTCGACCTCGGCGGCCTCCGCGGCTCGGTCGGCGTCACCGAGCACGCGCTCGAGCTTGAAGACCGACCACATCGTGTAGCGGATGGTCTCGTTGATCTCCTTGGCCAGCTTTCCCTGGTTCGGCACGCTCATGGGTCCATTCTCCCCCCGCGGCTCAGCGTGCGAGGAGGCGGGCCGCGGCAGCCCGGGCCGACGCGACGACCGCCGGGATGCCCACCCCGTGGTAGGCGGCACCGCACACCTCGAGACCGTCGACGAGCGCGACCGCCGCCTCGACCGTCGCCACGCGGTCGAGGTGGCCGACGTCGTACTGGGGCAGGCCACCGCCCCAGCGCTGCACGTGCGTCGCCACGACCGACGGCAGCGCTCCGTACGCGGACGTCAGGTCGGCGAGCGCGAGCGCGGCCACCTCGGCGTCGTCGCGGTGGAGCACGGCGGTGTCACCGGCCCGGCCGATCGAGGCGCGCACGACCGTACGGTCGCCCGCCCGCTCCCCCAGCCACGCCCACTTCTGCGACGAGATCGTCGAGCCCTTGACGACCGTGCCGTCGACCGGCGGCACGAGGAATCCCGAGCCCTCCACGTCGACGGGCCCGTCGAGCACGAACGTCACCAGGGCCATCGAGGCGTAGTCGACGGCGGCCAGCGCGAAGGCCGCCGGCGGCGCCACCTCGGCGAGCAGGCGCGCGGTGGCCGGTGCCGGTGTCGCGACGACGACCGCGTCGACCTCGTACGTCTCGATCGCCGACACCGGGCCTGCGGAGACCGTCCAGACGCCGTCGTCCACCCGCACGGCGCGCACCGTCGACCGGAGCCGCACGTCGAGGTCACCGTGCTCGACGACGCGCTGGGGGAGCGTGCCCACGCCGCCGACGACGCCCGCGAACACCGGCGTGGCGAGGGTGCGCGTCGTGGCACGGGTCGCAGCAGCCCCCGCGAGGGGATCGGCACCGAGCGCCAGCACCTGCGGCGCCGCGGCGCGCAGCGACAGGCGGTCCGCGTGACCGGCGTAGACGCCGCCGAGCAGCGGCTCGACGAGCCGGTCGACCACCTCGCGACCGACCCGCGGCGCGAGGAAGGCCGCCACCGACACGTCGTCGTCGGGCACGGGCTCGGCGTGCGGCACCGGACGCTCGGCAAGGATCCCCGACGCCTCGAGGGCGTCCAGGTCAGCAGGGACACCCATGACCGTCGGCGGCAGCGGACGCAGCGCGCCCCGAGTCCAGATCGCGGCCGACGTCGTCGCCGGGTGGGTCAGCTCGGCCCCGACCCGGGCGGCCAGGTCGACGGCCTCGGGTCGACGCGCCAGCATCGACTCCGCGCCGACGTCGACGCGCAGGTCGCCGACGTCGTCGACGCGCAGCTTGCCGCCCACCCGGTCGGCGCCCTCCAGCACGACGACGTCGCACCCTGCCTCACGCAGGTCGAGGGCGGCGACCAGCCCGCCGATGCCGGCCCCGACGACGGCGACGCGCATCAGACGCGCTCGTAGCCGTGCACGAAGTCGACGAGACCCTTCACCGCGTCGGGATCGGTCTGCGGCAGCACGCCGTGGCCGAGGTTGAAGACGTGCCCCCTGGCACCGCGACCGCGCTCGATCGCGGCGGCCGCCTTGGTGTGCAGCACGTCGGCCGGGGCGAACAGCAGCGTCGGGTCGAGGTTGCCCTGCACGGAGCGGTGCGGTCCGACCTTCTCGATGGCGCGGTCCAGCGGCACCCGCCAGTCGACGCCGACCACGTCGGCGCCGACGTCGCCCATCTGGTCGAGCAGCTCGCCGGTGCCGACGCCGAAGTGGATCCGCGGCACGCCGAGGTCGGCGACCGACTCGAGCACGCGTCGGGAGTGGGGGGCCACATAGGTCTCGTAGTCCGACGGCGACAGCGCGCCCGCCCAGGAGTCGAACAGCTGCACCGCGGAGGCGCCGGCCTCGACCTGCACCCGCAGGAAGTCGGCCGCCAGGTGCGAGAGCCGCTCGAGCAGGTCGTTCCACAGGCCGGTCTGGGAGTACATCAGCTGCTTCGTGATCCGGTGGTCGCGCGAGGGCCCGCCCTCGACGAGGTAGGACGCGAGCGTGAACGGCGCGCCGGCGAAGCCGATGAGCGGCGTGCCGCCCAGCTCCCCCACCAGCGCCCGCGCCGCCGCGGCGATGCTCTCCACGTCGTCGGGCTCGAGCCGGCGCAGCTGGTCGAGCTGTCCGCGCCGACGGATCGGGTCGGCGATCACCGGTCCCGTGCCCGGCACGATGTCGAGGTCCACCCCGATCGCCTTGAGCGGGACGACGATGTCGGAGAAGAAGATCGCGGCGTCGACGCCGTAGCGACGCACCGGCTGCATCGTGATCTCGACGACGAGGTCGGTCGAGAAGCACGAGTCGAGCATCGCGACGCCCTCGCGCACCTTCAGGTACTCCGGCAGGTGGCGACCCGCCTGACGCATGAACCAGACGGGGGTACGGCTCGTGGGCTCGCCACGGCACGCGCGCAGGAAGTCGCTCTCGGCGAGCCGGGCGGAGGGGGAGGTGGTCACCGAGGGATTCTCTCAGGGGTGGGATCACCGCCTGCGTGTCGGGACCCGGTCGGCGCCCGGAGTGCCTACCATCGGCCTGTGGGCGCCCGCAGCGAGTTCGATCACACCCCTCCAGCGTTCGCCGCTGCCCTGGAGCAGCTGCTGGCCGCACCGGTGCGTCCCGAGGTGGTCGTCGACGAGATCCCCGCACCTCAGCGGATCGCGCCCTTCGCGCACGCCCTGAGCGGCGACCTGGAGGTCGGCGGCGACGACGTGGCCACCGGTCGCTTCATCCTGCTGCACGACCCCGCCGGCAACGACGCGTGGGACGGCACGTTCCGCTGCGTCACGTTCGCGCGCGCCGAGGTCGAGCGCGAGATGGCCGAGGACCCCGCCCTGGCGACCGTCGGGTGGAGCTGGCTGGTCGACGCGCTCGAGGCGCAGGGCGGCACCCACACCGCCGCCAGCGGCAGCGTCACGGTCGTGAGCACCGAGACCTTCGGCGAGATGGCCGGCGACACCGGCTCCGCCCAGGTCGAGATCCGCGCGTCCTGGACGCCCACCTCCGAGGCCGGAGCGCACGTCGCGGCCTGGACCGAGCTGCTCTGCACGCTGGCCGGTCTGCCTCCGCTCGCACCGGGCGTCGTCCCGCTGCAGCGTCGTCGAGGTCGCCGTTGACCTCCGTGCCCGAGGAGACGGGGAGCCCGGAGGAGCAGGCTCCTCCTCTTCCACGTCTGCAGCTGCGTGACCCCCTGCCCCCCGTCATCGACACGGTCGACGACTACGTGGCCTACTGCGCGCGTCTCGCGCTCGGTCACGGCCCGGTGGCCCTCGACGCCGAGCGGGCGTCGGGCTACCGCTACTCCCAGCGGGCCTACCTCGTGCAGGTGCGCCGCGACGGCAGCGGCACCGGCCTGGTCGACCCGATCGCCTTCGACGACCTCGTCGACCTCGACGAGGCCATCGGCGACGCGGAGTGGATCCTGCACGCGGCCACGCAGGACCTGCCGTGCCTCGCCGAGGTCGGGCTGCACCCGACCGCGCTGTTCGACACCGAGCTCGCCGGCCGGCTGCTCAACCTGCCGCGCGTGGGCCTGGCCTCGCTCTCGTGGAGCACTACCTCGGGCTGAGCCTGGCGAAGGAGCACTCGGCCGCCGACTGGTCGACGCGACCGCTTCCGGAGCCCTGGCTCGAGTACGCGGCCCTCGACGTCGAGGTGCTCATCGAGCTGCGCAACCTCATCGAGGCCGACCTCGAGCGCGCCGGCAAGCGCGAGTGGGCCGCGCAGGACTTCGAGGCCCTCCTGTCGTTCACAGGTGCACCGCCGAAGGAGGAGCGCTGGCGGCGCACCTCGGGCATCCACCGGGCCCGTGGCCGACGCACGCTCGGGCTGGTGCGCGCCCTCTGGGAGGCGCGCGACCGGATCGCGGAGCAGCGCGACACGACGCCCGGGCGGATCCTGCCCGACGCCTCCATCCTCGAGATCGCCCGCGAGGCACCGCGCGACGCCTCGACGCTGCGCAACCTGCCGGTCATGCGCTCACGCGGGCCACGTCGCTTCCTGCAGCAGTGGCTCGACGCGGTCGAGGAGGGCCTCGCGCTCCCCGACGACGCGCTGCCGCTCTCGACCCAGCACCGCGACGGACCACCTCCGCCACGCGCGTGGGCCGACAAGCACCCCGAGGCCGCGGCGCGGCTCACGGCGGCCCGCGAGGCGGTCACGCGCATCGCCGAGCAGCACGACCTGCCACCGGAGAACCTCATCTCCCCCGGCCTCGTCCGCGGTCTGGCCTGGGACCCGCCGGCCGTCGTCGACGTCGTCCACGTCGGCGACGCGCTCGCGGAGGGCGGGGCCCGTCCGTGGCAGGTCGAGCTCGTCGCCGCCGACCTCGTCGCCGCCCTGACCCCCTGACCGCCCGGACCGAGGTCGTGCGCGGGATCACCCACTGAGGCAAGGCGAACCTGAGTAGCATGTCGGTGTGCTCGCCAACTTCCTGATCGGTCTGCGCGAGGGGCTGGAGGCCAGCCTCGTCGTCAGCATCCTGCTGGCCTACCTCGTGCGCACGGACCGCCGCCGCGACGTCCGCTACATCTGGATCGGCGTGGGTGGCGCACTGGCCCTCGTCGTGCTCGTGTTCACGGCCGTGACCCTCGCCTTCGAGCAGCTGCCCTTCGTGTGGCAGGAGGCCGTCGGAGGCACGCTCTCGATCCTCGCCGCCGGCCTGGTCACGTGGATGATCTTCTGGATGCGTCGCACCGCCCGCGGGCTCAAGCGCGAGCTCGAGGGCGAGCTCGCGACCGCGGTCGAGCTCGGCCCGGTCGCCATCGCCACGGTCGCGTTCCTCACCGTCGGGCGCGAGGGCCTGGAGACCGCCGCGATCATCTGGGCCACGATCTCCGGCAGCTACACCGCCTCGCCGTTCGTCGGCGCGACCACGGGCATCCTCGTCGCGGTGCTCCTCGGCTACCTCATCTACCGCGGTGCGCTGCGCATCAACCTCTCGACCTTCTTCCAGGTGACGGGAGCCCTGCTCATCGTGGTCGCCGCCGGCGTGCTCGCGTATGGCGTCCACGACCTGCAGGAGGCCGGCATCCTGCCCGGCATCACGAACCTCGCGTTCGACGTCTCCGGCGTCATCGCGCCCGACAGCTGGTACGGCACGCTCCTCAAGGGCACCGTGAACTTCCAGCCCGACCCCACCTGGCTGCAGACCATCGCCTGGATGGCCTACGTGGTGCCCGTGCTGTGGCTCTACCTGCGCCCCCAGGCGACCGCGGCGCCCGCCGCCCCGCGACCCGACGCGCACGTCTGACGCACGCGATCTGGGTGCCGGACGACCGGGCCCCGGATACGGTGGGGCCCATGCCCGGACGGTCCGCAGGATGAGCGACTTCCATCGCCCGTCCCTGCCCGGACAGGGACTCTTCGAGGCGCTCGCGCACGACACCGACCCGGCCGAGGTGGCCGCCGCCGGCCACCGGATCGCGCACCTGCTCGTCCGCGGGCCGATCGACCGCGACGACCGCGACCTCGTCGACCGCGTGCTGCACCTGTCCGACGCCGAGGGCCTCGGCGTGATCGCCGAACTGTGGTCGCACGCCCCGCCCGACACCCTGTCCGGTGCCCTGTGGCGGCTCTACCTGCTGCGCGAGTGGGTCCACCGCCAGCCCCGCCAGGCGGCCGCCGAGTTCGCCGCCGGTCGCGGCTTCGCGCCCGTGCACGAGATGCTCGCCGGCGTGGTCGAGCCGCCCGGGGCCGACGAGGTGGTCGACCTCGTCGACACGGTCGTGCGCGGCATCGTCGTCACCGACCTCGACGTCGTCCTCGACCGCGCCGCGGCGTTCGCCCACATCGTCGGCGTCGGCCGTGGGCAGCTCGACGACGCCGACGCGCACAGCGGCGCGCGCCTGCTCGACATGGCCCTGCACCTGCGTCGCGCCGCGGCGCTCGAGCGGTCCGGCTCGCTGCACTGAGGCGCCCGCGGCGCCTCGTCCGGTCGTCGCTCCCGGCCCGCTCGAGCCGGCGTCGCAGGTCTCACGCCCACAGCGCTTGTGCGCGCCCAGGGGCCCGTTAGGCTGGTGGTCGCGCCGGGCCGCGGTAAGCCCCGGGTCCCAAAAATAGCCGCTACGAGCGGCCACGCGCCGTGAGGCGCTTCCCGGCCCGGCGCCCCATCTCCCGCACGGCCGCCGCGGGCTCAGGCCGGGGCGAAGGTCGTGTAGGACTGCGTGGGCCGGCCGATCGACGCGAGCTCCGCCAGGTCGTCCTCGGTCGGCTGCCAGGAGGCGGCGTCGGCGTTCGCCGCCACCTGCTCCGGGCGCGAGACGCCCGCGATGACGCTGCTGACGGCCGGCTGCGCGGCCAGACCACCCATGGCCAGCTCCAGCAGCGAGATGCCCCGCGCGTCGGCGAAGGACTGGAGCGCGTCGATGCGCTCCCAGTCGGCCGTCGCCAGCCGCTCGGACTGGGTCGCGAGCCGGGTCCCCTCGGGCGCGTCCTCCCCGCACCGGTACTTGCCGGTCAGCAGACCGTAGGCGAGCGGGAAGTACGGCAGGATCCCGACGTCGAGGTGCTCGCAGGCCGGCGTCAGCTCGACCTCCGCGGTCCGGTTGTACAGCGAGTACTCGTTCTGCGCCGTGGCGAACCGGGTGAGTCCGGCGGTCCGAGCGCGCCAGTCGGCGTCGACCAGCTGCCAGGACTGGAAGTTCGAGCAGCCGACGGCGCGCACCGTGCCGGCCTGCACGAGGGCGTCGAGCGCCTCGAGCGTCTCGTCGAGCGGGGTGGCGGGGTCCGGCGTGTGCAGCTGGTAGAGGTCGAGGTGGTCGGTGCCCAGACGTCGCAGGCTGGCCTCGACGGCGGTGCGGACGTAGGCGGCGCTCCCCCGTCGACCCCCGTCGTCGCCGTTGCGGCCCTGCATGTCCATGCCGAACTTCGTGGCGACGACCACCTCGTCACGACGTGACCCGAGCGCCGCGCCGAGCAGCTCCTCGCTCGCGCCGAAGCCGTAGACGTCGGCGGTGTCGAAGAAGGTGACGCCGCGCTCGAGCGCGGCGTCGACGACGGCCTGCACCTGCGCGGCGTCGATGCGCGTGCCGAAGGCGTTGCAGCCGATGCCGACGACGGGCACCTGGATGCCGGAGTGGCCGAGGGGACGGTGGAGGAGGTCGTGGCTCATGCCCCGAGCCTAGGCCGACGGTCCCGTCGCGCGCGTCGCCTAGACTGCACCCCATGCCCGGACCCCGCCGCACGCTGGCCGCCGCCCTGAGCGCGGCCGTCGTCGGGCTGTTCCTCGTGGCCGGGATCGGCGTCACCCACGCCGGGGCGCACCAGCGGGCCACGACGACGCACACCTCGGCCGCGTCGAGCCACCAGGCGGCGCACGTGAAGGCGTCGGGCCAGCACGTCGACCAGCACCACCTCGACCTCTGGGCGCTCCCGCCCGAGAGCGCACCGGTCGCCCCGGCCTTCGCCGACGACACGGTCGTCGACGCGGGGGTCGACGTGGTGCAGTCCGAGGCACCCGCCGCCGCGGGTCGCGGACCGCCGACGGCCTGACGCACCTTCGTCAGCCGTCCCGTCGTCCATCCCGAAAGTCATCCATGCACCAGCGCGCCCCTCTGTGGCGTGCGATCGCGGCGTTCGCCGTGCTCGCCGCCTCCCTCGCCTTCGCCTACTTCAAGCCCGCCAACCTCGGCCTCGACCTCGAGGGCGGCACGCAGATCGTCCTCGAGACGCAGGACACCGACCGCGTCAAGGCCGACGCCGAGTCGACCTCCCGCGCCCTGGAGGTCATCCGCGGCCGCGTCGACGCCCTCGGCGTCGCCGAGCCGACCCTCGCCCAGTCCGGCGACCGACGGATCATCGTCGAGCTCCCCGGCGTGACCGACCCGCGGGAGGCCGCCGAGGTCATCGGCCAGACCGCCCAGCTCTCCTTCCACGAGGTCCTGCGCCCCGCGCAGGAGGGCCAGGAGCCCGAGGACGGCCAGGTCGTCGCGAACGACGAGCAGGGCCAGCCGCTGCTGCTCGGCCCCACGCTCGTCGACGGCGAGGGGGTCTCCGACGCCGAGGCCGCCACGCCCCAGCAGGGCGTGGGCCAGTGGGTCGTCAACGTCAACTTCGCCGGCGAGGGCCGCACCGGCTGGCGCGACCTCGTCGCCGCCGCCTGCGCGAACACCGAGGGCGGCAACCGGGTCGCCATCCTGCTGGACGAGGACATCATCTCCTCCCCCGCCGTCCAGCCCGACCTGTGCCGCTCCGGCGGCGGCAACAGCACCAGCATCACCGGCAACTTCACCCAGACCCAGGCCGACGACCTCGCCGTCCTCATCAAGGGCGGCGCGCTCCCGGTGCCCGTCGAGGTCATCGAGCAGCGCACGGTCGGCGCCACGCTGGGCGACGCGGCGATCGACGCGTCCATCGAGGCCGGCATCATCGGCATCATCCTGACCGGCCTGTTCATCGTGCTCGTGTACCGCGTGGTCGGGCTCATGGCCACGTTCGCGCTGGCCACCTACGCCGCGATCTCCTACGGCCTGCTCGTGTGGCTCGGCGCGACCCTGACGCTGCCGGGCCTGGCGGGCTTCGTGCTCGCCATCGGCCTGGCCATCGACGCCAACGTGCTGGTGTTCGAGCGAGCCCGCGAGGAGTACGAGAAGAACGGCAACCTGCACACGTCGCTCACGACCGGCTTCAACAAGGCGTGGTCGGCGATCCTCGACTCCAACGTCACCACCGTGCTCGCCGCCGCGCTGCTGTTCTTCCTGGCGTCCGGTCCGGTCAAGGGCTTCGGCGTCACCCTGACGATCGGCACCATCGCGTCGATGTTCTCGGCGCTCGTCGTCGCGCGCGTGCTCACCGAGTTCGCGGTGAAGCGGTCGTTCCTGAAGAAGCGACCCGGCCTCACCGGCGTGGCCTCGACCGGACCGGTCCGCAAGTGGCTCACCGAGCGCGGCCCGAACCTGATGCGCCGCAGCGGGCTCTGGATCGGCCTCACCCTGGTCGTCGCGGGCGTGTCGGTCAGCGGCATCCTGCTGCGTGGCCTGAACCTCGGCGTCGAGTTCACGGGCGGGCGCATCCTCGAGTTCTCCACCGCCCAGGCCGTGGACGTGCAGGAGGTGCGGGAGGCGGTGTCCGACGCCGGCTTCCCGCGCGCCGTCGTGCAGGAGTCGTCCGGCGACGGGCAGAACGAGAACGTCAGCGTCCGTCTCGACGACATCACCAACGACGAGGCCGTCGAGGTCGAGGAGGCCGTCGAGTCGGTCGCGGGGCAGGCCACGAAGGAGCGCGACGAGCTCATCGGTCCGAGCCTCGGCAAGGAGCTGCGCGACAAGGCGCTCATCGCGTTCGCGATCGCCATCGCCGCGCAGATGGCCTACCTCGCCTGGCGGTTCCGCTGGACCTACGCGGTGTCGGCCCAGCTGTCGATGGCGTCGGTCGTGCTCACCGTGGTCGGCATCTTCGCGTGGTGGGGCAAGCCGATCGACGGCGTGTTCCTCGCCGCGGTGCTGTCGATCATCGGCCTCGCGGTCAACGACACGATCGTCGTCTTCGACCGCATCCGCGAGCACACGGGCGAGAACCGCGGGCGACGGCTGCGCGACGTCGTGAACGAGGCGATCCTGCAGACGATCCCGCGCACGGTGAACACCGGTCTCGGCGCCATGTTCATCCTCGCGGCGCTCGCGTTCCTCGGTGGCGACTCGCTGACCGACTTCGCGATCGCCCTCCTGCTCGGGCTCTCGATCGGCATCCTGTCGACGATCTTCACGGCGTCCGCCCTCGCCGTGAAGCTCGAGGAGCGCTGGCCGCACGACCCGGACAAGAAGCCCAAGGTCGTCGACAAGTACGCCCAGATCGACGACGGACGGAACACCGACGGCGCCGTCGTCTGACGGTTCGGCTCCGAGGGCGTCGTCGGCCCCTCCCCGGCACGGGAGGGTCGGCGACGCCTCGGCGGTTCCACGCTCGACCCGGGTGGCAGGATGAACGTCATGCGTATCGCGAACCACGTGGTCGACCTCGTGGGCGGCACCCCGCTCGTGAAGTTGTCCAGCGTCGTCCCGGCAGGATCTGCCCTGGTGGCGGCCAAGATCGAGTACCTCAACCCCGGCGGCAGCTCCAAGGACCGGATCGCCGTCAAGATGGTCGACGAGGCCGAGGCGTCCGGGGCGCTCAAGCCCGGCGGCGTCATCGTCGAGCCCACCTCCGGCAACACCGGGGTCGGGCTCGCGCTGGTGGCCCAGCAGCGTGGCTACTCCTGCATCTTCGTCTGCCCCGACAAGGTCAGCGAGGACAAGCGGAACACCCTGCGTGCCTACGGCGCCGAGGTCGTGGTCTGCCCGACCGCCGTGCCACCGGAGCACCCCGACAGCTACTACAACGTCTCCGACCGGCTCGTCCGCGAGACCCCGAACGCCTGGAAGCCCGACCAGTACTCCAACCCCGCCGGGCCGGCGTCGCACTACGAGACCACGGGTCCGGAGATCTGGGCCGACACCGACGGCACCGTCACGCACTTCGTGGCCGGCGTCGGCACCGGTGGCACCATCACCGGCACCGGTCGCTACCTCAAGGAGGTCTCCGGCGGTCGGGTCAAGATCATCGGCGCCGATCCCGAGGGCTCGGTCTACTCCGGCGGCACCGGCCGCCCCTACCTGGTGGAGGGTGTCGGCGAGGACTTCTGGCCGAGCGCCTACGACCCCGAGATCGCCGACGAGATCATCGCGGTCTCCGACGCCGACGCGTTCGAGATGACCCGCCGGCTCGCCCGCGAGGAGGGGCTGCTGGTCGGCGGCTCGTGCGGCATGGCCGTCGTCGCGGCGCTCGAGGTGGCCGAGCGCGAGGGCCCCGATGCCGTCGTCGTGGTGCTGCTGCCCGACGGCGGACGCGGCTACCTCTCCAAGATCTTCAACGACGACTGGATGTCGTCGTACGGCTTCCTCCGCGAGCCGCTCGACGGTCACACCGACCGGCCGAGCGTCGGCGCGGTGCTGCGCCGCAAGTCCGGCGACCTGCCCGCGCTCGTGCACACCCACCCGTCGGAGACCATCCGCGACGCGATCGAGATCCTGCGCGAGTACAACGTCTCCCAGATGCCGGTCGTCGGGGCCGAGCCGCCCGTCGTCATCGGCGAGGTCGCCGGCAGTGTCAGCGAGCGCACGCTCATCAGCGCCGTCTTCGAGGGCCGGGCATCCCTCACCGACCCGGTCTCCAAGCACATGGAGCCGCCGCTGCCGCTGCTCGGCGCGCACGAGGACCTCGACACCGCCCTGGCGACGCTCAAGGACAGCGACGCCGTCATGGTGATCGAGGACGGCAAGCCGCTGGGCGTCCTGACCCGGCACGACCTCCTGGGGGTGCACGTATGAGCGACCAGACCAACGGCCGGGACGAGGCGCTCGGCTTCGCGACCCGCGCGATCCACGCCGGCTTCGAGCCCGATCCGCAGACCGGCGCGGTGAACGTACCGATCTACGCGTCCTCGACCTTCGCCCAGGACGGCGTGGGTGGCATGCGCGGCGGCTACGAGTACGCCCGCACCGGCAACCCGACCCGCGCGGCGCTCGAGGCGAACCTCGCGGCGCTCGAGAACGGGGCGCACGGTCGCGCCTTCTCCTCGGGCATGGCGGCCACCGACGCCGCCCTCCGCACCCTCCTGCGGCCCGGGGACCACCTCGTCATCCCCGACGACGCCTACGGCGGCACCTTCCGGCTCATCGACAAGGTGTTCACCCACTGGGGCATCTCCTACACGCCCGTCGCCGTCAACGACCTCGACGCCGTCCGCGCCGCGATCCGGCCCGAGACGAAGGTCGTGTGGGTCGAGACCCCGACCAACCCGCTGCTCAACGTCGCCGACGTCGAGCGGGTGGCCGAGGTCGCGCACGCCGCGGGTGCGCGGTTCGTCGTCGACAACACCTTCGCCTCGCCCTACCTGCAGCAGCCGCTCGCGCTCGGCGCCGACGTGGTCCTGCACTCCACGACCAAGTACCTCGGTGGCCACTCCGACGTGGTGGGCGGCGCGCTCGTGACCGACGACGCCGAGCTCGACGCCGGGTTCGCGTTCCTGCAGAACGGCGCGGGCGGCGTTCCGGGTCCGTTCGACGCCTACCTGACGTTCCGCGGCGCAAAGACGCTCGCGGTCCGGATGGAGCAGCACTGCACGAACGCCGAGGCGATCGTCGACCTCCTCGTCGGCCACCCGGCCGTGGCGTCGGTGCTCTACCCCGGCCTGCCCGAGCACCCCGGGCACGAGGTCGCCGCCCGGCAGATGCGTCGCTTCGGTGGCATGGTCTCGCTGCGGCTGGCGGGAGGACGCCAGGCGGCGCTCGACCTCTGCGCGCGGACCCACATCTTCACGCTCGCGGAGAGCCTCGGCGGCATCGAGTCGCTCATCGAGCACCCGGGGGCCATGACGCACGCGTCGACCGCGGGCTCGGTGCTGGAGGTCCCGGACGACCTCGTGCGGCTCAGCGTCGGCATCGAGGACACGGCCGACCTGCTCGCCGACCTGGAGCAGGCGCTCGGCTGACCCGCCGCCCGTGGGTGGCTCGCCTCGCGAGGGACCCACGGGCAGGTGGGCCGCTCAGCCCGCCTGCTCCTCCGCGTCGTCGACGGTCTCGCCCTCGACGAGGAGCGGGTCGATCTCGGGCCGCTCGAGGTCCTCGAACAGCGCGAACTCCTGCGAGGCGGGCGGCTGGGTCAGCTCGCTCGCGGTGAGGCTGCGCGGGTCGACGTCGAGCTCCTGCACGTCGCCCAGCAGCGCCGTGTCGTCGACGCGGTCGAGCTTGCGTGCCGTGACGAGCACGCCACGCTCGAGCGAGCCGACGAAGGTGTTGTAGTCCTTGACGGACCGCTCGAGCGAGCGGCCGAGCTTGGACACGTGCGAGGACAGGGTGCCGAGCCGCTTGTACAGCTCGCGGCCGAGGTCGACGAGCTCCTGCGCGTTCTCGGCGAGGTCCTCCTGGCGCCAGGTGAACGCCACGGTCTTGAGCACCGCCCACAGGTTGACCGGCGTCGCGAGCACGATGCCCTTGCCGAACGCGTGCTCCATGAGCGACGGGTCGGCGTCGAGCGCCGCGTTGAGGATCGCGTCGTTCGGGATGAACGCCACCGTGAACTCGGGGCTGGTCGGCAGGCCGGTCCAGTACTCCTTCTGGGCCAGGGCGTCGACGTGCGCCCGCACGGCCTTCGCGTGCTGCACGAACATCCGCTTGCGCTCGGCGTCGTCGAGGTCGGGTCGGTTCGCGTCGATGAAGACCGCGTAGGGCACCTTGGCGTCGACCGCCATCTGCTTGCGTCCCGGCAGCTTGATGACCATGTCGGGACGTCGGGCGCCGGAGTCGGCGGTGATCGACTCCTGGGTGGAGAAGTCGATGCGGTTGAGCAGCCCGGCCGACTCCACGAGCGACGTCAGCTGGGTCTCGCCGTAGGCACCGCGGACCGTGTTGTTGCGCAGCGCGCCGGAGAGCGTCTCTGCCGCCTGCTGGGATCGCGCCGCCGACTCCTGCGTGGCGCGGATCTGCTCGGCGAGGTGGCCGTGCTGCCGGGCGCGCTTCTCCTCGATCTCCTCGACCTTGCGCTGCATCTGCTGCAGCTGGGTGGCGACCGGGGCGAGCTTCTGCAGCACGCGGCTCTCGCTGTGCTCCTTGGCCTGGCGCTCCTTGGCCTCGCGGTCGTGCTGCGCCACGAGCTCGCGCGTCTGACGCCGGGCGACCTCGACCTGCTCGCGCAGGGCGTCGGCCTCGGCCCGTGTGGCCGCGAGCCGGGCCTCGACGTCGGCCTTGGCCGCGGCGAGCGCGCTCTCGACGCGGCTGCGCTCCGCCGCCAGCGCCTGCTCGACCTGCGCCCGCTCCGCCGCCGCCGCGTGCCGCGCGTCGGCGAGCTCCGCGTGGGCTGCGTGCCGCACCTCGGCCAGCTCCGCGGCGTGCCGCGCCTGGACCACCGCAGGATCCTCGACGTCCGCCGCGCCATCGACCTGACGCAGGCGGGCGACCAGCAGGCCGACCACCACGCCGAGCGCGACACCGACGAGCAGACCGAGCAGGAGGGTGAGGGTGGGAGCCATGCGTCCGAGTCTGGCAAGACTGACCGACAGAACCGTGCAGGCGTGCCGGACCCCTGGCGATGCGTGACGTGGAACGCGTTCCACGCGGCTCGAACGGCTGGCGTGGCCCCCCTAGGCTGGAATCCATGCCTGACTCCACCGACACCCGAGAACGATCCTCGGTCCTGGGCGGCCTGTCGTGGTTCCAGGTGGTGGCCGGCGCCCTCGCCGCCATGACGTCGGCGTGGATCGCCTCCGCGCTCGGCGTGGCCGGCACCATCGTCGGAGCCGCGCTCGGCAGCCTCGTCGTGACCATCACGTCCTCGCTCTACGCCAGCACGCTCGACAAGGGCCGCACGCTCATCGTGCAGACCGACGGCGGCCAGGTCGTCGAGACCGAGGCCGAGCCCGGCCACACCGCCGAGGCCCTGGCCGCGGTCCGCCGTGCCACGCACGAGGAGGTCACCGGAGCCGAGGTGGTCGACGCGCCCCGCCGCACCATCCGCTGGAGGGCCGTGGCCCTGTCGACCGTGGTCGTCCTGCTCGTCGCGGGCCTGGCCATGGGCAGCTACGAGCTCGTGACCGGCAAGGCCTACGGGTCGAACCCCGACAACCCCCGCATCGGCCACTTCTCCGGCGGGGGCGGCTCCGGGCAGCGGGACGACCAGCCGACGCCCACCGAGACCGCCACGCCGGACCCGACCGCGTCGCCCACGCCCGACGACGAGGCCACCCCCGATCCCACGCCGACACCCACCCCGACGTCGAGCGCCGACCCCGCCCCGACGCCCACGCCGAGCGCCACGACCGGCGACCAGCAGGACCCCGCACCGGCCCCGTGAGCGCGGGAATGAACCGGACGACGCCGCCGTTGACGAGCCCGACCAGCACGCCCCGGGAGGAGGAGCCCCATGACCATCTACCTGACCCCGAACATCTCCGACGACCAGATCGCGGTGATGGACGTCTTCGACGCCTTCCGCCTCGGCGAGGAGCTGCTGGAGTCGCGCTACCCCCGGGACGCCGCGCGCGTCCTGCGTCGGGTCGTCGAGGACTCCCCCGACAACGCGTCGGCGTGGGAGCTGCTCGCCCGCGCCCACTTCGCGGCCGCCCAGCTGCGACCTGCGGAGGACGCGTTCCGTCGGCTCGTCGAGCTGGAGCCCACGAGCGGCTGGGCGCACACCGCGCTCGGCCTGACGCTCGACCGGCAGAGCCGTCACCGCGAGGGTGCGCTCATGCACCGCCTGGCGGCTGCGATGGGCGAGTCGGCCCGCGACGCGTCGCGCGTGCAGCTCGTCGACCGACCGGTCGTCTGAGCCCCGGTCCGGCCGGAGCCGCACGATGAGCCCCTACGTCCCCGCGGCGGTCGGCGCCGCCCTGGCGCTGCTGCCGTGGGGATGGGGGGCCGGCCGGCACGTCGTCACCCTCGTGCACGAGGCGGGCCACGCACTGGTCGCCGTGCTGACCGGTCGACGTCTGAACGGGGTCCGCCTGCACCGCGACACGTCGGGACTGACCACCTCGGTCGGCCGGCCCACCGGCCCCGGCATGGTCGCCACCGCCGCAGCGGGGTACCTCGCCCCGAGCGCGCTCGGCCTCGGGCTGCTCGCGCTCGTCTCGCTCGACCGCACCGCCTGGGCCCTGTGGACCGCGCTCGCCGTCGTCGCCGGGATGCTCGTGTTCATCCGCAACATGTTCGGTCTCGTCGTGGTGGGACTCGCCGGGGCGGGCGTCGCGCTGCTGGTGTGGCGCACCGACCCGTCGGCACAGGGGTTCGCCGCCGTCGCGCTCTCCACGTTCCTCCTCGTCGGCGGGCCGCGCACCACGGTCGAGCTGTGGTCGTCGCGGCGGAGGTCGCGGTCGCGCACGAGCGACGCCGACGTGCTCGCCCGTCTCACGCCCCTGCCCGCCGTCGCGTGGAACGCGGGCTTCGTGCTGCTCACCCTCGGCGCCCTCGTCCCCGCCTGGACGCTGCTGCGTGACCTCACCGCCCTGCGCTGACGCACGTCCCGCCGCCTGCTTGGATGAGCCGGTGACCGACTCCCCCACCACGACCTCGCCGTTCTTCGAGGTCGGCGCCCGCCTCGGGGACCGCGCCGGCCGCACCGGCACGCTCACCACCGCGCACGGCACGATCCGCACGCCCGCCTTCGTGCCCGTCGGCACCAAGGCCACCGTCAAGGCGGTGCTGCCGGAGGCGATGGCCGAGCTCGGTGCGCAGGCCCTGCTCGCCAACGCCTACCACCTGTACCTCCAGCCCGGGGACGACGTCGTGGAGGAGGCCGGCGGGCTCGGCCGGTTCATGGGCTGGTCCGGCCCGACCTTCACCGACTCCGGCGGCTTCCAGGTCATGAGCCTCGGCGCGGGGTTCCGCAAGACGCTGTCGATGGACTCCTCGTCCGAGGCCGCCGACGTCATCGCCACCGACAAGGACCGTCTCGCCCACGTCGACGACGACGGCGTCACCTTCCGCAGCCACCTCGACGGCTCGACCCACCGATTCACCCCCGAGGTGTCGATGGGCATCCAGCACCGCCTGGGTGCCGACGTCATCTTCGCCTTCGACGAGCTGACCACCCTGCTGGACAGCCGCGCCTACCAGGAGGAGTCGCTGGCCCGCACCGAGGCGTGGGCCGCCCGCTGCCTCGCCGAGCACCGCCGGCTCGGGACGGAACGCGCCGGTCGGCCCGGCACCCCCGCCCTCTTCGGCGTCGTGCAGGGCGCCCAGCACGAGGACCTCCGTCGTCGCGCCGCGCGGCACCTGGCCGACCTCGAGGTCGACGGCACCCGCTTCGACGGCTTCGGCATCGGCGGCGCCATCGAGAAGGAGAACCTGTCGACCATCGTCGGCTGGGTCACCGACGAGCTCCCCGACGACAAGCCGCGTCACCTGCTCGGCATCGGCGAGCCCGACGACCTGTTCGCGGCGGTCGAGGCGGGCGCCGACACGTTCGACTGCGTCGGCCCGTCGCGGGTGGCGCGCTCGTCGCGCGTCTACACCGCCGACGGACGCGAGAACCTGCTCGTCGCACGCTCGCGCCGCCGCTTCGAGCCGATCGAGGACGACTGCGACTGCTACACCTGCGCGCACTACACCCGCGCCTACCTCCACCACCTGTTCAAGGCCAAGGAGTACCTCGCCGCGACCCTGACCACGATCCACAACGAGCGCTACGTGGTTCGACTCGTCGACCGTATGCGCGCCGCCGTCGAGGACGGCACGTTCGACGAGCTGCGCGCCGAGACGATGGGCCGGATCGGCTCGTCCCGCTGACGCCGGCGCCGGACCACGACGTGGGGATCAGTAGGTGGGCTCGGCGGCCTTGAGCCGCGAGATCACGAGCACCGTCACCGGCATGACGAGCAGCTCGACCGCGACCTTGAACAGCACCCCGACCACGAAGTAGTTGAGGAACCCGCCCACCCCCGTGATGCCGATGGCGCTCGCGGCGATCGCGCAGAACAGGAACGTGTCGACCAGCTCACCGAGCCCGGTCGACGAGGCGAGCCGCGCCACGAGCGCGCGCTCGGCCGTCCGCGCCTTCATCCGGGTGAGCACCCAGGCGTTGGTCAGCTGCCCGCACACGTAGCCGACGACGCTCGCCAGCACGATCTGCGCCACCGGGCCCAGGACGACCGAGAACGCCTCGTCGTTGCCGTAGAACGAGGCCCCGGGGATGCGGGCGACCACGGTGAACGTCAGGACGGCCAGCAGCGCGCAGGCGAAGCCGGTGAGCACGGCCCGGCGTGCCGCGCGGAAGCCGTAGACCTCCGAGATCACGTCGCCGAGCACGTAGGCGAGGGGGAACAGCACCGCTCCCCCGTCGATGATGAGCGGCCACAGCTGCACGGGTCCGAGCGTCAACGACCCGGAGCCGACCTCGATCGGCTTGGTGGCCACGACGTTGGAGACGACCACGATGGTGGCGAACAGCGCGAGCACGACGGCGTAGGCCGACGAGCCCGAGGACGCGAACCGGACCTCCTGGCCCGGTGCCTGCGAGGGCGCGGAGGACGACGAGGTCATGAGCGACATCCTGGCACGGGATGGGATGATCGCCCCATGAGCCTGCCCGACCGCACCGACGTCCTCGTGGTGGGTGCCGGACCCGCCGGTGCTGCCGCGGCAGCCTGGTCGGCCCGGGCGGGGGCGGACGTGCTGCTGGCCGACGCAGCAGCGTTCCCCCGCGACAAGACGTGCGGCGACGGTCTGACCCCTCGCGCCGTCGCCGAGCTCGACCGGCTGGGCCTCGGCGACTGGACCCGCTCGTTCGGCACGAACCGTGGTCTGCGCGCCGCAGGCTTCGGCCAGGAGCTCCTGCTCCCCTGGCCCGGCGGCTCCCTGCCCGACCACGGCTCGGCGGTGCCCCGCACGCAGCTCGACGCCCGCATCCGCGACGTCGCGCTCGCCGACGGCGCGCAGCCGCTGGACCGCGCGCGGGCCGTCGACGTCGAGCGCGACGGCTCCGGCCGGGTGAGTGCCGTCGTGTTCGTCGTCGGTCCCGAGAAGCAGCGGCACGTCGTGCGCTGCGAACGCCTCGTGGTCGCCGACGGCGTGCGGTCGCCGCTGGGCAAGGTGCTCGGTCGGGAGTGGCACCGCGACACCGCCTACGGGGTCGCCGGCCGCTCCTACGTCACGTCCGGCCGCTTCGACGACCCGTGGATCTCCTCCCACCTGGAGCTGAGGGCGGAGCCCGGCGGGGGCGCCGGGCCACGGGCGGCGAACGACAAGGGCGCGTTGCTGCCCGGGTACGGCTGGATCTTCCCGCTCGGCACGGCCGGCGAGGGCGGAGAGGTCAACCTCGGCGTCGGTGCGCTGGCCACGGCCAAGCGACCGGCGGCGCTGCAGATCCGTCCGCTCATGGAGTACTACGCCGAGCTGCGGCGCGAGGAGTGGGAGCTCGGGCCCGACCTGCGGCTGCCGACGTCGGCGCTGCTGCCGATGGGTGGCGCGGTGTCGGGTGTCGCCGGACCCAACTGGATCCTCGTCGGGGACGCGGCGGGGTGCGTCAACCCGTTGAACGGGGAGGGCATCGACTACGGCCTGGAGACGGGGCGCGTCGGCGCGGAGCTCCTCGCCTCACGCACCGACGTCGCCGAGGCGTGGCCCCAGCTGCTGACGGGCCACTACGGCGAGGCGTTCTCGATCGCGCGTCGTCTGGCCGGGCTGCTCACGGTGCCGCGGCTGCTGCCGACGTTCGGACCGCTCGGCATGCGCTCGCAGACCCTCATGACCGTGGCGCTGCGGGTGATGGGCAACCTCGTCACCGACGAGGACCGCGACGTCACCGCGCGCCTGTGGAGGTGGGCGGGACGGCGGTCGGTCGCGCTCGACGACCGACCGCCGTTCACCGCCTGACCGGTCCGCTCAGGAGGCGGCGGGCGGGTCGGACTTCTTGTTGACCTCGGGCAGCTTCTCGCCGGAGTCCTTGAACGACAGTGCCGTGAAGACGGTCAGCGCGATCGCGGCGATCCAGACGATGTAGCCGGACCAGCCCGGGCCCACGCTCACGTCGACGCCCATGCCGGACGGGACGTCGCCGCCTTCGGTGAGCGGACGCAGGACGAGCAGGATCGTGCCGAGCGCGGCCGTCGCGAGCGCCACCAGGCGCCACGGGACACCGTCGGGGAGGTTCTGCGCGGCGAAGGCCTTCACCGCGACCACGACGACCGCGACGATGACGAGCAGGATGCCCAGCGTCGCGAAGCTGTACCAGGCGTTGCGGCCGGCCGAGGTGTTGACGGCGAAGTCGCCGCTGCCCTTGACCGAGGCCGTGACGAAGGCGTCGAAGAACGAGAACAGGATCGCGACAGCGCCCGCGACCAGGGCACCCTGGTCGAACTTGGAGAGCGCCTTGAAGTCGGCTGCCATGAGGAACCTTCCGTTGCTGAGAAAAGGATGAAGAACGGGAACAACCTAGTCCCTCGTCCCACTTGAGGGGAACAGGCTCGCGGTGTGAGACCGTGCGCACCCGTCCGCGAGTGCTCCGGACCCCTCCCGGGGCAGCCCGGAGGCGGGCCTGAGACCCCGGCGAACACCTGCCAAGAAGAGGCTGAGAGTGGAATCCCCGGTGCGTCCAGTGCGTTGCACTGGTACAGACACGATGGGAGGCGTATTCACATGACGTCAACGAGGCACGAGAGCGCCGAGGGCAAGGACAGCGTCGGCATGTACCTGGCCGAGATCGCCCGGACGCCGCTGCTGGACGCCGCCCGCGAGGTCGAGCTCAGCCGCAGCATCGAGGCGGGCCTCTACGCCCAGCACCTGCTCGACGAGGGACGCATCGGCCGCGCGAAGGGCGGCGCACCCAAGCGGGCCACCCGCGAGGAGCTCGAGTTCATCGCGGCCGAGGGCGAGCGCGCCCAGCAGGAGTTCATCAACGCCAACCTGCGCCTGGTCGTCTCGATCGCGCGCAAGTACGGCCGCTCCGCGATGCCGATGCTCGACCTGGTGCAGGAGGGCAACACCGGCCTGATCCGCGCCGTCGAGAAGTTCGACTACGCGAAGGGCTTCAAGTTCTCCACCTACGCCACCTGGTGGGTGCGTCAGGCGATCACCCGCGGCATCGCGCAGCAGGCGCGGGTCGTGCGGCTGCCGGTGCACGTGGTGGAGGAGCTGAACCAGGTCACGGCGGCACGCCGGACGCTCGAGCGCACGCTCGGCTACGACCCCGAGCCGCAGGAGATCGCCGACGAGCTCGGCATGGACGTCGACCGCGTCATCGACCTGCTGTCCTGGGGTCGCGACCACGTCAGCCTGGACACCCCGGTCGACGAGGACGGCGACACCTCGCTCGGCGACCTCATCGCCCGCGAGACCCAGCCCGGCCCCGACCTGGCGGTCCTGGACGACGAGACCAAGCACCTGATCAGCTCGCTGATCGACCACCTGGGCCCTCGCGAGGCCGACATCGTGCGGGCGCGCTACGGCCTGCTCGACGGGCGCCAGCAGAAGCTCGCCGACATCGGCAAGCGCCACGGCATCTCCGCCGAGCGCGTGCGCCAGCTCGAGCGCCAGGCGCTCGTCACGCTGCGCAAGATCGCCGACCCCGACCTGGCGGCCTGACACCCCCTCGGACCGCCAGCCCGAAGCCGCCCTGCCACCCCCGACAGGGCGGCTTCGTCGTGCCTGGGCCGACCGGCTGCTCAGTGGTCGGACGTGAGGCGCGCCCAGAGCGCGTCGACCGCCGCGAGCAGGTCCTCGCGGCTGCCCTGGTTGTCGAGCACCTCGTCGGCCGCCGCGAGCCGCTGCTCACGGCTCGTCTGGGCGGCCAGGCGGGCGCGGGCGTCGTCCTCGGCCATGCCGCGCTGCTCGACCAGCCGCCGCACCTGCAGCTCGGGGGGCAGGTCGACCACCACGACGACGTCGCACGCGGCGGCCATGCCCATCTCCACGAGCAGCGGGTGGTCGTGCACGAGGACGGCGTCGTCGGGTGCCGCAGCGACCCTCGCGGCCGCGAGGTCGCGGATCGCGGGATGGGTGATGGCCTCCAGGTCGCGGCGGGCGGCCTCGTCGGCGAAGACGACGGCACCGAGCGCGGGGCGGTCCAGCGACCCGTCGGCGGCGACCACGGCGTCCCCGAACCGTTCGCGGATCGCTGCGAGGCCAGGGGTGCCAGGCTCGACCGCCTCGCGCGCGAGCAGGTCGTAGTCGACGACGACCGCGCCGAGCTCGGCGAGCCGTGCGCTGACGGTGCTCTTGCCGGAGCCGATGCCGCCCGTCAGGCCGACGTGCAGGGTCATGTCAGCCCGTCGCCGCGTTGCCGTAGGTGGTCACGTGCACGTGGTCGACGTGGTTGGCGGTGTCGCCACCGCGGTCGCTCATGGGCCGCCAGCTCGCCGACGTGGCGGGCCGCCAGATGCGCTGCTCCCAGATCAGGTACTCGATGCCGAGCTCGCTGCGGTGCTCCTGCAGGAAGGCGGCGATCTCGTCGCCGAGGGAGCCGCGCACCATGATGTCGAGCGCCTGCCCGGTCGCGTGCTCGCCACGTCCCGCGATGCCGCCGTACTCGCCGACCTGGGGGAAGCGCTCGCACACGGCCCGGAACACCTTGACGGTGTCGGGCTGCAGACCGGCCTCCGACATCTTGGGGCAGGGCTGGGTCCCGAGCGGGAGCTCGTCGGCGACCTGCCGCGACGGCACCCAGCGGGGCAGGTCGGCGAGGACCACCTCGGTCCAGCCGTCGCGGGTCCGCCCCGTGACGTCGATCTTCTGCCCGCGCTCGAGCCGCTTCAGCACCGGCGACGCGGAGTCGGCGTCGGCGTGCACGGCGACGCCGTCGTCGAGCGCGACCTGCTGGCCCTTGACGACCACCTGCACGGTGCCCTCGACGGGCAGCTCCGGACGCTCGGCGCTGCGGTTCACCTCCGGAGCCTCCTCGAAGGCCTCGGCGATGACGTCGTCCTGCACGGGCGCGGCGGCTGCGCGAGGTGCCGTCGTGGGAGCGTCGGGGCCCTGGGCCTGCACGACGGCGACAGCGGCGCCCAGCACGGCCACGACGCTCACGGCGGGGAGGACGACGGTGACGGCGCGACGCTGCCAGGACGGCGCCGCGTGACGGCTGCTGCGTCGGGCCCCGCCCGGCGTCCGCGGTGCGCTCGACCCGCGTCCGGCACGCCGCGGCACGGCGTGCTTGTGGCGCGAGGAAGCCACAGACGATCACCTTCAGGTGGTGGGGAACAGGACCGACCAACCCCTGCAGCATACTGGGCGGGTGGACGCGCGCGCAGGGGACGGCCCGCAGGGGCTGGAGGTCCTGACGGCGGAGCGCAGCGAGCGGGACCAGCGTCGCGTGGCCGGTGCGCTGCGGGCGCGGGGCCTCGGCACGGGCGACCGGCTCGTGCTGCTGTGCCCCGGGGAGCCGGCCTACGCCAGCGTCGTGCTCGGCGCGGCACGCTCGGGCGTCGTGCCGGTGCCGCTGGACCCGCGCCTGACCACCTGGGAGCGCGAGCGGGTCCTCGACGACCTCGACGCCGCCTTGGTCGTGGACGACCCGGCCGCCCTGCGGACGCTGCTGGACGGACCCCCGGTCGACCTGGCGCCCGACCCGCTGTGCCGGCCGATGCACTTCACGTCAGGCACGACCGGTCGGCCCAAGGGTGTGTGGTCGGGCCTGCTCGAGCCGGACGACGCCCGCGACCTCGTGGTCGAGGAGCGCGAGCTCTGGGGCTTCCGCGCCGACGACGTCGACCTCGTGGTCTCGCCGATCTACCACTCCGCTCCCCTCCGCTTCGCGACGGGCACGCTGCTGGCCGGCGGGAGCATCGCGGTGCTGCCGCACTTCGACGCGGCCGCCTTCGTCGACGCCGTCGCCCAGGTACGTCCCACGACGATGTTCTGCGTGCCGGCGCACCTGCAGCGCCTGCAGCAGCACCTCGACGAGACGGGCGAGGACCCGGACCTCTCGTCGTTCCGGCTCGTCGCGCACGCCGGCGCTCCGTGCCCCGAGCCCGTCCGCCGCCGCGCGCACGCGCAGTTCGGCGTGCGGACCGTGTGGGAGTTCTACGGGTCGACGGAGGGACAGTGGACGGCCTGTCGCGGTGATGCGTGGCACGAGCGTCCCGGCAGCGTCGGTCGCGCCCGGCCCGGCCGTGTGGTGACGGTCGACGACGAGGACCAGCTCTGGTGCGTCGTCCCGCCGTGGGGACGCTTCACCTACTGGCGCGACGACGAGAAGACCGCGCGGGCCTGGCGCGACACCCCGGACGGCCCGGCCTTCACCGTCGGCGACCTGGGCCGGGTGGAGGACGGCTGGGTCTACCTCGACGCCCGTCGCAGCGACCTCGTCATCAGCGGCGGCGTCAACGTCTATCCCGCCGAGGTCGAGGCAGCGCTGGAGGACCTGCCCGGCGTGGTCGAGGTCGCCGTGTTCGGCCGCCCGGACGAGCGGTGGGGCCAGCGGGTCGTGGCGGCGTACGTCGGCGACGCGGACGAGGAGTCCCTTCGGGCGCGTGCCCTCGAGCGCCTGGCGCCGCCGAAGCGGCCCAAGGAGTACCTGCGCCTCGACGCCCTCCCCCGCACGGCCACCGGCAAGGTGCGTCGGACCGAGCTCTGAGCTCCTCGCCCCACCCGTCCCTCGATTCCCATCACTTGATGGGAATCCTCACTCACCTGCGACTGATCTCGCCGGTGGGTGAGGAAGAACGATGGTGAGTGCCGCCAGGCGCGATACGCCCGGGCGCGTCTCGAGGGGCGGACGCGACCGATCCGCTCCCCATGGTTCTCCCCCGCTCACCTCGGGAAGCATCCGCAGGTGAGCGCGGGAGAACGATGGTGAGCTGCTGATTCCCCTCAGGTGATGGGAATCAGCAACGAGCGACGCATTGCTCAGCCGGCGTCGGCGCAGGCGAAGGTGCGGCGGAACTCCTGGGGCGTGGTGCCGAGCGCCTGGGTGAAGTGGTGGCGCAGCGTGGCGGCGTTGCCGAACCCGACGCGGGACGCCACCTGCTCGACCGAGAGCGTCGAGCCCTCGAGCAGCTGCTCGGCGAGGGCGATGCGCTGGCTGGTGAGCCACTGCAGGGGCGTGGTGCCGGTCTCGTCGCGGAAGCGCCGGGCGAAGGTGCGCGGCGACATGTGCGCGACCGCCGCGAGCCGGTCGACGGGCAGCGGCTCGTCGACGTGCTCGAGCGCCCACTCGAGCACCGGCGACAACGTCTCGGCCTCGACCTGGCCGACCGGGGTGCGCACGAACTGCGCCTGCCCGCCCGTGCGGTGCGGTGGCATGACGATGCGTCGCGCGGTGGTCGCGGCCGTCCGCGCCCCGAACACCCGCCGCACGAGGTGCAGCGAGGCGTCGATGCCGGCCGCGGAGCCGGCCCCGGTCAGCACGTTGCCGTCGAGGACGTACAGCACCTCCGGGCGCACGACCGCCTCAGGGAAGGCCTCCTGCAGCTCGCTTCCGTAGCGCCAGTGCGTCGTGCACTCGCGCCCGTCGAGCAGCCCCGCCTCGCCCAGCAGCCACGCACCGGTGCAGTGCGCCGAGACGTAGGCACCGCGTTCCCCCGCCGCGCGGACCGCCTCGACGGCCGCCGGGTGGTGGTGGCGGTAGCCGCGCTTCGGCGCGACGCACACGAGGTCGGCGTCGGCGGTCGCGTCGAGCGAGGCCTCCACGTGCAGGTCGACGCTCGAGCCGCGGACCCGCCCGGGCTCCGGCGTGCAGATCGTGAAGTCGAAGACCGGGTTGTCGTCCTCGGGGTGGTAGGGCTCGTTCCAGACCTCGCAGATGGCTCCGAGGCCGAACGCCTCGACCCCGTCCTGCACGACGACCGCGACCTTCTTCATGGTCCCAGCCTGCCACAGATGTGGCGGTTTATCGAGGATGGATGACTTTTCTGCCACTGGTGGCAGGAACAGACGGAGACGAGACTTTCTGCCATGTTCCTCTTGCTGATCCTCCTGGCCCTGTCCGCCCTCGTCATCGCCCTCGCGATCTGCGTCTCCCTCGACGGCTACGGCAGCCGTCCCGGGCCCCGCAGCCGTCCACGCGACCCGTTCCAGCCGTCGCGACCCGACGACCACGACCTGCCCGTCCGGTGACGCCGACCGTCGCTCCGACATGACGAGACCCCCGACCATCGGCCGGGGGTCTCGTCGTGCGGTCGTTCAGCGGGTGAGGATCACTCGCCGCCCGTCAGCTTCTCGCGCAGGGCCTGCAGCGCCTCGTCGGACGCGAGCGAACCCTCGCCCGTCTCGACGTCGCCGCCGGCGGAGTAGTTGCTGACCTCGCCGGCCTCGATGTTGGCCTTCTCGGCCTCCTCGATCTGCTTCTTGTGCGCCTCCCAGCGCTCGTGAGCCTCGGCGTACTGCTTCTCCCAGGCAGCGCGGGCCTCCTCGAAGCCCTCCTGCCACTCGCCGGTCTCCGGGTCGAAGCCGTCGGGGTAGATGTAGTTGCCCTGCTCGTCGTAGGAGGACGTCATGCCGTAGAGCGTCGGGTCGAAGTCGTCGGCCGCGGCAGCCTGCGTCTCGTTGGCCTGCTTGAGCGACAGCGAGATGCGACGACGCTCGAGGTCGATGTCGATGATCTTGACCATGACCGAGTCGCCGATCTGGACGACCTGCTCGGGGATCTCGACGTGACGCTCGGCCAGCTCGGAGATGTGCACGAGGCCCTCGATGCCCTCCTCGACGCGCACGAACGCACCGAACGGGACGAGCTTGGTGGCCTTGCCGGGCACGATCTGGCCGATCTGGTGGGTCCGGGCGAAGTGCTGCCACGGATCCTCCTGCGTCGCCTTGAGCGACAGCGACACGCGCTCGCGCTCGAGATCGACGTCGAGCACCTCGACCGTGACCTCGTCGCCGACCTGGACGACCTCGTTCGGGTGGTCGATGTGCTTCCAGGAGAGCTCCGAGACGTGGACGAGACCGTCGACGCCACCGAGGTCGACGAACGCACCGAAGTTGACGATCGAGGAGATGACGCCCTTGCGGACCTGCCCCTTCTTGAGCTCGTCGAGGAACTTCTGGCGGACGGCCGACTGGGTCTGCTCGAGCCACGCACGGCGCGACAGGACCACGTTGTTGCGGTTCTTGTCGAGCTCGATGATCTTCGCCTCGAGCTTCTGGCCGATGTACGGGTCGAGGTCGCGCACGCGGCGCATCTCGACCAGCGACGCGGGCAGGAAGCCACGGAGTCCGATGTCCATGATGAGGCCGCCCTTGACGACCTCGATGACGGTGCCCTCGACGACGCCGTCCTCGGCCTTGATCTTCTCGATGTCGCCCCAGGCGCGCTCGTACTGGGCGCGCTTCTTGGACAGGATCAGACGGCCTTCCTTGTCCTCCTTCTGGAGGACGAGGGCCTCGACGCTGTCACCGACGGCGACGACCTCGTGCGGGTCGACGTCGTGCTTGATGCTCAGCTCGCGCGAGGGGATGACGCCCTCGGTCTTGTAGCCGATGTCGAGGAGGACCTCGTCGCGGTCCACCTTGACGATGGTGCCGTCGACGATGTCGCCGTCGTTGAAGTACTTGATGGTCGAGTCGATGGCCGCGAGGAAGTCTTCCTCGGTGCCGATGTCGTTGACCGCAACCTGCGGTGCCGCAGAGGGTGCGATGCTCATAGGTAGATGGACTCCGATGGATGGATGATGTAGGGATAGCGGCCGGCGGACGTGCCTCGGACACCCCGTGAGGGCGCGCGAGGAGCGCTCCTGCTCGGTCCGAGGAACGCACAGGTCACCAGCGCACCTCTCAGGGTACGCGATCTCCGCCGTTCCCGGACCACCGGGGGCGTCGCGAGGTACGGACGGACGACGCTCAGGCGGGCAGGGCGAAGAACGCGGTCAGCGCACGCACGTAGTGGTCGACGTCGGCGGCCGCCATCGTCTCGCGCGCGGAGTGCATCGCCAGCTGCGGGGCACCGAAGTCGACGGTCGTGATGCCGGTGCGGGCCGCACTGATCGGTCCGATCGTCGAGCCGCACGGCAGGTCGGCCCGGTGGACGTAGCGCTGCAGCGGCACCCCGGCGTGCTCGCAGGCCCGCGCGAACACCGCGGCGCCGACGGCGTCGGTGGCGTAGCGCAGGTTCTGGTTGACCTTGAGGACCGGTCCGGCGCCGAGCCGCACGTGGTGCAGGGGCTCGTGACGCTCGGCGTGGTTGGGGTGCGTCGCGTGCGCCATGTCGCCGGACGCGCAGACCGAGCCCGCGACCGCGCGGTGCAGGTCGTCGCGGTCGCCTCCGGCGGCCAGGACGATGCGCTCGAGCACCGTGAGCAACAGGTCCGAGGCGGCGCCGCGCTCGGAGGAGCTGCCCACCTCCTCGTGGTCGAACAGCACGAGCACCGGCCGCTGGCCGTCCACCGGGGCCCTGCCGCCGGCGCCGGAGTCGAGCAGCGCCTGCAGGCCGGCGAAGCACGTGGCCTGGTTGTCCAGCCGGGGTGCCGCGACCAGCCAGCCGTCGACGCCCACGCGCGCGCTGGGCACGACGTCGGCCGTCATGAGCTCGAACCCGAGCACCTCGTCGGCGCCGAAGCCCTCGCGCTCCCCCAGCCACGCGAGGAACGGTGTACCGCGCTGCGCCCAGATCGCGTCGAGGTGACGCTGGCGGTCGGGCGCGCCGGCGGCGTCGCGGTCGAGGTGGATCGCGAGGTTCGGCACCCGCAGCACCGGCTCGTCGACGTGCACGAGCCGCTCCTGGCCGTCACGCAGCACGACGCGGCCGGCGACGCCGAGGTCGCGGTCGAGCCAGGTCGTGAGCAGAGGGCCGCCGTACGGCTCCAGGGCGAGCACGTCGGTGCCCTCGAAGCGTCGGTCGTGGTGCTGCTTCAGGCGCAGCGTCGGGCTGTCGGTGTGGGCACCGACGATCCTGAACGGGTCGGAGGCGGCGGACGACGCGCTGTCGTCCCAGGCCACGAGCGACCCGCCGCGCACGACGTAGCCGCGACCGCCCGGCCCGGGCCAGGGGGCGCGCTCGTCGACCCGCGACCACCCCGCCGACTCCAGCGCGGCGGCCGCGGTGGCGACGGCGTGGAACGGGGACGGCGAGGCGTCCACGAAGCGGCAGAGGTCGTCGGCAGCACCCATGGCCCCACCGTAGCGACCTGCGGACGCACGTCCGGCGCGCCACCCGGGGGGGGTGACGCGCCGGACGAGGTGCCTGCGGCTCAGGCGGTGTGCGTGCCGCCGTCCTGACGACCTGCGGCCTTGCGGCCACGGGCCAGGCCCGCGACGCCGAGGACCAGCAGGACGAGCCCGACGATGCCGCCGACGATCGGGAACGTGGTGTCCACGGCCTTCAGCAGCGTCGCCTTCCCCTTGTACTCGTCGACGGTGTCCTGGATGTAGGCGTCGGTGTAGCCGAGCGTCGCCTTCGTCGTGGTGAGCTTGCGCTCGCCGTCGACCTCCAGGTAGGAGTCCTGCGCCTCCCCGCCCTTGATGATGACGCCGGTGACGGGCTCGACCAGGAAGGTCCGCGTGTTCGCGTAGATCCGGTCGGCCGTGACCTGGGAGGCCTCCTCGCCGACGAGCGAGCCCGGCACGTCGATCGTGCCGGTCTTCGTCGGCTCGATGACCTGCTCGAACTCGTAGACGTCGAGACCTTTGATGGTGGTCTCGCCCTTGTAGACGGCCGGGGTGGCCTTCTTGAGGGTGCCGTCCCAGAAGTCGTACGTCTTCTTCTCGGTCCCGAACGGGAACTTGAAGTACAGGCCCTTGAAGGCGCCCTCGGACTCCTCGCCACCGGTCTCGGTGGTCGAGCCGCTCCACGGGACGGTCTCGCCGGTGTGGGCGTCGAACGCCACGCGGTCCTTCGTGCTGCTGAGCGGCGTCTGGCCGCTCGCGCAGTCGAAGTCGGGCGTGTCGGTGCACGTGTAGGTGTCCCACACGGCCACGTCGCGGTCGAGCTCCTTGGAGGCCTTCTCGCTCAGCTCGACGTTGCCCTGCACGATGCGCGTCGACTTCAGGGGTCCGGTCTCGACCGCGGGTCCGCCCTCGGCGCCGACGTTGAGGTACTCAGCGTCCTCTCCCGGCGCCGTCTGCGAGATGCTCGTGGTCTCGTTGTTGTCGGGCACCACGGCCAGACGGTCGTACATGTAGAACTTGCTCAGTCCTGCCAGAAGAACCAGGAAGGCGCCCAGCACGAGCGCCACCAGTCCCAGCTTCTTACCCACAGTCGGGCTCCCTCCGCTGTTGTGATCAGGCGCACGTTACCAGCCCGTAGGGTCATCGGAGCCGCACCCGACGTGTGTGAGGATGAGTCGTGGTCGAACCTGTCACGCGCCGGCTGCTCGGGACCTTGCGCGACGAGGGCGTGGGCACCCGGGAGCTCGTCTCCGGCGCCGCTCTCGTGCTCTTCCTGGCCCAGCTGGCCTGGCGCGCCTGGATCGTCGTCCCGGGCTGGTTCTACGCCGACGACCTGCTGCTCCTGGAGGACGCGGCGCGGCCGCTGCACACGGTGCTCCTGGAGCCGAACGACAGCCAGCTGATGCCGCTCGGGCGCGTCGTCGCCGCCCTGGTCGCCGCCGCCGGTCCCTACGCGTGGTGGGCTGCCGCGACGTCGGTACTGGTGCTGTCGGCCGCCGCGACGGCCGCCTGCTGGCTCATGCTGCGCACGGTCTTCGGTCCGCGGCCGTTCGTCCTCGTGCCCTTCGCGCTCTTCTGCTTCCTCCCCCTCGCCGCCGACGCGAGCTCCTGGTGGGCCGTCGCGCTGAACGCACTCCCCGCCCAGGTGGCGTTCTTCCTCGTGGTCACGGGCTTCGTGCTCTGGAGCCGTGAGCGACGTCCCCGCTGGGCCGTGCTGGTGGTGCTGGCCTACCTGCTCGGGGCGGCGAGCGGACCTCGCGCGCTGCTCATGGCCCTGCCGGTGGGCGCGTTCGTCGTCCTGTTCTGCTCCGGGACCGGACGCGGCACGCTCGCCCGGGTGGCGCGTCGGCACGGCCCCCTCGTCGCACCGCTCGCCGCGCTCGGCGCCGCCTACCTCGTCCTCTACCGGGCCACCACGCCCCCGCCGGTGCAGGTCACCGGTGCCACGCCCTGGATCGACGTGGCCGACCGGCTGCTCCTGTCGTCCGTGCTGCCCGGGCTGGTCGGCGGACCCTGGCGCTGGGACGTCGCAGCGGACCCGCTGTCGGTCCCCGACCCCACGGTCGCGGTGCGCGTGGTCGCCGTCGTCGCCGTCCTGGCGGTCGTCGCCGTCGCGTGGCGTCGGCGCCCGAGCACCACGTGGCGTGCGGTCATCGTGGTGCTCGTGCAGGTGGCCGGCACCTACGTCGCGATCGCCCTCGGCCGTGGGCTGCAGGTCGGCGCCGTCGCCGGTCAGTTCACGCGCTACCTGCCCGACCTCGCCGCGGTGCTGCCCCTGGCGCTGGCCGCGGCCGTGCTGCCGGTGCGCGTGCCCGACGCGCCGTCCGTCCGCGAGCGTGCGCTGCTGCCCCGCCTTCCCTCGGTGCCGCGCGCCGCCCTGGGGGCCGCACTCGCCGCCGTCCTCGTGGCGTCGCTGGTGAACGCGGCGGTCTACGCGCGACCGTGGCACGAGGACTTCCCCGCGCGTCGCTACGTCGAGAACGCGCGCGCGTCGCTGCTCGCCGACCCGCGCCCCGTCGCCGACCTCGAGGTCCCGGAGCTCGTGCAGCTCGGGCTGCACTACCCGCGGAACCTGCCGTCGCACGTGCTCGCGCCGTACGGTGATCTCGTGGACGCACGCAGGCAGGGCAACGACCTCGCGGTGCTCGACACCGACGGCACGGCGCGTCAGCCGCTCGTGCGCGGCGCGGAGAGCGCTCCCGGACCCGTGGCTGGCTGCGGGACGAAGGTCGTGCAGGGCGAGCCGGGGCGCCTCGCGCTCGACCGGGCGGAGATGCCCGACTTCCCGTGGACCACGATCAACTACGCCGCGTCGGTCGACGGCGAGGCCGTGCTGCGCTTCGACGGCCGCGAGCCCGTGCGCATGCAGGTCCTCAGCGGCCCGCACACCTACCTCGTCAACGGCGACGGCGCCTACTCGACGCTCGAGGTCGACGTGACGACGCCCGGCCTGACGGTCTGCGTCGACCGCGTCGCGGCGGGCACGCTGGAGGCCCTGCGATGACGGCGCCGGTCCCCGGCTTCCCCGCGTCCCCCGCCGCGCCCGCCGACCGGACGTCCGGCGGACGCGCCGTCGCACCCGTGTACCCGGGCCTCGACACGCTGCGCGCGGTCGCCTCCCTCGCGGTCGTGCTCACCCACTGCGCGTTCTGGGCCGGGTTCTACGACGAGGGTCTGCTCGGAGCCGCGATGCAGCGCCTCGAGGTCGGTGTCGCCGTCTTCTTCGTGCTCTCCGGCTTCCTGCTCGCGCATCCCTGGCTCACCGCGGCCCGGACCCGCGAGCACCACGACTCGGTGGCGCGGTACGCCTGGAAGCGCGCGCTGCGCGTCCTGCCCGTCTACTGGGTCACCGTCGTGCTGGCGCTGCTGGTCGTGCGGCAGAACCGCGAGCTCGGCCTGGACCGCTGGCTGCAGAACCTCGCGCTCGTGGACCTCTACCGCGAGCCGGCACTGCCCGAGGGCCTCTCGCAGATGTGGAGCCTCGCGACCGAGGTGGCGTTCTACGCCGCGCTGCCCCTGATCCTCGTCGTGCTGCTCGGCCGACGCACCCACGGACTGCGCGGCAGGCGGGTGCTGACGCTGCTCTCCGTGCTGGCCGTGCTGTCGCTCGTCTGGACCTGGGCGGCCTCGATCGGCGGCCCGCTCGTGCCGCTGGGGCCTTGGACGACGCAGGCGCTCCCGGCGTTCCTGGGCTGGTTCGCGGTCGGCATCGCGTTCGCCGTCGTCGACGTCGACCGGCGCCATCCCCTGCCCGGGCGCCCGTCGCGCGTCGCGCGCCGCCTGGAGTCGGTGGCCTCCGCCCCGGGTGCCTGCTGGCTCCTGGCCGCGGCGGTGCTCGTCGTCGCGTCGACCCCGCTCGGCGGGGCGGCGGGACTCTTCGCGCGCACGTCGTCGGAGTCGCTCGTGCGCGCCGTGGCGTACGCGGTCGTCGCCGCGCTCGTGGTGCTTCCGAGCGTGTTCGGCGACGCGCACTCCCCCTACGCCCGCTGGATGGCGCACCCGTGGCTGCGGCACCTCGGCCACGTGTCCTACAGCCTCTTCTGCTGCCACGTGATCGTGCTGTGGGTGCTGTTCGACCGGCTCGACCTCACGCTCTTCAACGCGTCGTTCCCGCTCGTGATCGTGCTGGTCCTCGCCGTGTCGCTGCCCGTCTCGGAGCTGCTCTACCGACTGGTCGAGCGCCCGTTCCTGCGGCTCAAGAACCTCGGCCGGCGCACCCCGGCAGCCACCACGACCGACACGGCGCCGAGCGCCGCGAGCTGAGGCAGTGCGAGGTCGCCCGACCACGTGCTGAACTGTCCCCACGGCCGCAGCACCGCGATCCCGCCGGCCACGGCGACGAGCAGCCCGACGAGCGCGGCGGCCGGGACACGTCGCCGGACCGCCCACGTGGCACCGACCGCCACGAGCGCGGTCAGCACGCCCGGCACACCGGCCAGCCACGCCGCCGCCAGCACCCAGCCACCCAGGACGACGGTCTCGCCGGACGCCCCCTCGACGCGGCGCCGCGCGGGCGGGCCAGGGCGCGACGGGAGCGCTGCGAGCAGCACCACGGCCAGGAACGCGAGCACACCGACCCCGAGGCCGGTCGCGTAGAGCGACTGCGGCGCGAACCTCGTGCTCACCTCGGCCGCGGCCCCCGCCGGCACGAACCAGGCCTGCCGCCAGCCGTCGACGACCGTGGGCCGCAGCGCCGTCCCGTCGGGACCGGTGGCCTCCCAGCCGGCGTTGGTGTTCGATCGCTCGGCGAGCACCATGGTCCCCGAGTCGGGCGTCGCGACCTGACGCTGCAGCAGCAGGTCGGCCGGGCGCAGTGCGGTGGTGCCCGCCGCCACCACCCGGTGCTCGCCCGACGCGAGGGTGACGTCGTCGTCGGAGCAGAGCTGCACCGGGACCGCCTGGCCCGACAGCAGCGTGCGGGCGTCGACGGCCAGACGGGTACGTCGCACCGTGCCGTCGACGACGACCGTGGGCCCGTCGGCGCAGCGCACCGTGACGTCGATCGTGTCCAGGCGCACCGGGAGTCCGGCGACGCCGGGCGTCGCCAGCTCGGTGAGCCCCACGGGGAGCGCGCGTGCCGTGCCCGTGAAGTCCAGGTCGGTGCGGGGCGTCTGCGGCGACAGGTGCAGCTCGACCGACGTCGTGCGCACGCGCGGCAGCCGCAGCACTCCGTCACGGACCTGGACGGTGCGGGTGGTGCCGTCGGCGAGCACCGTCCGCACCGACCGGACGGGCGTGGCGGCCAGGTCGACGGAGGTCTGCAGACGGACGCGGTCGAGGCGGACCGGACGCGCCCAGCGCAGCGTCACGGTCGGGTCGGGGTCGTCGGCAGCGGCGACCCACCCGGTCGAGCGGTCGCCGTCGGCGAGCGCGAGCGCCCCGCCCCGCCCCGACGTGCCCTGCTGCGACGAGACCTCCACGGTGGCGAGCCGACCGCGCTGCACGAGGGCGTCGAGCGCCCGGCCGCCACGGCCGGTGACGGTCATCGACGGCCGGTACCGCGCGGCGGTGCGCAGGGGGACGATCCGATCGAGCGCGCCGGCGTCCTCGACCTCGCGGACGTGACGGTCCGAGCAGTTCTGCACGCCCTCGACGACGGAGCAGCCGTCGGCCGCGCCCACGTCGGCCTGCAGGAGCACCGTGGCCGGCGCCGCCCATCCTCGGGGCAGGAGCGGGAGACGGAGGGGTCGCGCGAGGCCCACCGCGTCCGGGATCCCCACCTCCTGGAGGGCGAGGGGGCGCTCGGCGCTCGTGGCTCCGCTGATCCGCAGCCGAGAGACCTGGCCGACCTCCACGAGGACGGCACGACCGTCGCGGAGCACGACGTCGCGCGGTCCGTCCTGCGTCGTCACCCGCACCCGGCGCTCCTCGCCGTCGCGGCCGGCCGCGGTGATCGGCACGATGCCGAGGTCGACCTCGCGGCCGAGGTCGAGGTCGATCCAGGCCTTCCGGTCGAACCGGCCGGGATCTGCGGTCCACGCCGTCGTCGGGTCGCGGTCGAACGCCGCCCACGGGCTCGCCGACGGGTCGGTCCACGGCGAGGCCCCGGCGTCGGACCGCGACGACGACGCCGTGAGCGCCTTGGCACCGCGCAGCACCGGCACCGTCGACCACGGCTCGACGGCGTCCTGGGAGTACCGGTGGACGGGCCGGTCGGCCCGCCACGGCTCCTGCCGGGTCAGCGAGGCCGACCGGTTGTCGCGGACGGCCGCGAAGTCGGCCTCGCGGCGCCGGTTGCCGTCGGTCAGCACGACCGGTGCGTCGTCGAGCTCGTCGCCGGCCACGTCCTGCGCCATCACCGTCGTCGGCGGAGCGGCCCCGCGCTGCTCCAGACGCAGCAGCGACCGCGCGTCGCCGACCAGCACGCCCGTCCGCGACGTCGGCGTGGCGGTGCGCGACGGGTCGACACCGTCGAGCACGAAGACCTCGACGGCCTGTCGCGGGGCCTGCAGCCCGGCGTCGACGAACGGTCCCGCCCCGTCGGCGCCGTCGAGCCGGGGTCCGCCGCCGATGACCGGGCCGAAGCCCGCGGCGCGTCGCACACCCGGCGTGCTGAGCAGCGTCGACCGCACGGTCTCCGGCGACAGCACGTCGCCGGAGCGGGAGACGTCGAACCGGACCACGAACGTGCGCACACCGGCGCGTCGCAGGGTCGCCGCGAGACCGGCGTCGCCGCGTCCGGACTCGAGCGCCGCAGAGACCGCGTCCATCCACTCGATCGTGCCGCCCGGCGTGAGCGGGATGACGTTACGGACCGCCCACGGCGAGCGGGCGAGCGGCTGCAGCGGCTCGTCGTTCGTGCGTCCCCACGCGTACTCGCCGAACGTCGTCGCCGGCAGCAGCAGGGCCCGTCCGGGTGCGTTGTCGGCGAGCCAGTCGGCGGTCTGGGTCCAGTACTGCGGCACGTCGACGTAGCTGCCGCGCGGGGCGACGTGCCCGGTCCACGCCGGCGCCGTCGCGCCGGCGAGCGCCGCGCAGGCCAGCACGGCCACACCTACGGCGTTCGTGCGTCGCACCGCGCCCGACCCGCGCGCCAGGAGGACGCCCAGCAGGTGCGCGAGTCCCAGCACGAGCGGCAGCCGCACCAGCACGTCGAACTTGTGGGTGTTGCGCACGGGCGACAGCACGCCGTCGAGCAGGGCCTGGACGTCGGTCGCCCCGAGGCCCCGCGTCGCGCCCACGTGGCCCGCGGTGACCGCGACGAGCCCCAGCACCAGCCCGGTGACCAGGTAGCGACGGTGCGGCACGTCGCGCCGCGCGAGTCCCACGAGACCGAGCGCCAGCACGAGCACGCCGTTGAGGATGAGCAGCCGGTCGGTCACGAGGAGGCGTCCGGCGTCGGACCAGAGGTCGACGTAGGGCACCCAGTTGGTCGTGCCGCGCAGCGCGTCGAGCACGGTCGCCGCGAACGTCGTGGTCGGTGCGGACTCGATGTAGTCGAGGAACGGCGGGCTGTAGCGGCCCAGCAGCAGGAGCGGCAGGATCCACCAGCAGGTCACGGCCAGCACGAGCGGCGGCCACCACAGCAGCAGGGCGCGACGTCGCGGCCCGCTCGCCCCGACGAGCAGGAACCAGCCGGCGAGCGGGACGACCGCGAAGGTGGCGACCGCGTTGACGCCACCGACCGCGCCCACGGCGAGGGCGCTGAGCGCCGCGTACCGGCGCGGGTCGCCACGCCGGGCGCCGAGGACGAGCGGGAGGATCACCCACGGGGCCACCGCCGACGGCCACACCTCGATGGACGACGGCCCCAGCACCGACAGCATGCGCGGCGACAGCGCGAAGGCGAGCGCCGCGACGATCCGCGAGGCGTCCGAGCCGATGCCGAGGGCCTCGGCCAGCTTCACCACCCCGACGAACGCGACGACCAGCACCACGGCCCACCACGCACGCTGGACGACCCACGGGGGCAGCTGCGCGAGGTCACCCAGCCCGAAGAACGGGCCCATCGGGAACAGGTACCCGTACGCCTGGTTCTGCACCTGGCCGAACGCGCCCGACGGGTCCCAGAGCGTCAGGGCCCGACCCAGGAACCCCCACGGGTCGACCGTGAGGTCGAGCTTGGTGTCGGTGACGACCCGACCCGGGGCCTGGGCGAACGCGAGCGCCACGAGCACCGCGGACCACGCGACCAGGCGCGTGCGTCGGCGACCGTCCCCCCTCAGCGTCTGCGCAGCACGATCGCGAGGTTCCACGTCACCACCTCACGCACGACGGGTACGCGCAGCACCCACCACGCCCAGCGCGGCAGGTAGCGCGGCACGAGCGCGAGCACCTCCACGTCGGGACGCGACCGTGCCCAGCGCAGGCCGGCTGCGGCCGTGACCGCGAACAACGACGTGCCGAACACGTTCTTCGGGGGGTGCCCCTCGCGCCGGGCGTAGCGTCGGGCGGCGCGGTGGCCGCCGAGGTAGTGCCAGGGAGCCGTCTCGTGACCGCCCCACGGTCCCCACCAGAGGGTGTAGGAGCAGAAGACCAGGCCGCCGGGTCGGGTCACGCGGAGCATCTCGTCGGCCATCAGCCACGGGTCCGGGACGTGCTCGAGGACGTTCGAGGAGTACGTGACGTCGAAGCTGCCGTCGGCGAACGGGAGCTGCATGCCGCTGCCGAGCACGGTGCCGGGCTCGGGGGACCCGAGACCGGACAGCTCGCCGAGGTCGGCGTCGAGCGGGGTGTACCGGGCGCCCGCCCCACGGAAGGCACGCGCGAAGTAGCCCGGTCCGCCGCCGACGTCGAGCACCCACGCGCCGTCGAGATCGGCGAAGTGCTGGACGTGCGCGACCGAGTCGGCCGCCAGCGCACCGTAGAAGCGGTCCGGGTCGGTCTGCTCCACCTGGAACGCCCGGAAGAGCCGCCAGGAGCGGCGCAGCGTGGGACGGAACGGCGCAGGCACCAGGGCACGATACCCCCCACGGAGGTCCAGTCCTGACGTAGACTGCGATCACCGTGTTGAGGGACACGGACGGCGCCCCGGCGTCGAGGGAGCGTCGGCCGCGGCCGGCACGAGGAGGGACCGGCTAACCACGCCGGGGCACACGTGCACATTCTTTTCTGCAACTGGCGCGACACGCGCAACCCCGAGGGCGGCGGCTCCGAGCACTACGTCGAGACCATGGCGCGCGGCCTCGTCGAGCGCGGCCACCAGGTCACGATCGCCTGCGCACGCCACGACGGCGCACCTGACGACGAGGTCGTCGACGGCGTCCGCTTCGTGCGGCGCGGCAGCAAGCTCGACATCTACGTCCTCACGTTCCTGCGCCTGCTGACCCGCCGCTACGGGCGCGTCGACCTCGTCGTCGACGTGCAGAACGGTCTGCCGTTCTTCACCCGGTGGGCCACCCGCGCCCGTGTCGTGGTGCTGGTGCACCACGTGCACCGTGAGCAGTGGCCCGTCGTCTACCCGGGCCTGGTCGGCCGCGTCGGCTGGTGGATCGAGAGCCGCCTCGCCCCGCGCCTGTACCGCCGCAGCCGCTACGTGACCGTCTCCGCCGCCAGCAAGGCCGAGCTGGTCGAGCTCGGCGTCGACCGCGACCGCATCCGCATCGTCCACAACGGCAACGACCCGGCGCCGCGCGCCGACGTCGAGCGCTCCGACGTGCCGCGCCTCGTGGTGCTCGGACGCCTGGTGCCCCACAAGCAGGTCGAGCACGCGATCGACGCCCTCGTGGCCGTGCGACGCACCCACCCGGGCGCCGTGCTCGACGTCGTCGGGTCGGGCTGGTGGGACGAGCAGCTGCACGACTACGCGCGCGAGGCCGGCGTGTCCGACGCGGTCGTCTTCCACGGCCACGTCGACGACACCACCAAGCACGCGCTGCTCGCGCAGGCCTGGGTCATGCTGCTGCCCTCGCTGAAGGAGGGCTGGGGCATCGTCGTCGGCGAGGCCGGTGCGCACGGCACGCCGACGGTCGCCTACGCCTCGGCGGGCGGCACGACCGAGTCCATCGACCACAAGGACTCCGGCCTGCTGGTCGAGGACCGTGACGAGCTCGTGCAGGCGACGTGCGACCTGGTGACCGACCACGAGTGGCGCGCGTTCCTCGGCGAGGGCGCTCGCACGAAGGCGGCCACGTTCACGTGGGGCGCCTCGCAGGCCGCCTTCGCGGCGGCGCTGGAGGACTGAGAGCGGCGACGCAGCACACACGACGAGGGGCCCGGTCCGAAGACCGGGCCCCTCGTCGTTGCTGTGCTGGATGCGTCAGTTGCCGTAGCTGACCGTGCTGGTCTGGACGGGCTCGGTGCCCGCGCTCTGCTGCGACTGCACGACGCCGACGGCGGTGGCCGCGGCAAGTCCGCATCCGACGAAGAAGGCGACGACGCCGCCCACGATTGAAGTTCCCACGTTTGTCCTCCCTCGAGACCACGTCAGGATACCAGGCAGGGAGACCACACGGGGCCGGACACGTGGCACAGGTCTCGTCGGGTCGCCGTCACGGGCTCGGCGCCACGGAGCTCAGCGCCGCGGTCGGGGGCTGCGCGTGCGCACCGCACCGACGGCCGCGCCGACCGTGGCGGCGAGCGCCACGACCACGGCAACGCCCCACATGCCCCAGGCGGCCGTGGTCGCGACCCGGTCGGTGTCGTCGACCTGACGCACGCGCGCGCCGGGGACCGACAGCACACGCAGGTCGGTGCCGCCGACCCGCTGCAGACCCCGCACCTGCCGGGCCGCCCGGTCGGCGTCGGGCGCCGTGGTGTCGAGCACCACGAGCCCGACGCCCAGGCGCGCGAGCGCACGCGGGACGTCGCGCGACCGCAGGGCCTGACGGACCTCTGCCGCCTTGCGATCCTCCCCCGCCACCGTCCGCCCGCCGACGACGAGCCGGTCGTCGGTGAGGGTGGTGCGGTCGAAGTAGCGGCCGGCCGGGTCGAGGACGGGACGTCCGTCGTTCCACGCCGGCGCGCGGTAGGCGGTGAACGGGAGCACGAGGAGGTCGCCCCGTACCTGCGACCGGGCGACGAGCTCCCGGGCCGTCTCCCACGACGCCGGGTAGCGGACGGGCTCCAGGCGGCCGCCGATCCCGTTCGCGAGGGCGGGCAGCAGCGCCAGCGGCAGCAGGACCCCGACGACGGCCGGGACCGCGGCGAGGCGACGTCGGGCGGCGACCCGCACGAGCGCGTCGACACCGACCGCGAAGGCCGCCACGAGCAGCGGGGCGACGAGTGCGAGGTACCGCGAGCCGTCGCGGAGCAGGGCCACGGCGCCCGAGCGTCGCACCAGGTCCTCGACGAGCTCCGGCGCGGCCCAGCCGAGGAGGGCGACCACGAGACCGACGACCGCGACCGGCGCGAGCGTGACGAGCGTCAGACGGTCGGTCCGCGCGAGGACGACCAGTCCTCCGAGGGCGACCACCCAGAGCACCACGGTGAGCACGAGTGAGAGACCTGTCCCGCGGCCGTCGGGCACGACGTCGCCGTTCCAGATGCCGCCGAGGGACAGCGCCGTCCCGACGTGCCCGAGGGCCCCCTCGGCCCGCAGGGCGAACGCGGTGACGCCGAGCGGGTCGGCGTCGACCGGACCGCGCAGCACCGACGTGACCACCCACGGGGCGTTGAGCACCGCAGCCAGCACGACGACCCGCAGGTAGCCGAACCGACGTCCGGCGAGCAGACCCGCCACCAGGCCCATCACTCCCCCGGCCGGCGTGAGGGCGGCGCCGGCGAGCGCGAGCACCACCACGCGCGGGCGGGGGTCGTCGCGGCGCAGCTCGCCGACGAGCCACAGCAGCCCCGCGTAGCCGAGCAGCATCGGCCACTGCCCGATCGCGAGGCGCTCCAGCACGTAGGGGTTCCAGACGGCCAGGGTCGCGGCGGCGAGCCGACCAGCGGTCCCGAGCGTCGGGACGAGTCGCGCCCCGCCGACGCCTGCCAGCACGAGCGCGCCGAGCAGCACGAGCCGTTGCACCACCCGCGGGTCGACCGCGGCCCCGAGGAGCGCGGCCACCGCGTCGGACGGGACGGCGCGCGGCAGCGCGCTGCCGAGGCCCCACAGGTCGTCGCGGTCGAGCGCGAGGCGCGGCACCCAGACCATGTCGTAGGAGAGGACGTAGCCGGGGCGGAACCAGGGCAGGCCGACGAGCACCGCCAGCACAGCGCTCCACTGCAGGACGATCGCGTCGCGCCACCGGCTCATGGTCCTCCTCGTTCGAGCCTCACCCTAGAGGTCGAGGGTGCCCCGCGCCGATGCTTCCGTCGGGCGACGGGACCAGGGGCTGGCTAGGGTGACCCGGTGACGAGCACCAGCCACCGCCTCTCGAGCGGCTCGACGGTCGCGCTCGGCATGGTCGGCATGAACGTCGCCATCTACGGGTTCACCGTGGCGGCCGCGCGGACCATGGTGCCGGCGGAGCTCGGTGCTCTCGTGGCCCTGCTCGGCGTGCTGCTCATGGGCAACGTCGTCTCGCTCGGCATCCAGGCGGTCACCGCGCGACGGATCGCCGTGGCGCCGCAGGACAGCGCCGACGTGATCGGCGTGGTGCTGCGGGTGACGGCCGCCGCCGCGCTCGCCGTGGGTGCCGTCGTGGCCCTGGCGTCGGTGGCGCTGGTACCGCTGCTGCGCCTCGACTCGGCCTGGCCCGTCGTCCTCGCGGGCGCGACCCTCGTCCCCCTGACCGTCATGGGCGCCCAGGCGGGCATCGCGCAGGGCTCGGAGCGCTGGCGCACCCTCACCGGCATCTACCTCGCCAACGGCTTCGGACGGCTGCTGTGCGGCACGATCGCGGTGCTCGTCGTCCCGTCGGCGACGTCGGCGATGGTCGGGATCGCCGTGGGCGCGTGGGCTCCCGTGCTCGTCGGCCTGCCCCTGCTGCGCGGACACCTGCGACCGGCGCAGGGGGTGAGCCGCCGGCCGCTCGTCCGCGAGACGGTGCTCGGCTCCCACGCCCTGCTCGCCTACTTCGTGCTGAGCAGCCTCGACGCGCTCGTGGCCCGCAACCGGTTCGAGGCGCACGAGGCGGGCTTGTACGCGGCAGGGCTCATCCTGTCGAAGGCCGCGTTGTTCGCGCCCCAGTTCGTCAGCGTCGTGCTCTTCCCCGACCTCGCCCGCGACGAGACCCGCCGCGCCCGCGCGCAGGCGGTGCTCGCGGTCGCCGGGCTCGGCGCGGTCGCCGTCGCCGCCACGGCCCTGCTCCCCCGCCTCGCCCTCGTGCTCGTCGGCGGCGCGCAGTACGAGGAGATCGCCGGTCGCCTCTGGCTGTTCGCTCTCGCCGGCTCCTGCCTCGCCGTGGTCCACCTGCTCGTCTTCGACGCGCTCGCCCGCCACGCCCACGGCGTCGTCGTCCTGGTGTGGGTCGCCGCCGCCCTCGTCGTCGCCGTCGCCTACGGCTTCGACGTCCACCTCACCGGCCTCGTCACCACCGTCGCCACCGTCTCCGCCGCCCTCGCCCTCGTCGTCTGGTTCGTCCCGGGCCGCACCACCACGCCGCGCTGACGGTCGGTCCTCGGGTCGGCCCTTCGTGGACCTGCGGCTGCGGTGGCTGCGGAAGTCTGGGCTTGGTGGTGCACTGGCGCAGGGGGACTGGGCTTGCTGGTGCGCTGCATCGGCCTTCGCTGGGGGTGGTCTCCGCAAGGGCCTCGACCGGGCGGCTGGGTGGCGAGGTGGCTCGGGTTCTCGGGCTGTGGCTCGGGTTGGACGCAAGACTCTGCGTTCGTGCGTTGGAGGGCCGAGGATGCTGCGTTTGCTACGGGATCCCGTCATCGACGCAGAAGCGTTCGGGCTGCAGCGCACGAAGGAAGAATCGTGGGCGCCCTTGGGGGTGGGGTGGGCAGCGCTTCTCCCTTCTCGTGGCACGGTCCACGAGAAGGAAGAATCCCTGCCCACCCCCGCCCCCTCAGCGGTTGACCTACTACCTCATAAGCGGTGGGAAGGGTGGCAGATCCACCGCCGACGTCGATGCGGTGGCAGAACTACCGCTCAGGGGCGGGAACGCAGCATCCTGCGTCCACCCCCCGGCGCGACCCGCAGCCCGAGATCCCGGACCACCCACCGCCCAGCCGCCCGGTCGAGGCCCTTGCGGAGCGCAGGACGACGCGAAGCCGCGCCAGCGCAGCCCCATCCAGGAGAGAAACCGCATCGACGCAGCCTCCCCCGAGCGAAGGGCGACGCGCTCAGGACCGTCGGCGGCGTCCGGTCAGTGGGCGGCCTCGTGCCAGGTGCGGCCGGTGCCGACGGAGACGTCGAGCGGCACGGAGAGCTGCGCGGCTGAGGCCATCTGCTCGCGCACGAGGGTCTCGAGGACGTCGCGCTCGCCGTCGGCGACCTCGAGGACGAGCTCGTCGTGGACCTGCAGGAGCAGCCGCGACCGCAGTCCCTGGTCACGCAGTGCTGCGTCGACGCCCAGCATCGCCACCTTGATGATGTCGGCGGCGGAGCCCTGGATGGGGGCGTTGAGCGCCATCCGCTCGGCCATCTCGCGTCGCTGACGGTTGTCGCTCAGCAGGTCCGGCAGGTAGCGGCGACGGCCGAGGATCGTCGCGGTGAACCCGGTCTGGCGGGCCTCCTCGACCACGCCGTGCAGGTACGTGCGCACGCCACCGAAGGTCTCGAAGTAGTCGTCCATGAGGCCCTGCGCCTCACCCGTCGAGATCTGCAGCTGCTGGCTCAGCCCGTAGGCCGACAACCCGTACGCCAGCCCGTAGTTCATCGCCTTGATCCGGGCCCGCAGTCCCCCGTCGATGTCGGTGGGCTCGCGCTCGAAGACCTTCGCCGCCATCACGGTGTGGAAGTCGTGCCCGGAGCGGAACGCCTCGATGAGGTCGGCGTCCTCGGACAGGTCGGCCATGATGCGCATCTCGATCTGGCTGTAGTCGGCGGTCAGCAGGGTCTCGTACCCCTCGCCGACGACGAACGCCTCGCGGATCCGCCGACCCGACTCGGTGCGGATGGGGATGTTCTGCAGGTTCGGGTCGGCCGAGCTGAGCCGACCGGTCGCCGCGATGGTCTGGTAGTAGGTCGTGTGGATCCGGCCGTCGGGCTGCACGGTCTTCTGCAGGCCCTCGACGGTCTGCCGCAGACGCGTCACGTCGCGGTGCGCGAGCAGGTGCTCCAGGAACGGGTGACCGGTCTTGACGAACAGCTGCTGCAGCGCCTCGGCGTCGGTGGTGTAGCCCGTCTTCGTGCGCTTGGTCTTCGGCATGTCCAGCTGGTCGAAGAGCACCTCCTGCAGCTGCTTGGGCGACCCGAGGTTCACCTCGCGGCCGATCGCCTCGTAGGCCTCCTCCGCCGCTGCCGTCATGCGACCGGTGAACTCCTCGTGCAACGCGTCGAGGTGCTCGGAGTCGACGGCGATGCCGGCGGTCTCGGCGGCAGCGAGCACGTGCACGAGGGGCAGCTCGACGTCGCGCAGCAGCGTGAGCGCCTCCTGCTGCTCCAGCTCCTCGGCGAGCACGCCCCACAGGTCGAGCGCGGCGCGGGCCCGCTGGGCGGCACCCTCGACGCCCGCGGTGTCGTCGTCGAAGGCGAGCTGGCCGGAGTCGTCGGCCGGGCTCAGGTCGCGCTTCAGCGCGCGCAGCGCGAGGTCGGCAAGGTCGTAGGAACGCTGGTCCGGACGCACCAGGTAGGCGGCGAGCGCGGTGTCGGCCGCCAGACCGCCCAGCGACCAGCCCTGCGCCGCCAGCGCGTGCCGCTGCCCCTTCGCGTCGTGCATGACCTTGGGGCGCTCCGCGTCGGCCAGCCACGAGGCGAGCACCTCCTCGTCGGCCTGGTCGAGCGACTCCGGCGCGAGGCTCACCGCACGACCCGCCGCCGTGGCGACGGTGAGCATGTCGACCCGTGCACCGACGGGGCGCAGCACACCCGTGACCTCGACCCCGACCGGCTCGGCTCCGGTGTGCTCCTCGAACCACGCCGCGAGCGTTCCGGCGGCGGGTCGGTCGACGACGACCTCGACGGCCGCCTCGTCGCTGCTCGACTCGTCGCCACCGCCCAGGTACTCGAACAGGCGGGTGCGCAGCGCCGCGAACTCCAGGGCGTCGAACACCTCGTGGATGGCGTCGCGGTTCCACTCGGTGCTGAACGCGAGGTCGGTGGGCTTGGCCGGGAGGTCGAGGTCGCGCACGAGCGCGTTGATGCGCCGGTTGCGGAGCACGTCGTCGAGGTGGGCCCGCAGCGACTCCCCCGCCTTGCCCTTCACGGCGTCGACGTCGGCGACGAGAGCCTCGAGCGACCCGTACTGGTTGATCCACTTGGCTGCCGTCTTCGGCCCGACCCCGGGGACGCCGGGGAGGTTGTCGCTCGTCTCGCCGACGAGCGCGGCGATCTCGGGATAGTGCTCGGGGGTGACCCCGTACTTCTCCTCGACCGCGGCCGGTGTCATCCGCGCGAGGTCGGAGACGCCCTTGCGCGGGTAGAGCACGGTGGTGGTGTCGGTGACCAGCTGGAGCGCGTCGCGGTCGCCGGTGCAGATCAGCACCTCCATGCCGTCTTCCTGAGCCTGCGTCGTGAGCGTGCCGATCACGTCGTCGGCCTCGAAGCCGTCCTTCTCGAACGCGGTGATGCCGAGCGCGGCGACGACATCCTTGATCAGCCCGACCTGGCCCTTGAACTCGTCGGGGCTCTTGCTGCGGTTGCCCTTGTACTCCGCGTACTCCTGCGTGCGGAAGGTCTGCCGCGACACGTCGAACGCCACGCCGACGTGCGTCGGGCGCTCGTCGCGCAGCACGTTGATGAGCATCGAGGTGAAGCCGAACACTGCGTTGGTGTGCTGCCCGGTGGTCGTGGAGAAGTTCTCCACGGGCAGGGCGAAGAAGGCTCGGTAGGCGACGGAGTGACCGTCGATCAGCAGCAGTCGATCCACGTCGTCGACTCTAGACGCACCGGCAGACAGTGGCCTGCGGCGTGTGCCTCGTGAGCGTCGTCGTGGGGTGGTGTCGTCGTGGTGGTGCGCTGCGGAGCGGGGGCCTCGACCTGCTGGTGCGCTGCTGCAGGGGTCCTGTGCTCGGTGGTGCGCTGCCGCAGGGGGTCTCGACCTGCCGGTGCGCTGCCTCGGCCGGCGCTGGGGTGGTCTCCGCAAGGGCCTCGACCGGGCGGCTGGCGGCGGCGCTGGTCTGGGGTCTCGGGCTGTGACCCGCGTCGAACACCAGGATCTGCGTTCATGCGTGGGACTCCAAGGCTTCTGCGTTTCCTACGGGATCCCGTCACCAACGCAGAAGCGTTCGACCTCAGGCGCGCGAATGAAGAATCGTGGGTGCCCTTTGCGTTGGGGGGACGCGAGATTCTCCCTTCTCGTGAACCGTTCCACGCGAAGGGAGAATCACCACCGCGCCCCGGCCGCCATCGGTGGATCTGCAACCGCAGAAGCGTTTCTGCGGTTGCAGATCCACCGATAGGACGCGCCAACGCAGAACCTTGGCCCCAGAACGCAGAAGAGAAGGATCGTGCGTCCAAAGGCGAGCTCGGGCCAGGCCCCGAGACCCGGAACCAGCCCCAGGCCCGCTGCCGGTCGAGGCCCTTTCGGAGACCAGCCCCGGCGAACGGCGAGGCAGCGCAGCGGCAAGGTCAGACCCCCTGCGGCACTGCACCAGCAGGGCCACGACCCCGCAGGCACCGCACCAGCAAGGTCACGACCCCCGCAGGCAGCGCACGACCACGACCACGCTCACGCCCGCGCGTAGGACGAATGAAACTCAGACCCGGCCGGAGCGGCGATCGTCCTGGCGGCGGCGCAGGGTGCGGCGGACGGCGATGAGCTTGCCGGTGTCGCGGGAGTGGGTGGCCTTCGAGCTGAGCCGGGAGCGCAGCCGGCTGGCCTGGATGGCGCGGACGGCGGCGACCTGGGTGAACCCGATCTTCGTCAGGTAGCGGTGCGGCTCGCGAGCCATCAGCGGGATCGCCGCGACGACGATCTCGCAGGCGTTCTCCTCGCCGTACGTCGCAGCGGCCGACAGCAGTGTCGCGGCGACGTTGCGCCGACGGTGACGCGGCGAGACCTGGATGTCGGTGACGATGAGGATGGGGGTGAGCGTGATCGGCGTCAGGGTGCTCAGGTCGCACACCGTCGCACCCACGATCTCGTCGTCGACGAGGGCAACGATGATGCGCTTGCCGGGCTTGGCGAGGGTCTGCTCGATCGCCGACTCCGCCTCCGTGGCGCTCGGCTCGCGGAACAGCGACTGGTAGGAGAACGCCTCCGCACCCTCCTCGTCGCTCACCGCGGCCGACTCGGCCCAGAGGGCCACGAGCTCGGCCGCGTCCTCGGGCACCGCGTCGCGCATCACGATCGGCGAGCGAGTGGCCATGACGTCCTCGGCGGGTGTCGGGCGCGACCCCGGGTGGACGGCTGTCACCATGGCCCGGTCGGGTCGTGCGATCTTCAACGAGCGAGAGGAGCCTACATGTTCGTGGGTAGCGGCACGCTCACCAACGTGGCCACCGTGCTCGTCGGGTCCGGGCTCGGCCTGCTGGTCGGCCATCGGCTGCCCGAACGGGTGCGCACGACCGTCACCTCCGCGCTCGGTCTCGTGACCCTGCTCATCGCTGCCGACGCCGCCCTCGCGGTCCGCAGCGACGCCCTCGTCGACGCGACGCCACGGGGCGCGCCGACGCTGATCGTCCTCGGCTCGCTGCTCGTGGGTGGCGTCGTCGGCTCGCTCCTGCGCCTGGAGGACCGGCTCGAGTCCTTCGGCGGGGTCCTGCAGCGCGCCCTCGCACGGGGCGACGGCGGCGACCGCGACCGCTTCGTCCAGGGCTTCGTCGTCGCCTCGCTCGTCTTCTGCGTCGGCCCCCTCACCATCCTCGGCTCGATCAACGAAGGGCTCGGACGCGGGGCGGAGCAGCTGCTCCTGAAGTCGGCGCTCGACGGCTTCGCGTCACTCGCCTTCGCCGCCGCGCTGGGCGTCGGGGTGATGGCCTCCGCGCTGGCCGTGCTGGTCGTGCAGGGGTCGCTGACGCTCGTCGGGCTGGCACTCGGCGAGGCGCTGCCGGCCGCCCACCTCGACGCGCTGGGCGCCACGGGCGGACTCGTCCTCGTGGGCGTGGCGCTGCGCCTGCTCGACCTGAAGGCCCTGCCGGTCGCCGACCTCCTGCCGGCGCTCCTCGTGGCGCCGCTGCTGACCCAGCTCGCCGTCTCCCTGGCCTGAGCGGACTTCACAGAACTGTTACCTGTGGACTTCCGCGAAGGGGCCACCTCGGACCCCGGCGGGGATATAGTCCCCGGGACGACGGCGCCACAAGCGCTGCCCGAACTCCAGGAGTCCTGCGTGCGACTGACATCCAAGGTCCTCGTGTCGGCGTTCCTGGCGTGTCTGGTCGTCCTGGTGCCACTCGGCGCCTCGGCCACCAGCACGCCCACGCCCAGCGCGAGCCCGACGGCGCCCACGGCGCCGGCCACCCCGCCGGACGGCGCCTACATCGGCGTCACGCTGCAGAACAGCGGTGACGACAAGGCCCCGATCCCCGGAGCGACGCTGAGCGTCGCCTCCTCCTCCGGCACCGAGGTCGGCGAGGCGGTGACCGACCCGAACGGACGCGCCTTCATCGCCATCCCGGAGCGGGGCAGCTACGTCGTCACCCTCGACACCGACACGCTGCCGTCGGGGATCCAGTTCGCCGGCAGCAACAAGCGCACGGTCGACGCGCTCCTGGACGGCGGCAACTTCGCCCAGTTCCAGATCGGCGTCGTCGAGCAGGCCGGACCCTCGCTCGGCGAGCGCTTCGCGGGCGCCATGGTCAACGGCGTGAAGTTCGGCCTCATCATCGCGCTCGCGGCCCTCGGCCTGTCGCTGATCTTCGGCACCACGAAGCTCACCAACTTCGCGCACGGCGAGATCATCACGTTCGGCGCGATCGCCACCTACGTCGCCAACCGCGCCTTCGGGCTGCCGGTCATCCTCGCGATCGTCGTGGCGGTCCTCGCCTCGGCGGCGTTCGGCTGGCTCCAGGACAAGTTCCTGTGGAAGCCGCTGCGCAGCAAGGGCATCGGCATCATCGCGATGATGATCGTCTCGATCGGCTTCGGTCTGCTGCTGCGCAACGTCTTCCAGTACACCTTCGGCGGCTCGCGCGAGTCGCTCTCGCAGTACGTCAACCAGACGCGCAAGTCCTACGGCCCGTTCGCGCTGGCCGACAAGGAGATCGCGATCATCCTCGTCTCGATCGTCGTGCTGACGGTCACCTGCGTGGTCCTCATGAAGACCCGCCTCGGCAAGTCGATGCGCGCCGTCGCCGACAACCCCGCGTTGTCGGCGTCGTCCGGCCTGCGCGTCGACGGCGTCGTGCGGTCCGTCTGGGTCCTCGGGTGCGCCCTGACCGGTCTGGCCGGCGGCCTGCTGGCGGTCAACAGCCAGGTCAACTTCCTCATGGGCTTCAAGCTGCTGCTGCTCGTGTTCGCGGCCGTGACCCTCGGCGGCCTCGGCACCATCTGGGGCGCGCTGGTCGGGTCGATGATCATCGGCATCATGGTGGAGGTCGGCACGCTGCAGATCGGCATCTGGCCCGGCGTCCCGTCGTCCATCAAGGAGGTCGGCGCCCTCGTGGTGCTCATCCTCATCCTGCTGATCAGGCCCCAGGGCATCCTGGGGCGCGCCGAGCGGATCGGCTGAAAGGGACTCCCATGGACTTCGGAACCATCCTCAACGCCGCTCTGTCGCAGGCGCTCGGACCGCAGGCGATCGTCTTCGCCCTCGCGGCCATCGGCCTCAACATCCACTTCGGCTACACCGGCCTGCTGAACTTCGGCCAGGCCGGCTTCATGGCGGTCGGCGCCTACGGCCTCGCCGTCACCGTCGTCACCTACGACCAGTCGTTCTGGCTCGGCGTCGTCGTCGCGCTCCTCGCCCCCGTGGTGCTGGCGCTCGTCCTCGGTGTGCCGACGCTGCGCCTGCGCGCGGACTACCTGGCCATCGCCACCATCGCGACGGCGGAGATCCTGCGTCTGGTGTTCGGTGCCGTGGAGACCAAGGACGTCTTCGGCGGCTCGAACGGCCTCACCGGCTTCGCCAAGACGTTCCAGGACCTCAACCCCTACTCCGGCGGCGTCGACTTCGGCGTCGTCCGGTTCCGCCAGGACGACCTGTGGTCGCTGACGGTCGGCTGGATCCTGGTCGCGCGCTCGGCTGCCTCTTCGTCTGGCTGCTCATGCGCAGCCCGTGGGGACGCGTGCTGCGCTCGATCCGCGAGGACGAGGACGCCGTCCGCTCGCTGGGCAAGAACGTGTTCGCCTACAAGATGCAGGCGCTCGTGCTGGGTGGTGTCTTCGGTGGTCTCGCCGGCCTCTTCCTCGCACTGAAGCAGGCGTCGGTCGTGCCGAGCGACTACTCCACGAACGTGACGTTCTTCGCCTACACCGCCCTGCTCATCGGCGGCGCGGCCCGCGTGCTCGGTCCCGTCATCGGCGCCATGATCTTCTGGCTCCTCATGGGCGGCATCGGCTCGTTCTTCAGCCAGGCCACGTCCGGCTCGAACCCGCTCATCCCCGACTGGGCGATGAGCGACATCCAGGCCAGCCTCGTCCGACTCATCCTCGTCGGCCTGGGCCTCATGCTCCTGATGATCTACCGACCGCAGGGGATCTTCGGCGACCGGAAGGAGCTGGCGATCGATGCCCGCTGACACCACCCCCACCACCGACCCGCTGGCCGGGGTCGCGAACACGCCCGGTGTGAAGAAGCCCGACGCGATCCTCGTCGGCTCCTCCATCACGCGGCAGTTCGGCGGCCTGAAGGCCGTCGACGTCGAGCACGTCGAGATCCAGCGTGGCGTCATCACGGCGCTGATCGGCCCGAACGGTGCCGGCAAGACGACGCTGTTCAACCTGCTCACCGGCTTCGACGCACCGGACACCGGCGAGTGGTCGTTCAACGGCCAGTCGCTGCAGAAGGTGCCGGCCTACAAGGTCGCCCGTCGTGGCATGGTGCGCACGTTCCAGCTGACGAAGGTGCTCTCGCGCCTCACCGTCATCGAGAACATGCGGCTCGGGGCCACCGGCCAGCGCGGCGAGCGCTTCTGGTCCGCCCCCTTCCGTGCCCTCTGGTCCGGCCAGGAGGACTCGATCACGACACGCGCCGACGAGCTGCTCGCCCGGTTCAAGCTCGACGCCAAGCGCGAGGACTTCGCCGGCTCCCTCTCGGGTGGCCAGCGCAAGCTGCTGGAGATGGCCCGCTCGCTCATGGTCGACCCCGAGCTGATCATGCTCGACGAGCCCATGGCCGGCGTGAACCCGGCCCTCAAGCAGTCGCTGCTCGGCCACGTGAAGTCGCTGCGCGACGAGGGCCGCACGGTGCTGTTCGTCGAGCACGACATGGACATGGTGCGCGACATCTCCGACTGGGTCATCGTCATGGCGCAGGGCAAGATCGTCGCCGAGGGCACCCCCGACCAGGTGATGTCCGACCAGGCCGTCATCGACGCCTACCTGGGCGCGCACCACGACACCGACATCACCGAGCTGGACGAGACCGAGCTTGAGCAGGCCACCGAGGCCGAGCTCGACCAGGAGGCCTGACATGGCAGAGATCCACGAGCCCGGCCAGGACGCCGGACGCGAGGCCGCACGCGACGCGAACTTCGCCGAGGAGCGCGCGAAGCACCAGAAGGGAGCCGACGGGGCCATCCTGCGCGCCGACGGCCTCATCGCCGGCTACCTGCCCGGCGTGAACATCCTCAACAGCGCCGACCTGTACTGCCAGCCCGGCGAGCTCGTCGGCATCATCGGCCCGAACGGCGCCGGCAAGTCGACGCTCCTGAAGTCGCTGTTCGGCCTGGTGACGATCCACGAGGGCAGCGTGACGCTGAAGGGTGAGGAGATCACCAACCAGCGCGCGGACCAGCTGGTCACCAAGGGCATCGGTTTCGTCCCCCAGACGAACAACGTGTTCCCGAGCCTGACGATCGAGGAGAACCTCGAGATGGGCTGCTACCAGGCGCCGAAGACGTTCACGGAGCGCTTCGCGTTCGTCACCGACCTGTTCCCGCGTCTCGGCGAGCGCCGCAAGCAGCGCGCCGGGTCGCTGTCCGGTGGTGAGCGTCAGATGGTCGCCATGGGTCGCGCCCTGATGATGGACCCGCAGGTGCTGCTGCTCGACGAGCCCTCCGCCGGCCTCTCCCCCGTCCTGCAGGACGAGGTGTTCGTGCAGACGCGCAACATCAACAAGGCCGGCGTCTCGGTCATCATGGTCGAGCAGAACGCCAAGCGCTGCCTGCAGATCTGCGACCGCGGCTACGTCCTCGACCAGGGCCGCTCCGCCTACTCGGGCACCGGCCGCTCCCTCGGCAACGACCCGAAGGTCATCGAGCTCTACCTCGGCACGCTGGGCAAGAAGGCGAGCTGACCGCTCCCCCCGGCTCGACCCCGAAGGCCCCCGACGCGCGCGTCGGGGGCCTTCGTGCGTCTGGAGGCGAGATTCCCAGGTCGACCTGGGAATCTCCCGGGAGGCACGGTTTCCTCCCGGCTGCCCGGTTTTCTCCCACGAGGCACGGTTCTCTCAGCCACGCACGGAGAGCTTTCCGTGCCTGGCTGAGGAAACCGTGCCTGGCGACTGCCCTGCGCCGCTACGAGGCAGCCGACTGTCCTGCGTCGATGAGATTCCCAGCTCGACCTGGGAATCTCCCGCGGAGCACGGTTCTCTCCCCGTTGCCCGGTTTCCTCCCGCGAGGCACGGTTCTCTCAGCTAGGCACGGAGAGCTTTCCGTGCGTGGCTGAGGAAATCGTGCCCGGTGCCCACGCTGCGCCGCCTGGAAGCCGTCCGAGCGTCGCGCGTCGCGCGTCGCGGAGATTCCCAGGTCGACCTGGGAATCTCTCACTCACCCTCGGTGTCATCCGCAGGTGAGTGGAAGAAGACCGTGGTGGGTTGCTGGTCCCCCTCAGGTCATGGGAATCAGCAAACCACCAGACGCGACGAGGCCCCCGGGTGGAACCCGGGGGCCTCGTGCGGGACGTGCTCGACGTCAGTGGCTCAGATCGTGCCGCTGATGTAGTCGACCGCCTTGTAGGTGTTGTCGGCGCCGTACTCGTAGATGCCGATGGAGGCGGCCGTCGGGCTGCCCGTCTCACCCAGCTCGATCGGACCGGAGACACCGTCGTAGTCGATGTCCTTGCCGTCCTTCAGGAGCGCGGCGCAGTCCTTGAACGTCGTGCACTTCTCGCCGCCCTCGGTGATGCCCGGGATCTCCTTGGCGATCTTGTCGCCCGCGTCGCTGTCGGCCTTGATGGCCGCGAGCGCCGACACGACGACCGCGTCGTAGGACTCGGCTGCGTAGGAGTAGTCCTTCAGCTTCGGGTCGACCTCGAGGAGGCGCTTCTTGAAGTCACCGGACGTCTCGGCGCCGGGGATGGTGCCCTTCGTGCCCTCGAGCGTGCCCTCGGGCAGCTTGCCGCTGTAGTCGGCCGTGTTGCCGTCGACGAAGTACGTCGGGACCTTCTGCGGGCCGACGTCGGCCTGCACCAGCTGCGGGATGATCGTCGTGGTCTCCTCGAAGGCGACGAGCACGATCGCGTCCGGCTTGCTGTCGGCGATCTCCTGGACCTGCGAGTCGTAGGACTGCGCGTTCTCGCCGTAGAAGACCGTCGCGGCGACCTTGGAGCCGGCGTTCTCGAGGCCCTTCTTGATCTCCGAGGCCAGCGTCTCGCCGTAGGCGTCCTGACGGGCCAGGATCGCGACGTTCTGGCGACCGTCCTGGACGAGCAGGTTCGACATCACGGCACCCTGGAGGATGTCCGAGGGCGCGGTGCGGAAGTACAGGTCGGGCTTCGCGTAGTCGCCCTTGTCGAAGTCGGTCGACGTGTTGGCGGGCGAGAACATCACGGTGCCGGCCGACATGATCTTGTCGATGACCGTCATCGAGACGCCCGAGGACGCGGCACCGACGATGACGTCGGAACCGGCGTCGAGCAGCTTGTCGGTCTCGGCCGGGGCGATGCCCGAGTCGGTGTCGCCCGAGTCGCCCTTGACGCCCTTGACGTCCTTGCCCAGCACGCCGCCGTCGGCGTTGATGTCCTTGATCGCGAGGTCGACGCCCGCGAACTCCGGCGGGCCGAGGAACGCGAGGCTGCCGGTCTGCGGGAGCAGGGTACCGATCGTCAGCGTGCCGTCGGCCTTGGAGGCCGAGGCCTTGTCGCCGCTGTCGCTGCTCTCGTCGTCGCTGCCGCTGCCTCCACCACAGGCGGCGAGCACGAGCGCGCCGGCCGCGGCGACCGCGGCGAGCCGCATGGTCCTGGTACTGCGCTTCATTGATCCTCCGGGAACTCTGGTCCGACCCCCGACGGGTCGAGCCGTAGGACGAAACTAGTCGCCGAGGGGGTCGCGCAGGTCGGGCTCGTGTGAAAGTCCTGTTTCGTAGTCAACTTGTAATACGGATCGCTCACTCGGGTGAGGGATCGGCACCCGGCACACCGTGCTCCACGACCCGTTCGGCGACCGTGCGCATGGGCATGCGCAGGTCCATGGCCGTCCGCTGGATCCACCCGAACGCCTCCGGCTCGCTGAGCCCGAGGGCAGCCTGCAGCTGCGCCTTGGCGCGCTCGACGACCTTGCGGGTGGCGAGCTGGTCGGTGAGGTCCTCGACCTCCGCCTCCAGTGCCGCGAGCTCAGCGAACCGGCTGCGGGCCATCTCGATGGCGGGGACGAGGTCGGAGGCCGTGAACGGCTTGACCAGGTAGGCCATCGCCCCGGACTCGCGGGCACGGTCGACGAGGTCGCGCTGGCTGAACGCAGTCAGCATGACGACGGGCGCGATCCGCTCCCCCGCGATGCGACGTGCCGCCGCGATGCCGTCGAGCCGCGGCATCTTGACGTCCATGACGACCAGGTCGGGCCGCAGGGCCGTGGCGAGCTCGACGGCCTCGACACCGTCCGCAGCCTGCCCGACGACGTCGTAGCCTTCCTCGGCGAGCATCTCGGCGAGGTCGAGCCGGATGAGTGCCTCGTCCTCGGCGATGACGACACGGGGACGGTCGACGGGCTCACCGGTCACAGGGGTCTCGTCGGTGCGGGGCGTCTCGGTCGGTCGGCTGGTCACGTGAGAAGGTTAGCGGGCACGCGCGGCGCGCCGACTTGGCGGAATGGTAGACGCGACGGTCTCAAAAACCGTTGTCCGAGAGGGCGTGCGGGTTCGAGTCCCGCAGTCGGCACCAGCGCGCCCGCGGACCGTCAGTCCGACCCGCGCCCCGTCTGCTCCTGGAGCCGCTCGATGTGCTCGGAGGCCTCCGCCTTCGTGAGGTCGGCCGAGAGCGTCTCGCCGGCGTCGCGGGCGAGCGTGTCGAGGTACGAGCGCTGCGCGCCGGTCATCGGCTCGTCGCCGGTGACCCAGTCCTGCGGGTCCTTCTCGGTGGTGCCGCCGGCGTCCGCACCGATGACGTCGGACCCGGGCGCGGCGTCCGCCGTGGACTCGGAGGACGTGTTCGACGACGTGTTCGATTCAGTCATGTCCCCGCCGTACGTCGCCCCGCCGACACCCGCGCGTCGAGCGTCGACGCCGGGCTCAGTTCTCCTCGGCGGGGTGCTCGTACGCGGGCACGACGCGGTTGATGGCATCGCCCATGCGGTGGATGCGCAGCGCGTTGGTGGAGCCGGGGATGCCGGGCGGGGCGCCGGCGACGATGACGACCTCGTCGCCGTGCGAGCACCGCGCGACCTCGAGCAGCCGCTTGTCGACCTGCAGCACCATCTCGTCGGTGTGCTTGACCTCGGGCACGAGGAACGTCTCGACGCCCCAGGTGAGCGCGAGCTGGTTGCGGGTCATGGGGTCGGGCGTGAACGCGATGACCGGGATGTGCGAGCGGTAGCGCGACATGCGGCGGGCGGACCCACCGATCGTCGTGAACGCGACGACGTAGCGCGCGTCGATGGCCTCGGCCACCTGCGAGGCACCACGGCAGATGATGCCGGTGCGGGTCTTCGCCTGCCAGGTGTAGGCGGCCATGCGCGGCAGGCCGTGGTCCTCGGTGGACTCGATGATGCGCGCCATCGTGCGCACCGTCTGGATCGGGTACTCCCCCACGCTGGTCTCGCCGGACAGCATCACCGCGTCGGCGCCGTCGAGCACCGCGTTGGCGACGTCGGACGCCTCCGCGCGGGTCGGGCGCGGGGCCGAGATCATCGACTCCAGCATCTGGGTGGCGACGATGACCGGCTTGGCGTTGCGCCGCGCCTTCTCGACGATCAGCTTCTGCACGATCGGCACGTCCTCGAGCGGGAGCTCCACGCCGAGGTCGCCGCGCGCGACCATGAAGCCGTCGAAGGAGTCCATGATCTCGTCGAGGTTGTCGACGGCCTGCGGCTTCTCGATCTTCGCGATGACGGGACGGTGGATGTCGAGCTCGTGCATGACGCGGCGGACGTCGTCGGCGTCGCGGGCGTTGCGCACGAACGACAGCGCGACGAAGTCGACGCCCTGGCGCAGAGCGAACCGCAGGTCCTCGACGTCCTTGTCGCTCATGGCGGGGACGCTCACGGCGACACCGGGCAGGTTGATGCCCTTGTTGTTGCTGAGGCGTCCCGCGGTCTCGCAGATGGTCACGACGTCGTGCCCGGTGACCTCCAGGGCCCGCAGCCGCACGCGGCCGTCGTCGATCAGGATCTCGTCGCCGGGCGAGACGTCGCCCGGCAGCCCCGAGTAGGTGGTGGAGGCGCGCTCGGCGTCGCCGGGCACGTCGTCGGTGGTGATGGTGAACCGGTCGCCGACGGCGAGGTCGACGGGGCCGTCGGCGAAGCGGCCGAGCCGGATCTTCGGACCCTGGAGGTCGGCGAGCACGGCGATCGCCTTGCCGGTGCGCTCGGCGGCGGCACGGACGTGGCCGAGGTTGGCCTCGTGGTCGGCATGGTCGCCGTGGCTCATGTTGAGGCGGGCGACGTCCATGCCCGCCTCGGCCAGCTGGAGGATACGCTCGGCGGTCGCGACGGCCGGTCCGAGCGTGCAGACGATCTTGGCTCTACGCACTCCACGACCCTATCGACAGCGGGGGTGTACCGGCGAGTCACTTGGTGGACGCGCGCAACAAAAGACGCTGAGAGTTCACCGGGCCCGTCGACGAGGCCCCCGACGGGACGGCGAAGGGGCCGGGAGCTGCTGCTCCCGACCCCTTCGTACGGCGACCTGGGCCGCCTGCGCACCGTGTCGCTCAGACCATCAGCGGCCGGTCGTTCGGCTTGATCGGGCGCGGCAGCGGGCTGCGTCCGCCGGTCAGGTAGGCGTCGACGCCGGCGGCCGCGGAGCGTCCCTCGGCGATCGCCCAGACGATGAGCGACTGACCGCGGCCGGCGTCGCCGGCCACGAACACGCCCGGCACCGACGACATGAAGTCGCGGTCGCGGACGATGTTGCCGCGCTCGTCGAGGTCGACGCCGAGCTGCTCGACGAGGCCCTCGCGCTGGGGACCGGTGAAGCCCATCGCGAACAGCACGAGCTGCGCGGGGATCACCTTCTCCGAGCCGGGCACCTCCTCGAACCGGCCGTCCTTCATCTCGACATCGACGATGCGCAGGCCGGCGACGTTGCCGTCGTCGTCGCCGACGAACTCCTTCGTGGAGACGGCGTACTTGCGCTCGCCGCCCTCCTCGTGCGCCGACGCGACGCGGTAGACCATCGGGTAGGTCGGCCACGGCTGCGTCTCGGGCCGGTCGTCGCCGGGCTGCGGCATGATCTCCAGGCTGGTCACCGAGCGCGCGCCCTGGCGGATCGACGTGCCGAGGCAGTCGGCACCGGTGTCGCCGCCACCGATGATGACGACGTCCTTGTCGGTCGCCAGGATCTGGTCCTGCACCTCCTCGCCGACCGCGACGCGGTTGGCCTGCGGCAGGAACTCCATCGCCTGGTGGATGCCGGCGAGCTCACGCCCCGGGGCGGGGAGGTCGCGGCGCACCGTCGAGCCGATGGCGAGCACGACGGCGTCGTAGCGGTCGCGCAGCTGGCTGCCGGTGAGCGTGTCGCCCACCTGCACGCCGGTGCGGAACACGGTGCCCTCGCGCTGCATCTGCTCGACGCGACGGTCGACGTGCACCTTCTCCATCTTGAACTCCGGGATGCCGTACCGCAGCAGACCGCCGGCCTTGTCGTCGCGCTCGTACACCGCGACGGTGTGACCGGCGCGGGTCAGCTGCTGCGCGACGGCGAGACCGGCCGGACCCGAGCCGACGACGGCCACGGTCTTGCCCGTGAGGTACTCCGGCGGCTCGGGGCGCACGTTCCGCCACTCCCACGCGCGGTCGATGATCGAGACCTCGACGTTCTTGATGGTCACCGGCTCGCGGTTGATGCCGACGACGCACGCCGTCTCGCACGGGGCCGGGCAGAGCCGACCCGTGAACTCCGGGAAGTTGTTCGTCGCGTGCAGCCGGTCGATCGCCTCGATCCAGTCGTCGCGCCAGACCAGGTCGTTCCACTCCGGGATCAGGTTGCCCAGCGGGCAGCCCTGGTGGCAGAACGGGATGCCGCAGTCCATGCAGCGTCCGGCCTGCTCCGTGATGATCGGGAGCAGCGCCTTGCCCGGTCCACCGGGGTAGACCTCGTTCCAGTCGTTCACCCGCTCCTCGACGGGGCGGCGCGGGGCCACCTGGCGGGGGGTCGTGATGAAACCTCGGGGATCAGCCACGTGCGGCCACCTCCATCATGCGTGCGGTCGTGTCGTCCTCGGACAGGCCCTCGGCCTCGGCCTCGGCCTTGGCGTCGAGCACCTTGCGGTAGTTGACGGGCATGACCTCGGTGAAGCGTGCGAGCGACTGCTCCCACGCGCCGAGCAGCTGCTCGGCCACGGCGGAGCCGGTCTCCTCGTGGTGCTTGACCACGAGGGCGTGCAGCGCCTCGGCCGCCTCCGACCCCGCCTCGACGGTGTTCAGCGCGACCATCTCGGGGTTGACGAGCGAGTGGTCGAGGTCCAGGACGTAGGCCTGACCGCCGCTCATGCCGGCCGCGACGTTGCGGCCGGTCGGTCCGAGGATGACCACGGTGCCTCCGGTCATGTACTCGAGCGCGTGGTCGCCCACGCCCTCGACGACGGCCGACGCACCGGAGTTGCGCACGCAGAACCGCTCGCCGACCTTGCCGCGCAGGAAGATCTCGCCGCTGGTCGCGCCGAAGCCGATGACGTTGCCGGCCACGATCTGCGCCTCCGCCGCGAACGTCGCGTCGCGCGGGGGCCGCACGACGAGCCGTCCGCCGGAGAGACCCTTGCCGACGTAGTCGTTGCCGTCACCCTCGAGCCGCAGCGTGATGCCGCGCGGCACGAACGCGCCGAAGGACTGGCCCGCCGACCCGAGGAAGGTCAGGTCGATGGTGTTCTCCGGCAGGCCCTCGCCGCGGTACCGCTTCGTCAGCTCGTGGCCGAGCATGGTGCCGACCGTGCGGTTGACGTTGCGGATGGGCAGCTGCGCACGCACCGGCTCGCCCCGCTCGAGCGCGTCCGCGCTGATGCGGATGAGCTCCGCGTCGAGCGCCACGTCGAGCCCGTGCTCCTGGCCGCTGGTGTTGCGCAGCGACGCACCCTCCGGCAGCTCGGGCACGTACAGGATCGGCGAGAGGTCGAGGTGCTGGGCCTTCCAGTGGTCGACGGCCTGGCGGACGTCGAGCACCTCGGCGTGGCCCACGGCCTCGTCGATCGAGCGGAAGCCGAGCTCCGCGAGGTACTCGCGCACCTCCTGGGCGAGGAACTCGAAGAAGTTCACGACGTACTCCGCCTTGCCCGAGAACTTCTCGCGCAGCTGGCGGTTCTGCGTCGCGACGCCGACCGGGCAGGTGTCGAGGTGGCAGACGCGCATCATGATACAGCCGCTGACGACGAGGGGTGCGGTCGCGAAGCCGAACTCCTCGGCCCCGAGCAGCGCCGCCACGACGACGTCGCGGCCGGTCTTGAGCTGACCGTCGCACTGCACGACGATGCGGTCGCGCAGCCCGTTGACGAGCAGGGTCTGCTGGGTCTCGGCGAGACCGAGCTCCCACGGACCGCCGGCGTGCTTGAGCGACGTCAGCGGCGACGCACCCGTCCCGCCGTCGTGGCCGGAGATCAGCACGACGTCGGCCTTCGCCTTCGAGACGCCTGCCGCGACCGTGCCGACGCCGACCTCGGAGACCAGCTTGACGTGCACGCGGGCCGACGGGTTGGCGTTCTTCAGGTCGTGGATGAGCTGCTTGAGGTCTTCGATCGAGTAGATGTCGTGGTGCGGCGGCGGCGAGATGAGGCCGACGCCCGGCGTCGAGTGACGCGTCTTGGCCACCCACGGGTACACCTTCGGTCCGGGCAGCTGGCCGCCCTCGCCGGGCTTCGCGCCCTGCGCCATCTTGATCTGGATGTCGTCGGCGTTGCTGAGGTACTCGCTGGTGACGCCGAAGCGTCCCGACGCGACCTGCTTGATCGACGAGCGACGCTCCGGGTCGTAGAGCCGCTCGGGGTCCTCGCCGCCCTCGCCGGTGTTGGACTTGCCGCCGAGGCGGTTCATCGCGATGGCGAGGGTCTCGTGCGCCTCCTGGCTGATCGAGCCATAGCTCATCGCGCCGGTGGAGAAGCGCTTGACGATCTCGCTGACCGGCTCGACCTCGTCGATCGGCACGGGCGGACGCACGCCCTCCTTGAAGGAGAACAGGCCACGCAGCGTCATCAGCCGCTCGGACTGCTCGTCGACGCGCTCGGTGTACTTCTTGAAGATGTCGTAGCGGCCCGAGCGGGTGGAGTGCTGCAGGCGGAACACCGTCTCGGGGTCGAAGAGGTGCTCCGGCCCCTCGCGACGCCACTGGTACTCACCGCCCACCTCGAGGACGCGCCGACGACCGACGATGCCCTGGGTGGGGTACGCGCGGGCGTGCCGCGAGGCCACCTCGTCGGCGATGACGTCGAGACCGATGCCGCCGAGCTTGCTCGACGTGCCCGTGAAGTAGGCGTCGACGACCTCGTGCGACAGTCCGACGCACTCGAAGATCTGCGCACCCGTGTAGGACGCGACCGTCGAGACGCCGATCTTGCTCATGACCTTGAGGACGCCCTTGCCGAGGCCGTAGACAACGTTGCGCACGGCCTGCTCCGGCTTGACGTCGCGCACGAAGTTCGCCTCGCGGGCGAGGTCCTCGGCCGACTCCAGCGCCAGGTACGGGTTGACGGCCGTCGCGCCGTAGCCGATGAGCAGCGCGACGTGGTGCACCTCGCGGACGTCGCCGGTCTCGACGAGCAGACCGGCCTGCGAGCGCAGCTTCTCGCGCACCATGTGGTGGTGCACGGCGGCCGTGAGCAGCAGCGACGGGATCGGCGCGCGCTCGGAGTCGGAGTGCCGGTCCGAGAGCACGATGATGCGGGCGCCGTCGGCGACCGCGCGCGAGACGTCGGCGCAGATCTCGTCGAGCTTGGCCTTGAGCGCCGCGCCGCCGCCGTTGACGTCGTAGAGGCCGCGGACCACGTGCACGCTGAACCCCGGCATGTCGCCGTCCTTGTTCATGTGCCGGATCTTCGCGAGCTCGTCGTTGTCGATCACCGGGAACGGCAGCTGCAGCATGCGGCACGAGGCCGGGCTCGGCTCGAGCAGGTTCGCCTCGGGACCCATCGTGCCCGCGAGGGACGTGACGACCTCCTCGCGGATGGCGTCGAGCGGCGGGTTGGTGACCTGCGCGAACAGCTGGCTGAAGTAGTCGAACAGCATGCGCGGGCGCTCGGAGATGGCGGCGATGGGCGTGTCGGTGCCCATCGAGCCGATCGCCTCGGCGCCGGTGCGGGCCAGCGGGGCGAGCAGGATCCGCAGGTCCTCCTCGCTGTAGCCGAAGACCTGCTGGCGACGCGTCACGGACGCGTGCGTGTGGATGATGTGCTCCAGGTCGGGCAGGTCCTCGAAGCGGACGAGACCGGAGTAGAGCCACTCGTCGTAGGGGTGCTCGTTCGCGAGCCGGGACTTGATCTCCTCGTCCTCGACGACGCGGTGCTCGTCGAGGTCGAGCAGGAACATCCGGCCCGGCTCGAGACGGCCCTTGCGGGTGATGGTGGCGGGGTCGAGGTCGAGCACGCCGGCCTCGGACGCGAGCACCACGAGACCGTCGTCGGTGATCCAGAAGCGGCCCGGGCGCAGGCCGTTGCGGTCGAGGACCGCGCCGATCTGCGTGCCGTCGGTGAAGCACACGCAGGCGGGCCCGTCCCAGGGCTCCATGATCGAGGAGTGGAACTCGTAGAACGCCCGACGTGCGGGGTCCATGACGTCGTTGTTCTCCCACGCCTCGGGGATCATCATCATCACGGCGTGCGGCAGCTCGCGACCGCCGAGGTGCAGCAGCTCGAGCACCTCGTCGAGCGAGGCGGTGTCGCTGCCCTCGGGGTCGCAGATGGGGTACAGGCGCGAGAGGTCGCCGGGGATCAGCTCGCTCTCGAGGGTCGCCTCGCGGGCGCGCATCCAGTTGCGGTTGCCGCGCGCGGTGTTGATCTCGCCGTTGTGCGCGACGAACCGGAAGGGGTGCGCGAGCGGCCAGCTCGGGAACGTGTTGGTCGAGAAGCGGCTGTGCACGATGGCCAGGGCCGACTCCATGCGCTCGTCGAGCAGGTCGGGGAAGAACGCGTCGAGCTGCTCGGTCGTGAGCATGCCCTTGTAGACGAGGGTCCGCGCCGACAGCGACGGGAAGTACACGCCCGTCTCGTGCTCCGCGCGCTTGCGCAGGCAGAACGCGAGCCGGTCGAGCTCGAGGCCCGAGCGGGGCTGGCCGGCCGACTCGACGTAGAGCAGCTCGAACGACGGCATCGCACCGCGCGCCATGGAGCCGAGGATGTCGGGCTGGACGGGCACCGGGCGCCAGCCGAGGACGGTCAGCGACTCCTCGGCGGCGATCGCCTCGACGCGCTGCTTGGCCTCGGCCGCCGCGTCGGGCTCGGCCGGCAGGAACGCCAGGCCGACCGCGTAGCTGCCGGTCTCGGGCAGGTCGAAGCCCTGCTCCTGCGCCACGCCGCGGACGAACCGGTCGGGGACCTGCAGCAGGATGCCGGCGCCGTCGCCGGTGTTCTCCTCGGCACCGACGGCGCCGCGGTGGTCGAGGTTGCGCAGCGCGGTGAGACCGTGCTGGACGATCTCGTTGCTCGGCACGCCCGACAGGGTCGCGACGAACGCCACGCCACAGGCGTCGCGCTCGTGCATCGGGTCGTAGAGGCCCTGCGCGGCCGGGAGGGCCGAGAACTTCGGGCCGGAGGTCCGCTGCAGCTCAGGAGGGGTGGATGCGCTCACCGAGAGTCCCTTCTCGCGTCATCATGATGGGTGCTGGACCACCGTGGAGGTGGTCCGACCCTGGGACGACGTTGGCCCAGGACAGCGTCCCCACTGTACAGGCTCGGCCGCCGTGCGACGAGGAAGGCGACCCTGTGCAGCGGGCGTGCGTGCCGCGGGGTCAGCCGACGCTGGTGCCGGCCGCGTGGCCGATGAGGTAGGTGACGCCGGCCGCCGCACCGCCGAGCACGAGCTGACGCAGACCGCCGTACCACCAGGGCCTGCTGGTGACGCGCGTGACGACGGCACCGCACGCGAACAGCGCCAGCAGCGACAGCACGATCGTCGGCGCCGACGTCGTGGCGCCCAGCACGAGCGGCAGCAGGGGCACGAGGGCACCCGCGGTGAAGGCGAGGAACGACGACGCCGCAGCGACGACCGGCGACGGCAGGTCGTCGGGGTCGATGCCCATCTCCTCCGCGGCGTGCACGGCGACGGCGTGGTCGAGGTCGCGGTGCACCTGCTGCGCGACCTCGCGGGCGGTCGCCTCGTCGATGCCCTTGGCGACGAACGCGGCGGCGAGCTCGGCCTGCTCGGCCGGGCCGTTGCGCACGATCTCGTCGCGCTCGATGGCCACCTGGGCCTGCGCGAGCTCCCGCTGGCTGGCGACGGAGGTGTACTCCCCCGCCGCCATCGAGAAGGCGCCCGCGGCGAGTCCCGCGAGGCCGGCGACGATCACGGGCGTGCGGTCGGTGCTGCCTCCGGTGACGCCCATGATGAGGGCGAAGTTCGACACCAGACCGTCCATGGCGCCGAAGACGGCCGGTCTCAGCCAGCCGCCGGTGACGTCGGGGTGCTCGTGGGTGACGGCGCCCGGGTCGGGCAGCGGCTCAGGGGTGCTCACGGCACGAACCTAGGCCGCGATCGCCGTCCTGTCACCGCAGCGCAGGCTTGGCTGCCCGACGTCCGGACGAGTCAGGAGGCGGTGGCGTCCTCGTCGGCGGGTGTGCCGTCCTGCGCGGCGCGGTCGCGACGCCGGCTCCACAGGAAGTACGCGAGGGCCGCCAGGAAGACGATGGCCGCGGTGAACACGTTCAGCCGGACGCCGAGGACGTGGTTCGCGGTGTCGATGCGCAGCTGCTCGATCCAGAACCGGCCCGCGGTGTAGAGCATGACGTACAGCGCGAACGCCCGGCCGCCCGTGAACCGCAGCCGACGGTCGAGGACGACGAGCAGGGCCGCCGCGGCGAGGTTCCACAGCAGCTCGTAGAGGAACGTGGGGTGGAACGTCGCGAACTGCTCGTACCCGACCGGACGGTGCTGCGGCGCGATCTCGAGCGCCCACGGCAGGTCGGTGGGGCGCCCGAACAGCTCGGAGTTGAAGTAGTTGCCGATGCGTCCCACGGCCTGCGCGACGAGCAGACCGGGCGCGAGCGCGTCGGCCACGGCCAGGAAGGAGACGTCGTGACGACGGCAGGCGATGTAGGCGCCCACGGCACCGCCGGCGATGGCACCCCAGATGCCGAGCCCGCCGTTCCAGATGTACAGCGCCTCGATCGCACGCCGGCCCTCGCCGAAGTACAGCTCGGGGTCGGTGGCGACGTGGTAGATCCGCGCACCGACGATGCCGAACGGGATCGCCCAGATCGCGACGTCGCTGATGAGTCCCTCGCGTCCGCCGCGGGCCACGAAGCGTCGCTCGCCGATCCAGATCGCGAGCAGAGCGCCGACGATGATGCCGATCGCGTAGGCGCGCAGCGGGAAGGGTCCGAGGTGCCAGACACCCGTGGAGGGGCTGGGGATGTAGGTGACCAGGCCGGCGCTCGACAGGATCATCGGACGACTCCCTCGCGCAGCTCACGGGCCAGCTCACGGACCGACTCGACGCCGCTGGCGGCGTCGGGCGCGTCGAGCAGCCGGCGCACGAAGGCGGACCCGACGATGACGGCGTCGGCGTACTGGGCGATCTCGTGCGCCTGGCCGCCGTTGCTGACACCCAGACCGACGCCGACGGGCTTGTCGGTCACCTCGCGCAGCCGAGCGACGAGCTCGGGCGCCAGCGAGCTGGTCTCCTGCCGGGCGCCCGTGACGCCCATGACGGCAGTGGCGTAGATGAACCCGCTCGCGGCGTCGGCGGTCATCGACAGCCGGCGGTCGGTCGAGGAGGGCGCGACCAGGTAGGTGCGGTCGAGCCCGTGCTCGCGCGACGCCTTCTCCCACTCCTCGGCCTCGTCGGGGATGAGGTCGGGCGTGATGAGGCCCGCTCCCCCGGCCTCGGCGAGGTCGGCGGCGAAGCGGTCGACGCCGTAGCGCTCGACCGGGTTCCAGTACGTCATCACGACGGCGGGCGCGCCGGCCTCGGTCACGCGACGCACGACGTCGAACGCCTGGCTCGTGCGGAACCCGTTGGCCAGCGCCGTCTCGGCCGCCTCCTGGATGGTGGGGCCGTCCATGACCGGGTCGCTGTACGGGAGGCCAATCTCGACGAGGTCGCAGCCACCCTCGACCATGGCGGTCAGGGCGGCGACGGAGGTCTCGACGTCGGGGAAGCCGGCGGGCAGGTAGCCGACGAGCGCGGCGCGCCCCTCGGCGCGCGTGCGCTCGAAGAGCGCGTCGATGCTGCTCACTCCTCGACGCCTTCCTCGAGCACGACGGGACCGTCGATCAGGCCGAAGTACTCGGCCGCGGTGTGCACGTCCTTGTCGCCGCGGCCGGACAGGTTGACGAGGATCGTCGCGTCGGGGCCGAGCTCCTTCGCGAGCTCCACGGCGCCGGCGAGCGCGTGGGCCGACTCGATCGCCGGGATGATGCCCTCGGTCTTGCAGAGCAGGTCGAACGCGGACATCGCCTGGGCGTCGGTGGCCGGCACGTAGCGGGCGCGGCCGATGGAGGCGAGGTAGGAGTGCTCGGGCCCGACACCGGGGTAGTCGAGCCCGGCGGAGATGGAGTGCGACTCCATCGTCTGGCCGTCCTCGTCCTGCAGCAGGTAGGAGCGCGCCCCGTGCAGCACACCGACGTCGCCGGCCGTGATCGGCGACGCGTGGCGGCCCGTCTCGTAGCCGTCGCCGCCGGCCTCGACCCCGAGCAGCTGCACGTCGGCGTCGTCGATGAACGCCGTGAACAGGCCGATGGCGTTCGAGCCGCCGCCCACGCACGCGACGGCCGCGTCGGGCAGGCTGCCGGTCAGCTCGAGGACCTGGCGGCGGGCCTCGTCGCCGATGCCGCGCGTCAGGTCGCGCACCATCGTCGGGAACGGGTGCGGCCCGGCCGCGGTGCCGAACAGGTAGGAGGTGTGGTCGACGCTGGCCACCCAGTCGCGCAGCGCCTCGTTGATGGCGTCCTTGAGCGTGCGGCTGCCGGTCGTGACGGGCACGACCTCCGCGCCCAGCATCTTCATCCGGGCGACGTTGAGCGCCTGGCGCTCGGTGTCGACCTCGCCCATGTAGACGGTGCAGTCGAGGTCGAGGTAGGCACACGCGGTGGCCGAGGCGACGCCGTGCTGGCCGGCGCCGGTCTCGGCGATGGCCCGGGGCTTGCCGATGCGCTTGGCGAGCAGCGCCTGGCCGAGCACGTTGCGGATCTTGTGCGCGCCGGTGTGGTTGAGGTCCTCGCGCTTGAGCAGCACCCGTGCGCCGACCGCCTCGGAGAACCGGGTGGCGTCGTAGAGCGGGCTGGGCACGTTGGCGTACTCGCGGAACATGCGGTCGAGCTCGCCGAGGAAGGACGGGTCGGCCTGCGCGTCGGCCCAGGCCTCCGCGAGCTCGTCGAGCGGGGCGACGAGCGCCTCCGGCATGAAGCGGCCACCGAAGCGGCCGAAGTGGCCGGTGGCGTCCGGCTGGGCGTAGACGGTCATGGGTGTCTCCCTGGGGTGACGGGGTACGGAGGTGTCGGTGGGGCGGGGTCGACCGTCACCATCGCCACAGGGCTGTCAGCACCACGTCAGGGCCTCTGCTGCAGGGCGGGGTGTGCGCCGGCGGCGACGAGGTCGGCCACGCTGGCGCGCGGGTCGTCGCCGCGGACCAGCGTCTCGCCGACGAGGACGACGTGGGCCCCGGCGCGTGCGTACTCCAGCACGTCGTGCGGACCGCGCACGCCGGACTCGGCCACCCGGACGACACCGTCGGGGATGCGCGGCGCGAGCCGCTCGAAGGTGTCGCGCTTGACCTCGAGCGTCTTCAGGTCGCGGGCGTTGACGCCGATCAGCTCGGCTCCGGCGTCGAGCGCGCGGTCGACCTCGTCCTCGTCGTGGACCTCCACGAGCGGCGTCAGGCCGATCGACCGGGCCCGCTCGATGAGGCTGACGAGCGCCTCCTGGTCGAGCGCCGCGACGATGAGCAGCGCCATGTCGGCGCCGGCCGCACGGGCCTCCCAAAGCTCGTAGGAGGTGGTGATGAAGTCCTTGCGCAGCACCGGCACGTCGACCTGGGCGCGGACGGCACGCAGGTCGTCGAGGCTGCCGTCGAAGCGACGGCGCTCGGTGAGCACGCTGATGGTGGCGGCACCACCGGCGGCGTAGTCGGCCGCGAGACCTGCGGGGTCCTTGATGGCCGCGAGGGCACCCTTGCTGGGGCTCGCTCGCTTGACCTCGGCGATGACGCTCACGCCGTCGGCGCGGAAGGTCGGCATCGGGTCGAGGGCCGGCGGCTGGAGCCGCGCCTGCTCCTTGAGCTGCTCGAGGGAGCAGGTGGCCTGTCGGGCGGCGCGGTCCTCCGCGACGCCCGCGAGGATGTCGTCGAGCACCGTCATGGCCACCTCCTCGTCAGGGTTCGAGCTGCTCCCCCGAGGGTACCCGCGCAGCAGGCGGACGGCGGCCCTGGGTCCTGGGGTGCGCACGCACGACCGCCCCGGTCCGATCGTGCGGGATCGGACCGGGGCGGCGGGCGTCCGGCTCAGGCCTTCTTCTTGAAGTACGCGTTCGCGTCGGGGCGGTAGAGGAACACCACGATGGCGATGCCGATCGCGAGGCTGACGAGCGAGAGCACGAGCAGGACGGGCGGCTGGCCGCCCAGCTGCGCCAGCGACCCGAGCACGCCGATCACGATGAGGACCGTGTAGACGATGCGCGCCCAGTTGGCGCCCTTGCCGATGAAGTAGGCGAACAGCGCCGCGAGGCCGACGCCGATGATCAGGCCGAAGACGACGGCGCCGATGGCGCCGATACGGGCCGCGTCACGGTCGATCGTCGCGCCGGAGCCGGCGTTGTCGATCGCCTGGTCGATGAGGTCGTCGAGCATCGCGAAGGCGAGCACCGCGGAGAGCAGGCTCAGCGCGACGTTGGCCCAGATCAGCTTGACGGCGGTGGCGACGGACGCCGGGCGAGGGCCCTTGCCCTCGGGTCGGTACTCCGGCTCGGGACTGGCGGGGAACGGCTCCATGGATCTCTTCCTCCGGTCGGGCCGGGTGCTGCCCCGGCTCTGCCACCATCCAAGCGTGGTGCGGACGCCGGGTCCAGCCGAGCCCTGCCAGGCGTGTCGGGGCTGGTCAGGTGCGGATCGGGAACGTGCCGACGGCGAGGTCGTGGACCGTCTGCCGCGCGTCGTTGCCCAGGGGCCACAGCAGGTCGACCAGCAGGCCGACGAACGTCCACTGCAGGAACATCGCGATCATCCACCGGAAGAATCCCTCGAGAGGTCCGGTGACGGTGCCGTCACGACGCACGATGCGCACGCCGACGAGCTGCTTGCCGAGGCTCTCGCCGCGGTAGCCCACCCGCAGGCCCCGGTTCCACGCGTCGAAGGCGAGGAACGCGACGACGGCGAGCCCGGTGATCACGAAGCCGCCCGGCTCGACGTCGGTGACGGTGTCGGTGGCCTCGTCGTACCGCGAGTCCGAGAACGCGACCACGAAGCCCGCGACGAAGGGGACGCACGTGAGGACGAACGGGACGAGGAAGTCGACGAACGCCGCGGCTACGCGGATCCACCACCCGGCCGGCTCGGCCGCGACCCTCACGGGCGGGGCGGACGGCAGCGTCGGGGACGCGCCGGACGCGGTGGGTGCCACCGGGTGCGGCGCACCGGCGACGTCGCCCCCGGGCGTCTGGCCCGGGTAGGTCGGGTACTGCGGGGCGGGGGCAGCGGGCGGCGGCGTCGGAGCGTCCGACTCGGGCCGCTCGCCCCAGGCAGGCCCGTCGCTGCTCACGGTGGGGTCAGTCCGTGACGCCGCGGTGCTCGTCGACGCCGTGCGCCGTCGCACCGTGGCCGGGGGCGCGCTCGGCGCCGAAGCCCATGCGCGACATGACCAGGCCGAGCGGTCCGGCGATCACGGCGAGCGCCGCGCCGATCGTGAAGGGCACCCAGTGCGGCTCGGGGATCAGAGCGATCCCGCCGATGGTGAAGCCGGCGAGGCAGACCAGGACGGCGGTCCAGGACGCGGGCGACGATCCGTGCGACATGCAGCTCTCTCTCCTGCGAGGGGGACGACTCCGACAGCCTACCGGTGCGCGGCGGCGCCGCTGGCGCGACCTCCAGCGGAGCGCGTCGAGCCGGTGGGCGCGAGCGCGTACGAGCGCGAGCGTCCGGAGTGGCGGGCGATGAGGGCGTGCACGGCGCGCGCGTCGCGGTCGCGACCGATGCCCAGGACGCCGAGGATCGTGGCGGCCAGGATGACGATGTCCAGGCGCGCCTGGTAGCCGTTGAGGCAGGCACGGCAGTAGGCGGCCTCGAGGTCGAGGCGCTCCGCGTCGCCGAGCGCCTCACGCCCGACCAGCTGGGCCGGTCCGGTCAGCCCGGCGCGGGTCAGGAAGCGGTCGGAGACCTGCGGGAACTCCTCGCGCAGGCAGTCGATGACGTTCTGCGGCAGCGGGCGGTTGCCGACGACGCTCATGTCGCCGCGCACGACGTGCCACAGCTGCGGCAGCTCGGTGAGCGCGAAGCGCTCCACGAACCGCCCGATGCGCGTGTACAGCGGCGAGTCCGCCGGGATGTTGAGGAAGCGGGTGGTGTCGTCGACCGGGACGGTGTCACGGTTGACGAGCTTGTCGGCGTTGCGGACCATCGTGCGGAACTTGGTCAGCAGCACGACCTCGTCGCTGCTGACCCGCCGGCGGGAGCGGTAGAACACCGGGCGTCCCTCCGCGAGCAGGATGCCGGCCGCGACGGTGAGGACCACCGGCACCCACACGATCGCCCCGGCGACGGTGAGGAACAGGTCGAGTGCGCGCTTCTTCCACATCAGGGGGCCACCTTCGGTTCGACGAGCTCAGCGGACGGATCGACGCGTCCGGGGCGCAGGCCCTGGACGACGAGGGAGAGGGAACGGACGGCCAGCCAGAGGCGGGCGTCGAGACCGACGACGCGACGACGGCCGAGCGGCTGCGACGCCCGCAGCGCGCGCTCGACGTGTGCCGCGACGCGGTCGAACCGCGCGTGCAGCCGGTGCCACGGGCGGGTGCCCTCCCCCGCGGCCAGGAGCCGGCCGGGGTAGAGCACGTCGAGGCGTGCGTGCGGGTGGGCGGCCACGAGCTCGAGGAGCAGCTGCTCGACGAGGCTCTTCGCGCCGCCGTAGTAGCGCCGGTCGGGCGTGGGCGCCAGGGCGACCACCGAGGACACGAGGACGATGCGGACCGGGCGGCCGTCCGCGGCAGCGAGGACGCGGCGCAGGAGTCCGAGGTCGCGGCGCAGGCCCGCGACGTCGCGGTCGTGGTCGGGGGCGCCCGGGTGGACGGGGCCCAGCGCGCACACGGCGACGTCGACGGCCGACGCACCGGCCAGCCGAGTCCCGAGGTCGTCGTCCTCGACGTCGAGGACGTCGGCACCCGCGAGCGCCGCGGTGTCGTCGGCGTGGCGCGAGACGGCGAGCACAGGTCCTTCGCGCAGGGCCAGCAGGCTGCGACCGACGCGCGTGCGCGGGCCGACCACGACCAACGGCACGGTGCCGGCGGGGATGGGGTCGACGACGTCCGGGCCGGCGTCCGCTCGCAGGGCGGCACTGCTCGACGTGGCGGTCATCGCGCACCTCGCTGCAGCACGGCCTCGAACCGGTCGGCGCAGCCGGCCAGCGAGAACTCCTGCTCGGCGAGCTCACGCGCCTGCGCGCGCACGGTGTCGCGCCGCTCGTCGTCGGCGAGCAGGGCGTCGACCCAGGCCGCCGCCGCGGGCAGCGAGGCCGCCTCGGGACGGCCGACGTGGCCACCGGCGCGCTCGACCAGGTCGGAGGCGGCGTTCTCCTCGGGCATCAGGCCGACGACGGGGCGTCCTGCGCACAGGTAGGAGAGCGTCTTGGACGGCACCGAGAACGCCCCCGCCTGCTGGTCGAGCAGCACGACGAGGACGTCGCCGCTGCCGAGCACCTCGGGAAGACGCTCGTAGGGCTGGAAGGGCAGCAGGGTGAGCGGGACGTCGAGCCGGTCGGCCTCGGCGCGGATCACGTCGGCCGCGGGGCCCTCGTTCACGACGACGAGCCGCACGGGACGACCGAGCTCGCGCACGGCGGCCGTCAGCCGCACCAGCAGGGCCGGGTCGTGCTTGAGGCCGAGGGTCCCGGAGTACAGGAGGGTCTGGACGTCGTCGAGCTCGTGCTCCACGGCCCAGTCGTTCTTGCGCTGGACGGGCACGATCTCGTCGAGCGGGGCCCAGTTGGCGATGACGGTCGTCTTGTCCGCCGTGCCCCACCGCTCGTGCACCGGGACGAAGGAGTCGGCGATGACGACCACCTGGCTGGCACGCCGCGACGTCCAGCGCTCGGCCAGGTCGAACGCGAGCGCGACGGCACGGAAGGAGCGCGACAGCTTGGCGCCCGCGAAGGACCGGACGGCCACGGAGTAGACGTCCTGGTGCCACAGCACCCAGGGCTGGCGGAACAGCGCCATGGCGGCGGCGAAGACGACGAGCGTCGGGATCTGCACGTTCGACATGAGCGCGACGTCGGGACGGACGCGGCGCACGTGGCGCACGAGCTCGACACCGAGGCGCACCTCCAGCAGCAGTCGCTGCACGAAGCGGCCCTTGTCGAAGACGATGCCGTCGCCGACGGTCTCGAAGCGGATCGTCTCGCCGGGCTGCGCCTCGAGACGGCCCTTGCCGGAGACGTAGGCGTTGCAGGTGGAGTGCGTCACGTCGTGCCCGCGCCGGGCGAGCTCGCGGCTGAGCTGGGCCTGGAACGGGTGCCCGCTGTAGTCGTGCACGAGGACGCGCATTCGACCTCCACTCGTGGTCACCGCTTCTCGGTGTCGCACGGGTCAACGAGGCGCGGCACCCGGGGTTACGTCCGCGGCGGCTCGTGGAGGGACTTTCGTCACACGGTCGGGTCGCGTCCCTCGTCGAGCGCCTTCCACGGGTCCTCGACGACCGGGCGGCGCGACGGCGCGTCGTAGCGTCCGCTCATGCCGGGCCAGGCACGTCCGTGTCGGACCACGACGGCGCCGAGCAGCGCCGCGACCGCGAAGCCGCCGGCCGCGACGAACGGCCACGGCGACGTCGCGACGCGGCCGAGGCCCTCGCCGGTGAACGCGGGCGACTGCTCCGCCGCGGCCACGAGGGCGTCGCGCGAGCCGTCGCCCGTGCCGCCGAGCACGCCGAGGACCGCCCCGCCGACCCCCAGGAGCACGACCAGCACGCCCACGACCCACCGCCCCCGGCCGCGCGTCGCGAGCACGGCGAGCGCGGCGGTGACGACGACGACGGCCAGCGCGGCGGCCAGCGGCGCGACGTCGCGACCCGTGACCACCACGTCGGCGGGCGGGAGGCCCTGCGGCGCGAGCCGGGTGCTGGCCCACGGGCGCCCGAGGGCGACCCAGGCGACGCCGCCCGCGACCAGCAGGCCGAGCACCGACGGGGCGTACAGCCGACGGCCGCGGGTCGGCGCGGCAGCGGGTGAGGTCACAGCAGCCGGTCCGCGTCGAAGCAGGTGGTGGCACCGGTGTGGCAGGCGGGACCTTCCTGGTCGACGACCACGAGCAGCGTGTCGCCGTCGCAGTCGAGCCGGACCTCGCGCACGTGCTGCACGTGGCCGGAGGTCTCTCCCCCTTCACCCAGTACTCCTGGCGGCTGCGGCTCCAGTAGGTCCCGCGCCCCGTGGTGAGCGTGCGGTGCAGCGCCTCGTCGTCCATCCAGCCGACCATCAGGACGGCGTGCGTGCCGGCGTCCTGGACGACGGCCGGCACGAGGCCGGCGGGATCGCGCTTCAGCCGTGCGGCGACGGCAGGGTCGAGGGAGCTCACGGGTCCATCCTCCCAGAGGGTCAGTCGGCGACCGGCGCGATGCCCAACGACGCCTGCGCCACCCAGCTGGCGTGCAGGCGGGCGTACACGCCGCCGGCCTCGACGAGCGCGGCGTGCGACCCGTCCTCCACCAGCCGGCCGGCGTCGAACACGAGCACCCGGTCGGCGTTCTCGGCGGTGGTCAGACGGTGCGCGATGGTGACGCTCGTGCGCCCGTCGAGCAGCGTCTCCAGGGCGCGCGTGGCGCGCAGCTCCGTCTGCGGGTCGACGGCGCTGGTGGCCTCGTCGAGCACGAGGAAGTCGGGGTCGGCGAGCGCCGAGCGCACGAGCGCCACCAGCTGCCGCTCCCCCGCCGACAACGACTCGCCACGCTGGCCGACCGGCGTGTCCAGGCCTCGCGGCAGGGTCGCGAACCAGTCCGTGAGCCCCAGGTCGGCCACCGTCGCCAGGAGGTCCTCGTCGGACGCGTCCCGCCGGCCGTACCGCAGGTTCTCCCGCAGCGTGGCGTCGAACAGGAAGCCCTCCTGCGGCACCATCAGCACGTGCCGGCGGAGGTCGTCGAAGGCGACCTGCGTGATGTCGGTGTCGCCCAGCCGCACGGTGCCGCGGGTCGGGTCCATGAGGCGCGTCAGCAGCTTCGCGAACGTCGTCTTGCCCGACCCCGTCTCCCCCACGACGGCGATCCGCTGCCGCGGCTCGATCACGACGTCGACGTCGGAGAGCACCTCCGGGCCGCCGGGGTAGGCGAACCCGACGCCCTCGAAGCGCGCACCGAGCACCTCGTCGGGCAGCGCGAGGCCGTCGGGGCCGGGGTCGACGACGTCGGCGGGCGTGTCGAGCAGCTCGATGACGCGCCGCCACGACGCGATCGCGTTCTGCGCCTCCGTGAGCACCTGGGTGGCCATCTGCGCCGGGCCGACGAGCAGCCCGACGAGGAAGGCGAAGGCGATGACGGTGCCCATCGACAGCCCGCCGGCCACGCCGATCACGACACCGGCCGCGATGGCGCCGGCGTTCGCCAGGCCTCCGGCGAGCCCCGCCGACGCGAACGTGACGGCGACCAGCCTCTGGGCGCGGACGTTGGCGTCGAGGTTGCGCTGGATGCCGTCGTCGACGCGCTGCTGCGTGCGCTCCTCGATGGCGTGCGCCTTGACGACCGACGCGCCCACGACCGGCTCGGCGACGACGGCGAGCATCTCGCCGACCGTCCGGCGGACGGTGTCGTAGGCGCGGCTGAGCCGCCCGGCGAAGAACTTCAGGCTCACGACGAGCGGCAGGAAGCAGACCCACACGACCAGCGTGAGCTGCCACGAGTAGAACGCCATGATGATCGTCGCGACCAGCATCTGGCCGATGCTGATGACGATGGTGATGCCGGTGAACTGCAGGAACAGCGACACCTGGTCGACGTCGGACGTGACCCGCGAGACGAGGGCGCCGCGCCGCTCGGCGTTCTGCGTGAGCATCGACAGGTCGTGGACGTGCCGGAACGCGGTGACCCGCAGCTCGGCCAGGCCGCGCTCGCTCGCGACGAACAGCCGCACCCGCATCCAGTAGGCGACGACGGCCGTCAGCAGCACGAGGACGAGCGCGCCGAGGAGGTAGGGCCCGATCGCGGACAGCGACGTCGTGCCGCCGTCGCCGAGACCGGAGTCGATCGTGCGCTGGATGACCACGGGCACCACGGAGCCGCCGACGGTGCTGAGCACGGCCAGCAGGAGGGTCAGCCACAGGCCGTCGCGGATGGCCGGCGAGAGCGCGAGCCCGCGGCGCACGATCTGGCCGCCGGTGGCGCGCACCGGCGTGACGCCGGGGAGCGCGGTGTCGCTGCTCATGCGCTCGCCTCCCTCGCCTGGTCGTAGGCGTCGACGAGGTCGCGGTAGACGCTCGACCTCTCCAGCAGCTCCTCGTGGGTCCCCCGCTCGACCACGCGGCCGCCGTCGAGCAGCACGACCTCGTCGGCGAGGGAGATGGTGGCCTTGCGGTAGGCGACGACGAGCACGGTCGGGCCGCTGCCGTCGGACGTGCGCTCCGCGAGCGCCCGCAGGATCCGCTGCTCGACCTCCGGGTCGACCGCGCTCGTCGCGTCGTCCATGACGAGCAGGCGGGGCCTGCGCACCAGGGCGCGGGCGAGCGCGAGGCGCTGGCGCTGACCGCCGGACAGGGTCGTGCCACGCTCGCCGAGCTGGGTGTCGAGCCCGGCGGCGAGACGTGCCACGAACCCGTCGGCCTGCACCGTGCGCAACGCCTCCCACACGTCCTCGTCGGGGACGTCGAGGCCGAGGGTCACGTTCTCGCGGACGGAGTCGTCGAACAGGAACGTGCCCTGCGGGACGACCGCGACGGTGCCCGCGAGAGCCCCGTGGTCGAGCGTGCGCAGGTCGAGACCGTCGACCTCGACGGTGCCGCGTCGCGGGTCGACCAGCCGGGACAGGAGGGTCGTGAGCGTGCTCTTGCCGCTGCCCGTCGCGCCGACGAGCGCGGTGACGCTGCCTCGGGGCACGTGGAGGTCGACGCCCTGGAGCACGTCGTGCTCGGCGTCGTCGAAGCGGTGGGCCACGCCGCGCAGGCGCAGGTCGACCGCGCCGGAGCCCGGGACCGTGCCGTCGCCGTAGGCCATCGAGCCGGTCGCCTGCAGCACGTTGTCGACGCGGTCCCAGCCGACCACGCTGCGTGGCAGCTCGCCGAGGACCCAGCCGATCGCGCGCACCGGGAAGGCGACGACCGTGAACAGGTAGGCCACCTGCACGACGTCGCCCGGCTCGGCGGCGCCGCTGGCGACCCGGCCGACGCCGAGCACCAGGACGAGGAGGATGCCGAGGTTCGGCAGCGCCTCCAGCAGCGGGTCGAAGATGCTGCGGATGCGCCCGACCGCGATGTTCGCGTCGCGCAGCTCGTGGGTGGCCCGCGTGAACCGCTCGGTCTCCTCGGCCTCACGGCCGAGCGACTTGACGACCAGCGCGCCGTCGAAGGACTCGTGCGCGACCGCGCTGAGGTCGCCGCGCAGCGCCTGCGCGCGGGCCACGCGCGGCGACAGCCAGCGCTGGTAGAAGACGTTGATGCCGAACAGCGCCGGGAAGACGACGAGGCCGACGATGGTCAGCACCCAGTCGGCCTCGACCATCGCGACGAGCGCGGCCGCGAGCATCGCGACGACGCCGACGGCCATCGGCAGCGGCATGAACACCGCCCACGCGGCCTCGACGTCGGCGTTGGCGTTGGAGAGCAGCTGTCCGGTGGGGTGGCGGTGGTGCCACGACATCGGCAGCGCGAGGTACTGGCGGGTGACCTTGCGGCGGTAGGTGGCGACGAGCCGGTAGTAGACGATGCCGCCGATCAGCCGACGGGCGATGACGCCGAGGGCGCGCAGGGTCGCGACGGCCAGGAACAGGCCGATGGCCGTCCAGAGCGCCCCCTGGACCACCTCGCCCCGTGCGAAGGAGGGCCGGATGACGTGGTCGGTGGCCCAGCCGAGCACCCAGGCGTCGGCGACGGTCATCGCGCCGAACAGGACGCTGCCGACCGCCGAGACGGTGAACAGCGCCTTCTGCTCGACGATGCCGCGCCCGAGGAGGCCGAAGCCCCGGCGCATCATCCGGTCCTGCTGGGCCGACCCGAGGTCGCTACCTGACACGGTGTCCAGCTGCTCGCAAGGTGTCCTTCACCTGTCCGATCGTGAGCTCGCCGAAGTGGAACACGCTCGCGGCGAGCAGGGCGTCGGCACCGGCCTCGACCGCGGGAGCGAAGTGCTCGAGCCGTCCGGCGCCACCACTGGCGATCAGTGGCACCTGGGTAACGCTGCGGACCGCCCGAATCATTTCCAGGTCGTAGCCCGCCTTCGTCCCGTCGGCGTCCATGGAGTTCAGCAGCACCTCGCCGACGCCCAGCTCCTCCGCACGACGCACCCACTCCACGGCGTCGAGTCCGGCGCTGCGCCGACCGCCGTGCGTGGTCACCTCGTAGCCGCTCGGCTGAGCACCGTCGCCGCTCGTGGGACTGCGTCGGGCGTCGACGCTCAGCACGAGCACCTGGTTGCCGAAGCGGTGCGCGATCTCGGCGATCACCTCCGGTCGCGCGATGGCGGCCGTGTTGATCCCGACCTTGTCGGCGCCGGCGCGCAGCAGCCGGTCGACGTCGTCGACGGTGCGCACCCCTCCCCCGACGGTCAGCGGGATGAACACCTGTTCGGCCGTGCTGCCGACGATGTCGAAGGTCGTGGCACGGTCGCCGCTGGAGGCCGTGATGTCGAGGAAGGTCAGCTCGTCCGCGCCCTCGGCGTCGTAGACGCGGGCCATCTCGACGGGGTCGCCGGCGTCGACCAGGTCGACGAAGTTGACGCCCTTCACGACGCGCCCGGCGTCGACGTCGAGGCAGGGGATGACACGGACGGCGAGGCTCACCCGCCGAGCCTACCGATGGCTATGCTTCCCCGGTGCCTGCGACCTACCAGTGCTTCCTCTGCCGCGGCACGATCGACGTGACGTCCGACGACGCGATGGTCGTGAACGTCCACCGCCGCATCTCCGAGGACGAGTGGGGCGACGACTGGTTCGTCGACGCCGCCAAGGACACGTTCCGGTTCTGCTCCCAGGCGCACCTGGCGGAGTACATGGAGCGGTTCCCGCTGCCGCCGCCGAACGCCGGGGTCGTCGACGACGACGAGATGTCGTTCGGAGACTGGGTCGGCTGCTTCGTCCTCGCGCTGCTCCTGCTCGCCCTGCTGGTGGGCGCCGTGTCCGGGCTGGTCGGACTCGTGTCGCGCCTGACCTGATCTCAGTCCTCGCGACGTCGACGACGCTTGCGGGCGATCTTCTCCTCGAGCTCCTCGACGTGCTTCTCGGGGTTGAGCCGGTGCGAGAGGTACCCGACGCCGACGGCCAGCACGGGGAACACCGGCCAGAAGAACAACAGGTCCCCTGCGGTCACCGACGTCGCGCCCCAGATGCCGACGAGCAGGACCGACAGCGCGACCCACCCGGTGCGCATGTCGCGCAGGTCCCGCTCGAAGGTGGCCAGGGCCTCCTCGCGCACGGAGGCCCCCTCGGGGGCGCGGCGTGCCCGTCGGGCCGGCGACCGGGTCGAGGCGAGGTCGTCGAGCAGCGGCAGCGCCTGCCCGAGGCGGACGACCTCCAGGGCCGCGTCGACGCGCCGCTCGTACTCCGCGGTGTCGACCTTCCCGGCGGCGTACGCGTCGCGCAGCACACCGAGGACGACGTCGCGGTCGGCGTCGGAGGCGCGCAGCGCGGTGTGCGCGGGATCGCGCGGGTCCGCCTCGAAGCGGTCCCACACCGATCCCGCGGGCATGGTCACGCCTCCGGTCGGGCCTGGCCGCGGGTCAGGGCGAGCGCGTCCTCGAGCGTGAACTGTCCGGTGTACAGCGCAGTGCCGGCGATGGCGCCCTCGACGCCGATGTCGACGAGCCCCATGAGCGCCTCGATGTCGGCGAGCGTGGTGACGCCGCCCGACGCGACGACGGGCCGGTCGGTGCGGGAGCAGACGTCGCGCAGCAGGTCGAGGTTCGGTCCCTGCAGCATGCCGTCCTTGTTGACGTCGGTGACGACGTAGCGCGCGCAGCCCTCGGCGTCGAGGCGGGCGAGCGTCTCGTACAGGTCGCCGCCGTCGCGGGTCCAGCCGCGTGCGGCGAGCGTCGTGCCGCGGACGTCGAGCCCGATGGCGACCCGGTCGCCCCACTCGGCGATGACCTTGGCGCACCACTCGGGGTTCTCCAGGGCGGCGGTGCCGATGTTGACCCGGCGGCACCCGGCCTCCATGGCGGCCGCGAGCGACTCGTCGTCGCGCATGCCGCCGGACATCTCGACGTCGATGTCGAGGGTGCCGACGATCCGCGCGAGCAGGTCGCGGTTGTGCCCGTGGCCGAACGCGGCGTCGAGGTCGACGAGGTGGATCCACTCCGCGCCCGCGGACTGCCAGCGCAGGGCGGCCTCGACGGGGTCGCCGAACCGCTTCTCGGAGCCGTCGACCCCCTGCACCAGCTGGACGGCCTGGCCGCCCTTGACGTCGACGGCGGGCAGCAGCTCCAGGTAGTCACTCACGCGGGCGATGCTATCGACGCCCGTTCGCAGGTAACCGCGCCCCGTCTCATCGGGGTCGGTACTGGATGTGGTCGGGGTGGGTGTGGTGGATCTCGACGAACTGGATGGTGCGGGGTCGTCGGGTCCAGGCGCGGGTGAACGCGGTCTCGGCCTCGATGGTGCGGGTGGGTAGGTGCCAGTGGGCGTTGCCGTCCTCGTCGTGGGTGACGGTGAGGGCTCCTCGGGTCTTGAGGCCGTGGTGGGGTGTGGGCACCGGTGGTGCAGGTTGCTTGCGGTGGTGGGTCCGGGTTGTTGGCCTGGTGGTGGGTCGGGGTCGTAGGGGATCTGGTGGTCGATGTCGCAGCCGGTGGCGGGTCGGGTGCAGCCGGGCACGTCGCAGGTCCCGTCGATGAGGTTCAACGCCCTGCGTAGGGGCTGGGTGGGGAAGCGGCCCAGCTCGGTCACGTCGAGGATCCCGCCGTTCTCGTCGGTCAACAACCGCGAGAACAGGGTCCCGTCCTGAGCAGCGAGCTCGGCGAGCAGGGCGGGGTCGAGGACGTGCTGCCCGTCGGCAGAGACGCCCGGCTCGCTGGAGAGGCCGAGCAGGGTGGCCAGGGAGACGGTGATGCCGACGTGGAAGCGGCCACGCCCTGACGTGCCGACCGGTGTGCGGCCGGCGTCGGTGTCGGTGATGGGCTGGTCGCGGCGCAGGAGGGTGTCGACGAGCGCGTCCGCACGAGCGTGGGCCAGGGTCCGCTCATCGTCTGGTGTCTGGCTGCGGGACGCCTTCGCGGCCAGGGTCAGGTCCCGGTCGATGAGGAGGGCATCAGCTGTGGGGATGAGGGCCTGCAGCAGACTCATCCCGTCATCCAGGGCCGTGATGGTGACGGTGCGGTCCTGTTGGGCGGCCTGGCGGCGCTCGATCGCGTGGTCGGGCTCGACCCGGACGAGGAACCGGCGCAGCCACCCCTTCAGCTGACCCAACGTGTGGCTGGTGGCGTAGGCGAGCACGGTCTCGTCCAACCGGGTCACGTTCTCCGGCGCATGCAGCTTCCAGGCGGTCGAGGCGATCTCGCGGGCCTTGGCCCGATCGACCTCACCCCGCAGGTGGCCAGCCCACACGGTGGGCAGGTCCATCACGAGGGTGCGGGTGGCCGAGACCAGGTTCGCCACGAACCCCTGCGCCACGTTCAGCTCGACCGCGACCTCCAGGATGGCGACCTGCCGGGCGTCCTCGACCTGACGAGCCGACAGGCCTTGGGTGAGGGCGTCGGTGCGGCGGGTCTCCACGAACCGCAGCACCGCCCGCGCCTGCTCCGCCTCACCCGCCCACACCCGCGCCGACGCGGTCGCCGCGTCAGCCAGGAGGGTGTCGGTGGGGCTCATGTCTCCAACCTAGGCACCCCCTCCGACACCCCCCTCCAGCCCGGAAAACTCCTGTGGACAGTGGGGTTCCTGCTGGTTCGCGCTGGGCCGTTGCCGGGTGGTCTCGATACGTCAGGACGAGCTCGCTGGCGCTCGCCGTCCTGACTACTCGACCAGCGGTGGGCGTCGCTGGTCGAGTAGTCGGGCCTGGCGAGGTACGAGCCTGGGTCCGACGTATCGAGACCACTCCAAGCTGTCGCTGCGGGGTGGCTCGCGCTGAGCCGTTGCCGGGTGGTCTCGATACGTCCGAGCCTCGCGAGCTCGCTCGGACTACTCGACCAGCAGAACCATCCGCTGGTCGAGTAGCGCGGAGCGGTGAGGCACGAGCGTGCTCCGGGCGTATCGAGACCACTCCACACCCGCGCTGGGGCTCGGCCCGCGCTGATCCGCTGCCGGGTGGTCTCGATACGTCCGAGCCTCGCAAGCTCGCTCGGACTACTCGACCAGCGGAGCGTTCCGCTGGTCGAGTAGGCCGAGCGGCGACGAAGGAGCGCGGTCGGACGTATCGAGACCACTCCACACCCACGCTGGGGCTCGGCCCGCGCTGATCCGCTGCCGGATGGTCTCGATACGTCAGCACGTGCTCGCTGGCGCTCGCCGTCCTGACTACTCGACCAGCGGAATGACTCGCTGGTCGAGTAGGCCGAGCGGCGACGAAGGAGCGCGGTCGGACGTATCGAGACCACTCCACGCTCACGCTGGGGCTCGGCCCGCGCTGAGCCGTTGCCGGGTGGTCTCGATACGTCAGGACGAGCTCGCTGGCGCTCGCCGTCCTGACTACTCGACCAGCGGAACCATCCGCTGGTCGAGTAGTCGCCTCCGCCGAGGGACGAGACGTGTGGCGACGTATCGAGACCACTCCAAGCCGTCGCTGGAGGTCGGCCCGCGCCGGGCCGCTGCCGAGTGGTCTCGATACGTCAGCACGAGCTCGCTGGCGCTCGCCGTCCTGACTACTCGACCAGCGGAATGACTCGCTGGTCGAGTAGGCCGAGCGGCGACGAAGGAGCGCGGTCGGACGTATCGAGACCACTCCACGCTCACGCTGGGGCTCGGCCCGCGCTGATCCGCTGCCGGATGGTCTCGATACGTCAGCACGTGCTCGCTGGCGCTCGCCATCCTGACTACTCGACCAGCGGACGCGTCGACCAGCGGATGCAGGTCAGAAGGTGGCGAGCCAGTTCTCCAGGAGGCGGCGGCCGGCGTCGCCGGACTTCTCCGGGTGGAACTGCGTGGCCCAGAGGGGCCCGTTCTCGACGGCGGCGACGAAGCGGTCGCCGCCGTACTCGGTCCACGTGACCCGCGGGGCGGTGAACGACGTGCCCTCGACGTCGAGCTCCCACCGGCGCACACCGTAGGAGTGCACGAAGTAGAACCGCTCGTCCTCGAGACCGGCGAACATCCTCGAGCCCTCGGGCACCTGGACCGTGTCCCAGCCCATGTGCGGGACGATCGGGGCCTGGATGCGCTCGACCGTGCCGGGCCACTCGCCGCAGCCGACGGAGCGGACACCGTGCTCGATGCCCTCGCCGAAGAGGATCTGCATGCCCACGCAGATGCCCAGCACGGGACGGTTCGCGATGAGCCGGCGCTCGATGATGCGCTCGCCGTCGACCGCGCGCAGCCCCTCCATGCAGGCCGCGAACGCCCCGACGCCGGGCACGAGCAGGCCGTCGGCCGACTCAGCGACCGCCGGGTCGGACGTCAGCGTGACGTCGGCGCCGGCGCGCTCGACCGCACGGACGGCCGAGCGCAGGTTGCCGGAGCCGTAGTCGAGCACCGCGACCGTGGGCCGCGACGTCGCGGTCGGCACTACAGCGCCCCCTTGGTCGACGGGATGCCCGTCTCCCGAGGGTCGATCGCGACGGCCTCGCGCAGTGCCCGCGCGAGCGCCTTGAACTGGCACTCGGCGATGTGGTGCGGGTCGCGACCGGCGGTGAGCGTCATGTGCATCGTCAGGCCCGCGTGGTGGGCGATCGACTCGAACACGTGCGAGGTCAGCGAGCCGGAGTAGTCGCCGCCGATGACGACGGTGATCTGCCGCTCGGGCTCGCCGGTGTGCACGAAGTAGGGCCGACCGGACACGTCGACCGTGCAGGTGGCGATGGCCTCGTCGAGCGGGACGGTCGCGGTGCCGTAGCGGGTGATGCCGGCCTTGTCGCCGAGCGCCTCGCGCAACGCGTCGCCGATGCCGATGGCGGTGTCCTCGACCGTGTGGTGGGCATCGATGTGCAGGTCGCCCTCCGTGCGGACCGTCAGGTCGATGAGCGAGTGCCGCGACAGCGCCGTGAGCATGTGGTCGTAGAAGCCGACGCCGGTGGAGATGTCGTGCTTCCCGGTGCCGTCGAGGTCGAGCTCGACGACGACGTGCGACTCCGAGGTCTTCCGCTCGATGCGGGCAGCCCTGCTGCTCATGCGATGACCTCCTGGAGTGCCGTGAAGAACGCGTCCATCTCGGACGGCGTCCCGATGGAGACGCGCAGCCATCCTAGGGGTCCGGTCTCGCGGATGAGCACGCCACGGTCGACGAGGGCCTGCCAGGTGGCGTGCCGGTCCTCGAAGGTGCCGAAGAGGACGAAGTTGGCGTCGGAGTCGGCGACGGTGAGGCCCAGCTCGCGGAGCCGGTCGGCGGTGCGGTCGCGCTCGACCCGCAGCGCGTCGACGTTGGCGAGCAGCTCGTCGGTGTGCTGGAGCGCCGCCAGCGCGGTGGCCTGCGTGACCGACGACAGGTGGTACGGCAGCCGCACGATGCGCAGGGCGTCGACGACGTCGGCGTGCGCGGCGAGGTACCCGAGGCGACCTCCGGCGAGGGCGAACGCCTTGCTCATGGTGCGCGTGACGATCAACCGTCGGTGGTCGGCGAGCAGCTCGAGCGCGCTGGGCGTGCCTGCGCGCCGGAACTCGGCGTACGCCTCGTCGACGACGACCATGCCGGGTGCGGCGTCGAGCACGGCCCGGGTGTGGGCCGGGTCGAGCGCGGTGCCCGTCGGGTTGTTCGGCGACGTCAGGAACACCACGTCGGGCTGCTCGGCCTCGATGAGCGCGACGGCGGCGGCGACGTCGATGCCGAAGTCGTCACGCCGACGTCCGGCGACCCAGCGGGTGTGGGTGTTGCGCGCGTACTCGGGGTACATCGAGTAGGTCGGCGCGAAGCTGAGCGCCGTGCGCCCCGGCCCCCCGAACGCCTGCAGGACCTGCTGCATGATCTCGTTCGAGCCGTTCGCGGCCCACACGCGCGACGCGTCGAGGTCGACACCGGGCGTGTCCCGCGACAGGTAGGCCGCGAGCCCCTCGCGCAGCGCGGTGGCCTCGCGGTCGGGATAGCGGTTGAGGTCGAGCGCGGCGGCGCGCACGGCCTCGGCGACGTCGGCGGCGGCCGCCTCGCTCGGCCCATACGGGTTCTCGTTGGTGTTGAGCCGCACCGGCACGTCGATCTGCGGCGCGCCGTACGGCTCCTCGTCGCGCAGCTCGTCGCGGATCGGCAGCCACTCGGCGGGGGTGCCGGGCCGTGGGCGGCGATCGGGCTCGGGGACGCTCATCGCGCGTCGGACGCCGGCCGGGCGGTGCGCACGGCGACGGCGGCACCGTGCGACGGGAGGTCCTCGGCGGCGGCCAGCACCTCCACGTGGTGCCCGACCTCGCGCAGGGCGGCCTCGGTGTAGGTGACGACGTGCACGTTCTTGCAGAACGCGCGCACCGAGAGACCGGAGGAGTGGCAGGCACAACCGGCCGTGGGCAGCACGTGGTTGGAGCCGGCGGCGTAGTCGCCGAGGGAGACCGGTGTCCACGCGCCGACGAAGATCGCCCCGGCGTTGACGATGCGTGCGGCGACGCCCGCCGCGTCGGCGGTCTGGATCTCGAGGTGCTCGGCGGCGTACGCGTTGGCGACGTCGACAGCCTGGTCGAGGTCGGCGACCAGCACGATCGCCGACTGCGGTCCGGCGAGCGACGTGCTGATGCGCGCCTGGTGCGTGGCAGTCGGGACCTGGCGCTCCAGCTCGGCGGTCACCGCGTCGGCGAGCGCGTCGCTGGGCGTGACGAGCACGCTGGCCGCCATCGGGTCGTGCTCGGACTGGCTGATGAGGTCGGCCGCGACGAAGGCGGGGTCGGCGGTGTCGTCGGCGATGACGGCGATCTCGGTGGGGCCGGCCTCGGAGTCGATGGCGACCGTGCCCTGCAGGTAGCGCTTGGCGGCGGCCACGTAGATGTTCCCCGGTCCGGTCACGAGGTCGACGGGCCGCACGCTGCCGCCCGTGGCGACGCTGCCGAAGGCGAGCAGCGCGAGGGCCTGCGCTCCCCCGGCCGCGTACACCTCGTCGATGCCGAGCAGCGCGCACGCCGCGAGGATCGTGGGGTGCGGCAGGCCGTCGAACTCGGCCTGCGGGGGCGAGGTGAGGGCGATCGAGCCGACGCCGGCCACCTGTGCCGGGACGGTGTTCATGACGACGGTGCTGACGAGCGGGGCGAGTCCGCCGGGCACGTAGAGGCCCACGCGCTGCATGGGCACGATGCGCCGCTCGACCGTGGCGCCCGGGGCGACGGTGGTGACGACCGTCTGCTCGAGCTCGGCCTCGCACGTGGTGCGCAGCCGGGCGATCGACTCCTCCAGACCGGCGCGGATCGCGGGGTCGAGGTCGCCCAGCGCCTTCTCCAGGTACTCCGGCGCGACGCGCAGCGACGCGGGACGGACGCCGTCGAAGCGCTCGCCGTACTCGAGCACGGCCTCCTCGCCGCGCGCCCGGACGTCGTCGCACAGCGGCCCGACCACGTGCAGCGCGTGCTCGACGTCCTGCTGCGCGCGGGGCAGCTCGGCGGTCGGGTCGGTGCGGAGGTCGAGGCGTCTGATCACGCACTGATTCTAGGGACTGGCCCTGCGCCTAGGATCAGGCCCCGTGACGTCCCGCGACCTGCAGCAGCCGATCGTGGCCGGCGTGGTCACCGCGGTGGTCGGGTTCACGTCGTCGTTCGCGGTCGTGCTCGCGGGGCTGCGTGCCGTCGGCGCCTCGCCCGACGAGGCGGCCAGCGGGCTCCTGGCGCTCACGGTCGCGTTCGGTGTGCTCATGTCGGGGCTCGCGCTGTGGACCCGCCTGCCGGTCACGCTGGCGTGGTCGACGCCGGGCGCGGCGCTGCTCGTGAGCACCGGACCGGTCGAGGGTGGCTGGCCTGCCGCCGTCGGCGCGTTCGTGCTGACCGGCGTGCTGCTCGCCCTCACCGGGCTGGTCCCCTGGCTCGGTCGGCTGGCGGCTGCGATCCCGGTGCCGCTGGCGCAGGCGATGCTGGCCGGGGTGCTGCTGCAGCTGTGCCTCGCGCCGTTCACCGCGTTCGCGGACGCGCCCACCGCGGTCGGCCCGGTCGTGCTGGTGTGGCTGCTCGCGACCCGGTGGGCGCCCCGCTGGGCGGTCCCGCTGGCGCTGCTCGCCGCCTTCGTCGTCATCGGCGTCTCCCTGGCCACGACGGGCACCTCCGTGCCCACCGGGCACCTCCTCCCCCGCCTCGAGCCCACGACCCCGACGCTCACCGTCGCGGCGGTGGTCGGCATCGCCGTGCCACTGACCGTCGTCACGCTCGCCTCGCAGAACGTGCCGGGCGTCGCCGTGATGCGCAGCTTCGGCTTCACCGTGCCGTGGCGCGCGTCGATGGTCACGACCGGGGCGGGGACGTCGGCGGCGGCCGTGTTCGGCGGTCACGCCATCAACCTGGCCGCGATCTCGGCCGCGCTGGCCGCGGGCGACGGGGCGGGTCCACGCGAGCGCCGCTGGGTGGCGGCGTTCACGGCCGGCCTCGTCGCCCTGCTCCTCGCCCTCACCTCCGGTGCGCTGGTCGCGGTCACCGAGGCCGCGCCGGCCGGGATCGTCGAGACGGTCGCCGGCCTGGCGCTGCTCTCGACCTTCGCCGCGTCGATGGTCGCCGCGCTCGCCACCGACGCCGGACGCACGAGCGCCACCGTCACGTTCCTCGTCGCCGCGTCGGGTCTGCAGCTGTTCGGCGTCGGGGCGGCGTTCTGGGCCCTGGTCGTCGGCCTCATCGTGCGGGCGACGCTGGAGCGTCGCACCGCAGGGCCCGTGGAGCAGGAGGAGGCCGCCGATGGCGCGGAAGACGTCCGACGCTGAGGCGACGCCGGCGCTCGCTGCCGTGCTGCGCGCCGGGGTCGAGCACCAGGTGCACCGCTACGTCCACGACCCTCGCTCGACGTCGTACGGCTGGGAGGCGGCCGAGGCGCTGGGCGTCGAGCCCGATCGCATCTTCAAGACGCTGCTCGCCGACGTCGACGGCGAGCTCTGCGTCGCGGTGGTGCCCGTGACCCTCCAGCTCGACCTCAAGGCGTTCGCGTCGACCCTCGGCGGCAAGCGGGCCGCGATGGCCGACCCGGCGCGGGCCGAGCGGGCCACCGGCTACGTCGTCGGGGGCATCTCGCCGCTCGGCCAGAAGCGCACGCACCGCACGGTCGTCGACGAGACCGCGGAGCTGTGGGACACGCTGCACGTGTCGGGTGGGCGGCGCGGGCTCGAGATCGAGCTCTCCCCCGCCGACCTGCTGCGGCTCACGGGTGGAGTGCCGGGGCCGATCGCTCGCTGACGTCGGGGCGTCGGCCGGCCGCCCAGGTGACGACGAAGACGCCGACGAGCCCCGCGATCGCCCACACCACGAAGGATGCCGGCGAGTCGACGGCCAGCTGGGCCGGGATCCGGGTGCCGATGGGCAGGTCGCGGGACGCCAGGGGGCCCTCCGGTCCGAGCTCGACACCGAGGCGCCAGGTGAGCACCGACGCGGCCAGCGTGGCCCCGACGGTCAGCGGCACGACGACCCAGCCGAGACGGCGCAGGACGAAGCCGGCCACGAGGCCCCAGAGCGCTGCCACGGCCGCCCCGATGACGACGAACAACAGCTCGACGCCGACCTGGGCACCCGAGGCCTCCTCGGTGAGCACGACACCCTGCTGCGTGACCTCCCACTGCGGCGGCGACGCGAGCGCGACCCACAACGCTGCGGCACCTCCCGCGAGCACGAGCAGGACCACCACCAGGGCGACCACCTGCACGACCGTGCGCCTCATTCCTGATCCCTTCATCCCAGGCAATGCGGCCCCAGGAGCTCCTTGAGGTCGGCGATGAGCGACGAGGAGGGCTTGACCCGCAGGCTGTCGTCAAGACGCATGACCTTGGTGGTACCGGTGCCGACGAGGCGCAGGTGCACCTCGGTCATGCCGGGGTGGCTGCCCAGCACCTGCTTGAACGTGCCGATGGTGTCGCTCGTGCACCGCGCGACCGGCAGCGTGACGACGACGGGGGCGTCGGCCTGCCCGCCCGAGCCCATGGCCGGCATGGTCACCTCGAGCGCGTTGAGCTCGACGCTGTCGTCCTTGCGGCGCAGGCGTCCCTTGACGACCACGACGGTGTCGGGCACGAGCACGGGCGCGGCGAGGTTGTACGCGCCGGGGAAGACCATCACGTCGATGCTGCCGTCGAGGTCCTCGACCGTCACGAGCGCCCAGGTGTCGCCCTTCTTGCTGAGCCGGCGCTGGACCGCGGTGATCAGGCCGCACACCCGCACGGTCGTGCCGTCGGGGCGCTCGGCGTCGGCGATGAGATCGCCGATCGAGCAGTCGCTGCTGGCCTTCAGCACGTGCTCCAGCCCCATGAGCGGGTGGTCGGAGACGTAGAGGCCGAGCATGTCGCGCTCGAACGCGAGGAGCTGGGTCTTCTCCCACTCCGGCATGTCCGGCACGCTGACGGTGACGCCCGTGAACGCGTCGTCCATCCCGCCGAACAGGGAGTCCTGGCCGATCGCGGCGTTGCGCTTGAGGTCGATGTACTGGTCGACCGCGTCCTCGGCGATCGTCGTCAGGGCGCGACGACGGTGGCCCAGCGAGTCGAACGCACCGGCCTTGATGAGGGAGTCGAGCACGCGCTTGTTGCAGACGTGCGTGGGCACCTTGTCGAGGAAGTCGGTGAAGTCCTGGTACGGACCGTTCTCCTCCCGGCCCGCGACGATGCCGGCCACGACGTTCTCGCCGACGTTGCGCACGGCGCTGAGCCCGAAGCGGATGTCCTCGCCCACCGAGGCGAAGTTCGAGACGGAGTCGTTGACGTCCGGCGGCAGCACCTGGATGCCGAGCCGGCGGCACTCCGCGAGGTAGATGGCCGACTTGTCCTTGTCGCCGCGGGTGCTCGTGAGCAGCGCGGCCATGTACTCGGCCGGGTAGTTGGCCTTGAGGTAGGCGGTCCAGTAGGAGATGACGCCGTACGCGGCGGAGTGGGCCTTGTTGAAGGCGTAGTCGGAGAACGGGAGCAGGATCTCCCACAGCGCGGTGATGGCCGCCTGGGAGTAGCCGCGCTCGAGCATGCCGGCCTGGAAGCCCGCGTACTGCTTGTCGAGCTCCTCCTTCTTCTTCTTGCCCATCGCGCGACGCAGGTTGTCGGCCTGTCCGAGGCTGAACCCGGCCAGGACCTGGGCGATCTCCATCACCTGCTCCTGGTAGACGATCAGGCCGTACGTCTCCCCCAGGACGTCCTTGAGCGGCTCCTCCAGCTCGGGGTGGATCGGCTCGATCGCCTCGCGGCCGTTCTTGCGCCGCGCGTACTTGTTGTGCGAGTCCGCGCCCATCGGTCCGGGGCGGTACAGCGCGCCGACGGCCGAGATGTCCTCGAACTTGTCCGGACGCATGCTGCGCAGCAGGGCCCGCATGGGTCCGCCGTCGAGCTGGAACACGCCGAGCGTGTCACCACGCGACAGCAGGTCGTAGGTGGCCGGGTCGTCGAACGTGAGGTCCTCCAGGACGACCTCCTCGCCCCGGTTGGCCTTGATGTTGAGGAGGGCGTCGTCGAGGACGGTCAGGTTGCGCAGACCCAGGAAGTCCATCTTGACCAGCCCGAGCGACTCGCACATCGGGTAGTCGAACTGGGTGATGATCGCGCCGTCCTGCTCGCGACGCATGATCGGCACGATGTCGACGAGCGGCTCGCTGCTCATGATGACGCCGGCCGCGTGCACGCCCCAGTTGCGGATCTGGCCCTCGAGGCCGAGCGCCGTCTCGTAGATCTTGCGGACCTCGGCGTCGCTCTCGTGGAGCTCGCGGAACTCCTTGCCGTCGTTGTAACGCTTGTGGCTCGGGTCGAACAGCTGCTTGAGCGGCACGCCCTTGCCCATGATGTCGGCGGGCAGCGCCTTGCTGATCCGCTCGCCCATGCTGAACGGGTAGTCGAGGACGCGGTTGGCGTCCTTGATGGCGGCCTTGGACTTCAGCCGTCCGAAGGTGGCGATGTAGGCGACGCGGTCGTTGCCGTACTTCTCGCTGACGTACCGGATGACCTCCGCGCGCCGACGCTCGTCGAAGTCGATGTCGAAGTCGGGCATCGACGGACGCTCGGGGTTGAGGAAGCGCTCGAAGATCAGGCCGTGGGTGAGGGGGCAGAGGTCGGTGATGCGCAGCGCGTACGCGGCGATCGAGCCCGCGCCGGAGCCACGACCCGGACCGACCCGGATGCCGTTGTCCTTCGACCAGTTGATGAAGTCGGCGACCACGAGGTAGTAGCCGCAGTAGCCCTTGGTCTTGATGACCTCGAGCTCCATCTCGACGCGGTCGCGCACCTCCTGGGTGAGCGCGTCGCCCGGGTAGCGCGACTCGATCCCGCGCCACACCTCCTTGACGAACCAGCTCTCCTCGGTCTCGCCCTCAGGGACGTCGGCCCGTGCCATGTAGCCGCCGGTGTTCTCGGAGAACTCGACATCGCAGCGCTCGGCGATGAGCAGCGTGTTGTCGCACGCTTCCTTCATGCCGTAGCGGTCCTCCCACAGCTCGCGCATCTCCGCCGCGGACTTCACGTAGTAGCCGCCGCCGTCGAACTTGAGCCGCTTCGGGTCGGCGATCGACTTGCCCGACGCGACGCAGATGAGCGCGTCGTGCGCGTCGGCGTCCTCGGGGTGCGTGTAGTGGCAGTCGTTGGTGGCCACCGGGGGCAGCCCGAGCTGCTTGCCCAGGCGCAGGAGGTCGTCGCGGACCTCACGCTCGATCGGGATGCCGTGGTCCATCAGCTCGAGGAAGAAGTTCCCCTTGCCGAAGATGTCCTGGAAGTCCGACGCCGCCTGGACGGCCTCGTCGTACTGCCCGAGCCGCAGCCGGGTCTGGACCTCGCCCGACGGGCAGCCCGTGGTGGCGATCAGCCCGGAGCTGTACTCGGCGAGCAGCTCGCGGTCGGCGCGGGGCTTGTAGTAGTAGCCCTCGAGGCTCGAGCGCGACGACAGCCGGAAGAGGTTGTGCATGCCCTCCGTCGTGGAGGCCAGCATCGTCATGTGCGTGTAGGCGCCGCCACCGGCGACGTCCTTGCCGCCCTCCTCCTCGTCGCCCGTGAGACCACGGCCCCACTTGACCTTGCGCCGCTCGCTGCGGTGCGTGCCGGGCGTCAGGTAGGCCTCGATGCCGATGATCGGCTTGACGCCGTGCTTGCGGGCCTTGGACCAGAAGTCGTAGGCGCCGTGCACGTTGCCGTGGTCGGTCATCGCGATGGCCGGCATGCCGAGCTCGGCGGTGCGCGCGAACATGCCGTCGAGCAGTGCGTGACCGTCGAGCATCGAGTACTCCGTGTGGTTGTGCAGGTGCACGAAGGACGAGTCGCTCGGCATCGGGTGATGCGCCTCCAGACATGGCGGACGGACGGCCCCGAGGGGCGGTGGAGGGGAAGGAGGCCAGCCTACGCGAGGGTCCCGACCCGTCCCGCCAGCACACGCGGGGACGGGTCGGGATCGGGGCCTCAGCGCGCGGCGGAGACCCGGTAGCGGCGGATCGAGAGGGGCACGAAGACCACGAGGATCAGCGCCACCCAGAGCAGCGTGTACAGCACCGGGTGCTGCAGGCTCCACGCCGTGCTGTCGACCGGCCCCGCGGGCACGTTGCCGAACAGCTCGCGGCACGCCTGGGTGACCGCCGAGACCGGGTTCCACTCCACGAACGGGCGCAGGAAGGAGTTGAAGTCCTGCGTCGGGACGAAGGCGTTCGAGACGAAGGTGAGCGGCATGATGACGATGAACGAGGCGTTGTTGATGACCTCGACGCTCGGCACGATCAGCCCCACCCAGGCCATGACCCAGCTGACCGCGTAGGCGAACAGCAGGAGCAGCAGGAACCCGGCCAGCATGTCGAGGACGCCCTCGCGCGCCCGCCAGCCGACGAGCAGGCCGGTGAGCGCCATGATGACGAGCGACAGGACGTTGTAGATGATGTCGGACGTCGTGCGGCCCACGAGGACGGCCGACGGCGACATCGGCAGCGACCGGAAGCGGTCGATGATGCCCTTCTGCATGTCCTCGGCCAGGCCCGCACCCGTGAACGTCGCGCCGAACACGACGGTCTGGGCGAAGATGCCGCCGATGAGGAACTCGCGGTAGTTCAGGCCCTCGCCCGCGTCGATCGCGCCGCCGAAGACGAACGCGAACAGCAGGACGAACATGATCGGCGAGATCAGGACGAACACGAGGATCTCGGGGACCCGCTTGATCTTGATGACGTTGCGCTTGGCGACGACCCAGCCGTCGCTCACGACCCTGGTGGCGTTCATGCGGTGGCCTCGTCCTTCTGGTCGGTGGCGGTGTCCGACGCGGTCGCGTGACCGGTCAGGCTGAGGAAGACGTCGTCGAGCGTCGGACGGCGCAGTCCGACGTCGACGACGGCGAGCTGCTGCTCCTGCAGGGCCTGCAGGACGGTGGCGAGCCGCGCGACGCCGTCGGTGACGGGCGCGGACAGGCCACGGCCGTTCGCGTCGACCTGCACCTCTGCCGTGGCGACGGTCGCGAGGAGCCGGGCGGCGGCGTCGCGGTCGGCGGGGTCGGCGACGACGACCTCGACCCGCTCGCCACCCGTCCGGGCCTTCAGCTCGTCGGCGGTGCCGCGGGCGATGGCACGGCCGGAGTCGATGACGACGATCTCGTCGGCGAGCACGTCGGCCTCCTCGAGGTACTGCGTGGTGAGCAGGAGGGTGGCGCCCGAGCGGACGAGCTCCTGGATGACGCCCCACATCTGCTGCCGCGCGCGGACGTCGAGCCCGGTGGTCGGCTCGTCGAGGATGATCACCGGCGGGGCCGCGACGAGCGCGCCGGCGAGGTCGAGGCGGCGTCGCATGCCGCCGGAGTAGGTCTTGGAGGGGCGGTCCCCCGCGTCGGCGAGGTCGAAGCGCTCCAGCAGCTCACGCGCGCGGTCGCGGGCCTGGGCGCGACCCATGCCGTAGAGCCGACCGATCATGTCGAGGTTCTCGAAGCCGGTGAGGTACTCGTCGACGGCGGCGTACTGGCCCGAGAGGCCGATCCGCGCCTTGACGCCCTCGGGGTCCTTCGCGACGTCGACCCCGGCGACCTCGGCGGTGCCGCCGTCGGCCTTGAGCAGCGTGGCGAGGATGCGCACGGCGGTGGTCTTGCCCGCCCCGTTGGGACCGAGCAGGCCCAGGACGGTGCCCTCGGGCACCGACAGGTCGAGTCCGGACAGCGCCTCGACCCCCTTGTAGCGCTTGACGAGCCCGGTGGCCCGGATCATGTCGGCCATCAACCATCTCTCCGCCCTGTGTTCCGGGATGGAACACCTGGGGACGATCATGCCCTGTCGCGCCGACAGAACTCATCGTCCGAAGGGATGAGATCCGGACCCCGAGCGGGCTCAGTCCTGGCGGTAGCTGGCGAGGAAGTTGCCGAGGCGCTGGATGGCGTCGCGCAGGTCCTGCGCCCACGGCAGCGTGACGATGCGCAGGTGGTCGGGGTCGGGCCAGTTGAAGCCCGTGCCCTGCGTCAGGAGGATCTTCTCCTTGAGGAGCAGGTCGAGCACGAGCTGCTGGTCGTCGCGGATCTCGTGCACCTCGGGATCGAGCCGCGGGAACACGTAGAGGGCGCCCTTGGGCTCCACGACGGACACGCCCGGGATGGCGTTGAGCTCCTTGACGGCGGTGTCGCGCTGCTCGACCAGGCGGCCGCCGGGCAGCACGAGGTCCTTGATGCTCTGGTACCCGCCGAGCGCCACCTGGATGGCGTTCTGGGCCGGGACGTTGGGGCACAGCCGCATCGACGCGAGCAGCGTGATGCCCTCGAGGTAGTCGCGCGCGCCCTCGAGCGGTCCGGTGACCACGAGCCACGCCGCGCGGTAGCCGCACACCCGGTAGGCCTTGGACAGGCCGTTGAAGGTCAGCGTGAGGACGTCGGGCGCGAGCGTCGCGAGCGAGACGTGCTCGGCGTCGTCGTAGAGGATCTTGTCGTAGATCTCGTCGGCCATGAGGACGAGCCCGTGCCGGCGCGCGAGGTCGGCGATGCCGGCGAGCGTCTCCCGCGAGTAGACCGCGCCCGTCGGGTTGTTCGGGTTGATGACGACGATGACCTTCGTGCGCTCGGTGATCTTGGACTCGAGGTCCTCGAGGTCGGGGTTCCACTCGTTCTGCTCGTCGCACCGGTAGTGCACGGGCGTGCCGCCGGCGAGATTGGTCACGGCCGTCCAGAGCGGGTAGTCCGGGATGGGGATGAGCACCTCGTCGCCGTTGTCGAGCAACGCCTGCAGGGCCATCTGGATGAGCTCGGAGACGCCGTTGCCGATCCACACGTCGTCGACGTCGAGCGCCGGGAAGCCGTCGACCAGCTGGTAGTGGTGCACGACGGCGCGACGGGCCGACTGGATGCCGCGCGAGTCGGAGTAGCCGGCGGAGTCGGGCAGGGCGGCGATGACGTCCTGCAGGATCTCCGCGGGCGCGTCGAACCCGAACGGCTGCGGGTTGCCGATGTTGAGCTTGAGGATCCGGTGCCCCTCGGCCTCCAGGGCGGCGGCGCGGGCACTCACGGGTCCGCGGATGTCGTAGAGGACGTCCCTCAGCTTCTCGGACTGGCGCACACGCTGGCTGGGCATGCCGTCATCCTCCCAGACGCCCCTCCCCACCCCGCTGAGTGTGACGCCGCTCCCCCTGAGTGTGACGTTCGCGGGCCAGAATCCCAGGAATCGGCCCGCGAACGTCACGCTCAGCGGGGTGTGGACGGCGGGATGACCGCGCGCCAGGTCGACGCGACGGTGGGACCATGCACGCCCGTCGCACCGCGCACCACCTTCGGACGGGCCTGACCCCCGACGTGGCCCGCGGTCCGACGATGGAGCGCCGCGCCCATGGGCTGTTGCGGCCAGCCGGGCTCGACGCGGCCGCGCACGTGCAGCGGGTCGACGACGCCGTCGGGCTGCTTCTCCCCGGCACGGCGCTCGGCGGCTGGGCCTCGCTGTTCCTCCAGGGCAACGACTGGTTCGACGGGCGGACCGGCGACGGGGTGCGGCCGGCGCTGGTCCACTGCTCGCCCGGCACCCAGCTCCGACGTCGCGACGTGATCACGCCGTTCCGCGGCCGGATCCTTGCCGAGGAGCTCACGGCGGTCGACGTCGGGGAGCGTGTCGCTGTGACGACGCTCGCTCGAGCCGCCTTCGACGAAGCGCGTACGGCACCGGACCTGCGGGCCGCCGTCGTCGCGATCGACATGGCGGTCAGCGCCACGCACCGCCGGCCCCGTACGACGCTGGACGCCGTGCGTCGGGTCGAGGCTCGTCACGTCAAGGTCCGCGGAGTCGTGCAGGTCCGCAGGGCTCTCGACCTCGCCTCCGAACGCTCTGCCAGCCCGGCCGAGACCCGCACCCGGCTCGTCGCCCAGCTCGACGCAGGTCTGACGGGCCTTCGGGTCAACGCTCCACTCTTCGACCTCGACGGTGCCCTGCTCGGGGTCGCCGACCTCGTCGACCCCGAGACCGGACTGGTGATCGAGACCGACGGGGCCGGGCACCGTGAGATCGAGCAGCACACGCTCGACAACCGTCGAGAGGAGGCGTTCGAGCGCGCCGGGTGCGTGGTCGTGCGCGCGACGGCCCTCGACCATCGCGATCGGTGGGGCCTGAGCGCGCGCATCGTCCGAGGCCGACTCGACGCCGCCCGCACGTCTCGACGTCGCTGGACGCTCGACCCTCCCCGGTGGTGGTCCACCTGGCCGGGCGCCCGCCCCTGGCTCTGACCCGCTGAGTGTGACGTTTGCGGGCCGAAAAGCGCGGATCCACCCCGCAAACGTCACACTCAGCGGGGTGGGGGTGAGGGTGGTGGGGGTGGGTCAGTGGGCGTCGCGGACGACGTCGAGGGCGTGGGCGAGGTCGGCCGGGTAGGGGCTCTCGAAGTCGACGCGCTCGCCCGTGGTCGGGTGGTCGAAGCCGAGGTGGACGGCGTGCAGCCACTGCCGGTCGAGCCCGACCCGGGCCGCGAGCGTCGGGTCGGCGCCGTACTGCAGGTCGCCGACGCAGGGGTGGTGCAGCGCGCTCATGTGCACGCGGATCTGGTGCGTGCGTCCCGTCTCGAGCTTGATGGTCAGCAGCGACGCGAACCGGTGCGCCTCGAGCGTGTCGTAGTGCGTGACGCTGGGCCGGCCGTCGGCGCGCACCGTGAACTTGAAGTCGTGCTTCGGGTGCCGGGCGATCGGGGCCTCGATCGTGCCCGTGTGCGGGTCGGGGTGACCCTGCACGAGCGAGTGGTACGTCTTCTCCACCGTGCGGTCGCGGAACGCCTGCTTGAGGACGCTGTACGCCCGCTCGGACTTCGCGATCGTCATGAGGCCGCTCGTGCCGACGTCGAGCCGTTGCACGATGCCCTGCCGCTCCGGCGCGCCCGACGTGGAGATGCGGACACCGGCGCCGGCCAGGTGCCCGACGACGGTGGGCCCCTCCCACCCGACGCTGGGGTGGGCGGCGACGCCGACGGGCTTGTCGACGACGACGATGTCGTCGTCCTGGTAGACGATGCTCATGCCCTCGACCTGCTCGGCGACGACGGTCGCGACCCGGGGCGCGGGAATGGTGGCCTCGAGCAGCGCGCCGGGCTCGACGCGCTCGGACTTCTGCGGCACCTGGCCGTCGAGGAGCACGTGGCCCTCGGCGACCAGCTCGCTCGCGCGGGTGCGCGACAGTCCCAGCAGACGCGCGAGGGCGGAGTCGACCCGCTCACCGGCGAGGCCCTCGGGCACCGAGATGACCCGGTGCTCCTGCCCGACCTCGGCGCTCATGCGCGGTCCTTCGCGCCGGACTCGTCCGCCTCGGCCCGGGTGCCGTCGATGCCGACGCCCTGCCAGGTGCGGATGACGACGAGGACGGCCGCGACGGTCAGGTAGATGTCGGCGACGTTCCCGACGAAGAGGCCGCCGTAGTCGATGAAGTCGACGACGTGGCCGCGGAAGGGTCCGGGCTCGCGGAAGACGCGATCGGTGAGGTTGCCGAGCGCGCCGGCGAGCAGCAGCACCAGCGCCACGGTCCAGACCCGGTCGCGCAGCCGGGCCGCGAGCCGCACGACGGCGACGCAGACCGCGACGGCGACCAGGCTGAGCAGCACCGTCATGGAGGCGCCCATGCCGAACGCCGCGCCAGGGTTGCGCAGGAAGGTCAGCTCGAGCACGCCAGGCACGAGGCGGATCGGCTCGGCGCGGTCGGCGAGCCGGTCGACGGCGAGCACCTTGGTGAGCTGGTCGACCACCCAGGCGACGGCGACGACGGCGAGGAACAGCGGCACGACCCGACGACGGGGCGTGGGCACGGAGGCCGCTTCGGAGGATTCAGGCATCGCCGTCATCGTCCCACGGGGACCCACGCGCAGGGTCAGCGACGCTCCTCGCGCTGCTTGCACGCCTTGCAGAGCGTGGCGCGCGGGAAGGCCTGCAGGCGCAGCTTGCCGATCGGCTCGCCACACGTCTCGCAGGCCCCGTACGTGCCCTTGCCCAGCCGGTCGAGCGCCTTCTCGGTCTGCAGCAGGAGGACGCGCTGGTTCGCGGCGAGCGACATCTCCGCGTCCCGCTCGAGGCTCGTGGAGCCGACGTCGGCCTGGTCGTTGCCGGCGCCGTCGACGCCGTCGCGCAGCAGGTCCTGCAGCTCCTTGGCGGAGAGGTCGAGCTCCTTGCGGAGCCGGACGAGGTCGTCCTCCAGCTCGGCGCGGACGGCCGCGGTCTCGTCGGAGGTCCAGGGATCCTCGTCGCCCCGCACGGCCAGGGTGGTCTCGGTCATGCGGGAACAGTAGACCCGGGCCCCTAGAGGCACAACTTCGCCCAGGGCGCGGTCGCGCCGACGGGCGGAGTACGCTGGCTCCAGCAGCGTCCGAGCCGTCATCAGCGGCGAGCTTCCGGAAGAACGGGCCTCCCCCAAGGCCTCAGTAGAACCGGACGGGTGGCCCGTCACAGCCGTTCGACGAGTGGTCGCGGTCGGCAGGTCCGGCGGCGGCAACCGAGGTGGTACCGCGGTCCTCCCCAGGGTCGTCCTCGAGGCAGAGAACGACCCCTCCAGGAGCAGCCGCATGACGTACCCCAAGGCGCAGACGGGCCTCGACCAGCCCGCCGGCGACGTCCCCTCCACGCCGCGCTTCCCCGACATCGAGGAGCGTGTCCTGGCGTACTGGAAGGACGACGGCACCTTCCGCGCGAGCGTCGACGCCCGCGACCCCGGCGAGGACGGCTCGAACGAGTTCGTCTTCTACGACGGTCCCCCGTTCGCCAACGGCCTGCCCCACTACGGGCACCTGCTGACGGGCTACGTGAAGGACCTCGTCCCCCGCTACCAGACGATGCGCGGCCGCCGGGTCGAGCGTCGCTTCGGCTGGGACACCCACGGGCTGCCGGCCGAGCTCGAGGCGATGCGCCTCAACGGCATCAAGACGACCGACGAGATCGTCGCGATGGGCATCGACCGGTTCAACGAGGCGTGCCGTGCGTCGGTGCTGAAGTACACCGGCGAGTGGGAGGCGTACGTGACGCGCCAGGCCCGCTGGGTCGACTTCGAGCACGACTACCGGACGCTGAACCCGGAGTACATGGAGTCGGTCATCTGGGCGTTCAAGCAGCTGCACGAGAAGGGCCTCGTGTACGAGGACTTCCGGGTGCTCCCCTACTGCTGGAACGACGAGACGCCGCTGTCGAACCACGAGCTGCGGATGGACGACGACGTCTACCAGAACCGGCAGGACCCGGCCGTCACCGTCGGCTTCGAGATCACGACGCCCGGCGAGCTGCAGGGCGCGCGCCTGATGATCTGGACCACCACGCCCTGGACGCTGCCGTCGAACCTCGCGGTCATGGTCGGGACCGACATCGACTACGTCGCGGTCGAGCACGAGCCCGGCGGGGGTGCCGGGCCGCGGGCGGCGGGCGACACCCGGCTGGTCCTCGCCGAGGCGCGCCTGGGCGCGTACGCCCGCGAGCTCGGCGACGAGCCGACCGTCGTGTGGCGCGGCACCGGCGCCGACCTCGTCGGCCTGGTCTACGCGCCGCCGTTCTCCTACTACGCCGACCACGAGAACGCGTTCCGCGTGGTCGCGGCCGACGAGGCCGTCACGACCACCGACGGCACCGGGCTGGTGCACAGCGCCGGCGCGTTCGGCGAGGTCGACAAGGAGGTCACGGACCGTGAGGGCATCGCGCCGGTCATGCCCGTGGCGAAGGACGGCCGGTTCACGGAGCCGGTCAGCCACTACGCCGGCATGCAGGTCTTCGACGCGAACCCGCACGTGATCGACAACCTCAAGAACGGCACGGGCGCGGTCACGTCGGGCACGCTGCTCCTGCGGCGCGAGACGTACGACCACTCCTACCCGCACTGCTGGCGCTGCCGTCAGCCCCTGATCTACAAGGGCGTCGAGTCGTGGTTCGTCCGCGTGACGGCCTTCAAGGACCGCATGGTCGAGCTGAACCAGCAGATCCGCTGGGTGCCCGACCACATCCGCGACGGACAGTTCGGCAAGTGGCTGGAGAACGCGCGCGACTGGTCGATCACCCGCAACCGCTTCTGGGGCTCCCCCGTGCCGGTGTGGAAGAGCGACGACCCCGCGTACCCGCGGATCGACGTCTACGGCTCGTTCGAGGAGATCGAGCGCGACTTCGGCACGCTGCCGTTGAAGGACGGCGTGCCCGACCTGCACCGTCCGTACGTCGACGACCTGGTGCGTCCGAACCCCGACGACCCGACCGGGACGTCGATGATGCGCCGCGTGCCCGACGTGCTCGACGTCTGGTTCGACTCCGGGTCGATGTCGTTCGCGCAGAACCACTACCCGTTCGAGAACGGCGAGTGGTTCGAGGGACACTTCCCGGCCGACTTCATCGTCGAGTACATCGGCCAGACGCGCGGCTGGTTCTACACGCTGCACGTGCTGGCGACGGCGCTGTTCGACCGGCCGGCGTTCGAGACGTGCGTCAGCCACGGCATCGTCCTCGGCTCCGACGGCAACAAGATGAGCAAGTCGCTGCGCAACTACCCGGACGTCTCGGAGGTCTTCGACCGCGACGGCGCCGACGCGATGCGCTGGTTCCTCATGGCGTCGCCGATCCTGCGCGGCGGCAACCTGGTGGTCACCGAGCAGGGCATCCGCGACAGCGTGCGCCAGGTGATGATCCCGCTGTGGAACAGCTGGGCGTTCCTCGGGCTGTACGCGAACGCGGCCGGGTACGACGCGCGTCCGCTCGAGGCGGCTCCGGCCGACCCGCTCGACCGGTACGTGGTCGCGAAGCTCGGCCGCTGGGTGCGCGAGATGACGACCCATCTCGACGACTACGCCATCGCCGAGGCCTGCGAGTCGACGCGTGAGTTCCTCGACGTCCTGACGAACTGGTACATCCGACGCTCGCGCGAGCGGTTCTGGCTGTCCGACGCCGAGGGCGAGCTGAGCGACGAGCAGCGCGCGCCGTTCGACACCCTCTACACCGTGCTCGAGACGGTGTGCCGCGTCGTCGCCCCGCTGCTGCCGCTGGTCAGCGAGGAGATCTGGCGCGGCCTCACCGGCGGGCGCTCGGTGCACCTGACCGACTGGCCCGACGCCGACGCGTTCGTCGTCGACGACGCCCTCGTCGACGCGATGGACCAGGTGCGTGAGGTCTGCTCCGCCGGGTCGGCGCTGCGCAAGGCGGCGGCGCTGCGCGTGCGGCTGCCGCTGCCCCTGCTCGAGGTCGCCGTGCCCGACCCTGCAGCACTGTCGGGGTTCGAGGACGTCGTCGCCCGCGAGCTGAACGTGCGGGAGGTCCGCTTCGTCGCGGCCGACTCCGAGGAGGCCGCCGCGCACGGGCTGACGTCGCGCCTGACCGTGCACGCCCGCGTCGCCGGTCCGCGTCTCGGCAAGGACGTGCAGCAGGCGATCAAGGGGTCGAAGTCGGGCGACTGGTCGGTGGCCGACGACGGCACGGTCACGTCCGGCGGCATCGCGCTGCAGGAGGGCGAGTTCACCCTCGAGCAGGTGGCGGGCGCGTCGGGCGGCACCGAGATCGCGGTGCTCCCCCGCGGCGGCTTCGTCGCGCTCGACACCACCGTGACGCCCGAGCTCGAGGCCGAGGGCCTGGCTCGCGACGTCGTGCGCGGCGTCCAGCAGGCCCGACGCGACGCCGGCCTGTCGGTCTCGGACCGGATCGTCCTGCACGTCGACGGCGACGCCGCCGTCCTCGACGCGGTCCGCACCCACGAGTCGCTCGTGGCGGGCGAGACGCTCGCGACGTCGGTGCACCTCGGCGACCTCGCCGAGGGCACGAGCATCGACGTCACCGGCGCCAGCGCCCGGGTCGCCGTGGTCAGGGCCTGACGCCCTGCACAGGTGGGGAGATTCCCAGGTCGACCTGGGAATCTCCCCACCGGGCACGGGAATCTCCTCCAAGCACGGCTTGCTCTCCGTGCCTCGCTGAGTTTCCCGTGGTCCGCGGAGATTCCCAGGTCGACCTGGGAATCTTCGGTCGGGGACGACGAAGGCCCCCACCGGACGGTGGGGGCCTTCGTCGTGCTGGTGTCAGAGCGAGGCGTTGCTGTCCTCGTCGCCGAGCAGGGAGCGCAGGCGGCGGGGCGACCCGTCGTTCTGGCCCTGGTTGGCGGCAGCCGGGGTGTTCTCGTTCGCCGCGAGCTGGTCGAGCTGGCTCTGGAAGTAGTTCTTGAGCCGGGCCCGGTACTCGCGCTCGTAGGCCCGCAGGTGCTCGACCTCGCGCTGGAGCTCGTAGCGCTCCCGCTCGATGGCGGCGACGGCCTGCTGGCGGCGCTCGTTGGTCTCCTCGTCGAGCTTCTGCGCGCGGATGCGGGCGTCGGTCTCGAGGCGGTCGGCCTTGCCGCGCGACTCGTTGGTGAGGCGCTCGGCCTTGGTGCGGGCCTCACCGACGATGCGGTCGGCCTCCTCCTTCGCCTGCTCCATGAGCTGGTCGGCGTTGGTGGACGCGATCTCGAGCAGGCGCGCGGCGGCGGTGGATGCCTCGCCGATGCTGCTCGCGCGGGTCTGCGCGGGCTCGGGGGTGGCGGCCACGACCGGCGCGGGGGCCGGGGCGGGAGCGGGCTCGGGCGCCTTCTCGACGACCGGCTCGGGCTCCGGCTCGGGCTCCGGCTCCGGCTCGGGTGTCGGGGCCGGCGCGGGCTCCGCCTTGACGGCAGGGATCAGACCGGTGGGCTCGCCGGTCGAGGCCGCGGCGACCTTGGCGCGCAGCTCCTCGTTCTCGACGGTGAGTCGCTCCAGCTCGGCCTCGACCTCGTCGAGGAACTGGTCCACCTCGCCCATGTCGTAACCCTCGCGGAGACGTACCGGAGTGAAGCGCTTGTTGCGCACGTCCTCTGGCGTCAGGGGCATGAGTTCACCTCGTGTCGTGGTTTCGTCTCGAAGACTGTGGTTCTGACCCACCGTACTCGGTCACCGTTCACTGCTGCCACACGCGTCCCGTCCGCGGACGCCGTGCGGTGTTCACCGACCGACGAGCGTGTTGTTCACGATCGCCTGGAGGATGTAGATCCCGATCAGGAGCACCATCGGCGACAGGTCGAGCATGGCCGATCCCAGGCGGACCGGCGGGATCACGCGGCGCACCGCACGTAGCGGCGGGTCGGTGACGGTGTAGATCCCCTCGCACAGCACGGCGACGAACCCGGTGGGTCGCCACGACCGCGCGAGGAGCTGGACCCAGTCCAGGATGAGCCGTGCGATGAGCACGAGGATGCAGACGAGCAGGACGAAGCTGAGGACCTGCCCGATGGTGGAGAGCGCCATCAGCCGTTGTTGTAGAAACCGCCCGCGGCGATGCGCTGCTTGTCCTCGTCGGTCACCTCGATGTTCTCCGGCGACAGCAGGAAGACCTTCGACGTGACGCGGTTGATCGTGCCGCGCACCGCGAACACGAGACCGGCCGCGAAGTCGACGAGGCGCTTGGCGTCGTCGTCGTCGATCTCCGAGAGGTTCATGATGACCGGGACGCCGGAGCGGTAGTGCTCGCCGACCGTGCGCGCGTCGTTGTAGGTGCGCGGCGTGACCGTCTCGATGCGGGCGAGCATCGACGGCGCCGGCTCGACGGCGCGGGGCGTGCGGCGGTGGTCGTCGATCGACGCGACCTGCGCCCGACGCTCGGGGGCGCGCACCGCGGGGGTCCGCTCCTCCTCACGACGGACGGCCGGCACCGGACCGGTGGGCTCGTCGTCGTACTCGTCGAAGTCAGCCTGCTCGACGAGGCCCAGGTACTCGCCTACTTTTCGCATTGCGCCAGCCATGATGTCTCCGTCGGGTGCGGGTGAGCGGGGGCTCGGAGGAAGAAGAGGTGTCGGTGAACGACACTGGTGAGATTACCGGAGCGGAGGCCGCTCGCCGAGCACCGCGCGCCCGATCCGCAGGTGTGTCGCGCCGGCGGCGACCGCGTCCTCGAAGTCGCCGCTCATCCCCGCCGAGACGATGCGCGCGTCGGAGTGCTGCGCGCGCACCTGCTCGGACAGCTCGCGCAGGCGCTCGAACACGGGCCGGGGGGCGACGCCGAGCGGGGCGACCGTCATGAGGCCGCCGAGGTGCACGCGGGGCAGCTCGGCGACGAGGTCGGCGAGCGCCGCGACGTCGTCGGGCGCGGCGCCGGAGCGACCGGGGTCCTGGAGGTCGAAGTCGACCTGCAGGAGCAGCACGAGGTCGCGGTCGGCGGCCTCGGCCCCTCGCGAGAGGGACCGGGCGAGCTTCGCGCGGTCGACGCTCTGGACGACGTCGGCGTAGCGTGCCACGGCGCCGGCCTTGTTGGTCTGCAGCCCACCGACGAAGTGCTGGCGCGGCGCCGTGACCCCGTCGGCCAGCAGCGACGGCAGCTCGGCGGCCTTGTCGCCGGCCTCGGGGTGGCGGTTCTCCCCCACGTCGGTGACGCCGAGCCCGGCGAGCGTGGCGACGTCGGAGGCGGGGTAGGTCTTGGTGACGACGATGGTGGTGACGTCCTCGGGTGCGCGACCGGCGGCTGTGCACGCCTGCGTGACGCGGGCCCGCACCTCGGCGAGGTTGGCAGCGAGCTCTTCGGCCCGGGTCATCGGCTGCCCTCCGCGGCGAGCACGACGACGCCGCCCATGCGGCCCGCGCGCTCGCCCTGGCGTCGGTGCGACCAGAACCGGTCGTCCTCGATCGTGCAGGCTCCGGCGCCGACGTCGTGCACGGTGACGCCGAGCGCCTCCAGCTGCGCGACCACACCGGCGCCCACGTCGACCGCCGGGGTGCCCCAGGACGTCGTCGAGCGGGTGCCCGGGACGGCGGCGTCGACCGCGTCGGCGAGGTCGGCCGGCAGCTCGTAGCAGCGACCGCACGCGCGGGGTCCGACCCAGGCGTGCAGCGGTGCGGTCGGCCCGTCGGCGGCGACGCGCTCGACCGCGCGGGGGACGACGCCGCGCACCAACCCCTCCCGGCCGGCGTGCACCGCGGCAGCGACGGACCCGTCCTCGCTGGCGAGCAGCACGGGCGTGCAGTCGGCGACCCTCACCACGAGCGCGACCCCGGGCGTCCGGGTGACGAGTGCGTCGGCGGTGGGGGTCGGCGTGCCGCGACCGACGAGCACCGCGTCGGGTCCGTGGACCTGGTGCATCGACACGACGTCCAGCGTGCCGTCGGATCCTGCGTCGAGCCCTCCGGCCACCGACCGCGCGGCCCGACGTCGCGCCTGCACCGACTCGGCCGCGTCGCTGCGGCCGAGGTCGGTGCTGGCGTCGGTGAAGCCGACCTGCGCCCAGCCGAGGTCCTGGTGGAAGAACACGTCGTCGACGGTAGCGCGCGCGGGCGACGCCGTGCTCAGCGCAGGAAGTCGGGGATGTCGAGGTCGTCGCCGTAGGGCACCTCACGCGGCTCGCGCGTGGGGACCGAGCGCGGGTCGCCCGACGGCAGCGGGTCGGCCTGCGTCGACGAGGAGTACTTCTGCCCCGTGTAGGTCTCGGCGGTCGGCGGCGGCGTGCTCGGCGTGGCCGGCTCCTGCGCCGCCTGCTCCTTGAGCAGCGCCGGCTGGGAGGCGTCGCGCGCCTTCGGCTCGCCACCGTCGAATCCTGCCGCGATGACCGTCACGCGCACCTCGTCGCCGAGGGCGTCGTCGATGACGGCACCGAAGATGATGTTGGCCTCGGGGTGGACGGCGTCGGCGACGAGACCCGCGGCCTCGTTGATCTCGAACAGGCCGAGGTCGGAGCCACCGGCGATCGACAGCAGCACGCCGCGCGCGCCCTCGATGGAGGCCTCGAGGAGCGGGCTGGAGACGGCCATCTCTGCGGCCACGGCCGCACGCTGCTCACCGCGCGCCGAGCCGATGCCCATGAGCGCGGACCCGGCGTCGGACATGACCGACTTCACGTCGGCGAAGTCGAGGTTGATCAGGCCGGGGGTCGTGATGAGGTCGGTGATGCCCGAGACGCCCTGGTGGAGGACCTGGTCGGCCTGGCGGAAGGAGTCCAGCAGGCTCACGTTGGGGTCGCTGATCGACAGCAGCCGGTCGTTCGGGATGACGATGAGGGTGTCGACCTCCTCGCGCAGCGCCTGGATGCCCGCGTCGGCCTGGCCGGAGCGGTTGCGACCCTCGAACGTGAACGGGCGGGTGACGACGCCGATGGTCAGCGCGCCCAGCGAGCGCGCGATCCGTGCGACGACAGGGGCGCCGCCGGTGCCGGTGCCGCCACCCTCGCCCGCGGTGACGAAGACCATGTCGGCGCCCTTGATGGCCTGCTCGATCTCCTCGGCGTGGTCCTCGGCGGCACGCTTGCCGATCTCGGGGTTCGCGCCGGCACCGAGGCCGCGCGTGGAGTCGCGGCCGACGTCGAGCTTGACGTCGGCGTCGCTCATGAGCAGCGCCTGCGCATCGGTGTTGATGGCGATGAACTCGACGCCCTTGAGGCCGACCTCGATCATCCTGTTCACGGCATTGACGCCGCCGCCGCCGATGCCGACGACCTTGATCACGGCGAGGTAGTTCTGGACCGCCATGTGCGATGCCTTTCAGGAGGAGGGCTGGAGGGGGTCTCCCTCAAGTCTGAACGTGAACGTCAGGGTTATAGTTATGTCAACCTGTCGTCCGAGGATCACGCTACGCGGCGCGCGGACGCCGTCACGGACGACACGCCGCGCGTCGCGTGCGCTCTGGCCCACGCACGTCACGCGTCACGGTCCGGCCACGCTCGACCGGGGCCACGAGGGCCGGCGCCGCTACTGGCGCGTGGTGGGCTGCTCGGGCGCGCTGACGTCGTAGCCGCGCGCCCGGATGCGCAGCAGGGCCCGCAGGACCTTCAGCTTCTGCTCCGGCTTGGCCGCGCTCCCCCACGTGACCGTGCGGTCGCGCGAGAGCCGCAGCGTCACGGCGTCGCGGCTCGGCGCCTCGACGGCACGGACGGCCTTCACCAGGTCGGGGTCGTCCTTCTCCAGCCGGGCCACGACCGCGGCCGCGGCGACGACCGCCAGCTGGCGCTGCCGCGGGTCGGTGGCCGAGGTGCTGACCTCGACGAGGCCTCGGGGCGGCTGCCGCAGGGTCCGGTAGTCGATGCCGAAGCGGTCGAGGGCGCGCACGTCGCCGTCGACCCTGGTCCAGGCGACGGCCGTGCGCTCGGTGACCTCGACGCGGACGGTGCGGGGCCAGCTGCGTCGGACCTCGACGCGCTCGACCGCCGGCAGTCCCGCCACGCGTGCCTCGACCGCGGCGGTGTCGAGCCTCGCCAGCGGCGTACCCAGGCGGACGTCCGCGACCGAGCGCACCTGCTTGACCCCGAGGGTCCTGGTGCCCTCCACCTCGACGTCGCGGACCCCGAGGACGTGGGAGAACCAGACGAGCCAGACGAGCACGCCGACGAGGACGACGCCGCCGAGGCCGCCGGCCCAGCGGAGCAGCCGCTTCCGGCGGTCGCGTCGACGCCGCTCGTGGAAGCGCTGCTCGGTCATGCCCCGCCCGTCCCGCGGGCGCGCAGCGCGTCGAGCAGACGCGGACCGACGACGGTCACGTCGCCGGCACCGAGCGTGAGGACGAGGTCGCCCGGCCGCACCTGCGGCAGGAGGACGTCGTGCAGGTCGGCCACGGGCCCACCCACGGAGGCGGGCGGACCGTCGACGGCGTCGACCACGAGGACCGACGTGACGGCGGGGTCGGGGTCCTCGCGGGCCAGGTACAGGTCGGCGACCACGACGAGGTCGGCCGCCGACAGGGCTCGGCCCATCTCCACGCCGTAGAGACGCGTGCGGCTCACCAGGTGCGGCTGGTAGGCCACGACGAGCCGCCCCTCCCCCGCGATGGAGCGGGCCGCCGCGAGGTCGGCGCGGATCTCCGTCGGGTGGTGGGCGTAGGAGTCGTAGACGACCACGCCGTCGACCTCGCCGAGCCGCTCCATCCTGCGACGCGCGCCGCCGTAGGCGGCCAGGCCCTCCACGAGGGCCTCGGCCGGGTGACCGAGCCGCAGGCCGACCGCGAGCGCGAGGAGCGCGTCCTGCGCGTAGTGGGCGCCGGGCACGGCCAGCCGGACCGGCAGGCCCGAGAGACCGAGGCCGTCGACGGTGAAGGTCGTCGCCCCGGCGGCCACCTGCACGTCGCGCGCCCGCAGGTCGTGGCCGTCGCCCAGGCCCGTGGTGACGACGTCGAGCCCGCGCGCGGTGCCCGCGGCGGCGAGGGCGGCGGCTCCCGGGTCGTCGGCACCGAGCACGAGCACCTCGCCGACCGTCGCGACGAACTGCTCGAAGGCGGCGGCGTAGGCCTCCTCCGTGCCCCACGTGTCGAGGTGGTCGGCGTCGACGTTGGTCACGACCGCGAGCGCGGGGTCGTAGTGCAGGAACGCGCCGTCGCTCTCGTCGGCCTCCGCGACGAGCACGTCGCCGGTGCCCACGCGTGCGTTGGTGCCGAGGCTCGCGACCTCGGCACCGATGGCGAACGACGGCTCGGCACCGGCGGCCACGAGGGCGCAGGTCAGCATGGCGGTGGTGGTGGTCTTGCCGTGCGTGCCCGCGACGGCGACCGTGCGCCGGTCGGTCATGACCGAGCGCAGGCCCGCCGACCGTGGCCAGAGCCGGGCGCCCGACGACGTGGCGGCCACGACCTCGGGGTTGTCCTCGCGGACGGCGGTGGAGACGATCACGGTGTCGGCACCCTCGACGTGCTCCGCCGCGTGCCCGACGTGGACCGTGATGCCCTCCTGGCGCAGCGCGCGCACGACGGCACCGTCGGCGGCGTCGCTGCCGCTGACGGTCACGCCCTGCTGGGCGAGCAGCCGTGCGATCGCGGACAGGCCCGCCCCGCCGATGCCGACGAGGTGGACGCGGCCGAGGTCGTGCGGGCCGGGCACGTGGTCGGGGACGGGGACCCTCATCGACCGAGCTCCCGACCTGCGGCGGCCAGGACCATGCGCGCGAGCCGGGCGTCGGCGTCGCGCGGCACGAGGTCGGTCGCCGCCGCCGACATGAGGGCCAGGCGCTCGGTGTCCTGCACGAGCGGCACGACGACCTGGTCGACCCAGGCGGAGGTCATGGCCTCGTCGTCGATGAGCAGGCCGCCGCCCGCCTGCACCACCGGGTGCGCGTTGAGGGCCTGCTCGCCGTTGCCGATCGGCAGCGGGACGAACGCCGCCGGCAGCCCCACGGCGGCCACCTCGGTGACGGTGTTCGCCCCGGCCCGGCAGACGACGAGGTCGGCGGCCGCGTAGGCGAGGTCGATCCGGTCGATGTACTGCTCGACGACGTACGGCGGGGCGTCGGCGGGACGCTCGAGCACGACCTCCTCGGGCCGCCCGGCGGCGTGGAGCACCTGGACGCCGGCCCCGGCGAGGTCGCGCGCGGCACCGCTGACCGCCTGGTTGATGCGGCGGGCGCCCTGCGAGCCGCCCGTGACGAGCAGCGTCGGTCGGTCGGGGTCGAGCCCGAAGTGCGCGCGACCCTCGGCCCGCGCGGCGGAGCGGTCGAGCCCGGAGATCTGGCGACGGATCGGCAGCCCCACGTACTTCCCGTGCCGCAGCGGCGTGTCGGGGAAGCTGGTGGCGACGTGCTCGGTGAAGCGCGCGCCGAGGCGGTTCGCGATGCCCGGCTTGGCGTTGCCCTCGTGCACGACCAGCGGGACGCCGCGACGTCGCGCCACGAGGTAGGCCGGGACGGAGACGTAGCCGCCGAAGCCGACGACCACGTCGGGCTGCACGCGCTCGAAGACGTCGTGCGTGGCGCGCACCGCCGCGCGGAGCCGTCCGGGAACGCGCAGCAGCGCCGCACCGGGGCGTCGGGGCAGCGGGACCGGCGGCACGAGCTCGAGCGGGAACCCGGCCTCGGGGATGAGGGTGGTCTCCAGGCCCCGCGGGGTGCCCAGGCAGGTCACGTCGACGCCCTCGTCGCGCAGCACGGCGGCCGTCGCGAGGAGCGGGGAGGTGTGGCCGGCGGTGCCACCGCCGGCGAGGAGAGCACGCACGGTCAACGCCTCCGGGCGGCGCTGCTGCGCGCGCGGCGCGCCTTGCCGGCGGCCAGCGCGCGGGCGGCGCCTGGTTCGGTGGTGGCGCAGCGCAGGAGGACGCCGCAGCCGACCAGGGTCACGAGGACGCTCGAGCCGCCGTAGGACAGCAGCGGGAGCGGGATGCCGATGACGGGCAGCAGCCCGAGCACCATGGCGATGTTGATGGCCGCCTGCGCGGTGATCCAGATGGTGACGCCCGCGGCCGCGTAGCGCGCGAACGGGTCGCGGCTGCGGGTGGCGATGCGGACGCCGGCGACGGCCAGCAGCACGAACAGGACCAGCACGACGAGGCTGCCGAGCAGCCCCAGCTCCTCGCCGACGACGGCGAGGATGAAGTCGGTGTGCGCCTCGGGCAGCGAGCCCCACTTCTGGCGGCTGCCGCCGAGCCCGACGCCGCCGAAGCCGCCGCGCGCGAAGCCCATCATCGCGTGGACGGCCTGGTAGCCGTCCTTGTCGGGGTCGGCCATCGGGTTGAGGAAGCTCAGCATGCGCGCGACGCGGTGCGGCGCCGTGGCCACGAAGAACACGAGCAGGACGCCCACGAACGCGACGATCGCGCCGAGGAAGCGTCCGGGCAGGCCGACGACCCACAGCATGCCGACGATGACCGCGAAGAGCACCAGGGCGGTGCCGAGGTCGTTCTGGGCGACGACGAGCGCGGCGCAGAAGCCCGCGACGAGCGTCATCGGCAGCAGCACGAGGCGCGGGTTGTCGAGGTGCTTCTGGCGGCGCGCGTAGTGGTCGGCGATCCAGAGCACGAGGGTCAGCTTGAGGAACTCCGACGGCTGCAGACGGAACCCGGCAGCCACGGGGATCCAGTTCGTGTTGCCGTTGACCTCGACGCCGACGCCCGGGATGAACGTGGCGAGCGTGAGGGCGATCGAGACCAGCAGACCGGGCAGGATCAGGCGGCGCAGCAGCGTCATGGGGATGCGCGTGACCGCGTAGGCGCCGGCCAGGCCGACGATGGCGAGCACGAGCTGGCGCTGCACGATGGCGAAGGAGTTGCCGTAGACCTGCAGCGAGAGCACCGAGCTGGCGCTGAGGACCATGATCAGGCCGAGGCCGAGGAGCAGCGCCGTGGTGCCGAGCACGAGCTGGTACGACGCGAGCGGACGGTCGAGCAGACGCTGGGCGCCCGCGACGGCGCTGCCGGAGGACCGCGGCGACTTGTCGGTGGTGCTCATCGCACGCTCACGCGGTGGGGAGCCGGCGCACCGACGCGGCGAAGGCGTCGCCCCGTGCGGCGTAGTCACGGAACTGGTCCATGGACGCGCAGCCGGGCGCCAGCAGCACCGTGTCACCTGTGCGCGCGAGGGCGGCCGCTGCCGCGACGACGTCGTCCATGAGGCCATCCTCCCCGCCGACGACCTCCGTGACGGGCACATCCGGCGCGTGTCGGGCCAGCGCCTCCGCGACCACGGCGCGGTCGGTGCCGATGAGCACCACACCGCGCAGCCGCTCGCGGGCGGCCTCGACGAGCTCGTCGAAGCGGGCACCCTTGGCGAGCCCGCCGGCGATCCACACGGCCGACTCGACGCCGCGCAGCGACGCCAGGGCGGCGTGGGGGTTGGTGGCCTTGGAGTCGTCGACGTAGCGGACACCGTCGACCTCGGCGACGAGGTCGGCGCGGTGCGGTCCCCGGCGGAACCCGCGCAGCCCGTCGCGCACGGCCCTCGGCTCGACCCCGTGCGCGCGGGCGAGCGCCGCGGCGGCGAGGGCGTTGGCCACGGTGTGCGGCGCGTCGTCGGGCAGGTCGGCGACCGAGCCGAGCTCGGCGGCACTGGTCTGACGGTCCGGGGCGAAGGCACGGTCGGCGAGCAGGCCGTCGACGACGCCGAGCATGCCGGGTGCGGGGACGCCCAGGGTGAACCCGATCGCGCGGGCGCCCTCCTGCACGTCGGCGTCGCGCACGAGCTGCTCGGTGCGGGGGTCCTCGACGTTGTAGACGCACGCCCGCTCGACGTTCTCGTACACCCGGCCCTTGGCGTGGGCGTAGGCGTCGAGCGTGCCGTGCCAGTCGAGGTGGTCGTCGGCGATGTTCAGCACGGCCGACGCCTCCGCGGCGAGCGAGGAGCTCCAGTGCAGCTGGAAGCTGGAGAGCTCGACGGCGAGGACGTCGAGCGGCTCGGGGTCCATGACCGCCTCGAGGACGGGGCGTCCGACGTTGCCGACCGCGGCGCTGCGCAGCCCGCCGGCGCGCAGGATCGCGTCGAGCATCTGCACGGTGGTCGTCTTGCCGTTGGTGCCGGTGACGCACAGCCACGGCGGCGCGTCGGGACCGCGCAGGCGCCAGGCCAGCTCGACCTCGCCCCAGACGGGCACGCCGCGCTCGGCGGCTGCGCGCAGCGCCGGCGACTCCGGGCGCCAGCCCGGCGAGGTGACGACGAGGTCGACGTCGTCGGGCAGGGTGGCCGTGGCGCCGGGCTCGAGACGCAGCGTGACGCCGAGCGTCTCCAGCAGCGTGGCCTGCTCGGCGCGGGCCGAGCCGGCGTCGGGGACGCGCTCGTCGAGGACCGTGACGCTCGCCCCGAGGTGCTGCAGGGTGTCGGCCGCAGCGAACCCGCTGACCCCGAAGCCGGTGACGACCGCGCGCACGTCCGTCCAGTCGTCGCCGACGCCGAGGCTCTCGACGTCGCGACGCGGGTGCTCCGCGCTCATCGGAAGGCGAGCCATTCCCAGTAGAAGACGCCGAGACCGGCGGCCACGCACAGTCCGCTGATGATCCAGAACCGGACGACGATCGTGATCTCGGCCCAGCCGAGCAGCTCGAAGTGGTGCTGGAGCGGTGCCATGCGGAAGATCCGCTTCCCGCCGGTGGCCTTGAAGTACGCGACCTGGAGGATCACCGAGAACGTGATGGCGACGAACAGGCCGCCGATGATCACCAGGAGCAGCTCGGTGCGGGTCATGAGCGCGAACCCGGCCATGGCGCCGCCGAGGGACAGCGACCCGGTGTCGCCCATGAAGATCTTCGCGGGCGAGGCGTTCCACCACAGGAAGCCGAAGCAGGCCCCGGTGATGGCCGCGGCCACCACCGCCAGGTCGAGCGGGTCCCTCACCTCGTAGCAGCGGCTGACCTGCTCGGTCGCACAGCTCTGGTTGTACTGCCAGACGTTGATGACGACGAACGCGCCGAAGACCATGACGGACGCGCCGGTGGCCAGGCCGTCGAGGCCGTCGGCGAGGTTCACGCCGTTGCTGGCGCCGGCGATCATGAGCAGGACCCAGACGACGAGCAGCACGGTGGGCAGCTGCGTGCCGGGGATGTCGCGCACGAAGGAGACCGCGTGCGAGATCGGGGTGCGTCCGTTCTCGTCCTCCCAGCCGATGGCCAGCACCGCGAAGACGAGCCCGACGAGCACCTGGCCGATCATCTTGGCCTTGCTGCGCAGCCCGAGGCTGCGCTGCTTGGAGATCTTGATGTAGTCGTCGAGGAAGCCGATGAGCCCGAGCCCCGCGAAGAGGAACAGCAGCAGCAGGGCCGAGGCGCTGGGCGGGTAGCCGGTGACCAGCTTCGCGATCGCGTAGGCGAGCAGCGACGCGAGGATGATGACCGTGCCGCCCATGGTCGGCGTGCCGCGCTTCACGTGGTGCGAGGTGGGGCCGTCGTCGCGGATCAGCTGCCCGTAGCCCTTCTTGACCAGCACGTTGATGGCCACGCGCGTGCCCAGCAGGGTGCCCACGAGGGCGAGGGCTGAGGCGATCAGGACGGCGAGCATGCGGGCGGTGGTCCTCTCGGGGGGCGGGGCTGGGCGGGAGCGGGCTGGTCGGGCGGGGCTGGTCGGGCGGGGCTGGTCGGGCTGGGCTGGTCGGGCTGGGCTGGTCGGGCTGGGGTGGTCCGGGTCGAGTATGCCGGTCAGGGCTCGAGCAGGCGCGCCGTGACCCGCTCGAGGCGCGCGCCTCTCGATGCTTTCACGAGGACCGCGTCGCCCGGGGAGAGCCACGCCCGGAGCGTGTCGAGGGCCACGTCGACGTCGGGCACGGCGAGGCCGACGTCGCCGGCGCCCTCCGCGATGCCGCGTGCCCCGTCGCCGACCGCGACGACGAGCGACGTCCCGAGCTCTGCCGCGGCCCGCCCGACCTCGACGTGCCGGGCGTGGGCGTCGGCGCCGAGCTCGAGCATCTCCCCCAGCACCGCCACGCGGCGCTGCGCACCGAGCCCCGCGAGCGCCTCCAGCGCCGCACGCACCGACTCGGGGTTGGCGTTGTAGGAGTCGTCGAGCACGACGACTCCGTCGGCCCGCTCGTGCCGCTCGAGGCGCTGCGCGGTGGCGGGTGCGTAGTCATCGAGCGAGATGCCGGCCACCGGCAGCCCGAGCCCGGCGAGCAGGGCGAGCGCGGCTGCGGCGTTGGACGCCTGGTGCACGCCGAGGAGCGGCACGTGCGTGGTCCAGCGCTCCGCCCCGTGCTCGAGCACGACGTCGGGCTCGCCGTGGGCGTCGAGCGTCACGTCGACGACGCGCACGTCGTCAGGACCCTGGGCGGCGCGGCCGAACCGGACGACCGCGCAGCCCGCAGGCACGCGAGGCTCCATGGCGTCGACGCGCGCGTCGTCGGCGTTCAGCACGGCGGTGCCACCCGGTCGCAGCCCCTCGATGATCTCGCCCTTGCCGATCGCGATGTTGTCGACCGACCCGAACTCGCCCACGTGCGCGCTGCCGACGTTGAGGACGGTCGACACGTGCGGCGGCGCGACGCGGCACAGGCGTGCGACGTGCCCGATCCCCCGGGCCCCCATCTCCACCACCAGGTAGCGGGTGGCGAGATCGGCCCGCAGGACGGTCAGCGGGACGCCGAGCTCGTTGTTGTAGTTGCCCGCCGTGGCGACGGTGGGCCCGACCCGGCCGAGGAGGTGGGCCAGGAGGTCCTTGACGCTGGTCTTGCCCTGGGAGCCCGTGAGCGCGACGACCTGGACGTCGAGCAGGTCGAGGACGTGCCGGGCGAGCCGGCCGAGGGCGTCGGTGACGTCGTCGACGACGACGGTCGGCGCCTCCACGGGTCGCGAGGCGAGCACGGCGACCGCGCCGCCCTGCAGGGCGGCGCCGACGAAGTCGTGCCCGTCGACCCGCTCCCCCGCCAGGGCGACGAAGAGCCCGCCGGGCGTCACGGCGCGCGAGTCGAGGGTGGCGGGTCCGGTGACGACGACGTCGCCGTCGCCGTGCACGACGCCGCCGACGGCCTGGGCGATCGCGGCGAGGCTGAGGGGGATCATGCGTGCTCCTCGACGAGGCGGCGCAGCACCTCGCGGTCGTCGAACGGGTGGACGACGTCGCCGATCTCCTGACCCTGCTCGTGCCCCTTGCCGGCCACCACGACCGTGTCCCCGCGTCGTGCGACGGCGACCGCGTGGGCGATGGCATCGCGTCGACCGGCGATCTCGACGACCTCGGCGGCCCCGCCCTCCGCACCGGCGAGGACGGCCCGCCGGATGGCCGCGGGGTCCTCGGTGCGCGGGTTGTCGTCGGTGACGACGACGAGGTCGGCGTACCGGGCGGCGACCTCGCCCATGAGGGGGCGCTTGCCGAGGTCGCGGTCGCCTCCGGCGCCGATGACGACGACGAGCCGGCCGGGGGTGACCGGACGCAGCGCGGTGAGGACCGCCTCGACGGCGTCGGGCTTGTGCGCGTAGTCGACGACGGCGGTCCACTCCTGCCCGGCGTCGACGCGCTCCATCCGGCCGGGGACGCCGGGGCTGGTCGCGATGCCGGCGGCGAGGTCAACCGGGTCGTGGCCGACCGTGGCGAGGGAGGCGATGACGGCGAGCGCGTTGGCGACGTTGAACACGCCCGGCAGCGGCACGTGCAGGTCGAGCTCGAGCCCGTCGGGTCCGAGCACCTCCAGGTCGGTGCCGAGCCGGTGGGGTCGGACGTTGGCGGCCCGCCAGTCGGCGACGCGTCCGGCGGTGGAGAAGGTGACGACGGGCAGCGGCGTGAGGTCGACGAGACGTCGGCCGTGCTCGTCGTCGATGTTGACGACGGCCCGCTCGGCGTGCTCGGGCGTGAAGAGGCTGGCCTTGGCCGCGAAGTAGTCGTCGAGGTCACGGTGGAAGTCGAGGTGGTCGCGCCCCAGGTTGAGGAAGGCGGCGACGTCGAAGGCGAACCCCTCGACACGGCCCTGCACCAGCGCGTGGCTCGAGACCTCCATGGCGCAGACCTCGACCTGCTCCTCGCGCATGACGGCGAACAGCGCCTGCAGGTCCGGCGCCTCCGGGGTGGTGAGCGCGGAGGCGGCCGGGACGCCCTTGACGCGGGTGCCGATGGTGCCGACGACGGCGCTGCGGGCGCTGCCGACCGCGGACTCGGCGAGGTAGGTGGTGGTGGTCTTCCCCTGGGTGCCCGTGATGCCGAAGGTCGTGAACGCCCGCGTGGGGTGGTCGTGGAACCAGGCGCTGAGCTCGGCGAGCCGGCTGCGGGGACGGTCGACGACGACGGTCGGCAGGCCCGCCGTGCGGGCGGCGCCGTCGGCGTCGGTGAGCGCGGCGACGGCTCCGGCTGCCTTCGCGGCGTCGGCGAAGTCGGCGCCGTGGACCCGGCTGCCCGGCAGGGCGGCGTAGAGGTCGCCGGGCTGCAGGGTCCGGGTGCTGAGGCTGATGCCGGTGACGACGGGGTCCTCCCCCACCGGCTGCGGTGCGTCGAGGTGCTGGGCGACGTCGGCGAGCGTCCGCCGCGCCACCTCACGTGGCCGGGTCCGCATGGTCGTCGGGAGGTCCTCGCTGTCGGTCACCGGTCCAACGTAGCGACTCCCCGCCATCCCCTCACCCCACCCCGGAACTCGTTCCACCCCCACCCCGTGCAAGCCACGCCAACCGAGCCCCGAACTCACTTCAGCGGCGAGCGAGCGCCAGCGAGCGAAGCCGAGCCGTGCTGCAGCGCGAGGAACGAGCGCGCCCGGCTACCAGGTCTGCGCCACCTTCGGCGAGCGCGACCCGGTGGGCGCGACGCCGAAGCGCTCGAGGGCCATCGACATGATGTCGTGGAAGACGGGGGCGGCGGTCGAGCCACCGCCGGCGTTGGCGAACGGCTTGTCGAGCACCACGTAGGTGATGAAGCGGGGCTCGTCGGCGGGTGCGAAGCCGATGAACGAGACGGTGTTCTGCCCGCGGACGTAGCGTCCGGTGACGGGGTTGACCCGCCAGGCGGTGCCGGTCTTGCCGGCGACGCGGTAGCCGGGGATCTGCGCGGCGGGCGCGGTGCCGTCGTCGGCGGTGACGGCCTCCATCATGCGGGTGACCTCGGCGGCCGCCTTCTTGGAGACGACGCGTCGGGAGGGCACCTCCTTGGCGTCGGTGCGGTGGCCGTCGGCGTCGACGAACCCGCTGACGACGGACGGGTCGACCATGACGCCGCCGTTGGCGATGGCGCCGACGGCGCGCACCACCTGCAGCGCCGTGACGGAGATGCCCTGTCCGAAGGAGATGGTGGCGTGGTTGGCCTTGGTCCAGCTGGCGGCGGGGGCGAGGATGCCCCTGGACTCACCGGGCAGCTGGACGCCGGAGCCGACGCCGAAGCCGAACTTGCGCAGGTAGTCGTGCATCGTCTGGTTGCTCATCTGCTGCGCGGCGACGATGGTGCCGAGGTTCGACGACTTGGCGATGACGCCGGCGGCGGTGAGGTTGAGCGTGCCGTGCTGCCAGTAGTCGCCGATGGGGAACTTGTCGATGACCATCTTGCCGGGGACGCTGATCTGCGTGTCCGGCGCGATCTTGCCCTGGTCGGCGAGCGCCGCCATGGTGATGGTCTTGAGCACGGAGCCGGGCTCGTAGACGGTCTGCACGAACCGCGAGACGGTGTTGGAGTCCTGCATGGTCGCCTTCGAGCCGGGGTCGAAGGTGGGGGCCTGCGAGAGCTGGACGACCTGGCCGGTGCGCACGTCCATGGTGATGGCCAGGCCCCAGTCGGCGCCCGCGGAGCGCACGGCGTCGGCGAGGCGCTGGTCGGCGTACCACTGCAGGTCGCGGTCGATGGTGGTCTGGACGTCCTGGCCGGGCTTCATCGGCACGACGGTGCTGTCGGCCATGGGGATCCGCTGCCCGGTCGGCGACACCTCGTAGGTGGCGGATCCGTCCTTGCCGGTGAGCAGCGCGTCGTACTGGCGCTCGATGCCCTGCACGCCGACGGGCGTGTCGGAGTCCTTGGTCTGGCTCATGTAGCCGACGAGGTTGGCGGCGAGCCGGCCACCGGGGTAGGTGCGCATGGTCGTCTTCTGGCTGAAGACGCCCGCCGCGCCGGCCTTGCGCAGCGCCTGGAGCGCCTTCTGGCCCTTGGCCGCGGGCAGGTTCTTCTCGAGGACCACGAACCGGGTGTCGGGGGTGCGCAGCTTCTCGATGAGGTCGAAGTAGTCGACGCGGTCCTCGCCGAGGCTCGAGACGAGGATGCGCGCGATCTGCGGGGCCTTCTTCGTCGTCAGGGTGGGGTCGGCGGTGAGGGTGAGCGAGTCGACGCTGGTCGCGATGACCTCGCCGTTGCGGTCGAGGATGTCGCCGCGCGGCGCGGGCACGGTGACGGGCTGGGTGCTGGCGTTGCGCGCCATGGCGGCGTAGGCCTGGGCGTCGAGGCCCTGGATCCAGAAGAGCCGGACGCCGAAGAGCATGAACAGGCTGACGACGAGCAGGAGGCTGACCCGCAGCCGGGTGCGGGAGAGACGCTGACGCTTCATCGATCGACCCTCTCGACGTTGCTGCGGGGCTCGGCGGGCACGGGGTCGCCGACGACCTTGCCGTCGCTCGAGCGGAGGAAGACGGGGTTGGTGTTGGGCACCATGCCGAGGAGGACGGCGCGCTGCGCGAGGTCCGCGGGCGCCTGGAGCCGCTCGACCTCGCGGCGCAGGTCCTGCTCCTGCACGGTCAGCGCGTCGGCCCTGGACTGCAGGCGGGCGATCTCGAAGGCCTGGGCCTGCAGCACGGTGCTGAGGAGGATCAGCCCGACGAGGCCGATGCCGAGCACGGTGAGCACGACGACGACGAAGGGCGCCCGGCCGGCGCGGCTGCGCACGGGTGCGACGAGCCGCAGCGGGAGGGTGGTCGGGCGGGCCTGACGGGCCGTCCTCTGGCGCGGACGCGCGGCGTGCATGGTGCTCATGCGGCGACCCTCTCGACGGCGCGCAGCCGGACCGACCGGGCGCGGGGGTTGTCGGTGGCCTCGGCCTCGCTCGCCTGCTCGGCGCCGCGGGTGAGGAGCCTGAAGCGCGGCTCGAGGCCGGCAGGCACGACGGGCAGCCCGTGCGGCACGTCGAGCGTGGTCACGTCGGCGAGGGCGCGCTTGGTGATGCGGTCCTCGAGCGAGTGGTAGGACAGGACGACGACGCGACCGCCGACGGCGAGGGCGTCGAGCGCGGCGGGCAGCGCGCGGGCGTACACGGCGAGCTCGTCGTTGACCTCGATGCGCAGCGCCTGGAAGGTCCGCTTGGCCGGGTGTCCCCCGGTGCGGCGGGCGGCGGCGGGGATGCTGTCGCGGACGAGCTCCACCAGGCGGGCGCTGCGGGTGAAGGGCTCGGTCTCCCGGGCGGCGACGACGGCGTCGGCGATCCGTCGGGCGAACTTCTCCTCGCCGTGCACGCGCAGGACGCGCGCGAGCCGGTCGGCCGGGTAGGTGTTGAGCACGTCGGCGGCCGTGGGCCCGACCCCGGGCGTCATGCGCATGTCGAGGGGCGCGTCCTGCGCGTAGGCGAACCCGCGGTCGGCGAGGTCGAGCTGCATCGAGGAGACGCCGAGGTCGAAGAGCACGCCGTCGACGCGGCGCAGCCCGGCGTCGGCGAGGACGTCGGGCAGCTCGTCGTACACGGCGTGGGCGTAGGTGACGCGGTCGCCGAAGGGCTCGAGGCGCGCCTGGGCACGGGCGAGGGCCTCGGTGTCGCGGTCGACGCCCACGACGTGCACGTCGGGGAAGCGCCGGAGCATCGCCTCGGTGTGGCCGCCGAGCCCGAGGGTCGCGTCGACGACGACGCGGCGGCGCTCGCCGGGCGCGGTCAGGGCGGGTTCGAGCAGCTCCAGGCACCGGTCGAGCAGGACCGGCACGTGCCGGGCGTCCGGGGTGCCCACCCCGTCGTCCTGCGTCACGCGGCACCGGCCACGAGGGTGACGGCCAGCCCGATGAGCAGCGCGAGGGCGACGGAGACGCCGGCGGAGAACGCCATCAGGACGGCGGCGTCGGCGAGCTCGTGCCGGACGCGTCGGGGCTGGTGCATCGCACCTCCTCGGGTGCTCGGGGCTCCGTGGAGCGGGCTGTGGGGGTGGACGGTGGTGCGGAGGGCGACCGTGCGGCCTGATCCCCGTCCGTACGGCTCTGGCACCGGGGAAGTGATGCCAGGACCGGACAGGCGGAGGTCGGACCTCGCGGGCTCAGAAGATGCCGGGCATCACCTCGTCGGACATGTCGGAGAACTGCTCCTCCTGGCCGGCGGAGTACTCGTCCCAGCGGCGGGCGTCCCAGATCTCGATGCGGTCCATCGCGCCGACGACGGCGACGTCGCGCTCGAGCCCGGCCCAGGTGCGCAGCACCGGCGGGATGGAGATGCGGCCCTGCTTGTCGGGGACCTCCGAGGAGGCGCCCGAGTAGAGCATGCGCACGAAGTTGCGGGCCTCACGGTTGGTGAACGGCGTCTCGCGGATGCGGTCGGTGAACGCGCCGAAGGCCTCGGTCGTCCAGCCGTAGATGCAGTTCTCCTGCCCGCGGGTCAGCACGATGCCGCCCTCGAGCCGCGGGCGGAACTTGGCCGGCAGGAAGAGGCGCGACTTGTCGTCGAGGCGGGGCGTGTAGGTGCCGAAGAAGTTGTCCGCATCGATGCCCACCTCCCCTCACCTCGTCTCCCGCGTCGGGCCCTCCACCGTCGTGAAGAGATCCCCAAGTGCTCCATTTCGCACCACCCTACCCCACCTTCCCCCACCGTCAACGCGACACAGCGGAAATTCCGGCAGTTTCGTGACGTGCCGCAGCGCCCGACGAGCAGCGTCCTGCGCCGTCGTTGCAGCACGCAGCGCCTCCGGCGCGATCGAGGTGGGGCGAAGTGGAGCGGATGCGCGTCCGCTCCCGTCCTCTCCCCCGCTCGGTGAGGGCTGCCGGCGCGTGGAGGGGCCGGACATGACGACACCGGGTCCCGCTGGTGCGGAACCCGGTGTGGGGAGGTGTGGGGGCGGACCTCAGGGGGTCCGCGGGAGGATCAGCGGTCGTCGCCGTCCTGGCGACGCTGCCAGCGCTCCTCCATGCGGTCGACGAACGAGCCGGACTGCTTCGGGCCCTTGGGACCGGACGAGCGCGTGGGACCGGCGTCGGGCGCGGCCGTGAGGCCGTGGCGCCACGCGGTGACGAGGAAGTAGCCGCCGGCGAGCATGACGACGAAGCCGAGCACGCCGAGCCAGGTGAGGGCGGAGACCGCACCGGCGAACAGGATGCCGAGGCCGACGACGAGACCCAGCCCGGACAGCACGGCGACCTTGCGGTTGCGCGCGGCCTGCTTGGAGCCCCGGAGGGTCGACGCGAAGTCGGGATCCTCGGCCGCGAGAGACTGCTCGAGCTGCTGGAGCAGGCGGGCTTCTTCGTCGGAGAGTGGCACCGGAGGCCTCCTGGTGGTGGGTCTAGACCAAGTCTAGGCGGGCGATGGTGTGCAGACCAGCCGAGATCCCTGAGAACTCGCTGGACGTCCGGACCAGACGTTCCAGAGCGTACAAGCGTTCGCGTGCTCCCGGTTCCGTGTCCACGACGGCGCTCGGCACGAGGTCGGCGAAGGTGCGCAGACCCGCGTGCGCCAGCACGGTGAAGCCGGCCGACGCGAGCTGCTCGTGCAGCTCCTCCGGCACGTAGCGACGCGGGCCGTGCGCGCGCAGGTCCCAGCCCTCGACGCGGGCCTGCGCGAGGGCGGACGCCGCGGCGAAGTCGCCGGCGAGGGTCCGCGCGAGCACCGCGGCCGGCCGCCCCGCGACGACGACGCTCAGCACGCCGTCGGGGCGCAGCGTCGCCGCGACCGTGCGCAGCGCCTCGGCCGGGTCGTCGACGTGCTCGAGCACGCCGTGGAGCAGCGCGAGGTCCGTGCCCGCGGGGGTGACCTCCTCCCCCAGCTCGCCGGTGTCGCCCAGCACGCCCATGACCTGGTCCTGCACGCCCGCCTCGGCGGCGCGACGGTCCAGCGACGCCAGCGCGTCGGGGCTCGGGTCGACCACCGTGACCCGGTGCCCGAGCGCCGCCAGCCGCACCGCGTCGCCACCCGTGCCACCGCCGACGTCGAGGACGTCGAGCGGACCGCTGCGCTCGAGGGCCGCGACCGCGTCGAGCACGGCCTGCCACATGATCTCCTGACGCACGGGACGCATGGCGTCACTGTGTCACAGCGTGGCCGCGGGACCGGACGCTCCCGGCCCTCGCCGCCGCTCGCTAGGGTCGGGCCATGGCGCGCGTCGTGGTGGTGGGCGGAGGATTCGCCGGCACGTCCCTGGCGGCGCGGCTCGCGAAGCTGCGGCACGAGGTGGTGCTGCTCGAGGCCGGCGACCGGCTCGGAGGACGTCTGCGTGGCCACCGGGCGGGCGACGGGCTGTGGCAGCTCGACCTCGACACGTTCACGCTGCCCGGCGTCCTGCGCGACCTCTTCCGCAAGTCGGGGCGGCCGCTCGACGCGGCCCTCACGCTGCACACGCTCCCCGGGCGCCGGCACGTGTTCGCCGACCGGACCGTGATGGACCTGCCGATGGGCCGGCGCTCGGGCCAGGTCGACGCCTTCCTCGGGACGTTCGGCGAGGATCCCTGGAGCCCGTGGCTCGACCCGATGACCGAGCCGTGGGACCTCGTCCGGCGACGTCTGCTCAACCAGGTCCCGGACGCCGACTCGCTCGACCGCACGACCCGTCGCGCCCTCCGTGCCCGTCGCCCCCTGAGCCGCGAGGTGGGGCGGACCTTCGACGACGACCGGATGCGTCGCATGGTGCTCGACGACGTCGTGCTCGCCGGCGACGACCCGCGCGCCGTGCCCGCGGCCACGGCGGTGCGCCACCAGGTCGAGCGGAACTTCGGGCGGTGGGAGGTCGAGGGCGGCATGCCGGCGCTCGCCGACGCCCTCACCCGACGTCTCGAGGAGCGTCGCGTCGACGTGCGTACGGGGTGCTCCGCCTGGGGCGTCGAGCGCGACACGTCCGGCGTCACCGGCGTCCGCACCGACGACGGGGTGGTGGCGGCCGACGTCGTGGCGTGGTGCGCGCCGACCTGGCCCGACGGGCTTCCGGAGCCGGCGCTGCTGCCCCGCATCCCCGCGCACCGCGCACTCGTGCGCCTGTCGCCGGACGCCCCGGCACCCGACCTCGCCCGCGACGTCGCGGTGCACGCCGACCCTCCACTGCACCTCTGGGAGGGCTCCCCCGGCTGCTGGACGATCGCGCACCACAAGGCCGAGGACCCGCTGGTCGCGCTCGTGCGGGTCGGGATCGACCTGCGCGACCGGGTGGTGGAGCGCCACGACCTCGCCCCGGCCGACCTCGTGCGCCTGGGTCACTGGGGCTGGCAGTGGCGAGGCTGGCGCACGGTGCTGCAGCGCCCGGGCCCGACCCTGCCCCCCGGCGTCGTCATGGCCGGCGCGCACGCGCACCCGGGACCCTCGCTGGAGGCGATCGGGCTCGCCACCGAGGCGATCGCCGAACGGCTCGGCGCGGTGCCGCGTCGTCCGACGACCCCCGCCTGAGCGGGGGTCGGGGTCAGACCAGGCCCTCGCCTCGCAGCGTCTCGAAGATCTCGCGCGTCGCCTTGGAGCGGTTCAGCGTGATGAAGTGCAGACCCGGCGCGCCCTGGGCGAGCAGGTCGCGACACAGCTGGGTGGCCAGCTCGATGCCACGCTCGCGCACCGCCGCAGGATCGTCCTGCACCGGCTCGACGACGTCGAGGACCTCGCGCGGGATCTCCGCGCCCGACAGCTCGGCCATGCGGGCGACCTGCGAGAAGTTCAGGATCGGCATGATGCCGGGCACGATCGGCAGGTCGCTCCCGCGCGAGCGGACCCGCTCGACGAGGTCGACGTAGTCCTGCGCGCGGAAGAACAGCTGCGTGATCGCGAACTCCGCGCCTGCCCGGTGCTTCGCGACGAGCACGTCCGCGTCGGGCTCGAGTCCCCCGGCGTCGGGGTGACCCTCGGGGAACGCCGCCACGCCCACCGTGAAGTCGCCCAGGTCACGGGCCAGCTCGACGAGCTCGACCGCGTGGTCCATGCCCTCCGGGTGGGTCTCCCAGGGCGCGCGGGGTCCGCCCTTGGGGTCGCCGCGCAGGGCCAGGACGTGCCGGATGCCGGATGCCGCGTACTGCTTGAGGACCGTCTCGATCTCCGAGCGGCTCTGCCCGACCAGGGTCAGGTGGCCGACGGCGCGGATCCGCGACTCCTCAGCGATGCGCGACGTCACCCGGACCGTGCGGTCCTGGCTCGTGCCGCCGGCGCCGTAGGTCACCGAGACGAACGACGGACGCAGCGGCTCGAGGTCGGCGATGGTGCGCCACAGGACCTCCTCCCCCGCGTCGTCCTTGGGCGGGAAGAACTCGAAGGACACGCAGGGACGCTGGTCGCGGAGGTCCTCCACGATGGAGTGGGAGGGCACGGGCGCGGGGGCGTCGGTCACGGGCCAACGGTATCGTCCGCGACGTGGTAGCCGCCGATCTTGTCGAGTTCCGAGACGCCGTGGCCGACGAGACTCGAGCGCTTCGCCGGTCGGCGCCGCGCCGAGCTCGCCGACGTCGGCACCGACCTGGCGCCGTTCCTCGACAGCGCCGTGGCCTTCGTCGCCGGCGGCAAACGGCTGCGCCCGCTCTTCTGCCGAGCCGGTTGGCTGGTGGCCGGCGGCGACCCCGACGATCCCGCCCTCGTCACCGCAGCGGCGTCGCTGGAGTGGCTGCAGGGCAGCGCCCTCGTCCACGACGACCTGATGGACGGCTCCGACACCCGTCGCGGGAACCCGAGCGTGCACCGCGACTTCGAGGCGCGGCACCGCGCGGTCGAGGGGTCCGTGGGCGACGCGGGCCGCTTCGGCCAGGCCGCCGCGGTGCTGCTGGGCGACCTCATGCTGTCGTGGGCCGACGAGCAGCTGCGCGCCTCCGGCCTGCCCCGGGTGCCCGAGGCGCTGCGCTACCTCGACCTCTGCCGCTCGGAGGTCGTCGCGGGCCAGTACCTCGACGTGCTGGCGCAGACCCGCGCCACCGTCACCGTCGAGGAGGCCATGACGATCGTGCGGTTCAAGGCCGCCTCCTACACGGTGGAGCGTCCGCTGCACATCGGCGCGGCACTGGCCGGTGCCGACGACACGCTGGTGGCGGGACTGAGCGCCGTGGCCGTGCCGCTCGGCCAGGCGTTCCAGCTCCGCGACGACGTGCTGGGCGTCTTCGGCGACCCGGCCGCCACGGGCAAGCCCGCAGGCGACGACCTGCGCGAGGGCAAGCGGACCGTGCTGGTGGCCCGTGCCCTGGAGCTGGGCTCCGACGACGACCGTGAGCTGCTCACCCGGCTGCTCGGCACGGCCGAGGGCGTGGCCCCGCTCACGGACCTCATGACCCGCACCGGCGCGCTCGCGGCCGTCGAGCGCGACATCGCCAGGCTCGAGGACGAGGTCGACGAGGCGATCGACGCGCTCGGTCCGGCAGCACGCGACGTCCTGGCACCCCTGGCGCTCAGCGCGACCCGACGCTCCTCCTGAGCACCGCGGACCGGGCGGCGCGGGCAACTCCCGACGAGGACACGGCCGCGCAGCACCGTCCGCGCGAGGCTGTTCTCTACACTCGTCCCAGGGTCAGCCGGCCTGTGGAGCCGACGTGAGGAGGTCCGGCGTGACGGTCACGCGTGATGATGCGCTCGTCGGACGTGTCCTCGACGGTCGGTACCGGGTGGCGGAGCGGATCGCGCGGGGCGGCATGGCCAGCGTCTTCCTCGGGCACGACGAACGGCTCGACCGCCCGGTCGCCGTCAAGGTCATGCACGCCGGGCTCGGCGACGACGAGGAGTTCTCGCAGCGCTTCGAGCGGGAGGCGCGGGCCGCCGCCAAGCTCAACCACCGCGGCGTCGTGGCCGTCTTCGACCAGGGCCGCGACGGCGACATCACCTACCTCGTCATGGAGTACGTGCCCGGGCGCACGCTGCGCGACGTCATGCGCGAGGAGGCGCCCATGCGTCCGCTGCGGGCGCTGCGTCTCCTGGCCGACGTCCTCACGGCGCTGTCCGCGGCGCACCGCGCGCACCTGGTGCACCGCGACGTGAAGCCCGAGAACGTGCTCATCACGCCCGAGGGCGAGGTCAAGGTCGCCGACTTCGGGCTGGCCCGCGCCGTCAGCGCCGCGACCACCGCCACCGGTGGCACGCTCATCGGCACGGTCTCCTACCTCGCGCCCGAGATCGTCGTCAACGAGGGGGCCGACGCCCGCTCCGACGTGTACGCGTGCGGGGCGCTGCTCTACGAGATGCTCACGGGCGTCAAGCCGCACACGGGCGAGTCCCCGATCCAGGTGGCCTACAAGCACGTCCACGAGGACGTCGCGCCGCCGTCGCTGCTGCGCCCCGAGCTGCCGCCCTACGTCGACGCGCTCGTCGCCCGCGCCACGGTCCGCGACCGCACGCAGCGCTCGCAGGACGCCGGCGTGCTGCTGCGGCAGGTCCGGCTGGTCGAGCGTGCGCTCGTGGAGGGGCTGGCCGACGACCCCGACCTCACCGCCGACCTGCTGCCGCGCACCACGGCCCCTGACGACGAGCCGACCCGCCCGGTCGTGCTCGAGCACGAGTACCCCGACGGCGCCCTCTCGGGTCCGATGTCGCCGGCCGCCGCCTCGGCCCTGGACGACGACGGTGGCGAGACCGTCCTCGTCGACCGCGAGACCGGCGAGGTCGTCGCCCGCGCGGAGCCGACCATGCGCTGGAGCAGCGACACGTGGTCGCGCACCCCCGCCGCCGCAGCCGCTCCCCCGCCGCAGGAGCCGCCCGTGCGGACCCGCGACGACCGCGCGCGACGACGTGGCCGGCTGCTGCTCGTCGCCACGCTCCTCGCGGCGCTCGTGGCGGCCGGTGCCGGCTACTGGCTGGGCTTCGGCCGCTACGAGACGGTCCCCCAGCTGGTCGGCCAGGCCGAGGCGCAGGCGGCCGAGGAGGCCAAGGACGCAGGGTTCGAGCTCGACGTCACCCGGCGCGCCTTCTCCGAGACGGCGCCTCTCGGCACCGTCATCTCCACCGACCCCGCCGTCGGCGAGCGGCTGCTGCCCGGACAGAGGATCACCGCGGTCGTGTCCAAGGGCAAGGAGCGCTACGCCGTGCCCGACCTGTCGGGTCGGACCCTCGACGACGCCCGCGCCGCGCTCGAGCGGCGCAACCTGCAGGCCGGCGACGTGACCGAGCGCTACGACGAGACCGTGCCCCAGGGGCAGGTCGTCGCCGTCTCCGGCGTCAAGGTCGGCCAGCAGGTCCGGCGCGGCACCGTCGTCGACCTCGTCGTCAGCCGGGGCCGCGAGCCGATCCAGGTGCCCGACCAGACCGGCCGCACCCGCCAGGAGGCGCGCGCGGCGCTGGAGGAGGCGTCGTTCGCCGTCACGGTGCGCGAGTCCTTCTCCGACGACGTCCCGAAGGACCGGGTCATCAGCCAGTCGCCCCGGGACGGCACCCTGTTCCGCGGCGACACCGTCACGATCGAGGTCTCCAAGGGCCCGGAGTCGGTCGACGTGCCCGACGTGCTCGGTCGCCCGCGCGACGAGGCCGTGAAGGCGCTCGAGGAGGCCGGCTTCGAGGTCGACGTGCGCAACCGCATCCCCGGCTCCGACCGCGTCGTCTTCCAGGACCCGGGCTCGGGCCAGGCCAAGGTCGGCTCGACCGTCGTCATCTACGTCTGAACGACCGACGCCCCCGGACGTCGTCCGGGGGCGTCGGTGTCGGCGGGTGCCGCGGGATCAGCGCTGGTGCAGCATGTCGGCCACGAGGAAGGCCAGCTCGAGCGACTGCTCGCGGTTGAGACGCGGGTCGCACAGCGTCTCGTAGCGCGTGGCGAGGTCCTCGGCGGAGACGCGTCGACCGCCGCCGACGCACTCGGTGACGTCGTCGCCGGTCAGCTCCACGTGGATGCCGCCGGGCCAGGTGCCGAGCGCGCGGTGCACCTCGAAGAAGCCGCGGGTCTCGTCGATGACGTCGTCGAACTCACGCGTCTTGTAGCCCGTGGAGGCCTCGAAGGTGTTGCCGTGCATGGGGTCGCACACCCACGCGACCTCGAGGCCGGCGGCGGTCACCTTCTCGACCAGCGGCGGCAGGAGGTCGCGGATCTTGTCGGCGCCGAAGCGGGTGATGAACGTGATCCGGCCGGGCTCGCGCTCGGGGTTGAGCTTCTCGTACAGCGCGATCGCGTCGTCGGCCGACGTGGTCGGGCCGAGCTTGACGCCGATCGGGTTGGCGATGTGGCTCAGCAGCTCCACGTGGGCGCCGTCGAGCTGGCGCGTGCGCTCGCCGATCCAGACGAAGTGGCTGGACACGTCGTAGGAGCGCTGGGTGCGCGAGTCGACCCGCGTGAGGGCGTGCTCGTACTCGAGGATGAGCGCCTCGTGGGAGGAGTAGAAGTCGACGGAGCGGAAAGCGTCGGGCTCCACGCCGATGGCGTCCATGAACGCGAGGGCGCGGTCGATCTCGCCGCCCACCTGCTCGTAGCTGACGCCGACCGGGCTGTTCTTGACGAAGTCCTTGTTCCACTCGTGCATCTGCCGCAGGTCGGCGTAGCCGCCCGTGGTGAAGGCGCGCGCGAGGTTCAGCGTGGCGCTGGACGCGTGGTAGACGTCGACGAGACGCTGCGGGTCGTGCACGCGCGACTCGGGCGTGAAGTCGAAGCCGTTGACGGCGTCGCCGCGGTAGGCCGGCAGGGTCACGCCGTCGCGGGTCTCGGTGTCGCGGGAGCGCGGCTTCGCGTACTGCCCCGCGAGCCGGCCGACCTTGACCACGGGCACGCTGGCGGCGTACGTCAGGACGACGGCCATCGACAGCAGCACCCGCAGCTTGTTGCGCACGTTCTCCGCGGTGACGCCCTCGAAGGTCTCGGCGCAGTCGCCGCCCTGCAGCAGGAACGCCTCGCCGCGGGCCACGGCAGCCATGCGGTCGCGGAGGTCGTCGCACTCGCCGGCAAAGACCAGGGGCGGCATCCGGCGCAGCTGCTCGAGCGCGCGCTCGCGGGCAGCGGGGTCGGCGTAGGTGGGCTGCTGGGCAGCTCCCATCGCATGCAGGTCGTCGAGGCTCGGAATGCTCACCAGGAGAGTCTAGTGCGGCTCCCCCGCAGGCTCGAAACCCGTCCGCCGGAGCGACGCTCGGCGCACGACGCCGGGCTCGGGCTGGCTGGCACGAACCGGCTCACCAGTGCAGCGTGCCGGGGGCTCCCTTGAACGGTCCCCCGACCCGCGAGGTGATCCAGCCGCCGTAGAAGTCGCCGTCCTGGGCCTGCACGACCTCGCCGTCGACGGTGCAGCGGTCCATCCGCGCGGGGTAGAGCGCCACGTGGTCGACGAGCACCTCGTAGCCCCGGGTCGGCGCGGGGTAGGTCCACGCGCCGGCGGGGACCACGCGGTCGCCCGCCACGAGGTCGAAGTAGGCCGCCTCACCCTTGTACTCGCACCACGTCCGCCGGGCGACGGACCGCAGGACGCCGTCACGGACGTCCGCGATCGGCAGGTAGTAGGTGGGCGGGTGGCTCGTCTCCAGGACCCGCAGGGCCGACGTGGTCCGCACGACCTCGAGGCCGCCGAGCTCGACGACGACCGTCTCGGAGCTGGGGACGACGGCGGGCGGGCGCGGGTAGGACCAGACGTCCTCCACGTCGGGCCGTCGGGTCTCGTGCCGGTCCTCGTCCGCGTTCATGCCGGTCGTCCTCCGCTGGTCGCGGGCCCGACGCCTGCGGACCCTGCTCCCATCGTCGTCGCCCGACCTCCGCCGTGCACGACGAGTGCCGGACCGAGGGGGTGGCTGCGGCGACGGGCCGTCACTCGGGCTTGATCTGGTCCCAGACCTCGTCGGACTCCGCGCGCTCGGCCGTCCTCGCCGCCTCGCGCTCGGCCTCGCGGTCACGCTTCTTCGCGTCCTGGGCGTACAGGTCGACGTACTCCTGGCCGGAGAGCCGCATGATCTCGTACATGATCTCGTCGGTGACGGCCCGCAGGATGAACCGGTCGCCCTCCAGCCCCTCGTAGCGGCTGAAGTCGAGCGGCTCGCCGAAGCGGACGCCGGGCCGGGCCATCCGGCCGAAGACCTTGCCGGGAGGAGCCACGACGTCGGTGTTGATGACCGCGAGCGGGATCACCGGCACCCCGGACTCGAGCGCGATGCGTGCCACGCCCGTGCGTCCGCGGTAGAGCTTGCCGTCGTGGGAGCGGGTCCCCTCGGGGTAGATCCCGCAGACCTCGCCCTCCGAGAGCAGGCGCAGCTGCGTGGCGATCGCGCCGGCGGCCGCGGACCCGCTCGACCGGTCGATCGGGACCTGCCCGGCGCCGGAGAAGAACTTCTTCTGGAACCAGCCCTTGATGCCGGGCGTCTCGAAGTACTCCGCCTTCGCCACGAAGGTCACGCGCCGCGGGATCACCAGCGGCATGAACAACCAGTCGCTGTAGGACAGGTGGTTGCTCGCGAGGATGACCGCGCCCTCCTTGGGCACGTTCTCGGTGCCCTCGGCCCACGGCCTGAAGATCAGCTTCAGCAGCGGACCCAGGGCCAGGAACTTCAGGAACCAGTAGAACAACGTCGCCTCCTCAGCGTCACCCGGACACTACCGCGATCCGGGGGGTGTGCGGCGGCGACACCGTGGGAGAGGATGGTTCCATGAGCCCGTCCCCCTCCGTCGTGCCCGGAGCCGAGCCCTTCGCCCACGACGCCGGCCGCGTCGGTGTCCTGCTCAGTCACGGCTTCACGGGATCCCCCGCGTCGATGGTCGACTGGGGCCGCGACCTCGCCGACCGCGGGTACACCGTCCGGGTGCCGCGTCTGCCGGGGCACGGCACCACCTGGCAGGAGATGAACCGCACCACCTGGCGCGACTGGTACGGCGCGCTCGACCACGAGCTCGACGCCCTCCGGGAGCGGTGCGACGCCGTCGTCGTGGCCGGGCTGTCGATGGGCGGCTGCCTCGCGCTGCGCCTGGCCGAGCAGCGCCCCGCCGACGTCGCGGGCGTGGTGCTCGTGAACCCGGCCGTCGCGTCGCGCGACCCGCGGCTCAAGGCGGTGCCCGTGCTCAAGCACGTGCTGCCGTCGATGGCCGCGATCGGCGGCGACATCAAGAAGCCGGGCGTCAGCGAGGGCGCCTACGACCGCACGCCGCTGCGCGCGCTGCACTCGATGATGCAGCTGTGGGACGACGTCCGCGCCGGCCTCGACCGTGTGCAGTCCCCCGTGCTGTTCTTCCGCTCCGTCGAGGACCACGTCGTCGACGACAGCACCCTGGCGCTCGTGCGCGAGGGCGTGCGACCCGAGCTCCTGACGGTGGTCGAGCTGACCGACAGCTACCACGTCGCGACCGTCGACCACGACGCCCCGCTCATCCAGGAGCGGTCCGCTGCGTTCGTCGCGGACGTCACGGGCGGGGCAGACCGTGGCTGACCGCGACGACCGCACGCCCGACGACGACGGCGAGGCGCGTCGCAGCAGCGACCGCGACGCCTTCGACGCGATCGTGGAGCGGCTCGACCTCGACCTGCCGTTCCCCCTCGGGGTCGAGCAGCCGGTCGAGCCGGAGCCCGAGCCCGAGCCGGTCGACCTCGACGACCAGCCTGACCCGGTCGACGAGCAGTTCTACCGCCACGTCCGGCCGGGTCCGGCGCGGCCGCTGCACCGGGGTCGCGCGACGGCCTGGGCGGGCCTGGTGGGCTCGCCCCTCCTGCTCGTGCTCGCGACGGTCGGCGGCAGCTGGTTGTCGCGCCCCGTGCTGCTGGGCGCGGCGCTCACCTTCGTCGCTTCGGCGATCTACCTGATCGCGCAGCTGCCCGAACACGGACCCGGGCAGCAGGATTGGCCGGACGACGGCGCCGCGCTGTGAGGCGGGCCATGTCGGCGGCGCCGATGAGACCCGCCTCGGGTCCGAGGTGCGCGCGGACGATCCGCGCCTCCGAGCGGTAGCCGCGCCCCGTCAGGGTCCGCGAGTAGGCCTCGCGTGCGGGCCCGAGGAGCATCTCCCCGGCGTCGCTCACGCCACCGCCGACCACGAAGAGGCCGGGGTCGAGCGCGGCGGCGAGGTTCGCCATCCCGACGCCGAGCCAGTCGCCGACCTCGGCGATCCAGGCGATCGCCTCCTCGTCGCCCGACTCCGCCAGGGGCGTCACGTGCGCACCCTCGACCCGCTCGGGTCCGCCGGCCGCCTCGACCAGCCGTCGACCGATGGGCGACCCCTCCGCCACGGCGGCGGCAGCGCGTCGCCCGAGCACGCGGCCGCTGGCGTACTGCTCCCAGCAGCCCAGGTTGCCGCACTCGCAGGCGTTGCCGCCCGGCACGACCTGCATGTGGCCGAACTCGCCGGCGATGCCGAAGTGTCCGCGGTAGGGCAGGCCGTCGATGACGAGCGCCCCGCCGATGCCGGTGCCCAGCGTGATGAGGACCAGGTCGGGCTCGTTCTGCGCCGCGCCGAAGCGCCACTCCGCCCACCCGCTCGTGTTGGCGTCGTTGTCGACCATGACGGGCAGCATCGTGCGACGCGCCACCCGGTCGCGCAGCGGCTCGTGCCGCCACGCGAGGTGGGGCGCGAAGAGCACGGTCGACTGCGACGCGTCGACGAAGCCGGCCGCACCGATGCCGACGGCCTTGACCGGCAGCTCGGCGCGGAACTCGGCGGTGATCTCGACGATCGCGTCGAGCACGGCCTCGGGCTCCGTCGTCGGTGTCTCTCGACGCGTGCGGGCGATGACCCGGCCGTCCTCGTCGACCACGCCGGCCGCGATCTTGGTACCGCCGATGTCGATGCCGACGGCGAGCCTGTCCGCCACGTCAGTCTCCTGTCCGGTCGGCGGACGCCGACGTGGTGGTGGTGCGGTCGGACGCGGCACGCCCGAGGTCGGCCGCGCCGACGATGCCGGCCTCGTTGCCGAGCGTCGCGAGGCGGACCTCGGCCACGCGTCGGTGGAACCGGGCGGGCAGGTGCTCCTCGAACGCGGCCCTGACCGGCCCCAGCACGAGGTCGCCGGCCGCGCCCACGCCCCCGCCGATGACGATGACGGTCGGGTCGAGGACGGCGGCGAGCGAGGCGCAGCCCTCGCCGATCCACGTGCCGAGGTCGTGCAGCAGGTCGACGCACAGGGCGTCGCCCTGCTGGGCGAGGTCGGTGACCATCGGACCGGTGATCGCGTCGACGCCACCGGCCCGCGACAGCAGGGCCGCCGCCGTGGGGTCGTCGGACGCCGCGCGCTCCCGCGCGTCGTGCACGAGGGCGCTGCCGCTCGCGTACTGCTCGAAGCAGCCGTGCTGGCCGCAGCCGCACAGCCGGCCGTCGCGCACGAGGCGTAGGTGGCCGACCTCCGCGGCGGCGCCGAAGCCGCCCCGGACGAGGTCGCCGTCCTGGATGACGCCGCCACCGACGCCGGTGCCGATCGTCACGAGCAGCAGGTCGTCGGAGTCGGCGCCGGCACCGAAGCGGTACTCGCCCCAGGCGGCCGCGTTCGCGTCGTTCTCGACGACGACCGGCAGGTCGAGCAGCCGCGCGATCTCGGCGCCGAGGGGCTCGTCGCGCCAGTCGATGTTCGGTGCGAAGGTGACCGTCGAGCGGTCGGCGGAGACGAAGCCCGCAGCACCCACGCCGATGCCGGCCACGGGCGCGTCGGCGCGCTCGCGCAGCCGGTCGACGAGGTCGGCCACGAGCGCCGCGATCTTCCCGCCTGCCGGCGTGGGCTCGGAGACGCTGTCCAGGATCGTGCCGTCGGGATCGACGAGCCCCGCGGCGACCTTCGTGCCGCCGATGTCGACGCCCACGCCGAGGGTCGGCGGGCGGTCCGTGCTGCGCTGACCCGTCATGGGCGCGTCTCCTCCTCGTCGTCGGCCGGTGCGGCCGTGCGGGTGGCGGCCTCGAAGGCGTCGCGCACCGTCCGGGCGAGGTGGAGGGCCGCCAGCGCGACCTCCTCGACCACCTCGGGGTTGTCCTTCACGAAGCCGACCACCTGGCACACGGGGCACCAGCTCGTCGTGCAGACGTGCTGCGACCCGCCTCCAGCCCCGGTCTCTGGGTCGTCGCGGTCCGGGGCGTCGCGCACGGCGCCGGCGACCGACTCGGTGTCGACGGCGAGCGCGCGGAACAGCTTCAGGGTCTCCTGCCCGAGGGACCCGACCTCGTCCTCAGGCAAGGCTCTCGACCCGCTGCTTCAACCCACTCAGCGCCGCGTCGATGATGACCTTCTCCGCCTTGCGCTTGAGCGTGCCGAGCAGCGGCACGGCCACGTCGACGGCCAGCTGGTAGGTGACCCGCGTCCCGCCGTCGACCACCGCGAGCGCGTAGGTGCCGTCGAGCGCGGTGAGGACCGTGGCCTTCTCGGCCAGGCGCCACGACACCGACCGGTCGCCGTCCCACGCGTAGAGCAGCTCGTAGGTGTCGCGGATCGGGGCGGCGTCGAGCGTGAAGCGCACGTGGTCGGCCCGTCCGGCGGCGCCGGTGGCCAGCACGTCGGCCTGCCGCACGCCCGTGGCCCACGCCGGGTAGGCGTCGAAGTCGGCGATGACCGCCATGACGGCGGAGGGCGCGGCATCGATGACGATGTCGCTGGTCGTGCGCGCCATGCAGCCCTCCTCGGTCGGTCGGATCCTCATCGTAGTGGGACGGCGCGTCGCCGCCGCCCCACGCCTCCGGTGCGGCGTCGACGGCGAGTAGCCTGCGCTACGTGACTGCTGCGGACGATGCCACCCGAGTCCCCGCCGCCTCGCCGGCGTCGACCGACCTGGGCAACCTGACCGACGACGTCCTCGACCGGCTCGCACGCGACCCCGACGCGGTCGCCCTGGCGCGCCGCGGGCCCGACGGATGGTCCGACGTGAGCATCGGCGCGTTCCACGCCGATGTCGTCCAGGTCGCCAAGGGCCTGCTCGCCGCGGGCGTGCGCCCCGGCGACCGCGTGGCGTTGCTGTCGCGCACCCGGTACGAGTGGACGCTCGTCGACTACGCCATCTGGTGGGCCGGTGCCGTGACGGTGCCGATCTACGAGACGTCCTCGGCCGAGCAGATCTCGTGGATCCTCTCCGACTCCGGTGCCGTCGCCGCCGTGGTCGAGAGCCCGCACCACCGCGAGCGTGTCGACTCCGTGCGCGACGCGACGGCCGCCCTCCAGCACGTCTGGTGCCTGGACGACGGCGGCCTCGACACCGTCCGTGCACACGCGTCGCAGGTCGACGACGCGCAGCTCGAGCAGGCGCGCGCGACGCTCACGTCCGACTCGCTCGCCACCCTCATCTACACGTCGGGCACCACCGGGAGGCCGAAGGGCTGCCGGCTCACGCACGGCAACTTCCGCGCCGAGCTGGGCGGGGCTCTCGAGCGGCTGCCCGAGCTGTTCGGCCGCGAGGGTGCGTCCACCCTGCTGTTCCTCCCGCTGGCGCACGTCTTCGCGCGGATCATCCAGGTCGGCGCCATCCGCTCCGGCGCGCGGCTCGGGCACACCGCCGACGTCAAGGACCTCGTGGCCGACCTCGGCGAGTACCAGCCCACCTTCGTGCTCGCCGTGCCGCGCGTCTTCGAGAAGGTCTTCAACTCCGCCAGCACCAAGGCCTACGCCGACGGCAAGGGCCGCGTCTTCGACCGCGCGGTGGCGACGGCCATCGCCTACAGCAAGGCGCAGGACGCGACGACGCGACGCGGCGCACCGAAGCGCGTCGGGCCGGTGCTCGCCGCGCGGCACGCCCTCTTCGACCGGCTCGTCTACGGCAAGCTGCGGGCCGCGCTCGGCGGCCACGCCGAGTGGGCCATCTCCGGCGGCGCGCCCCTCGGCGACCGGCTCGCGCACTTCTACCGTGGCATCGGGGTGACCGTCCTGGAGGGCTACGGCCTGACCGAGACGACCGCCGCCCTGTGCGTCAACACGCCGACCGCCCAGCGCGTCGGGACCGTCGGTCGCCCGTTCCCCGACACCGAGGTGCGGATCGCCGACGACGGCGAGCTGCTGTTCCGCGGCCCGCAGGTCTTCCACGGCTACTGGGAGAACGACGAGGCCACCGCAGCCGCCCTCGACGCCGACGGCTGGTTCGCCACCGGCGACCTCGGCGACGTCGACGACGACGGCTACGTGCGCGTCACCGGTCGCAAGAAGGAGATCATCGTCACCGCGGGCGGGAAGAACGTCGCCCCGGCGGTGCTCGAGGACCGGGTCCGGGCGCACCCTGTCGTGAGCCAGTGCCTCGTCGTGGGCGACGGCAAGCCGTTCATCGCCGCGCTCGTCACCATCGACCGCGAGGCGTGGGACGGCCCCCTGGCCTCCCCCGAGCTCGAGGCCGCCGTGCAGTCGGCGGTCGACGACGCGAACTCGCTGGTCTCCCAGGCCGAGTCGATCCGCAAGTTCGTGATCCTCGAGGAGGACTGGACGGAGGAGAACGGCTACCTCACGCCGTCGTTCAAGGTGAAGCGCACCGCGGTGCTGCGCGACCTTCACGACACCGTCGAGGCGCTCTTCTCCAGGTAGGACCGCCACTGCGCGGTGATCTGCGCGACGCTGAGCCCCAGGTGACGCCGTGCGGCGTCCTCGACGTCGGCGCCGTCGCGCACGGACTCGTAGAAGGCGACGATGCGCTCGTTCGAGCGCTCCTGCGCGAGCATGCGGAACACGAGCCAGGCCGACTCGTACACGGCACCCAGCCCGTGCCCGCCCGCAGCGGCGAACGTGTCGGCGTCGGGCAGCGTGCGCGGCGGGCCGTCGGCCCGCACCTGTGCGAGCGCCTGCCCCGCGCTGACGGCGAGCGGTGCGTCGTCGCCGCGCAGCGCCACGTAGTCGGCGAAGCCCTCCGCCACCCACGTGACCATCGACGTGCCCACCGCGCCGGTGAGCAGGTGGGCCGCCTCGTGGGTGATGACGACCTGCCGGGCGCGGGCGTCCATGTCGGCGAAGAGGTCGGGGTTGAGCACGATGACGCGGGCGGTCCCGGTCGTGCCGTCGACCGTCGTCGTCACGCCGGCGATCGCCGCCACCTCGTCCTGGGTCTCCCCCACGAGCGCCGCGGTGGTCGCCCGTGAGCGCGGCGCGACCACCGTGAGACGTCCGTCGGCGTCGGCGACCGTCGCGCGCACGGCACGGTCGGCACGCGTGGCGGCGGCGAGGGCGTCGAGGTCGGGCACGCCACCGTCGACGCTGACGACGCGTACGTCGTCGGGGCCCTCGCCCACCCGCACGTCACCTGCCAGCCACAGCGGCAGACGGTCCTGCCCGACGTTGGTGGCGCTGCGGACGGCGAACGTCCCGTCGCGCTGGGGGTCGAGCCGCAGCCCGACCCGGCTCGACCGCACGGCCGTCCCGGCCACCGGCGAGTCGGCCCCGGCTCGCCAGGACACCTCGACGGTGGCCAGCGTCGAGCCGTCGGCGCGGTCGGCGACGTCGCCGCCGGAGAGGTAGCGCAGCGTCACCGACTCCACGCCGAGGTCGCGGCGGGCGTCCCAGGCCTCGTGCGCGAACGTGCGGGCCCGAGCGGTCGACCCCGCCGCGGCGGCGAACGCCTGCTCGGTGTCGGCGTCGGACAGGGCCTGCAGCTGGTCGGCCAGCACGGCGCGGGCGTCGGCGGGCACGGCCACCGGCTCGGGGCCGGCGGTCGGCTGCCCCGCCCAGGGTCGCTGCCACAGCAGCACCGCCGCGGCGACGGCCAGGAGGACGGCGACGGCCACGACGTTGGCCGACGGCCTCCTCATGGCCGACGCGGGTGGGTCATCGCAGGGTCAGCCGACGCGGCCGGCCATGGTGAAGCCGATGGAGAGCGTGGTGATCTCGACCGTCTTGCCCGGACGCGGTGCGTGGATGACCTTGCCGTCGCCGAGGTAGATGCCGTCGTGCGACATGTCGGGGAAGAACACGATGTCGCCGGGCTGGACCTGGCTGATCGGGACGGGCTGCGAGGCCTGGTACTGCGGGCCGACGACGCGCGGCAGCGACGCACCGGCAGCCTCGAAGGACTTCATGACCAGGCCCGAGCAGTCGTAGCCGTCGGGGCCGACCCCACCGTAGATGTAGGGCTTGCCGAGCTGGGCCATCGCGAACTGGATGGCGGCGGCGCCGCGGCCGCTGGCCTCGACCTTGAAGTCGACGGTGGTGTCGCTCTTCGTCAGCGTCTTCTGCTGCGGGGCGGACAGCCGCGACAGGGCCGTCTTCGCCTCCTGGTAGCGGCTCTCGATCTCGTCGCGCTTCGCGTCGGCACGGTCGCGGTCGCGGTCGAGCTCGGCCTTGCGCTCCTTCAGCAGCGTGCGCCGGTTCTTGAGCTCCTTGGCGGTGGCGGCGAACGCCTCGACGGCGTCGGCGCGGGTGCTGTTGAGGGCCTGGACGGCACCGAGGCCCTCGAGGAACTGCTGCGGGTCCTTGCTGCCGAAGAGGCTCGCGGTCGGCCCGAGCGGGTTGTCGAGCTGCTGCTGGACGACGGACGCGCCGAGCGCCTTGCGCTGACGCTCGTACACGGCGAGCTGGTCGGCGATGTCGGCGTCGAGGTCGGCGATCTCGGCGCGCGCCTCCTTGACGTCCTCCTCGAGCTGGTTGGCCTGCTCGTTCGCGACCTCGGCCTCGTGGAACGCCTTCTCGACGTCGGCGGGGGTCACGCGGTCGGCCTGCGCGGGGCCGACGACGCCGAGCGTCGCTCCGACCGTCAGGACGGCGACCGCGGCGGCGGTGCGATGGGTGCGGGTCGTCCGGGGCATGCCTCGTCGGTGCACGTGTGCTCTCTCCAGTGTCCTCGTCGCCTACCGGGTGAGCTGACGGGTTCGGGCCAAGGTCTGCCCTACGCGGCACCGTGCGGGACGGCGCCACGATTCACCCCAGGAACATGGTTCCCCGGTCCGGCCTGGACGTCTTCCCCACGCCCGGGCCGGTTCGGCGGTGCGTCCGATGCCGCTCAGGGTGAGCAGCATGCTCCGGTCGCACAGTGGCCGAGTCTAGCCGACGAGGGGTCGCGTCGAGGAGGGGTTCCCACGGCGAGCCGCGTCACCCTGCCTGCACGTCGGGGCCCGACAGCGGGGTCACGAGCCGCAGCGGCGGCACGAGCCCCTCGTCGGCGAGGGCCGTGAGCGCCGCCATCTCCTCCGGCGCCACTTCCACCCCCTGCGGCGGCCCCCCGAGCAGGACGCTCACCACGCAGTCGCCGCACGCGCTGGCACTGCGCACCAGGCAGCTGTCGCAGTCGATGACGACGGATTCACTGTTCATGCCCACGACGCTAGACAGCGGTCCCGACAGAAACCCTGCAGCGCGATACCGGCTGTCGCTGGGGGCGTCGGGCGGGGGCTGCTGTGGTCTCGTCGTGCTGGTGCGCCGCCTGCGGGGGTCTGTGCTTGCTGGTGCGCTGCCTGCGGGGGTCTCGTCGTGGTGGTGCGCTGCCTCGGCTGGCGCTGGGGGTGGTCTCCGAAAAGGCCTCGACCGGGCGGCTGGGTGCTCCTGCGGCTGAGTCTCGGGCTGTGGCCTTTGGTGGACGCAAGATCCTGCGTTCGTGCGCTGGAAGGCCAAGCCTTCTGCGTCTGGTACGGGATCCCGTCACCAACGCAGAAGCGTTCGACCCCCAGCGCACGACGGAAGAATCAAGGGCGCCCTTGGGGGTGGGACGGGCAGCGCTTCTCCCTTCTCGTGGACCGTGCCACGAGAAGGGAGAAGCCCTGCCACCCCCGCCCCCTCAGCGGTAGATCCACCACCTCTAGAGCGCTCAGAAGGGTGGCCGATCCACCGCCCGGTCCGATTCGGTGGCACATCTACCGCTGAGGGGGCGCAAACGCAGAATCGTGCGTCCACCTAGTGCGCAACCCGCAGCCCGAGTTCCCAGGCCAGTGCGGTCGCCAGCCGCCCGGTCGAGGCCCTTGCGGAGCGCAGGTCGACGACAAGCCGCGCCGACGCAGCCCCACCCGAAAGAGAAGCCGCACCGACGCAGCCGCAGGTCGACGAGACGCCGCACCAGCGCAGCCGCAGGACAAGACAAGACCCCCCGACTCTGTCCGACCCGACGCCTACGGTCACCTCCGTGACCAGCCAGCCCACGCGACCCGTGCACCACCAGGCCAGCTTCGAGGAGCTGGGCCGGCCGTTGAGCGACGTCACGTTCTGCGTGGTCGATCTCGAGACGACGGGCGGGTCGCCGAAGGCGGGGGCGCGGATCACCGAGATCGGTGCGGTCAAGGTGCGCGGCGGCGAGGTGCTGGGCGAGCTGCAGACGCTCGTGAACCCCGAGGAGAGCATCCCGGCGTTCATCACGGTCCTCACGGGCATCACCGACGCGATGGTGGTGGAGGCGCCGCGGATCGCCGAGGCGCTGCCCAGCTTCCTCGAGCTCGCGGCGGGCAGCGTGCTGGTGGCGCACAACGCACCCTTCGACGTCGGCTTCCTGAAGCACAACGCGCGCGAGCTGGGCATCCCGTGGCCGCGGTTCGAGGTGCTCGACACCGCGGTGCTCGCGCGTCGGGCGCTGCTGCGCGAGGAGGTGCGCAACGTGAAGCTCTCGACGCTCGCCGCGCACTTCGGTGCCGGCACGACCCCCGACCACCGCGCCCTGCACGACGCCCGCGCGACCGTCGACGTGCTGCACGGGCTGTTCGAGCGGCTCGGCTCGCTCGGCGTGCACACGCTCGAGGACGCGGTCACCTTCACCTCCAAGGTGACGCCCGAGCAGCGCCGCAAGCGTCACCTCGCCCAGCACCTGCCGCACGAGCCGGGGGTCTACCTCTTCCGCGACACGCGTGACGACGTGCTCTACGTCGGCACGTCGCGCGACCTGCGCAAGCGGGTCGGCAGCTACTTCACCGCCGCGGAGACGCGCACCCGGATGGGCGAGATGGTCAAGCTCGCCGAACGCGTCGACGCCGTCGTCTGCGCCACGGCGCTCGAGGCGCGGGTGCGCGAGCTGCGGCTCATCGCCGCGCACCGCCCGCCGTACAACCGGCGTTCACGCTTCCCCGAGCGCCAGTCGTGGATCAAGCTCACCCGCGAGCCCTGGCCGCGGCTGTCGGTGGTGCGTCGCGTGCTCGACGACGACGCCGTGTACGTGGGTCCCTTCGGCCACCGCAGCCAGGGCGAGCTGGCGCTGGCGGCGCTGCACGAGACGTTCCAGGTGCGTCAGTGCACCACCCGCATGGGACGCCGACCGCGCGGCAGCACGTGCGCGCTGGCCGACCTCGGACGCTGCCTCGCGCCCTGCACCGGTGACCTCGACCCCGACGTCTACGCCACCGAGGTCGCCCGTCTCGACGCCGCGCTCACAGGCGATCCCGCCGAGGTCGTCGAGCGGCTGCGCGCCCGCATGGGCGAGCTCGGGGCGCAGCAGCGCTACGAGGAGGCGGCGCAGGTACGCGACCGGCTGGCCGCGTCGCTGCGGGCCGTCGACCGCACGCAGCGGCTGCGGCAGCTCACCGACGTCGCCGAGCTCGTGGCGGCCGCACCGGCAGAGAAGGGCTGGGAGGTGCACGTCGTGCGCCACGGCCGGCTCGCCGCCGCGGGCCTGCTCCCCCGGCACGTGCACCCCGCCGCCTGGGTCGACACGCTGCTCGCCACCGCCGAGGACGTGCCCACGCCCAGCAACGGCACCCACCCGGCGCCGGCGGCCTCGGTCGAGGAGACCGAGGCGCTCCTGCGCTGGCTCGAGTCCCCGGGCGTGCGCATGGTGCGAGGGTCCTGGCAGGTCCCGACGGCCGGCGCGGCCCGGCACGTCGCCGCCCTCCCGACGGAGTCCGACGACCAGCGCGCCACGCGGTCTAGGCTGTCGGCGTGATCACCGCCATCGTCTTCATCCAGGCCGAGGTGTCCCGGCTGTCCGAGACCGCCGCGCAGATCGCCGACCTCGACGGGGTGAGCGAGGTGTACTCCGTCACGGGCGACCTCGACCTCGTCGCGATGGTGCGGGTGCCGCGCATCGACGACGTCTCCGCGGTCGTCGCCGACCGGCTCAACAAGGTCGACGGCGTGCTGTCGACGCAGACGCAGATCGCCTTCCAGACGTTCAGCCGGCACGACCTCGAGGACGCGTTCAGCATCGGGCTCTGAGCCGACGGCTCAGTCGGTCGGCGCCAGCTCCTGCGTGACGGCGGACCAGCGGGCCAGCACGTCGCGCGCGGCCCCGGAGTCGATCGACGCCCGGGCCCGCTCGACACCCGCGGCCAGCCGTTCCAGCAGCGGTCCGCTGCCGCCGTCGTAGGCCGCGAGCGCAGCACCTGCGTTCAGCAGCACGGCGTCGCGGACGGGCGAGACCTCGCCGTCGAGGATCCTGCGGAACACGTCGGCGTTGTGCACGGGGTCGCCACCGCGCAGCGCCTCGGGCGACGACAGCGAGAACCCGAGCTCGCGCGGGTCGAGCACCTCCTCCTCGACGTCGGCGCCGACGACCGTCCACACACGGGTGGTGGTCGTCGTCGTGATCTCGTCGAGACCGTCGTCGCCGCGGAAGACGAACGCGTCGTCGCCGCGGTCGGCGAAGACCTGCGCCATGAGCGGTGCCGTGCGCAGGTCGGAGCACCCGACCGCCGACGCCTGCGGACGCGCGGGGTTGACCAGCGGGCCGAGGACGTTGAACGGGGTGGCGATGCCGATCTCGCGCCGCGGCGGCCCGGTGAAGCGCAGCCCCGGATGGAACAGCGGGGCGAAGCAGAAGGTGATGCCGGCGCGCTCGAGCACCGCCGGCACCGACTCGGCCGGCACGTCGAGCCGCACGCCCAGCACCTGGAACACGTCGGCGGTGCCGCTCTGGCTCGACGCGGCGCGGTTGCCGTGCTTGACGACGGGCGCACCCGCCCCGGCCGCCGTGACGGCCGACATGGAGGAGATGTTGACCGTCTTGGCCCGGTCGCCACCGGTGCCGACGATGTCGACCACACGGCCGGGGACGTCGACGAGGACGGCGTGCGACAGCAGCGCGTCGACCAGTCCCTGCAGCTCGGCCTGGGAGATGCCCTTCGCGCGCAGCGCCACCGCGAACGCGGCGATCTGCGCCGGTGTGCTCTCGCCCTCGAGGATCGCCGCCATCGCCCACGCGGTCGACGCGGAGTCCAGGTCGCGGCCTCCGACGAGCTCGTCGAGCACGTCGGGCCAGGTGCGCGCGCTCACCCGGGCTGCAGCACGGAGCGCGCGAGGTCGACGAACACCTCGGCGAGCCGCAGCGGGTCGATCGGGTGGGACACGGCGGCGTCGGCGCGCGACCAGGTCGCGAGCCAGGCGTCCTGCGGGCGGCCGGTCAGCACGAGCACCGGCGGCGCCTGGAAGACCTCGTCCTTCATCTGCCGCGCGACGCCCAGCCCGCCGACGGGCGTCGACTCGCCGTCGAGCACGACGAGGTCGGGGCGGCGACGGGCGTCGTCGAGGTGCTGCCAGACGACCGGCTCCGTCGCGCACTCGACGAACTCGACCTCCGGGAGGTCGGGGTGCGGGCGCGTGCCCAGCGCCGCCATGACGGCGTTCCGCACGTCTCGGTCGTCGCTGTAGACCAGGACTCGGAACCTGCTGCGCTCGGTCACGTGGGAATCGTACATAATGAGCGCGTGGCCACTACTTCCGTGATCCCCGCGTCCCGACTCCACGGCACCGAGGGACGTCCCTCCATGGTGACGGTGGGCACGATCGTCTGGCTCTCGAGCGAGCTGATGTTCTTCGCCGGCCTCTTCGCCGCGTACTTCACCGTCAAGAACGTCACGCCGGCGCTCTGGGACCAGGAGACGCAGCTGCTGAACGTGCCGTTCGCAGCCGTCAACACCTCGATCCTCGTGCTGTCGTCGCTGACCTGCCAGTTCGGCGTCTTCGCGGCCGAGCGCGGCCGTCCCGGACGCACGGGGACCCTGCTGCAGTTCCGCAAGTGGGGCATGCGCGAGTGGTTCGTCCTCACCTACGTCATGGGTGCGATCTTCATCGGCGGCCAGGCGTTCGAGTACGCCGAGCTGGTCCACGAGGGCGTGACCATCCCGTCCTCGGCCTACGGCTCCCTCTTCTACCTCGCCACCGGCTTCCACGGCATCCACGTCGTCGGCGGTCTGCTGGCCTTCCTGCTGGTGATCGGCCGCACGTTCGTCGCCCGCCGCTTCACGCACGAGCAGGCCATCTCCGCGATCGTCGTGTCGTACTACTGGCACTTCGTCGACATCGTCTGGGTCGCCCTGTTCGCGACCATCTACCTGATCCGCTGACGCCTGCCGCACGGCTCGGCGTTAGGCCAACCTAAGCCTGCGGACCTGGCAGAACGCTAGGTACGCTGGTTACCCCTGACAGGAATGAGGTTCTCGGTGCGCACTCTGTCGACCCGCCGCCGTCACCCCCTCGCCGGACTCGTCGTCCTGGTGCTCGGTCTCGTGGCCGCGGCCGGGCTCTGGTCCGCGCTCGCCCCGAAGCCCGCACAGGCGGAGCAGTACACGGCACGCGACGTCGAGGCGGGGCGCGAGCTCTTCCTCATCGGCTGCGCCAGCTGCCACGGGCAGAACGCCGAGGGCATCACGACCAAGGACGGCGGCAACTACGGGCCGTCGCTGATCGGCGTCGGCGCCGCCGCCGTCGACTTCCAGGTCGGCACCGGCCGCATGCCGATGGCGCAGAGCGCCCCGCAGGCGCCGCGCAAGGCACCTGAGTACGACGCCGAGGAGACGCGCCAGCTGTCCGCGTACATCGCGTCGCTGGCCCCCGGGCCGGCCATCCCGGCCGAGGAGTACCTCAACTACCAGGACGTCGACGTCGAGGGCCTGCGCGAGGGCGGCGAGTTCTTCCGCACCAACTGCACCGCCTGCCACAACTCCGTCGGCGCCGGCGGCGCGCTGCCGAACGGCCGCTACGCCCCGACGCTCAAGGGCGTCAGCGCCAAGCACATCTACGAGGCCATGGTCACCGGGCCGCAGCAGATGCCGGTCTTCAACGACGACCTCATCACCCCTGAGGACAAGCGCAACGTCATCGCCTACATCAAGCGCGTCCAGGAGCAGCCGAACTACGGCGGCATCGGCGGCGGCGGCCTCGGCCCGGTCGTCGACGGCGTGTTCGTCTGGGTCCTCGGCATCGGCGGTCTGATCGGCTTCGCGATCTGGATCGGTGCCCACGGAGCGCGATCGAAGAAGAAGAAGGCCTGAACGAGATGAGTGACGAGATCCAGTCCCACGACAGCAGCAGCACCCCCGTCCGCACCGAGCCGGTGCAGGACCCGGGCCTGCAGCCGCACCAGTGGCGGCCCACCGACGTCGACCCGGCGCAGGAGCGCCGCGCCGAGCGTCAGATCTCCGGCATGTTCACGGTCGCGGCGCTGCTGTTCGTGCTGTTCGCGGTCTCCTACTTCGCGATCGACTCCGACCAGACGTTCCTCAACTGGTCCGCGTCGAACTTCGCGCTCGGCGCGACGCTCGGCGGCGGTCTGCTGCTGATCGGCGTCGGGATCATCCAGTGGGCCAAGAAGCTCATGGGCGACCACGAGATGGTCGAGATGCGTCACCCGGCCCGCTCCTCCGCCGAGGACCGCGAGGCCGTCATGGCCGACATCAACGCCGGCCTGCAGGAGTCGGGCGTCGGGCGTCGTCCGCTCATCCGCAACAGCCTCTTCCTCTCCGTGGGCGCGCTCGCGGTCCCGTCGGTCGTGCTGCTGCGCGACCTCGGCCCGCTCCCCCACGGCCAGGACGAGACCGTCTGGAAGAAGGGCATGCGCGTCGTCAACGACGTCTCGGGCCTGCCCATCCGCCCCGAGGAGATCGAGGTCGGTCAGCTCATCAACGCCGAGCCGGCCGTCTTCTTCCCCGCCGAGGGCGAGGAGGAGGCCGAGGTCCACGGCCACGAGCTCCTCGCGGCCAAGTCGAAGGCCGCCATCATCGTCGTGCGCATGCGCCCGGAGGACATCACGCCCTCCGAGGGTCGCGAGAACTGGGGCATCGACGGCATCCTCTGCTACTCCAAGATCTGCACGCACGTCGGCTGCCCGATCTCGCTGTGGGAGCAGCAGACGCACCACCTGCTCTGCCCCTGCCACCAGTCGACGTTCGACCTCGCCGACAACGGCAAGGTCATCTTCGGCCCCGCCCACCGTCCGCTGCCGCAGCTGCCGCTCGGCGTGGACTCCGAGGGCTACATCATCGCGATGAGCGACTTCCCCGAGATCGTGGCGCCCAGCTATCCCGAGCTTGCGCGCGACCAGAAGAGACTGGATGGTGAGTCATGAGCACTGACACCTACACGCCGGTCGAGGACACGGGCTTCGGCAAGAAGGCCGCTGGTCCCGTCGGCTGGCTCGACGACCGCCTCGGACTGGCCGGGGTGGCGAAGAAGAACCTGCGCAAGGTCTTCCCGGAGCACTGGTCGTTCATGCTGGGCGAGATCGCCCTGTGGAGCTTCGTCGTGCTGCTGCTCACCGGCGTCTTCCTGACGTTCTGGTTCCAGCCGAGCATGTCCGAGGTCGTCTACGACGGCTCCTACGCCCCGTTCCGTGGGCTGGAGATGTCGCAGGCCTACGCCTCGACGCTGCACATCTCCTTCGACATCCGCGGCGGTCTGCTCATGCGGCAGATCCACCACTGGGCCGCAGCGCTGTTCGTCGGCGCGATGCTCGCCCACATGCTGCGCATCTTCTTCACGGGCGCGTACCGCAAGCCGCGTGAGATCAACTGGCTCATCGGCGTCGGCCTGCTGGCGCTCGGCATGGTCGAGGGCTTCGCGGGCTACTCGCTCCCCGACGACCTGCTGTCGGGCACGGGCCTGCGCTTCGTCGACGGTCTCATCCGCTCGATCCCGCTCGTCGGCTCCTACCTGGAGTTCTTCATCTTCGGCGGCGAGTTCCCGGGCGAGGAGATCATCCCCCGCCTGTACATGGCGCACATCCTGCTGATCCCCGCGCTGCTGCTCGGGCTGATCGCCGCGCACATGCTGCTGCTCGTCTACCACAAGCACACGCAGTGGCCGGGCGCCGGACGCACGAACGACAACGTGGTCGGCTACCCGATGCTCCCCGTGTACGCGGCCAAGGCCGGCGGCTTCTTCTTCGTCGTCTTCGGCTTCACCGCCCTCATGGGCGCGCTGGTGCAGATCAACCCGGTGTGGGCGTACGGTCCGTACAACCCGTCGGAGGTCACGGCCGGCTCGCAGCCCGACTGGTACATGGGCTTCTCCGAGGGTCTCGTGCGCATCATGCCGAACTGGGAGAGCACCTTCCTCGGCCACACCTGGAGCTGGAACGTCTTCATCCCGGGTGTCGGCGGACTGGGCCTGCTGTTCACGGTCCTCGCCCTGTGGCCGTTCGTGGAGCGCTGGGTGACCGGCGACCAGCGTGAGCACCACCTGCTGGAGCGTCCGCGCAACGCCCCGACCCGCACGGGTCTCGGTGTCGCCGGCATGACGTTCTACGGTGTCGGCTGGGCTGCCGGCGGCAACGACATCATCGCCACGCAGTTCCACCTGAGCATCAACGCGCTGACGCACATCTTCCGGATCGGCATCTTCCTGTTCCCGGTGATCGCGTTCATCATCACGCGACGGATCTGCATCGGTCTGCAGCGCGCCGACCAGAACAAGATCCTGCACGGCTACGAGACCGGTGTCATCGAGCGTTCGCCCGACGGCAGCTACGCGGAGCGTCACGCCCCGCTCCCGGTCACGGAGCAGTACCGCCTCACGGCGCACGACCGCCTCCCGGCCCTCGAGGCTCCGGCCGAGACGGACGAGAACGGCGTCGCGCTGCCGCACGGCCGGGTCGCGAAGGTCCGCCACCGGGTGCGTTCGTTCTACTACAAGGGTGCGATCGACAAGCCGACGCTGGCCGAGGTCGAGCACGCCGACGAGCACCTGGCCGAGATCGAGGGTCACCCCGTGCACCTCGGTGAGGACTTCCAGGGCGTGTCGGAGACCGGCATCCCGAAGTCGCACTGACCGACCGCACGCACGACGAAGGGCCCCGGAGCACTCCGGGGCCCTTCGTCGTCCCCTCCCCTGCCCTGCCGGTGGTGGGGCTGCGACTGCGCCGGCCTTCGGGGGTCTGGGCTTGCTGGTGCGCTGCTGCGGGGGGTCTCGTCGTGCTGGTGCACTGCCTCGGCTGGCGCTGGGGGTGGTCTCCGAAAGGGCCTCGACCGGGCAGCTGGCGACCGCGCTGGTCTGGGGTCTCGGGCCGCGGGTTGCGCTCGGGGTGGACGCACGATGCTGCGTTCGTGTGCTGAAGGCCAAGGATTCTGCGTCTGCTACGGGATCCCGTCACCAACGCAGAAGCGTCCAGCCTCAAGCGCACGAAGGAAGAAGCTTGGGTGCACTTGGGGGTGGGGTGGGCAGCGCTTCTCCCTTCTCGTGGCACGGTCCACGAGAAGGGAGCATCGTTGCCACGTCTGGCCCCGTCGGCGGTGGATCTGCCACCTGTAGAGCGCTCAGAAGGTTGCAGATCCACCGACGGCACGCGCAGACGCAGACTCTTGCGTCAACCCAGCACCAACCCGCAGCCCGAGAACCGGCGCCGCCGCCGCTGCCAGCCGCCCGGTCGAGGCCCTTGCGGAGCGCAGGACGAGTCGAAGCCGCGCCAGCGCAGCCCCACCCGAGCACAGAGCCGCCCCAATGCAGCCGCAGGTCGACGACAAGCCGCCCCGACGCAGCCGCAGGACGAGCCCTCAGCCGCCCCACACGCAGGCAGGACGCGCCCGCGCGCCCGAGCCTTACCTCTCCCCCGCCGGACGGGCCGGAGGGGGTCAAGAGGCGCGCTTGAGGGCGGAGCCCTGGACCCAGTCGCTCCAGCGGGTGTTCCAGTCGGTCCAGCCGTTGTTCTGCTCGAGGGACCGGCCGCTGTTGACGAACTTCACCACGTCGCCGCGGCGCGACTGGTCGTAGATCCACTGGGCGTCGGCGGTGCTCATGCCGACGCAGCCGTGGCTCACGTTCTCCCGGCCCTGGGAGCCGACCGACCAGGGGGCGGCGTGGAGGAACTCGCCGGAGTTCGTCACCCGCATCGCCCACCGGACGTCGCTGATGTCGTAGTAGTCGGGGTCGGACTCCGAGACTCCCGTCGAGGCGGCGTCCATGTCGACCGACGCGAACTTCTCCATGATGACCTTCGTGCCGCCGCGGGTCTCGTGGCCCGGCTTGCCGGTCGAGACCGGGATGGTGCGCACGTCGCGGCCGTCGACGTTCATCGTCAGCGTGTGCCGTGCGACGTCGACCGTCGACACGATGCGACGTCCTACCGTGAACGGCACGTGCTGGTCCTGCTGGCCGTACACGCCGTTGCCGGCGGGCAGGCTGTTGAGGTCGAGGTCGACCGACACCTTCGTGCCGGCGGGCCAGAACTCCTTCGGCCGGTAGTGCACCACCGTGTCGCTCATCCAGTGCCAGGCACCCTCGACCTTCGGGGTGGAGGTGACGTGCATGTGCTGCTCGAACAGCTTCTTGTTCTCCACGGGCACGTCGAACGTCACGATGACCGGCATGCCCACGCCCACCGTCTCGTTCGCGAGCGGGGCGACCGCCGGGTACGTCTGCTGGTCCAGCGTCAGGGCCCGCGTCGTGAAGGTACGCACCAGCTTCGCCGGCTTCCCGTCGGTGCCCTCCGCCTGTGCGGTCAGCGTGTACGCGGTGCCCGGCTCCAGCCGCGACGTGGCCGCCCAGCGACCGTCCCCGCCCTCGCCCTTGACGACCTGCTTGCCGTCCGACGACGTCAGCGACGCCTCCGTGACGGTGCCGTGCTGCACCTCGACCGAGACGACCGTGTCGACGGGGACGTCGGACGCCTGGTCCTCGACGTTCGCGCTCACCGTGGCCGGCTGCTGCGTCGGTGACGCCGACGGCTGCTCGGAACGGGCGGCCGTGCAGGCCCCCAGGGTGACCAGGAGGACGGCACCCACCAGCAGGCGCAGGGAACGGTTCGTCGTGCTCACCGCGTCATTCTACGTGGTGAGCACGAACGCACCGACCAGTCAGTGGGCGTGCACGCCCCGGTAGTACTCGTACACCCAGCCGCAGACCGTCACCGCGCCGATGGTGGCGCCGATGATGAACAGCCACCATCCGACGACGACGCCCAGGACGATCGTCCCGAGCGCCAGGGCGCAGTAGAGCGGCCACCAGCTGTACGGCGGGAAGAAGCCCAGCTCACCCGCGCCGTCGGCGATCTCGGCGTCGTCGAGGTCCTCCGGACGGGCCGGGATCTGCTTGGCGACCACGTAGAGGTAGAAGCCGAGCAGCGCGCACAGCAGGAACGTCATGACGAGCGCCGTGGTGCCCGTCGGGTCCTCCGTCAGCACCCAGTACACGGGCGCGATGAAGACGAAGAAGATCCCGCAGGAGATGATGACCCAGTACTCGGCCTTCATGCCCTTCATCGGTCACTCACCGTCCTTCTGCTGCTTGGCGTCCTTGATGGCCGCACCCTTGCCGTTCGTGTTCGGGGCGTCGGCGAAGATGCCGCCCTCGTCGGGGTTGTGCAGCAGCTCCAGCTCGGCGATCTCCGGGTGGTGCAGGTCGAACGCGGGGCTCTCGCTGCGCACCCGGGGCAGGGAGTGGAAGTTGTGCCGCGGCGGGGGCGAGCTCGTGGCCCACTCCAGCGAGCGGCCCCAGCCCCACGGGTCGTCGAGCTTGACCAGCGGGCTCTTGCGCGACTTCCACACGTTCCACAGGAACGGCAGCGTCGAGGCACCGAGCAGGAAGGCACCGATCGAGGAGATCTCGTTCAGCGTCGTGAAGCCGTCGTTGGGGCCGTAGTCGGCGTAGCGGCGCGGCATGCCCTCGACACCCAGCCAGTGCTGGACGAGGAAGGTCATGTGGAAGCCGATGAACAGCAGCCAGAAGTGGATCTTGCCGAGCTTCTCGTCGAGCATCCGCCCGGTGAGCTTCGGCCACCAGTAGTAGAAGCCGGCGAACATCGCGAACACCACGGTGCCGAAGACGACGTAGTGGAAGTGCGCCACGACGAAGTAGGAGTCCGAGAGCGGGAAGTCCAGCGTCGGCGACGCCAGGATGACACCCGTCAGACCACCGAAGAGGAAGGTCACGAGGAAGCCGAGCGAGAACACCATGGGGGTGTCGAACGAGATGCTCCCGCCCCAGATCGTGCCGATCCAGTTGAAGAACTTCACCCCGGTCGGCACCGCGATCAGGAACGTCATGAAGCTGAAGAACGCGAGGTCGACCGCACCCGTGACGAACATGTGGTGCGCCCACACCGCCACCGAGAGCGCCGCGATCAGCAGCGTCGCGGCCACGAGACCGACGTAGCCGAAGATCGGCTTGCGGCTGAAGACCGGCAGGATCTCGGAGATGATGCCGAAGAACGGCAGCGCGATGATGTACACCTCGGGGTGCCCGAAGAACCAGAACAGGTGCTGCCACAGGATCGGGCCACCGTTCGCGGCGTCGAACACGTGCGCACCGAGCATCCGGTCCGCGGCCAGCGTCAGGAGCGCGGCGGCGAAGATCGGGAACGCGATGAGCACCAGCAGGCTGGTGACCAGCGTGTTCCACACGAAGATCGGCATGCGGAACATCGTCATGCCGGGCACGCGCATGCAGAAGATCGTGGTGATGAAGTTGACGGCACCGAGGATCGTGCCCAGACCCGACATCCACAGACCCATGACCCAGAGGTCACCGCCGATGCCGGGCGAGTTGACGCCGTCCGACAGCGGGGCGTACGCGAACCAGCCGAAGCTGGCCGCGCCGCCGGGCACGAACAGGCCGGAGACCACGATCGTGGAGCCGAACAGGTACAGCCAGTAGCTGAACATGTTCAGGCGCGGGAACGCGACGTCGGGCGCACCGATCTGCAGCGGCATGATCGCGTTGCCGAAGCCGAAGAACAGCGGCGTCGCGAACATCAGCAGCATGATCGTGCCGTGCATCGTGAAGGCCTGGTTGTAGGCCTCGTCCGACAGCAGGTTCGAGCCGGGCTGCATGAGGTTCGCGCGGATCGCCAGCGCGAGCACGCCGCCGATCAGGAAGAAGATGAAGGACGTCGCCAGGTACATGTTGCCGATCACCTTGTGATCGGTGGTCGTCATGATCGTGACGACCTTCTGGCCGAGCGTCGTCTCGCGACGGACGGTGGTGGTCTCCCGACCGTCGTCGAATGCCGCAGTGGTGGCCATCAGTTACCCGCTCCGTCCTGGACGTCCTGGTCGTCCTCCGTGTCGGCGCCGCGCAGACCGGCGACCGCGTCGGCCTCCTTCTGTCCCGCGGGGGCACCGATCTGACCGATCCTGACGAGGTCCTGGAGGTGGGCCTCGTACTCCTCGGGCGAGACCACGTTGACCTTGAAGATCATCCGCGAGTGGTACAGCCCGCACAGCTCGGCGCACCGTCCGGTGAACGTGCCCTCGCGCGTCGGCGTCATGTCGAACGTGTTGTCACGTCCGGGGACGACGTCCATCTTGAAGTAGAACTCGGGGATCCAGAAGGAGTGGATCACGTCGGGGCTGCGCAGGTTGAAGCGCACCGACTCGCCCTTCGGCAGCCAGAGCTCGGCCGGCTGGTCGGGCGTGCCGAAGTCGTAGACGTCCTCGCCCTGCGTGGCGTCCTCGTCGAGGTAGTTGAAGGCCCACTGCCACTTCGAGCCGACGACCTCGATCGTGTGGTCGGGGTTGTCGACCTTCTCGAGCACCTCGTTCTGGCTCGTGACGGTGTGGAAGAAGAACACCGCGACGACGATCACCGGGGCGATCGTGTACAGCGCCTCGAGCGGCAGGTTGTAGCGCACCTGCGTCGGCACCTCGTCGTCGCTGCGACGGCGATAGCGCACGGAGGCGTAGACGATGAGCCCGAAGACGAGCACGAACACGACCAGCACGGCGATCCAGGCGCCGAGCCACAGGTCCCACACGGGCTGCGACCGGTCACTGGCGGCGACAGGAAGCGCGAGGCGCTTGATGTCGTGGTCCGCGACGGGCGAGCAACCACTCAGGAGAACTGCGACGACGACAGCAGCCGCCAGCTTCATCCGACCCACGAGGCGCCTTTCTTGTCCACACCACTCATGCGATGACCTGTTCACAGTACCCTCACTCGTCGCTCGTCGAGCAGGTAAGGGCACCCTTGCCCCGAGCCGTGTCGGGGACGTTCACGCGAGGTCCAGCGCGGCGGACACCTCGGCCCGCGCGTCGTCGCCGTACGCCGAGCCCAGACGGTCGAGGAACGCCTCGCGCGTCAGCGTGTACTCCTGGGTACCCGTCGTCTCGACGACGCTGGCCGCGATCGTGCAGCCGATCTGCGCCGACCGCTCCAGGTCCAGGCCGGCGGCCACGCCCGCGAGGAACCCGCCACGGAAGGAGTCGCCGACGCCCGTGGGGTCGACCGCGTCGACGTCGGGGATCGCCGCGACCTCGATCGGCGCGCCGTCGGACGGGTAGACCGTCACGCCGTCCTTGCCGCGGGTCACGACGCGCGTGCCGACGTGCGCCTGCACCTCGTCCTCGCTCCAGCCGGTCTTCGTCTGGATGAGCGCCGACTCGTAGTCGTTGCTGAAGAGGTAGGCCGCACCGTCGACGAGGTCGCGGATCAGGTCGCCGTCGGCCCACGCCAGCTGCTGCGACGGGTCCGCCGCGAACGGCACCCCCGCCTCGCGGCACGCCGCCGTGTGCCGGTTCATCGCCTCGGGGTCGTCCGGGCCGATGAGGACGAGGTCGAAGTCGCCGAGCTCGAGCACGTCGATCGTGCGGGCGTCGGCCATCGCGCCGGCGTAGAACGTGACGATCTGCGCGTGCGCGTCGTCGGTCGTGATCGTGCACAGCGCCGTGTGCTTGTCGGGCGACACGTGCACGCGCGAGCAGTCGACGCCCGCGTCCTCCAGCCACTGCTGGTAGCCCTGGTCGGCGAAGTCACGCCCCACCGACGCCACCAGCGTCGGCCGCAGCCCCAGCGCCGCCAGGCCGAACGCGATGTTCGCGGCGCACCCGCCGCGGCGGACGTCGAGGTCCTCCACCAGGAACGAGACGGACAGCTTGTCGAGCTGGTCCGGGACCAGGGAGTCCGAGAACTTCCCCGAGAAGACCTGCAGATGGTCGGTGGCCACAGAGCCGGCGATCGCGAGATGCACCAGACGAGACTAGACGACGGCCCCCTGCGTCCGCAGGGGGCCGTCGTGTGAGGAAGTCGGGCGTGACGTCGCGTCGCGCCGCTCGTCGAGGACTGTTCAGGTGGGCGGGGGGACGTTTCCGCTGGTCGAGTAGGCGAGGCCGCGAGGAACGAGCTGGCCTCGACGTATCGAGACCACTCTGGGCGGTCAGCGTCGGCTGCTCACCTCGTGGCGGGGTCTGGACCGCTTGGAGGTCTCGATACGGTCCGACGCCTTCGGCGTGCACGACTCGACCTCTCGCCACCGTCGCTCGCAGGGCTCGCGAGGTGGCTCGATCGCAGAGCTCCCGAGGTCACTCCATCAGTGGAAGCTGTCGCCGCAGGCGCAGGAGCCGGTCGCCATCGGGTTGTCGATGGTGAAGCCCTGCTTCTCGATCGTGTCGACGAAGTCGATCGACGCGCCGTGCAGGTACGGCAGGCTCATGCGGTCGACGACGACGTTCACGCCGTCGAAGTCGCGGACCTCGTCGCCGTCGAGCGTGCGCTCGTCGAAGAACAGCTGGTAGCGCAGGCCAGAGCAGCCGCCGGGCTGCACCGCGATGCGCAGGGCGAGGTCGTCGCGACCCTCCTGGGCGAGCAGGCTCCGCACCTTCTCCGCAGCGTTCGCGGACAGGTTCACACCGTCGGCCGGGGCGGCGGTCTCGGTGGTCTCGGGGGTGGTGCTGCTGTCGACGCTCATGTCATCTCCGTCGGTCTCGGGTGCTCTCCTGGTCGACAACCAGGAGGAAGCCGGTTCCATTCCATCGTACGCGCCGATCCTCAGGAGATCCCTCGCCGGGCGCGGACGCGCGGGGCACCGATCAGCGCGACCAGGTGCGCGCCACCCGCTCGGCGACGTCGGCCAGCGCGCCCGACGGGTCCGCGAACGAGCGCTCCTCCCCCACCAGGTCGAGCATCGCGTACGCCGACTCGACGCCCATGGCCCGCATCTCCCGTGCTCCCACCGTGACCCGACCGGCGACCGCCAGGCACGGTCGGGCGTGCCGTCCCGCCACCTGGGCGACCCCGTGCACGACCTTGCCGCTGCGCGAGGTGTGGTCGTAGGAGCCCTCGCCGGAGACCACCAGGTCGGCGGCCGCGCAGGCGGCGTCCAGCCCGACGGCCTCCGCCACGACCGCCACGCCAGGACGCCGGTCGGCGCCGAGGAGCAGCAGCCCCAGGCCCAGACCGCCTGCCGCGCCGGCACCGGGGGCGTCCGCCACGCGCCGCTGCGCCGGAGTGGGACCGCACACGGCGTCGACCCAGGTGTCGAGCAGGCCGTCGACCTCCAGCAGGTCCGCGTCGTCGAGGCCCTTCTGCGGCCCGAACGTCTTGGTGGCGCCGAAGAGACCCAGCAGCGGCACGTCCACGTCGCTCGCGGCGACCAGGTCGACGCCCTCGACGACCCGCAGGGCGGCAGCAAGGTCGACGGAGGTGATCCCCCGCAGGCCGTCCGGGCCGGCGTCGAGGGGGCGGTCGGCGGTCGCGCCCAGGGCACCGAGCAACCCGGCTCCCCCGTCGTTCGTGGCGCTGCCGCCGAGCCCCACGACCACGCTCGACACCCCGAGCTCGACGGCGGCCCGCACCGCCTCGCCCACGCCCCAGGTGGACGCGGTCCGGGCGGACGGCGGACCGAGCTGCAGCCCGCAGGCCTGCGCCGACTCGAGGTAGGCGACGTCGTCGACGACGAGCAGCGTCACGGGCACCTCGGCACCCGTCGACCCGCGCACGGGGACGACGTGCAACCGGCCGCCGAGCGCGTCGTGCAGGGCGTCGACGAACCCGGGTCCGCCGTCGGCCATCGGGAGCCGGACGACCTCGTCGTCGGGCGACGTCCGGGCCCACCCTCGGGCGATCGCCCGGGCCGCCTCGGGCGCGCTCAGCGTGCCGGCGAACTTGTCCGGCGCCACGAGCACGCGCACGGGATCAGCCCAGCCGCTGCTCGGTGGCCGCGAGCAGCACGCACGTGGCCAGGCCCTCCATCGCGGTGCGCAGCTCCTCGATCGGCGGGAACGACGGCGCGATGCGGATGTTGCGGTCGCGCGGGTCCTTGCCGTACGGGAACGACGCACCCGCCGGGGTGAGCGCGATGCCCGCCTCCTTGGCCAGCCGCACCACGCGGGTGGCGCAGCCGTCGGGGACGTCGAGGCTGACGAAGTAGCCGCCCCGGGGCTCGGTCCAGGTGGCCACGTCGAGGCCGCCGAGCCGCGTCGACAGCACCTCCTGCACGACGGCGAACTTCGGCGCGAGGATCTCGCGGTGCTGGTCCATGAGCGCGTGCACGCCGTCGACGTCGCCGAGCAGGCGGACGTGGCGCAGCTGGTTGACCTTGTCGGGTCCGATGGTCCGCTTGCCGACGAGCCCGGTGTACCAGGCGATGTTGTCGGGCGAGGAGGCGAAGAAGCTCACGCCGGCGCCGGCGAACGTGATCTTCGACGTCGACGCGAGCACGAAGGGCCGGTCCGGGTGCCCCGACGCCGCGCACAGGCCGACGATGTCGGCGGTCTTGGTGCGCTCCTCGGTGAGGTGGTGCACGGCGTACGCGTTGTCCCAGAAGATCCGGAAGTCCGGCGCGGCGGTCTCGAGCGCGGCGAGCTCGGCGGCGACCGCCTCGCTGACGACGGCGCCCGTGGGGTTCGCGTAGGTCGGGACGATCCAGATGCCCTTGACCGCAGGGTCGGTGACCGCCTCGCGCACCGCGGCCATGTCGGGGCCGTCGTCGAGCATGTCGAGGGTGCGCATGGTGATGCCGTACTGCTCGCAGATCGCGAAGTGCCGGTCGTAGCCCGGCGACGGGCAGAGGAACACGACCTCCTCCTCCTGCGCCCAGGGCCGCTCCGACCCGACCGTGCCCTTGAGCATCGCGAAGACGATGAGGTCGTGCATGATCGCCAGGCTGGCGTTGTCGCCCGTCACCAGCTGCTCCACGGGGACGTGCAGGAGCTCGGCGAAGATCTCGCGCAGCTGCACGTTGCCGACGACGCCGCCGTAGTTGCGCGTGTCGGTGCCGGCCGCGTCCTTGTAGTCCTGGCCGGGCAGGTCGAGGAGCGCGTTGGAGAGGTCGAGCTGCGCCGCCGACGGCTTGCCACGCGTGATGTCGAGCGCGAGACCAGCCTGCTTCAGCTGCTCGTAGGCGGTCTGCTGCTCGTCGTGGAGGGCGCGGATCTCGTCGGGAGAGAGGGTGTCGAGGCTCACGGGCCCAACCTACCGAAGGTCGTGCGACCCGACGTCGTCAGACGGACAGTCCGGGGGCGTCCCAGAGCGCCAGCCAGCGCTCCAGCGTCCTCTCCACGGGCACGTCGCCCTCGACGAGCGCCCGCACCTGCAGCTCGACGGCGTTGTCGCGACGCCGTCCGGCCTGCGGTGCGAACGGGTAGAAGGTGCCCTGCTTGAAGAGGTAGACGAGACCGAGGGGACCACCGGAGGGCGTCGTGAAGAGCACCGTGGAGCAGAGCAGCTGGGGGCCGAAGCCCGCGTCGGCCATCGAGGAGTTCGCGGCGTGCAGGTCGCTCACGAGCCCCTGCAGGTCGCCCGGTGCCCGCGTGACCTGGAGCCAGCGGAACCCCTGGCCGTCGTCGGTGACGGCCACCGTCGCGGAGGCGTCGGTGCCGATGACCTGTTGCACCTCGGCCATGACGCGGTCGTCGCTGACGCCGTCGACGTCGCGGAAGCACACGGCTCCCGCGCCTGTGGCCGTGAAGCCTGCCGCCTCGAGCGTCAGGGCCGCCTGGGGCACCCCGAAGAGGACGTCGAGGTCGGCCTCCGGCGGCTTGGAGCGGCCGAGGATGCCGTCGAGCCAGCCCATCAGATCGGGCCCATCAGATCGGGCCCATCAGATCGGATCCGACAGCTCGGCGCCGACCTTGGCCAGCTGCGCGAGGCGCTGCTCCAGAGGCGGGTGGGTGGCCATGACGGCGTTCACGGACGCGCGGTTGATGGCGGGCGCGAAGAAGAACGCGCTGAGTGCCTGCGCGCCGCGCAGGTCCTCGTTGGGGATGCGGCTCATGTCGCCGGAGATCTTGACCAGCGCCGACGCGAGCTTCGACGGGCGACCCGTCAGGTAGGCACCGCTGCGGTCGGCGCTGAGCTCGCGGTAGCGCGACAGTGCGCGGGTCAGCAGGAAGCTGACGAAGTAGACGACCATGCTCACGAGGAACACGACGATGAACGGCACGCCGTTGCCGTTGCGGTTGTCGCGGTTGTTGCCGCCACCGCCGAGGTAGAGGCCCCAGCGGGTGATGAAGCCGGCGAGCAGGCCGAGCGACGACGCGACGGTCATGACGGAGACGTCGCGGTTCGCCACGTGCGACAGCTCGTGCGCCAGCACGCCCTCGAGCTCGTCGGCGTCGAGGCGCTGCATGATGCCGGTCGTGACGCACACGGCCGAGTGCCGCGGCGTGCGGCCGGTCGCGAACGCGTTGGGCATGTCCGTGACGGCCACGGCCACGGTCGGCTTCGGCATGTCGGCCATCACGCACAACCGGTCGATCATGGCGTGCAGCTCGGGCGCCTGCTCGGCGCTGACCACCTTGGCTCCCATCGACTTGAGGGCGAGCTTGTCGGAGAAGTACCACTGTCCCCAGGCGAGGGCGACGGTGATGACCAGGCCCACCACCGCGCTGCCGGAGAAGGAGATGAGGACGGCACCGAACGCGACGTAGAGCGCGCCCAGCCCGAGGCTCACCCCGCCCATGCGGAGCGTGAGCCCCCGGTCAGCCCTGAACCTGCTGCGGGCCACGGCCCTCTCCCTCCACCTCGGTGCCCTGCGGGACGTCGAGACCCAGCTCGCGGTCGAAGCGCCGGGCCTCGAGGTCGTCGCTGCTCTCCCCCGGTCGCGAGACGATGCCGTCGGCGACGAGCTCGTCGACCGCGTCGGCGCGGGCCTCCAGCTCGCGGGTGTGCCGCTCGGCGGCCTCCATCTGCTGGTTGACGCTGCTCAACGACGACGCGATGCCGGTGTCGGCGCTGGTCAGCTGGGAGCGGGCCTCGGCCGCCGACGCGCGGGCCGTCAGCGTGTCCTTGCGGAGCCGGAAGTCCTCGATGCTGTCCTCGAGCCGGGTGGCGGCGTCGGTGATGGTCGCCTCCTCCTGCTGCAGCGCGGCGTGCCGCTCGCGCAGGTCGGCGAGGGAGTCCTCGAGCCCGACCTTGCGGCCGAGCGCCGTACGGGCGGCGGTGTCGTCGCCGCGCTCCACGGCCTCGCGTGCCTGCGCGTCGAACGTCGCGGCCTGCTGCTCGAGCTGGCGCAGCCGCACCTCGACGCGCTTGCGGCTGGTGGTGACGTCGGCGACGCCACGGCGCACCTTCTGCAGGTGGGCGAGCTGCGCACGGTAGGTGTCGTCGAGGGAGCTGCGCAGCGCGTCGCCGTCGAGCTCACGGTGCGAGCGCGACCGCCAGATGTCGCGGATCCTGCGTCCGATGCCCATGCGGTCAGCCTACGGGGCTGCGGCACGTGGACGTCCGGACCACGTGGGCGCGCTGTGTAGGGTGACGCCGTGACGCAGGAGAACGCCGCCCCCGACGACCGCACCCAGGCCGCCAAGAAGGGCCGTGCGACGCCGAGCCGCAAGGAGGCCGAGGCGGCGCGCAAGAAGGCGATGAAGACGCCGATGACGCGCAAGGAGCAGATGCAGCGCGACCGTCAGGCGCGCGCCGACCTGCGCCGTCGCCAGCAGGAGGCCCTGCGGGCCGGCAAGGGCGACGCCCTCCCGCCGCGCGACCGCGGCCCGGTGCGCGCGTTCGTGCGCGACTACGTCGACCGTCGTCGCAACGTCGCCGAGTACCTGCTGCCCCTGCTCGTGGTGGTGTTCATCTGCAGCGTCGTCCCGACCCTGGCCACGCAGACGATCGCCGTCATCGCGTGGCCGGCCATGATCCTGCTGACGATCCTCGACGAGGTCCTGCTGGTCAGCGGCCTGCGCAAGCAGCTGAAGCTGCGCTTCCCGGGCGAGTCGACGCGCGGCGCGACCGGCTACGCCGTCCTGCGCAGCACGCAGCTGCGCCGCTTCCGCCTGCCGAAGCCGGCGATCGCGCGCGGCGAGGAGCCTCGCGAGCGCGTCTGACCCCGGTACTGGCGGGCGAGGCGCCCGCCCGCGCTACTCGCCGTGCAGCGACATCGGTCCGTAGACCTCGGTGTCGCCGTCCAGCAGCCGAGCCTGGTCGACGCCCTGGTCGAGCAGCTCGGCAAAGGTCTCGCCGATCCACGTCTCGGCGTCGCCGCGGCTGTCGAAGGCGTCGGAACGACCCTTCTCCTGCCCGTCGGCGGTCTCCAGCAGCCAGGTCCAGCTCATCGACGTCCTCCTGATCGGTCGTGCGTGGTCGGTGGTGCCATCCTCGCCCCGACGTGACCGTGCGGCAGGCCGGGACGATCTCTGGACTCAGGTCGAGGCGGCGACGAACGGCGGCTTGGTCACCCTGAACGGCTCCGCGCGACGTCGCACCTCGACGAGCACGTCGTCGCCGTCGCCGACCGCGCGGTCGAGCAGCGCCAGGCCGATCCCCTGCCGGAGGGTGGGCGAGAAGGTCCCGGACGTCACCTCGCCGACGACGTCGCCGGGCTTGCCGTCGGGTCCGACGGCCCGCACCACCATGCCCGGCCGCGGAATCCCCCGGCCGGTGGAGACGATGCCCCGCACCAGGGGGACGCTCTTCTCCTCGCGCTGACGCACGAGGGCGTCCTTGCCGGTGAAGGTCGGCTTGTCCCAGCCGACGGCCCAGCCGGCCCGGGCCATGACCGGGGAGATCTCGGCGGACAGCTCGTGGCCGTGCAGCGGGTAGCCCATCTCGGTGCGGAGCGTGTCGCGCGCGCCGAGACCGCAGGGCCGCAGCCCGTGCGGCTCGCCGGCGGCCAGCAGCGCCTCCCAGACGGCGGGGGCGTCGTCGGCACGGACGACGAGCTCGTAGCCCTTCTCCCCCGTGTAGCCGGTGCGGCACACGATCGCCTCGGCGCCGCCGACGGGCGCCTCGACGAACGACATGTAGCCGTGGTCGGTGGGCACCCCCACCCCGGCGAGCACCGCGTCGGCCGCGGGGCCCTGCACGGCGAGGACGGCCAGCTCGCGGTGGCGGTCGACGACCTCGACGCCGGCCGGCGCGTCGGCGCGCAGCCGCTCCACGACCGCGGCCGTGTTGGCGGCGTTGGGCACGAGGAAGACGTCGAAGTCGCTGCGCACGTAGGCGATGAGGTCGTCGACGGTGCCGCCGTCCTCGTCGCAACAGAGCGTGTACTGGGCCTGGCCGGGACGGATGCGGCGCAGGTCGTTCGTCAGGTGCGCGTTCACGTGGTCGACGGCGCCCGCTCCACGGACGCTGGCCTTGCCCAGGTGGCTCACGTCGAACAGGCCCGCCGCCTCGCGCACGGCCGCGTGCTCGGCGAGGACACCGCCGCCGGACTCCGACGGGTACTCCAGGGGCATCGACCAGCCCCCGAACTCGGCCATCTTGGCGCCGAGGGCCACGTGGTGGTCGTGCAGCGGCGAACGGAGCAGGTCCATGTCGGCCAACGTAGCGGGCTGCGTGATTACATGGGCGACATGGCCCCTTCGACGCCCGTCCGCTCGTCCGCCTCCTCCTTGCCTGACGTCTCCGTCAGCACCTCCAAGACCTCGACGGTCAAGACCGACGTCCTCGTGCTCGGCGTGCGGACCGACGACGACGCGGCCGACCTCGCCCCGACGCTGGCCCTGCTCGGCTTCACCGGCGAGAAGGGGCAGGTCGTCGTGGCGCCCGGCGGGGAGGCCACGAAGGCGTCCACGGTCGTCGCCGTCGGCCTGAGCGAGGAGCCCGACGCCGAGGAGCTGCGCCGCGCCGCCGCCTCGGGCGTGCGCGCGGCGATCAGGCTGAAGGCCTCGACCACCGCCCTGGCGCTGCAGCCGGCCGGCGCGGACGACGTCGTCGCGGTCGCGGAGGGCGCGCTGCTCGGCGCCTACCGCTACGAGGCCTACAAGACGAAGGCGTCCGACGACGAGGCGCGCCTGGGCGCGGTGACGGTGCTGTCGGCGTTCGGGCGCCAGAGCACGGTCGTCGAGGCCGTCGAGCACGCCGCGGTCGTCGCCCGCGCCACCGCCCTGGCCCGCGACTGGGTCAACACCCCGCCCGGAGACCTGCGCCCGCCGGCCTTCGCCGACCAGATCGCGGAGGTCGCCGGACGCCAGCCGGTGAAGGTCTCGGTGTGGGACGAGAAGCGGCTCGAGAAGGAGGGGTGCGGCGGCATCCTCGGTGTCGGCGCCGGCTCGGAGGCTCCCCCGCGTCTGGTGCGGCTCTCCTACGAGCCCCGCAAGGCCGTCACGCACCTCGCCCTGGTCGGCAAGGGCATCACGTTCGACTCCGGCGGCCTCTCGATCAAGAGCGGCTCCGGCATGCAGACCATGAAGATCGACATGGCGGGCGCCGCCGCGGTGGTCGCCGCCACGCTCGCCATCGCCGAGCTCGGCCTGCCGGTCAAGGTCACGGCCTTCGCCTGCCTCGCCGAGAACATGCCCAGCGGCTCGGCCACGCGCCCGGGTGACGTCCTCACCATGCGCTCGGGCTCCACCGTCGAGGTGCACAACACCGACGCCGAGGGCCGCCTCGTCCTCGCCGACGGTCTCGCCCTCGCCGTCGAGGCCGGCGCCGACCGCATCGTCGACGTCGCCACCCTCACCGGCGCCTGCGTCGTCGCGCTCGGGGAGCGCACCACCGGCGTGCTGGGCAACGACGACGCGCTCAGCGACGCGATCCTCGACGCCGCGCGGACGACCGGCGAGTCGATGTGGCCGCTGCCGATCGTCGAGGAGATGAAGTCGGCGGTGACGTCGTCGAAGATCGCCGACATCCGCCAGCACAACCCCAAGCCCTACGGCGGGACGCTGTTCGCGGCCGCGTTCCTGCGCGAGTTCGTCGGTGACACCCCCTGGGCGCACCTCGACATCGCCGGGCCGTCGTTCAACGACGGCGGCGAGCACGGCTACACGCCGTCCGGCGGCACCGGCGTCTCGGTCCGCACGCTCGTGCGTCTCGCGTCGGACCTCGCGTCCGGTGACTGAGCCGGGCCTGCTCGAGACGACCCGTCGTCGGCTCGACGCCCGCGTCGCCGCCGAGCAGCGGGACCGGCGGCTGCCGTCGGTCAGCGCCGCCCTCGTGCGCGGGGGTCGGACCGTGTGGTCCGGCGCGGCCGGCCACCTCGACGGCACCGACGCGTCGCCCGAGGCCACGCCCCGGACCGCGTACCGGATCGGCTCGATCACGAAGACGTTCGTCGCCGTGCAGGTGCTACGGCTGCGCGACGAGGGACACCTGGACCTCAACGACCGGATCGGTCGGCACCTGCCGGAGCTCGACCTCGACGTCACGGTCGCGCAGCTGCTCAGCCACACCGCCGGGTTGCAGGCCGAGACCGACGCCTCGTGGTGGGAGCGCTCGCCCGGGCTGGCGTGGCGGGACCTGCTCGCGTCGGCCGCCCCGCGGCTCGTCCACGTTCCCGGCACGCGGTTCCACTACTCCAACACCGGCTTCGGCGTGCTGGGCGAGCTGGTCGCCCGCCTGCGGGGCACGTCGTGGCACGAGAGCGTCGTCGCCGACCTCCTCGAGCCGCTCGGCATGACCGCGACGACGCTGCGACCTGGCCCCGAGGCGGCACCGGGCCTGGCCGTGCACCCGTTCGCCGACGTCGCCCACGTGGAGCCCGAGCACGACGCAGAGGCGCTCGCTCCCGCCGGCCAGCTGTGGTCGAGCGCCGAGGACCTCGCGCGCTGGGCCGCGTTCGCCGCCGGCCGCACCGACGACCTGCTCGCGTCGGGCACGCTCGAGGAGATGCTGCGGCCCGTCGCCGTGAGCGACGTCCCCCGGCAGCCCTGGACCGGGGCCCACGCGCTCGGCTGGCAGGTCTGGAACGTCGGCGGTCGCCGCTTCGTGGGGCACGGCGGGTCGATGCCCGGCTTCCTCGCGGGCCTGCGGGTCGACGCAGACACCGGGGACGGCGTCGTCGTGCTCGCCAACGCCACCTCCGGCCTCGGCCCCCTGGCCACCGACCTGCTCGACCTCCTGCGCGAGCTGGAGCCCGTGGCTGGTCCGGCCTGGACACGCCGGCCCGGCCACGCGGACCGGCTCGACCTGGTGGGCGACTGGTTCTGGGGCACCGCCCGCTACCCCGCCCGTCTCGAGGGCGAGCACCTGGTGCTGGGCGAGCCCGGCACGGGCCGCGGGGCCCGCTTCCGGGCCGACGCCGACGGCACCTGGGTCGGGCTGGAGGGCTACCACGAGGGCGAGCGTCTTGCGGTCCGGCGTGACGCCGACGGCCGACCGGTGCAGCTGACGCTGGCGAGCTTCGTGTTCACCCGCACGCCCTACGACCCGTCGCCCGACGTCGACGTGCCGGGCGGTCTCGACGACGCCGGCTGGTCCTGATGGACGACCTCTGGGCCGCGTACGTCGCCGCGCACCCCGAGGCGGCCGACGTCGAGCCCGCGGTCGAGCCGTTCGGCGACTCGCCCGCGATGGCCGACGAGCTCCTCGCGCTCGTCGTCGGCGGCGGCAAGCGCGCGACGGCCGGCCCGGTGTGCCCCGACGACCACCCGGTCCGCGTCGGCGACCACTGGGTCGTGCTGGACGGCTCCGGGAGGTCGCGGGTGGTGCTGCGGACCGTCGACGTGCGCGTCGGACGCCTCGACTCCGTCGACGACGCGTTCGCGCGCGACGAGGGCGAGGGCGACCTCACCCGCGGCTGGTGGCTCCAGGCGCACCGCGACTTCGCCCGCCGCGTGCTGGGCCTCGCGGACGACGTCGACGTCGACGCGATGGAGACCAGGTTCGAGCGCTTCGCGGTGGTCTGGCCCCCCGAGCACGCCGACCCCCGCCCCTGACCTCCCCACGATGTGGAACGTCATCGCCCACTTTCGGCACCGGAACGGGCGATGACGTTCCGAATCGTGGGGACGAGCGGGATCCCGGGGTGCAGGGAAGCGGTCAGGAGAGGTTGAGGGTCTGGGCGGCCCGCTCGACCTCGTCCCACTCCGTACGGTCGCCGCCGCGACGGTCGGGGTGCGAGCGGGCGCGGGCCTGCTTCCACCAGCGGCGCAGCACCTCGTCGTCGGGGCGGACGGTGACGTCGCCACCCGCGACGTCGGCCGAGACCTGCAGCGTCGCGATGGCGTCGCGCTCGCTCGGCGACAGCGGACGGGGTCCGGCTGCCGGCCGCGTGGGCCCGCCGCCGGCGGTGGAGCGACGCGGGTCGCGGCTGGTGGACGACGCGGTGTGGCCGCTGGAGCGACCCTGCTGGCGCACCGCGTAGTCGCGCATGCGCTGGGGGTAGCCCACGCGGTTCGCGTCGTAGACCGGGATCCCGAGCTTGCGCGCCAGCTCGGCGGCCGCCTTGTAGGACTCCACGCGACGGCGGATCGACTCGCCGTCGGACGCGACCAGCACCACCGTCGGCTCGTTGAAGGAGGTGCGCGGCTCGACGTACGCCTCCACGCCGTGACGGATGGTCGCCCAGTCGCGCAGCGCCGCCATGTCGTCACGCACGGCGCGGCGGTCGGAGCTGCCGCGTCGGCGGCCGAACAGTGCCATGGCGACATTCTGCCCGACCCCTGGTGGCGGCGGGCCCGGTACGAGCCGACCACTCCCCCGGACGAGCCCTGCGACGACCCCCGACGACGACCCCCGCGGACGAGTCCGGAGAACCTACTCACCGGTCGCTCCCCCCGTGGTGCGGCGTGGGCCGAGGGTGACAAGATGGCTGGCGAACGACCATTCCACGCGGGAGGACACTGTGGCGGACAGCCCGGGCGACCAGAGCACGAACACCTTCGACATCGTCATCCTGGGCGGCGGCAGCGGCGGCTACGCCTGCGCCCTCCGTGCGGTGCAGCTCGGCCTCAGCGTCGCGCTCGTCGAGAAGGGCAAGCTCGGCGGCACCTGCCTGCACAACGGCTGCATCCCGACCAAGGCGCTGCTGCACGCCGCCGAGGTCGCCGACGAGACCCGCCACAGCGAGACCTACGGCGTCAAGGCGACGTTCGAGGGCATCGACATGGCGCAGGTCAACAGCTACAAGGCCGGCGTCATCGATCGTCTCTACAAGGGTCTGCAGGGCCTCATCAAGTCCGGCGGCATCACGGTGGTGGAGGGCGAGGGTCGCCTCGCCTCCACCGACGCGAACGGCGGCGGCGTCGTCGAGGTCGACGGCCAGCAGTACACCGGCCGCAACGTCGTGCTCGCCACCGGCTCGTACGCCCGCAGCCTGCCCGGCCTCGAGATCGGCGGCCGCGTCGTGACGAGCGAGGAGGCCCTCACGATGAGCGAGGTCCCCGAGAAGGTCGTCATCATCGGCGGCAGCGTCATCGGCGTGGAGTTCGCGTCGGTCTGGCGCTCCTTCGGCGCCGAGGTCACCATCATCGAGGCGCTCCCGTCGCTGGTCCCGCTGGAGGACCCGACGCTGTCGAAGAACCTCGAGCGCGCGTTCCGCAAGCGCAAGATCGCCTTCAAGACCGGCACCAAGTTCTCCGGCGTCGAGCAGACCGACAGCGGCGTCACGGTCTCTCTCGAGAACGGCTCGACCATCGAGACCGACCTCGTCCTCGTCGCGGTGGGCCGGGGCCCGAACGGCAACGGCAACGGCTTCGAGGAGGCCGGTGTCACGGTCGACCGCGGCTGGGTCCCCACTGACGAGCGGCTGCGCACCAACGTCCCCGGCGTGTTCGCCGTCGGCGACCTCGTGCCCGGCCTGCAGCTCGCGCACCGCGGCTTCGCGCACGGCATCTTCGTGGCCGAGGAGATCGCGGGCCTGTCCCCGCAGCCCGTCCTCGACCCCGGCATCCCGCGCGTCACCTACTGCGACCCCGAGCTCGCGTCGGTCGGCATCACCGAGCCGCAGGCCAAGGAGAAGTACGGCGACGAGAACGTCGAGACGGTCGAGTACAACCTCGGCGGCAACGGCAAGAGCCAGATCCTCGGCACGGCCGGTGTCATCAAGCTCGTCCGCGAGAAGGACGGCCCGATCGTCGGCGTGCACATGATCGGCGCCCGCTACGGCGAGCAGGTCGGCGAGGCCTCCCTGATCGTCAACTGGGAGGCCTACCCCGAGGACGTCGCGCAGCTGATCCACGCGCACCCCACCCAGAACGAGGCTCTCGGCGAGGCTGCCCTCGCCCTGGCCGGCAAGCCCCTCCACTCGCACGCCTGACCCGAACGACGAGGACGACATCATGGCAACGACCGTCACCCTTCCCGAGCTCGGCGAGAGCGTCACCGAGGGCACCGTCACCACCTGGCTCAAGAACGTCGGCGACACCGTCGAGGTCGACGAGCCGCTGCTCGAGATCTCCACCGACAAGGTCGACACCGAGATCCCCTCCCCCGTCGCGGGCACCATCCTCGAGATCAAGGTCGAGGAGGACGAGACCGTCGAGGTCGGCGCCGACCTCGCCGTGATCGGCGACGCCGACGAGAGCCCGTCCGACGCCGGCGGCGAGGCCCCGGCCGAGCCGGAGGAGACCGAGGACGCCGACGTCGAGGAGGGCTCCTCCGACGAGGCGTCCGCCGAGCAGCCCGGCGAGGAGCCGGCGCGCGAGAGCGACGGCACCCCGGTCAACCAGCACGGCGAGGAGCCGCACCTGGAGACGCAGTCGACCGGCGAGGGCACCGAGGTCACGCTGCCCGAGCTCGGCGAGAGCGTCACCGAGGGCACCGTCACCACCTGGCTCAAGAACGTCGGCGACACCGTCGAGGTCGACGAGCCGCTGCTCGAGATCTCCACCGACAAGGTCGACACCGAGATCCCCTCCCCCGTCGCGGGCACCATCCTCGAGATCAAGGTCGAGGAGGACGAGACCGTCGAGGTCGGCGCCGTGCTGGCCGTCGTCGGCGACCCGTCCGCCGCGGGCTCCTCCTCGGGCGGCTCGTCCGACGAGGCCCCGTCGCTCGACAGCGACCCCGCCGAGGACCCGGCGCAGGCCGAGGAGCTCGAGGAGGCCGCCGAGGCCGAGAAGAGCCAGCCGGAGAAGGCCGAGGAGGTCACGAAGGAGGACTCGGCACCCGCCCCGTCCGCCTCCGCCCCGACCGCCCAGCCCGAGAAGCAGGCGCACCCGGAGAACGAGGCGCGTCCCGAGCCGAAGCAGGAGGCCCCGCAGACGTCGGGCGCCTCGACGCAGAGCGGCGGCGACACCTACGTGACGCCGATCGTGCGCAAGCTCGCCAAGGAGCACGGCGTCGACCTCGCCGCCGTCACCGGCAGCGGCGTCGGCGGTCGCATCCGCAAGCAGGACGTCCTCGACGCCGCCAAGAAGGCCGAGGAGGCTGCGGCGCCCGCCCCGGCCGAGACGGCCCCGTCGGCCCCCGCGCCGGCCGCCTCGTCCGAGCCCTCGCCACTGCGTGGCAAGACGGAGAAGCTCAGCCGGCTGCGCAAGGTCGTCGCGTCGCGGCTCACCGAGTCGCTGCAGATCTCGGCCCAGCTCACGCAGGTGCACGAGGTCGACGTCACCGAGATCGCCCGACTGCGCGCCAAGCACAAGGACGCGTTCCTCGAGCGCGAGGGCGTCAAGCTGACGTTCCTGCCGTTCTTCGCGAAGGCGGCCGTCGAGGCGCTCAAGCAGTACCCGACGCTCAACGCGGCGCTCGACCTCGAGGCCGGCACGGTCACGTACCCGGCCGGCGAGCACCTCGGCATCGCCGTCGACACCGAGCGCGGTCTGCTCGTGCCCACGATCAAGGACGCCGGCGACCTCTCGATCGCCGGGCTGGCGCGCAAGATCGCCGACGCGGCCGAGCGCACCCGCACGAACAAGATCAAGCCCGACGAGCTGTCCGGTGGCACGTTCTCGATCACGAACCTCGGCAGCAACGGCGCGCTCTTCGACACGCCGATCATCAACCAGCCGCAGGTCGCGATCCTCGGCGTCGGTGCCGTCGTCAAGCGTCCGGTGGTCATCACCGACGCCCACGGCAGCGACAGCATCGCGGTGCGCAGCATGGCGTACCTGGCACTCACCTACGACCACCGCCTCATCGACGGCGCCGACGCCGGTCGGTTCCTGACGGCGGTCAAGGAGCGGCTGCAGAGCGGCTCCTTCGAGGGCGAGCTCTGACCCGCTGATGCACGTCGTCGTCGGCGGCGCGTCCGGCTTCCTGGGCTCGGCCCTGGTCTCGCACCTGCGGGACCAGGGCCACCAGGTGACGCGCCTGGTGCGCTCGGGCACCCCCGGTCCTGACGCCTCCCTGTGGGATCCCGCCGCCGGCCGGATCGACCAGGTGCTGGTCGACCGCGCCGACGCCGTCGTCAACCTGTCGGGCGCGACGATCGCCCGGTGGCCCCGGACGAAGAGCTACAAGAAGCAGCTGTGGTCGTCGCGGGTCGACTCGACCACGACCATCGCGCGGGCGGTGGCGGCGTCGAGCTCCCCGACGGTGCTGCTGTCGGGGTCGGCCATGGGCATCTACGGTGCCGATCGCGGCCAGGACCGGCTGACCGAGTCGGCCGGTCGCGGCGAGGGCTTCCTCGCCGACCTCTGCGTCGCGTGGGAGGGTGCCACGGTCGAGGCCGAGCAGGCCGGCCAGCGCGTGGTGCACCTGCGCACCGGTCTCCCCCTCGACGACGAGGGCGGCCTGCTGGGGCCGATGCTGTTGCCGTTCAAGCTCGGACTGGGTCCGCGCCTCGGCAACGGTCGCCAGCGCATGTCGGTGATGTCGCGCCGCGACTGGGTGCGCGCCGTCGCCTTCCTGCTCGAGCGCGAGAGCATCAGCGGCCCGGTCAACCTGTCGCTGCCGGAGGCGCCGACGAACGCCGAGTTCACGAACACGCTCGGCGACGTGCTGGGCCGCCCGACCGTGCTCGTCGCGCCGGCTCCCGTGCTGCGCGTGGCGCTGGGGGCGCTCTCGGACGACCTGCTCGGCTCGCTGCGCATGGTGCCGCGGGTGCTGCTCGACAACGGGTTCGTCTTCGAGGACGCCGACCTCGCGTCGGCCCTCCGCTCCGCCCTCGCCTGACGCTCACCGGGCCGCGCCGATGCGCCACCCGTCGGCCGTCCACGTGAGCACGACCCTGCGTCGGGTCGGCTGGTCGCTGGGCAGCCGGTACGCCTGCTGCGGGCCTACGGCACGGGTGGGCCCCAGCCGGTCGACGACGTCGAGCACCACCTGACGGCTCGACCGCGCGACCACGTGGCACGACGTCCGCTGCTGCGCCATGCCCTCGAGCCGCAGCCCCCGGTCGGACCATCCGCGCAGGACGCTCGCGTCGGCCTCGCGCAGCGTGGGCGTGGCGTAGACGTCGCGGAGCCGCTCCGGGTCGCCGCTCAGGAACGCCACCGCCCGTCGGGCGTCGAGACGGCCCAGCTCGAGGCAGGCGGCGTCGGCGTCTCCCGTGCCGAGCAGCGTGCTGCACCACGTCACGAGCGCCGCCAGCCAGCTGGTCATGGCGTCAGCCTCGACGTCCCGCCCGCGCGCGTCGAGCGGCCGTCCACACCGGGGCTACGGTAGGAGCGTGAGCCTGCAGATCATCGACGACTGGTACGGCGACCGCGCCCTCGACTACGAGGCGGCCTGGGAGCTGCAGCGCGAGCTGCACGCGCAGCGGGTGACCGACGAGATCGGCGACACCGCCCTCCTGCTCGAGCACCCGCCCGTCTACACGGCCGGCAAGCGCACCGAGGCGCACGAGCGTCCGTTCGACGGCACGCCGGTCGTCGACGTCGACCGGGGCGGCAAGATCACGTTCCACGGCCCGGGCCAGCTGGTGGGCTACCCGATCACGCGGTTGCCCTCCCACGTGCTCGTCGTCGACTACGTCCGACGGGTGGAGGAGGCGCTGATCCGCGCCGTCGCCGACCTCGGGGTCGCGACCGGCCGGGTGCCGGGCCGCTCGGGGGTGTGGGTGGCCGCCGACCACCGCGGCCCGGAGCGCAAGATCGCCGCGATCGGCATCCGCGTGACCCGCGGTGTGACGATGCACGGCTTCTCGCTCAACGCCGACGTCGACCTCGCCTGGTACGACCGGTTCGTGCCCTGCGGCATCGCCGACGCCGGCGTGACCACGCTGACCGCGGAGCTGGGACGCCGGGTCCGCGTGCCGGAGGCGGCCGACGCGGTGCGTCCGCACCTCGTCGACCTGCTGGGCTGGGAGCCGTACGCGTCGTCGCCGGACCTCGTCCACGACGACGCCCACCCCCAGGTGCCCGTGCTCGGGCTCCCGGGGGCGGCGCCGTCCTGACGTCGGACTGACCCAGAGCTGACCCAGGACTGACGCAGGGCCTACTCGGCCAGCGAGAGCGCCTCGCGGTAGCCGATCTTGTCGCCGGTGCGCAGCAGCGTCCGCTCGAACACGCGGGCTCCGACGCGCACCAGCAGCACCGCCGCGAGCAGCGTGCCGCCGAGGGCGACCGCGACCTGCCAGGCAGGCACCGACCCCTCCACGAGCCGCGCCGGCATCATCATCGACGAGACCACGGGGATCATCGACACGACCGTCTTGATGCTCTCGCCGCCCAGGATGGCGAGGAAGTAGGGCACGAGCAGGAGCATCTGCGCGGGCATCGTCGTCGACTGGAGGTCCTGCGTGCGCGAGGCGAGCGACCCGGCGACCGACCAGAGGCTTGCAAGGGCGACGAAGCCGACGAGGAAGAACACGACGTACCAGAGCATCGGCAGGCCGACCACGTCGAGCGCACCGGTCTGCCCAGTGAGCAGCAGCCCCACGACCCCGGCTGCGGCGTAGCTGACGATCTGCAGCACGGCGAGCGCGGTGTTGCCCACGACCTTGCCCCACAGCAGCTGACGGATGGGGACGGCGGCGGCCAGGATCTCGACGACCCGGCTCTCCTTCTCCTGCGTCACGCTGTTCGCGATGCCCATGCCGAGCACGATCGCGGTCAGGTAGAAGAGCAGGACGAAGACGAACGACGTCGCCTGACGCAGCCCGCCGTCGTCGGCCCCTCGGTCGAGCAGCCGCTCGGACGTGGTCGTGCCGGCGTCGAGTGCCGACAGGTCGACGTCCTGCGCGGCGGCGTTCTCCTGCAGGGCCGTCGCGCGCACCGCTGCGGTCACGGACTGCTGCACGGTCGCGTCGATGTCGCGCTCCCCCACCAGCTCATAGCCGTCGTCGGTCGCGAGCAGGGCGGCGTCGACGTCGCCGTCCTTCACCGCTCGCTCCGCGGCGGCGGTGTCGGCGACGTCCTTCGAGCGGATGGTGAGGGTGTCGTCGCCGGCGAGCTGGTCGGCGGCCTTGACCACCGCGGCGGCCGCGGGCTCGACGACGGCGACCGTCTGGGTCGTGTCGCGGTTCTGGAACCAGTGGACGCCGACGATCGTGGCGACGATGCCGACGACCGTGACGAGCAGGCCGATGCGGAACGACTTGGTCCGCACCTGCACGTCGATCTCGCGACGCGCGACGACCTTCCACGCGTCGCGCGGCGCGCGGGTGCCGCTGCTCTGGTCGGGGTGCGGGGTGTGGGTGCTCATCGGACGGACTCCCGGAAGATGTCGGACAGGGGCTGGTGCACGCGGGCGACCTCGACGACCGGACCGCGCTCGAAGGCGGCACGCGTCAGCTCGGCGGGCTGGAGTCCGTCGAGCTCGACGAGCGCCTCCTCGCCGTCGACGTCGAGGGTGCGCACCCCGCGCAGGTCGCGCAGCCAGGCGGCGTCGGTGTCGTCCATGACGACGCGGTAGCGGACGGCACCACGGTCGCGTAGCTCGTCGACGGGTCCGGCGGCCACGACGCGGCCGCCGGAGAGGATGACGAGGTCGTCGCAGAGCCGCTCGACGAGGTCGAGCTGGTGGCTGGAGAACAGCAGCGGCAGGTCGGCGGCCTCCTGCTGCAGCAGCTCGACCATCGAGTCGACGGCGAGCGGGTCGAGGCCGGAGAACGGCTCGTCGAGCACGAGCGCGCTCGGGCGGTGCACGAGCGACGCGGCGATCTGGACGCGCTGCTGGTTGCCGAGCGAGAGCGTGTCGAGCAGGTCGCCGCCGCGGTCGGTGAGGTCGAAGTGCTCGAGCAGCTCGTCGACGCGCGAGCGGGCGTCGCGGGGGTCGAGGCCGTGGAGGCGCGCGAAGTAGACGAGCTGGTCGACGAGGTTCATGCGCGGGTAGAGCCCGCGCTCCTCGGGCATGTAGCCGAAGGAGCGGCGCACGTCGGCGGTGATCGGCTGCCCGTTCCACAGCACGTCTCCCGCGCTGGCCCCGAGCACCCCCATGATCATGCGCATGGTGGTGGTCTTGCCCGCGCCGTTCGCGCCCACGAAGCCCGTGGTGCGTCCTGGCCGGACCTCGAAGGACACGTCGTCGACGACCGTGACGTCCCCGTAGCGTCTGCTGAGCTTCTCGACGGTGATCATGCGTCCACGCTAGAGATCCGTCCAGGTTCGCCGCATCGGCCGCGCGGCCACGCCGCCTCCTCCCTCCGGCTACCCGTTGCTGCGTCTCGTCTCCGGCGATCTCACGCCCCATCGGTGGATCTGCACCCTCAGGACCGCTCCTGCGGTGGGGAATCCACCGACGGAGGGCGAACGCGTCTGCGTTCGTGACGGGATCCCCTCACGAACGCAGCGTCCTCGACCCTCCCGCACGCGAACGCAGAATCGTGCATCCACCCCAGCACCCACCCCCACCGCTGGTCGAGTAGTCGACGCGCGCGAGGCACGAGCGCCGCATCGACGTATCGAGACCACCCGGGGCGGATCAGCGTCGAGCGGGCACGCCCTCCAACCGCTGGTCGAGTAGTCGACGCGCGCGAGGCACGAGCGCCGCATCGACGTATCGAGACCACCCGGGGCGGATCAGCGTCGAGCGGGCACGCCCTCCAACCGCTGGTCGAGTAGTCGACGCGCGCGAGGCACGAGCGCCGCATCGACGTATCGAGACCACTCGGCGCGGATCAGCGTCGAGCGAGCACGCACCCAAGCTTCTTCGCTGCCGAGGTCTCGATACAGAGGGAACCGGCTTCGCCGGTGAGACCACTCGACCTGCCCTCACCGCTCCTTCGCTGCGCTCAGTCGGGTTCGGGCATCGGGTTCAGTCATCCATCAGGCCCGACTCGAACGCGACGATCACCGCCTGCACCCGGTCGCGGGCGCCGAGCTTGGTGAGGATGCGCGAGACGTGCGACTTCACGGTCGCGCTGCTCACGTACATCTCGGCGGCGATCTCGGCGTTGCTGAGGCCGCGCGCGAGGGCGCGGAGCACGTCACGCTCGCGGTCGGTCAGGTCGTCGAGGACGGTCGCGTCGCCGCGGGCGCGACCGGTGGAGCGGGCGATGACCCGACGCGTGACCTCGGGCGCGAGCAGCCCGTGGCCCTGCGCGGCGAGGCCGATGGCGCTCACGAGGTCCTCGGGCGGGCAGTTCTTGAGCAGGAAGCCGCTGGCCCCGGCCTGGAGGGCTGCGAAGAGGTACTCGTCGTCGTCGAACGTCGTGAGGATGAGCACCCGCGTGCCGGGGTGGTCCGCGACGATGCGCTCGGTGGCGGTGATGCCGTCGGTGCCGGGCATCTGCACGTCCATGAGGACGACGTCGGGCGAGAGCGCCGCGACCTGGCGCTGCGCCTCGTCGCCGTCGCGCGCCTCGCCGACGACCTCGATGTGGTCCTCGATCTCCAGGATCATCGAGAACCCGGCGCGGATCAGCTCCTGGTCGTCGACGAGCAGGACGCGGATGGGGGTCGGGTCGCTCATGCGTCCTCCCGGTCGACGGGGATGCGCACCCGCACGCGGAAGCCGCCCGCGGGTCGGGGGCCGATGTCGGCGAGGCCGCCGTGCATGGCGACGCGCTCGCGGATGCCGTCGAGCCCGAACCCGCCGCCGTCCTCGCGGGGCGTGGAGCGGACCGGACCGTCGTCGAGCACCTCGACCTCGACCGCGGCGCGCTCCCCCGGCTCGCTGAGGTGGCGCAGGGTCACCCGCGCCGACGTCGCCGCGGAGTGGCGTCGCACGTTGCTCAGCGCCTCCTGCGCGACGCGGTAGAGCGACAGCCCGACCGTGTCCGGGACGGGGAACGTCTCCCCGACGCAGTGCACCTCGACGGACGGGCGGTCGGTGGTCACGGCGAGCTGGCGGACGTCGTCGAGGCCCGGCTGCGGGCCACGGTTGGTGGGCGCGGTCTCGTCGTCGGAGCGCAGCAACCCGACGATCTGGTGCATCTGCGCGACGGCCTGGCGCGACGACGTCTCGATCGCCCCAAGCGCCTCGCGGGCTCGTTCGGGGCGGGCCTCGAGCAGGCGGCTGGCACCCGCCGCCTGCACGCCGATGCCGCTGACGTGGTGCGCGACGACGTCGTGCAGGTCGCGGGCGATGCGCACCCGCTCGGCCTGCACGGCCTGCTGCTGCTCGACGTCCTGCACGGCCCGCTCGCGCTCGCGCTGGTCCTCGACGAGCGCGCTGCGGCGGGCGCTCAGGTAGGCGGCCTGCCCCCAGGCGATGGCGCCGAAGAAGTACATGACGTTCAGCGCGACGCTGTAGACGATGAGCGCGACCTTGGGCGGCAGCAGCCCGGTCTGCTCCCCCAGTGGCGGCATGAGGTCGCGGCCGAACGACCACAGCAGCCAGCCGAACATGCCGACGAGCACCACGACGGTGACGACCATCAGCGACCTCGGCCGCCGCGACCACGCCCACGCGGCGTAGAGCGCGGCGAACAGCACCATCTGGATCGTGAACACGGCGCCCAGCTCGAGCAGCCGCTCGCCGACGACGATGAACACGGCCGAGACCACCACGAGGACGGTCAGCGGGTACTGGCGGCGCCAGCACAGCGCGAGTCCGCCGAGCCCGAACCACAGGTAGCCCTCGACGCCCTTCCAGCCCGTCGAGACGCCCGAGGCGCTGGCGTAGACCTGCACGGACGCGACGCTCACGAGGGCGGCGACGACCCCCAGGACGACGTCGGTCGCCAGCTGGGCGCGCGTGGGCCGCGGTCGGGTCCAGGAGCGGTCGAGGATGCTCACGCCTCGACCCTAGCGAGGCTACGCCCGGGTAGGCGTGCGCCCGTGGCGACGCTGGGACGGCGGCGTACGCTGGACGGCGTGACGATCGCACCGGACGGCCGCAAGATGCTTCGACTCGAGGTCCGCAACAGCCAGACCCCGATCGAGAAGAAGCCCGAGTGGATCAAGACCCGCGCGAAGATGGGTCCTGAGTACAACGAGCTGATGAAGCTGGTGAAGGGCGAGGGTCTGCACACGGTCTGCCAGGAGGCCGGCTGCCCCAACATCTTCGAGTGCTGGGAGGACCGCGAGGCCACCTTCCTCATCGGCGGCGAGCAGTGCACGCGACGCTGCGACTTCTGCCAGATCGACACCGGCAAGCCGGCTCCGCTCGACCGCGACGAGCCGCGTCGCGTGGCCGAGAGCGTGCAGAAGATGGAGCTGCGCTACTCGACGATCACCGGCGTCGCCCGCGACGACCTGCCCGACGGTGGCGCGTGGCTGTACGCCGAGACGGTCCGCAAGATCCACGAGCTGAACCCGGGCACCGGTGTCGAGAACCTCATCCCCGACTTCAACGGCAAGCCCGACCTGCTCGAGGAGGTCTTCAGCTCTCGGCCGGAGGTCCTCGCGCACAACGTCGAGACCGTGCCGCGCATCTTCAAGCGCATCCGTCCGGCGTTCACGTACGAGCGCTCGCTCGACGTCATCACGCAGGCGCGCGACTACGGCCTGGTCACCAAGAGCAACCTCATCCTCGGCATGGGCGAGACCCGCGAGGAGGTCTCGCAGGCGCTGCGCGACCTGCACGAGGCGGGCTGCGACCTCATCACCATCACGCAGTACCTGCGCCCCTCTCCGCGCCACCACCCCGTCGAGCGCTGGGTGAAGCCCGAGGAGTTCGTCGAGCTCAAGGACGAGGCCGACGAGATCGGCTTCGCGGGCGTCATGTCGGGCCCGCTCGTGCGCTCGTCGTACCGCGCCGGACGCCTCTACCAGCAGGCCGTCGAGAAGCGTGAGTCCACCGGCGAGGTCGTGCTCCGCCACACGGACGGCGCCGCCTGAGGCACCCGTAGGATGGACGGCATGTCCACCCCTGCCGCCCCGCCCGAGGGACGTCTGCGCCAGCTGCGCCAGGCGTACAAGATCACCAAGCAGTCCGACCGCAACGTCGGCCTGTTCATGCTGCTGGCCTTCGTGCTGGGTGCCGGCATCCCGGCCGTCCTGCTGCTGACGTTCGTCGGCACCGGCGTGCTGGCGATCGTCCTCACCGTGATCATCTCGGTGCTCTTCGGCATCCTCGGCGCGCTGTTCGTGCTCGGACGTCGCGCGGAGAAGGCGGCCTACTCGCAGGTCGAGGGCCAGACGGGCGCCGCCGCGGGCGCGCTGCAGATGCTGCGTCGCGGGTACCACGTCAAGCAGGCGGCGGCGTTCAACAAGAACCAGGACGTCGTGCACCGCGTGGTCGGGCGTCCGGGCATCATCCTCGTCGGCGAGGGCAACTCCACCCGCGTGCGCAGCCTGATCGCCTCCGAGCGCAAGAAGCACGCACGCATCGTCGGCGACGAGGTGCCGGTGCTCGAGGTCGTCGTCGGTCGCGGCGAGGGCGAGGTGCCGCTGCCGAAGCTGATCAAGCACGTGCGCAAGCTGCCGAACGCGATCAAGCCGGCGGAGCAGACCGCCATCCTCAACAAGCTGAAGGCGCTCGACGCGATGCGTCCGGCGGCGCCCATGCCGCGCGGCCCCGTGCCGACGAGCATGAAGGGCGCTCGGCGCCAGATGCGGGGCTGATGCCCCGCACGTGGCCGGTCCTGGCGCTCTCGGTGATGCTCGGCGTCGGCGCGTGCCAGGCGGCGACGTCCGGCGAGATGACGAGCCAGACGTACCGCTCGCTCGACGCGCGCGGCGACGCGCTCACGGCCGACGACGTGCGCGAGGCCGGTGGCACGGACGACCCCGACCTGGCGCGCACGTTCGTCCGCGAGGGCGGTTCGGCGGAGCCGTCGGGAGCGTCGTGCCTGTACGCGCGGACGACGTACCGCGACTCCTACCGAGGGGTGGCGCGCTTCTGCTTCGACGGTGCGACGGTCGTGTCGGTGGAGCGCAACCGCGCCGACCTCGACCGCTGAGCGACGTCAGATCCCGAGGCGGGCGACGCGCGACCCGGACAGGATGTCGTGCAGCCCGCGGTGGTCCTCGTTCTGGATGACGGCGGGGATCACGAGGCACAGCAGCGCCGTGCGGAGCGCCGCGCGCGGGAGGCCGATCGGCTGTCCCTCGGGCGAGACGACCTGCAGGCCCAGCACACGCTTGCCGATCGAGTAGCCGAGCACGCCGGTCAGGAGCGTGACCTCGACGAAGAACACCCCGAGGGTGACGAAGGAGCTGACAGCCCCCTCCCCCGCCAGCGGCGTCCGGGTGACCGCGACGACGCTGAGCATCGCCACCGCCCAGTCGATGAAGAGGGCCAGCAGGCGGCGACCGAGCGAGACGTCGTACACGTCGTGAGCCTAGCGGGCGGCTCACCGCCGACACGTGGCGTTCATCCTCGGGCGAGACTTGTAACATGCCCGAAACAATGGAGTGACGGTAGGGAAACTGCCTCTGCCTAGCGTCGGTGACGCGGCCGCCGAGGCGTCCGCTCCCGCCACATCGACGACCAGGCCACCATCGCGTGGCTGAGGAGGCCCCATGTTCGGCAATGCCGACGAGTTCTTCAAGTACGTCAAGGACGAGGGCGTCGAGTACCTCGACGTCCGCTTCACCGACCTGCCCGGCATCCAGCAGCAGGTGACGCTGCCGGCGTGGACGTTCGACGCCGACGCCGCCGAGAACGGTGTGGCCTTCGACGGCTCGTCGATCCGCGGCTTCCAGAGCATCGACCAGTCCGACATGGTGCTCTACCCCGACTTCGGCACGGCCTACGTCGACCCGTTCAAGCGTCGCAAGACGATCGCGATGGACTTCTTCGTCCACGACCCGATCACGGGCGAGGCCTACTCGCGCGACCCCCGCAACATCGCCCGCAAGGCGGAGGCGTACCTGGCCACCACCGGCATCGGCGACACCGCGTTCTTCGCGCCCGAGGCCGAGTTCTACATCTTCGACCGCGTCAACTACGGCACCAGCGCCAACAAGTCGTTCTACGAGATCACGTCGCTGGAGTCGGCCTGGTCGACCGGTGAGGACATCACCGACAACCGCGGCTACAAGGTCCGTTACAAGGGCGGCTACTTCCCCGTCGCGCCGACGGACCAGACGGCCGACCTGCGCAACGACATGATGACGAACCTCGCGAACGCGGGCCTCGTGCTCGAGCGCGGTCACCACGAGGTCGGCACGGCCGGCCAGGCGGAGATCAACTACAAGTTCGACACGCTGCTCAAGGCGGCGGACGACATCATGAAGTTCAAGTACATCGTCCGGAACACGGCGTGGGCCGCGGACAAGACGGTGACCTTCATGCCGAAGCCGATCTTCGGCGACAACGGCTCGGGCATGCACGTGCACCAGTCGGTCTGGAAGGACGGCTCGCCGCTGTTCTACGACGAGGCCGGCTACGGCGGACTGTCCGACACCGCCCGTCACTACATCGGCGGCATCCTGAAGCACGCGCCGTCGCTGCTGGCGTTCACGAACCCGTCCGTGAACTCCTACCACCGTCTGGTGCCGGGCTTCGAGGCCCCGATCGCGCTGGTCTACTCGGCCCGCAACCGTTCGGCCTGCGTCCGCATCCCGATCACCGGCTCGAACCCGAAGGCCAAGCGCATCGAGTTCCGCTGCCCCGACCCGTCGAGCAACCCGTACCTGGCCTTCTCGGCCCTGCTGCTCGCCGGCATCGACGGCATCAAGAACAAGATCGAGCCGCCGGCCCCGATCGACAAGAACATCTACGAGCTCCCGCCGGAGGAGTACGCCGAGATCGACATGGTCCCGACGTCGCTGAACGCGGTCCTCGACAACCTCGAGGCTGACCACGAGTTCCTCACCCAGGGCGACGTGTTCACCCCCGACCTCATCGAGACGTGGATCGACTACAAGCGCACCGAGGAGATCCTCCCGGTCCAGCTCCGTCCGCACCCGCACGAGTTCGAGCTGTACTACGACATCTGATCGCCAGTGCGCGGCGGCCGGTCGCGTGCGACCCGCCCGCCGCGGACTCTGACCATCGGCCAGACGCCCCCCTGACGACCCACGGTCGTTCGGGGGCGTTCTGCGTCCTCAGTCGCGCGTCTGCTCAGGCTGACGGGAACGCCGAGGCCAGTGACCGGTGGAGACGGTCGATGGCAGCCGCGTCGAGCAAACCGTCCTTGTCGAGCCGGGCGTAGAGCTCGCGGGGATACGTCACCTCGACCCCGTCGACGACCAAGAGACCGCCGAAGTACAGCAAGCCGCCGACGAAGAACCGTCGTTCTTGCAGGTCCAAAGGAAGCTGGTGGACCACGGGCCGTATCGACGCCCGAGATGCCACTCGAAGTTCGGAGATCTCGTTGCCATATCGGCGTGGTACTGACATCGTGCTCCCGAACCCTGACGAGTTGGAGCACGCACGTGGCTGAACCGGATCAAGAGACTCAAACCGCTAGCACGTCCAGTGGCGGTGTATTCATCAGCCACATCCATGAAGACCGCGAGATCGCGGAAGCTTTCTCCACCCTCGTACGTGACGTGACCGCGGGCATGGTGCAGACGTTTGCGTCGAGTTCGACTAGCAGCGATGCTGGCATCAAATATGGCGACGAATGGTTCCAGTGGATCAAGAGCCGAGTCGAGAACGCAGATCACGTAGTCGCACTCCTCACTCCACGCAGTGTCGACAAACCCTGGATCCTTTTCGAGGCAGGTTTGGGCAAGGCTCAGACCTCCTCGATGTTCGGCGTCGCAGTTGGAATGAGTGTTGCTGACGCCTCTGTCGGCCCATTTGGAGTTTTCCAGAACTCAAGCGCGGACAGGAAGTCTCTCGTAAAGTTATGCGAGCAGCTTGCCACCCAGGCCAATCTGCGACCACGACCAGAGGTCGTCGGTGACATGGTCGACCGGTTCATCGCGACTGTTGAGGGGATCGTTCCGCACGACGAGTCCGTCGTCGAGGACCCGAAATCTGCAGCACTTTTCCAAGCGATTGATGACCTGAAATTCCTCGTGCGGGAGCAGCGCCACCTCCACGAGCCTCGGAGTGCGTCTCGGTCGGATCGCGACGCTTGGCGAGCAGCGATCGGGCTACTAGAAGAAGAGACAATTGCTACTCCCTTGCGCCGGAGGATTCTTACCGAAGCATCGACCATCCTGATTTCACCGCTCATCGGAATGCTCGCTCACGAAGCTTTCGATTCCGTGTCACGAAGCGCGCGGACGACTGAGCGAAATCTCGAGGTGCTCGACCGCGCCCTGTCTGAAACGCGCTTGAGCCCTCAGAACGATTGGGTATTTTTTTTCCTTCGCCGAGAGATGTCGGCCGCCATGGACCACGCTGCCGATATCGAAGCAGGTCGACGTGAGCGCTTCAGGGAACGGCAGATGCGCGAGCATGCTCGAAGTGTCGCGAACGAGGACGAAGCTGACTCTGTCGAAGGTTGATCAGGACGCTGCGGTTTGCGCTCAACCTGCACCCGAGGCTGCAACTGAGACCTTGGGGCTCTGCTTCTGGTTCCGGTTCGTCGGTGACTTCCGGCCGACGCTCGACCGACTCTGGACGTCGTAGTCGAGCAGTTTCGCGAGACGTCGCGTCGCTCGACGCGATTACCCCTGCGGCTGCGCGCTCACACCTAGGGCGGGATCAGGCTCCGTCACCGACCTGCGACCCGCCGGCCCTGGACGTCTGCCCGAAGGCTGTGGTGGGGTGGGACGGTCGGTCTCAGCGCCACGTTCACGTGGCCGCCGGCAGTTCCTAGGGGGGACAGCACGTGAACACAGGTATGTCTCGAGCCCGACGCGGGCTCGCCGTCGGGGCCGCCGCCCTGACGCTCGGCGTCGTCGCGACCACGCTCACCAGCGCCGGCGCGGCGACCACGGAGAAGTCCACGCCCGTACCGGTCGCGACGCCCGAGGGGCAGGTGAGTGCCTACGTCGTCAACGCCAAGAAGGCCAACGCGAAGGGCACCGCCGACGCGCGCAAGGTCGTGCAGAAGGCCGGCGGCACCGTCGTGCAGGCGTGGCCGCAGATCGGCGTCGTGATCGCGCAGTCGACGCACGCCGACTTCCGCGCCGACGTCTACCGCCTCGGCCGCACCAGCGTCACCTCCGTCGGCACCACCCGCACCGTCGCCGTCAGCGAGCGCGCCGAGCAGGCGTCCACCCTGCGCCAGTCCGCGCGGAGCCGCTCCACCGAGCGCGCCGAGCTCAAGGGCGAGTTCGCGAACACGCCCCAGAAGTACGTCAAGCCCGACCCGCGCGAGGGCGAGCAGTGGGACATGGCGCACATCAAGGCCGACCACGCCCACGAGATCACCGACGGCTCCCGCAAGGTGCTCGTCGGCGTCCTCGACAGCGGCATCGACGCCGACCACCCCGACCTCGCGGCCAACATCGACGTGAACAACTCCGTCAACTGCACCGACGGCGGCGCCGTCGACCGCTCCCCCACCGGCTGGCAGCCCACCACCAGCGACCACGGCACCCACGTGGCCGGCACCATCGGCGCAGCCCGCAACGGCATCGGCATCACCGGCGTCGCGCCGAACGTGCGCATGGCGTCGGTCAAGGTCGTCAACGACGACGGATTCATCTACCCCGAGTACGCCATCTGCGGCTTCATGTGGTCCGGCCTGCGCGGCATGGACGTCACCAACAACAGCTACTACATCGACCCGTTCGAGTTCTGGTGCCAGGACCAGGCCAACCAGGCCGCCGTCGTCGAGGCCGTCGGCCGCGCCGTCACCTGGTCGACGAAGAAGGGCACCGTGCACGTCGCGGCGGCCGGCAACGCCGCCTACGACCTCGCCAACAAGACGACCAGCGCCAGCAGCCCGAACGACAGCACCCCGATCGAGCGCACCATCAACAACGGCTGCCTCGACATCCCCACCGAGCTGCCCGAGGTCGTCACCGTCTCCTCGTACGCGCAGATCGGCACGTCGAACGAGACGCAGCTGTCGTCGTTCTCCAACCGGGGCAAGAACGTCATCGACGTGGCCGCGCCCGGTTCGCGCATCCTGTCGACGATCGTCAAGGACAACGGCTACGGCCTCAAGAGCGGCACGTCGATGGCGTCGCCGCACGTGGCCGGCGTCGCCGCCCTCATGAAGTCCAAGCACCCCGGCTGGCGGCCGGCGCGTGTCATCCAGCAGCTGAAGGCCCAGGCCGACGAGCGACCCTGCGCACCCCAGCAGACCAGCTCGTCCCCGGGCGCGCTCTGCACCGGGACGCCGTCGAACAACAGCTACGCGGGGCACGGCATGGTCGACGCGCTCGACGCCGTCCGTCGCTGACGCAGCACCACGACGCAGCGGCCCCCGAACATCTCGCTCGGGGGCCGCTGTCGTGCGGCAGCACCGCCGGAACGCGTTCCGCAGGACGACGACCGCTCCACCCCAGCGGCCCTACGCTGCGCTCATGCGCCTCGCCCGCCTCGTCGCCGTCGCCCTCGGGTCCGTCGTGCTGGCCGGCTGCAGCGGCACCACCACGGCCGAGCTCGAGGAGTCCATGGCCGACCAGCTCCGCTACGGGACGGAGGGCGCGGCCTGGTTGCTCTCCCGCTACGGCATGCACGCCGACGTCCGCGACGTCGACGTCACCTGCGAGGAGGTCGGCGTCCTCACCGACACGGGCGACTCGCTGCGCTGCGAGGCCCACGTCGAGTACACCGACGGCCGCACCCTCACGGCACCCTTCGACGCCGAGTTCCGCGTCGACGGCGTGTTCCCCCGCCTCCTCCAGGACCCGACGGCGACGACAGGCTGAGCGACCCGCTGGACGCCCGTCAGCCGATCCGCTCGGTCAGGGAGACGATGATCCCCTCCGGACCGCGGACGTAGGCCATCAGCCACGTCCCCTCGTGCTCACCGACGTCGCCCACGAGCGCGTAGCCCTCGTCGTCGAGGCGCGCGACGGTCGCGCGCAGGTCGGTGATCTCCAGGCACACCGCGCGCAGGCCCACCGCGTGCGGTGGCGCGGGGACCGTGAGCACGTGGCCTGGACGGTCGTACCGCGACACCTCCAGCGCTCCCCCACCGCCGGGCGGGCGCAGCCAGACGGTCTCGGTGCGGGCGTCGTGGAGACCGACGACAGTGTCGAGGAACTCGCCCTCGATCGTCATGCGTTCGGTGAGCTCGAGTCCGAGGCTCGTGAAGAAGGTGACCGTGCGGGGCAGGTCGGCCACGGTGAGGTTCACGTGGTCCAGGCGGGGCAGCGACGACATCCCTCATCCACGCCCGGCGGGACCTGTCGTGTCAAGCGCCTAGGCTGGCCGACGAGCGCCGGCAGCGACGGAGGACCCCATGGACGACGTGACGATCGAGGACCTCACCGAGGCCGAGCACCAGTGGCTCCAGGCGCTGCAGGGCGGGCTCCTGCAGATGGGCGTCAAGGACGCCGCCACGCTCTGCGCCGTGTTCCTCGAGGCGCGCGAGGCCTGGTGGGACCTGCCCGCCGCGGAGCGTCCCGACCCGAACCCGACCATCAACGCGTTCGGCGCCGGCATCGGGCAGCTGTTCGTCGACGACCTCGGGCTGCGCTGGGCCCTCGTCACCGACACGCGCGGCAGCGAGCTCGGCGTCGTGGGCGAACCGTCGCTCGTGCTCTACCCGACCAACGCCGTGGCGAAGCGGTGGTCCGGCGAGAACCAGTCGACGCTCGAGGACTACCTCGTGCAGGTCAGCGAGACGGTGCGCGACCTGCAGGCCCGGCGACACGGGCGCTGACGACCGACGTCAGGGCTTCTTGTCGTCCTTGCCGCCCGGGCCGCCGTTGCCAGGACCCTTGTCGTTCTTGTCCTGGTTCTTCTCGTCCTTCTTGTCGTTGCCCTGGTCCTGCTGCTGAGGCTGCTGCGGCTGCTGCTGGGTCGGCTGCGTCTGCTGCACCACCGGCGCGACGGCGACCGCGATGGTCACGGTCGAGCCGACCGTCACCCGGCCCGTCGGGTCGACGAAGACGACCGTCCCCGCGGTCTGCGACGACTCCACGTCGGTGCGCTTCACGGTGAGGCCGAGGTCGCCGAGGGTGGCCGCGACCTCGTCGGCGGGCTGCCCCACCAGGTCGGCCGGCACCATCACACGACCCGACGCCACCTGCAGGGTCACCGGGCCCGACGTCGGCACGGCAGCGCCGGCCTTCGGGCTCTGGCCGACGACCTCGCCCTCCTTCGCGTTCGGCTCGTCGACGGTCTCGGTCTTGACGGTCGCGTCCACCGCCTCGATCTTGTCCGTCGCGCTGGCGACCGACTGGCCGACGACGTCGGGCACCTCGTGGTCGCTGCTGCCGAACAGACCGCCGGACATGCTCAGCAGCAGGGCGAGGACGGCCAGCGCCGCGACACCCGCGAAGATCGCCATCCCGCGCCGACGCCGGCGCGGGTCCTCCGGCGCAGTCTGCATCGCAGCGGTGGCGGCGACCGGCGCGAGCACCGAGGTCGACGCCGTCGCGCCCGTGGCACCGAGAGCGCCCATCGGCGCGGTGGTCGCGCCCGCGTAGGCGGGCAGCACCTCGGTGACGCCGTCGGTGCGACCCTGCACCGCGTCGCGCACCTGGGCCGCCGTCGGACGCTTCAACGGGTCCTTGTCGGTCATGGCCACGACGAGCCGGCGCAGCGGCTCCGGCACGCCGTCGGGAAGGGGCGGCAGCTCCTCGCCCACCTGGGCGAGCGCCGTGGCCACGGACGTCTCCCGCCGGAACGGCGACGTGCCGGTGAGGCACTGGTAGGCCACGAGGCCCAGCGAGTACACGTCGGACGCACCCGTAGCCGTCACGCCACGCGCCTGCTCGGGGCTGATGTAGTCGACGGTGCCCAGCACGTTGCCCGTCTGGGTCAGCGGCTCGCGCGACACGCCGATGGCGATGCCGAAGTCGACGAGCACCGGCCGCGACCCCTCCGCCAGCACGATGTTGGCAGGCTTCACGTCGCGGTGCACGATGTCGGCGGCGTGGGCCGCAGCCAGCGCGTCGGCGACGCCGCCGAGCAGCCGCTCCACCGCGTCCGGCGCGAGCGTGCCCCGCTGCTTGAGCACCTCCGAGACCGCCGTCCCCTCGACCAGCTGCATGACGATGAACGGGTCGCCGTCCTCGCTCGACGCGTCCTCGCCGACGTCGTAGATGGTCGCGATGCCCGGGTGGTGCAGACGTCCGGCCGTGCGGCCCTCCTCCTCGAACCGGGCGCGCGCGGCGGCGTCGTCTCCCACCTGGTCGCCCTTGAGGATCTTCACGGCGACGTCACGGTTGAGGCGCAGGTCGCGGGCTCGGTGCACCCGACCCATCCCCCCGGCGCCCAGCAGGTCACCGAGCTCGTAGCGGTCGTTCAAGCGTTCGGCCATTCGACCAGGCTAGAGCCCATCGGCACGGGGCGCGCGCGTCGTGGCGGCCCCCACACGCCGTCCTCGCTCGAGTCGTGGGCCCGACCGACCGCTGGCACGCTGGGTCCATGCCCGCCCTCCCCGCCCTGCCGGCACCCGCGGACACCGACGCCGTCGTCGCGTGGGTCGCGCAGCACCTGGGCGACCTGACCTGGGAGGGTCCCGACGACGTCCGTCCCGGCGGGCACCGGGGCGGGCAGACGGCGGCCGACGTCGCGCTCGCCGGGCTCGACGTCAGCGGCTACGCCCGCACGCGCTCGAACGTGCTGCCCGTCGAGCGGCAGGGGGCGAGTCGCGTGTCGCCGTACCTGACGCACGGGCTGCTCGACCTGCCGACCGTCTGGGACGCGGTGGGCGACGCCCCCTCGGGCGACCGGCGCACGTACCGCGACGAGCTGCTGTGGCAGGAGTACGCGCGTCACGTGTACGCCAGGATCGGCCCGGCGATGCGCGAGCCGCTGCGTCGTGAGCCGCCCCACCCCGACGTCGACCCCGACGGGGACGGGCGCATGGCGTGCATCGACTGGGTGCAGGAACGGCTCGAGCAGGACGGTTGGCTCGTCAACCAGGTGCGCATGTGGTGGGCGTCCCACTGGACCGTGCGGCACGGGCGCGACTGGCGCGACGGCGAGGACCACTTCTACCGCCACCTGCTCGACGGCTCACGGGCCGCGGACCGGCTCGGCTGGCAGTGGACGATCGGCGCCGGCACCGGGAAGCCCTACGGGTTCAGCCGGTGGCAGGTGGAGAAGCGTGCCCCGCAGCTGTGCCGGTCGTGCGCGCTCAGCGAGGCGTGCCCGATTCAGGACTGGCCCGACGCCGACCCCGGACCCACGGTCGAGCACGCCCCTGTCCGCATCGGGCACGCCGCCGGTGCTCCCGGGCCGGGCCCCGACGCGCCCGTCCTCGAGCGCGACCCGTCCGCCGTGTGGCTGACGCCGGAGTCGATGGGCGACGCCGACCCCGCCCTGGAGGCACACCCCGACCTCCCCGTCGTCTACGTCTTCGACGAGCCGAAGCTGGCCGAGCTGCGGTGGTCGGGCAAGCGGCTCGTGTTCCTCGCCGAGACCCTCGCCGACCTCGCGACCCGGCGCGACGTCGAGGTGCGTCGGGGCGTCGTTGGTGACGAGCTCGCCGGTCGGTCCGTCGCCGTCACCTTCGCGCCCGTGCCGTGGTTCACGCGGCGCTCGGCCGACGTCGACGTCGCCGCCCTGCACCCGTGGCAGTGGCTGGAGCGGCCGACGTCGCAGCGCCTCACGTCGTACAGCGCCTGGCGCAAGGGCGTGCGTCGCTGACCGTCAACGACGAGGCACAAGGCGCGCCGGGACGAGGCATGGAAATCTCACGCAAGCACGGAAAGCAAGCCGTGCGCGGCTGAGGGAACCGTGCCTCGCCGGAGATTCCCAGGTCGACCTGGGAATCTCCGCTCAGGCGGGGGCGAGGCGGAGGAGGCGGCCGGAGCCGGCGTCCTCGAGCAGCCAGATGGAGCCGTCGGGCGCCTGCTCGACGGCGCGGACGCGCTGGCCCTCGACGATCCTCTCGTCGTCGCCGGCGGTCGTGCCGTCGAGGTCGACGCGCACGAGCGACTCGCCCGACAGCGCGCCGAGGAACGCGTCGCCCTTCCACTCAGGGAACAGGTCGCCGGTGTAGATCAGCAGGCTGCCGGGCGAGATCGACGGGGTCCAGCCGGTCCGCGGCGCGACGAAGCCGTCGCCGTCCGTGTGGTCGGGGATCTCGCCGCCGCCGTAGTCGCTGCCGTTGGATGCCTCGGGCCAGCCGTAGTTGCCGCCCTTCTCGATGATGTTGAGCTCGTCGCCGCCCTCCGGGCCCATCTCGCTCGACCAGAGCGTGCCGTCGTCGGCGAACTCCAGGCCGAGCGGGTTGCGGTGGCCCCAGCTCCAGATCTCCGCCGACGCGCCGCCCTCGTCGGCCAGCGGGTTGCCGGGAGCCGGTTCGCCGTCGAGGGTGAGCCGGACGATCGTGCCGAGCGTGTTCGACGTGTCCTGGGCCGGCGTCTTCTGCTGACGGTCGCCGGAGCTGATGAAGAGGTGCTCGCCGTCGGGGTCGAACGCGATGCGGTGCGAGAAGTGGCCGTTGCCGGACACCTTGGGCGTCTGGCGCCAGACCACCTCGAGGTCCTCGAGGGCCGCCGACCCGTCGCCGGTGGCCAACCGTGCGCGGGCCGACCACGGCACCGGTGCCGCCGTCGCCCGCCTCGGCCCAGCTGAGGTAGACCCTCTGGTCGTCCTCGAAGCTCGGCGCGACGACCACGTCTCCGAGGCCGCCCTGCCCGGCGGCGACGACGTCGGGCACGCCCGACACCTCGGTCCGCTCGCCGGTCTCGGCGTCGCGCAGGGTGAGGGTGCCCGTGCGCTCGGTGACGAGCAGGTCGCCCGTCCCGGGCACGAAGGCCATCGCCCACGGGGTCTCGAAGCGGTCGACCTCCTCCACCTCGAACGGCGGGTTGCCGCTCGCGCTGGCGACCGGCGTCGACGCGCCCGACGCGTCGTCGTCGGAGCGGGGATCGGGGTCCGTGGAGCAGCCCGCCACGAGGACGGCCGCGAGTCCGAGTCCGAGAAGCCTCATACGTCGAGTGTCACCGAGCGCGCCAAGGGGCGCAGCGCGAGAGCACGGTGCGCGCGGATGCCGCGACCAGCGACCAGTGCCACGGTGGAGACATGAGCAGCGACCGACAGGACCGTCCCGCCACCCGTCACCGCCGACCCGACGGCGTCTCCGACGACACCGTCGAGGCCCTCGGCAAGCTCAGCGAGGCGCTGGAGGCCGTCGAGGAGGCGCGCGGATCGCTCTACGCCTTCCACCGGCTGTCCGGGCACGCCGACCTGCAGGCCGGCGAGGCCGCCGACCTCCTGCGCGAGGCCGGTCACGGCGACCTCGCCGACCGCATCGAGACCGAGCTGGTCGGACGCAACGTCATCGAGGGGCGCTGGACCTTCCAGCTCGTCGAGGAGTACGACGAGGGCTACTACGCGACCTTCAAGGACCTCGAGCGCACCGCGCGCGACAGCCTGGTCGACGGCCGTCCGCACCTGTTCGAGGCGGAGATGAAGGAGGACCGGCGCACCCAGGGCCGACGCCACCACGAGGCCACGCCGGACTGAGCAGGTCGGCTCAGGCGCGCGTGCCGACGTAGATCGTCGCGGTCGACGTGCCCCCGGTGAGCGGGTTGTCGAACGTCACCACGTGCGCCTCGGCCGTCGCGAACGCCTGACGCATCACGTCGACGAAGGCCTCGTCCGGCGGCTCGTCGGACCAGAGCCCGAACACGCCGTCGTCGACCAGCATCCGTGCCGCGGCCCGCTGCCCCTCGACGGTGTAGAAGTCGCCGTGGTCGGTGCGCAGCAGCCAGTCGGGCGCGTGGTCGATGTCGACGAGCAGCACGTCGACCGGTCGTTCGAGACGGCCCGTGCGCACGAGGTCGAAGAAGTCGTCGCGCACCAGCGTGGTGCGCGGGTCCGACGCGAGCCCGCGCGTGTCGTCGAACAGCTCGTCACGGTGCCAGCGGATCACCGCGTCGAGCGCGTCGACGACCACGAGCTCGGCGACCCTGTCGTCGCGGAGCGCCTCGAACGCGGTGTAGCCGAGGCCGAGCCCGCCCACCATCACCCGCAGCGAGGTGCCGCGGGCCGCCCGGAGACCGAGCTCGGCCAGGGCCCGCTCGCTCACCGTGAACTGGCTCGACATCAGGTAGTCGTCGCCGAGCTTCACCTCGTGCACGTCGCGCTGCGTCACCAGGTCGAACCGGCGACGCAGCACCACCAGGCCCCACGGCGTCTCGGCCCAGTCGAGCTCCTCGAACCTCGCCATGGTGACCCTTTCGTCTCGGCTCGTTCCCGGGCCGACGGTAGCCGCCGGTAAGGTCGGGTCGATGTCCTCCCCCACCGTGCTCGCCGAGGCCGCCCGCCGTCGCACCTTCGCCGTCATCTCCCACCCCGACGCCGGCAAGTCGACGCTCACCGAGGCGCTGGCCCTGCACGCGCGCGTGATCTCCGAGGCCGGCGCCACGCACGGCAAGGCGGGCCGCCGCGCCACCGTCTCGGACTGGATGGAGATGGAGAAGGAGCGCGGCATCTCGATCTCGTCCACCGCGCTGCAGTTCGAGCACCGCGGGCACGTGGTCAACCTGGTCGACACCCCCGGCCACGCCGACTTCTCCGAGGACACCTACCGCGTGCTCAGCGCCGTCGACTTCGCCGTCATGCTGCTCGACGGCGCGAAGGGACTGGAGCCGCAGACGCTGAAGCTGTTCGATGTCTGCCACCGCAGCGGCATCCCGGTGATCACCGTCGTCAACAAGTGGGACCGCCCGGGCCTCGACCCGCTCGAGCTGCTGGATCAGATCCAGCAGCGCATCGACATCCGCCCTACGCCGCTCACCTGGCCGATCGGCATCGCCGGCGACTTCCGCGGCGTCCTCGACCGTCGGCTCGGGCACGCGGTCGAGTACGAGCGCACGTCGGGCGGCGCCACCATCGCCGGTGAGACGGTGCACTCCCCCGACGACGCGACGGCCGTGTTCGGCGACGCGTGGGAGGAGGCGGTCGGCGGGCACGAGCTGCTCGCCGCCGACGGCGCCGACCACGACCCCGAGGAGTTCCTCGCCGGACGCACCACGCCGGTGCTCTTCGCGGCGGCGGCGCTGAACTTCGGCGTCACCCAGCTGCTCGACGTGATGCTCGAGCTGGCGCCCGCACCGCGCCCACGCCTCGACGCCCAGGGCGAGCCGCGGGCGGTCGACTCCCCCTTCAGCGCCTTCGTGTTCAAGATCCAGGCGGGCATGAACACGGCCCACCGCGACCACGTGGCCTTCGCGCGGATCTGCTCGGGCGTCTTCGAGCGCGGCGAGGTCGTGCAGCACACGCAGGGCGGGCGACCGTTCGCCACCAAGTACGCGCAGAACCTCTTCGGCCGCGACCGCGAGACCACCGACCTCGCGTACCCGGGCGACGTCATCGGCCTGGTCAACGCCTCCCAGCTCGGCATCGGCGACACCCTCTACCTCGGGCCGAAGGTCGAGTACCCGCCGATCCCGCAGTTCGCGCCGGAGCACTTCGCGACGATCAGCGCCCGCGACACGTCGCGGTTCAAGCAGTTCCGGCGCGGCATCGAGCAGCTCGACCGCGAGGGCGTCGTGCAGGTGCTGCGCTCGACGCTGCGCGGCGACCAGTCGCCCGTGCTCGCGGCCGTCGGTCCGATGCAGTTCGAGGTGGTCACCGACCGTCTGCAGCGCGAGTTCAACGCCGAGACCCGCCTCGACTTCCTGCCCTACACGCTGGCCCGACGCATCCAGCCCGCCGACCGCGAGACGCTGGCCGGCATCAACGGCGTCGAGACGTTCGAGCGCAGCGACGGCACGGCCCTCGCGGTGTTCAGCGACCGCTGGCGCCTGCAGTTCGTCTCACGCCAGCACCCCGACATCACGTTCGAGTCGCTGTCGGCCGACGTCGACGACCGCGCGCCCCTGTCCTGAGGGTCTGCCCACCACCGGATCTCTCGACAGGCCCGGGCCGTCGGTCCCGGGCGCACCGCGAGGTTCCGAGGACCTTGGTCCCTGGGGAGCGGGACTGCCCGTCCGTAGCCTGGTGCACGACACGAGGCCGGGTGGGCGGTGTCTCGCGCCAGGGGTCGAGACAGCGCGCGGTCGGCGCGGATCCGAGACCGCGCCGACCGTCGCCCCGCTGGGCCGTCCCCCGATCAGGCAGTCACGTCAGGGACGCGACGCCGGGTTCAGGGTCGCTCGACCTCGCCGCGCCACGCGCCGGTCGGCTCGCCGCCGCGGCGCTCGATGAACTCCTTGAAGCGCTGGAGGTCACCGCGCGTCCGTCGGTCGAGCAGGCCCGCCTTGTCGGCGATCTCCTCGACGAAGCCGTCAGGGTCGACGTCCATCTGCACCGTCACGCGCGTGGCGTGGTCCGAGAGCCGGTGGAACGTGACGACGCCAGCGTGCTCGGGCCCGCTGTCGGACTTCCACGCGACGCGCTCGTCGGGGTGCTGCTCGGTGACCGTCGCGTCGAACTCACGCTTGACCGGCCCGACCTGGACCACCCAGTGCAGGTGCGTGTCGTCGATCTGGTCGATGCGCTCGACGCCCTCCATGAAGGCGGGAAAGTCCTCGAACTGGGTCCACTGGTCGTAGGCGGTGCGGACGTCGACGTCGACGTCCACGGACTCGGTGATCGTGCTCATGGGCTGTCCTCTCGCAGAAGGCTGTACCCCTCACACCTACCCGTCCCGTGCGCCGCCGAAACGGCGCACGGGACGCCGATCAGCTCAGGATGCTCACGCCTCCCGGTCCGACGAGCAGCGCGACGACGATCAGCACGACGCCCCAGAGGATGTCGCCGCGGATGATGCGCAGCACGCCGAAGATGCCGATGACGACAGCGGCGATCCACAAGATGGTGTCCCACATGATGGTGCTCCCTCCCGCCGGCCCCGGGTGGGCCGAACGTCTCGCCACCGTAGGACCGCGCCGCCGGGGCCGCACCTGGAGCGACCGGTCGTCCGACCGGCGCCGGTGGGAGGATGGGCGGATGCGCGCCATCGTCCTCGACGCCGTCCGCGCGGACCCCCAGGTCCGCGACGTCCCCGCCCCCGCAGCGCCGGCCGGGGGCGTCGTCGTGGAGGTCCGTGCGACCGGCCTGTGCCGGAGCGACTGGCACGCGTGGGCGGGGCACGAGGACCTCGCCTTCCCGCACGTCCCCGGCCACGAGCTCGCGGGCGTCGTCGCCGAGGTCGGCGCCGGCGTCACCCGGTGGTCCGTGGGCGACCGCGTGACCACCCCGTTCGTGTGCGGCTGCGGTCGGTGCTCGTGGTGCCGTGCCGGCGACGCGCAGGTGTGCCCCGACCAGCAGCAGCCCGGCTTCACGCACTGGGGCTCCTTCGCGCAGCACGTCGCCCTCCACGCGGCCGACACGAACCTGGTCGCGGTGCCCGACGACGTCGAGCTGTCCACCGCTGCCGCGCTCGGCTGCCGGTTCGCGACCGCGTACCGGGCCCTGGTGGCTCGGGCGCGGGTCGTCGCCGACGAGTGGGTCGTGGTCGTGGGCGCCGGCGGAGTCGGGCTGAGCGCCGTGATGATCGCCCGCGCACTCGGGGCTCGGGTGGTGGCCGTCGACCGCAACGACGGCGCGCTCGAGGTGGCGCGCCGACTCGGCGCCGACCACACGCTGCTCGCCGGCGACGACGACGTCGAGGCTGCGGTGGCCGAGCTCACCGGCGGAGGGGCCCACGTCTCGGTCGACGCCGTCGGCAGCGAGGCGACCAGCGCGACGGCCCTGCTGAGCCTGCGCCGGCGCGGTCGTCTGGTGCAGGTCGGTCTGCTGCCCGGCGTCGAGGGACACCCTCGGGTGCCGATGGAGCGCGCGATCGCGTGGGAGCTCGACCTGCTCGGCAGCCACGGCATGGCCGCCAGCGACTACCCGGAGATGATGACGCTCGTCGCCGACGGGCGTCTGCGTCCGGACCTGCTGCTGGAGCGCACCGTCGACCTCGACACCGCCGCGGGCCTGCTGCCGACCTTCGACACGGCGACCGTCGCCGGCCTCACGATCATCGACCCTTGGCGCTGACTCAGCGTCCGTAGCGCTCCCACAGGAGCTGCGAGCCGGCCTCCGCCCCGACGTCGTGGACGCGCTGCAGGTTGCGCCCGCCCCGCTCGAAGGTCGCGTGCACCGCGGCCGGCACCTCCGGCCACGGCACCGGGTCGTCGAGCCAGCGGCACTCGCGGACGTGCTGGAGGTCGAACGTCGCCGCGTCGGCCGACGGGTCGAAGCGCCAGCTCCCGGTCACCCGACCGAGCCACAGCTCCCCCGAGACGTCGCGGGTCCAGGCGAACGCGCCTCGGTCGACCGCCGCGAAGCGACCGAGCCGTGCGGCCGTGCGGTCGCCGTGACGTCTCGCGACCTGCGCGACCGCGTCGTCGAGGTCCGCCGGCGGCTCCGGCAACCGGCCGCCGACGCCGACGAGACCACGCCGCAGCGCGTGCGCGACGGCTGCGGCGTGGTCGACGTCGTCGTCCCGCGAGCGCAGCGGCGCCCGCAGGACGACGACCATCGTGGGTCGGTCCGTCAGCCGAGCACCGAGGAGGCGTCGACGTCGCCGTCGGCCGACTCGATGGCCTCGGCCAGGGCGGTCACGTGCGCGTCCTCGAGGCTCACGTCAGCCTCGTCGAGGCCCTTGCGCAGCTCGGTCTCGACGGTCCCCTCGGGCGCACCGTCCTGGTAGGCGCCGACGCGGTCGACGACGTTCTGGATCGCTTCCAGCTTCTCGGGAGTCAGATCAGTCATGACGGTGACGCTACGCAAGACCGGCCGATCCGCATCCCGATCGGACTGCGACGGCTGCCGAGAGGCGTCGCGTCTAGCGGACGCTGCAGTCGACCGACCCGGCGCGCTGCGCGGACGCGACGATCCTGCCGTCGCGCCGGATCTCGCACGAGACCACCGTGGTGGGGGTCGCCGCCCGCGCGTCGATTCCGACGACCGACGCCCTCGAGGAGAACGTGATCGAGTCCCCCCTGTCCCACCGCGCACGCTCCTGCTCGGCGTCCTTCCTGACGATCACGTCGACAGGTTCGGGCGAGTCGACCGTGAGCGTGTACGACGAGGAGGTGCCCAGGGCGTCGACGGCCAGCACGACGGCGACGGTGGCGACCGGGCCGAGGATCGACAACGCGGAGAGCACGACGGCGGCGACGCGGCCCGGTCGAGCGGCTGCTGCTGGTTCCCGGAGCGCGAGCGCGAGCGCCACCAGGCCCAGCGCCATGGGGACGAGGAGCACCTCGAGACGTGACCACGGCAGGAGCAGCCCGGCGACGAGGACGACGAGACCGGCGACCGACAGCGCCACGCTCGTCAGACGCTGCCGCGACACGGTGGGCGTCGGGCGGTCGGACATCGGCTTCTCCCTTCGAGGCACGTCGAGCCTAGGGCACCCGCGCGGCCTGCCTCCTGGACACCGACCGCGACGGTGATCGACCGCCCCGCCCCGCGACGCCGTGCGCCCTGGGCTGGCAGAATCCTGCTACCCCGGTGGGCCCAGACCCTGGCGCGACCTGTTGGATGGGTCCACCCCCTCGACCGACGACCGGAAAGCACGTATGAGCCGCATCATCCGCAGGACCTTCGTCGCCGCCCCCGCCGACCTCGTGTGGGAGCTCCTCCAGGACTTCGCCCAGTGGCATCCGCGGCTGAGCATCTACTCCGGGGGCCCCGAGGCGGACGCCGACATCGTCGTCAGCGTGCAGAGCCAGGACGACGAGACCCGCACCCTCACCTACACGATGCCCGAGCCGCCGTTCCCCATCACGAACGACCGCGCGAGCGTGCAGGTGCAGGCGTTCTCCGACACCACCTGCCACGTCGAGTGGTCGGCGGAGTTCGAGTCCGACCCCGGCATCATCCACCTGCTCGAGGACCAGCTGGGCGACGACGTCTTCAAGCTCGCCCTCGACCGGCTCGCCACCGCCGCCCACGAGCGCCAGGCGGCCGAGGTCGCCGCAGTGTCGAGCGCGTCGGCCTGACCGTCAGCCGACGTCGAGGTCGAGCAGGACGCGGGCGGTCGACGTCAGCGCCCCGCCGGCCTCGCCACGCCCTACCGCGGTGAGGTAGCCGCGTCGTCGGGCCTCGGCGACCCGGTTCGTCCAGGTCCCGGCGCTGCCGCCGTGCCGCTCCGCCATGCGCTTGGCCGGTGCCCGCTCGCCCTGCTCGACGAGCCGTGTGTACTCGAGCGCCACGGCGGCTATCGCGAGGTCGTCGCGGCCGAGCCGGCCCGACCGCTCCTCCAGCAGCCGACCCACGGTGGTCCGCGGCTCGCTGCCCGGGTCGACACTGCGGGTCGCGAGCCGTCGGGCCTCGGAGACGACCGCCCCGAGCGGCAGGTCGCGCACGTCGGCGCCCTGGAACGACCGGTCTCCCGCGCCGCGCCGGACGACGAGCTCGCGCATCGCCCACTGTCGGTGATTCCCCTCGCGGTGCAGCCGCACCCCCACCGACCACTCCTCCGCCACCCGCATCGCCACGAGACGCTCACCGTCGTCCGTGACACCCACCGCGTGGTCGCGCGTGACCTCGTCCAGCAGCGCACCGAGCTCGTCCATCGGGACCCCTCCATCGGATTGCGTGGTAGTGCGTCCACGCTAGCACTGGCGGGAAGCCATCTGCTGCTGCGCCGGCTGCGGGGTCGGGACCTTGTTGGTGCGGCGCCTGCGGGGGTCTCGACCTGCTGGTCCGCTGCCGCAGGGGAACCTCGACCTGCTGGTGCGCTGCCGCAGGGGGATCTCGTCCTGTTGGTGCGCTGCCGCAGGGGGTCTGTGCTTGCTGGTGCGCTGCCTCGGCTTCCGCTGGGGTTGGCCTCCGAGAGGGCCTCGACCGGCGGCGGGTCTGGGGCTGCTTCCGGGTCTCGGGGTCTGGCTCGGGCTCGTGGGTGAGGCACGATTCTTCGTTTCTGCGTTTTCGCGCCACCGTTCTTGGTCGGCGCGTCCTCATCGGTGGATCTGCAACCGCAGGAGCGTTTCTGCGGTTGCAGATCCACCGATAGGGGGCGGGGCGCGGTAGGGATTCTCCCTTCGTGTGGAACGGTCCACGAGAAGGGAGAATCTCGCGTCACCCCAACGCAAAGGGCACCCACGATGCTTCATTCGAGCGTTCGAGCTCGATCGCTTCTGCGTTGGCGACGGGATCCCGTCGCCAACGCAGAAGCCTTGGCCTCCAGCGCATGAACGCAGCATCGTGCGTCCCCCAGCACCAACCCACAGCCCGAGACCCCGGACCAGCGCGCCCGCCAGCCAACCGGTCGAGGCCCTTTCGGAGACCAGACCCAGCGAAGGCCGAGACGGCGCACCAGCAAGGTCACGACCCCCGCAGACAGCGCACCAGCACGACGAGACCGACCGCAGTCAGCGCACCACCACCGTCAGCACGTCACCCCGAGTGGCTGTCCCACTTCTCGAAGCCAAGGACGATGAGGCGCATCTCGCGGCGAGCCTTGCGCTTGATCTCCTCCTCCAGGTCGGGGCGGCCGTCGGGCATCTGCACGACCTGCTCCGCGCGGTAGACCATGTTGCGGACGAAGAGGCCCGACGCGAGCTTGACGTCCTCGGCCGACCACGTGTCGAGGTGCGGGAGGCGGGCGAGCACGACGGCGAGCTCGGAGATGAACAGCTCGAGCTCGCGCTGGATGGCCTGGCGGACGGCCTCGGAGCCGCTGTTGCGCTCGCGGGCGACGAAGCCGAAGTGGGCCTTGTTCTGCTTGACGACGCGGACGAGGATCTCGGCGGAGGCGTCGATGATGTCGGCGAAGGTCTCGGGGTCGCGCTGCGCGTCGCGGATCATGGCGCGCAGGGTGCCGAACGACTGCTCGACGAGGGCCAGGCCGAGCTCGTCCATCGCGGCGAAGTGGCGGTAGAAGGCGGTGGGCACGACGCCCGCCTGCCGTGCGACCTGGCGCAGGCTGGTCTGGGCGAAGCCCTGGGTCTGGCTGAGCTCGAGGGCGGCCGCGAGGATCGCCTCGCGCGTCCGCTCCTTCTGAGCCTGACGCGACGTGTCGGCGCGCGCAGCGGACGGCGACGGACTTCCGGACACGTGGGGAGTCTAGTGGCCCGCGACCCCACCCCACTCGGTGAACACGTGTTCGCGTGCCGGACGTCACGACCGGCGCGTCTTGCCGCGGCCTGCTTCATCGCGCCACACTTTGAGTGTACGCTCGTGCACTGAACTACTCGCCGACCGAAGGAGACACGCGATGGGCCTCGTCCGCACCGCACTCTCGTCGCGAGCCGTCGCGTCCCTGACCTCGCCGCACTCGGTCGACCACTACCTCGACCAGCTGCACCCGATGCTCACGGTCGACGCCGTCCGCGCCCGGGTCGTCGAGGTACGACGCGAGACCGGCGCCGCCAGCACGGTCGTCCTGCGGCCCAACGGCGCGTGGAAGGGATTCGTCCCCGGCCAGCACGTGCAGTTCGGCATCGAGGTCGACGGCACCCGCAAGGTGCGCGTGTTCTCGGTGTCCAGCTCCCGCGCCCGGCGCGACGGCACCTTCAGCGTCTCGGTGAAGGCCCACCCCGACGGCTACGTCTCCCAGTTCCTGCACCGCGAGCTCCAGCCGCGCACCATCGTCTACCTCTCCCAGGCCGAGGGCGAGTTCGTGCTCCCGGACGACGTGCCCGACGACCTCGTGCTGCTGAGCGGAGGCTCCGGCATCACGCCGGTCATGTCGATGGCACGCACGCTGCGCGACCGCGGCCACCGCGGACGCGTCACGTTCCTGCACTACGCCCGCTCGCGCGAGGACGAGATGTTCACGCCCGAGCTCGACCGGCTCGCCGAGGAGCTTCCGGGCGCCGTCGTCCACCGCGTCTACACGCGCGAGCCCGAGGCGGGCGCCGCCCTCGAGGGACGGTTCACGGCCGACCACCTCGACCACCTCGACGTCGACCCCACGACGTCGCCCACCTGGTGCTGCGGCCCGGCCGGCCTGATCGCCGCGGTCCGCGACGTCTACGCCGAGCGTGGCGCGGCCGAGCAGCTCCACACCGAGTACTTCAAGGTGCCCTCCGTCGACCTCACGGCCGCCGACGCCACGGGCACCCTCAGCTTCGACGCCTCGGGCACGACCGCCGAGAACTCCGGCGCCACCATCCTCGAGCAGGCCGAGGCCGCGGGCCTGGCGCCCGAGTACGGCTGCCGGATGGGCGTCTGCAACACCTGTGCCGTCAAGAAGCTCAGCGGCGCCGTCCGCCACGTCGTCACCGGCGAGGTCGGCGCCAACACCGACGAGACCATCAAGGTCTGCGTCCAGGTCCCTGTCGGCGACGTCAGCGTCGCACTCTAGGAAAGGGAGTTCCATGTCTCGCAAGCGCACCCCCATCGCGCCCTACAGCGCGTCGGACCACAACGAGGCGCCCGCACCTCTCGTGGGCACCGACCGCACCAAGCAGTCGACCATCGGGCTCGAGTACATGAGCTACGAGGAGCTCGAGCGCTTCGGCGAGGAGCTCGACGGCATCCGCCAGAAGACGCTCGACTCGCTCGGCCAGGCCGACGCCGACTACATCCGCCGCGTCATCCGCGTGCAGCAGGTGTGCGAGGTGCTGGGCCGCATCGGCATCCTCACGCCGTTCTTCTGGCCGACGTTCGTCGCCGGCATCGTGTTCCTCGGCCTCTCCAAGATCCTCGAGAACATGGAGATCGGCCACAACGTCATGCACGGCCAGTACGACTGGATGAACGACCCGCTGGTCGACGGCAAGCGCTACGAGTGGGACAACGTGGCCCCCGCCCAGGACTGGAAGCACGGCCACAACTACATCCACCACACGTACACGAACATCCACGGCAAGGACCGCGACATCGGCTACGGCCTGCTGCGGATCGACGACGACCAGCCCTGGTACCCGAACCACCGGTTCAACCTGCCGCTCGCGTTCGCCCTGATGCTGTTCTTCGAGTGGGGCGTGATGTACCACGGCCTCGAGCTCGACGAGTACCTCGGCGGCAAGATGACCAAGAAGGAGTTCCGCGACCGCAAGAGCCGCGCGGCCCGCAAGGCCCGCCGCCAGGTCGTGAAGGACTACGTCGCCTACCCCGCCATCGCGCTCGCGCTCGTGCCGTTCGTCGGCTGGTGGGCCCCGCTGGCCGTCATGGGCGCGAACTTCGCCGCCAACCTGATCCGCAACATCTGGACCTTCCTCATCATCTTCTGCGGCCACTTCCCGGCCGAGGTGCAGACGTTCGCCGAGGAGGACGCCGAGAACGAGTCGCGCGGCCAGTGGTACCTGCGCCAGCTGCTCGGGTCGGCGAACATCAGCGGCAGCCGGACGTTCCACGTGCTCAGCGGCAACCTGAGCCACCAGATCGAGCACCACCTGTTCCCGGACATCCCGGCCCGCCGCTACCCCGAGGTCGCGCAGGAGATCCGCGCGATCTGCGAGCGCCACGGCCTGCAGTACAACAGCGGTCGGCTGAGCAAGCAGCTCGCGAGCGTCGCCCGTCAGCTGGCGTCGTACGCCCGCAAGCCCGACGACCCGTACAAGCAGGGCAAGAGCCCGGAGTCGAAGGCGCTGCGTCGCGCCAAGCGCGAGGCTGCTGCCGCGGCCCAGGCCGAGCGCGAGAACATCGCCGCCTGACACGTCGCTGCCCCAGCACGACCCCGCCGACGCCCCGGTCCAGCCCCGGGGCGTCGGTGTGCACGCACCGCGCGGTGCGCCACAATGGTGCCTGCCGACCGACCGCACGACCCCGAGGAGACGGCCATGGCGCTGAGCCGCCGAGAGATCGCCAAGGACGCCGTCCAGCAGGGCGTGGAGGCCGCGATCACGACCGGCGGTCGGATCAGCGCGATCCTCTTCGACACCGCGCGCCGGGTCACGACCGAGCTCGGCGCCTTCGGGACGGAGCTGTTCGAGATCACCGAGGCCAGCAAGCGGGCCGGTGAGGACCCCGATCCCACCGATCGCGTCACACCCACCCATCCGCAGGACCGGTGAGGGCGAATCCCTCACATGACCACCTCTTCGACGTCCGCGACCGGCAGCGACCGCCCCCGGGTCGCCGTCATCGGGTCCGGCGTCTCCGGCCTGACCGCCGCCTACGTGCTGCGCACGACCCACGACGTCACGCTCTTCGAGGCCGACGACCGCATCGGCGGCCACGCCCACACGCACGACGTCGAGGCTGACGGGACGACGCACCACGTCGACAGCGGCTTCATCGTGCACAACGACCGGACGTACCCGCTGCTGCGTCGGCTGTTCGCCGAGCTCGACGTCGCCGTGCACCCCACCGAGATGTCGATGAGCATCCACTGCGACGGCTGCGGCCTGGAGTACGCGGGCGGCCGCAAGCTGCCCGGCCTGTTCGCGCAGCGCCGCCGCATCGTCGACCCCACCTACCTGCGCCTGCTCACGTCGGTGAAGCGCTTCCAGCGCGCCGCCCTGGCGCTGCTGGAGAGCGAGCCCGACGACGCCGAGCCGCAGACGTACGGCGACTTCCTGCGCCTGCACGGCTTCTCCGGCCACTTCGTGGCGCACTACGCGATCCCGGTCGTGGCCTGCGTCTGGTCGTCCGGCCAGGACACCGCGCTGCAGTACCCCGCGCGCTACCTGTTCGCCTTCCTGCGCCACCACGGCTTCCTGTCCGTCACGGGCTCGCCCCAGTGGTTCACGGTGCAGGGCGGCTCGAACGCCTACACCCGCAAGGTGGTCGAGGCGATCGGCGACGTGCGCGCCTCCACCGCGGTCCGCGCCGTCTCCCGCAAGCCCGACGGCGTGGTCGTGCTCGACGCGTCCGGTCAGGAGCACGTCGTCGACTCGGTCGTGATCGCCACGCACGCCGACGACGCCCTCGCGCTGCTCACCGATGCCACCGACGACGAGCGCCGCGTCCTGGGCGCGTTCGAGTACTCCCGCAACGAGACGGTCCTGCACCAGGACGCCAGCGTGCTCCCGGAGGCCGAGGGCGCCCGCGCGTCGTGGAACTACCGCATGGACTCCTGCGAGGGCCGCGGCGAGGCGACCGACGTGACCTACTGGATGAACCTCCTGCAGGGCATCGAGAGCAGCCGCCCGTACCTCGTGAGCCTGAACTCCAGTGACCGCGTCGACCCGACGACGGTGATCGCCACGATGCAGTACACGCACCCGGTCTACACGCCGGCCTCCGTCGCGGCCCAGCGCGAGCTGCCCACGCTCTCCGACGGTCGCACCGCCTTCGCCGGCGCCTACCACGGCTGGGGGTTCCACGAGGACGGCTGTCGCTCGGGCGTCGAGGCCGCCCGGTCGCTCGGAGCGACCTGGTGACGGCCGCCGACGTCGAGCGCACCACGACGGGCGGGACGGAGCAGCGTCGTCTGCCGGTGCTGCCCGCGCTCGTGGTCGGCGACGTCGCCCATACCCGACGCGTGCCGCTGCGGCACCGCTTCCGCTACCGCGTCTACCAGTGGCTGGTCGACGTCGACGACCTCCCGCGGATGCCGCGCTGGCTGCGCCCGTTCTCGACGTTCCGCGCCGCCGACCACATCGGCGACCCCGACCGCTCGCTGCGCGAGAACATCGAGACGTTCTGCCGGGCGCAGGGCCTCGACGTCACCGGCCGCCGGATCGTCATGCTCGCGAACGCCCGCACGCTGGGTCACGTGTTCGACCCGCTCTCGGTCTTCTGGATCCTCGACGGCGAGCGCACCGAGACGATCGTCGCGGAGGTGCACAACACCTACGGCGAGCGGCACGCGTACCTGCTGCAGCCCGACGAGAAGGGCCGCACCGCCTCGGAGAAGGCGTTCTACGTCTCGCCGTTCTTCACCGTGGCCGGACGGTACGACCTGCAGTTCCGGCTGCAGCCCGACGTCGTCGCGAGCACCGTCGTCCTGCGCCAGTCGCCCTCCGACGAGGGCTCCCCCGCCTCGCGTCCCGACGAGGCCGTGTTCACGGCGACGTTCCGCGGCCGGCCGCTGCCCGCCACACGACGTCGGCTGGTGCGGCTCCTCGTGACGATGCCCCTCATGACCCATCGGACCAGCCTGCTGATCCGAATCCACGGTGTGTGGCTCTGGCTGCGCCGACTCCCGGTCGTCCCGCGACCGCATCACGAACCCCAGGAAGGCACGACCCGATGACCGACGTACTCGCCACCCGCTGGCCCGGCATCGCGCAGACCCCGCGCACCCCGTTCAAGGCGCGCGTCGCCAAGGCGATCCTCCGCCCGGCCGTGTCGCGCACGCCCGTGCGCCTGACGTTCCCCGACGGCACCGTGTGGGGAGCCGGCGAGCCCGGCGCACCCGAGATGGAGGTGCGCCGTCCGGCCGCCTTCTTCAGCCGGCTCGGCCACGACACCAAGATCGGCTTCGGCGAGGCCTACATGGCCGGCGACTGGACCACCGGTCCCGGCACCGACCTCGCCGACCTGCTCACGCCCTTTGCGGAGCGGCTGACGACCATCGTGCCCCCGTCGCTGCAGAAGCTGCGCGGCCTCGTCGACCGGCAGCTGCCGCAGCACGAGCGCAACACCAAGGAGGGGTCGCGCTCGAACATCGAGCGACACTACGACCTCTCCAACGACCTCTTCGAACGCTTCCTCGACCCCACGATGACGTACTCCTCTGCCTGGTTCGCGTCCCCGGAGGAGTCGCTGGAGCAGGCGCAGTACCGCAAGCTCGACGGCATCCTCGACCAGGCGGGCGTCACCGAGGGCACGCGGGTCCTCGAGATCGGCAGCGGCTGGGGCTCGCTCGCGATCCGCGCCGCGCAGCGCGGCGCGCAGGTCGTCACGATCACCATCTCCTCGGAGCAGGCCGCCCTGGCCCAGGAGCGGTTCGAGGCGGCCGGCGTCGCCGACCGCATCGAGCTGCGCCTGCAGGACTACCGTGACGTCACCGGCGAGTTCGACGCCGTCGTGAGCTGCGAGATGATCGAGGCCGTCGGCGAGGAGTACTGGCCGACGTACTTCGCCAAGATCGACGAGGTGCTCGCCCCCGGGGGCCGCGTCTCGATCCAGGCCATCACGATGGCGCACCACCGCTACCTCGCGACGCGCAACTCCTACGGCTGGATCCAGAAGTACATCTTCCCGGGCGGCCTGATCCCGTCGCTCGAGGCGATCGACGAGACCCTCGCCGCGCACACCCACGGGCTCGTGGTGACCGACCGGCGCAGCCTCGGGCAGGACTACGCGCAGACGCTGCGTCTGTGGCGCGAGCGGTTCGAGGCGAGCTGGGAGGAGATCGCGACCTTCGGGTTCGACGAGACCTTCCGTCGGCTCTGGGAGTTCTACCTCGCGTACTGCGAGGCCGGCTTCGGCGTGGGCTACATCGACGTGTTCCAGCTGCGCATGGAGCGCCCTGCCTGACCGGTGGACCCGACCCGTGCCCCCTGGGGCCGGTGTGACGGATGCGACCCATCCGTAGACGACGCGGCGTCGAACTCCTGGTGACGGGATCGTCCGTCACGTCGAACAGGAGGGGCCATGGCGAGCACCAGCCGACTCCCGGACCCGATCCAGGAGTCCTACGAGTGGCAGCACCGCGGAGCGTGTCGCGGTGTGGATCCGGAGACGTTCTTCTCCCCCGAGACAGAGCGTGGTCCGCGTCGACGCAGCCGCGAGGCGGTGGCGAAGGCGCTCTGCGCGCGCTGCCCCGTGGTGGCCGAGTGCCTCGACCACGCCCTCACGGTGCGTGAGCCGTTCGGCGTGTGGGGCGGGCTCAACCAGACCGAGCGCGAGCACCTGCTGCGCGATGCCGGTTGAGCTGGGCCGACCCGCTCAGAGCTCGTCGCGGCGCGGCCACGGGTTGACTCGGCAACCGTGCAGCCCCTTCGACTGCTGCTGCATGATCGGCGCCGCCTGACCCCGACCCGGGCAGCCGAGGTGCCCGCGTCCGAGGAAGTGGCCGACCTCGTGGTTGACGACCATGTGCCGGTAGTCGCGCACCGATCCCCTGGCCGACCGCCACACGCGCGTGGTGTGCACCCACCGGTCCTCGTTGATGATCACGTTCCGGCCGACCCGGCAGCTGTAGAGCACGCTGCACTCCGTGGAGTACGACGTGAGGCGCGAGGCCCGCGCGAGCACGAGCGTGAAGTCGCCGCCCGAGCGCACCTCGCGGAACCGGACGCCGGCTCCCGGCCAGCCGCGCGCGTCGGCGAGCGTCTCCGCCGCCTGGCGACGGAAGGTGGCGAGGCCGCCCCGCGCACCGTCGGAGCGGACGGAGTAGGTGAGGGTGCGGCGCGCGTCGCGGCGGTGACGCACCGGTGCGGTCACGGCGGTGGCCGAGGACGTGCGGTGGTAGGCCTTCGAGACCGTCACGCGCACGCGGAGCCGGTGGCCCACGTCGGCCGGTGCGATGGCGTACCGACGCTGCGTGGCGCCCCGGATGACGGTGCGGTCGCGGTACCACTGGTAGCGCTTCGTCAGGCCGCTGCTGCTCCAGCGTCCGGCCGACGCCTGGAGCACCTGGCCGTAGCGTCGGGTGCCGGAGATCCGAGGGGCGGTCCGCACCGTGAGCGGCGCCGGGGCGACTGCGGCCGTAGGACCGGTGGTCGTGCTGGCGGGCTCGAGGCCGTCGGCGCTGGCGACCACGCGAACCGCGACGCGTCGGCCCACGTCGGCCCCCACGAGCCGGTACGTGGCAGCCGTCGCACCCCGGATGGGGGCACCGTCACGCAGCCACTGACGGCTGACCTGCGCGGTCCCGGGCTCGTAGCGTCCGTTCGTCGAGGTCAGCGTGGACCCGTAGCGTGCGGTGCCCGTGACCGCGGGTGCCTCGACGACCTGCACTGCGGCGGGGGTCGGCTCGGTCGGGGTCGGCTCGGTCGGGGTCGGCTCGTCGGCCGACGCGGGGCCGGCGGCGACGAGCAGCCCGACGGCCAGGACCGTGCTCGTCACGAGGGACGAGGCGCGTCGACCGCGGCGGAGGATCGGTCCGGTCGACGTCATCGCGCTCACTCCCAGAAGATGCGTTCGACGACCTGTCTGGCGTGCCGGGTGGCGCGCAGGTAGTCGTCGACCATGCGTTCGCTGTGCTGCTGACCGTACCCCAGCAGGTGCGCGACGCCAGCGCGTTCCTCGCTCTGCTCCACCATCGACTCCGCCGGCTTGCCGCGCATGAGCACGACGGCGTTGCGGATGCGGCTCACCAGCCGCCACGCGTGCAGCAGCACCTCGGCGTCGTCCGCGGTCACCAGCCCGGCTTCGGCAGCGGCTGCGAGGGCGCCGCAGGTCGACGTCGTGCGCAGTCCGGGAACCGCGTGGGCGTGCTGCAGCTGCAGGAGCTGCACGGTCCACTCGACGTCGGCGATGCCGCCGCGACCGAGCTTGAGGTGCGTCTTCGGGTTGGCGCCCCGCGGGAGGCGCTCGGCCTCGACGCGGGCCTTGATGCGCCGGATCTCGCGGACCTGCGCGTCCGAGACGCCGCCGTCGGGCCAGCGCAGCGGGTCGACGAGTGCCTCGAACCGGGCGCACAGGTCGGGGTCCCCGACGCTGGCGCGAGCACGCAGCAGGGCCTGGGACTCCCACACCGCCGAGTACTTCTCGTAGTAGGACGCGTAGGCGGCGAAGGAGCGGACCAACGGCCCGTTGCGGCCGTCGGGCCGCAGCTCGGCGTCGACCTCGAGGGCCGGGTCGTCGCCGGGCGCGCCGAGGGTGGTGCGCAGCGACGTCGCGACGGCCGTCGCGGCAGCCGCCGCCTCCCCGTCGTCGGCGCCGGGCAGTGGCTCGTGCACGAACATGACGTCGGCGTCGGACCCGTAGCCCGACTCGCGGCCGCCGAGACGGCCCATGAGGACCACGGCCATCCGCGTCGGGAAGGGCTCCTTGCCGGCCTCCTCCCGCTGGCGGGCGACGGCTCCGATCGAGGCGGTGAGCGCGGCGCCGAGCGTCGCCTCCGTGAGGTCGGACAGCGCGGTGCCGACCTCGTCGATGTCGAGCCGGCCCAGGACGTCGGCGATGCCGATGCGCGACAGCTCCCGACGTCGCACGCGGCGGACGGCCTTGATCGCCTGGTCGGGGCGGGTGTGTCGCCGCGCGGCGAGCTGCATCTCCCCCTGCAGACGTTCCGCGTCGCGCGGCACCAGCTCGGCGTCGTCGCCCAGCAGCGCGACGGCGTCGGGGGCACGCTGGACCAGGTCCGACACGTAGCGGCTCGAGCCGACGACCGCCGCGAGCTGCTCCGCACCCTCGCCCTCGTCGCGGAGCTTGCGCAGGTACCAGTGCGACTCCCCCAGCGACTCGCTGATCCGCCGGAACGCGAGCAGGCCGGCGTCGGGCGCGGGCGACTCCGCGAACCACTGCAGCATGGCCGGCAGCAGCGAGCGCTGGATCGCGGCGCGTCGGGACACGCCCGACGTGAGGGCCTGGATGTGCGCGAGGGCGCCCTTCGGGTCCTTGAAGCCGAGTGCCATGAGCCGGGCCTGCGCCGCCTCGGGCGTGAGCCGCAGACCCTCGTCGGGCAGGGAGGTGACCGCCTCCAGGAGCGGTTGGTAGAAGAGCTTCTCGTGCAGGCGTCGCACGAGGCGCTTGTGGGCCTGCCAGTCCTTGACCAGACCCTCGGCCGGGTTCGCCCGGTAGCCCATGGAGCGGCCGAGACGTCGCAGGTCCTCCTCGTCGTCGGGCACGACGTGGTTGCGGCGCAGCCGGTAGAGCTGGATGCGGTGCTCCAGGGTGCGCAGGAACTCGTAGGCGTCCTCCAGGGCGGCGCCGTCGCGCCGGCCGACGTAGCCACCCTCGGTGAGCTCGCGCAGCGCCTCCAGGGTCGTCGGGCTGCGCAGCGACGCGTCGCCGCGACCGTGCACGAGCTGCAGCAGCTGCACCGAGAACTCGACGTCGCGCAGACCGCCCGAGCCGAGCTTCAGCTGCCGGTCGCGCTGCTGCGACGGGATGTTCTCGATGACGCGCGTGCGCATCGCGCGGACGTCGCGCACGAAGTTCTCCCGGGTGCTGGCGTCCCAGACCTTCGGCGACAGCGCGTCGAGGTAGGCCTGGCCGAGCTCGGCGTCGCCTGCCGCGAACCGTGCCTTCAGCAGCGCCTGGAACTCCCACGTCGACGCCCACCGGTCGTAGTAGGCGACGTGGCTGCGCAGCGTCCGGCTGAGCGGGCCCTGGGTCCCCTCGGGTCTCAGGTTCGCGTCGACCTCCCAGATGGTGCCCTCGCGAGTGTGGTCGGAGCAGAGGCGCATCATGGCCGACGCGAGACGGGCGGCGATCCGTCCTGCGGCCTGCTCGTCGGCGCCGTCGACGGGCTCGTGCACGAAGATCACGTCGACGTCGCTGACGTAGTTCAGCTCGCGGCCGCCGGTCTTGCCCATCGCCATCACCGCCAGCCGCACGCAGTCGGCGTCGGGCTCGTCGCGGCGCGCCAGGTCGAGCGCGGCGCCCAGGGTCGCCATGGCGAGGTCGGCGAGCTCGGCCGACGACTCCTCGAAGCTGGTCAGCGCGGTCAGGTCGCGGGCGGCGACGTGCAGCAGCTTGCGGCGGTAGGCGACGCGCAGGGCGTCGGCGTCGTCGGCGTCACCCAGCTGCTGGCGCATGACGTCGAGGTCGAGCGGGACGGGCGACAGCCGGTCGGCGGCGAGGTCCTCGACGTGCTGCGGGTGCCGGGCGAGGAAGTCGCCGAGCGCCTCGCTGGTGCCGAGGACGATGAGCAGTCGCTGCCGCAGCTCCGCATCTCCCCGCAGGGTCGCGAGCAGCCGCTCGACCCCCCACGTCTCCGCGATCGCCACCAGCGACGCGAGCGCGGTGTCGGGGCTGGCGACGGACGCCACCTGCTCCACGAGTGCGTCGTCGATGCCGTCGAGGCGGGCGAGGTGGGCCGCGGCAGCCGCCCCGTCGCGGAACCCGCGACGCGCCAGGGCCAGCTCGGGAGACTCGGTGGGCACGCTCGCAGGCTACCGGGGGCGCGTGGAAGGTCGGTGATCACCGGCGGCGGTGGCTGCGACCTGCGGCTGCGCTCGCGCGACTTCTCTCTCGGATGGGGCTGCGCTGGTGCGGCTTCGAGTCGTCGTGCGCTCCGAAGGGCCTCGACCGGGCGGCCGGCGAGCGCGCTGGTCCGGAGTCTCGGGCCGCGGGTCGCGCACGGGGTGGAGGCAGGACACTCTGCGTTCTCGCCCCCTGAGCGGTAGGTGTGCCACCGAATCGCCGTCGGCGGTGGATCTGCCACCCTTCCCAGCGCTCGACAGGTGGCAGGCCTACCGCTGAGCGGGGCAAGGGTGGCAGGCCTACCGCTGAGCGGGGCAAGGGTCGCAGGGATCCTCCCTTCGTGCGCTGAAGCACGAACGCTTCTGCGTTCACGACGGGATCCCGTAGCAAACGCAGAAGCCTTCGACCTCCGACGCACGAACGCAGAATCTTGCGTCCACCCCCAGCACCAACCCGCAGCCCGAGAACCCAGACCAGCGCCGCCGCCAGCCGCCCGGTCGAGGCCCTTTCGGAGACCACACCCAGCGTCAGCCGAGGCAGCGCACCAGCAACCGAAGACCCCCTGCGCCAGCGCACCAGCAAGGTCACGAGGACCGCAGACAGCGCACCAGCAACGTCAAGACTGACGAAGTCAGCGCACCTGCACGGTCACGGCCGGCGCACAGCCGACCGCCCCGCCCGTCAGAGGACGGGCAGGAGGCGGTCGATCTCGAACTGGGTCACCTGGGAGCGGTAGGCGTCCCACTCCTGACGCTTGTTGCGCAGGAAGAAGTCGAAGACGTGCTCGCCCAGCGTCTCGGCGACGAGCTCGCTGCTCTCCATCTCGCGGATCGCCTCGTCGAGGTTGCGCGGCATGGGCGTCAGACCCATCGTCTTGCGCTCCCGGTCGGTGAGCGACCAGACGTTGTCCTCGGTCTCGGGCGGCAGGGTCGAGCCGTTCTCGATGCCCTTCAGCCCGGCGGCGAGGACGAGCGCGTAGGTGAGGTAGGGGTTGCAGCCGGCGTCGATGCCGCGGTGCTCGACGCGCGCGGAGCCGCTCTTGTGCGGCTTGTACATCGGCACCCGCACGAGGGCGGAGCGGTTGTTGTGGCCCCAGCTGAGGTAGTTGGGGGCCTCGTAGCCGCTCGCCAGCCGCTTGTAGGAGTTGACCCACTGGTTCGTCACGGCGGTGATCTCCGGCGTGTGCTCGAGGACGCCCGCGATGAAGGAGCGGCCGGTGGCGCTCAGCTGGTACTCGGCGCCCGCCTCGTAGAAGGCGTTCTCGTCGCCCTCGAACAGCGACAGGTGCGTGTGCATCGCGGAGCCGGGGTGCTCGGTGAACGGCTTGGGCATGAACGAGGCCCACTTGCCCTGGCTGAGCGCGACCTCGCGCACCACCGTGCGGAAGGTCATCACGTTGTCGGCGGTGGAGAGGGCGTCGGCGTAGCGCAGGTCGATCTCCTGCTGTCCCGGCCCGCCCTCGTGGTGGCTGAACTCGACGCTGATGCCCATGTTCTCGAGCATCGTGATGACCTCGCGACGGAAGTCCTGGCCGCCGCCCTGCGCGGTGTGGTCGAAGTAGCCGGAGTCGTCGACGGGCACCGGCCGGCCGCCGACGTCAGGCTTGCCCCGGAAGACGTAGAACTCGATCTCCGGGTGGGTGTAGAAGGTGAAGCCGGCCTCGGCGGCCTTCTGCAGCGACCGCTTCAGCACGTGCCGCGGGTCGGCGAACGACGGCGAGCCGTCGGGCATCGCGATGTCGCAGAACATGCGGGCCGTCGCGGGCGCCTCGCCCCGCCACGGCAGGATCTGGAAGGTCGACGGATCGGGCTTGAGCAGCATGTCGGCCTCGTGCACGCGGGCGAAGCCCTGGATCGCCGACCCGTCGAAGCCGATGCCCTCGCTGAAGGCTCCCTCCAGCTCCGCCGGGGCGATGGCGACCGACTTCAGCGAGCCGAGCACGTCGGTGAACCAGAGCCGCACGAACCGGACGTCACGCTCCTCGAGCGCCCGGAGGACGAAGTCTTCCTGCTTACCCATGGCCAGAGTCTCGCACGGGTCGTGTTACGGCGATGTTTCGTGGTCGGGGCGGCTCAGCGGAGCGTGCGCGGGCCGTCGTCGACCATCCGTCCGCGGACGTACTGCCACCCGTCGTCGGTGCGCGCGAAGCGGCTCACCTCGTGCAGGACACCTGGTTCGTCGGCGAGGTAGGCAGCCCGGAACTCCACCACGCCGAACGTGTCGTCGACGTCGCCGGCCTCGGTGCGCAGCACCTCGAGCCCGAGCCACTCGAGGCCCGGGTCGTGGTCGACGCGCGCCGGACGGGTGGTCGGGTGCCAGGTGCGCAGGAGGTGACCGCCGTCGCCGCGGACGTAGGCGGTGTAGCGGGACCGCATGAGTCGCTCCGCCGTCGGGACGGGCTCGCCGTCGAGGTACGGCCGGCAGCAGCCGTCGAAGGGTGCACCGGTGCCGCACGGGCAGGTCCTCGCCATGACGACATGATGCGGCACGCTCGACGGCCTAGGCTGACCACGTGCCTCAGCTCCGACTCGCCCTCGCTCAGGTCAACCCACGTCTCGGCGACCTCGACGGCAACGTCGAGCTCGTCGTCGCCGCCGCGCACGAGGCGGCGCAGGCGGGCGCCCACCTGCTGGTGCTGCCGGAGATGGTGCTGAACGGCTACCCGGTCGAGGACCTCGCCTACCGGCTGTCCTTCATCGAGGCCAGCCGCGCCCTGGTGCCCGACCTCGCGACACGCCTGGCCGACGAGGGCCTCGGCGACCTCGTGGTCGTCGTCGGGCACCTCGACACCGCGAAGGACCACATCGACACCGAGCGGCTCGGGGTGCCGAAGAACGCGCCCACGAACTCCGCGTCGGTGCTCACGGGCGGCCGCGTCGTCACCCGCTACGACAAGCACCACCTGCCGAACTACGGTGTGTTCGACGAGTTCCGTCACTTCGTGCCCGGCGACGAGACGCAGGTCGTGCAGGTGCACGGCGTCGACGTCGCCATCGCCATCTGCGAGGACATCTGGCAGGACGGTCCGTCCGCCGCAGCCGACGCCGCGGAAGCCGGTCTGCTGGTGGTGCTCAACGGCTCCCCGTACGAGGCCGCGAAGGACGACACGCGGCTCGAGCTCTGCGCCCGACGCGCCCGCGAGGGCAGCTGCGCCCTCGCGTACGTGAACCTCGTCGGCGGCCAGGACGAGCTGGTCTTCGACGGCGACTCCCTCGTCGTCGACGCCGCCGGCGAGCTCGTCGCCCGTGCGGCGCAGTTCGAGCCCGAGCTGCTCGTGGTCGACCTCGACCTTCCCGCCGCGACGGCCCCCATGCCCGATCGCGACACGCGCTTCCACGGCCTGCGCGTCGAGCGCACCGTCATCTCCGCCGACCCGCTCCCGGCCTACGAGCCGGTGGCCCCGACGGTCGCCGAGCGGTGGGACGACCTCGGCGAGCGGTACTGGGCGATCGTGCTCGGCCTGCGCGACTACGTGCGCAAGAACGGCGGCTCGACGGTCCTGATGGGCCTCTCCGGCGGCATCGACTCGACGCTCGTCGGTGCGATCGCCGTCGACGCGCTCGGTGCCGAGAACGTCTTCGGCGTCTCCAACCCGAGCGCGTGGTCGACCGACCACAGCCGCACCGACGCCGACGAGCTCGCCCGACGCACGGGACTGCAGCTCGACACCGTCCCGATCGCCCCGATCTTCGAGGCCTACCAGTCCGCGTTGCACCTGGACGGCATCGCCGAGGAGAACCTGCAGGCCCGCATCCGCGCGGTGATCTGGATGGGGCTGTCGAACCAGCACGGCCACCTGGTGCTGGCCTGCGGCAACAAGTCGGAGCTGGCCACGGGCTACTCCACGATCTACGGCGACGCCGTGGGCGCCTACGCACCGATCAAGGACCTGCCCAAGACGCTCGTGTGGGAGGTCTCGCGGTGGCGCAACCGGTGGGCCGAGGAGCGCGGCGAGACGCCCCCGATCCCCGAGAACGCGATCAGCAAGCCGCCGTCGGCGGAGCTGCGCCCCGGCCAGCTCGACTCCGACTCGCTGCCGCCGTACGAGCTGCTCGACGCCGTGCTCGACGCCTACGTGGAGCGCGACCTCGGCGTCGCGGCGGTGATCGCGGAGGGCTTCGACCCTGCGCTCGTGGAGCGGGTCGTCACCCTCGTCGACAAGGCCGAGTACAAGCGCCGTCAGTACCCGCCGGGCCCGAAGGTCAGCCGACGCAACTTCGGCCGCGACCGGCGCGTGCCGATGACGAACGGGTGGCGCGAGTCGCTCGACTGAGCGCGACCGTGGCTCCGGCGCATGACCTGGGGCACAGCGACGTGACAAACGTCGTCGATGCGGCAGGATGGGTCACGTCCGTGGACCCCCACCGAGGGGCTGCGAGAAGAGAGGGAAGACCATGACCGAACCCACCCCTGCCCCGACGCAGGCCGGCACCCCCGTCGGCGCCGAGGAGCCCGCGCCCTACGGCGGCGGCACCTCCCCCGCCCCGGCACCCGCTGCCGGCCCGGCGGCCGGCCCGACGACCGACCCCGCCATCCGACGTGTCCGGACGCACCACCTGCAGCAGTGGAAGGAGCAGGGCCACAAGTGGGTCATGCTCACCACCTACGACCAGTACACGGCCGCGACGTTCGACGAGGCAGGCGTGCCCGTGCTCTTCATCGGCGACTCCGCCGCGAACAACGTCTTCGGCTACGCGTCGTCGCTGCCGGTGACGGTCGACGAGCTGCTGCCGCTGGTCAAGGCCGTCACCCGCACGGCTCGTCGCGCGCTCGTCGTGGCTGACCTGCCGTTCGGCTCATACCAGCGCTCCCCCGAGCAGGCGTACGACACGGCCGTGCGCTTCATGAAGGAGGGCGAGGCGCACGTGGTCAAGCTCGAGGGTGGTGCGGAGATGGCGCCGCAGATCGAGCTGCTGACGAAGGGCGCGGTGCCCGTGATGGCCCACATCGGCTTCACGCCGCAGGCCGAGCACGCCCTCGGCGGCTACCGGGTGCAGGGTCGCGGCGACGCGGCGTCACGTCTCATGGAGGACGCCCTCGCGGTGCAGGAGGCCGGCGCCTCCTCGGTCGTCATGGAGATGGTGCCGGCGCCCATCGCGGCCGAGATCACCGAGCGGCTGCACATCCCGACCATCGGGATCGGCGCCGGCCCGAGCTGCGACGCCCAGGTCCTCGTCTGGCAGGACATGCTCGGCCTGCGCACGGGCAAGGCGCCGCGCTTCGTCAAGCGCTACGCCGACCTGCACGGCATCATCCTCGGCGCCGCGCAGGAGTTCGCGGCCGACGTCGCGTCCGGCACCTTCCCCGCGCCGGAGCACTCCTTCGACGCCTGACGCAGGCTCGCCGGCCGGGCCTGTTGACGTGGGGCCCCACGTGAACAGGCTCTCCCCCACGCAGTTGGCGTGCGCCCGATCTGCGCGTTTGCGTGGGGCCCCACGCAAACGGTCAGACCTGCCAGCCCCAGGCGAGCACGCCCACCGCGTTGAGGGCGACCCAGGCCGCGAGGGCGTACACCGGCACCCAAACCGCGTCGGCGGGACGGGTGGCGATGCGGCGGCGCAGCAACGGGACGAAGCACGCCAGCACGAGCAGGTGCAGGAGGATGCCCCACCACGGTGCGTAGAGCACGGTCGAGACGACGAGCCACAGCATGACGACGAGTCCGCCGACCCCGATCCACGGGCCCGACCGCTCCCGCTCGCGTCGTGTGCGCCTCACGGGCGAGGGGCGTCGTCGTTCCAGTCCGGGTCGTTGTCCCACGACTCGTTGCGCTCCTGGACGGTCTCCAGGGCGTGCTCGGCGGCACTCTGCGTCGGGTACGGGCCGAGACGGTCGGAGGCCTTGCAGCCGTCCTCCCCCTCGACGGTGTGGTGCTTCAGGCAGAAGTAGAAGGCGGGGGCTTCGGCACTCATGACGCCATCCTGCCGCACCACGAGCACCACCGCCCCTCACCCGGGCCGGCTCCGGCGGTCCTCGTAGCATGCCGGGGTGACTCTCCTCAGCCCCGGCCACGTCTCCCCGCTGCGTCACGTCCCGTCGACGATCGATCGTCCCGAATACGTCGGCCAGCCGGCACCGCTGCCCTACCGTGGCCCGCTGGGGCGCGACGCCGACACCATCGAGCGGATGCGGGTGGCGGGCCAAATCGCCGCCCAGGCTCTCGACGCCGTCGAGGCGGCCATCGCGCCGGGCGTCACGACGGACGAGCTAGACCGCGTCGGTCACGAGTTCCTCCTCGACCACGGCGCCTACCCGTCCACGCTCGGCTACCGCGGCTACCCGAAGTCGCTGTGCAGCAGCGTGAACGAGGTGATCTGCCACGGCATCCCCGACGACCGTCCGCTCGACGACGGCGACATCGTCAACATCGACATCACCGCCTACGTCGACGGCGTCCACGGCGACACCAACAAGACCTACCTCGTGGGTGACGTCGACGAGGAGTCGCGGCTGCTCGTCGAGCGCACCCGCGAGGCCACCCACCGGGCGATCCGGGCCGTGAAGCCGGGTCGGCGCATCAACGTGATCGGTGCGGTCATCGAGGCCTACGCCAAGCGGTTCGGGTACGGCGTCGTGCGCGACTTCACGGGTCACGGCGTGGGGCCCGCGTTCCACGACGGCCTGATCGTGCCGCACTACGACGACCCGGCCGCGGACACGGTCATCGAGGTGGGGATGACGTTCACGATCGAGCCCATGCTCACCCTCGGCACCATCGAGTGGGACCAGTGGGACGACGGCTGGACGGCCGTCACGCGCGACGGCTCGCGCACCGCGCAGTTCGAGCACACCCTGCTCGTCACGCCCGACGGCGCGGAGATCCTCACCCTCCCCTGACCCGGGTTCGAGGGGAGGTTCGCGCCCCGGCAGGGGTGCCGGGCCCTGGGCGGCCGACGGCCGGCGGGGGTGCCGGGCCCTGGGCGGCGATGGACACCGAGAGGGAACGAGGCGGCCTGTAAGCCGGATTCTGTCCCCGGCCCGAGGGCCGGGGGGCGACCATCCATCTGGGTCACGCATTGCTGCGCGCCTCGAGCGACCTACCCGCTGACATCGGACGAGCAGCCCGTCAGCGCAGGCGCCGGAGCGCCCTCTTGGTCTTGCTCCCGGTGGGGTTTACCGAGCCGACGCCGTCGCCGACGTCGCTGGTGAGCTCTTACCTCACCGTTTCACCCTTACCCGCACCCCGTGACCCGAAGGTCGCGGGGCCGCTGGCGGTCTGTTCTCTGTGGCACTGTCCCGCACGTCGCCGTGGGTGGCTGTTGGCCACCACCGTGCTCTGCGGAGTCCGGACTTTCCTCGACGGGCCGGAGCCCGCCGCGGCCGCCCGGCCGCCTCGTTCGTCGCCCAGTCTAGGCCGCAGGTGACTCCGCCCGGGACCCCGGACACGTCTACGCTGGACGTGTGGAGCTCGAGGACGAAGCCCGGACGACGTCGACGGTCGGCGAGCTGCGCCCGCGCCTGCACCCGGAGCCGGTCGTGTACGCGATCGTCGCGCCCGGCTTCGACACCTCGACGGCCCTCGCCACCGTGCGCGAGCGCGAGGGCCTCACGGTCGTGGTCGAGCAGGTGGAGGCCGAGGAGGACGGGCTCGTGTACGAGTTCGTGGGCGCGTGGATCACGCTCGCCGTGGTCTCGGCGCTGGACGCGGTCGGGCTCACCAGCTCCATCTCCACCGCCCTCGCGGCCGAGCAGATCGCCTGCAACGTCGTGGCCGGCTTCCACCACGACCACCTCGTCGTCCCGTGGGACCGACGTCACGATGCGCTGCGCATCCTCGATGCCCTAGGGTGAGGGGCGCGAAAGGGAGTAGTCCCCAATCGCTGCGTCGACATACTGATGCCGGGTCCTCGGGCCCCGCCTCCGGTGCAGCGGGCCAGGGCCGTGCGAACGGTCCGGCGGACGAGACTTTCGACCCGACTGTCGTACACACACGACGATCCGGGTCGAGGCTCGTCGATCGTCGCTCCTCGTCCTGGGTCGGACGAGGAGAATCCCATGTTCGAGGCCCTGTGGCTCAGCACCGCCGTCATCTTCGTCGCCGAGCTCGGCGACAAGAGCCAGCTGATGGCGATGACGTTCGCCACCCGGTACCGCGCACGCGACGTGCTGCTCGGCATCACCCTGGCGACGGCGATCGTCCACCTCGCGTCGGTCGGCATCGGCTACGCGATCGGCTCGAGCTTCGAGCAGTACCAGGGACCGATCGCGATCGCGGCGGGTATCGCCTTCCTCGGCTTCGCGGCCTGGACGCTGCGCGGCGACGAGCTGACCGACGACGAGGCCGAGAAGGCGAAGAAGGCCACCGGGTCGGCGCTCCTGGCCGTGGGCCTGGCGTTCTTCCTGGCCGAGCTGGGTGACAAGACGATGCTGGCGACCATCACGCTGGCCGTCCGCGAGGACTGGCTCGGCACCTGGATCGGCAGCACCGTCGGCATGGTCGCCGCCGACGCCCTCGCGATCGTCGTGGGCGCCGTCCTCGGCAAGCACCTCCCCGAGAAGGTCATCAAGATCGGTGCTGCGGCCGCGTTCGCGATCTTCGGCGTGCTGCTGATCGTCGAGGGCCTGCGCTGACCGGCCGGAGCGTGCGTGCGCGGCGCCGTCGCGTCCCTGCGGGGACGGGCGGCGCCGCGGGCCGATGCGACCTCGATAGGCTCGCCAGGTGCTGATCCTGCTCCCGCCCTCCGAGGGCAAGACCGCACCGGCCGACGGCCCCACGCTCGACCTCGAGGCGCTGTCGTTCCCGCGGCTGCACCGCGTGCGCGACCAGGTGTCCCGCGCGCTCGTGCGACTGGCCGCCACGCGCCGGGCGGCCGAGGTGCTCGGCCTCGGCCCGACGCAGGCTGACGCGATCGAGACCGACGCCCGCCTGTTCGAGGTGCCGTGCGCCCCTGCCGGATCGGTCTACACCGGGGTGCTGTTCGGCGAGCTCGACCTCGCCTCCCTCGACGCCGACGCGACGGCGCGTGCGGACGCTTCGGTCGCCGTCGCGAGCGCGCTCTTCGGGCTCGTCCGCGTCGGCGACCCGATCCCGGCGTACCGGCTGTCGGGCACGGTCACGCTCCCGCGCCTCGGGCCGGTCGCGGGACGCTGGCGTCCCGTGCTGCCCGACGTGCTCGACGAGGCCGCCGACGGCGGTCTGCTGGTCGACCTGCGGTCCGGCGCGTACGTGAACCTGGGCAAGCCGTCCGCCGACCTGGCGCCGCGCACCGCGACGGTGCGCGTGCTGCACGAGCAGGACGGCCGCCGCACGGTCGTCAGCCACTTCAACAAGGCGACCAAGGGTCGGCTGGTCCGCGCGCTCCTCGTCGAGGGCGCGCAGCCGACCTCGGTCGACGAGCTCGTGGTCGCCTGGCGCGACCTCGGCTGGACGGTCGAGCAGGACGGCACCCGTCTCGACGTGGTCACCGCCGGCACGCACTGACCGGACGCGTCCGGCCCCTCTACTCCGGGACGATCGAGAACCCGCGCAGCGACGGCGTGCCGTCGGGCCACCAGGCGATCGTGGTGATGCTGGCGGGGGCGAGCTCCATGCGGTGGATGATCGACATCGGTCCGTCGAGCGCCAGGCGCGTCATCAGCTTGATGGGGGTGACGTGGCTGACCACGACGACCGTCTCCCCCGCGTGGTCGGCGAGGATCCGGTCGCGCGCCTCACGGACCCGCTCCTGGACCTGGTCGAAGGACTCGCCACCGGGAGGGGCGACCGACGTCGAGGCGAGCCAGGCCGACATCTCCTCGGGCCAGCGCTCCATGATGTCGCCGAAACCGTGACCGTCCCAGTCGCCGAAGGCGGCCTCCTCGACGCCGTCGTCGACCGCAACCTCCAGCCCGGTCTCGCGGGCGACGAAGCCGGCCGTCTCCCGCGTCCGCCGCAGCGGGGACGCGACGATGGCGTCGACGTCGTGGTGCCGCGCGATCCACGCTGCGGCCCGGGCGGCCTGGGCCTCCCCCTCGGCGACGAGACCGGGGTCGGAGCCACCTCGCCCGCAGAACAGCTTGCGCTGGGTGTTGGCCGTGACACCGTGCCGCAGGAGCACCAGGGTGGTCGGGCGTCCGTGCACGTCGCCACGCCAGCCGAGCAGGGGGTTGGTGTCCTTGGCGCCGCCCGCGGCAGGTGCGTCGACCGCGGCCGTCACGTCGTCGGCGGGTCGTGAGGCGCTGGCCTCCTGCCGGACACCGGTGCCGACGACGGCGGGCTCGCCCGTGCGCGCCTGAGCGTCGAGCGCCTCGTTCGCGAGCGCATCGGCGGCGGCGTTTGCGCTCCCGCGGCACCCACGTCCAGTCCGTGACCGCTCCCGCGAGCTCCCGGGCCTGCGCCGCGAGCGGCTGCATCGACGGGTGCTTGACCTTCCACCGGCCCGCCATCTGCTCGACGACCAGCTTGGAGTCCATCCGGACCTCGACGTCGGCGCCCGGTGCGTGCTCGGCGGCGAGCTCGAGTCCGGCGATGAGGCCGCGGTACTCGGCGACGTTGTTGGTGGCGGTGCCGATCGTCTCACCGCGCGTGGCGATCACCTCGCCGGTGTCCGCGTCGCGCACGAGAGCCCCGTAGGAGGCGGGTCCCGGGTTGCCCCGTGACCCGCCGTCGGCCTCGACGACGACGCGGGTGGTGCTCACAGTCCCGACTCGGCCGTCCGGACGAGGATGCGACTGCACTCGGGGCAACGCAGGACGTCGTCCTCCGGACGTGCCGCCAGCTCGCGCAGGTCGGCGCCGTTGAGCTCCAGGCGGCAGCCCTCGCAGCGACGCGCCCGCAGCGCGGCGGCGCCGAGCCCGCCGTACTGCGCCCGCACCTTGTCGTAGAGCGCCAGGAGGTCCTTCGGGACGGCCGGCGCGGTCGACTCGCGCTCGCTCTGCACCGAGACGATCTCGTCGTCGATGGCGGCGACGGCGGCATCGCGCGCCGCGGTGACGTGCTCGAGCTCCGCGACGAGGGCGTCGTGGTCGGCCGTGACGGCACGCAGCTCCGCCTCAGCGATCTCGAGGTCCTCCATGACGGTGAGCTCCTCGTCCTCGAGCGTCGCGATGCGGCGTTCGAGCGCACCCAGCTCGTGCTGGAGGTTCTCGAGGTCCTTGGGGTTGGTGATCGCCCCGGAGGAGAGGCGCTCCTCGTCGCGCGTGCGCCGCGCCTTGACCTGCTCGACCTCCGCCTCGGCCTTCGCCTGTACGCGGGCGAGGTCGCTGACCTTCGTCTCGACCTCGATCTGGCGCCCACGCAGCTGCGCGACCTCCTGCGTCAGCTCCTCGATGCGCGCGATCTCGGGCAGGGTGCCGCGTCGGTGCTGCAGACGGGCGAGCGCGGAGTCCTGGGTCTGCAGCTCCAGCAGGGTCTGCTGGGCGGACGGTTCGGCTTTCAGGGGGTCCTCCTGGGTGCGGGAGCCAGCGCGTGCGACCAAGGATCGGTCACCAGCGTCGACACGTGGACGTCAACCGTATCGCCCAGCCGGTCCTGCAGTGCGGACGCCGCCACCGGCAGCCACGTCCACTCCGCGGCCCAGTGCGGCACGTCGACGACGGCGCAGGCTCCCGGACGCTCGAGGTGCTCGCTCACCGGGTGGTGCTTCAGGTCGGAGGTGACGTAGACGTCCGCGCCGGCCGCGTCGGCCGTCGGGAGCAGGAAGTCGCCCGATCCACCGCACAGCGCGACCGTGCGCACGGTGCGGTCGAGGTCGCCGGCCACGCGGGTGGCGCTGCCGTGCGCGGGGAGGGTGCGGTGGACGTGCTCGACGAACTCCCCCAGTGTCGTCGGCTGGGCGAGCACACCGATCCGTCCGCTGCCGCGCTCGCTCGGTCGCGCTGCCGTGGGCAGGAGGAGGTAGGACACCTCCTCGTAGGGGTGGGCCTGCAGCAGGGCTGAGCGCACGGACTCCCGCGCCGCGGCCGGCGCCACGAGCTCGAGCCGCGTCTCCTCGACGTGCTCGAGCGCCCCGACCTCGCCGATCGTGGGGTTCGCGCCCGCCAACGGACGGAACGAGCCCGTGCCGTCGGAACGGAAGACGGCCGAGTCGTAGTCGCCGATGCTCCCCGCGCCCGCCCCGTGCATGGCGGCGGCCACCGCGTCGGCGTCCGCGCGCGGCACGTGGACGACCCAGGCGTCGAGCCCGGGATCGGTGTCGACGTCGAGCGGACGGACGTCGGTGAGCCCGAGCGCCAGGGCCATCGACTCCGAGACGCCGAGCGGCGGCGAGTCGGCGTTGGTGTGGCAGGTGTGCAGGGCCACGCCGTGCGACGCGAGGGTGTGCACGACCCGGCCCTTCGGCGTCGTGGCGGCCACCGACGTGACGCCCTTGAGGTACAGGGGGTGGTGCGTGAGGAGCAGGTCGGCTCCGCGCGCGACGGCCTCGTCGGCGACCGCCTGGACGGGGTCGACGGCGAGGAGGATGCGCGCGACCTCGGCGTCCGGGTCGCCGACGACGGTGCCCACGGCGTCCCAGTCGTCGGCCCACCGTGGGTCGTAGAGCTCGTCGAGCACGCGGACGACGTCACGCAAGGTCGGCATGGCGGCCACCCTACGACCCGAGCGCGGCCCTACCCCACCGAGCCGAGCGCGAACGGCAGCACCGCGTCGGCCCCGGCGAGGCGCAGCTCGCGCGACGCCACGGCCATGGTCCAGCGGCTGTCGACGAGGTCGTCGACGAGCAGGACCGGACCGGAGAGCCCGGCCAGGGCCTGCCGTAGGTCGTCGGACACGACGAACCGTCCCCACACGCCTGCGAGCCGGAACGCACTGTTGCCCCCCTGTGTGGCCTGCGGTGCGCCCGGCGCGAGCTGCAGGGGCGGCAGCAGCGGGAGGCGGCCGAGCCGCGCGAGCCCCTCGGCCACCGAGGCCACCAGCGTCGGTCGCGCGGCCGACGGCACCGCGACCACGGCGACCGGGCGCTCCGCCCAGGGCCAGTCGCGCAGGGCACGCGCACAGGCACCCAGCAGGGCCTCCGACACGGCGACGTCCGGCGCGCCCGTGGCGAACAGCTCGCGCAACGTGCCGCCCCACCCGAGGTCGGTGAGCCTCGCGACGACGCGGCCGGTCTCCGGGCGCTCCGCCGGAGGGATGCGACCCGAGACGTCCACCCCGAGCCGGCCGACGCCGGACGGCCACTGCGCCCGCGGGTCGACGGGCACCCCCACACGGTCGAGCGACTGGGTGGCCCGCGCGACGGCCTCGCCGTCGGTGCTGGTCGGGTACCAGGGGCCCGCGCACACGTCGCAGCGGCCGCACGGCGCGGCGGTCGGGTCGTCGAGCTGACGCTGCAGCAGCTCCATCCGGCAGGTGCGGCCCGCCTGGTACTCGAGCATCGCCTCCTGCTCCGCCTCGCGTGCCTGCGCGATGCGCTCGTAGCGGTCCGCGTCGTAGACCCAGGGCTCCCCCGTGCTGACCCAGCCGCCCTGCACGCGGCGCACGGCACCGTCGACGTCGAGCACCTTGAGCAGCAACTCGAGCGGCGTGCGACGGATGTCGACCTGCGCCTCCAGCGCCGCGACCGACGTCGGGGTGCTGCCCAGGGCACCGAGCACCGCGTCGACCTTGGCCTGCGTCGGCATCGACGCCGTCGCGAAGTAGCGCCAGATGTCGGCGTCCTCCGGTCCGGGCAGCAGCAGGACGTCGGCGGACTCCGTGGCGCGGCCCGCGCGGCCGACCTGCTGGTAGTAGGCGACGGGCGAGGAGGGCGCCCCGAGGTGCACGACGAAGCCGAGGTTGGGCTTGTCGAAGCCCATGCCGAGCGCGCTGGTGGCGACGAGGGCCTTCAGCTGGTCGTCCTTGAGCGCCTGCTCCAGCCGCACCCGCTCGTCGGGGTCGGTGCGGCCCGTGTAGGCCGCCACCTCGTGGCCCGCCTCGGTGAGCAGCCGCGCGAGGTCCTCCGCCGCCGACACCGTGAGCGTGTAGACGATGCCGCTTCCGGGCAGCTCGGCCAGGTGCGAGACGAGCCAGCCGAGCCGCTCCTTCGAGCTGGGCAGCCTCAGCGAGCCCAGACGCAGGCTCGTGCGTGCCAGGGAGCCGCGCAGCGTGAGGACGTCCGAGTCGCCCGGAGCGCCGGACCCGGAGGCACCCAGCTGCTCCTCGACGTCGGTGACCACCCGCTGGTTGGCGGTGGCGGTCGTGGCGAGCACCGGCACGCCGTCGGGCATGGAGTCGATGAGGTCGGCGAGGCGTCGGTAGTCGGGCCGGAAGTCGTGGCCCCAGTCGGAGATGCAGTGCGCCTCGTCGACGACGAGCAGGCCGATGCGGCGGCGCAGCTCGGGCAGCTGCTCGTCGCGGAACCGGGGGTTGGTGAGGCGCTCGGGCGACACGAGCAGCACGTCGACGTCGTCGGCGTCGAGCCGGGCCCGCACGTCGTCCCACTCGTGCGCGTTGGCCGAGCTGATCGAGACGGCCCGCACCCCGGCGCGCGCGGCGGCGGCGACCTGGTCGCGCATGAGGGCGATGAGCGGGGACACCAGGAGCGTGGGACCGGTGCCCCGCGCGCGCAGCAGCGAGGTGGCGACGAAGTAGACCGCCGACTTGCCCCAGCCGGTGCGCTGGACGACGAGCGCGCGCCGGTGGTCGTCGACGAGGGCCGTGATCGCCTCGAGCTGCCCGTCGTGGAACTGGGCGTCGGGTCGGCCGGTGAGGCGACGCAGGGCGTCGAGCGCGTCCGTGGCGGTGGCGGTGGAGGTGGTCACCCGGTCATCGTGTCAGGCGCTGCCGACACCGGCTCCTTGCCGCGTCGCGCCCTGTGGACGACAGTGGGCGCATGCGTCGCGCCCTCGCCGTCGGCATCCTCGCCCTGCTCCTCGGCTGCTCGGGCGCGCCCACCACGGTGACCGCTCCCGACCTGCGGTGCGGCCAGGACCAGACGTCGGACGCGGCGAAGGACGTGGTGGAGAAGGTCGGCGGCCTGCGCACCGACGACGTCGTCGTGCGCCTCGCTCGCAGCACCCCCGCAGGGATCGTGGCGCTGGTCGACGGTGACGTGGAGCGCGCCTACCGCCTGCTGCACGACCGCTACGGCGTGGCCATCGTCGCCCGGGCCGAGGGCGACGGCGTCGCGGACGGTCTGGCGCAGATCGAGCGCCTCGTCCGCTCGTCCTGCCCGACGGGCTGAGACGACCCGGCGGACGGGGTCCTCGGGTGGGCGAAGAGGGACTCGAACCCCCGACCGCTCGGGTGTAAGCCGAGTGCTCTGACCAGCTGAGCTATTCGCCCCGGGTGGGTCCGACGAGTGCCGTCGGACGCCTGGGAACCCTACCGCACGCCAGCGCGACGACCGGGTCCCCGACAGACAGAGGCTGCGGCCGCCGGGGTCTCGGGTCCCGGGCGGCCGCAGCACTCCCATCATGGCGCAGCAGGGGTGTCACGCGCAGCCGTTTGGGCGGGAAACTCCGGCGACTTCAGCCGTCGTCGCGCAGGTGCGCCTCGAGCCGCTCGACCTTGGCCGTCAGCTGGCCCGTGAAGCCCGGTCGGATGTCCGCCTTCAGCACGAGCGAGACCCGCGACGACACCGCCGCGACGGCGTCGACGGCAGCCTTCACGACCGCCATCACCTCGTCCCACTCCCCCTCGACCGTGGTGAACATCGACGTCGTCTCGCACGGCAGGCCCGACGCACGGACGGCCCGCACGGCCTCGGCGACCGCAGCCGCGACCGACCCCGACTCGTCGGCGCTGACCGGGCTGATGCTGAACGCGGCGAGCATCAGAGCTCGGCCAGCGCGGCGCGGTAGGCGTCGAAGTCGCGCGCCTGGCCGATGGGGTGCTCCACCTTCCAGCGCAGGACGCCCTCGGCGTCGGCGAGGTAGGTGCCGCGCTCGGGCGCGCCCGCGCCCTCGTTGAAGATGCCGTAGGCGCGGCTGACCTCGCCGTGCGGCCAGAAGTCGCTCAGCACGGGGAACGTCAGGCCCTCCGCGTCGGCGAAGGCGCGGTTGGAGAAGAAGTGGTCGCAGGAGATCGCGAGCACCTCGACGTCGCTGTCGGCGAAGGCGCCGATGTTGTCGCGGATCTCGCAGAGCTCACCGGTGCAGATGCCGCTGAACGCGAACGGGAAGAACACGAGCGCCACGGGACGTCCGCGGAAGGACGACAGGGAGACGTCCTCGCCGTGCTGGCTCTTGAGCGTGAAGTCGGGGGCGGGCTGGCCTACGTCGATCGTCATGGCCCCAGCCTAGGACGCGACGAGCCCCCGGCGCCGCTGCGCCGGCCTCGAAACGCTGGGACTCAGCGCTTGTGGGTGGAGAGCTTGGTGGCGGCCCACTCGGCCGACGCCGAGGAGGTCGTGGTCGTCGACAGGCCGGCGACGGGAGCCGCCTCGGCGATGTCGGCGCCGGTCACGTAGCCCGGTCGGCCGACCTTGGGCGTGAGCACCCAGATCGACCCGCCCTCGGCGAGGTCGGAGAGCGCGTCGAACAACGCGTCCACGAGGTCGCCGTCGTCGTCGCGCCACCAGAGGATGACGCCGTCGACCACCTCGTCGGACTCACCGTCGACGAGTGCGTGCCCGACGATCTCCTCGATCGCGGACCGGAGCTCGTTGTCGACGTCCTCGTCCCAGCCCAGCTCCTGGATGACGGTGTCGGGGCTGAAGCCCAGCCTCGCGGCGTCCAACGGTTCTCCTCAGTTCGTCCGGTGGTGTGGTCCCACTCTGGCACGCCTGGAGGGGCAGTGCCGCCCGGGACCGGGTCGGGTGCGACGGTGGTCGAGAACCTACTGCAAAGTAGGGGATTTTCCTACTGATCGGTAGATGTTCACAACGTCCGCCGGTGTCACCCTAGCGAATCCGGCGTGGAAAGATGGAGAGGTCCACAAGACGTCCCAGGAGTCGCACATGCCCACCGGCCAGTCCCCCACCGAGCGCCCCGCTGTCATCCACGAGGGGCTGCCGACGCAGCTGCCCGACATCGATCCCGACGAGACCTCCGAGTGGCTGGCGTCGCTCGACCAGATGGTCGACGAGCGAGGCCGCTCCCGTGCCCGGTACGTCATGCTCAAGCTCCTCGAGCGCGCCCGCGAGCAGAACATCGGCGTGCCGGCCCTGCGCAGCACCGACTTCATCAACTCGATCCCGCCCGAGCACGAGCCGTGGTTCCCCGGCAACGAGGCGATCGAGCGCCGGATCCGCTCCTACATCCGCTGGAACGCGGCCGTCATGGTCTCCCGCGCGAACCGTCCTGGCCTGGGCGTCGGTGGCCACATCGCGACCTACCAGTCGGCGGCCAGCCTCTACGAGGTCGGCTTCAACCACTTCTTCCGCGGCAAGGACCACCCGGGCGGCGGCGACCACATCTACATCCAGGGCCACGCCGCGCCCGGCATCTACGCGCGCTCCTTCCTCGAGGGCCGCCTGAGCGAGGAGCAGCTCGACCGCTTCCGCCAGGAGCACTCCCATGGCTTCGGCCAGGGCCTGTCGTCGTACCCGCACCCCCGCCTCATGCCCGACTACTGGGAGTTCCCGACCGTCTCCATGGGTCTGGCGGCCATCAACTCCATCTACCAGGCGCGGTTCAACCGCTACCTGCACGACCGCGGCATCAAGGACACCAGCCAGCAGCACGTGTGGACGTTCCTCGGCGACGGCGAGATGGGCGAGCCCGAGTCGCTCGGCGCCATCGGCCTGGCCGCCCGCGAGGAGCTCGACAACCTCACGTTCGTCATCAACTGCAACCTGCAGCAGCTCGACGGCCCGGTGCGCGGCAACGGCAAGATCATCCAGGAGCTGGAGTCGTACTTCCGCGGCGCCGGCTGGAACGTCATCAAGGTCGTGTGGGGCCGCGAGTGGGACGACCTCCTCGCCCGCGACGTCGACGGCGTGCTCGTCAACCAGATGAACCGCACGCCCGACGGCGAGTTCCAGACGCTGTCGGTGGAGTCCGGTGCGTACAACCGTGAGAACTTCTTCGGCCCCGACCCGCGCCTGCGCGCCATGGTCGAGCACCTCAGCGACGAGGACATCGAGCGCCTGCCGCGCGGTGGCCACGACTACCGCAAGGTCTACGCCGCGTTCGACGCCGCGCAGAAGCACACCGGCCAGCCGACCGTGATCCTGGCGCACACCATCAAGGGCTGGCTGCTCGAGTCCTTCCAGGGCCGCAACGCCACGCACCAGATGAAGAAGCTGACCAAGGACGACCTCAAGCGCTTCCGCGACCGGCTCAACATCCCGGTCAGCGACGCACAGATCGAGGGCGACGACCTCGCGCCGTTCTACCACCCGGGCGAGGACAGCGAGGAGATCCAGTACATGCGCGCCCGCCGCGACGCGCTGGGCGGCGGTCTCCCGCAGCGCCGGGTCGACCCCGTGTCGGTCAAGCTCCCCGAGCCCGACACCTACTCGGCGCTCTCCAAGGGCTCGGGCAAGCAGCAGATCGCGACGACGATGGCGTTCGTCCGCCTGCTGCGCGACCTCATGAAGGACCCCGAGATCGGCCGCCGCATCGTGCCGATCGCGCCGGACGAGTACCGCACGTTCGGCATGGACTCGATGTTTCCGTCGGCGAAGATCTACAACCCGGCCGGCCAGACGTACGAGTCGGTCGACCGCAAGCTGCTCCTGGCCTACAAGGAGTCCCAGAAGGGCCAGCTGCTGCACGAGGGCATCAGCGAGGCCGGCGCCATGGCGTCGGCGATCGCGGCCGGCAGCGCGTACTCGACGCACGGCGAGCCGATGATCCCCGTCTACCTCTTCTACTCGATGTTCGGCTTCCAGCGGACCGCCGACTCGATCTGGGCGATGGCCGACCAGCTGGCGCGCGGGTTCCTCATCGGTGCCACCGCGGGTCGCACGACGCTGACCGGCGAGGGGCTGCAGCACGCCGACGGCCACTCCCCCCTCATCGCGCAGACGAACCCGGCGGTCGTGCACTACGACCCCGCGTACGGCTACGAGATCGCGCACATCGTGAAGGACGGCATGCGTCGCATGTACGGCACGTCCGACGACCGCCCGCACGGCGAGGACGTCCTGTACTACCTGACCGTCTACAACGAGCCGATCAACCAGCCGGCCGAGCCCGAGGACCTCGACGTCGACGCGCTGCTCAAGGGCGCCTACCTGTACCGCCGCGGCGAGCGGGGCCGTCACACGGCCCGCATCATGGCCTCGGGCGTCGCGCTCCCGTGGGCGCTGAAGGCGCAGGAGATGCTCGCCGAGCAGTACGACGTGAAGGCCGACGTCTGGTCCGTCACGTCGTGGAACGAGCTCGCGCGCGACGCGGTCGCCGCCGAGAAGTGGAACCTCAACAACCCGGGCGAGTACCAGCGGGTCCCGTGGATCACGACGCAGCTCATGGACCACGCGAACGTCACGCTCGCGGTCAGCGACTACATGCGGGCCGTCCCCGACCAGATCGCCCGCTGGGTCCCCGGACCGTGGCAGTCGCTCGGCGCCGACGGCTTCGGCTTCGCCGACACGCGTGCCGCGGCACGTCGCGTGTTCCAGATCGACGCGGAGTCGATCGTCGTCTCGGTGCTGCAGAGCCTCGCGCAGCAGGAGCTCGTCGAGCAGTCGGTCGTGCGCGACGCCTTCACGTCGCTGCGCATCGACGACCCGACCGCCACCCGCGGCGTCGCCCAGGAGGGTGGCGACGCCTGAAGCGGTGCCCTGGGGCGCCGACCTCGACGGTCGGCGTCTCAGGGAACTCCTAGCCGACGCACCCTAGGATGTTGCCCATGCGTCGTTGGCCGTACACCTTTGCCGTCGCGCTGTCCGTGGCGGTCACGGGCGCCGCGGTGTTCTCCTCGCTGTACCTCGGACTGCCCATGAAGGACCCCGAGGGGTTCCTCGGACCGGCGTACGTGCGCCTCCCGCTGCTGGCGCTGCTGTTCTTCGCCGCCGGCATCGTGCCCGCCGCCGTGCGTCGTCGCGGCTGGAAGCAGATCGGCGAGGGCGCGCGCGAGGTGGTGCGGGAGGAGTGGTCGCTCAAGCGGGTCGGCTACATCGCGACCGGACTGATCACCTTCTACGCGAGCTACGTCAGCTACCGCAACCTCAAGAGCTACCTGCCCACGTACCGCGAGGGCGTGCTGTTCGACCGCCAGCTCCTCGAGCTCGACCACTGGCTCATGTTCGGCCACAACCCGGCCACGGTCCTGCACAACCTGCTCGGCACCGACGTGATGGCGCACGTGCTGTCGTTCGCGTACATCGCCTACCTGCCGCTCATCCCCATCACGCTGGGCGCCTTCCTGGTGCTCAACCGCGACTTCTCGATCGGCGCCTGGTACGCCACGGCGCTGTGCCTCAACTGGATCCTCGGCGTCCTCAGCTACTACGCGCTCCCGACCCTCGGCCCGGCGTTCGCGCAGCCGTCGATGTACTGGGACCTTGCGACGACCGACGTCACCGAGCTGCAACGCTCGTTGTTCCGCAACAGGGTCGACGTGCTCACCGACCCGTGGGCGAGCGAGAAGATCCACGGTGTGGCGGGCTTCGCCTCGTTGCACGTCTCCGTGACGTTCACCGCGGCCCTGTTCATGCAGCGCACCGGTCAGAAGCTCGCGATCCGCGCGATCACCTGGGCGTTCTTCGTGGTCACCGTCCTGGCCACCATCTACTTCGGCTGGCACTACCTCGCCGACGACATCGCCGGCATCGTCATCGGCTGGGCGTCGGTGTCGCTGGGCGCCTGGGCGTCCGGGAACCGAGGGCGGCGCAAGCGACGAGGCCTGGCGCCGGTCGACGAGCAGCCGGCTCAGCCGGCGACGGTCACGGCGCCCGGTCCCGGCGGCGGCTCCGGGTCCATCACGGGCTGACCCTGGCGCAGCATCGCGCGCCAGGTGCTGCGGTGGTACGTGGCCGGGTCGGTCGCGGCCACGAAGTCGTGGAGGATCTGGGCGAACTGCTCCGGGTGGTCACGGTGCGGGAAGTGGCCCGCGTCGGGCAGCACGTGCACGTGCGACCATGCCTGGTTGCGCGCGATCTCGGCGTGCGAGGCGGGGATCACGAGGTCGTCGGCGCCCCAGACGACGAGCACGGGGATGATCCGGGCCAGGTAGGTCCGGTCGATCATCGTGACGAACTGGCCGCGCCAGTCGAGCACGTGGCTCGTGACGCGCTGCACCGCGTGCCGTGCGCGCGGGTCGGCGAAGGACTCGTAGATCGCCGCCACCTCGCCGAGGTCGCGTAGCTGCCGGACGCCCGTGCGCGAGAGTCCGCGCATGCTCGCCGCGACCGCCCGGCGCCAGGGACGCAGGGTCGCGAGGCCGAGCGCGGCGCCGCTGCCGGGCAGGGTGAGGAAGCGGATGAGCGGCGTGACGTCCTTGCCGAGGCCGCCGGAGGACACGAGCGCGATGCGTTCGGTGCGGTCGGGGTACTGGTAGGCGAACTGCATCGCCACCCCGCCGCCGAAGCTGTGGCCCACGACGGTCACCTTGTTGATGCCGAGGACCGTCAGCAGGTCGCGCATGCCGTTGGCGTAGCCACCGAGCGAGTAGTCGGCGTCGGGCTTGTCGGACTCGCCGTGGCCGAGCAGGTCGGGCGCGATCACGGTGTAGTGCTCGGCGAGCGCGTCCATGACGGGCTCCCACGTGCCGGACTCGCAGCCCAGGCCGTGCAGCAGGAGCAGGGCCGGACCCTTGCCCTTGCGTCGGTAGGCGCGACGGTAGCCGTGCACCACCACGAACTGCAGATCGTCGCCGCTGGTCATCGGCCCATCGTAGGAGGTGGCGGGTTCGGCCGCGCCGGAACCGACGACGTCGGGTGGCTCGTTAGACTGACGCCGTGCCCACCCCAGCCGAGGTCCGCGCACAGCTGACCGACATCCTCGTGACCGTCGTCGAGTGCACCCCTGACCAGGTGCGCGACGACGCCCGCCTCGAGGACCTCGGCGTCGACTCGCTCGCCGCCGTCGAGGTCGCCGACGAGCTGGGCCGTCGGTTCGGCGTCCACCTCGAGGACGCCACGGTCGACGAGCTCGTGACCGTCGACGACGCCGTACGTGCCGTCGTCGAGCACCGACCGGCAGGCCGGCGTGGTCGCCGTGGTCCCGCCGTGGCGGTGACCCTCGGCGCCGAGGGCCGCGAGCGGGCGCCGGGCGAGCGCAGCCTCGCGGGCCGCGCCGACGCGCTCTGGCGGCTCGCGATGTGGTTCGTCGTGGCCGGCCTCGTGATCGGCGGTGGACTCGGCTTCGCCGGCGCCACCGTGGTGCGCGCGACCGGCCTGGGCGGCGTGGAGCTCCCGCCGATCTCGGGCCCCACCGCCCCCGCGACGCCGTCGAGCAGCCCGTCGGCGAGCCCGTCGCCGACGCCGTCCGCGACGCAGGAGCCGGAGGAGAAGCCGACCTTCTCGGTCGAGAGCGACCGGATCGCCGCCGGTCAGCGGTTCACCATCTCCGGCCGGTTCCCCTCCCTCGGCGAGGGCCAGCTGCTGCAGGTGCAGTCCCGCGACCCGGGTGCCGACTGGGAGGACTTCCCCGTCTCGCTGCAGACCCGCGAGGGCGGCCGGTTCCAGACCCAGATCTACACGTCACGTCCGGGCGAGCGCGAGTTCCGCGTGTTCCACGAGGACAGCAACACCGCATCGCCGTCCGCGAAGGTCACGATCGGCTGAACGCCCCGGGTCAGACGACCTGGTGCAGCCAGCGGACCGGGGCGCCCTCGCCGGCGTGCCGGAACGGCTCGAGCTCGGCGTCCCAGGCCACCCCGAGGAGGCCGTCGAGCGCCTCGTCCATGGTGATCTCGCCGAGCGCTGCCTTGACGCGGAACGCCTTGATGCGGTCCTCGGGGATGAGGACGTCGCCGTGCAGGCCGGTCATCGCGTGGAAGATGCCCAGGGTCGGGGTGAAGGAGAACCGTGCCCCCTCGCTCGAGGCCGTCGGCTCCTCCGTGACCTCGAACCGGAGCCGGTCCCAGCCGCGCATCGCCGACGCGAGGGCCGCGGCGGAGCCCGCCGGGGCCTGCCACGACAGCTCGGCGCGGTACGTACCGGCCTCCGCAGGCTGCGACTGCCAGTCGAGGTCGACGCTGTCGCCGAGGACGCCCGCGGCCGCCCACTCGACGTGCGGGCACAGCGCGGACGGCGCGGAGTGGACATACAGGACTCCACGGGTGGGGATGCTCATCGTGCCTCCTAGCTCGAGATCCGCCTTCCCCAGCGACCTCACGGAGCCACGCGTCATCAGTCCGCGTTGCGCCCATGGTAGCCACAGCAGCGTCCTCGGCACCAGCCCCGAGCCCGCGCGACGCTCGCGCGCGGTCGGTCGCGACCGTCGGCGGTGCATGTGACGATGTGGTCATGACCTCCGTCGTGCAGGACAACCCAAGCGCCTCCCGCTTCGAGATCACCGTCGACGACGAGCTCGCCGGCTGGGTCGACTACCGCGCCGACGGCGACGTGTACGCCCTGCCCCACACCCGCGTGCTCCCCGCCTTCGAGGGTCGCGGCATCGGCTCCGAGCTCATCGTCGGGACCCTGCGCGAGCTGGCCGAACGTGACGCGCAGGTGCTGCCGTTCTGCCCGTTCGTGCCCAAGGTGATCCGCGACCACCCCGAGTTCCTCGACCTCGTGCCAGCCGACCAGCGCGGCATGTTCGGCCTCTGAGCGCGACGTCGCGGCCGGCTCAGCCGACCACGTGCACGTCGATGTCCCGCGAGCGCCACAGGTCGGCGATGTCCGGCGCGTCCTCCCAGGCCTCGAGCACGCGGTAGCCGTCCTTCTCGAGCTCATCGAGCATCTCCGCCTTCACGACGTGGTCGGGGCGGTAGTCGCCCACGATCCGCATGACCAGCTGGTCGTATGGCACGTCATGCTCCTGCAGCCAGTCCAGCGTCAGGTCGCGCCACACGAACTCCCGCGACGTCACCACCAGCACCGCACGCCCCTGCTCGTGCGCCGCACGCACCGCCTCGACCACCTCCGGTCGGGGCGGGCAGTCGCGCGACGACGCGTGGAAGGCCGCGAAGTCGCGCTCCTCCCCCGTCACGTGGTGCAGGATCGACGACACGTCGACCAACGTCCCGTCCAGGTCGGCGATCACGGCGTCGGTCATGGGCCCAGTCTGCCCGCTCGCTAGGCTGTGCACCCTTGGGGCGGTAGCTCAGCCGGTCAGAGCAGAGGACTCATAATCCTTGGGTCGTGGGTTCGAGCCCCACCCGCCCCACCACACACCGAGATGGTCCGACGACCAGCACGTCCCTCGCGAGGCTCATCATCCTTGGGTCGTGGGTTCGAGCCCCACCCGCCCCACCACACACCGAGATGGTCCGACGACCAGCACGTCCCTCGCGAGGCTCATCATCCTTGGGTCGTGGGTTCGAGCCCCACCCGCCCCACCAGAGGAGTCATCATCCTTGGGTCGTGGGTTCGAGCCCCACCCGCCCCACCACGACCATCACCACCGCCGCGAACGAACACGCCCGCGGCGCGCCCTCACGACGCTCTCAGCCGGGCAGGGCATGCTCGGCCCGACAGGTCGGGGACGAGGCAGCGAGGTGGCGATGACCGTCGTCGAGGAGGGCGCCCCGTCGCGCCGCCGTGTCGGACCCGTCGAGCGGCTGCGTCGGTTCGGCCGACCGCCCCGCATCGTCGGCATCGACGTCGCCCGCGGGCTCGCAGTCCTCGGGATGGTCGGAGCCCACCTGGGCGACACCCACGACGACATCACCTGGTCCGACCCGTCCACCTGGGACGGCATCGTGAACGGACGGTCGTCGCTGCTGTTCGCGATGCTGGCCGGCGTCTCCATCAGCCTCATCTGCAAGGGCCGGGCACGCCCCGGGGACACCCGTCTGCAGATGACGCTCGTGCGACGCGGTCTGCTGATCCTCCTCATCGGCCTCGCCATCGAGCTGCTCAACACCGGCGTCGGCGTGATCCTGCCGCTCTACGGGCTGCTGTTCGTGGCCTCGACCCTCGTCCTGCACTGGAGCACCCGACGGCTCTGGACCGTCGCGGTCCTGCTCGCCGTGGTCGCGCCGTTCGGGGTCGCGCTGGCCCACGCGCTCAGCCTCGCCGCGTCGGGCCCCGGCCTCGACCTCACCCTGTTCGGCCTCTACCCGGTCACCGCGTGGCTGGCGGTGCTCCTGGCCGGCATGGCCGTCGGGCGGCTCCCCCTCACCCGCGCACGCGTGGCGGCAGGACTGCTGCTCGGCGGCGTCGTGGTCGCGACGCTCGGGTACGGAGCGGGTCACCTCATCGGCTCCGACCGCGAGGACCTCGTCGCCTACCTCGGCTATGCGGCGCCGGACTACACCGACGACCTCGGCAACCCCACGAGCGAGCCCGGCTACCTCACCCGGCTCGAGCAGTCCGACGAGATCCAGCACGTGTGGAGCACCGCGATGCAGTACAAGCCGCACACCGCCGGCGCTCCGGAGATCGTCGGGTCCGGCGGGCTCGCGGTCGCCGTCATCGGACTGTGCCTGCTGCTCGCCCGCCGACTGCGGGCCGTGCTGCTTCCCTTCGCGGCGCTGGGCTCGATGCCGCTGACGGCCTACACCGCTCACCTGCTCCTGCTCACCGCGCTGGCCGGAGGTCCGTTCGGCGGGTACGTCGGCATCAGCAACACCGTCTGGGCGCGCACCAGCGTCGGTCTGCTCGTGCTGGCGACGCTGTGGGTGGCGTTCGTCGGGCGGGGGCCGCTCGAGCGCCTCGTCGGCCGCATCAGCCGACCCCGCACCGAGGCCTGAACCATCTCGCCCCTCGGGAGCACGACGCGGGGCCCGGCGTCGGCCGCTGCTGCTCAGCCATGGCCCGACCCAACCGCGCCCCGTAGCCTGACGCCATGACCGACGAGGCGCCCGTCCCGCTGAACCCGCTCGACGAGGACTGGGAGCGGGCGCTCGTCGTCGTCGCCCATCCCGACGACGTGGAGTTCGGCGCCGCTGCCGCCGTGGCCCGCTGGACCGAGCAGGGCAAGACCGTCGTCTACTGCATGGTCACGAGCGGCGAGGCCGGCATCGACGCGCTCGCGCCCCAGGAGTGCCGGACGGTGCGCGAGGCCGAGCAGGTCGAGTCCGCGCGCATCGTCGGCGTCGACGTCGTCGAGTTCCTCGGCTTCCCCGACGGCGTCGTCGAGCAGACGGTGGCCCTGCGGGCCGCGATCGCCCAGCAGGTCCGACAGCACCGGCCCGACGTCGTCGTCACCGTGAACCACCACGACACGTGGGGTGGCAGCGCGCCGAACCAGGCCGACCACGTCGCCGTCGGCCGCTCGACCATCCACGCCGTGCAGGACGCCGGCAACCGGTGGATCCATCGGGAGCAGCTGCTCGACGGTCTCGAGCCCTGGGGCGGCGTCCGGCAGGTGTGGGTGTCCGGCTCCCCCGCCGCGACGCACGGTGTCGACACCTCCGCCACCTTCGACCGCGGGGTCGCGTCGTTGGAGGCCCACCGCGCCTACATCGACGGTCTCGGCTGGGAGCACTTCGACGCCGCCGAGTTCCTCGAGGGGATGTCGCGGCCCCTCGGGACCCGCATGGGCGTCACCCACGCGGCCGCGTTCGAGGTCGTGTCGATGACGTGGGGCGACTGACGTGCCCGACCAGCCCGACACGACCCTCGGCGTCCAGCACGTGCCCGCCTTCCTCGTGCGGGAGCGTCCGGCGCTGCGCGCCGAGCGGCACGAGGTCCTCGATCCCACCGGTGCGACCTTGGCCTTCGCTGAACGTCGTCGCTCGTGGGGTGCGGGAGCGACCACCGTGTTCCACGCCGACGAGGCACGCACGCGCGAGGCGTTCCGCAGCGAGGTCCGCGGTCGCCCGAACCTCGGGGCACGTCACGTGGTCGTCGCCGCCGACGGTCGTCCGGTCGGGTCCTTCCGCAAGCAGGCCGCCCGCAGCCTCGTCCGCACCACGTTCGTGCTCGAGGCCGAGGGACTGGCGGGCGCGGCGCAGGAGCGCAGCGGCTTCCTCGCGCTCGAGCGGCGGCTCAGCAGCGACACCCCGACCCGCCGGATCGCGGTCGACGTGCTCGACGACGACACCGGGGCGCCGCTGCTGTCGGTCGGCCGGGCCCCCGGCGAGCGCACCACGTACGCCGTCGACGTGCCCGACCCGCGCGTCGACGTGCGTCTGGCGGCCGCCTTCGTCGTGGGGCTTCTCGGCATGATCGACCACTGAACGGCCCTTGGAGCACCTAGGCTCTCGGCGTGACCACCGTGCAGCACGTCCCGTCGTTCACCGTCAACCAGAAGCTGGCGATGACCACCAACCGTTACGAGGTGGTCGGCCCCGACGGCGCCGTCCTCGCCGTCGCGCAGCAGAAGCGGCTCGCGCTCAAGGAGAAGGTGACTTTCTACACCGACGAGTCCCGGCGGCAGGAGGCGTTCACGTTCGGCGCCCGCAACGTGATGGACCTGCGCGGCGCCTACGACGTGGTCGCGTCCGACGGCTCGCCGATCGGCAGCTTCCGCAAGCAGTTCGGCGCGTCGCTGATGCGCACCACCTTCACGCTCGAGGGCGACGGCTTCGTCGGCACCGGCCAGGAGCGCAGCCAGCTCGTCGCGGTGCTGCGCCGCTTCACCGACCTGCCCTTCCTGAAGATGCACTTCGACGTCGTCGACGACGCGACCGGCCAGCCGCTGCTCTCGGTCGAGCGCGCGACGTCGGTGCGCGACCGCTACGAGGTCTCGGTGCCCGACCCCCGGGTCGACGTCCGCCTCGCCGCCGCGTTCGCCGTGGGCATGGACGCGCTCCTCGGCCGCTGACGCGAGAGGCGCCGCTGACGTGAGAAGGGGACCGACGCTGCCGCGTCGGTCCCCTTCTCGTCGCCCTGGCGGGCCCTGTGCTCCCCCGATTGGACTCGAACCAATAACCCTTCGATTAACAGTCGAATGCTCTGCCAATTGAGCTACGGGGGAATGTCTCCCACTCGGGGAGCACGGTCGGTAACTCTACCAACCCCCTCGCGCAGTCTCGACAGGGCCTGGTCACCGACACGCCGCGCCGTGGACACGGGAAGGCCGAGACGGGTCGCGACGTCCGTCCACGGGGTCGGGCAGGCGCCCTCCGGCGTGCGGCTGAAGCGGGCCTCGAGCACGGCACGCTCGCGGTGCGGCAGGCCGGCCAGGTGCCCGGCGACGACGCCGTCGGACGGGTCGGCGCGCCGGCGCCGCGGTTCCGGGACGATGTCGTGCGGCACCTCCGGACGCGCCTCGCGGTGGGCGTGCAGAGCCCGGGTGATCCACGGCCACGCGTACGTCGCGAGCCGGACACCTCGGTCGGGGTCGAACCGCGCCACGGCCGACATCAGGGCCAGCACGGCCACCTGCAGCGCGTCGTCCACGTCGTCGCCCCGGAAGCCGAGCGCCCACACCCGCAGGGCCGCCAGGCGCAACGACCGGCGCAGCAGCACCGCCCGCGCGTCGTCGTCACCCGCACGGGCGAGGACGGCGAGCCGGCGCTCCTCCTCCGCGGTGATCGACGGCTCCCCCAGCAGACGACGCACCAGGTCCATGGCTCCAGCCTGGCCGCCGGTCCGCCCCGGCTCCAGGACGACCGCGCCGCCTGTGGACGCGTGCCCGGCGGACCTCGCCGTGGGGGCGATCCTGGGGACTACTCGCCACCCAGGGTGCGGTTGCGCAGCTGGCGGAACTCCGCCTCCCGCGCGAGCAGGTCGGTGAAGACCGCGCGGTACTCGTCCGGCTGCTCGGCGGGGTCGGTGCGCTGCAGCTTGGAGCGCAGGTCCTCGACCGTGCGGCCGACCGTCAGCAGTCGCAGCCGCGTCATGATCGCCGCGACGACGCGCCCCGTCGCCCCCTCGGTCGAGCTGAGCGGCTCCATCGCGGCGACGGAGAGCACGCGCCGCAGGTCGTCGGAGACGAGCGCGTCGGACACCCGCGGCACGAAGGTCGGGTCGGGCTGCGCCGGGAGCCCGACCGTGGTCATCGTGCGCCACAGCTCCTGCGCGACGGGGTGCGTGAAGTCGCCGTCGTCGAGCTCCTCGGCGTGCGGACGCGCCAGGTGCGGGTGCTGCGCCAGCGCCTTCAACGCCTCACGCTCGTCGGCGAACTGGGGCGCGCCGAAGCTGACGAACGGCTGCGGCGGTGGCGCGGGTGCCGGCTCGGCCGACTGCTGCGCCGGGGCCCGGCGGTCCGGCTTCGTCGGGGGCCGGTACCGACGGTGCTCGGCCCGCACCTGGTCGACGTCGACCCCCACGCGCGTGGAGATCTCGCGCAGGAACTCCTCGACCTTGCTCTTGTCGCGGATCGACGTCGCGAGACCGACCGCCTCGCGCACCGCGTCGACCCGCTGGTCGGCACGGTCGAGGTCGTAGCGCAGCAGCACGTTCTCGAGCACGAACCGGTACAGCGGGATCCGGGCGTCCACGAGCGCCCGGACGCCGACGTCGCCGTCGGCGATCCGCAGGTCGCACGGGTCCATGCCGCGCGGCTCGACCGCGACGTAGGTCTGCGCGGCGAACTGCTGGTCGCCCTCGAACGCCTTCATGGCGGCCCGCTGCCCCGCCTCGTCACCGTCGAACGTGAACACGACCTCGCCGTGCATGGCACCGTCGTCGAGCAGGATCCGTCGCAGCACCTTCGCGTGGCCCTCGCCGAACGCCGTGCCGCAGGTGGCGACCGCGGTGCGCACGCCGGCCTCGTGGCACGCCATCACGTCGGTGTATCCCTCGACGACCACCGCCCGGCTCTCCGAGGAGATCTGACGGCGCGCGAGGTCGATGCCGTAGAGCACCTGGCTCTTCTTGTAGATCGGCGTCTCGGCGGTGTTCACGTACTTGCCCTGCATGAAGTCGTCGTCGAACATCCGTCGGGCGCCGAAGCCGATGATCTCGCTGGTCATCTCGCGGATCGGCCAGAGCAGACGTCCTTGGAAGACGTCGAACAGGCCCCGCGTCGAGCGGCGCGCCAGGCCGCCCGCGACGAGCTCGTCGTCGGTGAAGCCCTTGCCCTTGAGGTGCCCGAGCAGCGCGGTGCCCGACTTCGGCGCCCATCCCATGGCGAAGGTCTCGGCGGCCCGCTGGTCGAAGCCGCGGTCGGTGACGAACTGGCGACCGATCGACGCCTCGGGCGACGACGCCAGCGTCTGGGCGTAGAACTCGCCGGCCAGGCGGTGCGCCTCGAGCAGCCGCTGACGCTGTTGCGGGTCGCGCCGAGGCCCGCGGGACTCACCCTCCTCGTACCGGAGCTGGATGCCGTACTTCGCCGCGAGCCGCTCCATGGCCTCCACGAAGCTGAGGCCCTCGATCTTCTGGATGAAGGCGATCGCGTCGCCGCCCTCGCCGCAGCCGAAGCAGTGGAAGGTGCCGCGCGCCGGGTTGGCGTGGAACGACGGCGTCTTCTCGTCGTGGAACGGGCACAGACCCTTCATGGTGCCGCCCGAGCGCCGCAGCGTGACGTACTGCTCGACCACCTCGTCGATGCGGGCGCGTTCGCGGACGAGCTGGATGTCCTCGTCGTTGATCAGTCCCGCCACGGGTCGATCCTAGGCGGTGCGCGTCAACCGAGGAGCCGGTCGGCCCACAGCCTTGCCGACCCGTCGGTCAGGCTCGCCACCTGGTCGATGACGACGCGGGTGCGAGCGGCGTCGTCGGTGGCGCGACGCAGGTCGGCCCGGAACTCCGGCTCGAGGTGCTCCTCCCCCGTCGCGAGGAGCCGCGCCACGAGCGCGCCGAGCGCCTCGCGCTGCGTCGCGAGCTGGCGTGCCCGGTCGTCGGCGAGCATCACGTAGTGCGCGGCGACGGCCTTGAGGACGGTGATCTCGTCTCGCGTCGCCTGCGGCACCTCCAGGTCGGCGGTGTAGCGGGTGAGCGGCCCCGGCCCCCACCGCTCGACGGTGGCCCGTTGCGCGCTCACGGCGAACCGGCCGATGAGCGCGCTCGTCAGGCTCTTCAGCACGGCGAGGGCCTCGCGGCTGCCGTCGAACTCGGCGCGCGGCCACTCCGGCAACGCCCGCAGCCGTTCCAGCGCGCCCCCGAGCCTGTCGTCGTCGGCGCTCGCGTCGTACCAGTCGCGGGCGACGGCGTGCACCCCGTCGAGGTCGAGCCGTCCGGGCAGCAGGCTGAACCAGCCGCCCACGACCGCGTCCTCGACGTCGTGCACGGAGTAGGCGATGTCGTCGGCGAGGTCCATCACCTGCGCCTCGATCGGACGTCGCCACACGGGCGCCCCGGCCCTCAGCCAGTCGAAGACCGGTCGGTCGTCGGCGTAGACGCCGAACTTCGGGCCGCCGCCGGGTGCCTCGCCGCGCGCCCACGGGTACTTGACGCAGGCGGCCAACGTCGCGCGCGTGAGGTTCAGCCCGACGCTGCGGCCCGCGGCGTCGACGGTCTTCGCCTCGAGCCGGGTGAGGATGCGCAGGGTCTGCGCGTTGCCCTCGAACCCGCCGACGTCCGCAGCCGCCTCGTCGAGCGCGACCTCGCCGTTGTGCCCGAACGGCGGGTGCCCGAGGTCGTGGGAGAGGGCGGCGCAGTCGACGACGTCGGGGTCGCAGCCGAGCGAGGCGCCCAGCTCGCGCGCCACCTGCGCCACCTCGAGGGTGTGGGTGAGCCGGTTGCGCACGAAGTCGTCGAACCCGGCGCCCATGACCTGCGTCTTCGCCGACAGGCGGCGCAGTGCCGCGGAGTGCACCACGCGACCGCGGTCGCGCTCGAACGGCGTGCGCCCGGCCCGCTTCGTCGGCTCCGCCACGACCCGGGCGCGCGCCTCGATGCCGTAGGGACTCTCCACGGGACGCAGGCTACCGAAGGCGCACCACGTCGCACCGACCCTGCGTCGTGGGTGGTGGGGTCGTGGGTCGTGGCACAGTGACGCCATGACCCGTTCGGTCGCGGTGCTCTCCGACGTGCACGGCGTGCTGCCCGCACTCGACGCGGTCCTGGCCGAGCCCGCGGTGAGGGCGGCGGACCTCGTGGTCGTCACCGGTGACCACACCTGGGGCCCGCAGCCGTGCGAGGTCCTCGACCGTCTCGTGGCCCTCGGTGACCGTGCCGTGCTGGTGCGCGGCAACGCCGACCGCGAGCTGCTGCACATCGCGCGCGGACTCGACGTCGGGCTCGACGACGACCCGCTGTCGGTCTGGGGCGCCGCGCAGCTCACATCGGACCATCTGGCCCTGCTGGAGGCGATGCCGGAGCAGCTGACGCTCGACCTGCCCGGCTTCGGGCTCGTCCGCTTCTGCCACGCCACCCCTCGCGACGACGCCGAGGTCGTGCTCGTCGACAGCCGGCTCGGGCGCTGGCACGAGGTGCTCGCCGACCTGCCCGCCGAGGTCGGGACCATGGTGTGCGGCCACACGCACATGCCGTTCCTTCGCCTCGTCGACCGCAGGCTCGTGGTCAACCCCGGCAGCGTGGGTCTGCCCTATGGCCACCCAGGCGCGAGCTGGGCGGTGCTCTCCGACGGACAGGTCACCTTCGGGCGCACGACGCTCGACGTCGACCGCCTGGTGCGCGACGTCGTCGACGGGTCGGGCTGGCCGGACGTCGAGGCCTGGGCCGACGAGACGTTCCGCCGCCCGGCCGGCGACGTCGAGGCGCTCGCGGCCTTCGCTCCGCGCGACGGACGCTGACTCACCCTGCCTCCACCTCGGTGAGCTGCAGATTCCCATGTCGACCTGGGAATCAGCAGCGGCGCACGGGCTCAGAAGCGGCCGTTGCGGGGGCGGGGCTGGCAGCGGGGGCAGGTGAAGGAGCTGCGGTTCATGAACGCGTCGCGGCGGATCGGCGTCCCGCACCGCGGGCACGGCTCACCCTCCTGCCCGTACGCGGCGAGGGACCGGTCGAAGTAACCGCTCTGGCCGTTGACGTTGACGTACAACGCGTCGAAGGACGTGCCGCCCTGCTCGAGCGCCTCGCCCATCACGTCGACGACGTGGCCGAGCAGCGCGTCGACCTCCTTGGCGCGCAGGTTCTCCGTCGCGCGCGCGTAGTGCAGCGGCACGCGCCACAGCGACTCGTCGGCGTAGATGTTGCCGACGCCGGAGATCAACGTCTGGTCGAGCAGGGCGCGCTTGACGCCCGTGCGCCGACGGCGCAGCCGAGCCGCGAAGAGGTCGCGGTCGAACCGCGGGTCGAGCGGGTCGCGCGCGATGTGCCCGATCGTGACGGGCACCTGCTCCTCGTCGACGTCGGCCAGCATCATGCCGCCGAAGATCCGCTGGTCGACGAACCGCAGCTGACGGCCGTCGTCGAGGTCGAGCACGATGCGCAGGTGCCGCGGCAGCGGCGCGTCGGCGTCGCTGATGAGCATCTGCCCGCTCATGCCGAGGTGGCAGAGCAGCGCCTCGTGACCGTCGAGCACGAGCCAGAGGTACTTGCCGCGACGTCGCGCCGCGTCGACCCGTCGACCGACGAGACGCGGGACGAAGTCGGCGGCGCCTGGCAGGTGCCGCTTGAGGGACCGGACGTCGTGCACCGTGACCGCCACGACGGTGCGGCCGACGACGTGCGTGTCGAGGCCGCGGCGGACCACCTCGACCTCGGGGAGCTCAGGCACGGACGGGTCAGACCTCGACGGCGTCGGCCGGGGTCACCTCGGCGGTGATGGCACGCCACGCGATCTCGGCCACCTGCTGCTCGGCCTCCTTCTTCGACCGGCCAGTGCCCCCGTCGTATCGCTGCTCGCCCACCACCACGGACGCCGTGAACGTCTTGTCGTGGTCGGGGCCCTCGCTCTCGAGGACGTAGCGGGGGACGCCGAGGTCGTGGTTGGCGGCGATCTCCTGCAGCGAGGTCTTCCAGTCCAGCCCGGCGCCGAGGTCGGCCGCGCGGGCGATGAACGGGTCGAACACGGCGTGCACGACCTGCGACGCGCGCTCGATGCCGAACTGCACGTACACGGCACCGATCACGGCCTCGACGGTGTCGGACAGGATCGACGCCTTGTTGCGACCGCCGGTGGCCTCCTCGCCGCGTCCGAGGCGCAGGTGCGCACCCAGGTCGAGCGTGTGCGCCACCTCCGCGAGCGCCTTCGCGCTCACGACGGCAGCACGCAGCTTCGCGAGCCGGCCCTCGGCGAGGTCGGGGTGGTTGGTGAAGAGCGCGTCTGTGACGACGAGCCCCAGCACCGAGTCGCCCAGGAACTCCAGGCGCTCGTTGTTGGGCAGGCCCCCGTTCTCGTACGCGTACGAACGGTGCGTGAGGGCGTGCTCCAGCAGCTCGGCGTCCAGGTCGGGGACGCCGAGCACCTCCTTCAGGGCCTCGTGGCCCTGAGGATCAGAGGACCTGGCGACGCTCGCCACGCGCGCCGTACTGTCCGCACTCGCCGCACGCACGGTGCGGGACGACCTTGGAGTCGCAGGCGGGGTTGGCGCAGTCGACGAGGGTGGTCGCCGTGGTCTTCCACTGCGACCGGCGGTGGCGCGTGTTGCTGCGCGACATCTTCCGCTTCGGAACGGCCACGATCTACTCCTTGTTCGGCCCCGGGACGTCGCCCGGGAGGTTCTGGGTCAGCTGGCTCAACGACGCCCACCGGGGGTCGATCGGATCGCCGTGTGTGTGGTCTGGATCGTCCGCGAGTCGCGCCCCGCACTCGGGGCACAGTCCCGGACACTCCGGATCACACACGGGGTTGAGCGGCAGTGCGAGCACCACCGCGTCCCGCAGGACGGGTTCGAGGTCGAGCAGGTCGTCCTCGAGGGCCGGAAGCTCGTCTTCCTCCCCGTCCTCCTCGGCACCGTCGCCGGCGCCGATCGGGTCGTACAGGTACAGCTCCTGCAGGTCCACCACGACGGTGTCGTCGAGGACGTCCAGGCAGCGGACGCACTCCCCCACCACGCGCGCCGAGGCGGTGCCGGTGGCCAGCACCCCGTCCATGACGGCCTCGAGCCGCAGCTCCAGGTCGATGGGCGAGTCCTCGGGCACGCCGTAGACGTCGTGGCCCAGATCCGCCGGCGCCGCCACGGTGCGGGTGAAGGTACGTTCGGTCCCAGGTCGACGACCCAGAACCTGGGTGTCGAAGACCAAGGGGCCCGATTGCACGGTCACGTCCGTCCGTCGAGGTGCACAACAGATCACGGCCTGTTTCCAGGCCGCCGTCCATCATAACCGGTGCAGGTCACGCGACACCAATCGCTCCCCCACCGGTCGGCAGCGGCCGGCGGGCGCGACCAGACAAGGCATGGGAATCTCAGCGAGGCCCGGAGAGCTTTCCGTGCCCGGCTGAGGAAACCATGCCTGGACGGAGATTCCCAGGTCGACCTGGGAATCTCCGCGCACCGGACTGCCAAGCACGGGAATCTCAGCCAAGCACGGAGAGCATTCCGTGCCCGGCTGAGGAAACCATGCCTGGACGGAGATTCCCAGGTCGACCTGGGAATCTCCGTCCGCCGGACTGTCGGTGGGGGCTGGGAGGATGCGCAGGTGCAGACGTCGGCGGAGCGGGAGGGGACGGTGCTGCACGCCGACCTCGACAGCTTCTTCGCCTCCGTCGAGGTCCGCGACGACCCGAGCCTGCGGGGGCGGCCGGTGGCCGTCGGCGGCGGGGTGGTCATGGCCGCCAGCTACGAGGCGCGGGCGCACGGCGTCAAGGGCGCGATGGGGCTGCGGCAGGCGCTGCGGCTCTGCCCCGACCTACTCGTGGTGCCGCCCAGGCCGCACGCGTACAGCGAGGCGAGTCGCGCGGTGTTCGCCGTCTTCGCCGACACCACGCCTCTCGTGGAGGGCGTTTCGATCGACGAGGCGTTCCTGGAGGTCGGCGGGCTCCGACGTATCCGCGGGGCACCGTCGCAGATCGCGACGACGCTCCGCGAGCAGGTGCGCGAACGGGTGGGCCTGCCGATCTCGGTGGGCGTCGCGCGCACGAAGTACCTCGCCAAGGTGGCCAGCGCGATGGCCAAGCCCGACGGCCTCCTCGTCGTCCCGCTCGACGACGAACGACGCTTCCTGCTCTCGCTGCCCGTCCAGGCGCTCTGGGGCGTCGGCCCCCGCACCACCGAGAAGCTGCACGCTGCCCGGGTGCGCACCGTCGCCGACGTCGCCCGCATGCAGCCCGGCGAGCTCGCCACGCTGGTCGGCAGCGGTGCGGCCGGCCACCTGCACGCCCTCGCCTCCGGCCACGACCCCCGACCGGTGCGGGCGCGACCGTCGCGTCGCTCGATGGGGGCGCAGCACGCCCTCGGCCGCGACGAGCGCACGCCCGAGGGCGTCGAGATCGTGCTCCTGGGCCTGGTCGACCGCGTCGCGCGGCGTCTGCGCGCGGCCGGGCGCACCGCCGCGACCGTCACCCTGCGCGTCCGCTTCGGCGACTTCACCAGCTCCACCGCCTCGCACACGCTCCCGCGACCGACCGCCCACACGCAGGTCCTCCTCGACGCCACGCTGCAGCTGCTGCGCGGACGCCACGGCGAGATCGCCCGACGCGGCGTCACCCTCGTCGGCTTCCAGGCGTCCGGGCTCGACGACCAGGGCGAGCAGCTGCTGCTGCCCCTCACGTCGGCCTCCGACCCCGGCCTCGACACCGCGCTCGACGCCGTCCGCGACCGATTCGGCGCGCGAGCCGTGCGGCGGGGCGTGCAGCTCGGGCGCGGGGAGCGCGCCCCCATGCCGATCCTCCCCGACCAGGAGGACGACGCGTAGGCGGCGACGCCGGGTCAGGCGCGGCCGAACTCCCGGTCGAGGCGCTGGAGCACGAAGTCGGGCACGAGACCGCTCACGTCGCCACCGCCGCGTGCGACCTCCTTGACCAGGCTGGAGGCCAGGAAGGAGTACTCGGGGCTGGTCGGGATGAAGACGGTGTCGACGTCGGTGAGGCTGCCGTTCATCTGCGCCATCTGCAGCTCGTAGTCGAAGTCGGAGACCGCTCGCAGACCCTTCACGATCGCGCTGATCCCCTGCTCGGTGCAGAAGTTCACAAGCAGACCGCGGAACGACGCCACCGAGACGTTGGGCAGGTCCTCGGTGGCCCGGGCGAGCAGGTCCATCCGCTCCTCGAGCGAGAAGAGGCTCTTCTTGCTCTCGTTCACGAGGACCGCCACGACCACCTCGTCGAACAGCCGGGAGGCCCGGCGCACGATGTCGAGGTGACCGTTGGTCACCGGGTCGAAGGAGCCGGGGCACACGACGCGCGTCACGGCGGCGACGCTATCAGGACTCGTCGGAGCGGGCACCGAACCACACGGTGGTCTCGCCGTGGGCGCGGTCGCGGAACCCCTCGAACCCTGCGGGCCACGTGAACGGCGTGCGCGTGGACCGCTCGACGACGACCACGGCGTCGTCGGCGAGCGACGGGGCGAGGGCCGCGACCACGGCGGCGACGTCGTCGGTGGCCACCGCGTAGGGCGGGTCGAGCATCACCAGGTCGTAGGGGCCGGTGGCGGAGGCGGCGAAGGAGGCGGCGCTCGTGCGGTGAACGACGGCCTCGGCGCCCAGCTCCCGCGCGTTCTGCTGCGCCACCTGGGCGGCGCGCCGGTCGGACTCGACGAGGTCGGCCGACGCCGCCCCGCGCGAGAGCGCCTCCAGCGCCAGGGCGCCGGACCCGGCGTACACGTCGAGCACGCGGACCCCGTCGAGGCCACCGAACAGCGACTGCAGCGAGGAGAAGAGCGACTCCCTGACCCGGTCCGACGTCGGGCGCGTGCCGTCGCCCGGTGGCGTGCGCAGACGTCGACCGCCCCAGCGCCCGGCGATCACCCGGGTCACGTGCGCTCCAGGTAGTCGGCCTGCTGCGACTGCTCGAGGCGCTCGACCGCGGCCCGCAGGTCGGGCGCGCTCGCCAGCTGCGGGTCGCCCTCGACGAACGCCGTGGCCGCCTCGCGGGCGTCGGCGATGACCTGCTCGTCCTTGACGACCGAGAGCAGGCGCAGGCTGCTGCGCACCCCCGACTGCGCCGCGCCCAGCACGTCGCCCTCGCGACGCTGCTCGGCGTCGAGCCGTGACAGCGCGAACCCGTCGGACGTGGACGCGACGGCGTCGAGACGCTCCCGCGACGGCGAGCCGTCCTCGGCGGAGGTGACCAGCAGGCAGAGCCCCGCGTGCCCGCCTCGGCCGACGCGCCCGCGCAGCTGGTGCAGCTGGGAGACGCCGAACCGCTCGGCGTCGACGACGACCATGACCGTGGCGTTGGGGACGTCGACGCCGACCTCGACGACGGTCGTCGCGACGAGCACGTCGATCTCGCCCCGCGCGAAGGCCGTCATCGTGGCGTCCTTCTCCTCCGGGTGCTGGCGTCCGTGCAGGATCCCGAGCCGCAGCCCCGCCAGCGGACCCGCCGCGAGCTCCTCCCGCAGGTCCACCAGCGACCGGGTCGGCGGGCCGTCGGGGTCCGCCTTCTCCCCCGCCCCCTTCTCCCCCGTCTCCGTCTCGCTGCCGCCGATGCGCGAGACCACGACGTACGCCTGACGACCGTCGGCGACCTCCTCGCGCACCCGGTCCCACGCCCGGGCGAGCCAGTCGGGACGTTCGGCCGCCGGGACGACGGTGGTCTGGATGGGCTGGCGACCGCCCGGCAGCTCGCTGAGGGTGGACGTCTCGAGGTCGCCGAACACGGTCATGGCGATCGTGCGCGGGATCGGGGTCGCGGTCATGACCAGCACGTGCGGCTTGGTGTCGTAGCGGTCGACGAGCACGGCACGCTGCTCGACGCCGAAGCGGTGCTGCTCGTCGACGACGAGCAGGCCGAGCTCGGCGAGCTGGACGGTCTCCTGCAGCACCGCATGGGTGCCGACGACGATGCCGGCGGCACCCGAGGCGGCGTCGAGCAGTGCCTCCTTGCGGGCCTTGGCGCCCATCGAGCCGGTCAGCAACCGGACCCGCGTGCCCTCCGCGGCTCCCCCGAGCATGCCGCCCTCGGCGAGCGCCCCCAGCATGGCCGTGATGCCGCGGTGGTGCTGGGCGGCCAGCACCTCGGTGGGCGCCAGCAGCACGGCCTGCGCGCCGTCGTCGACGACCTGGAGCATCGCGAGCAGCGCGACGACGGTCTTGCCCGAGCCGACCTCGCCCTGCAGCAGCCGGTGCATGGGGTGCTCGCGCGCGAGGTCGGCCTCGATCTCCGCCACCACCGCACGCTGCCCGTCGGTGAGCGTGAACGGCAGCTGATGCTCGAACGCGTCGCGCAGACCGCCCGAGCGCCGAGGACGCGGCACCGCGGTCTGGCCGAGCGCAGCGTGGCGGCGCTGCGCGAAGACCGTCTGCAGGACGAAGGCCTCCTCGAACCGGAAGCGGTCGCGAGCGGTGCGCCACTGCTGGTCCGAGCGGGGGCGGTGGATCATCTCGAACGCGACGTCGGCGGACGGGAGCCCCCGGTCGGCGCGCACGTCCTCGGGGAGAGGGTCCTCGACGTCGGCGACGGGCAGCACCGTCTCGACGGAGCGCTCGATGGCGAGCGACGGGATCTTCGCGCTCGCCCGGTAGATCGGGATGATGCCGCGCGCGATCCGTCCCTCGAGCGCGTCGGGGCCCTCGAGCGGCTCGTAGAGCGGGTGCGTCAGCTGGAGTCGCCCGTTGAACTGCCCCACCTCGCCGGCGAACAGGCCGACCGTGCCGGGGGTCAGCTGCGCCTGGCGCCACGGCTGGGAGAAGAAGGTGAGCGTCAGCCGGGCGTTGCCGTCGGTGAGCGTCACCTCGGTGCGCGTCTTGCGCCCGCCCGGGCCGAACCGCTTGTTCACCGCCTCGACGACGCGTGCCATGACGGTGGCGTACTGACCGACCTGCAGCGACGCGAGGTCGGTCATCTCCCCCAGCGACACGTAGCGCCGCGGGTAGTGCCTCAGCAGGTCGTCGATGGTCTCCAGGCCGAGGGTCGCGAGCTTCTTGGCCGTCGCGTCGCCCACGACGGAGCGCAGCCGGCGCTCCGGCGGGTTGGTGGGACCCGGCGTCGCCGCAGGACTGGTGGTCACGACCGCACCCCTACTCGACCGCCACGAACAGCGGGTAGTTCTCCTGGCCGCCCTCGTACACGACGACGTCGACGTCGACGCGCTCGTCGCGCAGCCGGCGCGACAGCGTCTGCGCGACCGTGTGGTCGGCACCGTCGCCGACGACGAGGGTGACGAGCTCCGCGGTGGGCGAGAGCAGCCGGTCGAGCACCGCGTCGGCCACTTCGGCGACGTCGGAGCCGACGACCGCGAAGTCGCCCGAGACGACGCCGAGCACGTCGCCGGCCTCGCACGGACCGGCCATGGTGATGCCCGGCTCGACCGCGACCGTGACGGCGCCGTGCTGGGTGTGCGCCGCCGCGCTCGACATGGCGACGACGTCCTCGTCGAAGTCGCGCCCGGGGTCGTGGACGGCCAGCGCCGCCAGGCCCTGCACCTGCGCGTGGGTCGGGATGACCGCGACGCGGACGCCGTCGGCCCTCACCTGCTTGGCGGCGGCATCGAACAGACCGACGTAGCGCTGGTTGTTCGGCAGCACCACGACCTCCTCGGCGTCGAGGCCGCGCAGGGTCTCGAGCATCGTGGCGACGTCGACCGGTCGCTCGCGCGTGAACTCGAGCACGTGGGCACCGGCCTCGCGGCAGAGGTCGGCCAGCCCCGCACCCGTGGCGGCCACGACCACGGCCCGGCCCGACCGCTGCCGACCCTGCTGACGGGCGACCTGGTCGGCGAAGTGCGTGACGGCGATGCGGTAGGGCCGACCCGCCTGCAGGCCCGCCTCGATGGCGGCCCCGACGTCGTCGACGTGGACGTGGACGTTCCAGAGCCGGTCGCCGCCGACGACCACCAGCGAGTCGCCCAGCGCGTCGAGCGTGTGCCGCAGCGGCGCGATCTCGCTCTCGTCGGCGTCGAGGAGGTACATGACCTCGTACGCCGGACCGCCCTCGACGAAGTCGTCGCCCGACGCGGCCAGCGGCGTGGGGACGTGCTGCGCGGACGGGGTGGGCGCACGACCCGTGAGCGCCCGCTCGGTGGCGTCGAGGACGACCACGAGCGCGCGACCGCCCGCGTCGACGACACCCGCCTCGGCGAGCCGCGCGAGCTGCTCCGGCGTGCGTTCCAGGGCCACCCTCGCCGACGCGGCCGCCAGGGCGAACACGTCGCGCGCCTCGGCGCCGGACTCGACGGCGTCCTGCGCTCCGTCGGCAGCCGCCTGCGCGACCGAGAGGATCGTGCCCTCCACGGGGCGGCCCACCGCCGCGTGCGCGGCGTCGGACGCGGCGCGGAACGCATGCGCGACGTCGTCGGCGCGCACCTCGGCGTCGAGGTCGAGGTCGCCGAACACCGCTCGGACGAGCTGGGACAGGATGACGCCGCTGTTGCCCTTGGCGCCCATGAGCAGGCCGTCGGTGTGCGCCCGCACCAGGTCGGGCAGCGCGACGTCGTCGGGCAGCGCCGCGACGGCGTCGGCACCGGCCACGAAGGTCAGGTACGCGTTCGTGCCGGTGTCGCCGTCGGGCACGGGGAAGACGTTGAGGGCGTCGATCTCGGCGCGCGCCGTGGACAGCGCCTGCACGCAGAGCTGCGTCCACGCGCGGAAGGCGTCGGCTCGCAGGCGCAGGACCATGGGGGCAGGTTAGCGTGGTGCACCGACGTGCCGCCGGGTACCGCGAGGGCGATTGGCCCCGCCGCCGGGGCATCGGCTATCCTTACGTGGTTGCCCGTTCACCGGGCACACCTTTCGTACGTTCGTCGTCCGACGAACCCGTTCTCGAGCTTGCAGGAGTGGTCGCTGTGGCAGCGGTCTGTGACGTGTGCACCAAGGGACCCGGCTTCGGCCACAACGTGTCCCACTCGCACCGACGCACGAAGCGTCGTTTCGACCCCAACATCCAGCGCGTGCGTGCCGTCGTCGACGGCACGCCCAAGCGCCTCAACGTCTGCACGTCGTGCCTCAAGGCCGGCAAGGTCAGCCGCTGAGGCAGGTCCACGCCTTCGGCGACGACGCGCTCGGTGAGCTCGACGCCGTCGCCCTGGCAGCCGCGATCCGTCGCGGCGACATCAGCGCGGTCGACGCTGCTCAGGCAGCCGTCGACCGCGCTGCGTGCGTGGAGCCGCACCTCGACGCGATCGTCGTCGACGACGTCGAGCGAGGGCTGAGGCTGGCCGCGGGTCCGCTCACCGGCCGCCTCGCCGGCGTGCCGACGTACGTCAAGGACAACACCGACGTCGCCGGTCTGGCGACCCGTCAGGGCTCCCGGGCCCTGCCCGACGTCCCCGCCGCGGCCGACGCCCCGTTCACGACCCAGCTGCGCGCGACCGGGCTGGTGCCGCTGGGCAAGTCCTCGTTGCCGGAGTTCGGCTGGAGCGCCAGCACCGAGTTCGACCAGTGGGACCCCACGCGCAACCCCTGGGACACCGCGTTCTCCAGCGGTGCGTCGTCGGGCGGCGCCGCCGCGCTCGTCGCGTCGGGCGTCGTGCCGATCGCGCACGCCAACGACGGCGGCGGGTCGATCCGCATCCCCGCCGCAGCCTGCGGACTCGTCGGGCTGAAGCCCACGCGAGGTCGGCTCGCGCCCGACGTGCACGCGGCGCAGCTGCCGGTCGACGTCGTCTGCAACGGCGTCCTGACCCGGACCGTCCGCGACACCGCCCACTTCCTCGCCGCCGCCGAGGCGCACCGCACGGCCCCCGGCCTGCCCGCGGTAGGTCTCGTGGAGGGACCGTCGACGCGGCGGCTGCGCGTCGGGCTGGTCCTCGACTCGCTCACCGACACCCCCACCGACGCCGAGACGCGCGCCGCGGTGCTCGCCACCGCCGAGCTGCTCACGTCGCTCGGCCACGACGTGGTCGAGGTGCCGCTGCCCGCCGACGACACGTTCGTCGACGCGTTCACGCACTACTGGGCCATGCTCGCGTTCTCGACCCAGCACTTCGGGCGTCGTGTGATGCACCCCCAGTTCGACAAGACCGCGACCGACCCGCTCACCCGGTTCCTCGCCGCTCGGTTCGCCCGCTCGTTCTGGCGCCTGCCGCGCACCGTCCGCACCTTGAGGCGCTCCGAGCACGTGGTGCGCGCACACTTCGCCCAGCACCGGCTCGACGCGGCCCTCTCCCCCACCGTCGCGCACACCACGCCGCGCCTCGGTCACCTGTCGCCGAACCAGCCCTTCCCGGAGATGTTCGAGCGGCTCGTCCGCTACGCCGCGTTCACGCCGTTGAACAACGCCACCGGGACGCCCGCCGTGTCGCTGCCGCTCGGCCGCACCGGCGACGGACTGCCGATCGGCGTGCAGCTGCAGGCCCTGCACGGTCAGGAGCGCCTGCTGCTGGAGCTCTCCTACGAGCTCGAGGCTGCGCGACCGTTCCCGCGCATCCAGGACGGCGTCGCGCCGCTCACGTAGCCGCGCGACGAGGGGCCTGAGAGGGCCTGGTCAGCGCCAGTGACGCCAGCCGGGCTCACCCTCCCACGCCGCGCCGTCGACCAGCACCGACGGCGCAGCGCCCTCGGGCACGTGGCGCACCTCGCCGACGACCGTCCAGCCGTCGGGCAGCACCGTGGGCGCGCTGAACGTCGCCGCGAGCGCGTAGTCCTCGCCACCGGTCAGCACGAGCGAGAGCGGGTCGAGGCCGAGCGCCTCGCCGACCGTCAGCAGAGGGGCGTCGATCGTCAGCTCCGACGTCCGGAGGTCGACGACGACGCCGCTGGCGCGTGCCACGTGGCCGAGGTCGGCCAGCAGGCCGTCGCTCACGTCGATCATGGCCGTCGCGCCCGCGTCGGCTGCTGCACGGCCGGCCCAGTACGGAGGCGTCGGCACGCGGTGGGCGTCGACCACCGCCTTCGGCGAGCGGAAACCCCGACCCAGCGTCGCGAGACCGGCCGCCGACCAGCCGAGGCGTCCGGCCACCGCCACCACGTCGCCCGGGAGCGCGCCCGAGCGCCGGACCGGACGCGGCGCGTCGCCCATGACGGTCACGGCCACGACGACCACGTCGCTCGCCGTCATGTCGCCGCCGACGACGTGCGCGCCGACCACCGCGGCCTCCTGCTCGAAGCCCTTCGCGAGCTCCACGACCCACGCCGACGGCGTGTCGGCGGGGACGCCGAGCCCCACGGTGAGCGCGGTCGCCACCCCGCCCATCGCGTTCACGTCGGACAGGTTCGCCGCGGCCGCCTTCCGCCCGATCTCCAGGGCCGTCGACCAGTCACGTCGGAAGTGTCGACCCTCCACGAGCAGGTCGGTGGAGACGACGAAGGTGCCGTCGGCGGTGCGGACGTGAGCAGCGTCGTCGCCGGGCCCGATGAGCACCCGCTCGGACGTGCCACCAGCCTCCGTGACCCGGTCGATCAGGCCGAACTCGCCGACGTCGGACACCGTCCCGGGCCCCGGACCCTGCTGCTGCGCTGGCACTCGTCCATTGTGGACCAGCCGGACGCCGGGACACCGGCGTGGTCGGCTATGGTGTCGAGGTTCCCGAGCAGGAGGTCCTCATGACGGTCCACGCCTACATCCTCGTCCAGACCGAGGTCGGCAAGGCCGCCCAGGTCGCGCAGGAGATCTCCGCGATCCCCGGCGTCACCGTGTCCGAGGACGTCACCGGCCCGTACGACGTGATCGTCCGTGCCGAAGGTCCGTCGATGGACCAGCTCGGCACGCTCGTCGTGCAGAGCGTGCAGAAGGTCGCCGGCATCACCCGCACGCTGACGTGCCCCGTCGTCAAGATCTGACTCGTCGCGCCGGCCTGCTGGCCGCCGCCCTCGTCGTCGTCCCGCTGAGCGCCTGCGGGAGCGGCGTGCTCGTCGACGCCTACCCGACCGAGCCGGGCACCGACGTCGACTGCCAGGCGCTCCTCGCCGACCTCCCCGCCTCCGTCGGCGGTCTCGACAAGCGCGGCCTGGAGCAGGACGTGCCGGCCGCCGCCTGGGGCGACCCGCCCGTCGTGCTGCGCTGCGGCGTCCCCACGCCCGACGCGTTCGAGCCGACGTCGCAGTGCGCCACCTTCGACGACGTCGACTGGTTCGGCGAGCAGACCGCCGACGGCTTCCGCTTCACGACCGTCTACCGGCGCGTCAACGTCGAGGTCGACGTCCCCGCCGTGCACGACCCCGCCTCAGACGTCCTCATCGACCTCGCCGCCAGCATCGAGAAGCACGTCCCCGCCGAGCGGCGCTGCCAGGGCTGACGTCGCGGCGGCCTGTCCTGCAGGGTGCAGGGTCGTGGCTTCTCTTTCGGGTGGGGCTGCGTCGGTGCGGCTTCACCTCGACCTGCGGCTGCGCTGGCGCGGCTACGACTCGTCCTGCGCTCCGCAAGGGCCTCGACCGGGCGGCTGGCGACCGCGCTGGTCTGGGTTCTCGGGCTGTGGCCCGCGTTGGGCGCAAGATTCTGCGTTCCCGCCCGCTGAGCGGTAGTCCTGCCACCGCATCGCCGTCGGAGGTGGATCTGCCACCCTTCCCAGCGCTCTACAGGTGGTGGATCAACCGCTGAGGGGGGCGGGGGTGGCAGTGCTTCTTCCTTCTCGTGGACCGTGCCACGAGAAGGGAGAAGCGCTGCCCACCCCACCCCCAAGAGCGCCCACGATTCTTCCTTCGTGCGCTGGAGCCCGAACGCTCCTGCGTTGGTGACGCGATCCCGTAGTATGCGCAGAAGCCTCGGTTCTCCAATGCACGAACGCAGAATCTTGCGTCCACCGCGGGCCACAGCCCGAGAACCTGAGCCGCCGCCGCTGCCAACCGCCCGGTCGAGGCCCTTGCGGAGACCACCCCCAGCGCCAGCCGAGGCAGCGCACCACCACGACGAGACCCCCGCAGGCAGCGCAGCCGCACGACGAGGACGAGGACGAACCCCGTCAGCGCAGCCCGGGCGAGCGGTGGAGGGCGAGCTGGAGGAGCCGGTCGACGAGCTCGGCGTAGCCGATGCCGGTGGCCTCCCAGAGGACGGGGAACATCGACGTCGACGTGAAGCCGGGCATCGTGTTGATCTCGTTGATGACGAGGCCGTCGGGGGCGGAGTCGGTGGCGAAGAAGTCGACGCGGGCCAGACCCTCGCCGCCGATGGCGGTGAAGGCCTTCACGGCGTAGTCGCGGATGCGCGCGGCGAAGACGTCGGAGATGTCGGCGGGCACCAGGTTGGCGCTCGTGCCGTCGAGGTACTTGGCCTCGAAGTCGTAGAAGTCGTGCGTGGTGTCGTCGTTGCGGACCTCGCCGACCACGCTCGCGAGCGGGGTGCCGTCGGGCTGCTGGATGACGCCGACCTCGAGCTCGCGCTTGTTCACGGCGGCGGCCTCGACGATCACCTTGGGGTCGTGCTTGCGGGCAGCCTCGACCGCCTCGACGAGGAACCCGACGTCGTCGACCTTGGTGACGCCCGAGCTCGACCCGGCCCGGGCCGGCTTGACGAACACGGGCAGTCCGAGCGCACCGACCCGCGCGAGCACCTTGTCGCGCTCGGTGTCCCACTGGGCCGGCAGGATCGTCACGTACGGGATCTGCGGCAGGCCGGCAGCCGCGAACACCGTCTTGGTGAACGGCTTGTCCATGCCGACCGCACTGGCCAGCACCCCGGCCCCCACGTAGCGCACGCCCGCGACCTCGAGCAGACCCTGCACGGTGCCGTCCTCACCCCAGGGTCCGTGCAGCAGCGGCAGTACGACGTCGACGTCGCGCAGCTCCTCCCACGCGAACGGCTCCCCGTCGACGGCCACCTCCGGCAGCCCGCTCGCAGGCACCGGGGCGGAGAGGTCGTCGCGCACCCAGCGGCCGTCGGGCGTGATGCCCACGGTGAGGACGTCGTAGCGCTCGCGGTCCACGACCGCCACGACGTTGCGCGCGGTGAGGCAGGAGACTCCGTGCTCGCTGGAACGCCCGCCGAAGAGGACGACGACCCGAGGACGGGCGGGCACGGTGCTGGAGGTCTCGTTCATCGCCCGTCAGCCTAGCCCGCGCCGACGACGTGCCGCGGGAGCCTATGGAACATGTCACGGCGGAAGAGGCCCTCGGCCCCTGGGCTGTGTCGGCGGCGGCCTGCACAATGGAGGTCATGCACGGACCCGAGCTCTCGTCGTCGACCATCGCCGTCGGAGCCGGGCGTCCTGCTCGCACCCCGGGGGCCGCGCTCAATGCGCCGATCACGCTGGCCAGCGCCCTCGTCCCCGGCGGCGAGTCCGAGTACGGACGTCACGGCAACCCGGCGTGGACCGCGTTCGAGGAGGTGCTGGGAGCCCTGGAGGGCGGTCGCGCCCTGGCGTTCGCGTCGGGCCAGGCGGCCTGCGCGGCCGTGTTCGACCTCGTGCCCGCCCGCGCGGCCGTGGTGGCCCCCGCGGGCGCCTACTCCGGCACGCTCGTGCAGCTGCGCGAGCGCGCCCGGCGCGGACTCATCGACCTGCGGCTCGTCGACGTCACCGACACCCAGGCCGTCGTCGACGCCGCCGACGACGCCGCGCTCGTCTGGCTCGAGTCGCCCACCAACCCGCTGCTGGAGGTGGCCGACGTCGAGCACATCGCGGCCGAGGCGGCGCGCGCCGGCACGGCCGTGGCCGTCGACAACACGTTCGCGACGCCGCTGCGGCAGAAGCCGCTCGAGCTGGGCGCCGACTTCGTCGTGCACTCGGCCTCCAAGCTCATCTCCGGGCACAGCGACGTCATCCTCGGCGCCGTGGTCACCGGCAACCCGCGGGCGCACCGCGCCATCGAGGCCCGCCGCGCGAACCTCGGCGCCATCCCCGGCGCGATGGAGTGCTGGCTCGCCACCCGCGGCATCCGCACCTTGCACGTCCGCCTCGACCGCGCCGAGGCCAACGCGCGCGAGATCGCCCGACGTCTGCAGTCGTCGTCGGTGGTCTCCGGCATCCGCTACCCCGGCTGGGGCACGATCCTGTCCTTCGAGGTGCAGGGCGGACCGGAGATGGCGCAGAAGGTCACCGAGCAGTCCGACGTGATCACCCACGCCACGAGCCTCGGCGGCGTGGAGTCGACCTGGGAGCGACGTCGCCGGCACGCGGCGGAGCCCGCCGTGGTGCCCGAGGCGCTCGTGCGTCTGTCGGTGGGCATCGAGGACGTCGAGGACATCTGGTACGACGTCGAGCGGTCCCTCGCGGCGATCTGACGCCCGCGCAGGGCGGCGGGAGGGTCAGCGGACCTCGGGCTTGGCCTCGCGCGAGATGAGTGCCTTCACGAGCGCCTCGGGGTCCATCTCGCCCGCGATGAGCGCGGCGACGTGGGTGACGATCGGCATGTCCACGTCGTGGGCGGCGGCGAGCTCCGCGACGGAGCGGCACGACTTGACGCCCTCGGCGACCTGCCGGGTCTGCGCCGTCACCTCCTCGACGCTCAGGCCCTGACCGAGCTTCTCGCCGAAGGTGCGGTTGCGCGACAACGGCGACGAGCAGGTGGCCACCAGGTCGCCCATGCCGGCGAGCCCCGAGAAGGTCAGCGGGTCGGCGCCGATCGCGACGCCGAGCCGTGCGGTCTCGGCGAGGCCGCGCGTGATCACCGACGCCTTGGTGTTGTCGCCGAAGCCGAGTCCGATGCACACGCCGACGGCCAGGCCGATCACGTTCTTGGTGGTGCCGCCGAGCTCGCACCCGATGACGTCGGTGTTCGTGTACGGGCGGAAGGCAGCGGTGTGGCACAGCTTCTGCAGCCGCTCGGCGACGGCCTGGTCGGCGCACGCCACCACGCTGGCCGCCGGCTCGCGCCGGGCGATCTCCTTCGCGAGGTTCGGGCCGGTGACCACGGCGATGCGCTCGGGACCGGCACCGGTCAGCTCGGCCACCACCTCGCTCATCCGCAGGTGCGTGCCGAGCTCGACGCCCTTCATGAGGCTGACCATGACCGCGGCGTCGTCGATCGCGTCGCCCCAGTCGCCGAGGTTGGCGCGCAGCTGCTGCGACGGCACGGCGAGCACCACGACCTCCGCGTCGGCGAGCGCCTCGCGCGGGTCGTGGGTGGCCCGGATGGTCTCCGGGAGCGCGATGCCGGGCAGGTAGTCGGCGTTCTCGTGCGTCGCGTTGATCCCGTCGCAGAGCTCGGCGCGGCGGCCCCACAGACGCACGTCGTTGCCCGCGTCGGCCAGCACCAGCGCGAACGCGGTGCCCCACGATCCTGCTCCCATCACGGCGGTCCTGGCCATCACGGCTCCTTCGGGGTGTCGTCCGCGCCCGACGGGGCGGGGTCGGCTGGAGGGGCGACGTGGTCGGTCGCGTCGGTCGGTGCACGGTACGCGGTCCGGGGGGCGGCGAGCGTGTGCACGTCGATCCGGGGGCCGCTGGGGAGCTCGCCGCGGATCTCGCCGACCATGGCGGTCAGCGTGTCCATCAGGCGGTCGGTGGCCGTGCGCAGGACGTCCTCGGTGATCGGCAGGCCGACGAGGTCGGACAGGTCGACCGGGTCGCCGACCACGACGTGGATGGTCTTGCGCGGCAGGAACCGCGGGAGCTTCGTGTACGGCCAGAGGATGCGCTGCGCGCCCCACTGCGCGAGCGGCACGAGCGGACGTCCGGTGGCGAGCGCGACCCGGACCGCTCCGGTGCGCCCGCTCATCGGCCACAGGTCGGGGTCGCGGGTGATGGTGCCCTCGGGGTAGATCGAGATGACCTTGCCCTCCTCGACCGCGGCGACGGCCGAGCGCAGCGACTCCGCGGCACCCTCGGTGCTGCGGTGCACGGGGATCTGCTCCGCGCCGGCGAGCAGCGGCCCGAGACCCGTGACGGAGAACAGCGTGTCCTTCGCGAGGAAGCGCGGCGCCACGCCCTGGTCGACCATGAAGTGGCTGATGAGGATGGGGTCGAGGTGCGAGATGTGGTTCGGCGCGATCACGTAGCCGCCGTCACGCGGCAGCTTGTCCACACCCCGCCAGTCGCGCCGGGTCACGACCATGAGGAACGGCCGCAGGATCCGCACGATCCACCGGGTCGCTCGCGGCAGCTCTGCCCGGGGACGATCCATGGGGCCGACCCTATGACGTGCGGCCACCCTGCGGCGTGACGGGCGGCACGTGTCGGGTCCTCAGGGGCTCGTCGGGTGCTCCGCGCACCACCGGGCCAGCCGGCGGTGACGGTGCCGGAAGATCGCCGTCACGACCGCGCGGGTGGCACCGGCGCCATGGCGCAGGCGGGGCTCGATCGTGAGCCTGTCGTGCACCTGCGTGGCACCGTCGTCGACCGACGACAGCGTGCGCTCGTGCTCCCACCGACGCGCGGACAGCATCCGCGAGACCTCCCGGAACCGCCGGCCGGGCTCGAGCTCGACCACGGTGAGGTCGTCGTACTCCACCGGCAGGACGCCGAGGAGCCGGAGCCAGGCCTTGCCGAGCGGCTGCCCGACGGGGAGGGTGTCGACGTCGAGGTGCTCGGTGCCGCGCGGCATCGACATGAGCAGCCACGGGAGCATCTCGTGCTGGATGCCCGCCACCGACGCCACCCGCTCCCACACCGCCTCACGCGGCAGCGGCACGGTCGACGCGACCTCCACGACCACGACCATCGCTGGCTCCCGTCACTCCCGGGCCCTGCGGACCCACTCCGGCCTCACTCTCGCACCGGCACCGCGGGTGCGGTCAAGAGCGCATGGCGCCTCTCGGCACCTCGCTGGACGGACGTCCGGGCGAGGGTCAGAGCGTGGCCGGCTTGAAGGCCGGTCGACGCTGCTCGTAGGCCGCGATGTCGTCGTCGTGCGACAGCGTGATGGCGATGTCGTCGAGACCCTCGAGCAGGCGCCAGCGGGTGTAGTCGTCGATCGTGAACGAGTCGACGATCGCGTCAGGACCCTCGCCGGCCCGCACCGTGCGCGACTCGAGGTCGACCGTGATCTGGGCGCCCGGCTCCTCCTCGAGGAGGTCCCAGAGCCGCTGCACGACCTTCTCGTCGACCTGCGCGGCCAGCAGACCGGCCTTGCCCGAGTTGCCGCGGAAGATGTCGCCGAACCGCGAGCTGATGACGGCCTTGAAGCCGTAGTTCTGCAGTGCCCACACGGCGTGCTCGCGCGACGAGCCGGTGCCGAAGTCGGGACCCGCGACGAGGATCGTCGCGTGCTCGTACGGCTCGCGGTTGAGCACGAAGTCGGGGTCGTTGCGCCAGGCCGCGAACAGGCCGTCCTCGAAGCCCGTGCGGGTGACCCGCTTCAGGTAGACGGCGGGGATGATCTGGTCGGTGTCGACGTTGCTGCGACGCAGCGGCGCGCCGACGCCGGTGTGCGAGGTGAACTTCTCCATGGTCAGACTCCTGCGGTCGCGCGGACGGGCTCGAGGTCGGCGGGGCTGGCCAGGTGGCCGAGGACGGCCGTGGCGACCGCGACGTCGGGCGAGACGAGGTGCGTGCGGCCACCCTTGCCCTGGCGACCCTCGAAGTTGCGGTTCGACGTCGAGGCGCTGCGCTCGCCCGGCGTGAGCTGGTCGGGGTTCATGCCGAGGCACATGGAGCAGCCCGCGCCCCGCCACTCGGCGCCGGCCTCGGTGAACACCTGGTCGAGGCCCTCCTCCTGCGCCTGCAGCCGGACCCGCACCGAGCCGGGCACGACGAGCATGCGGGTGCCGTCGGCGACCTTGTGGCCCTTGATCAGCTCGGCCGCGCGGCGCAGGTCGGAGATGCGACCGTTGGTGCACGAGCCGACGAACACGGTGTCGACGGCGATGTCGCGCAGCGGCGTGCCAGCCTCCAGACCCATGTAGGCGAGCGCGTTGGCGGCGGCCTCACGCTCGATCGGGTCCTCGAAGCTCTCGGGGTCGGGGACCGTCGCCGACAGCGGGGCGCCCTGCCCGGGGTTCGTGCCCCACGTGACGAACGGGGTGACCTGCGAGGCGTCGAGGTGCACCACCTTGTCGAAGTGGGCGTCGTCGTCGGTGACCAGGTCGCGCCAGTAGGCCACGGCCTCGTCCCACGCCTCGCCCTGCGGGGCGTGCGGACGGCCCTGGATGTACTCGAAGGTCGTCTCGTCGGGGGCGATCAAACCGGCCTTGGCACCCCACTCGATGCTCATGTTGCAGATCGTCATGCGCTCCTCCATGGAGAGCGCGCGGATGGCCTCGCCGCGGTACTCGACGATGTAGCCCTGACCACCACCGGTGGTCTCCTGCGTGATGAGCGCGAGGATGAGGTCCTTGGCGGTCGAGCCCTCGGGCAGCGTGCCCTCGACCTCGACGGCCATCATCTTCGGCTTGTCCTGCGACAGCGACTGCGTGGCCAGCACGTGCTCGACCTCGCTCGTGCCGATGCCGAAGGCGATGGAGCCGAACGCACCGTGCGTCGACGTGTGCGAGTCGCCGCAGACGATCGTCATGCCTGGCTGGGTGAGACCCAGCTGCGGGCCGACGACGTGGACGATGCCCTGGTCGATGTCGCCCATCGGGTGCAGCCGCACGCCGAACTCCTCGGCGTTGCGACGCAGCGTCTCGACCTGGGTGCGCGACACCGGGTCGGCGATCGGCTTGTCGAGGTCCGTGGTCGGGATGTTGTGGTCCTCGGTCGCGAGCGTCAGGTCGGGACGACGCACGGGCCGACCGGAGAGCCGCAGGCCGTCGAACGCCTGGGGGCTCGTCACCTCGTGGATGAGGTGGAGGTCGATGTAGAGAAGGTCGGGCTCACCGTCTGCCGTGCGGACGACGTGGTCGTCCCAGATCTTCTCCGCGAGCGTCCTGCCCATCGCGATCATCTCTCCTCTGACGTGTCGTCCAGGTCCGTGGTGCGCATGTCCTGCGGCGCGTGAAGAGCATAACACTTGCGTCTCACCATGCGATACGGCAGTATCAAGGCATGGACAACGCCAGCGGTGTGGGAGTGCTCGACAAGGCAGCCCTCGTGCTCTCCGCCCTCGAGCCGGGTCCCGCCACCCTGGCCGGTCTCGTCGCCGCGACCGGGCTCGCCCGCCCGACCGCGCACCGGCTCGCCGTGGCGCTGGAGCACCACCGCCTGGTCTCCCGCGACATGCAGGGTCGCTTCGTGCTCGGCCCGCGCCTCGGCGAGCTCGCCGCCGCAGCCGGTGAGGACCGCCTGCTGGCCGCCGCCGGCCCGGTGCTCGCCCGCCTGCGCGACATCACCGGTGAGTCGGCCCAGCTGTACCGCCGTCAAGGCGACTTCCGCGTCTGCGTCGCCGCGGCCGACCGACCGACCGGCCTGCGCGACTCGATCCCGGTCGGCGGTCAGCTCACCATGGCCGCCGGGTCCGCCGCCCAGATCCTGCTCGCGTGGGAGGACCCCGAGCGGATGAACAAGGGCCTGCTCAAGGCGACGTTCTCCGCCGCGGAGCTGTCGGCCGTGCGCCGACGCGGCTGGGCCCAGAGCGTCGGCGAGCGCGAGCCCGGCGTCGGCTCGGTCTCGGCCCCGGTGCGCTCCCCCTCCGGCAAGGTCGTGGCGGCCGTGTCGGTGTCGGGTCCGCTCGAGCGCCTCACCCGGCAGCCCGGACGCATGCACGCGCCGGCGGTCGCCGCTGCGGCGGAGCGGCTCAGCCAGAGCCTGCGCCGCGCGGGCTGACGTCGCCCGGTCGCCAGCCCGCCTCGACGGGCCGGCTCAGGACCGCAGGGCGTCGAGCAGGGCCGCCTTGGTCATGCGCGAGACGCCCGGGAGCCGCTTCTCGCGGGCCGCGGCCCGCAGGCGGACGACGGTCCAGGACGCGTCCGGCACGGACGGGTCGTCCACCGGCAGGTCGCCGCGCTCGGCCGGCGGCTGTCGGTCGACGGGCGCGTCACGCTTGGCGCGCCGCAGCTTCGCCTCGAGCTTGGCCACCTTGGTGCGCTCCTGACGCGCCTCGGCCTTCCACTGCTGGGACTTCGCCTTGGACTTCTCCAGCTTGCCCTCGAGCAGCTCGACCGTCGACCGCAGCTTCTCGACCTGCTTGAGCGCCTTCGCGAGCTGCTCCTCGGCCTCGGAGAGGGCCTGCTTCGTCTTCTTCGCCTTCTTCGTCTTCTTACCGGCGTTCTTGCCCGACTTCTCGACACCAGCCTTGCGCACGGCGGACGTGGTGTCGTCGGACGACGTGACCTTGGCCATCTCACTCCTTGCTCTCGTCAGGGCTCCGGCCGGATGATGACAGACGAAGATGACACGTCGATGAACCTCGCAACCGTCAGACGCGGGGGGCCCGCGCCAGGGCGACCGTCGCACCCCGCGCGTCGACGATCCTCAGGCCCGAGACGTCCTGCCGCGCGACCGCGGCGTTGACGCGACAGTGCACCTCGACCTGCGAGCCCAGGAACCCGCCGGCCTCGACCTCACGGCCGGACTCGTCGACGACGTAGACCGCGTAGGCCGCGCCCGGTCGCGTGCTGCGCACGTCGAGCACGGCCTCGGTCCCCCACGTGTGCGCCACGAACGCCGCCTGCACGTCGGCGGGCTCCCGACTGTCGCCGCGCACCGGCGCGAGCGTCTCGACGGCACCGAGCGTGCCGGGCGGGCCCTGCACCGGACGGTCGCTCGTGAGGGACTGGACGGCGAGCGTCGCGCCGGAACCGGCCAGGACCAGCAGGGCCGCGGCGAGCACCAGGCGCCCTCGCCTCCCACCTCTCGTCGGCCGTCCCCCGACCTGGTCGGACCCGGACGGCCCCGGGCCTGCGACGGACGCCACGCGCGCGTCGAGCGCGGCGGACGGCTCGGCCTCCAGCCAGCCCTCTCCCGCGGGTGCGTGCCAGGCGTCGAGACGTCGGGCGTCGTCGCGCAGCGCCTCGAGCTCCTCCCGCGCCTGCGGGTCCTCGCGCAGCAGGGCGTCGAGCTCGGCCTGCTCGACGGCGTCGAGGGTGCCCGTGGCGGCAGCGGCCAGCAGCTGCTCACGGCGGTGCGGCGTGGTCATGGACTCTCCTCTCCCTCGTCGAGGATCGCACGCAAGGCCCGCAGCGCGTGGAACATGCGGGTGCGCAGGGTCGCCACCGGCACGCCGTCACGTTCCGCGAGCTCCTCGTAGCCGAATCCCTCCAGCCGCACGGCCACGACGACCCGACGGTGGACCTCGCTCAGCTGGGCCAGGGCCCAGACCAGCGTCACGTGGTCGAGGATGCGTGCGAGGTCGGCGTCACGGGTCGCGGAATCCTCGGTCTGCTCCCCCGACGCCGGGGCGGGCCGACGGGCCCGCGCACGCACGGCGTCGACGACGACGTTGCGGGCGATGGCGAACAGCCAGGTGCGCTGCGAGGCGCGCGCCGGGTCGTAGCGCTCGCGCGCCTGCCACGCCCGCGTGAAGGTCTCCTGCACGCACTCCTCGGCGAGGCCGCGGTCGCGCAGGGCGTTGACCATGAAGCCCAGGAGGTCGTGGCCGTGAGCGGCGTACGCAGCCCGTACGTCGAACCCGCGAGGATCCATCCGGCCGTCCTCTCGCGCTCGGGTCCGCACCACCGTAGCCACGGGAGGACGACTCGGCAGATCGATCACCGACGTCGCACTCACGCAGAGGTCTACGCACGACCCCTCGTCGCCGTTCACCGAGACGCGGCGAGAAGAAACTCGGTGCACACCGTGAACGCGACGTCGTCGACGCACGTACACCCCGCGAGCGGGCGTCGTCCGGCGCCTCACGACGAAGGGACCACCATGACCGTGAAGCGCGCCACCCGATGGACCGGAGCGGGAGCCCTCGCGACCACCGCGACCCTGACCCTGGGCGCCCTCGGGTCCACCGCCTCGGCCGACACCCCCGACCCCGTCGACCCGCCGGAGAGCTTCACCAGCGCCTTCGTCGTCGACGCGACGCCGCAGCAGGTCGTCGGCACCGACGGCACCGTGGGCGTCGGCCAGCCGGGCGCGACGGGTCGCTTCGAGTTCCTCGTGAACTCCGACGAGCAGGTCATCTGCTGGAACATCACCCTGAACAACGTGGTGACGCCGTACCAGAGCCCCGCCAAGACCGCGACGCACATCCACGAGACCGCCGCCGGCGTGAACGGCCCGCCGCGGATCGCCTTCCCGAACCCCACGCCCGCCGACGACCCGACGGCGACCGTGCGTACCAGCACCGGCTGCTCGGAGGGTCCGTTCACCACCGGTCTCGCGCCCAACGGCACCGACACCGGCACCGGCTTCTCCCTCGCGCAGCTCGAGGCGAACCCGGCGGGGTTCTCGGCCGACACCCACACCGCCGGCTTCACCGCGGGCGCGGTGCGAGGCCAGCTGGTCTTCAGTCAGGAGCTGCTCGACGCGGCCAACGCGGTCGACGAGGAGCCGACGCCCCCGGCGGACGACGAGCCCGCACCGGGCGAGGGCGTCGCCGACGCGGACGACGAGCGACAGCTGCCCGTGAACGGCGTCGACACGGGCCAGGGCGGCACCGCCGGGTCCCCGAGCCTGCTGCCGGTCGCGGCCCTGACGCTGCTCGGCCTCGGCGTCGCCGGTGCCACCGTCGCACGGCGTCGCCAGGGTGCCTGAGCGCACCCGCCTCGCCGCGGCCGTCCTGCTCGTCGCACTGCTCTCGGGGTGCGGCGGGCAGGACGCGGCGCCGGAGGAGCCGCCACGCAGCACGCCGAGTGCCTCGGCGACCGCCGCGGCTCCGACGAGCCCGGCGACGGAGCGCGTCGCGGCTCCCCCGCGGCGCGTGACGATCCCCTCGTTGGGTCTCGACGAGGAGCTCGTCGGTCTCGGCATCGACGACGCGAGCGGCGAGCTGGAGGTGCCCGAGGACCCTGCCCGCGTGGGCTGGTTCACCGGCGGCGGCAAGCCGGGCGAGTCGTGGCCGGTGGTCATCGCCGGCCACAAGGACTCACGCACGGGACCGGCCGTCTTCGCGCGGCTCACCGAGCTGCAGGTGGGCCAGCAGGTCAGCGTCGTCGACACCCGCAACCAGCGCCGCACCTACGAGATCACCGAGGTGCGCGACGTGCCGCAGGACGGGCGGTTCCCGACCGACGACGTGTACGGCGAGACGGGCGACTCCCAGCTGCGGCTCATCACCTGCACCGGTCCGTACGACCGCGGCATCGGCCGCTACACCGAGAACCGCGTGGTGTTCGCCGAGGAGGTCTGAGCCTCGGACGGGGAGCGCCCCGGTCAGAACAGGCCGGGGCGCTCCAGCGCGAGCAGGGTGCGCTTGCGCTCGACACCGCCCGCGTAGCCGGTGAGCGAGCCGTCGGCGCCGACCACCCGGTGGCAGGGCACGACGACGGGGAGCGGGTTGGCGCCGTTGGCCGCGCCGACCGCGCGCGAGACCACCGGCTCGTAGCCGAGACGTCGCGCCACGTCGGCGTAGCTCGCGGTCTCGCCGTAGGGGATCCGGCGCAGCTCGCCCCACACCTTCTTCTGGAACTCGGTGCCGTCGTTGGCGAGCGGCAGGTCGAAGTCGTGCCGCTCCCCCGCGAAGTAGCCGGCCAGCTGCTCCTCCGCGAGGTCGAGGACGGGGTCGGCGACCCGCCGGCCGACGGGCTCCGCGTCGAACTCGATCCTCGTGAGGAGCCCGGCCGACACGTGCAGCCGCAGGCCTCCGATCGGTGAGTCGATCCATCGGGTGCTCATGCTCTCGATCCTCTCGTGCGCTGCTCGGCCTGGCGGGCGAGGTGCTCGGTCCACAGGTGCATGCCGGCGTAGGAGCGCCAGGGGCTCCAGCGCCGGACGTCGTCGTCCGTCGCGCCGCGGGCGTCGAGGATGCGGCGCAGGACCAGGTCGGTGTCGAGGAGGACGTCGGGGTCGCCGAGCCCGCGCATCCGGACGTAGCCGACCGTCCAGGGTCCGATGCCCGGGAGGGCGAGCAGCGTCCGGCTCGCCTCGTCCCGGTCGACGCCGACGTCGAGCGAGAGGTCGCCTGCCGCGACCGCGTGCGCGAGCCCGACCACGGTGCGTCCGCGTGACCGCGGCATCGGGAGCGTCTCGGGGTCGAGCGCGGCGAGCGCGTCGGCCATCGGGAACGCGTGGGTGAGGCCGTGCTCGTGCGCGAGGCCGAAGGTCACGGGCTCCCCCGCCGTCGCCACGACGCGGCCGAGGACCGTGCGGGCTCCGCTGACGGAGACCTGCTGCCCGACCACGGTGCGCACGGCGGTCTCGACGGCGTCGACCGTCCCCGGCACCCGCAGACCGGGGCGGGACGCGACGAGGTCGGCCAGGTCGACCGCGTGTGGGCCCGGCTCGGCCAGCGCGGTGTCGACGGCCGCGGGGTCGGCGTCGAGGTCGAGGAGGTGACGCAGCCGGGCGACCGCCGCGGTCAGGTCGCGCTGGTCGGCGAGCTCGAGCCGGACGGCGACGTGGTCGTCGTGCAGGACCATCTCGGCAGCACCGTTGCCGTGGGGCAGGGTCAGCACGCGCGCGAACAGTCGCCCCTCGCCCCGCTCGAGGCCGGGCACGGCGTGATCGGCCAGGAAGCCGGCCAGCGCGTCGGCGTGGAACGGCTGGCGGACGGCGAGCCGCAGGTGCAGCGCACCGCCTCCGGACGTGCCCGCCGCGCCGTGGGCACGCAGCTCGGTCGGCGTCCGTGCGAAGGCCCGCCGGAACGCGTCGTTGAACTGACGCACCGACGAGAACCCGGACGCGAACGCGACGTCGGCCATCGACAGGTCCGTCGTCTCGACGAGCACCCGCGCCGTCCGCGTGCGCTGCGACGTCGCGAGCGCGAGCGGGCCGGCGCCGAGCTCCTGGGTGAGCATGCGGGTCACGTGCCGCTCGCTGTAGCCGAGCCGGCTCGCGAGACCGGGCACGCCCTCGCGCTCGACCACGCCGTCGCGCACCAGCCGGACCGCGCGGCCCACGACGTCGGCGCGGACGTCCCACTCCGGCGACCCGGGCGTGCAGTCGGGGCGGCAGCGTCGACAGGCGCGGAAGCCGGCCGCCTCCGCCGACGCGGCGCTGCGGTGGAACTCGACGTTCTCGCGCCGTGGCGTCCGCGCGGGGCACGACGGACGGCAGTAGATGCCGGTCGTGCGGACCGCGGTGAAGAACACCCCGTCGAACCGTTCGTCGCGCGAGCTCACCGCCCGGTACTGCGCCTCGACGTCGTCCACACCCCCATCCTGCCTGGGCGGACCTGAGGTCTCTGGCGGGATTCGGACGTGGCCGTGCAGGGTCAGCGTCCGCGCTTCCTCCGGCGCACCATGACGGCCTTGCCGTCGCGCTTGACCTCGAACAGGTCGATCGCCTCGATCAGGCCGCTGAACTTGGCGTAGCCGTAGTTGCCGGGCTGGATGGACGACTGGTTGCGGATCTGGTCGCTCACCTGCGACAGCTGCGCCCACCCGTCGTCGTCCGCGGCCTCGTCGACCGCGGTGCGCAGCATGCGCACGAGCTGACGGTCGCTCTTGAGGGTGGCGGCGTCGACCCGCTGACCGGGCCGCGTGGTGCGACCGGCCGAGGCCTTCGCGGTGTCGACCGTGGCGCTGCCGGTCTCACCGGTCTCGACGGCGTCCTCGACGTCCTCGACGTCGTCGTCGGTGTCGTCGTCCTCGCGCAGCGTCTCGAGCTTGTAGAACGTCGAGCACGCGTTCTGGAACGCCTTGGGCGCCTTCTCCCCGCCGAACCCGAGCACCTCGGCACCCGACTGGCGCAACCGCATGACGAGGGGCGTGAAGTCGGCGTCGCTCGAGACGATCGCGAAGCCGTCGGCCACCCCGGCGTGCAGGAGGTCCATCGCGTCGATCACCATCGCGATGTCGGACGCGTTCTTGCCCTTCGTGTACGCGAACTGCTGCACCGGCGCGATCGCGAACTCCTGCAGTCGACTCTCCCACCCCTTCAGGTGCGAGTTCTTCCAGTCACCGTAAGCCCGCCGGACGTGCGCGTTCCCCGACTTCGCGACCTGCGACAGGATCGCGCCGATCTTCGAGGCGGGCGCGTTGTCGGCGTCGATGAGCACGGCGATGCGAGCAGGAGGCATGGGTCCACCCTAGGGGCGGCGGGTGAGGCGCTCGACCACCCGTCGGGGGCGCGTCCTGCGGGTGCGTCGGTGCGGGTGCGTCCGTGCGGCTTCTCCGTCGGCTTGCGGCTGCGTCGGCGCGGCTTCGACTCGTCCTGCGCTCCGAAAGGGCCTCGACCGGGCGGCTGGCGGGCGCGCTGGTCTGGGTCCTCGGGCTGTGACCCTCGTGGGACGCACGATTCTGCGTTCGTGCGTCGGGAGCCAGGGCTTCTGCGTTCGCTACGGGATCCCGTGACCAACGCAGAAGCGTTCGGGCTCCAGCTCACGAAGGAAGAATCGTGGGCGCCCTTGGGGGTGGGGTGGGCAGCGCTTCTCCCTTCTCGTGGCACGGTCCACGAGAAGGAAGAAGCACTGCCACCCCCGCCCCCCTCAGCGGTTGATCCACCACCCTTCGAGCCCTGGGAAGGGTGGCAGATCCACCGCCGACATCGATTCGGTGGCAGAACTACCGCTCAGGGGGCAGGAACGCAGAACATTGCGCCCCATGCGGCCCACAGCCCGAGAACCCGAGCCGCCGCCGCTCCCAGCCGCCCGGTCGAGGCCCTTGCGGAGACCACACCCACGCGGAACCGCGCCGGCGCTGCCCCTCTCGAGAGACAAGCCGCGCCGACGCAGCCGAAGGACGAGCGGAAGCACCAGACCCCCCGGCCGAGGGCCAGGGGGTCTGGGGTGGTGCTGGTAGCCCCGACGGGATTCGAACCCGCGCTACCGCCTTGAGAGGGCGGCGTGCTAGGCCGCTACACAACGGGGCCACGGTCCACGAGGGACCATGTGAGCAGACCTCCCACGCCGGGCGTGGAAGGACTGTCTCGTACCCCGTACCGGATTCGAACCGGCGATCTCCGCCTTGAGAGGGCGGCGTCATAACCGCTAGACCAACGGGGCGCGGACCGGGCGCGAGCCCGATCTTCGCTGGGGTACTAGGACTCGAACCTAGAATGGCGGTACCAGAAACCGCTGTGTTGCCAATTACACCATACCCCATGGGGGTATCGGATCCCGCTCTCTCGACCGGTGTCCGAACCAGGGAGAAACCTTACCCGACGTCGTCTCGGACTCTCAAACCGGGTCCCTCGACGACGTCGGCCGGTCTCAGACGACGGCGCGCAGCCGCTCCAGGGTGCGCTTGCGGCCCAGCAGCTCGAGCGACTCGAACAGCGGCGGGGAGATCCGGCTCCCCGTGGCCGCCACGCGCACCGGACCGAACGCGACCCGCGGCTTCAGCCCGAGGTCGTCGATCAGCGCCGCGCGCAGCGCACCCTCGATCGTCGGCGTCGACCACTCCACCGTCGAGCCGATCGACTCCAGCGCCGCGAGCGCGGCCCGGACCACGTCGAGGCCCTTCTCGTCGAGCTGCTTCGCAGCGTCGGCCTCGTCGATCGTGAAGGTGGCGTCGTCGACGAACAGGAAGCGCAGCATCGCCACCGCCTCGGTCAGCAGCGCCATCCGCTCGTGCACGAGCGGCACGGCCGCCGCGAGCATCGCCGCCTCCGACTCCGTCGGCGGGTCCTGCACGAGGCCCTCCGCCACGAAGAACGGCACCAGGCGGGCGCGCAGCTCCTCGTCCGACAGCAGCCGGACGTGGTCGCCGTTGATGGCCTCGCACTTCTTGAGGTCGAACCGCGCCGGGTTCGGGTTGACGCGCGAGATCTCGAACGCCTGCACCATCTCCTCGAGCGTGAAGACGTCCTTCTCGACGCCGTCGACCGCCGGGAGCGACCAGCCGAGCAGCGCCAGGTAGTTCAGCAGGCCCTCCGCGAGGAAGCCCTGGTCGCGGTAGCCCAGCAGGTTCGACTCCGGGTCGCGCTTCGACAGCTTCTTGTTGCCTGCACCCGTCACGTACGGCAGGTGCCCGAAGCGCGGGACCATGCCGTGACCGAGCCCGATCTGCGCGAACGCCTCGTACATCGCGATCTGGCGCGGCGTCGAGCTGAGGATGTCCTCGCCGCGCAGGACGTGCGTGATGCCCATGAGCGCGTCGTCCGTCGGGTTCGTCAGCGTGTACAACGGCTGGCCGTTCGCACGGACGATCACGAAGTCCTGCACGTTGTCGGCGCCGAAGGTGATCGGCCCGCGCACGAGGTCGTCGAACGTCCAGTCCTTGGCCGGCATCTTGAACCGGATCACCGGCTGCCGGCCCTCGGCCTCGTAGGCCGCCTGCTGCTCGGGGGTCAGGTCGCGGTGCAGGCCGTCGTAGCCGCTGGGACGACCCGCCGCGCGGGCCGCATCGCGACGCTGCTCCAGCTCCTCGGCGGTGTCGTACGCCCTGTACGCCAGGCCGGCGTCGAGCAGACGCTGCGCGACGTCGGCGTACACGTCCATCCGCTGGCTCTGGCGGTACGGCCCGTTCGGGCCCCCGACCTCGACGCCCTCGTCCCAGTCGAGACCCAGCCAGCGCATGACGTCGACGAGCAGGTCGTAGGACTCCTCGCTGTCACGGCTCGCGTCGGTGTCCTCGATGCGGAACACGAAGCGACCGCCGCGGTGCCGCGCGTAGGCCCAGCTGAACAGCGCCGTGCGGGCCATGCCGACGTGCGGGTTCCCGGTGGGCGAGGGACAGAACCGGGCCACGACGGGCACGTCGTCGCCGACCGTCGGGATCGATGCTGTGCTGACGTCGGGGCTGACGTCGGGGCTGTCAGTCATGGGAGACCACCTGGTTGGAGAGGGTGCCGATGCCCTCGACGGTCACGCTCACCGTGTCGCCCACCTGGACGGGTCCGACGCCCTCGGGCGTGCCGGTGAGGATGACGTCGCCGGGCAGCAGCGTCATGAAGGAGGAGACGTACGCGACGATGTCGGCCACCGAGAAGACCATGTCGCTCGTGCGACCGTCCTGGCGCAGCTCGCCGCCCACCTCGCACGTGACGCGCAGGTCGGACGGGTCGAGGTTGGTCTCGATCCACGGGCCCAGCGGGCAGAAGGTGTCGAAGCCCTTCGCGCGGGCCCACTGGCCGTCCGTGCGCTGGAGGTCGCGGGCGGTCACGTCGTTCGCGGCGGTGTAGCCGAACACGACCTTCTCGACGTCCTCGACGGGCACGTCCTTGCAGATGCGCCCGATCACCACGGCCAGCTCGGCCTCGTGGTGCACCTCCGAGCTCTGCGCCGGGTACACGATCGGGTCGCCGGGGCCGACGACGCTCGTGTTCGGCTTCAGGAAGACGAGCGGCTCGGCGGGCACCTCCCCACCCATCTCGGCGGCGTGCGCGACGTAGTTCTTGCCCACGCACACGACCTTGCTGCGCGGGATGACGGGCGCGAGCAGCCGCACGTCGTCGACGGCGGATCTTCTGCCCCGTGAGCTCGTAGCCCGCGTACAGCGGATCACCCTTCAGGACGGCGATCGTGGGCGTCCCGTCCTCGTCGCCGACCAGACCGAATCGGGGGTCGTCGTCCCCCGCGAACCTCGCAACACGCATGCCCCGACCCTACCGAGCGGGGACGGCGGCTACTCGACCGGACGGGCCGACTCGATGGTGACCGGCTTAGCGGGGGCGCCGTCCCCCACGCCGCCCTCGGCGCCCACGGAGACGACCTTCTTCAACGCCGTCATCCCCTCGGGCGAGATGGTGCCGAGCAGGGTGTAGTCCGGCGGGAACTGCGAGTCGGCGAAGTTCAGGAAGAACTGCGACCCGTTCGTGTCGGGGCCGGCGTTGGCCATCGCGACGCTGCCTGCCGGGTAGCTCTCGTCGCCGGTGAGCTCGTCGGCGAAGGAGTAGCCCGGGCCACCGCTCCCCGTGCCGGTCGGGTCGCCGCACTGGAGGATGCCGTACGGCACCTGCGCGGGGTCGCTCACGCGGCTGCAGGGTGCGTCGTCGTAGTAGCCCTGCTCGGCGAGCGAGGTGAACGACGTCGCCGCGCAGGGTGCCTTCGTGTTCAGCTCGACCGGCACCTCGGCGCCGTTGATCGTGAGCACCACCGACGTCGCGGGCTTCGCGTCGGCCGCGGGCGGGTCGACCTTCTTGGCCGCCTCTCCCCCACGCACCCAGTCGCACCCGCCCGTCGACGCCGATCCGTCGGCGTCGTCCTTCGAACCCGACGAGTCGTCGCCACCGCAGCCGCTGAGGGCGACGGAGGCGGTCAGGGCGAGCAGGGCGGCAGTTCGACGCAGGCGCATGACGGGATCGTAGAAGACGCGGCTCAGAGTCGGGCGTGCACCGCGCGGAAGCGCTCGACGGACGGGGCGTCCGGGTCGGGCCCGACCTCGACCGCGACCTCCACCAGCCCGGGCGCGAGGTCGGGCGGTGCCGGCGCGTCGTCGACGACGACCAGCAGGCCCGCCTCGGCGACGCAGGGGACGACCTGGGCCGACGTCGACGCGTCGGCCACGACCAGGGCGAACCGTCCGTGCCACGCGTCGGGGACGTCGGCCGCAGCGACGTCGACGACGTGCACGCGCGGCGGGGCGGCGTCGTCGGGGGTGACCGTGTCGAGCACGAACACCTCGTAGCCGAGCGTGGCCAGGTGGATCGCGTCGGCCACCGAGTCCGCCGCGGCGACGAGCGCGGTCAGGCCGTCCCCGGCCACACCGGCCGTGGTGGTCCAGTCGGTCAGCAGACGTCGCGGTGACGCCTTCGGTCCTCGCACAGGGGCTCCTCCTGGTCCGGTCATGCCGATCCGAACCGTCGTTGACGTCGGGCGTACTCCTCGACCGCGGCCCACAGGGCGAGCCGGTCGACGTCGGGCCAGGCGATGTCGGAGAACACCAGCTCGGCGTACGCCGACTGCCACGGCAGGAAGTTGCTCGTGCGCTGCTCGCCCGAGGTGCGCCAGAAGAGGTCGACGTCGGGCAGGTCGGGCTCGTCGAGGTAGCGCGCGAAGGTGCGCTCGGTGACGCGGTCGGGGTCGACCTTGCCGGCCTTGACGTCGCGCGCCAGCGCCGCGGCAGCGTCGGCGATCTCGGCGCGTCCGCCGTAGTTGACGCACATGGTCAGGCTGAGCGTGTCGTTGTGGCGGGTCAGCCGCTCGGCCGTCTCGAGCTCGTTGATCACGCTGCGCCACAGCCGCCGCGGACGCCCGGCCCAGCGCACCCGGACGCCGAGCTCGTGCATCTCGTCGCGCCGACGGTGCACCACGTCGCGGTTGAAGCCCATGAGGAAGCGCACCTCCTCGGGCGAGCGCTTCCAGTTCTCGGTGGAGAACGCGTACACGCTCACCGCCTCGATGCCGAGCTCGATGGCGCCCTTGACGACGTCGAGCAGAGCGAACTCGCCGCGCTTGTGGCCCTCCGTGCGGGGCAGGCCGCGCTCCTTGGCCCAGCGGCCGTTGCCGTCCATGACGACCGCGACGTGCCGAGGCACCTGGTGCGGCTCGAGCTGGGGCCGGCGCGCGCCCGACGGGTGCGGCTCGGGTGCGCGCGGCGCCGGGCGGGCGCTCGGGGGACGGCGGGGTGCGGGGGTCATGGCTCCAGGGCGTTTCTCAGCGGTCGACGTGCCCCATGGAGCGCAGTCCGTGCTCCAGGTGCCACGACAGGTACGCGCTGACGATACCGGCGGCCTCCCGTCGGGTGCGGTCGTCGGCCTGCTCGACGACCGGCCAGTCGCCCGCGAGCAGCGCCGCGAGCAGCGTGAGGGTGACGGCCGGGGGTGCCGACGAGCCCGGAAGCCGGCAGCCGTCGCACAGCACGCCACCGGACGGGACGTGCAGGTTGCGGTGCGGACCCTCCAGCCCGCACCGGGCGCACGCCGAGAAGCTCGGCGCGTAGCCGGCGACCGCCAGCGCACGCAGCTGGTAGGAGTCGAGCAACGTGCTGGGCGGCTGCCGACGTACTGACAGCGCGGCGAGGGCGCCCACGAGCAGCTGGTACTGCTGCACCGCCGGCTCGCCGTCGTGGGGGGTGAGACGCTCGGCGGTCTCGAGGATGGCGGTGCCGGCGGTGTAGGCCGGGTAGTCGAGACCGAGGTCGCGGGCGAACGCGGAGAGGGTGACCACCTGGGTGATGACGTCGAGCGTGCGGCCCTCGGCGAGCTGCAGGTCGACGTGCATGAACGGCTCGAGGCGGCCGCCGAACCGCGACGACGTCTTGCGCACCCCCTTGGCGGCGGCGCGGACCAGCCCGCGCTGACGCGTGAGCAGCGTGATGATCCGGTCGGCCTCGCCCAGCTTGTGGGTGCGGAGCACCACACCTTGGTCGCGGAAGAGGCTCACTCCCCCATTCTGCCGTCCGGCGCCCACGGAACCGGGCCGCCACGAGCCGTCCGTGCCACGATGCAGCCGTGACGTCGCCCGCACCCCTGCCCGCCGCTGCGGCCGTGATCGGCGTCGACGGCTGCCGCGCCGGGTGGGGTGGGCGTGCACTGGTCCGTCGACGGCACGGCTGCCGTGCTCGTCGCCGGCACGATGCTCGAGCTCGTCGGGGGCCTCGTCGCCGCCCACGGGCCGGTCGACGTGGTGGGCGTCGACATCCCTCTGCACCTGCCGACCGACGCACCCCGAGCGGCCGAGCGGGAGGCGCGTCGGCGACTGCCGGGACGTGCGTCGACGGTGTTCGGGTCCCCGTCCTCGGCCGCGATCGACGCGCCCGACTACGCGGCGGCGAACCGGCTCAACCGGGAGGCGATGGGGCTGGGGCTCAGCCGTCAGGCCTTCGGCCTGTTCCCGGCCATCCGCGACGCGCGTGCGTGGCTCGCCGGACGCCCGGAGGTGCGCGTCGAGGAGGTGCACCCGGAGTCGAGCTTCGCCGAGCTCGCGGGCGAGCCGCTGCTGGAGCGCAAGAAGACCGCCGACGGTGCCGCGCGACGGCGGGCGCTGCTCGCCGAGGTCGGGCTCACGCTGCCGCGCGTCGCACCCCGCGGTGCAGGTCTCGACGACCTGCTCGACGCCGGCGCAGCCGCATGGTCGGCGCGGCGGGTCGCGCGGGGCACCGCCGTCCGGCTCCCGGAGGACCCGGCCGACGGCGCCCCGATCTGGGTGTGAGCGCTGCGTCGCTCAGCGTGCGGCGAAGCGTCGGTCGAAGCGGTCCACCTCGGCCCGGTCGGACGTGTCGATGCCGAGCCGGCGCGCAGCACGCTGGACCTGGGGGCTGTCGAGGTCGGGTGCCTGGAACTCCTGCGGCTCGATGCGCCGGTCGGCCGCGGTGTGCCGCCGAGCGCGGTCGGCGAGCACGTCGGCGTCCTGCTCGGCCTGCTCCTCGGTGGCCGCGGTGATGCGCACCGACGTCGAGGCGACCCGGGCACCGACGAGCGGCGCGTAGCCGTCGCGGTGGCCGGCGACGTTCGGGTGGTAGGACTCCTCGACCGGGTTCGACAGGCCGTTGAGCCACTCGGGGTCGTCGCAGACCGCGTGCCCCGTGAACGCCGACGTCGGGTTCGCGAACCGGAACCCCGCGACGGAGGCACGCGCGGCCAGGAGGCTGTTGAGCCGGTCGGCGGTGGCGTTGAGTCGGGTCTGCTCCTCGGGCGAGAACCAGGTGAGCGCGTTGCAGTCCTCCCCCATGAACACCCGCGGGTAGCCGACCACGACCACGTCGGCGGACGGCGCACGCGACCCGATCTGGGCGTAGAGCGACGACAGGGCCGACGGCAGCGTGCCGCTGATGGTGGCCTGCGCCTGGTCGATCGCGGCGTCGCAGTCGCTGGCCCACGCCGGCAGGGCGCACTCGGTGAGGACGTCGGCGAACCCGGCGTCGTTGCCGCCGACGGAGAGGGTGACCTTCTGCGTCGACGTCGACAGCGCGCCGAGCTGGGCGGCGCGGACGTCGGGGATCGTGGCCCCCGAGCAGGCACGCAGGTCGAGCGACCAGCCGCGGGCCGCGGCGACGAGCGCCGGGTAGGACTGCGCCGAGCGTCGGCACTCGGTGCCGTCGTCGAGGTAGGAGCGGGTGCCGAGCCCGGAGGAGTAGGAGTCGCCGAGCGCGACGTACGTGACGGCCTGCGCCGTGGTGGGCGCGACGACGAGACCCAGGGCCAGCACGGGGCCGGCGCACACGGCGGCCAGCCGGACGAGTCGTGGACGTGGAGTGCGGTGCATGATCCCCCCGAATCATGTGACGTGGATGACACGCTCAACCTAGGCCGGGGGTCCGACACCGTCCAGGCCTGCCGGGTGAACACTCCGTGCCCCTGCCGAGCGCCGTGCCCGCGGTGGAGCCGTCGCACGAGGGGCGTAGCCGCGACGGAGCGAGACCACCCGGCAACGGACCAGCGTCGGCTGGCTCCCAGCGACAACCCAGAGTGGTCTCGATACGCACCGACGACGCTCGTCCCTCGCGCGCCCGCGCTACTCGACCAGCGAACCCTTCCGCTGGTCGAGTAGCAGGGACGAGCTTGCGAAGTCCCTGCGTATCGAGACCACCCGGCAACGGACCAGCTCCCCAGCGGAAGCCCAGAGTGGTCTCGATACGCACCGGCGACGCTCGTCCCTCGCGCGCCCGCGCTACTCGACCAGCGAACCCTTCCGCTGGTCGAGTAGCGGCGACGGCGAGCGCCAGCGAGCACGTCGGCGCGTATCGAGACCACCCGGCAACGGCCCAGCGCGGACCAGCTCCCCAGCGGAAGCCCAGAGTGGTCTCGATACGCACCGGCAACGCTCGTCCCTCGCGCGCCCGCGCTACTCGACCAGCGAACCCTTCCCCTGGTCGAGTAGCAGGGACGAGCTTGCGAAGTCCCTGCGTACCGAGACCACCCGGCAACGGCCCAGCGCGGACCAGCTCCCCAGCGGAAGCCCAGAGTGGTCTCGATACGTCTCCGCCAGCTCCTTCGTCGCAGCGTCGACTACTCGACCAGCGACACCCACCGCTGGTCGAGTAGCAGCACGCGCGACGAAGGAGCGTAGTGCCCGCGGTGGAACCGTCGCAGTGGGGCGTAGCCGCGACGGAGCGAGACCACCAGGCAACAGCCCAGCGTCGGCTGGCTCCCAGCGACGGCTCAGAGTGGTCTCGATACGTCGGCCCCAGGCTCGTGCCTCGCCGGACCCGACTACTCGACCAGCAACACCCTCCGATGGTCGGGCTGCGGGTCGAGGTCAGCCGGCGGCCTGCTGGAGGTCGCACTCGGCCATCAGTCGCTCCTCGACGGCGACGAGGGCGTCACGGTCGTCCTGCGTCGTCACCGGGCGGTCGGCGCGGTCGACCAGGCCGAGGAGCGCGGTGTCGGAGAGGTCGGACTCCACGAACACCCGGGCGGAGCAGTCGGCGTTCTCGGCCTCGATGCTCGAGATCCGCCCGTCCCGGATCGCGTCCGCGACGTCCTCGACGCTCGGTCGGACGCCGCCGCCGCAGGCCGACGCGGCGAGCAGGGTGAAGGCCAGGAGCGCCAGGGGCGCGGTGGGTCGGTGCACGGGTCCTCCGATCGGCTCGCTCGCATCCTAGGGACGAGCGGCCGGAGGCGGCAACGGTCGAGTCAGCGCGGGGGGAAGCGGTACACCTCGCCCGCGCGCTCGGCCTCGTAGAGGGCGTAGGGGTCGTGGAGGGTGCGACCGAGCGCCTCCTGCATCCAGGCGGCGTCGCGCGACGACGCGCGCTGCCGGGCGTCGGCCGTGCCGTCACTGGTGAGGTTCGAGGCGAAGATGCCCGCCGCCGACTTCGGCAGGAAGTCCTCGTAGACGATCGGCTGCAGCCGACCCTGGTCGTCGCGTCGGTAATAGGCGAGTCCCTGCGCGTGCAGCTCCTCCTCGGTGCGGGGGAAGGCGCGCAAGCCCCGACCGTCGTAGAGGTCGCGGCCCGCGGGCGTCAGCGCGACGCCCCGCGCCTCCACCTCCCCGAACCGCACCCGCAGGTGCGCGTCGACGACCGAGCCGTCGGGCTCGCGGAAGCGACGCGGCTCGGCCAGCGCACGGAACGACGTCTGACGCAGCAGCACGTCGACGCCCTCCCCCGGCTCGACCCGCGGCGGACCCTGGATGCGGTCGATCATCTCGATGCCCAGCTCGCCCATCCGGGCGTAGAGCGCGTCGATGTCGAGCACGCGGGGCGTGAGGTGGTTGATGTGCGTGGAGCCGACGCCGCCGATGTCGGCGGCCACGCTCGAGATCGCCTCGAGGTGCTCGTACCACACCCGGTCGACGGGCTCGTCGGACAGCGCGAACGACGCGGTCGCGAGCTCCAGGAACCGGTCGGCCTGCTCGTGCGTCAGCTCGCCCTCGGACCCCATGAGGTCGGCGAGCTGCAGCAGCTCCGCCGGGAAGAGCGTGCGGGCGTCGAGGAACTCGCGCAGCCGCGCCTCGGTGCGCTCGTCGAAGAAGCGCCGGTCGTCGACGACGAGCACCGACGTGAAGACGCGGAACGGGTTCTCGGCCAGCTCGCCGCCCGCGAGGGGGCGGAACGCGGTGCTGACCACGGGGATGGGCGGGGTCGCCTCACGCAGGTCGTAGAACCCGACGGGGTGCATGCCGCAGGCGCCGAAGATCCGCGCGACCTGCGCGAGCTCCGCCTCGGTGCCGACCCGGATGGCACCGTGCCGCTCGGCCGTGACGCGACGGATCGAGCCGAGCCGTTCGGCGTCGCCGCCGCGGCGGGCGAGCACGTCGGCGTTGACGCGCTCGCACGCCTCGACGAGCGTCGTGTACGCCGGCACCTCGGAGCCGTAGAGCTCGGAGAGGTTCGTCGCCAGGTCGGCACGCAGGTGCGTGGGCGAGACCGGCCAGCGGTGGCCGCCCTCGGCCTCGACGCGCTCCGACAGCCGCAGGTAGCGGAAGCGGCTCACACGAACTCCACGCCCTGGGCCAGCGGCAGCTCGGTGGAGTAGTTGACCGTGTTCGTCGCACGGCGCATGTAGGCGCGCCACGCGTCGGAGCCCGACTCGCGGCCGCCGCCGGTGTCCTTCTCGCCGCCGAACGCGCCGCCGATCTCGGCGCCCGAGGGCCCGATGTTGACGTTGGCGATGCCACAGTCGGAGCCGACCGCCGACACGAACGTCTCGGCCTCGCGCACGTCGAGCGTGAAGATCGAGGACGACAGACCCTGGGCGACGTCGTTGTGCAGCGTGAGCGCCTCCTCGAACGAGGAGTAGGTGAGCACGTAGAGGATGGGCGCGAACGTCTCCTCCTTCACGACGTCGGTCTGGCCGGGCATGTCGACGATCGCGGGCTGCACGTAGTAGCCGCCGCCGGTCGCGTCGCTGGCGGCGACGTCCTGCGCGCCGCCCGTGACGAGGGTGCCGCCGTCGGCCTGGGCACGGCTGATCGCGTCGCCGAACGCGCGGAACGACGCCTCGTCGACCAGCGGGCCGACGAGCGTGGTCGGCTCCAGCGGCGAGCCGACGGGCAGCGTCGCGTACGCCTTGGCGAGGCGCTCGACGAGCTCGTCCTTGATGCTCTCGTGCACGATGATCCGGCGCAGCGACGTGCAGCGCTGGCCGGCCGTGCCGACGGCGGAGAAGACGATGCCTCTCACGGCGAGGTCGAGGTCGGCGCTGGGCGCGACGACGGCGGCGTTGTTGCCGCCGAGCTCGAGCAGCGACCGGCCGAGACGGGCGGCCACGCGCGGCGCGACCTCCTTGCCCATGCGGGTGGAGCCGGTGGCCGAGACGAGCGGGACCCGCGGGTCGTCGACGAGCGCCTCGCCGACCTCACGGGCGCCGAGCACGACCTGCGACAGGTGCTCTGGCGCGCCCGTGCGACGGGCCGCCTCGGTGGCCAGCGCCTGGCACGCGAGGGCGGTCAGCATCGTCTTCTCCGACGGCTTCCAGACGACGGCGTCGCCGCAGACGAACGCGAGCGCCGCGTTCCACGACCACACCGCGACCGGGAAGTTGAAGGCGCTGATGACGCCGACGACGCCCAGCGGGTGCCACTGCTCCATCATCCGGTGGCCGGGGCGCTCGGTGGCGATCGTCAGCCCGTGCAGCTGGCGGGAGAGGCCGACCGCGAGGTCGCAGATGTCGATCATCTCCTGCACCTCGCCGAGGCCCTCGCTGAGGATCTTCCCGGCCTCGATGCTGACGAGCGCGCCGAGGTCGTCCTTGTGCTCGCGGAGCAGCTCGCCGAGCTCGCGCACGAACTGGCCGCGCACCGGCGCCGGGACGCTCCGCCACTGCAGGAAGGCCTCGTGCGCGCGGCCCACCGCGTCGCTGACGTCGGCGGCAGAGTGCGACGCGAGCCGGCCGATCTCGTGGCCGTCGATCGGCGACGTCGCGGGCAGGTCGCGCTGCGCCCCGTCGGGCAGGGTGTCGAAGGGGTTGCCGGCGCCGAGGCGCTGCAGGATGTCGAGGGCGCGGGTCGTGACGTCGCTCATGCGGGAGAGACCTTTCCGTGGGAGGCGAACAGCTGTCCGGAGGTGGTGGCGAAGAGGTCGTCGAGGCGGATGTCCTCCTGCGCGACGAAGCCCGCGTGCGGCAGCCCGCCGTCGGCGACGAGCTCGACCACGGACACGGCCGAGGCGGCGGTGGTCCAGCTGATGGCGCGCCAGGTGCGGCCCTCGATCTCGATCGGCAGGTAGCCGCGCACGTAGTTCTCGCGGAACGGCTGGCCGGCCTTCGTGCCCTCGACGGCGGCGTGCAGGTAGACGATGTCGTCGTTCACGGGCGGCTTGGCGTCGACGAGGATCCGGCCGACCTCCTCGCGACGCTCGCGCAGGTTGAGCTCGTCGAACAGGAAGTGCATCTGCTCGAAGTGGCCCGGGTACCGCAGGGTCTTGTAGTCGAGCCGGCTCACGCGACCCTCGTACGTCTGGCACATCGTGCCGAGACCGCCGGAGGTCAGGGCGGCCTCGAGCTCGATGCCGCCGATGAAGACCCGCTCCTTCTCGGTCATGGCCGGCACCATCTGGCGACGGCCGGAGCGCAGGACCTCGCAGTCGTTGAGGTACTCGTTGACGACGCCCTCGGCCGACCAGTTGAACGCGTAGCCGAGCAGGCCGGTCGGGTTCTGCGGGAGCGCGCCGACCTTGAGCTCGATGTTGCGGATCTGCTCGAAGCCCTGGGCGAGCGACGCCCCGACGATGCCGATGAGCCCGGGCGCCAGGCCGCACTGCGGCACGAACGCCGACTCCGGCCGCTGCCGGCTCAGCTCCACGACGCGGTTCGTCGTCGGGACGTCCTCGGTGAGGTCGAAGTAGTGCGTGCCGGTGTCGTACGCGGCCTCGGCGACGGCGATGTTCAGGTGGTAGGGCAGGCACGACACGACGGCGTCGACGTCGGTGAGCGCCTTGCGGACCGCGGTCGCGTCGGCGACGTCGACCACGTGCGCGGCGAAGTGGAGGTCGTCGCGGGGGGTGGCGTCGTAGCCGACGACGTCGAACTGTGCGCGGACGAGCAGGTCGGCCACCAGCTCGCCGACCTTCCCCAGACCGAACACCGCCACGGTGTTGAGCGAACGGGACACGGGACCTCCTGTGGCCGGCGACGGATCACGTCGCGTGGGTGCGACGTCGAGGGGTGCTCGACGTCACACGATGCTAGCCAGCAGGAGGCCCCATGTCTGTACCGGCTGGACGGTCCAGCGATGACGATCCGGTGAAGTTCCTCGGACCGACCATCCTCCCCCGCCGAGCGTGACGTTCGCGGGCCGGCTCGGGTCGCGACGACACCGAAACGTCACACTCAGCGGGGAGGGGGCAGGGCCTGGCGGGGGTGCCGGGCCGTGGGCGGCGAAGGGGCAGCGCCCGGCGGGGGTGCCGGGCCGTGGGCGGCGGACCAGATCCGTCTAGACGGCGGGGATGGTCTGGGCCGCGGCGCGGTTGGCGGCGGAGACGACGGCCCGCAGCGAGGCGGTGACGATGTTGGCGTGGATGCCCACGCCCCACACGATCTCGCCGGCGATCTCCGCCTCGACGTACGCCGCGGCGAGCGCGTCGCCGCCGGCCGAGAGCGCGTGCTCGGTGTAGTCGAGCACCCGGATGTCGGCGCCGGCCTGGCGCATCCCGTCGACGAAGGCGTCGACGGGACCGTTGCCCTCGCCCTTGAAGGAGCGCTCCTCGCCGCGGACGACGAGGTCGACGACCTGCTGGTCGTGGCCGTCGGACGACGTCGTGGAGGTGAAGGTCACGAGGGAGTAGGGCTCCTCGCGCTCCAGGTACTCCTGGCTGAACGCCGTCCAGATGCCGTCGGCGGAGATCTCGCCCGCCTCGCCCTCGGTGAGGCCCTGCACGACCCGGCTGAACTCGATCTGCAGGCGACGCGGCAGGTCGAGCTGGTGCTCGGTCTTCAGCAGGTAGGAGACGCCGCCCTTGCCGGACTGGCTGTTGACGCGGATGACCGCCTCGTAGGTGCGGCCCACGTCGTGCGGGTCGATGGGCAGGTAGGGCGCCTCCCACGGCACCTCGGACACGTCGACGCCCTGCTCGGCGGCGATCCGGTCGAGGTCCTCCAGGCCCTTCTTGATGGCGTCCTGGTGGGAGCCGGAGAACGCGGTGTAGACGAGGTCGCCCGCGTACGGGTGGCGCGGGTGCACCGGCAGGCTCGTGCAGTACTCGACCGTGCGGCGCACCTCGTCGATGCCGACGCCGCCGGCGGTGAAGTCGACCTGCGGGTCGATGCCCTGGCTGAACAGGTTCATGCCGACGGTGACGAGGTCGACGTTGCCGGTGCGCTCGCCGTGCCCGAACAGGCAGCCCTCGACCCGGTCCGCGCCGGCCATCAGGGCCAGCTCGGTGGCGGCGACGGCCGTGCCGCGGTCGTTGTGCGGGTGCAGGCTGATCGCGACGTTCTCGCGGTGCTCGACGTGGCGACCGAACCACTCGATCTGGTCGGCGTAGGTGTTCGGCGTGGCCATCTCGACCGTGGCGGGCAGGTTGAGGATGATCTCGCGGCCGTCCTCGGGCTGCCAGACGTCCATGACCGCGTTGCAGACCTCGACGCTGAACTCCAGCTCGGCGCCCGTGAAGATCTCGGGGCTGTACTGGTAGCCGAACGCGGTGCCGGGCATGTTCTGCTCGGCGTGCTTCATGACCAGCTCGGTGCCGCGGGTGGCGATGGCGCGCACCTCGTCCTTCGAGGCGTGGAAGACGACGCGACGGAACAGCGGCGCGACGGCGTTGTAGAGGTGGATGTTGGCGCGCCGGGCGCCGGTCAGCGCCTGCGTGGTCCGCTCGATGAGGTCCTCGCGGGCCTGGGTCAGGACCGAGATCGTGACGTCGTCGGGGATGACGTCCTCCTCGATCAGCGAGCGCACGAACGCGAAGTCGGTCTCGCTGGCCGACGGGAACCCGACCTCGATCTCCTGGTAGCCCATGCGCACGAGCAGCTCGAACATGCGGCGCTTGCGCACCGGGGTCATGGGGTCGATGAGGGCCTGGTTGCCGTCGCGCAGGTCGGTGGACAACCAGCGCGGGGCCTTCGTGATGGTCTGGGACGGCCAGGTGCGGTCGGGCAGGTCGATGGGCGCGAACGGGCGGTAGCGGCCGAACGGCATCGGCGACGCCTTCTGCGGCGAGACGACGTTGCTGGGCAGTCCGGTGCGGTGCGTGGTCATGTCGGTGTCTTCCTCGGGGTGCTCGTCAGGTCGTTGCGGTCGGTGCATGACGAACTCCGCGCCGAGGGGCCCGACCTAGTGGACCTCGACGCGGCAGAGAAGGAGTCGGCTCGCGTACATCGCGGCCAGCCTACCCCACGGTCCTCGGGGACCACCACGCTGCAGCGGTGGGCGGGCTCGGACAGACTGGGGTCATGAGCAGCGACACCAGCAGCGAGGACCAGTCCACGGCGGGCTCCTACGTCACGAGCGGCCAGGAGTTCGACCGCGACATGAACTACATCCCCGACCGCATCACGCGGCAGGGAGGCGCCCCGGTCGACGACCGTGCGGGCACCGGCAAGCCGCCCGTGGAGGACGCGCCGACCTGGCCCGTCGAGGCCGGCCGCTACCGCCTGGTCGCCGCGCTCGCGTGCCCCTGGGCGACGCGCACGGTCATCGTGCGCCGCCTCCTCGGGCTGGAGGACGCGCTGTCGCTCGGGCTCGCCGGACCCACGCACGACAAGCGCAGCTGGACGTTCGACCTCGACCCCGACGGGGTCGACCCGGTGCTCGGGATCCCGCGCCTGCAGGACGCGTACTTCGCGCGCTACCCCGACTACCCACGCGGCATCACCGTGCCCGCCGTCGTCGAGGTCGAGAGCGGCAAGGTCGTCACGAACGACTTCCCGTGGATCACGCACGACTTCTTCTTCGAGTGGACCGACCACCACCGCGAGGGTGCGCCCGACCTCTGGCCCGACGCCACGCGCGATGAGATGGAGGAGGTCATGCACCGGGTGTTCACCGAGGTGAACAACGGGGTGTACCGCTGCGGCTTCGCCGGCTCGCAGGAGGCCTACGACTCCGCGTACGACCGGCTGTGGACCGCGCTCGACTGGCTCGAGGAGCGGCTGACGACGCGGCGCTACCTCATGGGCGACAGCATCACCGAGGCCGACGTGCGGCTCTTCACGACGCTGGCGCGGTTCGACCCGGTCTACCACGGGCACTTCAAGGCCAACCGCCAGACGCTGGCGACGATGCCGGCGCTGTGGGGGTACGCGCGCGACCTCTACCAGACGCCCGGCTTCGGCGACGCGACCGACTTCGAGCAGATCAAGCAGCACTACTACGTCGTGCAGACCGACATCAATCCCACGAGCGTCGTCCCGAAGGGTCCCGACCTCTCCGGCTGGACGACGGCGCACCACCGCGAGGAGCTCGGCGGGTCGCCGTTCGGCGACGGCACGCCACCCAGCTGAGCGAGGTGCGAGCGCGGGTCAGAGGAGTCGGCCCAGCCTGCGGGCCGACTCGACGACCTGCGTCCCGAGCTCCTCGAAGCGCGCGGGCACGATGCGGATCGAGGGTCCTGACACCGACAGGGCTCCCACGACGCCGGTGCGCGAGACGATCGGCGCGCCGAGCGAGCTGATGCCGGTCGAGAGGCCGTTCTCGTTGATCGAGTAGCCGCGGGCGCGGACGGCGACGAGCTCGGCGCGGATCACGTCGGGGTCGACGAGCGACGCCGGGGTCCGCCGCTCCAGCGGGCCGGCCAGGTAGCGCTCGACCACGTCGTCGGGGCACGCCGACAGGTAGGCCAGGCCGGTGGCGGAGGCGTGCAGCGGGATCCGCTCCCCCAGCGGCAGGAACGCGCGGAGGGCGTGGGAGGTGTCGAGCCGCTCGAGGAGCACCAGCACGTCGCCGTCGGGGGCGCAGAGGTGCACCGTCTCGGTCGTGACCAGCTGCAGGTCGCTCATGAGCGGCAGCGCGAGGTCGCGCAGGCTCTGGCGGCCGCCGGCCCCGCCGCACACGGAGAGCGCGCGCAGACTCATCGACCAGCGCGCGCTCGTGCCGCCGGACGACTCGACCCAGCCGACCTCCTGCAGCGTCTGCAGGCAGCGGTGCACGGTGCTCTTCGGCAGGTCCGCGGCGCGGGCGAGGTCGGACAGCCCGACCGGCTGGAGCTCGGCGACACGCTCCAGCACCGAGAACGCGGTCACCACGCTGGCGGTCGTCACAGGCTCCTCCTCGGGCTCGGCCCGTCCGTCCCGCGGTGGTGCTTGCCCCGGGACGTCGGTGTGCTCTACGTTACACGCCCGTTCCGGCTGACGGCCCACTGTTCCATCAGGTGGACCGACCGGGAGCCGTCCCCCACCTGGAGGCGCCATGACCGCCCAGCTCGTCGCCCTCGGCATCTTCGTCGCCGTGTTCGCGATCGCCGCAGCCCGCAACGTCAACATTGGCATCGTCCTGTTCCCCGTGGCCGCGCTCGTCGGCCTGTGGGTCGCCGACCTCAGCCTCGAGGAGGTGGTCGCGGGCTTCCCGCTGTCGATCCTCGTGCTGCTCGTGGGCGTCACCTACTTCTTCGGCATCGCCCACAGCAACGGCACCATCGACTGGCTGATCGAGACGTCGCTGGCACGGGTCGGCGACCGGGACGCCGCGCTGCCCACCACGTTCTTCGCGCTGACCGCCCTCGTGTCGGCCATGGGCGCTCCGCTCGGCGGGCTCGTCATGGCCCCGATGGGCATGAGCGTCGCGCACCGCCGCGGCATCGACCCGATGCTCATGGCGTTGTCGATGGGCTGCGGGCTGAGCGCCGGCGCGTTCGCCCCCACCAGCCTGTTCGGCATCATCACCTGGGGCACCGCCGACGCCGCGGGCATCGCGCTCAGCCCGCTGCTGCTCTTCGCGGTGGCCGTGGTGATCAACCTGGTCCTGCTGGCCGTGGCGCACGTGCTGTTCGGTCGCGGACGACGTCGCGCGGAGGCCCCGCGCCTGGAGCGCGCCATGGTCGCGCGCGGTGCCGCACTGCCGGAGTACGGCCAGTCCTCGCTCTCCCTCGACGACGACGCCCCGGCCGAGGTCCGCTCGCCCGGTCGGGCGACGCCGCACCAGGTGCTCACGCTCGTGCTGATGGTCGGGCTCGTCGTGGCGGTCGTGGTGATGGCGCTCGGCGGTCTGGAGCCCGACATCGGCGTCATCGGCTTCGGCCTGGGTGCGCTTCTGGCGCTGGTCGACCCGGCCGCGGGGAAGGCGGCCATGAGCCGGATCGACTGGGGCTCGGTGCTCCTGGTCGGCGGCATCATCACCTACGTCGGCGTCCTGACGCAGATGGGCGTCATCGACCTCATCGGCGAGCGCGCCGCGCACGTCGGCGCCCCGGTCGTGGCGGCGCTCCTGCTGTGCGCGGCGGCAGGCCTCATCTCGGCCTTCGCGTCGACCACCGGGATGCTCGCCGCGCTCGTGCCCCTCGCCCTGCCGCTCATCGCCGACGGCGGCATCCCCGGCTGGGCGATGATCTGCGCCATCGGCGTCTGCGCGTCGATCGTCGACGTGTCGCCGTTCTCGACCGTGGGAGCCACGTACGTGGCCACGACCGTCGACCCGGACGCCCGTCCCCGCATGACCAGCCTGCTCACGCGGTGGGGGCTGTCGATGGTGGTCGTCGGTCCCGTCGCCCTGACCCTGACCCTCATCCTCCCTGGCATGGTGCTCTCATGACGTCCTCCTCCCCCACGACCCTGCTCCGTGCGCTGCGCGACCTCGACCTGCCGGACCACCCGGAGGCCGTCGTGGTCGACGGACGGGCGCTGTCGCGCGCAGGTCTGCGCGAGGTCGCCGTGGCGTTCGCCTCGCGGCTGCCGGACGCCGGACCGGTGGCCGTGTGCGCCGAGCCGACGCTGGAGACCGTCGTGGCCGTGAGCGGCTGCCTGCTGGCGGGCGTGCCCGTGGTGCCGGTGCCGCCCGACGCGGGCCCGGCCGAGACCACGCACGTGGTGAGCGACTCCGGTGCGACGTGCTGGGCCGGGCCGCCGCGCGAGGGCGTGGACCTGCCGCTCGTCGAGGTGCCGACCACCCCGACCGCCGGGGACCGACGCGTCGACCTGCCCGACCCGGTGGCGGAGACCGAGACGGCGATCGTGCTCTACACGTCGGGCACCACCGGGGCGCCCAAGGGCGTGGTGCTCAGCCACCGCGCCCTGCGGACCGGGATCGAGGGCCTGGCCGACGCGTGGGGCTGGACGGGTGACGACGTCGTCGCGCACGGCCTCCCGCTGTTCCACACGCACGGACTCGTGCTGGGCGTGCTCGGGTCGCTGCACCTGGGCTCGCGTGTCGTGCACACCGGCCGCCCGACGCCGCAGGCGTACGCGGCGACGCCCGCCACCGTCTACTTCGGCGTGCCGACCGTCTGGACGCGCGTGGCGCGCGACCCCGAGGCCGCACGGGCCCTGTCCGGTGCCCGGCTGCTCGTGTCGGGCAGCGCCCCGCTGCCCGTGCCGGTCTTCGAGCGGCTGCGCGAGCTCACCGGCCACGCGCTGGTGGAGCGCTACGGCATGACGGAGACCATGATCACCCTCAGCACGCGCGCCGACGGCGAGCGGCGCCCGGGGTGGGTGGGCCTCCCGGTGGGCGAGGCGCGCACGCGCCTGCGGGCCGAGGACGGCGGCGAGGTGCCCGCGGACGGCGAGACCGTCGGTCGGCTCGAGGTGAGCGGTCCGATGCTGTTCGACGGCTACCTGAACCTGCCGGGGACGACCGCCGAGGTGCTCGGGGCCGACGGGTGGTTCGCCACGGGCGACCTGGCCGTCGTGGACGCCGACGGCTTCCACCGGATCGTCGGCCGCGAGTCGGTCGACCTCATCAAGTCCGGGGGCTACCGCATCGGCGCCGGGGAGATCGAGACGTCTTTGCTCGCGCTGCCGGAGGTGCTGGAGGTGGCGGTGCTGGGTCTGCCCGACGAGGACCTCGGCCAGCGCATCGTCGCCTATGCGGTGGTCGCACCCGACGACGCCGACGACGCCCTCGCCGCACGCATGGTCGAGCACGTCGCGACGGACCTGTCGTGGCACAAGCGGCCGCGCGAGGTCCGGTTCGTGCCGTCGCTGCCGCGCAACGCGATGGGCAAGGTGCAGAAGAAGCTCATCCTCGACAGGCCGGGCTGAGCCGCGCGTCAGCGCCGGCGCAGCAGCGACCGCGGCAGCAGCAGCGCCCGGAGCCGCTCCCCTCGCGACCCGGCCGCACGGACCCGCTCGACCACCCGGCGCGCGGCGTCGCGCTCGTCGGCGACGTCGGTGCCCGGCCGGGCGTAGCGCGAGCGCTCGACGGCGGTGAGCACCCGGCGCAGGTCGTCGGGGTCGGCACGAGGACCGACCACCTCGACGAGCCCCCTCGGCGTCCCGGTCCGCGGGACCACCAGCCCGACGTCGACCGCCGACGCCTCCACCTCGCGCCACCACGGCTCGGGGTCGGAGGCGGCCAGCCGGCGACGTCGCAGCAGGCTGCGCACCAGACCGGGCAGCAGCGCCGCGAGCAGCAGGACGACGGCGACGGTGAGGGCGGTGCGCGGTGCCGTCGGGGCCTCTGAGTCGGCGGCCGACGCCTCGGTCGTGACCGAGCCCTCCTCCGCGGCGGCGTCGCTCGGTCGCTGCGACGGCTGGTCCTGCGGTGCTGCCTGCTCGGTGCTCTCCGGGGTGCCCTCGGGCTCCTCGAAGCCGGTGCGCGAGCCCACGCCGGGCGTCGGCTCGAAGCCGACCCAGCCGACACCGTCGAAGTAGATCTCGGGCCACGCGTGGAGGTCGTTGGACGTGACCTCGTACTCGGTGTTCCCGTCGTCGTCGACGCCCGCGGCCTGGCCGGGCGCGTACCCGACCGCGATCCGCGACGGCATCCCCAGCTCGCGGGCCATGACCGCCATCGCGGAGGAGAAGTGCACGCAGTAGCCGGCCTTCTCCTCCAGGAAGGTGCCGAGCACGCCGACGCCGTTGCCGTCGTAGTCCTCGGCGACCGGGGCGGTCTCGGAGTAGACGAAGTTCTGGCGGAAGTAGTCCTGCAACGCGAGGGCGCGGTCGTAGTCGTTGGTGGCGTCGGCGGTGACCTCGCGGGCCGTCGCGGCGACGACCGGCGGCACGTCGTCGGGCAGCGCGGTGTAGTCGAGGGGCACCGCGGTCGGCGAGGTGACGAGCGCCCGCATCTGCTCGGCCGTCGGGAGCCGCTCGAGGCTCGTGACCGTGTACTGCTGGTCGCGCGTGGTGGAGCTGTCGGAGCTGATGGTCAGGCCGGTGCGGCGCAGCGACCATGCGCCGCGCAGACCGTCGACGTCGAGCACCGGGTACGGCACCGGCAGCATGCTGCTGCGCAGGTCGGCGATCCGGATCGTCGTGGTCTCCTGGCTCGTCTCGACCTCGGGCTCGATGCCGATGCGGCTCTCGAACGGGTCGCCGTCGCTGGCCGTGGCCGGACGCCACGTGCGGCCCCGGAAGTCGCGCAGCGTCGCGACCTTGAGGTACGGCGGGTCCTGCAGCGTGGTCGTGTAGCGCGCGGAGACGGTGGTGCTGTTGCGGCGCAGGTTCTGCCCCAGCTGCAGCATCGGATTGATCCCGCGACCGAACACCTGGGGCGGCGGCTCGCCCCAGGGCTTGGCGACGGCGGTGACGTCGGGCAGGACGGGAGGCAGCAGGACCCCGACGAGCAGGGCCGAGCCACCGAGACCGAGGGCCGGCACCAGCGACGCCCAGCCTGCGGACGTCGCCGCCGTGCGGGTGCGCAGGAGCGCGAGCCAGCAGGCCGCGGCGCCGGCGAAGACCCAGAGCGACGACGTCTCGCCCGAGACCAGGGCCGGCGCGGCGTAGACCACCAGCAGCACGGCTCCGGTGAGGAGCACGCCGACGCGAAGGCGGAGCACGAGGTCGAGCACCAGGACGAGCAGGCCGAAGGCACCGGCGAGGAGCAGCACGAGCGGCCGCGCGGCCGCCGCCGGGGCGGCCTCCTCCATGACGATCACCTGGGCCCGCGACAGCGCCTCGCCGAGGCCCTGGAAGGTCGCGGTGGTCGGCAGGGGTCCGGCGAACGTCTCGGGGACGAACACCCACCCGAGCACCACCACCAGCACGAGGAGCCCGACCGGGACGGCGAACCGCGGTGCGAGGCTGCCGAGCACCGCGCAGACGAGGGCGACGAGGCCGGCCACGAGCGTCGTGGTCACCCACCAGTCACGGCCCTCGACGACCGTGTCGTAGCCCAGCAGGAGGACGGCGAGCGCGCCGACGACGAGGAGCTGGTCGAGCCAGGGACGCCGCGGCACGGCGGCGGCGCGACGTCGGGTGGAGGTCTCAGGACGCAGCACGGGTGCGACTCACCCCCAGGCGCGACCAGACCTCGGAGACGTCGTCGTGGGCGGTGTAGGGGACGTGCCGCCAGCCGGCACGCTCGAGCACCTCGAGCGCCGGTCCGCGCGTCCCGGCGGAGACGAGCGCGAGCACGCTGCTGGCGCCCGCGAGCGTCTCGGTCCAGGCCTGGGCACGCGCGACGTCGGGACGCCCGAGCACGGCCACCACGGTCCGCTCCCCGGGATCGGCGTCGGCAGGGTCGGCGCCCGGCAGCGGCTCGAGCACCGCGAGGTCGACGAGGGCCTCCTCGACGGCCTCGACGTGGTCGAGCTGGCGGTCGACCACGTCGAGCGGCGAGCGGAGGGTGACGGCGAAGCCGGCGTGCACGAGGTGGTCGACCATCGACGCCGCGGCGCTGACCGCCCACTCCAGCTCGGGCGAGTACGACCAGCCGTCCCGCTCCCGGGCGGTGCCGAAGGACGCCGCGTCGGGGTCGACGACGACGCCGATCCTCGGGTCGTCCTGCTGCTCCTCCTGGCGCACCATGAGCTCGCCGCGGTGCGCGGTGGCCTTCCAGTGCATCCGCTTCAGCGCGTCGCCGGGCAGGTACGTGCGGGCGACGAGGTCGTCCTCGCCGATGCCGGCGCGGTGCGCCGCGCCCTGGGCGGCGACCCCCTCGTCGAGCCCCCGGGTCGATCCCGCGTCGAGCGCGTGCCGCCGCGGGAGCACCACGAGGTCCTGGGCGTCGCCGAAGGTGTGGCGGCGCAGCACGAGGCCGAACGGGTCGACGACCTCGACCCGCAGCGGCCCGAGCGCGTGCCGACCTCGCCGCAGGCCCTGCACGGGGTAGCGGAACCGCGCCCGCGACCGGCGGGTGCGACTGCCGCCGAGCGGCGGGAGCACGCCGCTGGCATCGGCGCTCAGCCCGTGCGGCACGAGGTCGCTCCAACGGGCCTCGAGGGCGGGCAGCACCGACAGGTTGGTCACCTCGACGGTGGCGGTCGTGGTGTCGCCCGGCGAGAGCACCTCGGGCGCGAAGCGCCGCTCGACGACGACCCGCGCCTGCCCGAGGAGCACGAAGACGGCCGCCAGCACGACGACGCCGAGCAGCATCGCCGAGACGCTCAGCAGAGCAGGGAGCGACAACAGCGGCGCCGCGGCGAGCAGGACCACCGACGTGACGAGGAAGCCGGCACCACGACGCGTCAGTCGCAGACCAGGCCACACGAGACCAGCACGGGGCGGACCAGGACGAGGCAGCCGTCGCAGGAGCATCACGCCCGGGTCACCGACCGGTGCGTCATCGGGGCTCCACCGCACCCTGCGGCACGGGCGTCTCCGCGACGATGCGGCGCACCGTCTCCTCCACGGGCGCCGAGCCGCGGGCCGGGACCAGCCGGTGCGGGAGCACGAGCGGGGCGAGGGCGTCGACGTCGTCGGGCAGCACGTAGTCGCGGTCGTCGAGGTAGGCGCGGGCCTTCGCGACACGCACCAGCTGCAGGGTCGCGCGGGGGCTGGCACCGAGGCGCAGGGCGGCGTCCTCGCGCGTGGCCCGGGCGATCGCGACGCAGTACCGCTCCACCGACTCCGATGCGAACACCGCACGCGCCTGGGCGATCATCACGCGGACGTCGTCGATGGTCACGACCGGCTGCAGCCGGTCGAGGGGGTTGTCGACGTCGCGGTCGCGCAGCATCTCCAGCTCGGCGTCGACGTCGGGGTAGCCCATCGAGATCCGGGCGGTGAACCGGTCGCGCTGGGCCTCGGGCAGCGCGTACGTGCCCTCCATCTCGTACGGGTTCTGCGTGGCGATCACGCTGAACGGCGTCGCGAGCCGGTGGGTGCGTCCGTCGACCGTGACCTGCCGCTCCTCCATCGCCTCCAGGAGCGCGGACTGGGTCTTCGGCGAGGCGCGGTTGATCTCGTCGCCGATGACGATGTTCGCGAACACCGCACCGGGCTTGAACTCGAACTCGCCCTTCTGCTGGTTGAAGGCCGAGACGCCGGTGACGTCGGAGGGCAGCAGGTCGGGCGTGAACTGGATGCGACGCACGGAGCCGTCGACGCTGCGCGCGAGTGCGCGGGCGAGCACCGTCTTGCCGACGCCGGGGACGTCCTCGATCAGCAGATGACCCTCGGCGAGGAGCACCACGACGGCGGTCTGGACCGCCTCGGGCTTGCCGTCGACGACGGACTCGATGTTCGTGAGGACACGGCGGGCGGCGGCTCGGGCGTCGTCCATGGGACTCCCTCGGTCGGTGGCGGGGGGTCGGTCCATCATCCCCTGCTCCCCCCAACGTCGCAGGACGACCAGGAGTTTCCGCCGGGCCTCTCCCCCTCCCCGCGATGTGTGGACCTGATGACGGTTCCGGGGCAAAAAACCGTCACCAGGTCCACACAACGCGTCGGAGGCGCGAGGCGTCTCAGTCCTCGTCGTCGCCGAGGAGGGCGGCGTGCGCGAGGCCCGCGATCGCGGCACCGAGGACCGGCGCCAGGATGAACACCCAGACCTGCGAGAGGGCGTCGCCGCCCGCGAACCAGGCCACGCCGAGCGATCGCGCCGGGTTCACCGACGTGTTGCTCACGGGGATGCTCACGAGGTGGATCAGCGTGAGGGCCAGGCCGATGGCCAGGCCCGAGAAGCCGACCGCGGCACGCTTGGACGAGGCGCCGAGGATCACGAAGAGGAAGAACGCCGTGAGCACGACCTCGGTGACGACGACCGCCCAGAACCCGTACCCGCCCGGGGAGCGGTCGCCGTAGCCGTTCGTGGCGAACCCGGAGGCGACGGCGTCGAAGCCTGGCTTGCCCGAGGCGATGGCGAGCAGGAGCGCGCCGGCCACGGGTCGCGCCGACCACCTGCGCCGCTGCGTACGCCGGCACGTCCTTCCAGGGGAAGCGGCGGGCGGTCGCGAGTCCGACGGACACCGCAGGGTTGAAGTGCCCGCCGGAGACGGGCCCGAACGCGTAGGCGCCGGTGAGGACGGTCAGGCCGAACGCCAGCGCGACGCCGGCGAAGCCGACCTGGTCGCCGGCGAGCACGGCGGTGCCGCAGCCGCCGAGGACGAGCCAGAAGGTGCCGAGCGCCTCCGCCGTCAGGCGCTGCGACGTGGTGAAGACGGGCGTGGTGGTGGACATGGGGACCTCTCTCGTGTCGGTGGGGACGGGGTGCGGCGCCATCAGCGCCGACGCGACCGGCGCGAGCCGCGGTCGTGACGACGCTCCTCGAGCTTCCGCTTGGCGATCGGGAGGCCGACGAGCGACAGCAGCTTCCAGACGAGCCAGCCGAGCAGGGCGAACAGGTTGCGCTTGGGTCGAGCCATGGGGGACTCCTCGGGGAGACGGGGGTGGGGGACGACGGTGAGAGTCTCGGAGCGCGCCGATCGTCACGTCCGCCGACGTGTGACTCAGGTCACTTCCGGCGTGGCACGGGCGGCGCCGGAGCCTGGCGACGCACGTCCGTCGATACTGGGGCGCATGCCCCTCGACACCAGGACGCCGCGGTGAGCACGCTCCTGCTCGTGCTGCACACGCCCACGGCGGCCACCCGCGTCCTGGGCGATCAGCTCGCGGCCGGCGCCCAGGACGACGCGATCGAGGGCGTCGACGTCCGCGTCCTCTCCCCCGACGCGACCACGGCCGACGACGTCCTCGCGGCGGACGGTCTCGTGCTGCTCTGCCCGGCCAACTTCGGGTACATGTCGGGTCTGCTGAAGGACCTCTTCGACCGCACCTTCCTGGCCGTCGGCGGGGCGCTGGGCGACGACGGTGGCGGGACTCGCCCCGACGCCGGGGGCGGGACGTCCGACGGCGGTCGCCTGCCGTGGGCGCTGTGCGTGCACGGCCGCTACGACACCGAGGGCGCCGTGCGCTCGGTCGAGTCGATCGCCCAGGCCCTCCCCTGGCGCCGCGTCGCGGCCCCGCTGCAGCTGCTCGGCGACGTCGGCGACGACGAGCGCGCGGCCGCCTACGAGCTCGGCGCCACGGTGGCCGCCCTGCTCGACGTCGGCTGACGGTCCCGTCGACCGACCGGTGACGTCCTAGGCTGACAGGATGGACCTGCTCGTCGCCGCGGCCCTGATGGCCGGCCTGCCGTGCGCGCTGGCCACCGTCGGCGTCGGGCCGGTCGTGGTCGCGCAGGCCCGCTCTGCCGGGTGGCGCGTCGCGGTCGTCCTCCTCGCCGTAGCCTCCCTGGCGTCCGCCGTCGTCGTGTGGAGGGCCTGGGGCACAGGCTTCGACGCCGCCGACGGCCTGGGCGAGGAACCGTCGTGGGTCGATCCCGCGCTGCAGGGTGGCGCGGTCGTCTGGACCCTGACGACCGTCGCCCTCGGCGTCGTGCTCGTCGCGGCGCACCGGCGCCGCCACGCCGTCGACAGGACGGGGCTGTGCCGTCCTGGGACCATGGAGTCATGAAACTCCCCGAGGGACTGCCCACGCTGACGGCCGGGGCGCACGACGCCGACGCGGGCGAGGCCTGCGTCATGGAGTACGTCTCGGTCCTGGCCGGCGAGCCGTGGAGCGACCGGCCCGAGTGCACCCACCCGGTGCTCGCCCACGAGGCGCGCACCGCCAACGACCTCGCGAGCGACGCCGACCGGCACCGTCTGGTGCCGCTCGTCGGTCGTCTCTTCGGCACGGGCGACGACTCCGTCGAGCTGCGCACCCGGCTGCGTCTCGCCCAGGCCGCGCAGGTGCTCCGCCTCGTGGACCCGACGGCACGCGTCAGCGTGCAGGGCTACGCCGACCACGCGCAGGTGCTGCTCGCGTCGTACGACGTCGACGCGCTCGACGCCGCCGCGCAGGCGCGCGAGGTCGCGGCCGCCTGGGACGTCGCCCGCAGCGCACCGCTGCACGGGGGCGACCTCGACCCGGCCCACGCCGAGCACCACCGCACCGCGTCGCGCGTCATGGCCTTCGCGGCCGCGCCCGACCTCACCGCGCCCGAGGCGTGGTCGCTGGCGACCCTCGCCTCCGCGCACCGCGTGGCCGCCGGCGAGTGCCGCGCCGACTGCGGCGACGGCGAGGCCCGTGCCCGGCGCATGGTGCGCGAGCTCGGCGAGCTGATCGACGTCTACGACGAGGTGACCGGCCGCGTGGCCGACACCGTCGCCCCTTGCGACGCCGCCGCGCTCGCCGCGCGCCTCTGACGCGCCAGGACGGCTGACCGGCGATGCCGAGGTCGCCCACGTGGGTCGTCCTCGCGGTCACGCTGATCGGGGGCTGCTCCTCCCCCGACCCCGCGAGCGACCCGGCGGACCCCCTGGCCGCGGGCTGTCGGCTCGTCGCGGCGCAGGCGCGCCTCGACGTGGCCCAGGTCGACGCCGCCGAGCTCCGGTCGTTCTCCACCAGCCTCGACGCGCAGGCCGACGCCCTGTCGACGTCGGACGCCGCTGAGCTGCGGCCGCTGGCGCGTGCGGCGGCGACCCTCGCCCAGGCACCCCCCGGGGACGGGCGGGAGCAGGCGCGCGCCGAGTACCGGGCGGTGCTCGAGGCCACGTCGGACGTCTGCGCGGCGGCCCGGACCGCCGGTCGCTAGCGCGTCGGTGATCCGTCCCGCGGCGGACTCACCTGCGCCGCGACGTCCACGCGAGCAGCTCGTCGACCGGCCAGGTGGTGACGACCCGCTCCAGCGGCACGCCGAGCGCTTCGGCACGGGCGCACCCGTGGTCGAGGAAGTCGAGCTGGCCGGGGGCGTGCGCGTCGGAGTCGATGCTGAACAGGCAGCCTGCCTCGAGCGCGAGGCGCACGAGGTCGTCCGGCGGGTCGGCCCGCTCAGGACGGGCGTTGATCTCGACCGCCACGGCGTGCTCCGCGCACGCCTCGAACACCCGCCGCGCGTCGAACCGGCTCGGCGGACGAGTACCTCGTCCACCCTCGACCAGCCGACCCGTGCAGTGGCCGAGCACGTCGGTCGCCGGGTTCCTGACGGCGGCGAGCATGCGTCGCGTCATCGCGATGCTGTCGGCGCGCAGGTCGGAGTGCACGCTCGCCACCACGACGTCGAGCCGGTCGAGCAGCGCCGGGTCCTGGTCCAGCGAGCCGTCCTTCAGGATGTCGACCTCGATGCCCGACAGCACCTGGGTGCCCTCCACCTGCGCGTCGACGTCGGCGACCAGCTCCAGCTGGGCCTCCAGCCGGTCCGCGGTCAGGCCGTTGGCCACCGTCAGGCGTGGCGAGTGGTCGGTGATCGCGACGTACTCGTGCCCGAGGTGCGCCGCCGTCCGGGCCATGACCTCGAGCGGCGAGCCGCCGTCGGACCAGTCCGTGTGGGTGTGCAGGTCGCCGCGGACGGCGGCACGGACCCGTTCACCGCCTGCGACGAGCGGACCCTCGCCCTCCTCCCGCAGGGTGGCGAGGTAGCCGGGCACCCGACCCTCGACCACCTCGCGCACCACCCCGGCCGTGCGCTCGCCGATCCCGTCGAGCGACCGAAGCCGCCCCTCCCGGGCGAGCTGCTCGACGTCGTCGCGCTCGCGCAGCACGCCGGCGGCCCGCCGGAACGCCTCGACGCGATAGCTCGAGGCGCGAGAGCGCTCCAGCCAGAACGCGACCTCCTCGAGCGCGGTCACCGGGTCCATGCGTCCATCGTGCCCCGGGCCTACGGTGGGCGCATGATCCGTCGCCACGTCGTCGTGTCCGGTCGTGTCCAGGGTGTCTTCTACCGCGCCTCCCTGGAGCAGGAGGCGCACGCAGCGGGCGTGGCCGGCTGGGTGCGCGACCGCGTCGACGGCACGGTCGAGGCGGCGCTCGAGGGCGAGCGTGCCGCCGTCGAGCGCGTGCTCGCGTGGTGCCGACAGGGACCTGCGCGCGCGGAGGTCGCCGACGTCGTGGTCGAGGACGAGGAGCCGGTCGGAGAGACCGGCTTCACGACCCGCGGCTAGAACCCGAGCTTGCGCAGCTGCTTGGGGTCGCGCTGCCAGTCCTTCGCCACCTTGACGTGCAGGTCGAGGTGCACGGGAGTGCCGAGCAGCCGCTCGACCTGGGTGCGCGAGACGGTGCCGATCTCCTTGAGGCGCGCACCCTTGCGGCCGATGACGATGCCCTTCTGGCTGTCGCGCTCGACGTAGACGTTGACGCGGACGTCGAGCAGCGGACGGTCGGCCGGGCGGTCCTCGCGCGGCACCATCTCCTCGACGACGACCGCGATCGAGTGCGGCAGCTCGTCGTGCACGCCCTCCAGAGCGGCCTCGCGGACGATCTCCGCGACGAGGGTCTCCTCCGGCTCGTCGGTGAGCTGGCCCTCCGGGTACATCGGCGGACCCTCGGGCAGCGTGGCGACGAGCAGGTCGGCGAGCAGGTCGACCTGGTCGCCGGCGACCGCGGAGACCGGCACGATGTCGCGCCACACGAGACCGGCCGCCTCACCGGCCGACTGGACCGCGAGCAGCTGCTCCCCCACCCGCTCGGGGGCGACGAGGTCGGTCTTGGTGACCACGGCGAGCACGGGCGTGCGGCGGATCTTCGCGAGCTCCTCGACGAGGAACCGGTCGCCGGGCCCGACCTTCTGGTCCGCGGGGAAGCACATGGCGATGGTGTCGACCTCGGCCCACGTGGTGCGGACGATGTCGTTCAGACGCTGGCCGAGGGTGTTGCGGGGTCGGTGCAGACCCGGCGTGTCGACGAGGACGAGCTGCGCGTCGTCGCGGTGCACCAGGCCGCGGATCGCGTGCCGCGTGGTCTGCGGCTTGGAGGAGGTGATGGCCACCTTCTCGCCGACGAGGGCGTTGGTGAGCGTCGACTTGCCCGCGTTGGGGCGGCCGACGAAGCAGGCGAAGCCGGAGCGGAACGTCACGTCGTGGTCCCCTCGACGACCGTGCCGGCCGTGTCCGCGCGGAACACCGGGACGCCCGTCCCGGCGAGGTCGCGCACCGCGCCGACGTCGGGCAGCGCGTCGGCGACGACGAGCGCAGCCTCGAGACCGCGCGCGCCGGAGGAGACGGCCATGGCGACGGCGAGGTCGAGCGCACCGACGTGCAGCGACGTCAGCGCGACGTCGGCCGCCGCGTAGGTGCGACCGTCGAGGTCGCGCACGGCGGCACCCGCCGGCGCCTGGGTGCGTGCGCGGGTGGCGCGGGCCAGGGTGGCGAGCTTCGCGTCCTCCGGTCCGGGAGCCGGGTCGAGAGCGTGGGCGGGGGTGGGGTCAGCCACGGGATCCTCCGGGGACGGGGTCGGGGTCGGACGGGACGTCGACGCGCGAGACGTGCACGCGTCCGATGCGGTTGCGGCGGCCGCTCGGGGCCTCGGCGACGAGCCGCAGGCCCTCCACCTCCACCGTGCTGCCGGGGATGGGGACCTTGCCGAGGTGCTTGGCGAGCAGGCCGCCGACGGAGTCGACGTCCTCGTCGTCGAGGTCGACGTCGAACAGCTCGCCGAGGTCGTCGACGTCGTACCGGGCGCTCACCCGGTACGACCCGTCGGAGAGGCTCTCGAGCTCGTCGGGCTCGGTGTCGTACTCGTCGGTGATCTCGCCGACGATCTCCTCGAGGATGTCCTCGATCGTGACCATGCCCGACGTGCCGCCGAACTCGTCGACGACGATCGCGACGTGCGTGCGCTGCGCCTGCATCTCCTTGAGGAGGTCGTCGGCCGGCTTCGTGTCGGGCACGAACAGGCACGGACGCATGATGGAGTCGATGCGCTCGGTCGACTCCGCGACGTGGTTGTCGAAGACCCGCTTCGTGACGTCCTTCAGGTACGCCATGCCCAGCACGTCGTCGAGGTTCTCGCCGATGACCGGCACGCGTGAGTAGCCGCTGCGCAGGCACAGCGACATCGCCTGGCGCAGGGTCTTGGACTGCTCGATGAACACGAGGTCCGGGCGCGGCACCATGACCTCGCGGACGATCGTGTCGCCGAGCTCGAAGACCGACTGGATCATGCGCGACTCGTCGGACTCGATGACGCTGCTGGCCGCGGCGAGGTCGACCAGCTCGCGCACCTCGACCTCCGACGCGAACGGCCCCTCGCGGAAGCCCCGACCCGGGGTGAGCGCGTTGCCGAGCACGATGAGCAGCCGGGGCACCGGTCCGAGCAGGGCGGTGAGCAGCCGCACCGGACCGGCCGACGCGAGCGCCACGGCCTCGGAGTGCTGGCGACCGAGCGTGCGCGGCCCCACGCCGATGAGGACGTAGGAGACGACGACCATGATCGCCACGGCGACGACGATCTGCCACCACAGCCCGTCGACCCGGTCGTCGACCACGAGCGCCACGAGCACGACCGCCGCCGTCTCGCACACCACCCGCAGCAGCAGCACCGTGTTGAGGGCAGGCGCGGGGTCCTCGAGGATCCGGCCGAGGGGCACGGCCCCGCCGCGACCCTCCTCGCGCAGCTCCGCGGCCCGGGCACGCGAGAACGACGACAGCGCGGCGTCGACGCTCGCCAACGTGCCCGCCGCGACCGCCAGGACGACCGACGCGACGATCGCGACCGTCATCGCAGGCTGCCTCCGTCGGCGTCCGGTCGAGGTTCGACGACGCCGTCCTCGACGTCGCCGCCCGCCGCGACCTGCTGCCACTCCAGCAGCAGCCGACCCTGGATGCCGAACATCTCGGCGTGCTCCTCGGGCGTGGCGTGGTCGAAGCCGAGCAGGTGCAGGATGCCGTGCGTGGTGAGCAGGTCGATCTCGTCGGACACGTCGTGACCGGCGGCCGGCGCCTGCTGCGCCGCCACCTGCGGGCAGAGGGCGATGTCGCCGAGGTAGCCCTCGGGCTCGTCCTCCGGCTCGCGGTCGCGCCGCCCGGGCGACAGCTCGTCCATGGGGAAGGACAGCACGTCGGTGGGGCCCTTCTTGTCCATCCACTGCTCGTTGAGCACCGCGATGGTGTCGGTGTCGACGAGGCGGACCGTCAGCTCGGTGGCCGGGTGCAGCCGCATGCGCCGCATGACGAAGCGGCACAGCCGGGTGAGGGCGACGACGTCGACGCCCTGGCCGGACTCATCGAGGACGTCGACGTTCATGCTCCACCTGTCCCGCGGCCGGGGCCGACTCGTTCTCGAACGCGTCGTACGCGGCGACGATGCGCCCGACGAGCTTGTGCCGCACGACGTCGCTCGACGTCAGCGTCGCGAAGTGGATGTCCTTGACGTCCGCGAGGATGTCGCGCACGACCCGCAGGCCGCTCTTCTGGCCCGACGGGAGGTCGACCTGGCTGACGTCGCCGGTGACCACGATCTGCGAGCCGAAGCCGAGCCGGGTCAGGAACATCTTCATCTGCTCGGGCGTGGTGTTCTGCGCCTCGTCGAGGATGATGAACGCGTCCTGGAGCGTGCGGCCGCGCATGTAGGCGAGCGGGGCGATCTCGATCGTGCCGCTCGTGAGCAGCTTGGGGATCGTCTCGGGATCGAGCATGTCGTGCAGCGCGTCGTACAGCGGCCGCAGGTACGGGTCGATCTTCTCGCTCAGGGTGCCGGGCAGGTAGCCCAGCCGCTCCCCCGCCTCGACGGCCGGTCGGGTGAGGATGATGCGGGTGATCTCCTTGGCCTGCAGCGCCTGGACGGCCTTGGCCATCGCGAGGTAGGTCTTGCCCGTGCCGGCCGGGCCGATGCCGAAGACGATCGTGTTCTGGTCGATCGCGTCGACGTACTTCTTCTGGTTCAGCGTCTTCGGCCGGATGGTGCGGCCCCGGTTGCTGAGGATGTTGAGGCTGAGCACCTCGGCCGGGCGCTCCTGCGTCTCGGTGCGCAGCATGCCGATGGAGCGCTCGACGGTCTCGGCGGTGAGTCCCTGGCCCGTGCGCACGATGGCGACGAGCTCGTCGAGCAGCCGCTCGACGAGCGCGACCTCGGCCGGAGCGCCGGTGACGGTCAGCTGGTTGCCCCGCGCGTGGACCGCCGCGTCGAACGCGTCCTCGACGATGCGGAGGTACTCGTCGCCCGGCCCGTAGAGGGAGACGGTGTCGATGCTGGTCGGGACGGTGAACGTGTGGGGACGCTGGTCCCCGGGAGAATCAGGAGTCATGTGTGCCTCCATGGTACGGGGATGCGCCGACACGTCGACAGCGCCGGACCGCGGCGCCGTGCGCTCAGCCCGGGGGCCAGCCGAGCGAGCGCCCGGCGAGCACGTGCCCGTGGCAGTGGAAGACCGTCTGGTGCGCGTCGGCACCGGTGTTGAAGACGAGCCGGTAGGAGCCGCCCGCCTCGTCGGCGACGCGGCGGGCCAGGCGCAGCAGCCCGACGGCCGCCTCCGGCTCGGCCTCGGCGAGGCTGCCGACGTCGGGCTGGTGCACGCGCGGGATGACGAGCACGTGCGTGGGCGCCTGCGGGCTGATGTCGCGGAACGCCACGGCGTGCTCGTCCTGCGCGACGACGTCGGCGGGCACCTCGCCCTCGACGATCTTGCAGAACAGGCAGTCGGCGCTGGGGCTCATGGTCCCTTCCTACCGCACCCGGCGGCCTGCGACGAGACCTCCGCTCAGCGGAAGGCGTCCTTGATGCGGCCGAACACGCTGCCGCGGTGGGTGCTGCCGAGCTGTGCCTCGGGACGCTCCTCGTCGCGCAGGGCGGCGAGCTGCTTCAGCAGGTCGCGCTGCGCGTCGTCGAGGTCGTCCGGGGTCTGCACGACGATCTCGACGACGAGGTCGCCGCGACCCGGTCCCCGCAGGCGCGGGACGCCCTGGCCGCGCAGCGTGAGCGTCTCGCCCGACTGGATGCCGGCGGGCACCTCCAGCCCGACGACCTCCGGCCCGTCCTCGTCGGCCAGGTCGGCCTCGAGGGTCGGCAGGTCGACGTGCGTGCCGAGGGCGGCGGCCGTCATGGGCAGCGTCACCTGGCAGCGCAGCTGGTCGCCCTTGCGGGTGAAGACGGGGTGGCGAGCCACCTCGACCTCGATGTAGAGGTCGCCTGCCGGGCCCCCGCCCGGGCCGACCTCGCCCTCGCCGGCGAGCTGGATGCGCGTGCCCTGGTCGACACCGGCCGGGATCGAGACCGTGATCGAGCGGCGCGAGCGCACCCGGCCGTCGCCGTGGCACTCGTGGCAGGGGTCCTGGATGACGGTGCCGAACCCGTGGCACGTCGGGCACGGGCGGGCCGTGCGGACGCTGCCGAGCGGGGTGCGCTGGACCTGCTGCACCTCGCCGTGGCCGTGGCACGTGCCGCAGGTGACCGTCGCGGAGTCGTCCTCGGCGCCGCTGCCCGAGCACCGCTCGCAGACCACGGCGGTGTCGACCTTGATCTCGCGCGTGACGCCGAACGCGGCCTCGGCGAGGTCGACCTGCAGGCGCAGCAGCGCGTCCTGCCCACGCTGCACGCGCGAGCGCGGACCACGGCTGCTGCTGCCGCCACCGCCGAAGAAGGCGTCCATGATGTCGTCGAAGCTGAACCCGGCGCCTCCGCCGAAGCCGCCCGCTCCGCCCCCGCCGCCGAGCGGGTTGCCGCCGCGGTCGTACACGGCACGCTTCTGGGGGTCCGACAGCACCTCGTACGCGGTGGTGACCTCCTTGAAGCGGTCGGCGGCGTCGGGGGCGTCGTTCACGTCCGGGTGCAGCTGACGCGCCAGCTTGCGGTACGCCTTCTTCATCTCCTCGGGCGTCGCCGACCGGGAGACGCCGAGCAGCGCGTAGTAGTCCTGTGCCATACGTCCTTCGTCCTGTTCAGCCGTCCGCGAGCTGTCGCCCGACGTAACGGGCGACCGCGCCGACGGCGGCCATGGTTCCGGGGTAGTCCATGCGGGTGGGGCCGAGCGTGCCGAGCATCGCCAGCGCCTGCTCGGAGGTGCCGTACGCCGACGAGACGACCGCCGTGCCGGGCAGTCCCTCGGTGCCGGTCTCCAGACCGATGCGCACGGTGGGGTCGGTGGTGGCCTCGCCGAGCAGCTTCAGCAGCACGACCTGCTCCTCCAGCGCCTCCAGCACGGGGCGGATGGAGGTGTCGAAGTCGCGGCCGAAGCGCGCGAGGTTCGCGGTGCCACCGACGGCGACGCGCTCGTCGCTGCGCTCGTCGGAGAACACGTGGGTGAGCGTGGTGACCACGGAGGTCACGAGCGGGCGGTCGGCGGGCGCGAACGTGCCGATCACGTCGGCGAGGCGCAGCGACGCCTCGGGCAGGCGCTGGCCCACCGCCGCCGTCATGATCCGCGAGCGGACGTCGGACAGCAGCCCGTCGCCCGGTGTCGCCTCGAGCTCGACGATGCGCTGCTCGACGCGGCCGCTGCTCGTGATCACGACCACGAGCACCCGCGCGCCCTCGAGCGCCACCACCTCGACGTGACGCACCGTGGAGCGGGTCAGCGACGGGTACTGCACGATCGCGACCTGGTTGGTGAGCTGGGCGAGCACCTTGACGCTGCGCTGCACCACGTCGTCGACGTCGACGGCGCCGCCCAGGAACGTCTCGATCGCGCGACGCTCGGGCGACGTGAGCGCCTTGACCTGCGAGAGCCGGTCGACGAACAGCCGGTACCCCTTGTCGGTGGGCACGCGACCGGCGCTCGTGTGGGGCTGGGCGATGAGCCCCTCCTCCTCGAGCACGGCCATGTCGTTGCGGATCGTGGCCGGCGAGACGCCGAGCTGGTGACGTTCGACGAGGGCGCGGGAGCCGACCGGCTCCTGGGTCTCGACGTAGTCCTCGACGATGGCGCGCAGGACCTCCAGGCGACGGTCCTCGGACGGGAGACGACGGTCCTCCGGCACGGCGCTCTCCTCCTCTGGGACGGTCTCGGCTGGACGGTGCGTGGCTCGGGTGCGACGACGCCGGACGGCCTCGGGCGCGCACGGCGCAGACGGGGTCCGTCGGCGCGGCGTGGCGCTTTGGCACTCACCAGGCGCAAGTGCCAGTCTAGCGCCGTGGGAGCAATCGGGAGCGAGGGTGAGGTCGTCTCGGTCACGGGTCGCTCGCGCACCCTGACCTACCGGCCGCGCCGGGTGACGCTCTCCGACGGCACGTTCCTCCTGCACGAGTCCCGCGGCGGCACGCTGAGCTCCGTCTGGGCCGCCGACCTCGGCGACCTCTTCGTCGAGGTCGTGCACCTGGGGCACGGCCCCGTCGGCGGCGAGCTGGTGCTCGTCGTCCCCGACGGCGACACCGTGGCCCTCGGCGACCTCGTCCCGCCCCTCGACGTCGTCCCGACCACCGCGCGGCCCAGCTGGGCGCAGGCCGTCGACCTCGCCGTCGGGCTGACCCGCTCGTCCACGCGGATCCTCACGAGCAGCGGCGAGATCGGCCGCGACGACCTCGAGGCGTTCCACCAGACGTTGCTGGGCGTGCTCCATGGCTGAGACCCGAGGGTGGGGTCGCTACGGCGACGACGTGCTCGCCGGCGACTGGAAGGCGCCTCCGCGCGGCCGCTCGACCGAGGTGCCCGCCGAGCTCGGCATGGTCGTCGAGGAGGTCACGACGGGCTGGTGCGGCGAGGTCGTGCGCGTCGAGCGCGACCTCGGCACCGTCGCCCTCGAGGACCGGCGCCTCAAGGTCAAGGTCTTCCCCCTCGGACCAGGGTTCCTGCTCGAGGGCAGGCCGGTGGTGCTGGTCGCCCCGTCCGGTGCCGCGCCGCAGCAGCCCGCGCGCACGGCGTCGGGATCGCGCGCGGTGGCCGGGCAGCGGGCCAGGGTGGCGCTGCCGAGCCGGATCCTCGTGGAGGGCAAGCACGACGCCGAGCTGGTCGAGAAGGTCTGGGGCGACGACCTGCGCGTCGAGGGCGTCGCCGTGGAGATGCTGCACGGCGTCGACGACCTCGTGGGCGTGGTCGACGACTTCGACCCGGGCCCGGACCGCCGGCTCGGGATCCTCGTGGACCACCTCGTGCCCGGCTCGAAGGAGTCGCGCATCGCGGCCAGGCTCTCCGGCCGTCCGCACGTGCTCGTCGTCGGCCACCCCTACGTCGACGTCTGGCAGGCCGTGAAGCCCGCGCGGCTCGGCGTCGCGGCGTGGCCGGTCGTCCCCCGCCACCTGGAGTGGAAGCGCGGCGTGTGCGCGGCCTTCGGCTGGCCGCACGCCGAGCAGGCCGACGTGGCCCGCGCCTGGCAGCACATCCTCTCGCGGGTCGACTCCTGGACCGACCTGGAGCCGGAGTTCCTCGGTCGCGTCGAGGAGCTCATCGACTTCGTCACCGCTCCCTAGCGGCCTGCTCCCCGCGGCCACGGCTGCGCCCGGACAGCGCGACGGCCCGGGACCAGGCGGTCCCGGGCCGTCGCGGCTCCCTCAGTCCTGCAGCACCGACTGCACCGTTGGCGTCGGTGCCGGAGTGGGCGGCGTGAGCCACTCCGTCCGCGGCAGCACGCGCCCGAGCACGCTCCCGTCCTCGACGAGGTCGAGGGTCGCGACGCCCAGCAGCGTGTCCTTGCCGCGCGTGCGCTCGGTGTTGTGCGCGTACAGGTAGGCCCGGACCGGACCTCTCGTCTGCACCGTCCGCTTCCAGGTGAACCGGTAGTAGGCCGTGCTGAACGAGAACGTCTCGACGGGTCGCACGCCGTTCGCCGCGTCGAGCGGTGCGCCGAGCGCCACGGTGTAGTCGACGTCCTTGCCCCACCGGTCGGGCTCGCTGGCCATGCCACTGACGGTGACCTTGCCGTCCTCGGACCTCATCGACTCGAGCAGCCCCGCCGGGGACCCGTCCGACGTCGGGTAGCGGACGAAGCCCGACGGCCAGGCCGAGCCCCGCCGCACGACGCGCCACATGAACGTGCCGTTCATGTTGTCCTCCGAGACCACGATCGACCCGTCGGCGCGGACCCGCTCGACGATCGCGACGTGGCCCTTCTCCCCGGAGTAGCCCTTGTAGGCGTCCCACCAGGCGACGTCACCGCGACGCGGGGCGTAGCTCCGCACCGGCACGCCGGCCGCGCGGGCCGCCCGGCCCCAGGTGCGGGCCGCGTCGGTGCCCGGCGGGCGTGCCACCAGACGGTTCTTCGTCAACCGGTAGGCGACGTAGTTCGTGCAGTTGCGGCCCGGCGTCTGGTTCCAGAAGGACGTCGACCGGACGGAGCCGTAGCCGCCGTCCGTGTAGCCCTTCGCCTTGCACTGCGTGTAGCTCGTGCAGAGCACCGTCCGTGCGGCGTCCGCCGATGTCGGTATACCAAAAATGGCCAACCCGATGAGCATGCTGATCACCGTTGGCCAATGCGCGACGCGCATTGCTCCCTCGCCAACTCCCCCGAGTTTGCTGTTTCTCCCACGTGAACCGTAAGTCCTCGACGAAGGTCCTGCATCGCGAATGACTAAAGTCCCAAAAAGTGAGAGTAACCTCCGCTACGGGGTGAGCTGTCGGACGACGGCGTCGGCGAGCAGCCGGCCCTCCAGGGTGAGCACCAGCCGCTCGTCGCCGAGCACGAGGCCGCGGTCGACCAGGTCGGGCACTTCGGCACGTCCGCCGGCGTCGAGGGCGGCGAGGGGCAGCCCCTCGCGCAGGCGCAGCTCGAGCATCACCTGCTCCAGTCGGCGACCGGCTGCGTCGACGACCTCGCTGCCCGCCTCGACCGACTCGCCGCGCTCCAGACGCTGCGCGTAGGCAGCCGGGTGCTTGACGTTCCACCAGCGTCGGCCCGCCAGGTGCGAGTGCGCACCGGGGCCCACGCCCCACCAGTCCGCCCCGTGCCAGTACAGCAGGTTGTGCCGGCAGCGGGCAGCGGCGTCACGGGCCCAGTTCGACAGCTCGTACCACCCGAGCCCGGCGTCGGACAGGACCGCGTCGGCGAGCAGGTACTTGTCGGCCGTCTCGTCGTCGTCGGGCATCACCACCTCGCCGCGGCGGACCTTGCGCGCGAAGGCGGTCCCGTCCTCGACGATGAGGGCGTACGCGGACACGTGGTCGGGCTCGAGCGCGACCGTGGCGTCCAGCGTGGCGCGCCAGTCGTCGACGGACTCCCCGGGGGTGCCGTAGATCAGGTCGACGCTCACCTGCTCGAAGCCGGCCTCCCGCGCCCAGCGGACCGCCTGCGGCACCCGCGCGGGGTCGTGGGTGCGGTCGAGCGTGGCCAGCACGTGCGGGACCGCCGACTGCATGCCGAAGGAGATCCGTGTGAACCCGCCCTCGCGGAGCCGGGCGAGCGACGCGGGCGTGACGCTGTCGGGGTTGGCCTCCGTCGTCACCTCGGCGTCGCGGGCCAGTCCGAGGTGCTCGTCGAGCGCGCGGAGCACCCGGACGAGGTCGTCGGCGGGCAGCTGCGTCGGCGTCCCGCCGCCGAAGAAGACGGTCTCGACCGGTCGGCGTCCGAGCGTCTCGGCGGCGCGACGCACCTCGGCGATCGCCGACGACGCGTAGGTGGCCCGGGTGGCACCCTCGCCGAGCTCGTCGGCCGTGTAGGTGTTGAAGTCGCAGTAGCCGCACCGCACGGAGCAGAACGGCACGTGCACGTACACGCCGAGGGGCCGGTCACCCTCGGTGACCGGCCCCTCGGCGTACGACTGCACCGCTCAAGCGTAGAAGGAGTCCAGCAGGTCCTTGTGGTTGGCCTCCACGACCGCGCGCTTGACCTTCATGCTCGGCGTCAGCTCGCCGGACTCGACCGAGAGGTCGTGGTCGAGGATCTCCCACTTCTTGATGGTCTCCCAGCGGTTGAGGCGCTGGTTGAGCTCCTCGACCTGCTCGGAGACGATCGCGTGGATCTCCGGCGACTTCACGACCTCGGCGTACGACCTGCCCTGCATGCCGTGGTTCTCGGCCCACTCGGCCACCGCGTCGGGGTCGAGCGTGATGAGCGCGGAGCAGAAGTTGCGCTCGTTGCCGTGCACGATGATCTGCGACGTCATCGAGCTGATGCCCTTGAACATGCCCTCGATGTGCGGCGGCGCGACGTACTTGCCGCCGGACGTCTTGAAGAGCTCCTTCTTGCGGCCGGTGATGAAGAGGAAGCCGTCCTCGTCGACCCGACCCTCGTCGCCGGTGTGCAGCCAGCCGTCGTCGGTGACCGTCGCGGCGCTCTCGGACTCGAGGTTGTGGTAGCCCTGCATGACGCCCGGACCCTTGATGAGGATCTCGCGGTCGTCGGCGATCTTGACGTCCGTGCCGGGCATCGGGAGACCGACCGACCCGATCTTGAACGCGTCGGGGTGGTTGACGAAGGACCCGGCCGACGTCTCGGTGAGGCCGTAGCCCTCGAGGATCAGCACGCCCGCGGCGTGGAACCACTCGGCGATGTCGGACGACAGCGCCGCCGCACCGGAGATGAAGAACCGCACCCGGCCGCCGAAGCGGGCCCGCACCTTGGAGAAGACGAGCTTGTCGGCCACCGCGTGCTTGGCCTTCAGCGCGGGCGAGACCGGCTTGCCGGCGCGGACGGCGCGCGAGTACTCCAGCCCGACCTGCTCGGCCCAGCGGAAGATCTTGAGCTTGGCGCCGCCCTCCTCCTCGGTCATGCCGATGATGCGGCCGTACGCCTTCTCGAAGATGCGCGGCGCGGCGCCCATGAACGTCGGCTTCACGATCGCGAGGTTCTCGACGATCTTCGGCACGCGGCCGTCGATGGCGGCGGCGAAGCCGATCTGCAGCTGCGTCGTGAGGAGCACCTTGCCGAAGGAGTGCGCCATCGGCAGCCAGCGGAACTCCAGGTCGTCGGGCGTGAGGAAGCCGCCCGCCGCGACGGCCGCGCCCTCGTAGGTCCACCCGTCGTGGCTGAGGCGCACGCCCTTGGGGCGGCCGGTGGTGCCGGAGGTGTAGATGAGGGTCGCGAGGTCGTCGGGCTTGATGGCGGCGACGCGGTCCGTGACGGCGGTCGGGTTCGACACCAGGTGCTCGGTGCCGAGCTGCTCGAGGTCGGCGAGGGAGATGACCCAGTCGCCGTCGGTGAGGGTGCTGGCGAACGTGACGACCTTGACCACGTCGGGCAGCTCGGAGCGGATCTCGAGCAGCTTCTTGACCTGCTCGTCGTCCTCGGCGAAGACGACACGGCTCGTGGAGTCGGAGAGGATGTACTTCTCGTCGTCGACGGTCGTGGTCGGGTAGACCGTGGTGGTGGCCGCGCCGGCGGCGTTGACGGCCAGGTCGGCGAAGATCCACTCGTAGCGGGTGCCGGAGACGATGGCGACGCGCTGCTCGGGCTCGACGCCCAGCGCGATCAGGCCGGCCGCGATCCGGTCGACCTGCTCACCGGTCTGGGCCCAGGTGAGCGAGTGCCACACCTCGTTCTCGTCCGGGTAGCGGTAGCCCTCGCGGTTCGGCGTCGCGGCGACGCGGTCGTAGAACATCGCGGCGACGTTCGGCGCGCGGTCCTCGACGATCTTGAGCTGTTCGGGGGTAACGGTCAGCGGCATGGTGTCCGTCCTCACACGACGTTCCAGGGGAATGTGGTGCCGCTCACCCTAACCTACCCGCCGGTCACCCCCGGACCCCCTCCTGGACGGTTGCACAGGGCATCGATCCAGGTCAGCGCGCGGTTCGGCTCCGGACCCCTCCCCCGCGCTTTGGGGACTTGGCGACGGAAAGCTGCCGACAAAACGTCGCGAGGTCGTCACGACGCCGCGTCGGTCACTTGGGGGACGCGTCTCCGGTGGAGAGGGCGGCGATGAACGCCTCCTGGGGGACCTCGACGCGGCCGATGTTCTTCATCCGCTTCTTGCCCTCCTTCTGCTTCTCCAGCAGCTTGCGCTTGCGGCTGATGTCGCCGCCGTAGCACTTGGCGAGGACGTCCTTGCGCATCGCGCGGATGTTCTCGCGGGCGATGATGCGCGCGCCGATGGCGGCCTGGATGGGCACCTCGAACTGCTGGCGCGGGATGAGCTCCTTGAGCTTGCCCGCGAGCATCACGCCGTACGCGTAGGCGGAGTCGCGGTGGACGATGGCGCTGAACGCGTCGACCACCTCGCCCTGCAGCATGATGTCGACCTTCACGAGGTCGGCCTGCTGCTCGCCGGCGAGCTCGTAGTTCAGCGACGCGTAGCCCTTCGTGCGGCTCTTCAGCGCGTCGAAGAAGTCGAACATGATCTCGCCCATGGGCAGCGTGTAGCGGATCTCGACGCGGTCCTCGGACAGGTAGTCCATGCCGTTCAGCTGGCCGCGGCGGGCCTGGCAGAGCTCCATGATGACGCCGATGTAGTCCGACGGCGCGAGGATCGTCGCGGAGACGATCGGCTCGTGCACCGAGGCGATCTTGCCGTCCGACGGGTACTCGCTCGGGTTGGTGACGACGATCTCGCGACCGTCCTCCATGACCACCTTGTAGACGACGTTCGGCGCCGTGGAGATGAGGTCGAGGTCGAACTCGCGCTCGAGCCGCTCGCGCACGATCTCCAGGTGGAGCAGGCCGAGGAAGCCGATGCGGAAGCCGAAGCCCAGCGCGCCCGACGACTCCGGCTCGTACACCAGGGCGGCGTCGTTGAGCTGCAGCTTCTCGAGGGCCTCGCGCAGGGTCGAGAAGTCGTCGCCGTCGATCGGGTAGAGGCCCGAGAAGACCATCGGGTTGGGGTGCGCGTAGCCACCGAGCGGCTCGTCGGCCGGGCGCGCGTTCGACGTGACGGTGTCACCGACGCGCGACTGGCGCACCTCCTTCACCCCCGTGATGAGGTAGCCGACCTCGCCGACGCCGAGGTGGTCGGCCTTGACCGGCTCGGGGCTGATGACGCCGACCTCGAGCATCTCGTGCACGGCGTTCGTCGACATCATCTTGATCTTGTCGCGGTGGCTGAGCCGACCGTCGACGACGCGGACGTAGGTGATGACGCCGCGGTACGTGTCGTAGACGGAGTCGAAGATCAGCGCCCGCGGCGGACCGTCGGCGTCCCCCTCCGGCGGCGGCACCTCGTCGACGATGAGGTTGAGCAGCGCCTCGACACCCTGGCCGGTCTTGGCCGACACGCGCAGCACGTCGTCGGGGTCGCCGCCGATGATGCCGGCGATCTCCTCGGCGTACTTCTCCGGCTGCGCGCCGGGCAGGTCGATCTTGTTCAGCACGGGGATGATGTGCAGGTCGGCGTCCATGGCCAGGTACAGGTTCGCCAGCGTCTGCGCCTCGATCCCCTGGGCGGCGTCGACGAGCAGGATGGCGCCCTCGCACGCCTCCAGCGAGCGGCTCACCTCGTAGGTGAAGTCGACGTGGCCGGGGGTGTCGATCATGTTGAGCACGTAGTGCGTCCCGGCGTCGTCGCCCGCGCTCTTGGTGAACGGCATGCGGACGGCCTGGCTCTTGATCGTGATGCCACGCTCGCGCTCGATGTCCATGCGGTCGAGGTACTGGGCCCGCGCAGCACGCTCGTCGACGACGCCGGTGAGCTGCAGCATGCGGTCGGCCAGCGTCGACTTGCCGTGGTCGATGTGCGCGATGATGCAGAAGTTGCGCAGGAGGGACGGGTCGGTCGAACCCGGCTGGGGCGCCGCGCCCGGCGTCGTGGTGCTCGTCATGGTGCACCCATCCTCCCATCCGGGGCGAGGCCCGTGAGCACGCCCACCGGGGCGTGCCCGCCCGGGCTCACGTCCAGAGGTAGGCGATGGCGACGTTGACCACGACCAGGCCCGCCACGACGTGTGCGAACGGGTTCGGCGTCGGGCGACGTCGGGTGCCGTGGGCGAGGCCCACCGCGACGAAGGCGATGGCCAGCTTGAGCCCGATCTTGGCGTAGTTCAGGTCGACGTCGGCCGCGGGCGCGACGCCGGTCAGCACGACACCGAGCACGAAGGCGGCGGTCACGCCGACCACCATCGCGAGGTTGAGCTGGGGCCGGCGGATCGTCGTCACGTAGCCGACGAGGGCCACCACCCAGCTGAGGACGTGGAGCCAGACCAGGACGTCGTAGAGCGTCTGCATGCCTCGGATCGTAGGACCCCCTCCCCGCGTTCTGTGGACCTGGCGACGGTTTTCGCGCCGCCTTTCGTCATCAGGTCCACAGAACGCGGGCGAGGGCAGGGCGGGTGGGTGGAGGGGGCCTTCGGGGTTGATTTGGGGGCGCACGGTGCTCGCTGGTACTGTGGGTGGTCGCGTGCCCGCACGCACGCCCTCACACTTGCAGCACATTTCCTTCACGCACGAGAGAACAGGTCAGCCACGTGGCGAACATCAAGTCGCAGATCAAGCGGAACCGTCAGAACGAGGCCGCTCGCGAGCGCAACAAGTCGGTGCGTTCGGCGCTGAAGACGGCCGTCCGTCGCTTCCACGCTGCGGTCGAGGCCGGCGAGACCGACCAGGCCAAGGCGTACGCCGCCGAGGCGGGCAAGAAGCTCGACAAGGCTGCCAGCAAGGGCGTCATCCACAAGAACCAGGCGGCCAACCGCAAGTCGGCCATCGCCAAGAAGGCCGCGTCGCTCTGACCGCAGCCCCACAGCATCGACGAAGGCCCCCGGCAGTGCCGGGGGCCTTCGTCGTGCTCGGGCACGGTCGAGCGCCGCAAGTCCGTCCCACACGTGCGCGACGTCAACGCCGACGCGCAGCCGCCACCTGCAGCACCATGCGCTCGACGGCGTAGGCGGGATCGGCCGCGCCGCCCTTGACGTCGATGTCGGCCTGCGCGACCGCGTCGAGCGCGCGGGCCAGGCCCGACGGCTCCCAGCCCTGCAGCTGACGCCGCAGCACGCGCACCTTGAACGGCGGCGCGCCGACGTGGCGGGCCAGCTCGCCCTCGCCCAGCCGCGGTGGCGCGTCGGCGAGGCGGGCGAGCTGTCGCAGGCCCGCGGCAAGGGCGCTCGTGATCAGCACCGGCGCGACCTTGGCGGTCTCGGCCCAGCGCGCCTGCTCGAGCGCGACGTTGATGCGGCCCTCGATGGCGGCGTCGGCGATCTCGTAGCCGCGCACGTCGGCCCGGCCGCCGAAGTAGCGGCGCACGACCTCGACCGTCACCTCGCTGCCGGAGTCGAGGGTCGCGGCGAGCTGGTCGGCGGCACCGGCGAGGGCGCGCAGGTCCTGGCCGACGGCGGCGACCAGCAGCGTCGCGGCCTCCTCGTCGATGCGGGTGCCGAGGTCGCGCAGCTCACCGGCCACCCATCGCGCGTGGTCGCGCTCGTACTTCGGCGCCTCGTTCTTGACCTCGTGGACGGCCGCCTGGGCGCGCAGCTTGTCGAGCAGACCCTTGCCCTTCTGCCCTCCCCCGTGCACGAGCACGACGGCGACGTCGGGGCTGGGGTCCTTCGCGTAGGCGAGCAGCTCGCCCTGGGCGACGTCGGGCAGGTCCTGCAGCTCGGTCAGGACGAGGGCGCTGGCGGAGCTGAACAGCGACGGACTGGTGAGTCCCGCGATCTCGCCCGCCCCGAGGCCGCCCGACGTGGCGGTGGCGACCTCGCACTCGGCGTCGGCGGCCTTGATGCCGGCCACGGCGCGCGCCCGGGTGCGGTCGGACAGGTACTCCGAGCTCCCGGTGATGAGCAGGATCTTCCCGAACGGCGACGCCACGCGCCCAGCGTAGTCGTCCGCTCCGACGCGCCCGTCGGACGACGCGGGCGTACGCTCTCGCCATGCCGCTCGACGCCGACGACGTCGTCGCCCACGCCGACGACGCGTGGGTGGACCACCTTGTCCGCTTCGGCTTCGTGGCCTACGGCCTCGTGCACCTCGTGCTGGCGTTCCTCGCGCTGCAGCTCGCGTTCGGGCACCGCAGCGGCTCGGCCGACACCCGCGGCGCGCTGGCCGAGCTGGCGCAGCAGCCGTTCGGCCGGACCGTGCTCTGGCTCGTGGTCGCGGGGATGGCGGTGCTCGTCCTGTGGCGCGTGCTCGAGGCGGCCGTCGGGCACCGCGACGACGAGGGCGCGACGCTGTGGGCGGCTCGCGGGGCCGACCTGGTCAAGGCGGTGGTCTACGGCGTCGTGGGCTCGAGCGGGGTGCAGGTCGTCACCCGCAGCAGCGACTCCGGAGGTTCGGGCAGCGAGACCTGGACGGCGCGGGCCCTGGCCCTGCCCGCCGGCGCGGTGGTCGTGGGCGTGGCCGGGCTCGCCGTCGTGGGCTACGGCGCGTGGACGGCATGGCGCGGACTCAGCGACCGGCACCGCGAGCACCTCGCGCCGGAGGGTCTGAGCGGCACCTCGGGTGACTGGCTCCTGCGTCTCGGCGCGGTCGGGCACGTGGCGAAGGGGGTCGCCATCGGGCTGGTCGGGACCCTGTTCTGCTTCGCCGCGCTGACCCACGACGCCGACCGCTCGGGCGGCCTCGACGAGGCCCTGCGCACGGTCCTGCAGCAGCCCTTCGGACCGTGGTTGCTGGCGCTCATCGCGGTGGGGATCGGCCTGTACGGCGTCTGGTGCCTCGCGCGGGCGCGCTACCTCGACCGCTGACCGCTCCCCCGCGACACGACCGACAGCCGACCGTCGCGCACGACGACAGCGACGTCGCCCTCGTGGTCGGTGCGGTGCACCACCGCGCCGACCTGGCGCAGCATCCGCAGGGCGGTGCCGCTGGGGTGCCCGTAGTCGTTGTCGGCCCCGACGGACACGGTGGCCAGGCGTGGCGCGACCGCACGCGTGAACCGCCACGACGTGTCGGCGCTGCCGTGGTGCGCCACCTTCAGCACGTCGGCCCGCACGACGCTGCCGGCGCGGAGCACGTGCTCCTGCGCCTCCTCCCCCACGTCGCCGGTCAGCAGCAGCGTCACGCCCCGCACCACCACCCGCAGCACCACGCTGTCGGCGTTGCGGTCGACCTCGACCCTCCGACCCGTCCCCGCGCCGGGCCGGGCCCGCGGCCAGAGCACGTCGGCCGTCAGGTCGCCCACCACGACGCGGTCGCCCCGCGACACGGTGCGGGTGGGGACCCCTGGCACGGTGGGCCCCGGACGTCCGACGAGCACCGCGCCGACCGCACGACCGGCCGCCACCCCCGACCTACCGCCCACGTGGTCGGCGTCGCCGTGCGTCAGCACGAGAGCCGGGACGCGCCGCACGCCGAGGCCGCGCAGGCAGCGGTCGACGTCGACGGGCTCGAGACCGGCGTCGACGACCACCGCCTCCTCCGGGCCGGAGCGCAGCACGGTGGCGTCGCCCTGGCCGACGTCGCACTGCACCATCACCCACCCGCGCGGTGGCCACCCGGGGCTGGGCGGTCGCAGCATCGCCAGGGCCAGCCCCAGCACCAGACCGGTCGCGACGGCCGGACGCGAGGCCGCACGGCGGCCGAGCCAGAGCGCGACCGGCACGACGCCCAGCAGCCACCACCACGGGTAGGGCCACACCAGGCTCGCCCCGGGAAGGGCCGCGGCGTGGTGCGCCACGAGCACGATCCAGCCGGCGCAGGCCGCGGCCACGGTGCCGAGGACCGAGGCGACCGACGGGACGACGAGGTCGAGGAGCCCGGCCACCAGCCCCAGTACCGTCGCGGGCGCGACCGCCGGCGCCGCAAGGAGGTTGGCGACGACGGCGACGACCGACACCTCGGACGAGAGCGCCGCGATCACCGGCGTGCAGGCCGCCTGTGCGGCGAGTGGCACGGCGACCGCGACGGCCACCCACCGCGGTGTCCACCGCTCCAGTGCCCGCACGAAGGGCGGCGCGAGCAGCAGGATGCCGGCGGTCGCGCTGACGGACAGCACGAACCCCGCCGCGCGCGAGAGCCAGGGGTCGCAGAACAGCAGCGCCACGACCGCGACGCAGAGCGTGCGGACACCACCGCGCGACCCCAGCCCCAGGGCCGCGAGGCCGACGACCCCCATGCCGGCGGCACGGAGCACGCTCGGCTCGGGCCGCGCCAGCAGCACGAACCCGACGACGCCGAGCAGACCCACCGCCAGGAGCACGCGGGGCGGGGCCCGGCCCGCTCGCGCCACCGCCAGCACCAGGGCGAGCACGATGGTCAGGTTCGTCCCCGAGACGGCCAGCAGGTGCGTCAGGCCGGTGCGTCGGAACTCCTCCTCGACGCGCGGCGAGAGGTCGGCGTCGTCACCGACCACGAGGGCAGGAACGAGGGCGGCGGGTGCGCCGGGCACGTGGTCGACGGCGTGGCGCACACCGGCTCGGACGCGCTCGGAGGCCGACCACCACCAGGAGCTGCCCTGCACGGCGGAGCGTCGCTCGACCCGCAGCGTCGCGGTGTCCTGGTCGTCGTCGGGCGGCGACAGTCGACCGTCGACCGTGAGCCGGCGACCGACGACGAGGTCGCGGTGCTCGCCGACCAGGAAGGCCGTCACGGGGTCGCGGACGCCGTGCACCCGACCGCGCTGGTCGCGCAGCCGCAGCACCACGAGGCCCACGACCGTGCCAGGACCACCGACGCCCTCGAAGGTGCGCGCGTCGCGACTCACTTGCACCTCGAGCGTCACCCGCGCCCGCTGCTCGGCGAGCGCCGACGTCGGGGTCGCGCGGACGTCGCCGAGCCGCCAGGTCACCGACGTCGCGACGGCGGCCACCGCCACCGCCACCAGCGCGACGCGGGGCCAGCGCCGGGCCCCGGCGCCCGCGACCACGACCGCCCCGAGAGCCACCGCCACGGTGGCGCCCTGCCCGGCGGTCACGCCCCAGGCGGTGACGGCCCACGCCCCGAGCGCCGCCGGCACCAGCCGGACGTCGACGCCGGCGAGGGCCAGGACCGGGCGCCTCACACGCTCACGCGGTCGCGGAGGTCCTCGAGGGTCTTCTCGCCGATGCCGGCGACGTCGAGCAGGTCGTCGACCGACGTGAAGCGCCCGTTCTCGGTGCGCCAGTCGAGGATCGCCTGCGCGGTGACCGGACCGACCCCGGGCAGCGCGTCGAGCTCCTCGAGCGTGGCCGTGTTGAGGTTGACGGCGACGCCCGGCCCGCCCGTGCCGCCCGCACCCGGGCCGGCCACGGCGGCTGCGGGAGGGTCGACGCCGACGAGGATCTGCTCGCCGTCCACGAGGACGCGTGCAAGGTTGAGCGTCGGCTGGTCGAGCGCGCCCTTGATCCCGCCGGCCCGCTCGATGGCCTCATGGACCCGCGACCCCGCGGGCAGCGTGACGATGCCGGGCCGCCTGACCTGACCGGCCACGTCGACGACGACGCGCCCGTCGTCCTCCGCGCCGCCTTCGGCCGCCGAAGCACCCGTCGGGTCGGCCCGGGCCGAGACCTCGAGCGGTCGGTCGACGTCGGACGTGCGCGGGCGCTCCGCCAGGAGCCACCAGGTGAGGAGCACGCCCGCCGCGACCGCGGCCGTGGCCACGACCCGCAGGTGCACGCCGGACAGTCCCCCGCGCGGCCTGGGGTCCGCACGACGTCGACCGGGCGCGGGCGACCCGCGCTCGGCGACGTCGGGGGTCGGGTCCGCCGGGTGCTGCACGGGACCCACCAGCCGGTCGAACGGGTCCTCGTCGTGGGTGGCCTCGAACGACGCGGCGAGCTGCGCGAGCCGGCGCCGCGCGACCTCGGCGCGGGTCTCCTGGGGTGGTGCCGGACGAGGTCCGTGCCGTGGGGTGCTCACCCCTCGACGCTAGGCACCTCGCGACGTCCTGGAGCGGGTCGTCGTGGCGCCTGTGGACGACGAACGCCGTCGCCGTCGACCCCTGTGGACAGGACCTGCAGACGGAGCGGTCGTCAGTCCTCGGCGACGAGGAGCGCGAGCAGCCCCGGGTAGGTGCGCTCGATGTCGTCACGCGGGAGCCTGACGCTGCTGCCGTTGCCGTGGAAGCGCTGCTCGACCAGGCCGGCCTCGCGCAGCACGCGGAAGTGGTGCGTCCGCGTCGCCTTGGAGACCGGCAGGTCGAAGGAGCCGCAGGGTCGCTCGACGTCGGCGTCCTCGCGCGCGAGGCTGCTGACGACCCGCCGCCGGTGCGGGTCGGCCAGGGCCGCGAGCACGGCCTGGAGGTCTGCCGGCACCCCGGGTTCCCGGTCCGTCACCTGCGCTCCCTCCGTCGGTCTCCTGAGGTACGTCTTGCATCGTACCTGCGTCCCGTCCTAGGGTCGCAGGTATGAGCGAGATCGTACCTGAGGCCGTGCTGCACTCCCCCACGCCTGTCGCCCTCGTCGGCACCGCACGCGCGCGACCGGGACGGGCCGACGAGCTCGAGCGCACCCTGCGCTCCTTCCTCGCCCCCACGCGCGCCGAGGCCGGCTGCCGCGTCTACGAGCTGCACCGCGGCCCCGACGGCGACCTCAGGTTCTACGAGCAGTGGGCCGACGGCGCCGCCCTGGCGGCGCACCTCGCGACACCCACGATGCAGGAGTTCCTCGACCGGCGCCACGAGCTCCTGACCGGCGACCTCGAGGTCACCTTCTGGACGCCGCTGGCGCCTGCGCCTACCCCAGACGGGGCGTGACCGTCACCGCGAGCATGCCGGGGCCCACGTGCGCGCCGATGACCGCGCCGACCTCGTTGACCGGCACACGGTCACGGCCCAGCGCACCAGCCAGCCGCTCCGCGACCTGGTCGGCGAGGTCGGGGTTCGCGAGGTGCTGCACCCCGATGTCGTAGCCCTCGGTCGCGGCCTCGGCCGCCTCCGCGACCAGGGCCTCGAGCCGCGCCACCGCCTTGGCCGACGTGCGGACGCGCTCCAGCGGCACCACCACGCCGTCGCGCAGCGTGAGCAACGGCTTCACGGCGAGGGCCGAGCCGATCAGGGCCGTGGCAGCGCCGACGCGTCCACCGCGGCGCAGGTACTCGAGGGTGTCCACGTACATGAGCACGCTCGACGACTCGCCCGCGGCCAGGGCCGCCCCGACGGCGGCGGCCTCGTCGCCACCCGACCGCGCGACCGCGGCCGCCCGCCCTGCGGCGAACCCGGTCGCGATCCCGACCTGTCGGGTGTCGACGCACATGACGGGCACCGGGGCCTCCCGCGCAGCCACCTGCGCCGACTCGAAGGTGCCGGAGATCTCGGTGCTCAGGTGCACGGAGACGATCGCGTCGTGCCCCTCCTGCGCGAGGCGGGCGTAGACCGCGGCGAACTCCTCGGGCGTCGGGCGCGACGTGCTCACCGGCACGAAGTCCTTGAGCGCCTGCGCCACGTCGTCCGGCGTCGCGTCGACGCCCTCCGTGAAGGTCGCCGCCCCGATGACGAGCTTGAGGGGCACGACGGTGATGCCCTCGCGCTCGGCGTCGGCCGGGTCGAGGGAGGCGGTGGAGTCGGTCACCACCGCGATGCGTCGCGCCGCCATGTCGGTCCCGTCCCCTCAGACCACGACGTTGACGAGCTTGGGGGCGCGCACGATCGTCTTGCGGACCTCGCGGCCGTCGATGGCTCGCTGCACGTTCTCCTCGGCCAGCGCGAGGGAGGTCAGCTCCTCCTCGGACACGTCGGGCGCGACGTCGAGCTTCGCGCGGACCTTGCCCTGGACCTGCACGACGCAGGTGACGGTGTCGGCCACCAGCAGGCTCGGGTCGGCCTGCGGGAACGGCGCGTGGGCGAGCGAGGCGTCGTGCCCGAGCCGCGACCACAGCTCCTCCGCCACGTGCGGGGCGAACGGTGCCAGCATCAGCACGAGCGGCTCGAGCACCTCGCGGCTGGTCACCGAGGCCTTCGTGCAGTGGTTGGTCAGCTCGATCAGCTTCGCGATCGCGGTGTTGAACCGCAGGCCGTCGAGGTCGGCCGCGACGCCGTCGATCGTGCGGTGCAGGACCTGCAGCGTCGGGCGGTCGGGCGCGACGTCGGCGGCACGGCTCTCGCCGGCCTCCTCGTCGACGACGAGACGCCACACACGCTGCAGGAAGCGCTGCGCGCCGACGACGGCGCGCGTCTCCCACGGTCGCGACTGGTCGAGCGGGCCCATGCTCATCTCGTACACGCGGAACGTGTCGGCGCCGTACTCGTCGTACATCTCGTCGGGCGTCACGACGTTCTTCAGGCTCTTGCCCATCTTCCCGTACTCGCGGGTGACCGGGGCGCCCTCGTACGTCCAGGTGGTGCTGCCGTCGTCGGCGACGTGCTCCTCCACCTCGTCGGCCGGCACGTAGGTGCCGCGCGCGTCGGTGAAGGCGTACGCCTGGATGTAGCCCTGGTTGACCAACCGGTGGAACGGCTCGGCGCTGCTCACGTGGCCCAGGTCGAACAGCACCTTGTGCCAGAAGCGCGCGTACAGCAGGTGCAGCACCGCGTGCTCGACACCGCCGACGTACAGGTCGACGCCGCCGGTCGTCTTGGCGTCCGTGGGACCCATCCAGTACGCCTCGTTGGCCGGGTCGACGAGCGCGTCGGCGTTGTGCGGGTCGAGGTAGCGCAGCTGGTACCAGCTGGAGCCGGCCCAGTTCGGCATCGTGTTGGTGTCGCGACGGTAGCGACGTGGGCCGTCGCCGAGGTCGAGCTCGACCTCCAGCCAGTCGTGCGCGCGACCGAGCGGCGGCTCCGGCTCGCTCGTGACGTCGTCGGGCTCGAACGTGCGGGGCGAGTAGTCCGGCACGTCGGGCAGCTCGACCGGGAGCAGGTGGTCGGGCACCGCGTGCGGGTGTCCCTCGTCGTCGAAGACGATGGGGAACGGCTCGCCCCAGTACCGCTGGCGGGAGAACAGCCAGTCGCGCAGGCGGTAGGTGGTGGTGCCCGTGCCGAGGCCCTTGTCCTCCAGCCACGCGATGATGCGGGCCTTCGCCTCCGCGACGGACAGGCCGTCGAGGCTGAGCTCGTCGTTCGACGACGCGGTGGCCACGCCCTCCCCCGTCCACGGCAGCTCGTCCCCGCCCGTGACGACCCGCGGCGTCGGCAGGCCGAAGGCCGTGGCGAACGCGAAGTCGCGCTCGTCGTGCGCGGGCACGGCCATGATCGCGCCGGTGCCGTAGCCGACGAGCACGTAGTCGGCGACGAACACCGGCACCTGCTCGCCGTTGACCGGGTTCACCGCGTAGGCGCCCGTGAAGACTCCCGTCTTCTCCTTGCTCTCCTGGCGCTCGACGTCGGTCTTGCGCGACGCCGCGTGCCGGTAGGCCGCGACCGCCTCGGTGGGCGAGGCGGCTCCGCCGGTCCAGCGCTCGTCGGTGCCCTCGGGCCAGGTGTCGGTGACGATCGCGTCGACCAGCTCGTGCTCGGGGGCCAGGACCATGTACGTGGCGCCGAACAGCGTGTCGGGACGCGTCGTGAAGACCCGGATCGCGGCGTTCTCGACCGCCGGCACGTCGAACTCGACCTCGGCGCCGTGGGAGCGGCCGATCCAGTTGCGCTGCATCAGCTTGACCGGCTCGGGCCAGTCGACGGTCTCGAGGTCGTCGAGCAGGCGGTCGGCGTACGCGGTGATGCGCATCTGCCACTGGCGCAGGTTGCGCTGGAACACCGGGAAGTTGCCGCGTTCGCTGCGGCCCTCCGCGGTGACCTCCTCGTTGGAGAGCACCGTGCCCAGCGCCGGGCACCAGTTCACCGGCGACTCGCTGACGTACGCCAGGCGGTGCGGGTCGATGACCGCCGGGTCGTCGGTGCCCAGCTTCTCGCGCAGCTCGGCGATGGGTCGCGCGCGACCGGTCTCCTCGTCGTACCAGGCGTCGAAGATCTGCAGGAAGATCCACTGCGTCCAGCGCACGAAGTCGGGGTCGATCGTGGCGAACGAGCGGCGCTGGTCGTGGCCGAGGCCCAGGCGGCGCAGCTGTCGGCGCATGTTCGCGATGTTCGCGAGGGTGTTGGCGCGCGGGTGCTCGCCGGTCTGGATGGCGTGCAGCTCCGCCGGCAGGCCGAACGCGTCGTACCCCAGCGTGTGCAGCACGTTCTTGCCGAGCATCCGCTGGTGCCGACCGACGACGTCGGTGCCGATGTAGCCGAGCGGGTGGCCGACGTGCAGGCCGGCGCCCGACGGGTACGGGAACATGTCCATCAGGTAGTACGTCGACGCCGGCAGCTCGCCGTCGCCCGCGAGCTCGCCGGTCGGGTTCGGGGCCTCGAAGGTGCCCTCGCGCTCCCAGCGCTCCTGCCAGCGCGCCTCGATCTCGGCGGCGAGGGCGGCGGTGTAGCGGTGGGACGTGTCGGGACGGTCGTCGGCGTCGGTGCGGTCGGCAGTGCTCACCGGACGATGCTACCGACGAGGCACGGACGGTCCGACGAGCGGAGCACCCGACGCGGCTACGCTCGCCGCATGCGCCAACGTCTCGCTCGGTTCGTCATCCGCCGCATGGGCTACACGATGGTCGGGGAGACGCCGTCGCGCGGGATCCTCGTCGGGGCGCCCCACACCTCGAACTGGGACTTCGTGACGATGCTGCTCGTCATGTGGCACGACGGGGCGCACCCGCGCGTGCTGGTGAAGAAGGAGCTGTTCAAGGGACCGCTCGGGTGGGTCCTGCGTGCGCTCGGCGGTGTGCCGCTGGACCGTCGCGACGCGGGTGGCGTGGTCGGCGAACTGGCCGCGGAGGCCCGGGACGGCGAGGACTTCCGGCTCGTCATCGCCGCCGAGGGAACGCGCTCGCGGGGCGAGTACTGGAAGTCCGGCTTCCACCGGCTGTCCCGCGAGACCGGCCTGCCGATCACGCTGGCGTTCTTCGACCCGCCGACGCGCACGATGGGCTACGGCCCGACGTTCGTCGCCTCCGACGACGTCGGCGCCGACATGGACGTCGTCCGCGCCTTCTACGCCGACAAGCTCGGCATCAAGCCCGCCAACGCGACCGTCCCGCGCCTGCGCGAGGAGTAGGCCCGCCCGGCGGGGGTGCCGGGCCGTGGGCGGCGAAAGGTACAGCGGCGCCCGGCTCAGCCGCCGTCGGACGTGCCGTCGGCGGGTGACGACGTCGGCTCGGCGGGGACGACGAGCGGACGCACGCGCACCCAGGTCAGGAACGCGGCGGCCACCACGAGCATGCCGATGCCGGCCCAGAGGTTGATGTTGAGCCCGTCGCCGCGGGCCAGCTCGGCCTCGGTGGCGCGGAACAGGCCGAGGCCGGTGAGGATCAGGCCGTAGACGCCGAGCAGGCCGCCGATGAGGGTGCGGACGTCGAACGCGCCCGCGGTGTGCTTCTCTCTCATGCTGTGCTCCTACCGGAAGATCACGTTGAGGACGACGACGAGGACCAGGCCGATGCCGGCGAGCTTGACCGGCGACTGGTACCAGGGCAGCGCACCTTCGTCGGGGTCGACGAGGTCCTCCTTGGGCGTCAGGGAGTAGACCAGCCCGACGAGCTCCTTCTCGGGCTTCGGTGCGGTCACGAGGGTGACGGCGACGCTCACGAGGATGTCGACGGCGAAGGCGGCCCCGGCGGCGACGAACGACGCGCCCTGCCCGGAGAGACCGATCACGCCGATGCTGGCAGGTCCGAGCGCGTCCTCGCTGAGGACGGCCACGAGCACGGCGGCGCCGGTGCCGGCGACGAGGCCGGACCAGCCGGCGGTCGCGGTCATGCGCTTCCAGAACATGCCGAGGATGAAGGTGGCGAACAGCGGCGCGTTGAAGAACCCGAAGAGCGTCTGCAGGTAGTCCATGAGGTTGTCGTAGTTCGACGCGATGAGCGCGGTGCCGATGGCGACGACGGTGGCGCCGACGGTCGCGACGCGTCCGACCTTCAGGTAGTAGCCGTCCCCCTTGTCCTTCACGACGTACTGCTGCCAGAGGTCGTAGCTGAAGACGGTGTTGAACGCGGAGATGTTGGCGGCCATGCCGGCCATGAACGACGCGAGCAGCCCGGCGAGCGCGACGCCGAGCATGCCGTTGGGCAGCAGGTCGCGCATGAGTAGCAGGATGGCGTCGTTGTAGGTGACGCCCTGGGCGTCGCCGCCGGACTTGAGCGCCGCGAGCTCGGGGACGACGATCGCGGCGATGATGCCCGGGATGATGACGACGAACGGGATGAACATCTTCGGGAACGCGCCGATGATCGGGGCGCGCCGGGCGGCCGACATCGACGACGACGCCATGGCGCGCTGCACCTCGACGAAGTTGGTGGTCCAGTACCCGAACGACAGGACGAAGCCGAGCCCGAGGACCAGCCCGACCACGGACCAGAACGGGTCGTCGATGCCGGTGAGGTCGGTGCCCGGCCACGACGACAGCTGCTCGGGCCCGGGCTGGACCTTGTCGACGACGCCCTGCCAGCCGCCCACCTTGTGCAGCGCGATGATCGTCAGCGGCACGAGCGCGGCGACGATGACGAAGAACTGCAGGACCTCGTTGTAGATCGCCGCCGACAGCCCGCCGAGCGCCGTGTAGCTGAGCACGACGGCGGCGGCCACGACCAGCGACACCCACAGCGGCCAGCCCAGCAGCCGGTTGACGATCGTCGCGAGCAGGAACAGGTTGATGCCGGCGATGAGCAGCTGCGCGACGGAGAAGCTGAGCGCGTTGACCAGGTGTGCGCCGGTGCCGAAGCGTCGACGCATGAACTCGGGGACGCTGCGCACGCCGGAGCCGTAGTAGAACGGCATCATCACGACGCCGAGGAAGAGCATCGCGGGGACGGCGCCGATCCAGAAGTAGTGCACGGTCGCCATGCCGTACTGCGCGCCGTTCGCGCTCATGCCCATGATCTCGACCGCGCCGAGGTTCGCGGCGATGAACGCCAGGCCCGTCACCCACGCCGGCAGCGACCGCCCCGACAGGAAGAAGTCGATGCTCGTCGACACCTGGCGTCGGGCCAGGAAGCCGATGCCCAGCACGACGGCGAAGTAGATCGCGACGATCGTGTAGTCGAAGACGTCCGCGTCGAGCCGGAACGACCCGTCGGCGGACGCGAGCGTCGTGGTGATGGCCTGCATCCTCTTCCCCTCAAGTGGTTCCCGTGCACAACCGGATGGTCCTCCCGCACCGTACGCCTCCCCCGCCCTCCCCGCGCGCCGGGTCGGGCGGGGGCGGTGTTGCGTCCTGGTGCGGCTTCCGTTCGTCCTGCTGGTGCGCTGCCGCAGGGGTCTGGGCTTGCTGGTGCGCTGCCGCAGGGGGTCTCGTCTTGCTGGCGCGCTGCCTCGGCTGGTGCTGGGGGCGATCTCCGAAAGGGCCTCGACCGGGCGGCTGGCGACCGCGCTGGGTCGGGCTCTCGGGCCGCGGGTTGCGCTCGGGGTCGACGCACGAGTCTGCGTTCGTGTGCGGAAGGCCAAGGATTCTGCGTCTGCTACGGGATCCCGTCACCAACGCAGAAGCGTCCAGCCTCAAGCGCACGAAGGAAGAAGCTTGGGTGCACTTGGGGGTGGGGTGGGCAGCGCTTCTCCCTTCTCGTGGCACGGTCCACGAGAAGGGAGCATCGTTGCCACGTCTGGCCCCGTCGGCGGTGGATCTGCCACCTGTAGAGCGCTCAGAAGGTTGCAGATCCACCGACGGCACGCGCAGACGCAGACTCTTGCGTCAACCCAGCACCAACCCGCAGCCCGAGAACCGGCGCCGCCGCCGCTGCCAGCCGCCCGGTCGAGGCCCTTGCGGAGCGCAGGACGAGTCGAAGCCGCGCCGGCGCAGCCCCACCCCAGGGAGAAGCCGCGCCAGCGCAGCCCCACCCGAGCGAAGAGCCCTGCCAGCTCAGCCGCAGGACGACGCAGCCAAGGACCCCTCACCCCAGCGCGCAGTACTCCTCGACCTTGGAGGTGGGGCCGGAGACGATCAGCTCGTCGCCGGTGGTGACGAAGGTGTCGGCCTGGGCGTAGGTGAAGTCCTGGCCGCGGGTCTTCACGCCGACGATGGTGACGCCGTACTTGCGGCGCACGTCGGAGTCGGTGAGGGTGCGGTCGACGGTGCACTCGGGGGCGCGGGTGCGGGCGATGGCGAAGCCGTCGTCGAACTCGATGAAGTCGGTCATGGTGCCGGTGACGAGGTGGGCGACGCGCTTGCCCATCTGCGACTCGGGTCGGATCACGTGGGTGGCGCCGACGCGCTCGAGGATGGCGGCGTGCTTGCCGCTGATGGCCTTGGCCCACACCTCCTTGACGCCGAGGTCGAGCAGGCCGAGCACGGTCAGCACGCTCGCCTCGATGTCGGTGCCGATCCCGACGACGGCCACCTCGAACTGCTCGGCGCCGATCTGGCGCAGCGCCTCCGTGTCGGTGGTGTCGGCAGCGACGACGTGCGTGAAGTCGCTGGCGTAGCGCTGCACGATCTCCGGGCGCTCGTCGACGGCCAGGACGTCGTGCCCCAGGTGCACGAGGGAGCGCGCCACGGCGGTGCCGAAGCGGCCGAGCCCGAGGACGATGACGGGCGCGTTGGGTGCGGTGTCCTTCTTCTTAGCCAATGATCGGTTGCTCCTCGGGAAGGTGGTAGCGCGGTGCACGCCGTCTCAGGACGAACGCCGACGCCGCCGCAATCGTGCCCACTCGGCCGATGAACATCAAGACGGCGAGCACCAGCTTCGCGCTGTCGGGCAGCTGCGGGGTCAGGCCGGTGCTCAGCCCGACGGTCGCGAACGCCGACGTCGTCTCGAACAGGACCTCGTCGAACGGGAAGTCGGTCAGGATCATGATGAACAGCGTCATCGACGTCACGAGCATCACCGACAGCAGCGCGATGCTGAGCGCCGTCCGCACGACCGCGGGGCCGACCGACCGGTTGCCGACCGTCACCTCGGGGTCGCCGCGCAGCTCGGCCAGGATGACGAACGCGAGCAGCAGGAAGGTCGTCACCTTGATGCCGCCCGCGGTGCTGGCGCTGCCGCCACCGATGAACATCAGGATGGTGCCGATGGCGAGGGTCTCCCCCGACACGGCACCCCAGTCGAAGCTGTTGAGCCCGCCGGAGCGCGGCATGATGCCGCCCTCGATCCCGGTGACCAGCTTGTCGTGCACCGACATCGGCGCGAGGGTCTCGGGGTTCGCCCACTCCAGCGCGAGGAAGGTGAGCGCGCCGAAGACGAGCAGGCCCAGGGAGCCCCACACCGTCAGTCGGGTGTGGATCGTCCAGCGGTCGGGCGTCCGCCACTCCTTGAACAGCTCGGCGAGCACCGGGAAGCCCATCGCGCCGATGAACACCGCGACGCAGACGGGGATGATGATGAGCCCGTCGCCGGCGTAGCCGACCAGGCTGTCGCTGTTGAGCGAGAAGCCGGCGTTGTTGAACGCCATCACGGAGTCGAACACGCCGTGCCAGAGGGCGGTCGGCAGGTCGTCGAAGTACGCGAGCCGGTACCGCGTGGTGAGGATCGCCGCGATGACGGCCTGGAACCCGAACATGGTCACGGCCACGCGGCGGAACAGGGGCCGCACCTCGCCGATGTTGACGACGTGCATGTCGGCCTGGGCGACGAGGCGCGTGCGCAGGCCGAGACGCCCGCCGATGAACAGGCCGAGCACGGTCGCGAGGGCGACGATGCCGAGCCCGCCGATCTCGACGAGGACGAGGATGATCGCCTGCCCGGTGGGGCTCCAGTAGGTCGAGGTGTCGACGCTGGCCAGACCGGTCACCGTCACGGCCGACGCGGACGTGAAGAACGCGTCGACGAGGTCGGCCCGACCCTCGGCGCTGCGCGCGACGGGCAGGAGCAGCAGGAGGGTGCCGAGCACGATGAGGGCGAAGAAGGTGAGGGGCAGCAGACGCACGGGGTGCGCGATGGCAGCCGGGATCCTCGGTCGGGGCACGGGACGACGGTACCCGCCCCACCCGGCCACCTGGCCTGGATCGGCCGATAGTCTGACGCGGATGTCCGACGTCCCCGCCTCGCCTGCCGCCCGGCTGGCCATCGTCATCGTCACCTACAACAGGTCGACGTACCTGGCCGACCTGCTGCGCAGCGCCACCGCGCTCACCGTGCCGCCGTGGCGCATCGTGGTCGTCGACAACGCCAGCACCGACGACACGCCCGACGTCGTCGCCGAGGCCGCCGGCTGGTTCCCCGAGGGCGTCCTCGTCGACCGTCGCCTCGACACCAACACGGGCGGCTCGGGCGGGTTCTGCGAGGGCACGCGCACCGCGCTCGAGCTGGGCGCGGAGTGGGTGTGGCTCATGGACGACGACGTCGAGATCCTGCCCGAGGCGCTGGAGCGGTTCGCGCCAGCCATGGAGCGGTTCCGCGTCATCCACGGCCGGCGCTACGACTTCGACGGCTCTCCGTTCTACTGGCAGGCCAAGTTCAACCAGTTCCTCGGCGTGCCGCTGCCGTACGGCTTCCGACGCACCTTCGACGCCGAGGGCTACGCGATCACGAACTCGGGCACGTTCGAGGGCATGCTGATCCACGCCGACGTCGTGCGCACGATCGGCCTGCCGGACCCGCGCTTCTTCATCACGTGGGACGACGCCGCGTACGCGTGGCTCGCGGCCCAGCACACCGACGTCGTCTACATGGACGCGTTCGTGCTGCAGCGCAAGCGCGAGCAGCAGCAGGTGAACCTCGGCGTGCGACACCTGAACGACGGCAGCCCGCTCTTCCGCTTCCACGTCATGCGCAACCGCGCGTACGTGGGCCGCTACTTCGCCGAGCACGGGCAGCTGCACCGGGTCGGCTTCGCGCTCGGCACGCTGCTGACCTTCGCCAAGGAGGTCTTCCGGCTCGTGGTCGTGCAGCACACGCTGCACGGCGTCGGCGACCTCGTGCGCGGGGCGCGGGCGTCGCGCCGCATCTGGCGCGACCGCACCTGGCGCCCCATGGATCCCGCCGAGGTGCCGCCTCCGCCGCACTGACCGGTCGGCGTCGGCGCCCGGCTACGGGCGCGCCGCGAGCAGCGCGCGGGCCACGACGAGGTCGGTCGCGTCGGTGATCTTGAGGTTCTCGGGGTCTCCCTCGACGACGCCCACGCGGACGTCGGGCACGAGCGCGATCGCCAGCGTGCAGTCGTCGGTCACCTGCACGGCCGGGTCGGAGGACGCACGGCGGTGCGCCTCGTCCAGCACCCCCACGGTGAAGCCCTGGGGCGTCTGGTGGCGACGCAGGGTCGCGCGCGGGAGCGGCGCGGTCGGCAGTCCCGTCGTCGGGTCGACCTGCACGATCGTGTCGGGCGTCGGGACCAGCACGGCGACGACGTCGTGCTCCTCGAGCGCGCGCACCACGTCGCCGACGATGCGGGCGCTCACGAGCGGCCGGGCGGCGTCGTGCACCAGGACCCTGTCCCCCGCGCTCGCGCCGGCCTCGAGCAGGGCCGCGAGCCCCGCCCGGGTGCTGTCGTGCCGCTCGCGTCCGCCGTCGACGACCCGCAGCCCGGGCCCCACGTGCTCCTCGACGACCGCGCGCCACGCGACGGGCGCGACCAGGACGACGTCGTCGACCGCGGGGTGGTCGCGCAGGGCGGCCACGCTGCGCTGCAGCACGCTGCGGCCCGGCGAGGTCGAGCAGCTGCTTGGGCCGGTCGGCGCCGACCCGCAGCCCGAGCCCGCCGGCGAGCACGATCGCCCACGTCCGACGCTCTGCCACGCCGGTGAGCGTAGCGCAGCAACCGGCGTACTAGGCTCGGACGCGCATGCCGCCGCCCGTCGCCCGGCCGCGGACCGTCGACCTCGGAGACTCCTGACCTATGCCCCACCTGCTGCAGCGCGTCCTCTTCCCCCTCGAGCGGGACCCCGACATCCTGCCGCTCTACGCCGACCCCGAGGTCTGGACGGCCGTCCGGGGCAAGCCGCTGCGGGTGAGCGACGACGCGCACGCGAACGACATCCTGGGCCGCGACCGCTTCCGGGTCCGCACGTCGCGCCGGGTGTCCTTCGCCAGCTACTTCAACGCGTTCCCGGCGGCGTACTGGCAGCGCTGGACGGTCGTCGGCTCGGTGCGCCTGACGGTGCGCACCCAGGGCGAGGGCAGCATCATCGTCTACCGCTCGAACGCGCAGGGCGTGCAGCAGCGGGTCGCCACCAACGACCTGAGCGGCGTCACCGAGAGCGTCTTCGACCTGCCGATCCGCAACTTCGGCGACGGCGGCTGGTACTGGTTCGACATCGTCGCGGGCGACGAGCCGGTGGTGCTCGAGGGCGGCGACTGGAGCACGGACGACGAGCCGATGCGGACCGGCAACACGTCGCTCGGCATCACGACCTTCAACAAGCCCGACTACTGCGTCACGACGCTGCGCACGCTCGCCGACCAGCCCGAGGTGCTGCGCGAGGTCGACGTCGTCTACGTCGTCGACCAGGGCGACCAGAAGGTCGCCGACCAGCCCGGCTTCCCCGACGTGGCCGCCGCGCTGGGCGACCAGCTGCAGATCGTCGACCAGCCGAACCTCGGTGGGTCGGGCGGCTTCTCCCGCGCGATGCTCGAGACCGTCGACGCCGGGCGCAGCGACTTCCTCCTGCTGCTCGACGACGACGTCGAGGTGGAGCCGGAGAGCATCCGCCGCTCGGTGCAGTTCTCGCGCTTCTGCCGCACGCCCACCATCGTCGGCAGCCACATGTTCGACCTGCTCGACAAGCCGATCCTGCACGCGCTGTCGGAGACGGTCGACACCTACTACTTCATGTGGCGCTCGGCGCTGCCCGAGCAGATGCGCCACGACTTCCGGCGCGCGAACCTGCGGCAGACGCCCTGGATGCACCAGCGCCTCGACCCGGACTACAACGGCTGGTGGATGTGCATGATCCCCACCGAGGTGATCCGCGAGATCGGGCTGTCCCTGCCGGTCTTCATCAAGTGGGACGACGCCGAGTACGCCCTGCGCGCCCGCGAGCACGGCTACCGCACCGTCTCCCTGCCGGGCAGCGCGCTGTGGCACGTGTCGTGGGTCGACAAGGACGACTCGCAGGACTGGCAGGCGTACTACCACGCCCGCAACCGCCTCCTCACCGGTCTGCTGCACTCCCCGCACCCGGGCGGCGGCAAGCTGCTGAGCAACTCCGGCCGCATCGACCTCAAGCACCTGCTGACCATGCAGTACTACGCGGCGACGCTGCGCCACCGCGCGATCCGCGACCTGCTCAAGGGTCCGAGCCACCTGCACCCGACCATGGCCGGCACGATGCCGGAGCTGCGCGCAGCGACGCGCGACTTCGTCGAGACGCAGGTCATCAGCGACCCCGAGAAGCTCCCCGACACGTGGGAGGGCAAGCGGGTGTTCCCGCCGAAGTTCGACCGCGAGCCGCGGGGCCCCCGCCTGGCGCTGTTCACGGCGAAGGCCGCGTCGCGGCACTGGCGCACCGAGGTGCCCCAGGGCAACGTCGAGCGTCCGCAGGTCGAGCTGGCCAAGGGCGACGCCACGTGGTGGCGCGTGCCGGCCTACGACTCGGCCCTGATCTCCAGCGCCGACGGACGCGGTCAGTCGCTGTACCGCCGCGACCGGGCGACGTTCCGCCGCCTGTGGCGCGAGAGCCGCCGCCTGCACGCCGAGCTGCGCAAGAACTGGGACCGGCTGGCGCGCGAGTACCGCGAGGCGCTGCCGGAGGTCACCTCGGCCGAGGCCTGGAAGGACACCTTCGGCACCAGCCGCGACCGCGGCTGACCCGGTTCGCCCGCTGCGGTCCCGGTCGCTGCGGGTCCACCGGCCCGCGGGTCAGCCCGCGGGCGGCGGGGCGACCGGGCCCGGCACGGTGTCGTGCCGGGCGAAGAGCTTGCGGCCGAGGACGGCCGTCCCGAGGAACAGCAGGTCGACCAGCGCCGACCACAGCCGGCTCGCCACCGTGATCGCGAGGGCGAACTCGCTCGGCATGATGAGCGAGAGCAGCACGAGCTGGACGCCGTCGCGCACGCCGATGCCGCTGGGCAGCAGCGGCGTCGCCATCCCGAGCGCACCGGCGAGCGTGAACGCGCCCACGATGAACCAGAAGTCGTCGGCCGCGTTGATCTGCGGGTACATCGCCTTGGTGAGGAAGAAGTAGCTGCTGCCCGCCAGCACCGTGCCGATGCTGTAGAGCACGAACGAGCGGATCGTGGCGGTCGCGTTCGTGCGGACCTCCGCGAGCGCCGACTCACGCTTGATCAGGCGGAACGCGAACCGCGTCGCCCGGTTGAAGACCGGCGGCACGAGGATGAGGAGCATGGCGAGCGCCAGGCCCACCATGAACGCCTTCATCGTCGTGGAGATGACGTCGAGCCGGGGGTCGAGGCCGAGGATGAGCAGCGCGACGAACATGGACGCCACGATCTGCATGCCCGCCTCGAGCAGCGACGAGACGGCGAGCCGGCTCTTGGCGATGCCCTGCTGGCTGGCGAGGTAGATCTTGCCGCCGATCCACGCGACCGTGCCCGGGATGTAGCGCCCCATCCACGCCTTCGCGTAGATGTCGGCGAGCACGGGGAACCGTGGCAGCCGCGGGGCGCCGAGGTCGCGCAGGATGAGCGCCCAGATCATCACGCCCCAGAACCGGAACGCGAGCGAGACGAGCGAGGCGAGGACGACGAGCCACCACGTGAACGTCAGGTCGCCGAGCACGGACCAGTCGAGGTCGTGCAGGTAGAGCGCGAAGAAGACGACGACCAGGACGACGAACGTCGTGACGAGCGCGAGGCGGACCCTAGAGGACACGGAGTGCCTCGTCGTAGGCCGCGGCGACCGACGCGCGCTGGGCCGCGGTCGCCTCCTCCAGGGAGGCCCGCACCTCGTCGGACTCCGCCAGCAGCGTGGTCAGCAGACCGCCGACCCGCGCGCCGAAGCCGTCCTCGAGCGCGTCCTCGATCGGGAGCGCGTACCGGCTCATGCCCACCTGGTCGAAGAAGACCCGGCCCTTGTCGACGTAGTACACGTTGATCGACGGTACGCCGGAGCTGATCGCGATGATGTTCGAGTGCAGGCGGAAGCCGACCATGGCACGTGCCGAGGAGATGACCGAGCGCAGCTCGGCCGGCCCCAGGTCGTCCTGGTCGAGCACGCAGGTCTGGGTCAGGTCGCCGACCGCGGCCGCGAGGTCGTGGCAGAGCGCGGTGTCGGCCTCCCCCATGTGCATCGGCAGGAACAGCAGCCGCGAGCCGGACGCCTGGGCGACCTCACGGACCGTGCTGCGCAACGAGGCGAGGTAGGCCTCGTGCCGCTCGTCGCCGACCGTGACGTCGCGGCCGAGGCGCCGCAGCAGCGCCTGGCGGTACTTGAACGGCAGCAGTCCGCTCTGCTTGTAGTGGAACCAGTCGCGCGGGCCGATGCAGACGACGTCGTCGAAGAAGTCGTCGGCGAGGCCGTAGGTGGCCACGAGCGAGGCGCGCAGCTCCTCCGACATCGGCTCGGGACGGGGCAGCACGGCCGGGTCCGACGCCGCGAGCACCCGGTCGGGGTCGACGCCCCAGCCGAGCAGCTTGTCGCGCGACTCGTCGTCGCGGACGATGAAGCGGCGGCAGCGGCCGACGACGAGGGCGATCAGGCGCCGGCTCGACGCGGACCGCGTGGGGCCGATGCCCTGGAACGCACCCACGACCTTGCGGTTGACGAAGGAGAGCACCGTCATCTTGACCACCCAGTACCAGAGGGCGGCCTTGTTCGTGTAGTCCTTGAGGATCTCCCCGCCGCCCCAGAGCACGACATCGTGACGCCGCGCCTCGCGGAGCAGCCGCAGCCAGGCGAGCGGCGACAGCGACTGGAAGTCCATGTCGAGGACGTCGATGTCGTACCACCGGCCGTCGCGCTCGGGGTACTGCGAGATGCCGGTGATGCGGGCCTCGGGGTCGCGCGAGCGCACCAGGGCCACGATGCCCTCGGCGATCGCCCGGTCCCCTCGGTTGGCTGCGAGGTCGCTGTTCATCAGCAGGATGCGGCGAGCCACGGTCACACTCCTTCGTCCGCGAACAGGAAATCGAGATGGGCACGGGCCACGGTGGGCCAGTGGAACTGTCGGGCGGTCCGCATCGCCTCGTGTCCCATGCGTGCGCGTCGTGCGTCGTCCAGGTCGACGGCGGCGGTGAGCGCCCGGGCCAGGGCGGCGCTGTCGCGCTCACCGACCAGGTAGCCGTTCTCGCCGTCGACGAGGAAGTCGTCGGCACCGCTCTCTGCGGTGGCGATGCACACCTGACCGACGGCGAGGCCCTCCATGAGGGCCACGGGCAGGCCCTCGGCGTCGCCGCTGTCGGTGATGATCGAGGGGACCACGTAGGTGCCGTGGTCCGCGAAGAGGGCTGCCTTGTCGGCGCCCGTGAGGTAGCCGGTGAACCGCACGGCGTCGGCGCCGAGACCGAGCTCGGCGGCCCGCTGCTCGAGGTCGCCGCGCAGCGGTCCGTCGCCGGTGACGGTGAGCGTGACCTGCGGCCGGGTGCGACGCACCTCGGCGAGCGCCTCGAGCAGGTATGCGACGCCCTTCTTCTCGGCCAGCCGGCCGACGAAGAGCACGCGCTCGCCCGGGCCGACGGACGGCTCCTCGGCGTCGGGCAGGTCGACCCCCATCGGGATGATGCGGGTGCGGGGCTCGAGCGCCGCCCAGGCGTCGTCGTCGAAGAAGGCCCGGAGCTTGTCCATGGAGCGTCGGCTCACCGCCGTGATGCGCCGGGCACGCACGGCGTGGGAGCGGACCACGCGGGGCCCGAGCCACGGGATCTTCCACCAGACGCTGACGTCGGAGGCGTGGGTGGTGAACACGAACGGCGTGCCGGTCAGCCGCCCGACCCAGCGCGCGACGACGGCCTGCGGGGTGAACCAGTGGGCATAGACGACGTCGGGGCGCTCGCGGCGCACCAGCGACCACAGGGCGAGGAACTCGCCGACGAAGAGGGTGAGGACGGTGGGCAGGAGCCACGGCTTGGCCTGCAGCGTGGGCATGATGCCCCGGCCGGCGAGCTGCTCGGCACCGCGCGGCCACGCGTAGTGGAAACGGTGCTCGTCGTAGTCGGCGTGCCGGGTCGACGTCCGCGTGCCCGACCGGCGGTCGTGCGGCGCCAGCACCGTGACCCGCAGCGACGGATCCTCCGCCCGGAGGGCGAGCACCTGGTCGCGGACGAAGGCGGGCACGGGGTCGGCGTCGTGCGCCGGGAAGGTGGAGGCGACCACGAGGAGGTGCACGGTGCTTCGTCCCCGTCCCCGGGCGTGCTGCGGCACGCCCGTCTCGTCTCGCTGTCACTCCCGCTGAACGGGCGGTCTGCTGGCTGCCCGACCGACGATCGGAGCCACCCCACCCTAGCAGCGCGGGCCCACGGCCCCGGGGACGCCGAAGGGCTCGCCGCGCCCCCACAGGGCCGCCGGATAGCATCGTCGATGATCTTCACGACCTGACGAGGGAGCCTCCTTGCGCGAGACCACGCCGCAGCAGCAGAGCGGACGCGGCAGCGTCGACCGCGAGCTGATCGACCCCGCCGGCGCCACGCCCGCCCACGCCCGCTTCTGGTGGGTCGTGTCGGTGGGCCTGCTCGTCGGCCTGGTCCTGCTGAACCTCTACGTGGCCCTGTCCGCCGCCGCACCCCGCACCCCCTACGACGAGATCGGCGTGCTGCAGGCGTCGCGGCTGCTGTCCGGCGAGGGGACGGTGACGAAGACCCTGTCGCTCGGCTACTACCCGGGCGCGGGCCTGTTCCTCGCGCCGATCTGGTGGTTCACGCAGGACGGCGCCACGGTCTACGCCGCGGCGATCCACGTCAACATCCTGGTCGGGCTGCTCACCGTCGTCCCGCTGACCTTCCTCGGCCGTCGCGTGGGCCTCACGACGCCGCAGGCGATCGCGGCCGCCAGCGTCGTGATGCTGCTGCCCGCGCGCACCGCCGTCTCCGACTACGTGCTCGCCGAGCAGTCCCTCGCGCTGTTCGCGGCATGGGCGATGGTCGCGGCGTACCGGCTGTGGGACCGACCGACGGTCCCCAACGTCGGCTGGTTCGTCCTCGCGACGCTGCTCGCCTACTTCACGCACGCGCGGGCCCTGGTGCTCGTGCTGGTCGCCGGCATCTGGCTGCTGCTGCTCGTGCGACGCCGCTGGCAGACCGCGCTGGTCGGCCCTGGTGCTGCTCGGCGTCGGCCAGCGCCTCGTCGCCTGGCTCGCCGGTCTCGTCGTCAGCGAGGTCACGGTCGACGGCTTCGGGCAGGGCACGTCGCTGCTCGGCAAGCTGACGTCGCTCGGGGGCATCTTCGCCCGCGTCAGCCTGGTCCAGACGTGGGCCCAGCTGTGCGCGACGCTCGGCCTGGTCGTCATCGGCGGTCTCGTCCTCACGCGGCACACCTGGTCGGACCTGCGGGTGCGCCGCGCGGTCGGGCCCGACGGCTTCGTGTGGGGACTCGGCGTGGCCGCCGCGCTGCTGTCGTTCGTGGCGTGGTCGTCGACCACGTCGCACGTCTACCCCGACGGCCCGCGCTTCGACTCGTGGACGTACACGCGCTACATCGACCCGTTCATCACCGGCGTCGTGCTGGTCGGCCTGGCCGCCGTGATCCGACGCCTCGACCGGCGCACCGCCGCCGTCGGCCTCGGGCTCGCGCTCGTCGTGGTGGCGGGCACCGTCGCCTGGGCGATCCGCATCGTCCCGACGTGGGGCTCGAACTACGGCCCGGCGAACAACGCCGGCATCTACCCGCTCCTGCGGTTCCGCGACCTCGAGCCGTTCCGGCTTCCGCTCTTCCCGACGTTCACGAACGACAACCAGATCTGGGCCTGGGGCTCCCTGCTGGTCGTGGTCTCGCTCGTCGTGATCCTGCTGCTGGCGTCGCGACCCCGCGTGCTGTTCGTCGTGCTCGCCGTCGGCGCCGTGGCGCTGTCCTGGTACGGCAACCCCTACCAGACGCGTGACGCGCCCTACCGGATCGAGCAGGCCCTCGAGAAGATCGACACCGTCGACGGCGGCGACACCCCCGTCTCGATGCTGATCGACTGCCCGGTCTCCAGCCAGCGCAACGTCGCCACCAACTGGGTCGGCTTCTGGTTCGCCGATCGCGACGTCGACCTGGTCGACGCGACCGACGAGCTCACCGGCGACGAGCCGGCCGTCGTGGCGTGCAACGGCTGGACCAACCCGACCGACGCACCGCGCGTCGCCGGCTCGGACAACTACGGCTACTCGCTGTACGTCCTCGACCCGACGGTCGCGGAGCGGCTGCGCGAGCGCGGCGTCGAGCTGACCTCCCAGCCCTAGTCCCCGGCCGACCGTACGACGACGCCCTCGTCGCGACCGTGGTCGCGACGAGGGCGTCGTCGTCGGTGCTGCGCGCGGCCTCAGGCGCCGAGCAGCGGTCCGACCTGGTTGCGGAACATCGACAGCGCGGAGCCGATGGCCATGTGCATGTCGAGGTACTGGTAGGTGCCGAGCCGGCCGCCGAAGAAGACGTCCTGCTCCCCCTCGGTGAGGGTGCGGTAGGCCAGGAGGCGCTCGCGGTCGGCGTCGGTGTTGACCGGGTAGTACGGCTCGTCCGTGCGCTCGGCGAACCGCGAGAACTCCCGCATGATCACGGTCTTGTCGTCGGGGTAGGACGTGCGCTCGGGGTGGAAGTGGCGGAACTCGTGGATACGCGTGTACGGGTACTGCGAGTCCGGGTAGTTCATCACCGACGTGCCCTGGAAGTCGCCCGTGGGCAGCACCTCGCGCTCGAAGTCGAGCGTGCGCCACGACAGCTCGCCCTCGGCGTAGTCGAAGTAGCGGTCGACGGCGCCGGTGTAGACGACCGGCACCTGTCCGACGGTCGAGGCCTTGCTGACCGGCTGGTCGGCGTCGAAGAAGTCGACGCCGAGCCGCACCTCGATGTTCGGGTGGTCGGCCATGTTCTCGAGCCAGCGCGTGTACCCCTGCGTCGGCAGGCCCTCGTGGGTGTCGTTGAAGTAGCGGTTGTCGTACGTGTACCGCACGGGCAGGCGGGTGATGATCTCCGCGGGCAGCTGCGTGGGGTCGGTCTGCCACTGCTTGGCCGTGTAGTCGCGGATGAACGCCTCGTACAGCGGGCGGCCGATCAGCGAGATGGCCTTCTCCTCGAGGTTGGCCGCCGACGCGGTGTCGAACTCCCCGGCCTGCTCGGCGATCACGGCGCGCGCCTCGTCGGGCGAGTAGGCGGCCGAGAAGAACTGGTTGATGGTGCCCAGGTTGATGGGCAGCGGGTACACGACGCCGGCGTGGTTCGTGTACACGCGGTGCTGGTACCCGGTGAAGGTCGTGAACCGGTTGACGTACTCCCACACGGTCTCGTTGGAGGTGTGGAAGAGGTGGGCGCCGTAGCGGTGCACCTCGATCCCGGTCTCCGGGTCGTCCTCGGAGTAGGCGTTGCCGCCGACGTGGTCCCGTCGGTCGATGACGACGACCTTGCGACCCAGCTCACGGGCGACCCGCTCGGCGATGGTCAGTCCGAAGAATCCCGATCCGACGACCACGAGGTCGGCGTCCATGTGCACTCCTTGCGTTGGTGGCGAGGGACGCTGCAGTCTACCCGGCGCCCGACGCCGCCCGACCCGCGTGACGCGCCGCGCCAGCGCCCCGCAGGCTGGACCGGCGTGCTCCGGCCGGTAGGATCGTCCGGGCCGTCCCACGGCCTCCTGGAAGGAACTCATGCGACTGTTCGTGCAGGTCCCCTGCCTCAACGAGGAGGCGACCCTCCCCCTCGTCCTCTCGTCGATCCCGCAGCAGATCGACGGCATCGACGAGATCTTCGTCCTCGTCATCGACGATGGCTCCAGCGACCGCACGGTCGAGGTCGCCCGCGAGCACGGTGTCCAGCACTTCGTGTTCCACACCCGCAACATGGGACTGGCCCGCTCCTTCCGCGACGGCGTCGACTACGCGCTGCAGCACGGTGCGGACATCGTCGTGAACACCGACGGCGACAACCAGTACCCGCAGCAGAGCATCGCCGAGCTGGTGCAGCCGCTGCTGCGCGGCGAGGCCGACATCGCGATCGGCGACCGGCAGACCAAGACCATCGAGCACTTCTCGCCGTTCAAGAAGGTCATGCAGTCCTTCGGCAGCAAGGTGGTCAACTACGCGGCCGAGACCGACCTGCCCGACGCCGCCAGCGGCTTCCGCGCGTACTCGCGCGAGTCGCTGATCCGGCTGAACGTCGTCACGCAGTTCAGCTACTGCATGGAGACGATCATCCAGGCCGGCAACAAGCGGCTGCGCATCGCGAGCGTGCCGATCCGCACGAACCCCAAGACTCGCGAGTCGCGGCTGTTCTCCAACATCTTCCAGCACATGGCCCGCTCCGGCCAGGCCATCATCCGCAGCTACATCATGTTCAAGCCGTACGCGGTGTTCACGACGCTCGCGCTCGTGTTCTCCCTCGCCGCGGCCATCCCGTTCGTGCGGTTCCTGGTCCTGTACCTCCAGGGCGCCGGCTCCGGCAACATCCAGTCGCTGGTGTTCGGCGTCGGCATGCTCGTCGCGGCCCTGCTCTGCGTGGCGCTGCTGGTGATCTCCGACATGCTGCGGACGAACCGGGTACTGCTCGAGGACGCCATGGAGCGCATCAAGCTGGTGCAGTACGCCGACGAGCGGCTGCTCGACCCGCACCGTCCCGACGAGGTGCACGTCAGCCCGCGCGGCCTCCACCACGACTGAGCACCGCTCGGGCCGCGCCTGAGCACGGCGGCCGAGTGGCAGGTCAGGCCATCATGGCGTCGATGGCGGGCTCGATCGGCCCGTCGTAGACCTGCTTGCCCTGGCGGATGACGATGCCGCGGTCGCACACCTGGCGCACCATCTCCTGGTCGTGGCTGACGATGACCATCGTCTTGCCCTCGCGCGAGAGCTCCTCGATCTTGGCGCGGCACTTGGCCTGGAACGGTGCGTCACCGACCGACAGCACCTCGTCGACGAGCAGGATGTCGAGCTCGCAGTGGATGGCCACCGAGAACGCCAGACGCATGAACATGCCCGAGGAGTAGTGCTTGACCTCCTGGTCGATGAACCGCTCCACCTCGCTGAACGCGATGATGTCGTCGTAGCGCGCGTCGATCTCGTCCTTCTGCATGCCGAGGATCGCGGCGTTCAGGTACACGTTCTCGCGCCCGGTGAGGTCGGGGTGGAAGCCCGCGCCGACCTCGATGAGCCCGGCGAGGCGTCCGCGCACGAGCACCGACCCGTCGTCGGGCTCCATGACGCCGGAGATGAGCTTGAGCATGGTCGACTTGCCCGAGCCGTTGAAGCCGAGCAGCGCGACGGACTCGCCCTCGTGGATGGTGAACGAGACGTCGTCGAGGGCGAGGAACTTCTCGCTCGAGACGTCCTTGCCCCGCACCCAGCCGACGAACGCCTCCTTGAAGGCGTGCGCACGACGCAGCAGGAACTGCTTGCTGACGTGGTCGACGATGATGCTGGGGCGGGCCTGCACGGCCGTGTCGCCGGGCATGGACGACGTCGTCTCCTGGGACATCACAGCTCCTGGGCGAATCGGCGCTCGAAGCGGCGGAAGACCATCTGGCCGATGACGAGGAAGACGACGCAGATGCCGAGCGCGATGAACGCGTTGGTCCAGAGGTGCTCGGGGTGCGGGATCCTCCCGTCGGAGGTCGGGAACCACATGCCGGCGTGGAACAGCTCGACGGCGGCCGTGAGCGGGTTGGCCATGTAGAGGTCGAAGAGCCAGCGCGGCACGGCGTCGCGCACGAACTGCCACGTGTAGAGCACCGGGGCGGCCCAGGTGGAGAGCATCTGGATCAGCTCGACCACGTTCTGCGCGTCGCGGAACGACACGTTGACGGCGCCGAAGAGCATCCCGAGCCCGAGCGACAGCGCGGCGATGATGACCAGCCCGAGCGCAATGGCCAGCACGCCGCTGACCGACGGCGTCCAGCCGAGGAAGAGGCAGGCGATGAGCAGGATCACGGCCTGGGGCACGAAGTGCACGAAGGCCACGATGATCGCCGCGATCGGGAACAGCTCGCGTGGCAGGTAGATCTTCTGTACCAGGGCGCCGTTCTCCAGGATCGAGCGCGTGGCGTTGCCGAAGCCCTCGTTGAAGAAGTTGATGACGACGATGCCGCTGAAGAGGTAGACGGCGAAGTTGTCGACGCCGCGGTTCAGGCCGAGGAACAGGCCCATGACCACGAAGAAGACGCCGAACTGGAACGCGGGCTTGACGTAGGACCAGGTCCACCCGAGGACGGAGTTGCGGTACCGGGTCTGCGTGCCCTTGCGGACGAGGAGACGGAGCAGGTAGCGCCAGGTGAAGACGTCGAGGATCCCGCGGCCCCGGCCGGGGGTGCGGAACTCGCTCAGGTCAAGCGTGGTCACGGGGGTGGGCGGTCCTTCGACTCGGGAACGGGCGGAGCCTCCGCCCTCGGCATCGTAGCGTGCGGGTCCCGACGCCGTGGCTCGACCGGCCGCCCCGACCGGGCCCTCCTCGAGGTCCTGTGTCGGTACGCTCGGCCCATGCGGCAGCTCCTCGTCACCGGCGGTGCGGGTTTCATCGGCTCCAACTTCGTCCACCATGTGGTGGCCCACACCGACCTCTCGGTGACGGTGCTCGACCACCTCGGCTACGCCGGTCACCGGGAGTCCCTCGCCGGGCTCCCCGAGGCGCGCGTCGGGCTCGTCGTGGGCGACGTCGCCGACGCCGAGCTGGTCGACCGGCTCGTCGGCGAGGCCGACGCGGTGGTGCACTTCGCGGCCGAGTCGCACAACGACAACTCGCTGTCCGACCCGAGCCCGTTCGTCACGACGAACCTCGTCGGCACGTTCACGCTGCTCGAGGCCGCGCGGCGCCACGACGTCCGGTTGCACCACATCTCCACCGACGAGGTGTACGGCGACCTCGAGCTCGACGACCCCGAGCGGTTCACCGAGTCCACCCCGTACAACCCCTCGAGCCCCTACTCGGCCACCAAGGCGGGCTCCGACCTGCTGGTGCGGGCGTGGGTGCGCTCGTTCGGCGTCCGGGCGACGCTGAGCAACTGCTCCAACAACTACGGGCCGCGCCAGCACGTCGAGAAGTTCATCCCGCGGCAGGTGACGAACCTGCTCGACGGCGGCCGGGCCAAGCTGTACGGCCGCGGCCTGAACGTGCGCGACTGGATCCATGCCGACGACCACAGCAGCGCCGTCCTCGAGATCGTGCAGCACGGCCGGATCGGCGAGACCTACCTGGTGGGGGCCGACGGCGAGCGCAGCAACCGCGAGGTCGTCGAGCTCATCCTCACGCTGATGGGTCTGCCGTCGGACGCCTACGACCACGTGACCGACCGCGCGGGGCACGACCTGCGCTACGCGATCGACTCCACGAAGCTGCGCACCGAGCTCGGCTGGACGCCGCGGTACACCGACTTCGAGCAGGGGCTGGCCGCGACGATCGACTGGTACCGCGAGAACGAGGCGTGGTGGCGGCCGCAGAAGGAGGCCACCGAGGCCCGCTACCGCGAGCTCGGCCACGTCTGACCCGACCGTCACGGGGTGGGCGTGCGCACCTCCTCGGCCCGCGGCGCGGTGGCGCTGTTCTCGGCGGCGAACGTCTGCGCCGCTCCCCCGCGCACGTCGGGGCGCACGAGGCGCAGGAGCCGGCCGCGGCGCTGCGTGAGCCACAGCGCGGCGCCGGCGACCCGGTGCTCGACGGTCGCGAGCAGCGTGGTGCGCTCGGTGCCGTCCGTGAACGCGAAGTGCCGGTAGAGGATCCGCCGGAACCCGTCGCGCCACGACCCGGGGAGCTCGGGGTAGGCCGGCAGCCCGGCGGACCGTCGCTGGTCGACGAGGACGCGGACCCGGTCGACCCAGGTGTCCTCGGACGGGTCGTGGAAGTAGTTGTCGACGCACCAGGCGGGGTCGGCGTGGGCGAAGCGGCCCGCCACCACGTCGTCGAGCGAGCCCAGCAGCCCGCTGCCCTGCAGGGCCAGGTTGATCTGCTCGACCCCGACGCCGAAGTCGTCGAGGGCCACCGCGGGCACCCCGCACGCGACGGCCTCGAGCAGCGCGGTGGAGCTGACGGTGACGAACGCCCCGGCGCGCTCCAGGTGCTCGTGCATGGGTCCGGTGCGGACGACGAGGTTCGCAGGTCGGTCGTCGAGCGCCTCGACGAGGTCCTCCAACGGCACCTGCTCGTGGTGCGTCTGCGCCTCGCCGCGCCGGGCGCGCACCTTGACCACCACCTCGCGGTCCGGATGGGCGCGGGCGGCGTCGGCGAGCCGGGAGACGAGGTGCGTGCGCTCCGCCGCCGAGGCGGGCACGAGCGCCTGCGCGGCGAAGACCACCGGTCCCTTGGCGCGCGGCGGCACGGGCTCGTCCAGCGTCGACCGCCCGAGGTAGGGCAGGTGGCCGAGCTCGAAGCGGTCGGGCAGCTCGAGGCGCCGGCTGGCGTGGCGGAACTCGCGCAGCTCACGGCGGCTGTGCACGACGAACACGTCGGCGGCCCGCCGGAAGCCGAGCCCGTAGGGCAGCACGGGCACGCCCACGCCCGGCAGCCCCGTGACGATCACCGGGCGGTCGGGCACGTTGTCGACGACCGACGTGGCCGCCTGCACGGTCCAGCCCCGCGCCGACAGCACGAGCACGTCGGGGCGCTCGGACAGCAGGCGTCGCCGCAGGTCGGCGAGACCGACCACGTCGGGCGTGCTGCCCGCCGTCGCGGTACCGGCGAGCGCATCGGCCAGCTGCGAGGCGCTCGGCGCCGCCGTGCTGCGGGCGACCACCAGGTCCACGCGCCAGTCGTCCGGGAACCGGTCCCCCAGCGCCGCCCCCCACTTGACGTAGGAGTCGGTGTCGCAGAGGACCAGGACCCGGACGACGTCGGCCTGGTTCACGAGGCGGCGATGACCGCGTCCGTGTGGCGGCGCAGGCGGGCCATCGGCTTGTGCTCGCCCGGCATGACGCGCTTGACGCCGTCGCCGAGCGCGAGCTCGACGGTGCGGATGTCGCGCACGAGGTCGACGAACGGCTGCGGCTCCAGGCTGGCCGCCTGGTCCGATCCCCACATCGCGTTGTCGAGCGTGATGTGCCGCTCGACCGCGACGGCGCCGAGGGCGACGGCCGCGAGGGAGATCTCGAGGCCGGTCTCGTGGCCCGAGTACCCGACCGGGACGCCGTAGCGCTCCTGCAGCGTGTGGATGGTCCGCAGGTTGGCCTCCTCGGCCGGCAGCGGGTACGTCGACGTGGCGTGCAGGATGACCAGCTGGTCGGTGTCGAGCACCTCGACCGCACGGTCGATCTGCTCGAGCGTGCTCATGCCGGTCGAGAGGATGATCGGCTTGCCCGTCTCGTGCAGGGCGGCGAGCATCTCCAGGTCGGTCACCGACGCCGAGGCGACCTTGTGGCACGAGACGCCGAGCTCCTCCAGGAACTCCACGGCCGGCACGTCCCACGGCGAGGCGAACCAGTCGACGCCCCGGTCGGCGGCGTGCGCCGCGATCTCCGCGTACTGCTCGGCCTCGAACTCCACGCGGTAGCGGTAGTCGAGGTAGGTCATCTCGCCCCACGGCGTCTGCCGCACGACGTGACGCATGTCCTCGGGCGTGGAGATGTGCGGGGTCCGCTTCTGGAACTTGACGGCCTGCGCACCCGCGCGGGCGGCGACGTCGATGAGCTCCTTCGCCACCTCGACGTCACCGTTGTGGTTGATGCCGATCTCGCCGATGACGTACGTGGGACGCCTCCGTCCGACGATCGCGTCGCCGATCTTCACCCATTCAGCCATGATCCGGTCCCTCCTGTGTCGTGTCCGTGACGGACGAGTCCTTCGCCGCGAGCACGCGGTCCGCGAGCTCGCGCACCGCGCCCTGCCCCCCGGGTCGGCGCAGCACGTGCCGTGCGGCGACCCGGCAGGCCGGGTGGGCGTCGGCCGGTGCGACCGGCCAGCCCACGGCTGCCAGGACCTCGACGTCGGTGACGTCGTGGCCCAGGTAGGCGATGTCCTGCAGCGCGACGTCGTGCTCGCGCGCCCACGTGCGCAGGGCCGTGAGCTTGTCGGGGGTGCCCTCGAGGTGCACGGCACCGAGGGCCTGGGCGCGGCGTGCCGCGACCGCGTCGGGTCCGTCGGTCAGCACCACGACGGGTCGGTCCGAGCGCAGGAGCCGCTCGACGCCCTCGCCGTCGGCGCGGTGCACGAGGGCCGTCTCGCGACCGTGGGCGTCGAGCGCCACCCGGCCGTCGGTGTGCACGCCGTCGAAGGCCGTGACGACGACGTGCGCCGCGACGGGCGACGCCGACGGGTCCGAGCCGACCGCGCGCCGGTGCTGCAGCAGCTCCTCGGCGAGTCGCAGGTCCTGCTCGGTGTCGATCTCGAGCGCGTCGGCCTGGTCGACCTCGACCATCGCGACCCGTCCGAAGAAGCGGTGGCCGTGACGGCGGAAGCCCTCGGTGCGCATGACGTAGAAGGCGCCGGTCTCCTGGAACTGCGGCTCCATGTCCTGGCGGCGCTGACGTCGGTACATGTCGTGGTTGACGCCCTCGGGGCCGTGCTCGCCGTGGCGCCACAGGTGCGCGTGGGTGCGGACCACGCTGAACGCGACGTCGTGGTCGCCGTCGCGGACCAGCGCCACGGCCTCCGCCACGCGCGCCGGGTCGACGAACGGGCTCGTGGCCTGGGCGAACACGACGACGTCGGGCAGCCGGCCGATCGACTCGAGGTGGTCGAGCGCGTGGGCGACCGCCGACTCCGAGCTGGCGGTGTCACCGGCGATCTGCTGCGGCCGGTCGACCGTGCGGGCGCCCGCCGAGCGCGACGCGTAGGCGATCTCGGCGTCGTCGGTCGTGACGACGACGTGGTCGATGCCGTCGACCGCGCGCAGGGTGCGGACGGTCCGCACGACGAGCGGCTCGCCGCCGACCGGGCGCAGGTTCTTGCGCGGGACGCCCCGGGACCCACCGCGCGCCGGGACGATGGCGCACACGCTGGCGTCGCCCGGGTCCGCACGACGGCGCACGGGCAGGGGGTGGTGGAGGGTCATAGGACGAGACGGTAGGGAGCCGGCCCGACGCGCAGGTGAACGAACAGGGCAGGTTCGGCGAACGTCGCGTGGCGTCCCGACCCCGTCAAGAGGGTTGCGGGACCGAGCGGTGGACATCCGGTGAAGCACCGACGAACCCCCGGACAACAGTGCCCGCAGGCGGCTGCTCGGCCTCGGAGCGGAGCCGCCGCCGGGGCTAGCGTGCCTACGTGCACGAGACCACAGACTCTCCCACCGCGCTCGTCGTCGCGGCGTTCGACTCCCAGCTCAAGTGGGCCGCGGCGCTCTGGACGCAGCTGCGCGACCGAGGCTTCCAGGTCCGGGTCGTGGCCCCGCGCAGCATGGCCACGCTGTCGTCCGCGCAGATCGCGGCGACGGGGGTCGACACCGTCGACGTCGTCCCCGACGACGACCTGGTCGCGCTGGCGCAGGCGCACGACGTGGTGGTCTTCGCGCTCTCCGGCCCCTCCGTGCACCGCTTCACGCTCGACCTCGCCGAGGCGACGGGCGACGGACCGCGCCCGGTCGTCGTCGCGGGCTGGGTGGGCGTGATCATCGAGAAGATCACCGCCGGCTACCTCGACCGGTGCGCGGCCGACGTCGTGGCGGTCAACGCGCGCCACGAGCTCGAGCATTTCCTGCACGTGGCGTCACGGCTCGACATCGCGCCCGGCAACCTGCTGCTCACCGGTCTGCCCATCCTCAGCACCTCGCCCGCACCGCAGCGGACCGGTCCGGTGCGCACCGTGCTGTTCGCCGACCAGCCCACCGTCCCGGCCAGCCCCGTCGACCGGCTGCACCTGTACCGACGCCTCGTCGAGCACGCCCGCCGGCACCCGGACCGCCAGGTCCTGCTCAAGCCTCGCCACCGCCACGGCGAGGGCACCTTCCACCGGATGCACCACCACCCGGAGGACCTGCTCGCCCACGAGGACCTGCCGTCGAACTTCGCCGTCACGTACCGGCCGGTGCCGGAGCTGCTGGAGGAGGCCGACCTGCTCGTGACGGTGTCGTCGACGGCCTGCCTCGAGGCGGTGGACCGCGGACGTCGCGTCGCGCTGGTGCTCGACCTCGGCGTGCACGAGCGGCTGGGCAACCACGTGCTCCTCGACTCCGGCCTGCTGCGCACGTTCGACCAGGTCGACGCCGACGACCTCGGCACTCCCGACCCCGACTGGGTCGACAGCTGGTTCGGCGGGCGCGACGTCGCCCCCGCCGTGGCCGTGGTCGACCGGGTGGAGGAGCTGCTGGCCACGGGCGAGCGGCCCTCGCGCGACGCGCTGCGCTCCGCCTACCTGCGCAGCGCCCTGGAGCTGCACCGCGAGCAGCGCGAGGGGGGACGACCCGCGCCTCCCACGGCCTGGGAGCGCCGCACGCGCACGCACGGCCTGGCCAAGGGGGCGGCGGTCCACGTCGGGTTCGAGTGGGTGCCGCCTGCGGTGCAGAAGCCGGTGCGGCGCTGGTGGCGGGAGCACCGCCCCCTGGGCTGAGGCAGGCACCGCCCTCTGGGCTGAGGCGGACGGCTCAGCCGGGCTCGACGGCGCGCTGCTCCGCCTTCCAGCGCCGGAAGCCCTCCTCCGTCGCGCCGAGCCGCCAGTAGGCGGACACCGACAGGTCGCCTCGGGCGACGCGTTCGCGGACGTAGGGGCGGACGGTCTTGAGCAGCCGCGACTCCCCGTGCACGAAGGCCTGGACGCGTCCCTCGGGCCACGACCAGGCGCGGACGGCGTCGTCGAGCAGGGTCGTCGTGCCGGCCGCCGCCTCGCCGCGGTGCAGCCAGCGCAGGTCGACGTCGGCGACGGTGTGCACGTCGAGCTCATCGTCGGGGCCGTCGACCTCGCAGAACACGGTGGCGCGGGCTCCGGCGGGCAGCGTCTCCAGGGTCGCGGCGATGGCGGGCAGGGCCGACTCGTCGCCGACGAGGAGGTGGTGGTCGGCGGCCGGGTCGGGCGCGTAGGCGCCGCCGGGACCACGGACGTGGATGGTCGCGCCGGGCCGCACCTGGGCGGCCCACGGGCCGGCCACGCCCTCGTCGCCGTGCAGCACCACGTCGACCCAGAGCTCCCGTGCCTCGAGGTCGAGCCGACGGACGGTGTAGGTGCGCAGCACCGGCCAGACGTCGCTCGGCAGGCTCGCCCGCACCTCGTCGAGGTCGAGCGGGTCGGGGTAGGTGACGCCGTCGGCCAGGAACACGAGCTTGACGTAGGAGTCGGCCCATCCGGACCACCGGGCGGCGAGCGCGTCGAAGCCGCGCGCGACGTCGCCGTCGCCGAGGACGAGGCGGCGCAGGTGCGGACCCACGTCCTGCACGTCGAGGACGGTCAGATGGGCGGGGTGCGACACGGACACGCAGGTAGCCTATCCAGGTGACCGATGCCAGCGCCCCGTCCACCGAGTCCCTCTCCGCGCCGGCTGGTCCGGCGATCGACACCTCCGCGTTCGACCCCGAGACCCGCCCCCAGGACGACCTCTTCCGGCACGTGAACGGGCCCTGGCTGCGCGACGCGCCCATCCAGCCCGACCGCGCCACGGCCGGGGCGTTCGTGACGCTGGTCGACGAGGCCGAGCGGGTCGTGCGCGGCATCGTCGAGTCCTGCCGCGACGCGCTCGACGACCCGGCTGCCGACCTCGACGCCGACGAGCGCAAGATCGGCGAGCTCTACGCCAGCTTCATGGACACCGACCGCATCGACGCGCTCGGCACCGAGCCGCTGCAGGACGACCTGCACCGCATCGACGGCGTGGCCGACGTGCCGACCTTCGTCGAGGTGCTCGGCCACCTCGAGCGCTCCGGCGTGGCGAGCGTCGTCGGCCTGTACGTCGCGCCCGACCGCGGGAACCCCGAGCGGTACGTGACCCACGTCGTGCAGAGCGGCCTGGGCCTGCCCGACGAGTCGTACTACCGGACCGACGAGACCGCCGAGGTCCGGGCCGCCTACCGCGACCACCTCGAGCGGATGTTCACCCTCGGCGGCTTCGAGTCGCCCGCCGACCGCGCGGCCCGCGTCCTCGACCTCGAGACGCAGGTCGCGGCGCACCACTGGGACCGGGTCGCGTGCCGCGACGCGCAGCGCACCTACAACCTCGTCGACCGTGACGGCCTGCAGGCCCTGCTCGGTCCGCTGGACCTGACCACGTGGAGCACGGCCGCCGACATCCCGGCGTCGGTGCTCGACGAGGCGGTCGTGTCGCAGCCGTCCTACCTCGAGGGCCTCGCCGGCCTGCTGACCGTCGAGCACCTTCCTGCGTGGCGCGACTGGCTGCGCTGGCAGGTGCTGCACGCCGCCGCGCCCTACCTGCCGAGCGCGTTCGTGGAGGAGAACTTCGCCTTCTACGGCCGCACGCTGAGCGGCACCGACGAGCTGCGTCCGCGGTGGAAGCGCGGCGTGGGCTTCGTGGAGTCGGCGATGGGTGAGGCGATCGGCCGCATCTACGTGCGCACCGAGTACCCGCCGAGCGCGAAGGAGCGCATGGACGACCTCATCGCGCACCTCGTCGAGGCCTACCGTCGCAGCATCACCGCCCTGCCCTGGATGAGCGAGGCGACGCGCACCGAGGCGCTGGCGAAGCTCGACGCGTTCACGCCCAAGGTGGGCCACCCCGAGCGCTTCAAGGACTACACCGCGCTCGAGACCGACCCGACCGACCTCCTGGGCAACGCCCGTCGGTCGCTGACGGTCTCGATGGACCGGGAGCTGGCGAAGATCGGCCGGCCCATCGACCGCGACGAGTGGTACATGACGCCGCAGACGGTCAACGCCTACTACAACCCGACGATGAACGAGATCGTGTTCCCGGCAGCCATCCTGCAGCCCCCGTTCTTCCACCCCGACGCCGACGACGCCGTCAACTACGGGGCGATCGGCGCGGTGATCGGTCACGAGATCGGTCACGGCTTCGACGACCAGGGCAGCCACTACGACGGCACGGGCGCCCTGCGGAACTGGTGGAGCGACGACGACCGCTCCGCGTTCGAGGGCCTCACCGCCGCGCTCGTGGAGCAGTACGGCGCGCTCTCGCCCGACGGCGCCGACGGACAGAGGGTCAACGGCGAGCTGACGATCGGCGAGAACATCGGCGACCTCGGCGGACTCGGCATCGCCTACCAGGCGTACCGGATCGCCACGGGTGGCGAGGCGCCGACGATCGACGGCCTCACCGGCGACCAGCGCTTCTTCATCTCCTGGGCGCAGGCCTGGCAGTCGAAGGTCCGTCCGGCCGAGACGGTCCGCCGGCTCACCGTCGACCCGCACTCCCCGCCGGAGTTCCGGTGCAACCAGGTGGTGCGCAACATCGACGCCTTCCACGAGGCGTTCGGCACCACCTCGGCCGACGCCCTGTGGCTCGACCCGGAGGACCGCGTCACCATCTGGGCCTCGTGACCGCCACGGAGGCGGCGCAGCGCCGCGTCCTGCGGGTGCTGGTGGTCGTGCAGGTCGTCGGCGGCATCGGCAGCGGCGCAGGCCTCGCGGTGGGCGTGCTGCTGCTGCGCGAGGTGTCGGGGTCGTCCGGCTGGGCCGGGATGGCCACCGTGATGCTGACCCTCGGCGCGGCGATCGCGACCGTGCCCCTGGCGACCCTCGCCGTGCGAGCCGGCCGCCGGCCCGCCCTGACGGTGGGTTGGTTCCTCGGTGCCGCCGGCGCGGCGATCGTGGTGCTGGGGGCGACCGCCGACAGCCTCGTGCTCGTGCTCATCGGCCTGTTGCTGTGCGGCGTCAGCACCGCCGCGACGCTGCAGTCGCGCTTCGCCGCCACCGACCTCGCAGCGAGCCACCAGGTCGGCCGCTCGCTCTCGCTCGTCACCTGGGCGACGACGGTCGGCGCGGTCCTCGGCCCGAACCTCACCGGCCCGGGCACCTCGACCGCCCGTGCTCTCGGCGTGCCCGACCTGGCCGGGACCATGGTCTTCGCCTGCGTGGCGTTCCTCGTCGCCGGCCTGATGAACCTCCTGCTCCTGCGACCCGACCCGCTGCCGCCCGCCCGACGCGACGGCATGGAGGTCGCGGTGCCGCGGGTGCGGACAGCGCTGCCGCACGTCCGCGGCGGGACCCGCACGGCCGTCGTCACGATCGCGCTGGCGCACGCGGTGATGGTCTCGGTCATGGCGCTGACGCCCGTGCACATGCAGGACCACGGCGCTGCCGTCGAGGTGATCGGCCTGACCATCAGCCTGCACGTCGCAGGCATGTACGCGCTGTCGCCGGTCATGGGCTGGCTCGCCGACCGCTGGGGACCGGCCCGCACGATCCTCGCCGGTCAGCTCGTCCTGCTGCTCGCCGTGGTCGTCTCGGGCACGTCGGGCGACTCCCAGCTGCAGATCACCGTCGGGCTGGTCCTGCTCGGCCTCGGCTGGTCGGCCGCCGTGATCGCCGGTGCCGCGCTGCTCACCGCCTCGACGCCGCCCGACGTGCGCCCGCTGGTCCAGGGGCTGGGCGACCTGACGATGAACCTGTCGGGGGCCGCCGGTGGCCTGCTCGCCGGCGTCCTCGTCGCGTGGCAGGGCTTCGGGACGCTGAACGCCGTCGCCGGCACCCTGGTCGTGCCCGTCGTGCTGCTCGTCGTGGCCGGTCGCCGTGCGGCGACGCAGGTCAGCGTCGGAACACGCTGAACCGCACGCGGTCCCACAGGCCGAGCACGCGGTCGTACCACCAGTCCGCGACGCGGTCGGCCACCGCGTAGCGCAGGTCGGCGGTGCGGTCGAGCACGGGCCACGCGAGGTCGGCCACCCGCTCGCCGAGCGCCGCCCAGCGGTCGTCGCTGACGAACAGGCCGGTCACGGCGATCACGGCCAACGACGACCACGGGGTCGCGAGGACGACGGCGAAGAGGATGTTCACGCCGATCGCGACCCCGGCGACGAGGTTGCGCGTCTCGCGACGCAGCAGCATCGGGGCGAAGAACAGCTGCACCGCCAGCACCGTCCAGGTGAGCAGCGCGAGCAGCACGGTCGCGTTCGACAGCAGGTCCGAGAGCCACGGGAACGGACGGAACTCGGGCAGCTGCAGGGTCGTGTAGAGGGCGGTGCCCTGCTGCCAGACCGGCTGGGAGGCCTTGTCGAGACCGCCCGCCAGGTAGGCCAGCACCGTCTGCGCACCGAGGCCGACGAGCCCGACGTTGTGCAGCCCCGTGCGCAGCCAGTCCGGCGCGACGTCGTCGCTGTCGCGCGGCTCGAGCCGGTTGGCGTCGAGCGACCAGACGTCGGCGGTCCGCATGAGCAGCATCCACAGCAGCGTGAGGCGCACGAGGTTGTCGCCGATCGACCCGAGCACCGGGTTCTGCGCCGTCACCGCGATGAAGCCGAGCAGCACGACGATGGTCATGGCCTTGGCCCGCCAGCCCAGGACGAGGCCCACGGCCGCGAGCATCACGACCACGTACACGACGGTGAGGAGGTCGCCGCTGACCCCGTCGAGGAGCGACACCTCGGGGAAGCGGCTGACGGCCCGCGCCGGCTCGGCCCACGCCGAGGCGTCGCCGACCCAGACCTGGCGCGTCGAGTAGTTGGTGACGAGCAGGCCCAGCACCGACAGGCCCACGAGGATGCGCGCGAGCGCGACCGCGTGGAGCGCGTGCCGCTCCCCCGTCAGCCACCTCTCCGCGGAGCCGCGGGTCCGGGCCAGCGCGTCCTTCAGACGCCAGAGCGTGCTCATCGGTCGACCCCCAGGTATCCGTCGAACGCGGACTGCGCCTCCGCCGAGCCGCGCACCGCGGCGCGCCATCCGGCGTCGAACCACTCGAACGGCACCGACGACACGCGCCGCTCGTCGCGGTCGGCGTGCGGCGGGACGGTCCGGCGGGCGACGCGGTACTGGACCTGCACGACCCGGCGGTCGGTGTAGGCCTGCGTGTAGAGCGACGCGAAGCGCGTGGTCATCGTGTCGAGGTCGGCGTACGCGGCGACGTCGGCGGGGCGTACGCCGGCCGAGGCGAGTGCGCCGCGCAGCGTCTCCGGCGGACGTCCGACCGTCGACTCCAGCACGACCTGGCGGCCCGACCGGCCGAGCGCGAACATCGCGTTGTTGAGGTTGGTGGCCAGGCGGCGGCCGGCGAGGTGGACCCGGGCCGGCGCGACGTCGTCGCGGGTCCGGGTCAGGTCGGCCTTCGTGACGTCGAGCCACGGCGTGAGCGCCAGCGTCTCGGGTCCGGTGCGCACCCGCGCACGCACCCAGAGCGCCTCGTCGACCCGCTGGGCGCTCGGCTCGAGCAGGTCCCAGGACTGGCGGAAGTAGGGGTCGACGTAGGTGGTGAGCAACGAGCCCCCGGCGACGTCGCGCACGGGTCCACGCGGCGCGAGCCAGAGTGCGACGAGCAGCGAGTGCACCAGGGCCAGCACCGCGAGGGCCACGATCAGCGTCGTGCGCCAGTCGTGCCGGTCCTCGTCGCCCTGGCGTGCACCGTCGCCGTCACCTCCCGCCACCGCCATGCCTCCATCGTAGGTCCGGACAGACGCCTGCCCGGCGACCGCGAGCGGTCACCGGGCAGGCGTCGTGGTGTGCAGCGTCAGAGCGACATGCGACGACGCTCGTTGATGAGCACCGCGGCGCCGAAGAGCACCAGGCCCAGACCCAGCAGCCAGAAGGGCAGCAGGTTCGGGGCGCCCGTGCTGGGCAGCGTGGTGGTCACGTCGGCGTCGGCCTGCGCGTCGGCGTCCGCGACCGCGTCGGCCTGGGCGTCGGACGCAGCGTCCGCGATGGCGTCGGCGTCGGCCTGGGCGTCAGCCTGGGCATCGGCCTGGGCGTCAGCCTGCGCGTCGGCGTCGGCCTGCGTGTCGGCCTGCGCGTCGGTGTCGTCCGCCGCGGTCAGCGCGACCTCGGCGTTGGCGAGGTCGACGCTGGCGAGCTGACCACCGAGCAGGTCGACGCGGAGCGCGCCCTGACGGTAGTAGGTACCGGTCGCGGCGGCCGCCAGGACGCCGGCGCTCTCGCCGCCCGCGGACAGCGTGGGCGTCGTGGACGTCGACTGCGTGTTGGCCGTCAGCTTGACGATGCGGGCCAGGTCGGGAGCGAGGTCGCCGAGCAGGTCGTCGATCGGGGCGCCGATCTGCTGCACCGCGTCGGTGACCTGCTTGAGGATCGCCGTCAGCGGGTCGGTGAGCGCACCGAGGTCGGACTCCGGGATGACCGTCGTGCCGGCCACGGTGACCTGCAGGCTGACCTTGCCGATGTTGGTGACGATGTCGTCGATCGCGTTGTTGAGGACGTTCGTGATCTTGCCGGCGATCAGGTCGCTGGTGATGTACTGCACGAGGTCCGTGTTCGGCGGCAGGTTGTTGATGTCGACGCCGGCCGCCTGCAGGATCTTCGCGAGGTCGAGCGAGATCGTGCCGGTCGCCAGGTCGACGGCCACGCCGTCGCTGGAGAAGTTGGCGATGCCGCTCGTGACGTCACCGAGGCCCTTGACCTGGACGGTGACCAGCTGCGCGAGCGTCTCGTTCGTCAGGATGGCGCCGATCTGGGGCGGCAGGTTGCAGAGATTGACGTTCGAGACGCCGAGGAGCGTCAGGACCGGCTCGAGCGCGTCGCCGACGGCACCGAGGCCGAGGCTGTCGAGCTGTGCCAGCAGGGTGCTGGTGGCGACGTTCAGCGTGTTGCCGATCACCGGGCACAGCGAGGCCGGGCTGATGGTGATGTCGTTCGCCGCGTCCAGGCCGTTGAGCGCCGTGGAGAGGTCACCGGTCAGGTCGGCGAGCAGCGGGACCTTGACGTCCAGCGTGGCGCTGCCGATCTGGTAGTCACGCGTCAGGTCGCCCTTGTCGATGACGGCGGAGCCGGACAGCGCGCCGAGCGACAGGTCGACACCCGCGAGCTCGTCGTTGATGCCGTTCAGGACACCGCCGTCGAGCGAGATCTTCGCGTTCGAGGGGAACTCGCCGTTGCCGGGGGCCAGGATCGCGCCGGTGTTGTTCACGGCACCGCTGGCCGCGGCGGCGGAGTTGGTCTGGGGGGCCGCGGCGTAGTGGTTCGCGACGCCGGCCGAGCCGTTGCCCGGGCTCAGGAAGTCGGCCAGGTTGAGGTCGATCCCGCCGGGGATGTCGATCGGGATGGCCTGCAGCACCGTCAGCGACAGCGGGTTGGTGTTCGGCCCCGGGTCGCCCGGGTTGTCGGCCGAGGTGCCCTCCAGCTCCGCGATGGCGTCGAGGTTCGTGCCGCCGATCGTGCCGCTGAGGAAACGGCTGGTCGCGTGCGACTCCGTCTCGTCGGCCGCGTTGGCGGAGAAGGCCGCCGCTGAGGTGATGAGCAGGGTGCTCAACCCGAGGGCGAGGGTGTTCCTGCCGAGCTTGTTCATCGTGGAGTGACTCCCATGTCGCTGTGTCTTGCGGTGCGCTTCTTGGGGGAAGAGCTGCGGACCGCGGGCCGGTGCAACGCCCGCCTCAGCGGTCGTTGCGGGACATCTTACGCAGATCTCAGGTCACCGTGCGCTCCGACTGTCACCTGAGACACATCACACAGAGTTGCGCAGGTCAACCAGGCCGGCGTGGTCCGGCGTCCCCCGCCGTCGCGCCCACCAGGCCCGGCACCACCGTCCGCCACGCTGCCACGAGGCGTCGCTGACGAGCATCATGTCGACCGCGATCATCACGAGCGAGAAGTACATGATCCCCATGAACACCCCGATGCCGAGGTGCATGCCGGTGATCACCACGAGGGACACGGCCCGGGTGCTGCGGTAGAGCAGCAGCACGGGGAACAGCAGCTGGACGACGATGGCGGTCCAGGTCGCGGCCATGACGACGGGCGACGCGCTCGACAGCGGGTGCAGGAGGTCGCGCCACGGCGAGTAGGCCTCGGTCTGCAGCGGGTAGTAGACGGCCGTGCCGTCGAGCCAGAGGTCGCTCTGCACCTTCCAGAGCGCCGAGCCCACGTAGACCATGACCACCTGGTGGATGATCAGGACCACGGCCACGTTGTGGAGCGTGGTCGACAGCCAGCCGGGCAGCACCGGACGCAGCTCCCCGCGGCGGGCACGCAGCCAGGCGTCGACGGAGAGGTGCCGGCCGGAGTCGGTGAAGCAGGCGTACAGCAGCACCATGCGCAGCACCGCGTCGCCGCCGGAGCCGACGAACGGGTTGCAGACGTACAGCGACATCCAGAGGAACAGGGTCAGCAGCGCCGACGCGCGGGTCCAGAGGCCCACCATGAGCAGCACGCCCGCCAGCACCGTGAGCAGGTACAGCGCGTCGAAGCTCGCACCGTGGGCCTGCTGGAAGATGCCCAGGAAGCCCGGCCAGGACTTCACGTCGCGCACGCCCTGCGTCCACGTCGCGCCGTCGCCCCACGTGTAGTGGCGGTCGGACCAGTTGGCGAGCAGCTGCGTCCAGACGATGAGACCGAGCACGATCCGCGTGATGGCGAGGCCGCGCGTCGCGTGCTTGCGCGCGGTCAGCCAGGTCCAGACCCGGTCACCGACGCCGCTCATCGGTGCCTCCGCAGGAAGTCGGCGACCACGGCGCGCTCGGCGGCGTCGCCGCGCAGCGGGGTCCGCCAGCCGTTGATCCGCTGGACCGGCGTGGGACGCGCGGTCTGCCGCTCCGCCGCCGAGCCGTGCCGCGCCACCCAGGGCGTGACGTCCTGGCCGCGCGTCGCGTACCGGACGGCGACCAGGCGGCGTCCGGGGTGGGCGGCCTCCAGCGCGTCGGTGGCCAGCTCCGTCGTCGCGCGGTCGTAGGCGAGGTAGAGGGCCACCTGCGCGTCGTCGAAGCGGTCGTTCGAGCCCGCGCGCAGCTCACGGTCGAGCCGCCGCCACGTCAGGACCTTGGCGGGGTCGACGACGTCGGCGACCGCGCGCTGGGGCTCGTCGAGCGCCGCGTAGCGGTTCGCCAGCGGACCGTAGAGCTTGTTGGTGACGTAGCCGGCGCGACCGCCGACGAGGCGGTGGCGCACGAGGTCGAGCTCGACGTCGGTCCAGTCCAGCCACGGCGTGACCTCGGTGCGGCCGTCCTCCTCGTAGGCCCCCTGGAAGCGCACGACCCGGTCGGACGCGATCGGGTTCGGGGCGAACAGCCGCCAGTTCTGCGAGAAGTAGGCGCCGAGGTACGACGTCGCGGGACGCGCGGCGTCGGAGTACGCGTTCGGCGGCAGGGCGGCTGCGGTGACGCCGAGCAGGTGCGCGGCGCCGAGCGCGACGACCACGCCGACGACCGCGACACGCCACCGGGAGGGACGCGGACGCGCGTCGACCGACTCGTGCTGCACCCGGTCACGGTACTCGCCGGACCCGCGCGAGGATGGCCACATGCACGTACGGACCGTCTCGCCCCACGACCCCGACGTCGCGGCGCTGCTCGACGAGCACCTCGCCGAGATGCGGGCGACGTCACCGCCGGAGAGCGTCCACGCCCTCCCCCACGACGCGCTGGCCCGTCCGGACGTGCGCATGGTCGCCGCCTGGACCGACGAGGAGCCGCCCGTGCTGCTCGGGGTCGGCGCGCTGAGGACGCATCCCGGACTGCTCGGGGAGCTCAAGGCCATGCGGACCCCGCAGGCAGCCCGAGGTCGCGGTGTCGCGGCCGCCGTCCTGGAGCACCTCGTCGACGTCGCCAGGGCCGACGGTCTCCAGCGGGTCTCCCTCGAGACCGGCGCGGAGGAGCACTTCGCCCCCGCCCGGCGGCTCTACGCGCGGCGCGGCTTCGTCGAGTGCGGGCCGTTCGCCGACTACGGACCGGACCCGCTCAGCGTCTTCATGACGCTCGACCTCGCGGCGGACGCAGGCGCTCAGGCCTCGGGGCCGAAGCTCGCGTTGTAGCGGCGCAACGTCGCGGCGACGTCGCAGAGGTCCTCACGGCTCCAGTCCGCGAACCGCTCGCCGAGCAGCTCCCGCCGGGCGGCGTCGACGGCCCGGACCCGACGACGCCCCTCGTCGCTGACCGAGAGGAGCGTCGCCCGTCCGTCGTCGGGGTCGGGCGTCCGGTCGACGAGGCCGAGGTCGAGCAGGTGCTGCACGGAGCGGCTCACCGCGCCCTTGTCGAGGTGGAGGACGTCGCACAGACCGCTCCCCCGGACCGGGCCGTCGGCCTCGACCTGCACGAGGACGAGGTACCCGATGGCCTGCAGGTCCGGGTGCACGAGCCGCGCGCGCTCGGTGAGCGCCCGGCGGGCCCGGCGCATCAGCACCCCCACCTCGTGCTCGACGAGCCGGAGCGCGTCGAGCGACGAGGCGGCGGGGGGCACCGTGCCGGCGGTCATCGCAGGCTCGCCACCGTGTCGGCCGGCTGGCCCTCGGTCTCGAGCACCTCCACGTCCTTCTGGATCGTGGTGCGCAGCGGCACCTCCTTGATGAACAGGATGCACACGAGCGCGGCGACCGCGAACGGCGTGGCCACGAGGAAGATGTGGCCGAACGCGTCGCCGAAGGCGGTCTCGTACAGCGTCCGGAACGGCCCAGGCAGCGTGGACAGGTCGGGGATCTGGCCCGTCGAGTGGCTCAGCCGCTCGAGGTCGGCCCGGTCGAGCTGGCCGGAGGCGGCGAGGTCGCGCACGCCGTCGGAGACGTTGCCCTTCACGTCGTGGCTCAGGATCGTGCCGAGCACGGCCACGCCGGCCGACCCGCCCAGCGAGCGGAAGAACGCGACGACGGAGCTGGCGGCGCCCATGTCCTCGAGCCGCGTGTTGTTCTGCACGGCGAGCACCAGGTTCTGCATCGTGGCGCCGAGACCGAGGCCGACGAGTGCCATGTAGAGCCCGACGACGTACAGCGGGGTGCTGGCGTCGATCGTGCCGAGCAGGCCGAAGCCGAGCACGACGAGCAGCATGCCGCCGACCAGCCAGCGCTTCCAGACGCCGGTGCGGCTGATGATCCGCCCGGAGGTGATGCTCGAGACGAGCAGGCCGCCGACCATCGCGATCGACATCAGGCCGGCCTCGGTCGGCGTCATGCCGCGCGAGTACTGGAAGTACTGGCTCAGGTAGACCGTCGCGCCGAACATCGCGACGCCGATCATGACGGAGGCGAGGGTGGCCAGCGACGTGGTGCGGTCGCGGAAGAGTCGCAGCGGGATGATCGGCTCGCGGGCGTACCGGGCCTCGACGACGAGGGCGAGCGCGATGAGCAGCACACCGCCGACGACGAGCAGGGCGGACGTGGCGGAGACCCAGGCGAAGTGCGCACCGGCGAGGGAGATCCAGACGAGCAGGAGGCTGACGCCGCCCATGATCAGCGTGGCGCCGAGGTAGTCGATCGAGACCTCGCGGCGCACGACGGGCAGGTGCAGCGTGCGCTGCAGCAGGACGAAGGCGGCGACGGCGAACGGCAGGCCGACGAAGAAGCAGCCGCGCCAGCCGAGCGGGCTGTCGACGATCACGCCACCGATGAGCGGTCCGCTGACGGTCGCGAGGGCGAAGACGGCACCGATGTAGCCGGAGTAGCGACCACGCTCACGGGGGCTGACCATCGAGGCGATGACGACCTGCACGAGGGCGGTGAGGCCGCCGACGCCGAGGCCCTGCACGGCGCGGGCGCCGATGAGCACGCCCATGCTCTGCGCGGAGGCGGCGATGAGCGACCCGATCGTGAAGATGACGAGCGCCACCTGCACGAGCAGCTTCTTGCTGAACAGGTCGGCCAGCTTGCCCCAGATGGGCGTGGTGGCGGTCATGGTGAGCAGCGTCGCGACGACGACCCAGGTGTAGCCGGTCTGGCTGCCCTTCAGGTCGGTGACGATCCGCGGCAGCGCGTTCGTGACGACGGTGCTGGACACCATGGCGACGAACATCGCGAGGAGGAGGCCGCTCAGCGCCTCGAGCACCTGGCGATGGGTCATCTCCCCGCTGTCCTCGGACGACGGTGGTGCGGCGGCGGTGGTGGGTTCTGGCACGGCTCCTCTTTCTGCTCGGACGGACTGGTTGACATCCACAACCATACTCCGATAGTTGTCGTCTGCAACCAAGCACGACGTGACCTCGGCCACCCCGTCGCGGCATCGGCCATGATGGGGCGCATGACCGCGCTCGGAGTCGTCCTCGTCGCCCTCGCAGCAGCGCTGCACGTGTACATCTTCTGGCTCGAGTCCTTCGCCTGGACGAGCCCGCGGGGACGCCGCACCTTCGGCCTCGGCCCGGAGGAGGCCGAGGCCACGCGCGAGCTCGCCTACAACCAGGGCTTCTACAACCTCTTCCTGGCCGTGACGGCCGGAGCAGGAGCCGTGCTCCTGGCACTCGACGTCACCACCGTCGGCGCCACCCTCGCGTTCACGGGTGCGGGCTCGATGGTCGCGGCCGCCCTCGTGCTCCTCGTGTCGAGCCCCGACAAGGCGCGCGCCGCCGTCTCGCAGGGCACGCTGCCGCTGCTCGGTGTCCTCGCGCTGGCCGTCGGCCTGCTCTGAGCCCCGCTCCCCCGCCGTCCAGGACGACGCAGGAGGGCCCGGACCGTCGCGGTCCGGGCCCTCCTGTGCGTACGGGGTGCGTCAGCGGTGCAGGTCGAAGCGGTCTGCCTCCATGACCTGGACCCAGGCGCCGACGAACTCCTCGACGAACGCGTCCGCGCCGTCGTCGCTCGCGTACACCTCGGCCACCGCCCGCAGCTCGGAGTTCGAGCCGAAGACCAGGTCGGCCCGGCTGCCCGTCCAGCGGACGGCACCGGCGGCGTCGCGGCCCTCGTAGATCCCGGCCTCGGGGTCGACGGAGGTCCACGTGACGTCCATGTCGAGCAGGTTCACGAAGAAGTCGTTCGTGAGGGTGCCCGGGGCGTCGGTGAGGACACCGAGCGTGGACCGGTCGTAGGTGGCGCCCAACACCCGCAGACCGCCGACCAGGGCGGTCAGCTGCGGGGCGCTGACGCCGAGCAGGTTCGCGCGGTCGAGGAGCAGGTGCTCCGCCGGCAGCCGGTTGCCCTTGCCGAGGTAGTTGCGGAACCCGTCGGCCCGCGGCTCGAGCCACTCGAACGACGGGACGTCGGTGTGCTCGAGGGTCGCGTCGACGCGGCCCGGCGTGAACGGCACCTCCAGCTCGCGACCGGCCGCCTTCGCGGCCAGCTCGATGCCGACACCGCCCGCGAGGACGATGAGGTCGGCGAGGGAGACGCCGGTCCCCGACTCCGCCTGGATGCCCTCGAGCACGCCGAGGACACGACGCAGCTCGCCCGGGTTGTTGACCTCCCAGCCGATCTGCGGCTCGAGCCGGATGCGCGCACCGTTGGCGCCACCGCGCTTGTCGCTGCTGCGGAACGTCGACGCCGACGCCCACGCGGTGCCGACCAGGTCGGTCACGCTCAGGCCGGAGTCGGCGACGCGCTGCTTGAGGTCCGCGATGGCTGCGGCGTCGAGCGGGGCGCCCGTCGCCTCGGGCAGCGGGTCCTGCCAGATCAGCGTCTCCGCCGGGACCTCGGGGCCGAGGTAGCGGTCCTTCGGGCCCATGTCGCGGTGGGTGAGCTTGAACCAGGCGCGCGCGAACGCATCGGCGAACGCGGCCGGGTCGTCCTTGTAGCGACGCGAGATCTGCTCGTAGGCGGGGTCGACGCGCAGCGCCACGTCGGTCACGAGCATGCGCGGCTTGCGGTTCGGGCCGCCGTGGGCGTCGGGGATGATCGCCTCGGCGTCCTTCGCCTCGAACTGCCAGGCGCCGGCGGGGCTCTTGGTCAGCTCCCACTCGTACCCGAAGAGCAGCTCGAAGTAGTCGTTGGACCACTGGACGGGCGTGCGCGTCCAGGTGACCTCGAGACCCGACGTGATCGTGTCGTTGCCGTGGCCGGCGCCGAAGGAGTTCTTCCAGCCCAGGCCCTGCTCCTCCAGCGACGCGCCCTCGGGCTCGGCGCCGACGTACTTCTCCGGGTCGGCCGCACCGTGCGTCTTGCCGAGCGTGTGGCCGCCGGCGATCAGGGCGACGGTCTCCTCGTCGTTCATGGCCATGCGGCCGAACGTCTCGCGGATGTCGCGGGCCGCGGCCAGCGGGTCGGGCTCGCCGTTGGGGCCCTCGGGGTTGACGTAGATGAGGCCCATCTGGACGGCGGCGAGGGGGCGCTCGAGCTCCCGGTCGCCGGTGTAGCGCTCGTCGCCGAGCCACTCGGTCTCCGGGCCCCAGTACACGTCGGCGTCCGGCTCCCACACGTCCTCGCGGCCGCCGGCGAAGCCGAAGGTCTCGAAGCCCATGGACTCCAGCGCCACGTTGCCGGTGAGCACGATGAGGTCGGCCCACGAGAGGTTCTTGCCGTACTTCTTCTTGACCGGCCAGAGCAGGCGGCGGGCCTTGTCGAGGTTGCCGTTGTCGGGCCAGCTGTTCAGCGGGGCGAAGCGCTGCTGGCCGGCGCCCGCGCCGCCACGGCCGTCGTGCACGCGGTAGGTGCCGGCGCTGTGCCACGCCATGCGGATCATGAGACCGCCGTAGTGGCCGAAGTCGGCGGGCCACCAGTCCTGCGAGGTGGTGAGGACCTGCTCGATGTCGCGCTTGACCTCGGCGAGGTCGAGCGACTCGAACGCCGCGGCGTAGTCGAAGTCGTCGCCGAGCGGGTTGGCGACCGAGGGGTTCTTCGCCAGGATCTTGAGGTTCAGGCCCTCGGGCCACCACACCTTGTTGGCGTCCTGGCGCGTCGGGTAGGGCAGGCTGTCGTGCGCGACGGGGCACTGGCCCTCCGGCGCACCCTTGGCCTCCAGCGGGTCGTTCATCTCGCCGACTTCGGCGTTCGGCTTGTCGTGCTCGCTCACGATGTTCCTCTCAGGTGGGTGGACGGTGCGGACCGCTGCCCTCAGGCGGGCGCGGGAGTCTGGGGGTCGCGCGGGGTCGCTGTCGACCCGGCGCGCGCACAGGCGGGGCAGGTGCCCCAGAAGATCACCTCGGCCTCGTCGATGACGAAGCCGTGGTCCTGCGACGGGACGAGGCAGGGCGCCTCCCCCGTCGCGCAGTCGACGTCGGCGATGGTGCCGCAGGTACGGCACACGACGTGGTGGTGGTTGTCGCCCACGCGCCGCTCGTACCGGGCCGTGTGGCCGTGCGGCTGGATGCGACGCACGAGACCGGCCTCGGTGAGCGCCGCGAGCGAGTCGTAGACCGCCTGGTGCGAGACGTCGGGGACGTCGCGCCGCGCGGCGTCGATCACGTCGCCGGTGTCGGCGTGCGGCAGCCGCTCCAGCGCCTCGAGCACGGCCACCCGCGGGCGGGTGACACGCAGACCGACCCCGCGGAGGAGATCGGCGACGTCGAGGGGCGGCATGGCGTCGACTCTACCGGCGTTTCTTGAACGAGTCAAGAAAGGACACGCGGTGTTCACCTGCTGCCCGCGTGCCGGTTCCTCGAGCGCGCTGACGAGCCGGCGCCCCCGCCGGCTCGTACCCTGGTCCGATGACGATCAGCGGCGCTCGTCGAGCCGAGTTCATCGAGTCCTTCGCGCGGGCGTGGACGTCGCGGGGCGCGTCGCGCACCGAGGGTCGGATCGCCGCGTACCTCCTCCTCGACGAGTCCGACGGCGTCACGGCCGCGCAGATCGCCGCCGACCTCGACGTGAGCACGGGGTCGGTCTCCAACGCCACCCGCAGCCTCGCCGACGCCGGCTTCGTCCACCACGAGCGACGTCCCGGCGAGCGGGCCACACGCCACTTCATGGCGCGCGACGTGTGGGGTCGCTTCCTCCAGCACGAGCGGCCCTACCTGCAGGCCCAGCGCGACCTCGCCGCCCGCGCGCTGCCCGACGTCCCGGAGGGCAGCCCGGCCCACGAGCGACTCACCCACATGCACCACTACATGGCGTGGCTGCTCGACGACGTCCGCCTCGACGAGCGCTGGCAGGAGGTCAAGGCCGAGCGCGCTGATCCTGCAGCGGGACCATCAGCGGAGTAGCCGACTCCGGGTCCTCGATCAGCCGGCAGCGCACGCCGAAGACCTCCTCGACCTGGGCGCTCGTCACGACCTCGCGCGGCGTGCCCTCGGCCACGACGCCGCCGTCACGCATGAGCACGACGCGGTCGGCGTAGCGGGCCGCCTGGTTCAGGTCGTGCAGCACCGCCACGACGGTGCGTCCGGCGGCCCGGATCTCCTGGCACAGGCGCAGCACGTCGAGCTGGTGCGCGAGGTCGAGGAACGACGTCGGCTCGTCGAGCAGGACGAACTCGGTCTGCTGCGCGAGGACCATGGCGATCCACGCACGCTGCCGCTGCCCTCCCGAGAGGTCCGCCACCCGTCGACCCGCCAGCGCGTCGACGCCCGTGGCCGTCAGCGCCGAGGCGATCGCCTCGTCGTCGCCCTCGCTCCACTGCCGCAGCGGCGCGTGGTACGGGTGCCGGCCCCGGGCGACCAGCTCCTCGACGGTGATGCCGTCGGGCACCACGGGCTCCTGCGGCAGCAGGCCGATCCGTCGGGCGACGTGCTTGGAGCGGTGCCGCTCGACGGGCACGCCGTCGAGCACGACCCGGCCCGCCGTCGGCCGCAGCGTCCGGGCGAGGGTCTTGACCAGGGTCGACTTGCCGCAGCCGTTGGGCCCGATCACGGCCGTGAAGTGACCGCGGCTCACCGTGAAGTCGAGGTCGCGCAGCACCGGGGCGCCGCCGTAGCCCACGGTGATCCCGTCGGCACGCAGGGACGAGGCGTTCATGGCGTGACGTTCCTCCAGTGGACGAGCAGCAGGTAGCCGAGGTAGGCGCCGCCGACCCCGATCGTGACGACCCCGACGGGCAGCCCCTCCGCGGCGGGGACGTGCTGGGCGACCACGTCGGCGGAGAGCACGATCAGCACGCCGACGAGCGCCGAGGCCACGAGGTTGGGGCCCACGGCGCAGGTGAGACGACGGGCGACGTGCGGCGCGGTCAGGGCGACGAACGAGATGGGCCCGGAGACCGAGACGGCCACGGCAGCCAGGAGCACCGACAGCACGATGGCCCAGGTCCGGGTCGCCGAGGCGCGGGCACCGAGCGCGTCGCAGAGCTCGTCACCCATGTCCATGACGAGCAGCCGGTGGTGCAGGGCCGCGACGCAGGGCAGCAGCAGGAGCAGGCCCCCCGCGATGGTCGCGGCGTGCCCGAGGTCGCGGGCCGAGAGCGAGCCGACCGTGTAGGCGGCCAGCGCGTGCGCACTGTCGCGCATCTCGACGGCCACGACGTACTGGGTCACCGCCGTGCACATGGCCGCCACGCCGATGCCGGTGACGATGACCCGGGCAGGCGACGCGAAGCCCGAGCCGTTCGCCAGGTACACGACGCCGATCGCCGCGCCGGCGCCCAGCACCGCTCCGACGGGGGCCGGCACGGTGGAGCCGAGCACCACCGTCACGGCCACGCCGGCCCCCGCTCCGGCAGCCAGGCCGATGACGTCAGGGCTGCCCAGGGGGTTGCGGGTCACGGTCTGGAACAGGGCACCCGCGACACCGAGGGCGACGCCCACCCCGACCGCGACGAGCAGGCGCGGTCCCCGCAGCCGTTCGAGCACGAACCGCGACCTCGCGTCGAGGTCGCCGGTGACGGCGTCGCGCAGGTCCACCGCGGACAGACCGAGCCGGCCGAGCGACAGCGTCAGCAGCGAGAGCACCACGCTCACCGCCACGACGACCAGGCAGACGGTCACGGTGCGGCGACGGACGGGCAGGACCACCCGCCGCACGGCCGCGCTCATGCGGCGAGCCTCGTCCGTCGCACCGCCGCGAGCAGGAAGGGCGCGCCGAGGAACGCGGTCACGACGCCGACCATGAGCTCGGTGGGCCGCGCCACCACCCTGGCCAGCACGTCGGACCCCACGAGCAGGGCGGCCCCGAGCAGCAGGGCCACGGGCACCTGCCAGCGCAGGTCGGAGGCGACGAGCGCCCGCGCGACGTGCGGCACCGCCAGGCCGACGAAGACGATGGGCCCGGCCGCCGCCGTGGCCGCTGCCGCGAGCAGCGTGGCAGCGGCGAGGGCCCCGAACCGCACCCACACGACCCGCACGCCGAGCGACGTCGCGACGGCGTCACCGAGCTGCACGGTGTTCAGGCCGGGCGCGACCAGCACCGTCAGCAGCAGACCGACGAGCATGACCGGGGCCACCATGGCCAGCGTCTCCCAGCGCACCCCGGCGAGGGACCCGACCACCCAGAAGCGGTAGGAGTCGAACGCGTCGGGCCGGGTCAGGATCATCGCCTGGACGTAGGCGCCCAGCACCGCGCTGACGACCGCTCCGGCGAGGATCAACGGGACGACCGACTCGCCGCCAGCACGCCGCCCCAGGGCGTAGACGACCGCCACGGCGACGAGGGCGCCCGGGATGGCCACCCACACCGTCGCCGTGCCCGCCCCGAGCTCGAGGAACGCCGTGGCGGTCACGATGGCGGCGGAGGCGCCCATGCTCACGCCGAGCAGTCCCGGCTCGGCGAGCGGGTTGCGGGTCACCGCCTGGATCAGCAGCCCGGCCACGGCCAGCGCGGCTCCCACCACCGCGCCGACCACGGTGCGCGGCACCCGGGCCTCGACGATCCGACCCAGGTACTCGTCGCCGCGACCGGTCAGCACGTCCCAGACGTCCGACACCTCGTTGGCGCGCACCCCGAGCACGACGCTCAGCGCCGCGGTGCACGCGAGGACGACGACCAGGCCGAGGAGCAGAGCCCCTCGACGCATCACGCGTCGGCCCGCGCCAGGGCTCGGTCGATGATCGGCTGGTAGCGCTCGAGCGCCCAGGGCACGGTCAACGGCGTGATGATCGAGGACGCCGTCACGAAGGACTGGTCCGTGGGCGCGACGAGCGCACCCTTCTGCACCGCGGGGATCCCGGCGTACAGCGGCTGGGACTCGGTCTCCCGGCGACTCTTCTCGTCGGCGTAGAAGGTGAAGACCAGGTCGGAGTCGTCGAGCATGTCGGCGTTCTCGAGGCCGATGAGCGCGGAGTCGGTGCCCGGCTCCTCCCAGTCCTTCAGCTCCTTCTCGCTCAGTGCGGGCTCCAGCCCGAGGGCCGACACGAACGTCACCCGCTGCTCGCCCGGGTAGAACACGCCGAGCGTGCCGGGACCGTTCGTGTAGACGAAGGAGAACGTCCGTCCCTCGTACTCCGGGTTCGCGGCGGAGGCGAACTGCTGCTCGATGTCGTCGACGAGCCCGGCGGCGGCCTCCTCCTCGCCCAGCGAGCGGCCGATCGTCGCGATCTGGTCCTCCCAGGTGATGACCCACGGCTCCTTCTCGTAGGCGACGGTGGGGGCGATGTCGCTGAGCAGGTCGTACTGCTCCTGCGTCACGCCCGACCACGGAGCCAGGATGAGGTCGGGCTCGAGCTCGAGGATCGCCTCGACGTCGAGCTCGGTGCCGCCCGTGAACTGCTGCGGCAGCTCGTCGCCGCGCTCGGTGACGGCCTCGTGGATCCACGGCAGGTAGCCGGTGTCGTCGGCGCCCCAGGGGTAGGACTCGATGCCGACCGGCGTGACGCCCAGCGCGATGGCCGTCTCGGCCGACCCCTGACCCAGGGTGACCACGCGCTCGGGCTTCTCGGTGATCTCGGCGGTGCCCAGCGCGTGCTCGATCCGCACGGTGTCGAAGTCGCTCGACGCGGGGTCCTCGGCCGTGGACGACCCTCCGCAGGCGGACAGCAGCAGGGCGGCGCACAGCGCTCCCACGACGCCGGTGAGCACGGGACGGACGGACGACATGGGGCCTCCTGGTCGACGGGTGGCACGACGTGCCACTGATCACTCAGGTGGACCTTAGTTGATGTTCAAATTTTATGAAACACTCAGTCGTGCGACGTGGGACACGTGCCGACCCCCTGCCGTGCACCGCCGTCCCGCACGACCCACACCGCCTCACGGTGCCGTGGGACCGGGTCTTGCGCTCTCGGTCCCACCGCCTCTACGGTACGAGCCGTTAGGACAGCCTAACCTTACCGAAGGAGCACGATGAGCACCTCCCTCCCCCGCCGCCTCCCCCTCGCCCTGGGTCTCGCCGCTGCGGCGGTGACCCTCGCCGCGCCGACCGTGGCGCACGCGGCCGGCACCATCTCCGTCACGCCGAGCATGGGCCTGTCGTCCAGCGCCAGCGGCTCCGTCGTCACCGTCACCGGCTCCGGCTACACGGCCAACGGGACCTACAAGGTCGGCACCTGCTCGACGAAGTCCTACGGGATCCTCGGCGTGCCCGCGTGCTCGTCCGGTGTGGAGACGACGGCCGACGCGAACGGGAACATCTCCGTCAGCTACACCGCGAAGAAGGTCAACTCCAACGCCCACTACGGCATCCCGGTGGCCGGCGCGGGACAGCCCGCGACGTTCACCTGCAAGGGCAGCGCGGCCAACGACCAGTGCGCCGTGACGATCACCTCGCACAACGGCACGTCCTCGACCGTCGAGGCACAGGCCAACATCACCTTCCAGTGAGCCCCGGACGGGGGCGCGGACCGGAGTCCGCGCCCCCGTCGCGTCCTCCCCTCCTCCCCCGTCACCCTCCCCCCGAAGGACCGCCATGGCTCCCGTCCGCCTCCTCCCCCACGTCGTCCTGACGGCGCTCCTCGCGGGGCTGCTCGTCGCACTGCCGACCACGGCCCCCGCGACCGCGGCCGGGTCGTCGAGCACGATCACCTCCGGCTCCGTGGTCTGGGGCCTGAAGGACTCCTGGCGCTCCTACATCGGCGACGGCTCCGAGGCCGGCGACGGCGCGACCGTCACCGCGTGGAAGGGCACCACGCCCGTCGCCTTCCGGTTCCCGGTCGAGTCCGGCAGCTACGACCCCGAGTCCCGCACCACGACCCTCGACCTCGCCGGGTCGGTCCACTTCCGCAGCTGGTACGGCCAGGTCCAGCCCGACAAGTGGGCCCTCGACACGAAGTACTCCGACCTCACCCTGACGATCAGTCCCACGGTGCAGGAGATCCGCGGCACCCACACCGGCTACACGCGCGACGATCCCGGGGGCGAGCTGCACCACGACGTCGACGTCGTCCTGGCCCAGCTCGACGTGACCGACGTCGAGCCGACCACCGCCTCCGGCACCACCACGTGGACCGACGTCCCTGCCGTCGCGGGCCCGGGCTTCTCCATCTACGGCCAGGGCACGACCCTCGACCCCGTCTCGATCGAGTACGCGGGCGACGGCGGCAAGCCCGACCTGACCGAGCGCTTCGACCGTCCCGGCGTCCCGGCGCTGCGCGAGGACGGCCGCTGGATGTCGGTGAGCACGACGTCGGGCCTCGGCACGGCGAGCCGGGCCCTGGAGGTCTCCCCGCGCGGCGACGTCGTCTACGTCGCCGAGATCGCGCCGGAGATCGGCGACACGCTCGTCGTCCGTGCGCTCGACGCCCGCACGATGGAGCCGGTGGGCCAGCCCTTCGAGCAGCCCGTCGCCCCGGAGGAGGTCTACACGGGTCGCTACCTGCGCACCACGATCGACCCCGCCACCGACACGCTCTTCTACGTGACGAGCCGCGACGGCGACCCTGCCGTCCGGACGACCGTGCGGTCCCTGACGTTCGACCGCGGGACCGGCACGTTCACGTCCTCCGTCGTCGGCCGTCTGCACGACGGCCGGACGGACGAGGACGGGAACACCCAGGTCCCCGGCGTCGGCTCGCTGGCGTGGAACCCGGTGGCCCACGAGCTCGCCGTCCTCTCCGACGACCCGGAGGCGACCGACCTGGCCGGCAAGGTCACCCTCTTCCGCTTCAGCCGCGCGGGCGACGGCTGGACCCGGTCCGCGGGCACGATGACGCTGCCCACGACCGGCGAGTACGCGGGTGCCGTCGAGTACGCGGGTCCGTTCACGAGCGGTGAGATGGACACCGACCCCGACCTCGCGGCGCTGGGCGACGGCTCCTACGTGCTGGCCACCGGGACCGGGTACGGCTACGTCGACGATGAGGTCCGCTACCTGCCCGCCCTGCACCTGCGGCCGTCGGGCGACACGGTCGAGGTCACGCCCATCGCGGGGACGCGGCACACCAGCACGGTGTTCGGCACCTACTACGGCTACACCTCGGCGACACCCGGGCCGGACGGCTCGGTGCTGCTGCACGGGTCGGGTCAGTCGATCGAGGACTACGTGCGCGTCGACCTGGTCGACGGTGTCGCCACGGCCCGCGAGCCCTTCCGCGGCCCGGACGTCTACCCCGACTACGGCTACTCGGTGTTCGCGGCGTCGATGGTCTACGACGCCGGCCGCGACCTGCTGTGGGCGACCGACAACGCCAACACCGACGGCGAGGCCGTCCAGCTCGTGCGCCGCGACGGGTCGACGGTGGGCTACCGCGTGCCCGACTACGCGACCTACTCCTTCGGACGCGCCCTGCTCAAGGTGGGTCCCGACGGCTCGCTCTACGTCCCGCTGAAGAAGGACGGCTTCGGCTACGCACGACTCGCGTTCGGCGGAATCACCCCGACGGTCGACGCGCAGCCGCAGGACGTGTCGGTCCGGCTCGGCGCCGACGAGACCGCGCGCGACGTCAGCCTGCGCGCCGAGGTCTCCGGCGCCTCGAGCGTGCAGTGGCAGCGACGAGCCGTCGGCGCCTCCCGCTTCACCGACGTCGAGGGCGCCACGGGCTCCTCGCTGACGGTGGCCGCCTCACCCACCACCGCCGGGACCACCTACCGCCTCAGGGTCGTCAACGACGCCGGCACGGTGGTCTCCGACGAGGCGCGGCTGAGCGTCACCTACCCGCCGCGCTTCGCCGTGCAGCCCCGCGACGTCCGCACCCGTCCGGGCACCGTCGCGAACCTCAACGCCGAGGTGCTCGCGTCCCCCGAGGTCACGTCGAGCAGCTGGCAGCGTCGGGTGGGCGGGTTCTGGACGACGGTCGGCACGGACGACGAGGACCTCGTCGTCGGCGACACGTCGCTCACGGTCCGCGAGACCAGCACCGACCAGACCGGCTCGCAGTTCCGGCTCAAGGTCACCAGCGACCTCGGCACGACCTACTCCCGGACGGCGACGCTGACGGTCGAGGCACCGGCGCCCCAGGCAGGCAGGGTGAGCGGGGCGACGCTGGAGTGGTCGGGCTCGCAGGAGCTGCAGAAGGCGCCGCCGTTCGGCGGGTCGTCCTACTTCTCGGCCGGCGTCTCCGACGGCAGCGAGGGCACCTACCGGGCCGAGGCCGGCAGCGTGTCGGTGCTGCAGCTCGACGGCGAGGAGCGCACCCCCGCCTCCTGGGCCACGCGTGCGGCGCACGTCGACTCCGACCCCGGCACCCGTCAGGTCGTGACGCTGGACGACGGACGGGGACGCATCGACCAGGACGGGTCGGCGACGATCACGTGGTCGGGCGCCTGGACCGTGAACTTCTACGGCGGGCTCGTGCCGTTCACGCTGAGCGACCCGGTCCTCACCGTCGACCCGGAGGGCGTCGGCCGGCTGACCGCAGACCTCTCGGGCTACGGGTCCTCGCAGGAGAACCCGGGCGAGAAGACCCCGATCGCCCCCGTCAAGGACGTCGTCGTCGCCACCTACCGCGACGTCGAGGTCGACCCCGACGGCTTCGTGGTCGAGCCCGACTACGCGGGCGTCGAGGTGGACGTCCCCGAGGGTGCGAGTGCGCAGCTGCGGACGGGCGACGCGTGGGGCTCCTGGCCCCAGCCGTTCGTCGACTTCCACGCACGCACCGGGCTCACGTCGTACTGGTACAGCTCGGGCGGCGCGGCCGACCCGGACAAGCCCCCGGCGCCGATCACCGTCGGCCCGTTCGAGGTCGACGGGACCGACCCGGTGGCGGAACCGCCGACGATCCTGACCCAGCCGAGCCCCATGACCGCCACGGTCGGCCGTCGGGCACGGTTCTCGGTCATGGCGTCGGGAGAGGACCTGTCGTACCAGTGGCAGCGCAGGGTCGGCTCGAGCTGGCTGACCGTCGCCGACGCGGACGGCCCGACGCTGACGCTCGAGCGCGTGGTCACGGCCGACCGGCGTGCGACCTTCCGGGTGCGGGTCAGCAACGCGAGCGGCACGGTCGTCTCGCGGGCCGTCCGGCTCGACGTCGCTGCCGCACGCACCGCGGCGCACGTGTCGCTCTCCCGCGCGTCGCAGACGTCCAGGGCCCCCGCCTCGAGGCGGGCCTTGGTCCGCGTGCGGCTCACCGCGTCGAACGGCACGACACCCGTCGGCACCGTCACCGTCCGGCTCGGCAGCCGCAAGGTCGCGACCGCACGCACCAGCGGCGGCCGCGCCACGGTCCGCCTCCCGGCGGGCCTCGCCCGCCGCGGCTACGCGGTCCGCGCCACCTTCACCCCGCGCGACCCCGCCTCGTTCACGACGGCGACGAGCCGCCCGGTGCGGTTCCGCGTGCGCTGAGCAAGCGGTAGGTGCGGCGCGGAACCCGGGTCAGCGGTAGGTCAGCCGCCTCATCGGGACGCGGTCACGCGTCTCACCTACCGCTGCCGGGGGAAGGCCCGGGACAGCGATGAAGGCCCCCAGTCTCTTCGACTGGGGGCCTTCTGCCGTTCGAGTGGAGCATAGGAGACTCCGTCGCTCGCTGACGCTCGCTCCTCCCCGAATCGCCAGTCCCGATTCGGACGAAGAAGAGCCCCCACAGACAGCGAAGAGCCCCCCAGCACGATTGCTGGGGGGCTCTTCTTCGTCCGAGTGGAGCATAGGAGATTCGAACTCCTGACCTCTTCCATGCCATGGAAGCGCGCTACCAACTGCGCCAATGCCCCTCGCGGGTGGTTCTCGCACTCGTCGATCACCGAGTAAGAACTCTAGACCCTCCCCCCGGGCGGGTAAACACCGGGGGTCACCCGTCGTCCGACATCACCGGCTCGGGCAGCGTGCCCGCGTTCCACTCGGTGAGCCGCCACCGGGTGTCGTGCTCGGGCGAGATCTGCTCCAACGCGATCCACGAGCAGTTCGACAGCCCCGCGAACGTGCGCCAGGTGGCCTCCGGGAAGCCGAGGAACGTGCACACGCCCACGCGGAGCACGGCACCGTGCGCGACGACCACGAGCGTCTGCTCGTCCTCGAGCGTCTCCAGGGCCTCCGTCACCGCGGCCGACAGACGGGCACCCGCCTCCGCGTGGAGCTCCGCGCCCGGGAACCGCTCCTCGCGGTCCTCCAGCATGGCCTTCATCAGGTCGGGGAAGCGCTCCCACGACTCCTTCCAGGTGAGGCCCTCGCGCTCACCGAAGTTCATCTCGCGCAACCGCTCGTCGAGCTCCACCGACACCCCGGTCAGCCTCGACAGCTCCTCGGCCGTGTGACGGGCCCGCTGCAGGTCCGAGCTGACGATCCGCACCGGCCGCAACGACGCCAGGCGCGCCGCCGCCGCAGCGGCCTGCCGGACACCGACCTCGTCGAGCGCCGTGTCCGTCTGGCCCTGCACCCGACCGGCGACGTTCCACTCCGTGCGCCCGTGGCGCCACAGGACGACCCGGCGGGTCACGCGAGCCCGAGGTCGATCGTCGGGCAGTCGCTCCACAGCCGCTCGAGGGCGTAGAACGCGCGCTCCTCGGTGTGCTGGACGTGCACCACGACGTCGGAGAAGTCGAGCAGGATCCAGCGACCCTCGCGGTCGCCCTCGCGGCGCACCGGCTTCGCGCCCTGCTCCAGCAGCTTCTCCTCGACCGCGTCCTTGATGGCGCGGGCCTGCGGCTGGTTCGCGGCGCTGCACAGCAGGAACACGTCGGTGATGAACAGCTGCTCGGAGACGTCGAAGGCGATGATCTCGGTCGCCAGCTTCTCGTCCGCGGCGGCCGCAGCCACCCGGGTCAGCTCGACGGCACGGTCGGTTGCGGTCATGAGGGGTCCTCGGAGTCGGAGGCGGAGTAGAGACGGTGCTTCGCGATGTACTGCACGACACCGTCGGGAACGAGGTACCAGACCGGCTCGCCCGACGCGACGCGTCCACGGCAGTCGGTCGAGGAGATCGCGAGGGCCGGGATCTCGACGAGCGTGATCCGCTCGGCCGGCAGGCCGGCGAGCGTCTGCTCGTCCATCTCGTGCCCGGGACGGGTACAACCGACGAAGTGGGCGAGCTCGAACAGCTCGTCGTGGTCGCGCCACGTCAGGATCGCGGCCATCGCGTCGGCACCGGTGATGAAGTACAGGTCGGCGTCGGGCATGGCCGCGGCCAGCTCGCGCAGCGTGTCGATCGTGTAGGTGAGTCCGTCGCGGTCGATGTCGACCCGGCTCACCTCGAAGCGCGGGTTCGCCGCCGTCGCGATCACCGTCATCAGGTAGCGGTGCTCGGCCGGCGAGACCTCACGGTCGGCCTTCTGCCACGGGCGCCCGGTGGGGACGAAGACGACCTCGTCGAGGTCGAACCACGACTGCACCTCGCTCGCGGCGACGAGGTGCCCGTGGTGGATGGGGTCGAACGTGCCACCCATGACGCCGACGCGACGTCGGCGGATCGGTGCGTGCTCGGGGGCCACGTCGACGACCTGGGGCCCGTGGGTCGTGCTCAGGAGTGCTCGCGGCCCTTGCCGAAGGCCAGCAGCGCGATGAGCAGGACCAGGAGGATGCCCAGGGCGGTACCTCCGATGAGCATCGCCGTGAAGAGGAAGCTTCCTTCTTCTCCGGACTCCTCCATGGCGGCCAGGATCTCGAGCATGGCCGCAATCTACCAGCGTGCCCGCGAGCCCGACGATCCGGCGTGCGTCAGCGCACGTGCCCGTCGCCCGTGACCACGTACGTCGTCGTGGTCATCTCCGGCAGGCCCATCGGTCCGCGCGCGTGCAGCTTCTGCGTGGAGATGCCGATCTCCGCACCGAACCCGAACTCGCCGCCGTCGGTGAAGCGCGTCGACGCGTTCACCATCACGGCCGCCGAGTCGACGCCGAGCGTGAACCGTCGCGCCGCGTCGATCGACCGGGTGACGATCGCCTCGGTGTGACCCGAGGACCAGGTGCGGATGTGCTCGACGGCGTCCTCGAGTGAGTCGACCACCTTCGCGGCGATGTCGAGCGACAGGTACTCGGTGGCCCAGTCCTCGTCGGTCGCGTCGAGCACCCCGGGTGCCACGGACCGGAAGGCGGGGTCGCCGTGGATCGTCACCCCGGCCGCCTGCAGCGCCTTCGTCACCCGGGGCAGGAACTCCTCGGCGACGTCGCGGTGCACGAGCAGCGACTCCGCGGCGTTGCACACGCTCGTGCGGTGCGTCTTGGCGTTGAGGACGACGTCGAGCGCCATGTCGAGGTCGGCGTCCGCGTCGACGTAGACGTGCACGTTGCCGGTGCCGGTCTCGATGACGGGCACGGTCGACTGCTCCACGACGGTGCGGATGAGGCCCTCGCCGCCGCGCGGGATCACGAGGTCGACGAGACCGCGGGCCTGCATCAGGTGCGTCGCGCTGCTGCGGTCGTCGGCGGGCACGGCCTGCACGACGTCGGCAGGGAGCCCGGTGCCCGCGATGGCCTCGCGCATGACGTCGACGATGGCCGCGTTGGACCGCGCCGCCGAGCGCGACCCGCGCAGCAGCGACGCACTCCCGGCCTTCAGGCAGATGGCGGCGGCGTCGGCGGTGACGTTGGGCCGTCCCTCGTAGATCATGCCGATGACGCCCATGGGCACACGGACCTGCTCCAGCCGCAGGCCGTTGGGCAGCGTGGAACCGCGGACGACCTCGCCGACCGGGTCCGGCAGCGCGGCGACGTCGCGCACGCCCTGGGCGAACGCGGCCACGCGGTCGTGGTCGAGCAGCAGCCGGTCGACGACGTTCTCGGGGGTGCCTGCGGCGCGCGCGGCCTCGACGTCGAGCGCGTTGGCCGCGACGATGCGGTCGGTGGCCGCCACCAGCGCGTCGGCCGTGGCCAGCAGGGCCGCATCCTTCTGCGCCCGGGAGGCCAGCGCCAGCGACCGTGCCGCCGTGCGGGCGCGCCGGGCGAGCTCGTGCACCTGATCCTTCACGGCTGAAGCCTAGTCGGGGTCACGGACGGGCGTCCCACGGCTCGACGACGCCGACCACCTGCTCCGGCGCCGGGTCGTGGAGCGCCCTCACGACCCCGGCGACGATCTCGTCGTCGGACAGCCACCGCGACGCACCCTCCTCGCGCACGAAGCCGAGGACGACGTGCCGGACGCTCAGGTCCGGTCGCGACGACACCAGCGTCCGCGCGCGCGGCCTCGCGGCGCTCGACCCCCACACGTGCACGACCAGGGCTCCGTCGGCGAGCGCAGGCTCCAGGGCCTCGACCACGCCCTGACGGTACGGGTGGTGCACCCAGAGCACCGCGACGTCGAAGTGCCCTCCTGTGAACCGCTCCGCCAGCGACCGTGGGTCGGTCCAGTCGGCGGCCACCGCCGTCGCGCCCTCGACCGTGCGACCCGCCCGACGGGAGACCACCACGGTGCGCGAGCCCGCGTCCCTCAGGTGCTCGACGACGCCCCGCAGCATGCCGGTGCCGCCGACGACGACCGACTCCTGCGGCGCGGGAGACCTCACGGGCCCAGGCTAGGAGCGTCACCGGATGTTCACCGACCCGGGCTCGACCCGCGCCGACGCCGACCGCGAGACTGGACCCATGATTCGGGGGAATCGGCTCGTCGCCGCGCTTGCACTCGTCCTGGTCGGTACGGTCCTGGCCGTGCCCACCACCTCCTCGCCCGCCGACGCGCGCGACGAGCGCGGTCGCCCGGAGCCCACCGTCCGGATCGCCACGTTCAACGCCTCGTTGAACCGCCCCGCAGCGGGCGACCTGCGCCGCGACCTGTCGACGCCGTCGAACGCGCAGGCACGCGCCGTCGCGGAGATCGTCCAGCGCGCCCGTCCCGACGTGCTCGTGCTCCAGGAGCTCGACCACGACCCGGAGGCGCTGCGCCTGTTCCAGCGGAACTACCTCGAGCGCGGGCAGCAGGGAGCCGACCCCGTCCACTACCGGTACACGTTCACGGCACCGGTCAACACGGGCGTGCCCACCGGCCTCGACCTCAACGGCGACGGACGCACCGACGGCCCCGACGACGCCTACGGCTTCGGCGCTTTCCCCGGCCAGTACGGCATGGCGGTGCTCAGCCGCTACCCGATCGACGCGAAGCACGTCCGCACCTTCCAGAAGCTGCTGTGGAAGGACATGCCCGGCAACCGCATGCCGCAGGGCTACTACTCCCCCGAGGCGGTCGACGTCCTGCGCCTCTCGAGCAAGTCGCACTGGGACGTGCCGGTGAAGGTCGGGCGACGCTCCGTCCACCTGCTCGTCAGCCACCCGACCCCGCCGGTCTTCGACGGGCCCGAGGACCGCAACGGTCGTCGCAACGCCGACGAGATCCGCTTCTGGGCCGACTACACCGGCCCCGCCTGGGAGGCTCGGTGGATCAGGGACGACCGCGGCCGTCCCGGCGGACTGCAGCGCGGTGCGTCGTTCGTGATCGCGGGCGACCTGAACTCCGACCCCGTCGACGGCGACTCGCTGCCGGGTGCCACGAACCAGCTCCTCGACCTGCGCCGGGTGAACACCTCGCTGACGCCGTCGAGCGCCGGCGCGGTGGAGGCCGCTCGCCTGCAGGGCGGCGCCAACCTCTCCCACCGGGGCGACCCGCAGTTCGACACCGCCGACTTCTCCGAGCCGCCGGGCAACATCCGCGCCGACTACGTGCTCCCGAGCGCCGACCTCGACGTCCGCGACGCGCAGGTCTTCTGGCCGGTGCAGGCCGATCCGCTCTCGCGCCTCACCGGCACCTACCCGTTCCCCGCGTCCGACCACCGGCTGGTCTGGGTCGACCTGCGCCGCCCTCCCCGCTGAGTGTGACGTTTGCGGGCCGGAACAGCGCGCCGAACCCCGCGAACGTCACACTCAGCGGTGTGGGGGACGGTCAGTGGGGGTGGAGGACGACGAGGTCGTCGCGGTGGACCACCTCGCGCTCGTAGTCGGCGCCGAGGTCGGCCGCCAGGTCAGGGGTGCTGCGCCCGAGCAGCGTCGGGAGCTCGGCGCTGTCGTAGGTGACGAGGCCGCGCGCGACCACGGTGCCGTCGGGCGCCACGACGTCGACCGGCTCCCCCGCACCGAACTCGCCCTCCACGCCGACGATGCCCGCCGCGAGGAGCGACGCCTTGCGCACGGTGAGCGCCCGGACCGCGCCGTCGTCGACGAGCAGCCGACCCTTGGTCTCGCTGGCGTGCTCGAGCCACAGCAGCCGGGTCGGACGACGTCGGCCGGTCGGGTGGAACCGCGTGCCCGTCGGCTCACCCAGCACGGCGGCGCGCGCGTGGTCGGCGCGGGCGAGGACCACGGGGATCCCGGCGCCCGTCGCGATCCGTGCCGCCTCGACCTTCGTCACCATGCCACCGGTGCCCACCTTCGAGCCCACGCGCGCGACGTCGACGTCGTCGAGGTCGTCAGGGCCGTGCACGTCGGTGATCGGTCGCGACTCCGGCAGCGAGGGGTGCCCCGTGTAGAGCCCGTCGACGTCGGACAGCAGCACCAGCAGGTCGGCGTGCACCAGATGGGCGACGAGCGCGGCCAGCCGGTCGTTGTCGCCGAAGCGGATCTCGCTCGTGGCCACGGTGTCGTTCTCGTTGACGACCGGCAGCACGCCGAGCTCGTGCAGGCGCGCGAACGTCTGGTGCGCGTTGCGGTAGTGGCTGCGCCGCGTGACGTCCTCGACGGTCAGCAGCACCTGCCCGACGGTGATCCCGTGCGCGGCGAACCGCTCGGAGTAGTGCGCCACGAGCGCGCCCTGGCCGACGCTGGCGGCCGCCTGCTGGGTCGGCAGGTCGCGCGGGCGCGTCGTGAGCCCGAGCGGGCCGAGGCCCGCGGCGATCGCACCCGAGCTCACCAGCACCACCTCGTCGCCCCGGCGGCGGGCCGCGGCGAGCGCGTCGACGACGTGACCCACCTTCTCCGGGTCGAGGTGCCCGGCCGCCGAGGTCAGCGACGACGAGCCGACCTTGACGACGACGCGCCGCGCGCTCACGACCGGTCGTCCGCCGTGACGTCGGCAGGGCTGTCGTGGGCGGGGCTGTCGTGGGCGGGGCTGTCGTCGGCGGGGCTGTCGTCGCCCGACCCGGGCTCGACGTCGTCGTCGAGGTCGAGCAGGTCGTCGTCGTCCTCGAACGTCCAGTCGGGCGCCGCGCTGGGCTCCTCGCCGCGCGCACGCGCCTCCCGCGCCTCGGCCTCGTAGGCCCGCTTGGCCGCGAGCTGCTCGCGTCGCTCGACGTTGGTGCGTCGGTCGTCGCGGTCGAGACGCTGGTCCTCGCCACGGCGGCCGAGCATCTCGGCGCCGGCCTGGATGGTCGGGTCGAAGTCGAAGACGACGGCGTCCTCCCAGCCCTGGTCGGCGGTGCCACCGATGACGACGTCGTCGCCCGGCTCGGCACCCTGCTTGGCGAGCGCCTCCTCGACGCCCAACCGGGCGAGCCGGTCGGCGAGGAAGCCGACGGCCTCGTCGTTGCTGAAGTCGGTCTGCCCGACCCAGCGGGTGAGCTTCGCACCGCGCACGATCCACTGCCGCTGGCCGTCGGGGCCCCGACGCTGGTCGACCGTGAACTCCGCTCCGACACCGGCTGCGGCCTGCGGGCGCAGCACGATGCGGGTGATCTCCTGCGTGGGCGTCTCGGCGCGCCGCCGGGCGACGATCTGCGCCATCGCGAAGGACAGCTCGCGCAGTCCCTGGTGACTCGCTGCCGACACGTCGTACACGTCGTAGCCGCGCTCCTCGAGGTCGCCTCGCACGAACTCGGCGATCTGTGCGGCGTCCGGCACGTCGGTCTTGTTCAGGGCCACCAGCCGCGGCCGCTCGAGCAGGTCCTTGCCGGTCGCGCCCTCGGGCAGCGCCTCGGCGTACGCGCGCAGCTCGGCCTCGATGACGTCGAGGTCGGTCAGCGGGTCGCGGCCGGGCTCGACCGTCGCGCAGTCGACGACGTGCACGAGCGCGGCACACCGCTCGACGTGCCGCAGGAAGTCGTGGCCGAGGCCGCGCCCCTCGCTCGCGCCCTCGATGAGACCGGGCACGTCGGCGACCGTGAAGGTCGTGGAGCCGGCGGTGACGACGCCGAGGTTGGGCACGAGGGTGGTGAACGGGTAGTCGGCGATCTTCGGGCGGGCACGCGAGAGCGCCGCGATGAGGCTCGACTTGCCGGCGCTCGGGAACCCGACCAGACCGATGTCGGCCACGACCTTCAGCTCGAGCACGATGGTGCGCTCCTGGCCGGGCTCGCCCTTGAGCGCGAAGCCGGGGGCCTTGCGCTTGCTCGACGCGAGCGCGGCGTTGCCGAGGCCGCCTCGGCCGCCTGCGGCGATCACGACCTCCGTGCCGACGCCCACGAGGTCGGCCAGGACCTCGCCGGTGCCGTGCGGCCCGCCCGAGCGCACGACGGTGCCGTCGGGCACCTTGAGGACGAGGTCCTCGCCGTGGGCGCCGCTCTTGTTGCTGCCCCCGCCGGGCGCACCGTTGCCGGCCTTGCGGCGCGGCTCGTGGTGGTAGTCGACGAGCGTGGTGACGTCGGCCGCCACGCGCAGCACGACGTCGCCGCCGTGCCCGCCGTTGCCGCCGTCGGGGCCGCCGAGCGGCTTGAACTTCTCGCGGTGGACCGACGCGACGCCGTGCCCGCCGTTGCCGGCGACGACCTGGAGGGTCACGCGGTCGACGAAGGTGGGGACGGCCATGTCAGGTGCTCCTGGGGGTGGTGTGGGGACGTCGAAGGGGTGGCCCGCATGCGCGGACCACCCCTTCGACGGATGTTCTGCCGGTTACTCGCCCGGAACGATGTTCACGACCTTGCGGCCGCGACGCGTCCCGAACTCGACCGAGCCGGCCGACAGCGCGAAGAGCGTGTCGTCGCCGCCACGGCCGACGTTGGTGCCGGGGTGGAAGTGGGTGCCGCGCTGGCGGACGATGATCTCGCCGGCGTTGACGAGCTGGCCGCCGAAGCGCTTGACGCCGAGGCGCTGTGCGTTGGAGTCGCGGCCGTTCTTGGTGGAGGCTGCGCCCTTCTTGTGTGCCATGAGTTCAGTCCTCTACTTCGCGATGCCGGTGATCTTGACCTGGGTGTACTTCTGACGGTGACCCTGGCGCTTCTTGTAGCCGGTCTTGTTCTTGTACTTCTGGATGATGATCTTCGGACCCTTGGTCGCGCCGATCGCCTCGGCGGTCACGGAGACCGTCGAGAGGCTGTCGGCGTCGGCCGTGACGGCGTCGCCGTCGACGTACAGGACGGCCGGCAGCGAGACGGACTCGCCCTCGGCCAGGCCGAGCTGGTCGATCTCGATGACGTCGCCGACGGCGACCTTCTGCTGCGTGCCGCCACTGCGCACGATTGCGTAGACCACGGGATTCCTCACTCGGTTCTTGCTGGAAGCTGTGTGTGCCGGGGGCCGGGGGCGTCCGGGTCCGACGGGGGCCTGGGCTCAGCGGCTGCGCTGGCCCGGGCCGGTGCCGGGCTCACACCCGGACAGGACGATTGGCGCGCACGGCGCGCCGAGGGTCCATACTACGGACCCTCCCCCGGCTCGGTCAAAGCGGGGGTCTCGGCGGTCGGCTCGTCACCCTCGTCACCGGCGTCCGGCCCCGACTCGAGCTCCGACTCCGGCTCGACGGTCGCGGGGACCTGCTCGGCCTCGGGCGTGGGCAGGGCGTCCTGCACCGGCTGCGGGGCCGAGCCGACGATCGGCTCGGGGACGTCGGACGGGACGGGCTCGGCGGCCTCCGACGCGTCGGCAGCGGCCTCCTCCGCGGGGCTCTCGGTCTCGTCCGCCGGGCTCTCGGCCGGTGCCTCGTCGGTCGGCGTCGGCTCGAGGACGGCGTCGACCGCGGGGGCGGGCGACTCCGTCAGCGCCTCCTCCGACGTGCCGGTGGGCGTGTCGTCGCTCGTCGCGGACTCGCTCGCGGCGGCATCGGTCCTCGCGCGCGACGAGCCGCGACGCGAGCGACCACCGCGCGACGACCCGGAGGTCGAGCCGCCGGAGGTGCCGTTCGAGGTGCTCGTGCCAGGACCGGACGTCTCGTCCGCCGCCTCGTCGGTGGCCGTGTCGGCGGCGGTGTCGGCGGCGGGGGTGTCGACAGCCTCGTCGTCCCGACCGCGGCGGTTCCCGTTGCCGTTCCCGTTCCCGTTGCCGTTGCCGTTGCCGTTGCCGTTGCCGTTGCCACCGTTGCCGCGCCCCCGACGGGAGCGGCCACGCGGCTCCTCCTTCTTGGGCTCGACCGGCTCGGCGGTCACGACCACGCCGCGACCGTCGCAGTGCTCGCAGTCGGTGCTGAACGACTCGAGCAGGCCGGTGCCGATCCGCTTGCGGGTCATCTGCACCAGGCCGAGCGACGTCACCTCGGCCACCTGGTGGCGGGTGCGGTCGCGACCGAGGCACTCCACGAGGCGTCGCAGCACCAGGTCGCGGTTGCTCTCGAGCACCATGTCGATGAAGTCGACGACGATGATGCCGCCGATGTCGCGCAGCCTCAGCTGGCGCACGATCTCCTCGGCGGCCTCGAGGTTGTTCTTGGTCACCGTCTCCTCGAGGTTGCCCCCGGAGCCGGTGAACTTGCCGGTGTTGACGTCGACGACGGTCATCGCCTCCGTGCGGTCGATCACGAGCGAGCCGCCGGACGGCAGCCAGACCTTGCGCTGCAGCGCCTTCTGGATCTGCTCGTCGATGCGCAGCACGTCGAAGGAGTCGCGGCCGTCGTGGTCGGCGGGCGACCACTCCTGCAGCCGCTCCGCCAGGTCGGGCGCGACGTGGCGGATGTAGCCGGAGATGTTGTCCCAGGCGTCGGAGCCCTCGACCACGAGCGATGCGAAGTCCTCGTTGAAGAGGTCGCGCACGACCTTGATGACGAGGTCGGGCTCGGCGTACAGCAGCTGCGGGGCCTTCGCCTTCGGCGACGCGTCGTCGTCGAGCCCGGCCTTGACCTTGATGTCCTCCCAGCGGGCGGTCAGCGCCGTGACGTCGCGGGTGAGCTGATCCTCCGTGGCCCCCTCGGCGGCCGTGCGCACGATGACGCCGGCGTCCTCGGGCAGCACCTCCTTGAGGAGGGCCTTGAGCCGCGAGCGCTCGGTGTCGGGCAGCTTGCGGGAGATGCCGTTGGACTGTCCGCCGGGCACGTAGACGAGGAAGCGGCCGGGCAGGCTGATCTGGCTGGTGAGCCGGGCGCCCTTCTGTCCGACGGGGTCCTTCGTGACCTGCACGAGGATCTGCTGGCCCGGGCTCAGCGCCTCCTCGATCTTGCGCGCCTTGCCGTTCTGCACGCCGCTCCAGTCGACCTCGCCGGCGTAGATGACGGCGTTGCGACCGGCACCGATGTCGACGAACGCGGCCTCCATGCTCGGCAGCACGTTCTGGACCTTGCCGAGGTAGACGTTGCCGATGAGCGACGTCTGGCTCTCGCGGGCCACGTAGTGCTCGACGAGCACGGAGTCCTCGAGGACGGCGATCTGGGTGTAGTTGTCGGTGGAGCCGTGGCTGGTCGCGCGGTGCTGACGCACCACCATCTGGCGGTCGACGGCCTCGCGGCGGGCCAGGAACTCGGCCTCGGAGACGATCGGCGCACGACGACGCCCGGCCTCGCGACCCTCGCGGCGGCGCTGCTTCTTCGCCTCCAGACGGGTCGAGCCGGAGACACCGGCGATCTCGTCCTCGGGGTTGCGGCCCTCACGGACGCGCACGACGGTGTTCTCCGGGTCGTCGGGCGACGCGGCCGGCTTGTCACCGGCGCGTGCACGACGACGACGACGGCGCGTGGTGCCGCCCTGGCCCTCGCCCTCGTGGTCGTCGGAGTCGGTGGCGGACTGCTCGCCGTCGGCGTCGTCGGTCTGGGACTCGGCGGCGGCGTCCTGGCCCTGGCTGTCGCGCGGCTCGTCGCTCTTGTTCCGGCGGCGCCCGCCACGGCTGCGGCGACGGCGCTTCGAGCCGCCTCCGCCGCCCTCGCCGGACTCGTCCTGGTCCTGCTCGGACGCCGCGGTCGCCTCGGCGGTGGTCGCGTCGACGGTGGGCGTCTGCTCGTCGTCCTCGTCCTCGTCCTGCGCCGCGGGCGCGGCGACCGGCTCGGGGGCCTGGAAGGCGACGGCGACGGGCGAGACCTCGTCGTTCGGGCGAGCCGCCCGGGGGGCGCGCTTGCGCGCCGGACGCTTGACGGGGGCCTTGGCGGGCTCCTCGCCCGTGCCGGCCTCGTCGGCCGCCGCCTCGTCGGCGACGGTCTCGTCGGCCGCGGAGTCGGTCGGCGCGCCCTCCTCGACGGGGTCGGCCGCGGGCTTCGGGGCGGCCTTCTTGCGCGGCGGACGCTTGCGTGCCGGCTTGGCGGCCGGTGCCTCGGCGGTGTCGGCAGCGGTGTCGCCAGCCGCGGCGACCTCGTCGGTCGACGGCTGACCGGCAGCCTCGTCGGCGACGGCGTCGGACACGGGGGCCGGCGGGGCGGCCTTGCGGGTGGAGCGTCGCGCGGGCGTCTTGGTGACGACCGTGGCGGTCGGTGCCTTCTCGGCCGCCGGCGGGGTCGGCGCAGCGGGGGCGTCCGACGCGGGCGCGGCGAAGATGTCGGTGCTCACTGCGGCAGGTGGCCCGGCGGGCCGGCCGGCGGCTCGGCGCCTGGTGCGCACCGCGGGGGTGGACTCGGTGGTCGGGGTGTTCGTGTCGTCGTCGAGCATGTGCTCTCCTCAGTCCCCGGGTACGCCGCAGGGCGGTCGGGGTTCTGCGTCTGCGGCTCCTGCCCCGAGGGGCCGGTGCCGAAAGTCTTCTGTCGGGCCCGGGGCGCTGGCGCGTCCCGGGGTGGTCGACGTGCGGCCTGTCACTGGCTCCTCGCCCGGCCCGCCGCGGTCAGCACCCGATCAGGGTGCGTCGCGGTCGAGGGCGAGCGGATCGCCGACCGTCCCGGTCCCTGCGTCCAGAGGACCTTGGGCCGAGCGGGTCGCCAGCGGCGTCTGCTCGAGCGTCAAGTCCCCGCAGATGCGGAGTCCGGAGAGTACGTCGTCCGGTCGTACCGACGGGTTCTGGTGCCGGACGACCACGGTCAGTATCGCATACGCCACACCCGGACCGTCGGACGAACCGACCGAGAGCGACTGGACGGCGGCCCGCGCGTCGAAGGTGCGCATGCCGCGCTTGGTCATGCGCTCGACGTCGACCTGCTCCGCCGCGAGGAACGCGTCGGCCGCCTCCTGGGCCCGCTCGACCGGCGTGTCGCGCAGCTCGATGACCCACTCGCTGGCCTCCAGGCGGTCGGCGAGCGAGCCTGCGCCCTGCCGTGCCGCGACGACCTCGAGGATGTCGATCCCCGGCGGGAGGGCGTCGTCCAACGCGGCGCGCACGGCGTCGGGGTCGCGCGTCTCGGTGAGGCCGATCTCGAGGAACTCGGCCTCGCTGGCGGCGCCCGTGGGGGCCGCTCCGGCGAACGAGATCTTCGGGTGCGGCGTGTAGCCGGACGAGAAGGCGATCGGTACCCGCGCGCGGCGCACTGCGCGCTCGAACGCTCGACCGAAGTCGCGGTGGCTCGTGAACCGCAGCCGGCCACGCTTGGCGAAGCGGATCCGCAGTCGCTGCACGATCGGCAGCTGCGGGTTGGGCGCCTCGGGGTTGGGGGTGCCGCGCAGGGTCGTGCTGCCGTCGGACATGTCGTCGAGGGTACCGAGCGGCGTCGCGCCACGGGTCGGGTCGGGTCGCCCGCGCGGCGGTCAGGACCCTGGCGTTGGATGGGTCGGTGACCTCCCCCGCCGACCCCGTCTCGTCCGCCGCCCCCTCGTCGACGCGCAGCGGTCCGGCCTGGTTGGTCGGCGCCGCGATCGTGCTGCTGGCCCTGAACCTGCGGGTGGCCGTCGGCAGCGTCGGCGTCGTGGTCGACCCCCTGCGTGACGACCTCGGGATGAGCGCGACCGTCGCCGGCGTGCTGACGACGCTGCCGGTGCTGTGCTTCGCCGTGTTCGGCGCGACGACGTCACGGGTGGTCCGCGTCCTGGGCCTCGACCGCACCGCGGCGACGTTGCTCGTGGTGCTGGCGCTCGGCCTGGCGACCCGCGCGACGGTCGGCTCGACCGTCCCGTTCCTCGTCCTCTCCGTGGTGACGCTCGCCGCCTGCGCGGTCGGCAACGTGATCCTGCCGGCCCTCGCGAAGGAACACTTTCCGGACCGCCTGGCGCTCGTCGGCGCGCTGTACGGCGCGGCGCTCATGGCCGGCGGGGCGGTCAGCTCGGTGGTCACCGTCCCCGTCTCCGACGTCCTCGGCGACTGGCGTGCCGGTGTGGCCGTGTGGGCGGTGCTCGCCGTGGCCGCCCTGCTCCCGTGGCTCCCGGTGGCCCTGAGGTCGGGCCGGACCACCGGCCTCGACCGACCGTCGGGCATCCCGCTGTCGCACGTGGCCCGCAGCCGGCTGGCGTGGGTGTGCACGCTCTGCTTCGCGGTGCAGGCCGCGCAGGCCTACGCACAGTTCGGCTGGTTCCCGACGATCCTCGCCGACGCGGGTCTCGCCAGCGGCACGGCCGGCGCGATGCAGGGACTGCTCGCCGCCGTCGGCATCCCGATGACGCTGCTGCTTCCGCCGCTCGTCGCCCGGCTCGGCGGGACCGGCGTGCTCCCGTGGTCGTTCGCGGCTCTCACCGTCGCCGGCTGGGGCGGCGTGCTGGCCGCCCCGACGGCCGCGCCCTGGCTGTGGGCCGTGCTGCTCGGCCTGGGCGGGTGCACCTTCACGTGGGTGCTGATCATGTTCGGCCGTCGCACCCGCACCACCGAGGGCACCGCCGCCCTCTCCGCCTTCGGCCAGTCCGTCGGCTACCTCCTCGCCGGCCTCGGCCCGTTCGGCACCGGCCTGCTCCACGACCTCACCGGCTCCTGGACCGTCCCCGTCGTCGTCCTCATGGCCGCCGCCGTCCTCATCGGCTTCCTCGGCACCCTCGTCGACCGCGGCGGCACCGTCGAGGACGACCTCGCGTCCGCGTCGCGGGTGGGGTGAGGGTCGGGCGGCTGCGTGCGGGGCCTTGTCCTGCTGGTGCGCTGCCTGCGGGGGTCTCGTCCTGCTGGTGCGCTGCAGCAGGATGTCTGGGGTTGCTGCTGCGCTGCCTCGGCTGGCGCTGAGGCTGGTCGCCGAAAGGGCCTCGACCGGGCGGCTGGCGACGGCGCTGGTCTGGGGTCTCGGGCTGTGGCTCGGGCACGGAGTGGGCGCAAGACTCTGCGTTTGCTACGGGATCCCGTCGTGAACGCAGAAGCCTCCGGACTCGAGCGCGCGAATGCAGAGACATCTGCGCCGACAGCCCGCTATCGGTGGATCTGCAACCGCAGGAGCGGTCCTGCGGTTGCAGGTCCACCGATAGGACGCGCCGACGCGGAACGGTGGATCAAGAACGCAGGAACGAAGAATCTTGCGTCGAGGGCGGACCCAGGCCAGACCCCGAGACCCGGAACCACGTCCGGGCCCGCTGCCGGTCGAGGCCTTTCGGAGGCCACCCCCAGCGCCAGCCGAGGCAGCGCACCAGCGAACTCAAGAAGACCGCAGGCAGCGCACCACCAAGGTCACGACCACCGCAGGCAGCGCACCGGCCGGACCACGCCCCGCAGCGCGACGATGACGCAGACGACGCGCGACCTCACACCACGGTGAGCGGCAGCAGCTTCTGCCCGGTCGGGCCGATCTGGATGTCGGTGCCCATCTGGGGGCAGACGCCGCAGTCGTAGCAGGGCGTCCAGCGGCAGTCCTCGATCTCGAGGGCGTCGGGGTCGAGGGCGTCCTCCCAGTCCTCCCACAGCCACTCCTTGTCGAGGCCGGCGTCGAGGTGGTCCCACGGGAGGACCTCGTCGTGGCCGCGCTCGCGGGTGGTGTACCAGTCGAGGTCGACGGGCTGGTCGGCGAAGACGTCGGCCGCCTTCGACTCCCAGCGCTCGAAGGAGAAGTGCTCGCTCCAGCCGTCGAAGCGGCCGCCGTCGCGCCACACCTCCTCGATGACGCGACCCACGCGACGGTCGCCGCGCGACAGCAGTCCCTCGACGATGCCGGGGCGGCCGTCGTGGTAGCGGAAGCCGATGGCGCGACCGAAGCGCTTGTCCGACTGCACCGACTCGCGCAGCTTGCGCAGCCGCTCGTCGGTCGTCTCGTGGTCGAGCTGAGCGGCCCACTGGAACGGGGTCTGCGGCTTCGGCACGAAGCCACCGATGCTCACCGTGCAGCGGATGTCGCGCCGTCCCGACGCCTCGCGTCCGGCCTCGATGACCTTCTTGGCGAGCACGCCGATCTGGAGCACGTCCTCGTCGGTCTCCGTCGGCAGGCCGCACATGAAGTAGAGCTTCACCTGCCGCCAGCCGTGCGAGTAGGCGGCGGTGACGGTGCGGATGAGGTCGTCCTCGGTGACGGCCTTGTTGATCACCTTGCGCAGCCGCTCGCTGCCGCCCTCGGGCGCGAACGTCAGCCCGGAACGTCGGCCGTTGCGGCTGAACTCGTTGGCGAGCGTGATGTTGAAGGCGTCCACCCGCGTCGACGGGAGCGACAGCGACGTGTTCGTGCCCTCGTACCGGTCGCCCAGCTGCTTGGCGAGGTCGCCGATCTCGGTGTGATCGGCGCTCGAGAGGCTCAGCAGGCCGACCTCCTGGTAGCCCGACCGCTGCAGCCCGGTGTCGATCATCTCGCCGATGGTCTGCAGCGACCGCTCGCGCACCGGGCGCGTGATCATGCCGGCCTGGCAGAACCGGCAGCCGCGCGTGCAGCCGCGGAAGATCTCGACGGAGTAGCGCTCGTGGACGGTCTCGGCGAGCGGCACGAGCGGGTTGCGCGGGTACGGCCACTGGTCGAGGTCCATGACGGTGTGCTTGCGCACGCGCCAGGGCACGCCGTCGCGGTTCGGCCGGACCGACGCGATGCGGCCGTCGTCGTGGTAGTCGACGTCGTAGAAGCGGGGCACGTACACGCCCCCGGACGCCGCGAGGCGCATCAGCAGCTCGTCGCGTCCGCCCGGACGTCCCTCGTCCTTCCACTCGCGCACCACCTCGCTGATCGCCAGCGCGATCTCCTCGCCGTCGCCGAGCACGGCGGCGTCGAGGAAGTCGGCCACCGGCTCGGGGTTGAAGGCGCTGTGCCCGCCGGCGAGGACGATCGGGTCGTCGTCGGTGCGGTCGGCGGCGTGCAGCGGGATGCCCGCGAGGTCGAGCGCGGTCAGCATGTTCGTGTAGCCGAGCTCGGTGGCGAAGGAGATGCCGAGCACGTCGAAGGCCCGCACGGGACGGTGCGCGTCGACCGTGAACTGCGGGATCTCGTGCTCGCGCATCACCGCCTCCATGTCGGCCTGCACGGCGTAGGTGCGCTCGGCGAGCAGCCAGTCGCGCTCGTTGAGCACCTCGTAGAGGATCTGGACGCCCTGGTTGGGCAGGCCCACCTCGTAGGCGTCGGGGTACATCAGCGCCCAGCGGACGCTGACGTCGTCCCACTCCTTCACCGTCGCGTTGAGCTCGCCGCCGACGTACTGGATCGGCTTGCCGACGGTGGGCAGGAGGGGCTCGAGACGAGGGAAGACGGACTCGACGGACATGCCCTCCAGGGTACGGGGCGAACGGGCGTGGTCGAGACCCCGCGGGCTCCGGTCCTGCGTCCGACCTGAGAGAACCCGCCCCGGCTCTCAGTCTCGGCGTCTACAGTGGAGGCTTCGTCCCGGGCCCTTCCCCGCCCCGTCCCCGAGCCTGCAGGAGAGTGTGTGCGTCACGACGAACCCGTCGACCGGTCGGGCGGTCGGCACCGTATGGCACGTCACCGCGCACCGTCGGCGTTCGAGCGCCGACGTGATCGCGCCCTCGACACCCTGGCCGACGTCACCGATGCGCTGCCCAGCAAGCGCGCCCTCTCGGCGTGCGCCGTGGGCGGCGTGGTGGTGGTCAGCGGCCTGACCGCCGGCGCCCAGGCCGTGGGCTCCAGCCCCGCCGCTGCGGCGACCGAGGAGGCCGGGCTGCGTCCCGTCGCCGCGATCGCGACGCCGCTCGCCGCCGCGCAGCGCGTGTCCGACGCCGTGCTCGTCCAGCAGGAGGCCGACTCCAAGGTCGACGAGCTGAAGGCGAAGGCCGAGGGCCAGCGTGCCGCCAGCGAGCGCGCCGCCGACGAGGCCCGCGAGGCCGCAGCCCGTGCCGAGGCCCGCCGCAAGGCCGCCGCCGAGGCGAAGGCGGAGGCCGCTCGTCAGAAGGCGCTCGAGGACGCCGACCCGCGCGCCGTCGCGCAGGCCATGCTCTCCGACTTCGGGTGGGACGCCAGCCAGTTCCAGTGCCTCGACAACATCTGGACGCAGGAGAGCGGCTGGCAGGTCGACGCCGAGAACCCCGGCTCCGGTGCCTACGGCATCCCCCAGTCCCTGCCCGGCTCGAAGATGGCGTCGGCCGGCTCCGACTGGCAGACCAACCCCGCCACGCAGATCCGGTGGGGCCTCGGATACATCCAGGACCGCTACGGCTCCCCCTGCGAGGCGTGGTCGTTCAAGCAGGGTGCCGGCTGGTACTGAGCCGACGTCCGTAGGCTCTCCTGCCATGGGTCTGTTCAACCGGCGCAAGCCGCCGATCACGCTCTCCTACGTCCCGAAGTCGACCGATCCCGACGCGCCCGACCAGACGGTCACGCTGCGCAACGGCTCCGAGGTCGGGCTGCGTCCGGTCCTGCGCTTCGTCCCACGCGACGTGTACGGCCGTGAGCTGCCGAACGTCGAGGTCGGCACCGTGCTCGGCATCGACCGCGGCGAGGTCGTCGCGCCGCCCGGCGCGAACGCCGTCGACGTGCTGCACTTCCACGGGCAGGGCGCGCGCAACGTGCGCGGTGTCGAGGTGCACGTCGAGTCCATGGAGCAGGTCGACCTCGACGGCGTCGTCGCCCCGGTCGAGGCCGTCATGGTCGACCTCGAGGAGCGCGCGACCCTCGAGCCGGCGGAGTTCTGGGGCGTCGGCCTCGTCAACCGCAACGAGGTGCCGATCAGCGTCGGCGTCACCCTCGTCGAGTACGAGGACCGGGTCGGCGACGCGCCGCGCCAGGCGGTCGACGCGGTGACCCTCCAGGGCACCGTCGACATCGCCTCGCAGTCGCACGAGGTCGTCTGGCTGCCGGAGGAGGTCCGTGGACGCTTCCACGGCGTCCTCGCCCACGTCGTCGTCCCCTGGGCCGGCCCCGCCGACCCTCCCCCGCTCGACCCCGCCTGACCCGGCCCGCAGAGACGCAACATTCTGCGTCCTGAGCGATCCGGCGCGCCGCGCCTGAAGATGCTGCGTTCACGTCCGGATCCCGCCACGAACGCAGAAGCGTCCGAGCTCCGGCAGGCGAAGGCAGCATCGTGCGTGCGGTTGTGGACGGGCCGACGCCGAGGACACAGTCGTCCACAGCCGGCTGGTGCTCGTCCCCCTCGTCGCGTGCAGCCGGGCAACGTGGACGCATGGACACGGTGTTGACCATCCGCGAGGCGCAGGACCTCTTCGGCGTGTGGCCCGTACGGCGGCGCATCCGCGACGGCATCTGGACCCGCCCGTGCCGTGGTGTCGTCGTCACCCACAACGGACCACTGAGCCAGCACGAGCGCGACCTGCTGGCGCTCGCGTCGTCACCACCACGCTCGGCCCTCGCCGGGGCCGCGGCCCTGCGCCACGACGGGTTCGACGCCCGCGACGCGCGGCACCTCGTCGTGCTCCCGTCGGGGGCACGAGCGCCGTCGTGGCAGGGCGCGACCCCCCACTGGTCCGGCGCGCTCGATGACGACGACGTCCACCCCGAGCGCCGTCCACGACGCACACGGCCCGCTCGGTCGGTGCTCGACGCCGCCTCGTGGCACGGCAACGAGCGGTACGCCCGCTGGATCGTCATCAGCGCACTGCAATCCGGTCTCGTCACGACCCGGCACCTGCGCGAGGCCCTCACCCGCCGCGGACGGTGCCGACACCGCAGCGTCATCGTCTCCTCGATCCTCGACGCGTCGGGCGGCATCCAGTCAGTCCCCGAGCGCGACTTCGCCGCGATCTGGTGCGCGAGCGGGTTGCCCCGAGCCAGCAGGCAGGCGGCGGTCCGCGGACCGAGCGGGCGCTTATACCTCGACGTCTGGTGCGAGCAGCTGGGCTTTGGCGTGGAGGTCCACGGGGTACCGCACCTCGCGGTCGAGCAGTGGGACGACGACCTGGTGCGCGCCAACGAGGTGGTCATCACCGGTCGGCACTGCCTGACCTTCTCCTCCTACGCGGTGCGGCACCACCCAGGGAGCGTCCTGGACCAGCTCGACCGCATGGCTCGCGCGCACGGCTGGGAAGGTGCCCCGGCACCCGAGCTTCTGCGGCGCTCGCCGAACCGGCGCACGATTCGGCGTTCGCGTGAATGATGCTCGACGAGGCTGCGTTCGTGTCCGGATCCCGTCACCAACGCAGCATCGTGAGGTCGACCGCTCGCGAACGCAGAGTCTTGCGTCCGGGTGGGGTCAGGCGAGGGACGGGAACCAGAGGGCGATCTCGCGGGCGGCGGACTCCTCGGAGTCCGACGCGTGGACGAGGTTCTCGCGGTTCGACAGCGAGAGGTCACCGCGGATGGTGCCGGGGGCGGCGGCGCGGCCGTCGGTGGCGCCGTTGAGCGCGCGGACGACGGCGATCGCCTCGTCGCCCTCCAGCACGAGGGAGACGAGCGGGCCCGAGGTCGCGAAGTCGCGCAGCGGCGGGTACCAGGGCTGCTCGACGTGCTCCGCGTAGTGGGCGTCGGCCTGCTCGGCGTCGATGGCGCGGTGCTCCATCGCGACGATCGTGAGGCCCTTCGCCTCGTAGCGGCGGAGGACCTCGCCGACGAGGCCGCGGCGGACGGTGTCGGGCTTGAGCAGGACGAGCGTGCGCTGGGACATGCCCTCAACCTAGCGGGGGCAGGGCTCCCCGACCGACCGTGGTGGCTGCGTCGGTAGCGTGGGACACGACCTCCGGCGGCGGGGGCGCGGGCCCTCACCCACCACCTGGCGGCGGCAGGACGCGTCCTCGACCGTCGACCCGCGAGCCCCGGAGGAACCGTGAGCAACCAGCCGTGGTGGCGCCACGCCGTCATCTACCAGGTCTACCCGCGCTCGTGGGCCGACGCGGACGGCGACGGGCTCGGCGACCTGCCCGGCATCACGTCGCGCCTGGAGCACCTCGCCGACCTCGGCGTCGACGCGCTCTGGCTCTCGCCCTTCTACGTCTCCCCGCAGAACGACGGCGGATACGACGTGGCCGACTTCCGCGACGTCGACCCGCTGTTCGGCACGCTGGCCGACTTCGATGCCCTCGTCGAGCGCGCCCACGACCTCGGCCTGCGGGTCGTCGTCGACGTCGTCCCGAACCACACGTCGAGCGAGCACCCGTGGTTCCAGGCTGCGCTCGCCGCCGGCCCCGGCAGTCCCGAGCGGGCCCGCTACGTTTTCCGTCCGGGCCGTGGCGACGACGGCTCCGAGCCGCCGAACAACTGGCAGTCGAAGTTCGACGGCCCGGCCTGGACCCGCACGACCGACCCCGACGGCTCCCCCGGCGAGTGGTACCTCCACCTCTTCGACAGCTCGCAGCCCGACCTCGACTGGACGAACCCCGAGGTGCACGCCGAGCTGGAGTCGGTGCTGCGCTTCTGGCTCGACCGGGGCGTCGACGGGTTCCGCATCGACGTCGCGCACGGCCTGGTGAAGGCCGACGGGCTGCCCGACGCCGACCTCGCCCTCGACGAGACGCGCGACCGCAGCAGCCTCCTGCCCATGTGGGACCAGCCCGGCGTCCACGACGTGTACCGCCGGTGGCGCGCGCTCGTCGAGGAGTACCGCGGCACGCAGACCGCGCTGTGGGGTGAGGACGACGACCGGATGCTGTGCGGCGAGGCGTGGGTGCAGCCCGCCGAGGCCCTCGCCGCCTACGTCAGGCCCGACGAGCTGCACCAGACCTTCAACTTCTCCTTCCTCATGACGCCGTGGCGGGCCGACGCCCTGCGCGCGTCGGTCGACGACGCCCTGGCCAGCGCCGGCGCCGTCGGCGCACCGCAGACGTGGGTGCTCTCCAACCACGACGTCGTGCGCCACGCGACGCGTCTGGGCCGCTCCGACGCGACGCAGGTGGCCGAGGTCGAGGGGATCGGACCGCACGACGAGCAGCCCGACCCCGTGCTCGGTCTGCGCCGTGCCCGCGCGGCCACCGCGCTCATGCTCGCGCTCCCCGGCTCGGCCTACCTCTACCAAGGCGAGGAGCTGGGCCTGCCCGACCACACGCGGCTGCCCGACGAGGTGCTGCAGGACCCGACGTTCGCGCGCTCGGGCGGCACCCGCCACGGCCGCGACGGGTGCCGCGTGCCCGTGCCGTGGGCGTCCGACGGCCCGTCGCTGGGGTTCGGTCCCGGCGAGCCGTGGCTGCCGCAGCCGCCCGAGTACGCCGACCTGGCGCCCGGCCGTCAGCGTGGCGTCGAGGGCTCGACGCTCGAGCTCTACCGCCGGCTCCTGCGCGTCCGTCGCGAGCTCGGGCTCGGCACCACCACCCTCGCGTGGCTGCCGGACGCCCCGCCCGATGTGCTTGCCCTGCGACTCGTGGACGCCGACGGCGTGCCCGTCGCGGAGGTGCGCACGAACCTGTCCGACGCCCCCGTCCCTCTGCCTGCCGGCGAGGTCCTCGTGGCCAGCGGCGACCTCGACGACGGCCGGCTCCCGTCGGACACGACCGTGTGGACGCGGCACGCCGGGTCCTGACCGATCGTCCCGGTCCTGGCTTGCGTCGTCGTCGGCGCACCCCTACGTTGAGGAGTCCCCGTGTGGCGCCGATCACGACGGGACGAGCGAACGGGAGGCAGCTCATGACGGGCAGACGACGACGGACCGCAGCGGTGGTCGCGAGCGTCGCGCTCGGCTCCTCGCTGCTCGCCGCGTGCGGCGGGTCGAGCGGGAAGCCGACGCTGACCTGGTACATCAACCCCGACGGCCAGGACACGCTCAACGCGCTGGCCGAGAAGTGCAGCACCGACGACTACGACATCGCCATCCAGCTGCTCCCCGCCAGCGCCACCGACCAGCGCACCCAGCTCGCGCGCCGTCTCGCGGCCGGCGACAGCTCGACCGACCTGATGAGCCTCGACCCGGTGTTCGTGCCGGAGTTCGCGAACGCGAAGTGGCTCGAGCCGTTCGAGGGCGAGCAGGCCGACGCCGTGCTCGACGACGACGTCCTCAAGGGCGCTGCCGAGACGGTCACCTGGAACGACCAGGTCGTCGCCGCGCCGCAGTGGGCCAACACCCAGGTGGTCTGGTACCGCAAGTCCCTCGCGCAGGCGGCCGGCCTCGACATGAGCAAGCCGGTCACCTGGGACCAGGTGATCGACGCCGCCTCGCAGGAGGGCGGCACCGTCGGCGTGCAGGCCAACAAGTACGAGGCGTACGTCGTGTGGATCAACAGCCTCGTCCAGGGCGCGGGCGGCAACATCCTCGACCCGTCCACGGTCGAGGACGGTCGCGACGCCAAGGTCACGATCGACAGCGCGGCCGGCAAGGAGGCCGCCGCCGTCATCCAGAAGCTCGCGCGGTCCAAGGCCGCGCAGCCCGACCTCACGACGTCGAACGAGGGCACCAGCCTCGGCCAGATGTTCCCGGCCGAGGGGCCCGGTGAGTTCATGACCAACTGGACCTTCGTCTACAAGAACTACGAGGGACTCGTCGGCAAGCCCGGTGGACCGAAGGACGAGGACGAGCTGAAGGACCTCGGCTGGGCCCGCTACCCGCAGACCGTCGAGGGCGAGGAGTCCCGGCCCCCGATCGGCGGCATCGACATCGGCGTCGGCGCCTTCTCGAAGCACCCCGACTTCGCCCAGGAGGCAGCGGTGTGCGTCACGAACGCCGAGGCGCAGCGCGACCTCGCGGTCAACGAGGGCCTCATGCCGGCGCGCCAGTCGGTGTACGACTCCGCGGCGCTCAAGGACGCCTACCCCGCCGACCTGCTCGCCCTGTGGGCCGACAGCATCGACACCGGCGGCCCGCGCCCGAAGAGCGCGTTCTACAGCCAGATCTCGAGCGCGATCCAGTCCGTCTGGCACTCGCCGCGCCAGGTCGACCCCGACACCACGCCCCGGAAGTCGGCCGACTTCTTGAGCGCCGTCCTCCGAGGGGAGGCCCTGCTGTGAGCACCTCCACCGTCAACCGCGCCTCCGACCGCACCCGCGCCGAGAACCGGCTCGCGCTCAAGCTGGTGGCACCGGCCGTCGCGCTGATGCTGCTCGTCACCGCGTTCCCGATGCTGCGCGCGCTCTACCTGTCGTTCTTCAGCTACTCGCTGACGGCACCGGACGAGCGGGAGTTCGTCGGGCTCGACAACTACGCGACGGCTCTCACCGACGGCCTGTTCTGGCGGGACACCGGCAACACGGTCTTCATCATGGTCGTGACCGTGGCCGTCGAGCTCGTGATCGGGTTCGTCTTCGCGATGGTGATGCACCGGCTGGTCTTCGCCCGCGGGCTCGTGCGCACCTCGATCCTGATCCCCTACGGCATCATCACCGTCGTCTCCGGCTTCGCCTGGCAGTTCGCGTTCTCCAACACCAACGGCTTCGTCAACGACGTGCTGCCGTTCGTCGGCTCCGACTTCAACTGGTTCGCGAGCTACGAGAGCTCGATGGTCGCGATCATGGTCTCGGAGATCTGGAAGACGACGCCGTTCATGGCACTGCTCCTGCTCGCCGGCCTGGCCCAGGTGCCTGAGGACATGCTCGAGGCGGCCAAGGTCGACGGCGCGACGTGGTGGCAGCGGCTGTGGAAGGTGATCCTGCCGAACATGCGCGCCGCGATCATGGTCGCGGTGCTGTTCCGCGCGCTCGACGCCTACCGCATCTTCGACAACATCTTCGTGATGACCGCAGGCGCCAACGGCACCGAGTCGATCTCCTTCCTGACCTACCGGCAGGTGATCGAGCAGTTCCAGCTGGGCATCGGCTCGGCCCTCTCGGTGCTGCTGTTCCTCTCGGTGCTGGTGGTCGCCTTCCTCATCGTCAAGATCTTCCGCGTCAACCTCGCGGACGCGCGGCAGGAGGCGTGACATGAACAAGAACGCCCTCAACCGGGTCGGCACGCTCGTCGGCTTCGTGCTCATCCTCCTCTGGTGCCTGCTGCCGGTGGCCTGGATCATCTCGCTGTCGTTCAAGAGCCAGGAGGCGGTCACGAACGGCAGCCCCGGGTTCCTCCCGCAGAGCGGCGGTGGCGCGGGCTGGCAGAACTACGTCGACGTCATCCAGGACGAGCAGTTCCGCCGCGCCATCCTCAACTCGATCGGCATCTCGCTGACGGCCACGATCCTCTCCGTCGCGCTCGCCACGCTGACCGCCTACGCGGTGGCGCGCCTGGAGTTCCAGGGCAAACGTTTCGTGCTGACCACGGCGCTCGTCATCGCCATGTTCCCGGTGGTCTCCCTCGTGGGCCCGCTGTTCGACATGTGGCGCACGTTCGGCATCTACGACACGTGGATCGGCCTGATCATCCCCTACATGAGCTTCACGCTCCCCCTCGCGATCTGGACGCTGTCGGCGTTCTTCCGCGAGATCCCGTGGGAGATGGAGCAGGCCGCGCAGGTCGACGGCGCGACGTCGTGGCAGGCGTTCCGCAAGGTGATCGTCCCGCTGGCGGCGCCCGGCGTGTTCACCGCCGCGATCCTGACGTTCTTCTTCGCGTGGAACGACTTCGTCTTCGGCATCTCGCTCACCTCGACCGAGCGGGCCCGTCCCATCCCCGCGGCGCTGTCGTTCTTCGTCGGCGCCGACCCGTTCAACCGGCCGGCCTCGCTGCTGGCCGCAGGAGCCGTCGTCGCCACGGTGCCGGTCATCCTCCTCGTCCTGTTCTTCCAGCGAAAGATCGTCGCGGGCCTCACCGCCGGCGCAGTGAAGGGTTGATCCATGGCCACCATCGAGATGAAGAACATCGTCAAGAAGTACGGTGACGGCTTCCCCGCGGTCAACGACGTCAGCATCGACGTCGCCGACGGCGAGTTCCTGATCCTCGTCGGGCCCTCGGGCTGCGGGAAGTCGACGCTGCTGCGGATGATCGTCGGCCTGGAGGACATCACCTCCGGCGACATGGTCATCGGCGGCGAGCGGGTGAACGACCTCGCCCCGCGCGACCGCAACCTGGCGATGGTCTTCCAGAACTACGCGCTCTACCCGCACCTCACCGTGTACGAGAACATCGCCTTCCCCCTGCGCCTGAAGAAGCGCCCCGAGAAGGAGATCGACGAGAAGGTCCGCCAGGCGAGCAGGACGCTCGACCTCGACGAGCACCTCGAGCGCAAGCCCGGCAACCTCTCCGGCGGCCAGCGCCAGCGGGTCGCCATGGGTCGCGCGATCGTGCGCGACGCGAAGGCGTTCCTGTTCGACGAGCCGCTGTCGAACCTCGACGCCAAGCTGCGCGGCCAGATGCGCACCGAGATCGCCCGGCTGCAGAAGCAGCTCGGCATCACCACCGTCTACGTCACGCACGACCAGACCGAGGCCATGACGCTCGGTGACCGGGTGGCCGTCATGAAGCGTGGCGTGCTGCAGCAGCTGGCGTCGCCCCGCGAGCTGTACGAGCAGCCGGTCAACCTGTTCGTCGCCGGCTTCATCGGCTCCCCGCCGATGAACTTCCTGCCCGCCACCGTCGAGGACGGCCAGGTCACGCTCCCGTTCGGCACCTTCCCGCTGCCCGCCGACAAGGCCGAGCGCACCGCGGGCAAGGGGCTGCTGCTCGCGGGCATCCGCCCCGAGCACTTCGAGGACGTGTCGGTGATGGCCGACGACGCCGTCGACGGCACGCGCACGTTCGAGGCGCACGTGGACGTGCGCGAGTGGCTCGGCGACCAGCAGTACGCGTACGTGCCCTACGACGCCGAGGCGCAGGTGCAGGACCAGCTGCGCGACCTCGCGCGCGAGGCCGACAGCGAGTCGCTGCGCACGCAGCTCGTCGTCTCGCTCGACGCGGCCAGCGGCGCGCAGGGCGACGACGACGTGACCCTGTTCATCGACTCCGACCGGCTGCACTTCTTCGACCCGCAGAGCGGCGAGAACCTGACGGTCGGCCTCTGACCGTCGGAGGCCGGACGAGGACCCGGCCGTCGGGGCGCGTCAGCGTCGCGGCGGCCGGGACCGGACCCGCACCTGCCCCATGACCTCGGCGTTCCAGTCGTGCTCGCGGATGAGGCGGTACCGCTCGCAGGCCACCCGCAGGTACGCGGCGGCCAGACGCTCCTTCGGCCCGCGGACGCCGGCGTCCTCGATGAGGCGCGCGACGGGCTCGAACTCCTCGGCGTACCAGCGCGCCGCCATCGTCGGCTTGTCCATGTAGGCGCGCTCGGCATGCATCGTCCGCGCCCCCCAGGCCTCGACGGTCTCGGCGATCTCGCCGTACTGCTCCGGGTGGTCGAACGCGATCGCCGCGCGCGCCTCCCCCGTGAACGGGACGCGCTCCAGCATGAGCCGTCGCCAGTGCTTGAGCTCCAGGTCGGACCGGACGTCGACGCCCGTGGGGGTGAGCAGCGTGTCGACGGCGGTCACCCGCGCCTCGATCACCGAGTCCCCCATGCTCCGGGCCACGGAGACGCGGTGGTGCCCGTCGCGCACGAAGTAGTAGTCGCCGACCTGGTACACCTCGATCGGCGGGATGACCTCGCCCCGGCGGGTGGCCAGCGCCAGCCGCTCCCAGCGCTCGCGGCTGCGCGTCGACGTCGGGCGGAAGCGACGGTCGAAGTCGCGCTCCTTGTCGACGGACCCCACGATCGCGTCGAGCGGGATGACCTTCGTGCCGACGTAGTGCTCGCCACGGCGACCGAGGGCCTCCACGACCTCGTCGAAGGACAGCGACCGCACGACGTCGTCGCGGTCGTTGCGCAGCCGCGCCGCCAGCGACGCGAGCACCTGCGCACGGCGGGCGCGCAGGAAGTCGCTCTCGGCGTCCACGCGGGGCGAGCCGGAGTCACTGACCATCGGAGCCTCCTTCGGCGGCGACGCCGACCGGCCGACGGATCGGCTCGACGTCGATGAGCTGGTAGGGGATGACGTTGCGCAGCGTGGTCGGTCCGACCTGCCGGTCGGGCTTGGCCATGCCGTAGGGGTGGACGTGCCCGTGCAGGTGCCACGTCGGGCGCAGGACGTCGAGCACCTGGTGCAGCGCGTCGAAGCCCCGATGAGGCGGGTCGTCCTCGTCGCCGAGGCCGCTCGGCGGGGAGTGCGTGAGCAGCAGGTCGACGGGCTCGCCGCCGGCGCGGCGCAGGAGCCGCCGGGCGCGTCGCGCGAGCTGGCGCTGCGTGTACTGGTTGGCGCCGTGGCTGTAGCGGATGCTGCCGCCCAGACCCGCGATCCGCAGGCCCGCCGCCTCGACGACCCGTCCGTCGGCGCTCCTGCAGCCGAGCGGCCGCGGGTCGGCGTGCGGCATGCCGTCGCCGGTCAGCACCGCCCGCCAGCCGGTCGCGCGCGTGACGACCTCGGGGTCGTGGTTGCCCGGGACGAAGACGACCGGGACGTCCAGGGCCGAGGCCAGGAACTCGAGGTAGTCCCAGGGCAGGTCCCCCGTGCCGACGACGAGGTCGGGCGCGAGCCGGCGCACCTGCGGGTGGTGGATCGAGTCCACCACCTCGTCGGACACCGCCAGCACGCGCACCATGACCCCACCGTAGGCACCACAGGCCCGTGGCGCGAGGGCGTCAGGCCGGGTCGGGGCCCTCCTCGGCCCAACGTCGCTTGTCCTCCTCGATCCGTCGGCCGAGCACGAACGCGCTGACCCAGAGGAGCGCGAACATGCCGCCCACGAAGAACATCGCCGGCACGAGGAAGCCGAGCGCGACCGACGCCACCTGGATGACGTGCCCGACGGTGTAGCCCCAGGGGCGGCGCAGCATGCCCGCGGTGAGGATGCACAGCACCGCCAGCCCCAGCCCGAGCGGGAGCGCGGTCGAGGCGGGCACGTCCTCGACGGTGATCATGACCGGGGTGCTGAGACCGAGGAGGATCGCCTCGAACGTGAGCATCGCGGCGCACATGCCCCTCATGCGGCACCGCCGGCCGGTCCGCCGCCGAGCAGGATGCGCGCCTCGCCGGCCGTGACGACCGACCCGATCACCAGCACGCCACCGCTGCCGATCGCCTCCTCCATGCCCTCGCCGGTCTCGGCCATGGAGATCGCCCGCACGAGGGCGTCGTCGAGGCTGCGCACGACGGTCACGCGGTCCTCGCCGAACACCTCCTCGGCCAGCTCGCCGAGCTCCTCGGCGCGCATCGAGCGGTCGAGGCTGTTCTGCGTGCACACGACGTGCGCCAGGACGGGCTCCAGCTCGCGCAGCATCTCCTCGACGTCCTTGTCGGCCATGGCGCCGACGACGCCGACCAGCGGGCTGAACGTGAACGCGTCCTGCACCGTCTCGACCGCCGCCCGCACGCCGTGCGGGTTGTGGGCGGAGTCGACGAGCACGGTGGGGCTGCGGCGCAGGACCTCGAGGCGACCGGGCGACGTGACCTCGCCGAACGCGGCGCGCACGAGGTCGGCGTCGAGCTCGGCGTCGACGAAGGCCTCCACGGTCGCGAGCGCCACGGCGGCGTTCTGCGCCTGGTGGGCGCCGTGCAGCCGCAGGAGCACGTCGTCGTAGCGCGCGTTGAGCCCCTGCAGCGCGACCTGCTGCCCGCCGACGGCGTTGAGCCGCTCGACGACGCCGAAGTCGACGCCCTCGCGCAGCACCGTGGCGCCGACCTCGAGGCTGCGGCGCACGAGCACGTCGAGCACGTCGGGCTCCTGCGCGGCGAGCACCGCGTGCGAGCCGGCCTTGATGATCCCCGACTTCTCGACGGCGACCTCGGCGGCGGTGTCGCCGAGGTAGCGGGCGTGGTCGACGGCCACCGGGGTGACCACGGCGACCTTGCCGTGCGCGACGTTGGTCGCGTCCCACGAGCCGCCCATGCCGACCTCGACGACGGCGGCGTCGACGGGCGCGTCGGCGAACGCGGCGAACGCCATCGCGACGGTCAGCTCGAAGAACGAGACCGGGTGCGGCTGGCTGTCGTCGACGACCTGCGCGTACGCGGCGACGTCGGCGAACGCCTCGACGAACTGCTCCTCGGTGAGCGGCTCGCCGTCGAGGCTGATCCGCTCGGTCATGCTCTGCAGGTGCGGGCTGGTGAACCGCCCCGTGCGCAGGTCGAGCGCCCGCAGCAGCGCGTCGACCATGCGCGCGGTCGACGACTTGCCGTTGGTCCCGGTGAGGTGCACGACGGGGTAGGCGTCCTGCGGGTCGCCGAGCAGGCGGCAGAGTGCGGTGATGCGCTCGAGCGACGGCTCGAGCCTGGTCTCGGGCCAGCGGCCCAGCAGGGCGGCCTCGACCTCGGCGTAGGTGGGGTTCATCACCGCCAGTATCCCAGGCGGCGCCGCACCCGCGTCGGTCGGCGCACAGGCCCGTCCCCGGGACCGGACCAGGGTTCCCACCCATTCCCTCGGGCACCCCGGGTCCGCCATGCTGGTCCCGCGGCGGCGAGCGTCGCGCGGAGGGTCGAGGAGGTTCCGATGGGCCGGCAGGTCAGCAGCTGGATCACGCACCGCTGGGGCAAGTGGCCGGTGCTCGTCGTCCTCGTCGGCCTGCTCCTCGGCCTCGGGCTGGCCTTCGGCACCAAGCTCAGCGACGTGCAGCGCAACGAGGCGTCGTCGTTCCTGCCGGCCGACGCGCAGTCGACCCGGGTGATCGAGCGGGCGTCGCGCTTCGCCGACCCTGACGTGCTGCCGGCGATCGTGCTCCTCGTGCGCGACGGCGGGGCCCGACCGCAGGACCTGCAGCGCCTCGTCGCGCTGAAGTCCGAGCTAGCCACCGTGCCCGAGGTCACCGGGGACGTCGTCGGGCCGATCCCGTCGCGGGACGGCGAGGCTGCCGAGCTGGTCGTGAACCTGCGCGTCGACGCCGACGCCGGGCTGGAGCGGCTCCCCGACGCGGTGCAGGAGCTGCGCGACCTCGCGGAGAAGGACGCCGACGGCGCCGAGGTGTACGTCGCGGGTCCCGCCGCGCTCGGTGCCGACCAGGCGCAGGCGTTCGCGGGGATCGACGGCATCCTGCTGCTCGCGGCGGTCTCGGTCGTCGTCGTCATGCTGCTGCTGACCTACCGCAGTCCCGTGCTGTGGGTCATCCCGCTGTTCTGCGGGGTGCTGAGCGTGTTCGCGGCGCAGGGGGTGGTCTACCTCCTCGCGAAGCACGCCGGCCTCACCGTCAACGGGCAGAGTGCCGGCATCCTGTCGGTCCTCGTGCTCGGCGCGGGCATCGACTACGCGCTGTTGATCGTCGCGCGCTACCGCGAGGAGCTGCGCAACACCGCTGACCGTCACGAGGCGATGGCGCACGCCCTCCACCGGGCCGCGCCGGCCGTGCTGGCGAGCGGCTCGACGGTCGTGGTGGGCCTGCTCTGCCTGCTGCTCGCGCAGATGCAGGCCACGGCCGGCCTGGGTCCCGTCGCCGCCGCAGGCATCGTCGTCGCGCTCGTGACGATGCTGGGGCTGCTGCCGGTGCTGCTGGTCGTGTCCGGACGCTGGGTGTTCTGGCCCTTCGTGCCGCACCACGGCGACCCGCAGCCCGCCGAGGACGGCGTGTGGGGCCGCGTCGGACGCCGCATCGCCCATCGTCCTCGTGCTGTGTGGGCAGTGACGACCCTCCTCCTGGCGGTCTTCACGGTCGGACTCGTGCAGCTCGACGCCAATGGTCTCTCCGACGCCGAGCAGTTCACCACCGAGCAGCCGTCGATCGTCGCCGAGGGCAAGCTCGCCGAGCACTTCCCCGGGGGTGCGGGCTCGCCGGTGCAGGTGGTCGTCGACGCTGCGCACGTCGACGACGCGGCGGCCGCCCTGCAGGACGTCCGGGGCATCGCACCGGACTCCGTCTCCCGTCCCGTCGTGCGAGGCGACGTCGGCTACGTCGAGGGCACGCTGGAGGCTGCGCCGGACTCACGAGCCGCCTTCGACACCATCGACCGGGCCCGCGACGCCATGGCCGACGTCCCGGGCGACCCGCTCGTGGGTGGCACGACGGCGATCAACCACGACGTCCAGGAGGCCTCTGCAGCCGACACGCGCCTGATCATCCCCGTCGTCCTGCTCGCGGTGCTGCTGATCCTCGGCGTGCTGCTGCGCTCCGTGATGGCACCGATCGTCCTGCTCGTCACGGTCGTGCTCTCGTTCGGGGCGGCGCTCGGCATCAGCGCGCTGGTGTTCCGGCACCTGTTCGGGTTCGGCGGCACCGACTCCTCGTTCCCGCTCTACGCCTTCGTGTTCCTGGTGGCGCTCGGCATCGACTACAACATCTTCCTCATGACCCGCGTGCGCGAGGAGTCGCTCGTGCACGGCACCCGCCGTGGTGCTCTCGTCGGCCTCGCGGCGACGGGCGGCGTGATCACGTCGGCAGGACTGGTGCTGGCCGGCACGTTCGCCGCACTCGGGTCGCTGCCCATCGTGTTCCTCGCCGAGCTCGGCTTCGCCGTGGCGCTCGGCGTGCTCCTCGACACGCTGGTGGTCCGGTCGGTGCTGGTCACCGCCCTCACCCTCGACCTCGGTCGCTGGATGTGGTGGCCGAGCGCGCTGTTCCGCACCGACGGCGGTCATGCGACGTCGACCGGGCACGCCGTGACCCACCACGTCGCCGACGCCGCGCACCCGGCGGAGCCCGTGACCGGCCACGACTCCCCCGAGCACCGCGCCTGAGGGGACCGACGTGCAGGTCGTGGTGGTCGAGCACGGGGCCCTGGTGCCATGGCTGGGAGGGCTGCGTCGACTGTTCGACGCCGAGTACCTCGCCGAGCACGGGGCCTGGGACCCGGAGCAGCCCTACGGCTACGCCCCGGCCGACCTGCACGTGGTGGGGAGTCTCGACCGACGGGTGGTCGCCCACGTCGGCCTGCAGCGACGGACGATCGGCGTCGGTGACGTCGACGTGGTCGTCGCCGGGGTCGGGGGTGTGCTGGTGGCTCACGCGGCTCGAGGCTCGGGCCTGGGACGAACGGTCCTGCGGGAGACGGCCCGCGCGGCGCGCGAGGTGGCTGCGGCTGACTTCGCGTACCTCGGCTGCCGTGAGGAGGTGGTGCCGTTCTACCGGTCCTGCGGATGGACGCGCACCAGGGTCCGCGAGCGCAGCCTCAGCACGGTCGACGGCGCGCCCGTCGTGCAGGAGCCGGGGCCGCCGGTCCTGCTGCATCCCGCCGGACGTCCAGTCGCCGACTGGCCGGACGGTGACGTCGACCTGCGGGGCCGCCCCTGGTAGCGCCGTGGGCGCGGCGCTCGGGGCACACTCGGGACGTGGACCTCTGGCACGACCTCGCCGACCAGTACCGCGCGTTCGCCCGGGACGCGGCGGACTCCCCCACCTTCGCCGCATGGTCGGCGGCCGTCGCCGAGGACGCCGAGGTGCTGGCGTGGCTGGGCAGCCTGCCCCGGCTGAAGCAGCAGCCGAACCTCGTCCTCGCCGCCGCGAGGCTGCACGGCGTGCCGGCGCCCGGGCCGTACGCCGCCCTCCGTGACGCCCTCCTGGGCGACGGCATCGACGGCCCCGTCCGCGCCACGATCCTGTCCCGCTCGACGCAGACCAACGAGGTCGGCCGGCTCGCGACCCTCGTCCCTGCGTTCGCGCTCCTGGCGGCACGGCACGGCGGCGCACCGCTGTCGCTGCTGGAGGTCGGGGCGAGCGCCGGCCTGTGCCTCTACCCCGACCGCTACACCTACCGCTGGCGCACGGACGACGGCGACGTCGTCGTCGGCACCGGTCCTGGGCTCGCCTGCGACGTCACGGGGCCAGCGCCCCTCCCCCGGCGCGTCCCCCTCGTCGGCGCACGTCGCGGGATCGACCTGAACCCGCTCGACGTCACCTCGCCAGAGGACGTGGCCTGGCTTGAGACGCTCGTCTGGCCCGAGCACGACGACCGCCGCGCCCGGCTCCGCGCCGCGCTCGAGGTCGCGCGTGCCGACCCGCCGCACGTCGTCGCGGGCGACCTGCTCACCGAGCTGCCGCGGCTGTTCGAGGAGGCCGCGGCCGACGGACCGGTCGTCGTGCTCCACAGCGCCGTGATCGCCTACCTCGACGACGCCCAGCGGGTCACGTTCGACGAGCTGGCCCGCGGCCTCGTCGCCGACGGCGCCTGCCACTGGGTGAGCAACGAGTCACCGGGCGTGCTCCCGTCGATCACCGCCAACGCCTCCTCCCCCGCTCCCGAGCACCACGCGTTCGTGCTCGGGGTCGACGGCCGGGCCGTCGCGTGGACCCACGGGCACGGCCGCACGCTGCACTGGCTCGCCTGACCGCACGCGACCTGGACGCTTCACTCGGATCCGGAACCCGACTACGCTCCTGCGCATGAGCGAACCGGGGGGACGCGAGCCGTTCTGGGACGTGGTGCGACGACGCGATCCCGACGTCGACATCGTGCTGCTGCCACCCGCAGGGACGACACCGCCACCGCCCGTCGGCGGCGAGCCGGTCACGGCCGAGGAGGCGCACCGCGTCGCCGACCGGCGGGCCAGATCGTCGCGGGCAACGACGACGGCGTGCTGTCAGCCGAGCACCGCCACGACCCGTGGTACGGGCCGATGCAGGACCCCGAGGAAGATCGACAGCCTGTGCGCCGAGACACGGGGTTCGAGCAGTGAACCGTGCTAGGAGAGGAATGATCGTCGTGGGTCTCGTGAGCCTCCTGCTGACCGGCTGCGGGGCGGCGACGACGTTCCCGAGGGCCGTGAGGGACTGACCGTCATCAAGACTCGCGCCGACCGTGGACTCGCCGAGGCCACCGCTGCGGTGCGAACCGAGATCGGCGCCGAGCCGCGCGACGCGCGAGGCGCCTACGTCCAGGCGGGGTACTCCGGCGCCACCCTCCTCTACACCTACGAGGCACAGGCGACGTTCCGGACGCGGCAGCCGACCGACGTCGACGACGTCCGCACCGCTCTCGTCGACCTCGATCTCGACACATCGAAGGTGCTGGACGGGCTCGAAGGGGGACTCAGCATCACCGCCGGCGCCGAGGACCACGTCGTGTCCGTGGACCTCGACGCCGCGCGGACCACACTCACCGTGACGTCGCAGTCCTCCGGAGCGGAGATCAAGGCCTCCACGCTCTCCACGAAGGAGAAGGTCGACCTCCGCGAGCCCAAGCCGCTCTCCCTCGACCTGGACTGAGCGCCACCGCCATCCCGCCCACGGCCCGGCACCCCCGTTGCACCCCTCCGCCGCCCACGGCCCGGCACCCCCGCCGGGCGACCTCCTAGACTGTCCTCCCGTGAACACCGCACAGAACCGCGTCCCGGCCAAGCCCGCCCTCGAAGGTCTCGAGGAGCGGTGGAGCGGGGTATGGGCCGAGCAGGGCACCTACGCGTTCGACCGGACGAAGAGCCGCGACGAGGTGTACTCCATCGACACCCCTCCGCCCACCGTCTCGGGCTCGCTGCACGTCGGCCACGTGTTCAGCTACACCCACACCGACCTCGTCGCCCGCTACCAGCGGATGAGCGGCAAGGAGGTGTTCTACCCGATGGGCTGGGACGACAACGGCCTGCCCACCGAGCGTCGGGTGCAGAACTACTACGGCGTGCGCTGCGACCCGTCGCTGCCCTACGACGCCGACTTCACCCCGCCCGCCAAGCCGGATCCGAAGAAGCAGGTGCCGATCAGCCGGCGCAACTTCATCGAGCTGTGCAACGAGCTGGTCGTCGAGGACGAGAAGGTCTTCGAGAAGCTGTGGCGCACCCTCGGCCTGTCGGTCGACTGGAGCCAGACGTACACGACCATCGGCGCCGACGCGCAGGCCACGAGCCAGCGCGCCTTCCTGCGCAACGTCGGCCGGGGCGAGGCGTACATGCAGGACGCGCCCACGCTGTGGGACGTCACCTTCCAGACCGCGGTGGCGCAGGCCGAGCTCGAGGCGCGCGACTACCCGGGCGCCTACCACCGGGTGGCGTACCACCTGCCCGACGGCAGCCGCGTGCACGTCGAGACGACGCGGCCGGAGCTGACGCCCGCCGCCGTCGCGCTCATCGCGCACCCCGACGACGAGCGCTACTCCCACCTGTTCGGCGGGACCGCCACGTCGCCGCTGTTCGGCGTCGAGGTGCCGATCCACCCGAGCACGCTCGCCGACCCCGAGAAGGGCTCCGGCATCGTGCACTGCTGCACGTTCGGCGACCTGACCGACGTGCAGTGGTGGCGCGAGCTGCAGCTGCCCAACCGCACCGTGATCGGTCGCGACGGCCGGGTGCTGCGCGAGGTGCCGGAGTGGGTCGCGGGCGGCCCGGGCGAGGAGCTGTGGGCCGAGCTGGCCGGCAAGACCACGTTCAGCGCGCGCGAGGCGATCGTGCAGGCCCTGCGCGACAGCGGCGACCTCGACGGCGAGCCCGAGCCGACGCAGCGCGTCGCGAACTTCTACGAGCGCGGCGACAAGCCGCTCGAGATCGTCTCCACCCGGCAGTGGTACGTCAAGAACGGCGGGCGAGACGCCGACCTGCGCTCCGCGCTGGTCGCTCGGGGTGACGAGATCGACTGGACGCCGGGCTACATGCAGAGCCGCTACACCAACTGGATCGAGGGCCTCAACGGCGACTGGCTGATCAGCCGCCAGCGCTTCTTCGGCATCCCGTTCCCGGTCTGGTACCGCCTCGACGCGGAGGGCCAGCCCGACTACGACGACCCGATCTTCGCCGCGGAGGACACCCTGCCCGTCGACCCCGCGTCGCAGGCCCCGCCCGGCTTCGAGGAGGCCCAGCGCGGCCAGGCCGGCGGCTTCGTCGCCGACCCCGACGTGCTCGACACCTGGGCCACGTCGTCGCTGACCCCCCAGATCGTGTGCGGGTGGGAGCGCGACGCCGACCTCTTCGCGCGCACGTTCCCGATGGACCTGCGCCCGCAGGGTCACGACATCATCCGCACCTGGCTGTTCTCGACCGTCGTGCGCTCGCACCAGGAGTTCGGGCAGGTGCCGTGGAGCCACACGGCGCTCTCGGGCTTCGTGGTCGACCCCGACCGCAAGAAGATGAGCAAGTCCAAGGGCAACGTGGTGGTGCCCGACGAGATCCTCGACAAGTACGGCGCCGACGCCGTCCGCTGGCGCGCTGCCCTCGCACGTCCGGGCTCGGACTCCCCGTTCGACGAGACGCAGATGAAGGTCGGGCGACGGCTGGCGATGAAGGTGCTCAACGCGAGCAAGTTCGTGCTCGCCGCGCCGGAGGACTACGGTCTCGGCGCGACCGCCGCCGACCTCGACCTCGCGCGTGTGACCGAGCCGCTGGACCGGTCGGTGCTCGCGGCGCTCGGACGCGTCGTCGAGCAGGCCACCGCCCACTTCGAGGCGTACGACTACTCGTCGGCGCTCGAGGTCACCGAGAAGTTCTTCTGGGACTTCTGCGACGACTACCTCGAGCTCGTCAAGGAACGTGCTCGCCGCGACGACGAGGGCGGGACGTCGGCGAAGGCCACGTTCGTGATCGCGCTGTCGACCCAGCTGCGTCTGCTCGCCCCGTTCCTGCCCTACGTGACCGAGGAGGTCTGGAGCTGGTGGCAGGAGGGCTCGGTGCACCGCGCGTCGTGGCCGACCGCCGCGGACGTGGCCGTCGACGGTGACGTCACCCTGCTGCCGACCGCCGCCGAGGCGCTCGCGGGCATCCGCGGCGCGAAGTCGGTGGCCAAGGTGAGCCAGCGCACCGAGGTGACGGCGGTGACCGTCCGCGGACCGCAGGCGTCGCTCGACCGCCTCCTGCTGGCCGTCGACGACGTCAGGGCCGCGGGTCGCGTGACCGGTGAGCTGACGACGTCGGCCGACGACTCGACCACCGAGCTCGTCACCGACGCCACCCTCGCCCCCACCGACTAGTCCCCTCCCCGGTGCTCGTTTGGGTGGGGCCCCACCCAAACGCGCACTTCCGGCGCATGTTTGCGTGGGGGCGAGCAGGTTTCCGTGGGGCCCCACCCAAACGCGCTCCCGCGGCGGATGTTCGCGTGGGGGCGAGCCGGCTTCCGTGGGGCCCCACGGAAACGCGCGGCGTCAGCGCGAGCGGTCAGGCGGTCTCGAGGGTCTCGAAGCGGATGCCGGCGGCCTGGAGGCGCTCGATCAGCGGGCGGCCCATCGCGACGGCGGTGGTGGTCTGGCCAGCGACCTTCGGCACGTCGTCGAAGGCGAGGCACAGCGCCGACTCGCTGAGCATCTTCGCCGTCTCGTCGTAGCCCGGGTCGCCGCCGCTCACCTGCGTGACGACGCGCTTGCCGCCGCCCTCACCGACCAGGCGGAGCGAGAACCACGACGACGCCCGCTTCTCGGGGCTCGGGCCGTCGCCCTGGGCGCGCAGCTTCAACAGGGCCTTGCGGGTCGGCGCGAGCTGCGAGCCCGCGAGCAGGACGCCCGCCCCGACCACGGTCCCGGCCAGGACAGGGAGCTTCTTGAACTGGGCGAAGTGGGAGTAGGTGAACTGCGGGCCGTAGCGCTCGAGGGCGCGCGCCGAGCGCAGCACGACCTGCGGGTCGATGGTCGGCAGCGGGAGCGCCCAGCCCTTCCCGCCAGCGCCTCGCCCGATCGAGCCGCCGCCGCGGACCGAGCGGCCCTGCGGACGCTGCTCACGCTGCTTGCGCTCCTTGGCGGTGGCGGCCGACTGGCGCAGCCGCGAGAACGCGCCGATCGCCGAGTGGTAGGTGCCGCCCGACGCGGTGCCCCCGGCGCGGATGTAGCCCTTCACGTCGATCGGGACGCCCTCCGGCAGCTGCTCGACGGTGTACAGCACGCCGAGGTCGTAGGGGATCGAGTCGAAGCCGCACGCGTGCACGAGCGTCGCGCCGGTGCGCAGCGCGGTCTCCTGGTGCTCCAACCAGGTGCGATCGACGAACTCGGGCTCGCCGGTCAGGTCGACGTAGGCGATGCCCGCCTCCGCGGCCGCCCTGACGGCGGAGTCGCCGTGCTGGACGTACGGACCGACGGTCGAGATGAGCACGCGTGTGCCCTCAGCCATCGCCCGCATCGAGGCGGCGTCGGACACGTCGGCCAGCACGATCTCGGGCGCCGTGCCGCCGGCGGCCTCGACCTCGTCGACCACGTTCTGCAGCTTGGCGGCGCTGCGCCCGGCGACGGCCCAGGTGCCGCCCTCGGGCAGGTGGGTGCCGAGGTAGACGGCGGTGAGCGTGCCGGTGAACCCGGTAGCCCCGAACAGGGTGATATCGACGGTCATGACGTCGACCCTAGCGGGCCGCGGGACGCTCCTCCCGAGGCAGACGTCGTCCTCCCCCGGCATCCTTGCCTCGGGAGGACGACGTTTACCACGGGACCGTGGTAAACCGTTCGGACGGACGAACCGTCAGGAGGCCTTCTTGGCCACTTCGTCGCGGGTGAGGACGGTCGGGCCCTCGTCGCCGCGGACGGTGGCGCCGGTGACGACGACCTTGGCGACGTCGTCGCGCGAGGGGATGTCGTACATGACGGGCTGCAGCACGTGCTCGATGATCGAGCGCAGACCACGGGCGCCGGTGTCGCGGGCGAGCGCGAGGTCGGCCATGGCCTCGCAGGCGTCGTCGGTGAACTCCAGCTCGACGTCGTCGAGCTCGAAGAGCCGCACGAACTGCTTGGTGAGCGCGTTGCGCGGCTCGGTGAGGATGGAGACCAGCGCCGGCTTGTCGAGCTTGTCGACCGCGGCGATGACCGGAAGACGGCCGATGAACTCGGGGATGAGGCCGAACTTCAGCAGGTCCTCCGGCAGCACCTGGGAGAACAGCTTCTCCGGGGCCGTCTCGGGCTTCTTCTCCGCGACGCCGCCGGTGTTGAACCCCAGGCCGACCTTGCCGCTGCGCTGCTCGATGATCTCCTCGAGCCCCGCGAACGCGCCGCCGACGATGAACAGCACGTTGGTGGTGTCGATCTGGATGAACTCCTGGTGCGGGTGCTTGCGCCCGCCCTGGGGCGGCACCGACGCGGTCGTGCCCTCGAGGATCTTCAGCAGTGCCTGCTGCACGCCCTCGCCCGACACGTCGCGCGTGATCGAGGGGTTCTCGGCCTTGCGCGAGATCTTGTCGACCTCGTCGATGTAGATGATGCCCGTCTCGGCCTTCTTGACGTCGTAGTCGGCGGCCTGGATGAGCTTGAGGAGGATGTTCTCGACGTCCTCGCCGACGTAGCCGGCCTCGGTGAGCGCGGTGGCGTCGGCGATCGCGAACGGGACGTTCAGCATGCGCGCCAGCGTCTGGGCGAGGTAGGTCTTGCCGCAGCCCGTGGGGCCGACCATGAGGATGTTGGACTTCGCCAGCTCGACGCCGTCGTCCTTGGCGCGTCCGGTCGTGGCCTGGGCCTGCACACGCTTGTAGTGGTTGTAGACGGCCACCGCGAGGTTCTTCTTCGCGCTGTCCTGACCCACCACGTAGCTGTTGAGGAACTCGAAGATCTCATGCGGCTTCGGCAGCTCGCCGAGGCTCAGCTCGGCACCCTCGGCCAGCTCCTCCTCGATGATCTCGTTGCAGAGGTCGATGCACTCGTCGCAGATGTACACGCCGGGGCCGGCGATGAGCTTCTTGACCTGCTTCTGGCTCTTGCCGCAGAACGAGCACTTCAAGAGGTCGGCGGTCTCACCGATGCGTGCCACGGGCGCGCTCCCTTCCGTCGAACGAACACTCACGACGCGGACGTCGTGTCGCCAGCCTCACACTACCGGCCGGCTCGGACCACCACCTGCGAACCGGCGACGCCACGCGCGTGTCGTGGCGTCGCCGGGTCGATCAGACGGCGGGGGTCTTCAGCGAGTCGAAGACCTGGTCGATGATCCCGTACTCCTTGGCCTGCTCGGCCGTCAGGATCTTGTCGCGCTCGACGTCCTTGCTGACGTCCTCGGGCGTCTTGCCGGTCGCGTCGGCGATCATCTGCTCCATCAGCGAGCGCATGCGCAGGATCTCGTTGGCCTGGATCTCCAGGTCGGAGATCTGGCCGCCGGTGCCCTCGGTGTACGGCTGGTGGATGAGGATGCGGCTGTTCGGCAGCGCGTAGCGCTTGCCGGGCGTGCCGGCGGCCAGCAGGACCGCGGCGGCGGAGGCCGCCTGGCCCAGGCAGACGGTCTGCACGTCGGACTTGAGGTAGCGCATCGTGTCGTAGATGGCCGTCATCGCGGTGAACGAGCCGCCCGGGCTGTTGATGTACAGCTGGATGTCGCGGTCGGCGTCCATCTGCTGCAGGCAGAGCAGCTGCGCCATGACCGCGTTGGCCACGTCGTCGCTGATCGGCGTGCCGACGAAGATGATGCGGTCCTCGAACAGCTTCGCGTAGGGGTCGATGCGCCGGAACCCGTAGGACGTGCGCTCCTCCCACTGCGGGATGTAGTAGCTCATGCGCCCTTGCCCACCTCTCCTGCGTTCTTGATGACCTGGTCGATGAAGCCGTAGTCCTTCGCCTGGTCGGGCGTGAACCAGCGGTCGCGGTCGGCGTCGGCCTCGATCTGCTCGATGCTCTGGCCGGTGTGCTGCGCCTGGAGCTCGTTGAGCTGCTTCTTGAGCAGGATGGACTGCTGCGCCTGGATCTTGATGTCCGACGCGGAGCCGCCGATGCCGCCCGAGGGCTGGTGCATCATGATGCGCGCGTGCGGCAGGGCGTAGCGCTTGCCCGGCGCGCCGGCGGCCAGCAGGAACTGCCCCATCGACGCGGCGAGGCCCATGGCCACGGTGGCGACGTCGTTGGAGATGAACTGCATGGTGTCGTAGATGGCCATGCCGGAGTCGACCGAGCCGCCGGGGCTGTTGATGTACAGGAAGATGTCGGCGTTCGGGTCCTCCGCGTTGAGCAGGAGCATCTGTGCGCAGATCGCGTTGGAGTTGGAGTCGCGCACCTCCGACCCGAGGAAGATGATCCGCTCGCGCAGCAGGCGCTGGTAGATGTGGCCGTCGAGGTCGGAGGGCCCGACGTCGGTGCCGGCCATCATGCGCAGGCCCGACGCGTCCGGACCCGGACCGTGCTGGGTGCTGACGTCTGGTGTGTTCACGTTCTCGACCCTAGAGGGCGAAGGGGCGCGAGACACGCGCGAACACGCCCTGTTCGCTGACAGCGTGACACGGCTCGCGCCCCGACCCGGTCAGTCCGACGTGCCCACGACGGTCTGGTCCCAGTCCATGACCGAGCCCGTGACGACCCCGCTCGCGTCGCTCAGCAGCAGCACGACGATGCCCGCCGCGTCCTCGGGCGTCGCGAGCCGGCCGGCCGGGAGTCGTTCGGCGGCCCGCCCACGCCAGTCGTCGCCGGCGTCGTGGAAGCGACGCTGGATGACGTCCTCGCCGTCGGAGTCGGTCCAGCCGATGTTCACGCCGTTCACGCGCACGCGGTCGAACCGGTGGGCGTAGGCGGCGTTCCTCGTCAGCCCGGCGAGCCCGGCCTTGGTGGCGGAGTACGGCGCGAGGTGGGGCTGCCCGCCGTGCGCGCTCATGGTGAGCACGTTGACGACCGAGCCCGGCTCGCCGCGGCGGACCATGTCGCCGATCGCGGCCTGCATGAGGAAGAACGGTCCGCGCAGGTTCACCGCGACGTGCTGCTCGAACATCTCCGGCGTCGTGTCGAGCACGCTGCCGCGCTCGGTGAACCCGGCCGCGTTGACCAGTCCGTCGACCCGGCCGTGGGCGGCCACGGTGGCCTTTACGGCAGCGCGGCACTCGTCGATGTCGGCCACGTCGCAGCGCACGAACCGGGCGTCACCGAGGGCGGACAGGTCGGCGACCGCCGCCTCGCCGACGTCGGCGCGACGTCCGGTGACGACCACCCGGGCGCCCTCGCGGAGCGCGGCGCGGGCGATGGCGAGACCGACGCCCTGGGTGCCTCCGGACACGAGGACGACGCGGTCGTCGAGGGAGCCCATCACCCGGCTCCGTCCGTGCGACGCCGCGCGGCGTACGCGCCGAGCGCCTGGCCGACCTGGTCGGCGTCGCGGCCGGCGGCGAGCGCCTGCTCGACGATCTCCGCCTGCGACAGCGGGGTCATGCCGTCGACGGGCTGGTCGAGGTCGAGGTTCGTCGGGAACGGGTAGCCCTCCGCGACCGAGGCGACCACACGACGCAGGGCGGCGTCGGACCAGCCGGCGGCCTTGCGCTCCAGAAGCGTCGGGTAGACCGCCGTCGTCGCGCGGGCCCGGTCGACGGCCTCCATGGCACGCCCGAACGCCGACGAGACCTGCAGCAGGTTCGCGACGCGCTGCACGTCGGCCGAGACGTTGCTGCCCGCGCCGTGCAGCAGGGCCGGGTTGAAGAACACGGCGTCGCCCTTCTCCAGCGGCAGCTGCACGTGGTGCTCGGCGAAGTAGTCGCGCACGTCGTCGCGACGGTAGGCGAGGTAGCCGGGTCCGTACTTCTGCGAGTGCGGCAGGTACAGCGTCGGGCCGCTCTCGACCGGCATGTCGACGTGCGCGACCGCGCCCTGGAGCGTGAGGACGGGCGAGAGGAGGTGCACGTGCGCCGGGTAGCGCGCTGCGACCTCGTCGGACAGGAAGCCGAGGTGGTAGTCGCGGTGCGGGTCCTGGGCCACGCCGCCGGGTCGGACGACGTTGACCTGCGACGTCACCTGGTAGGCGGGGCCGAGCCACGCGGTCGACACGAGGGCCAGCACGTCGTTCGCGTAGTAGTCGACGAACGTGGCGGGGTCGGTGACGGCCAGCTTCTCCAGCGCGTTCCAGATGCGGTCGTTGGCACCGGGCTTGGCGAAGTGGTCGCCCGCTGCTCCTCCCGCGGCCTTCTCCTGCGCGATGACCTCCTCGAAGGCGGCCGTGGCGCGGTCGACGACGTCGTGGTCGTCCCAGGCGCCCTTGAGCACGACGATCCCCGGTCCGTCGGTGAGCGCGTGGACGAGCTCGGCGCGCACGGCGTCCTCGCCCCCGGGCGACGCGACGGCAGCGCGCAGCGTCGCCGAGGCGTAGACGACGACGCCCTGCTCGACGCCGGCGGCGTGGGGGTAGTCGTCGGCACGCGTGGACTCCGACACCACCTCGACGAGGTCGGCGAGGCGCACGTCGTCGGGGGTGAACCGCGCACGGCGCGCGGCGGCTCGATCGGCAGGGGCGGTGTGGTGGACGAGACTCATGCTCGGCTCCTCGGGTCGGGCGGGGCGGGTGGGTACGGCACCACGCTAGGTCCGTCCACGCGTGCGCGGAGGGTCGAAAACCCCTCAAGAACACCTCAGAAAGAGGTCGCGCGCACTAGGCTGCGCGGGTGCCCCACCGTCACAAGGTCCGCGAGATCGCGCAGCAGAGCGGACTGAGCGAGGCCACGGTCGATCGCGTGCTGCACCGACGCCCTGGCGTGCGCGCGGCCACCGTGGCCGAGGTGGAGCGCGCCGTCGAGGAGCTCGACCGGCAGGCGTCCCAGCTGCGGCTGGTCGGGCGCACGTTCCTGCTCGACCTCGTCATGCAGGCGCCCGTCCGGTTCAGCACGGCGGTGCGCGCGGCGCTGGAGGCCGAGCTGCCGTCGCTGCGCCCCGCGGTCGTGCGCTCGCGGTTCCACCTGCGCGAGGAGGCCGACGTCGGTGCCATGGTCGCGACCCTGCGCGACGTCCGACGTCGACGCTCCCACGGCGTCGTGCTGAAGGCGCCTGACCACCCCGACGTCGCGGCCGAGGTGGCGGCCCTGTCCGACGCAGGCGTCCCCGTGGTCACGCTGGTCACCGACGTGCCACGCAGCCGCCGTCTGGCGTACGTCGGCATCGACAACGCGGCCGCGGGCCGCACCGCCGCGTACCTGGTGGCGCAGGCCGCCCCCGAGTCGGGTGCGGTCCTCGTGACCCTGAGCCGCAGCGACTTCCGCGGCGAGGAGCAGCGGGTGGAGGCGTTCGTCGACGCGCTGGCCGACCTGGCGCCGGACCGTCGCGTCGTCGACCTGACGGACACCGACGGCCTCGACCCGACCACGGGTGCGGGGGTGCGGGAGGCGTTGGCCGCCCACCCCGACGTGGACGCCGTCTACTCGGTGGGCGGCGGCAACCGCGCGACGCTCGACGCGTTCGCCGCCGTGGGACGCACGCCGCAGGTCTTCGTCGCCCACGACCTCGACGCCGACAACACCGAGCTGCTGCGGACCCGCCGCGTCCACTACGCCCTGCACCACGACCTGCGCGCCGACACCCGTCGGGCCTGCCGCCTCCTCCTGCAGCACCACGGCGCCCTCCCCGGCGCGCCGACGTCGGTGCCGTCGCAGGTCCAGGTCGTGACGCCGTTCAACCTCCCCCGCGCCTTCACCACCCCGTGAGCCCGCCCCGCACCCCGCTCAGCGTGACCAGCCCCCGTTGAGCGTGACGTCTGGGGGGCAGATCCCGTCGACTCGCCCCGCAGACGTCACGCTCAGCGGGGGTGGGGGCGCGGAGGTGGGGAGGGGCGAGTGTCGCGCGGGGTGAGGGTCAGACGGTGAAGGCCTCGCGGAAGGCGTCCATGGCACGCCGGCTCCCGTCGACGGAGGGGTCGCTCGCCCACGCCTCCATCGCCACGACGCCGGTGTAGCCGGCGTCGGCGAGGGCCTGCGCCACGAACGACCAGCGCACCTCGCCCGTGCCCGGCTCGCAGCGTCCGGGCACGTCGGCCACCTGCACCTCGCCGGTGTACGGGACGGCCGCGCGCACGAGCTCCACGAGGTTCCCCTCGCCGATCTGCGCGTGGTACAGGTCGAGGTTCATCCGCAGGTGCGGGCTGCCGACCGCGCGCACGAGGGCGAGCGTGTCGGCGGCCCTCGCGAACGGCGTGCCGGGGTGGTCGACCGCCGTGTTGAGGTTCTCCAGCACGTAGGTGACGTCGTGCCGCTCGGCCAGCTCGGCCACCCGCTCGAGCGTGCGCACCGCCGCGACCCAGTCCTCACCGGTCGTGACCGCGACGGGCCGCACCGGCAGGCCGCCCTCCCCCAGGCCCGTGCCGTGGATGTTGAGGGACGGGCAGCCGATCGCCTGCGCGAACGGGATCGACTCCTCGGCGGTCCGCAGCAGGTCGTCGGCGCCGTCCTGCGTCGTGAGGTCGCCCGTGACGTAGCCGGTCATCGACGTAAACGACGCGCCGGTCGCACGCAGCGCCTCGGCGTCCTTCTGCGTCCAGTCCCAGATCTCGACCGCGAAGCCGGCGTCGTGGATGTGCTGGACCCGTGCGAGGTGGGGCAGCTCGGTCAGGACCATCTCGGAGCAGATGGCGAGGGTGAAGCCCATGTCAGTCCTCCTGGGGGACGCTGGTGGCGACGGCCGCGCGGCCGCCGGTGGTGACGGAGTCGATGCACGCCTGCGCGACGGCGAAGGCGGCGAACGCCTCGTCGCCCCCGACGGCCGGCGGGCGTCCTTCGCGGACGGCCGCGCACAGCTCGGCCAGCTCGTCCGTGTAGGCGTCGCGCAGCAGCTCCGTGTCGCTGTGCGCCGTGCTCGCGGTCCGACCGCTCTCCCCGTGCACGCGCAACGACGACGACGCACCCTCGCCCATCGTGACCATGCCCTCGCTGCCCAGCACCTCCCCGCGGACGTCGTAGCCGTACACGGCGGCGAAGCTCGCCTCCGCCGTGCCGATGGCGCCGTTCGAGTACCGCACGACCACGGTGGCGTGGTCGAGCAGCGTCGCGTGGCCGGGGGACAGCAGCGAGTCGGCCGTGGCCACGACGTCGACGGCGCGCGCCCCGGGGTTCAGGAAGTTGAGCGTGTCGAAGTCGTGGATGAGCGTCTGCGTGAAGATCGTCCAGGGAGGGACGCCGTCCGGGTCGGACGGACCCCGTCCGGGATCGCGGGTGAGCGAGCGCAGCTGACGGACCTCGCCCAGCCCCCCGCTCGCGACGAGGTCCCGCGCCTGCGCGAACTCGCGGGCGAAGCGACGGTTGAAGCCGACCTGGAACACGACGCCGGCCGCGGCGGTGGCCCGACGCGCCTCGTCGATCTCGGTGAGCGACATGCCGGCCGGCTTCTCGCAGAAGACGTGCTTGCCTGCGTCGGCGGCGGCCACGACGAGGTCGCGGTGGGCGACCGACGAGGCGGCCACGACGACCGCGTCGACGTCGGCGGCGCCGAGCACGGCGTCGACCTCGGTCTCGCCGCGCGCCCCCAGCGGTGTGGCGACGGAGGCCGCGGCTCCCGGACGGGGGTCGACGACGGCGACCAGGTGCGCGTCGGGCACGCGGCGCGCGAGGGTCTCGGCGTGGGCCGCACCGATGCGGCCGGCGCCGACGAGCGCGATGCGGACGGGGGTGGAGGTCATGGTGGTCCTTCGGAGGGGATGGGAGTGCCGGAACGGCGCACGACACCGCGAGGGGGGGCTAGAACGTTCTAGTAGAACGTTCTAGGGAAGGGTAGGGTGTGACCACGTCCAGCGTCAACGGGTCGCCCGTCCCGCACGCTCGACGTCCGGACGACAGGAGCACCGATGGCGCGCACGACCCTCGCCGACGTCGCGCGCGAGGCCGGTGTCTCGGTGGCGCTCGTCTCGATCGTCATGCGTGACGCCCCCGGCGCCAGCGACGCGACCCGCGCCCGCGTGCGCGACGTCGCGGACCGGCTCGGGTACGTGCCCGACCAGCGCGCCCGACTCCTGCGCAGCACGGACACCCGCCTGCTCGGCGTCACGTTCGACCTGCACCAGCCGTTCCACGGCGACCTCGTCGAGCACCTGTACGGCGCAGCCGCCGACCACGGGTACGCCGTCGCGATCAGCGCGGTCGCGCCCTCGCGCGACGAGCGGTCGGCGGTGCAGGCGTTGCGCCGCGAGCGCTGCGACGCGCTCGTCCTGCTCGGGCCCGACCTCTCCCCCGACGAGCTCGCGGCGCTCGGCGCCGACCTGCCGACCCTCGTCGTCGCGCGCCGCAGCGGCACCCCGGGCGTCGCCGCCGTCCGGGGCGACGACGAGCTGGGCGTGGGCCTGGCGGTCGACCACCTCGTGTCGCTGGGGCACGTCCGGCTGGTGCACGTCGACGGCGGCTCGGCGCCCGGTGCCGAGGAGCGTCGTCGCGGCTTCGTCGAGGCCGCCCGGCGCCACGGCCTCGACCCGTGGGTGCTCGCCGGCGGCGCGACCGAGCGCGACGGCGTCCGGGCCACGGCCACCCTGCTCGAGGCGGCCGCGCCCCCGACGGGCGTGGTCGCCTTCAACGACCACTGCGCGTCGGGCGTCCTCGACGCGCTGCTGCGCGCTCGTCGTGACGTGCCTCGTCAGGTCTCGGTCACGGGGTACGACGACTCGCGCCTGGCGGTCGCGCGACAGGACCTCATGACCACCGTCTCGCAGAGCGCACGGGAGATGGCCGAGCGCGCCGTGGCCGGTGCGCTCGGCCTCCTCGCCGGTGAGCCCGCCCGCGACGTGGTGCTCACGCCGGAGCTCGTGGTGCGCAGCACCACCGGTCCGGCACCCGCCTGAGGCTCAGGCGTAGAGCGACGGACGCTCGGGCACCACGACGTCGCGCTTCTGCCCCGACCGCAGCGCGTCGACGCCGGCCGCGGCCACGACGTTGGCCAGGTAGCCGTCCCACGCGCTCGCGCCGACGACCTCGCCGCGCAGCGACGCGTCGGCCCAGGCGGCGAGCTCGATCCGGTAGGAGTCGGCGAAGTGCTCCACGAAGTCGCTGCCGATCGCCGAGCCACCCAGGCCCGAGACGCGACGCAGCACGGGGTGACGGGGCTCGAGCGACGCGGACCCGCCCGTGCCGACGACCTCGACGCGCACGTCGTAGCCGTACGCCGCGTTCACGAAGACCTCAGCGGTGGCCATCTGGCCGCCGTCGGTCCACAGCGTGGCGACCTGCGGGTCGCGGAAGCCCTCGACGACGGGCGACTCGACGCGGATCGCGACGATCTCGCCGTCGAGCAGCCAGCGGAAGGTGTCGAGCTCGTGGATCATCGAGCCGGTCACGAGCGTGGCGTCGTCGGTGCTGGTGCTGTTGGAGGCGTTGCGGTGGATGCCGTGCAGCACGCGCACGTCGCCCAGCGAGCCGTCGGTGATCGCGGCCTTGAGGTCGACGAAGCCGGGGTCGAAGCGGCGGTTGAAGCCCACCTGCACGAACCGTCGGCCCGCGGCGACCTCGGCGTCGACCACGCGACGCGCGTCGTCGGCGGTGACGGCCAGCGGCTTCTCGCAGAGCACGTGCTTGCCGGCCTCGATGCCGGCGACCGCGAGGTCGGCGTGCGTGAAGTCGGGCGAGGCGACGACGAACGCGTCGACGTCGGCCACCAGCGCCTCGGCGCTGTCGGCGGCCTCGGCGCCGACGCCGTGCGCGACCTCCTTGGCGCGCTCGGTGTCCATGTCGAAGACGCGGACGACCTCGGCCGCCGGGACGCTCTCCGCGAGGGTGCGCGCGTGCGCCAGGCCCATCGCTCCGGTCCCGATCACGCCGACGCGCAGACGGTTCGTGCTCACAGTCGTACCCACTTCTTCTCGTCGCTGGACGTGATCATGGCGTCGACGACCCGCGCCGCCGACAGGGCGTCGTGGACGGTCGCGCCGACGGGCTTGCCGGTCGCGATCGACTCCACAAGCCGGCGGGCCTCCACGACCTTGAGGTCGTCGAAGCCCATGGGGTTGTTGGCGCCGGGCTGGAAGACGCCCAGCTCGCCGTCGCCGGGGGTGGCGTAGCGCGTCGTGGAGAACGCGTTGAGGTAGGCACCGTCGGCGCCCCGCATGCTCACCTGGAGCTCGTTCATGCGACGGAAGTCCCACGACAGCGACCCCTCGGTGCCGTGCACCTCCAGGCCGTACCGGTTCTGCTCCCCCACGGCCACGCGGCTCGACTCGAGCACGGCGCGCGAGCCGTCCGCGAGGCGCAGCAGCGCGCTCACGTAGTCCTCGTTCTCGACGTCGCCGAGCGCCCCGGCACCCTTCTCGTAGTGCATCGCACCGGCGACGGCCTCGCGACGCTGCGCGATGAACGTGGCGCGGTCGACGACGAGCTCCTCGACGTCGGCCACGACGTGGCGCAGCAGGTCGGCGGCGTGGCTCACGAGGTCACCGAGCACGCCCGTGCCCGACGTCGCCGTGCGGAAGCGCCACGACAGCGCCGCGTCCGGGTCGGCGGAGTAGTCGGCGAGGAAGCGCACGGTGGAGTGCTCCACGCGACCGATGCGGCCCGACGCGACGAGCTCCTTCGCGAGCTCGACCGCAGGCACGTTGCGGTAGTTGAACCCGGCCGCGGCCTGCACGCCGGCCGCCTCGACGGCGGCGACGATCTCGGCCGTCTCGGACGCGTCGCGTCCGGCGGGCTTCTCGACCCACAGGTGCTTGCCCGCCTGCGCCGCGGCCACCGCGACGTCGCGGTGGATGAAGTTCGGACCGGTCACGCACACGACGTCGAGGTCGTCACGCTCGACGAGCGACTGCCAGTCGGTGTGGACGTGCTCGAAGCCGAGCGCGTCCACCGCCCGCCGCGTCCGCTCGTCGTCGACGGGCTCGGCCACGGCGACGAGCCGCGGCCGCAGCGGTGCGTCCGGGTAGTGGTGCAGCAGCCGGGTCATCGCCCGGGCGTGCACCTGCCCCATCCAGCCCAGCCCGACGACGCCGACGCGCAGCTCCGGGCGCCGCGTGGTCTCCTGCGTCACGCCCCCACCTCGTCCTTCAGCTGCTGCGCCACGGCCGAGTCGGTGCCCATGGTGCGCTCCAGCTCGTGCGCCAGCGACTCCAGCTCGGCGCCGCCGGCCATCATCGACGTCAGGTCGTCGAGCGTCATCTCGCTCTTCGGGAAGTCGCCCATGCTCTTGCCGCGACGCAGCAGCATGAAGCGGTCGCCGACCGGGTAGGCGTGGTGGGGGTTGTGCGTGATGAACACGACGCCGAGGCCGCGCTCGCGGGCCTTCGCGATGTACTTGAGCACGACGCCGGACTGCTTGACGCCGAGCGCCGCGGTCGGCTCGTCGAGGATCAGCACCCGAGCACCGAAGTAGACGGCGCGGGCGATGGCGACGCACTGACGCTCACCACCGGACAGCGTGCCGATCGGCTGGTCGACGTCACGCAGGTCGATCCCCATGGCGGCCAGCTCGGACTTCGTCGTGCGCTTCATGAAGTCGACGTCCATGTGCTTGAACGGGCCGAACCCCTTGCTCGGCTCCGAGCCGAGGAAGAAGTTGCGCCAGACCGGCATGAGCGGGACGACCGCGAGGTCCTGGTACACGGTCGCGATGCCCGCGTCGAGCGCCTCGCGGGGGTTGGAGAACGTCGTCGCCTTCCCGTCGACCCGCAGCTCGCCGTCGGTGTGCTCGTGCGCACCGGCGAGGATCTTGATGAAGGTCGACTTGCCGGCGCCGTTGTCGCCGAGGACGCAGGTGACCTCGCCGGCCTTCACCGACGTGGTGACGTCGGACAGCGCGATGATGCTGCCGTACCGCTTGCCGATGTCGACGACCTCGATGAGCGGGGTGCCGGGAGCGGCGCCCTCCGGGGCGGTCGTGGTGTGCTTCGGGGTGTCGTTCGTCATCGTGAGGTCTCCGCTCGGGTCCGGACCCAGTTGTTGAGGAGCACGGCGGCCAGCAGCATGGCGCCGAGGAAGGTGCGCAGCCAGTTGGTGTCCCACTGCGCGAAGGTGATGCCCTGGAAGGTCATGCCGTAGATCAGCGCGCCGAGGGCCGCCCCGATCGCCGAGCCGTAGCCACCGGTGAGGAGGCAGCCGCCGACGACGGCGCAGATGATGTAGATGAACTCCTGGCCGACGCCGGTGTTCGCCTGCACCGTGGAGGTGCGGAACAGCGAGATCATGCCGACGAGCCAGCCGGCCGCGGCCGTCGTCATGAAGAGCCCGATCTTGGTCTTGAGCACCGGCACGCCGACCTGGCGCGCGGACTGCTGGGCGCCGCCGACCGCGAAGATCCAGTTGCCGGCCTTGGTGCGCAGCAGGACCCAGGTGGCGATCGCGGTGACCGCGAGCCACCACAGCACCGAGACGTAGAACGTGCCGCCCGCGATCGTGAACGACGCGCCGAAGACCGGCTGGATGCTGTCGTAGAAGGGCACGTCGGTCATGCCCTGGATGGTCACCTGGCCGATGATCAGCTTCGTCACCGCGAGGTCGATGCCCTGCAGGATGAAGAACGTGCCGAGCGTGATGATGAAGCTCGGCAGGCCGGTGCGCATGACCATGTAGCCGTTGAAGGCGCCCACGGCGAGCGCGAGGAGGAGCGCGATGAGCACCGCGGCCCAGATGTTGAGTCCGTAGTTCGTGGTCAGGATGCCGACCACGAGGGCGGTGAAGCCGGTCATGACGCCGGCGGAGAGGTCGAACTCGCCGCCGATCATGAGCAGGGCCACCGCGACGGCCATGATGCCGAAGGTCGAGGCGGACTCCAGCCACACGCCGGCACCGGCCGTGGTGAGGAAGCGGTCGCTGTTGAGCGAGAAGAAGATCATGACGGCGATGGCCGCGACGGCGGCGCCCATCTCCGGGCGGGTCAGGAGACGCGACACCGTCGACGTGGTCGCCAGTCTCTCGTCTGGTGCTGCCGTGGCTGTCGTCATGACAGCTCCTTTCGTGGGGCCCGGCGGGGGCCGAGCGGGATCGTACGGGTGGGGCGGTGCGCGGGGTGCTGGTCGGCGGGCGGGGCCGCCGGGGTGGGACGGGGACGATCCCCCGGATCGTCCCCGTCCCGCGGGGTCAGCGCGTGCCCTGCGAGGCGAACTTCGCCACGTCGGCCGCGTTGTCCTTCGTGACGAACGCGGGGCCGGAGTTGATCGGCTGGCCACCGCCCACGTCGTTGCCGTTGATCGACTTCAGGTACAGCGTCGTGACACCCAGGAAGCCCTGGACGTAGGGCTGCTGGTCGACCGCGAACAGGATGCTGCCGGCCTCGATGTCCTTGACGACGTCCTCGGAGAGGTCGAACGTGGCGACCTTGGCCTTCGAGCCGGACTCGTCCACGGCGCCGACGGCGTCGATCGCGTACTGGCCACCGAGCGTGAGCACGGCGTCGATGCTGTCGTCGGACTGCAGCTTGGACTTGATGGTGGCCTTGACCTCGGCGTCGTTCGTGCCGTCGACCTGGATGTTGCTCATCTTCCCACCGAAGGTCGAGGCGGCGGCCTTGCAGCGCTCCTCCAGACCGACGTTGCCGGCCTCCTGGATGACGCAGATGCCGTTCTTCAGACCGGCCTCCTTGAGCTTCTCGCCGACGGCCTCGCCGGCGATCGTCTCGGACTGGCCGATGTGCGTGATCGCGCCGAACTCCTTGAAGCGGTCGACACCGGAGTTGATCGTCACGACGGGGATGCCCGCGGCGACGGCCTTCTTGATGCTCGACTCGAGGCCGTCGGGGTTGGCCATCGAGACGACGATGCCGTTGACCTTCTGCGCGACGGCGTTGTCGATGAGCTGCGACTGCTTGGCCGGGTCGGGGTCGGCGTTGTAGTCGACCTTGACGCCGTAGTCGTCACCGGCGCGCTCGGCACCGGACTTGACGCGGTCCCAGAACGCGTCGCCGGGGCCGGAGTGCGTGATGACCGCGTAGGTGAGGTCCTTCGTGTCGCTGGACGCTCCGGTGTCCTCCTTGCCGGTGCCCGAGCAGGCGGCGAGCAGCGATCCGGCGAGGATCACCGCGCCGATGACCTTGAGCTTCTTCATGGTGGGGGTTTCCTTCTCTTTCTGGGCCCGGCGTCAGTGAGCCGTCGGGAAATGGAGGGCGGCGAGGGACTCCTCGCTCACGTGCGGCCACCTGGCGGTGACCACCTTCGCGCGGGTGTAGAAGCGGATGCCCTCGGGACCGTGGACGTGGTGGTCACCGAAGAGCGAGTCCTTCCAGCCTCCGAAGGAGTGGAAGGCCATGGGCACGGGGACGGGGACGTTGATCCCGATCATGCCCACCTGCACCCGACGCTGGAACGTGCGGGCCACCTCTCCCGAGGAGGTGAACACCGCCGTCCCGTTGCCGTAGGGGTTGCTGTTGATGAGGTCGAGCGCCTCGTCGAGGCTGTCGACCCGCAGGACCGCGAGGACGGGTCCGAAGATCTCGTCGGTGTAGACGCTCATGTCGGTCGTGACGTGGTCGATGAGCGTCGGGCCGACGAAGAAGCCCTCCTCGTGGTCCTCGACGACGAGGTCGCGGCCGTCGACGACGACCTTCGCGCCGGCGGACTCGCCCTGCCCGATGTAGTCGACGATGCGGTCGCGCGAGGCCTTGGTGACGACAGGACCCATGCCGGCGTCGGGGTCGGTGCCGACGCCCACCTTGATCTCGTGCGTGCGCTCGCGGATCTTGTCGACGAGGGTGTCGGCGGCCGGCCCGACGGCGACGACGGCCGAGATGGCCATGCACCGCTGGCCGGCCGAGCCGTAGCCGGCGGCGACGATGTGGTCGGCGGCGAAGTCGAGGTCGGCGTCGGGCATGACCACCGCGTGGTTCTTGGCACCGCCGAGGGCCTGGACGCGCTTGCCGGAGGCGGAGGCACGCTCGTGCACGTACTTCGCGATCGGCGTGGAGCCGACGAAGGAGACGCCGTCGACGTCGGCGTGGTCGAGGAGCGCGTCGACGGCCACCTTGTCGCCGTGCACGACGTTGAAGACGCCGTCGGGCAGACCGGCCTCCTGGTACAGGCGCGCGACCAGGGCCGACGCGCCGGGCACCCGCTCGGACGGCTTGAGCACGAACGTGTTGCCCGTGGCGATGGCGATCGGGTGCATCCACAGCGGCACCATGATCGGGAAGTTGAACGGCGTGATGCCGGCGACCACGCCGAGCGGCTGGCGGAAGGAGTAGGAGTCGACCGAGCCGGAGACCTGGTCGTTGTACTCGCCCTTGAGCAGCTGCGGGATGCCGCAGGCGAACTCGACGACCTCGCGACCGCGGACGACCTCGCCGCGTGCGTCGTCGAGGGTCTTGCCGTGCTCGGCGCTGATGACCTGCGCGAGCTCCTCCTCGCGCTCCACGAGCAGCTGGCGGAAGGCGAACATGACGCGCGAGCGCGCCGTCACGGACGTCTCGCTCCAGGTCGTGAACGCGGTGCGCGCGGCCTGGACGGCGGCGTCGACGTCCTCGACGGAGGCCAGACGGACGCCCTTCTGCGGCGTGCCGAGGGCCGGGTCGAACACGTCGCCGACGCGCTCGGAGGTGCCGGCGACGCTCTGTCCGCCGATCCAGTGGTCGTAGGTGGTCTCGTACGTCATCGGGGGGTGTCCTCGCTCTGCTGTGCGGTGGAAGGGGTGTCGGTGGGCGCCAGGTGGTGGCGCTGGTCGGCCTTGTGCTGCTCGTAGGTGGTGCGGGCCTCGCGGGTGGAGTCGAGGGCGGAGACCTCGGCGACCGGCACGTCCCACCAGGCCGGGCTGGACGGGGCGGGCACGAGCGGGTCGGTCTCGACGTGGATCACGGTCGTCCGCGTGGACTCCTTGGCCTTCACCACCGCCGAGCGCAGGTCGTCGATGCTGCTCGCGACGACCACGTCGGCACCGAGGCTCGCCGCGTTCGCCGCGAGGTCGACCGGCAGGACGTCGCCGTCGAGGCCGGTGTCGGTGCGGTAGCGGTAGCGGGTGCCGAAGCGCTGCGAGCCGAGGCTCTGCGACAGCGCACCGATCGAGGCGTAGCCGTGGTTCTGCACCAGCACGACGATGATCTTCACGCCCTCGGCCACCGCGGTGACCAGCTCGGTGTTCATCATCAGGTACGACCCGTCGCCGACCATGACGAACACGTCGCGGTCGTCGTCGGTGCCCTCGCGGGCCTGGTCGAGTGCGGCCATCTTGACGCCGAGACCGCCGGCGATCTCGTAGCCCATGCAGGAGAAGCCGTACTCGACGTGGTAGCCCTTGCGGTCGCGCGTGCGCCACAGCTTGTGCAGGTCGCCCGGCATCGAGCCCGCCGCGCAGAGCACGACGTCGCGTGGGTCGGACGTCTCGTTGACGACGCCGAGGACGGCGGACTGGACGAGTCGCGTGTCGCCCGTCTCGGCCTGGTGCGACGCCTCGACGACCGCGTCCCACTCCTGCGCCAGGGCGGTGTTGCGCTCGACGTAGGCGTCGTCGACGCGCCAGCCGTCGAGGGCCTCGGTGAGCGCCTCGAGCGCCTCGCGGGCGTCGGCCACGAGCGTGGCGGCCGACAGCTTGAGCGCGTCGATGCGGGCGACGTTGACGTTCACGAAGCGGACGCCCTCGGCGGCGAACACGGTGCGCGAGGCGGTCGTGAAGTCGCTGTACCGGGTGCCGACGCCGATGACGAGGTCGGCCTCCGCGGCCACCGCGTCGGCGGCGGTGGTGCCGGTGGCCCCGATCGCGCCGAGCGCCTGCGGGTGGTCGTACGGGAGCGAGCCCTTGCCGGCCTGCGTCTCCCCCACCGGGATCCCGGTGGCCTCCGCGAAGGCGGCGAGCGCGGCGTCGGCGCCGGCGTAGATCACGCCGCCGCCGGCGACGACGAGCGGACGTCGGCTGGCCTTGATGGCCGCGACCGCGCGCTCGAGCTCGGCCGGCTGCGGCACCGGGCGGCCGACGTGCCAGACGCGGGTCTCGAACAGCTCGACCGGCCAGTCGTGCGCCTCGGCCTGCACGTCCTGCGGGAGGCAGAGGGTGACGGCGCCGGTGTCGGCGGGGTCCGTGAGCACGCGCATGGCCTGCAGCAGCGCCGACGGCAGCTGCTCCGGGCGGGCCACGCGGTCCCAGTAGCGCGAGACGGAGCGGAAGGAGTCGTTGACCGTCGTGTCCATGCTCGACGGGTCCTCGAGCTCCTGGAGCACGGGGTTGGCCGGACGCGTGGCGAAGACGTCGCCGGGCAGCAGGAGCACCGGCAGACGGTTGATGGTCGCGAGCGCGGCGCCCGTGACCATGTTCGTGGAGCCCGGGCCGACCGAGGCGGTGACCGCCATCGCCCGCAGGCGGTCGTACTGGCGGGCGTAGGCGACGGCGGCGTGCACCATGGCCTGCTCGTTGCGGCCGTGGAAGAACTCCAGGCGCGACGGGTCGTCGGACTGCGAGCGCTCCAGCAGCGCCTGACCCACGCCGGCGACGTTGCCGTGGCCGAAGATGCCCCAGCACCCGGCGAAGAAGGCGTGCGTGTGGCCGTCGCGCTCGACGTGCTGCGCCTCGAGGAAGCGGACCGTCGCCTGGGCGACGGTCAGTCGCACGGTGCGGGCGGCGGGGGTGCTGCTCATCGGTGTCCTCCGAACGGAAGTCGGGGGTCGACCGGCTGGTCGGCCCAGGTGTCGCGGACCCAGGTGTGGGCGGGGTCGTCGCAGATCAGCCACGCCCGCTCGTCGCCGGGGCCGGCCATCACGTTGAGGTAGTAGAGGTCGTAGCCCGGGGCGGCCATCGACGGTCCGTGCCAGCCGTGCGGGATGAGGACGACGTCGCCGTCGCGCACCTCCGCGAGCACGTCGATCTCGGCCTTCTCGTGCCCGTAGACGCGCTGGTACCCGATGCCAGGGCGCTCCGTCTGCGGCCCGTCGCCCCGCACCCCCGCCGGGGCCGGTCCGGCAGCGACCTCGTAGTAGTAGATCTCCTCCAGCCGGGTCTCGCCCTCGCGCTCCTCGTCGTGCTTGTGGGGCGGGTAGGACGACCAGTTGCCGCCGGGCGTCAGCACCTCGCACGCGATGATGCGGTCGGCCTCGAGCACGCCGGGGACGCCGAAGTTGTTGACCTGACGGCTCGCCTGGCCCGCTCCGCGCATCTCGACCGGCACGTCGGCCGCGGGCAGGTACGCAGGCTCCAGGCGCGCCGTGGCAGCGGCGGTCGGGATCGCGAACCGGCCACCGGCGGCCGACGTGACGGTGACGGCCGAGCCCAGCGGTGCGTACACCACGTCGCTCGGCCCGGACCAGACGTCGGGACGTCCGGCCAGGTCGAAGGAGGTCGGCGTGCCGTCGACGTCGACCACCACGGTGGCCGAGCCCGACAGGGCGAGCACGAGCAGCTCGTGGCCGTCCTCGGTGACGGTCTGCGAGGCACCGGGCGCCAGCTCGAGCACCTTGAGGCCGGTGTGGTCCCAGCCCGCGCTCTTCGGGGTGACGTCGAGGACGAAGGGTGCGACCGCACCCTCGCCCTTGCGCACGACGTGGGACATCAGAGCATCGCCACCGTGGCGTCGACCGCGGCCTCGACGTCGCCGTCGGGCGGGAAGAGCAGGCTGCGACCCACGACCATGCCGCGGACGGCCGGGTGCGCGAGGGCCCCTTCGACCAGGCCGCGAACTGCGCCTCCTGGTCGCTGGAGACCTCGCCGCCGAGCAGCAGCACCGGCAGGCCGGTGGCCGAGAGGACGGCGTCCATGTCGTCGACGACGGGCAGCTTCAGCCACGTGTAGGCCGACGTCGGCGCGAGGCCGGCGGCGACGGTGGCGGAGCGCACGACCGCGGCGGTCGACAGGTCGTTGACGACCCGTCCGTCGCGGCGGTGGGAGATGAACGGCTCGACCATGGCCATGACCTGCGCCTCGGCGAGGTCGCGCACCGCCTCGGCGCACGCCTGCATCGTGGCGACGGTGCCGGCGTCGTCGGGCTCGATGCGGAACAGCATCTTGCCGCCCTGCATGCCGTCGCGCTGGATCGTCGCGGCGTCGTGGCCGGTGAAGCGGTCGTCGATCTCGAAGGCCGTGCCCGCGAGACCACCGCGGTTCATCGATCCGATGACGACCTTGCCCTCCAGAGCACCGAGGAGCAGCAGGTCGTCGAGCACGTCGGCCGTGCCGAGGACACCGTCGACGCCCGGTCGGGCGAGCGCACGGACCATGCGGTCCAGCAGACGCGCGCGGTCGCCCATGGCGAAGGCGTCGTCGCCGGCGCGCAGCGCACCGCGGGCAGGGTGGTCGGCGGCCACGAGCATGAGGCGTCCCGTGCTGCCGACGAGCGACGTCGGGCGGCGGCGCTCGGCCCACGCCCGGGCGATGGAGGCAGGGTCGCTGACGCGCTGCTCGATGATGCGGCCGATCGCGGCCTGGTCGACCGTGGCGCGACCCTTCCGGTCCTGCTCGGCGATGCTCATGCGACGACCTTCCCGTTGCTCAGGACCTGTTCGACCACGTCGGGCGTGGGCATGGCGTCCGCGCACGAGAGCTGGCCCGCCACGTAGGCGCCGGCCGCGTTCGCGAAGCGGAGCGTCCGCTCCAGGTTCCACCCCGAGAGCAGTCCGTGGACGAGCGACCCGCCGAACGCGTCGCCCGCACCGAGACCGTTGACGACGTCGACCGGCACCGGCGGCACCACGACGGACTCGTCGCCACGCACGCCCAGCACGCCGGCCGGGCCCTGCTTGACGATCGCGGTCTCCACGCCGGCGGCGCGCAGGGCCTTGGCGGCCGCCTGCGGCTCGGTCTCGCCGATCGCGACCTCGCACTCCTCGCGGTTGCCGACGGCGACCGAGACGTAGGGCAGCACCTCGGCGATCGCGGCGGTGGCGTCGGCGGGGTCGGACCAGAACATGGGCCGGTAGTCGAGGTCGATGACCGTCAGCCGGTCCTTGCCACGCGCCTCGAGCGCGGCGAGGTGGGCCTCGCGGCTCGGCTCCTCGCTGAGGCCCGTCACCGTGAACCAGAGGATGTCGGCCTCCTGGACGCTGCGGTACAGGTCGGTGGAGGGGGCGAGCTCCTCGGCGCGCAGCTGCAGGTCCGGCGCGGAGGGCCGGCGGTAGAAGTAGAGCGGGAAGTCGTCCGGCGGGAAGATCTCGCAGAACGTGACCGGCGTGGGCAGGTCGGGGTCGGTGCCGACGAACGCGGTGTCGACGCCGAAGCCCTCGAGCGCGCGGCGCACGAAGCGGCCGAACGGGTCGTCGCCGGTCTTGGTGATGACGGCGCTGCGGTGGCCGAGCCGCGAGGCGGCGACGGCGACGTTGGTGGGCGAGCCGCCGAGGAACTTCGCGAACGTCGCGACGTCCTCCAGGCCCACGCCCACCTGCTCGGGGTAGACGTCGACGCCGCAGCGGCCGAGCGTGATGACCTCGTACGTCATGCCACGGTCTCCGTGGCGAGCGCGCCCTCGACGTACGCGAGGCAGGCGGCGACGTCGACCTTCGGGCCCTCGCCCTCCGGCTCGCCCGTGAGCTTGAGGTCCTGCTCGAGGACGTACCAGCCGGTGTAGCCGTGGCCCTCGAGCGCGGAGATCATCGCGGCGACGTCGACGCTGCCGCGTCCGAGCACCGTCCACAGGCCCTGCGAGACGGCGTCGGAGAAGGCGAGGTCGCCGGACTGGACGCGCGCGGCGAGGTCGGCGTCGACGTCCTTGAGGTGGACGTGCACGACCCGCTCGAGGTTGGCGAGGGTGATCGCGACCGGGTCGGCGCCCGCGGCGACCAGGTGGCCGGTGTCGACGCAGAGGCCGACGTGCGAGCCGTCGAGGACCCGCTGGGTCTCCTCGGCGTTCTCGACGAGCGTGCCGACGTGGGGGTGGACGGCCGCGACCACGCCACGCTCGGTGGCGCGGTCGGCGATGCGGTCGAGGTGGCCGAGGAGCGTCTTCCACTCGACGTCGCTGAGCTCGGGACGCTCGTCGTAGCCGTCCTGGCCGGTGGCGACCGCGATGACGACGACACCGGCGCCGGCGGCGAGGCAGTCGTCGATGAACGCGTCGACCTCGGGCATCGGGTCGTGGTCGGTGTGCAGCACGAGCGGCAGGAAGCCGCCGACCGCGGAGAGACCGTAGGACTCGAGCAGCTCCGCCTTCGCCTGCGGCGCGTCGGGCAGGAAGCCCTCCGGGCCGAACTCGGTGGCGGCAAGGCCCAGCTCGCGCATCTCGGGGAGGACGCGGTCGGCGGGCAGCTGGTAACCCCAGCCCGGCACCTCGCACACGCCCCAGGAGATGGGGGCACCGGCGATGCGGGAACGGGAGGCGATCTGCGACATGGGGGTCCTCGAGTGGGAAGAGCGGCGGTTTCGAATGTCAGGACATGACGTCCGTGGAAGACTCTGGACCGTGTCCTGGGTCACTGTCAAGCATTTGTCAGGACATCTTGACGTCTGAACCTCGACTGCTAGGTTGCGTGCATGTCGAGCCCACGGATCACCCTGGACCGCTCGAGCCCCGTGCCCCTGTACTTCCAGGTCGCCGAGCAGCTCGAGCGCGCCATCGTGTCCGGCGAGATCGGCGCCGGGGAACGGCTCGAGAACGAGATCACGATGGCTCAGGACCTCGGCCTGTCGCGGCCGACCATGCGCCAGGCCATCCAGGTGCTCGTCGACAAAGGCATGCTCGTGCGGCGCCGCGGCGTCGGCACCCAGGTCGTGCACGGGCAGGTGCGGCGCCAGGTCGAGCTGACCAGCCTGTTCGACGACCTCGCCGCCGCCGGCCAGCACCCCCGCACCACGGTCCTCGAGCAGCTGCTCGTCCCCGCGGACGAGCAGGTGGCCGAACAGCTGCAGGTCGACCTCGGCGAGCCCGTCTGGTCACTGCGACGTCTACGCTTCATCGCCGGCGGCGAGCCGCTCGCCGTCATGCACAACTACCTGCCCTCCTCCATCGTCGACCTCGGCGACGTCGACCTCGAGGCGCAGGGCCTGTACTCCTACCTGCGTGACGCCGGGTTCGTCATCCGCGTCGCCCGCCAGAGCATCGGCGCCCGCGGCGTCCGCCCCGTCGAGGCGCGCCTGCTCCGCGAGGAGGTCGACGCGCCCCTGCTCACCATGCAGCGCACCGCCTACGACAACCTCGGCCGCGCCGTCGAGTTCGGCCGCCACGCCTACCGCCCCGGCCTGTACAGCTTCGACGTCACCCTCGTCGACCGCTGACGTCGCGCCGCGACCGCGCCGGTGGGCTGGTCGCGGTCGCCGGGGCCTCGCGGTGCGCTGCTTGCGGAGGTCCGGGCGTGCTGGTGCGCTGCCTGCAGGGGTCTCGGCTGGCTGCTGCGCTTCCGCAGGGGTCTCGTCGTGCTGCTGCGCTGCCTCCGCTGGCGCTGGGCCTGACCTCCGAAAAGGCCTCGACCGGGCGGCTGGCGACGGCGCTGGTTCGGGGTCTCCGGCTGCGGGTTGGTGCTGAGGATGGACACAAGAATCTGCGGTGATGCGCTGAGGGTCCAACGGTTCTGCGTTTCCTCCGGGATCCCGTCATGAACGCAGAGACTTTCGCGCCGACAGCCCACTATCGGTGGATCTGCAACCGCAGAACGGCTTCTGAGGTTGCAGGTCCACCGATAGGACGCGCCAACGCAGAACGGTGGGTCAAGAACGCAGAAACGAAGAATCGTGCGTCACCCGAGAGCCCAGACCAGACCCCGAGACCCGAAGCCAGCCCGGGCCCGCTGCCGGTCGAGGCCCCTTTCGGAGCCCGCCCCCAGCGAACGCCGAGGCAGCGCACCAGCAAGCCCGGACCCCCTGACCCCCTGCGGCAGCGCACCGCCAAGGTCACGACACCCGCAGGCCGCGCACCAGCAGGCCACGACCCCCGCAGCCACCCAACAGGCCTGCCCCTCAGCGCCCCTCCGCCTCCGCCTTCAGGGCGGCGAGGGTGCGACGCATGCCGTCGAGGAGCTCGACGTCGTGGTTCTCGGCGCCGCCCATGAGCCACTTCCCGACGAGACGGGTGGAGAGGCCCGCGGACGGGAGAGCGCTGCGACGTTCGACGACGTGGGTGCCGCCGTCCTCGGGGGTCAGCTCGTAGGACCACTCGACGTCGACGGGCCAGATGCGGAACGCGAGGGCGGCGGAGCCGTCGTGGGTGGGTGGCTTCCAGCGGGTGATGCGGGTGGTCGTCGGCCACAGCACCGCACCCTTGCGGTTGAGGTTGACGCCGCGCGACCCGACGCGGGGCGCGTCGGCGATCACCATGCGCACGGTCTCGGGGCTGCGCTCGCTCATCGAGCGCAGGTCCGACAGCAGGCTCCACACGACGTCGACGGACGCGTCGATCGACGTCTCCGCCTCGAGGGCCGGCAGGCCCCCGGCGGGGAACTCAGGCGGCACGGACCCCGGCCTCGGCCTCGGCCTTGATCCGCTGCAGGGTCTGCTGGATGCCCTGCTCGAGCTCGTCCTCGAACGCCTCGGTCCCGCCGAGCACGTGCTTCGTGAGCAGGTTCGACAGGCTCGAGACACCGTTCGGCGCGGTGCGCGACTCGGTGAGCCGGGTCCGGTCGCCGTCGAGGGCCTCGAGCCGGTAGGTCCACACGGTGCCGTTCTCGGCGACCTTGAGCGCCAGCTCGTGCTCCGGCTCGAAGACCTTGACGTACGAGCGGGTGGGCCAGACCTTCCAGCCCTGCCGGTTGACGTTGATCGTGCGCGCGCCCTGGCGGACCACACCGCCGCGGATGATCATGCGGCGGCACTGGGGGCTCCACTCCCCCATCCGCTTGAGGTCGGACACGATGCTCCAGACGACGGACGGCGGGGCGTCGATCTCGACGGAGCTCTCGATCAGGCTACGGTTCGGCACGGTGCTGACTCCCAGGGTGTCGGGGACGGTACGGGGCGGGGTGGGACGGGCTCAGTCCTGGCCGGACGCGCTCAGCGCCCGGACGGGACGGTGCGCCGCGCGCACCCACTCGACGAGCCAGTCGGCGACCGTCGGGTGGTTGAGCAGGGCGAAGTGGTGGGCGCTCGGCACGTACTCGAAGCGGGCACCCTCGACCACCGGGCCGGTACGCCCGACGCCGGTCGCGGACGAGAAGTGCACGAGCAGGTCGCCGAGGACGGTGCTGAGCGGGTGGCGCTGCGACGCGCCGAGCGTGCCGGCGACGAAGTGGTACTCGGCGTGCGGGAGCGGCGCGGCGGCGATCCGGTCGAGGCCCCACGCACGGGTGAGGTCCTGGCCCTCCCACTCGTCGGCCGAGATGTAGCCGTGCCGCAGGTCGACGATGCCGGCAGAGCGGGTGTCGAGGATGGTGCTGAAGGGCCGCGACTCGGGCAGGAAGCGCAGCACGGAGGAGCCGAGGTGCGCGACCTTCTCCAGGTTCGCTCCGGCGTGCGGCGTCCCCAGGCACACGACGTCGCGCACGAGGTGCTGCCACGTCTTGCCGCCGGCGGTCGCGTGGTTGGTGGCGGCGCGCACGACGAGACCGCCCATCGAGTGACCGACGAGGGTGATGCGGGAGACGGGGGTCGGCCACACGTCGACGAGCTGGGTGAGGAGCGCGTCGAGGTGCTTGCCGTTCTCGGAGATGTGCAGCCCCGTGTTGTAGCGGATCATCACGGGTGTCGCGTCGGTCTCGCTCGCGATCCGCGTCGCGTAGGAGGTGCCCGACACCTTGGAGCCGAGCGTCCACGACTCGTCGTCCTCGCAGAGGCCGTGCAGGAAGACGACCAGGTGGCTGCCGGCGTCGCGGAAGGCCTCGGCCACCTGCCAGCCGGTGGGCGGGAGGTCCTCGCCGTCGACCCGCACCGACATGACGATCGCCTGCGGGTCGTCCAGCAGGCGCAGCTCGTCGCCGATCAGGCCGTTGACGGCGGCCACGACGCTGCGGCCGAGGCGCGTCGACTCGACCGGTGCGCCGATCCCCCGGGCCGACAGGGCGCGGACCGAGCCGCTCCCGACCCGCAGGACGCCGGAGACCGCGCCGTAGACCGAGGTGACGACGGCGTCGTGCAGCGACTCGGGCACACGACCGCCGACCAGACGGGTGGCGCGGAAGGCCCGCGCTGCCACGGCCTCGTGCACCTCGCGCACCGTGCCGACCACCAGCCGGTCGAGGTGGTCGAGCGCGAGCGCGGCCACGTCGGTGGTGCGTGCGGGTGAGCCGGGCATGCCTACATACTGCCGGTATCCGAGCGCGATGTGAACCGCACGTGGCGAGGTTCTCAGCGTTCGCACAGCCTCACGCCTCGCACGACTCCCGGCGCGCCGCGACGCACGACGGCCCGACACCCGTGCGGGTGTCGGGCCGTCGGTGACGGGTCGGGTCAGGCCTGGGCGGCGCCAGCCTCGTCGGACTCCTCGTCGTCGGCGAGCGAGCCGTCGGCGCGCAGCTTGCCGAGCTCGAGCACCGTGCCCGACGCGTCCTTGACGGTGGCCTGCTGCATCAGCTCGGCGAGCGCCTTGCCGCGCAGCACCTCGCTCACCATCTCGGGCACGTGGTTGTGCTCCATGATGTGCTGGATGTAGGAGTTCGGGTCCTGGCCCGACTCCTGCGCCCGGCGGAAGATGTGCTGGCTCAGCTCGTCGTCCTGGATGCCGATCTCGTTGTCGGCGACCACCTGGTCGAGCACGAACTGGGCGACGATGGAGTCGCGCACGCGGCGCTCGAGCTCGGCCTCGAACTCCTCCTCGGTCTGGCCCTCGTCCTCGAGGTAGGTCTCGAACGGGATGCCGGCGTAGGACAGCTGCTGCTGGATCTGCTCGCGGCGACCCTGCAGCTCCTCGGCGACGACGGCGTCGGGCAGCGGCGCCTCGACCTTGCCGACGATCTCGTCGAGGACGAGGTCGCGGGCCTCGGCGGCCTGCTCCATGCGCTTGCCGCGGACGAGCCGCTCGCGCACGTCGGCCTTGAGCTCCTCGACGGTGTCGAACTCCGAGGCGGTCTGGACGAACTCCTCGTCGAGCTCGGCGACCTGGCGCTCCTTGACCTCGTTGAGGGTCACGGTGACGTCGACGGGCGTGCCCTTGAGCTCGCCGCCGACCAGCTCGGTCGCGAACGTGGTCGTCGCGCCCTTCTCGAGGCCGATGAGCGCCTCGTCGAGGCCGTCGAGCAGGGTGCCGGACCCGATCGTGTAGGGCAGGCCCTTGGCGTCGGCACCCTCGATGTCGGCGCCGTCCTTGTCGCGCGCGACGAGGTCGATGGTGACGGCGTCGCCGTCGGCGGCCGCGCGGTCGACGTCGGTGGTGACGGCGAAGCGGTCGCGCAGGGCGTCGATCTGCTCGTCGACGTCGGCGTCGGTGACCTCGGCGTCGGCGACCTGCACCTCGACGCTGGCGAGGTCGGGCAGCTCGATCGTGGGACGCACGTCGAGCTCGGCGGTGATCTCGATGTCCTCGCCGTCGACGAACTTGGTGAGGTCGATGTCGGGCTGGCTCAGCGGCTGGATCTCCGCCTGCTGCAGGGCCTCGTTGTACCAGCCGGGCAGGGCGCCGTTGATGGCCTCGTCCAGCACGGCGCTGCGGCCGATGCGCTGGTCGACGATGGCGGCCGGCACCTTCCCCTTGCGGAAGCCGGGGATGGTGATCTGCGAACCGATCGTCTTGTACGCCTTGTCGAGGCTCGGCTTGAACTCCTCGAACGGCACCTCGATGGTGAGCTTGACCCGCGTGGGGCTCAGGGTCTCGGTGGTGCTCTTCACGTCGTGCTGCTCCTGCGGTGGTGGTGGTCGGGGTGCGTGCCGCAACCGCTCGGGACGTGGCGCGGACGCGGGAGGTCGCGCGGGCTCAGCAGCCCGCGGCAGGACCTCCGTGCAGTCTCTCACGCTGCCCCTGGTGCAGGCGAACCAGCACGGTCAGGTGGGCAGGACGCGGTTCGTGCCGGCCGGGACGCGGCGGGTCGCGAGGAGCCGCGAGGACGCCTCGGGGTCGGTGCGGTCGCTGACCGCGTGCCACTCCATCCGCGCCTCGCCGGGCGTCAGCTCGAGCACGCTGTAGCCGTGGTCGTCGAGGTTGACGAAGCGCACGTGCGGGTTGAGGCGCACGATCGCCTCCTCCATCGCCAGCGAGACGGTGCGCGGCCGGGTGCCCATGAAGTCGTCGACGTTGTTGCTGGTGACGGAGCTGCACACGAGCTCGGTCGCGACGGACACACCGTCGAGCTCGACCTCGTTGGCCCAGGCGGTGTGCACGTCGCCGCTGAGGAAGACGACGTCGTCGACGCCCGCCTCTTTGATCCGCTCGAGCACCCGTCGGCGCTCCACGGGGTAGCCGTCCCACGTGTCGGTGTTCGGTTCCGCGGGCCCCCAGGTCATCGGGTCGGTGGTGCGACGCAGGGCGAGCTCCTGGCCGCGCGGACGCGGCGGCATCAGCATCGGCGCGACCATCACGGGGTTCCCGACGAGCCGCCACCGGGCACCGGGCGTGGCGAGTCCCTCCACCAGCCACGCCTCCTGGTCGGCTCCGGTGAGGGAGCGGGCGGCGTCGTCCAGACGCGGGTCGTCGGCCTCGACGCGCTCGTCGCGGTAGCCGCGCAGGTCGAGCATCGAGAGGTCCGCCAGCCGGCCGAACCGGAACCGCCGGTAGATGCGGGTGCCGTCACCCACGCGGGCGGTGCCGCCGAGGCGGACCGGCATCCACTCGTCGTACGCCCGCATCGCGGCGCGCTTGCGGCGGTCCCAGGGCCCCTCGGTGAAGCGCTGGTGCTCGAAGGCCCCGCCGGGGTACCAGCCGTCGGCGATCTCGTGGTCGTCCCACGTGGCGACCATCGGCAGCGCGGCATGCAGACGCTGCAGGTCGGGGTCGGTCTTGTACTGCGCGTGCCGACGTCGGTAGTCCTCGAGCGACACGGTCTCGTGCGGCGGGTCGTGACGTCGCACGTCGGTCCAGTCGGGTCCGTGGGAGTACTTGCCCGGCTGGTACTCGTACAGGTAGTCGCCGAGGTGGACGACGGCGTCGAGGTCGTGGTCGAGCAGGTGCCGGTAGGCGGCGAAGTAGCCGGCCTGCCAGTTGGCGCAGCAGACGACGCCGAGCCGCAGCCGCTGCACGTCGTCGTCCTCGGCCGGCGCCGTGCGCGTGCGGCCGCCGACGGTGTCGGGTCCGTGCCGGAAGCGGTACCAGTAGGTCGTCGCGGGCTGCAGGGCGCGGACGTCGAGCTTGACGGTGTGGTCGCGGCGGGCGTCGGTGCGCGCCACGCCGGCGGCGACGACGTCGGCGAAGTCCTCGTCGGCGGCGACCTCCCAGTCGACCTCGGTCGGGGCTCCGCGTCCCGATCCCGGACGGGCGTCGGGCGTCGGCGTCACCCGCGTCCAGAGCACCACGCCGTCGGCGACCGGGTCGCCCGACGCCGCACCGTGCTGGAAGTGACGGTGGCGGCTGGCGGGGGCAGGTGACGGACGCAGGGTCGCGACGACGGCGCCGGCGCCGACGGTGAAGCCGACGCCGCTCACGACCACGTCGCGGCGGGTCAGGGGTGCTCGGGGCGTCCCGGTCCTCACCCGGCCAGTCAGACAGGGTCGGGGTACGGGACGGCGAGGTCGGGGTGAACGTCAGGAGTCGGTCGGGGAACGGCTGCCGACGGGTCGCACCGGCTTCCTGACGCGCTGCGCCGCGGCTACCCGGCCGTGCTGCCGAGGGGCGTGACGGAGAAGTCCCGGCTGAGGCAGATCGCGGGATCCTCCAGCGTGAGGTCGCCGTCGCTCTGCGGGATCCGGATGCGCACGCGGTAGGGCTGCTCGAAGCAGTCGTCGGTGCCGAAGACCATGCTGAAGGCGACGTCGGCCCCTGGCTCGACGACGACCGCGTCGCTCGACCCGGCGAGGTGCTGCACGCGGGGCCCCCGCACAGTCGACGTCGTGTCGACCAGCTCGCCGCACCCGTCCTGGGGCTGCCCTGCCACGCACGCCGTGCGGGTCGTGCTGCCGACGAACACGAGACCGACCCACCCGGAGACGAAGCATGCGGAGTCGGAGACGTTCGTCAGGACGACGTCGGCCGAGACGACCGGGCCCCCGAACGTCCTGCCCTTTGGCCCGCCGGACCTGCCCGAGCTGGCTCGCACGACAACGCGCCGCCGCGGCGGGGGCCTGCGTCGTCGGGAGGGCGGACGGGGCGGCCTGCGACGACCCTGCCGTGCCCTGGTCGGCAGGGGCGGGGGCAGGGGCGGAGGCGGAGGCGGAGGCCGCCTCGTCCACCGTGCCGTCCGCACCGGCCTGGACGCCCGGGCCGGCGTTCCCGACCGGTGGTGCTGCGCAGGCGGCCGGCACGAGCAGGACGGCGAGCAGCAGCACGCCGACGGGGTTCCGCATGGTGCTCCTGTCGTCGAGCGCCGGCCTGGGTCCGACGTGCCGGTCACGCTAGGACGAGCCCGGTCCGTCGGGCACGCGAACGCCGGAGCGTTCACCGACGGTTCACCCTCGGGGTCAGGCCTGCGCCGACGGTCCGGCGGGATGACGCGACCGGTCCTCGGCGTTGAGCCGGAGGTGAGGCTCTCCCTGCTCGACCGTTCCCGCACCCGCGCCGGACACCCCGACGCCGAGGGGCTCACGGGGAGCGTCGCGCGTGCCGTCTGGGCGGAGGAGCTCGGCTACGACCGGTTCTGGGTGGCGGAGCACCACGCCGTGCCCGGCATCGCCAGCGGCGCGCCCCCGGTGCTGATGGCCGCCGTGGGTGCGGCGACGTCGCGCATCCGGATCGGCTCCGGCGGCATCATGCTCCCCCACCACCAGCCGATCGTCGTCGCGGAGCAGGTACGCATGCTCGAGGCGCTGCATCCGGGCCGCGTCGACGTCGGGCTCGGCCGGTCGTCGGGGTTCACCGCGCCCGTGCGCGAGGCGCTGCGGGAGACCTCCGACGCCACCGACCGGTTCGCCGACGACGTCCGCGAGCTGCGCGACCTGCTGGCTGGTCGCGGGGCGGTGACCGTGCGTCCCGCGGGTGGCCTGGTGCCGGTGTACCTGCTGGCCACGGGACGCGGCGTGACCCTGGCGGCCGAGCTGGGTCTGCCGGTCGTCGTCGGCGGGCCGGCGCTGTGGTCCGACGCCCTGCCGTCGGCGCTGGCCGCGTACCGCCGCGACTTCCGACCCTCGCCCGACGCCGCCGCGCCGCAGGTGCTGGTCTCGCTCGACGTGCTCGTCGCCGACGACGTCGCGACCGCCCGCGAGCTCGCGCTCCCGGAGGCGTGGGCGATGGCGCAGTCCCGGCGCACCGGCGTCTTCGAGCCCTTGGAGTCCCCCGCGGGCATCCGCGCGCAGGAGTGGCCCGAGCAGGTGCGCCGCAGGGTCGAGGCGTCGCTCGAGCAGGCCGTCGCCGGGGACGCCGGCACGGTCCGCCGGACACTCGAGGAGCTCGCGGAGCGCACCGGCGCCGACGAGCTGCTGGCGTCGACGTCGACGTGGGACCGCGACGCCCTGCGCGCCGCCGACGCCGCCCTGCGCGCGCTGGTCTGAGGTCGGGCTGGTCTGAGGTCGGGCTGGTCTGAGGTCGGGATGGTCTGAGGTCGTGCCGGGAAGGTCCAGCGCGGTGGCTGCGTTGAGGACTCCATGACCACCATCGGACTCATCGGCAGCGGAAACATCGGCAGCACGGTCGCGCGTCTGGCCGTCGACGCGGGCTACGACGTCGTGCTCAGCAACCGGCGCGGACCGGACACCTTGCGCGACCTCGTCGAGCAGCTCGGTCCGCGGGCGCGCGCGGCGACCCCGGCCGAGGCGGCGGAGGCAGCGGACCTCGCGGTCGTGACGGTGCCGCTCAAGGCACTCCCCGACGTCCCCGTCGACCCGCTGCGCGGCAAGGTCGTCATCGACACCAACAACTACTACCCCGAGCGCGACGGGCAGGTGGCACGCCTCGACGACGAGTCGACGACCACCAGCGAGCTCACGCAGGAGCACCTGCCGGAGTCGAAGGTCGTCAAGACGTTCAACAACATCTACTTCGAGCACCTCGCCCGCCTCGCTCGCCCCCACGGCGACCCCGAGCGGTCGGTGCTCGCGATCGCCGGTGACGACGCCGACGCCAAGCAGGTCGTCGCCGAGTTCCTCGACGCGATCGGCTACGACGCCCACGACGTCGGCCCGCTCGCCGAGGGCTGGCGCTACCAGCGCGACACCGCCGCGTACGCCGGCCTCTACCAGACGCCGGACGCCGACTTCACGCCCGAGTCGGGCCGCCAGGTCACGCCCGAGCTGCTGCAGGAGAAGCTCGACGCGGCGCAGCGCTACCGCGACATGTGACCCGCCAACCACTCTTGACCGTGCGGTCAACAATGCTTATGTTGACCACATGGTCAAGAACTTGTCGCGCCCCACGCCGCAGGGCCACGGGGCACTGAGACTGGCCGCCGCCCTCGTGCGGGTGTACGTCGGGATCGTCGTCCTGACCCTCGCCGCGCTGGTGGTCCTGAGCCTGACAGCGCCCGGACAGGCCACCGCGCACGCATGGGGCCACGCCGTCGTCGTCGCAGTGTTCGCCGTCGTCCTGCCGCTGCGCCTGCGTAGAGCGCGCGCGGGAGACCGAGGAGCGGTGCGGGCCGTCGGGATCGTCGCCGCCGTGCTCTTCCTGGTCAACGTGGTCGAGGCCATGCTGCCGGCGTTCCCGCTCTGGATGCGTGTGGACATGCTCATCACCGCGGTCGTCGTGCTCGGCGTGGCGCTCGACGTCGTCCGGTGGGCCGTGCGCCACCCTTGACCCGTGCCCCCCACCTCAGAGAGCTCTCCGACGCGCAGCCGCCGGCGGACGCCCGCCGAACGGCGCGAGGAGATCGTCGAGGCTGCCACGGCCGTGGTCGCTGAGCTCGGCTACGCGAACGCCACGCTCACCGAGATCACGCGACGGGCAGGCGTGTCGAAGGGGCTGCTGTGGCACTACTTCGACGACCGTGACGACGTCATGCAGCACGCGGTCACCCACCTCGCCGGACGCCTGCGGGCGGCACTCGTCTGCGACGTCGACCTCGGCGCGCCGGTGCCCGAGGTGGTCCGCGCGGTCTTCGCCCGTACGGCGCTGTTCACCCGGACGCACCAGCGGGAGCTCCGGGCGCTCGACGAGATCGTGCACAACCTCCGGACGCCCGACGGGCGCCGTCGCATCACCCTGCTCGACTACGAGGAGGTCCACGCCGACCACGCCGCGCTGCTCGCCCGCGGGCAGCGCGACGGCACGATCCGCGCCGGCGACCTCAGCACGCTCGCCTCCAGCTACCAGGCACTGATCGACGGCATGATCGCCCACCTCCAGGCCCACCCCGACGTCGATCCTCCGACCTACGCGGACGGCGTCGCCGACCTGTTCCTGCACGGAGCGGCACTGCACTGACCTGCTCTCGCCGAGGCCCCCTTCCCGCCACGGACATGACGAGGCTCCCGGACCCTGTGGTCCGGGAGCCTCGCCAGCCGACAGGGGTCTCGGGGTCAGGAGACGCTGCAGGCGGGCAGCCCCAGGACGACGAGGGCGCAGCGGATGCCGGCCTTGTTGTTGGCGTAGTTCGTGTCCAGCACCGCCGTCCGCGGGTCGGACAGCTCGAAGCTCCACTGGCTGAAGGCCGAGACCTCGACCGTCGAGAGCAGGAAGGTCCTGCTCTGCCCGGGCAGCAGCGGCTCCTTGAGGTACACATCGCCGTCGTAGCCCGAGCCGAGGACACCGATGGCCCAGTCCTCCTGGATCTGCGGGTCGCCGAACAGCCCGATCCCGACCGCGCGGTTGGAGTGGAAGGTGAACTGCGTGCCGGCCGGGATCGTCGTGTTGCCCTGGTTGCGCACGACGAAGTCGCGCTGGCCGACGCCGGTCTGCGCGCTGACGACGATCTCGGGATGCCGGACGGGCGCCGGCGCTGCGGATGCCGTCGCCTGGGCGGTCTTCGTCTCGGCGGCGTTCGCCACGGAGGCGGTCCCGACGAGCGAGCAGAGGACGGCGGCGACCAGGCCGACCGCAAACGTACGGGAAACGGTCATGATGACTCCTGTACACGAGGTGGAGGTACGCGGCCCGGACGGGCCGCGTGGTCTCACCATCGCCGCCACGGACGCGGCTCCCTCCAGACCGGAAGATCTCCGTGGCGTCGCGCCCGGAACTCCGTAACGCCATCCCGTCGCGCCGGTGTCCACGGTCAGGATGCAGGTGTCGCCGCGTCGCGCCTCGGGGACATCACGGCACAGCGGTGAGATCGGACAGCGGGCCGCCTCGAGACGCTCGCGAGCGCGACCGCGAGCCGCGTCAGTGCCACGCAGCACGGACCCGTGGGGCCAGGTCGCGGCCTCGCACGACTGACCGCGAGCCGTGCGAGGCCTGGTTTGATCGGCCGACCCGCACGGTGCAGACTGGCCGAGGCGGTGCGCCGGCCGAAGCACAGGCGCAGGTGGGCACCGCCCGGGGATGGAACGGAGGAGTCGTCGTGGTCACACGGAGGATCGTGATCCAGCAGATGAGGACGAGACGGACCGCCGTCGTGCCCCGTCTCGGCTGACCGGAGGAACACGTATGTCCAGTCCCCGCCTGCGCGATCATCCCGATCTCCTCTACACCATCGGCGACTTCGACGCCCTCTACCGGTTCGGGTCCGCGGGCGGCAGCCGTCCGATCCGCAGCCACATGCGCCGCGTGCGGGAGACCATCGCCGACGTCTTCGAGGACAACCCGGAGGTCATCGACCGCGAACCCGCGTGGCTCCCCGTCGTGAACCACCTCGGGCGGGCGCTGGACCTGGGGTCCCGGGGTGACTTGAGCACCCTCAGCGACTCCATCCGCAGGATCTCCGGTCGGCTGACCTGGGAGCACGGCTACGAGAAGGTGCCGCGCGGCCTGGCGAAGAAGTACGGGTACTGCGAGATCGTCGGGCCGCGAGGGCCGGTCGTGACCGACCGCATCGTCCTCGGGCTCGTGCTGTTCGCGCCCGAGGCCGTCTACCCGCAGCACCACCACCGCGGCATCCAGGAGTCGTACGTGGCGATAGCCGGCGAGTGGTCGGAGAACGACGGTGCCGTGCACGCACCCGGGTCCCTGATCCTCAACGAGGCGGGCCACGAGCACCGCATCACGACCGGACGTCAGTCCCCCTGCCTCCTGGCGTACTCCTGGCTGGGTCCCGCTGATCGGCTGATCGATCCCGCGATGCGCTTCTCGCCGCGTCGCCGCTCGACCAGACCCTGACACCGCGGTGGACCGGCGTGGACCCGCCCGCGCGCTTCGCCACCTCACGGAGGCCGCTGCACGACCTCGGCGTCGATGCCGGGCACGACGACCAGCCCAGAGAACGATGGAACCTCCGAACCCCTGAGGGTTCGGAGGTTCCCGATGTCCCGAGACATCACACGGTCGGGCTGACAGGATTTGAACCTGCGACCCCCTGACCCCCAGTCAGGTGCGCTACCAAGCTGCGCTACAGCCCGAACAACCTGAGCCAGCCTACCGTACGCGCTCGCCGCGGCCCCACCTGGCCTCAGGCGCTCGCGAGGGGCAGGGTCCGGCGGCTCGTGAAGCGACGCGGAGCGTCGTCGACGGGGTCGGTGAAGGCGAGCTCGTGGGCCAGGAGCTGCAACGGGGTGGTCATGTCGTCGACCGCGACGTCGAGCACGTCGGGGTACAGCGGGTCCCCGACGATCGGCACGCCGAGCCCCCAGAGGTGCAGGCGCAGCTGGTGGGTGCGGCCGGTCTCGGGGCGCAGCCGGTACACGGCCTCGTCGCCCCGGACCTCCTGCAGCTCCACGTGCGTCACCGCGTTCACGGGGGCGTCCGGTACGACCTCGGCGCGCAGGGTCCCCCGGTCCTTGCGCACGTGGTCGCGCACGGTCCTCGGCAGCTCCAGGGACGGGTCGAACGGCGCGAGCGCCAGGTACGTCTTGCGCATCGCGCGCTCGGCGAACAGCTGCTGGTAGGCGCCGCGCCACCGCCGTTCCTTCACCAGCACCAGCACGCCCGACGTCACGCGGTCCAGACGGTGCGCGGGCGTCAGCTCGGGCAGGTCGAGGCTGTCGCGCAGCCGCACGGTGACGCTCTGGCGCACGTGCCGTCCGCGCGGGATCGTGGCCAGGAACGGCGGCTTGTCGACCACCAGCAGCCGCTCGTCCTCGTGCAGCACGTCGATCGTGCCCGGGACCTCCGGCTCGTCACGCAGCGCGCGGTGGAACCACACGAACGTGTGCGGACGGTAGGGCTCCTCACCCGTGAGCGGCGTCCCGTCGTCGAGCACGAACCGACCCTCGGCGAGCAGCTCCTCGACGCCGACCCGCTCGGGCAGCTTCTGGCGCAGCCACGCGCCCATGGTCGGGGCGGGCGACGGCCGGGTGCGGTCGTGGTCGGGCGTGCGCACCCAGGCGGCGCCGAGCCCGTGGCGGGGCGGCAGGGGCGAACGCGGCGGCACGAGCCCGTCCCGTCAGCGCTTGCGCTTCTCGCGCGGACGCTGCTGGATGTGGATCGGCGTGCCGACGAAGCCGAACTCCTCGCGCAGCCGACGCTCGACGAAGCGCACGTAGCCCGCCTCCAGCTTCCCCGACGTGAAGAGGATGAACGTCGGCGGAGCGGTCGAGGCCTGCGTGCCGAAGAGGATCTTGGCCTGCTTGCCGCCCCGCACGGGGTGCGGGTGCTCGGCGACGAGCCGACCGAGGAAGGAGTTCAGCGCGCCCGTGCCGATGCGCGTCTCCCAGCCCTCGAGGGCGGCGTCGAGCGCGCGCACGAGCCGGTCGACGTGCCAGCCGGTGCGGGCGGCGATGTTGATGCGCGGCGCCCACTGCACCTGCACGAGCTCGCGCTCGATCTCGCGCTCCAGGTAGTAGCGGCGCTCCTCGTCGACCTTGTCCCACTTGTTGAACGCGACGACGAGGGCGCGGCCCGTCTCGGCGACCGAGGACACGATGCGGATGTCCTGCTCGGTGAACGGCATGCTCGCGTCGACGATGACGACGGCCACCTCGGCCCTCTCGATGGCCGTCGACGTGCGCAGGCTCGCGTAGTACTCGTGCCCCGAGGCCTCGCGGACCCGGCGGCGGATGCCGGCGGTGTCGATGAACCGCCACTCGCGTCCGCCCAGCTCCACGAGCTCGTCGACGGGGTCGACGGTCGTGCCGGACGCGTCGTCGACGACGACCCGGTACTCCCCCGCGAGCTGGTTCAGCAGGCTCGACTTGCCCACGTTGGGCTTGCCGACGATGGCGACCCGGCGCGGACCGCCGATCTCGGACTCCCGCTCCTCGGGCGCGTCGGGGAGCGCGGCGAGGACGGCGTCGAGCATGTCGCCGCTGCCACGACCGTGCAGCGCGGAGACGGGGTACGGCTCGCCGAGCCCCAGGTTCCAGAGCGACGCCGCCTCGAGCTCGCCCCGCTGGTCGTCCACCTTGTTGGCCGCGAGGACCACGGGCTTCTTCGCCGCGCGCAGGATCCGCACGACCGCCTCGTCGGCGTCGGTGATGCCGACCGTGGCGTCGACGACGAACAGGACGGCGTCGGCAGCCTGCACGGCCACCTCCGCCTGCGCGGCGATCCGCTCCGCGAGCCCGCGCGCCTCGGGGTCCCAGCCGCCGGTGTCGACCACGGTGAAGGCCTTGCCGTTCCACTCCGCGTCGTAGGGCACGCGGTCGCGGGTGACGCCGGGGACGTCCTCGACGACGGCCTCGCGGCGGCCGATGATGCGGTTGACGAGCGTCGACTTGCCGACGTTGGGCCGTCCGATGACCGCCAGGACGGGCAGGGGCGCGTCGCCGCGCGGCGCGGTGGACTCAGACATCGGCAGTTCCTTCGGGCAGGGGGCCGGGCAGCTGCAGGTGCCCGGTGTCCGCGGCCCACTCGACGTGGTGCCGCAGGTGATCGGTGATCCGGCGCCCGACCTCGGCCACGTGGGCCCGGGTGCGGGGCCACGGAACGGGCGCGATCCGTAAGGGTTCACCGTAGACGACGTCGATGCGCGCCCCCCGCGCGGGCCTGCTCTCCGGGTGCCCGCCCGGTGCCCGCGTGCCGAACAGCGCCACCGGCACGACCGGCGCGCCGGAGACCATCGCGAGCCAGGCGACGCCGTCCTTGGTCCGCCGCACGTCACCCGCGCCGCGCTGGCCCTCCGGGTACACGACGACGCACTGACCGGCCGCGAGCGCACCGGCCGCCGTGCGCAGGGCACCGACGTCGCGCTCCTCCCGCCGCACCGGGATCTGTCCGGCGAGGCGCAGGACCCGGGCGGTGCGACCCTCGAAGGCCTCCCGCTTGACGAGCGCGTGCGCGTGACGCGGGGCGCACAGGATGAGCAGCGGGCCGTCGAGCCACCCCACGTGGTTGCTGGCGAGGATGACCGGGCCCGCGACGGGCACGTGGTGCGCGCCGCGCTGACGCACGTCCCACTGTCGGTCGACGTAGCGGCGCACGGCCGGGCGCAGCGACCGCAGTCCTGCCTCCGGCAGGGCACGCGGCGCGTACGCCGGGGCTCCGGCGCCGACCAGGGGCTCGGTCACGTCGTCCGGGCCTCCTCGACCAGCTGCACCACCGCGTCGACGACCTCGTCGAGGGTCAGGTGGGTGCCGTCGATCTGCACGGCGCCGTCGGCGCGGGTCAGCGGCGACGTGGCGCGGGTGGAGTCGATGGCGTCGCGGGCGGCCAGCGACGCGGCGGTCGCGGCCTCGTCGGCCCCGCCCCGCTCCGCGGCGCGACGTGCGGCACGCGCCTGCGCGTCGGCGACGAGGAACACCTTCACCGGGGCGTCAGGGGCCACCGTCGACCCGATGTCGCGACCCTCCACGACGATGCCGTCCGCGGCCTCGGCGATGATCGCGCGCTGCTGGTCGACGAGCATGCTGCGCACCTCCGGCACTGCCGCCACCGGGCTCACGTGCGCGTTCACGTCGTCCTCCCGGACGGCCTCGGAGACGTCGGTGCCGTCGACGGCGATGGTGGGCGCCTGCGGGTCGGTGCCCGACTCCAGCCGCAGGTCGACCGCGTCACGCGCGATGGCGGCGGGGTCGCCGAGGTCGGTGCCACGCTGCAGCAGCGCCCACGTGACCGCGCGGTACATCGCGCCCGTGTCGAGGTAGGCCAGCGACAGGCGCGTGGCCACGCCCCGCGCGGTGCTGGACTTGCCCGATCCGGACGGACCGTCGACGGCGACGACGAAGGGGGTGCTCACAGGTGCTGGCTCCTCGGAGGGGATGGACGGACGGATCAACGGTAGGCGGACCAGGCGCGTTCGGTGAGCCGGGCGACGAGCTCATCGGCACGATCGGCGGCGACCGCGATCTCGACGAGTCCCACCGGGCGACCGAGCTCGTGGTCGATGCGCAGGTCCTCGATGTTGACGCCCGACTCGCCCACGTGAGCGAACAGCCGGGACAGCGCCCCGGGGGTGTCGGGCACCTGCACGTTGACGACGACCAGCTCGACGGGCTCGCCGCCGTGCTTGCCGGGGATGGCTCGGGTGCCGACGCGACCGGCCTCGAGCACGCCGCCGACCACGTCGCGGTCGCGCAGCGCGTCGATCAGGGTGTCGAGGTCGTCGCGCACGGCCGTGAGGACGGCGCCGATCTCGGCGGCGTTCGTGGTGATGATGTCGCGCCAGAGCGCGGGGTCGCTGCCGGCCACCCTGGTGACGTCGCGCAGCCCCTGGCCCGCGAGGGCGAGGTGCGCGGGCGGTGCGTCCACGAGGCGTGCGGCGGTCAGCGTCGACAGCACCTGCGGCACGTGCGACACGAGCGCGACGGCACGGTCGTGCGTGTCGGCGTCCATCACGGTGGGCACGGCGCCCAGCATCACGGCGACCTCCTCGACCAGCCGCACGGCCGCGTCGGTGGCGCCGGCCGCGGGCGTGATGACCCAGGGTCGTCCCTCGAACAGCCGCGCCGAGGCCGCCAGCGGTCCGGAGCGCTCGCTCCCGGCCATCGGGTGGCTGCCCACGTAGCGGTCGAGGCCGGCTCCCCCGGCGACCTCGCGCGCGACGCTGCCCTTGACGCTCGCGACGTCGGTGACGACGGCGGCGGGGTAGGTCTCGAGCGCCTCCCGCACCGCGGCGGCGGTGGCCCGTGGGGGCACCGCGACGACGACGAGCGCCGGGCCGTGCACCGGATCGGCGCTGCCCGCTCCCCGCTCGACGGCGGCGGCGACGTGCTCGGGGTCGCGGTCGCTCAGGTGGACGTCGATGCCGTGCTCGCGCAGCGCGAGCGCCACCGAGGTGCCGATGAGGCCGCACCCGACGACGAGGGTCGGGGGCAGCGACGTCATGCGGACACGCTATCGAACAGGTCCCCCAGCTCCTCGCGGGTCAGCTCGCGCGAGCGTCCCACCCCGAGGCCGCCGAGGTGGATCGGGCCGAAGGTCGTGCGTGTCAGCTCCACGACCGGGTGGCCGACCGCAGCGAGCATGCGTCGCACGATCCGGTTGCGCCCCATGTGCAGGTCGAGCTCGACCAACGAGCGACCGCGGGAACGGTCCTTCACGACGAAACGGTCGACGGCGGCCGGGCCGTCCTCGAGCTCGATGCCGTCGCGCAGCCGACGGCCCACCGCGTCGCCGACCGCACCGTCGACGAGGGCGACGTAGGTCTTGGTGAACTCGTACGACGGGTGCGCGAGCCGGTGGGCGAGGTCGCCGTCGTTGGTGAGCAGCAGCAGGCCCGAGGTGTCGGTGTCGAGACGGCCCACGTGGAACAGGCGCTCGTCGCGTCCGGCCACGAACTCCGTCAGGTCGCGGCGACCCTGCTCGTCGGCCATCGACGACACGACACCGCGCGGCTTGTTGAGCACGAGGTAGGCGTGGTCCGACGGTGGCGGGATGCGCCGACCGTCGACCCGCACGAGGTCGGTGTGCGGGTCGACCCGGATGCCCATCTGGGTGACGACCTCGCCGTTGACCTCGACCCGGCCGGTCGCCATCAGCTCCTCGCAGCGGCGACGGCTGCCGACCCCGGCCTGGGCGAGCACCTTCTGCAGGCGGATGCCTTCGGCGTCGCTCACGCGGTCCCCTCCCCCTCGGTCGGACCCGGGGTGGGCGAGTCTGGGGTGGACGAGCCGGTAGCGGACGATCCTGGGTCGTCGGTGTCGAGTCCGTCGGCGACCTCGGCCGTCGCGTCGTCGGAGACGCCCGGGGGCACGAGGTCGTCCTCCATGTCCTCGATGTCCGGCAGCATGGGCGCGATGTCGGGCAGCTCCGCGAGCGACGCGAGCCCCATCCGCTCGAGGAAGTAGCTGCTGGTCCGGTACAGGTGCGCCCCGCTCTCGGGGTCGGTGCCGGCCTCCTCCAGGAGTCCGCGCGTGACCAGCGTGCGCACCACGCCGTCGACGTTGACCCCGCGGATCGCCGAGATCCGCGAACGGCTCACGGGCTGGCGGTACGCGACCACGGCCAGCGTCTCGAGCGCCGCCTGGGTGAGCCGGGCCTGCTGCCCGTCGAGCACGAACCGCTCGACGGCCGGCGCGAAGGCCTCGCGCGTGAAGTAGCGCCAGCCGCCACCGACGTGGCGCAGCTCGAAGCCGCGTCCCTGCTCGGCGTACTCCGCCGCCAGCTCGGAGAGGGCGGCCTGCACCTCCACGGGCGGGTGGCCCACGGCCTGGGCGAGGGTCAGGTGGTCGAGGGGCTGGTCGGCGACCATCAGCACCGCCTCCAGCGCCGGCCGCAGCGCGAGCAGCTCGAGCTCCAGCTCGTGCGGGCCACGGAGCGACCCGTCAGTGGGCCCTTCCTGGTCGCCCGTCTCCTGCCCGCCCGTCTCCTGTTCAGGGGGTGCCGTCTCGTCGACGGGCGCCTCGGTGGTGCTCGCGTCGGGCGTGGCGTCAGGCATCGTCGTCCTCCGGGATGGTCAGGGCGGGGGTGATCCCGTCGTCGGCGGTGTGACCGTCGAACTCGTCGCCGACGTCGATGTCGACGTCGTCGTCACCGCCGGTCCAGCGCAGGTGCAGGTCGCCGAGCGGGCTGGCCTGGTCGAAGCCGACGACACCCTCCCGGAACAGCTCGAGCAGGGCGAGGAAGCGCGCCACGGTCGTCATGAGGTCAGCGTCGGCGGTCAGCGCGCGGAAGGTGGTGGTGCGCTCGCGGCGCAGCCGGTCGACGACGAGGTGCGCCTGCTCCCGCACGCTCACGGTCGGGGCGTGCAGGTGCGCGAGCGACAGCACGGGCTCGGGCCTCGGCTGCAGCGCCCGGGCGGCGAGCGCCGCCAGCTCGTCGGGGCCGATCGAGAAGACCACCTCGGGCAGCAGCGCGGCGAACCGCGGCTCGAGCCCCACCTGGCGCGGGTAGCGCTTCCCCTCCGTCGCGAGGCGGTCGGCGAGGAAGCTCGCCACCTGCTTGAAGGCGCGGTACTGCATGAGCCGGGCGAACAGCAGGTCGCGCGCCTCCAGCAGGGCGAGGTCCTCCTCGTCCTCGACGTCGGCCTGCGGCAGCAGCCGGGCCGTCTTGAGGTCGAGGAGCGTGGCGGCGACGACGAGGAACTGCGTCGTCTGCTCCAGGTCGCCACCGAGCTCGCGGACGTAGGCGATGAACTCCGTCGTCACGGTCGACAGCGCCACCTCGGTGATGTCGAGCTGGTGCTTGGAGATGAGCGACAGCAGGAGGTCGAAGGGGCCGTCGAAGACCCCGACGTCGACGCGGAAGCCGTCCGCCTCCGTGGCCTGCGTGTCGTCGGCCGACAGGCTCATGCCGAGCCGAGCCGCCGGGCGAGGTCGCTGTCGTCGCCGCGGGTCTCGAGGTCCTCCAGCGCCAGGGCGATCGCGGCCCGCACCAGGCGTCCGCGGTCGACGTTGCGCCGCACGCTGCTGCGCAGCTGGAGCCGGGCCTGCTCGATCGCCAGCAGCTCCTCGCTCGTGACGTAGACCGTCATCTTCTCGTCGTGCTTGATGCGTCCGCTGTCGCGGGGTGCCGCGGGAGCAGCGGACCCGGCGGGCTCCTGCTCGGCCTGGTCCGGCTCGACGCTCGGGTCGGGTGCGGGGCGGCGCGAGCGGGCGGAGGGCGCCGTGGGACGGAACAGCTCGTCCGCCCCGGGCATGCTCACGCGTCGGGGCATCGGTGCAGCACCTCCCGGGCGAGCTGGCGGTACGCGTCGGCTCCCGGCGAGCTGGCGGCGTACTCGGTGATCGGCACGCCGGCGACCGTCGCGTCGGAGAACTTGACGGTGCGTCGGATGACGGTGTGGAAGACGAGGTCGCCCCAGCCCTGCACCAGCGTCTGCAGCACCTCACGGCCGTGCAGCGTGCGACCGTCGTACATCGTGCCGAGCAGGCCGATGATGCGCAGGTCGAAGTTGGTGCGGTCGCGGACCTTCTCGATCGTCTCCTTGAGCAGCGCCACGCCGCGCAGCGCGAAGTACTCGCACTCCAGCGGGATGATCACGCCGTCGGCAGCCGTCAGGGCGTTCACGGTGAGCAGGCCCAGCGACGGCTGGCAGTCGATGAGCACGACGTCGTAGTCGTGCAGCACGGGGTGCAGCGCGCGGGCGAGCACCTGCTCGCGGCCGACCTCGGTCACGAGACGCATCTCGGCAGCGGAGAGGTCGATGTTGGCGGGCACGAGGTCGAGGCCCGGCACCGACGTCTCGAGGACGATGTCCTTGAGCGTCAGCTCGCGGTCCATCAGCACGTGGTAGATCGACTGCTCGAGGTCGTGGGCGTTGAAGCCCAGCCCGACCGTCAGCGAGCCCTGCGGGTCGAAGTCGAGCAGCAGCACCCGCCGTCCCGCCTCGACCAGCGCCGCACCCAGGTTGATGGTGGTCGTCGTCTTGCCGACGCCGCCCTTCTGGTTGCACATCGCGATGATCTGCGCGGGTCGGCCGCCCTGGCGCGGTGACGGCTCGGGGAAGTCGGGCGCGGGGCGTCCGGTGGGTCCGAGTTCGTCGCTCATCAGTCTCCTTACGCCGCGGCCGGTCGCCGCCCGGCGATCGTCGGGCCACTGTACCGCGCTCGACGGGCGTCCCGGCGCGCCTGGCCCCGCCGGTCGGGACCGCTCTCCCGGCGCTCCTGCTCAGTCGACGGCGCGGGGGTGCGACGTCGCGTAGACCTCGCGCAACCGGTCGACCGTCACGAGCGTGTAGATCTGCGTCGTGGTGACCGAGGCGTGCCCGAGCAGCTCCTGCACGACGCGGACGTCGGCACCGCCGTCGAGGAGGTGGGTCGCGAAGCTGTGCCGCAGGGTGTGCGGCGAGACGTCGGCATCGACCCCGGCGGCACGCGCTGCCCGGGACAGCACCGTCCACGCGCTCTGGCGGCTCAGCCGTCCTCCGCGGGCGTTCAGGAACAGGGCCGCCCCCACCGCGTCCGGTGGCCGACACGAGCCCCGGTCGGGCGACGGTCAGGTAGTCGCCCAGCGCGGCCGCCGCGTAGGAGCCCACCGGCACGATGCGCTGCTTGCCGCCCTTGCCGCGCAGCAGGGCCGTGCCCTCCTCCAGGTCGAGGTCGTCGACGTCGAGACCGACCGCCTCGGAGATCCGCGACCCCGTGCCGTACAGCACCTCCAGCAGCGCGCGGTCGCGCTTGGCCAGGCTCGTCCCCGCCGCGCCGGCAGCCTCGAGGATCGCCTCGACCTGGTCGAGCGGCAGCGCCTTCGGCAGCCGCGAGGCGGGACGGGGCGGCTTCACGGCCGCCGTCACGTCGGTCGCGACGAGCTGCTCGCGCAGGCAGAACTTGTGGAACCCCCGCACCGCGACGACCGCCCGCGCGGCGCTCGAGGCGCCGAGGGGCGCGTGCCCCTCGTCGCCCGTGCGCAGCGCCGCGAGGAAGGCCAGCACGTCGGTCTCCGCCACGTCGGCCACGTCGTGCACGCCGGCACCGTGCAGGTGCTCGCGGTAGCGGCGCAGGTCGCGCCGGTAGCTGCCGAGCGTGTTGGCGGCGAGACCCCGCTCCACGCCGAGGTGGCCCAGGTAGTCCTGGACGGCGCGGTCGAGGTCGCCGGCGTCGCTCATCGTCGCCGGCTCAGCCGCGGGCGCGGCGGGCCGCCTCGGCCAGCACCGCGGCGCACATCGTCGCGTCGCGGACCCGCCCGTCGAGCACCGCGTCGACGACGGACTCGAAGGGGACCCACCACTGCTCCATGTCGGCCTCCTCGGCGTGGCGCTCGGTGCGCTCGTCCTCGGGGACCGGGCGCAGGCCGGTCGCCCGGTAGACCTGGCACACCTCACTGGAGTACCCGCCGCTCGAGACGATCGACAGCAGCGGCGCCCAGTCGGCAGCGACGACGTCGGCCTCCTCGGCCAGCTCGCGGGCGGCGGCCTCCTGCGGCTCCTCCCCCGCGACGTCGAGGGTGCCCGCGGGCAGCTCGACCAGGCGTGCCCCGACCGGGTGCCGGTACTGCACGACGAGGAGCAGCCGGTCGTCCTCGTCGAGGGCGAGCACGCCCACGGCACCCTGCGGACGCACCACGACGCGTCGGTGCTCGTCGCCGCTCGGGTCGACGATCGCGTCGACCTCGACGTCGAGGTAGCCGCTGGTGAAGACCTGCTCGTGGAACGCGACGGGCCAGGACTCGGCCCGGTCGGCGACCTCGTCGACCAGGACGCCGGGCAGCGTGGGGTGCGGGCTCACGACGTCGGCGCGTCGGCGCCCTCGACCACGTCGGCACCGGTCGCCGGGACCTCGACCGGCAGCCGCGTCTCGCGCTGCCGCTTGAGCGCTGCCTTGACCAGGCCGGCGAACAGCGGGTGCGGGCGCGTCGGCCGCGAGCGCAGCTCCGGGTGGGCCTGCGTGGCCACGTAGAACGGGTGCACGTCGGCGGGCAGCTCGACGAACTCCACGAGCGTCCCGTCGGGCGACGTGCCGCTGAACACCAGCCCTGCCGCCTCGAGGCGGTCGCGGTAGCCGTTGTTCACCTCGTAGCGGTGACGGTGCCGCTCCTCGACCTTGTCGGCGCCGTAGACGCCGGCGACGACGCTGCCCGGAGCCAGCGCGGCCTCGTAGAGACCGAGACGCATGGTGCCGCCGAGGTCGCCAGCGCCCTCGACGAAGGCTTGCTGCTCGGCCATCGTCGCGATCACGGGGTCGCTCGCGTCGGGGTCGAACTCCGTGGAGCTCGCGCCCGGGATGCCGGCGACGTGGCGAGCGTGCTCGATGACCATGCACTGCAGGCCGAGGCAGAGTCCGAGCGTCGGGATGCCGCGCGTACGGGCGTGCTGCAGGGCGCCGACCTTGCCCTCGATGCCGCGGATGCCGAAGCCGCCCGGCACGCAGATGCCGTCGACGTCGGCCAGGTGGCGCGCGGCCCCCGACTCGGTGCCGCACTCGTCGGAGGGCACCCACCGCAGGTGGACCTTGGTGTCGTTCGCGAACCCGCCGGCGCGCAGGGCCTCGGCCACTGAGAGGTAGGCGTCGGGCAGGTCGACGTACTTGCCGACGAGCGCGATCGTGACCTCGTCGGCCGGCTGGTGCACGCGACGCAGCAGGGCGTCCCACTCGGTCCAGTCGACGTCGCGGAACGGCAGGTCGAGACGGCGCACGACGTAGGCGTCGAGGCCCTCGCGGTGCACGACCTTCGGGATGTCGTAGATCGACGCGGCGTCGCTGGCGGTGACGACGGCCTCGGTGTCGACGTCGCACATCAGCGAGATCTTGCGCTTGACCGACTCGGGGATCTCGCGGTCGGAGCGGCAGACGATCGCGTCGGGCTGGATGCCGATCGAGCGCAGCGCGGCGACCGAGTGCTGCGTCGGCTTCGTCTTCAGCTCGCCGGACGGGCCGATGTAGGGCACGAGCGAGACGTGCAGGAAGAACACGTGCCCCCGGCCGATCTCGTGGCGGACCTGGCGCGCCGACTCCAGGAACGGCTGGCTCTCGATGTCGCCGACCGTGCCGCCGATCTCGTGGATGACGACGTCGACGTCGGGCCCGCCCATCGCGAGCATCCGGTCCTTGATCTCGTTGGTGATGTGCGGGATCACCTGGACGGTGTCGCCGAGGTAGTCGCCGCGACGCTCGCGGGCGATCACGTCGGAGTACACCTGGCCGGTGGTGACGTTCGCGCGCCCGACAAGGTCCTCGTCGAGGAAGCGCTCGTAGTGGCCGATGTCGAGGTCGGTCTCGGCGCCGTCGTCGGTGACGAAGACCTCGCCGTGCTGGAACGGGTTCATGGTGCCGGGGTCGACGTTGAGGTACGGGTCGAGCTTCTGCATCGTGACCCGCAGTCCCCGGGACTTCAGCAGCCGGCCGAGCGAGGAGGCGGTGAGCCCCTTGCCGAGGGAGGAGGCGACGCCTCCGGTGACGAAGACGTGCTTGGTGACGGCGCTGCCCTGCAAGGTGACTCCCGTGGTCGTGGGCCTGGATGCGGCTCAGCGGGACCGACGGCGGGCGCCGTGGTCGTCACTGCTCCACGGGATTCCAGTGTAGCCCCTCGCCGCGGCGGCCATGACCAGCCGGGGCGGCGCGGCGACCACGCGCCGGACTAGCGCGGGACGGAGCCGTCCTGGCTGCGCGAGGTGCCCCACGCACCGGTCTCGCCGGCGGCCACGCGGGCGAGGGCGAGAGCCGTGACGGCCCGGCCGGCGGCCGAGTCGGTCACGTCGACGGTCGAGACCTGGGAGGCCTCGCGGCGGACGACGTCGACCGCGCCACCGTCGAGGCTGGACGCCGACGGACCGGCCAGCAGCGTGCCGTCGCCGGTGCCGGCGAGCGCGCGCAGCAGACCGGTGACGACCTCGGCGGAGTCGCCGAGTCGCGACGGGCCCGCGACCACGACGGCCTGGCCGGCGAACCGCTCGGGTGCGGCGCTGGCCGAGGTCAGACCGCCCTCCTCGAAGGCGGACGCCGTCGTGCGTGCGGTCTGGTCGAGCTCGCGGCCGGCGCGGCCGAGCAGCGAACGACCCAGCGCCGCACCGACGCGCGCGTAGCCCTCGCCGGAGGAGTCGGGGGCCGCCTCCTCGGTGACGCTCTCGGCGAACTGACGGTTGGCCGGGTCGACGAGCTTGGCGGTCAGCGCGACCGTGCCGGTGATCGTCGCACCCGCCCTCTCCAGGTTGCGACGGACGCCGGCGACCTGCTCCGCGTCGGCGCCGGGCAGGGTGAGCAGCACGACGGACCGGTCGTCGAGGGTGCCCTCGATGAGGCCGGTCGACGTGCGCGCCGCGTACCCGTTCTCGAAGGACACGAGTGCGGAGTCGCCGGCCGACGACGAGCCCTGCTCGCGGTCGGGGGCGAAGCGGCCGTCGAGCGCGCCGGCGCCGAGCGCGACGCCCGCGGCCAGGGCCAGCAGGACCGCGGCGATCGAGACGAGGTGGTACCGGAAGGTGATCATCTACAGCAGTCCTTCGAGCCAGGTGCGGAGGTCGGCCAGGCGCTCGCCGAGCACGGCGTACCAGTCGGCGCCCGTGGGCGTGGTGCCCACGGCGGCGACGACGGCCAGGACGCCCGCGAGCAGGATGAGCAGCACGGGCCACGCGGGCATGGTGCGGCGGGTGAAGTGGGCCACGGCGTGCGCGTCGACGAGCGTCGCCGACGTCCGCAGCCGCGTGACGAACGAGCTGGCCACGTCGGCCGTGCCCCGTTCGAGGAACTCGACCAGGCCGCGCGGCGCCCCGACCTCGACGACGACCGGCGCGTCGTTCGCGTCGGCCAGCAGGATCGCGAGGTCGGCTGCGGAGCCCGTCGCCTGGAACACGGTCACGTCGACGTGCGCGCGCTCGAAGCGCTCCGCACCGTCGGTGCGTCCCGACGGGCTCACGACGACCACGTCGGCGCCGCTGCGCAGGGCGCGGTCGGACAGGTCCTGGAGGTGCCCGATCACGACGTCGGGCTTGATGCGGGTCTCCAGCAGGGCGTCGGCGCCGGCGGCCACGCCGACGACGACCGCGCCGGAGTCGCGGATCCAGCGACGGATCGCCTTGAGGTCGTGCTCCCACTGGTAGGCGCGCGAGACGACGACCACGGGCCGACCACGGAGCTTGGCGTCGAGGCGCGGGATCCTGGCGCCCTCGAGCAGCAGGGCACGCTCGCGCTCCAGGTGGTCGGAGGCGTTCGCGGTGAGCGAGCCAAGCTTCGTGGCGAGCTCGCGCTCCGCGGCACCGAGCCGCTCGGAGCGGGTCGCGTCGTCGACCATCTGGCCCTGCGCGACGAGCACCTCGTTCTTGAAGATCTTGCCGTCGGCGATGCGGACGGTGTCGCCGCTGCGCAGCCTGGTCCAGATGCCCGCACCGACGTGGTCGACAAGGGCGATGCCGGCGTCGGCCAGCACCTGCGGACCGGAGTTGGGGTAGCGACCGGTCGATGACTCCGCCGCGTTCAGCACCGCCCGGACCTTGCGCTGCACCAGGGCGTCGGCCTGGGCGCGGTCGAGGTCGGGCAGGTCGACGACGGCGATGTCGCCCGCGCGGAGCGACTTGGCGGCACCGTCACCGGCGCGGGCGAAGCGCACGACCCCGACGATGTCGCCGGTCGTGTCGTCGGTGGATCGGGTGCGTCGAGACATCGTCGTCCATCGTGGCACGCACACCCCGGCCCTCCTGGCAGGTCGGGTCGGCGCGTCACGGCGCGTCGGCCGGTCGGCTCAGAGCCGTCCGGCCAGCTCCAGCAGCTCGCGGGCGTGCGCCTGCGCGGCCTCGGACTCGTCCTGGCCGGCGAGCATCCGCGCCAGCTCGTCGACACGCGCCTGGCCGTCGAGCCGCACGACGCTGCTGCTCGTGACGTTGCCGTCGTCGTCCTTCATGACGTGGAAGTGGTGGTGCGCGAAGGCCGCCACCTGCGGCAGGTGCGTCACCGCCAGCACCTGGGGGCCCTCGGCCAGCCGGGCGAGCCGGCGGCCCACCTCGACCGCCGCGCGCCCGCCGATGCCCGCGTCGACCTCGTCGAACACCAGCGTCGGGACCGTTCCCTGGTCGGCGAGGACCACCTCGAGCGCCAGCATGAGGCGCGACAGCTCGCCCCCGCTCGCCCCCTTCGCCAGCGGACGCGGTGCGGAGCCGTTGTTGGCGGCGAAGAGCAGCTCGACGTCGTCGATGCCGTGGGCCGCGGGAACGGCGCCCTCGGGCACGCTGACGGCGACCTCGAGCCGGGCCGACGGCATGGCCAGCTGGGTGAGCTCCTCCCCCACCAGCGCCGCGAGCCGGGTGCCGGCCTCCCGGCGCACCTCGCTCATGCGGTGGGCGAGGTCCAGCACCTGGGGCTCGAGCGCCTCGACCTCCGCCTCGAGGTCGGCGATGGCCTGGTCGTCGTGGTCGAGCTCGCCGGCCTCGGCGGCAGCCTTCTCCTGCCAGGCCAGCACGTCGGCGACGGAGGGGCCGTACTTGCGCTGGAGGGCCGCGAGGGCCGCACGGCGTTCCTGGACCGCGGCCAGCCGGGCGGGGTCGACCTCGACACCGTGGGCGTAGGCGCTCAGGTCGGCCGCGACCTCGTCGAGCAGGATGCCCACCTCGCGCAGCCGCTGTGCCATGTCGTCGAGCTCGGGATCGTGCCCGGCGACGTCCTGCAGCGCCGCCGACCCGGAGGCGACGACGTCGCGCGCGGCGGCGCCGTGGTCGCCGGCGAGACCCTCGTGCGCGGTCAGCGCGGCCTGCACCAGCGCCTCGGCGTGGGCGAGCCGGCCCTCCTCGGTGACCAGCTCCTCGTCCTCGCCCTCCCGCGGCTCGACGTCGGCGATCTCCGCGAGTCCGTGCTGCAGGAGGTCGAGCTGGCGGGCCCGTTCCTGCCCGTGCTGGCGCAGCTCCTCCAGGCGCGCCCGCGCGGAGCGCAGCCGGGCGTACCGCGGGGCGTACTCGTCCGCGAGCGCCGCGAGCGAGTCGCCCGCGAAGGCGTCGAGCGCCGACCGCTGGGCCGACCCGCGCAGCAGCCGGTGCTGGTCGGACTGTCCGTGCACCGCCACCAGGGCGTCGGTCACGTCGGACAGCACCGCGGCCGGCACGGTCGCACCGCCGGCGACGGCACGCGACCGGCCCTGCGCCGACAGCACCCGACCCAGCACGACGACGTCGTCGTCGACCGTGCCCCCGGCGTCCTCGACCGTGCGCACGACCGGCGACCCGCCCGGCACCTCGACGCTCGCCTCGACCCGCGCCTGGCGCTCGCCGTGCCGCACGAGGCCCGCGTCGGCACGCCCGCCGCGCAGCAGACCGAGCGCCGTCACGACCATGGTCTTGCCCGCCCCCGTCTCACCGGTGATGACGGTGAAGCCCGCGTCGAGCTCGAGCTCGGCGGACTCGATGACACCGAGCGAGCTGAGCCGCAGGTGCTGCCACATCAGACGTCCTCGACCCGTCGCCCGAGGCGACGCTGCTCCGCCGTGCCGCGCCAGCCGGCGACGGGCAGGTCGAACTTGCGGACGAGCCGGTCGGCGAAGGGCGCCTCGTGGAGCCGGGCGAGGCGGGCCGGGGTGGTGGCACGTCGGACCTCCACACGGGCGCCCCGCGGCAGCTCCGCGGCACGGCGCCCGTCGCACCAGAGCACCCCCGCGGTCGTCTCCCCCATGACCTCGATCGCCAGGGTCGAGTTGGGCGAGACGACCAGCGGCCGCGCGAAGAGGGCGTGCGCGCTGATCGGGACCATCAGCAGGGCCTCGACCTCCGGCCACACGATCGGTCCGCCGGCGCTGAAGTTGTAGGCGGTGGAGCCGGTGGGCGTGGCGCAGACGACGCCGTCGCACCCCCAGCGCGAGACGGGCCGGTCGTCGATCTCGACGACCAGCTCGAGCATGCGCTCGCGCGAGGCCTTCTCGACGGTGGCCTCGTTGAGCGCCCAGTTCGTCGCGACGACCTCGTCGCCGACGCTGACCGTGACCTCGATCGTCAGCCGCTCCTCGACCCGGTAGGTCCGGTCGACGACGCCCTGCACGACGGCCTGCAGGTCGTCGACGTCGGCCTCGGCGAGGAATCCGACGTGCCCGAGGTTCACGCCGAGCACCGGCGTCTGGGTGCCCCGGCAGATCTCGGTGGCGCGCAGGATGGTGCCGTCGCCACCGAGGACCACCGCGAGCTCGCAGCCGTGGGCCGCGCCCTCCCGCGCAGGGATCACGCCGACCTCGCCGATCCCGGCCGCCACGAGGTCGTCGCGGTCGGACTCCAGCACGCAGACACCGATGTCGGCAGTGCGCAGGTCGGTGGCCAGGCGCGCCGCGAGCGACGTCGCCTCCTCGCGTGCGGTGTGGACGATCAGCAGGACGCGGCGCTCGCTCATGCGTCGTCCCCGTCCGCCGTCCCGAGGGGCCCGCGCGCGACGACATCGGCGACGGCCGAGCGGTCGGGCACCGACGGCTCGGGGTCGCGCCGCAGCCAGCAGAAGTACTCGACGTTCCCCGCCGGTCCGGGCAGCGGGCTGGCCGCCAGCCCGTGGGTGCCCCACCCCTGCTCGAGCCCGCTCGCGCAGACGCCCAGCACCGCGTCGGCATGCAGCTCGGGGTCGCGCACGACCCCGTTCTTGCCGAGGTTGCCGCGGCCCACCTCGAACTGGGGCTTGATCATCAGCACGATGTCGCCCTCCTCCTGGCAGACGGCGGTCAACGCGGGCATCACCACGGTAAGGGAGATGAACGACAGATCGGAGACGACCGCGTCGACGGCGCCGCCGACGTCCTCGCGGGTCAGGCTGCGCACGTTCGTGCGGTCGTGCACCTGGACCCGCGGGTCGTCGCGCAGCCGCCAGACGAGCTGGCCGTACCCGACGTCGACCGCCACGACCTCGCGCACGTCGCGGCGGAGCAGCACGTCGGTGAACCCGCCGGTGGAGGCGCCGGCGTCGAGCACGCGCCGACCCTGCAGCCGCAGTCCCTGCGGCTCGAACACCTCGAGGGCGCCGAGCAGCTTGTGCGCGCCGCGGGAGGCCCATCCCGGGTCGTCGTCCTCCCGGACGACGACGGCCTGGTCGGTGCCGACCTGCGTGGCCGGCTTCGCCGCCCGCTGGCCGGCGACCAGCACCTTGCCGTCCGCGATGAGCTGACCGGCGTGGTCACGGGAGCGCGCGAGCCCCCGGCGCACGAGCTCCGCGTCGAGCCGGACCCGCCGGCTCACGAGGAGCGGCCCGGCCTGCTCGCCCCCGTGAGCACCTCGCGCAGGGTGCGGTGCACCGCGTCGAGCACCTCGGGGCGACGGGCCAGCTCGACCTCCTCGAGCCGCTCGAGCTGCTCGACCAGGGCCAGCAGCTCCGGGTGGTCGGCACAGGCCTCCTGGGCCCGCGCGACGACTGCCGCCACCGGGTCGACGCCGTCGTCCACGGGCGGCTGCGCGGACGCCTCGCTCGCGGGGTCGTGGTGCTCGGTCACCGTGTCATCCTCCCAGACGGACGTCCGGCACGTCGTGCCCGGCGTCCACGGCCGACCAGGCGAGGCCGAGGACCGCGCGCACCGACGTCGTGGCGGCGGGGTCGCCGCTCGTCAGCACGACGGTGCCGGCCCTGCGCTCTGCCGTCGCGTCGCCGCACCGGGAGATGTCCCCGTCGACGACGACGGCGAGGTGCTGCTCGACCAGGCCACGCAGGTCGGTGGAGACGAAGCCCGGGCGGCGGTCGGGCGCGAGCGCCGCCAGCTCCGCGAGGTCGCTCACGCCGGTCAGCACGGCGAGCGCCGGGATGCCCGCCCGGGTGGCGCCGTCGATGTCGGTGTCCACGCGGTCGCCGACCATGAGGGGGTGCCGGGCACCCGTCCGGCGCAGCGTCTCGTCGAAGAGGGGACGTTCGGGCTTGCCGGCGACGCGGGGCTCCCGTCCGGTGGCGGCCACGACGGCGCGCACGAGGGTCCCGTTGCCGGGCGCCGTGCCCCGTGGCGTCGGGATGCTGAGGTCCAGGTTGCTGGCGTAGTACGGAAGTCCGGCGGCGACCGCGTACGCGGCCTCCGCGAGGTGGCGCCACCCGATCTCGCGGTGGAACCCCTGCACCACGGCCGCGGGATCGTCGTCCGCGGAGTCGACGCAGACGAGTCCGGCCGCCTCGAGCGGCTCGCGCAGCCCCGGTCCGCCGACGACCAGCACGCGCGAGCCCGACGGCAGGTCGGCGGCGATCATCCGAGCCACGGCCTGCGCCGAGGTCACGACCTCGCCGTCGTCGTGCACGGGCATCCCGAGGTCGCGCAGGTGCCGAGCCACCTCACCAGCCGGACGTGCGGCGTTGTTGGTCAGGTAGGCGATCCGTGCGCCGTGGCTCACGCAGGTCTCCAGCGCCTCGGAGGCGCCGGGGACGGCGTCGGCCCCTACGTAGACGACACCGTCGAGGTCGAGCATGACGAGGTCGTGAGCCTCGCAGAGCGGGACGTCGCTGGTCAGCAGAGGCATGCCTCCGAGACTACTGAGCGGCGGCCACCGCACTGCACGAGGCCAGCTCGACGGCGTACCAGCTCTGCCCGCCACCGGCTGCTCGACTGAAGCGACGCCGCAGGCACCCCGTCACCGCGACGGTCGCGCCGTCCTCCAGGCGTGAGACGGTCCGCCTCAGGCGTGAGGTCCAGGCGACGCACTCGATCGTGTCGACGGTCTGCCGCGACCGAGCGCGGGCCCCTGCCCGAGGCGGGTCCCGGCGGACCACCAGACGGAACGTGACGATCTCGTCGCCGCTCGGCAGGGTCCGCTGCTCGGGCGTGCCGGACACCCGGCCCGTGAGGGAGACGAGGTTCTGGTGCGATGGCTGCTGCGTCATCTCCCCAGCGTGGCCGCTCCTCCACCGCTGGACGAGGGCGTCCTGACGGGCTGTGGACGGCGTCAGTGCAGCGTCGAGGTGCCTGTGGACGACCCCTCGACGTCGCTCACTTCTCGTCGTTTTCCGCCGCCAGTTCTTGTTCGAGTTGGGTGATGCGTTGGGGTGCGTCGGTGGTGTGGTGGGGGTCGGTGGCGATGACGCGGTGGAACCATTGGAGGGCTTCGTGGGTGTTGCCGGTGGTGTGGAGGGTGTCGGCGTAGGTGTATTTGAGGCGGGTGGCCCAGGGGGCGCGGGTGGTGGTGTGGAGGGGTTCGGTTTGGAGGAGTTGGAGGGCGGCTTGGTGTTGGCCGAGGTCTCGGCGGGCGCCGGCGATGACGATGGTGAGTTCGATGTTGCCGGTTTGGTCGAGGTGGTTGCGGGTGGTGGGGGTGTCGTAGGTGAGGGCTTGGGTGGGTCGGCCGAGGGCGCGTTCGCAGTCGGCCATCATGGGGGCGTAGAGGTGTTGGCCGTTGATGCGGCGGGCGGCGCGGAGTTCGGCGAGGGCTTGGGCGTAGTGGCCGGCTGCGTAGGCGGTTTCGCCGCAGGCTTCGCGGATGAGGGCGTTGCGGGGTGCGCGGGCGCGGGCTGCGAGGGCGTGGGCGTAGGCGGTTTCGGGGTCTTCGTCGAGGAGGAGGCCGGCCATGATGAGGTGGCGGGCGACGCGGTCGGCGAGCTTGGCGGGGAGGTTGGAGAGCTGGTCGCGGGCGTAGCGGTCCAGGTCGGTGGCGGCGATGTCGTCGGGGATGGGGGGTCCGTCGTAGGTCTGCTGGTCGGTGGTGCGTTCCTCGCGGTCGCGGCTGCGGGTCGGGCCGCCACGCCGGTCGCCGGGCTTGCCACCGCGGGACTCTGCGGGCTTGCCGCCACGCCGGTCGCCGGGCTTGCCTTTACGGGTGTCGCCGGGCTTGCCGCCACGACGGTCGCTGGGCTTGCCGCCGCTGCGCCGGTCGGCGGGCTTGCCGCCACGGGACTCTGCGGGCTTGCCGTCACGCCGGTCGGCGGGCTTGCCGTCGCGCCGGTCGGCGGGCTTGCTTCCACGCGTGTCGCCGGGCTTGGCGGGTCTGCCGGTGTGGTTTCGGCGGTCGGGGCCGCGTCCAGAGGACTGGTTCATTCCTTGTACTCCTGGTGAAATGCAGCAAGGCCGCCCCCGGGTGGGGGCGGCCTTGTGCGTAATGATTGTCCGGCGGCGTCCTACTCTCCCACGCAGTCTCCCGCGCAGTACCATCGGCGCTGAAGGGCTTGACTTCCGGGTTCGGAATGTAACCGGGTATTTCCCCTTCGCCATGGCCGCCGAAACTCTATGGAGATATCAATCGTTCCCGACTCATATCTCGGGAACCTCACAGTGGACGCGCATGCTCTTGTTGTAGTGAAACAAGCCCTCGGCCTATTAGTACCGGTCAGCTCCATGCATTGCTGCACTTCCACTTCCGGCCTATCAACCCAGTGGTCTGCTGGGGGCCTTACCTGGTAAACCAGTGGGAAACCTCATCTTGAAACGTGCTTCCCGCTTAGATGCTTTCAGCGGTTATCACTTCCGAACGTAGCCAACCAGCCGTGCTCTTGGCAGAACAACTGGCACACCAGAGGTTCGTCCATCCCGGTCCTCTCGTACTAGGGACAGCCTTTCTCAAGTTTCCTACGCGCGCGGCGGATAGGGACCGAACTGTCTCACGACGTTCTAAACCCAGCTCGCGTGCCGCTTTAATGGGCGAACAGCCCAACCCTTGGGACCTGCTACGGCCCCAGGATGCGACGAGCCGACATCGAGGTGCCAAACCATCCCGTCGATATGGACTCTTGGGGAAGATCAGCCTGTTATCCCCGGGGTACCTTTTATCCGTTGAGCGACGCCGCTTCCACATGCCAGCGCCGGATCACTAGTCCCGACTTTCGTCCCTGCTCGAGCTGTCACTCTCACAGTCAAGCTCCCTTGTGCACTTACACTCGAAACCTGATTGCCAACCAGGCTGAGGGAACCTTTGGGCGCCTCCGTTACATTTTAGGAGGCAACCGCCCCAGTTAAACTACCCATCAGGCACTGTCCCTGATCCGGATAACGGACCTAGGTTAGATATCTAGTACGACCAGAGTGGTATTTCAACGATGACTCCACTCGAACTGGCGTCCGAGCTTCACAGTCTCCCACCTATCCTACACAAGTCGAACCAAACACCAATACCAAACTATAGTAAAGGTCCCGGGGTCTTTCCGTCCTGCCGCGCGTAACGAGCATCTTTACTCGTAGTGCAATTTCGCCGAGTTCATGGTTGAGACAGCGCCCAAGTCGTTACTCCATTCGTGCAGGTCGGAACTTACCCGACAAGGAATTTCGCTACCTTAGGATGGTTATAGTTACCACCGCCGTTTACTGGGGCTTAAGTTCTGTGCTTCGCTTGCGCTAACACGTCCCCTTAACCTTCCAGCACCGGGCAGGAGTCAGTCCGTATACGGCGTCTTTCGACTTAGCACGGACCTGTGTTTTTAGTAAACAGTCGCTTGGGCCTGGTCTCTGCGGCCTTCAACGCTTCGTGGAGCAAGTCCACTGACGAATCCGGCCCCCCTTCTCCCGAAGTTACGGGGGCATTTTGCCGAGTTCCTTAACCATGATTCACTCGATCACCTTAGTATTCTCTACCTGACCACCTGAGTCGGTTTGGGGTACGGGCGGCTCTGAAACATCGCTAGATGCTTTTCTCGGCAGCATAGGATCACTCACTTCGACTAAAACGTCTCCCCATCAGCTCTCAGGCATGTGAACGGCGGATTTGCCTACCGTTCGCCCTACGACCTTGGCCGCGGTCTACCATCGCCGCGGTTGAGCTACCTTCCTGCGTCACACCATTGCTTGCCTAGTACCAGTTCGGGTCATGCGCTCTGCCGGTCAATGCTCCCGAAGGAGCTGGAGACCGGTTTCGGGCACTTAGCATCACTGGATTCAGCAGGGTCGCTTCAGTGCCGGTACGGGAATATCAGCCCGTTGTCCATCGACTACGCCTGTCGGCCTCGCCTTAGGTCCCGACTTACCCAGGGAAGATTAGCTTGACCCTGGAACCCTTGGTCATCCGGTGGAGGAGTTTCTCACTCCTCATTCGCTACTCATGCCTGCATTCTCACTCGTGTCGCGTCCACGACTGGGTTACCCCGCCGCTTCACTCGCGACACGACGCTCCCCTACCCATCCACGCACCTGGACCACGAAGGCCTGGTTCATGCGCGAATGCCATAGCTTCGGTGGATTGCTTGAGCCCCGCTACATTGTCGGCGCGAAATCACTTGACCAGTGAGCTATTACGCACTCTTTCAAGGGTGGCTGCTTCTAAGCCAACCTCCTGGTTGTCTCTGCGACTTCACATCCTTTTCCACTTAGCAATCTCTTGGGGACCTTAGCTGATGGTCTGGGCTGTTTCCCTCTCGACTACGGAGCTTATCCCCCGCAGTCTCACTGCTGCGCTCTCACTTATCGGCATTCGGAGTTTGGCTGAGTTCAGTAAGCTTGTAGGCCCCCTAGCCCATCCAGTGCTCTACCTCCGACAAGAAACACGCAACGCTGCACCTAAATGCATTTCGGGGAGAACCAGCTATCACGGAGTTTGATTGGCCTTTCACCCCTATCCACAGGTCATCCCCCCAGTTTTTAACCTAGGTGGGTTCGGTCCTCCACGCGGTCTTACCCGCGCTTCAACCTGCCCATGGATAGATCACTCCGCTTCGGGTCTAGATGGTGCAACTCAAACGCCCTCTTCGGACTCGCTTTCGCTACGGCTACGGCCCTCGCCTTAACCTCGCTACACCACGCTAACTCGCAGGCTCATTCTTCAAAAGGCACGCTGTCACCCTTCACAAGGAAGAGCTCCAACGGATTGTATGCACATGGTTTCAGGTACTCTTTCACTCCCCTCCCGGGGTACTTTTCACCTTTCCCTCACGGTACTAGTCCGCTATCGGTCATCGAGGAGTATTTAGGCTTAACGGGTGGTCCCGCCAGATTCACACCGAATTTCAGGGGTTCGGTGTTACTCGGGGTAACGAACAAGAGCCATGAGCTTACGACTACGGGGGTATCACCCTCTATGCCACGACTTTCCAGTCGGTCTCGTCTTCACTCATGGTTTATGACTCTTCGCTGATACGGCAGTCTCAGCAGTTCGGCCCCACGACCCCCCAGTGACAACGCCTGCCGGCTATCACATCACTAGGGTTTAGCCTCTTCCGGTTTCGCTCGCCACTACTTCCGGAATCACGGTTGTTTTCTCTTCCTGCGGGTACTGAGATGTTTCACTTCCCCGCGTTCCCTCCACACGCCCTATGTGTTCAGGCGCAGGTACCTGGACTTTCCTCCAGGTGGGTTTCCCCATTCGGACATCCCCGGATCACAGGTCGGTTGTCACCTCCCCGGGGCTTTTCGCAGACTCCAACGTCCTTCATCGGCTCTCGATGCCAAGGCATCCACCATGTGCACTTAGTAGCTTGTTACATACATTGCTACAAGATGCTCGCGTCCACTGTGAAGTTCTCAAGATACGTCCGGTCCCGCACTCCGATCCGACGCCTACCCACCAACAAGCGGGCGGTTCACCGGGAAGAACGGTCCAAGAAGACCCAACCAACGGCTGATCCTTCAGGACCCAACAGTGTGCTAAGCGCGACCGCCACCAGATACTCGAGGTTCCTGCCCCTGCCCGAAGGAAGAGGTGTACTGACAAGCACCAGTCAACGACCGGCCAACTAATCGACGTCCACTAGTGAGCTGCACTGCGCAGGACATTCGCCCACGACCAGCACATATGGACCCACCAGACGATGCCGGTGAGCCAAAAGCTCCTTAGAAAGGAGGTGATCCAGCCGCACCTTCCGGTACGGCTACCTTGTTACGACTTCGTCCCAATCGCCAGCCCCACCTTCGACGGCTCCCTCCACAAGGGTTGGGCCACCGGCTTCGGGTGTTGCCGACTTTCATGACGTGACGGGCGGTGTGTACAAGGCCCGGGAACGTATTCACCGCAGCGTTGCTGATCTGCGATTACTAGCGACTCCGACTTCATGGGGTCGAGTTGCAGACCCCAATCCGAACTGAGACCGGCTTTTTGGGATTCGCTCCACCTTACGGTTTCGCAGCCCTTTGTACCGGCCATTGTAGCATGCTTGAAGCCCTGGACATAAGGGGCATGAAGACTTGACGTCATCCCCACCTTCCTCCGAGTTGACCCCGGCAGTCTCCTATGAGTCCCCACCATCACGTGCTGGCAACATAGGACGAGGGTTGCGCTCGTTGCGGGACTTAACCCAACATCTCACGACACGAGCTGACGACAGCCATGCACCACCTGTATACCGACCACAAGGGGGGCCACATCTCTGCAGCTTTCCGGCATATGTCAAACCCAGGTAAGGTTCTTCGCGTTGCATCGAATTAATCAGCATGCTCCGCCGCTTGTGCGGGCCCCCGTCAATTCCTTTGAGTTTTAGCCTTGCGGCCGTACTCCCCAGGCGGGGCGCTTAATGCGTTAGCTGCGGCACGGAAACCGTGGAAGGTCCCCACACCTAGCGCCCAACGTTTACGGCATGGACTACCAGGGTATCTAATCCTGTTCGCTCCCCATGCTTTCGCTCCTCAGCGTCAGGTAATGCCCAGAGAACCGCCTTCGCCACCGGTGTTCCTCCTGATATCTGCGCATTCCACCGCTACACCAGGAATTCCGTTCTCCCCTGCATACCTCTAGTCTGCCCGTATCGGAAGCACGCTCAGGGTTGAGCCCTGAGTTTTCACTCCCGACGCGACAAACCGCCTACGAGCCCTTTACGCCCAATAATTCCGGACAACGCTCGGACCCTACGTATTACCGCGGCTGCTGGCACGTAGTTGGCCGGTCCTTCTTCTGCAGGTACCGTCACTCTCGCTTCGTCCCTGCTGAAAGAGGTTTACAACCCGAAGGCCGTCATCCCTCACGCGGCGTTGCTGGATCAGGCTTTCGCCCATTGTCCAATATTCCCCACTGCTGCCTCCCGTAGGAGTCTGGGCCGTGTCTCAGTCCCAGTGTGGCCGGTCACCCTCTCAGGCCGGCTACCCGTCGTCGCCTTGGTGGGCCATTACCCACACCAACAAGCTGATAGGCCGCGAGCCCATCCTTCTCCGCCAGAGCTTTCCACCCCCCACCATGCAGTGAAGGGTCATATTCGGCATTAGACGTCGTTTCCAACGCTTATTCCAAAGAGAAGGGCAGGTTGCTCACGTGTTACTCACCCGTTCGCCGCTCGTGTACCCCCGAAAGGGCCTTACCGCTCGACTTGCATGTGTTAAGCACGCCGCCAGCGTTCGTCCTGAGCCAGGATCAAACTCTCCGTTGAAAAACCCCACAAGGGGCCAACATCAAAATGACCCGGCAAACTGACTGCTGACAGTCAAAATTGTCGGAACTGCCACCGCGACACACACAACACCCCAAAAAGAAGCGCCATGCCTGCCGACGGGGGTAAAACTGATTACTTCTCGTCGACTTTTAGCACACTGTTGAGTTCTCAAACATCAGACGCACACCCACCAGACAGACCCACATCAGGGCCCACCCACCAGGGGCTGGTCTATCGTACGCGGCTTGTGATCACCGGGTCAAACCCGGGGTCCTGCCACGATCACTCTCCGTTGTCAGCGGTCAGTCTCCGGAACTCAGTTCCTGGCGTTAACCGTTTCGGTTCGAGTGGTTGCTCGCTCCGAGTGCCCGGCCTCTCGGCCTTGCGCTCCGTCGTGCGGTGCAACAAGAAGAACATTACTCAGACGACCGGAGCAGGGTCAAATCCGTGCGGTGTGACCCCGGCCATAGTCACGACGGGACTCGACGGATCCCTGCAACGGCGCGCTTTCCACGGCGCAGGACGAGCCAGGAGCCGTGCAGGGCGTCCAGGGAGGCGAGCGGTGCCTCGGCGTCGTCGACCCGGCCGTTGTTGACGTACGCGCCCCCCTCGGACACCGCGCGGCGCGCGGCGGAGCGCGAGTCGACGAGGCCGGTCTCGAGGAGGGCGTCCGTGAGCGTGGCGTCGCCAGCCAGCTCGACGACGCCCGCCTCCCCCAGCGCGGCCGCGAGGGTGTCCTCCGGCAGCTCGGCCAGCTCTCCGCGGCCGAACAGGGCCGTCGACGCGAGCTCCGCGGCGTCGACCTCGCCCTGCCCGTGCACGAGCGCCGTGACCTCGGCGGCGAGACGTCGCTGTGCGAGGCGTCGCCCGGGTGCGGCAGCGTGCTCGGCCATGAGCGCGTCGATCTCGTCGACCGGCACGAAGGTGAACTGCTTGAGGTACTCCCCCACCTTCGTGTCCTCGGCCTGGATCCACGACTGGTAGAAGGCGTAGGGGCTCATGAGCTCGCGGTCGAGCCACACCGTCCCCGACTCCGTCTTGCCGAACTTCGTGCCGTCGGCCTTCGTGATGAGCGGGGTCGCGAGGGCGTGCACCCGGCGTCCCTCCGAGCGACGGACGAGCTCGACGCCGGCGGTGATGTTGCCCCACTGGTCGCTGCCGCCGGTCTGCAGCACGCAGCCGTGCCGACGGTGCAGCTCCAGGTAGTCCATCGACTGGAGCAGGACGTAGCTGAACTCGGTGTAGCTGATGCCGCTCTCGAGCCGGCTGCTCACCACGTCGCGGGCCAGCATGCGGTTCACCGGGAAGTGCTTCCCGATGTCGCGCAGGAAGTCGATCGTGCTGAGGGACTCGGTCCAGTCGAGGTTGTTGACCATCGTCGCGCCGTTCTCGCCCTCCAGGTCGACGAAGCGGACGACCTGGTCACGGATCCGCTCCACCCAGGTCGCGACGGTCTCGCGGGTGTTCATGACCCGTTCGCCGGTCTCCTTGGGGTCGCCGATGAGGCCGGTGGAGCCGCCGACGAGCAGGAGCGGTCGGTGCCCGGCGAGCTGGAGCCGCCTGGCGGTGAGGATCTGCAGCAGGTTGCCGACGTGCAGGCTGGGAGCGGTCGGGTCGAAGCCCACGTAGTAGACGATCGGGCCGGCGTCCATCTCGGCCCGCAGCGCCTCGAGGTCGGTCGAGTGCGCCACGAGTCCGCGGGCGGTCAGGTCGTCGAGGACGGATCCTCCGGCTGTGCTCACGTGGGGCTCCTGGTCGGTCGGGGCGGACGGGCCCATTCTGGCGCGCGACCGCGACGGTCCGCGCAGCGGCGTCGGGAACACCGGCGACGGCCCGGCGGTTGGGACGGTCATGACGGTGGACGTGCAGATCTGGTCGGACGTGGCGTGCCCCTGGTGCTACGTCGGGAAGCGGCGCTTCGAGAAGGCCGTGGAACGGTTCCGGGAGGAGGGCGGCGACGTGCAGGTCACCTACCGCAGCTTCGAGCTGTCGCCGGACACACCGGTCGACTTCGAGGGCGACGAGGTGGACTTCCTCGCCCGCCACAAGGGCATGGCGCGCGAGCAGGTGGTGGGCATGCTCGCGCAGATGACCGAGGTCGCGTCCGACGAGGGGCTCGACTACGACTTCGCGGCGCTGCAGCACACGAACACCGTGCTGGCGCACCGCCTGCTCCACCACGCGCGCGCCGAGGGGCGTCAGGAGGAGATGAAGGAGCGGCTGCTCGCCGCCTACTTCGTCGAGGGCCGGCACGTGGGTCGGGTGGACGACCTCGCCGACCTCGCCGCGGAGGTCGGGCTCGACCGTGACGTCGTCGTGGCCGCCCTGTCCGGCGACGCGTACCTCGAGCAGGTGCGCGCCGACCAGGAGCAGGCGATGGCGCTCGGCATCCGCGGTGTCCCGTTCTTCGTGCTCGACGACCGTCTGGGCGTCTCCGGCGCGCAGGACCCGGACACCTTCCTGGGCGCGCTGCGGCGCGCTGCCGAGGAGCAGCCCGCGTGACCGGCCCGTTGGAGATGCTCGGCGACGACGCCGCGGCGGTCTGCGTCGACGGTGTGTGCGCCGTCCCCACGACGACGGCCCCGTCCGAGCGGTCTGCTCAGGACGGGGCCGACGACCCGGGCCTCCAGGGCCCGGGCTCACCACGCGAGGACGGGGTCAGCCGCGAGGCTTGACCGCCAGCACCGGGCAGGTCGCGTCGAGGAGCACCCGCTGCGACACGCTGCCCATCAGCGCCTTGCCGACCGGCGAGCGGTGCCGCACGCCGACGACGACGAGGTCGGCGTCGCGCTCCTGCGCGACCCGCACCACCTCGGCGCCGACGTCGGGCACGACCTCCTGGAGCACCTCGACCTCCCCCACGCGCTCGCGCAGGCGGGCGACGGTGTCCGCGTCGGCGAAGTGCGGGTCGACGTAGGCGTCGCCCCGGGTCGCGTTGACGACGACGAGCGGGACCGAGCGTCGGCTCGCCTCCTCGGCGCCGGCGGCCAGGGCCGCCTCGCCGTACTCGTCCGGGCTGTAGGCCACGACCACTGCGGTCATGCGGACACCTCCTCCTTCTCGACGGTCGACGCGCCGCGACGGGCGGCACGGCCGCGCACGGCGGCGACGGCCATCGCGACCAGCGCGAGGACCAGCACCGCGTACACGACCTTCGCGACGGGCTCGCTCCACAGCGTGGAGACCTCGCCGCCGGACAGCGCCAGGGCCTGGGTCAGCTGGTTCTCCAGCGACGGGCCGAGGATCACCCCGACGATCAGCGGCAGCACCGGAAGCCCGAACCGGCGCATGGCGACGCCGAGGAAGCCGAGCACCAGCAGCAGGGCCAGGTCGAACGGCTCGAAGCTGACGCTGTAGGCACCGAGGGACGCGAAGAACAGGATGCCCGCGTAGAGGTAGGGCCGCGGCACCCGCAGGAGCTTCGCCCAGATCGGCGCGAGCGGCAGGTTCAGCACCAGCAGCAGCGTGTTGGCGACGAACAGGCTGGCCAGCAGGGTCCACACGAGCGCGGGCTCGTTGTCGAAGAGCTGGGGCCCGGGCTGGATGCCGTAGGACTGGATGGCGTTGAGCATGATCGCGGCCGTGGCCGTCGTGGGCAGGCCGATCGCCAGCAGCGGCACCATCGTGCCTGCGGCCGACGCGTTGTTCGCGGCCTCCGGTCCTGCGACGCCCTCGATGGCGCCCTTGCCGAACTCCTCGGGGTGCTTCGTGAGCCGACGCTCGGTGATGTAGGACAGGAAGGTCGGCACCTCGGCGCCACCGGCGGGCAGCGCGCCGAAGGGGAAGCCGAACGCGGTGCCGCGCAGCCACGGCTTCCAGGAGCGGCCCCAGTCCTTGCGGTCCATCCACGGACGGCCGACGGGGATGACCTGCAGCGGCCGGCGGCGCAGGTGCGCCGCGACCCACAGGGCCTCGCCGATGGCGAAGATGGCGACGGCCACGACGACGACGTCGATGCCGTCGGCCAGGAGCGGGCTGCCGAACGTGAGTCGCGCCTGCCCGGTCGACGTGCCGACCAGCGCGATGGCGAGGCCGAGGAACAGGGCGATGAAGCCACGCATCTTCGAGCTGCCGAGGACGGCCGAGACGGCGACCAGCGCGAGCAGCAGGATCGCGAAGTACGACGGTGCGCCCAGCTGCACGACGGCCGAGGAGACCTTGGGCGCGAACAGCACCAGGAGCGCGGTCGCGATGGTGCCGGCGACGAAGGACCCGATGGCGGCGGTCGCGAGGGCCTGGGCGGCCCGGCCCCGCTTCGCCATCTGGTTGCCCTCGATCGCGGTGACGACCGACGAGGACTCCCCCGGCGTGTTGAGCAGGATCGACGTCGTCGACCCGCCGTACATGCCGCCGTAGTAGATGCCGGCGAACATGATGAGGGCGCTGTCGACCGGGACCGTGTAGGTGATCGGGAAGAGCAGGGCCAGCGTCATGGCCGGCCCGATGCCCGGCAGGACGCCGACGGCGGTGCCGAGCAGGACGCCGATGACGGCGTACAGCAGGTTCTCGGGCGTGAGGGCGTTCATCAGCCCGTCGAGGAACAGGTCCATCAGAGCACTCCGTCCAGGATCCCCGCGGGGATCGGCAGACCCAGGCCGACGTAGAAGCCGTACCAGGTGATGAGGGAGAGGGCGGCGCCGATCGCGACGTCCTTGAGCAGCGTGCGGCTGCCGAGCGCCCACGCGCAGCCCGCGAAGAGCAGAGCGCCCGTGATCGCCCAGCCGAGCGTGTCGACGAGGAGCACGTTCGCGAGGAACACCCCGGCCAGCTTCGCGACGGTGAACCAGTCGCTGGGCTCGGTGAGGTCGACGTCCTCGCCGCCCTCCGGCTCCGCGACGTTGCCGCGCGCCGTGGCGACGGCGAGCGTCACGGCCAGCACCAGCAGCGCGGTGCCGACGACGTAGGGCAGGAACGAGGGCTGCACGGGCTGGTCGGCGAAGCCGGGCCGCAGACCGGTCGCGTCGACCACGACGACGACGCCCACGACGGCCAGGAAGGCCGCGAGCCCGTACTGGGCACGGTCGACGACGCGTGGTCCCTCGGGACCCGTCGTCGTCTCGGTGGTGGTGCTCATGACAGTCCCAGCTCCTTCAGCGTCGAGTCGACGCGCTCGTCCTGCTCGGTCAGGAAGGTCCCGAACTCCTCGCCGGTGGCGAAGGCGTCGATCCATCCGTTGCGCTTCAGCGCCTCGCGCCACTCGGGCGTGTCGTGCATCTCGGTGACCAGCCCGGTCAGGTACTCGCGCGTCGCGTCGTCGATGCCGGGCGGGGCGAGCAGGCCGCGCCAGTTGGTGAAGACGAGGTCGATGTCGGACTCGGTGAGGGTCGGGGCGTCGATCCCGTCGAGGCGCTCGTCGCCGGAGACCGCGAGCACGCGCAGCGAGCCGTCGTCGATCTGGCCCTGGAACTCGCCGAGGCCGGACGTGCCGACCTGGATCTTCTCGCCGAGCAGGGCCGTGGTGAGCGGTCCGCCGCCGTCGTAGGCGATGTAGTTGACGTCCTTCGGGTCGATGCCGAGGGTCTGCGCGAGCTGCATCGGGAAGAGGTGGTCGGGGCCGCCCGGCGACGAGCCGCCGCCGACGGTGACGGACCGCGGGTCCTTCTTCCAGGCGGTGACGAGGTCGTCGACCGTCTTGAACGGGGAGTCGGCCGGCACGAGCAGCCCCTCCTGCTCCTCGACGAGACGCGCGATGGGCGTCGCCTTCGAGACGCGGGCCGCCGAGTCGTTCGTGTACGTCGCGCCGACGACGCCGAGGCCCATGAGCATGACGAGGTCGTCGGCGCCGCGCTCGTTCAGCAGCCGCTGCATGGCGACCGTGCCGCTGGCGCCGATGACGTTCGTGATCTCGAAGCGACCCGTGAGGTCGTCCTCCTCCATGACCTGCGCCGCGGCGCGACCGGTGAGGTCGTAGCCGCCGCCCGGGCTGTTCGGGATCATCATGCGCAGACGGCGGTTGTCGGGGTCGTCGCCGCCGCGCGTCACGCCGCACGCGCCGAGCGTCGCGGCGAGTGCGAGGACGAGCGCCACGACGGTCGCCGTCCGGGTCCTGCGGGGGCGACGTGCGGGTCGTCGCTGACCTGTGTCGGCCATCACACCTCCTGGTGGGTCGACCCGAGCATGACGGCGGACGTGGCCTGCGTCACGATTGGGTGCGCAAAGGAGGTTGTGTTCGTTGTGGTCGCCGCGACCGGGCCGACGTACGTTGGCCGGTCAGTTCCTGCTGCTCCAGCTCGCCGTCGTCGCGCTCGTGCTGGTGATCGTCGGCGTGCTCTCGCTGCAGCAGGCCACCCGCGGGTTCGAGGACGACCGCGGGGCCCGACTGCGCTCGACCGCGGAGTACCTCGCGAACGTCGCCGTCGTGCGCTCGCGTCTCGGGTCGACCGACGCGTCGCGCGTGCTCGCACCGGCGATCGACCGGGCGCGGTCGCTGTCCGGCGCCGACGTCGTGTCGGTGACCGGCCGGGACGGGCGGGTGGTCGCGTCGTCCAGGCCGTCGCTGGTGGGCACGGAGGCGCCGCTCGGGGGCAGCCGCGTCCTGGAGGGCCGCGGGTGGACGGGGTCGGTGCCGACCGACCGTGGGCGCACGCTCGCCGGGCACGCCCCGGTGCTGGCCGACGACGGGTCGTTCGCAGGCGCCGTCCTGGCGGAGCAGAAGTACCCGACGGCCTGGCAGCGCGCGACCAACGCCGCACCCGACCTCGCGCTCTTCCTGGGGGTGGGCGCGGGCCTCGGCATCCTCGGCTCCTGGACCGTCTCGCGCATCGTGCGCCGGCGCACGCGCGGGCTCGCCGCCGGTGACTTCGCCCGACTCGCCGACCACCGCGAGGCGCTCCTGCACGGCATCCGCGAGGGCGTCCTGGGCGTCGACCCCGACGGTCGGGTCAGCATGGTCAACGACGCGGCCCTCGAGCTGCTCGGCCTCGAGGGGCCGGTGCTGGGCCGCCGTGTGGTCGACGTCGCCGCCGAGCCCGACGTCGCCGCGCTCCTGCAGGACCAAGGCGACGCGAGCGACGTGGTGCTCGTGACGCGCGACCGCGTGCTGGTGCTGAACCGACGCCGCGCGGCGACCCGGGGCGAGGGCGTCGGCACCGTCGTGACGATGCGCGACCGCACGGAGCTCGTCGAGGTGCAGCAGCAGCTCGGCTCGAACCTGACCATCACCGACGCGCTGCGCGCGCAGACGCACGAGTTCGCCAACCAGCTGCACACCATCGGTGGTCTGCTGGAGCTCGACGAGCCGGAGGAGGCGCGCGCCCTCGTGACGCACATCGTGGGATCGCGTGCGGCGCGGCAGGACGACCTCGCCGACCACGTGGAGGACCCGGCCACGGCTGCGCTGCTGCTCGCGAAGTCGAGCCAGGCGGACGAGGCGGGCGTGCTGCTCAGCCTCGACCCGGACTGCGAGATCCCTCCGCTCGGCACCGGTCTGGCGGCCGACGTGACGACGATCCTCGGCAACCTCGTCGACAACGCCGTCGACGCGTGCCGGGGCACGCCGGGCGCGGAGGTGCGGGTGACGGGCCGCGCCGACGACGACGCGCTCGTCCTGGAGGTCGAGGACAGCGGCGACGGCGTGCCCGCGGAGCTGCGGTCGGCGGTGTTCGTGCGCGGCTACTCCACCAAGCCCGACGTGCTGGGCGGCCGCGGCGTCGGCCTGGCGCTGGTGCGGCTCCTGTGCGAGCGACGTGGTGGGTCGGTGACGATCGACGCCGCGCGGCCTAGCCTGTTCCGCGTGGTGCTGCCCTGGGAGTCGACGTGACGTCGGTGCTGGTCGTCGACGACGACTTCATGGTCGCGCGGCTCAACGCCAGGTTCGTCGAGCGGACCGAGGGCTTCGAGGTCGTGGGCGTCGCCGCGAACGGCGAGGAGGCGATCGCGCTGTGCGCGGCGCTCGACCCCGACCTCGTCCTCCTCGACGTGCACCTGCCCGACCTCGGCGGGCTGCAGGTGCTCGCCCGGCTCCGCGAGGCGGGCAGCCGGGCCGGCGTGATCATGGTGACGGCCGAGCGCGACGCCGACACCGTGCGGGCCGCGGTGGCGGGCGGCGCGATGCAGTACGTCGTCAAGCCGTTCGAGCAGCACGACCTCGCCGAGCGCCTGCACCGCGTCCGCAACGCCCTCCTCGCCCTGGGCGAGGGCGACGCCGACCAGGCCACCATCGACCGCGCGTTCGGCGCGGCGCGCAGCCCGTCCCGGGTCGCTCCCCTGCCGAAGGGGCTCAGCCGGGAGACGGCGCAGCTCGTGGAGGGCCTGCTGGAGCAGGACGAGGAGGTCTCCTCCTCCGACGCTGCCGAGCGGCTCGGCCTCTCGCGCGTGACCGCCCGTCGCTACCTCGAGCACTTCGTGACGACGGGCGAGGCACAGGTCCGGCTGCGCTACGGCGGAGCCGGACGGCCGGAGCGCCGCTACCGTCGTCCCTGACCTCGCCCCTGTCCTTCCTCGACGCCGACGACGAGGACCTTCGGCAGTCCCGGCCGGGTCCTTGGCCTTCCCCGCGACCAGGCCGTGTGGCACCCTTCTGCCATGCAGACCACGACCTCGCTCCCGACGTCGCTCGTGCGCCCGGCGCCTGCGCCGCGTCCGAGCCTGCTGTGGTCGGCGGCCAGCGCGGTCCTCGTCGGCGGGCTCACCGTCCTCGACCGGCTGCTGGAGCGTCTCGGCCGCTGACCGCGCCTCCTCATCGAGCCGCGCAACGGGGACGGCCCTGCACGTTCGCCGTCTCGGTCCCGAGGGTGTCCTCCGCGGTGGTGGCCAGCGTCCTCGCTGTCCGTCGTCAGCGCCTGGCCCCCGCGAGGAGGGCACGCGCGGGCGACGTGTGGTCGGGATGACAGGATTTGAACCTGCGACCCTCCGCTCCCAAAGCGGATGCGCTACCAAGCTGCGCTACATCCCGATGCCCCGGCGCGGACGGCGCGGTGGGGCGAGGCACGAGTGTAGCCCCGTGGGGGCGGGGCTCAGGTCGCCGCGGGGCGTCCCTCGGGCTGCTCCTCCTCCGCGACGTGGCGCTGACGCGTGTTGAGGAAGTGCCGCTCGACGAGCAGGTAGAAGCCGTAGCAGATCACCATCACGACGGGGACCACGAGGAACGTCAGCACGAAGTACTGCGTGACGGTGCTGAGGCCGAGGGGCAGCAGCAGGAGGTTCGCCAGGCCGATCAGCGGGCTGTGGCACAGGTAGAGCGTGTAGGAGAACAGGCCGAGCCGCAGCAGCGGAGCGCTCGAGAGGAGCCGCAGCACCGCGGGACGGTCACCGCGCAGGTAGACGTGGCCGGCCCACACGAGCAGTGCCGCGACGGCGAGGCCCAGGGCCATCTCGGGCCAGTAGGTCGTCTTGTACAGCCAGTCGCGGTGGTTGATCTTCGCGCTGCGGGCGACGAAGAGCGCCACCGGCGCGGCGAGCAGGAGCGCCAGGCCCACCCAGCGGGCGACCTTGTCGGCTCCGGGACGCAGGGTCAGCTGCGCGGCCCACATGCCTGCCGCGAACAGGCAGATGTACCAGGGGTGCATGAACTCGTAGCTGCCGCCGACCGCCAGCCAGCCGGTCCACACCGCCGTCACCAGCACCACCAGCGACGGGGGCACCAGCCGGAACAGCGGCAGCAGCACGAGCGCCATGATGAAGTAGATCTGGAACTCGGCCGCGACGCTCCACAGCGGTCCGTTGATCTCGCCGAACCAGTCGCGGTCGAGGTTGTGCACCATCAGCAGGTGCGAGACCAGCCCGTCGGTCGTCACGGGGATCTTGGTGTCCCACTGGGTGTTGCGCGGCTCGCCCATCAGCGGGACGAACCAGATGAGCACCAGCGCCATGAGCAGCGAGAAGTAGTACGGCGGGAGGATGCGCCGGCTGCGCCGCTTGACGAAGTCCCAGGTGCCGCGCCGGAAGCGCAGGCCCTCGGGGTTCGTCGCCACGGGGAGCATGAGCAGGTAGCCGGACAGCACGATGAAGATGGCGACCCCGACGTAGCCGGAGCTGATCGCCCACGACCACGTCGGCATCGCGCGGTACGCGTCGCCACGCTCCCCCGTGTAGAGGAACGTGTGGTAGAGCACCACCGACAGGGCGGCCAGGCCGCGGAGGCCGTCCAGGTACGGGAACTCGATGCGCTTGCTCACCGAGCCAGCCTAGGCACCCACCGGTCCCCCGGGGTCACCTGCCCTGTCGTGTCGCGCCCCTCACCCGAACCAGCTGATGTCGTCGGTCCCGTCGCCGTCGTAGTCGCCGACGACGGCCTGGTAGGCGGCGCCGCCGTCGAACGAGGGCACCTTCGTGACCTGGGGCGTGCCCGTGCGACGCAGCGTGGACCACTGCACCTCGCTGACCGAGCGGGGCCCGTACCAGAGCACCTCGGCGCCCGGCGTCGAGCGGTCGAAGTCGCCCGCGACCGGGACGCGCCCGGCCGTCCGGGTCGCCGAGTCGACGGCGAACGACGTGCGGGTGGCCGACGAGCCCTTCCACCAGACCGTCGCCCGAGCCTGCCCCGGCACGTACCAGAGCAGGTCGTCGGACCCGTCGGCGTCGAAGTCGGCGACGGCCGGGGCCGTGGTGCCCGGGCCGGGGATGTCGCCCTGCCGGCGTGCCATCGTGCCGGCCGCCGCGTCCCAGGTCCACCGCTCGTCCGACGCCTTGCCAGGCACGTACCACCACAGCTCGTCACCCGGACGTCCGTCGACGTCCGCGACGATCGGGACGGCGGTCCGGTCCTGCGCGAGCGGGATCTTCTGCCAGCCACCCGCCCGGGAGAGCCACAGCTCGTCGCGTCGGGCGTTCGGCTCGTAGTGGCGCTTGTTGCGCGGGTCGAGGAAGTCGTTGTGCGGGTCGGCGCCCGGCTGGTACCAGTAGACGTCGGTGTGACCGTCGCCGTCGAAGTCGCCCGAGACCGGCACGAACGCCCCGGCCTGGCGCACGAGCGCCGCCGAGCCCGACCGCAGCGTCCGGGCACCCTTGGCGCCGAGGCGTGCGGCGTCCGCCCGTCCCCAGCCGCCGTAGTAGCCGACGTCGTCGACGCCGTCGTGGTCCAGGTCGGCGACGAACGGCACGAACGCGCCGCTCGCGTCCTGCTTGACGCGGGTGAACGCGCCGTTGCCGCCGAACCACGTGCCGCCCTCGCGACCGGGCGCGGCAGCGACGGCCCGCTGCCGGATCGAGACGCGCTTGGTGCGCGGGTCGACGGTGAACTCGGCGGTGCGCAGGGTCCGGCCACCGGTGCCGGTGCTGCCGCTGGCCGTCGGGTAGGCGTGGTACGCGAGCAGGTGGCGACCGCGGGCGTCGGTCAGCGCGTCCGCACCGCCCGGGCCGTAGGAGCCGCGCGCCGACGTGAGCAGCCGGTTCGACCCAGGACGGGTGCAGGGCGCCGACGGGCCGCGCTTGCACACCGCGTAGCCGGTCGCGTAGCGGGTGCTCGTGTACTCGTTGCCGGAGTAGAAGAGGACGTAGACCCCGTTCACCTTCGCCATGGACGGGTTCTCGACGACGCGTCCCTCCCAGGAGCCGCGCGGGGTCGTGAGCAGCCGCACGGGCTTGGACCCCTTGAGGAACCGTGTGCCGCTGGAGTCCAGTCGGCGCGACCAGAGGGTCGGCAGGTTGCCCTGCAGGTTGCCCTCCGTCTTGTAGAGCAGGTAGGAGCGGTTGTTCGCCGGGTCGGTGAACACCTCCGGGTCGATGACGCCGGCCGGGTCGCGGCGTGTGTCGGTGCGCACGATCGGCGAGGAGGAGACGGACGAGTAGAGCCCCGTCGCGACCGACGCGGCCGCCCGGTAGATGGCGAACCGGCCGTAGGAGGAGTAGCGGTCGGACACCTTCACGGCGCTGAACAGCACCCACCGTCCGCCCCACGAAGTCGAAGCCGGGCGCCCACATCTCGCGCGGGTCGCAGCCCGACCGGGTGCGCGGCGTCTCCGTGCACGACGCGTACGAGCCCCAGCGCGGTGCGTCGATCCCGTCGTTGAAGAACCCGCGACCCTCGCCGTCGCGCGTGCGGTTGCCGTCGGCGTACTGCGTGCGGGCCGTCCAGAGGCTGAGGTCGCCGGACCAGACGAAGGGCAGGTCGCTGCCACCGTGGTTCGTCGACGTCGCGAGCACGTACGGACCGAGGGAGACGGCGCTCGGGTCGGGGTGCTGCTGACCCTGCAGCGGCACCCCCGGCTTGAGCCAGTCGTTGGGCTTCTTCGGCGACGCGCCCGTGGCGGGGACCGCCGCGAGCACGAGGGCGGTCGCCACGGCGACCGCGATCCGTCCAGTCCTCATGGAAGGACAGTAGGTCGGGTCCTGCCGTCGTGGGGACGAAAGGCCCGATCCGTCCACGGAGCGCCGGCCGGTGGGTCGGCATGAGTCCGGCCACAGGCCCTGGGTTCGACGTGCGGACGCATCGATTCGGTTGAACAGTGAAGGAGATGGGCGCGGCCGACCGCCGCCGCCCGTACCCGATCCGAAGGAGAGAGATGACCACCGTCTTCGACCCGATCACCGTCGGCGCCTGGACGCTGCCGCAGCGCTTCGTCATGGCGCCGCTCACGCGCAACCGTGCGGAGGCAGGCGGCGTGCCCGGCGACCTCGCCGCCACGTACTACGGGCAGCGCGCCGGTGCCGGCCTGATCGTCACCGAGGGCACGCAGCCCTCGGCCGTGGGCCAGGGCTACCTCGACACGCCGGGTCTGCACTCGTCCGAGCAGGTCGCGGGCTGGCGCAAGGTCGCCGACGCCGTGCACGCGCGCGACGGCCGCATCGTCGCGCAGCTGATGCACGTGGGTCGCATCGCGCACCCGGACAACAAGGACGGTCTCGAGACCGTCGCCCCGAGCGCCCTCACGGCCCCCGGGGAGATGGTGACGGCCGACGGGCAGAAGCCCCACGTCGAGCCGCGCGCCCTGGAGACGTCGGAGGTGCCCGGACTGGTCGAGGAGTTCGTGCAGGCAGCGCGCAACGCGGTCGAGGCCGGCCTCGACGGCGTGGAGGTGCACGGCGCGAACGGGTACGTCCTGCACCAGTTCCTCGCACCGTCGACGAACGAGCGCACCGACGAGTACGGCGGAAGCCCCGAGAACCGGGCACGCCTGACGATCGACGTCGTGCGGGCCGTGGCCGAGGCGATCGGGGCCGAGAAGGTCGGTCTGCGCATCTCCCCCGCGCACAACATCCAGGGCGTCCTCGAGACCGACCCCGACGACACCCGCGCCACCTACGAGGCGCTGGTCGACGGCATCGCCGACCTCGGCATCGCCTACCTGAGCATCCTCGGCGACCCCGAGGGCGAGCTGTTCCAGGACCTGCGCACGCGCTTCGGCGGCACGGTCGTCGCGAACACGGGCTTCTCGCAGGTGACCGACCTCGACGAGGTGAAGCACATCGTCGACGGCGGGCTCGCCGACCTGGTGGCCGTCGGCCGTCCGTTCCTCGCCAACCCCGACCTCGTCGAGCGCTGGCGCGACGGCACGGAGCTGAACGAGCCGAACCCGGACACCTTCTACGGCGGCGGCGCCGAGGGCTACACCGACTACCCGACCCGCGACGCGGCCTGACCGATGGCGCACGTCGTGGTGGTCGGGGCCGGGCTGTCCGGTGTCGTGTGCGCACGCGAGCTCGTCGCCCACGGGCACGAGGTCGTCGTCCGCGACACCGGGCGTCGTCCCGGGGGTCGCATGGCCCTGCGCCGCCACGACGGGCGCGTCGTCGACATCGGCGCGAGCTACTTCACCGTCCGTGACGACGCGTTCGCCGCCGTCGTGGACGACTGGGAGCTGCGCGGCCTCGCGCGACCCTGGACCGATCGGTTCACCGCTTGGACGCCCAGCGGTCGCGAGGTCAAGCCCGGCCCGCTGCGATGGGCCGCGCCCGACGGCCTGCGCAGCCTCGTGGAGGACCTCGCCGGACGGCTCGACGTGCGCAGCGCCGATCCGGTGCGCCGCGTCGAGGTCGGTCCGGAGGGTCCGAGCGTCGACGGCGAGCGGGCCGACGCGGTCGTGCTCGCCATGCCCGACCCCCAGGCACGACGTCTGCTCGAGCCGGGCACGCCGGCCCACGACGTTCTCGACGACCCCTACGAGCCGGCGCTCGCGCTGACGGCCGGGTGGGACGAGCGGACGTGGCCCGACGAGGACGGCATCTTCGTCGGCGACCACGCCGACCTGGCGTGGGTCGCCGACGACGGTCTGCGGCGTGGCGACCGCGCGCCCGTCCTCGTCGCACACAGCACGGCCGGTCGGGCCGAGCAGCACCTCGACGACCCGGCGTCGGCCGCCGGACCGATGCTGGCCGCGCTCCGCGAGGTCGTCGAGGTCCCCGACACCGAGCCGAGCCTGATGCACGTGCAGCGGTGGACCTTCTCGAGGCCCGCGCACGGGCACGACGCCACGTTCCACCTCGGCGACGACGGGGTCGGCGCGTGCGGCGACGCGTGGGGTCCGACGTCGTCGGTGGAGACGGCCTACGTGTCAGGCCGGGCGCTCGGGCTCGCCCTGGTGGAGCGCCTGGCCTGACACGGTCGGCGTCGGACTACCGCACGCGCACCGTCAGCGACGACGAGCGGCTCGGAGCGACGAGCTCGCTGCCGAGGTAGCGCACCTCGTAGCGATGCGTGCCCTTCGCGGTGGCCTTGAGCCGCACCGACGCACGGCCCTTCACGAGCGCGACGGTGGCGACGACCTTCCCGGCACGTCGCACCTGCACGCGGCCGGTCGGCACCACGCCCGGCGCGACGACGCGCGTCGCGAGGACGAGGGTCTGGCCGCGACGCACCGACGTCGACGACGCCGACACGCGGGTGGTGGACGACGCGCGCGCGACGTCGACGGTGACGGGCTCGCTGGTGCTGGCGCCCGCGAGCGCGGACCCTGCGAAGCGCGCGGTCAGCGTGCGGCGTCCGGGCTGCAGGGCCGACAGGTCGAGCGTGGCCGACCCCGACTGCAGCGTGGCCGTCGCGACGACCTTCGCGCCGTCGAGCACCTCCACCTCGCCCGACGCGCTCGCGCCGGACACCGTCACCTGCGCCGTCGTCCGCGTGCCGAACGCCCAGCCGCGCTCGACGTCGATCGTCGTGGTCGTGGCGAGCGCGTCGGCGAACGCGTCGGTCGCGCGGCCCAGACGCAGGAAGACGGTCTCCCCCGTCGCGTCCTTGAGACCGTCGTTGTCGGTGACGCCGTAGAGCGATCCGTCGGCGGCGATCGTGAAGCCCTCGAGCTTCTCCTGGACCCAGCCGTTCGGGGCCTTGAGCGCGGGGAGCACGTCGATCGCGAGCTTCTTGCCGAGCACGGGCAGGTCGCCGTCGAGGCCCGTGAGTCCCTGTGCACCTGCGGACACGTCGACCGTGTAGACGCGCTTGACGCGGGCGGCCGGACCGTTCAGCTTGTCGCGCTCCACGACGGCGAGCGTGTCGCCGTCGACCGCCGTGACCTCCGACAGCCCCATCCAGTCACCGGCGCCCTGACGGGGCGCGTTCAGCCGGTAGCCGAACCAGTGCCAGGTGCCGTCGGCGACGTCGTACCGGCCGATCCGGGTGACGTCGGCACCCTCGTACGGGTCCAGGTCGGCCGCTGACGGGTCCGTCCAGAGCGGACGCTGCAGGACCGTCCAGACGTGCTCGCCGGTGGCGTCGGTCGTGGCCGTGACGCCCTCGAAGCCCCACTTGCCGACGTGGGCCGCGACGTCCTGCGGCAGGGCGACCTTCTGCTGCACGACCCCGGCGGCGTCGGTGCGCACCAGCTGGTTGCCCGACCCGGTGGATCCCTCGGAGGCCAGCCAGAAGCCGCCCTGCGGGCGCGCGAACAGGCCCTCGACGTCGAGCGTCAGCGGGCTGCCGCCCTCGGTGACGACGGTCTCGTCGGTGATCACGGCCGGCGTGCGGGACACGTCGACGCCGAAGATCCGGCCCTTCGTGAGCACGCTGTCCGACGCTGCGTAGACGCGCTGGGGGTCCGTCGGGTCGCCGCTGAGCGCGCCGAGCGCGGACCAGCCGATCGGCGCGCCGTCGCGTCCGTCGGCTGACTCGATGGTGGGGAACGCGGGAGCAGCGTCGCCCAGGCGGTACAGGGCGACCGAGGAGCGGACGCCGGTGCTCGGGCTGTCGACCTCGCTGGAGACCGCGAGCAGCCCGCGCGACGGGATCGGCAGGATGCCCTCCGGCCCGTTCGTCGTCGGCAGCGCCTGCAGGTACCGCGGCTTCGTGGGGTCGCTCAGGTCGTAGACCGCCACGACGTTCGACCGCTCCGAGCCGACGAACGCGTACCGCCTCCCGTCGATCGTCGCGAGGGACAGGCCCTCGAGCTCGATGCCCTTCTTCGCGGCGCGGTCCTCGTTGTGCAGGCCGAGGCGCACCGCCTCGCGCTCGAGCGTGTTGCCGGAGTCCCAGGCGACCGCACCGGTGCGGGCGTCGAAGACGGTCCAGCCGCGCGTCCCGCCCTTCCAGTCGCCCTCGTTGGCCGTCGCGACGTGCTGGTCGTCGACCCACCCGATCGCGTCGGGCTCGCGCGGCACGTCGGTGATCGAGCCGGTCTGGTCGATCTGGCCGTCCTTCTTCGTGTCGATGCCGTTCACCGTCGAGCGGCCGGCGCTGAACACCTTGGTGACCGAGGCGCTCGCGAGGTCGACCAGCGCGACCGCGTTGTTCTCCTGCAGCGTCACGGCCGCCTGGCCGGCGCCGTTGATGCTGACGTACTCCGGCTCCGGGTCGGTCGGCGCGACCACGCCCGCCTCGGCGAACGACGGCAGGGCGGACCCGTCGGCCTGCGTCAGCGGCACCTTCGTGGCCGACCAGTCGCCCACCGGTCCCGAGAGGTCGAGCACCTGCAGGAAGCCGGCGGGCAGCTGCGGGAGGTCACCCTTGCTGCCGCCGCTCGGCTTGAGCTCCTCGTCGCGCTCGTTCTCGATCGCAACGATCCCACGGCTCCCGGAGACGTCGATCGAGTCGGGCTGGCCCCCGAGGTCGATGCTGCGCACCCGCCTGGCGTCGGCGAGCCGGACGACGTCGAGCCGGCCGCTCGGCTGCGTGAACGACTCGCTCGTGTTGACGACCACGAGCACGTAGCCGCCGTGCACCGCGACCGACGTCGGCTCGTCCTCGGCGTCGCCGAGCTGGGCGAGCGACAGCGAGCCCGCCCCCCGCGGGTCACCGGCGTCGCTGATGTCGAGGAAGCCGATGCGCTTGCCGACGGCGTCGGTGTAGACCAGCGTGTCGCCGTCGTCGGAGACGTCGGAGATCTCCGCGACCGTCTCCGACGACGACGGCAGGTCGGCGGGCAGGTTCTTGTACACGGGGTAGGTCGCCGTGCGCGTGAAGGCACGGTCCGCCTCGGCGGCGACGGACGGCGACGTGGCCGCGGGGACGGCCAGGGCCACGGCGGACGCCGCGAGGGCGGTGACCACGGTGACGGGACGACGAAGGTTCACGGGTGCTCCTGGTCGGGGGGAGGAGGATCGAGCGAAGACTGTCGGCGTCCGCGGAACGGACCTCGTCCCCGCGGTGAACGGCGCGCGAACCTAGTCTGGCGGGGTGGAGGCGCTGCTGGAGCTGGTGCGGACCCGCCAGCCGGCGTGCGGGCGCGTGCGGGTGGTCGCCGTCGACGGGCCCAGCGGGGCCGGCAAGTCCTCGCTCGCCGACGCGCTCGCCGACCGCACCGGCGCCCTGGTCGTGCGCACCGACGAGTTCGTGCCGGGGTGGACGGGGCTCGCGCGGATGCCGCCCGCGCTGGCCGACGGTCTGCTCGCGCCGCTCGCCCGCGACGAGACCGCCTGGCCACCCCGGTGGAGCTGGGTGCGGGACACGTGGGTGCGCGCGTTGCCCGTCGAGCCCGTGCCGCTGCTGGTCCTCGACGGGTGCGGCAGCGGGTCGAGGGTGCTGCGCCCGTTCCTCAGCGTGCTGGTCTGGGTCGAGGCCGACGTCGCGACACGTCAGCAACGTGCGTTGGCGCGCGACGGCGACACCTACGCGCCGTGGTGGGACGTCTGGGCCGACCAGGAGCGGCGGCTGTTCGCCGCCGAGGGCACCCGCACCGCCGCCGACCTCCTGGTCCGCACGGACGGGCCGCCCTCGGCGTCGGTCAGCTGAACCAGCCGCCCACGGTGTCCATCGCGCCCGAGACGCCGTCGGCGATGGCGCTGCCGGTGTCCTCGATCGCGTTCCAGCCCTCCTCCAGCGCGGCTCCGACGTCGGGGCCGTTCTCGAAGAGCGAGTCGATGGCCCCGTCGGCGAAGAGGCTGACGCCGGCACCGACGATGCCTCCGACGACCGTCCCCACGACGGGCACCGGGATCATGGTGCCGATGGCGGCACCGGCCGCGATGCCCGCGACCAGGCTGCCGCCCTGGGACACGATGATCTGCTCGGTGCTCTCACCCTCCTGGTAGTCGTTGTAGACGCCCAGGCCGACGCCGAGCGGGCCGAGGACCCGTCCGAGACCGCGCACGACCCGACTCGCGCCGGCCGCGCGCGCCTCGGCCGCGAGGTCGTCGGACTGGCGCAGCAGGTTCTCGGCGTCGCTGATGCGGCCCTCGACCGCGGCGACGTCGGCGGCCAGCCGTGCCTCGTTGAGCCGGTGGAAGAAGAAGAACCGGCGCTCCATGTACCGGTCGGGATTCGCGCGGATGTCGTCGAGCGCCGTCTGCGCCTCGTCGAGCAGCTCCTGCGCACGGGTCAGCAGCGGGCCCTGGCGTGCGGCCAGCTGGGCGGCGAGCGACGCCGCCGCGCCGTCGCCGATGATGTCGGCGACGCTGACGATCCAGGACGCGTGCTGCGTCGGCGTGTAGACGTCCTGCAGCTTCTCGCAGGCGGTGTTGTAGACACGGTCGACGCGGTCCGCCTCCGACGCCGCGGCGTTGTAGGCCCGGATCAGGTCCTGGTGGTCGTTGTAGGCCTCGACCCGCTGGTCGTGGGCGGCCACCTCGGCCTCGGTCCCCGTGAAGTCGTCCGGCGGTCGCTCCGGGCCGGGTCCGGGGTCGACCACGACGAATCCGTTGACCTCGAGCTTCGCCGCCCGAGCCTCCTCGCGCACGCTCGCCATGTCGGACTGGCAGGTGCGCAGCTTCTCGGCGAACTCCTCGAGGTCGGTGGCCATGTCGGTCACGGCCGTCTCGAGCCCGTCGGTGCTGTCGCGGGCCGTGTTCATCAGCCCGGCGAGCTCGTCGCCCGCCTCGCAGCGCCACGAACCCTGAGCGTCGCGGCGGACGTCGCTCGCGGCGTCGGCCGCGTCCCCGATCTTCGGCGCGAGGCTGCTCTTCAGCCAGGTGGCTGCGCCCTCGATGCTGGTCGGGCTGCCCTCGATCTCGGTGTCGACGCTCATCGCTGCATCACGTCGTCGATCTCGGAGAACGTGGCCTCGGCGTCGGCGTCGGCACGTTGGTAGTACTGCCGCGCCTGCAGGATCGCGTCGGCGGTGGCGCCGAGGGAGGAGGAGACGTTGCCGGCGCTGTCCGTCACCTGGGCCAGCATGGCGGCGATGATCGGAGCCATCGGTCCGGCGTCGACGTTCTTGGGGACGGAGCCGCTGAGGCCGTCGAGTCCGTCGGACGCGTCCTCCAGGGTGGTCGCCATCGTCGAGAGGACCGCCAGGTCGACGTCGATGCTCATCGCGCGCCGTCCTCGGGGCGGTCGTCGAAGCCGGGGTCGATGTCGACGAACAGCGCGTCGTAGGGCGTGTCGTCGTGCACCTTCTGCAGGGCAGGCACGTCGCACAGGATCCAGGGGTTGCCGCGACGGTAGAAGTCGTCGAGGCGGTCGGGCGCGGAGTAGGTGTAGAGCGCCGTGCGACCGTCCTCCAGGTGGTGCATCAGCACGCGCCGCTGGGCGGGGTCGTCCTCCCCCGTGGTCGGCACGTACACCACGGGCGGCATGGGACGTCGGGTGCTCGTCGCGTCGGTCGGCGTCGTCATCGGCTTCTCCAGGGTCGGTTCCGTCGAGAGGGTGTCGGTGCAGTCGTGGGCTCGGCGTCGAGCTGCAGCTCTGCGCGCAGCCAGGAGACCAGCTCGTCGGCGGTCGCGCCGAGGTGGGTCAGCTCGACGAGCAGCCGACGGTCGTCGAGTCGGCGGTCGCGCCGCCAGGGTCTCGGCGGCAGGTGACGCTCGGCGGTGCCGTCGTGCTCCACGAACACGAAGGCCCGGCCTGCGCGCACGTCGACCACCGCGGACCGCGGGACCTGCACCCGGCCGGCCACGCAGTCGTGGACGACGTGGTCGTCCGTGAGCCAGATCGCCTCGTTGCGACGCAGTCCGACCAGCGCGAGGCCGGTGCGCACGAGGAGCCACAGTCCCACGGCGCCGACGAGCAGCGCCGGGACCGTCCAGCCGTCCCCGGTGGTGACTCCCAGGATCGTCAGGACGGCGGCGAGCACCACGAGGCCGGCGTCGACGGCCAGGTCGTAGCGACGGGTCCAGGGCCACGCGACGAGTCCGCGAGCCGGCTCGTCGTCGACGTGGCCGTCCACGGCTCCCGGGAGCGACCGGGTGGCCAGGACGAGGACGGCGAGGCCGACGGTCAGCGCCAACGCGTACAGCGTGTAGCCGAGCAGAGCGTCCATCGGGGCGAGTCCGTCCTCGACGGCGGTGAGGACGACGGTGACGAGGAACGCCCCGCCGACCAGGATCGCCGCGCACAGGAGGAGGTCCGACTTCTTGTCGCGCAGCGTCCAGCGCCGCCCCCGTGGCTCGAGCATGGATCGATCCTAGGCCGTCTCACCGTGGTCGGTACTGGATGTGGTCGGGGTGGGTGTGGTGGATCTCGACGAACTGGATGGTGCGGGGTCGTCGGGTCCAGGCGCGGGTGAATGCGGTGTCGGCGGCGATGGTGCGGGTGGGCAGGTGCCAGTGGGCGTTGCCGTCCTCGTCGTGGCTGACGGTGAGGGCTCCTCGGGTCTTGAGGCCGTGGTGGGGTGGGCACCGGTGGTGCAGGTTGGCTGCTTCGGTGGGTCCGCGCTGCTGGCCGGGTTGTCGTCCGTCGGGTGGTGGGTCGGGGTCGTGGGGGATCTGGTGGTCGACGTCGCATCCGGTGGCGGGTCGGGTGCAGCCGGGCACGTCGCAGGTCCCGTCGATGAGGTTCAACGCCCTGCGTAGGGGCTGGGTGGGGAAGCGGCCCAGCTCGGTCACGTCGAGGATCCCGCCGTGCTCGTCGGTCAACAACCGCGAGAACAACGTGCCTTCGGCGGTGGCGAGCTCGGCGAGCAGGCCAGGGTCGAGGACGTGCTGCCCGTCGGCAGAGACGCCCGGCTCACTCGAGAGGCCGAGCAGGGTGGCCAGGGAGACGGTGATCCCGACGTGGAACCGGCCACGCCCCGACGTGCCGACCGGCGTGCGGCCAGGCGTGTCCGTCTCGCCCTTGCGCAGGAGGGTGTCGACGAGCGCGTCAGCACGAGCCTGCGCCAGCGTCCGGTCATCGTCGGCGCTCTGGCTGCGGGACGCCTTCGCGGCCAGGGTCAGGTCCCGGTCGATCAACACCGCGTCAGCCGTGGGGATGAGGGCCTGCAGCAGACTCATCCCGTCATCCAACGCCGTGATCGTGACGTTGCGGTCCGCGTGTGCGGCCTGGCGGCGCTCGATCGCGTGGTCCGGCTCGACCCGGACGAGGAACCGACGCAGCCACCCCTTCAGCTGACCCAACGTGTGGCTGGTGGCGTAGGCGAGGACGGACTCGTCCAGCCGGGTGATGTTCTCCGGCGCATGCAGCTTCCAGGCGGTGGAGGCGATCTCGCGGGCCTTGGCCCGGTCGACCTCACCCCGCAGGTGGCCAGCCCACACGGTCGGCAGGTCCATGACCAGGGTGCGGGTGGCCGAGACCAGGTCCGCCACGAACCCCTGCGCGACGTGCAGCTCGACCGCGACCTCCAGGATCGCGACCTGACGCGCGTCCTCGACCTGACGGGCACTCAAGCCCTGGGTGAGGGCGTCGGTGCGGCGGGTCTCCACGAACCGCAGCACCGCCCGCGCCTGCTCCGCCTCACCCGCCCACACCCGCGCAGACGCGGTCGCCGCGTCAGCCAGGAGGGTGTCGGTGGGGCTCATGTCTCCAACCTAGGCACCCCCTCCGACACCCCCCTCCAGCCCGGAAAACCCCTGTGGACAGTGGGGTTTCTGCAGGTTCGCGCTGGGCTGTTGCCGGGTGGTCTCGCTCCGTCGCGGCTACGCCCCACTGCGACGGCTCCATGGTCCGACCGGGCTCCTTCGTCGCCAGTCGGCCTACTCGACCAGCGGAACGTTTCGCTGGTCGAGTAGTCGCCTCCGCCGAGGGACGAGGCGTGTGGCGACGTATCGAGACCACTCCAAGCCGACGCTGGGGGTCGGCCCGCGCCGGGCCGTTGCCGGGTGGTCTCGATACGACCGACCGGGCTCCTTCGTCGCCGGTCGGCCTACTCGACCAGCGGAACCATCCGCTGGTCGAGTAGTCGCCTCCGCCGAGGGACGAGGCGTGTGGCGACGTATCGAGACCACTCCAAGCCGACGCTGGGAGCCAGCCCACGCTGATCCGTTGCCGAGTGGTCTCGATGCGTCAGGACCTCGCAAGCTCGTCCTGACTACTCGACCAGCGATACCGCTGCTCGACGGGGTCGACGGCGGGGCGGGTGGAGACGTGATTCGGCCCCGAGAGCGGACGACGAGACTCGAACTCGCAACATTCTGCTTGGAAGGCAGAGACTCTAACCAATTGAGCTACGTCCGCTCTCGGGGCCGAAGCGGGTCCATGATGCCACACCGCGTCGACCCGCGGCCGGGGCGGGGCTCGGTCAGTCCTGGCGTGCGACGAGCAGGACGGCGCGGTCGTCGTCCTTCGCGCGGACCCGGCCGAGGATCCGACCCGCAGCGCCCTCGACGCCTGCACGGAGGGCACGCGTCGCCGCCGTGCGCAGCCACGCGACGCCCTCCTCGACGCCCTGGTCGCGCGACTCGACGACGCCGTCGGTGTAGAAGAGCAGTGTCTCGCCCGGCTCCAGGCGGCCGTGCGTCTGCGTGAAGAGCGGGTGACGCATGATGCCGAGGGCCGTGCCGCGGGCCTCGTCGATCGCCCACTCCCCCGTCGACGGGTGCCAGTGCAGCACGGGCGGGTGTCCGGCGCTGATGATGCCGTAGGAGCCGGTGCGCAGGTCGATGGAGACGTGCACCGCCGTCGCGAAGCCCTCCTCCCACTGCTGGCGCAGCAGGAAGTCGTTGGCGGCAGCGAACAGGGCCTGCGGCGGCAGGGCGCCGATCAGTCCGCCCAGTGCACCCGCGAGCTGCAGCGACTGCGTGCCCGCCGCGACGCCCTTGCCGCAGACGTCGACGAGGATCATCTCGAGCTCGACCTCGTCGGCCGACAGGTTCGCGACCATGAAGTCGCCGGAGAAGTGCACACCACCGGCGGTGAGCATGGCCGACTCCGAGTACCAGCCGCTCGGCAGCGGGGGCACCTTGCCCTGCGCGTGGAGCCGGTCGCGCAGGTCGACGAGCATGGCCTCGCCCAGCGGTCCGGGGAGTCCGCTGCGGCGACGCCGCGCCTCCCAGAGCTGGATCGCGGCGACCGTCGCCATCATGACGAGGGAGCTGACCCGGCTGACCGTGATCCCCTCGCGCACGTACTCCAGCGAGACGGTGATCGTCACCAGCACGACGATGACGCCGACGAGCACCAGCAACGGCTGGAACCGCAGGGTGATGCTGCCGATCAGCAGCGGGATGACGAACGTGAGCGCCGGGAACACCGCGTAGTTGGTGATCGACAGCGCGAAGATCCCGAGGCAGGCGACCAGCAGCACGGCGAGGACGGCGACCTGTCCCTCGCGGGTGCCCGTCTGCCAGCGGACGACGCGGTCGTCCACGTACCGGCTCAGGCGCATCCGCGCATGGCTCACACGTGACCTCACCGGCCGAGCGTACCCGCGCGCTGGCACGTCGGGCACCAGAACAGGTTGCGGGCCGCGAGCTCCTGCTTGCGGACCGTGTCGCCGCAGACGTAGCAGGCGCGACCGTCGCGCCGGTACACGTAGACCTCCCCGCCGTGGTCGTCACGACGTGGCGCTCGACCCATGACGTCGGGACCGTGCTCGACGTGCACGGTGTCGATGCGACCCTTGCGCACGCCCTCGCGCATCAAGGCGATCAGGTCGGCCCACATCGCGTCCCAGAACGGCTCGGGCAGCTCCCTGCCCGGCAGGAACGGGTCGATGCCGTTGCGGAACAGCACCTCCGCCCGGTACACGTTGCCGATGCCCGCGACCACCGACTGGTCCATGAGCAGGGTGGCGATCGGCGCCCGCGAGCGGTGGATGCGCGCCCACGCGCGGCCCGGGTCGGCGTCGTCGCGCAGGGGGTCGGGCCCGAGCCGCGACAGCAGCGCGTCGACCTCGTCGGGCAGCAGCAGCGTGCAGGCCGTCGGGCCCCTCAGGTCGCCCGTCCGGGTCGGCCACTCCGCCGGTCCGACGAGCCGCCACCGCACCTGGCCGGTGACCTCGGGCACCTCGCCCTCCGGGTGCTTGCGGACCCGGAACTTGCCGAACAGCCCGAGGTGCACGTGCACCTGCTCGGCCAGGCCGTCGAACCGGACCAGCAGGTGCTTGCCCCACGCGTCGGCCGACACGAGCGTCAGCCCGTCGATGCGCGCGGCACCCTCCTCGAAGCGGCCCTGGGGGCTGCTGGAGGTGACCCGGTCGCCGGCGAACGCGTCGTCGACGCGCTGGGCGAGCCGGTGGATGGTGTGACCCTCAGGCACCGTGGCGCCCTGCGGGTCGAGAGGTCGGGACGGACCCCTGGGTCACCCGAAGCCGCCGGTGGTCTCGTACGTGCCGAGCAGGTCGATCCGACGCTGGTGACGCTCCGCACCGCTGAAGGGCGTCGTCAGGAAGGTCTCGATGATCTCGACCGCCTCCTCGAACGTGTGCATGCGACCGCCGACGGACACCACCTGCGCGTCGTTGTGCTCACGGGCGAGCCGCGCGGTCTCGACGCTCCAGGCGAGCGCGGCGCGGATGCCGCGCACCTTGTTCGCGGCCATCTGCTCGCCGTTGCCGGAGCCGCCGATGACGACGCCGAGCGACCCGGGCTCGTCGGCGACGGCCTGCGCGGCCGCGACGCAGAACGGCGGGTAGTCGTCCTCCGCGTCGTACTCGTAGGCGCCGTGGTCGACGGGCTCGTACCCGTGGTCGGTCAGCCAGGCGGCGAGACGGTCCTTCAGCTCGAGTCCGGCATGGTCGGTTCCCAGGTGCACGCGCATGCCGCCAGTGTCCCAGAACCGGGGCCGCGGCGGTCGTCCGCCCGTCAGGGCGTGCGGGACGACGCACGGGCGGCGTCGAGCCACGCGCCGACGGCGGCGACCGTGGTCCGCGCCGCGTCGAAGACCTCCGGCTGGCGCCAGAAGGAGTGGACCATGCCCAGCGCGCGGTGGGCGACCACGGGAACGCCGGCGTCGGCGAGCGCCGCCGCGTACGCCTCGCCCTGGTCGCGCAGCACGTCGTGCTCGCACGTGACCACGACGGCGGGCGGGTGGTCGGCGAGGTTCGTCGCCCGGGCCACGCTGACGTCAGGACGGTCGGCGACGTCGTCGGCCGCGTAGGCGTCCCACATCCACGTCATCGACGCGAGGTCGAGCGCCGCGTTCTCGAGGGCGGGGTCGAGCGGGGCACGCCGGTCGGTGACCGGGTACAGCAGCACCTGGTGGTCGAGCAGGCGCGGGTCGCGCACGCACAGCCCCGCCACCAGGTTGGCGCCCGCGGAGTCGCCGATGCCGGGGACCCAGGTCGTGTCGACGTCGAGCGAGTCGCCGTGCGCGCGCAGCCACCGCGCCGCCCGCTCCACGTCGTCGAGCGGCGCCGGGTAGGGATGCTCCGGGGCGAGCCGGTAGTCGACCGCCAGCAGGGCCCAGCCCGTCGCGTCGGCCAGGTACCGGCAGAACGAGTCGTGGGTCTCGAGGTCGTGCAGCACCCACCCGCCGCCGTGCACGTACAGCGCCACGGGCGCGCCCGCCGCCGGCCGGTACAGGCGGCACGGCACGCCGTCGGCGTCGACGTCGGCCACGTGGTCCACCTCGGTCCCGACCGGCGCCGCCAGCGCCGCCTCGCGCGACACCGCCCGCATCGTGCGGACCAGCTCGACGTCCAGGGGCGTGTCGTCGGCGCCGAGCGCGTCGAGGTAGGCACGGGCCTGCGGGTGCAGCGTCATGGCGTCAGCCTAAGTGGGGCATTGGGCAGCCCGCGCGGCTACAGCCGCAGGCGTGCGGGGGTCTGGACGCTCACCAGGTCTCGATACAGTCCGACGCCTTCGGCGTGCACTACTCGTCCGTCGCGGCTACGCCCTCGATGCGACGGCTCCACGTGCCTGAACCGCTCGGGCGCCAGGGCGCCCTCGGGTTCAGTCAAAGATGGGGTCGCGGTCGCGGGTGCGCTTCAGCTCGTAGAAGCCGTCGTACCCCGCGAGCAGCCGCGCGCCGTCGAACACGCGACCGGCGTCCTCGCCCTTCGGGGCCGGCGACAGCACCGGACCGAAGAACGCCGTGCCACCGACCGAGATGACCGGCGTGCCGACCTCCTGGCCCACCCGCTCGATGCCGTCCTGGTGCGAGGCGCGCACCGCGTCGTCCAACGACGTGTCGTCGGCCGCGGCGGCCAGCTCGGTCGGCAGGCCGATCTGCTCCAGCACCTCGACGTAGAGGTCGTGCGTGAAGTCGCGGCCGCCCGGGTGACGCGCCGTGCCGATGGCCGTGTAGAACTCGCGCAGCTTCTCCTGCCCGTGCTGCTGCTCCACCGCGATGGCCAGCCGCACCGGGCCCCACCCGCGCTGGATCATCTCCTTGTACTCCTCGGGGACGTCCTTGTCCTCGTTGAGCACCGAGAGGCTCATGACGTGGAAGACGGTGTGCACGTCACGCACCTGCTCCACCTCGAGCATCCAGCGGGACGTCATCCAGGCCCAGGGGCACAGCGGATCGAACCAGAAGTCGACGGTCTCGACGGTCTGCGACTCAGTCATGCACGCGTCAACCGCGCGCGACGCGTCACCATTCCCCGCGATCGCCTCCCCGATCTCCCCCGGGATCTCACAGTCGTCCGCACCGCGCCGTGCGGACGGTGTTACCCCGACCTGACACGAGACGCGCACGACGCGAAACACGCCGTCCCTAACGTCGGCGACGACCACGGGCCGAGCAGCGGCCCGCGCAGGAACCGAGCGAGGCAGTCCATGACGATCGAGATCGACACCCCGCGTCCCACCGCGACGGCGCCCGCCGCCGACGCGACCGTCCCGCCCCGGCGGCGCACCGGCCGCTGGATCGACCACTGGGACCCCGAGGACACGGCGTTCTGGGAGTCGAGCGGCAAGCGCGTCGCCCGCCGCAACCTGGCGTGGTCGATCTTCGCCGAGCACCTCGGGTTCTCCGTCTGGCTGCTCTGGAGCGTCACCGCCACCTTCCTCGCCTCGGCCGGCTTCGCCTTCACGCCCCAGCAGCTGTTCTGGCTCGTCGCGGCACCGAACCTCGTCGGCTCGCTCATCCGGCTCCCCTACACGTTCGCCGTGCCCCGCTTCGGCGCACGCAACTGGACCGTGGTCAGCGCGCTGCTGCTCCTCGTGCCGACCGCGCTCTTCGCGTTCTTCGTGCAGCGACCGGACACCCCCTACTGGGTGTTCATCGTCATCGCGGCCACGGCGGGCGTCGGCGGCGGCAACTTCGCGTCGTCGATGGCGAGCATCAACTTCTTCTACCCGGCGAGCCGCAAGGGCACGGCGCTCGGCCTCAACGCCGCCGGCGGCAACCTGGGCGTCTCGCTGGTGCAGCTGTTCCTGCCGGTGATCGTCGGCGGCGCCGGGCTCTTCGGCCTGGTGGCGGCGAGCGGCGCGATCCACCTCGAGCGCGCAGCGTACGTGTGGGGCGGGCTCGCGCTGGTCGCCGCGGCGGGGCGCCTTCTTCTTCATGAACAACCTCGCGGTCGCCTCGTCGCGGCCGCGCGAGCAGCTGCGCGTCGTCCGCTACCGGCACACGTGGATCATGGCGTTCCTCTACATCGGCACGTTCGGCTCGTTCATCGGCTTCTCCGCCGCCATGCCGCTGCTCATCAAGATCAACTTCTTCAACCAGCCCACGCCCGACGTGGTCGGCATCGGCATCAACGTCGCCTCCTTCGCGTTCCTCGGAGCGCTGGTCGGCTCCATCACGCGGCCGTTCGGCGGCTGGCTCGCCGACCGCTTCGGCGGCGCGCGGGTGACGGTGGCGTCGTTCGCCCTCATGACGATCGGCACGCTCGCCGTGCTGACGACCCTGACCCGGCTGACGCCCGTGCCGAAGGTCGACCCGACCACCGTCGACCCCGCGACGTTCACCTACCCCGACGCCGTCCGCAGCGCCGTCGAGTCGAACGAGCAGGTCTTCTGGTTCTTCCTCGCTGCGTTCCTGTTCGTCTTCGCCGCGTCGGGCATGGGCAACGGCTCGACGTACCGCATGATCCCGATCATCTGGAAGGTGCGCGCCGAGGGCGCCGGACCCGAGGGATCGCCCGAGCGGGGCGCCGCGCTCGTCCAGGCCACCCGCGAGGCGTCGGCCGTACTGGGCATCGTCGGGGCCATCGGTGCCATCGGCGGGTTCCTCATCCCCATGACGTTCGGCGCCCCGTGGATCGACGACCCGGTCGCCGCGGTGCGCAGCGCGTTCGCCGTGTTCGCCGGGTTCTACGTGGTGTGCCTGCTCGTCACCTGGGCGGTGTACCTGCGGCCCGGGTCGGCGATGTCCCGCGCCCGGGTCTGAGGTACCCGTGCCCCACGACCAGGTCGCGCAGGTCCCGACGACCGACTCCCACTGCCCCTACTGCGCGCTGCAGTGCGCGCAACGGCTCGGCGGCCACCCGGTGGCCGCCGAGCCGCGGGACTTCCCCACCAACCGCGGCGGCCTCTGCCAGAAGGGGTGGACGTCGGGCGACCTGCTGCGCACCCCCGACCGGCTCACGCAGCCGCTGCGTCGCACCGCCGACGGGCTCGCCCCGACCACGTGGGACGACGCGCTCGACGACATCGCGGCACGGGTGCAGGCGCTGCGCGCGGCGCACGGACCCGACGCGGTGGCGGTGTTCGGCGGCGGCGGGCTCACCAACGAGAAGGCGTACCAGCTCGGCAAGTTCGCGCGGCTGGCGCTGCGCACGCGTCTGGTCGACTACAACGGGCGGTTCTGCATGGCGTCGGCCGCGGCGGCCGCCAACCGCAGCCTCGGCGTCGACCGCGGCCTGCCGTTCCCGCTGACCGACCTCGACGACGCCGACGCGGTGCTGCTGCTGGGCAGCAACCTGGCCGACACGATGCCACCGTCCGTGCAGCACCTCGCAGGACCACGCTCCCGGGGCGGCCTCGTCGTCGTCGACCCGCGGCGTTCGGCGACCGCACGGCTCTGCGACGACGGCGCGGGCACGCACCTGCAGCCCCTGCCGGGCACCGACCTCGTCCTCCTGCTCGGCCTGCTGCACGTGGTGCTCGGCGAGGGGCTCGCCGACGTGACGTACCTGGACGAGCGCGTCGACGGCGTCGAGGACGTGCGCCGCTCGGTCGCGGCGTGGTGGCCCGAGCGGGTCGAGACGGTGACGGGCGTGCCGGCGGGCCAGCTGCGCAGCGTGGCGCACCGGCTCGCCGACGCGTCGCCGCACCGCGGCGGTCGGGGCGCGTACGTGCTCACCGGCCGCGGCGCGGAGCAGCACGTCGACGGCACCGACACGGTCAGCGCGGCGATCTCCCTGGCCCTGGCGCTCGGGCTGCCGGGCGCACGGCGTGGCGGCTACGGCGCGCTCACCGGCCAGGGCAACGGCCAGGGCGGGCGCGAGCACGGCCAGAAGGCCGACCAGCTCCCGGGGTACCGCTCGATCGAGGACCCCGCCGACCGCGCGCACGTCGCTGCCGTCTGGGGCGTCGACCCCGAGCTCCTCCCCCGGTCCGGGGTCCCCGCGGTGCAGCTGCTGTCGTCGCTGGGCGCCGAGGACGGGCCCCGCGGCCTGTTCGTGCACGGCAGCAACGTCGTGGTCAGCGCCCCGCGCGCCGGTGGCGTGCGCGACCGGCTCGCGTCGCTGGACCTGCTCGTCGTCTGCGACGTCGTGCCGTCGGAGACCGCGCTGCTCGCCGACTACGTCCTGCCCGTCACGCAGTGGGCCGAGGAGGAGGGCACCATGACCAGCCTCGAGGGTCGGGTGCTCCGCCGCCGTCGCCACGTCGACCCGCCGGCGCTCGTGCGCGACGAGCTCTGGATCTGGTCCGAGCTGGCCCGGCGCCTGGACGCGCCCGGCACGTGGTCCACGGACGCGTCGGTCGTCTTCGACGAGCTCGCGCGGGCGAGCGCAGGAGGACGTGCGGACTACGCAGGACTCAGCCACGCCCGGCTCGACACGGGCGAGGCGCTGCACTGGCCGTGCCCCGACCCGGACCACCCGGGCACCCCGCGGCTGTTCACCGACCGCTTCGCGACGCCGTCAGGCCGGGCCCGGATGGTGGCGGTGCGACCGGTCGGGCCCGACGACGACGTCCACGCCGACGCGCCGCTGCACCTCGTGACCGGCCGGCTCCTCGCGCACTACCAGTCGGGGGCGCAGACCCGACGCGTCCCGGCGCTGTGCGACGCCGCCGGCGGACCGCACGTCGAGCTGCACCCGAGCCTCGCCGCGCGGCTCGGCCTCGACGGGGCCGAGCTCGTTCGCGTCACGTCGGCCCGCGGCTCGATGGTCGCGCCCGCCCGCATCACCCGCGACGTGCGGCCCGACACCGTCTTCGTGCCGTTCCACTTCGCCGGCGACAGCCTGGTCAACGCACTCACGAACGACGCGACCGACCCGGTGTCCGGCATGCCCGAGTTCAAGGTGTGCGCGGTCCGCGTCGAGCGGGTCGCCGACGACGTCGGGCCGTCCACGGCCCGCGTGCTGCAGGAGGTCGAGTCGTGAGGATCGTCGTCGTGGGTGCCGGGATGGTCGGCCACCGGTTCGTCGAGGAGGCGCTGCGGCTCGACCCCGCGGCCGACGTGGTGCTGCTGGGCGAGGAGTCGTACGAGCCGTACAACCGCGTCCTGCTGTCGGAGCTGGTCGCCGGTCGCACCGACCTCGCGTCGCTGACGCTGCCCGAGGCGTCCGGCGCCCGGGTCCGGCGCGGCGTGCGGGCGGTCGAGCTCGACCTCGCCGCCCGACGGGTCCGGCTCGACGACGGGTCCGACGAGCCGTGGGACCACCTCGTGCTGGCCCTGGGGGCGCGGGCGCGCGTGCTGCCCCTCGCAGGGCTGGACGCCGGTGGCGGCCGGCTCGTCGGCGGGGCGCACGTGCTGCGGACGGTCGACGACGCGCGCGGCGTGGTCGCCGGAGCCCTCAACGCGCGCCGCGCGTGCGTGGTCGGGGCGGGCGCGATCGGCGTCGAGGTCGCGTGCGGGCTGCGTCGGCGCGGCCTGGACGTGACCGTCCTCGCCTCCCGCGACGGCGTGCTCGACCGCGACCTCGACCCCCGCGTGTCGGCCGTCGCGACCCGCACGCTGCGCGACCTCGACGTCGACGTCGTGCCGCAGGCCGGTGTCCGGGCGGTCGACGTCGCGCAGGGGCACGTCGACGCGGTGGTCCTCGGCGACGGGACTCGCGTGCCGACCGACCTCCTCGTGCTCGCGACCGGGTCGGTCCCGCGCACCGAGCTGGCCGTGGAGGCCGGCCTGACCGTCCGCCACGGGATCGTCGTCGACGCGGACCTGCGCACCAGCGACCCGAGCGTCAGCGCGATCGGTGACTGCGCCGAGACGCCGGACGGCGTGAGCGGCCTGGTCGCCCCGGGCTGGGCGCAGGCCGACGCGCTCGCCGCACGACTCGTGCGCGACCGCGCCGTCCCGGCGCTGCCGGTCCAGGGCGCGACCCTGCGGCTCAAGGCCGTCGGGCTCGACGTGGTCACGGCGGGCACGCGCGCCTCGACGGCGCACGAGGACGACCGGGTGCTGGCCCTCGACGACGCGGGCGCCCGTCGCTACGTGGAGGTCGTGGTCCGCCAGGGCACGCTCGTCGGGATGACGTGCGTCGGCTCGCCGGAGCTGGCCGCACGGCTCGCGGTGCAGCTCGACCGTCCGGGCATCGTCCCGCCCGACCCGCTCCAGCTCCTCGTCGGCGCACCGGAGGACCAGCCGGGCTCGCCCACCACCATGCCGTCGAGCACCACGGTGTGCCGCTGCAACGGGGTCACGAAGGCCGACGTCGTCACCGCCTGGGACGGCGGCTGCTGCACGGTCGAGGACGTGGTCGCGAGCACGCGCGCGACCACGGGGTGCGGTGGCTGCCGCACCCTCGTGTGCGGCCTCGTCGACTGGCTGCAGGAGGTCGACCCGGCCGTGCCGGCGACCTCACAGGAGGCCGCTGCGGTGCGTGAGCGAGGTGTTGCAGCGCGGTAACCGGCGGCGTCGGGACCCGACACACGGGCTGCCTAGCGTCCTCGACATGGAACGCAGCACCCTGGTCGTGGCCGGAGCCGGCATGGTCGCCCGTCGTCTCGTCGAAGCCCTCGTGGAGCGCGACGCGACCTCGCGGTGGGACGTGGAGGTGTACGGCGAGGAGGTGCACGCCCCGTACGACCGGGTGGCACTGACCAGCTACTTCGGCCTCTCCGGGCCCGAGGAGCTGCTGCTCGGCGACGCGTCGCTGTGGGACACCCCCGGGGTCACGCTGCACACGGGCACGCCGGTCGAGTCGGTCGACGCGTCCGCGCGCACGGTCGTCGTCGGCGGCCGGGAGCGACCCTACGACGCCCTCGTCCTGGCCACCGGCTCGTACGCCGCCGTGCCCCCGGTGGAGGGGGCCGACCTGCGCGGCTGCTTCGTGTACCGGACGGTCGACGACCTCGACGCCCTGCGCACCTGGGTGTCCGAGCGCGAGGCCGCGCTCGGCCGCCCCGTGCGCGGCGCGGTCGTCGGCGGCGGGCTGCTGGGCCTGGAGGCTGCCGGCGCCCTGACCGCGCTCGGCACCGAGACCACCGTGGTCGAGTTCGCCGACCGGCTCATGCCGGTCCAGGTCGACGCAGGCGGCGGCGAGGCGCTGCGTCGGCTGGTCGAGGGCCTCGGCGTAGCGGTCCGGACGTCCACCGCGACGTCGCGCGTGGTCCCCGACGACGCCGGTCGTGTGCAGCGGATGGAGTTCGCCACCGGCGACCCGCTCGACGTCGACGTCGTGGTCTTCGCCACCGGCGTCCGCCCGCGCGACGAGCTCGCGCGTGGGGCCGGCCTGGCCGTGCACCCTCGCGGCGGCGTGCTCGCCGACGAGGGCTGCCGCACGAGCGACCCGGCCGTCTACGCGGTCGGCGAGGTCGCCTGCGTGTCCGACCGGGTCTGGGGGCTGGTCGGACCGGGCTACACGATGGCAGAGGTGGTGGCCGACCGCCTGCTCGGCGGCGAGGCCACGTTCGCCGACGCCGACCTGTCGACGAAGCTCAAGCTGCTCGGGGTCGACGTCGCCAGCTTCGGCGACGCCTTCGGGACCACGCCGGACAGCCTCGAGGTCGTCTACGCCGACCCCGTGCAGGGGATGTACAAGAAGCTCGTCCTCAGCGACGACGCCTCGACCCTCCTGGGCGGCGTGCTGGTGGGCGACGCGTCCGCGTACGGCAGCCTGCGTCCGCTCGTCGGCCACCCCCTCGGCGGCGACCCGTCCGCGTGGCTGCTGCCGGAGTCGGCCGAGGGTCCGACGACGGGCGCCCTCCCCGACGCGGCGACCGTCTGCTCGTGCAACAACGTCACCGCCGGCACGGTGCGCTGCGCCGTGACCGACCAGGGCTGCACCGACGTGGCCGGGGTGAAGGCCTGCACGAAGGCCGGCACGAGCTGCGGCTCGTGCGTGCCGATGGTCAAGCAGCTGCTCCAGGCCCAGCTCGCCGAGGCGGGCATCGAGGTCGGGAACGACCTGTGCGAGCACTTCTCGCTCAGCCGTGCCCAGCTCTTCGACGTCGTGCGCGTCAGCGGCATCCGCACGTTCAGCGAGCTGCTCGCGACCCACGGCCGCGGGCGCGGCTGCGACGTGTGCCGCCCGGTGGCCGCGTCGATCCTCGCGTCGCTCTACCAGGAGCACGTGCTCGACGGCGAGCGCGCGGCGCTGCAGGACACGAACGACCACGTCATGGCCAACATGCAGAAGGACGGCACGTACTCGGTGGTGCCGCGCATCCCCGGCGGGGAGGTGACGCCCGAGGGGCTCATCGTCATCGGCGAGGTCGCGAAGGACTTCGGGCTCTACACGAAGATCACCGGCGGCCAGCGCATCGACCTGTTCGGCGCGCGCATCGAGCAGCTGCCCGCCATCTGGTCGCGGCTCGTCGACGCCGGGTTCGAGTCGGGCCACGCGTACGGCAAGTCGCTGCGCACCGTGAAGTCGTGCGTCGGGTCGACGTGGTGCCGCTTCGGCGTGCAGGACTCGGTGGGCCTGGCCATCGCGCTCGAGCTGCGCTACCGCGGCCTGCGCTCGCCGCACAAGATCAAGCTCGGCGTCTCCGGCTGCGCCCGCGAGTGCGCCGAGGCGCGCGGCAAGGACGTCGGCGTCATCGCCACCGACCAGGGCTGGAACATGTACGTCGGCGGCAACGGCGGCTTCACGCCGCGGCACGCCCAGCTGTTCGCCGAGGACCTCACGACCGAGCAGCTCGTCCGCGCGATCGACCGCTTCCTCATGTACTACGTGCGCACCGCGGACCGGCTGCAGCGCACCGCGCCGTGGGTGGAGTCGGTCGAGGGCGGTATCGACGCGATCCGCGCCGTCGTGCTCGACGACTCGCTCGGCATCGCCGCCGACCTCGACGCCGCGATGGACGCGCACGTGGGCGGCTACCGCGACGAGTGGGCGGCCACCCTCGAGGACCCCGAGAAGCTGCGCAAGTTCGCGTCGTTCGTCAACGCGCCCGACGTCGCCGACCCCGACCTCGCCTACGTGCCGGAGCGTGGCCAGAAGCGGCCCGCCACCGCCGAGGAGCGTGGCGTCGTGATCGGTGGACCCACCCTGCCCGTCCGCACCGCCGGAGGACCCCTGTGACCACGTTCCTCGACGCGCCCGGCGCGTCCCCGACGCTCGTGCCCGTGTGCCGGCTCGACGACCTGCACCCGGACCGCGGTGCCGCCGCACTCGTCGACGGACGGCAGGTGGCCCTGTTCCGGCTCGCCGACACCGGTGAGGTCCGCGCGGTCTCCCACCGCGACCCGTTCACGGGGGCGAACGTCATCGCGCGCGGCCTGGTCGGCTCGCGCGGCGACGTCCCGATCGTCGTCTCGCCGCTGCACAAGCAGGCCTTCGACCTGCGCACCGGACGCTGCCTCGACGACCCCGACGTGGCCCTCGACACCTACACCGTCGACGTCGTCGACGGTGTGGTGCACGTCGGCGTCCCGCAGACTGGGTGATCGTGAACGTCCTGCGTCCCGTCCTGTCCGGCACCACGGTGCTGGTGACCGCCCAACGGCGAGCCGACGAGCTGTCCGGCGCCCTGCAGCGGCGCGGTGCCGAGGTGACGACCGCGTCGGCGCTCGGCGTGGAGTCCCACCTCGACGAGGCCGGTCTGCTGGCCGCCACCCGCGAGCTCGTCGCCGACCCGCCCGACGTCCTCGTGGTGACCACGGGGATCGGGTTCCGCGGCTGGCTGGACACCGCGGAGGCGTCCGGCCTGGGCCACGACCTCGTGGAGGCCCTCGCGCAGACCCGCATCGTGGCCCGCGGGCCCAAGGCGCGCGGTGCGCTCCAGGCGGCGGGCCTCGTGCCCGACTGGGTGGCGGAGTCCGAGACGTCGGCCGAGATCGTGCAGCTGCTCCTGACGGAGGGCGTCGACGGCCTGCACGTGGCCGTGCAGCACCACGGCGCGGGCGACGACGGCATCGAGAAGGCGCTGCAGGGCGGCGGCGCGGTCACGACGACCCTCGTCGTCTACCGCTGGGGCCCGCCGCCGGAGACCCCGAGGCCGTCGAGCGCTCCGTGGTCGCGGCGACCGCGGGCGGCTACGACGCGGTCGTGTTCACCTCGGCGCCCGGCGCGTCGGCGTGGCTCGAGGTCGTGGAACGGCACGACGGTCTCGACGCGCTGCGCGGCCTGGTCGGCGCGGGACGGCTGACCCTCGCGGCCGTCGGCCCGGTGACCGCCGAGCCGCTCGTCTCACGCGGCTTCGAGCCCCTGGTGCCGGAGCGCTACCGCCTCGGCGCGCTGGTGCGGGAGCTGATCGTGCACCTCGGAGAGGACGCCGCCGCGATCGCGCTGCCCGACGGCCAGCTGCGGCTGCACGCCACCACGGCCACGCTCGACCACCAGCCGCTCCCGGTCTCGCCGAGCGGGCTCGCGGTGCTGCGGCTGCTCGCCGAGCGCCCCGGGACCGTGTGCAGCCGCGAGCAGCTGCTCGCCGTCCTGCCCGGGGAGTCGACCGACCCCCACACCGCGGAGATGGCCGTCGCACGCCTGCGCGAGGCGATCGGCCGGTCCGCCGTCCTCACCGTCGTCAAGCGGGGCTACCGCCTCGCCGTGCAGGAGCACCCATGAACCCGCGCCCCACCCGTCCCGCGCTCGTCGCGACCAGCCACGGCACCTCCAGCCCCGCAGGTCGGCGGGCCGTGCTCGGCCTCGTCGAGGCGGTGCGTCGTCGCCTGCCCGACGTCGACGTCCGTGACGCGTACGTCGACGTGCAGGAGCCGACGCCCGACGACGTCGTCGCGGAGCTCGCCGGTCCCGCCGTCGTGGTGCCGCTGCTGCTCGCACCGGGGTTCCACGTGCGGGTCGACGTCGCCCGCGCCGCGTCCGCACCCGGCTGCACGGCCGCGCCGACCCTGGGTCCCGACGACCGGCTCGTGGGCGCTCTCGTGCGCCGGCTGCTCGAGGCCGGTGCGCAGGACGCCGACGTCGTCGTCATGGCGTCGGCGGGCTCGAGCGACCCGGTCGCCCAGGCCTGCTTCGAGCAGGTGGCCCGCGACCTGAGCGTCGCCATCGGCCAGGTCGTGCCGCTCGGCTACGTCGGCGGCACCGGCCGCCCGCTCGACGACGTGGTCGCCGACGTCAGGGCGCAGAACGCCGACCGCCGCGTCGTGGTCTCGTCGCTGCTCATGGCCCCGGGGTTCTTCCACGACCGCGTGTCGCGCTGCGACGTCGACGTCGTGAGCCGCCCCCTGCTCGACGCGGACCCGGCCGACCCCAGGCTCGTCGACCTCGTCGTCGACCGCTACGCCACCGCGGTGGCGGCTCAGGGAGCGCTGACCGGCACGGGGTGACCGGCGCGCATCTCCGCGACGAGGGAGGCGACGACGGCGTCGAGACGTCCGTCGTGGGCCTCGGCGACCCGGCGCTGGCGTCGGTACGACGGCCCGGTGCGCACGATGTCGGCGACGCCGGCGAGCTCCTCGCTGCAGCCGAGCCGCTCCGCGACCGGCTCCAGGGTGACCAGCAGCCGGGAGAGGTCGGCCGTCACGAGGTCCTCGCGCGCGTGCTGGTCGAGGATGAGCCAGGAGTCCATGCCGTAGCGCGCCGAGCGCCACTTGTTCTCCTGCGCGAACCACGGCGGGAGGTCGGGCAGGTCACGACCCGCGTCGAGCTCGCTCGAGAAGTGCTCCACGAGGCAGTGGGTGAGCGCCGAGATGCTCAGCAGCTCGCTCATCGTCGGGATGCCGTCGCACACCCGCACCTCGAGCGTTCCGAACTTCGGCGACGGGCGCAGGTCCCAGCGGATCTCGTCGAAGACGTCGATGACGCCCGTCGTGGTGAGGTCGTCGACGTACCGCTCGAGCTCCGACCACTCCTGGAAGTGGAACGGCAGACCCGCCGTCGGCAGCTGCTGGAACATCAACGCACGGTTCGACGCGTACCCCGTGGCCTCGCCGCCCCAGAACGGCGACGACGCGCTCAGCACCTGCAGGTGGCCGTAGTACGCGAGCATCGCGTTGCTGATGGGCAGCACCTTCGCACGGTCCTCGATGCCGACGTGCACGTGCACGCCGTAGATGAGCATCTGCCGGCCCCACCACTGGGTGCGGTCGATGAGCGTCGCGTACCGCTCCTTGTCGGTGACCTTCTGGTTGTCCCAGCGTGCGAACGGGTGGGTGCCGGCGCTCATCAGCTCGACACGCAGCGGGTCGGTGACCGTGCGGATCTCGTCGATCGCCTCCTGCAGGTCGGCGCCTGCCTCGGCGACCGTGCGCCGCACGCGCGAGACCACCTCGACGGTGTTGAGCAGCAGCTCCTGGCGGATCAGGGGGTGCTCCCCTCCGCCGGCGGGGGCGACGGCGTCGAGCACGGTCTGGGCGACCTGGCGCAGGTCGCCGGAGTCGGCGTCGACGAGGGCGAGCTCCCACTCGATCCCGACGGACGAGCGCTCGGAGCGCGCGAAGGGAAGGTCCACGGCGTCCATCCTGCCGCAGGTCCGGGCCCGAGGTCGTATCGTCCCACCATGAGCGACGGCAGGCGTGACTCGAGCGGCACGTGGCAGCGCGACCACCCGTGGGCCGCGGTCTACGACCGGATCAGCGGCGACCCGCACCTCGGGGCGCTGCTGTGGCGGGTCGCCATGGGCTCGAGCGTGGAGGAGCTGCACCGGCGGGCGCGTCGCGAGCTCGCCGCCGTGCCTGGAGGCGGCACGGTGCTGGACCTGCCGTGCGGCGGCGGGGTCGTGCTGCGCGACCTGCCGACGAACCACGCCCTGCAGTACGTCGCCGCCGACATCTCGCCCGCCATGCTGGAGCGCACGCGGGGCGAGGCCGAGCGGCTCGGCGTCGCGGCCGACGTCGAGACCCGCGTGGCCGACGTGGAGCGGCTCGCCGACGCCGACGAGACGTACGACCTGGTGCTCACGTTCACGAGCCTGCACTGCTTCCCCGACCCCGAGGCCGCGGTGCACGAGCTGGCGCGGGTGCTGCGCCCCGGCGGACGGCTCGTCGGGAGCGCCTTCTGCGTCGACGCCGGTCTGCTGTACCTGCCGGGGCACCGGATCGGGCGGGCTCTCGGTGTGCTCGGTCCTCCCGTGCGGAGCACCGAGGTGCGTGCCTGGCTCGGCGCGGCCGGCCTCGTCGACGTGCGCCTCGACCGCGCCGGCGCGCTCACGTACTTCGAGGGCACCCGCGCCTGAGCACCCGAGGGGATTCGGCGCGTCACGCCGGACGGTCGGTGCATAGAGTGGGCGCCATGCCCGGAACGAACCTGACCCGTGAAGAAGCCACCGAGCGCGCCAGCGTCGTCTCGACCGACCACTACGTCGTCGAGCTCGACCTGACCCAGGGCACGGAGAGGTTCGGGTCGGTCACCACCGTGCAGTTCGGCGCCGTCCCCGGCTCCTCCACGTTCGCCGACCTCGTCGACGGCGAGATCGCCTCGATCACCCTCAACGGCACGGCGCTCGACCCCGCCACCTACGCCGACAGCCGCATCCCGCTGCCCGACCTGCAGGCCGAGAACGAGCTGCGCGTCGAGGCCACCTGCGCCTACTCCCACTCCGGCGAGGGGCTGCACCGCTTCGTCGACCCCGTCGACGAGCGGGTCTACCTGTACACGCAATTCGAGGTGCCCGACGCGCGCCGCGTGTTCACCACGTTCGAGCAGCCCGACCTGAAGGCCACCTTCGACTTCCGCGTGACCGCGCCGAGCCACTGGGCCGTCGTGTCCAACGCCCCGGTCGCGGAGACGGTCGAGGGCGACGGCGGCGTCAGCACGCGCGTCTTCGAGACCACGAAGACGATGTCGACGTACATCACGGCGCTCGTCGCCGGCGAGTACCACGGCGTCACCGACGTCTACTCGGGCGAGTACGGCGACATCCCGCTGGGCGTCTGGTGCCGTCAGTCGCTCGTCGAGCACCTCGACGCCGACGACATCCTCCTCGTCACCAAGCAGGGCTTCGCGTTCTTCGAGGACGCGTTCCAGATGGCGTACCCGTTCGTGAAGTACGACCAGCTGTTCGTGCCGGAGTACAACATGGGCGCGATGGAGAACGCCGGCTGCGTGACCTTCCGCGACGAGATGATCTTCCGCAGCCGCCAGACGGTGGCCGCCTACGAGCAGCGCGCGAACACGATCCTGCACGAGATGGCGCACATGTGGTTCGGCGACCTCGTGACCATGAAGTGGTGGGACGACCTGTGGCTGAACGAGTCGTTCGCCGAGTTCGCGGCGCACCACTCCTCGGTGGAGGCCACGCGCTTCACCGACGCGTGGACGGGCTTCACGAACAACCGCAAGAACTGGGCGTACCGCCAGGACCAGCTGCCCTCCACGCACCCCATCGCGGCCGACAACTACGACCTGCACGCGGTGGAGGCGAACTTCGACGGCATCACCTACGCCAAGGGCGCGTCGAGCCTCAAGCAGCTCGTCGCCTGGGTCGGCGTCGAGGACTTCTTCGCCGGGCTGCGGGCCTACTTCAGCAAGCACGCGTACGGCAACACCACGCTGCAGGACCTCCTCACCGAGCTGGAGGCGGCCTCGGGCCGCGAGCTGGCGTCGTGGGCCGAGGAGTGGCTGCAGACGTCGGGCGTCAACACCCTGCGCGCCGACGCCGAGGTCGGCGACGACGGCACGTTCACGTCCTTCGCCGTCGAGCAGACCGCGATCGAGGCGTACCCGACGCTGCGCCGCCACCGGATCGCGATCGGCCTCTACGACGTCGTCGACGGTCGCCTCGTGCGCACCGAGCGGGTCGAGACCGACGTCCGCGGCGAGCGCACCGAGGTTCCGGAGCTGGTCGGCCTGCGCCGTCCGGCGCTCGTGCTGCTCAACGACGACGACCTCACGTACGCGAAGATCCGGCTCGACGAGCAGTCGTTCGCGTCGCTCGTCGAGCACGACATGGCGTTCGAGGAGTCGCTGCCGCGTGCCCTCTGCTGGGGCTCGGCCTGGGACATGACGCGCGACGCCGAGCTGTCGTCGACGGACTTCGTGTCGCTGGTGCTCGCGGGCATCGGCTCCGAGAGCGACCTGACGGCCGTCTCGTCGCTGCTGCGCCAGGGCCAGTCCGCGGTGAACCTGTACACGTCCGACGAGAAGCGTCCGGCGCTCGCGGAGCGCTGGGAGGCCGGGGTGCGGGCCCTCGCCGAGGCCGCCGAGCCCGGCAGCGACCACCAGCTGGCGTTCGTGCGCGGCTACGCGTCGGCGGCCACGTCGCCCGAGCCACTGCGCGGCCTGCTCGAGGACGGCCTGCCCGGGCTCGACGTCGACACCGACCTGCGGTGGACGCTCGTGACCGCGCTGGCGCGGCTCGGTGCGGCCGACGAGGCCGAGATCGCGGCCGAGCTCGAGCGCGACCAGACCATCTCGGGCCGCGAGCGGGCCGCCGCGGCCCGCGCCGTCCGTCCGTCGTCGGAGGCCAAGGAGGCCGCGTGGCAGGCGGCGGTCGTCGACACCTCGACGCCCAACGAGACCCGCCGCCAGACCGCGTCGGCGTTCCAGGTGTCGGGCCAGGCCGACGTGCTCGAGCCGTTCGTCCAGCGCTACCTCGAGATGGCCGACACGGTCATCGAGGACAAGGGCGTCTGGATCGGCCAGGTCGCGCTCGTCTACCTCTTCCCGCTCGCCAACCCCACCCAGGCCACGCTCGACGCCGTCGACGCCTGGCTCGGCTCCACCGAGGCGCCGGCCGCTGCGAAGCGGTACGTGTCCGAGGGTCGCGACGACCTCGCCCGCGCCCTCCGCGCCCGCGCCCTCCGCGCCCGCGCCGCCAGCTGAGCTCTCCCGCTGGGTGGACATTCCCAGGTCGACCTGGGAATCTCCACCGAGCACGGAAATCTCAGGGAAGCACGGAGACCTTTCCGTGCCCGGCTGAGATTTCCGTGCCTGGCCAGAGATTTCCGTGCCTAGCGAAGATTCCCAGGTCCACCTGGGAATCTGCCGCCCCTCGACGCACCTCGGCCGGCCCGTCTTGGACGGGCCGGCCGAGGTGGGGGTCGGTCAGTGGTGGTGCGCAGCCTCGTTGCCGGGCGCGACCTCGAGGTCGGTGGACGGCGGCGGGGGCACGTAGTTGTTGCGCGCCGTGAGCAGGCCGAAGAGGGCGACGACGACGAAGAGACCCACCGTGCCGCCGCCGACGAGCAGGATCCACTCGAGGGTGGAGCGCTGCGGCGGGGCGGGCCAGGCCTCGGAGGCCGGCGAGTCGGCCCAGGCCGTGGCAGAGGTCGTGCCGAGCACCACGAGCGTGGAGACGACGACGGCGAGGATGCGCGCGGGAGCCTTCATGGGGCCATCGTATCGTCCCTGGCCCCGCCCGTAGGCTGGTGACCATGCTGAGCCTCGACGTGAACCTGCCGTCGGCCTGGACCGGCGACCGGCTGATGGAGAGCGGGACGCAGATCCTCGTGATCCTCCTCGTGGCGATGGTGGTCCGCTGGGTCACCCGCCGCGCGATCCGCCGCGTCGTCAAACGAGCCGGCGAGGGGCAGGTGCCCGACGCGCTCGCCAACAGCCGCGCCGGGGCCCTCCTGTCGGACCTGCGCCCCGGCTCCGGGGAGCGGCGCAAGCAGCGCGCCCAGGCCATGGGCGACCTGCTGAGCTCGATCGTCGGCCTCGTCATCGCCGGTGTCGCGTTCGTCATGGTGCTCGGCGTGGTCGGCGTGCCGATCGCACCGCTGCTCACCAGCGCCGGCATCCTCGGCGTCGCGCTCGGCTTCGGCGCGCAGACGCTCGTCAAGGACTACCTCGCCGGCGTCTCGATGATCCTCGAGGACCAGTACGGCGTCGGCGACTCCGTCGACCTCGGCGAGGCCAGCGGCACGGTCGAGGCCGTCGGCCTGCGCGTCACCCGCCTGCGCGACGTCAACGGCACCGTCTGGTACGTCCGCAACGGCGAGATCCTCCGGGTCGGCAACCAGAGCCAGAACTGGGCGCGCACCGTCCTCGACGTCACCGTCGACTACGACTCCGACCTCGACGAGGTGCAGTCGATCCTCGCCGAGGAGGCCGAGTCGATGTACCGCGAGGAGCGCTTCACCGGCGTCATCATCGAGGAGCCCGAGGTGTGGGGCGTCGAGCGCTTCGACAAGGACGGCGTGGTCGTCCGCGTGGTGCTGAAGACCGCACCGCTGCAGCAGTGGCTCGTGGCACGCACGCTGCGCCAGCGCGTCAAGCGTCGCTTCGACAAGGCCGGCATCCGCATCCCGTCCAGCGCGATCCCCGCCGAGAGGCCCGCACCGTGAGCGCCACGTTCTACGCGGAGATCGGCGGCCGCGCGACCATCGAGCGGATCGTCGACGTCTTCTACGCCGGGGTGGCGACCGACGCCCTGCTGCGTCCCATGTACCCGGAGGAGGATCTCGCCCCGGCTGCCGAGCGGTTCACCCTGTTCCTCGAGCAGTACTGGGGCGGCCCGACGACGTACAGCGAGACGCGCGGCCACCCCCGGCTGCGCATGCGCCATGCGCCGTTCGCGGTCACGATGGCCGCCCGCGACCGGTGGCTGCACCACTTCCGCGCCGGTCTCGACGCCGTCGACCTCACGCCCGAGCAGGACGCGCAGTTCTGGGCCTACGTGCAGCACGCCGCCACGTTCATGGTGAACACCGCCGACGACGCGCCCGTCAGCTGAGCTGCGCCTCCAGCACCGCCCGCTCCTCCGGACCGAGCACGCGCGACGTCTGGGTCTCGAGGTCGAAGCCGACGAGCACGGCGTCGGCGCGACCCTGGCGTCCGTCGTCGAAGAGCGTGGTGACGGTGAACGACGAGCGTCCGACGCGCGTGACCACGCTGCGCGCCCGCGTGGTGGCGGCACCCCACGTGAACGGGTCGCCGCGCCGGACGTCGACCCTCGCCACCACGTAGCGACCGCTCCCCGCGGTGCCGGCCACGCGGACGACGGAGACGATGCGCGCCTCCTGGGCGAACTCGAAGAGCGCCTCGACCGTCACGTCGCCGTCGGGGCCCAGGTCGCTGCGCCGCACGCGCAGGTCGTAGAACTCCCCCGCGGCAGCGAGGTCGAGGTCGAGGTCGGGCAGCGGCTCGTCGTGCCACGTCGCGCGGGCGAACGGCGTCGTCGCCGTGGCCGGCGCGATCTCCTGCACCAGGCGATCACCGTCGTCGGCCGACGTCACGCGCACGGGGGTGCTGCTCAGCAGCAGCGGCCGCAGGTACTCCACCGACACGGTCCGCGCCGGCCGGTCCTGCAGGTCGCCGTCGGCCACGTGCACCGCCCGCGCCTCGGCGGCGTAGTCGACGTAGGTGACGTTGTTGACGTGGCCCAGCTGGTCGAGGTCGGCCCAGCGCATCGGCAGGTCGTGGACGAGGGGCGTGGTCGGCTCGGTCACCCGAGCATGCTCTCAGACCGGGGCCGGACCCTCGTGCGCGGTGGCGATGACGACGAGCGGGTCGCCCTCCTGGACGATCTGCCCCTCGGCGACGAGCACCTCCGCCACGGTGCCGGTGGCCGGCGCGTGCACGGGGAGCTCCATCTTCATCGACTCGAGCACGGCGAGGACGTCACCCTGGCGCACCTGCGCGCCGACCTCGGTGACGAGCTTCCAGACGTTCGAGACGATGTCGGCGCTCGCCGTCGCGGTGGTCGTGGCGCTCATGCGCGGCTCCCCTCGGCGCGCGGGGCGAGGACGCCGAGCGCCTGCACCATGCGGTCGCGCGTCTCCTCCGGGACGATCACGTCGTCGAGGATGCCCGCCTCGGCGGCGAGGTAGGGCCGTGCGACGTTCTCGCGGTACTCGGCGGCGAGCTCGTCGCGCAGGGCGTCGGGGTCCTCGGCGTCCTTGAGCGCGCGGCGGTGCAGCAGGGCGACAGCGCCGCCCGGGCCCATGACGGCGATCTCCGAGCCCGACCACGCCCAGGTGAAGTCGGCGCCCAGGGAGCGCGAGCCCATCGCGATGTAGGCGCCGCCGTACGCCTTGCGGACCACGACGGTGAGCACGGGCGACTGCGCCTCGACGTACGCGCGCAGCATGGTCGCGCCCTGCGTGATGACACCGCGCCCCTCCTCGACCGTGCCGGGCAGGAAGCCGGGCACGTCGACGAAGGTCAGCACGGGCAGGCCGTAGCGGGCGCAGAAGTCGACGAACCGCGAGGCCTTCACCGACGCCTTGGCGTCGAGGATGCCGCCGCGTGCCTTCGGCTGGTTGGCGACGATCCCGACGGGACGGCCGTCGAGGTGGGCGAGCACGGTGAGCACGCTCGGGGCGTGACCGGGGCTGAGCTCGAGGCGGGGCCGGTCGTCGAGGACGCCGTCGAGCACCTCGTGCATGTCGAAGACGATGCTCGACTTGTCGGGCACGACGTGGGGCAGCCGGGCGACGGCCTCGGCCCGGGCGGGCACCGGGTCGACGAGCGCCGGCGCACCGCCGACGTGCGAGGGCAGGAAGGAGAGGATGTCGCGGGCGGCGTCGAGCGCGGCCTGCTCGTCGTCGACCTCGAGGTGGGCGACGCCGCTCGTGCGGGTGTGCATGCCCGAGCCGCCGATCTCGTCGGCGGTGGCGTCCTCACCGGTCGCTGCGCGGACGATCTCGGGCCCGGTGAGGAACATCTGTCCCTGCTCCTTGACCATGATCGTCCAGTCCGTCAGTGCCGGCGAGTACGCGGCGGCACCCGCGCAGGGGCCGAGGATGAGCGAGATCTGCGGGATCCTCCGGCTGGCCTCCACGTTGTTCGCGAAGATGCCGCCGCAGCCGTGGAGGGCGTGGATGCCGTCGTGGATCCGCGCTCCCCCCGAGTCGTTGATGTAGACGATCGGGTGTCCCCGGTCGATGGCGATGCGCTGCGCGCGCTGGACGGTCTCGGCGAACACCGCGCCGATCGCGCCCGAGGCGACGGCGGCGTCGTGGCTGGCCACGACCACCGGACGTCCGCCGACGAGACCCCAGCCGATGACGACGCCGCTGCCGCTCGACGGACCTGCCGTGCGCAACGGCGAGATCTCGACGAACGTGCCCTCGTCGACGAGGAGGTGCGCGCGCTCACGGGCGGTGTGCTGACGGCGACCACGAGGCTCGACGCGCGCCGTGCGGTCCGCCCGGCGCTGCGCGAGGACGTCGCGGTGGTGGGGCCGGGCTGCCTGCGCCGCCGCACCCGCCGCGGGGTCGACCGCGACGTCGGGGGCGGGCACGTCGAGCTGCGTCATGCGATCTCCTGAAACATGAGGGTTTCCTCAACCTTACCCCAAAGCCGAGGGATTCCTCATCTTCTGTGACTCACCTCGCGCGTCGCCGCCGCGCTGCGACCGGCGACGCCCGAGGGCCGGGTCGGGCCCTGGCCGCGGCGAGCGCCGTGCGCTACCGTGAGCCCAGACCTAAGCAAGCGCTTACCTCAGGAGAACTGCATGAGCGAGAACCGCCGCACCGCCCTCGTCACCGGCGCCGCCCAGGGCATCGGTGCCGCCGTGGCCCAGCGCCTGGCCGCCGACGGCCTGGCCGTCGCCGTCGTCGACCTCGACGAGAACGCCTGCTCCGACACCGTCGAGGCCATCACCGCGGCCGGCGGCACGGCCCTCGCGGTCGGCGCCGACGTCTCCGACCCCGCCGCCGTCGACGCCGCCGTCGAGCGGATCACCGCCGAGCTCGGCGGCCCGACCGTCGTCGTCAACAACGCCGGCATCATCCGCGACAACCTGCTCTTCAAGATGACCGTCGAGGACTGGGACGCCGTCATGGCCGTCCACCTGCGTGGCTCCTTCAACACCGTCAAGGCCACCCAGAAGCACATGGTCGAGGCGAAGTTCGGCCGCATCGTGAACCTCTCGAGCACCTCCGCGCTCGGCAACCGCGGCCAGGCGAACTACTCCGCCGCCAAGGCCGGTCTGCAGGGCTACACCAAGACCCTCGCCATCGAGCTCGGCAAGTTCGGCGTGACGGCCAACGCGATCGCCCCGGGCTTCATCCAGACCCACATGACGGCCGCGACCGCGGAGCGCATCGGCGTCCCCTTCGACGACTTCATCAAGTTCAGCGCCGAGCAGATCCCCGTCCAGCGCGTCGGCCAGCCCGAGGACATCGCACACACCGCGTCGTTCCTCGTGAGCGAGGGCGCCGGGTTCGTGTCGGGCCAGGTCATCTACGTCGCCGGCGGACCGAAGGACTGACCCGACCGTGAGCACGCCCGAGGGACTCGACCTCGACGCCTTCGCGCGCTGGCTCGACGAGCAGGCTCCCGGCCTGCTCGTCGGCCCGCTCGAGGCGTCGCTCATCACCGGCGGCAAGTCGAACCTGACCTACGCCGTCACCGACGGACGTCGCGACGTCATCGTCCGCCGACCGCCCCTCGGGCACGTGCTCGCCACCGCCCACGACATGGGCCGTGAGCACCGCGTCATCGCCGCGCTCGCCGACACCGCGGTCCCGGTGCCGGTCACCCACGGCCTCTGCCAGGACGACGCCGTCATCGGAGCGCCGTTCTACGTGATGGAGCGCGTCGTCGGCACGCCGTTCGCGCGCGCGTCGGACCTCGCCGCGCTCGGCGAGCAGCGGGTGCGGACCATCACCGAGCGCATGGTCGACGTGCTCGCCGACCTGCACGCCGTCGACCCCGACGACGTCGGCCTCGGCGACTTCGGCCGGCCCGACGGGTACCTCGAGCGTCAGGTGCGGCGCTGGAAGAAGCAGCTCGACGCGTCGCGCAGCCGTGAGCTGCCGGGCATGGACGAGCTGATCGCGCGCCTCGACGCGTCGATCCCGACGGCCGGCGAGGGCACGATCGTGCACGGCGACTACCGCCTCGACAACCTCCTCGTCGACGCGAGCCCCGATGGCGGCGACCGCGTGACCGCGGTGCTCGACTGGGAGATGAGCACGCTCGGCGACCCGCTCACCGACGTCGCCGTGCTGCTCGCCTACCAGCAGCTGGCCGAGGAGGCGGGCGCGGGCGCCGGGGCCGGGCTGGTCACCGACGCCGCGCAGGCACCCGGGTACCTCTCGCGCGAGGAGGTGCTGGCGCGCTACGCACAGCGGTCCGGACGCGACGTCTCCGACATCGACTTCCACCTGGCGCTCGCCTTCTTCAAGCTCGCGGTCATCCTCGAGGGCATCCACTTCCGGCACAGCCACGGCCAGACGCTGGGCGCCGGCTTCGACGGCATCGGCGACCTCATCGAGCCGCTCGTCCAGGCCGGCCTGCGGGCCTGAGGCCCCGCTCCCCCACGTCGTCGGCGTGACGGAGCCCGTGGTGACTCGCGAGTAGGTCACGTCACGAACGCTCTCCTCGGCGTCGCGCGTCCCCTAGGGTGGGCCGCGTGACCGCCGAGATCCTCGAGCCCCGACGTCGCCCCACGCAGGAGCGCAGTCGGGCCAAGTTCGAGCTGCTGCTGCGCACCGCGCGCGAGCTGCTGCTCGACGTCGGGTTCGAGTCGTTCACGTGCGAGGAGGTCTCGCAGCGCGCGGGGCTGCCGACGGGCACGCTCTACCAGTACTTCGCCAACAAGTACGTGATCGTCTGCGAGCTCGATCGTCAGGACGCCGTCGCCGTGCACGAGGAGCTCACCCGCTTCTCGGAGATGATCCCGTCGCTCGACTGGTTGCGCTTCCTCGACCGGATGATCGACCACATGGCGAGCCTGTGGTCCGCCGACCCGTCGCGACGCGCGGTGTGGCTGGCCGTGCAGTCGACGCCCGCGACCCGCGCGACCGCTGCCGTGACCGAGCGCGAGCTGGCCGCCGCCGTCGCCCGCTTCCTCGCCCCCCTCACCCCGGGCACGCCACGCGAACGTCGCCAGATCATGGCCGAGGTGCTCGTGCACGTCACCTACTCGATGCTGAACTTCTCCGTCCGCGACGGCCAGAGCCACGCCGAGGCCGTCATCGAGCTCAAGCGCCTCCTCGCCTCCTACCTCCTCGCCTCCGAGCCCGACCCCCGCTGACCCCTCCCCCCACCCAGTCCGCCCTTGCGCGTTTAAGTGGTGCCCCACGTAAACGCGCAGATGAGGCGCATCTTCACGTGGGGCGGAGCCGGTTCTCGTGGGGGTGTTCGTCCACAGACGGACTGAACGTTCGACGGAGGTGGCCGACTCGTCCACAGGGTGCCCGCGTGGGCTCCTCCTACAGCCAGAGAAGGTCTTCCTTGGGAGAATGACTCACGACGAGCTCGCCGCACTCGCTCACCATCACGGCGGCTACCTTCTGACCCGCCACCTGCTCGAGCTGGGCCTCAGCCAACGGCGCATCAGCTCGCTGGCCCGCGAGGGTGTACTCGCACGACCCCGCCACGGTACGTACGTGCCACGCGGCCTGTGGGAGCATGCCGACGCCGTGCAGAAGCACGCGATCCTCACCCGCTCGGTGCTCGAGCGCGCTGACGACGGTGCCGTCGCGACGCACCAGTCCGCAGCGGCGCTGCTGGGTCTCGACCTCTGGGGCACCGACCTCTCACTCATCCACCTCGCCCGCACCGACAAGAGGTCGGGGCGCCACATAGCCGGGGTCGTCTGGCACGAACCAGACCTCCGCACGGACGACGTCACCATGGCCGCCGGCGTACCCACCGTCCTGCCTTCGATCGCCGCGCTGCAGATCGCCGCGTTCACCGGGGTGGAGCAGGGCGTCGTCGCCTTGAGCTCGGTCCTTCGAGCTCGAGGGACGTCCGACGAGGAGCTCGGCGAGCAGGTCGCGCGCTTCCGGTCATGGGCAGGGGCAGAGGCGGTGCGCCAGACCGTGCAGCTCGCCGACGGACGCCTGGAGAGCGCGGGGGAGGCTCGCTCGTTCGTGATGTTCTGGCGCCATGGAACAGACCTGCCCGGCCTCCAGGTGGTCATCGTCGATAGACACGGCCGAAAGGTCGGTCGCGTCGACTTCGAGTGGACGGCTGATCGCCACGTCGGCGAGTTCGACGGACTCGTCAAGTACGGGCGTCTGAACCCGCACCGGCGAGAGCCCGGCATGGGGATCGTTGAGGAGAAGCTGCGTGAGGACGAGGTCCGTGACACGTGGCGCGGCGTCTCCCGGTGGGGCTGGGTGGACCTGCACTGGTCGAACCAGGCAACCACTGTCGCCCGTATCGAGGCCGCGCGGGCTCGCTCTCGCCGTCTCTACCTCCCGGTGGCCTGACTCCCCCACGCAAACGAGCTCCGCCCCACGCGAACATGCGCCTCATCTGCGCGTTTGCGTGGGGCCCCACGTAAACGCGCACCCGACGGGAGGGTGGGCGGGGAGGGGTTAGTGGGTGAGGAGGACGTAGGCGAGGGCGTGGTCGGCGTCGTGGGTGAGGCTCAGGTGCGCCTCGACGTCGGGGAGGTGGGTGGCGACGGCGCCGAGCAGGCGCAGGCGGGGGCGGCCCCAGGCGTCGCACACGACCTCGACCTGGCGCAGCGCCTCGTCCCCCATCACCGGCGGTTCGCCGAAGAGCGAGGCCGACCACGCCTTCACCAGCGCCTCCTTCGCCGCCCAGCGCACGGCCAGGTGGCGCCCCGGGCCGCCACCGTGACCCGCCGCCCGGTCGGCGGCGTCACGCCGCTCCCCCGGCGTGAACACGTCCGCGAACCGCGACCCCGCCAGCTCCAGCTGCTGCTCGAACGACGGCACGTGCACGAGGTCCACGCCGACGCCCAGCACGCCGACGCCGGCGGGGACGGGCGCAGCCGCCCCCACCGCCGCCACCTCGACGGCTCCCCGGTCCACACCCGGCGTCACGAGCACGACGGCCCGACGTAGACGCCGTCGTCGCCGAGACGCGCCTGCGGGTCGAGCAGCACCGACGCCTCGCGACCGCGGACGCCGTCCGTGCCGAGCCGGCGGCCCGACGGACGCTCGTACGCCGACGCCGCACCGACCATCACCCGCGCGAGGCGCATCCGACCCGCGACGGCACGCTCGCGTGCCCGCGCCCGGTACGACGCGCGCTCGCCGTCAGGCAGCGCCTGCACGAACGCCTCCGGGTGGGCCAGCGCGATGAGACCGGCCACGTGGCCGAACCCGAGGCTGGTCACCAGGCCCGCCTTCAGCGGCGCACCGGCGAGCGGCTCGCGCAGCCACACCAGGTGCTCGTGCTCCGCCAGCACGTCGTCGACGCAGTCGAGGCTGCGGTTCGGCGGCAGGACGCCGCTCGCGAGCACCTGGGTGAGACCGATCAGCTGGAACGCCGCCGCACCGCCCTTCGCGTGCCCGGTCAGCGTCTTCTGCGACACGACGAACAGCGGGTTGCCCGCGCTGCGCCCGATCGCCGCCGCGAGCCGCTCGTGCAGCTCGGACTCGTTCGGGTCGTTCGCGGCCGTCGACGTGTCGTGCTTGCTCACGACGCCGACGTCGTCGGCGTCGAGGCCGAGCGCGCGCAGCGACCGAGCCAGCTGCGACTCGCGGCCGCCGATGCCTGCCGCCAGCGCCCCGATGCCGGGTGCCGGGATCGACGTGTGCACGCCGTCCGCGAAGGAGCCGGCGTACGCGACGACGGCGTGCACCGGCAGGCCCATCCGGGCGGCGACGTCGCCGCGCGCGAGCAGGAGGGTGCCACCGCCCTGCGACTCCACGAACCCGCCGCGCCGCCGGTCGTTGGCGCGGCTCACGCGCCGCGGGTCGATCCCCTGCGCGAGCATCGCGCCGGAGTCGGCCGTGGCCGACATGTCGGCGAAGCCGATGATCCCCTCGGTGCTGAGGTCGTCGAACCCACCGGCCACGACGAACTCCGCCTTGCCGACCGTGATCTTGTCGACGCCCTCCTCCACGGAGACGGCGGTGGTGGCGCACGCGGCGACCGGGTGGATCATCGCGCCGTAGCTGCCCACGTACGACTGCACGACGTGCGCGGCGATGACGTTCGGCAGCGCCTCCTGCAGGATGTCGTTCGGGTTGCTCTCCCCGAGCAGCGTGTTGATGTACAGCGCGTGCATGGAGGCCATGCCGCCCATGCCGGTGCCCTGCGTGTTGGCGACGAACGCCGGGTGCACCCAGCGCATCAGCTCGGCGGGCGTGAACCCGCTCGACAGGAACGCGTCGACGGTGCACACGAGGTTCCAGATCGCCACACGGTCGATGCTCTCGAGCATCTCGGCCGGCACGCCCCAGACGGCCGGGTCGAACCCGGTCGGGACCTGCCCGCCGATGGTGCGGGTGAGCTCCATCCGACGCGGCACGCGGATCTCGGTGCCGGCCTTGCGGGTCACGGTCCACTCGCCGTCCTGCGACGCGGTGATCGTCGTGCGCTCGGGGTCGGCGGCGTGCATGGCGCGCGCCTCGGCCTCGCTGCCGACGGCGAACGTCAGGTCCTGCTCGAGGAACACCGACGTCAGCAGCGGCGCGGTGTTGTCGACCATCGAGCCGTCGTCGCCGTACGTGCGGATGCCGCAGCGCTCGACGACGGCGTCGTGGTAGCGCTCGTGCACGTCGGCCTCGTCGACCGCCTCGTTCGTCTCGACGTCGTACCAGCCCTGGTTTGCGTCGTCCCAGGCCAGCAGCCCGGTGCTCCACGCCAGCTCCAGCACGCCAGCGGCGGAGAGCTCGTCGTGCACCTCCATCTCGAAGCGCGTGCGCGCCGAGCCGTAGGGGCCGAGCTCGCCCGTGCCGACGACGACCACGAGGTCCTCGGGACGCGCCGACACCTCGCCCCACGCGGGGGCGGTGGGGTCGGGCAGCTGCGCGGGCGACGGTGCGAGGGCCGCGACCGTCGCGACCTCGTCGGCGACGTCGGTGCTGGGTCGCTCCACGCCCTCGGCGAGGGCGCGCAGGTCGAGGTCGGCCTCGCCGAGGCCACCCGTCAGGTCGAGCTCGACCGGGGCGACGGCGGCCTGCTCGCGCACGAGCGCGGTGCAGCCCTGCTCGAGCAGCGCGGACGCCATCTCCTCGGGGCTCCAGGTGCGGACGCCCGCAGCCTCGACGGCCTGCACGAGCGGGTCGTTGCCGCCCATCAGGCCTGTGCCGCGGACCCAGCCGATGATGGCGTGGGTCAGGGTGACGCGCGACGACCACGCCTTCTCCGCACCCCACTTCGTGACGACGGCGTCGAGCGCGGCCTTGGCCTCGCCGTACGCGCCGTCGCCGCCGAACATGCCGCGGTTGGGCGAGCCCGGGAGCAGCACGTGCAGGCGCGAGGCGAGGTCGTGGTCGCGGCTGGTCGTGGCGAGGGCGCCGACGAGGCGCTCCACCGACCACAGCAGGATGCGGGCCTCGACCTCGGTGCGGCTGCCCGCGTCCGACAGGTCGCCCACGACGCGGCCGGCGGCGAACGGCACGAGCATCGTCGGCACGAGGGCCGGCTTGGTCACGTGCTTGGTGCTGCCGACCGTGCGCGACTGCTCGGCGACCACCCACGACGCGAGCGCGTCGACGTCGGCGAACGAGGCCATGTTGGCGGGGACCACCCAGAGGCGGGCACCGGCGCGGGCGTGCGAGCGGTAGAGCTCGCGGAAGAAGCCGACCTTGCGGCTGTCGAGGCCCGACGTGGTGGCGACCACCGTCGCGCCACCGGCGAGCAGCTCGCCCACCACCGACGCGGCGATGGAGCCGCGGCTGGCACCGGTGACGAGGGCGACGTCGTCGGCCCAGGCCCCGGGGGTCGTGTCGAGCGCGACGTCGGCCACCTGCTCCAGACGCCCCACGAGCCCTGCGTCGTCGGTGCGTCCGGCCCACCAGCGGGCCTGGGCCGCGACGACCTCGCCCGCACCCCTGAACCGGCTGGGCTCGACGTCGACCTGGCCCAGCGCGAGCCGCGCCAGGTCCTCACGGGCACTCGCCCACCGGTCGTCGAGCAGCACGGCGCGCCGCTCGTCGAAGGCGGGCGCGACGGCCTCGACCCAGTCGGAGCCGAGCTCGGCCTCCACCCGCGCGAGCACGCGCTGGGCGTCCTCGTCGGGCTCGGCACCATCTGCCGCCCAGGGCCCGGCACCCCCGCCGAGGTCGTCCAACCTCGCGAGCAGGTGACGGGCCGTGCTGGCGAGCACGCCGTCGGGGCCGGTGATCTCCCCGGTGATCTCGGCCAGGGCGGCGGCGTCGACGGTGGCGTCGGACCCCCCGGCCGCGGGCAGCGCGACGGTCACGCCGTGGCGTGCTGCCACGGACTGGACAGCCGCGTCGACGGCCGCGTCGACCTCGGCGCCGTTCGTCGGCGTGGCGACGGTGGCGAGGTCGCCCCCGCGCACGCTCGCACCGTCACGGGTGGAGAGCGCCAGCTCGGCCAGCACGTGGCTGGCCCACCCGGCGCCGAGCTGCCAGACGTCGGTGACCCGGTCGACGACGGACGACTGCTTGCGACCCGTCGGGCCGAGCACCTTCTTGAGGTGGTCGGCGAACGTCGCCGAGAGCACCGGACCGAACGGCTTGTAGCCGCGGGCCAGGCCCTTCACCTGCGCCGACAGCGTGGGCACGTCGGCGTCGGCCGCGCCGTCGATGGCGCCCAGCGACAGCTCGCCGCCGAGGTCGACCAGCAGCTGGTTGCGGCGCGACGACGCACCGTCGCACAGCGACTCGATGGAGTCGGCGGCGCCGATCTGCTCCGGGCGCAGCTTGGTCCACCACGCGATGAGCGTGCGGGTGCCGTCGGCGGCGTCGAAGGTGAGGTCGGCGGGTCGGGGTCCCGACGAGGTGGGAGCCGCGGCGGGCGCCGCGGCCACGGGAGCGGCTGCCGTGTCGGACGCGGCGGTCTCCTCGGCCACCTCGTCCTCGACCGGTGCCGGGTCCTCGTCGGTCGCGAAGACGGCGGCCGCGTCGCGCTCGATGTTCGCGACGTCGACGCCACGGGCACCGGTCGTCGCCTGCACCGTCGGGAGCTTGAGCGTCGACGACGCCAGGTTCGCGACCGTCGGTGACTGGCCCACCCCGATCTCCACGAAGCGCTCGACGCCGAGGCCGCCGTTCTCGACGCTCGCGAACATCAGGTCCTGCGTCTCGATCCAGCGCACCGGGCTGGCGAACTGCCACGCGAGCAGCTCGACGAGCAGCGTGCGGCACAGCGCCTGCGGACGCGCGCTCCAGGCGTCGACGTCGGCCAGGACGGCGTCGAGCGGCGAGGGGCCGACCAGGTCGGCGATCTCCTGGATGAAGTCCTGCGCGAGGGAGAACGGCCGCGGCACGAGGTTCGGCACGTAACGGCCCTCGAGGATCGACGGATCGATCTCGGCCGGCAGCAGCTCCTCCAGCCGGGCGCGGAAGTCCGGTACGCCGCCGTGCAGCACGCGCGAGTGGAAGGGCACGTCGATGCCGGGCACCAGGATGAACGCGGCCTTGCCGCCGAACCGCGCGCGACGCTCCGCGACGTCGGCCTCCAGGACCTCCAGGCCCCGCACCGTGCCGGCGATCGCGTACTGCGACCCGCGCAGGTTGTAGTTGACGATCTGCAGGAACTCGCCGCTGCGCTCGGCCACGCCGTCGACGTAGTCCGTCACCGTCTCCATCTGTCGCCCACGGCCCGACGCCCCCGCCGTGTCGTCCTCGAGCCCGATCTGCGAGGGACGGATCGCCGCCAGGCGGTAGTCGCTGCGGCCCTGCTCGTCGCGCGGGACGAGCGTGTGCATGACGGAGCCGCGCTGGAACACGACCTCGACGACCGCCTCGAGCGGGATCACGCCGGAGACCGCGGCGAGCGCGTTGTACTCGCCGACGGAGTGGCCCGCCAGCACGGAGCCCTCGACGAACGCGCCCGACTCGCGCAGCTCGGCCATCTGCGCGGCGCCGAGCACCGCCATGGCCACCTGCGTGAACTGGGTCAGGAACAGCACGCCGTCGGGGTGCTTGTGGGTGGTGCCGTGGGCGACGAGGACCGTCGGGTTGTCGCGCACGACGGTGAGGATCGAGAACCCGAGGGCGCTGCGGGTGTGCGCGTCGGCGCGGTCCCACACGGCCCGAGCCGCCTTCGACCGCTGGTAGCCCGCCATGCCCATGCCCGCGTGCTGGATGCCCTGGCCCGGGAACGCGTACGCGGTGCGCGGTGCACGCAGCCGCGCGGTGGCGGCCATGACGAGCTCACCGCCCGCCCGGCAGGTGACCTCGACGACCTCGTCGCCCTCGACGAGGGCGGTGCGCTCGGCCTTGACCGACACCTCGGCCCCCGGAGCCAGTGGGCTGAGCCAGCGGGTGGTCCAGCCGAGCAGGGTGCGCCCGGTCTGCTCGACGACGACGCGCTGCGCCGCGGCCGAGAGCCACATGCCGTGGGCGATCGGCTCGCCGAGACCCGCGAGGCGTGCGGCGGCCGTGCTGGTGTGGATGGGGTTGTGGTCGCCCGAGACCGCGGCGAACGCCCGCAGGTCGGCGGGAGCGGTGACCGTGCCCTCGGCGCGCGTACGACGCGGGGTCGGGTGCACCTCGACGTCCTCGAGCCGTCCGCCGGCGCGCACGGGCTCCCCGGCGTCGGCGTCGCCCGGGCGGCCGCGGACGCAGAAGCGCTCGACGAGCGTCGCGACCGTGGCGTCGTCCTGGCGGACCTCGACGTCGACCGTGACGACGCGTCCGAGGTCGGTGGCCTCCACCGAGCGCAGCGAGGCGCGGACGACGAGGTCGGCACCGTCGAGAGGCGTCGTCGCGAGGGCGACGGCGTGGTCGAGGTGGACGAGGTCGAGCATGCCCTCCACGACCGGCTCGCCCGACGCCGCGCGGGCCGCGCCGATGACGGCGAAGACCGCGGGCCAGGCCAGCCCGACGAGAGCGTCGGGGACGACGTCGGTGGTGGTGCCGGACGTGACGCCCGCGTGGTCGGCCACGACCTCGTCGCTCCAGGGGGCGACGAGCTCGGCGGCGCCGTCCGTCACGGTCGGCAGGGAGCCGCCCGCTGCAGCAGTCAGGAGGTCGAGCATGGCCGACGCGGCGGTCGCGGTCGGCACGACGGGCGCAGCGCCGGTGGCGACGGCGTCGGTCACGTCGAAGGTCAGGGTCAGGACCCGACCGGCACGGTCGAGCGGGACCGTCAGCTCGGCCGCGCTGCCCGCGCCGGTCAGCACCGCACCGGTCTCGGGGTGCTCCGCGCGCTCGGGCGCCACGATGACCCACCCGCTCGACGTCGAGGACGGGGACCCGAGTCGGTGGACGGGGTTGCGGACCATGCGGCCGGCCCAGACGGCGTCCGGCGCCGCCAGCACGAGCGAGACGGCGCCGTCGGCACCCTCCGCGCGCCGCAGGCCGACGACCTCGCGCGGCGCAGCACCTGCGGCGAGCACCGCGTCGACCGTCGCGTCCTCGAAGCGGCGCAGCAGGTCGCCCACCGGCTCGTCGACACGCGTGATGCCGGCGACCGAGACGGTGCCGGGGATGACGCAGACCTGGTCGGCGCCGAAGCGCGGGTCGTGCGCCTGCCACAGCGAGTCCGAGCGCCACCAGCGGCGCACGTCGGCATCGACCACGGGCACGAACGGCACGGGCTTGCCCGGACGACGGCACACCTGCACGAAGAACGGCACGTCGGCCGGGTGCAGCACGACGTCGTCGGCGGCCGGGTAGGTCTCCCGCAGGGCCGCAAGGGCCGCCGCCGCGTCCTCGACGTCGGCCGGCGCCGCGAAGAGCGTGGCGACGTCGCCGTGGTCCTCGGGCGCCAGACGCGCCTCGGCGCGCTGGAGCATCGCGTGGAAGCGGTCGCGCAGGGTCACGTCCAGCCAGGTCGAGCCGCCCACCCGCATCGGCGCCGGTCGGCGCGACACGGTCGGTCGTCAGCCCGGCGAAACGCTCGAGCCAGGCGCCGTAGGTCATGGCCGCGACGTCGCCGAAGTACGGCTTGGCGGTGCGGTCGAGCGCCTCGACGATCTCGTCGCGTCGGGCCGCGACGGCGTCGGCGTCGCCGGCCACCTCGTCGAGCAGGCGGCCGGTGCGCGAGGCGGTGTTGTCGATCTCGTGGATGTCGGCGCCGAGCTGGCTGCGACCCGACGCCATGCCGCCCGACGCGTGGCCCGCACCCACCCAGCCGGTGGTGCCGGGGGTGTCGACGAGCAGCTGCTTGACGTCGGGCGCGGTCGTGGCCTCGAGCGTCGCCATGGCGGCCGTGCCGACGAGCACGCCGTCGAGCGGCATGACCGGGTGGCCGTGGGCGCGCGCCCACTCGCCGGTCAGGTAGGCCGCGGCGACCTCGGGCGTGCCGATGCCGCCGCCGACGCACACCACGACGTTGTCGTGCGCGCGCAGCTGGGCGTAGGTGGCGACGAGCAGGTCGTCGAGGTCCTCCCAGGAGTGGTGACCGCCGGCCTTCCCGCCCTCGATCTGGATCATCACCGGACGCGGTGCGACCTGCTCCGCGATGGCGAGCACCTGACGGATCTGCGCGACGGTGCCCGGCTTGAACGCGACGTGCTGGACGCCCGCCTCCGAGAGCTCCTCGACGAGCGCGACGGCCTCGTCGAGCTCGGGGACGCCCGCGGTGACGACGACGCCGTCGACCGGGGCACCGGCCGCGCGCGCCTTCTGCACCAGGCGCTGGCCACCGAGCTGCAGCTTCCAGAGGTACGGGTCGAGGAAGAGCGAGTTGAACTGGAACGTGCGGCCCTCGTCGAGCAGCTCGCGCAGCTCGACCATGCGGTCGGCGAAGATCGGCTCGCTCACCTGCCCGCCGCCGGCCAGCTCGGCCCAGAACCCGGCGTTGGCGGCAGCGGCGACGATCTTCGCGTCGACCGTCGTGGGCGTCATGCCTGCGAGGAGGACGGGTGAGAGGCCGGTGAGGCGCGTGAAGGCGGTCTCGACGCGCAGCGAGCCGTCGGGCAGCGTGGCGGCCGTGGGGGCGTAGGAGCTCCAGGGGCGGCTGCGGCGCGGCGCGGCGCCAGGGACGGTGAGCTCACGGTGCCCGCGTCGGGTCGCCACGGAAACGACGCCCACTCCCCGGACCTTGGCCTCGCCGGCGCTGAGGCGCGCCGCGAGGTCGCCGGGACCGACGTCGAGCAGCCACTCGGCGCCGGCGTCGAGGACGCGCTCGACCTCCGCGACCCAGTCGACCGGGTCGACGATCGCCCGACGCGTGAGCCGGCGGGCCTGCTCGGCGTCGAGACCGCAGGCGTCGGCCCACGTCGCGGCGAGGTCGGCGGCGGCGTCGAGGTCGGGGTGGTGGAAGGCGAGCTGCGCGGCGACCGGCTCCACGACGGGCGCGAACGGGGCGCCGCCGGTCACCTTGCGGGCCCGCTCGTCCTTCTCCGCCGCCGCGAGCTCGTCGAGCAGCGCCACGGCGCGCCGCAGACCCTCCTGCGGCCCGGACAGCACGACGGCACGGCGACCGTTGCGCAGGCGGGTGACGACACCAGCCGAGGCGGGCAGCGACGCCAGGGCTGCGGCGACCCGCTCGGGGCTCTCCCCCGACACGCTGAGCATGGTCGCGCCGAGCAGGTCACGGCGACGACCGACGACCTGCGCGGCGGCGCCCGCCAGCCGGGCGTGGGCGTAGAGGTCGGCCGGGTCGGCCCCCGCCAGGGCCTCCACCACGTAGGCGCCCTGGGAGTGCCCCGCGGAGGCGACCGGCGGCGTCGCGACGACGTCGAGGCCCTGGCGCTCGAGCGCGGCGAGGCCGGCCAGCTGGGTCAGCAGGATGCCGGGCACGGACACGGCGGGCGCCTGCAGCGCCGCCGCGTCGGGGACCTCCGGCGCGTCGTCGTCCTCGGCCGACTCGCCGACGGCGAGCGCGTCGAGCCAGGCGAGCGGCGCGACGTCGACGCCCGTGCGCAGCAGCTCGGTGGCGACCGGCGCGAGACGCTGCTCGGCGCGCGCGACGAGACCGGCGACGTCGGACTCGAGGGCGAAGTCGCGCACGAGCGCGGCGAGCGGCTCGAGCCACGGCTCCCCCTGCCCGCCGGCGACCACGGCGTACCGCTGGCCCCCTCGGAGCCGGTCGACCAGCGCCTCGCGGCGGCCTCCCGTGGCGGTGGTGGTGCTCGTCGGGCTCGTGGGGGTGGTGGTCACGTCGTGATACCTCGCTGCGACAGATGGGCGGAGATGCCATCGTCGCAAAACGTGAGAAGAACCTCAAGTTTATTCCGAGGGTTTCCTCATGTTCTTCGTGTCACATCAGGGTGCGCGCGCCCGGGCTGCTCGTGACCTGCGGCTGCGCTGCCTCGGCTCGGCGTCGACCTGCCCTCCGAAAGGGCTTCGACCCGCCGGTGCGCGCCGGTCGGCCGAGCCTGCGGGCGCGCCATCGGTGGATCGGCAACATCAGCAGCGTCCCTGCGGTTGCTGAGCCACCGACGGCCCGGCCCGGCGCCCCCATCGGTGGGTGAGCAACGACAGGACGCCCGCTGTGGTTGCTCAGCCACCCACGACCCGGGGAGCCCCGCAGACCCGGCCAGGCCCCACGCACCGTTCGGTCGAGGCCTCTCGGAGACCGACCCGGGACCCAGCCGCAGCAGCGCAGCCGCAGGACGACGCAGGACGACGCAGGACGACCCCGCAGCCACCAGGTGGCCGCGGGGTCGTCCAGGACTCCAGCGTCGTCAGACGCCGCCGGTCAGCAGCAGGCCGCCGTCGGCGGTGATCGTCTGACCGGTGAGCCAGGCCGCGTCGTCGGACAGCAGGAAGCCGACGACGCCGGCGATGTCCTCGGGCAGGCCGAGCCGCTTGAGCGGGTACGGCGCCGACACCTCGTCCTCGCGGCCCTCGTACAGCGCCTTCGCGAACTTCGTCTTCACGACGGCCGGCGCGACACCCGTTGACCCGGATGTCCGGGCCGAGCTCGACCGCCAGCTCCTCGGTCACGTGGATGAGCGCCGACTTCGACGCGCCGTACATGCCGATGTTCGGGGCCGGCTTCAGCCCGGCCACCGACGACACGTTGACGATGGCGCCGCCGTGCTCGGCCATCCACTGCCGGTAGGCCTGCTGCGCCCACGCGACGGCCGACAGCACGTTGACCGCGAAGATCTTCGCCGCAGCCTCGAGGTCGATGTCGATCATGCGCCCGTACACCGGGTTGATGCCAGTGTTGTTCACCAGGAAGTCGAGCCGACCGAACCGCTCGATCGCGGTGCGGACCGCCTCCTCCTGGTGCGCGGCGTCGTCGCCCGAGCCGGCGACGAACGCGGCCCGGTCGGCCCCGAGCGACGCCACGGCCTCCTCGAGCGCGTCCGCCTTGCGCGCCGTGACCAGCACCCGCGCCCCGTCGTCGACGAGGCGCTGCGCGATGCCCAGGCCGATCCCCCGGCTCGCGCCGGTGACGACCGCGACCTTCCCGGCGAAGCGACCCTCCCCGGCGGCCATCAGGACAGCCGCTCGATGACCATCGCCATGCCCATGCCGCCGCCGACGCACATCGACTCGACGCCGAACTGCTTGTCGTGCCACTGCAGGGAGTTGATGAGCGTGCTGGTGATGCGCGCGCCGGTCATGCCGAACGGGTGCCCGACGGCGATCGCGCCGCCGTTGACGTTGAGCTTCTCCAGCGGGATGCCGAGCACCTTCGCCGAGCCCCACGACTGGACCGCGAAGGCCTCGTTGATCTCGTAGAGGTCGATGTCGTCGATGCCCATGCCGGCGTTGCGCAGCGCGGCCGGGATGGCCTCGACGGGGCCGAGGCCCATGATCTCCGGCGAGAGACCGGTGACGGCCGTCGAGACGATGCGCGCGAGCGGCGTCAGGCCGAGCGCCTTGGCCTTCTCGTCGCTCATGATGACCACGGCGGCGGCGCCGTCGTTGAGCGGACACGCGTTGCCGGCCGTCACGGTGCCGTCGGGACGGAACACCGGCTTGAGCTGGCTCACAGCCTCCAGCGTCACGCCGGCGCGAGGTCCGTCGTCCTTGGAGACGACGGTGCCGTCGGGCAGCGTCACCGGGGTGATGTCCTTGGCCCAGAAGCCGGACTCGATGGCCGCCTCCGCGAGGTTCTGGCTGCGGACGCCGAACTCGTCCTGCTCCTCGCGGCTCATGCCGAGGTGCTGGGCGACGTTCTCGGCCGTCTGGCCCATCGCGATGTAGAGGTCGGGCAGCTCGCCGCTCTCGCGCGGGTCCGTCCAGGTGTCGGCGCCCCCCTCGGCGCGCTTCGCGGTGCGGGCGATCGCGTCCGCGAACAGCGGGTTCTCCGAGCCGGGCAGGTCGGAGAAGCCGTTCTGGAAGCGGCTCACCGTCTCGACACCGGCCGAGATGTAGGCGTCGCCCTCGCCGGCCTTGATGGCGTGGAACGCCATGCGGGTCGTCTGCAGCGACGACGAGCAGTAGCGGTTCACGGTGACGCCCGGCAGGTGGTCCATGCCGGAGAGCACGGCCACGGCGCGGGCCAGGTTGTGACCCGCCTCGCCGGCCGGCTGGCCGACACCGAGGTGCAGGTCGGTGATGTCCTTCGGGTCGAGCCCGGGGACCTTCTCGAGGGCGGCCTGCACCATCTGCACGGTGAGGTCGTCAGGACGCATGTCCTTCAGCGAGCCCTTGACGGCGCGGCCGATGGGCGAGCGGGCGGTCGAGACGATGACGGCTTCGGTCATGGTGCTGCCTTCCGGTGGTGGGGTCGTGCGGCGTCGTGCAGGTGCGGGGCCCGTGCCCCCGCGGGGTGTCGGGCGCTGGACGGCGGGGGAACAGCGCTCAGAGGCCGAGGTCGCGGCCGATGAGCTCCTTCATGATCTCGTTGGAGCCGGCCCAGATGCGGGTCACGCGGGCGTCGCGCCAGGCGCGGGCCACGCGGTACTCGTTCATGAAGCCGTAGCCGCCGTGGATCTGGACCGCAGTGGTCGAGCACCTGGTTCTGGACGTCGGAGGTGTACCACTTGGCCTTGGCGGCGTCGACGGCGCTGAACTTCTTCTCGGCGTGGGCGGCGACGGCGTTGTCGAGGTAGGCCTCGGCGACCTCGATCTTGGTGACGAGCTCGGCGATGAGGAACTTGTTCCACTGGAAGTTGCCGATGGCCTGGCCGAACGCCTTGCGGTCCTTGGCGTACTGGATGGTCTCGACGAGGATCTGCTTGGCGTGGGCGATGTTGGAGATCGCACAGCTCAGCCGCTCCTGCGGGAGCTTCTGCATCATGTGGATGAAGCCGCGGTCGAGCTCGCCGATGATGCGGTCGTCGCCGACGCGGACGTTCTCGAAGAACAGCTCGGCGGTGTCGGACTCGGTCTGGCCGACCTTGTCGAGCTTGCGGCCGCGACTGAAGCCCTCGTCGCCGGCCTCGATGGCGAAGAGGGTGATGCCCTTGGCGCCCTTCTCCGGCGAGGTGCGGACGGCGGTGACCACCAGGTCGGCGCTGTAGCCGTTGGTGATGAAGGTCTTGGAGCCGTTGATGACCCACTCGTCGCCGTCGCGGACGGCGGTGGTCTTCAGCGCGGCGAGGTCGGAGCCGCCGCCGGGCTCGGTCATGCCGATGGCCAGCAGGCACTCGCCCGACGCGATCTTCGGCAGCCAGCGCTCCTTCTGCTCCTGCGTGCCGAGCTCGACGATGTAGGGCGCGGTGATGTCGGAGTGGATGCCGACGCAGGAGGCGAGGGCGGCGCTGACCTTGCTGAGCTCCTCGGCCCAGACGGCGTTGAAGCGGAAGTCCTCGGCCCCGGCGCCGCCGAACTCCTCGGGGATCTCCAGGCCGAGGAGGCCGAGCTCGCCGGCGGCGAGCCAGAAGTCGCGCGGGAGCGCCTTGTCCTCGATGTACTGCTCGATGTGCGGGGCGACCTTCTTGGCCAGGAACGTCGCGCAGGTGTCGCGGAAGTCCTCGTGGTCGGCGGTGTAGACGGTGCGGTCCATCGGGTCCCTCGTGCTCTGGTGTGTCTCGTGCTCGGACGTGAAGTGACGCGCCAGTAGGTAAGCGCTTGCTTAGCGTGCCCGGCATGGGCCATGCTGTCAACCGACGAAAGGGACGATGTCATGACCGCCACAGCGCGCGAGCGGCTCCTCGAGGCCGCCGTGGAGGCGTTCGCCGAGAAGGGCTTCACGGCGACGACGACCCGCGACATCGCGGCGCGCGCCGGCATGAGCCCGGCAGCGGTCTACGTCCACCACGACACCAAGGAGTCGCTGCTCTTCACGGTCAGCATCGACGGGCACCGCTCGGCCCTGCAGGTCGTGGAGTCCGCCGACGACCCGGCCGCCGCTCCCCCGGAGCGCCTGAGGCGCTTCGTGCACGACTTCAGCGCCTGGCACGCGTCGCACAGCCGCGTCGGCCGCATCGTGCAGTACGAGTTCGACGCGCTGACCCCGGAGCACCGCTCCGAGGTCGCCGCACTGCGTCGCGCCATCGAGCGCGTCATGCAGCGGGTGCTCGAGGCGGGCGTGACGTCGGGCGACTTCGCCGTCGACGACGTGGTCGGCACCACCCGGGCGATCCTGTCGCTCAGCATCGACCTCGTGCGCTGGTTCTCCCCCACCGGCCCGCAGACGCCCGAGGACGTCGCCGAGCTGCACGCCCGGCTCGCGCTGCGGATGGTCCTGGCCCACGACGACTGACGGCGCCCACCCGCGAGGGGTGGACGCCGTCTGAGGTGCTGCCGCAGTCGTGCTGCGCAGCGGTGCTGGGGGCTCAGGCCTCGAGCACGGCCTCCGCGTTGATCGTGATGGTGATCTTGTCGCCGATCATGACCTTGTCACCCTCGAGCGGGATGTTGAAGTCGATGCCGAACTCCTTGCGGCTGATCTCGCCGGTGGCCTCGACGCCGACGCGCGTGCCGCCCCACGGGTCCTTGCCCTCGCCGAGGAAGTCGACGTCGAGCTGGAGGGGCTTGGTGACGCCCTTGATCGTGAGGTCGCCGTTGACGACGAAGGACTCGTCGGACTTCTGGACGACGCCGGTGCTGGTGAAGGTCATCTTCGGGTGCGTCTCGGTGTCGAAGAAGTCGCTCGAGCGCAGGTGGTTGTCGCGGTCGGCGGTGCCGGTGTTGATCGAGGACAGGTCGACCTCGACGTTGACCGTGGAGTCGCTGATCGGGTCGGCGCTGACGATCGAGCCCTCGAAGGTCTCGAACGTGCCGCGGACCTTGCTCATGATGTGACGCACGGCGAAGCCGATCTCGGTGTGCGTGGGGTCGAGGTTCCAGGTGCCGGTGGTGATGCTCATGGGGTGTCTCCTGAAGTCGGGGCGCAGCTCGTGGTTGAGCCGTCAACGAGAGAGACGCTACCATGTAGTTGAAGCCTCAATCAACACCCTCTCCTGGACTGCCTCGCCACGAACCTAGGATGTGCCCATGACCAGCGCCCCCATCGACGAGAACTCGGACACGACGCCGTGGCTCGACACCGAGCAGCAGCGGTGGTGGCGCTCCTACCTCGGCGGGTCGACCGTGCTCCTCGACCAGCTCGACCGCGACCTGCGCGCGGCGCACGACCTCTCCATGGCCGAGTACGAGATCCTCGTCCGCCTGTCCGAGGCGCAGGACCGCTCGATCCGCATGGCCGAGCTCGCGGCCGCCGTCTCGCACTCGCGCAGCCGCATCACCCACACCATCGCCCGACTCGAGCGTGACGGCATCGTGCGCCGCGCCGCGAGCTGCACCGACGGACGCGGGGTGAGCGCCGTGCTCACCGACCACGGCCACGACGTGCTGGCCCAGGCCGCCCACACCCACGTGCGCGGCGTCCACGACTACCTCGTCGCACGCTGCAGCCGCGAGGACCTCGCCGCCGTCGGGCGGGTCCTGGAGGCCGTCCGCACCGGCCTCGAGGGTCGCGGCTTCTGACGGGGAGCCCCCGCCCCGACACACCATCGCCCCTTCCTGGACCAGGAAGGGGCGATGGTTCTCTGCATCGTGCGACGTGCTCAGTCGCGGGTGAGGCGACGGTGGGTGACGCGGTGCGGACGAGCCGCCTCCTCGCCGAGGCGCTCGATCTTGTTCTCCTCGTAGGAGGCGAAGTTGCCCTCGAACCAGAACCAGCGACCCGGCTCGTCCTCGGTGCCCTCCCACGCGAGGATGTGCGTGGCGATGCGGTCGAGGAACCAGCGGTCGTGCGACGTGACCACGGCGCAGCCCGGGAAGTCGAGCAGCGCGTCCTCGAGCGAGGACAGGGTCTCGACGTCGAGGTCGTTGGTGGGCTCGTCGAGCAGCAGCAGGTTGCCGCCCTGCTTGAGCGTCAGCGCGAGGTTGAGGCGGTTGCGCTCACCGCCGGACAGCACGCCGGCCTTCTTCTGCTGGTCGGCGCCCTTGAAGCCGAACGAGGCCACGTACGCGCGGCTGTTCATCTCGAAGTTCGCGACCTTGATGAAGTCGAGCCCGTCCGAGACGACCTCCCAGACGTTCTTGTCCGCGGCGATGCTGCCCCGGCTCTGGTCGGCGTAGGAGATCTTGACCGTCTGGCCGACCTCGAGGATCCCTGCGTCGGGCTCCTCGTTGCCGGTGATCATGCGGAAGAGGGTGGTCTTGCCGACGCCGTTCGGGCCCACGACGCCGACGATGCCGGCGCGCGGCAGCGAGAAGCTGATGTCGTCCCACAGGGTGCGGCCCTCGAAGCCCTTGCTGAGGCTCTTCGCGTCGAGCACGACGTCGCCGAGGCGCGGGCCGGCGGGGATGTTGATCTCGCTCGTGTCGATCTTGCGGGCGCGCTCGGCCTCGGCCGCGAGCTCCTCGTAACGGGCCAGACGCGCCTTGCTCTTCGCCTGACGGCCCTTGGCGTTGGAGCGGACCCAGTCGAGCTCCTTCTCGAGCATCTTGGCGCGCTTGGCGTCCTTCGCGCCCTCGATCTTGAGGCGCTCCTTCTTCGTCTCCAGGTAGGTGGAGTAGTTGCCCTCGTAGCCGTGGATGCGGCCGCGGTCGACCTCGGCGATCCACTCGGCGACGTTGTCGAGGAAGTAGCGGTCGTGGGTGACGGCCAGGACGGCGCCCGGGTAGGTCTTGAGGTGACCCTCGAGCCACTGCACCGACTCGGCGTCGAGGTGGTTGGTGGGCTCGTCGAGGAGCAGGAGGTCGGGCTGCTGGAGCAGGAGCTTGCACAGCGCCACGCGGCGGCGCTCACCACCGGAGAGGTGGTCGACGAGCTCGTCCGGCGGCGGACAGCGCAGCGCGTCCATGGCCTGGTCGAGGCGGGAGTCGAGGTCCCACGCGTTGACGCTGTCGAGGAACGTCTGCAGGTCGCCGGTCTCGGCCATGAGGGCGTCGTAGTCGGCGTCGGGCTCGCCCATCTCGGCGTACGCCTCCTCGAGGCGCTTCATCTTGTCCTTGACCTCCGAAACCGCCTCCTCGACGTTCTCCAGGACGGTCTTGCCCTCGGTGAGGGGCGGCTCCTGCTGGAGCATGCCGACGGTGGCCTCGGGGTCACGGACGATGTCGCCGTTGTTCGGCTGGTCGAGGCCGGCCATGAGCTTGAGGAGCGAGGACTTGCCCATGCCGTTCGGCCCCACGACGCCGATCTTGGCGCCGTGCAGGAACGAGAGGGTCACGTCGTCGAGGACGACCTTGTCGCCGTGGGCCTTGCGGACGTTGCGCAGGGAGAGAACGTAGTCAGCCATAGGGCACCCAGCCTACCGACGGCGGCCGACGTGCCGCGCCTCGCGGTGGTCCGCGGCGTCGGTGGGCTCAGCCCAGGGCGCGCAGGATGCCCGAGCGGTAGCGCTCGTAGCGGTCGAGCTCGGCCTGCAGCGGCGCGACGACCTTCTGCTCGGACACCTCGGCGACGGCGCGACGCAGCGTCGCGTCGGCCTGCTGCGCCCGCCGCCGCGCGCTCGCCCGCACCGCCGCGCGGGACAACGCGGCCAGCACCACGCCACCGACCAGCCCCCCGAGGAGGAGCAGCAGCGGCAGCGACGTGCCCGCCACGACCGGCGCGTCACCCACCTGCCAGCCCACGAGGCCGCTCAGCAGCTCGACGGCTCCCCAGCCGACGCCGACGACGAGCGCCGCGAACGCGAGCCACTGCAGCACGTCGACGGCACGCCACCAGAAGGGCGTGCGGGACAGGCCGAGGTCGATGCGGTCGACCGTCTCGTCGAGCTCGCGCACCACGTCGGCGCTGGTGCTGACCGACGCCTCGCGCACGGCGTCGCGCCAGGGTCGCTCGAGGCCGACGGCCGCCTTCTCGGAGATCTCGCGCACGGCCGACTCCGCCTGCGCCCGCTGGACGTGCCCGACGGACGGCCGCACGGCACGCGAGAGCGACGCGAGGGAGCCGTCGGGGTCGATGCCGAGCTCGCGGAGCGGGTCCTTGCGCAGGCGACCGACCCAGCGCAGCGGCGGCCAGCCGGTGTGCCGGCGCGCGGTGCGCAGCGTCGAGGCCTCGACGGCCTCGACGAGCTGCGGCGCACCGACGCTGTCGAGCAGGGCGAGGTCGAGCGCCTGGCGGTCGATGTCGGTGATGCCCGGGATGTCGCTGCGGCCGCCGACGGTGACGATGCCCGCTGCCGACGCCGCGATGTCCTGCGCCAGGCGCTCCTTGGCGGAGGCCTTCGCGCGGATGCGCCGCGCGAGCTCGCGCTTGAGGTCGTCGACCCCGTCGCCGCGGTGCGCGGAGACGCCGAGGACCGGCACGCCCGGCAGACCCTCGCGGTCGAGGATGGCGCGCACGTCGCCCAGCGCCCGCTCCCGCTCGGAGAAGTGGATGCGGTCGATCTGGTTGAGCACCACGAGCGTGACGTCGCGGTAGGCCGCCATCGGCCGGATGTAGCGGTCGTGGATGGCGGCGTCGGCGTACTTCTGCGGGTCGAGGACCCAGATGAGGAGGTCGGCGTACTGGACGAGCCGGTCCATCTCGAGGTGGTGCGAGACCTCGGTGGAGTCGTGGTCGGGCAGGTCGAGCAGGACGAGCCCGTCGAGCTTCGTGTCGGCCGACGAGCGGTCGAGCATGCTCATGCGCGACACCTGGTGGCGCGCGGGGATGCCCATCCACTCGAGCAGCTCCTGGGCGCCGTCGGGTCCCCACGAGCACGCGAGGGCCCACGACGTGGTCGGACGGCGCACGCCGACACCGGCGAGCTCGAGGTCGGTCAGGCAGTTGAAGAGCGAGGACTTGCCCGAGCCCGTGGCGCCCGCCAGCGCCACGATCGTGTGCTCGCCGGAGAGCCGCAGCCGCTCCGAGGCCCGCTCGGCAAGTGCTGCGGCAGGGTCCAACAGGCTGTCGTCGAGGCGCCCGCGGGCGGCCTCGACCGCCTCGCCGAGGCCGTCGAGGCGGGCGGCGACGTCGTTGCGCTCGCCGCCGAACAGCGCCGAGGTCGCGCGCGCGACGGGTCCGGGGCGCTCGCTCATGAGGCGGTCTCTCCGTCCAGGAAGTCGATGTGTCGTGCGTACTCGGCCCGGCGCGCGGCGTCGCGCAGCCGGGACTGGGAGGCCTCGATCACGGCCGGGTCGCTGACGAGGTCGAGGTAGCGCCGGCTCTCCGCCGTCGCGAGCGCCTCGACCGCGGTGACGAGCGACGTGTGGGCGCGCTCGGCGAGCCGGCGGACCGCCTGGTCGCCGAAGATCGCCTCGAGCAGCTTCTGCGCGACGACCGCGGTGCCGCCGGCGACGCCGACCTCGGCGCCGGTGAGACCCGCGGAGCCGCTGACGAACACCAGCACCATCAGCGCGACGCCGATGCCGTTGACGCCGAAGGCGAGGAACTTGGCCGTGAGGCGCTTGTCGGAGCCCTCGGCGCGGACGAGCTCGAGCACCTCGGCCTGCCAGTCGCGAACGAGCCGCTCGGCCTTGACGCGGACGTCGCGCGACGCGCGGTCGAGGCCGCGCTCGGAGGCGATCAGCGCCCGACCGGCGCCGACCGAGGACCAGGAGCGGTACACCGCCTCCGCGGCAGCCTCGAGCTGCTCCACCAGCAGGGTCTGCAGCCCGGACTCCACCGCCTCGCTGACCTCCGCGGAGCGGGTGCGCTTGCCGGTGACCTGGTCGACGAGCCGGTCGCGGATGCGGCTCACGCGCTCCTCGACCGAGCGCAGCAGCTCGCCGTTGCCGACGAACTCCTGCCAGCGGGTCAGCACCTCGCCGCGCATGACCGTGCCGTCGGCGGTGGCCCGACGCAGCAGGTCGACCGCCTCGGCGTAGGTGCGGGTGGCGTCGTCGTGCAGCTGACGTGCGGCCGCGAGCTGCTCGTCGAGCCCGTCGGCGACGACGTGCGAGCGCAGCACGTTGTGGCGCACGGCGCCGTCGAGCGTGCCGAAGACGACGGCCGAGCGACCCTCGGGGTCGGCCGCGAGGTCGCGCAGCCAGCCGCGGATCGGCTCGACGGCCTCGCGCGGCAGCAGACCGTCCTCGCCGACCGGCGACTCCGGCACCGTGAAGAGCGGGGAGTCCGACAGCCCGCGCGACGTCATCATGCGCGCGAGGTGGCCTCGCACCTCCACGACCGCGTCGGCGTGCGTGCGGTCGAGGACCACGGCCACCGACGTGCTGCGCTCCGCGGCGCGTCCGAGGTAGTCCCACGGCACCTGGTCGGCGTAGCGCGCGGCCGAGGTGACGAAGAGCCAGAGGTCGGCGGCCGCGAGCAGCTGCGTCGCCAGCTCGCGGTTGGCTGCGTCGATCGAGTCGATGTCGGGCGCGTCGAGGATCGCCAGGCCGCGCGGGACACCCGTAGAGGGCGCCAGGCGCAGGGCGTAGACGTCGTTCGTGACCGCCTTGGTGCGGGGCAGCTCGGGCAGGATGCGGTCGGGCTGGAACCACTCCGCGTCGTCGGGGTGGTGCACCAGCACCGGCGAGCGCGTGGTCGGGCGCAGCACGCCGGACTGGGTGACCTGCTCCCCCACGAGCGAGTTGACCAGCGTCGACTTGCCCGCGCCGGTGGACCCGCCCACGACCGTGAGCAGCGGAGCCTCGAGCTGCACGAGCCGCGGGATGACGTAGTCGGACAGCTGGTCGACCATCTCGGCGCGGGTGGAGCGCACCTCGTCGACACCCGGGACCTCGAGCGCGAGGGGGGCCGCCGTGACGTCGGTGAGGAGCTTGCTCAGCGCTCCCAGCAGCTCGGCCGAGGCGTGTTCGCTGGGCACCGGTGCTCCTCCCGTCTCGACGTGTCGTTGCGGCTGTTCCGCGGGGTCAAGGGACACGGTAGTGGACTCTGCGTGACCACGGTGCGTCCGCGTCGCGTCACCGTCGGTGCGCGACGGGCAGGGGCGGCGGGAAGCGGAGCGCGGGTCGCAGCTCGTACATCGCGTCGAGCAGCGCGTAGGTGCGTTCGACGCCGTGCGGCTTCGTCTGGCCGCGCATGATCGCGTCGTGCAGGAAGGCCATCTCCGTGGCGAGGCGCTGGTAGCGGCGCACGATCCGTCCGGCCACCCGGCCGTGGTGACGGCGGGCGTGCCGGCGTGCCTGCTTGCGGTAGCCGAAGCGCGAGAGGTACGGGATCTCCGCGGGATGGATCCAGCCGCGCTCGGCGACGTAGGACAACGAGTGCTCGAGGGTCCGGACCTGGCGCGAGCGCGCCACGATGGCCACGACGGCGAGCGTGACGAACAGGACGAACAGCGCGAAGTAGGTGAGCGCGAAGCCCACGCCACCGAAGTACGACGCGGACCCGTTCCAGAGCCCGTGCAGGACCATGCTGATCGCGAGGCCGAGCGTGCCCACCAGCACCTTCAGGACCTTCGAGCGGATGCCGACGGCCAGCCCCAGCGCGATGCCGAACGCCGACAGGAAGAGCGGGTGCGCGAACGGGCTGGCGATCCCGCGGACGACGAACGTCCCGGCCGCGCCCTCGGCGCCGGCGATCGGCACGTCGGGCCCGCCGGCGTAGCTGAGGGCGTAGTAGCCGATGTTCTCGACGAACGCGAAGCCCAGCCCCACGAGGCCGGCCACGATCAGGCCGTCCAGGAAACCGTCGATGATGCGACGCCAGCGCAGGAACGTCAGCAGCAGGAACAGCCCCTTGGCAGGCTCCTCGCTCGCAGGGGCGACGAACGTCGCCAGCTCCTTCTGCGTCAGGTCGGTCGTCTCCCCCAGCAGCACCTGCACGGCGAGCGCGATGCCGACCGCGCCGACACCACCCCACACGAACGCGGCCACCTTGTAGCGACGTGGCTCCGGCTCGTAGCGGTCGAGCCACCAGTACACGAACCACAGCACCGGCAGCGGCACCAGTGCGTAGATGATCGCCAGGCGCGCGCCCTCGAGCGCCTCCGCGCCGGCAGCGACCACCACGATCTCGACCAGGCCCAGCGCCACGCCGATCCCGGTGAGCACGATCAGCACGGTGCGTCCCCGCTGCCGCGGACGCTCGACGTAGCGGGGCATCCGTCGGGGGATCGTCCCGCGGCCCGCCACCTCCGGCGCGGCCTCCTGCGCGTGTGGCTGGCTCACCCCCCGGAGCCTAGGGGAACGCGGTGCCCCGCGCCCCACGGCACGCGACGACCGCCCCCACATGTGGGACGTCATCGCCCTTCTCGGCACCGCGGACGGGCCATGAGGTTCCGATCCGGGGCCGGTCGGGTGCGACTAGGGTGGGGGCGGGCCCCCGTAGCTCAGATGGATAGAGCAGAAGCCTTCTAATCTTCGGGTCGCAGGTTCGATTCCTGCCGGGGGCGCTCACATCCGAGATTCCTTCCGGGGCCCTCAGATCGAGGAGCAGAACCCCTCCTCAGGTCGGGGCGTCGAGGGCGGCGAGCTCGTCAGGGGCGAGGTCCACGTCGGCGACACGCAGGGCCGACTCGAGCTGCTCCACCGAGCTGACGCCGAGGATCGGCCGCACCTCGGGCCGCGACGCCATCAGCCAGGCCAGCACGACCACCGACCGCGGCACGCCGTGCGCCTGCGCGACGTCGTCCAGCACCGCCAGACGTCGCTCCGTGCCCGGGTGGCGGTAGGCCTGCGGGAACGGGCGGTCAGGACGGTCGTAGGAGCCCTGCACGAGCGGAGAGTAGGCCCACAGCTCGAGGTCGGGGTGCTCGCTGACGTAGTCGACGGTCTCGTCGGTGACGAAGCCGAACCGGTGGTCCTTGCCCTCCACCGCCGCGCCGGGCCGCGGGTGCACGTACGACGTCGTGAGCTGCAGGGCGGTCCACGCCTCGAGCCCGCGCGCCTCGGCGAGCGCCCGGCCACGCTCGACCCGCCAGGTCGGGTGGTTGGAGACGCCCAGCCGTCGCACCGCGCCGTCGGCGACGAGAGAACCGAACGCCTCCACCGTCTCCTCCAGCGGCGTCCCCCGGTCCTCCCCGTGCGCCCAGTACAGGTCGATCACGTCGACGCCGAGGCGACGCAGGCTCGCCTCGCAGCCGGCTCGCACGACCTCGGCCGAGAGGCCCTCGACGGGATGGCCGTCCGCGCGGGGCTCGTCGAGGGGCTCGACGCCGACCTTCGTGGCCAGCTCGACCCGCTCGCGACGCGACGGCTCCGCCGCCAGCCAGCGGCCGATGAGGCGCTCGCTCGCTCCCCCGTGCCCGCTCGGGTCGACCCAGAAGGCGTAGCAGTTGGCGGTGTCGAGGGTCCGTCCGCCGGCGGCGAGGAACCGGTCGAGCAGCGCCCGCGACGTCGCCTCGTCCGTCCGGGTGCCGAGGTACATGGTGCCGAGCACGAGCCGTGAGACGTCCATGCGACGAACCTATCCGCGGGTCGTAGAGTCCGACCATGGCGACGACCTGGCCGCGTCCGGACGCGGTGGCGCTCGTGGCCGCCGGCGGCGCGGTCGGCACGCTGGCCCGCTACGGCGTGGCAGTGTCCGTCGACCCGGTCGACGGGCTGCCCGTCGGCATCCTCGGCGTCAACCTCCTCGGCGCGTTCCTGCTCGGCGTCCTGACCGCCACCGTCGCGTCGTCGCGTGCCCGCCTGCTGCTCGGCACCGGTCTCATGGGCGGCTTCACGACCTACAGCGCCTTCGCCCTCGACACCCAGGGCCTGCTCGCCGACGCACGACCCGCCGACGCCCTCGTCTACCTCCTCGCGACCGTCGCGGGTGGCTTCGCCGCCTCGGTCGGCGGGCTCGCCGTCGGCCGCGCCCTGCGGACCCGGGGTGCGGGATGAACGGTGTGCTGCTGGCGGGTGCGGTGGCGGTCGCGGGCGGGGGAGGCTCGGTGCTGCGGCTGCTCGTCGACACCTGGGTGGGTCAGCGCTCCTCCGGGCGGTTCCCGTGGGGCATCGTCGCCGTGAACGTCACCGGGTCGTTCCTCATCGGGCTGGCCGTCGGACTGCTCGACGACGGCGTCGCCCTGACGGTCGTGGCCACCGGGTTCCTCGGCGGCTACACGACGTTCAGCACCGCGAGCCTCGACTCCGCCCGCCTCGCGCTCCGCGGCCGGGGCGGCAGGGCCGTCGCCCACGCGGCGGGCACCGCCGTCGTGTGCGTCGCGGCGGCGTGGCTGGGCCTGCTGCTGACGTGACACGGCCCCCGCACCGAGGGTGCGGGGGCCGTGTGCGGGGAGGAGCCGGGGTCAGGCCTTGGCCTCCTCGACCGCCTTCTGGATCGTGGCGGGGCTGAAGTCGTCGAGCTTCTTGCCGTCCACGAAGACCGTCGGCGTGCCGCTGATCTCGCGGTCGCTGTCCTGCGCGACCTCCTTGGCCTTGACGACCCACGGGACGAACTTCTCGGACTTCACGCACGAGTCGATGCCCGCGCCGGTGATGCCGAGGCTCTTGAGGTCCTCCACGAGCTTCGCGTTCTCGGGTCCGGCCGTGCCCTCCTGCGGCTGGTTGGCGTACAGGAAGTCGTGGACCTTGACGTAGTCGTCGACGCCGCCGGCGTCGAGGGCGCAGAGCGCCGCGTTGGTGGCGCGCTTGGAGTAGTCGTTGGTGCTGCCGCCGTTCTCGTCGAGGAAGGAGAACGGCTTGTAGGTGAGCGCGATCTCGCCCGCCGCCACCTGCTGCTTCAGCATGGGGCCGGCGACCTGCTCGAACTGCTGGCACACGGGGCACTGGAAGTCCTCGTACACCTCGACGCTGACCGGCTTCGCGTCGCCGGACGCGGCGTCACCGTCGGAGGACCCGCCGTCGGCGGCCTCGGCGTCGGCCTGGTCGTACAGGATGCCGTAGTCCTTCGTGTTCTTCGGCGCGACGAGGTCGGTGCTCTTGGCGTTCTTGTCGGCCGTCGACTTCACGGCGTAGCCGCCGACGCCGACGAGGGCGATGACGACGGCGACGATCGCGATCGTGATGACGTTGCGCTGGCGCTTGTCGGCCTTCTCGCGCTCCTTGCGCATCTGCTCGGCTCGCTGCTTGCGGTCGTTGCTCACGTGGTCTGGCTCCTGTGCGGCGTCTGGGACATGACGGGAGGCATGCGCCCGTCGTTCGAGGGGCACAACGAAGACCGCGCCCCGTCGGTTCCCTGGAAGGCTACCCGGGCTGGGCGGCTGGGGCTGTCACGGTGGCCTAGGGTCGGTCGCGTGAACGACAGACTGGTGTGGATCGACTGCGAGATGACCGGGCTCTCCCTCGAGACCGACGCGTTGGTGGAGGTGGCGGCGCTCGTCACCGACTACGAGCTCAACGTGCTGGGCCAGGGCGTCGACCTCGTGATCAAGCCTCCGGCGCAGGCGCTGGAGCAGATGAACGAGGTGGTGACGCGCATGCACACCGCCTCCGGGCTCATCACCGAGCTCGAGGCCGGTACGACGCTGCGCGAGGCCGAGGAGCAGGTGCTCGCCTACGTCCGCGAGCACGTGAAGGAGCCGCGCAAGGCGCCGCTCGCGGGCAACACGGTCGGCACCGACCGGACGTTCCTCGCGCGCGACATGAAGGAGCTGGAGGGCTTCCTGCACTACCGCGTCATCGACGTGTCGTCGATCAAGGAGCTCGCCCGCCAGTGGTTCCCCCGTGCCTACTTCGCGGCTCCCGCGAAGGCCGGGCACCACCGCGCGCTGGCCGACATCGCCGAGAGCATCGACGAGCTGCGCTACTACCGCCGCGCCGTGTTCGTGGGCGATCCCGGCCCTGAGACGGAGGCGGCCCGTGCGATCGCCGCCGAGGTCGCGGCCAGCTCGACGCTCGGCCGGCTGGAGGTCTCCACGGAGTCGTGACGGGGCACCGGCGGGGCTGCGTGCGACGTGGGCTATGATCGTCCGCGTCGTGACGGCCTGCCGCCACGCATGGTGGGCGTAGCTCAGTTGGTAGAGCACCGGCTTGTGGTGCCGGTGGCCGCGGGTTCAAGTCCCGTCGTCCACCCCATGTGACCGAGGCGCGAGCCGCCCGAGGTGTCCACCTCGGCGCGGCTCGCGCCTCGTCCGCGTCAGGGGCGGCGCGACGGCCGCTCCCCGCCCCTTCCGCACCCCCTCGCAGCGATCGACCCGACCCGCCTGGCACGGGGTGCGTCCTCCTCGTCCGGACGTGTAGGGTGGGTGTCAGTTGTAGGCGTTAGTTGTGCCAGAAAGATCGAGCGCGCCGGGTCCCCCCGGTCGCTCCAGCTTCTCCCGGTTGATGCGCGTCGCGACACCCGTCGCATGCGACACGCGCATGCGCACCACCGAAGGAGAGACACATGGCTACCGGAACTGTGAAGTGGTTCAACGCTGACAAGGGCTTCGGCTTCATCGCCCCCGACCAGGGCGGCGAGGACGTCTTCGCCCACTTCAGCGCCATCCAGGCGAGCGGCTACCGCTCGCTCGAGGAGAACCAGAAGGTCGAGTTCGACGTCGAGCAGGGCCAGAAGGGCCTGCAGGCGGCCAACATCCGCCCGATCTGATCTCAGCTCGTCACCCTGACGAGTCACACGACGCCCCCACCGCATGCGGTGGGGGCGTCGTCGCGTTCGGGGGCGGTTCTCGCTCGACCTGCGGCTGCGTCGGTGTGGCTTGTCGCTCGGGTGGGGCTGCGTCGGCGCGGCTTCGACTCGTCCTGCGATCCGCAAGGGCCTCGACCGGGCGGCTGGGACCGGCGGCGGCTCGGGTTCTCGGGCTGTGGCTCGCATAGGAGGCAAGAATCTGCGTTTGCGCGTGCCATCGGTGGATCTGCAACCGCAGGAGCGCTTGTGCGGTTGCAGATCCACCGCCGAGCGGGCCAGACGTGGCAACGATGCTTCCTTCTCGTGGACCGTTCCACGAGAAGGAAGAAGCACTGCCCACCCCACCCCAAAGTGCACCCAAGATTCTTCATTCGCGCGCCTGAGGTCGAACACGTCTGCGTTGGTGACGGGATCCCGTGGCAAACGCAGAAGCCTCGGAGTCTCACGCACGAACGCCGATCCTTGCGCCCCCAGCAGGAGCCGCAGCCCGAGATCCCAGACCAGCGCCGAGGCAGCGCACCAGCACGACGAGACCCCCGCGGGCAGCGCACCAGCAGGTCGGACGAGGAGCTGAGCCCGCAGCCCCCTACGACCCGTCGAGCTCGACCTCGACGTCACCGGACTGCGTCCTGACCCGCACGACGCGGGCGTCCTGCGCGTCGGTGGCGGGGATGGTGTCGTCGACCTCGCCGGACTCGCTGCGCGCGTCGACGGCGTAGGGCGTGCGGGCCTGTGGGAGGCCCAGGTCGACGTCGCCGCTGCCGGTGGCGGCCTTGACGGCGAAGGGTGCGCGGTCGAACGTCGCCTCGACGTCGCCCGACCCGGTGCGGACGGTGAGGTCCTGCGTACGCAGGCCCTCGGCCTCCACGTCGCCCGAGCCGGTCCGCACGGCCACCGCGCCCTGGAGGCCCGAGAGGTCGACGTCGCCGGCCCCGGTGAGGAGAACGACGGCCGTGCCCTCGGGGACGGTGATGGTCACGTCGACGCCGCAGCCGGGGCTCAGGAGCGGACGGCACGCGGCCTCGAGCCGGGTCGCCCCGCCCACGCGCTCGACCTCGAAGTGGGTGTCGAACAGCCCGCTCCTGACGCGGGCGACGTAGCGAGGGACCGTGACGTCGCCCTGGACGATCCGCACGTCGCTCGGCCCGGCCTGCAGTCTCAGGAGCCCGGAGCCCTCCAGGTCGAGCTCGCCGGTCTCCGTGCGGGTGTCGCCGAAGAGGTGCGACGCGAGGGCGAACCCGCCGAGGACGAGGACGGCGAGCACGGCCGTGATGAGCACGGGACGCAGCGTCCGCACGAGCGGCGAGGGTCCCGGGTCGTCATCCAGGTCGTCGAGGGCGCCCGGCGGCGGGTCGTGCATCACGGCGTGTCGGCGGTGGCGACCGGCACGACGTCGGGAGCTCCCATGCGGGCGGCGTCGGCGGTCTCGTCGTCGGGCATGGTCTGCGACTCGCGCTCGGCGGCGACCCGCTTGAGGTAGTGCTCGACCTCGACGTCGCGCTGCTCGCCCGTCCACCCCAGCGCGTCGCCCATGAGGTCGGCGACCTCGCGGGCCACCTCGGTGCCGCGGTCGAAGGTCTCGATGGAGATCCGGGTGCGGCGGGCGATGACGTCGTCGAGGTGACGCGCGCCCTCGTGGGTCGTGCCGTAGACGACCTCGGCGCGCAAGTAGTCGTCGGCGCCACCGAGCGGCTCGCCGAGCGAGGGATCGGTCGTGACGAGGTCGAGCACCTCGACGACGAGGGACCCGTAGCGTCGCAGCAGGTGCTCGATGCGGGCGACGGAGAGTCCGCTGTCGGCGGCCAGGCGGTGCCGCTGGTTCCAGAGCGCCTCGAAGCCGTCGGCACCGAGCAGCGGCACGTCCTCGGTGCACGACGCCGGGACGACGCGGTCGAGCTGGCGGGTCATGCTGTGGACGGCCGCGTCGACGGCGTCCTTGGCCATCACGCGGTAGGTCGTGTACTTGCCGCCGGCGATGACCACGAGGCCCTTGACGCTGGTGGAGACGGCGTGCTCGCGCGAGAGCTTGCTGGTGGCCTCGTCCTCGCCCGCCAGGAGCGGTCGCAGCCCGGCGTAGACGCCCTCGACGTCGGCGTGGGTCAGCGGCTCGACGAGCACCCGGTTGACGTGCTCGAGCAGGTAGTCGATGTCGTCACGGCTGGCCGCCGGGTGGTCCTTCGAGAGGTCCCAGTCGGTGTCGGTGGTGCCGATGATCCAGTGCCGTCCCCACGGGATCACGAACAGGACGGACTTCTCCGTGCGCAGGATGAGCCCTCCCTCGCCCCGGATGCGGTCGCGCGGCACGACGAGGTGGATGCCCTTGGAGGCGCGCACGTGGAACTGGCCGCGCTCGGCGGCCATCCCCTGCGTCTCGTCGGTCCAGACGCCGGTGGCGTTCAGCACCACGGACGCCCGGACGTCGAGCTCGCGACCGGACTCGAGGTCCTTGAGGCGGGCACCGACCACGCGGCCGCCCTCGCGGAGCAGGTCCACGACGCGGGTCCGGCTGGCGACGTGCGCGCCGTAGGCGGCGGACGTGCGGGCGAGGAACATCGTGTGACGGGCGTCGTCGACCTGGGCGTCGTAGTAGCGCAGCGCGCCGACGAGCGCGTCCTTGCGCAGACCGGGGAAGATCTTGCGCGCCCCGCGGCGGGTGTGGTGGCGGTGCAGCGGGACGCCCTTGCCGTAGCCGGACGCCTTGCTCATCGCGTCGTAGAGCGCGACGCCGGACCCGGCGTAGAAGCGCTCCCACCCGCGGTGCTGCAGCGGGTAGAGGAACGCCACCTCCTGCACGAGGTGGGGGGCGAGCTTCTGCAGGTTCAGTCCCCGCTCCTTCAACGCCTCGGCGACGAGCCGGAAGTCGAGCATCTCCAGGTAGCGCAGGCCACCGTGCATCAGCTTGCTGGACCGGCTCGACGTGCCCGACGCGAAGTCGCGGGCCTCGACCAGACCGACCGAGAGACCACGCGTGGCGGCGTCCAGGGCGGCGCCGGCGCCGACCACACCTCCCCCGATCACCAGGACGTCGAGCGGGGCGGCCTCCATCGCGTCGAGGGCGGCCTGGCGGGCGTGGGGCGAGAGAGGGACGGGGCGCATGCCTCCAGTCAAACAGAGACCCCTCCACGGTGCGCCCTGGGAGGTGCTGCGCCAGTGCGCGCGGCCTAACCCGGCGCCGCCTCCCTCGTTGTGCAGCCGTGGAGGCGATACGACGGCACCCCTTCGTGGCGGTGGGGATCCTGGCAGGGCTGGCGCTGCTGGCCGCCCTGCTCGTGCCGATGGGCGGGTCCGGCGCGAGCGGTCGCGACGCTGCAGCCGCCGACGACCAGGGCGTCGAGCGTCCTGGGCTGAGCCGTGCCACGCCGTCGCCGTCGATGTCGGCCGCGGCCTCCGACCCCGAGGAGGAACCCGCGGGGCTCGCTCCCCGCTCGGTGACCGGGTTGCAGGAGCCTGCCGGGCTCCCCGGCAGTGGCGGCACCTTCAGCGTCCGCGCCCGGCGCATCACCCTGAGTGCGACGTCGAGCGAGCCGATCGGCGTCGTCGGCTACCTCGTGCCGACCAGCCGCGACCGACCCAGCGGCACGGCCACCGGCGTCGGGACGTCGTGGTCGATGAGCACGCTCGTGTACGGCCGGCCCGACTACGCGCAGATGTTCATGCAGGCCGGCCCGAGCGGCGCGACGATCACGTGCACGATCACGGTCGACGGCAGGGTCACGGAGCGGCGCTCGTCGGCCGGGCCGTACGGGCAGCTGTTCTGCCAGGGCTGACACCGACCCTGCGCGGGCACGGCTCCCGTTCTGCCAGAGTGGCGCCATGACGAGCAGGTGGTTCACGCAGCCCGAGGGTTCGGGCTGGTACGCGGCGCCCTCGAGCGAGGTCAGGGAGTCGCGGGAGGAGACGGCCGACGTCGTGGTGCTCGGCGGAGGCCACAACGCGCTCGTCGCCGCCACCTACCTGGCCCGGGCGGGCCTCGACGTCGTGCTGCTCGAGCGGCTCGACCACGTCGGTGGCGCGGCCGTCAGCGCCCGGACGTTCCCCGAGCACGACGCGCGGCTCTCGCGCTACTCCTACCTCGTCAGCCTCATGCCCGAGGCCCTCGTGAAGGAGCTCGGGCTCGACCTGGAGCTGCGCTCGCGCGCCACCGCCTCCTACACGCCCTACGAGCGCGACGGCGAGCCGCGCGGGCTGCTCGTCGAGACCGACGAGGGCGACCCCACGCGGGCGTCCTTCCGTGCCCTCACCGGCGACGACGACGCGTTCGAGGCCTGGCAGGCGTTCTACGGCGAGGTCGGCGGACTGGCCGCTGCCGTCGCGCCCACGCTGCTGCAGCCGCTCCCCCGGGCCGGCGACCTCGGGCCCGCCACCGGCCAGCCCGTCTGGACGGACGTGGTCGAGCGACCCCTGGGCGAGGCGCTGGAGCGTCGCTTCGCCGACGACGTCGTGCGTGGCGTGGTCGGCACCGACGGGCTCATCGGCACCTTCGCGTCGCTGCACGACCCGTCCCTGGTGCAGAACCGCTGCTTCCTGTACCACCTCGTGGGCAACGGGACGGGCGAGTGGCGGGTGCCGGTCGGCGGGATGGGCGCGGTGACCGGCGAGCTGGAGCGCGTGGCGCGGGAGGCGGGGGTCCGCGTCCTCACGGGGGTCACGGTGACCCGCGTCAAGCAGCTCGACGAGCGCGCGGCGTGCGACTGCGGCGACCCTGGCGAGGAGGCCGGTGTCGTCATCGACGCCGTCGACGGCGACGGCGACCTGCACGCCAGCGCCGCCTACGCGCTCAGCGGCATCGCGCCGCACGCCCTCGACGCGCTGCTGTGGCCCGGCGACCAGGCCGGCGTGCCCCGGCCGTCCGGCTCCCAGCTCAAGATCAACCTGCTCGTCTCGCGCCTGCCCCGGCTCCGGTCGGGCGACGACCCGGCGGTCGCGTTCGCCGGCACGTTCCACGTCGACGAGGCCATGAGCCAGGTCGAGGCCCTGCACGCCGCGGCCGAGCGTGGGGAGCAGCCGTTCGCGTCCGGCGAGCTGTACTGCCACACGCTCACCGACCGGTCGATCCTCGGACCCGAGCTGGCGGCGACCGACGCCCAGACCCTCACCTGGTTCGGCCTGCACACCCCCTACGAGAACCTGCTCGACGAGGGGGCCGCCGAGCGCGAGTACCGGCGGTTCCTCACCGCGATCGACGCGCACCTCGCCGAGCCCCTGGAGCCGCTCGTGATCGGCGTGGAGGTCAAGACGCCCGCCGACGTCGAGCAGGCCCTCGCCATGCCCGGCGGACACATCTTCCACGGCGACCTCGCGTGGCCCTGGCTCGAGGACGACGAGCCCGCCGAGACCCCCGCGCAGCGGTGGGGCGTCGCGACTGCCCACGACCGGATCCTGCTGTGCGGCAGCGGCGCCCGACGCGGCGGCGCCGTGAGCGGCATCGCCGGCCACAACGCCGCCCACGCTCTCCTCGAGCTGCTCGGCCACTGACCCCGATTTCGGCTCCCGGACCCCTGCTGGTAATGTTCTCTGAGCGCGAGCACCCCTAGCTCAATTGGCAGAGCAGCTGACTCTTAATCAGCGGGTTCACGGTTCGAGTCCGTGGGGGTGTACCAGACAGGAAGCAGACAGAAGGCCTCGACCACCACGGTCGGGGCCTTCTCCACGTCCAGCAGGACCGAACGCCCCCCAGCCCCCAGAGCCCCAAGACCCCCTCGACACACCAGCCGACTCCTCATCAGCGGGTTCACGGTTCGAGTCCGTGGGGGTGTACCAGACAGGAAGCAGACAGAAGGCCTCGACCACCACGGTCGGGGCCTTCTCCACGTCCAGCAGGACCGAACGCCCCCCAGCCCCCAGAGCCCCAAGACCCCCTCGACACACCAGCCGACTCCTCATCAGCGGGTCCACGGTTCGAGTCCGCGGGGGTGTACCAGACAGCAGACAGAAGGCCTCGACCACCACGGTCGGGGCCTTCTTCGCGTCCTGCGGGACCGGCCGCGAGCCAGGGGAACCGACGCGACGCGCGGCACGTTGTCGACGCAGGAGGTCCCACCATGAAGTGTCCCACCGACGGTTCCACCCTGACCATGAGCGAGCGCGCCGGCGTCGAGATCGACTACTGCCCCGAGTGCCGGGGCGTCTGGCTCGACCGCGGCGAGCTCGACAAGATCCTCGACCGCGCCACGGCCGACGCCCCCGCAGCCCCCGCGCCGCGCGACGAGCGTCGCCCCGACCGCGACCGCGACGACCGGTACCGCCCCGACGACCGGTACCGCGACGACCGCTACCGCAAGCCGAAGAAGAAGGAGCACTGGCTCATGGAGATCCTGGGCTGACCGTCCACGGAGCGGACACGCCGGAACACCCCGCGGAGCGTCACGGTTGACGACCCCATGAAGATCCTGCTCACCGGGGGAACCGGGTTCGTGGGTGCAGCCGTGCTGCGCCGCCTCGTCGACGACGGCCACGCCGTCACCGCCGTCGTCCGGAGCGAGAGCTCCGGGGAGACCGTCGCCGCCGCGGGCGCCACGCCGCTCCGGGGCGACCTGTTCGACAGCGCCTGGCTGGCGGCCCAGCTGCGCGAGCACGACGCCGGCGTGCACACCGCCGCCCCGGGCGACGCGACGTCCGCGACCATGGACGACGCCGTCGTCGGCGCCGCGGTCGAGGCGTTCGGCGGCACCGACAAGCCGTTCGTGCACACCGGAGGGGTCTGGACCTACGGCTCCGGCGCCGACCTCGACGAGGAGACGCCGTACGACGCGCCCGCCATCACCGCCTGGCGCCAGGCGCGCGAGGACCGGCTGCTCGACTCCTCGGTCCGGGCCACCGTCGTGCAGCCCGGCATCGTGCACGCTCCGGGCCAGGGCATCCCCCAGCAGCTCGTGGCTGCGCCCCGCACCGGTGAGGGCGCACTCGAGTTGATCGGCTCGGGCGAGCAGCACTGGACCACGATCCACGTCGACGACCTGGCCGACCTCTATGCGCTGGTCGTCGCGAGCGGCTCCGGCCACGGACGCCTGCTCGGCGTCAGCGGTCACTCCCCCAGCGTCCGCGACCTCGGGCTCGCGCTCGCCGACGCCGTCGCGGGCACCTCGGTCGAGACCGTGCACGAGCGGCTCGGCGAGGCCTTCGGCGACGCGCTGCTGCTCGACCAGCAGGCGAGCGGCGCCAAGGCGCGCTCGCTGGGCTGGCAGCCGACGCGGCCGACGCTCCTCGAGGAGCTGCGGGCCGCCCGCGCCTGAGCGCCGTGGCAGCCATGTGGGTCGGGTGGCTCGAGGCCGAGCTGCTCCTCGGCGACGTGCACACACTGAAGCAGAAGCGCGCGGTCGTGCGACCCGTCGTGGCCGAGCTGCGACGGGCGCTCGACGTGTCGGTGGCCGAGGTCGGGCACACCGACCTCTACCGACGCACGGTCGTGGGCGTGGCCCTGACGTCGGGCGACCACGCCCACGCCGACGCGCTGCTCGACCGTGCCGAACGGCTCCTCGCCTCACGGCCCGACGTCGACCTGCTGTCGGTGCGGCGTCGGCTCGTGCGCAGCGACGACCTCGACTGAGACGTCACCCGACGACGACACGCGCCGTCACGGCCACCGCCCCGACCACGGTCGTCACGCCGGCCGCCAGCCACGCGCCGCCGAACCGCTCCAGGCTCTCCTGCAGCGTGTGCGGAGGTCGCGGCTCGTCGGCGGGTGCGGCGGGGACGGGACGGTGGTCGGGTGCGGTGGTCATGCTCAGAGCCTGCGCCCGGGACACGTCAAGGATCCAGGAGGCGCCGCGTCAGGATCGCGTCAGGACAGGTCGGACAGCAGCCGGTAGCCGAGGCCAGGGTCGGTGATCAGCATGCGCGGGTGCGCGGGGTCGTCCTCGAGCTTGCGACGCAGCTGCGCGAGGTAGACCCGAAGGTAGTGCGTCTCCCGCTCGTAGGTCGGCCCCCACACCTCCGTCAGGAGAGTCGTCTGGCGCACGAGGCGTCCCTCCGCCCGCGCCAGGACCTCGACGATCTTCCACTCCGTCGGCGTGAGGTGCACCGGCTCGCCGGCCCGGGTGGCCCGCCGGTCCTCGACGTCGAGGACCAGGTCGCCCACCGTCACGACGGGAGCCCGCGAGGGCGCAGCGCGGCGCAGCGCCGCCCGGACGCGCGCCAGGAGCTCCTCCATGCCGAACGGCTTCGTCACGTAGTCGTCGGCCCCGAGGTCGAGTGCCTCCACCTTGTCGTCGGACTCGTGACGCGCCGACAGGACGACCACGGGCACCTGCGAGGTCTCGCGGATCCTGCGCAGCACCTCCGTGCCGTCGAGGTCGGGCAGGCCCAGGTCGAGCAGGACGACGTCCGGCACCCGCTCGGTGAGCGACTGCAGCGCGGACCGGCCGTCCGCCACCGTCTCGACCTCGTAGCCCCGCGCGCGCATCGCGATGCCCAAGGTCCGCAGGATCGCCGCGTCGTCGTCGACCGCCAGCACCACCGTCATGCGTCGTCACCTCCCGTCGTCAGCGTCATGGAGCCCTCCCGGGGCAGCTCGACCACGAGCGTGAGCCCGCCGCCTGGGGTGTCCTCGGCGGTGAGACGTCCACCCATCGCCTCCGTGAGACCGCGGGCGACGGCAAGACCCAGCCCGACACCGGCGCCGCGCGGGACGTCGCCGAGACGCTGGAACGGCTCGAACATCTGCGCCCGGCGGTGCTCCGGCACACCGGGTCCTCCGTCGACCACGCGCACCACGACGTGCTCGCGCGTGGCGGTCGCGTCGACCCGCACCGTCGAGCCCGCAGCGTGCTTGTGGGCGTTCTCGACGACGTTGGCGAGCACCCGCTCGAGCAGCGCGGTGTCGGCGCGCGCCTCCGGGAGGTCGTCGGGCACCTCGAGCACCGTGGGCGTCCCTGCGGCGGCCCGCTGGGCCACCGACAGCACGTCGACGGCCTCGGAGCGGGCCACGACGGCCCCGGTCTGCAGCCGGCTCATGTCGAGCAGGTCGACCACGAGCGCGTCGAGCCGGTCGGCGCCGTCCTCGATGGTCTCGAGCAGGTCGGCACGGTCCTGGTCGGACCAGTCGACGCCCGGGTCGCGCAGGCTGCTCACCGCCGCCTTGACCGCCGCCAGCGGCGTGCGCAGGTCGTGGGACACGGCGGCGAGGAGGGCGGTGCGCGTGCGCGCGGTCTCGGCCAGCACCCGTCGCTCGGCCTTGAGCGCCACGGCCGCGCGACGCTCCACCAGCACCGTCGCGTGGGCGACGACGGCGGCCAGCAACGACTCCTCCACGGCGTCGCCCGCCGACCCCCACAGCACGAGCACGTGCTCGTCGCCCACCGGCACCGTCCGCTCCGGACCGGACGTCACGCCGTGCTCCCCCAGCACGCGGCCGTCGGTCGTGCACAGCTGGGCGCCGTCGACGCCGAACAGCTCGACGGTGGTGCGCAGGAGGCGGCGCAGGTCGTTCCCCGCGTGCACGAGCTGGTGCGCGAGCACGCTCAGGCTGTCGGCCTCCGCCCGGGCCCTGCCGGCGAGACCGGCGAGCCGGGCCGCCCGGTCGACGACGAGCGCGACCGACATGCCGACCACGACGAAGAGGACGACCGCCACCGCGTTCTCGCCCGTGGCGATGCGCAGCGTCTGCACGGGCGGGGTGAAGAAGTAGTTCAGCACGCCGCCGCTGACGAACGCCGCCACGACGGCCGGTCGCAGACCACCCACGAGGGCGGTGCCGATGACCAGGACCATGAACAGCATGGCCTCGGTGGGCAGCCCGTGGAGGTCACGCGTGGCGAGCAGCAGGCCTGCCAGCACGAACGGGCCGAGCAGCGCCACGGCGAAGCCTGCCCACGTCCGGCGTCGGCCGAGCGCCGAATCCTCGCGCACCCGGGCCTGGCGCCGACGGGCCTCGTCGTGCGTGACGATGTGCACGTCGATGTCGCCGGACTCGGACACGATCGTCTCGCCGATGCCCGGGCGCAGCAGCGTCGACAGCCGCCCGCGCCGGCTGGCCCCGATGAGCACCTGGGTCGCGTTGCGGGCCCGCGCGAAGTCGAGGATGGCGCCTGCGGCGTCGTCGCCGACCACCGTGTGGAAGCCGCCGCCCAGCTCCTGCGCCGTCGTGCGCAGCTCCTCGAGCCGGTCCGGGCCGGTCTGGCGCAGGCCGTCGCCGCGCGACACGTAGAGCGCCGTCCAGGGCGCCCCGCCGTCGCCCGACGGACCCGACCCGCGCGACGCGATCCGCGCCGCTCGGCGCATCAGCGGCTCCGACTCCGGACCACCCGTGACGCCCACGACGATCCGCTCGCGCGTCGCCCACGTGGCCTCGATCTCGTGGCGCGCCCGGTAGCGCTCGAGGCCCTCGTCGACCCGCTCGGCGAGCCAGAGCAGGGCCAGCTCGCGCAGCGCGGCGAGGTTGCCCTCGCGGAAGAACTGCGACAGCGCCGCGTCAACGCGCTCGGCCGGGTAGACGTTCCCGTGGGCCAGGCGGCGGCGCAGCGCCGACGGGCTCATGTCGACCAGCTCGATCGCCTCCGCCGAGCGCACGAACGCATCAGGCACGGTCTCGCGCTGGCGGACGCCGGTGATCGCCTCGGTGACGTCGTTGAGCGACTCGAGGTGCTGCACGTTCACGGTCGTGACGACGTCGATGCCCGCTGCGAGCAGCTGGTCGACGTCCTGCCAACGCTTCACGTGCCCCGACCCCGGCGCGTTGGTGTGCGCCAGCTCGTCGACGAGGCACACCTGAGGCGCCCGGGCCAGCACCGCGTCGACGTCGAGCTCGGTCAGGGTCGTCGCACCGTGGACGACGGTGCGCCGGGGCACCACCTCGAGCCCGCCGATCCGCTCCTGCGTCAACGCCCTGCCGTGCGTCTCGACGATCCCGACGACGACGTCGGTGCCGCGCGCCGCCCGCCGACACCCCTCGTCGAGCATCCTGTAGGTCTTGCCGACGCCGGGTGCGGCGCCGAGGTAGACCCGCAGGCACCCGCGCCCGTGCTCGGGCGTGGCGTCGCCCCGCGTCTGGACCGTCTGCACAGCCTCAGTCTGCACCCGACAGGCTCGCGTTCAGCTCGAGGACGTTCACCGTGGGCTCGCCGAGGAAGCCGAGCTGGCGTCCGGAGGTGGCCTCGGCCACGAGGCGACGCACGGTCTCCTCGTCGAGTCCGCGCTCCCGGGCGACCCGCGGCACCTGCAGCGCCGCGTAGGCGGGGCTGATGTCGGGGTCGAGCCCGGACCCCGACGCGGTCAGGGCGTCGGCGGGCACGGCCGACGGCGGCACGCCGTCCTCGCGCGCCACGGCGGCTCGTCGCTCGCGGATCGCCGCGAGAAGGTCGGGGTTCGAGGGCCCGAGGTTCGACGGTGCCGACGCGAGGCCGTCGTCGTCGTTGGCCGACGGGCGCGGGTGGAACCACTGCGCGCCCTCGAAGGTCTGGCCGAGGAGCCGGGAGCCGACGGCGACGCCGTCGACCCGCAGCAGGCTGCCGTCGGCCCGGTCGGGCACCGCCCGGCCCACGGCCCACACGGCGGCCGGGTAGAGGACGCCGAGCAGCACCGTGAGCACGAGCAGCACGCGGACGGCGGCGAGGGACTGGCGCAGGAGGTCGCGGATCACGACGGTCACCTGATTCCTGGGATCTGGGAGACGAGCAGGTCGATGAGCTTGATGCCGACGAACGGGACGACGACGCCGCCCGCGCCGAACACGAGCAGGTTGCGCCGCAGGACGCTCGCGGCGTCGGCGGCCCGGCTGCGCACGCCCTTGAGGGCCACCGGGATGAGCCCCACGATGACGAGCGCGTTGAAGATGACGGCCGAGAGGATCGCCGACTCCGGCGTGGCCAGCCGCATGACGTTGAGCGCGTCGAGCGACGGGTACGCCGTCACGAACATGGCCGGCACGATCGCGAAGTACTTGGCGAGGTCGTTGGCGATCGAGAACGTCGTGAGTGCGCCGCGCGTGATGAGCAGCTGCTTGCCGATGCGCACCACGTCGATGAGCTTCGTCGGGTCGGAGTCGAGGTCGACCATGTTGCCGGCCTCCTTCGCCGCCGACGTGCCCGACGCCATCGCGACGCCGACGTCGGCCGCCGCGAGCGCGGGCGCGTCGTTGGTGCCGTCGCCGGTCATGGCCACGAGGCGGCCGCCGGACTGCTCCTCGCGGATGAGCCGCATCTTGTCCTCGGGGGTCGCCTCCGCGAGCACGTCGTCGACGCCGGCCTCGGCGGCGATCGCCCGCGCCGTCAGGGCGTTGTCGCCGGTGACCATCACCGTGCGGATCCCCATGCGTCGCAGCTCGGTGAACCGCTCGACCATGCCCTCCTTGACGACGTCCTTGAGGTGGACGACGCCGAGCACGCGGGTGGCCCCGGCGCGACGCTCGGCCACGAGCAGGGGCGTGCCGCCGGACATCGAGATCTCGTACCCGGCCGCCCCGACCTCCGCGGGGAGCCCGACGCCGGTCCATGCCTCGACGGCGCTCCCGGCACCCTTGCGCAGCTCGCGTCCGTCGGGCAGGTCGACGCCCGACATGCGGGTCTGGGCGGTGAACTCGACCGGCTCGGCGCCGGCGGGCAGCGGGGCGCCCGTGCCTCTGGCACCGGTGTCGGCGACGGCGAGGTCGACGATGGAGCGACCCTCCGGCGTCAGGTCGGCCAGTGACGCGATGCGCGCGGCCTCCGTCAGCTCCGCCAGGGTGACCCCCTCGGCGGGCACGAAGCGCGACGCCCGGCGGTTGCCGTAGGTGATCGTGCCGGTCTTGTCGAGCAGCAACGTGCTGACGTCGCCGGCCGCCTCGACCGCACGGCCCGACATCGCGAGCACGTTCACCCGCACCAGACGGTCCATGCCGGCGATGCCGATGGCCGACAGCAGCGCCCCGATGGTGGTGGGGATCAGGCACACGAGCAGCGCGACCAGCACCACCGTGGGCTGGGGCGCGCCCGCGTAGTCGGCCATCGGGGAGATGGTGACGACGGCGAGCAGGAAGATGATCGTGAGGCTCACGAGCAGGATCGACAACGCGATCTCGTTGGGCGTCTTGCGACGCTCGGCGCCCTCGACCAGGGAGATCATCCGGTCGAGGAAGGTCTCGCCGGGCGCGGCCGTGATCCGCACGACGATCTCGTCGGACAGGACCCGCGTGCCACCCGTGACGGCCGACCGGTCCCCGCCGGCCTCGCGGACGACCGGCGCGGACTCCCCGGTGATGGCCGACTCGTCCACGGTCGCGACGCCCTCCACGACGTCGCCGTCGCCCGGGATCACCTCGCCGGCGCTGACCCGCACGAGGTCACCCACCGTCAGCTCCGTGCCCGCCACGACCGACTCGCTGCCGTCGGCGGCCACCCGGCGGGCGGTGACGTCGGTGCGTGCCGCGCGCAGCGAGTCGGCCTGCGCCTTGCCGCGGCCCTCGGCGACGGCCTCGGCGAGGTTGCCGAACACGACCGTGAGCCAGAGCCAGACCGCGATGGCGACCGCGAAGACGCTGGGGTCGACGACCGCCGACACCGTCGTGACGAGGGAGCCGATCCACACGACGAACATCACCGGGCTGCGCCACAGGTGGCGCGGGTCGAGCTTGCGCAGCGCCGCGGGGAGCTGCTGGACGAGCTGCTGCGACAACGGCGTGGCAGCCGAGGTGCGGGTCATCGCGAGGCTCCTGTCAGGGCCTCGGCCACGGGACCGAGGGCGAGGGTCGGGAAGAACGTGAGGGCCGAGACGAGCAGCACGACGCCGACCACGAGACCGCCGAAGAGGAGGGTCGCGGTGGGCAGGGTGCCCGCCGTCGTCGGCACCCGGCGCTGGCGGGCCAGCGAGCCGGCGAGCAGGACGACGAGCACGATCGGCACGAACCGGCCGAGCAGCATCGCCGCGGCCAGCGTCAGCTGGAAGAACGTCGACGTGACCGTGATGCCGCCGAACGCGCTGCCGTTGTTGTTCGCGGCCGACGTGAACGCGTAGACGACCTCGGAGAAGCCGTGGCCTCCCGGGTTGCCCATGGCGTCGGCCGTCGACGGCAGCGCGATGGCGGTGCCGATCCCGACGAGCACGAGGGCGGGGACGACGAGCGTGTAGAGCGCGACGTACGTCATCTCCCGCGAGCCGATCTTCTTGCCGAGCAGCTCGGGGGTCCGCCCGACCATCAGGCCGGCCACGAAGACGGCGAGGATCGCTGCGACGAGGATGCCGTAGAGGCCGGAGCCGACGCCGCCGGGCGAGACCTCGCCGAGCATCATGTGCGCCATCACGGTGCCGCCGCCGAGCGGCGACATCGAGTCGTGGGACGCGTTGACGGCCCCGGTCGACGTGCCGGTCGTCGACACGGCGAACAGCGCCGACGCCCACTCCCCGAAGCGGGTCTCCTTGCCCTCCATCGCGGCGCCGGCAGCCTGAGCGGCCTGGCCCTGGCCGCTGACCTCGGCCCACGTCGTCACGGCGAGAGCGCCGGCCCACAGCACGCCCATCGCGCCGAGCAGCACCAGGCCCTGGCGCCGCGAGCCGACCAGCGTCCCGAAGGTGCGGGTCAGGCAGACGGGCACCACCAGCAGGAGGAAGACCTGCAGCAGGTTGGTCAGCGCCGTCGGGTTCTCGAACGGGTGCGCGGAGTTCGCGTTGAAGAAGCCGCCGCCGTTCGTGCCGAGCTGCTTGACCGCCTCCTGGCTGGCGACGAGCCCGCCGGGCACGACCTGCGTGCCGCCGCCGAGGGCGCGCACCGTGACGTCGGAGAGGTTCTGCACGACGCCGCCGAGCAGGAGCAGCACCGCCGCGACCAGCGCCAGCGGGAGCAGGACGCGGACGGTGCCCCGGACGAGGTCGACCCAGAAGCTGCCGAGGGTGCTCGACTCCGCCCGCGTGAAGCCGCGGACCAGCGCGACCGCGACGGCGAGGCCGACGGCGGCCGAGACGACGTTCTGCACCGTCAGACCGAGCGCCTGGGCCGCGAAGCCGAGGGTCGACTCGCCGGCGTAGGACTGCCAGTTGGTGTTGGTGACGAAGGAGACCGCGGTGTTGAGGGCCATGTCCCAGGGCATCCCGGGCAGGCCGCGGTCCCACGGGAGCGCGGCCTGCCCGAGGAGGATCGCCAGGAGGAGGACGATGCCGACGACGGAGAACGCGACCAGGCTCAGCACGTACCCGCGGGCGCTCTGCTCGGCGTCGGGGTCGATGCCGCCGACCCGGTAGAGCGCGCGCTCGACGCGCAGGTGCCGGGTCGAGGTGAACACGCGCGCCATGTAGTCGCCGAGCGGGACGTAGACCACGGCGAGCAGGGTCAGCAGCGCCGCGATGGTCAGCAGGCCGGAGACGGTGTCGGACATGGGCGGCTCAGAACCGGTCGGGCCGCACGAGGGCCACGACGAGGTAGACCAGCAGGGCGGCGACGCCGAGCAGCTGGAGTGCGGTGACGAGGGACATGCCCCCACCCCACACCCGTCCCCGCCCCGCAAAGCTGCTCCTGACGACCCCCTGACGCGTCTTGACGCGATCTTGACGCCCAGCCGTTCTCAGCGGTTTACCACGGTCCCGTGGTAGACCTCCTCCTCCCGCGGCAAGCTTCCCGAGGGAGGACGACGTTTACCACGGGACCGTGGTAAACCGTCAGGACTCGGTGAGGCGGGCGACGGCGGCGGCGACGCGCTCGTCGGTGGCGGTGAAGGCCACGCGCACGTGCTGGGCGCCGCGCTCGCCGTAGAAGTCGCCGGGGGCGACGAGGATGCCGCGCTCCGCGAGCCAGGCGACGGTGTCGCGGCAGCCCTCCCCCCGCGTGGCCCACAGGTACAGGGAGCCCTCGGAGTGGGTGATGGTGAAGCCGGCCGACTCCAGCGCCCTGCGGAGCGCGTCGCGACGCTCGGCGTAGCGACGACGCTGCAGGACGACGTGCTCGTCGTCGGCGATCGCGGCGGCGAAGGCCTGCTGCACCGGGGTCGGCAGCATGAAGCCGAGGTGCTTGCGGACGGCCAGCAGCTCGGCGACGACCGTCGCGTCACCGGCGACGAAGCCGGCGCGGTAGCCCGCGAGGTTCGAGCGCTTCGACGTCGAGTGCACGGCGAGCAGGCCGTCGTGGCTGCCCTCGCAGACGTCGGGGTGCAGCACGGAGACCGGCTCGCGCTCCCAGCCGAAGTCGGCGTAGCACTCGTCGGAGACCAGCAGCGCGCCCCGCTCGCGGCACCAGCGGACGACCGCGCGCAGGTGCTCGGCCGACAGCACCTCGCCGTGCGGGTTCGCCGGGGAGTTCACGTACACGAGCGCCGGCACGTCGGTGAGGCCGTCCGCGACCGGGTCGCCGAGCACGACGCGGGCACCGGCGAAGCGGGCACCGACCTCGTAGGTGGGGTACGCGAGCGACGGCAGCACGACGGTGTCGGCCGGTCCGAGCGCGAGCTGCGACGGCAGGTTGGCGATGAGCTCCTTCGAGCCGACCGTCAGCAGCACCTGGTCGGTCGAGAGCCCGGTGACCCCGAGTCGACGCTCGAGCCAGTCGACGGCCGCCTGGCGCACGGCCTCGGGCGCCGCGACCGTCGGGTAGCCCGGCGCGTCCGAGGCTGCGGCGAGCGCCTCACGCGCGACCGACGGCGTGGGGTCGACCGGCGTCCCGATGGAGAGGTCGACGATGCCGTCGGGGTGCGCGTGCGCGCGTTGCTTGGCGTCGGCCAGGGTGTCCCACGGGAAGTCGGGGAAGCGGGAGGAGAGACGGGGTCGGTCCATCAGGACGCTCCTTCGCAGGTGGCCTCGGGGGTGACGCGGTGGGCAGGGCCCAGGGGTCGGGCCCCGCTGGAGGGCCCCGTCGTCACTCCTGGTTCTGCGGGGGCAGCGCGGCGATGAAGGCGTGGTCCTTGTCGATCACGCCCATCTTCGCGGCACCACCGGGCGAGCCGAGGTCGTCGAAGAAGTTCACGTTCGCGTCGTAGTACTCCTTCCACTCCGACGGGGTGTCGTCCTCGTAGAAGATGGCCTCGACCGGGCACACCGGCTCGCAGGCACCGCAGTCGACGCACTCGTCGGGGTGGATGTAGAGCATCCGCTTGCCCTCGTAGATGCAGTCGACGGGACACTCGTCCACGCACGCGCGGTCCTTGACGTCCACACACGGCTGGGCGATCACGTAGGTCACGACGGCTCCTTCGACGGCAACGCTGGTCCGCCCTGGTCGGTGGCGGACCGTCCCAGTATCCCGCCTGCTCGACGGGGCGCCGTACTGAGGTATGCCTCATGAGACGGTGGCGTCGTGGCAGACCTCCAGGAGCTCCTCGGCCGACGGGTCACCGTGCGGCACCGGCTCGCCGACGGGAGCGCGACCGACGTCGTCGGTCGCGTCGTCGCGGCCGACCCGACCGGGCTCGTCGTGCAGCGTCGCGACGGGTCCGAGACGTCCGTGGCCGCCGACCGCGTCGTCGCGCTCAAGGTGGTCCCGGACCGTCCCGCCCGCAGCCGTCGCGCCCTCGACGTCGACGTCGAGGAGCTCGTCCGGATCACCTCGCGCGGGTGGCCCGCCCCCGAGTCGGTGTCGCTCGGTGAGTGGGAGCTGCGCGCCGCCGGGGCGTTCACGGGACGCGCGAACTCCGTCGCCGTCGTGGGCGACCCGGGACGGCCCGACGCCGAGGCGTTCGCCGCGGTGCTCGACTTCTACACGTCACGGGGCCTGGAGCCGCAGGCGCAGGTGGTCGTCGACTCCGCGTGGGAGCGCCGCTTCCTCGCGGCGGGCTGGACGGCGCGCACCGACTACCTGGGCGGTGCCGTCGTGCAGGTGGCCGACCTGCACGACGCCCCGCAGCCCGATGACCGGGCCACCGTGACGGCGCGGGCGTCGGACGCCTGGCTGTCGCGCTACGGCCGGGTCGACGACGTGGAGGCCGCGCGACGGGTGCTGGAGGGACCGCGCACCGTCGGCTTCGTCGAGGTCGCCGACGACGGCGTGCCTGCGGCGGCCGTCGGACGGGTCGTGGTGACCGGCGAGTGGGCCGGCGTGGCCGCCGTCGAGACGCTCCCGGAGCACCGCCGACGCGGTCTCGCCGACGCCGTCGTGCGGACCAGCCTCGCGTGGGCGCACGAGCGCGGCGCGACCCGCGTGTACCTGCAGACCATGCCCGACAACCACGCGGCGCTCGCGCTCTACGCCCCGTACGGCTTCGTCACGCACCACCGGTACCGCTACCTGGTCCCCTGAGCGACGCGTCGACCTCGCCCATGTGGTCCTCGGCCCACTGCTTGAGTGCCCCGAGCACCGGGACCAGCGTCGAGCCCAGCGGCGTCAGCGCGTAGTGCACCGCCGGCGGGCTCACGGTCCCGTCGACCCGTCGGCTCACCAGGCCGTCGCTCCCGAGCTGGCGCAACGTCTGCGACAGCATCTTCTGCGAGACCCCCGCCATCTGCCGGCGCAGCGCCGAGAACCGGACGGAGTCCGCCTCGGCCAGGAGCAGCACGACCATCACGGTCCACTTCGACCCGACGCGGTCGAGCAGGTGCCGGGTCGGGCACCCGGCGTCGAAGAGGTCCCCCTGGCCGTCCACGGTCACCGGGAGGTGACCAGGTTCCCCCGAGGTGCCTTCTTGTCCCATCGCGAGCGGTCTCCTCACGTCATCAGGTCACCGATGGTAACCACGAAGGGCGGAGCGATGGGCAGCACCACTCACGAGACCAGCGAGGTCGAGGTCGTGCAGCTGCGCGACCTCCAGGTCGCCGTCACGACGACGGGCAGCGGCCCACCGATCCTGCTGCTCCACGGCTTCCCCCACACGAACGCCATCTGGAGGACCGTCACGCCGCTCCTCGTCGCAGCGGGCCACCAGGTGGTCGCCCCCGACCTGCGCGGCCTCGGCTCGAGCGAGGTCCTCGTCGACGGGTACGACGCCGCCACCCTCGCCGCGGACCAGGCCGCCCTGCTCGACGCGCTGGGCCTGCCGGCCGCGCACGTCGTCGGCCTCGACCTCGGAGCCGCGGTGGCCTTCGCCCTGGCGACGAGCCGTCCCGACCGCGTCTCCAGCCTCACCGTCGTCGAGGCGGTCGTGGGCGGTCTGCCCGGCGCCGAGACGTTCGTCGCCGGCGGCGGACCCTGGTGGTTCGGCTTCCACCAGGCGCCCGGTGGCCTCGCCGAGGACGTCGTCGCCGGCGCCGAGGACCGCTACGTGCGCTTCTTCCTCGGCATCGGGTCACGCACGGGCGTCCCCGACGACCTCGCCGACACGCTCGTGGCCGCGTACACGGGGCCCGGCCGGCTGCGAGCGGCCTTCGAGCACTACCGGGCGATGCCGAGCAACGCCGCGGCGAACCGGGCGTGGTCCGAGAGCGGCACCCTGACGATGCCGGTCACGGCGGTCGGCGCGTCGACCGTCCAGGACGCTCCCGCACGCCAGCTCGAACGCGTCGCGCCGGACCTCGTGGAGGTCCTGCTCCCGGACAGCGGCCACCTCGTCCCCGTCGACGCACCCGAGCAGCTGGCCGACACGATCGTCGCGACCGCCGCACGGCGAGCCGTCGGCCGCTCCCGAGGAGGACCACCGCCCGCGCGGAACGCGTGATGGCCCGAGCACGACACCGGCGGCTGCCGGACGCGCTCGGGCCATCCTCGCCCCGGGCTCAGCGGGTCCGGTAGAGCGTGACCGCAGGTCGGAGCCGGCGGTCGCCGGTGTAGGCGAGGGTCAGCACGCGCCGACCCTTGCCGACGCCGGCGAGCCGCACCGTGGCCTGGCCGTCGCGGACCGTCGCGGCACCCACGGGTCGCCAGCCGTCGAGCACGACCAGCAGGCCCCCGTCCGCCTTCACGTCGCCACCCGTGACCGTGGCGGTCAGGGTGACGCGCGGCGGGGCGGTGTACCCCGTGACGGCGATGCGCGTCGGCCCGACCTGCGGCTCCTTGGCCTTGGCGGTGAAGCCGACGACCGCGGGGTCGTGGTCGCTGGCGCGGTACGGGCTGGTGTCGTACAGGCGCGTGACGTTGTTGTCGTAGCGGCTGTACTCGCGGGCCAGCGACTCGTCGGCGTTGATGTCCCACACGTCGGCACCCGTGACCTTGGCGGCCGCGGCCGGCGAGGCGAAGACGTGGTCGAGCGAGCCGAGCAGACCGCCGAACTGGTAGGTCGTCTTGTCGGTGTACCGCGCGGGCACGTTGACGTAGCCGGCGTCCTCGAGGACCGTGACCGGATCCTCCTTGCTGTAGCTGTTGAAGTCGCCGGTCAGGAAGACGGTGTCGGTGCCGGCGGCCTGCTTCTGCTCGTCGGCGAAGGTCACCAGCGCCTGCGCCTGCTTGACGCGCGAGGCGTTCGACGCGCCCTGACCGTCACCGGTGTCGGCGTCCTCGCCGTCGCCCGAGCCCTTGGACTTGAAGTGGTTCACCACCACGACGAAGTCGTCGGCCGCCTTGCCGCCCACCGGACGGAACTCCTGGGCCAGCGGGTCGCGCGCGTTGTCGAAGGCGGGGTCGTCGTCGATGACCGACTCCCCGACCGGCTCGACCACGCCGACCTTGTGGATGAAGGCCGTGCGGATCACGTCCTCCTGCGCGGGCACGCGCGTCGGCGAGGCCACGGCCGCCCACTCCTCGCGGCCGGCCTTCTCGTTGAGGGCGGCGACGAGCGTGCGCAGCGCGGTGTCGCGGTCCAAGCCGAACGCCGCGGAGTTCTCGATCTCCTCGAGCGACACGACGTCGGCGCCGAGACCGTCGATCGCGTTCACGATCTTGGCCTGCTGACGCTGCAGGTTCGCGTCGTCGGCCGCACCGCGGGGACCGGTGCCGCTGCAGCGGTTCACGGTGACCCGGTTGCCGTTGCGGTCGGTGTAGTACGTGCACGTGCCGAGGCCGGAGCGCTCGTACGCCTCGCCCGTCAGCGTGAAGTAGTTGAGCACGTTGAACGAGGCGATCTTCACGTCGCCGCCCACGTCCTTCGGCGCCGCCTGGCGGGTGCTGCCGATCGTGATCGGCTCGTCGCCGCCCGCCGTCAGCTGCTGGGTGGGCTGCAGGCGCCACTTGCTGAACCGGTAGTCGAGGACGAGCGGGTCGCCGTCGAAGGTGACTGGAGCGCCGGTGCGGACCTCGTTGTCGGGACGCAGCCACGGCACCGGCGTGTTCTTCGCACCGGCCGTGTAGTTCACGCCCGCGCCGTCGTCGACGGTGACCAGACGACGGGCGTTCTCGGCCACCACCGCGCGGTACTCGTCGGTTCCCGGACGCGCGACGTCGGTGGGCTGCGGCAGACCGGTGTCGCCGGAGGCGAGGCCGATCTCGCCGAACGTGTTCGTCCCGAAGTTGTCGGTCAGGGTGAACCGGCCCTGCGGTGCGACGAGCATGCCCTCGAGCGCCTCGCGCTGGGCGTCGTCCATCGGGAACGTGACCTCGGTGGGCTTCACCGCCTGCGCGGCCGTGTCGAGGCGGGTCCAGCCGCCGGCTGCCACGTCGAGCTGGGTGAGGCCGAAGCTCTCCTCGACCGTGCCCGTGACCTTCAGGTGGTCGCCGACGCGCACGTCGCCCGCGAGGGCGGCGGAGTGCACGAACACGCCGTCGGAGGCGGTGCGCGCGGAGGCGTCGCCGCCGGTTCCCTCGGTCTGCAGGTAGACGCCGTCGAAGCCGCCGGTCGGGTAGGCGGCCGTGACGACGCCCGTCGTGGTGACGGAGCGTCCCACGAGCGGGCTGGCGGTGCCCGTGCCCTGGATCTCGGCGATCGTGGCGGCTGCGGGCGGCTCGACGGGCGTGCCCGCCCCGTCGCAGGCGGTGCCGCAGGCCTGCGGCGTGGGCGTGCCACCGCGCAGGTCGGCGGCGTTGTCGTCGGTGTCGCGGCTCGCACTGCGTTGCAGCGACGACGTCACCGAGTAGCCGCTCGCCGCCGGGCCGGTGCCCTCGTAGGTGGCCGAGGCGCCGTAGCCGACGAGGTCGACGAGCGCGTCGGAGGCGAGCACCGTCGCCCGGTCGCCCGAGAGCGCGGTGGTGGACCGCACGAGTGCGAGCGTGCCGCCGTTGGCGTTGCCCGAGAACGCGATCGACGACGTCACGTCGGGAGTCGGCAGCGCCTGGCCGTTGGCCGCGTTGCTGTTCCCCGAGACCAGCAGCGTGCCACCGGGCTCGACGTGGTGGTCGCCGAGCGGCACGACCCCCGTGAACGCGGCGGTCGAGGAGTACGAGCGGTACTGCACGGACCAGCCGGACACGTCGATCGGACGGTCCGTCGGGTTCTGGATCTCGACGAACTTGTTCAGGTAGGTCGCGCCACTGCTCCCGCCGTTCAGGTACGCCTCGCCGATGACGAGGTCGTCACCGTCGGGCGCGGCCTGCGAGGGAGCCGCGGCGAGCAGGCCCGCGACGAGCGCGGCGCCGGCCGCGAGTGCGGCCGTGCTGCGTCGGGCGCGCATCAGCGACCCCGCTTCGCGAGCACGGTCACGGTGGTGTCGCGCTGCGCCGGCTTGTAGGTCGCGTCGCCGCTGTAGGCCGTGGTGAGCACCTGGCGGCCGACCGCGAGGCGACGGGTGTCGAGCAGCAGCACCGCAGCACCGCGCGACAGCCGCGCCGAGCCGAGCCGGGTCTCGCCCGCCGTGACGCTGACCGTGCCGGTGGGTCGACCCTCGGCACCCCTGACCCGGGCGACGAGCAGGGAGAACGAGCCCTGCTTCACGAACGGCACGGTGACGACGTCGAGTCTCGCGTCGACCAGCGCCTTCGCGATCGTGAACGAGGGCAGCACGGCCGTGGTGCCGCTCGGGCTGGCCTTCACCTCGAGGTGGGCCGTGCCCGTCACGCCCTTCGGCAGGGTCTGCGTGAGACGCGCGACGCCACCGCTGACAGGCACCTCGCCGAGGTCGCGACGCGTGCCACCGGACACGAGCGTCACGGCGACGGAGGTGTTGGCCGGGCTGCCGAGCGACGTCAGGTCGAGCTTCGGCAGCGTGACCGCCAGCGCGTCGCCCTCGGTGTAGTCCTGCTGCAGGCCCTCGACCTGCACCGCGTGCCGCGCGAAGTCGGGCGCGACGGGGCTCTCGGCCTTGAGGTGGTCGATCCAGACCTCGTAGTCGAGCAGGCCGGTGTCGACCGACGTGCCCTCCGCGAAGGCCCGGAAGTTGTCGCCGCCGGACGCGAGGAACGACGGCACGGCGACCTTGTAGGTGGCGGCCGGGTCGACGGCCTTGCCGTCCACGCGCAGCGACGTGATCCGGTCGCCCTCGGCGCGGGTCGGGTCGAACGTGTACGCGACGTTGCTCGAGGTGCCGAGCTGCAGGTAGGGGCGCGACGGCACGGCACCGGCCGCGTCGCGCTGCCACTGCTGCTCGAAGACCTTCTTCAGCTGGGCGCCCGTGAGGCTCACCGAGCTGAGGTTGTTGGTGAAGGGCAGCACGGCGTTGGCCTCGGCGAAGGTGACGACGCCGTCGGCGTTCGTGCCGCCGGTGCCCTTGAAGAGCAGCTCGTTGCGCAGGCCACCGGGGTTGACGACCGCGAGGTCGGCACCGGCGGGCGTGTCCTCGACGCCGGCCAGCTGGGCGTCGGCGACGAGGTTGCCGAGCGTCGACTCGCTCGCCCGGTCGTCGCGGTTGCCGCCCGCGTAGGCGGTGGTGATGTCGGCGCTGACCTGCGCCACCGGCTGCTCGCCGACCTGCTTGGCCTTGGCCAGCGCGGCGTCGACGATGGTCTTGACCTGGGCGACGCGCGGGAAGCGGCTCACGAGCGTCGCGTCGTCGGTGGTGGTGCGCTTGACGTTGGTGGCGGTGCTCGTGACGGCACCGGTGTCACCGTCGACCGTCAGGTCGATGCTGCCGATGGCCTCGCCGTAGCTGCCGGTCTGCAGCACCGGTCGGGTCCTGCCAGCCTCGCCGGGGACGGGCGCCTGCCAGGCGTACTGCTTGTGGGTGTGGCCCGTGAAGATCGCGTCGACCTGCGGGTCGGTCTTGGTGACGATGTCGGCGAAGGCGCCGCCGGCGGCCACCTCCTGCTCGAGCGTGGCGCCGTCGGGCGTGCCCGCACCAGCGCCCTCGTGGTAGGCGGCGACGACGACGTCGGGCGGCGTGGGCGACGCCTCGAGCTCGTCGACCGTGCGGTTGACCGCCTCGACCGGGTCCGTGAACTCCAGGTCGGCGATGCCCGCGGGCGAGACCAGCGACGGCGTCTCCTCGGTGACGGCGCCGACGACGGCGACGTCGAGGCCGCCGACCTCGAAGGTCTCGTACGCCGGGAGCGCCGGCTCGCCGGTCGCCTTGGACACGACGTTGGCACCGAGGTAGGTGAAGTCGGCCCGGTCGCTCACGCGCCCGGCGAGGTCGGCGAAGCCGCGGTCGAGCTCGTGGTTGCCGATCGTCGAGACGCGCAGGCCCAGGGCGTTCAGCACGTCGATGGTCGGCTCGTCCTGCTGCACCGAGGAGGCGAACAGCGAGGCGCCGATGTTGTCGCCCGCCGAGAGGAACAGGGTGTTGGCCTCCCCCGCCTCGGCCCGCAGCTGCTCGATCGTGCCGGCCACCTTGACGGTGTTCGCGTCGATGCGGCCGTGGAAGTCGTTGACGTCGAGCAGCCTGATGGTGACGTCGTCCGCAGCCTGGGCGGGGGTCGCGGCGAGGACGCCGGCCCCGAGGGCCAGGACGAGGGAAAGTGCGAGCGCGGCTCGGCGCAGACGTGTCTTCACGTGGGAGCGGTCCTTCGGGTCGTCGAGTCGGCCCCCCGGTGGCGCGACGACGCCCGGACCGCTCTGGATCGACCTCGATTCCACCCCGGTCCGGTGCGCGTCGTCAACGCTCCGCGCGTGACGAATGGGTGAAGTCCGGGAACCTGGAAGAGCGTGCATCTCGTAGGGTGGCACGCCGTGGGAGTCGTCATCGTGGCCGGACCGTCGGGCGTCGGGAAGTCCCACCTGGCCCAGGTCCTGGGGTGGTCGGTGCTGCGCCTCGACGACTTCTACCGCGACGGCGACGACCCCGACCTGCCTCGTTCGAGCCTGGGCATCCCCGACTGGGACGACGCCGGCTCCTGGGACGCGGTGGCCGCGGTCGGGTCGATCGCGGAGCTCTGCGCCGCCGGCGAGGCCGACGTGCCGGTGTACGACATCGCCGCGAGCCGTCGGACCGGCACGCAGCACCTGGAGGTCGGCGACCGGTTCATCGCCGAGGGCCTGTTCGCGCCGGTCGTCGTGGCCGCGTGCCGCGACGCCGGACTGCTGGACGCGGCGATCTGCCTGCGCCGGCACCGGTTCGTCACGTTCGGGCTGCGCCTCGCGCGCGACCTGCGGGAGGGGCGCAAGAGCCCGTGGGTGCTGGTGCGGCGCGGCTGGCGGCTGAAGAACGACGACGACCGGGTCGTCGCCGCGGCGGTGGCCGCCGGCTGCACCCCGATGACCCCGCGCCAGGCGCGGCGGGTGCTGCGTCGCTCGTCCACCCCACGTTTCGGAACGTCATCACCCCTTTTCTCGCGAAGAAAGGGCGATGACGCTCCGAAACGTGGGGACTAGAGCGCTGCGTAGCGCGGCTTGATGACGTCGTCGATCAGCGCGAGGCGCTCGTCGAACGGCAGGAAGGCGCTCTTCATGGCGTTGACCGTGAACCAGCGCAGGTCGTCGGCGCCGTAGTCGAAGGCGTCGACGAGCAGCTGCATCTCCCGGCTCATCGACGTGCCGCTCATCAGCCGGTTGTCGCAGTTGATGGTCACGCGGAACCCGAGCTCCTTGAGCAGGCCGATCGGGTGGTCCGCGATGGAGCGCATGCCGGGGACCGCCGAGGTCTGGAGGTTCGAGGAGGGGCACATCTCCAGGGGGATGCGCCGGTCCCGCACGTAGGCGGCGAGCAGGCCCAGTCGGGGCCCGCCCTCGGCCGCGAGGTCGATGTCGTCGATGATCCGGACGCCGTGGCCCAGCCGGTCGGCGCCGCAGCGCTGGATGGCCTGCCAGATGGACGGCAGGCCGAATGCCTCGCCTGCGTGGATGGTGAAGTGCGCGTTCTCGCGGCGCAGGTACTCGAACGCCTCGAGGTGCAGGATCGGCGGGAAGCCGTCCTCGGCACCCGCGATGTCGAAGCCGCAGACGCCCCGGTCCCGGTACTCGACGACGAGCTCGGCGATCTCCAGACCGTGCTGCGCGTGCCGCATCGCCGTGAGCAGCTGGCCGACGACGATCGGCGTGCCCTCGGCGGCCGCCTCGGCGCGCCCCTCGTCGATGCCCGCCTGCACGGCCTCGACCGTCTCGGCGAGGGGCAGGCCGCCCTGCAGGTGCTGCTCGGGCGCCCAGCGCAGCTCCGCGTAGACGACACCGTCGGCGGCGAGGTCGAGCACCGACTCGCGGGCCACGCGGGCGAGGTCCTGCGGACGCTGCATGACCGCGACCGTGTGCTCGAAGGTCTCCAGGTAGCGCGGCAGCGAGCCGGAGCTGGCGGCGTCGGCGAACCACATCCCGAGCCGGTCCGGCGGGGCGGGCAGCGGGTGCCCGACCTCCTGCGCGATCTCGGCGACGGTCGACGGGCGGACGCCGCCGTCGAGGTGCTCGTGGAGCGCCACCTTCGGGGCGCGGCGGATCTGGTCGGCGGTCAGGCTCACGCGCACATCGTGGCACGCCACCGGGAGCGCCCGGCGGCGGCGGGCACACGATGTCGCTTGACAGCCGCCCCACCTGTGACTACGGTCACTGTCATCGATAACAGTGTTATCGATAACACTTCACTCGACAAGGCCGCCGACGGCGGCACGAAGGGCAGCAGGCATGGCGAACATCCAGGACGTGGCGAGGGCGGCCGGCGTGTCCACGGCGTCCGTGACGCGCTACCTCGCCGGCCAGCGCATCCGCAGCGAGGAGGCCGTCCGCCGCGCCATCGAGGAGCTCGGCTACCGGCCCAGCCTCGTCGCCCGCAGCCTGAAGTCGGGACGCCACCAGTCGATCGGCGTGATCGTCCCCGACATCTCCAACCCGTTCTTCGCCGCCCTCGTGAAGGGCATCGAGCGCGAGGTCCGCCCGCACGGCCTGCAGGTGATCCTGGGCAACAGCGACGAGGACGCCGAGCGGGAGGAGGCCCTCGTCCGCGAGCTGGCCCAGCGCACCGACGGGCTCATCATGGCGCCGCTGTCGGAGAACGACGAGATCCCCGACCTGCTGGCGCAGGCCGGCCACCCGCTCGTGTTCGTCGACCGCGAGACCTCCTCGGGCCCCGACGTCGACCGCGTCCTCGTCGACAACACCGCGGGCATCCAGCAGGCCGTCGACCACCTGGTCGGGCTCGGGCACACCCGGATCGCGACCATCAGCGGTCGCGTCGACTCCACCCCCGGCCGCATGCGCCACGAGGCGTTCCTCGCCGCCATGGCGGGCCACGGCATCGACGTCGACGAGGCGCTCGTGCGGCGCGGCGACTTCCGCGAGGACAGCGGCCGGCTGCACATGGCCGACCTCTGGCGGCTGCCGCAGCGGCCCACGGCCGTCGTCGTCGCGAACAACCTCATGACGGCCGGCGCCCTCGTGACGCTCGGTGCGCTCGGCGTGCGGGTGCCGGACGACCTGTCCGTCGTCGGCTTCGACGACCTGCCGCTCGCCACCCTGCTCGACCCACCGCTCACGGTCGTGTCGCGTCCCGACGTCGAGGAGGGCGCCGCGGCGGCCCGCCTGCTCGTCGAGCGCCTGCACGCCGACGAGCACGCCCCCACCGCCCACGTCACCCTCCCGGTCGAGCTGGTCGTCCGCGGGTCGACGGGGCCCGTCCCGAAAGGCAGCCCCGCATGACCACCCCCTCCGGCGTCCTGGTGATCGGCAGCATCACCGCCGACGTCACGACCTTCTCCCAGCGTCTGCCCCGTCCGGGCGAGACGATCCTGGGCGACGACCTTACCCTCGTCCTCGGCGGCAAGGGCGCGAACCAGGCCGTCGCGGCCGCGCTCGCGGGTGTGGACACCCAGATGGTCGGCTGCGTCGGCACCGACGCCTTCGCCGAGCTCACGCGCGGCGGGCTCGCCGCCTCCGGCGTCGACGTGACGTCCGTGCGCACGGTCGACGGCCCCACCGGCGTGGCCCACATCCGCGTGGACGCCTCGGGCGAGAACGACATCGTCATGGTCCCGCTCGCCAACGACCATCTCGGGCTTGCCGACGTCGACGCCGGCGTGGCCGGCGCGGTGGGCCGTGCGTCCGTGCTGCTCACGCAGCTCGAGACCCCCGTGGACGTCATGGTCCGGGCCACCCGCGCGGCCCGTGCCGCCGGCATGGTCGCGATCCTCGACCCGGCACCCGCCGCTCCCCTCGACGACGCCGTGTGGGCCGAGCTCGACGTCGTCACCCCCAACGAGACCGAGGCCACGACGCTCACCGGCATCCCCGTGGTCGACGTCGCCTCCGCCGAGCAGGCCGGGCGCTGGTTCGTCGAGCGCGGCGTCGCGCACGCCGTCGTCACCCTCGCCGCCAAGGGCGTGGTGGTCGTCGACGCCGACGGCCCCCGACACTTCGCGGCCCCCGCCGTCGAGGCCGTCGACACGACGGCCGCGGGCGACGCGTTCGCCGGCTACCTCGGGGCGGGCCTCGCGTCAGGGCTCACCCTCGACGCCGCCCTCCCCCGGGCCATGGCCGCCGGCGCGCTGGCCGTCACCCGACGGGGCGCGTCGCCGAGCCTGCCCGCGGGCACGGACGTCGACGCCTTCCTCGCCGTCCGCGCTGCCGGAACCTCCACCCCCACCGCCACCACCGGGAGCTGAACCACCCATGCGCAAGAACACCGCCACCCTGAACGGCCAGCTGTCGCGGGTCGTCTCCGAGACCGGGCACACCGACCTCGTCGTCGTCACCGACGCCGGCCTGCCGATCCCGCTCGGCGTCGAGCGCGTCGACCTCGCGGTCCGCCCGGGGCTGCCCGCGTTCCTCGACGTGCTCGACACCGTGCTCGACGAGCTGGTCGTCGAGGGCGCGACGATCTCCGAGGAGATCCGCGAGCACTCCCCCGACATGCTCGCCGCGCTGGAGGAGCGCTTCGCCGCGCTCGACGTGCCGATCACGCTCGTCCCGCACGTCGAGCTGAAGGCGCTCAGCCACGGCGCGCGGGCGGCGGTGCGCTCGGGCGAGTTCACCCCGTACGCCAACGTCGTGCTGCACGCCGGCGTGGCGTACTGAGGCCGCCATGCGCATCGAGCTGCACGACATCCACAAGCGCTTCGGCGAGACCGAGGTGCTGCGCGGCATCGACCTGACGGTCGAGGGCGGCGAGGTCCTCGCGCTCGTCGGCGAGAACGGCGCCGGCAAGTCGACGCTGACCCGCATCGTCTCCGGCGCGTACCGCCCCGACGCCGGCCGCATCGTGGTCGACGGCCAGGACGTCGCCTTCACCGGCCCGCAGGACGCGATGGGCCACGGCATCCAGGTGATCTACCAGGAGTTCAGGCAGAACATCTTCCCGAACCTCACGGTTGCCGAGAACCTCTTCACGCTCGACGAGCAGGCCGAGTTCGGTCGCGTCCTCGTCAGCAAGCGCCGCATGCGCGCCAAGGCCCGCGAGCTGCTCGACCTCATCGGGCTCGACGTCGACCCCGCCACCCCGGTCCACCGGCTCTCGGTCGCGCAGATGCAGATGCTCGAGATGGCCAAGACCGCCGGGCACGACGCGCGGCTGCTCATCCTCGACGAGCCCACGGCGGCGCTCGACGAGCAGGAGTCCGAGCGGCTGTTCGAGCAGATCGAGCGGCTGCGGGCCTCCGGCGTCGCGATCGTCTACATCAGCCACCGGCTGGAGGAGGTCTTCCGGCTCTCCCAGCGCGTGGTCGTGCTGCGCAACGGCTCCGTCGCGCTCGAGCGACCGACCGCCGAGCTCGACGAGCGCGAGGTGGTGACGGCCATGGTCGGACGCACCATCGAGGACTTCTACCCCAAGGAGACCCACACCCGCGACGACGTCGTCCTCTCGGTGCGCGGCCTCACAGGACCGGACTTCGCCGACGTCTCGTTCGACGTCCGCGCCGGCGAGGTGGTCGGCATCGGCGGCGTGTTCGGCTGCGGCAAGGGCAGCGTCCTGCGGGCCCTGTTCGGGCTGGTGCCGACCACGACGGCCTCGGTGGCCGTCGACGGCACGACGTACCGTCCGTCGGCGCCGCAGGCGGCCATCGACGCCGGGATCGGCTACGTGCCGCCGGACCGCCAGGCCGAGGGCCTGTGCCTGCAGCAGTCGGTGTCGGACAACATCTCGATGGCCAGCCTCTCGCGCTACAGCACCGGGCCGTACGTGCACCGCGGTCGCGAGCGCGCCGAGACGACCCGGATCATCGAGCAGCTCTCGATCCGCACGGCCTCGCCCTCGGCGCCGGTCGGCAGCCTGTCCGGCGGCAACCAGCAGAAGGCGCTCTTCGGCGGCTGGGTCCTGACCCACCCGAAGGTGCTGATGATGGAGGAGCCGACCCGCGGCGTCGACGTCGGCGCCAAGGCCGAGATCTACCGGATCATCAACGAGCAGGCCGCCGCCGGCGTCGCCGTCGTGCTCGTCTCCTCCGACCTCCCCGAGCTGGTCGCCATGTCCGACCGGCTCCTGGTGATGCGTCAGGGCCACGTCGTGGCCGAGCTCACCGACGACGACCTCACCGAGCAGAAGCTGCTCGAGCACGCATTGGAGAGTGCCGCATGAAGCCGATCATCACCGGGCTGACGTCCCTGAACCGCGAGCTGCGGGCGGTGTGGATGCTGCTCTTCGTCGGCCTCGTGCTGTTCATCGCCACGCCGTTGTTCCTCACCGGGGACAACCTGCTGAACGTGCTGCTCGCCGCGTCGGTCACGGCGCTGCTGGCAGCCGGGCAGACGTACGTCATCATCCTCGCCGAGATCGACCTGTCGGTCGGCGCGATCCTCGGCATCTCGGGCATCGTCACCGCCTTCACGCTGCAGGACCAGCCGCTCGTCGTCGGCCTGCTCGCCGGCTGGGGCGTGGGCGCCCTCGCCGGCCTCGTCAACGGCCTGCTGGTGACGAAGCTGCGCATGCCGTCGTTCATCGCGACGCTCGCGATGATGTCGGTGCTCTCGGGCCTCACGCTGCAGCTGAGCCAGGGCAACCCGGTCTCGATCGACGACGACGCGTTCCTCGCGATCGGCCAGGCGAGCCCGCTGGGCGTGCCGAACCCGGTGTGGATCATGCTCGCGGCGTTCGTCGTCTTCGGCCTCGTCCTGGCCAGGTCGCGCTACGGCCGCCACGTGTACGCCGTCGGCGACAACGAGGACGCGGCGCGCCTCGCCGGCATCGAGGTGCACCGCGTGAAGATCCTCGCGTTCGTCATCAGCGGCCTCCTGGCCTCGACGGCCGGGTTCATCCTGGCCGCACGCCTCGGCACCGCGCAGCCCACGGCCGGCACCGGCCTGGAGCTCGCCGCCATCGCCGCCGTCATCATCGGCGGCACCAGCCTCGCGGGCGGCCGCGGTGCGCTCGCCGGCACCCTCATCGGCGCGCTGCTGCTCGGCGTCATCGACAACGGTCTCAACCTGCTCGATGTCTCGCCGTTCCTGCAGGGCGTCGTCAAGGGTCTCGTGATCCTCGTGGCGATCTTCCTGGATCGCAACTCCGATCGTGTCCGGGCGCTGACGCGCCTGGTCCGTCCTCGACGGCCTGGCTCGGGCGCCGACGCGGACACCGCCTCACCCACCACCACTGGAGGAACCCCGTGAACACCTGGAAGAAGACGGCCGCCCTCACCGCGGCCCTGGCGATGACCACGACGCTCGGCGCCTGCGGACGCGGCGGCGACGCCGGCGGCGAGAAGGACGTCAAGGCGACCCTCGTCATCAGCACGCTCAACAACCCGTTCTTCGTCTCCGTCGTCGACGGCGCCAAGGAGGCCGCGAAGGACTCCGGCGTCGACCTCGACGTGCAGAACGCCAACAACAGCGACCAGACGGCGCTGAACGCGACGACGACCGCCCTGACCAAGAAGCCGTCGGTGCTCATCATCGACCCGGTCGGCAGCGAGTCCGGCGGCACGATGACGAAGGCCGCCAACAAGGCCGGCGTCCCCGTCGTCGCCTTCGACCGTGCGCCCGACAGCGGCGACCTCGACAGCTTCATCGGCTACGACGCCGTCCAGGCCGGCAAGGAGGCCGCGAAGTCGCTCGCCGAGTCGATCGGCGAGAAGGGCAAGGTCGTCGAGATCCAGGGCATCCTCGGCACGAACGTCGCGCAGGACCGCAGCAAGGGCTTCAACGAGGGCATCAAGGCCTACCCGGACATCGAGGTCGTCGCCCAGCAGGCCGCCGACTTCGACCGCGGCAAGGCGCTCGACGTCATGACCAACGTCCTGCAGGGCAACAGCGACATCGACGGCGTCTACGCCGCGAACGACGAGATGGCGCTCGGCGTCGTCGCGGCGCTCAAGGCACGCAACCTCGCGGGCCAGGTCAAGGTCGTCGGCAACGACGGCATCGGCGACGCCCTGAAGGCGATCGAGGCGGGCACGATGTACTCCACGCACGCCGAGTCGCCGTTCGTGCTCGGCAAGGAGGTGCTCGGCATCAGCCTCAAGGTCGCCGAGGGCGAGAAGGTCGAGAAGAACACCGTCCTGCAGGGCCGACTCGTCACCAAGGACCAGGTGGCAGACTTCTGTGAGTTCCTCACCGACGAGGGCGACACCGACACCTGCAAGGGCATCAGCTGACCGGCTGACCCGGGGCGGCGGGTCCGCGTCGGCACCGACGCGGCCCCGCCGCCCTGCTGCTCCGGCAGCACCACGACCCACCGTTCCACCCGCTCCACCGTCCGAAGGACAACCATGACTCCGTCGTCCCCCGCCACCGCCCCCGTTGCCGACGCCGCAGTCGACGCTGCCGCGATCCGCGCCGCCGTGGGCCTCGGCGGCACCGACAACACCGCGCTCCGCGCCTTCCTCGAGGGGCTGCCGGCCGTCGACCCCGTCGGCGTCGAGGCCCGCGCGGCCCAGCTCGCGACCCGCTCGATCAAGAAGGACAGCAAGCGCGCCCTCATCGACCTGGCGATCTCGATGGTCGACCTGACGACGCTCGAGGGCGCCGACACCCCCGGCAAGGTGCGCAACCTCTGCCGCAAGGCGGTCCAGCCCGACCGGGAGGTGGCGGGCACGCCGTCGACCGCGGCCGTCTGCGTCTACCCCGACATGGTGGCCGTCGCCGCCGAGGCCCTGGCCGGCACCGGCGTCAAGGTCGCGTCGGTGGCCACCGCGTTCCCCGCGGGTCGCTCGTCGCTCGAGGTCAAGCTCGCCGACACGCGCCTCGCCGTCGACGCCGGTGCCGACGAGGTCGACATGGTGATCGACCGCGGCGCGTTCCTCGCCGGCGACTACGCCACCGTGTTCGGACAGGTCGAGGCCGTGAAGGCGGCCTGCGGGGACGCCCGGCTCAAGGTGATCCTGGAGACCGGCGAGCTCGCCACCTACGACCACGTGCGCCGCGCGTCGTGGCTCGCGCTGCTGGCCGGAGGCGACTTCATCAAGACCTCCACCGGCAAGATCGCGCCGGCTGCCACGCTGCCCGTCACCCACGTGATGCTGCAGGCCGTGCGCGACCTCTTCGACCTCACCGGCGTGCAGCGCGCGGTGAAGCCCGCCGGCGGCATCCGCACCACGAAGGACGCCATCGCCTACCTCGTCGCCGTGCACGAGGTCGCCGGGCCGCAGTGGCTCGACCCGCACTGGTTCCGCTTCGGCGCCTCGGGCGTCGTCAACGACCTGCTGCTGCAGCGCCGCACCCAGACCCAGGGCCACTACAGCGGCCCCCGCTACGTCAGCGTCGACTGACCCCGTCGACCGACACCACCGAAGGACCCACCCATGGACCTCACCTACGCGCCGGCCCTGGAGTCGGCGGCGATCGCCGCGATCAAGCCCCGGTACCAGCTGTTCCTCGACGGTGCGTTCGTCGACGGCGGCGGCGACGACCTGACCTCCGTCAACCCGGCCACCGGCGAGACCCTCACCACCGTCAGCACCGCGTCCGCGGCCGACGTCGACCGGGCGGTCGCCGCAGCCCGCCGCGCCTACGACGGGCCCTGGTCCCGGATGGGCGGCGCCGAGCGCGGCAAGTACCTGTTCCGCATCGCCCGCGCGATCGCGGAGCGCTCCCGTGAGCTGGCCGTCGCCGAGACCCTCGACAACGGCAAGCCGATCCGCGAGACCCGCGACTTCGACGTGCCCACCGCGGCGCAGCACTTCTTCCACCACGCCGGCTGGGCCGACAAGCTCGGCCACCTCGGCCTCGGTCCCGCACCGCGCCCGCTCGGCGTGGCCGGTCAGGTCATCCCGTGGAACTTCCCGCTGCTCATGGCCGCCTGGAAGATCGCCCCCGCGCTGGCCGCCGGCAAACACCGTCGTGCTCAAGCCCGCGGAGACCACGCCGGTCACCGCGCTGATCCTCGCCGAGATCCTCGCCGACGCCGACCTGCCGCCCGGTGTGGTCAACATCCTCCCGGGAGCCGGCGACGTCGGCAGCGCCATCGTCAACCACGCCGGCGTCGACAAGGTCGCGTTCACCGGCTCCACGCCGGTGGGCAAGCGCATCCAGTCCGAGCTCGCGGGCACCGGCAAGAAGCTGACCCTCGAGCTCGGCGGCAAGGGCGCGAACATCGTGTTCGCCGACGCGGCGATCGACCAGGCCGTCGAGGGCGTCGTGTCGGGCATCTTCTTCAACCAGGGCCAGGTCTGCTGCGCCGGTTCACGCCTGCTCGTGCAGGAGTCGGTCGCCGAGGAGTTCCTCGAGAGGCTGAAGCGACGCGTGGAGACGCTGCGCGTCGGCGAGCCGCTCGACAAGAACACCGACGTCGGCGCCGTCAACTCCCAGATGCAGTACGACAAGATCACCGGGCTCGTCGAGGTCGGGGCCGAGGAGGGCGCCGGCGTCTGGACGAGCAGCTGCACGCTCCCGGAGAAGGGCTGGTTCGTCGCGCCCACGGTGTTCACCGACGCGACCGCGTCGATGCGGGTGGCCCGCGAGGAGATCTTCGGCCCCGTGCTCACCACCCTGACCTTCCGGACGCCCGAGGAGGCGCTCGCGAAGGCCAACAACACGCCCTACGGCCTGTCGGCCGGCGTGTGGACCGAGAAGGGGTCGCGCGCGATGGGCATGGCGGCGGGCCTGAAGGCCGGCGTCGTCTGGGACAACACCTTCAACAAGTTCGACCCGACCGCCTCCTTCGGCGGCTACGGCGAGTCCGGCTTCGGCCGCGAGGGCGGGACGGCCGGCATGGCCGCCTACCTCGACACCGACGACGAGGGAGCGCTCTGATGGCACGTCTGACGGTCGCGAAGACCTACAAGCTCTACCTCGGCGGCGCCTTCCCGCGCTCGGAGTCAGGTCGCACCTACCAGGTGCACGACACGAAGGGTTCGCTCATGGCCAACGCCGCGCTCGCCTCCCGCAAGGACGCTCGCAACGCCGTCGTCGCCGCCCGGTCGGGCCTGGCGAAGTGGGCCGGCGCCACCCCCTACAACCGCGGGCAGGTGCTGTACCGCGTGGCCGAGATGCTCGAGGCCCGCCGGGCCGACGTCGTCGAGCTCGTCGTGCAGAGCCGTGGCGTGAAGGTCGCCGAGGCGCGCGCCGAGGTCGACGCCGCCGTGGACCGGGTCGTGCACTACGCCGGCTGGACCGACAAGCTGTCGGCCGTCTTCGGTGGCGCGAACGCCGTCTCGGGCCCCTACTTCAGCTACTCCGCCCCGGAGCCGACGGGCGTCGTCGCGGTGGCTGCGTCGTCGGCGTCGCCGCTGCTGCCCCTGGTGAGCGCCGTGCTGCCGGTGCTGGCCGGCGGCAACACGGCGGTCGTCGTCGCGTCGCAGGCCGACCCGACGGTGGCGGTGACGTTCGCGGAGGTGCTGGCGACGAGCGACCTGCCCGCCGGCGTCGTCAACCTGCTCACCGGCGACCAGGCCGAGATCATGCCGTGGCTCGCCAGCCACGGCGACGTCAACGGCCTCGACCTCACCGGCGTCCCCGCCGACCAGCGCGTCGCCCTGGAGCGTGCGGCCGCCGACACGGTGAAGCGCGTCCACGCGCCTCGTCGCGAGCCCGACTTCACCGCCGCCCCCGGCACCGCCCGCCTCCGCGCCTTCCTCGAGACCAAGACCGTCTGGCACCCCGTCGGCGCCGTCTCCCTCGCCAGCGGCTCCGCCTACTGACCGTCCAGCGGTTTACCACGGTCCCGTGGTAAACGTCGTCCTCCCGAGGCAAGGTTGCCTGGGGAGGACGACGTCTGCACAGGGAAGTTCCTGCCGTCCGCGACGCACTGCAGCCTCGATGCGACCGAGGAGCTCAGACCCCGGCCGGGCGGCAGTCGCAGTGCCGCCTGAACCACGACCCACACCTCCCGAGGAGAACGTCGTCCTCCCGCGGGAAGTTCTCCTCGGGAGGACGACGTTCACCACGGTCCCGTGGTAAACCGCAGATCGTCAGGCGCCGGCGGCGATGAGGACGGTGACGGTCTCGGCGACGCAGGCGGGCTTGTCCTGGCCCTTGATCTCGATCTGGTGGCGGAGGGTGACCTGCTGGCCGCGGTCGGTGTCGTGCACGTCGACGACGCTCACGCGGTTGCGGATCTTCGAGCCGACGGTCACCGGGGTCATGAACCGCACCTTGTTGAGCCCGTAGTTGACCCGTGCCACGTCCCCCGCGAAGGCGTACACCTGGGCGCCGAGGAACGGGAGCATCGACAGGGTGAGGTAGCCGTGGGCGATGGTCGCGCCGAAGGGTCCCTCCGCCGCGCGCTCGGGGTCGACGTGGATCCACTGGCGGTCACCGGTCGCGTCGGCGAAGAGGTCGATCCGCTCCTGGGACACCTGCACCCACTCGCTCACCCCGAGCTCGGTCCCCACCGATTCGGCGACCTCCTGCCGGTCGTTCAGCACACGCATGCCCTCGACCCTAGGCCATCGTCACTCGACACGACCCAGCACGACGTCGCGCGGGACGAACGGACCCGAGCCGATCCCGGCGGCACCGTCGAGGGCCTCCAGCGCGCGCTCGAAACGCTCCGGCGTGTCGGTGTGCAGCGTCATCAGCGGTGCGCCGGCGCGCACCTCGTCGCCCGGCTTCGCGTGCAGCTCGACGCCTGCGCCCGCCTGCACGTCCTCACCGGGGCGCGACCGGCCGGCGCCGAGGCGCCAGGCGGCGATGCCGACGGCGAAGGCGTCCAACGACGTGAGCACGCCGTCGGCGTGCGCCGTCACGACGTGCGTCTCGCGGGCGGTCGGCAGCGGTGCGTCCGGGTCGCCGTCCTGCGCGGTGATCATCCGCCGCCAGGCGTCCATCGCGCGACCGTCGGCCAGCGCGTCGGCGGGGTCGACGTCGCCCCGACCGGCTGCGGAGAGCATCTCGCGGGCGAGCGCCAGCGTCAGCTCGACGACGTCCGACGGTCCGCCACCGGCCAGCACCTCGACCGACTCGCGCACCTCGAGGGCGTTGCCGGCGGTCAGGCCGAGGGGGGTCGACATGTCGGTCAGCAGCGCGACGGTCGTGACGCCTGCGTCGGTTCCGAGCGCGACCATGGTCTCGGCCAGCTCGCGGGCGCGCGGCTCGTCCTTCATGAACGCGCCCGACCCGACCTTCACGTCGAGCACGAGCGCACCCGTGCCCTCGGCGATCTTCTTGCTCATGATCGAGCTGGCGATGAGCGGGATCGCCTCCACGGTTCCCGTGACGTCGCGCAAGGCGTAGAGCTTCTTGTCGGCGGGCGCGAGACCCGAGCCGGCCGCGCAGATGACGGCGCCGACGTCGTCGAGCTGGGCCAGCATCTCCTCTTTGCTGAGGGCCGCGCGCCAGCCGGGGATCGACTCGAGCTTGTCGAGCGTCCCGCCCGTGTGCCCGAGCCCGCGGCCCGACAGCTGCGGCACTGCGACGCCGCAGGCCGCGACGAGGGGCGCGAGGGGCAGCGTGATCTTGTCGCCGACGCCGCCCGTCGAGTGCTTGTCGGCCGTGGGGCGGCTGAGGGAGGAGAAGTCCATCCGCTCGCCGCTCGCGATCATCGCGCCGGTCCAGCGGGAGATCTCGTCGCGGTCCATCCCGTTGAGCAGGATCGCCATGGCGAGCGCCGACATCTGCTCCGGCGCGACGACGCCGCGCGTGTAGGCGTCGACGACCCAGTCGATCTGGGCGTCGGTGAGCCGGTGGCGGTCGCGCTTGGCGGCGATCACCGCGGGCGCGTCGAAGGGTTCGTGCGTGGTCACAGGGTCACCTCGAGGGACTCGTAGCCGCGCAGCACCCACGTGGGGCGGCGCGGGGCGGCGCCGTGCAGCGCGATGGTCGGGAAGCGGTCGAGCAGCCGGCGCACGGTGATCTCGAGCTCCACGCGGGCGAGCGGTGCGCCCAGGCAGAAGTGCAGGCCCATGCCGAAGCCGACGTGCGGGTTCGGGTCGCGGCCGACGTCGAAGGTGTCGGCCGCATCGAACGCTGCGGGGTCGCGGTTGGCCGAGCCCATCAGGCAGGCGACGGTCTCGCCCGCGCGCACGGTGACGCCGGCGACGTCGACGTCCTTCGTCGCCGTGCGCTCGAACATCTGCAGCGGCGCGTCGAAGCGGATGAGCTCCTCGAGCGCGGTGGCCGCGCTGACCTCGCCGCTCGTCACCCGGGCCTGCTGGTCCGGGTGCGTGAGGAGGGCGTGCATGCCGTTGCCGAAGACGTTCACCGACGCCTCGTGGCCCGCGTTGAGCAGCAGCACGACGGTGGCCACGAGCTCGTCGTCGCTGAAGCCCCGGGCCGCGGCGCCGGAGCCCTCCTCGCGCTCGGCGATCAGGTCGCTGACGAGGTCCTCCCCCGGCTCCGTCCGCCGCAGCGCGACCACGTCGCGCACGTACGCCGCGAACTCGTCGCTCGCCTGCACCGCTGCCGCGCGGACGTCGTCGCCGACGCCCTGCTCGTACATGTGCACGATGGCCTGCGACCAGTCGCGCAGACGGACGTGGTCCTCGCGCGGCACGCCGAGCAGGTCGGCGATGACGAACACCGGCATCGGCTCGGCGTAGCGGGCGAGCAGGTCGACGGGACGACCCGCCCGCAGGTCGGGCTCGAGGTCGTCGAGCATGGCGTCGGCGAGGGTCTCGATGCGCGGCGCCATCCGCTCGACGTGGCCGCGCGCGAAGGCACCGGCCAGCAGCCGTCGCATGCGCGTGTGCTCCGGCGGCTCGTTCTCCATGAGCTGGTTGCGGTGCAGCGTGTTGAACGGCTCCATCTGCTCCGCCGGCTCCCAGTCGGTCCACAGCCGACCGAGGGCGCGGTTGCGCAGCACGGCGCTGACGGCGGCGTGGGTGGTGGCCACCCAGCGTCCCTCGCCGCTGCGCAGCATCGGCCCGGCGGCCCGCCACTGCGCCAGCAGCGGGTACGGGTCGTCGAGGAGCGCCGGGTCGGTCAGGTCGGGTGCGGGCAGGTCGAGCGCTGCGCTCACGCGGGGTTCTCCTGGTCGGGTGCGGCGGGACCGGTGGTGTCGGCGGCGGCGTCGAGGTCGCTGCTGTCGAAGGCGTCCGGCAGCACCTGGTCCATCGTGACGACGCCACGGGCGGTGAGCAGCTCCATGGTCGGCCCGCCGTTCTCCCAGAGGAGCTGCCGGCACCGGCCGCACGGCATGAGCGGACGGCCCTCGCCGTCGACGCACGCGACGGCACGCAGACGTCCGCCGCCGGTGGCGTGCAGGGCCGAGACCATGCCGCACTCCGCGCAGAGCGCGACGCCGTACGCCGCGTTCTCGACGTTGCAGCCGAGCACGACGCGACCGTCGTCGACCAGCCCCGCCACGCCGACCTTGTACTGCGAGTACGGCGCGTAGGCGCGCTGCATCACCTCGGTGGCGTACCGGGTGAGCGCGTCCCAGTCGACGGGGTCGTCGGCGGTGCTGATGCCGAGTCCGAACGAGCCGGCCACTAGCCCGCACTCCCCTTCCGGTACGGCTTGCCGTCCGCGGCCGGCATCCGCAGGCGCTGCGAGAACAGCGCGAGCACCAGCAGCGTGGTCAGGTAGGGCGTCATGCCGGTGAGGTCCTCCGGCACCGAGCTGGTGAGGAAGTACCAGAGCGCGACGACGACGCCCAGCAGCGCGGCGACGAGCGCCGAGCGGCGGCCGTGCTGACGCCACTGCCAGATCGCGAGGGCGACGAGCCCGACGGCCACGAGCAGCAGCAGGCCGTGGATCGTGTCGCCACCGCCACGCAGGCGCAGCGTGTCGGTGTAGCCGAACAGGCCGGCACCGGCCAGCAGCCCGCCGGGGCGCCAGTTGCCGAAGATCATGGCGGCCAGGCCGATGTAGCCTCGCCCGCCGGTCTGCCCGTCGCGGAACCCGTTGGCCGCGACCAGCGCCAGGAACCCGCCGGCGAGGCCGGCGAAGGCGCCGGACGTGACGACGGCGACGAACTTGTAGCGGATCACGTCGATGCCGAGCGACTCGGCGGCCGCCGGGCTCTCACCGACCGACCGCAGGCGCAGGCCGAACCGGGTGCGCCACAGGACGTACCAGGTGAGCGCGAACAGGGCCAGCGAGATCAGCGTCAGGACGCTGAGGTTCGAGACGAGCGCACGCAGGAGCGCGGCCGCGTCGGAGACGAGGAACCAGTTCCTCGCCTCGAGGTCGCCGAGCGGGTCGGCGAGCGCGCTGATCGTGATCGCCGGCAGGTCGTCGACCCGCGGCGACTGCGTCTGCCCACCTCCGGGGACGCCCGTGAACGCCAGCACGGCCAGGTACTGGACGGCGCCGAGGGAGATGATGTTGATCGCGACGCCGGAGACGATGTGGTCGACGCCGAAGAGGACGGTCGCGATCGCGTGCAGCAGGCCGCCCGCGGCACCCAGCAGGATCGCGCCGAGCACGCCCTGCCACGGTCCGTAGAAGTAGCCGAAGTAGCCGGCACCGAACGTGCCGAGGATCATCATGCCCTCGAGGCCGATGTTGACGACGCCCGCGCGCTCGGCCCAGAGGCCGCCCAGACCGGCCAGGCCGATGGGCACGGCGGCGACCAGCGTCGCGCGTAGGGTGCCCGACGACGCGAGGTCGTCGGCGCCGGTGACGACGCGCAGGACCGCCAGGAGGACGAGCAGCCCGGCCAGGCCGAGCAGCACCTTGGCGAACGAGACGCGGGAGCGGCCCGCGGGGGCGGTCGGCGTGCCGCCGACGGGAGGGGTGGCCACGCTCATCGCCGCACCTCCGTGAGGAAAGCACGGTACGGAGGTGCCGCGATGAGGTGTTCGTGGTTCCCTCGCTGGCGCTCGTTCATCGGTCTGCTCCCTCCGGGGTGGCGCCGGTGCGTCGTTCGGCGTCGAGCGCGGCGGCGACCTGGCGCTGCTCGAGGCGCACGCCGTAGCGGCGCACCACCTCGTAGGCGATGACGACGGTCAGGACGATGACGCCCTGCGTGATCTTGACGATGTCGGGCGAGACGTCCTGCAGGATCTGCAGCGGGTTCGACTGCTCGTCGAGGAAGGCGAAGAGCAGCGCGCCGAGGGCGATGCCGACGGGGTGGTTGCGACCGAGCAGCGCGATCGCGATGCCCGCGAAGCCCAGCCCGGACTGGAAGGTCGAGCCGTACGCGAACGCCTCGCCGAACAGGATGGGCAGGCCCACCAGGCCGGCGGCGGCACCGGAGAGCAGCATCGAGACGAGGATCATCTTCTTCACGTCGATGCCGGACGCGACGGCCGCGGTCTCCGAGAGTCCCGTCGCCCGCAGGTCGAAGCCGAAGCGGGTCTTGTTGATCACGAGCCAGTACACGACGCCGACGACGATCGCGATGAGGACGAAGCCGTACACCTCGTTCGGCGACCCGGGGAAGAGCGTGAACCCGGGGATGCGGCTGCCCTCGGGGATCTCCTTCGTCGCGGTGATGTTCGAGCCGGGGTCGTTCACGGCCGCCTTGCGCAGCAGGAAGGCCACGAGCGCCGTCGCGATGGCGTTGAGCATGATCGTCGAGATCACCTCCGAGACGCCTCTCGTCACCCGCAGCAGGCCTGCGATGCCGGCCCAGGCGGCACCCACGAGCATCGCGGCCAGGATGGCGGCGGCGGTGTTGAGCCAGCCGGGCAGCCATGCCTCGCCGGCCACGACCGCGGCGGCGAACGACGCGACGCGGTACTGGCCGTCGACGCCGATGTTGAAGAGGTTCATCCGGAAGCCGATGGCCACGGCGACGCCGGAGAGGTAGTAGACGGTGGCGCTGTTGACGATGTTCGTCAGGCCGCGCGCCTCCGGGATGCTGAGGATCTGCCCCCACACCCCGCCCACGGAGTCGCCCGCCACCACGAGCACGAGGCTCGTGATGAGGAAGGCCGCCACGAGGGCGAGCGCGGGCGCCGCGACCGCGAGGCCGATGCGCTTGAGTCGCTGGTCGGTCATGCGACGTCTCCTGCTGCGTCGTCGCCGGCGCCGGTCATGGCCGAGCCGAGCTGCTGGGGGGTGACGGTCGCCGGGTCGAACACGTCGGGGACGAGACGGCCGCGCAGGATGACGCGGATCGTGTCGGACAGGCCGATGAGCTCGTCGAGGTCGGCGGAGATGAGCAGCACCGCCAGGCCGTCGCGGCGGGCCCGCTTGATGTGGTCCCAGATGGCGGCCTGGGCTCCGACGTCGACGCCGCGCGTCGGGTGGGCGGCGACGAGCAGGCTCGGCTCCCCGGTCATCTCGCGACCGATGATGAGCTTCTGCTGGTTCCCGCCCGACAGCGCCCGGGCCAGCACGTCGATGCCCGGCGTGCGGACGTCGTACTCCTCGACGATGCGCTGGGTGTCGGCGCGGGCGCCCCTGCGGTCGATGAAGGGGCCCGAGACGTTGGGCTCGCGGGTCTGGTGGCCCAGCACGCGGTTCTCCCACAGCGGTGCGTCGAGCAGCAGCGCGTGACGGTGCCGGTCCTCGGGGATGTACCCGATGCCGGCCTCGCGGCGCCGCCGCGTCGACAGCCCGGCGAGGTCGGTACCGGACAGGCGCACGGAGCCGGTGGCCCCGGGGCGCATGCCCATGATCGCCTCGACGAGCTCGGCCTGGCCGTTGCCCTCGACCCCGGCCACGCCGAGGATCTCGCCGCGGTGGATCGTCAGGTCGACGTCGGACAGCAGCGGACGGCCGCCGGTGCCGGCGAGCCCCGCCGTGGGTGCCGGCAGCGTCAGGTCGCGGACCTCGAGCACCGGCTGGTCCGTCACCGTGGACGTCTCCGTGCTGGGGCTCGGCAGCTCCGAACCGACCATGAGCTCGGCCAGCTGGCGCGAGGTGACGCCGGCAGCGGGACGGGTGTCGACGGTCGTGCCGCGCCGCACCACCGTGACGGTGTCGGCGACCGACAGGACCTCGTCGAGCTTGTGGGAGATGAAGATGACCGCGAGGCCCTCGGCCTTCAGCTCGCGCAGGTTGTCGAAGAGCTCGTCGACCTCCTGGGGGACGAGCACGGCCGTCGGCTCGTCGAGGATGATCACCGACGCCCCGCGGTAGAGCACCTTGAGGATCTCGATGCGCTGGCGGGCACCGACGCCGAGGTCCTCGACGAGGACGTCGGGGTCGATGTCGAGGCCGTACGCCTCCGACAGGCGCCGGATCTCCGCACGGGCCGCGTCGCCGATGCCGTGCAGCTTCTCGGCACCCAGCACGACGTTCTCGAGGACCGTGAAGTTGTCGGCCAGCATGAAGTGCTGGAAGACCATGCCGACGCCGGCGCCGATCGCGTCGGACGGGGAGCCGAGGTCGACGGGGCGGCCCTGGATCTCGATCGTCCCGGAGTCCGGCTTCTGGACGCCGTAGAGGATCTTCATGAGCGTCGACTTGCCGGCACCGTTCTCGCCGACGATGGCGTGCACGGTGCCGCGGCGGACGTCGATGTCGATGTCGTGGTTGGCGATGACGCCCGGGAACGTCTTGCCGATGCCCCGCAGCCGGACGACGACGTCGCCGGTGTCGGGGTTCGTGGTGCCGTCGGGGACGGACGTGGTCACGCAGCACTCCTCTGCGGAGGGCCCGACCGTCGGCCGGGCGGGTGTCAGCGGGGTCGAGCAGGTCGGACGAACGGGTCACGGTCCGGCCCCACGCTCGCGCGCAGGGCCGGACCGCGTCAAGCCGTCAGGATCGCAGGGATCCTCGTCACTCGCTGGGGACGGTGATGGAGCCGTCCACGATCTGCTTCTTGTACTCGTCCAGCTTGCTGGCGATGTCGTCGACCTGGCCACCGGTCTTGGAGTAGCCGACGCCGTCGACCTTGAGGTCGTAGACGGTCGGGCCGGTCGGCGCCTCGCCGTCGGCGACACCCTGCAGGTAGGAGAAGACGGCGACGTCGATGTTCTTGAGCATCGAGGTCAGGATGACGTCGCGCACCGACGGGTCGGCCGTGAGGGCCTGGTCGGAGTCGACACCGATCGCCTTGGCGTCGGCGTCCTTGGCGGCCTCGAACACGCCCGCGCCCGAACCGCCGGCCGCGTGGTAGACGATGTCGGCGCCCTTGTCGAACATGCCCTCGGCGGCGGTCTTGCCCTTCGCCGGGTCGCCGAAGCCGCTGAAGTCCGGCGGCTGGGTCAGGTAGCGGCTCTGGATCTCGATGTCGGGGTTGACGGCCTTGGCGCCCGCCTCGTAGCCGACCTCGAACTTCTTGATGAGCGGCGTCTCGACGCCACCGACGAAGCCGATGTTGTCGGACTCGGTCTTCAGCGCCGCGGCGGCACCGACGAGGAAGGAGCCCTGCTCCTCGGCGAACAGCAGGTTCGCGATGTTGTCGCCCTCGACCGCGTCGTCGACGATCGCGAAGTTGACCTCGGGGTTCTCCTTGGCGATCTTGCCGACCGCGGAGGAGTAGGCGAAGCCCACGGCGATGACGGGGTTGTAGCCGGCGTCGACCAGCTGCTGGAGGCGGCCCTCGCGCGCCGACTCGGCCTCGCCGTCCTGCGCCTCGGCGGTCTGCACCTCGAAGCCCAGCTCGCACTCGGCCTTGTCGAGGCCCTTGGCGGCGGAGTCGTTGAACGACTGGTCACCGCGACCGCCCACGTCGAAGGCCATGCCGACCTTGGTGTCGACCTTGGCGACGCAGTCCTTGCCGCTGGCGCTGCTGTCCTCGCTGTCGGTGCTCTTCTTGGCACAGCCCGCACCAGCGAGCACGAGCGCGGTCACACCGGCGACGGCGGTGACCTTCGTGAGACGACGCAATGTTCCTCCTCAGACTTCGCCGGCGAGCCCGGCACGCCTGCACCCTAACCGCGCGCAGGGTCCCGCGGGAGGGCCTCGGGTCGATTGCTCCGGGCCGTAACCGGATCGTCACCTTGCCGGGTCGGTGGTGGCGCGCTAGTGCAGCGTCGAGCAGGCCAGGACCTTCGCGCCGACGGCGATCGCGCGCTCGTCGATGCGCAGGTTGCCCTGGTGGAGGTCGTACGTCGGGCCGTCCGGCGTGCGGGTGCCGAGCCGGCCCATGGCTCCCGGCACCGCCTCGACGTACCAGGCGAAGTCCTCGCCACCGAGGCTCTGGCTCGTCGTGGCGACGGCGGCGGGTCCGATGGCGTCGGAGACGGCGCGGCGCAGGACCTCGGTGACCCCGAAGTCGTTGACCACCGGCGGGACGCCGCGCACGTACGTGACGTCGGCGCTGACGCCGAACGGCTCGATGATGTCGGCGATGAGGCCGCGGACGAGGTGCTCCGCCTGGTGCCAGGCGGCGGAGTCGAGCATGCGCAGCGTGCCGCTCAGCTCACCCGTGGAGGGGATGACGTTGGGCGCGTTGCCGGCGCGTACGGATCCCCACACGAGGCTCGCGCCGGACCGCGGGTCGAAGCGGCGCGAGAGCACGGCCGGCAGCTGGGTGACCAGGCTCGCGAGCGCGTAGGTGAGGTCCTCGGTGAGGTGGGGTCGCGACGTGTGCCCGCCGCGACCGGAGAGGGTCACCTGGATCCGGTCGGACGCGCCGGTGATCGGACCCTCCCGCAGGCCGACCTGGCCGACGTCGAGCGAGGGGTCGCAGTGCAGCGCGACGATGCGGGAGACACCGCGCAGCACCCCTGCGGACAGGAGCCGCAGGGCGCCGCCGGGCATGACCTCCTCCGCCGGCTGGAAGATCAGCCGCACGCGGCGGGGCAGACCACCGGCCTGGTGCAGCTCCTGCAGCGCGACCGCGGCACCCACCAGGGCCGAGACGTGGACGTCGTGGCCGCAGGCGTGGGCGACGCCCGGCACGGTGGAACGCCAGGGGTCGGACGTCGTGTCGTCGATGGGCAGCGCGTCGAGGTCGGCGCGCAGCGCCACGATGGGACCCTCCTCGGGCCCGACCTCGGCGACCAGCCCGGTGCCCTCGAACCGCTCGTGGACGAGACCCAGCTTGTCCATCCAGCCGGCCACCACGTCGGTGGTCCGCTCCTCGTGCCACGACAGCTCGGGGCTGGCGTGCAGGTCGCGGCGCAGCTCGATCAGGTCGGGTGTGACGACCTCGATCGAGCGGGCGATGGCTTCGACGGACATTCGGCCAGGATAGTCCCGCCCGGCACGTCCCGCGGGAGGTGTCCGCCGAGGGGGCGTCCTCGTGCGGGCAGGCGCGCAGCGGGAGCCGGGGCCGGCCTCGGTCAGGCCAGGGCGCGGCGGATCGACTCGACCGTCTCGTCGGCGAGCCCGTCGAGCCGGCGACGCAGCACGAGCGGCGCGAGCTGGTGCAGCGGGAACGGGAAGTCGAACTGCGCCCGGTAGTGGACCTGCGTGGCGGTGTCGTCGACGGGCGTGAACGACATGACGTCGGTGGCGGTCGTGCGGCCGTTCACGCCCTTGCAGGCGAAGAAGGCCGGCGGGTCGAAGCCGACCGTCTCGTACTCGAGCGTGACGGTGCGCCCCATGAACCGCGAGCGGTTGGCGTAGCGGGTGCCCATGCCGCCGTCACCCGACAGGCGCGTCGTCTCGATCGTGCCGGGGTCCCAGTGCTCGGTGTTCTCGAAGTCGCTGAGGAAGGCGAAGACCTCCTCGACCGGCCGGGGCAGGGTGAAGGTGCGCTCGACGTCCATGCTGCGAGCGTAGGCGAGCCACGATCTCGGCGACGTCGCGGCGCTTGATCTCACGTCCCCGCGCGTAGAGCGCCAGGGCGACGGCCACCCCGAGCAGCGACAGCGACCCGCCGCCGATCAGCGTCCAGCGGGCACCGAACGTCTCCCCCACCCACCCGATGAACGGCGAGCCGAGCGGCGTGCCGCCCATGAAGATCATGAGGTACAGCGCCGCGACGCGTCCGCGCATGACCGGCTCGGTCGTGAGCTGGATCGTGGCGTTCGCCGCCGTGATCATGGTGAGTGCGCAGAGGCCCAGCAGCGGGAGCACGAGCGCGTAGGTGAGGTAGTCGGGCATGAGGCCCGCGACGATCTCGACGACGCCGAACGCGATGGCCGCACCCACGACGAAGCGCAGTCGCGGACGCTCGCGCCGGGCGGCCAGGAGCGCGCCGGCCAGCGAGCCGATCGCCATGACCGAGCCGAGGATGCCGTACTCCCCCGCGCCCTTGTCGAAGACGTCGGTCGCCATGAGGGCGCTGGTCATCTGGAAGTTCAGGCCGAAGGTGCCGACCGCGAACACGATGGACAGCACCAGCACGAGGTCGGGCCGGGCACGGACGTACCGGACGCCCTCGCGCACCGCTCCCTTCCTGCTGCCCATGACGGGCGCCGGCGAGAGTCGGGCGGGGTCGAGCCGCTGGAGCGAGGCGATGACGGCCAGGTAGCTGACGGCGTTGGCCAGGATGACCCAGCCCGTCGCCTCGACGCCCGACCCGCCGGCGGCGATGAGCAGGCCCGCGAGCGCGGGACCGATCATGCGGGCGGAGTTGAAGGACGCCGAGTTGAGGCCCACGGCGTTGGAGAGGTCGTCGGGTCCGACCATCTCGACGACGAACGACTGGCGGGCGGGCGCGTCGAAGGCCGTGCCGACGCCGAACACGAACGCCAGCACGTAGACGTGCCACGCCTGGGCGGCTCCTGTGACGGCGAGGACACCGAGGATCGCGGCCGGCACGGCCATGGCGACCTGGGTGCAGCGCAGCACGGTCCGCTTGGGGTAGCGGTCGGCGACCACGCCGGCGACCGGCGACAGCAGCAGTGCGGGCAGGAACTGCAGGCCGGTCGTGATGCCGAGGGCGGTGCCGCTCGAGGTCAGCTGGAGGACGAGCCAGTCCTGGGCGACGCGCTGCATCCAGGTGCCCACGTTCGAGACGAGGGCCCCCGCGGCGTAGACGCGGTAGTTGCGGACGTGCAGCGCGCGGAACGTCGGGCTCACGACTCGGTGATCCGGGTCAGGATCGCCGACGCCTCCCGCAGCAGGGCCCGCTCGCGGGCGTCGAGCTCGGCGAGTCGCTGGTGCAGCCAGGCGTCGCGACGCCGGCGCTCCTCGGCGAGCGTCTTCTCGCCGAGGTCGGAGAGGCTGACGACGACCTGGCGGCCGTCCTGGGGGTGCGGGGACCGCTCGACGAGGCCGTCCTCGGCGAGGCAGTTCAGGGTGCGGGTCACGCTGGGGGCGCTCACGCGCTCACGGGCGGCGATCGACGACGGCGACGTCGGGCCCAGCTGGCGCAGCGTGCCCAGCACGGACAGCTGCGACGGGGTCAGGTCGGAGTGCCGCTCCTGCCGGAGCCTGCGGTTGAGTCGGGCCACCGCCAGCGCGAGGTTCTGGGAGTCGGTGGGCATGTCCTTAGCGTAGGTCATTAACAATGCTAATTCAAATCTGCAACCATCCGCGCCGGGCTCGGGCTGCCGCACGCCGGTCCCCTCGTCGTTGGGTCAGCAACCTGAGGAGGCGGTCTGCGGTCGAGGACCCACCGATGGAGGGGTCGGGGCTGCGTCGGCGCGGCGAGTCGTGGGCGTGCGTCTCGGGCGGCCTCGACGGGGCAGCGGGCCTGGGGTGGCCGAGCGCGCCGGGGCGCCTTATCGGTGGGTCAGCAACCTCAGGAGGCGGTCTGCGGTTGAGGATCCACCGATCAACGCAGCGCCCGGCGCTGCGGTTGGGGATCCACCGATGGAGGGCTCGAGCAGGGCGCGTCGGCGCGTCGGGCGGTGAGTTCTCCACGGTGAGCCCCCGAGTGGTGGGTCCTCCACCGTCTCAGCGCTGGGACGGTGGAGAACCCACCGCCCATGGCGGCATCCAGGCGATCGGTGGAGGAGTCACCGCTCGAGGGGCACGGCGCACCCGGGGCCCGGACGACACGACCGCCCGCCACCTCCGGGGAGGTGACGGGCGGTCGAGGGGTGGTGCGTCAGGCCTGGCCGGCGGCCAGCGCCCCGAGCAGGTCGCGGTTGAGCCGCGAGATGACGTCGAGCGGGATGCCCTTGGGGCAGGCCGCCGTGCACTCGCCGATGTTGGTGCAGGAGCCGAAGCCCTCCGCGTCGTGCTGCGCGACCATGCTGGCCACGCGCGACTCGCGCTCCGGCTGACCCTGCGGCAGCAGACCCAGGTGGGTCACCTTGGCCGCGGTGAACAGCATCGCCGAGCCGTTCGGGCACGCCGCGACGCAGGCGCCGCAGCCGATGCAGGTGGCCGCCGCGAACGCGTGGTCGGCGTCCTCCTTCGGCACCGGGAGGTTGTTGGCCTCCGGGGCCGAGCCGGTGTTGACGCTGATGTAGCCGCCGGCCTGGATGATGCGGTCGAACGCGCCGCGGTCGACGACGAGGTCCTTGACGATCGGGAACGCACCCGCGCGCCACGGCTCGATGTCGATGACGTCGCCGTCCTTGAACGAGCGCATGTGCAGCTGGCACGTGGTCGTGACCTCGGGGCCGTGGGCGATGCCGTTGATGACGACACCGCACGACCCGCAGATGCCCTCACGGCAGTCGTGGTCGAACGCGACCGGCTCCTCGCCGGCGAGCGTGAGCTGCTCGTTGAGCACGTCGAGCATCTCCAGGAACGACATGTCCTCGGAGACGTCGTCGAGGTGGTACCCGACCATCTCGCCCTTCGCGTCGGCGTTCTTCTGGCGCCAGACGTTGACGGTGATCTTCACTTGCAGCTCCTGTTCACTTGTACGACCGGGCCTTCATCTCGACGTACTCGTACTCGAGCGGCTCCTTGTGGAGGATCGGCTTCTCGCCGCCGAACTCCCACGCCGCCACGTAGGCGAAGCGGTCGTCGTGGCGCAGCGCCTCGCCGTCCTCGGTCTGGCTCTCGGCGCGGAAGTGACCGCCGCACGACTCCTCGCGGTTGAGCGCGTCGATGCACATCAGCTCGCCCAGCTCGAAGAAGTCGACGACGCGGCCCGCGCGCTCCAGGGTCTGGTTCAGCTCCTCGGCCTCACCGGTGACCTTCACGTTCTTCCAGAAGTCGTCCCGCAGCTCACGGATCAGGCCGATGGCCTTGGTCAGGCCCTCCTCGGTCCGCTCCATGCCGCAGTACTCCCACATGATGTGGCCGAGCTCCTTGTGGTAGCTGTCGACCGTGCGATTGCCGTCGACGGCGAGCAGCTTCTGGATGCGCTCCTCGACGGACTGACGAGCCTCCAGGACGGCCGGGTGGTCCTCGGCGACCGGCTCGAACGGACCTGCGGCCAGGTAGTTCGCGATCGTCGTCGGCAGCACGAAGTAGCCGTCGGCCAGACCCTGCATCAGCGCCGAGGCGCCGAGGCGGTTCGCGCCCTGGTCGGAGAAGTTCGCCTCGCCCGTGACGAAGAGGCCCTCGAGGTTGCTCTGCAGGTCGTAGTCGACCCACAGACCACCCATGACGTAGTGCACGGCCGGGTAGATGCGCATCGGCTCGGTGTACGGGTCCTCGCCGGTGATCCGGGCGTACATGTCGAAGAGGTTGCCGTACTTCGCCTCGACCGCGGGGCGACCCATGCGCTCGATGGCGTCGGCGAAGTCGAGGTAGACGCCCAGGCCGCCGGGGCCCACGCCCTTGCCGTCGTCGCACTGGTACTTCGCGGCACGCGAGGCGATGTCGCGGGGCACCAGGTTGCCGAACGAGGGGTAGATCCGCTCGAGGTAGTAGTCGCGCTCGTCCTCGGGGATGTCGCGCGGGTGGCGGTCGTCACCGGCCTTCTTCGGCACCCAGATGCGGCCGTCGTTGCGCAGCGACTCGCTCATGAGCGTCAGCTTCGACTGGTAGTCGCCGGAGACGGGGATGCAGGTCGGGTGGATCTGCGTGTAGCAGGGGTTGCCGAAGTAGGCGCCGCGGCGGTGCGCGCGCCAGGTGGCCGTGACGTTGCAGCCCATGGCGTTGGTAGAGAGGAAGTAGACGTTGCCGTAGCCGCCGCTCGCGAGCACGACCGCGTCGGCGGTGTGCGACTCGATCTCGCCGGTGACCATGTCGCGGACGATGACGCCGCGCGCCTTGCCGTCGACCATGACCAGGTCGAGCATCTCGTGCCGGGTGTGCACCTCGACGGTGCCGGCGGCGACCTGGCGCTCGAGCGCCTGGTAGGCGCCGATGAGCAGCTGCTGACCGGTCTGGCCGCGCGCGTAGAACGTGCGGGAGACCTGCACGCCGCCGAACGAGCGGTTGTCGAGCAGGCCGCCGTACTCGCGGGCGAACGGGACGCCCTGCGCGACGCACTGGTCGATGATGTTCACCGAGACCTGCGCGAGGCGGTAGGAGTTGGACTCGCGGGAGCGGAAGTCGCCGCCCTTGACCGTGTCGTAGAAGAGCCGGTAGACCGAGTCGCCGTCGTTGCGGTAGTTCTTGGCCGCGTTGATGCCGCCCTGCGCCGCGATCGAGTGCGCCCGACGCGGGCTGTCCTGGTAGCAGAAGCTGGTGACGTGGTAGCCGGCCTCGCCGAGGGTGGCCGCGGCCGACGCGCCCGCCAGGCCGGTGCCGACGACGATGACCTTGATCTTGCGACGGTTGGCCGCGTTGACCAGCTTGGCGTCGAACTGGCGCTGCTCCCAGCGTCGCTCGATCGGGCCCGAGGGCGCCTTGGTGTCGTGGATGTCCTCGCCGTGCTCGATGAACTGCTCGGCTGCCCCGGTCGGGGTGTAGGTGTCACTCATCAGGAACCAGCTCCGAAGAAGAAGACGGCGAAGGGGACGATCAGGAAGCCACCGGCGATGACCACCGAGAGCACCCACGACGCGATGGTGATGGCGGAGTCCTTGCGGGTGCTGCTGCGGTTCTGGCCGAGCGTCGTGAGGGCGCTCCAGAAGCCGTGCCACAGGTGGAAGCCGACCGCGACGAGGCCGATCGTGTACAGCAGCACGACCCACCAGATCTCGAACCCGTTGACGACGCGCTCGTACTTGCTGTCCGACGCTCCGCCGGGGGCGAGCCAGTTCGGCAGCATCTGGGCGAGGTGGCCGATGATGAAGAGCAGCAGGATGACGCCGCCCCAGCGCATCGTGAACGAGGCGTAGGAGCGCTGGATGCCCGTGCGGTTCTGCTTGGAGTGGTAGCGCTTGCCACCGGTGTAGCCCGCCGCCACCTTGTTGCGCCGCCAGAGCGTGACCGCGCAGTAGACGTGCGCGACGAGCGACGCGAGCAGGACCACGCGGAGGATCCACAGCGCCCCGCCGTGCGGCAGGTAGGGGTAGAAGATGTCCTCCAGGCCCTCCAGGTAGGAGTCGAAGAACTCCTTGCCCTCGAAGAACTTGAGGTTGCCGTACATGTGGACGAGCAGGTAGCCGAGCATGATCAGCCCGGACACGGCCATCGTGTACTTGAGCACGACGGTCGACCTGCGCGCCGACGCGCGAGTCAGAGTAGTGGCCACGATCCGACGTTAACGCGATTCTTACCTAGGCGCTAAGTCATCATGAGGCCAACCTTCATAGCCTGTGGCTATGAGAGAGTAGGCTGGGAACCGTGCAGTTCCAGCAGCTCTCGTACTTCGTCGCGGTCGCGCGCACGCGCAACTTCACCCGCGCGGCCGCCGAGGTCGGCGTCGCCCAGCCCAGCCTGTCCAAGCAGGTCCGCGTGCTGGAGAACTCGCTCGGCACCCCGCTGTTCGTGCGGCAGCCCGGGGGCATCGAGCTGACGAGCGCCGGCGAGGCACTCCTCCCCCACGCCGAGCGCATCCTCATCGACGTCGAGTCGGCCCAGCGGGCCGTCCACGAGGTGGCCGGCCTGCGGCGCGGACGGGTGCGCCTCGGCGCCACCCCGTCGATCTGCGACGGCCTGCTCCCCGAGGTCCTGACCCGGTTCCACGAGTCGCACCCCCTCATCGAGCTGGAGGTGCACGAGAGCGGGTCGCGGGTGCTCACCCACGAGCTCGCCCAGGGCCGCCTCGACGTCGCCCTGCTCATCACGCCCCTGTCGGAGGAGCGGCCCGACCTCGAGACCGTGCTGCTGCGGCGCGACCGGCTCGTGCTCGCGGCGCCCGTCGACGACGCCCTGCCGGACGCCGTCGACGTCGGCGCCCTGCGCGACCTGCCGCTCGTGATGTTCCGCACCGGCTACGACCTGCGCGAGACGACGCTCGCCGCCTGCGCCGCCGCCGGGTTCACCCCCCAGGTGTCGGTCGAGGGCGGGGAGATGCTGTCCGTGCTCCGCTTCGTCGAGGCCGGGCTCGGGTACGCGGTGGTGCCGGAGATGGTGCTGGCGAACCGGCCGGCGCTGCGCCCGGTGGCCCTGCGCAACCCATCGCTCGACCGGCACATCGCCCTGGCCCACCGCCGCGACACCCTGCAGCTCGCGGCCCTCGCCTTCCACGACGAGCTGCTGCTCTCGCTGCAGGAGGGCGTGCTGCCCTGACCGGGCTCACGGGCCGCGGCGGCGTACGTACTCCTCCACCACGACGCCCGACTCGAACGGGCGCAGCCGCGTCGGCGTGAAGCGCGCGGCGCCGGCGGGGATCCCGCCGAACAACGGGACCCCGGCTCCGAGCACCACGGGATGACGCTTCAGGACGAGGCGATCGACCTCGGGGAGCAACGCGCCCGCCAACCGACCCCCACCGCACAGCCAGACGTCGAGCCCGTCGCCGGCCTTGAGCTCACGCACGGCGGCGAGGGGGTCGCGCACGAGCGAGAGCGTCGGGTCGACCGTCCGTCCCCCGCGGCTCGCCACGACCTGGCGCAGGTGCGGGTAGGGGCTCGCGATCCCCGCGTCGAGTGCGGGCAGCAGGGTGTTCCACCCCATGACGACGGTGTCGAACCGCGTCCCCGGCGGCTCGGTGCCCAGGGCGGCGTGCGCATGGGCAGGGAGGGCGTCGGCGTACTCCTGCAGCACGACCGACTCGTGGTCGCCCTCGGCCATGAACGCCTCGAAGCCGCCGTCGGCGTCGACGATGAAGCCGTCGATGCTGACGGCCACGTAGTAGACGAGCTCGCGCACGCATCCCCTTTTCACGACATCTGTCGTGGTCAGACTACGACATCTGTCGTGGTGACGCTAGGGTGGTCCCGTGCCTCGCAACGACCACCGCCGCGCCGCCCTCGCCGACGCAGGGATCCGCGTGCTGGCGGAGGAGGGTGCGCGAGGCCTCACGCACCGTGCCGTCGACAAGGCCGCCGGCACACCGGTCGGGACGGCGTCGAACTACTTCCCCCGTCGTGACGACCTCGTCGCGGCCTTGGTCGAGCGCATCGGCGAGCGCCTCACGCCCGACCCCGAGGCCGTGCGGGGAGACGCCCCGGCCGATCGCGCCCTGTTCACCGCCTACGTGCGCGACGTCGTACGACGACTCCGCGCCGACCCGCACGTGGCGCTGGCGCTCTTCGAGCTGCGCCTAAAGGCCACGCGTCGCCCCCACGTCGCCGCGACCCTCGGCGCCTGGCGACAGCGCGCCTTCGAGGACGACGTCGCCTTCAACGCCGAGGCCGGGCTGCCCGGCGGACGCACGGAGCTCGCCCTGCTCCACCACGCCGTCGACGGCCTGGTGCTGGACCGGCTGACCGTGCCGCTCGACACCGGCGTGTCGCTCGAGACCGCGATCGAGGAGCTGGTCGACCGGATCCTGCGCTGAGGTGACGGACCGTCGGGCTCAGTCGGGGCGCGTTCCCTCGAGCGCGAACGTGCGGTGGGTCGACCACCCCTCGCCCTCACGGTGCAGGTAGAGCGCGACCTCGGTGACGTCGAAGTCGCAGCCGAAGTCCTCGAGCGTCGCGTAGGCGTGGTCGAGGGCCGCGTCGTCGAGGTGGTGCGCCACCGTCACGTGCGGATGGAAGGGGAACAGCGGCTCCGGCGCGTCGAGCGCGGCCCGCAGGTCGGCCGCCAGGACCCCCGCCTCGGCGATCCCGCGGCTGACCGTCACGAAGACCACGGGCGACACGGGCCGGAAGGTGCCGGTGCCCTTCAGCGTCACCTCGAACGGGGCCGTCCGGGCGGCCACGTGCTCGAGCCGAGCCGCGAGGTCGTCGAGCCCGTCCTCGGTGACCTGGTCGGGGGGCAGCAGGGTGATGTGGCTGGGGATCTGTGCGGCCGCGGGGTCGCCGAACGACGCCCGGTGGGCGCGCAGCTGCTCGCCGAACGGCTCCGGGACGGCGATCGCGACGCCGAAGGTCAGCGCGCCGTCCTGCGACGTCATGCCCTCCAGGCAGGGGTCAGACACCGCGGACGAGCCCGACCTTGTCGTACACGTCCACCACCACCGGCGCCGCGACCTCGCGGGCCCGAGCCGCCCCCGCGGCGAGCACGCGGTCGAGCTCGGCGGGGTCGTCGAGGTAGCCGCGGGTGCGCTCGCCGAAGCCACTCACCAGGTCGGCCACCAGGTCGGCGAGGGCGACCTTCAGGTGGCCGTACTGCTGGCCCTCGAACTGCGCGACCACGTCGTCGACCGTCGTGCCGGCCACCGTCGCGAACAGCGTGAGCAGGTTCGCGATCCCCGGCTGGCCCTCCGGGTCGTAGCGGATCGTGTCGCCGGAGTCGGTGACCGCCGAGCGGATCTTCTTGGCAGCCTTCTTCGGGTCGTCCAGCAGGTCGACGATGCCGTTCGGCGACGACGCCGACTTGCTCATCTTCGCGGTCGGGTCCTGCAGGTCGGCGATCTTGGCGGTGCCCTTGACGATGTAGGCCTCGGGCTGGCGGAACGTCTCGCCGTAGTGGTGGTTGAAGCGCTGCGCGAGGTTGCGCGACAGCTCGAGGTGCTGGCGCTGGTCCTCGCCCACGGGCACGTGGTGCGGGTTGTAGAGCAGGATGTCGGCGGCCTGCAGGATCGGGTACGTGAACAGCCCGACGCTCGCCTTGTCGGCGCCCGCCTTCGCGCTCTTGTCCTTGAACTGCGTCATGCGGCCGGCCTCGCCGAAGCCCGTGAGGCAGTTGAAGACCCACGCCAGCTGCGTGTGCTCCGGCACGTGGCTCTGGCAGAACAGGGCCGACCGCTCGGGATCGACGCCGGCGGCCAGCAGCTGGGCGGCCGAGCGGTGCACCCGCGTGCGCAGCTGGGCCGGGTCGGGCTGGACCGTCAGGGCGTGCAGGTCGGCGATGAAGTAGAAGGCGTCGTGGTCCTCCTGCAGGCCGACCCACTGGCGCACCGCTCCCAGGTAGTTCCCGAGGTGGAACGACTCGGCCGTCGGCTGGATGCCGGACAGCGAGCGGGGACGGGTGCTGCTGGACATGCTGTGCATTGTGCCAGTGGCTCCTCGCGGGACAGGTCCTAGGCTCGGGGCCGTGGACGACGTACGCACGTGGCAGGTTCCGGGTCGGGTCAACCTCGTCGGGGAGCACCTCGACTACAACGGCGGCCCCTCGGTGCCGTTCGCGATCGACCGCTTCCTCACGGTGAAGGTGCGTCGCCGCGACGACGACGCGGTCAACGTCTGGAGCACGCTGCCCGACGGCACCCGCGAACGGGCGACCTTCGGCACCGGCGTCGCACCCGACGACGGGACGGTGTCGGCCGACGACTGGTCCGCCTACCCGGCCGGCGCTGTCTGGGCCGTGGGGACAGTGGGCCCGCTGCCGGGCGTCGACCTGGTGCTCGAGTCGACGCTCCCGCTGGGCTCCGGACTCTCCTCGTCGGCGGCACTCACCGTCGGCGTCGTCTCGGCGCTGGCCGACGTCGCCGGCCTCGACGTCGCACCGCTGGAGGTGGCGCGCCTCGCGCAGCGCGCCGAGAACGACTTCGTGGGAGCGCCCACCGGACTGATGGACCAGCTCGCCGTCACGTTCGGGCGGGCGGGCGAGGCGGTGGTGACCGACCCGCTGTCCGAGGACGACCCGACGCGTGTGCCGTTCGACCTCGCCGCCGCCGACCTCGCGCTCCTCGTCGTCGCGACCGGCGTCGACCACTCGAACGTCGGCGGCGGGTACGGCGAGCGTCGCGCGGAGTGCGAGCGCGCCGCGGCCGAGCTCGGCCTGGAGCACCTCGCGAAGGCCGGGCTCGACGCCCTCGTCCGCCTGCAGGACCCGGTGCTGCGCCGCCGCACCCAGCACGTGTTCACCGAGACCGCACGGGTCAAGGCGGCGCTGCGGACGCTCGGCGAGAGCGACTTCGAGCAGCTCGGCACCATCCTCACCGCCTCGCACGTGTCGCTGCGCGACGACTTCGAGGTCAGCTGCGCCGAGCTCGACGTCGCGGTCGAGGCGGCCGTCGAGGGCGGGGCCCTCGGGGCCCGCATGACCGGGGGCGGGTTCGGCGGGTCGGCCATCGCGCTCGTGCCACAGACCAAGGCGCGCGCCCTGCGCGAGCTCGTCGAGCAGCGCTACGACGCGCTCGGGTGGAGGGCGCCGGAGGTCTTCGCCGTCCGGCCCGCGGCGGGAGCCCACCGCACCGCCTGACGCGGCGGTGCCACACTGGGCGCGTGACCGCCCGCCGCATCGCGTACCAGGGAGAGCCCGGCGCGAACTCCCACATCGTCTGCCAGCAGCACCACCCTGACGCCGAGGCCGTGGCCTGCGCGTCGTTCGAGGACGTGTTCGCGGCGGTCACGGGTGGCGACGCCGACCTCGCCATGATCCCGATCGACAACTCGATCGCCGGCCGGGTCGCCGACATCCACCACTTCCTGCCGACCTCGGGGCTGCACATCGTCGGCGAGCACTTCCTGCGCATCCAGTTCATGGTGATGGGCGTCCCTGGCACGACGCTGGAGACCGTCCGCACCGTGCACAGCCACGTGCACGCGCTCGGGCAGTGCCGCAAGATCATCGGCCAGCACAGGTGGACCCCGATCGTCTCCGGCGACACCGCCGGCGCCGCGCGCGAGATCGCCGAGGCCGCCGACGTCACGTCCGCCGCCATCGCGCCACCGCTCGCGGCCGAGATCTACGGTCTCGACATCCTCGCGGCCGACGTCGAGGACGAGGACCACAACACCACGCGCTTCGTGGAGCTCTCGCGCGAGCCGGTGCGGGCACCCCAGGGGGCGGGCCCCGTCGTCACCACCTTCATCTTCAACGTCCGCAACCTCCCCGCCGCCCTCTACAAGGCGCTCGGCGGGTTCGCCACGAACGGCGTCAACATGACGAAGCTCGAGAGCTACATGGTCGGCGGGGAGTTCACCGCCACCCAGTTCCTCGCCGAGGTCGACGGACACCCTGACGACCCGCACGTGGCACGGGCCCTGGAGGAGCTCGGGTTCTTCACCACCGAGACCCGGGTCCTCGGGGTGTACCCGGCCGACCCGTTCCGCGCCCAGCAGCGCTGAGGTCGCGGCCGTCCACAGGTCGACCACGCAGCCCTTGGTCGCGGGCGCGCACGCGCAGTAGCGTGGCCGCATGACCCCGCCGGACCGTGTGAGCCAGCTGCGCAACGACGTCGACGACCTGTACGAGATCGTCTCGGAGATCCGTTCGACGGTCGACGGCCACACGGGCACCCTCGCCGAGCACACCCGGACCCTCGCCGACCACACCCGCATCCTCGGCGAGCACGGGCGCACCCTCGACGAGCACACCCGCATCCTCGGCGAGCACGGGCGCACCCTCGACGAGCACACCGTGAAGCTCGACGCGATCCTCGACATCCTGCGCGCCCGGTGAGCGGCCTGCCGTTCCCGCTGTCGGTCCCGGTGCTGACCGACGGCGTCGTCACCCTGCGCGCAGCGACCCCGGCCCGACGTCGAGCCCATGTGGGAGATGACGCAGGACCCCGGCATGCAGCGGTGGACCGCCGTGCCGATCCCCAACACGCGCGAGATGAGCGAGCAGTTCGCCCTGCAGGTCGCGGCCCGCGCCTGGGACGACGGCACCGCCTGCATGTGGGTCGTCGAGGCCGAGGACGACGACGGTCGTCCGCGCTACGCCGGGAACGTCGACCTGCGCGGTCGCCCCGTCGCCGACATCGGCTTCACGCTCCACCCCTGGGCACGGGGTCGGGGCATCATGACCGCAGCCGTGCGGCTCGCCGTCGGCCACGGCTTCACCGAGGCCGGGATCGAGGCGGTGCACTGGCGGGCCCACGTGGGCAACGAGGCGTCGCTGCGGGTCGCGCACGCCTGCGGCTTCGAGCTGGTCGGCGCCGCACCCGCCCTGCTGCACGAGCGCGGCCGCACCCTCGACGCCTGGACGGCCGTGCTGCGCTTCGGCGACGCGCCCTACGCCCGTCGGCCGTGGCAGGACGCGCCGAGGCTCAGGACCGACCGCGTGCAGCTGCGACCGCTCGTGGAGGACGACGCGGACCGCGTCGCGCAGGCGTGCTCCGACCCGACCACCCGGCACTGGCTGCGGACGCTGCCCCACCCCTACACGCCCGAGGTGGCCCGCGCCTTCGTGGCCGACTGCACGTGGCGCTCCGCGACCGGGGAGAAGATCACCTGGTCCGTGGTCGACCCGGTCTCCGACGAGCTCCTCGCGCTCGTGACGCTCATGCACCTCGGCGGCGTCAACCCCGGCACGGCCGAGGTGGGCTACTGGGCGCACCCCGACGCGCGGGGTCGCGGACTCGTGGGCGAGGCCGTGCGGGCGGTGACGCGCTGGGCGTTCTCACCCGACGGCCCCGGGCTCCACCGACTCAGCCTGTTGGCCGCGGCGGGCAACGTCGCCAGCAACCGCGTGGCCGAGCGGTCCGGGTTCCGCCGGGTCGGCGTCGAGCGCCAGGCCGAGATGCTGGGCGACGACACGCTCGACGACCTCGTCTCCTACGACCTGCTGGCCACCGACGAGCCGTAGCCCACCGGCAGCGGCCGGAGCCCGTGCTTCCGGCCGGGTCCGGGCCGACCGGAGCGTCCCCGAACCGTGAGGACGGCGACGGTGAGACATCGACCACTGGCGCTGCTTCTGTCGGCCCACGACGGCACACTGGTTGCGTGACCCAACTGAGCGAGCCGCAGCAGCCCGGCGCCACCTCCTCGACGACGCCGTCCCCCTGGCCCGCCCTCTGGGCGATGGTCATCGGGTTCTTCATGATCCTCGTCGACAACACCATCGTGTCGGTGGCGACGCCGGCGATCATCGAGGACCTGCGCACCGACTACAACAGCGGCATCTGGGTCACGAGCGCCTACCTGCTCGCCTACGCCGTGCCGCTGCTGGTCACGGGACGTCTCGGCGACCGTTTCGGGCCGAAGAACGTCTACCTGCTCGGCCTGACGATCTTCACCCTGGCCTCCCTGTGGTGCGGGCTGACGGGCTCGATCGGCGGGCTCATCGCCGCCCGGGTGGTGCAGGGGATCGGCGCGTCGCTCCTCACGCCGCAGACGATGGCGGTCATCACCCGCACGTTCCCGGCCGCCAAGCGCGGCAGCGCCATGGCCCTCTGGGGCGCCACCGCGGGCGTCGCGACGCTGGTCGGCCCGATCCTCGGTGGCGTGCTGGTCGACGCGGCCGGCTGGGAGTGGATCTTCTTCGTCAACATCCCGGTCGGCCTCATCGGGTTCGTCCTCGCCGTCCGCCTGGTGCCCGTGCTCGAGACGCACGCCCACACCATCGACTGGCTCGGCGTCGCGCTCAGTGCCGCCGGCATGTTCCTGCTCGTCTTCGGCATCCAGGAGGGCGAGCGGTACGACTGGGGCACCATCACCGGACCGATCAGCGTCCCGCTGCTCATCGCGCTCGGGGTCGTCGTGCTCGGCCTGTTCGTCGCCTGGCAGGCGCGCGTGCGCCGCGAGCCGCTCGTGCCCCTCGGCCTCTTCCGCGACCGCAACTTCTCGGTCGGCAACGTCGCCATCGCGATGGTCTCGCTCGCCATCACCGCCATGAGCCTGCCGTTCATGTTCTACGCGCAGGGTGCCCGCGGGTGGAGCCCGACCGAGTCGGCCCTCTTCATGACGCCCATGGCGGTGGTGCTGCTGCTCCTCTCGCCCGTGGTGGGCAAGCTGTCCGACCGCGTGCACCCGCGCCTCCTGACGCTCGTGGGCTTCGGCACCGCCGCCGTGGCCATGCGCTGGCTCGGCAGCCTCGTCGACCCGACCACGCCCGCGTGGCAGCTGCTCCTGCCGATGGCACTGTTCGGCGTGTCCAACGCGTTCCTCTGGGCCCCGCTGAGCGCCACGGCCACGCGGAACCTGCCGATGTCGTCGGCCGGCGCCGGCGCCGGCGTCTACAACACGACGCGCCAGGTGGCCGCGGCCCTCGGCAGCGCCGCCGTCGCCGCACTCATCGGGTCGCGCCTGGCCGCCAACGGCCTGCAGGGCGACGCGAGCGCGTTCCAGTCCGCGACCGGCAGCTCCGGGAGCATGCCCGCGCCGGTGGCCGAGGCCTTCTCCCGGGCCATGTCGGAGGCCTTCTGGCTGCCGGCGGCCGCGTTCGTCGTCGGCCTGGTCGTCGTGCTGCTGTTCGAACGCCCGCGCCACCAGGGCACCGCCCCGGCCACCGCCCCCGCGCAGGCCGCACCCGCTGCCTAGACTGCGGCGGGTGACCAGCACCCACGTCCTGACGCTGTCCTGCCCGGACCGGCCGGGGCTCGTGTACGCCGTGACCCGGTGGATCCACGAGGCCGGCGGCAACATCCTCGACTCCCAGCAGTACACGGAGCAGCCGGCCGACGACGGGTCGGGCGAGTTCTTCCTGCGTCTGCACGTCGACTTCGGCGCCGACGCGCAGACCGGGGACCTCGCGGACGGCTTCGGACCGGTCGCCGCGGAGCTGGACATGCAGTTCCGTCTCGTCGAGGCCGAGCGGCCCGCGCGCACCCTCGTGATGGTCTCCAAGGAGGGTCACTGCCTGAACGACCTGCTGTACCGGCAGAGCTCCGGCACCCTCAACATCGAGGTGCCGGCGATCGTGTCGAACCACCGCGACCTGGAGCGGCTCGCCGACGCCTACGACGTGCCGTTCCACCACCTGCCGGTCACCCGGGAGACGAAGGCCGACGTGGAGGCCCAGGTGCTCCACCTCGTCGAGGAGCTGGAGGTCGACCTCGTGGTGCTCGCGCGGTACATGCAGATCCTCAGCGACGACCTCTGCCGCTCGCTGGCGGGGCGGGCCATCAACATCCACCACAGCTTCCTGCCCAGCTTCAAGGGCGCGCGCCCCTACCACCAGGCGCACGCCCGGGGCGTCAAGCTGATCGGCGCGACGGCCCACTACGTCACCGCCGACCTCGACGAGGGCCCGATCATCGAGCAGGGCGTCCAGCGCGTCGACCACCGCATGGCCCCGGCCGACCTGGCGCGCGTGGGCCGCGACGTCGAGGCCCAGACGCTCTCGCGCGCGGTGCGCTTGCACGCCGAGTCGCGCGTGCTGATGAACGGGCCACGCACCGTCGTCTTCGCCTGACCCGCTGCCGGGGTCGAGGGGCGCCCGGCAGCGGGTCAGGTGTCCCGTCTCACTCCGCGACCCAGAGGTCCACATGGTGAGACCTGCGTGCGGCGCGTCGCCGGACGCCTACCGTCGTACCTCGACGCACCACCCCCGAGGGTGCGCCCGACACCGAGGACGACTCCATGACGACGCTCCGCCGCCGACTGACGACCGCCGCCGCGCTCGCGGCCGCCTCCGCCCTGGTGCTCAGCGCCTGCGGGTCGGGCGGCTCCAGCGACGCCGACACGATCAAGATCGTCGGCTTCGCGGTCCCCGAGGCGGCCAACAAGGCGATCGCCGAGAAGTTCGAGGAGACGCCCGAGGGCAAGGGCGTCTCGTTCAAGACCTCCTACGGCGCGTCCGGCGACCAGAGCCGCGCGGTGGCCGACGGCCTGCCGGCCGACTACGTCCACCTGTCCGTCGCGACCGACGTCGACCGTCTGGTCGATGCGGGCCTGGTCGACAAGACCTGGGACGACGGCCCGAACCAGGGCATCGTGTCGACGTCGGTGGTCGTGCTCGGCGTCCGCAAGGGCAACCCCAAGAACATCCAGGGCTGGGACGACCTGGTCAAGCCCGGCGTCAAGATCGTCACGGCGAACCCCGCCTCCTCCGGCGCGGCCCGGTGGAACGCGCTCGCCGCGTGGGGCAGCGTGACCAGCCAGGGCGGCAGCGACGCCGAGGCCACGGCCTACGTCGACAAGCTCTTCAAGAACGTGGTCTCCCTGACCAACAGCGGCCGCGACGCCACCCAGAGCTTCCTCGGCGGCACGGGCGACGTGCTGCTGGCCTACGAGAACGAGGCCATCCTGGCGAACCAGAACGGCGAGGGCTTCGACTACGTCATCCCCGACACCACCGTGCTCATCGAGAACCCGGGCGCAGTCCTGAAGAAGCACGTGCCGGCGACCGAGCCGTGGCTCGACTTCGTGCTCGGCACGACGGGTCAGCGCGAGTTCGCGCTCAAGGGCTTCCGTCCGCTCAACGAGAAGCAGCCCGGCGTCGCCGACCTGTCCGCGGTGGGCCTGAAGGCGTCCGACATCAAGGGTGCCGCCGACGCCTCGGACCCGTTCCCGAAGGTCAAGAACCTCCTGACCCTCGCCGACGACTTCGGCGGTCACGACTGGAGCGGCGTGAAGGACAAGCTCTTCGGCGACGGCAAGGACGGCGCCCCCGTCGGCATCGTCACCGAGGCCATCGCGAAGTCCGGCAAGGCCTCCCAGTAGGGCACCACCCCGACCGCTTCGACGACCCCCAGGACGGCATGACCTCCACCTCCCCGGCACAGCGCCGGCCGGCACGCTTCCGGCCGGCGCTGCCGAGCACCCTCACCCGCACCTCGGGGCTCGGCCTCGGCATCTCGATGCTCTGGTTCAGCCTCCTCGTCCTCATCCCGCTCTGCGCCGTCGTGATCACGGCGTCCGAGGGCGGCTGGGCGAACTTCTGGCGGGCGATCACCAACGCGCAGACCCGCTCGGCGATCGTGCTGACGCTCGAGGCCGCCGTCGCCGTGACCGCGGTCAACGTGGTCGTCGGGACCATCATCGCCTGGGTGCTCGTGCGCGACCGGTTCCCCGGCAAGGGCGTGCTCGAGGTGGTCATCGACATCCCGTTCGCGCTGCCGACGATCGTGGCCGGGCTCGTGCTCCTGTCGCTCTACGGCAAGGACGACAGCCCGCTCGGCATCAACGTCGCGAACTCCGGGGCGTCGGTGTACCTGGCGTTCCTGTTCGTGACGCTGCCGTTCGTCGTCCGCATGGTCCAGCCCGTGCTGGAGGAGCTCGACCTCGAGGTCGAGGAGGCCGCCGCGTCGCTCGGCGCGAGCCGCTTCACGACGTTCCGCCGCGTGATCCTGCCCAGCCTCGCGCCGGCCATCACCGCAGGGGCGGCGCTGTCGTTCGCGCGGGCCGTGGGCGAGTACGGGTCGCTCGTGCTGCTGTCGGGCAACCTGCCCTTCTCCTCCGAGGTGGCGTCCGTGCGCATCCTGAGCGCGATCGAGAACGACAACCCCGAGGCCGCGGCGTCCATCGCGACCCTGCTGCTGCTCGTCTCGCTGGCGACCATCGTCGTGCTCGACCTGCTCCAGAGGAGGATCAGCGACCGTGGCTGACGCTCGGACGACCCGCCACCCCCGTGGCCCGGTCACCTACCTGCTGCGCGTCGTCGCGGTCGTGTACCTCGCGCTGCTCGTGGTCTGGCCGGTCGCCCTCGTCGTGACCAACACGTTCGCCGACGGCCTGACGTCGTTGCGCGGCCTGTTCGAGGACCCCGACATGGTGGCGGCCCTGCAGCTCACCGCCGTCGCCGCCCTCTGCGCGACGGCCATCAACCTCGTGTTCGGCGTCAGCATGTCGCTCCTGCTGGTGCGCACCGAGTTCCCCGGCAAGCGTCTGCTCAGCGCCGCGCTCGACCTGCCGCTCTCGGTCTCGCCGATCGTCATCGGCCTGGCCCTCGTGCTCGTCTACGGCGGGCGCGGCGGATGGTTCGGCCCCACGCTCGAGGGCTGGGGCTTCCAGATCATCTTCTCCACCCCCGGCATCGTCATGGCGACGGCGTTCGTCTCCCTGCCGCTCGTCATCCGTGAGGTCGTGCCCGTGCTGCGCGAGATCGGCACCGAGCAGGAGCAGGCCGCCCGCAGCCTCGGCGCCAACGCCTGGCAGACCTTCTGGCGGATCACGCTGCCGGGCATCCGCTGGGCGGTCGTCTACGGCGTCGTGCTGACCCTCGCCCGCTCGCTCGGTGAGTTCGGCGCCGTCAAGGTCGTGTCGGGCAACGTGCTCGGCGAGACCCGGACCGCCACGCTGGCCGTGGAGGAGAAGTACCTCAACTTCGACGTCGAGGGCGCCTACGCGATCGCGTTCCTGCTCGCCAGCGTCTCCGTCGTCTGCATCGTCGTCGTCCAGGTCCTGCGCTCCCGCGCGGACCGCCACTGAGAGGGAAGGCCCCATGAGCATCGAGGTCGCAGGCGTCAGCAAGCGGTTCGGCGACTTCGTCGCGCTCGACGACGTCGACCTGTCGATCCCCACCGGCCAGCTCACCGCCCTGCTCGGCCCGAGCGGCGGCGGCAAGACCACGCTGCTGCGGATCATCGCCGGTCTGGAGACCGCCGACTCCGGCTCGGTCGTGATCGAGGGCGTCGACACGACCGGCGTGCCTGTGCAGAAGCGCAACGTCGGGTTCGTGTTCCAGCACTACGCGGCGTTCAAGCACCTCAGCGTGCGACGCAACGTGTCGTTCGGCCTGGAGATCCGCAAGCGCCCGAAGGCCGAGGTCGAGGCCAAGGTCGACGAGCTGCTGCGGCTCGTGCACCTCGAGCAGTTCGCGGACCGTCGACCGACGCAGCTGTCCGGTGGTCAGCGTCAGCGCATGGCACTGGCCCGCGCGCTCGCCATCGAGCCGTCGGTGCTGCTGCTCGACGAGCCGTTCGGCGCGCTCGACGCGAAGGTCCGCAAGGAGCTGCGGGACTGGCTGCGCCGCCTGCACGACGAGATGCACGTGACCACGGTGTTCGTCACGCACGACCAGGAGGAGGCGCTGGAGGTGGCCGACTCGATCGTGGTGATCAACGACGGCCGCATCGAGCAGGTCGGCACGCCCGACGACCTCTACGACAAGCCGGCGAGCGACTTCGTGCTGTCCTTCCTCGGTCCCGTGACCACGCTCGGCGACCACCTGGTGCGCCCGCACGACATCGAGATCTCGCGCTACGAGCAGGCGGCGGTCACGGTCGGCACGATCACCCGCTGGACGCGGATCGGGTTCGAGGTGCGCCTGGAGGTCACGCCCGAGGACGCCCGCCAGCCGGGGCCGGTGCTCGTCAGCCTCACCCGGACGGACGCGACGGCCCTCGGGCTGCACGAGGGTGACCGCGTGTGGCTGCGTCTGCGACCCGGAGCCTCCTGACCCGCACCGGTGCGGCCACGACCGCGCCGACCGCGGTGAGGAAGGCGGAGGCGGCGAACGCCGCCCCGTGCCCGCCGCCGTGCATGAGCGCGCCCGAGAGCGCCGAGCCGAGGGCCTGACCGAGCACGAGCACGACGAACAGCAGCGCCGTCCCCGGCCCCCCGCGACCGGGGTCGACGTCGAGCGTCCACGCGATGAGTGCGCCCGTCGCGGCGACGAAGCCCCACCCGAACACCGCGCACGCGGCGACGGCGACGACCGCCGAGCCGGACCCCAGCCCGAGCGCGAGCGTCGCGAGCGCGGTGACGCCGGCGGTGAGCGTCCAGGCGGTCCGCGGGGCCCGACGGCCGAGTGGGGCCGCCGTGGCGACGACGGCGGTCCCGCCGAGGCCCAGCGCGATCCAGGCGACGACCGACGCCGTCGTCCCTCCGCCCGACTGGAGGACCACCACGCGGCCGTAGCTCCACACCGCGGCGGAACCGGAGCCGAGGAGCAGGCTGGCGGCCACCACGCGCCGGTGCGCCGACCACCAGGAGCGCGGCAGCGTCGCGCCCGGGGCCCGCCTCCCGGTCTCGCCGCCCCGCGCGGCCAGGAGCACGAGTGCCGCCACGGCGAGCGTGAGCAGACCCGACCACGCCCAGGCCGCCCGCCAGTCCGGGAGCAGCGTGAGGGCCAGCGCGCCCGCCACGACGAGCCCTGGCCCGGTCCCGGCGTTGACCGTGGACTGCGCGGAGGGGTCGCCCGCGACGACCGGGTCGCGTCGCAGGATCTCCACGAGCGCCGGCGAGACCACGCCGGCACCCACCGACGCGAGGACCGCGAGGACGGCGAACGTCGCGCGGTCCGGGGCGACCGAGAGCCCGAGCGCCCCTCCCCCGGCCGTCAGCGCGGCGACGCCGACGAGCGTGCGCGCCCGTCGCGTGGCGAGCACCAGCCCCAGGAGCGCGCCGAGGCAGTAGGCCAGCGAGGCACCGCTCGACACCAGCCCTGCCGCCGCTGTACCGAGCCCGAGGTCGTCCTGGACGTCGGGCAGGTAGAGGCCGGTCGCGAGCCGGACGAGGCCGTAGGTCGCGGCCACGAGGGCGAGCCCGCCCGGCACGAGCAGGGCCGATAACGAAAACGTACGTTTCACTTTCGTGAGTCTAGGCTGGCTCCATGGCCCTGCGCACCTCGACGGAAACCCGGCTGCTCGACGCCGCCGACGAGCTGTTCTTCACCGGCGGCGTGGCGGCGACGCCGGTCGACGCGGTCCTCGCCCGGGCCGGCGTCTCCGCCGCCACGCTCTACCGTGGCTTCGCGAGCAAGGAGGCCCTGCTCGCGGCGGCCCTCGAACGTCGCCACCGGGCCTGGACCCGGACCTGGGACGACGCGGTCGCGCGACAGACCACGCCGCAGGCCCGGCTCCTCGCCGTCTTCGACGCGCTCGAGGCGTTCCGCGACGGGCCGCTCGGCTCCCGGTGGTGCGCCTTCCTCGGGACGGCGGCGGAGCACGCGTCGCCACCGCCGGAGCTCGCGGCCGCGCTACGGCTCGAGACCGAGCACCTGCGCGACCGGCTGGTCGAGCTCGCCGAGGAGGTCGCGCCCAAGCGCGGGAGGCAGCTCGGGGAACAGCTCCTCCTCGTGGTCACCGGCGACCTCGCGATGCGCCTGCGCACCCCCGGACGGAGCACCGACGTCGCCCGTACGGTCGCCACCACCCTCGTGCGCGCGACCTGATCGACGGCGGCCCCGCCCACCCGTCAGGCGCTGCGGCGCTGGGCCGCCAGGCCCACCAGGAAGATCAGGAGCCCGGCGACCGCCAGCGCAGCACCGACCAGGCTCGGCGCGCGGTACCCGTAGCCGGCGGCGATGACGACGCCGCCCAGCCAGGCTCCCAGCCCGTTGGCGATGTTCAGCGCCGAGTGGTTGAGCGCCGCGCCCAGCATCTGCGCGTCGCCCGCGGCGTCCATGAGCCGGATCTGCAGGCCGATGGCCACGAGGCTGCCGAGGGCACCGATCGCGAAGACGCCGAGAGCGGCCGGCACCACGAGCCCCGCCGTCTGGTGGAACACGACGAGCACGGCGATGGTCGCCACGAAGCCCCAGATCACGAGCCGCGGGACGTCCCAGTCGGCGAGCGGTCCGGCCAGCCAGGAGCCGAGCACCGAGCCGATGCCGAAGGCCAGGAGGAACCACGGGATCGAGGAGTCCGCGAGGCCGGTGACGTCGGTGACGATCGGCGCCACGTAGCTGTACATGGCGAACAGGCCACCGAAGCCGACCATGCCGGCGGACACGGCGAACAGCACCTGAGGGCGCGTGAGCGCCGACAGCTCGCCCCGGATGCTCGCCGTGCGGTCGGCCGTCTGGTGCGGCACGAAGAGCAGCATCATCGCCGCGGCCAGCACCGCCAGCACGACCACGGCCCAGTAGGCGGCCCGCCAGCCGAGCTCCTGGCCCAGCCAGGTGGCGGCCGGCACGCCGGCCACGGTGGCGACGGACAGGCCGAGCATGACGCGGCTGACCGCCCGACCGCGACGGTGCGGCGGCACCAGCGAGGCGGCGAGGAGCGAGGCGACGCCGAAGTACGCGCCGTGCGGCAGACCGGCGAGGAAGCGCGCGGCGAGCACGGGCACGTAGCCGCTCGCGAGCGCGGTGACCGCGTTGCCGACGCCCAGCGCGAGGATCAGGCCGACCGCCAGCTCACGGCGCGGGAGCCGCGCCCCGAGGGCCACGATGACGGGCGCGCCGACCACGACGCCGAACGCGTACGCGGTGATCACGTGGCCGGTGGTGGGGATCGACTCGTCGATGCCGGCGGCGATCTCCTTGAGCAGACCCATCGTGACGAACTCGGTCGTGCCGATCGCGAAGCCGCCGAGCGCGAGGGAGATGATGGCCAGCCCCACGTGCGCGGCGCGCGGGGTGCTCGTCTCGGGCGCTGCCAGGTCCACGGAAGAAGTCACGTGAAGAGCCAAGCACCGACCCTCGGCGTGTTGTTCCCGGTGTGGGCGAGGTCATGCGCAGAGTCCTGCTGGTCGAGGAGGCGGAGCGAGGTTGCACGGCGACAGCCCAGCGCGAGCCGACCCCCAGCGTCTGCTTGGAGTGGTCTCGCTCCGTCGCAGCTACGCCCCTCCTGCGACGGCTCCAGCACCTCCCCTCGCTGGCGCTCGTGCAGGCACTCGACCAGCGGTACCGCTGGTCGAGTAGCGGCCACGCGCGAGGAACGAGCGTCGTGGACGCGTATCGAGACCACCCGGGAACGGCCCAGCGCGAACCGACCCCCAGCGTCGGCTTGGAGTGGTCTCGATACGCCCGAAGCACGCTCCTTCGTCGCGGCTCCGGCCTACTCGACCAGCGGAACGCTTCGCTGGTCGAGTAGCAGGGACGAGCTTGCGAAGTCCCTGCGATGGAGCCGTCGCACCAAGGGCGTAGCCGCGACGTATCGAGACCACCCGGCACCAGCCCAGCGCGGGCCGGACGCACGACGCCCCCGCGACCACGGGGTCGCGGGGGCGTCGGTGAGTCTGGTCAGACGCTGAGCGAGCCGAGGACCTCGTTGAGGGTGCTCGAGGGACGCATGACCCGCTCGGCCTTCTCGTCCGACGGGCGGTAGTAGCCGCCGATGTCGGCGGGCGAGCCCTGGACGGCGAGCAGCTCGTCGACGATCGTCTGCTCGTTGCCGCGCAGCGCACCCGCGACGTCGGCGAACGCGGACGCCAGCTCGGCGTCCTCGGTCTGCTTCGCCAGCTCCTCGGCCCAGTAGAGGGCGAGGTAGAAGTGGCTGCCGCGGTTGTCGATCGTGCCGAGCTTGCGTCCCGGCGAACGGTTCTCGTCGAGGAAGGTGCCGGTGGCGCGGTCGAGCGTGTCGGCGAGCACCTGGGCGCGCGCGTTGCCGGCCGTGGTGGCCAGGTGCTCGAAGCTCGCCGCCAGCGCGAAGAACTCGCCGAGGCTGTCCCAGCGCAGGTAGTTCTCCTTCACGAGCTGCTGCACGTGCTTCGGCGCGGAGCCGCCTGCACCGGTCTCGAACAGTCCGCCGCCGTTGATCAGCGGGACGACGGAGAGCATCTTCGCGCTCGTGCCCAGCTCCAGGATCGGGAACAGGTCGGTGTTGTAGTCGCGCAGCACGTTGCCGGTGACGCTGATCGTGTCCTCGCCGCGACGGATGCGCTCCACCGAGTAGGTGGTCGCCTCGGCCGGCGCCATGATCTCGATCGTGAGGCCGTCGGTGTCGAGCTCGGGCAGGTAGGCCTCGACCTTGGCGATGAGGTTCGCGTCGTGGGCGCGGGTCTCGTCGAGCCAGAAGATCGCGGGGGCGCCGGTGGCGCGGGCCCGCGTGACGGCGAGCTCGATCCAGTTGCGGATCGGCACGTCCTTGGTCTGGCAGGCGCGCCAGATGTCGTGCGGCTCGACGTCGTGCTCGAGGAGCACGTCGCCGGAGGATGCGACGACCTGCACGGTGCCGGCCGTCTCGATCTCGAAGGTCTTGTCGTGGCTGCCGTACTCCTCGGCCGCCTGCGCCATCAGGCCGACGTTCGGCACCGAGCCCATCGTGGTCGGGTCGTAGCCGCCGTGCGCCTTGCAGTCCTCGACGACGGCCTGGTAGACGCCGGCGTAGCTGGAGTCGGGGATGACGGCGAGGGTGTCGTGCTCCTGGCCGTCCGCGCCCCACATGTGGCCCGACGTGCGGATCATGGCGGGCATCGACGCGTCGACGATGACGTCGCTCGGCACGTGCAGGTTGGTGATGCCCTTGTCGGAGTCGACGTAGGCCAGACGCGGTCCCTCGGCGAGGCGCTGCTCGAACGCGGCCTTGATCTCGGCGCCGTTGGGGAGGGCGTCGAGACCGGAGAGGATGCCACCGAGGCCGTCGTTGGCGCTGAGGCCGGCGGCCGCGAGGTCGTCGCCGTACTGCGCGAAGACGTCGGCGAAGTAGGCGCGCACAACGTGGCCGAAGATGATCGGGTCGGAGACCTTCATCATGGTGGCCTTGAGGTGCACGGAGAACAGGACGTCGAGGTCCTGGGCGCGCTGGACCTGCTCGGCGAGGAAGGTGTCGAGCGCGGCGGCCCGCATGACGGTGGCGTCGACGACCTCGCCGGCGAGGACCTTCAGACCGTCCTTGAGGACGGTGGTGGTGCCGTCGGCGGCCACGTGCTGGATGGTGAGGGTGTCGTCGGCGTCGAGAACGACGGACTTCTCGTTGGAGCGGAAGTCGTCGGCGCCCATGGTGGCGACCTCGGTCTTGGAGTCGCTGCTCCACGCACCCATCGAGTGCGGGTTCTTGCGGGCGTAGGCCTTCACCGACGCGGGCGCGCGGCGGTCGGAGTTGCCCTCGCGGAGCACCGGGTTGACGGCGCTGCCCTTGACCTTGTCGTAGCGCGCCTTGGTGTCCTTCTCGGCGTCGCTGGTCGGGTTGTCCGGGTAGGCGGGGAGGTCGAAGCCCTGCTCCTGCAGCTCCTTGACCGCGGCCTTGAGCTGCGGGATCGAGGCGCTGATGTTGGGCAGCTTGATGATGTTGGCCTCGGGGGTCTTGGCCAGCGCGCCGAGCTCGGCGAGCGCGTCGTCGACCTTCTGGTCGGCGGGGAGCACGTCGGCGAACGCGGCCAGGATGCGACCGGACAGCGAGATGTCGCGGGTCTCGACCTCGACGCCGGCCGTCGAGGCGAAGGCCTCGATGACGGGGAGGAACGAGTAGGTCGCCAGCAGCGGGGCCTCGTCGGTGTGCGTGTAGATGATCTTGGCCATCGCGGGCCACTCCTCAGGGTCGACCGAAAGTCTCTCGACCTCAAGATATCCCGTGCGAGCCGCGTCACCACATCGGCCCGGCGGGGGTGCCGGGCCCCACCCCTGGCACGGCGCGGCGCAGCGCCCGGGGGTGAGGCCGGACCGACGGCGGGCGGGAGGCGGCGCTCCGGTCGCGGAGTCGGCGTTCTCGGGGGACGGTGGAGTGACACCGACGCCCGAGGAGTGACCATGACGCACGAGATCCCCCAGCCCGACGACGGCACCGCCATCGCGACCGCACCGACGCCCGAGGCGCAGCAGGGCTCGACGACGGAGACCGGCGCGCCCGCGGTCTCGGACCGCAACAGCCTGACGCTGGGCGCGGACGGCCCGATCCTGCTGCACGACCGTCACCTGCTGGAGCAGATGGCGCACTTCAACCGTGAGCGGGTGCCGGAGCGCAACGTGCACGCGAAGGGCTCCGGCGCGTTCGGCAGGTTCGTGACCACGGAGGACGTGTCGGCCTACACGAAGGCGGCCCTGTTCCAGCCGGGCGTCGAGACGGAGATGCTGGCGCGGTTCTCGACCGTCGCGGGCGAGCACGGCTCGCCGGACACGTGGCGCGACCCGCGCGGGTTCGCGTTGAAGTTCTACACGACGGAGGGGAACTACAACCTCGTCGGCAACAACACGCCGGTCTTCTTCGTGCGCGACACGATGAAGTTCCAGCACTTCATCCGCAGCCAGAAGCGGCGCGGCGCGAACGGCCTGCGCGACAACCACATGCAGTGGGACTTCTGGTCGCTGAACCCGGAGTCGGCGCACCAGGTGACGTACCTGATGGGCGACCGCGGCATCCCGCGCTCGTACCGGCACATGAACGGCTACGGCTCGCACACGTTCCTGTGGATCAACGCCGCCGGCGACAAGCACTGGGTGAAGTACCACTTCCACAGCCAGCAGGGCGTGCAGGGACTCACGGGTGAGGACGCCGACCGCATCGCGGGGCACGACGCCGACTTCCACCGTCGGGACCTGTTCGAGGCGATCGAGGCCGGCGACTTCCCGTCGTGGCGGCTGTCGGTCCAGCTGATGCCGTACGAGGACGCGAAGACCTACCGGCTCAACCCGTTCGACCTCACGAAGGTGTGGCCGCACGAGGACTACCCCCTCGTCGAGGTGGGCACGATGACGCTGGACCGGAACCCGCAGAACTTCTTCGCCGAGATCGAGCAGGCGGCATTCGAGCCGTCGGCGGTGGTGCCGGGCATCGGGTTCAGCCCGGACAAGATGCTGCTCGGCCGGGTGTTCTCCTACTCCGACACGCAGCGCTACCGGATCGGCCCGAACTACCACCAGCTGCCGGTGAACCGGCCGAAGAACGTGCAGCACCACAACACGTACACGTTCGACGGTCCGATGGCCTACGACCACAGCGGCGACCAGCCGGTGTACGCCCCGAACAGCGAGGGTCGTGGATACAGCGACGAGGTGGGCGTCGTCGAGGACGGGTGGGAGGCCGACGGCCCGATGATCCGTCAGGCGTACACGCTGCGCCCGGACGACGACGACTTCAGCCAGGCCGGTGCGCTGGTGCGCGAGGTCTGGGACGACGCGCAGCGCGAGCGCTTCGTCGAGACGGTCGCCGGCCACCTGCTGGGCGGCGTGACCGGTGAGGTGCTGGAGCGGGCGCTCGACTACTGGCGTCACGTGGACGAGGCGACGGCGAAGCAGATCGAGGAGCTCGTGCGCGCGGGCCTGGGTGGCGACAACCCGGGCGGCGAGGACGACCAGGCGAAGGACCTCGTGGCCAACGCGCTCGTGGAGACGCGCACGCACGCCGGCTGAGCGAGGACCGTCGGCCGGCAGCGGCCCGCCCGCGTGCGCGCGGGTGGGCCGCTGCGTTACGTTCGTCACAGACCCCGCCGCACCCCTCTCCCACAAGGAGCACCCCGACGTGACCCACCCCGTCAAGGTCGCCGTCACCGGCGCCGCCGGCCAGATCGGCTACAGCCTGCTCTTCCGTCTCGCCTCGGGCGACCTGCTCGGCCCCGACACCCCCGTGCAGCTGCGGCTGCTCGAGATCACGCCCGCGCTGAAGGCGCTCGAGGGCGTGGTGATGGAGCTGGACGACTGCGCGTTCCCGACGCTGCACTCGGTCGAGATCGGCGACGACCCGCGTGAGGTGTTCGACGGCGTGAACCTGGCCCTGCTCGTCGGGGCCCGCCCCCGGACGAAGGGAATGGAGCGCGGCGACCTGCTGGAGGCCAACGGCGCGATCTTCACGGCGCAGGGCAAGGCCCTCAACGACGTCGCGGCCGACGACGTGCGGATCGGGGTCACCGGCAACCCGGCCAACACGAACGCGCTGATCGCGCTGAGCAACGCACCCGACATCCCGGCGGAGCGGTTCAGCGCCCTCACCCGGCTCGACCACAACCGGGCCATCAGCCAGCTGGCCGCCCGGACCGGCAGCGCCGTGGCCGACATCCGCCGCATGACGATCTGGGGCAACCACTCCGCCACCCAGTACCCCGACCTGTTCCACGCCGAGATCGGCGGACGCAACGCGGCCGAGGTCGTCGACGACCAGGCCTGGATCGAGGACGACTTCATCCCGACGGTCGCCAAGCGCGGCGCGGCGATCATCGAGGCACGTGGCGCGTCGTCGGCGGCGAGTGCCGCGTCGGCGACGATCGATGCGGCCCGCGACTGGCTGCAGGGCTCCCCCGACGGCGACTGGGTCTCGATGGCGGTGCGCTCGGACGGCTCCTACGGGATCCCCGAGGGTCTCGTGTACTCCTACCCGGTCACCACGCGCGACGGCGACTGGTCGATCGTGCAGGACCTCGAGATCGACGACTTCAGCCGGTCCCGGATGGACGCGACCGCCGCCGAGCTCGTCGAGGAGCGCGACGCGGTGACCGCGCTCGGGCTCGTCTGAGCGATCCTCACCGCGCGCGTCCGCGCGGCCGGGCGCGCCGCTCGGCCCAGCCCGTCAGCCCAGCCCGTCAACCCTGCCCGTCAGCCCAGCCGGGCCCGGACCCGGGCGGCGCCGGTGATGGCCAGACCGGCCCGGCGCCCGGCGTAGGCGCTGCTGACCGACGCGCGATACTCCAGCGTCGTCGCGGTGCCGTGGCGGCCGTAGTAGCGGTTGTACCAGCCGGTGAGGGTAGGGCTCGTCAGGCCCGACGGCGTCCCGACGCCGACCTCGCGGATGGGCAGGCCGAGCGCGTCGGCGAGGCGTCGCTCCCATCCGCGGTCCTTGTCGGTGCGCACGACGACGCCGAACGGCTGGTGGACCGAGGCGATGTAGTCGGGGCGCTTGCGGCGCAGGAACGCCGCGACGGCCTTCGTCTCGCGCTCGCTCGCCGCACGCGGGCCGCCCCAGGTGCGGGTGCCCTTGCCGCTCGACCGGTAGCCGCTCGTGCCCCAGTTGCGGTTGAGGTCGACGCCGCGGGCGTTCGTGCGCGTGCCGCGGGCGTTGCCGTCGGGGTTCATGGTCGGGATGACCCAGATCTCGCTGCCCCGTGTGGGCTTCACGTTGCGCCGGACCCAGTCGGCGGTCTGCAGGCCGGCCTTCTCGTCGCCGTGCATCTGCCCGAGCACGACGAGCGTGCGCTTCTGCGTCGTGTGCGACCAGCCGCGGTAGTACCCCATGATCCTGCGCCCCTGCACGGTCGTCCCGAGGACGGCGCTGCGCGTGACGAGCTTCGGGGTCGGCTTGGGCTTCGGCGTCGGCTTGGGCGTGGCGGTCGGCCTCGGCGTGGGCGACGCGGTGGGCGTCGGCGAGGCCGTCGGGCCTGGGGTGGGGCTCGCGGTCGGCGTCGGCGAGGCTGTCGGGCTGGGGCTGGGCGTCGGGCTCGTCGTCGACGTCGCCTCGACCGCCGGCTCGGACGGGTCCGGCACGTCGCGCCCGAGGGCGGACGCCGCTGACGTCGCGAGTGCGGTGCCGCCGAGCGACAGGACGGTCACGAGGACCAGGGACCGGACCGGGCCGCGCCCGACGACGTGCTTCATCGCCCCACGGTAGGCCCCGACGGACCGACACGCGCGTCGACGCACGGAGACGCGTCGAGGCCAGGTCAGGCCGGCGGACCCGGCGGGACGACGAGGGCCAGCACCGCCAGGCTCACGCCGAGCAGCGTCAGCCAGACGATGTCGAACGTGCGCCCGCGGACGCGCAGCATGCCGACGTGGTCCTGCGGGACCACCACGCGGGCCAGGCCCCCGAGGCCGAAGGTCACGCCGACGACGAGCAGACCGGCACGCCAGTGCCCGACGCCCACCAGAGCCAGCCCGACGCCGACGCCGACCAGCAGGCAGAGGTAGATCTGCGACCCACGGCTGCGCGGGACGACCGGGCTCACGAGACGTCCGCGACGCGCTTCTCGGCCTCGTCGACCACGTTGCTGAGCAGCATCGCGCGGGTCATCGGACCGACACCACCGGGGTTCGGGGCGACCCAGCCGGCGACGTCGTGCACGCCCGGGTGGAGGTCGCCGACGATCTTGCCGGCGTCGTCGCGGCTCACGCCGACGTCGAGCAGCGCCGCACCGGGCTTGACCATGTCGGGCGTGATGATGCCCGGGACGCCTGCAGCCGCGATGACGATGTCGGCCCGGCGCACCTCGGCCGCGAGGTCGCGCGTGCCGGTGTGGCAGAGGGTGACCGTCGCGTTCTCGCTGCGGCGGGTGAGCAGCAGCCCCATGGGCCGGCCCACGGTGATGCCTCGTCCGACGACCACGACGTGCGCGCCCGCGATCTCGACGTCGTGGCGGCGCAGCAGCTCGACGATGCCGCGCGGGGTGCACGGCAACGGGGCCGGCTCGCCGAGCACGAGCCAGCCGAGGTTGGTCGGGTGCAGCCCGTCGGCGTCCTTGGCGGGATCGATGCGCCCGATCACGGCGTTCTCGTCGATGCCACGGGGCAGCGGCAGCTGGACGATGTAGAGGGTGCAGGCAGGGTCGGCGTTGAGCTGGTCGACGGCCGCCTCGACCTCGGCCTGCGACGCCGTCGCCGGGAGGTCGACCCGGATCGACTCGATGCCGATCTCCGCGCAGTCGCGGTGCTTCGCGTCGACGTACCAGCGGCTGCCCGGGTCGTCACCGACGAGGATGGTGCCGAGGCCGGGGACCAGCCCCTGCTCCCGCAGGGCCGCGACGCGACCGGTGAGCTCCGTCTTGATGGCCGCGGCCACCGCCTTGCCGTCCAGGATCTGCGCCGTCACGACGCCGAGTCTACGCAGGGCCTCTCCTGGACGGCCTCGGGACGCGCGTCGACGACGACCACCCGGACCCTGCCGGGTCACCGGGACGACGGCGGGGCGCCGCCTCCCTGAGGGCCACCACCCATGCCTCCGGCGGACGGCTGGGTGGTGGTGTCCACGTTGACGGTCAGGGACGCGGTGTAGCCCGACGAGACGTCGCCGCTGACGGTCGGGACCTGCAGGTCGCTGCCGTCGGCGAAGATGTTGTCGTCGGAGATCGAGGTGCCCACCCCGGCCAGGTTCTCCGCCGAGCCGGCGTAGGTGTCGAGGGCGTAGACGTCGGCGAGCATGTCCGGCGGGAAGGCCAGCTGCGAGGTCGCGATCGCGTTGGCGACGTCGGTCGCGGAGTCCACGTCGGGGTAGACCTCGAAGTGCACGTGGGTCCATCGTCCCTGGTAGCAGCCGGGCACGATGGTCGTGAACGTGAGCTCGCCGTCCGCGTCGGCGACCTGGACGCCGCGCAGCCAAGTCTGGTCCTCCACGCCCGAGGTGTACATGGAGTACCGACCCTGGGCGTCGCACTGCCAGGCGTAGACCGCGGCTCCCTCGAACGCCGCGTCGTCGTCGGCCATGTCGACGACCTTGAACGTGAGGGCCAGCGGCACGCCCGCGACGGTCTCGCCGCCGTCCAGGCTGGAGGTGATGTCGCTGCGGACGATGCCGGAGTCCTCGAGGATGTTGAGGTCCGCGGTGCCGTCGGCGGGATAGGGACCGTTGGTCTCCTGCGGGATCTCGCCGTCGCTCGTCGTGGAGGCCGAACCCGCCGACGCCGACCCGGACTGGTCGGAGCCGGCTCCGCACGCGGCCAGGGTCGCGGCGCCGAGGCCGGCGCCCAGGAACGCCAGCACCCGTCGACGCGTCACCAGTGTGACGGCGTCGAACCCGGCTCCCTGGTCGACGACGTCGTCGTCGGGTCGGGCCAGCGTGCGGCCCTCGTAGGTGGGAAGGCCCGGCCCGCGATGGGGCTCTGGACTGTTGGTCATGGTGCGCTCCTCGAGGAAGGTGACGGGTGGTGGCGTCCTCGATCATGGGGGCGGAGACCGGCAGGCCCCGGTGCGTCGCCTGTGGCCCTGCTGTGAGGCCTGCGGCGTCCGGTCACCGGGGCGGGCGGGCACGCCGTGGGCGGCGCGCGGGCGCCTGGGCGCGTGTCTCGTCGGCGGGAGGCCCGACGCCCGCCGTCCCCCTACACTCGGCCACGGGAGGCTCCGACGACGGACGACGTCGCGGTGATCGGACTCGCGTCACGGGACGCGACGTGGAGAGGTGGACATGACGACGCGTGCGCAGCTGACGCAGGAGCGCAGTCGACTGCGGCGGGAGGAGCTGCTGACCGCAGCCATCTCGCTCTTCGCCGAGGGCGGCGCCCGGGCGGTGACGCACCGCGCCGTGGCTCGTCGGGCCGGACTGCCGCCGGCCACGACCACCTACTACTTCGCCTCCATCGAGGAGCTCCTGCGCGACGCCCTCCGCGAGCACATCGCGCGCTGGCGCAGCACGCTGGCCGCCCTCGCAGGCCTCGAGACACCGCCCGAGAACGTCGACCTCGACTCCGTCGCCCCGACGTTCGAGGCCGTGTTCGCGGCCCGTGGTCCGGAGGCTGTCGCGGTCGAGCTGTCGATCTACCTGGCGTCCACGCACGACCCCGCCCTGCGCGAGGAGGCCGGCGAGGCGCTGAGCGACCTGGAGGGCCTGATCGCCCTCTGGCTCTCCATCCTGGGCCTCACCGACACGTCGCGGGTGGCGCCGACCGTGCTCACCCTGATCGTCGGTACGGCCATGCGACGCCAGGCGCGGCTCTACACGGAGGCCGAGGAGGCGGCGCAGCTCGACTGGGCGATCCGCGCACTCGTGGCGGCCGAGCTCGCCGGACCCGACGAGGTTGGCCGGATCGTCAGCGAGAAGTTGAACCTTTGACTACGCTGGGCGGGTTCACCAGGGGGCCCCGAACGCGAAAGACAGACCATCATGCCTGAGGCAGTATCCGGAGGCCGCGCACGTCTGAGCCAGGAGCGGAGCCGAGTGCGACGCGAGCAGCTCGTCGCCGCCGCCGCGAAGCTCTTCGAGGAGGGCGGCACGAAGGCCGTCACCCACCGTTCCGTCAGCGAGGCCGCGCAGGTGCCGCTCGCGACGGTCTCGTACTACTTCGCGTCGATCGACCAGCTGGTCGACGTGATGTTCGGCGAGGCGCTGACCCACTGGACCGACGAGTGGGCCGCGCTCGTGCCCGAGGCGGGGACGGACCTCTCGGCCGAGGAGGCCGCGGACCGGTTCACCGCACCGATGCGCGCGCTCTCCCCCGACCGACCGTCGCACTTCCTGAACGTCTACCTGGCGGCGCTCGGCCGACCGCACCTGCTGGAGGCCGTCCACGCCATGCGCGACTCGTGCTTCGGCAGCCAGGTCGCGATCCTCGCCGCCACCGGCGTGGCGGACCCGGTCGAGGTCACCCGGGGCGCCAGCCTGCTCTACTCCGGCGCGCTCGTGGCTGCCGCCGACCGTGAGATCGGTCTCGACGGCGTCCTCGCGCTCCTGCACGGCCACGTGGTCGAGCTGGTCCGGCGCGCGCTGCCGCCGCAGGACTGAGCCGCTCGCGGGGTCGTCCTGCGGCTGTGCCGGGACGGCTTCTCGGGTCGTGGCCCGCTCGACGGAGGAGTCTGCGTCCGAGCGGGCCACGGCGCCGCCCCGCCGTGGCCCGGACGGGTCAGCGGGCCTGCTTGACCCACCGGCTCCAGTCGTCCTGCGGTGCGTAGCCGCACGCGCGCCACAGGCCACGGCCGTCCTCGTTGTCGTCGAGGACCATCGCGCAGAAGCGCTCGGCCCCCAGACCGCGCAGGCGCTCCTCCGCGAGCTCGAGCATGCGACGACCCAGCCCCCGACCACGGCACGCCGGGTCGACGGCGAGGCGGTAGAGGTTGGCCCGCCAGCCGTCCCAGCCGCCGATGATCGTGGCGACGACACGGCCGTCCAGCTCGGCGAGCAGGACGGCCTCGGGGTCGTGCTCGATCAGGGCGTGCACCAGGTCGGCGCGGTCGTCCGGCCGCGACCCGTTCTCACCTGCTCGCGACCAGAGCTCGAGGAGGGCGTCCACGTCGGCCGCGGTGGCGTTCCGCACGCTCACGTCGTCCATGCCCCGACCCTGCCACAGCCGCGCGCAGCGCTCGGGCGCGAGCCTCGCACGTTCCCGCACGAGGCGCCGAGGCTCAGTGGAAGAAGTGCCGGGTGCCCGTGACGTACATCGTGACGCCCGCGGCCTGCGCCGCCGCGATGGTCTCGTCGTCACGCATCGACCCACCCGGCTGGACGATCGCGCGCACGCCGGCGTCGATGAGGATCTGCGGGCCGTCGGCGAACGGGAAGAAGGCGTCCGACGCCGCCACGGAGCCGCGGGCCCGGTCCTCACCGGCCCGCTCCACGGCCAGGCGGCAGGAGTCGACCCGGTTGACCTGACCCATGCCGATGCCGACGGAGGCTCCGTCGTGGGCCAGCAGGATGGCGTTCGACTTGACCGCGCGCACCGCGGTCCAGGCGAAGGCGAGGTCGGCGAGCGTGGCCTCGTCGGCCGGCTCCCCCGCCACGAGCGTCCAGCCCGACACGTCGTCGCCCGGCGCGTCGACGAGGTCGCGCTGCTGGGCGAGCGCGCCGCCGGAGATCTCGCGCACCTCGTGCGTGGCGCGGTCGGCACCCTCGGCACGCAGGATGCGGATGTTCTTCTTGCCCTGCAGCACCTCGACGGCACCCGGCTCGTAGTCGGGCGCGACGACGACCTCGGTGAAGACCTCGGCGACCTGCTCGGCCATCGCGACCGAGACGGGCCGGTTGGTGGCGATCACGCCGCCGAACGCCGAGACCGGGTCGCAGGCGTGCGCGCGGGCGTGGGCCTCGGCCACGTCGGCGCCGACGGCGATCCCGCACGGGTTGGCGTGCTTGATGATCGCGACCGCGGGTGCGTCGTGGTCGTAGGCGGCGCGTCGCGCCGCGTCGGTGTCGACGTAGTTGTTGTAGCTCATCTCCTTGCCGTGCAGCTGCTCGGCCGCAGCCAGGCCGCCGGTGCCGTCGCTGTACAGCGCCGCGCCCTGGTGCGGGTTCTCGCCGTAGCGCAGGACCGCCTGACGCTGCAGCGCCGTGCCCGCGAAGGCGGGCCAGTCGCCGTCGGCCGACCCCTCGCCCGCTCCCCCGGCGGCGAACCACTCGGCGACGGCGACGTCGTAGGCAGCCGTGTGCGCGAACGCCTGCGCGGCGAGCCGGCGACGCTGCTCCAGCGTGAAGCCGCCGGCAGCCAGCGCGGCCTCGACGTCGTCGTACGCGTCGGGCGACGTCACGATGGCCACGCTCGGGTGGTTCTTGGCCGCCGCCCGCACCATCGACGGACCGCCGATGTCGATCTGCTCGACGCACTCGTCGGGCGTCGCGCCGGAGGCGACCGTCTCGCGGAACGGGTAGAGGTTGACGACGACGAGGTCGAACGGCTCGACGCCGAGCTCGGCGAGCTGAGCCACGTGGGCCTCGAGCCGCGTGTCGGCGAGGATGCCCGCGTGCACCCGCGGGTGGAGGGTCTTCACCCGGCCGTCGAGGCACTCGGGGAAGCCGGTCACCTCCTCCACGGGCGTCACCGGCACGCTGGCCGCCTCGATCGTCCGGGCCGTCGAGCCCGTCGAGACGAGGGACACGCCGGCCGCGTGCAGCGCACGGGCGAGGTCCTCCAGTCCGGTCTTGTCGTACACCGAGACGAGGGCGCGCTGGATCGGTCGAGTGCTCATGCGGGGTCTCCGAGCGTGAGGGTGCGGTCGGTCAGGGTGAAGCCGCGCCGGGCCAGCTCGCCGACGGAGTCGACGAGCATGCGGCGCTCGCTGGTCTTGATGCGTTCGTGGAGCGAGGCGACGTCGTCGTCGGGCAGCACCGGCACCGCCACCTGCGCGACGATCGGGCCGGTGTCGACACCCGCGTCGACGACGAACAGGGTCGCGCCGGTGATCTTGACGCCGTACTCCAGGGCGTCGCGGGGGCCGTGCATCCCGGGGAACGACGGCGACAGCGCGGGGTGGGTGTTCAGCGTCCGCCCGCCGAAGCGTCCGAGGAAGTGCGGGCCGGCCAGCTTCATGAAGCCGGCGAGGACGACCAGGTCGGGCTCGTGCGCCGCCACCTGGGCGGTGAGGGCGGCGTCCCAGGCCTCGCGGTCCGGGTGGTCCCCGAGCTTCTCGACGAACGTCGGGATCGCGGCGCGCTCCGCCCGCGCCAGGCCCTCGATGCCGTCACGGTCGGCACCGACGGCGACGACCTCGGCGCCGTAGGCCGGGTCAGCCGTCGCGTCGATCAGCGCCTGGAGGTTGGTGCCGGAGCCGGAGACGAGGACGACGAGACGGGCGCGCGTCGGCGTCGGGCTCGGGGCGGAGGGCACGGGCGTCACGATAGTGCGCCGCGAGCGCGCCGAGCGCACCGCCCACGGCCATCAGGGGCACGGCGACCAGCAGCGGTGTCAGGGCGGGCGGCCCGGCGTCGGCGAGTCGCCCGGGGCCCACGGCGCCGCCGGAGGCGCCGACCAGCACGCCGACGACGACACCACCGGCCGCACCCGCGGCGAGACCGAGCAGGCTGCGACCCAGCACCGGCCGGTCGGACAGCCCGAAGGGAGCCTCGGCACCGGCACGCACGGTCCAGCCGGCCACGAGACCGGCGAGCACCGGGACGAGACCGAGCACGACGACCCAGTCGTCGAAGGTGCCGGGAGACGGCAGCGCGGCCAGGACCGGCAGACCCGGGACAGGACCGAGCTGGGCGCCCGCGAGGTCGACCGACGTCTGCGTCCCCAGCACGAAGCCGGGTCCGAGCAGCACCGAGGCGGTCCAGGCGACCATCGTCGGCACCGCGAGCAGGCAGATCGCGGCCAGGGCGGGGGTGCCGGAGGCCCCTGGGTCGAGCAGGGCCCACAGCTGCCCGGCGCGCTCGACGTGGCGGACCAGCAACGTCACCACGACGACGCCTGCCGCGGCGAGCAGGACGGCCGCACCCCGCGCGCCGGCGGAGACCGCGCCACGCACCTCGGGCCGCCGCCACGGCGCGGGCCAGAGGTCGCCGGCCCGTCCGTGGTGCATCGTCGCACCCAGCGCCGCCGACACCCCGGTCACGACGAAGACCGCGGCCGCGGCGCGGGCCGGGTTGACGACGATCTCGGGCGTGCTCGAGACGCTCGCGAGCACCGCGGCCACCACGCCGCTGGTCCCCGCGACGGTGGCCGCGAAGGCACCCGGCGACTCGACGGGCGCCGGGGTCATCGCCCGCGCCACGCGCGCCGTGAGGGCACCGCAGAGCAGCACGCCGCCGAGCGGCACGAGGCCGAGGGTCGTGCCCTGCAGCTCGATGCCCGCACCCTGCAGCACGAGCCAGGACCGGGCGCCGGTGCGCAGCGCCGACACCAGCCCGACCCCGGCCAGCAGGGCCACGCCGGACCCGACGACGAGCGCGACGATCGCCGAGACCCCGGCGGTGAGCACACCCGGACGCAGGGGTGGGGTCGTGACGGTCGAGTTCACCCGACCATCCTCCCGGTAAGGTCGTGACGTTCCGACCAGCCACGCCGACATCCCCGAGGAGGCAGCTCGATGACCCGCGCCGACGAGTTCACGAGCTTCTACGAGGCCACCTCCGCCACCTGCCTGCGTGCCGTGTACGCCATGTCCGGCGACCGCCAGGTGGCCCAGGAGGCCACGGTCGACGCCTACCGGCGGGCCTGGCGGAACTGGACGAAGATCCGTCAGCGCGACCCGCTCGCCTACGTGCGGACGGAGGCGTGGAAGCTCACCGCCGTCAGCCGCGGCACCCACCCGCTGCGCCGCCGCCACGAGGAGGACGCCGACACCGCACTGCTCGACGCGCTGCACGACCTCCCCGTCGACGACCGTCGACTGATCGTGCTGCTGACCCTCGGCGACACCGACCTCGACCAGGCCTCGCGCGAGGTGGGCGTCGGGGCCGAGGAGGGCATCGAGGTCGTCACGACCGCGCTCGACGGCCTCGAGCGACGGCTCGGCCTCTCGCTGGAGGAGCTCGAGACCCGGCTGAAGGCGCTGGGCTCGGTGACCGGCCAGCTCAGCATGCCCGCGGCCGACGAGGTGCGCACGACCGCGCGTCGCGGCGGCCAGCGCAACACGGTGCTGCTGGTGGCCGCGGCCGTGCTCGCGGTCCTCGCCGGCGGCCTCGTCGCGACCGACGGCGACGCGCTCGCCACCCAGGCGGGGCTGCCGTACCGCGAGAAGCTCGGCGCCGAGCGGCCCGACCTCGTCCTCGAGGCTCGGGAGATCACCGCCGACAACCTCCTGACGACCCGTCAGGTGGCCGGTATCGACGTGACCCGACGTTGGGCCTCCGAGGGCACCGACGAGGACCCCACCAACACCACGCCCTACGCGACGTGCCCGCCGCAGCGCTACGCCGACCCCGACCCGCTGCGCGTCTTCGTCCGCACCTTCACGGCCAGCGGCGGCGACGACGACCGCGTCGCGGAGTCGATCGAGGTCTCCCGCAACGACGCGGCCGCCGCGAAGGCGTACGAGACGACGCTCGGCTGGTACGCCGGCTGCAGCCACCCGCGCGTCCAGCTCGTCGGGTCGTTCGTCGTCAAGCGCCCGTTCGGCGACTTCCAGATCCTGCGGCTGCGCTCGCACCGGTCGCCGCAGAAGGTCTTCACCGTCGGGCTCGCGCACTCCGGCCGCGTCACGAGCACGCTCGTGCACGAGCGGACCGGCGACGCGGGCCCCGACATCGACGCGTTCGCGACCACCCTCAACGCGTCGATCCAGCGGGTCTGCCGCGACAGCGGCGGCCGGTGCAGCGACGACATCGAGGTCGTCGACGCCCTGCCACCGAAGACGTCGGGCGCTCCCGGCTTCCTCGACACCGTCGACCTGCCGCCGGTCGCCGACATCGACAAGGTCTGGTCGGGCACCAAGCCGCTGCAGACCCGCAACAACCCGGCGGCCACGCAGTGCGGCGACGCCAGCTTCCGGCGCGACGGGCTCGACAGCACCGCGTCGCGCGTGTTCGTCATCCCCGACGCCGTCGGCGTCCCCGCCGAGTTCGGCGTGACCGAGACGGTCGGCACCTACGACGAGGACGGCCAGGCCCGCAGCCTCGCCGACGACATCGCGAAGGACATCGACGACTGCCCCGACGAGAACCTCTCGGCCAAGGTCGGGCAGCGCAGCACGATCAAGGGCGACGGGTTCTCGGGCCGCTCCTGGCGGATCAGCCTCGAGGTCTCCGACGGCAAGCGCCAGGTGATCCGCACCGGCGTCGTCCGGCGCGGCAAGGCCGTCGCGCAGGTGACGATGACGCCGGTCGGCGACTACGACGTCAGCCAGCGGGCGTGGGAGTCCCTGGTGCGCCGCGCGGGCGAGCGCCTCGCCTACGCCGAGGACCGCTGACCCGCTCCCGCCCCGCTGGTACGGCGTCGCGACCGCGACCGCGGCCCTGGCCCTGGCCCTGGCTCTGCCTGCAACGTGCACGGGCCCCGACCTCACGAGGAGGTCGGGGCCCGGGCGGGGCGGACGCGGACGTCAGCCGTTGAGGATCTCGCGCATCAGGGCGGCGGTCTCGGACGGCGTCTTGCCGACCTTGACGCCGGCGGCCTCGAGGGCCTCCTTCTTGCCCTGCGCCGTGCCCGCACCGTCGGACACGATGGCGCCGGCGTGGCCCATCGTCTTGCCCTCGGGTGCGGTGAAGCCGGCCACGTAGCCGACGACCGGCTTGGTGACGTTCGCCTGGATGTAGGCGGCCGCCTTCTCCTCCGCGTCGCCACCGATCTCGCCGATCATGACGATCGCCTTCGTCTCGGGGTCGTTCTCGAAGGCCTCGAGCGCGTCGATGTGCGTGGTGCCGATGATCGGGTCGCCGCCGATGCCGATGGCGGTCGAGAAGCCGAAGTCGCGCAGCTCGAACATCATCTGGTAGGTCAGCGTGCCCGACTTCGACACGAGGCCGATCGGACCCTTGCCGGCGATGTTGGCGGGCGTGATGCCGGCCAGCGCCTCGCCCGGCGTGATGATGCCGGGGCAGTTCGGGCCGATGATGCGCGTCTTCGTGCCCTCTGCCGCCTTCTTCTGGGCGTAGGCCCAGAACTCGGCGGAGTCCTGCACCGGCACGCCCTCGGTGATGATGACGAGCAGACCGATCTCGGCGTCGATGGCCTCGATGACGGCGTCCTTGGTGAACGCCGGCGGGACGAACGCGACGGAGACGTCGGCGCCCGTCTTCTCGATGGCCTCGGAGACCGAGCCGAAGACCGGCAGCTCCACCTCGGCGCCGGAGGCGTCGGTGTGGGTGACGGTCGTGCCGGCCTTGCGGGCGTTGACGCCGCCGACGACGTTCGTGCCGGCCGCCAGCATGCGGGCGGTGTGCTTCGAGCCCTCGCCGCCGGTGATGCCCTGGACGATGACCTTGGAGTCCTTGGTCAGGAAGATCGACATGTCAGCCCCTTCAGCCGTTCGCCAGCTCGGCGGCCTTGTCGGCCGCTCCGTCCATCGTGTCCACCTGGGTGACGAGCGGGTGGTCCAGCTCGTTCAGGATGGCGCGACCCTCGTCGACGTTGTTGCCGTCGAGACGGACCACGAGCGGCTTGGTGGCGTTGTCGCCCAGCAGCTCGAGCGCGCCCTTGATGCCGTTCGCGACCGCGTCGCACGACGTGATGCCGCCGAAGACGTTGACGAACACGCTCTTGACCTGCGGGTCGCCGAGGATGACGTCGAGACCGTCGGCCATGACCTGCGCGGAGGCGCCGCCGCCGATGTCGAGGAAGTTGGCCGGCTTGACCGAGCCGTGCTTCTCGCCGGCGTAGGCGACGACGTCGAGGGTGCTCATGACCAGGCCCGCGCCGTTGCCGATGATGCCGACCTCGCCGTCGAGCTTGACGTAGTTGAGGCCCTTCTCCTTGGCCTTCGCCTCGAGCGGGTCCGCCTCCTCGTGGATGACGAACTCCTCGTGCTCGGCGTGGCGCACCTCGGAGGCGTTGTCGTCGAGCGACACCTTGCCGTCGAGGGCCTCGAGCTTGTCGCCCTCGAGACGGGCGAGCGGGTTGACCTCGACGAGGGTGGCGTCCTCCTCGACGAAGACCTTCCACAGCGACTGGACCATGGCGACGGCCTGGTCGGCGAGCTCGGCGGGGAACTTCGCCTCCTCGACGATCGCGCGGGCCTTGGCCTCGTCGACGCCGGCACCGGCGTCGATCGGGATCTGGCGGACGGCCTCGGGGTTGGTCTTGGCGACCTCCTCGATCTCCACACCACCCTCGACGCTCGCGATGCACAGGTAGCTGCGGTTCGAGCGGTCCAGCAGGAAGGAGAAGTAGTACTCCTCGACCGGGGGCGTGGCCGGCGTGACGAGCACGCGGTTGACCGTCAGGCCCTTGATCTCCATGCCGAGGATGTTCGACGCGTGCTCGTAGGCCTCGTCGGCGGTCTTGGCGATCTTGACGCCGCCGGCCTTGCCGCGGCCGCCGGCCTTGACCTGCGCCTTGATCACGGTGACGCCGCCGAGCTCCTCGGCAGCAGCCTTGGCCTCGTCGGCGGTCGTGACGACCTTGCCGAGCGTCGTCGCGACGCCGTGCTTGGCGAAGAGCTCCTTCGCCTGGTATTCCATCAGATCCACGGTGATGACCGTCCTTGGTTCGTCCAGGGTCCTCTGAGGTAGGTCAGAGCCTCTCGGGACTCTAGCCTCTGCGGGACGGAAACGGGCGGCGGGGTGCGTCACACCTGGCAGGGGTGACGGCGGCCACGCGCCTGTCCGGCCGGTCAGTGCGGTGGCAGCACCACGAGCGCGACGTCGTCGAGCCCGAGCTCGGCGAGCGCGGTCTCCAGCGCGTGCGCGGCGTCGTCGTCCGCGACGACGGCCACCCGTCCCGCGTCCTCGGCGCGCACCACCCATGCCGTCGCGACGGGCTCGCTGGCGCCGAGGTAGACGACCTCGTCGCCGTCCGCGCTCGCCGCCCGGGCGTGGCGCAGCGCGAGCTCCTCGGTGGCACCGGTCAGGTCGGCGACCACGACGCGTGGGATCGGCATCCCGAGATCGTGCCGCACGGCGGTGTTCCTCCTCACAACCGCCCCCGCGACACGCCCGGAACGACGGGGAGGGCCTCGTCGGTGTCGAGGTTCCTCCTTGACCATGACCTCCTGTCCTCTAGACTCGACAGGTCCCGCCCGTGCATCGCTGGAGGTCTCTGCGTGTCATCACCTGCGCCCAAACGTCGACTCGACGTCAGGCAGCAGACGCCGCGCGACTCCGTCGGCGGCCGTCGGGCGGCTGTCCGTCCCCGCCGTCGCAAGACGAGCCTGCGCTTCACGCCGGCCGCTGCGGGTGCCGTCGCCCTCGTGATGGCCGGGATCGGCGCGGCAGCGCTGTCCCCGCGTGCCGACCAGGGATCGCTCGACTCCGGCTACCAGACGATCTCGGCCAGCTACACCGGGTCGCAGGGCGTCGACGTGACGCCCGAGATCGACGAGGCGACGCTGGCCCGCCAGACCGAGCAGCAGGCGTCGCAGAAGCTGAAGGTCGACGGCGAGCTGCGCGACAAGGCGCAGAACGTGGCCGACGAGTACAAGTCGAACCAGTGGGTGCTGCCGGTCACCGGCTACGCGCTGACTGCGCGGTTCGGCCAGTCCAGCTCGCTGTGGGCCCGCGTGCACACCGGCCTCGACTTCGCCGGCCCGTCGGGCTCGACGATCGTCTCGGTCGCGGCCGGCACGGTGACCGACACGAGCTACGCGGGCGCCTACGGCAACCGCACCGTCGTCACCCTCGACGACGGCACCGAGATCTGGTACTGCCACCAGAGCCGCATCGTCGCGACCCCGGGTGAGCGCGTGCGCGCCGGTCAGACGATCGGCTACACCGGCTCGACCGGCAACGTGACCGGCCCCCACCTCCACCTCGAGGTGCGCCCCGGCGGCGGCGAGCCGATCGACCCCGAGATCGCGCTGCGCGAGCACGGCGTCACGCCGTAGCCCGCACCTGACGTCACGACGCCCCCGGCCACCGGCCGGGGGCGTCGTCCGTCGTGCGACCGTCTCGGACGGCTACAGCTTCTCGACCGGCGCGTAGCGCAGCAGCAGGCGCTTGACGCCCTGCGAGCCGAAGTCGACGCTGGCCACCGCGTTGTCGCCCTGGCCGTCGAGCGCGACGACGGTGCCGAGGCCGAAGCTGTCGTGGGTGACCCGGTCACCGGGGGTCAGCGACGGCACCGCGCGCTTGCGCTGCGACCGGGCCGCGGCCGCCTTGGCCGTGAACGCCTGACCGCGGCCGCCGCCGCTGGAGACGCCACCGCCGCCGATGGAGGGCGCGCGGGTCCACGCCGTCGGCGACTGGCCCTCACGGCGCCAGTCGAGCAGGTGGGCCGGGATCTCGTCGAGGAACCGCGACGCCGGGTTGTACGAGGGCGCACCCCAGGCCGCACGGCTCATGGCGCGGGTGACGTAGAGCCGCTCGCGGGCGCGCGTGATGCCGACGTAGGCGAGGCGCCGCTCCTCCTGCAGCTCGGTCGCGTCTCCGAGCGCACGCAGGTGGGGGAACACACCGTCCTCGAGCCCCGTGAGGAAGACGACGGGGAACTCGAGCCCCTTCGCCGTGTGCAACGTCATCAGCGTGACCATGCCGTCGCCCTCGTCGGGGATCGAGTCGGCGTCGGCGACGAGCGCGACCTGCTCGAGGAACGCCTCGAGGGAGCCGCTCGTCAGGTCGGCCTCCTCGCGGCCGCTCTCCTCGTCGGAGACCGTGGACGCGTTGACGACGTACTCGCGCGCGACGGCGACGAGCTCGGCGAGGTTCTCGACGCGCGTCTCGTCCTGCGGGTCCTTGCTGTCCTCGAGCGCGGAGAGGTACCCGCTGCGGGTGAGGGCGGCCTCGAGCACGACGTCGGCCGGCTCGCCCGAGAGCGCGAGCTCGCGGAGCTCGGCCATCGTGGTGGCGAACGCCTGCACGGCCTTGAGGGAGCGGGGGGCGAGGTCGCCGGACTCCTCCGCGCGCTGCAGGGCGTCCCAGAAGGAGATCTGCTCGCGTGCGGCGAACCGCTCGACGGCGGCCTGTGCGCCGTCGCCGATGCCACGCTTCGGCTCGTTGACGATGCGCCGCAGCGACACCGTGTCGCGCGGGTTGACCAGCGCCCGGACGTACGCGAGAGCGTCCTTGATCTCCTTGCGCTCGTAGAAGCGCACGCCGCCAACCACCCGGTAGGGCAGCCCGACGCGGATGAAGACCTCCTCGAACACACGGGACTGGGCGTTGGTGCGGTAGAAGATGGCGACGTCGGACGGCTTCGCGTCGCCGGCGTCGGTGAGCCGGTCGACCTCGTCGGCGATGAACTGCGCCTCGTCGCGCTCGTCGTCGCCGACGTAGCCGACCACCCGCTCGCCGTCGCCGGCCGCCGACCACAGCTTCTTGTCCTTACGGCCCTCGTTGCGGCTGATGACCGCGTTGGCGGCGTTGAGGATGGTCTGCGTCGAGCGGTAGTTCTGCTCCAGCAGGACGGTGGACGCGGCCGGGTAGTCCTGCTCGAACTCCAGGATGTTGCGGATGTTGGCGCCGCGGAAGGCGTAGATGGACTGGTCGGAGTCGCCGACGACCATGAGGTCGAGGTCGGGATCGGTCTCGGGGTCGCACAGCTCCCGCACGAGCGCGTACTGCGCGTGGTTGGTGTCCTGGTACTCGTCGACGAGCACGTGCCGGAACCGCCGCCGGTACGTCTCGCGCACGTCGGGGAAGGCCTGGAACAGGTGGACGGTCTGCATGATGAGGTCGTCGAAGTCCATGGCGTTGGCCGCCCGGAGCCGCTGCTGGTAGAGCCGGTAGGCCTCGGCGTAGAGCTCCTCGGTGCCGTTCGTGGCACGGCCGCCGGCCGACTCGTGGTCGACGAGCTCGTTCTTGAGGTTCGAGACCCAGTGCAGCACCGCGCGCGGGTTGACCTGCTTGGGGTCCAGGCCCATGTCCTTGCAGACCAGCGTCATGAGACGTCGGGAGTCGGCGGCGTCGTAGATGCTGAACGTCGACGTGTAGCCGAACCGGTTGGCCTCGCGGCGCAGGATGCGCACGCACGAGGAGTGGAAGGTGCTGACCCACATGGCACGTGACGGGCCGCCGACGAGCTCGGCGACACGCTCGCGCATCTCCGCCGCCGCCTTGTTGGTGAAGGTGATCGCCAGGATCGAGCCCGGGTGGGCGCCCCGGGCGGAGATCAGCCAGGCGATGCGCCGCGTGAGCACCCGGGTCTTGCCCGACCCGGCTCCCGCGACCACCAGCACCGGCCCCGGTTCGTGGGAGACCGCGGCCCGCTGGGCGTCGTTCAGCCCTTCCAGGAGCGTGTCGGAGCGGGCGGCGCGGCGGGTGCGGGCCCCCGCCGCCGGGCTCGGGTCGGAGCCGTCCGAGGACGACGGGGGGCGGGCACCGGCGGGCACGGGAAAGGGCAACGTCATGACCGGTCCAGCCTAGTCGGCGGCCCCGACAGCGCCGCGCTGCCGGACCGGACGGACGACGAGTTCGTCGCACGACGCACCCCTCGACACGCGGGCTCGCGCCGGATGCGCACGGCTGGCAGGGTGGCGGGGTGATCGACGTCGTCGTGGACCAAGCATCGCAGGAGCCGCCGTTCGAGCAGGTCCGGCGGCAGGTGGCCGCGGCGGCCGCCGAGGGCTCGCTGCCCGCGGGTCATCGGCTGCCGACGGTGCGCGCGCTCGCCGCGGACCTGGGCCTGGCCGTCAACACCGTCGCCCGCGCCTACCGCGAGCTGGAGGCCGACGGGGTCGTCGAGACCCAGGGTCGACGCGGCACGTTCGTGACGGCGTCCGTCGGCGTCGACGGCGCCACCCGCGCGGCGGTCGAGCGGGTGGTCGCGGACGCGCGGCGCGCCGGCCTCTCCCGCGACCAGGTCGTCCGCCTGGTCGAGGAGGTGTGGGGCGCGTGAGCGACCTCCACGACGTGACCATCAGGCTCGCCCGCGAGCGCGACCTCGACGAGCTGACGGACCTCTGGGAGCGGGCGGCGCGGACCAGCCACGGCTTCATGGCCGACCACGACTTCACCGACGCCCACCCCTACCTCCGCGACGCGCTGCTCCCGTCGATGGACGTGTGGGTCGCCGAGCGCGACGGCCGCCCCCTCGGCCTCGCCGGGTGCCGGGGCACCCACCTGGAGCTGCTCTACGTCGAGCCCGAGGTGCACGGCACGGGCATCGGCACCCTCCTGCTCGACCACGTCGCCCCCACCAGCGTCGAGGTGTACGCCGGCAACGCGCACGGCCTCGGCTTCTACACGTCGCACGGCTTCCGCACCCTGCGCACCCACACCACCGACGCCTTCGGCCGCCCCTTCCCCGTCGTGCACCTGGTGCGTGAGCTGTCCTGAGCCTGCGTCACCTGGTTGGTGCGCTGGCTGCGGTGGTCGTGACCTTGCTGGTGCGCTGCCGCAGGGGGTCTGTGCTTGCCGCTGCGCTGCCTCGGCTCTCGCTGGGGATGGGCTCCGAAAGGGCCTCGACCGGCAGCGGGCCTGGGGCTGGCTTCGGGTCTCGGGGTCTGGTCTGGGTCTCAGGGTGACGCACGATTCTTCGTTTCTGCGTTCTCGGGCCACGGTTCTTCGTTGGCGCGTCCCATCGGTGGATCTACCACCTTCTGAGCGCTCTACAGGTGGCAGATCCACCGCCGACGGGGCCAGGTGTGGCAACGATGCTTCCTTCTCGTGGAACGGTCCACGAGAAGGAAGAATCGTGCGACTCCCCGCGGCAAACCGCGGCCACGATTCTTCCTTCGCGTGCACGAGCCCGAACGCTTCTGCGTTCTCGACGAGATCCCGTAGGAGACGCAGAATCCTTGGACCCTCGGCGCACGAACGCAGCATCCTGCGTCCACCCCGAGCGAGACCCGCAGCCCGAGACCCCAGACCAGCGCGCCCGCCAGCCGCCCGGTCGAGGCCCCTTGCGGAGACCACTCCCAGCGCGAGCCGAGGCAGCGCACCAGCAGGACGAGCCCCCCCGCTGCCTCCTCCTACCCCCTACTGCCCCGACTCGTTCGGGTCGCGCCAGGTGCGCTCGAAGGGGAGGCGCCAGGTGCGGGGGGCGATGAGCTGGTGGACGGCGTTGGGGCCCCACGTGCCGACGGGGTAGGGGCGGACGGGAGGCGGGTCGTCGAGGAGTGGCTGGGAGACCTCCCAGAGCCGCTCGATGCCCTCGGCGGTGGTGAACAGCGTCCGCTCCCCCTTCATCGCGTCGAGGATGAGTCGCTCGTAGGCCTCCAGCACCTCTCCGGCCCGTGCGGTGTCCTGCATCGCGAACTGCATCGACAGCTTGTCCAGCCGCAGGCCGGGGCCGGGGCGCTTGCCGTAGAACGACAGCGACAGGCGGGAGGAGTCGGCGAGGTCGAAGGTGAGGTGGTCCGGCCCCGATAGCCCGACGCCCGACCCGGACGGGAACATCGACTTCGGCGGCTCGCGGAAGGCGATGGAGATGATCCGCGCGCCCTCGGCCATCTGCTTCCCGGTGCGCAGGTAGAACGGCACGCCCGCCCAGCGCCAGTTGTCGATCTGCGCACGCAGCGCCACGAACGTCTCCGTCTCGGAGTCGTGGGAGACGCCCTCCTCCTCGCGGTAGCCCTGGTACTGGCCTCGCACGACGTCGGAGGGACGCAGCGGCAGCATCGAGCGGAAGACCTTGTTCTTCTCCTCGCTGATCGAGCTGGAGTCCAGCGACGTGGGCGGCTCCATCGCCATGAACGCGAGGATCTGGAACAGGTGGGTCACCACCATGTCCTTGAACGCACCCGTGCCCTCGTAGAAGCCAGCCCGACCCGACACCGACAGCGTCTCCGGCACGTCGATCTGCACGTGGTCGATGAACGTGCGGTTCCAGATGGGCTCGAACAGCCCGTTCGCGAACCGGAAGGCCAGGATGTTGAGCGCGGCCTCCTTGCCGAGGAAGTGGTCGATGCGGAAGATCTGCTCCTCGTCGAACACCTCGTGGATGCGGGCGTTCAGGGCCCGGGCGCTCTCGAGGTCGGTGCCGAACGGCTTCTCCATGATGATCCGCGACCGCTCGACCAGACCCGCCTCGTCGAGGGTGCGGACGACGTCGACCGCGGCCCTCGGCGGCACGCTCAGGTAGTGCAGCCGTCGTGGCGCACCGCCCAGCTCCTCCTCGAGCCGGCCCGCCACCTCCGCGAGCCGCGCGGGCCCGTCGGCGACGTTGACGTAGTGCAGCTTGGGCGCGAAGGCGTCCCACTCCTCCTGCGGCACCGGCCGCCCGAACTCGCGGCAGGCGTCCTGGGCGAAGCGACGGAACCCGTCGTCGTCGAGGTCGTCCATCGAGACGGCGACGATCCGCGAGTCCGCCGCCAGCCTCGAGCGCAGCAGGTGCAGGATGCCAGGCAGCAGCTTGCGGCGGGCCAGGTCCCCCGTCGCGCCGAAGAGCACGATCAGGTGCGGGTCGCTCATGGGCCGAGGCTAGACCCGTCGCGTTGCGCCCGGATGAACTTCGGGAGGGTCCTCCTCCCTCAGCGCGGCGGCTGCGGACCGCGACGGGTGGCGGCGTACTCGGTGACGTCGAGACGGCCGAGCACGGTGTCGAGCACCTGCGAGTCGAAGCGTCCCTCGGACCGCAGGTCGAGGAGCGCCTCGCGCTGCTCCTCCAGCACGGCCCGACGCAGGCGGACGAAGTCGCGGATCCGGCGCTCGCGGTCCTCGCCGTCCTCCCCCGCCCACTCCCACTCCGCGGCAGGGGTCCGGCGACGCCGGACCTGCTCGACGGCCAGCGGGTCGAGCGGTCGGCCGTCGAGCCCCTCCTCGGCCGCCTCGGCGCAGCGGGCGTCGGCGACCTCCCCCATCGCCTCGAGGAGCGCCTTCAGCTGGGCCCGACGCTGCGGCGTCCGGTCCGACTCCGCACCGAGCCACCGCACGACCCAGGTCAGCGTCCCGCCCTGGAGCAGCAGCGAGGCGCCGGCGACGCAGAACGCGGCGAGCACCAGCAGGCTGCGCTGGGCGGTCTCGGGCGGGAGCGTCTGCGCCGCCGCGAGCGTGATGACGCCCCGCATGCCCGCCCACACGAGCACGACACCGTCTCGGGCGCCCAGCGGCTGCTCCGTGTAGAAGCTGACGTCGGCCTCGCGACGTCTGACAAGCTGCATGGCCCGCTCACGACGTCGCCGCGACAACGTCTGCGCCTGCTCCGACGCGAGGTACTCCCGGAACGAGGCCAGACGCGGCGCGTGCCGCGCCACCGCGCGGCGACCTCGGCGCAGCTCGAGCAGCAGCAGCGCCACCCAGAGGGCGCGTCCGACCCACAGCACGGCGAGCGTCGCGACGGTCACGACCGCGAGCCGGCTCCACGGCTGGCCGGAGTCGTCGAAGTCGGCGAGGAGGGGACGCAGCTCCAGCCCCATCACCAGGAAGACCGCGCCCTCGAGGAGGAACGCGATGGTGCGCCAGTTCACGGCCTCGGCGATGCGGTCGTCGGCGCGCAGCTCCACGAGCGAGCGCGACCCGATCACCAGCCCGGCGACCACCACGGCGACCAGGCCCGACCCGCCCAGGTGCTCCGACGGCGCGTACGCGAGGAACGGCACCACGAACGAGATGGAGGTGGCGACGGTGGCGTCCTCGACGAGCGAGCGGACGAACAGGCTGACGACCGCCACCAGGACCCCGACGACGACGGCCACCCCGACGGCCTGCACGAAGTCGAGGCCGACGTGCCAGAACGACACCGAGGCGCCGGTGGCGGCCACGGCGGTGCGCAGGAGCACGAGCGCTGTCGCGTCGTTGAGCAGGCTCTCGCCGTCGAGCACGGTGACCAGCCGCGGCGCGACCCCGGTCCGTCGGACGATCGACGTCGCGACGGCGTCGGTCGGGCTGACGATCGCGCCGAGCGCGAACGCCTCGGCGAACCCGATGCCGGGAATGAGCCGCGGCAGCAGCCAGCCGAGCGACAGCGCGGACACCAGGACCAGCACCACCGACAGACCGCTGATGGCCTTGAAGTCGCGCCGGAAGTCCATGGCCGGCATGTTCACCGACGCCGCGTACAGCAGTGGCGGCAGCACGCCCGCGAGGATCGCCTCGGGGGGCACCTCGATGCGGGGCACGCCGGGCAGGAAGGAGATGCCGACGCCCGCGACGACGAGCAGCAGCGGTGCCGCGACCCCGATCCGCCCCGCGACCGACGTGACCGTGACGATGACGAGGACACCGGCGACGGCGAGGAGCAGGAGGTCCATGCGCCCCATGGTTGCACCGGCGTCCCATGGTGCTCGGTTCCCGGGACCAGGTCCGCGACGAGGGCCTACGATCCGACCATGCGCCGCCCAGCCGTCCTGCTCCTCCTCGGTCTCCTGCTCGGAGCCTGCGCGCAGGACCCTGAGCCGCCGCGCTCCTTCCCCACGATCGGCGAGCGCGTGTGGGAGCGCTTCGACGGCACGGGCTCGGTCAGCGAGACAGCCACGACCAACGAGCCGGTGCGCGTCGTGAGCGTGCAGCTGGCCTGCACGGGCGGCAGCGGCGACCAGGAGCTGACGGTCACGACACCGCTCGGCACGGCCGGACAGCCGTGCCCCAACACCTCGCGGGATGGATCGATCAGCCAGAGCCTGGACGAGGCGACCGAGCCCTACCCAGCAGGCGACCTCCCCATTCGCGTGGACGCCCCCGACGGGGTTCGCTGGTCCGTCGCCGTGACCGTGAACGCGGCGGACGCGGCCGACATCGTTCGGTGACGCCGCACCTCAGATCAGCCGCCGGTCGCTCGCCCACTTCGTGAGCTCGTGCCGGCTCGAGAGCTGCAGCTTGCGCAGCACGCTCGACACGTGGGTCTCGACGGTCTTGACGGAGATGAAGAGCTCCTTCGCGACCTCCTTGTAGGCGTAGCCGCGGGCGATCAGGCGCATCACCTCGCGCTCGCGCTCGGTGAGGCGGTCGAGGTCCTCGTCGACCTGCGCGACCTCGATGGTGCCGGCGAACGCGTCGAGCACGAAGCCGGCGAGCCGTGGGCTGAACACCGCGTCGCCGGAGGCCACCCGGTGCAGGGCGTCGACGAGCTCGGCACCGGAGATCGTCTTGGTCACGTACCCGCGGGCGCCGGCCCGGATGACGCCGATGACGTCCTCCGCGGCATCGCTGACCGACAGGGCCAGGAAGCGCACCTCGGGCGCCTGCGGCAGCACGCGGCGGATCACCTCGGCCCCGCCGCCGCCCGGCATGTGCACGTCGAGCAGGACCACGTCGGGACGCGCGGCCAGCACGGCGGGCACGGCCGTGTCGACGTCCTCGGCCTCGCCCACCACGACGACGCCCGGGTCCTTCTGGAGCTCGGCGCGCACGCCCGTGCGGAACATGGCGTGGTCGTCGACCACCAGGACGTGCAGGGGACTCATCGGGGCTCCTCGGGGCTCGCGGCCGGGTCGGCGGACAGGGGCATGGTGATCGCGACCTCGGTGCCGTCGGGGCCGCTGCGGACGCGGGCGGTGCCGCCGCGGCTCTCGACCCGACCGACGATCGATCCGCGCACGCCCATCCGGTCGTCGGCGATCGCGTCGGGGTCGAAGCCCGTGCCGCGGTCGCGGACGAAGACCTCGACGGCCCCCTGCCCAACCTCGGCGTACACGTCGACGCGGTCGACACCGGCGTGCTTGGCCGCGTTCACCACCGCCTCGCGTGCAGCGCGGACGACGGCGACCAGGTCGGCGTCGAGCGGCACGTCCCCGACGACGACCAGCTCGACGGCGATCCGGTGCGTCTCCTCGACGTCGGCCCGCACGTCGCGCAGCGCCGCCGCCCACGAGTCACCGGGCAGCTCCTCCTCGCCGTACAGCCAGGACCGCAGCTCGCGCTCCTGGCGGCGGGCGAGGGTCGCGACGGCGGCAGGGTCGGACGCGTTCTTCTGCAGGAGCGCCAGGGTCTGCAGCACCGAGTCGTGCAGGTGGGCGGCGACGTCGGCGCGCTCCTGCGAGCGGATCCGCTCGCGCCGCTCGCTGCCGAGGTCGGTGACGAGCGAGACGATCCACGGGCCGAGCAGCAGCAGGAAGCCGAGGACGGCCACGAGCAGCGCGACGCCGAGGTCGCCGACGCCGGACAGGCCCCGCTCCTGCGTGACGAGGTAGAGGACGCCGAAGCCGACGAGGGCGAGGCCCGCCCCGACGCGCAGCACGAAGCCGGCGCCGGTGGTGCGCGTGAACCACGACTGCCACGACGCGTCGTCGATCTGCCGCCACACGACGGCCACGCCGACCACCACGACGAGCAGCGGCAGCACGGGCGACAGACCGAAGGGACCACCGCCGTGCACGAGCAGCAGCACACCGGCACCCACGGCGACGACGGCCGCCGTCTGCAGCACCTCGACCGGTCCGGGACTGCCGACGGGACGCAGACCGCGCCGGGTGGCCGACTCCAGGCCGGGCGACAGCTCGGGCCGACGCAGCGGCAGGAACCTCCACAGCAGCAGGTAGGCGACGACGCCGGCCCCGTTCAGCCACGTGGTCACGACGAACCCGACCCGCACCCACAGCACCGGCACGTCGAGGTGCTCGGCCACGCCCGCGGCGACCCCACCGACCACCCGGCGGTCGGCCGGGCGGACGGCTCGGCGTGCGGGGCGCGGTGGCGCGACGGACTGGCTCACCTCGGCATCGTCACACGAGCGCGCGACGCGACGCCACCAGGTGGCACCCTCGTGCGACCCCGGTCCGGGCACCAGGGTCCGACCAGGGTCTCGCCCGATGGTGGTGGGCGTGACACGCGTCCGACGATGGGGTCATGAGCACCACACCACCGTCCAGCGGACCCACCGGCACCCGCGACGACCCGGGCACCGACGACCACGCTGACGACCACGCCGGCGCCGGCACCGACGCGCGGCTGCGCCGCGGCCTGCACTCCGTGTCGTCCGTGCGTCGCTCCACCGACGAACGTCTGGTCGCCGGGGTGTGTGGCGGCGTGGCCCGCCGCCTCGACGTCGACCCCGTCCTCGTGCGGGTGCTCGCCGTCGTGCTCTGCTTCGTGGGTCTCGCCGGCCTGATCCTCTACCTCGCCGGCTGGCTGCTGCTCCCGTCCGACGACGAGCCGCGCAGCATCGCGGGCCGTTGGTTCTCGCTCGGGTCGGCCGAGGCCCAGGTGCGCGACCTCGGCCTGGTCGTCGCGGCCGTCCTGGCGCTATTGGCCGTCGTCGGCGACGGCGGCTGGGGGCTCGGCAGCAGCGGGCCGTTCTGGCTGCTCGTCGTGGTGGGCGTGCCGGTCGCCTTCGTCGTCTGGCTCGCGCGCCGCGGCGCCGCCGAGGACACCCACGACACCCCCGACCCCGATGGGCGGCCACCGGCACCGGACTCCTCCCCCGGCGCCGCATCCTCGACCGCCGAGTGGCCGGGTGGCCCCGAGGGGACCGCACGTCTCGACGTCGGTCCCCCCGCGCCCCCGACCCCGCCGCCGGCAGCGCCGGGCCGACCGGTGCGGCCGCCGCGTCCCCCGCGGGAGCCCTACAGCTGGGTCCCGACGCTGCTGGGCCTCTCCCTCACCGCGATCGCCCTCGCCGTCCTGCGCCTCACCGTCGCCCCCGACTGGCCCGCGTACGTGGCGCTCGCGCTCACGACGCTCGGCGCGGTGCTCGTGCTGAGCACCTTCACCCGCGGCGGCGGACCGCTCGTCGTCCTCGGCGTGGCCCTCCTCCCGCTGCTCGCGCTCGCGTCGGTGCTGCCCACCCTGCGGGTGGGTGAGCAGGTCGTGCGTCCCACGTCGGCGGAGCAGGTCCGGTCCGACTACGAGCACGGCGTCGGCCGGTTCGAGCTCGACCTCGGCGGGGTCTCCGACCCCGAGGACCTCGTGGGACGCACGGTCCACGTACGGGCCGGGATCGGCGAGACGTCCGTCTGGGTGCCCGAGGGCACCCCGGTGGTGGCGCGGGCCTCGGTCGACGCCGGGGACCTCGAGATCCTCGACTCCCGACGCAGCGGCGTCGGCCAGCGGGTCGGACCGTCCGGCGGGTCCCACCCCGACGCCCTGACCATCGTCGTCGACCAGTCCCTCGGCCGCGTGGTGGTGGACGCGCGATGAGCAGCACCGACCACGACGCGACGACCGACGACAGGATCACCATGAGCGCCTCCGACACCGACCTCGACCCGACGAGCGCGGCGACCATCCGCACCCCTCGCCGCCGTGTGCACCCGTTCAACACGTTCTTCGGGCTGCTGTTCCTCGCCGCGGCCGGCTCGTGGCTGGCCGACGACCAGGGCTACCTCCAGGGCGTCGAGCTGGGACGGCTGGTGGCCGTCGTCCTGATCGTGCTCGGCGGGCTCGGGCTGCTGGCCACCATCGTCGTCGGACGTCGCGCACGACGAGGCCGCCCCGTGGCCGAGGAGCCGGTCGCGGGCGAGGCCTGAGGCCTACCGGCCCGCCAGCCACGCCTGGCGGGCCGCGACCGCCGTGGCGGCGTGGTCGGAGAAGACCCCGTCGACCCCGGCGTCGAAGAACGCCCGGTACTCCGCTGCGGCGTCGCCGGCCGCGGCACGGTCGCCGCTGGTGCGGAAGTCCGCCGGCAGGAAGTTGTTCTCGTCGCGCATCGTCCACACGTGCACGAGCAGCCCGGCCGCGTGGGCGCGAGCCACGAGGCCGGTCTCGCCGTCGAGCCAGTGGCCCGTCCGCCGCGCGATCACGAGGGTCTTGTTCGGGCCGATGCCGTCGACGTGCTCGGCCAGCTCGGCCAACGCCGCGGGGGTGGTCAGGTCGGCGTAGGTGCGCGGGTCGCCGGCTGACTCGAGGTCCCAGGGCGCGCCCTTGCGGTCCATCAGCTGCACGAGCGTCAACGGCGTGCGCGGGCGCAGGCCGCGCAGGTTCCCGGTCTCCATCGACTGGACGACGACCGGCACGTCGGCGTCGGTGCGGTTGAGGTCGGCCCTCTCCAGCACATCGAGCAGCAGGTCGTCGAGGTCGAGTCCGCGCTCGCGGAAGTAGCTCGGGTGCTTGGTCTCCACGTACACCCCGACCCGGCGGGGTGCCTGCCGCGCGATGTCGACCACCTCCTCGAGCGTGAGCACCTCCTCGGTGCCGGCGAGGGCGAGGTTCTGGGGCCGCAGCTGCGGAAGACGTTCGCGGACCCGCAACGTCTTGACCTCGGCGAGCGTGAGGTCCTCGGTGAACCAGCCGCTCGTCCACACGCCGTCGACCCGCTTGGTGGTGCGCCGGTCGGCGAGCTCCGGGTGGTCGGCGACGTCGGTCGTGTGACCGATCTCGTTCTCGTGCCGCACGACCAGGTGACCGTCGCGGGTGGCCACGACGTCGGGCTCGAGGTAGTCGGCGCCTTGCTCGATCGCGAGCAGGTACGACCCGCGCGTGTGCTCGAGCCGGTGGCCGGGCACGCCACGGTGCCCGATGACCGTGGGGACGGGTGGCCAGGACGCCGGACCGGTCACGAGGCTCAGGGCTCCAGCGGGCCGGGGCTCAGAGCGACCCGGCGATGGCGGCGACCGCGGTGAAGAACGCGAGCAGCGCCGAGATCGGCACGGACCACAGCGTCGCGATCGTGATCGACACCGTCGTCCCGATCTTCGGCGGCACGAACCAGCGGGCTCGAGGGAGGTCGTCGACGCCGTCGATCCAGCGGCCCGTCATGCCCACGCCCGACCACACGCCCTTGAGCCGTGAGACGAACCGGAGCCCGCCGCCACCGGCGATGCTGGTGAGCGCTCCCCGGGCCTCCTCGACCCGGTCGGACAGGCTCACCGCGATGCCGAGCTCGGTGGCCAGCTGCTCCGGCTCCTCGACCGCACGCAGCAGGCGCAGGCGCCGCACCGCGAACGCGACCGGCGCCAGGGCCACCACCAGCGCGACGACGGCCAGCACCGTGCCCGTGGCGCCGCCAGCGGCCAGCCCGAGGACGACCGTGGCGACGAGGAAGGGCGCGGGCGCGAGGGCGAGCACGAGCGAGGGGACGCGCAGCAGCCGCACGGTCGGGACGATGACGGTCACGGCCCGCCGCGCCGCGTCCTCCGTCTGGCCGTCAACCCGCGCGGTCGCACCGTGCACGGCGCGGTTGGTGCGGTCGCGCCAGCTGCGTCGTCGGGGCCCCTCCTGCGTCGCCATGAGCCCAGCCTAGACGTCGGTCCCACCTGGGCCTCGTCCGTAAGCGCGCGGCAACATCCGGGCAACACGGCCTCACTAGCGTCGTGCTCCGGTCGCACGGCGCGGCGCGGGACGAGGGAGCACCCATGACACAGCAGCACGAGACACCGGTGACGTCGGGCTCCGGCGCGAGCGCCCAGGAGTACCTCGAGAAGCGCCAGCTCCAACGGGGCACGGCGGGCTGGGTCCTGCTCGCCGGGCTCGGCGTCAGCTACGTCGTCTCGGGCGACTACTCCGGCTGGAACTTCGGCCTCGCCGAGGGCGGCTTCGGTGGGCTCGCCATCGCGACCGTGGTCGTCGCCGCCATGTACCTGGCGCTCGTGCTGGGCATGGCGGAGCTGTCGTCGTCGCTGCCCGCGGCGGGTGGCGGCTACACGTTCGCCCGGCGCGCCCTCGGACCGTGGGGCGGCTTCGCCACCGGGACCGCCATCCTCATCGAGTACGCCATCGCCCCGGCGGCTATCGCCACCTTCATCGGCGCCTACGTCGAGTCGCTCGGCCTGTTCGGCATCACCGACGGCTGGTGGGTCTACCTGGCCGTCTACGCCCTGTTCATCGGCATCCACCTCGCCGGCGTCGGCGAGGCGCTCAAGGTCATGTTCGTCATCACCTCGGTCGCGCTCGTGGGCCTCGTGGTCTTCGCCGTGGCCGCCCTGGGTGACTTCGACGTCTCGCGCCTGACCGACATCGCGCCGACCGGCGCCGCCGGCGCCTCCGACCTCCTCCCGTTCGGCTACCTGGGCATCTGGTCGGCGATCCCGTTCGCGATCTGGTTCTTCCTCGCGGTCGAGGGCGTGCCGCTGGCCGCCGAGGAGACGGCCGACGCCGAGCGGAACGTGCCGCGCGGCATCATCGCGGCGATGGCGGTGCTGCTGTTCACGTGCGTGCTCGTGCTCGTGCTCGTCCCGGGCACCGGGGGCGCGGAGGCGATGGCGTCGTCGGGCAACCCGCTGGTGGAGGCCCTCGGCGGGGGCGCGGCCGCCACGGTCGTGAACTACATCGGCCTGGCGGGGCTCGTGGCCAGCTTCTTCTCGATCATCTACGCGTACTCCCGTCAGCTCTTCGCCCTGTCCCGTGCCGGCTACCTGCCCACGTCGCTCTCGGTGACCAACCGCCGCAAGACGCCGACGCTCGCGCTCGTCGTGCCGGGCGTCATCGGCTTCGGCCTGTCGCTGACCGGCGAGGGCGCGCTGCTGCTCAACATGGCGGTGTTCGGGGCGGCGCTCAGCTACGTGCTGATGATGGTCAGCCACGTCGTGCTCCGGGTGCGCGAGCCCGACATGCCACGGCCCTACCGGACGCCGGGCGGCGTGCTCACGACGGGCTTCGCGCTCGTCGTCGCGGCGCTCTCCGTCGTGGCGACCTTCCTCGTCGACAGCACCGCGGCGCCGTGGTGCGTGGGCGTCTTCCTGGCCTTCATGGCGTGGTTCGGCCTCTACAGCCGTCACCACCTGGTGGCCGCCTCTCCCGACGAGGAGTTCGCCGCGCTGGCCCGCGCGGAGGAGGACCTCGGGTGATCCGGCGGCACACGCTCGGCGGTCGGACCTACACGTTCGACGGTCTCGTCGACCTGATGGCCAAGGCCACGCCGGTCCGCTCGGGCGACCAGCTGGCCGGCTGCGCGGCCGAGTCCGACGCGGAGCGCGCCGCGGCTGCGTGGGCGCTCGCCGACGAGCCGCTCGCCACGTTCCTGCACGAGCAGGTGGTGCCCTACGAGAGCGACGAGGTGACCCGGCTCATCGTCGACACCCACGACGCCGAGGCCTTCGCACCGGTGGCGCACCTGACCGTGGGCGGGTTCCGCGACTGGCTGCTGGCGACGGCGACACGTCCCGACGCGGCCGCCACGCTCACGGCGGTCGCCCCGGGGCTCACGCCGGAGATGGTGGCGGCCGTCTCGAAGCTGATGCGCAACCAGGACCTCGTGCTGGTCGCGCAGGCCGCGCGCGTCACGTCGGCCTTCCGGACGACGATCGGCCTGCCGGGACGCATCGCGACACGACTGCAGCCCAACCACCCGACCGACGACCCGGCCGGCATCGCGGCGGCGACCCTCGACGGCCTGCTCATGGGCTCCGGCGACGCCGTGATCGGCATCAACCCCGCCACGGACTCGCCGCAGGCGACGGCGCGGCTGCTGCACCTCCTCGACGACCTGCGCCAGCGCTTCGACATCCCGATGCAGTCGTGCGTGCTGTCGCACGTGACGACGACGGTCGACCTGATCGAGCAGGGCGCGCCCGTCGACCTGGTGTTCCAGTCGGTAGCGGGCACCGAGGGCGCCAACGCGTCGTTCGGGGTCGACGTCCGCATGCTCCTCGAGGCCAACGAGGCGGGTCGCTCCCTCGGACGCGGCACGGTCGGCGACCAGGTGATGTACCTCGAGACGGGCCAGGGCTCGGCCCTCTCGGCCGGCGCCCACCTCGGCACCGGCGGTCGTCCGGTCGACCAGCAGACGCTCGAGACCAGGGCCTACGGACTCGCCCGCGCCCTCGACCCGCTGCTCGTCAACACCGTGGTCGGCTTCATCGGGCCGGAGTACCTCTACCACGGCAAGCAGATCGTGCGGGCCGGCCTCGAGGACCACTTCTGCGGCAAGCTGCTCGGCCTGCCCATGGGCGTCGACGTCTGCTACACCAACCACGCCGAGGCCGACTCCGACGACATGGACACGCTGCTGACGCTGCTCGGCGTGGCCGGCGCCGCGTTCGTCATCGCCGTTCCCGGCGCCGACGACGTGATGCTCGGCTACCAGAGCCTGTCCTTCCATGACGCGCTCTACGTGCGGCAGGTCCTCGGGCTCAGGCCGGCGCCGGAGTTCGAGGCGTGGCTCGCCGGTCTCGGCATGGCCGACCCGCAGGGTCGCGTGCTGCCCGTCGACCTCGACGCCTCGCCCCTGCTGTCGATCGCGAGCGGCTCGTGAGCGGCGGCGACGCCCGCTCGCCCGACGTCGCGGCGAGCGACCCGTGGTCGGGGCTGCGCCGCACCACCCAGGCACGGATCGGGCTGGGGCGGGCGGGCAGCTCCCTGCCGACCCGGCGCGAGCTGGAGTTCCGCGCCGCGCACGCCGCCGCGCGTGACGCGGTGCACGAGCCGCTCGACGTCGACGCGCTCGTGCCGGGCCTCGACGCGCTCGGTCTCGGTGCCACGCGTCGGGTGCGCAGCCTGGCCGAGGGTCGCGGCGAGTACCTCCGACGTCCCGACCTCGGGCGACGTCCCGCGTCGCTCGACGGCCTCGACGCGAGCGGCGACGCCGACGTCGCCGTCGTGCTGGCCGACGGCCTGTCGCCGCGGGCGGTCGCCGAGCACGGTGTCGCGCTCGTGACGGCCCTCGTCGACGCGCTCGGCACGGGGCTGCGCGTCGCCGCACCGGTCGTCGCCACGCAGGCCCGGGTCGCGCTCGGCGACCACGTCGGCGCCGCGCTCGGGGTGCAGACGCTGCTCGTCGTCATCGGCGAGCGCCCCGGTCTGTCAGTCGCCGACAGCCTCGGGGTCTACCTGACGCACGACCCTCGTCCGGGGCGGACCGACGCCGAGCGCAACTGCATCTCCAACATCCATCCGCCCGACGGCCTGGGCTACGCGGCGGCGGCGCGGGTGGCTGCCGCGCTGGTCGACGGCTCACGACGCCTGGGCCGCTCGGGGGTCGCGCTCAAGGACTCCTCGGCCCTCGACGACGCGACGGCAGAGGCGTTGGACACCGGACCGTGAAGTCCGTCCCGTCCCACTAGGGTGCACGCGTGGCCGTCCTCCTCTCCCTGCTCTCCGCCCTGTCGTACGGGGTCTCCGACTTCCTCGGCGGGCTCTTCTCCAAGCGCTCGGGCCCGTGGCAGACGGCCGTGGTCGGCCAGACGTCGTCGACGGTCTGCACCGTCGCCGTGGCGCTCTTCATCGCCGGCGACCCGGTCGGGGCCGACTGGGTGTGGGGCGTCGTCGGCGGGGCCGGGTCGGGCGTCGGTGCCGCGTTCCTCTACCGCGGGCTCGCCGGCGGGCGGATGAGCGTCGTCGCCCCGTTGTCGGCCGTCGTGTGCGCGCTGCTCCCCGTGGCCGTCGGACTCGTCACCGGCGACCGGCCGAGCGCGCTGGCCCTCGCCGGGATCGTCGTCGCGTTCCCGGCCATCGCGCTCGTGTCCCGGGTCGTCGAGGAGGACGCCGCGGCGCAGGCCGCGCACCGCGGCGGGGTGGTCGACGGCATCCTCGCGGGGCTCGGGTTCGGCGTGCTGTTCGTCGCCCTGGGCCAGGTGCGTGACGACGCGGGCCTGTGGCCGCTGGCCGTCGCGCAGGGCGCCGCCGCCGTCGTCGTCGTGCTGCTGGCCGTGGCGCTGCGCGAGGCGTGGGTGCCCCGCGACCGGCTCGCGTGGCGCGCCGTGGTCATGGGACCTCTGGGCGCCACCGCGACCACGGCGTTCCTGCTGGCGACCCGCGAGGGCCTGCTGTCGGTGGTGTCGGTGGTCTCCTCGCTCTACCCGGCCACCACCGTCCTGCTCGCGACGCTCGTGCTCAAGGAGCGCATCCAGGCCTGGCAGGGCGTCGGGCTCGCGCTGGCGGCGTCGGCCGTGACGCTCGTGGCCCTGGGCTGACGGCACCGGGCTGACGGCACTGGGCTGACCACACTGGGCCGAGCAGCCGTCGAGCGGGCTACTTGAGGAACTTGCTCGTCGAGCGGTCCTTCAGCGGCTTCCCGCCCGTCTGGCACGTCGGGCAGTACTGCAGAGAGGAGTCGGCGAAGACCACCTCGGCGATCGTGTCGCCGCACACGGGGCACGCCTCGCCCGCGCGGCCGTGCACCCGCATCCGCGAGCGCTTGCCGTCCTTCAGCTCCGACGCGGGCTTGCCGTGCGCCTCGGCCATCGCCTCGCCCAGGACGGTGCGGATCGCCACGTCGAGCCGCTCGACCTGCTCGGCGTCGAGCTCGGACGCCAGCGCGAACGGCGACAGCCGGGCCGCGTGCAGGATCTCGTCGCTGTAGGCGTTGCCGATGCCGGCGACGATCTTCTGGTCGCGCAGGAACCGCTTGACCTGCATGCGTCGGCCGTCGAGCAGCGGGGCCACGGTGAAGCCGTCGACCATCGGGTCCGGACCGAGCGCCGCGATCCCCTCGACGTCCTGCGGGTCGCGCACGACGTAGACGGCCAGGCCCTTGCGCGTCCCGGCCTCCGTCAGGTCGAACCCGACGTGCGGGCCGTCGCCGTGGTCGAGCCGGACCCGCGCGGCGAGCGGGCCGTTGCCCATCTTCAGCCGCTTGTCGGTGAGCTGGTCCGACCAGCGCAGCCAGCCGGCCTTCGCGAGGTGCACGACGAGGTGCAGGCCGTCGACGTCGAGGTCGAGGAACTTGCCGTGGCGCCGCACGTCGGTGACCTGCAGACCCGCCAACGACGACACCGGCGGGTCGTAGGTCTTCAGCACGGCGAACGACGCCAGCTCGACGTCGGCCACGACGGCACCCACGGCGCGCTCTCGCAGGAACGCGGCGAGCGCGTCGACCTCCGGCATCTCGGGCACGTCACGAGCGTAGTCCGAGACCCCTTCGCACGTCAGGGCGTGTCGTGGCGGGCGTAGAAGCCCTCCATCGCCGGCCAGGTGGTGCGGCGGGCCGCGCGGCCGGTGAGCACCCCGAGGTGGCCTCCGGGGGCCTGGACGAGCTGGACGTCCGGCGCGCCCCTCAGCAGGTCGACGAGGTGGCTCACCGCCCCGACCGGCGCGAGGGTGTCGTCGAGCCCGGCCACCACGAGCACGGGCACGTCGATGTCGGCGAGCCGCAGCTCTCGTCCGCCGAGCTCCACCACGCCCGTCGCGAGCGCGTTGCTGCGCACGACGACGTGGTACAGCTGGCCGAAGGTGCGTCCCGGGTAGGCGTACATGTTGTCGGTGAAGCGGTCGACGGCCTCCAGCTGCGCGAGGAAGTCGCGGTCGTCGGCGTGGGCAAGGATCGCCAGCGGCTTGGTGAGGTACTTGTCGAGCGCCGAGATCTGGAACCCGAGCCGGGTGAGCGGCGCGGGGACGCCGCCGAGGGTCCGGTACGCGGCGCTCACCAGCCCGCTCGCCACGGCGTTGACCGGGCGGGTGATCGCGATCAGCGGCACCTGCGTCAGGTCGAACGGCGACGCGACGGCCGTCGCCGACGCGAGCGGGAGCGTCGGGTCGGACGCCGCGGTGAAGATCGTGAAGATGCCGCCCAGGGACCAGCCGGCCAGGTGCACGGGCCGCTCCCCGGCGTCGTCGTGCACGTGCCGGACGGCCTGCGGGACCAGCCGCCCGGTCCAGTGCTCGATGCCGAGGTCGCGGTGCTCGAAGCTCACCGGCCCGTAGTCGACGAGGTACACCGGCCGTCCCTGCTGCACGAAGTACTCGACCACGCTGCACCCGCGGCGCAGGTCGAAGGCGAGCGCGGGGGCCGCGAGCGGCGGCACGAGCAGCAGCGGGTCGCCGTGCTGCTCCGTGCCCGGGTACGGGTCGTACCGGAACAGGCTCGCGTGCTCGGTGACCTTGACCAGCGTGCGCGGCGTCGTCCGCAGGTCGGCGATCCGCCGCCCCTGCACCACGTCGCGCAGGTTCCCGACCGCAGCGCCCAGGTCGTGCGGGACGTGCGGTCGCGGGACGAGCGGGAGGGGCATGGTTCCGGATGATGCCAGACGCGCGCTCCCCCCGCCGGGCTGGCGGGGTGGGGTTGCTGGTGCGGGGGTCTCGTCCTGCTGGCGCGCTGGCTGCGGTGGTCGTGATCGTGCTGGTGCGCTGCCGCAGGGGGTCGTGACCTTGCCGGTGCGCTGCCTCGGCTTGCGCTGGGGGTGGTCTCCAAAAGGGCCTCGACCGGCAGCGGGTCACAGCCGGCTCCGGGTCTCGGGGTCTGGCTGAGCCCGCCCTCGACGCAAGATTCTTCGTCTCTGCGTTCTTGACGCACCGTTCTGCGTTGGCGCGTCCTATCGGTGGATCTGCAACCGCAGGAGGCGTTCTGCGGTTGAAGATCCACCGATGGTGGGCTGTCGGCGCGAAAGTCCCTGCGTTCGCGCGCGGAGATCGAACGCTTTTGCGTTCACGACGGGATCCCGTGACAAACGCAGAAGCCTTGGCCCTCCGACACACGAACGCAGAAACGTGCGTCCACCCCAGCACCAACCCGCAGCCCGAGACCCCGGACCAGCGCCGTCGCCAACCGCCCGGTCGAGGCCCCTTGCGGAGACCACCCCTGCGAAGGCCGAGGCAGCGCAGCAGCAACCCCAGACTCCCTGCGGCAGCGCACCAGCAAGGTCACGACGACCGCAGGCAGCGCCTCACCCGAACGTCAGCACCAGCAACGACACGTTCAGCGCGATGACGACGGCGGCGACGGCGCACGCGGCAGCCGTGGTGGCGGGGCGGTTCACGTGCTCGCCCATCACGGCGCGGTCGGCGGTGAGGCGGACGAGCGGGACGAGCGCGAACGGGATGCCGAGCGACAGCACCACCTGCGAGACGACGAGGGCGCGGCTCGGCTCGACCCCGAGCGCGAGGACGACGAGGGCCGGCACCACCGTGACCACGCGGCGCACCAGCAGGGGCACGCGGACGCCCAGCAGGCCGTGCATCACCTCGGCGCCCGCGGCCGCTCCCACCGCCGTCGAGGCCAGCCCCGACCCGAGCAGTGCGACCGCGAAGAGCAGCGCCACGCCCGCGCCGAGCTCCGACGTCACGAGCGCGTGCACACCGGTCAACGTGTCGGTCCCCGGAAGACCCTGCAGACCGGCGGCGGCCACGAGCAGCAGCGAGAGGTTCAGCATCCCGGCGAGCGCCAGCGCGAGCACGACGTCGGTGCGGGTGGCGCTGAGCAGGTCGCGCACCGACGAGCCGCGACCCCGCCCGCCGAGCCGGCCCGACGTCAGGCCCGAGTGGAGGTAGATGACGTGCGGCATCACGGTGGCCCCGATGATGCCCGACGCGAGCAGCACGCTCTCCGCCCCGTCGAACGACGGCACGAGGCCATCGGCCACGTCGCCCGCCGTCGGCGGGTTCACCACCAGTCCGGCCACGAAGCCGACGGCGATCAGCGCCAGGAAGCCCAGGATCGTGCGCTCGAGGGCGCCCTGACCGCGGACGTCGCCGATGCGCAGCACCAGCAGCGAGACGGCCGCGGTCACGACGGCCCCGAGGACGAGGGGCAGGTCGAACAGCAGCGACAGCGCGATCGCCCCGCCAACGACCTCCGCGAGGTCGGTGGCCACGGCCACGGCCTCCGCCTGCAGCCAGAACGCGATCCTCGGCCCACGGCGCAGCCGGCCGCCGAGGTGCGACGCCAGCGACGTGCGGGTGACGAGGCCGAGCTTCGCGGACAGGTACTGGACGAGCACGGCCATGACGTTGGCGAGCACCACCACCCACACCAGCGCGTAGCCGAACCTGGCGCCCGCGGTCACGTTCGTGGCGACGTTGCCCGGGTCGACGTAGGCGACGGCGGCGACGAAGGCCGGTCCGAGGAGGACGGCGCGGCGGCGCAACGACGTCGGCCCGAGCATCCCCGCAGCGTAGCCGTGGTGATGCTCGGGCCGCTCGGACGACGAGGTCCGGTCGATCAGGTCAGGCGACGGGACGCGCCTGGCCGCCGCCGCTGCGACGACGGTTGCGGTTGCGGTTGCCGCCCTGTCCGGCGGGGCGACCCTGCCCACCGCCGGTGCCGCGACCCTGGCCGCCGCCGGAGCGCTGACCGCCCGACCGCTGGCCACCACCGGAGCGCTGACCGCCCGACCGCTGGCCACCACCGGTCCGCTGGGCGCTCGACCGCTGGGCACCGCCGGAGCGCTGGCCGCCGCGTCCACCGGTCGGGCCTGCCTCGGGGAGCGTGCCGCTGGCCGCGAGGGCCTCGGGCGTGAGCGGCGACGGGGCGGTCGCGGCGTCGTGCTGGCGGGCGGTGACGCCGGCCTTGGCCTGCAGCGCCATGACGTCGCGCAGGTCCTCGCGCGTCGTCATCGTGACGACGGTGCCGGCCTCGCCCGCGCGGGCGGTGCGTCCCGAGCGGTGCGTGTAGGCCTTGTGCTCGGCCGGCGCGTCGTAGTGCACGACCAGCTTCACGTCGTCGACGTGGATGCCGCGCGCCGCGATGTCGGTCGCGACGATGACGTCGGCCGCACCCTTGCTGAACGCCGCCAGGTTGCGCTCGCGCTTGGCCTGGTTGAGGTCGCCGTGCAGGTCGACGGCCTCGATGCCGGCGGTCGTGAGCTGACGCGCCAGGCGCGTGGCGCCCCGGCGGGTGCGGGCGAACACGATGGTGCGCGGGTTGTCGGCCAGCAGCCGCGAGGCCGTGGCCAGCTTCTCGGTGCGCGGCGTCACGAGCACGTGGTGCTCCATGCGCGACTCCGGCTCCTGCGCCGACTCGATCTCGTGCAGGTCGTGCTGCGGCAGGTGACGACGCACGAGACGGTCGACGTCGCCGTCGAGCGTCGCCGAGAGCAGCAGCCGCTGGCTGGTCGAGGGCGTCATCGCGACGAGCGCGTCGACCGGCTTGAAGAAGCCGAGGTCGCAGAGGTGGTCGGCCTCGTCGAGGACGGTGATCTCGACGTGCTGGAGCGTGCAGGCACGGCGGTCGACGAGGTCGGCGAGCCGGCCGGGCGTCGCGACGACGAGGTCGACGCCGTCGCGCAGCTGGTGGATCTGCTTGTTGATCGGGGTGCCGCCGAGCACCGTCATGATCCGCAGGTGCAGCGGGGCCGCCAGCGGCGCGAGGGCGCGCTGGACCTGCGTGGCCAGCTCACGCGTGGGCACGAGGATGAGCCCGCGCGGCGCCTTGGGACGACGCGTCCCGCCGGCGAGCTGGTCGAGCACGGGCAGGCCGAACGACAGCGTCTTGCCCGAGCCGGTGCGAGCGCGGCCGAGCACGTTGCGGCCGGCGAGCGCCGACGGCAGCACGGCCTGCTGGATCGGGGTCGGCTCGACGATGCCCTCGCGGGCGAGGGCCTTGACGAGCGTCTTCGGCAGGCCGAGGTCGGCGAAGCCGGAGGACGTCGGGGCGACGGGGGTGGTGGGGTTGGTCGGACGGGTGGGCAGCACGGGGCCGCCAGCAGGCTGGTTCACAGAACTCTCAGACATCGTGGGCCCGGGCCGCTCTGCGGCGCTCTCATGACGAGGCGACGCGGCCTGCTCGGGCGGAAGGGGGAGGCCCTACCGAAGATGATCCGGGGCTCCCATGGAAGGCTCCAGCCTAGCAGTCGACCCAGCCGAACCCCGCATCGTCGCCGCGTGCGCCCCGTCACGACCGCCCGCGGGGCGACGACTAGAGGAACTGCAACGGGTCGAACTCGTCGATCGGCACGACGCGGATCCGCGGCAGCTCCTCGTTGAAGGCGCGCACGTCGTACTCCAGGTCGTAGAACTCCAGGCCGCGCTCCACGAGCGGCACGAAGGCGCTGCTGCGCATCTCGCGGAACGCCAGGAGCGCGGTGCGTCGGGTGCCGACGAGGGCGCCCAGCTGGGGCACGAAGTCGCCGTCGTTGCTGGCGAGGACCACGTCGTCCTCGCGCTCGGCGAGCGCCTCCAGCGTGCGCTGGATGGCGATGTCGACGACCTTCTGGTCCGGGGTGCCGGAGAGCAGCACCGGGCGGAAGTCCATGGCGGTCAGCGCCTGCACGAACGACATCGGCACCTCGCCGTTGGCGGCGATGAAGAACAGGCCCTGCGTGGGCTGCTCCCACTCCGAGGCGACGAAGGACAGCACACGGTCCCAGCGAGGTCGCTCGTGCGGGTGCGGGCGACGTCCGAGGATCGACTGGCCGAGGGTCGCGTCGATGTTCTCGCCGTCGACGAGCACGTAGGTGCGGCGTTCCATACGCCCACCCTAGTGCGAGTGCGCGCTCGCTCGGGCGGACGCGGCTCAGAGCAGGGTGAGCAGGCCCAGCACGCCGACCGCGAGACCCAGCGCCAGCGAGACGCCGATCAGCACGGCGTGCACGCGGTAGAACGTCGTCGTGCGACCGTCGGCGTCGCGGGACCGGTCGTCCTTGGCGATCCGCTGCCAGAAGCGCGGCCAGATGAGCAGGTTCCAGGCGGCGGTCACGAGGAGCAGGACCGACCAGCCGACGGGCAGCGCCATGTCAGACCGACGTGAGCTGGCGGACGGCGGAGGTGAAGAAGGCGAGCCCGTCGGTGCCGGGTCCGCAGAGGTCCTCGACGGCGTGCTCGGGGTGCGGCATGAGACCGACGACGTTGCCGCGCTCGTTCGTGATGCCGGCGATGTCGCGCAGGGACCCGTTCGGGTTCGAGCCGACGTAACGGAAGACGACCTGTCCCTCGCCCTCGAGCCGGTCGAGCGTCGGCTCGTCGGCGATGAAGCCGCCCTCGCCGTTCTTCAGCGGGATGGTGATCCGCTGGCCCTCGGCGTAGTCGCTGGTCCAGGCGGTGTCGGGGTTCTCGACGACGAGCACCTGGTCGCGGCAGACGAACGTGCGGTGGTCGTTGCGGATCAGCGCACCGGGAAGCAGGTGCGACTCGCACAGGATCTGGAAGCCGTTGCAGATGCCCAGCACGGGCATGCCGCCCTGCGCGGCCGCGACGACCTCGGTCATGACCGGGGCGAAGCGGGCGATCGCGCCGCAGCGCAGGTAGTCGCCGTAGGAGAAGCCGCCGGGCAGGATCACCGCGTCGACGCCCTTGAGGTCGTGGTCGCCGTGCCACAGCGCGACCGGCTCGCCGCCCGCGAGGCGTACGGCGCGCTGCGCGTCGACGTCGTCGAGCGAGCCGGGGAAGGTGACGATGCCGATCTTCATGGTGGTGTCCTCACGCCTCGACGCGGACGGTGAAGTCCTCGATGACCGGGTTCGACAGCAGCGTCTCGGCGATCTGGTGCACCTCGGCGAGCGTCGACTCGTCGGCCAGCGCCACCTGCAGCTCGAACCGCTTGCCCTGACGCACGTCGGAGACGCTCTCGAACCCGAGTCGCGGGAGGGCGCCATGGACGGCCTTGCCCTGCGGGTCGAGGATCTCGGGCTTGGGCATGACGTCGACGATGATGCGGGCCATGGCGGCATCCTATCGGCGTGCCGGGCCGACCCCTGCACTCCGGCCCCCTTCACCCGGCGCACCCGCGTCGCCCGACGTACGGTCGGAGCATGCGCGTGAGTGTGATCGGGCTGGGCGCCATGGGCGCCGGGATGGCCACGTCGACCCTGCGAGCCGGGCTCGCGACCACCGTCTGGAACCGCAGCCCGGAGAAGTCCGAGCCGTTGCGGGACGCCGGCGCTGAGGTGGGCGCGACCGCTGCCGAGGCGGTCGCCGACGCCGACGTGGTCGTCGTCTCGCTGTTCGACGAGGCGTCGGTGCAGGAGGTCCTGGAGCAGGCGCTGGCGGCGTCGCCGCCGTCCGCCGTGTGGCTGCAGACCGCGACCGTCGGTCCCGAGGCCGCGCGGCGGCTGCACGACCTCGCCGAGCGGCACGGCCGGGTGCTCGTCGACGCACCCGTCCTCGGCACGAAGAAGCCCGCTGCCGACGGAGCGCTGACCGTGCTCGCCTCCGGGCCCGAGGACGCACTCGCGACCGCGCGACCCGTGCTCGAGGCGATCGGCGCGCGCACCCTCGTCGTCGGGGACACCGCCGGCCCGGCCAGCGCGCTCAAGCTGGCCTGCAACTCCTGGGTCGCGTCGGTCACCGCCGCCGCTGCCCAGGCACTGACGCTGGCTCGGGTCCAGGGCGTCGACCCGGGCCTGTTCCTCGAGGCGATCGAGGGCTCGGCCGTCGACACCCCCTACGCGCACCTCAAGGGCCGCGCCATCCTCGACGACGACCTGACGCCGTCGTTCGAGCTCGACGGCGTCCTGAAGGACCTCTCGCTGATGATCGACGCCGGCGCCGACGTCATGGACACCTCGCTGCTGCAGTCCGTGCGCGACCGCTTCGCCGCGGCGTCCGCCGCCGGGCACGGCGCCGACGACATGGCCGCCGTCGTCGTCGGCTTCGAGCCTCGCGACTGAGCCCGTCGTGACGCGCCGCTACCCGGGCCGCCGCTGGCTCGACCGCTCGCTCTGGGACGTCGTGTCCCGCGACCACCGCATGTCACCGGCGGCGTTCCGACGTCGCCAGTGGGTCACCGCCGGCTTCGTCGTGCTCGGCGCCGTGGTGCTCGGCGTCTCGCTGCGCGTGGAGCCCGGCAGCCCGTGGTTCTACCCGCTCACCTTCGGGCTGGCGGCGGTCTGGACCGTCGGCGCCTTCGCGTCCGGCCGACTCTACCTGGGACACATCGCCACCGACGACCCCGACGACGAGGACGGCCTCGTGCGCCCCGTCGTGCAGCCCATCGCCATCGGGCTGGCGCTCGCGGGCCTGTTCGTCGTCGGGGCGCTCGTGGTGCGCGAGATCCCGGTGCTGTCCGACCAGGTCGAGAAGGTCCTGGGGTTCGCGACGGAGGGGACGCTGCCGCTGCTGGTCGTCATCACCGCGGTCAACGGCGTGGCCGAGGAGCTGTTCTTCCGCGGCGCCGCGTACGCCGCGATCCCCCGGCACCCGGTCGTCTGGACGACCGTCGCCTACACCGCCGCGACGCTCGCCACCGGCAACGTCATGCTCGCGTTCGCCGCGATCCTGCTCGGCGTGGTGGTGGGCCTGCAGCGGCGTGCGTCGGGCGGCATCCTCGCGCCCGTCCTCACCCACTGCACGTGGTCGCTGACGATGCTGCTCGCCCTGCCCCCGATCTTCGGGCTGCGCTAGCCGCACGCGGTCCGCGCGGACACGACGAGGCCGGGCCCAGGGTGTCCCTGGACCCGGCCTCGGTGCGTCGAGCCGAGCCTCAGATCTCGCGCTTGAGGATCTTGCCGGTGGCCGTCATGGGCAGCTCGTCGCGGAACTCCACGATGCGCGGGTACTTGTACGCCGCGAACTGCTCCTTGCCCCAGGCCACGAGGTCGGCCTCGGACACGTCGTCGTGGTCCTTGTTCTTCACGACGACGGCCTTGATCTCCTCGCCGTGGCTCTCGTGCGGCACGCCGATGACCGCGACCAGCGAGACGGCCGGGTGCGTGATCAGCACCTCCTCGAGCTCACGCGGGTACACGTTGTAGCCGCCGCGGATGATCATGTCCTTGCTGCGGTCGACGATGTAGTAGAAGCCGTCGGCGTCCTTGCGACCGAGGTCGCCGGAGCGGAACCAGCCGTCGCGGATGGCCTCGGCCGTCGCCTCGGGACGGTCGTAGTAGCCCTTCATCACGTTGTGGCCCTTGATGGCGATCTCGCCGACGGCGGTCTTGCCGTCCTCCTCGAGGTCGTCGGACACGTCGTTCCACTCCGCATCGATGAGCTTCATCTCCACGCCCGGGATGGGCACGCCGATGGAGCCGACCTTCGGCTCCTGGCCGTACACGGAGAACGAGGCCACCGGGGAGGTCTCCGACAGGCCGTACCCCTCGAGGATGGTGACGCCGAAGCGGTCCTTGAACTGGCGGTGGATGTCGACCGGGAGGGCGGAGCCACCGGCCGCGGCGACACGCAGGCTGGCCGCGATCGACTCGACGTCGACGGTCTCGTCCAGCGCGCCGAGCAGCCCCCAGTACATGGTCGGCACGCCCGCGAAGTAGGTGACCTTCTCCTTCAGCATGAGGCCGAGGGCGGCCTGAGCCTCGAAGCGCGGCAGCATGACCACGGTGCCGCCGAAGGCCATCGAGCCGTTCTGGATGCACGTCTGGCCGAAGGAGTGGAACAGCGGAAGCACGCACAGGTAGGTGTCGGGGCGGTCGGCGTCGGCGCCGAACAGGTCGGCCCCCGCGAGCGCGTTGTCGCGCATGTTGCGGTGGCGCAGCTCCGCGCCCTTCGGCTGGCCCGTCGTGCCCGACGTGTAGAGGATGACGGCGGTGTCGTCGTCGTCGGTCTCGACCGTCTCGAACGTCGGCGGCTGCTGCGCGACGAGCGGGGCGTAGTACTCCGGCGGCTCCATCGGCTCCGGCGCGGCGGAGTCGAGCTTGATGAGGAAGAAGTCCTTGCAGCCCTCGACGGCCTGGAAGCCCTCCCACGCGGCCTCGCCGATCGGGAGGTCCGGGGTGCCCTCGAACGCGAAGTAGGCGACCGCGTCGGAGTCGTCGAGGTGGTAGGCGACCTCGCGGCCCTTCAGCAGGACGTTGAGCGGGACCACCGTCGCGCCGGCCTTGAGGATGCCGTAGTAGATGATCGTGAAGTACGGCAGGTTGGGGCACGACAGCGCGACCTTGTCGCCCGGCTGCACCCCGCGCGAGACGAGCAGGTTGGCCACCTGGTTCGCGGCGCCGTTGACCTGCGCGTACGAGAGTCGGGTGTCACCGAAGACGATGGCGGTGCGGTCGGCGTACGTCGAGGCGGACTTCTCCAGCAGGGCGGCGAGGTTGGCCATCGCGGGCTCCTTCAGACGAGGGTGTGGGCGGCGTCACCACCCTACCCACGTCCCGGATACCGTCGGTACGCGAGTCCCGGGCAGTCTCAGAAGGTGGAGCCGGTGAGCTGCTCGTAGGCCCGCACGTACCGCTCGCGCGTGGCCTCGACGACGTCCGACGGCAGGCTGGGCGGAGGCGTGTCGGACGCCTTGTCCCACCCGGAGGCGGGCGAGGTGAGCCAGTCGCGCACCGGCTGCTTGTCGAACGACGGCTGCGGGCGTCCGGGCTGGTACGTCTCGGCCGGCCAGAAGCGCGACGAGTCGGGGGTGAGCACCTCGTCGGCCAGCACGATCGTGCCGTCGGGGCGGGCACCGAACTCCAGCTTCGTGTCGGCCAGGATGATGCCGCGCGTGCGGGCGATCCGTTCGGCGCGGGCATACACCTCGAGGGTCAGCGACCGCAGGCGCTCCGCCACCTCGGCACCGACCAGCTCGACGACGGCGTCGAAGTCGATGTTCTCGTCGTGGTCGCCCACGGCGGCCTTCGTGGCGGGCGTGAAGATCGGCTCCGGCAGGCGCGACCCGTCGACGAGCCCGTCGGGCAGCGGCACGCCGCACACCTCGCCGGTCGCCTGGTAGTCGGCCAGCCCCGACCCGGTCAGGTAGCCGCGCACGACGCACTCGACGGGGTACATGTCGAGCTTCTCGACCACGAGCGCCCGCCCCCGCACCCGCTCGGGCACCTGGGTCGACACGACGTGGTTGGGCACGACGTCGGCCAGCTGGTCGAACCACCACAGCGACATCCGCGTCAGCAGCTCCCCCTTGTCGGGGATGCCGGGGCTCAGCACGAAGTCGTACGCCGAGATCCGGTCCGACGCCACCATCAGCAGCCGGCCCGACTCGAGCTCGTAGAGGTCACGGACCTTGCCGGAGTGCAGGTGCACGGCACCGGGGACGTCGAGAGGCACGACCGACAGCCTAGGAGGTCCGCCCTCTCCCCCACCCACGGGCGTCCGAACGTCTCGTCCCTCGGGTGGGTGGGCGCGTCGGCTGCGTCGGCGTGGGCTCTCCCTCGTCCTGCGGCTGCGCTGCCTGCGGGGGTCCCGACCTGCTGCTGCGCTGCCTCGGCTCACGCTCGGGCTGGTCTCCGCAAGGGCCTCGACCGGGCGGCTGGCATCCGCGTTGGTCTGGGGTCTCGGGCTGTGGCTTCAGCATGGGGTGGACGCACGATGCTGCGTTGGTGCACTGGCGGCCAAAGGTTCTGCGTACGCGACGGGATCCCGTCGCGAACGCAGAATCCTTCCGCCGCTCAGCCCTCTATCGGTGGATCCCCAACCGCAGGAGCGCTCCTGCGGTTGGGGATCCACCGATGGGACACGCAAACGAAGAACCTTGGCCCCAGAACGCAGAAACGAAGAATCGTGCGTCCAAAGGTGAGCTCAGGCCAGACCCCGAGACCCGAGACCGGCCCCAGGCCCGCCGCCGGTCGAGGCCCTTGCGGAGACCAGACACAGCGCCAGCCGAGGCAGCGCACCAGCAGGACGAGACCCCCAGGCAGCGCACCAGCAAGAACAGAGCCCCCGCGGCAGCGCACCAGCGAGCTCAGGACCTCAGAGGATCGCGCCCGGCGTGTACGCGGCGGCGGCCGGGTCGGCGGACACCAGCTCGTCGACCTGGGCGACGACGGCCGCGACCTGGGCGGTGGCGGCGCCGGTGAACTCCAGGGGGGCGGCGACGAGGGAGGCGAGGTCGGCCTCGGTGAGGGCGAGTCGCTCGTCGGCCGCGAGGCGCGCGAAGAGGTCGTTGCCCGCCGAGCCCTGCTCGCGCATCTCCAGCGCGACGGCCACCGCGTGCTCCTTGATCGCCTCGTGGGCCGCCTCGCGACCCACCCCGGCGCGGACGGCGGACATCAGCACCTTGGTCGTCGCCAAGAACGGCAGGTACCGGTCGAGCTCGCGCTGCACCACCGCCGGGAACACCCCGAACTCGTCGAGGACGGTCAGGAACGTCTCGAACAGGCCGTCCGCGGCGTAGAACGCGTCGGGCAGGGCCACGCGGCGCACGACGGAGCACGACACGTCGCCCTCGTTCCACTGGTCGCCAGCCAGTTCACCGACCATCGACACGTAGCCGCGGACGATGACGGCCAGACCGTTGACCCGCTCGCACGAGCGCGTGTTCATCTTGTGCGGCATGGCGCTCGAGCCGACCTGGCCGGGCTTGAAGCCCTCGGTCACGAGCTCGTTGCCGGCCATGAGCCGGATCGTGGTCGCCAGGTTCGAGGGCGCGGCCACCAGCTGCGCGAGCGACGTGACCACGTCGTAGTCGAGGGAGCGAGGGTACACCTGGCCGACGCTGGTCAGCACTCGCTCGAAGCCGAGGTGCTCGGCGACGCGACGCTCCAGGTCGGCGAGCTTCGCGAAGCCGTCTGCCGCCCCCGGCCCGGCACCCCCGCCGGGTGCACCGCCGAGAAGATCCAGCTGGTCCTGCGCGGTGCCGACCGGACCCTTGATGCCCCGCAGCGGGTAGCGGGCGAGGAGGTCGTCGAGCCGGCCGACACCGGTCAGCAGCTCGTCGGCGACGGTCGCGAACCGCTTGCCGAGGGTCGTGGCCTGTGCCGCGACGTTGTGGCTGCGTCCCGCCATCACGAGCTCGGCGTGCTCGGCAGCGAGTCGTCCGAGCCGCGCGAGCGCCGCGACGGCACGCGAGCGCAGCACCTGCAGCGACGCCCGCACCTGCAGCTGCTCGACGTTCTCCGTCAGGTCGCGCGACGTCATGCCCTTGTGGATGTGCTCGCTGCCCGCGAGCGCGGCGAACTCCTCGATCCGTGCCTTCACGTCGTGCCGGGTCACGCGCTCGCGCTCGGCGATGGACGCGAGGTCCACCTGGTCCACGACGGCCTCGTAGGCCTCGATCACGCCGTCCGGCGTCTCGACCCCGAGGTCACGCTGGGCCTTCAGCACCGCGATCCACAGCTGACGCTCGAGCACGATCTTGTGCTCGGGCGACCAGATGCGCGCGATCTCGGGCGAGGCGTAGCGGTGGGCCAGAACGTTGGGCGTCGTCACGCCGCACATCATCCCACCCGGTCCACCGTGGGCGGACGGCCGTCCGGGTCAGACGGCGACGTAGTGGTCGACGTCCTCGAGGAGGATCCGCGTGCCGGTGTCGCCGTCCCACGACGCGCGGACACCGTGCCGCTCGAGCACCGGCAGCACGTCGTCGCGCACGAGCGTGGTGACGAGGTCGGCGTAGGTGGCGTCCTGCTGAGCGGAGTCGAGCGCGTCCCACGCGTCGCGCGGCAGGTGCGCGCTGAGGAAGACGCCGTAGCCGAGGTAGGTCTGCCGGGTCTCCAGCAGCGTCTCGGTGTCCTGCTGGTGGAAGTAGACGTAGCCGCGCCAGCGGCGGGAGTCGTCGCGCTCGGCGCCGATCTCGTCGGACGCGCAGGTGGCGCAGCAGGTGAAGTCGGGTCGGGCCAGCACGCCGGCGGTCTCGAGGTCGTCGAACGCGGCCCTGAGGGGGGTGCGGGTGACGTCGCCGGGCCACGCCGCCTGCTGCTCGCGCCGGGCCCGCACCAGGTGCCGGAAGGCCTCGGTGGCCTGCTCGGGGGTGACGTCGAGCTCGTCGAGCTCGTCCTCGCGCAGCTCGAGCAGGTCCTCGACCTCGGTCCGACCCAGGACCACGTCCTGCCACAGCAGATCGCGCAGCGCCTCCTCGACGTCGGCGGGCAGGCGCAGCGACGACGGCAGGACCAGGCCGGGCGGCTGGTCGTTGAGCCCTCCCGCCGGCGCCGGCGCGGTCGAGGCGGCCGGCTGCGGGCTGCGGCCACGCAGCCGCGACCAGAACCCTCGACGCTGCCCCGACCCCGACATCAGACCTCGATCTCCCCTCGCTGCGCCGCCAGCGCGATGTCGCCGCGGAACTGGGCCCCGTCGAAGGAGATCGCGTCGACCCCGGCGTAGGCCCGGTCGCGGGCGTGCTCGAGGTCCTCGCCGACGGCGGTGACCGCCAGCACGCGTCCGCCGTTCGTCACGAGCCGGCCCCCACCCTCGACGCCGTCGTCGACGGCGGTGCCGGAGTGGATGACGTCGACGCCCTCGATCGCGTTCGCGGCGCCGACGCCGAGGATCACGTCGCCCGACCGCGACGACGCCGGGTAGCCGGCTGAGGACATGACCACCGTCACGGCGGTGCCGTCGTGCCATGCGGGCAGCCCGACGGCGTCGAGCGTGCCGGTCGCGGCCCCGTGCAGCAGCGACGCGAGCGGCGTGCGCAGGAGGGCCAGGATCGCCTGCGTCTCGGGGTCTCCGAAGCGGGCGTTGAACTCGACGACGCGCACCCCTCGCGACGTGAGGGCGAGACCTGCGTAGAGCAGGCCCTGGAACGGCGTGCCGCGGCGCGCCATCTCCTGCACCGTCGGCACGAGCACGCGGCGGGTCACGTCGGCGACCAGGTCGTCGGGCGCCCAGGTGAGGGGCGTGTAGGCGCCCATGCCGCCGGTGTTGGGTCCGGCGTCGCCGTCGAGGGCGCGCTTGAAGTCCTGCGCGGGCTGCAGCGGCAGGACGGTCTCGCCGTCGGTGATGGCGAACAGCGACACCTCCGGGCCGTCGAGGAACTCCTCGATGACCACCCGGTCGCAGCCGGCCGCGTGGTCGACGGCCTCCTGACGGTCCTCGGTGACGACGACGCCCTTGCCCGCGGCGAGCGCGTCGTCCTTGACGACGTAGGGCGGACCGAAGGCGTCGAGCGCCGCGGCCACCTCCTCGGCGGTCTCGCACACGTGCGCCATGGCGGTGGGCACCTCGGCGGCGGCCATCACCTGCTTCGCGAAGGCCTTCGAGCCCTCGAGCTGCGCGGCGGCGCGGCTCGGCCCGAAGCAGGCGATCCCGGCGTCGCGCACGGCGTCGGCGACCCCGGCGACGAGCGGAGCCTCCGGGCCGATGACCACGAGGTCGGCTCCGATGGACGTGGCCAGCGCGGCGACGGCGTCACCGTCGAGCGGGTCGACGTCGTGCAGCGTCGCGACGTCGGCGATGCCCGGGTTGCCGGGCGCCGCGTGCACCTCGGTGACCTGCGGGTCGCGGGACAGGGCCAGGGCCAGGGCGTGCTCGCGGCCGCCGGTACCGATCACCAGAGTCTTCACGCTGCCCGACCCTATCGCCCGGCGTGGCCGAGATCAGAGGTGCACGGCTGCGATCAGGTGCCACTCGGCCGCGCCCCAGAGCGCGAGGAGTTCGGGCGACACCGCGGGGTCCACCGCCGGCACGGCGAGGCTCGCGCCCCAGAGGAACGGCGCATTGAGCAGGTCCGGGCGAGGGCGTACCAGGCGCTGCGCCTGCTCGGCACCGATCGAGGGGTCGGTCTCGAGTCCCATCGATCCCCACCAGCGGGCACGCAGGAAGAGACCGGGGGCGACGAGTTTCGGGTCGCCCTCGACCAAGATCCGACGACACGAGCGCCTGCGGGCCGAGCGCTCAGGCTGACGGAGAGTGATGCGCTCGTCCCCACCGACCAGCACCGGCAGCCCCTCACGCAGCTGGTCCAGAGTCTCCTTCCGCGCCGTCCCGTGCGCCGTGGGCACATCGATGACCACGTCGGCGGATCCCGGCACGCGCGCCACCGTGCGCTCGTCGGAGACGTGAAGCTCGAGCGGCCCCCAGTCGGCGCGACGGTAGAGACGGAGGACGCGTGGCTTCATCGGCAGGAGCCTTCCAGTCGGCGTGGAGCCAGCGTAGGTGAGCAGGGGCGTTGAACCGGGCGTTCGAGCGCGACCACGGACCGACATTCCAAGCGATGACGGCCCCTCGGCGGGGTGGGGGTACCGTCACGGGCCCCTATGTGCGTGCAGCAGGAGGCGGTCGGAGTCATCGACTACTCCCTCCACGTGGCGGGCTGCGACGGCCGGTCACCACATCTCCGAGCCCGGCCAGCACGACGGCGACCGTGACCGGGACGAGAGCCACGTCGACCTCCTCGACGTCGCGCCGTCCGCCGTGGACCACACGCCACAGCCCCCGGTCGCCGGCGTCGACGACCGTGAGGCCGACGTCGGCTTCGGCGTCGCCCCAGTTACCGGTGGCCCGCCAGCCGGAGCGCCAGGCGGCGACGAGGCCCTCGAGCCCCTCGGCCTTGCCCTCCGCGACCTCACCACCGGACACGAGGGCATCCACCAAGGACGTCGTGGTCTGCATGGGGATGCGTCCCTCGACGTCGACGGCGGTGTCGAGGCCGGTCCACCGGGCGAGGAGGTCAGGCACGTCGCGCAGCCGGGTGCCGGTGACGGCCACACGACCCTCGGCGTCTGGACCGGCCACGAAGGCGTCGCCGTCAGGGACCCAACCGACGAACAGCGGCCGCAACGCGGCGCCGTCGAACCGCTCCACCACGCTGGCACGTAGCGGGCCGACGGCCACAGCAGCAAGAGTCCCGGCGAGCTCGTCCACACCGTCCGGCCCGACCAGCCCGGCCTCGACCAGTGCCGACGATGCACCCTCGAGGGGGTCGAGGCCGCGGTGGAGACGGGCCAGCTCGACGAGATGGGCGTGGTCGACGGTGAGGGTGAGCGTCTCCGGCTCCCACCGCGTCATCGGAGCAGCCCGCCGAGCGAGGTGATCGAGTCCTTGACGTCCCCGGCGGTGTTCTTCAGGTCGTCCACGCGATCCGCGACGAAGTCGGCCGCACCGTCGGTGAGGTCGTCGACGGTGTCGGTCGCCGCGTCCCACGTGTCGGACGACCATGCGGTGATGTCGTCCCAGTGGTCCACCACCTCCGCGCCGGCCCACACCACGCCCGTCCCGACAGCGAGGGCACCGGTGACCGGGTTGGGAGCCACCAGGAAGGCGGTCGTGGAGGCCGAGAAGGCGGTGGAGGCGACGTCGGCGACGTATCCGGCGCCCTCGCGCTCGAAGGCGTCGACCGGGTTGCCCTGCTGGTACAGGTCGTAAGCCCCTATGACAGTGCCCAGCCCACCGCCGGCGATCCCCACGCGGCGAGTGAGCAGCTCGCCCGCCGGGCTCTTCAACCATGCGGCAGCCGCGCCCACCCTCCCCGGCTTGGTCTCGAGATTCTTCAACAGCGTTCTGCCAACAAGACCAGTCTGAAAGATGGGTAGCACGGTACGGCCGTAACGACCGGGGAGGAGTATCCGCCCCATTCTGAGCATCTTCCCTGCCGCCACGCCCAACGGGATGATCGGGAAGCCGTCGTTGAGGCCGAAGATGTTGAGGAACTGGCTGCTGAGGAGCTGCTGCACCGCCTGGCCGAACGCACTCGTCTCGCCCTGGCCGGCACCACCGGCGAACAGGACGGCGAACGGGGCCTCCAGCTGCCCGGCCGCCTGCTGCCAGGCACCCCCCAGCTGCTCGACCGCCGCCTGCCACTGACGGTCAGCGTCATCGGCGATGCCGACCGCCTCGTTCCACGCCGCCACCGTCGCGTCGTAGGCGTCGATCGCGGCGATGCCGTCGGCGTGAGCCGCCCGCTGGTCTGGAGTGGCATCACCCGGCAGCGCCGGGACGTCGGGTGGGGGTGGCCCGGGGTCGTGGATCACCGTGCCGCTCACCACGAGCCCGCCGGCCGTTGCAGTCGCGCGGGCGCGCGCCATCTCCTCGCGCGAGCTCTCGAGCGCCGTGGCGAGCACGTCCAGCTCGCCAGCGCACGTCAGCGCCGTCCGCGACACCTGGTCGGCCGCGTCGCCGACGCGTCCGACCTCGCGGGCGAAGACGTCACCCGCCCCCGACCACCACGCCGAGGCCGTGCGCGACCGCTGTGCGTAGACGGCGTCGGCGAAGGTGGACGCCTCCGTGGCCATCGAGGTGCGCAGCCAGGTGGCTGCGGCCCGGACCTGACCCGGCTCTCCGTCGATCCTCGTCTCACGGGGCATCCGGGTGCCCTCCTGTCACGAGGAAGCGCTCCGCCGCCGCCACGTCGGCGCCGGTGTACGTGGCGATGCACTGCTCACCGGTGAGCACCAAGGACGCGTTCGCACCGACGAGCCGCGCGCCGCACCCGCCGAGCGTGGCCAGCATGCTCGCCACCACCTCGGTCGCGAGCCCCGCGTCCACGACGGCTGGCAGGGTCCGGCCGATCTGGTCGAAGCTCCCGCCCGCATCCGTCAAAGCGCCCGTGACGGCGCTGACCGCCCCCCGGTCGATGCCGATGTCCTCGCTGCCCATCGATGCCCCCGTTCACGGTCGACGCTCCTCGTCCATCACTCAAGGCATCGCGCGGCCCGTTGGCAAGAGCGACGCGGCAGATCGGGACCGGACCCGGTCGTCCGTCCACCTGGACCCTGTCCGCAGGACCGCTGCGGGACGTCACGAGGTCAGAGGATGTGCATGGCCTCGATGAGACGGTTGGCGGCGACACTCCAGACCGCGATCAGCACCGGGTCGAGGGACCTGTCGACCCGGTTCGGGTACCACGGAAACCCGATCCCGAGGTCGACCGGCGGCCTGATCATCCGGCTGTCTCGCGCTGCGCCTAGCTGGGTGCTGGTCTCAAGTCCCACCCCCTGTTGCCACCGTGCCCTCAGGAACACCCCTGGAGGAACCAGGTCGGGGTCACCCTCGAGGATGATCTTGCGGTCCCGCCGGCGCCACACCTTCCGCTCCGGCTGACGCAGGACGACCCGCGGCTCGCCGTCCACCAGCACCGGCAGCCCCTTCTTCAGCGACGCGACCACCTCGTGCAACCGGCCGCCCTCCTGCCACAAGGGACACCACAGCTCCACCTGCACCCCGTCGGGCAGAAGAGCCATGGTCCGCTCGGTCGAGACCTCGAACTCCACCGGCCCCCACCACCGCCGCTTGTCGATCGTGCGCGTGATGGTCTTCACGACGACGTCCTCCCCCGGGGCCTGACACGGCTGAGCTGGTCGCCCACCCTATCCACAGGACGGCGCCGGGACGACGTGCCGAGCCGCCGGTGGGGCGGACGACCGACGCCCGGCCACCGCCGAGGCGGGCCCCGGGTCAGAGCAGGTCGTGCAGGACCACGGTCTCCTCGCGGTCAGGGCCGACGCCCACCGCGGAGATGCGGGCGCCGGACATCTTCTCGATGGCCCTGACGTACGCCTGGGCCGCGGCCGGAAGGTCGTCCATGGTGCGGGCGCCGGAGATGTCCTCGCTCCAGCCCTCGAAGAACTCGTAGATCGGCTTCGCGTGGTGGAAGCCGGTCTGCGTGGTGGGCATCTCGTCGACCCGCTCGCCGTCGACGTCGTACGCCACGCAGACCGGGATGCGGTCCCAGCCGGTGAGCACGTCGAGCTTGGTGAGCACGAAGTCGGTGACGCCGTTGATGCGGGCCGCGTAGCGCGCGACGGGGGCGTCGTACCAGCCGCAGCGGCGCGGGCGACCGGTCGTGGTGCCGAACTCGCCGCCGTTGGTGCGCAGGCGCTCGCCGTGCTCGTCGAAGAGCTCGGTCGGGAACGGACCCTCACCCACCCGCGTGGCGTAGGCCTTGACGATGCCGATGACGCGGGTGATGCGCGTCGGCGGGATGCCCGAGCCGGTGCACGCGCCACCGGTCGTGGCCGACGACGACGTCACGAACGGGTAGGTGCCGTGGTCGACGTCGAGCAGCGTGGCCTGGCCGGCCTCCAGCAGCACCGTCTCGTCGCGGTCGAGCGCCTCGTGCAGCACGAGGGCGGTGTCGGCGACCATGGGGCGCAGCCGCTCGGCGTGCACGAGCAGCTGGTCGACGATCTCGTCGACGCTGACCGCACGACGGTTGTAGACCTTGGTCAGCATCTGGTTCTTCAGCTCGAGCGCGCCCTCGACCTTGGCCCGCAGGATCTTCTCGTCGAAGAGGTCCTGCACGCGCACGCCGAGCCGGTTCATCTTGTCGGCGTAGGTCGGTCCGATGCCTCGGCCGGTGGTGCCGATCTTGCGGCTGCCGAGGAACCGCTCGGTCACCTTGTCGAGGGTGCGGTTGTAGTCGGCGATGAGGTGCGCGTTGGCGCTCACGCGCAGCTTGCTCGTGTCGATGCCGCGCGCCTCGAGCGCGTCGATCTCCTCGAACAGGACGTCCAGGTCGATGACGACCCCGTTGCCGATGATCGGCGTGCAGCCGGGGCTGAGGATGCCGCTCGGCAGCAGGTGCAGGGCGTACTTCTCGTCGCCGATGACGACGGTGTGACCGGCGTTGTTGCCGCCGTTGAACTTGACGACGTAGTCGACGCGGCTGCCGAGCAGGTCGGTGGCCTTGCCCTTGCCCTCGTCTCCCCACTGGGCTCCGACGATGACGACTGCGGGCATGCGATGCACCCCTCGAGGTTGGTTCGTGCTGTGCGGTGAACAGGCGACAAGCCCCGGGCGTCCGGGGCCTGACAGCCGCATCGTATCGGGCCGGACGCCCCTCGGGCCAATGCACGACGGCCACGACGGTGCGTCCGGAGCGTCCGGGCCCTAGGCTCGCAGTGGCACCGTCGTCGGCGGTGGACTCGGGGCCGCACGCAGAGGGAGCGCCATGAGCGACAGCAGGCCGTGGGTGGCGGTGGTGAACGCCCAGGCGGGCAGCAGCGACGACCCGCGCCTCGAGGAGGCACTCGACGTGCTGCGCGCGCACGCCCCGCTGGAGGTGCGCCGCACCGAGGACCGCGACGACTTGCAGGACGCGGTGTCCGCGGCACGCGGCGGCGTCGTGGTCGCGGTCGGTGGCGACGGCAGCATCCACGCCGTCGTCACGGCGGTCGACGACCTCGACCTCTTCGACGACGTCGAGGTGGCGATCGTCCCGCTCGGCACCGGCAACGACTTCGTGCGCACCCTCGGCCTGAGCGACGACCCGGTCGAGGCGGCACGTCAGGCCGTCGACTGCGTGGCCCGGTCTGCGGACGTGATCCGCGACGGTCAGGACCGGCTGGTGGTCAACGCCGCGCACGTGGGTCTGGGCGCCGAGGCCAACGTGAAGGCGACGCCGTGGAAGAAGGCGTTCGGCCCCGTCGGATACGCCATCGGCGCGGCGATCACGGGCGTGGTCGGCAAGGGCTTCCACGCCACCGTGCACGTCGACGGGCAGCGCATCGACTCTCCCCGCCGGCTCATCCAGGTGGCCGTCGGCAACGGACGCTACGTCGGGGGCGGCGCACCGCTGCTCCCTGCAGCGGACCCGTTCGACGGGAGCCTCGACGTCGCGGTCGTGTGGGCGCACGCCCGGTGGAAGCGTCTCGGGTACGCGTACCGCCTGCGTCGCGGCCGCCACCCGATGCGCGACGACGTCGTCTACCTCAAGGGTCGGGAGGTCGTGGTGCAGGGCGAGGCGCTGCAGGCCAACCTCGACGGCGAGATCTGCGACGCGAGCCCCCGGCACCACTGGGTGGTCGAGCCGGGTCGGCTGAGGCTGCGCGCCCCCGCCGACGCGCCCCCGCCGCTGGAGGACTGACCGCGCCGGTGGTCTGACCCGAGCAGCTCAGACGAGCTGCGCGTACGCCTCGGGGCTCGACTCGTGCAGGAACTCGCGGCAGCGGTGCGCCTCGGCATCGTCGCCGAGCCGCTCGGAGCCGGTCGCGAGCGCCGCGAGGGAGCGCAGGAACCCCTGGTTCGGCGCGTGCGACCACGGCACGGGCCCGAAGCCCTTCCAGCCGTTGCGGCGCAGCGCGTCGAGCGAGCGGTGGTAGGCCGTGCGCGCGAACGCGTAGCCCTCCAGGTCGTCGCCCCCGTCGAGGGCCTCCTGCGCCAGCAGCGCCCACGCCAGCACCGAGTCGGGGTGCTCCGAGGCCACGGTCCGCGCCGACGTGCCCGACGCCAGCTCCTGCGCGCCCGGGTCCTCGGGAAGGAACGTCTCCGGCGGCTCACCCAGCAAGTTCGTCATGCCGTGAACCCTACGCACCGTGCCGGGGAGTGCGTCGACGCGGCTTCTGTCTCGACCTGCGGCTGCGTCGGTGCTTCGACTCGAGGTGGGGCTGCGTCGACGCGGCTTCTCGTCGACCTGCGGCTGCGCTGGCGCGGCTTCTCGTCGACCTGCGGCTGCGTCGGTGCGGGTGGGAGTCGACGTGGGGCTGCGTCTGTGCGGCTTCGACTCGAGGTGGGGCTGCGTCGGCGCGGCTTCGAGTCGTCCTGCGCTCCGCAAGGGCCTCGACCGGGCGGCTGGCAGGCGCGCTGGTCCGGGGTCTCAGGCTGCGGGTCGCGCCCGGAGTGGACGCACGACTCTGCGTTCTCGCCCCCTGAGCGGTAGTTCTGCCACCGAATCGCCGTTGGCGGTGGATCTGCCACCCTTCCCGGGGCTCGAAGGGTGGTGGATCAACCGCTGGGCGGGGCAGGGGTGGCAGTGCTTCTCCCTTCTCGTGGCACGGTCCACGAGAAGGGAGAAGCGCTGCCCACCCCACCCCAAGGTCACCCACGATTCTTCCTTCGTGCGTTCGAGGTCGAACGCTCCTGCGTTCACGCCGCGATCCCGGAGCAAACGCAGCATCCTCGGCGCTCCGACCACGAACGCAGATCTCTGCGTCCTACGCGGGCCACAGCCCGAGAACCCCACCCAGCGCGGCCGCCAGCCGCCCGGTCGAGGCCCTTGCGGAGACCACCCCCGACGAAAGCCGAGGCAGCGCAGCGGCAAGCCCAGACCCCCTAAGCCAGCGCACCAGCACGACGAGACCCCCTGCGGCAGCGCGCAGCAGCGAGATCCCGACGGCAGCCGCAGGACGAGCGGACCCCCTACTCCCCCGGCGCGAGGAGCTCCGCGAGGTGGAGGGCCGGGACGTCGGCGAGGTCGTCGAGCTGGGTGCGGCACGAGAAGCCGTCGGCGAGGACGACGGCGCCCTCGCCCATGGCGCGGACCGCCGGCATGAGCTGCTGCTCGGCGACCGCGACGGACACCTCGTAGTGGCCGCGCTCGACGCCGAAGTTGCCGGCGAGCCCACAGCAGCCGGAGAGCCGGGTGACGGTCGCGCCGGTACGGCCGAGGACGTCGAGGTCGGCCGCGAAGCCGAGCACCGACGACTGGTGGCAGTGCGGCTGCACGACCACCTCCGTGCCGCTGAGGTCGGGGGCCTGCCAGCCCTCGGTCCGCGCGAGCAGCTCCGCGAGCGTGAAGACCCCCTGCGCGACCTCGGCCGCGCGCGGGTCGTCGGTGAGCTCCACGGCGTCGGAGCGCAGCACCGCGAGGCACGACGGCTCGAGGCCGACGACCGGCACCCCGTCGGCGACGTACTCGTGCAGCACCCCGACGGTGCGCTCGACGAGCGAGCGGGCGGTGTCGAGCTGTCCCGTCGTGATCCACGTGAGTCCGCAGCACGCCTGCTTCTGGACGACCTCGACCCGGTACCCGGCCGACTCGAGCAACCGCACCGCGGCGTGGCCGCCCGACGTCGAGAAGTACTCCGTGAACGAGTCCGCCCAGATCGCGACCCGGGGCCGGTCCGTGCGCGCCGCGGACGCCTCGAGGGCCGGCCGGGCGGCCCGGCTGAACCGACGCGTCGCGAACGACGGCAGGCTGCGACGCTGGTCGACGCCCGCCACCCAGCGCGCGACGTGGGCGAGCCCCGGCACGCGCAGCGCCAGGTTCGCGAGCGCCGCGACGGGCGACGTCAGCCGCGCCCAGAACGGCAGCTTCCCGAGGACGTAGTGGCTGCGCGGCCGCACGCGACCTCGGTAGGTCTGGTGCAGCACCTCGGACTTGTAGGTCGCCATGTCGATGCCCGTCGGGCAGTCGTTGAGGCAGCCCTTGCAGGACAGGCAGAGGTCGAGCGCCTCGTGCACCTCCGGCGCGCGGTAGCCGCCGGTCACCAGCCGCCCGTCGACCATCTCCTGGAGCACCCGCGCGCGCCCGCGCGTGGAGTCCTTCTCGTCCCGCGTAGCCTGGAACGAGGGACACATGACGCCGTGCGACGCCTTGTTGTCGGCGAGGCACTTGCCGACGCCCGTGCACCGGTGCACGGCCGCGCCGAGGTCGCCGTCGTCGTGCAGCAGCCGCAGGCCGCGGCGCGACCCCTGCAGGCCGGGCGCCCAGCCGCGACCCTGGGTGCGCAGCGACCCGTCGATGGGATCGGGGTCGACGAGCACGCCGGGGTTGAGCAGGTTGTCGGGGTCGAGGACGTGCTTGACGCCCCGGAAGAGCGCGACGGCCTGCTCGGAGTACATCAGCGGCAGCAGCTCCGACCGGGCGCGACCGTCGCCGTGCTCGCCGGAGAACGAGCCGCCGTGCGAGGCGGCGAGGCGGGCGGCGTCCTCGATGAAGGCGCGGTACCCGGCCTTCCCACCGGGCTCCGACAGCGGGAAGTCGATCCGCACGTGCACGCAGCCGTCGCCGAGGTGGCCGTACGGCTCACCGTTCAGGCCGTGCTGCTGGAGCAGGGCGTCGAAGTCGCGCAGGTACTGCCCGACCCGCTCGGGCGGCACGGCCGCGTCCTCCCAGCCGGAGAGGGCCGGTCGGTCCCAGATGCGCGACGCCAGGCCGGCGCCCTCCTCGCGGATCCGCCAGAACGCGGCCTGCTCGGCCACCGACGTCACGTGCCGGTGCGACAGCGACGCGGAGTCCGCGACGACGCGCTCGGCCTGGGCCGCCAGCTCGGCGGGGTCGTCGCCCGCGAGCTCGACGTAGAGGAAGCCGCCGCCGCGTGGGTACTCGGGCACGCCGGCAGCACCCTTGGCGGCGCGGTACACCTCGACGATCCGCGCGCCGAGGCCCTCGCACGCGATCGGGCCGTGCGGGAGCATCGTGGGCACGTCGTCGCCGGCCTCGGCCATCGAGCCGTAGCCGAGCACCACGAGGTGCACGTGCCGCGGGGTCTGCACGAGGTCGACGGTGGCGCCGAGGAGGACGCCCAGCGTGCCCTCGGTGCCGGCCATGAACGAGGCGACGTCGAAGCCGCGCTCGGGGAGCAGGTGCTCGAGGCTGTAGCCCGACACCTGGCGGCCGAAGCGGCCGAGCTCGGTGCGGACGGTCGCCAGGTCGCCGGCGACGACGTCGCGCAGCCGGTCGAGCGTCGGCGACGTCGTGGCGAGGTCGCGTCCGATCGTCAGCCGCTCCCCCGTGCCGGTGACGACGTCGAGCGCCGCGACGTTGTCGGAGCTGCGGCCGTACCCCAGGGCGCGGTTGCCGCAGGCGTTGTTGCCGATCATGCCGCCGACCGTGCAGCGGGTGTGCGTCGACGGGTCGGGGCCGAAGCGCAGCCCCTGCGGCGCGGCGACCTTCTGCAGCGCGGCGTGCACGATGCCGGGGTCGACCCGCGCGACGCGCCGCTCGACGTCGACCTCGTGCACGCGGTTCAGGTGCTTGGCGAAGTCGACGACGATGCCCGTACCGACCGCGTTGCCGGCGATGGAGGTGCCGGCGCCGCGTGAGGTGACGGGCACCCCGGTGGCGCGCGACGCGTCGAGGACGGCGAGCACCTCCTCGACCGACCGTGGCCGGACCACGACCTGCGGCACGACGCGGTAGAGCGACGCGTCGGTGCTGTAGAGCGCGCGGGTGGTGCTGGAGTCGTCGACGTCGACGACCTCGCGGCGGCGGAGCTCGGCGACGACGTCGGCCGGGGATGCGGCGACGTCGGGGCCGACCGTGTCGACGCTCACCACAGCTCGAGCGAGGCGTCGAGGATGCCGGCGACGTCGTCCTCGGTGACGTCGCGGGGCGCGGTGGCGAGGAGCCGCTGCTGCTTCATGGCGCCGTCGACGAGCGGGTCGAGGTCGTTGCTGCCGAAGCCGACGGCGGAGAGGCCGGCGGGGATGCCGACGTCGCGCATGATCGCGGTGAGCACCTGCGGGAGCAGGTCGGCGGGGTCCGCGGGCATGCTCGCGTCGGGGTCGAGCAGGCGCGCGGCGCGCACGTGGCGCTCGGGTGCGGCCTCGAAGGTGAACCGGAAGGCGGCGGGCGCGGTGAGCGAGACGGCCATGCCGTGCGGCACGAGCCCCGCGTGCCCGGAGGCGCCGTCGTCGCCCGGGTAGCCCTCGGGCCGGAACTCCCGCACCTGGCCGGCGATCGGGTAGGCGTTGGCGTGCGGGATGTGCACGCCCGCGTTGCCGAAGCCCAGGCCGGCGAACGTGGCGGCCGTGGCCACCTCGGTGCGCGCGTCGAGGTCGTCACCGTGGCTGACCGCGCGACGGAACGAGCCGGCCATGAGCGCGAGCGCGCGCTCGGACCAGACGTCGGAGATCGGGTTCGAGCCGCAGTAGGGCACCCGCTCGCCGGCCTGCTTGGCCTCGTACGACGTGTAGGGGCGCGCGGTGTAGCTCTCGAGCGCGTGGCACAGGATGTCCAGGCCCGAGGCGGCCGTCACCGACGCGGGCTGGGTGAGCGTCAGCTCGGGGTCGACGACGGCCAGCACCGGGCGCAGCCGCGGGTGCGAGATGCCGGTCTTCACGTGCTGGTCGACGACGTCGAGCACGCAGATGGTCGTGCTCTCGCTGCCGGTCCCCGTGGTGGTGGGCACGGCGACGAGCGGCAGGAGCGGCCGGCTCGGGGCACGCCCCTTCCCGACCGGCGCGTTGACGTAGTCCATCAGGTCGCCGTCGTTGGTGAGCAGGAGCGCGACGGCCTTGGCGGTGTCGATGCTGCTGCCGCCGCCGACGGCCAGGACGGCGTCGACGGGGCCGGCGTCGCGGGCGAAGGCGACCGCGTCCTCGAGGCTGCCGTCGGTGGGCTCGACCCGGGCACCGTCGAAGACGACGACGTCGAGGCCGTCGGCGGCCAGACGCTCGGCGATCTCCGCCGGTCGGCCGGTCGCGGCGACGCCGGCGTCGGTGACGAGCAGGACGCGGCGGGCGCCGAGCTCGGCGAGGTCGTGCCCGAGCTCGTGCCGGGCGCCGACACCGAGCTTCAGGCGCGGGGCGCCGTAGGTGAAGACGGTCTCGGGGTGGTGGGGGGCGAAGCCGGACATGCCGCTCCTGTCAGCTCGGTTCCAGACGTGTCGAGGACATCGACGACAGTAGCATGCTACTGGCGGTGAGCGCCTGCGCTCGGGAGCGCCAGGCGTCGAGGTCGACGGCGGGGTCGAGCTGGCGCGCCAGCAGCTCCGCGGTGTGCTGGAGGTGCTCGCGCATGAGCGCAGCCGCCCGGCCGGCGTCCTCGTCGAGCACGGCCTGCACGATCGGCTCGTGCTCCTCGAGGATCTCGTGGGCACCGCGGGAGCGGTGCAGGGTGACCGCGCCGCGCGCCTGGATCGACGCACGCAGGGCGAGCACCTCCTCGCCCAGCCGAGAGTTGCCGCTCGCCGCGTGCAGCACGGCGTGGAGCGCCCGGTCGTGCTCCTCGAAGGCCCGCTCGTCGTCGGCGGCCGCGTCGGCCGCCATGGCCCGCAGGAGGGCGCGCAGCTCCTCGCGCTGTGATGCGTCGGCGTGCAGGGCGGCGTACGCGGTGGCGGGCACCTCGAGCAGCAGGCGCAGCTCGAAGACCTCGAGCACGTCCTGCACGGTCACGCCCCGCACGCGCACCCCGCGGTTGCGCTCGACGGCGACCAGACCGGCGTCGGCGAGGCGCAGCACCGCCTCGCGGACGGGCGTGCGCGACGTGCCGAGCTCCTCGGCCAGCCGGTAGATCGAGTGCTGCGACCCCGGCTCGAGGCGGCCGGTCAGGATGTCCTCGCGCAGTCGGGCGAAGACGCGCTCGGCAGCCGTCGTCCGTCCCGCCATCGCCGCGCCTCCTCGCCCCGTCGGACCGTCCGGTGCTCGCAACCTACCGCGCCCGGTGCCGCACGACCTTGTCCGGCTGCGGCAGGATGGGGCCGATCGGTCCGCCCGGCCCGGTCGACCGACCACCCCGGCCCGGGGACCGCACGACCTCCCCGAGGAGACCCATGAGACGGATCGCGACCCCGCTCCTGCTCGTCGGCGTGCTCGCGCTGGGTGCCTGCGAGACGCGCACCCAGGCCGATCCGCGGCCCAGCGCTGGCGCCTCCTCCTCGGCGGCCGGCGCGTCGGACGCCGACGTCACCGAGCACGAGTCGGGTCCGCAGAGCCCCATCATCTACGGGCTCGAGGTCCCGTCGGGCGCGACGCAGCTCGGGCCGCTGGTGCGGTACCGCAGCGCTGCGCTGATCGAGGCGTTCCAGCCCGAGCTCGACGCCGCGAAGGCGGCGCAGCAGTCGGGCGAGGAGGACGGCGAGCTGCCCGAGGGCGTCGAGCCGACCCCCACCGAGACCACGACGCCGGCCACCCGCCCCAGCGACGACACCTTCTCGCTCATCGACGACGCCCCGCGCCCCGACGTCACGATCTCGCTGCTGCGCGTCGACGGCTCACCCACGCAGGTGCTGCGCCGTCTGATCGCCCAGGTGAACGCCGTCATCCCCGACGCCAAGCTCGACGAGGACGACCTCTCCACGTACTGCCAGTCGCAGGACCGTCGGATCACGGGCTGCACGGTCGACGCCGAGGGCAAGACCGCCGACCAGCGCGACATCCGCATCACGATCACGGCCGACCCCGGCGACGTCACGACCCGCACGGGCTACCCGGCGGCGAAGAAGCGGCCCGTCATGACGGTGCGCGCCCAGTACGTGGGCGACCCGCGCAGCGGCCAGCTCGAGCCGCGGGCGTCCACGGCGCAGGTGCCGCGCGACGTCGAGGGCAAGGACACGTCGGGGCTGATCTGGCCGAGCATGGACGTGTCCGCGCCGCGGGACTCGCCCCTGCTCGACGGTCGGTGGCGGGTGCCAGCCACCGGCACCCTGCTGCTCAGCGGCGAGCGGCCCCGGTTCGCCGCAGTCGTCGCCGACCGCGTGCGCGAGGCCGACGCGATCGCGGAGGACTTCGCCTCGAGCGTCGGTACGCCGACCAAGGACGTCGTCGAGGACCTCAACGAGATCAGCACGACCTACACCGCCCGCGGCAAGGACGGCGGTGTGGCCCGCGCGACCTTCGTGCTGTCGGCGCGGGGCAGCTACGCGATGCTGTTCTACACGCCGCCGCGCTCCTGATCCCGCGTCAGCGGTAGTCGGCGAGGTGCACCAGCGCGTGCTGCACGGCCGGGAGGAGCTGCCGCGCGCCGTCGTCGACCTGGTCGAGCGGCAGCCAGGTGGCCACGTCGGTGGTCCCGTCGACCTCCACGACGTGCGGGGTGGGCAGCGGCGCTCCCGGCTCCACACCGGCGACGCGGACCGCGTAGAGCAGGTGGACGCCGTGGTAGTCCTCGAAGCGGTCGTCGCGGCCCGGCGCCACGGTGTGCACGTGGTGGACGTCGACGAGGCGCTTCTCCAGCACCGTCAGCCCCGTCTCCTCGTGCACCTCGCGCACGACGGCGTCGTGCGGCGACTCGCCGTGGTCGACGCCACCGCCCGGCAGCGCCCACCAGCCCGCCGGGTAGCCGGACGGGGAGATGCGGGTGAGGAGCAGCCGTGGCGCGCCGGTCTCGTCGTCGGCGACGACGACGCCGTACGCGCCGAGCCGCTGCGTGCGGCGCGTCTCGCGGTGCTCGTTCATCGGGCTCCCTTCGGTGCGCTCCACTAGAGTCGGTGGACGATGAGTGCCCTCGACCCGCTGCCCGTGACGACCGCCGCCCCGAAGGAGCGTGTGGCCTATCTCGACAACGCACGGTACTGGGTGATGCTGCTCGTCGTGATCGGGCACTCCCTCACGCAGTTCGTGGCGATGGACTCGGCGCGGGGCGTGTACGTGTGGATCTACGCGTTCCACATGCCGTTCTTCATCCTGATCTCCGGCTACACGGCTCGGCGCTACATGGGCGACGCGCGGCAGGTGCGCCGCATCGTCAGCACCCTGGTGGTCCCGTACCTCATCATCGAGATCTCGATGCAGATGATCACCCGTCACTACACGGGCGAGCCGGAGCCGTACAAGTTCCTGTCGCCGCAGTGGCTGGGCTGGTTCATGGCGGCGCTGTTCGTGTGGCGGCTGACCACCCCGATCTGGCGTGCGCTGCGCTACCCGATCACGACGTCGATCGCGATCTCGCTGCTGGTCGGTCTCATCGAGGTGCCGAACGTGCTGGCGCTGCCGAAGATCCTCGGCTTCCTGCCGTTCTACGTGATCGGCCTGCACATGAGCCGCGAGCGCTTCGAGCGCCTCGCGGACCCGCGCATCCGGGTCGGCTCGGCGCTGCTGCTCGCCGGCAGCTTCGTCATCTGCTACCTCTACTCGGCGAACTGGACGCTCGACTGGCTGCTGTGGAAGCAGCGCTACGACGAGGACCCGCTCGGCGCCTCGCCCCTGGAGGGCATCACGCAGCGCGCCGAGCTGCTCGTCATCGGCCTGGTGCTGACCTTCGCCGCACTCTCGCTCGTCCCCCGCCGCCGGTCCTGGACGACCCGCCTCGGCGGTCGCACGTTCTACTGCTACCTGCTGCACGGCTACGTGATCCTGCTGCTGCGCTACCAGTTCGGCGTGTTCGACTCCCTCGAGAAGTACGGCGCGCCCGCCGTGATGCTGACCATGGTCGTGGCCACCGTCGTCGCGAACCTGCTCATGACGCAGCTGGTCGCCACCGTCTTCCGCCCCGTCTTCGAGCCCCGCCTCCGCTGGCTGTTCCGCCCCGACCCCGAGCCCAAGACGGAGTCGTCGAAGGCGCCCGCCCCCACCGCCTGAGGTCGTCTGCCGCCGCGTCCGGCGCTCGTCTCACGCGAGGTTCTGCGTTGCGCGTCCCATCGGTGGATCTGCCACCTTCTGAGCGCCCGGAGAAGTGGTAGATCCACCGCTGAGCGGGCGGACGGGGCAGTGCTTCTCCCTTCTCGTGGCACGTGCCACGAGAAGGGAGAAGCACTGCCCACCCCACCCCCGGCCGCACCCACGACTCTTCCTCCGTGCGCTGAAGCCCGAACGCTTCTGCGTTCACGACGGGAGCCCGTACCAATCTCAGCATCCTTGACGTCCCAGCGCACGAAGGCAGGTTCTTGTGTCCACCGAAGGCCACAGCCCGAGGACCCAGCCCACGGGCCCGCCCGGCCGCCCGGTCGAGGCCCTTGCGGAGACCACCCCCGCGCCAGCCGCGGCAGCGCACCGGCAACCCCAGATCCCCTGCGGCAGCGCACCGGCGACGTCACGACGACCGCACCCATACACGACGACGGCCCCGGACCAGCAGGTCAGGGGCCGTCGTGCGTTCAGTCCGTCAGGGCTCGTACGACGTGAAGTCGTAGTCCTCCAGCTGGACGGCGGGGCCGTCGGGCGAGCCGAAGCCGTAGTCGTAGGACTCGTAGCCCGTGACGGCGTAGGCGGCCTGGCGGGCCTCCTCGGTGGGCTCGACCCGGATGTTGCGGTACCGGTCGAGACCGGTACCCGCCGGGATGAGCTTGCCGATGATGATGTTCTCCTTCAGACCGCGCAGCGAGTCCGACTTGCCGTGGATGGCGGCGTCGGTGAGGACGCGGGTCGTCTCCTGGAAGGAGGCGGCCGACAGCCACGACTCGACGGCCAGCGAGGCCTTCGTGATGCCCATGAGCACCGGACGGCCCGAGGCGGGGGTGCCGCCCTCGGCGACGACGCGTCGGTTCTCCGACTCGAACGTCGCCCGGTCCGCGAGGTCACCGGGGATCAGGTGGGAGTCACCCTGCTCGATGACCGTGACCCGACGCAGCATCTGCCGCACGATGATCTCGATGTGCTTGTCGTGGATCGCCACGCCCTGGCTGCGGTAGACCTCCTGGACCTCGTCCACGAGGTGCTCCTGCGCCCGACGGACACCGAGGATGCGCAGGACCTCCTGCGGGTCCGGCGTTCCGTGGGTGAGCTGCTGGCCGACCTCGACGTGCGAGCCGTCCTCGACGAGCAGGCGCGAACGCTTGCTGACGGGGTACTCCTGCACCTCCGAGCCGTCGTCGGGGGTGACGACGAGCTTGCGCGTCTTGTCCGTGTCGTCGATCGCGACGCGACCGGCGGACTCGGTGATCGGCGCACGACCCTTGGGCTGACGAGCCTCGAAGAGCTCGACCACGCGCGGCAGACCGTGCGTGATGTCGTCACCGGCCACACCACCGGTGTGGAAGGTACGCATCGTCAGCTGGGTGCCGGGCTCACCGATCGACTGGGCGGCGATGGTGCCGACCGCCTCGCCGATGTCGACGAGCTTGCCGGTGGCCAACGAGCGGCCGTAGCACTTGGCGCACGTACCGGCCGCCGCCTCGCAGGTGAGGACCGTGCGGACGCGGATGGTCTCCACGCCGGCGGTCACGAGCTGGCCGATCTCGACGTCGCCGAGGTCGCCGCCGGCCTCCACCAGCACCTCACCCGTCTCCGGGTGGGTGATGTCGGTGGCCGCGCTGCGCGAGTACGCCGAGGTCTCGACGTTCTCCGCCGGCACGAACGTGCCGTCGTCCAGGCGGGTCGCGATGACCTTCGGCAGACCACGCTCGGTGCCGCAGTCCTCCTCGCGGATGATGACGTCCTGGCTGACGTCGACGAGTCGACGCGTCAGGTAGCCGGAGTCGGCGGTGCGCAGGGCGGTGTCGGCCAGACCCTTGCGGGCACCGTGCGTCGCGATGAAGTACTCGACGACGCTCAGGCCCTCACGGAAGTTGGCCTTGATCGGGCGCGGGATGATCTCGCCCTTCGGGTTCGCCACGAGACCACGCATGGCCGCGATCTGACGGACCTGCATCATGTTGCCTCGCGCACCCGAGTGGACCATCATCCAGATCGGGTTGTCGGCGTTCGCGGTGAACTTCTTCTCCATCTCGCCGGACACCTCGGCCGTGGCCTGGGTCCAGATCTCGATGAGCTCCTGACGACGCTCGTCCTCGGTGATGAGACCGCGGTCGAACTGCTGCTGGACCTTCGCCGCCTGACCCTCGTACTTGGTGAGGATCTCCTGCTTGGACTCCGGCGTGACGACGTCCTCGATGGAGATGGTGACACCCGAGCGTGTGGCCCAGTGGAAACCGGTCTCCTTGAGGTTGTCGAGCGCGACGCCCACGTCGATCTTGGAGTAGCGCTCGGCGAGGTCGTTGACGATGACCCCGAGCTCCTTCTTGCCGACCTGGTAGTTGACGTACGCGTAGTCGTCCGGCAGGGCCTGGTTGAAGATCGCGCGACCGAGGGTGGTCTCCCGCGACGCGACGACACCGTCGGCGCCGGGGATGCGGATCCGCACCTTGCTCTGGAGGGTGATCTCCTTGCGGTCGAAGGCCATGACGGCCTCGGCGACCGAGCTGAACGCACGACCCTCGCCCGGGTGCCCCTCACGCTCGAGCGTGAGGAAAGTACAGGCCGATGATCATGTCCTGCGTCGGCATGGTGACCGGACGGCCGTCGGACGGCTTGAGGATGTTGTTCGTGCTCAGCATGAGGATGCGGGCCTCGGCCTGCGCCTCGGCGCTCAGCGGCAGGTGCACGGCCATCTGGTCACCGTCGAAGTCGGCGTTGAAGGCCGAGCAGACGAGCGGGTGGATCTGGATGGCCTTGCCCTCGATGAGCTGCGGCTCGAACGCCTGGATGCCCAGACGGTGCAGGGTGGGTGCACGGTTCAGCAGCACCGGGTGCTCGGTGATGACCTCCTCGAGCACGTCCCAGACCTCGGCGCGCACGCCGCGCTCCACCATCCGCTTGGCGGACTTGATGTTCTGGGCGTGGTTGAGGTCGACCAGACGCTTCATGACGAACGGCTTGAACAGCTCGATCGCCATCTGCTTGGGCAGACCGCACTGGTGCAGCTTCAGCTGCGGGCCGACGACGATGACCGAACGGCCCGAGTAGTCGACGCGCTTGCCGAGCAGGTTCTGACGGAACCGACCCTGCTTGCCCTTGAGCATGTCCGAGATGGACTTGAGCGGACGGTTGCCCGGGCCGGTGACGGGACGACCACGACGGCCGTTGTCGAACAGCGAGTCGACGGCCTCCTGCAGCATCCGCTTCTCGTTGTTGACGATGATCTCGGGCGCGCCGAGGTCGAGCAGTCGCTTGAGGCGGTTGTTGCGGTTGATGACGCGGCGGTACAGGTCGTTGAGGTCCGACGTGGCGAAGCGGCCACCGTCGAGCTGGACCATGGGACGCAGCTCCGGCGGGATCACCGGCACGGCGTCGAGGACCATGCCCTCGGGGTGGTTGCTGCTGCCGAGGAACGCCGAGACGACCTTGAGGCGCTTGAGGGCGCGGGTCTTCTTCTGGCCCTTGCCGGTGGCGATGATCTCGCGCAGCGACTCCGCCTCGGCGTCGAGGTCGAAGGACTGCAGACGCTTCTGGATGGCAGCGGCGCCCATGTAGCCCTCGAAGTACGCACCGAAGCGGTACGTCATCTCGCGGTAGAGCATCTCGTCGCCCTCGAGGTCCTGGACCTTGAGGTTCTTGAAGCGGTCCCAGACCTCGGTGAGCCGGTCGATCTCGCGCTGGATGCGGTCGCGACGCTGCTTGGCCTCACGCTCGGCGGCGTCCTTGACCTTGCGCTTGGCGTCGGCCTTCGCACCCTCGTCCTCGAGGGCCTTGAGGTCCTCCTCGAGCTTCTGCAGGCGCTGGTTGACCTCGTCGTCGCGACGGGCCTCGAGCTGCTTGACCTCGAGGTCGATCTTCGACTCGAGCGAGGACAGGTCGCGGTGACGCGCCTCCTCGTCGACGTGCGTGATCATGTACGCCGCGAAGTAGATGACCTTCTCGAGGTCCTTCGGGGCGAGGTCGAGCAGGTAGCCGAGGCGGCTGGGGACACCCTTGAAGTACCAGATGTGGGTGACCGGCGCGGCGAGCTCGATGTGGCCCATGCGCTCGCGACGCACCTTGGAGCGGGTCACCTCGACGCCGCAGCGCTCGCAGATGATGCCCTTGAAGCGCACGCGCTTGTACTTGCCGCAGTAGCACTCCCAGTCCCGGGTGGGACCGAAGATCTTCTCGCAGAAGAGGCCGTCACGCTCGGGCTTGAGCGTGCGGTAGTTGATCGTCTCCGGCTTCTTGACCTCGCCGTAGGACCATCCGCGGATGTCGTCGGCGGTCGCGAGACCGATCCGGATCTGATCGAAGAAGTTCACGTCGAGCACGGTGTCTTCTTTCCCTTACTTTTCGAAATTCAGTGGTGAGCGGGGAGTGAGGGTGGGGGCGCCGTCGTGGCGACGGCGCCCCGCCGGCTCACACTTCTTCGACGCTGGAGGGCTCGCGGCGCGACAGGTCGATGCCGAGCTCCTCGGCGGCGCGGAAGAGGTCCTCCTCCGCGTCGCGCATCTCGACGGCGGAGCCGTCGCTGGACAGCACCTCGACGTTGAGGCACAGCGACTGCATCTCCTTGACGAGCACCTTGAAGGACTCGGGGATGCCCGGCTCGGGCACGTTCTCGCCCTTGACGATCGCCTCGTAGACCTTGACGCGCCCGACGATGTCGTCGGACTTGATCGTCAGCAGCTCCTGCAGCGCGTACGCCGCACCGTAGGCCTCGAGGGCCCAGACCTCCATCTCACCGAAGCGCTGGCCACCGAACTGGGCCTTACCGCCGAGCGGCTGCTGGGTGATCATCGAGTACGGACCGGTCGAGCGGGCGTGGATCTTGTCGTCGACCAGGTGGTGCAGCTTCAGCAGGTACATGTAGCCGACGCTGATCGGCTGGGGGAACTGCTCGCCGGTACGACCGTCGAACAGGACCGCCTTGCCGTCGGGGCCGACCATGCGGTCGCCGTCGCGGTTGGGCAGCGTCGAGGCCAGCAGGCCCTGGATCTCGTCCTCGCGGGCACCGTCGAAGACGGGCGTCGCGACGTTGGAGTTCGCCGGGGCGCGGTCGGCACCGATGGCGCGCAGGCGGTCGGCCCACTCGTCCTTCAGGTCGCCGATGTCCCAGCCTGCCTTGGCCACCCACCCGAGGTGGGTCTCGAGCACCTGGCCGACGTTCATGCGGCCGGGCACGCCCAGCGGGTTGAGCACGATGTCGACGGCGGTGCCGTCCTCGAGGAACGGCATGTCCTCGATCGGCAGGATCTTGGAGATGACGCCCTTGTTGCCGTGACGGCCGGCGAGCTTGTCACCGTCGGAGATCTTGCGCTTCTGGGCGACGTAGACGCGGACCAGCTGGTTCACGCCGGGGCTGAGCTCGTCGCCGTCGGCCGCGTCGAACACGCGGACGCCGATGACGGTGCCGGACTCGCCGTGCGGGACCTTGAGCGACGTGTCGCGGACCTCGCGCGCCTTCTCACCGAAGATGGCGCGCAGCAGGCGCTCCTCCGGCGTCAGCTCGGTCTCGCCCTTCGGCGTCACCTTGCCGACGAGGATGTCGCCGTTGCCCACCTCGGCGCCGATGCGGATGATGCCGCGCTCGTCGAGGTCGGCCAGCATCTCCTCGCTGACGTTCGGGATGTCGCGGGTGATCTCCTCCGGGCCCAGCTTGGTGTCGCGCGCGTCGACCTCGTGCTCCTCGATGTGGATCGAGGTGAGCAGGTCGTCCTGCACGACACGCTGGCTGAGGATGATCGCGTCCTCGTAGTTGTGGCCCTGCCAGGGCATGAAGGCGACGAGCAGGTTGGTGCCCAGCGCCATCTCGCCCTCGTCGGTGCACGGACCGTCGGCCAGCGGGGTGCCGACCTCGACGCGCTGACCCTCGGCGACGAGGGGGCGCTGGTTCGTGCAGGTGCCGTGGTTGGAGCGGCGGAACTTGGCGAGGCGGTACGTCGTGTACGTGCCCTCGTCCTCCATGATCTCGACCAGGTCGGCCGAGACCTCCTTGACCACACCCGCCTTCTTGGCGACGGTGACGTCGCCGGCGTCGACGGCGGCGCGGAACTCCATGCCGGTGCCGACGAGCGGGGCGTCGTTGCGCACCAGCGGGACCGCCTGGCGCTGCATGTTGGCACCCATGAGGGCGCGGTTGGCGTCGTCGTGCTCGAGGAACGGGATGAGCGCGGTCGCGACCGAGACCATCTGGCGCGGCGAGACGTCCATGTAGTCGACCTCGGCGGCCGGGCGGAGCTCGGCCTCACCACCACGCTGGCGCACGAGCACCGCGTCGTCGACGAACGTGCCGTCCTCGGTGAGCGGCGAGTTCGCCTGGGCGACGATGAACCGGTCCTCGTCGGTGGCCGTGAGGTAGTCGATCTGCTCGGTGACCCGGCCGTCGACGACCTTGCGGTACGGCGACTCGATGAAGCCGAACGCGTTGATGCGACCGTAGGAGGCGAGCGAGCCGATCAGACCGATGTTCGGACCCTCAGGCGTCTCGATCGGGCACATGCGGCCGTAGTGCGACGGGTGCACGTCGCGGACCTCGTAGCCGGCGCGCTCACGCGACAGACCACCGGGGCCGAGCGCGTTCAGGCGACGCTTGTGCGTCAGACCCGCGAGCGGGTTGTTCTGGTCCATGAACTGCGACAGCTGGCTGGTGCCGAAGAACTCCTTCAGCGCCGCCACGACCGGACGGATGTTGATGAGCGTCTGCGGCGTGATGGCCTCGACGTCCTGCGTCGTCATGCGCTCACGCACGACCCGCTCCATGCGCGCCAGGCCGGTGCGCAGCTGGTTCTGGATCAGCTCGCCGACCGTGCGGATGCGACGGTTGCCGAAGTGGTCGATGTCGTCGGCCTCGACGAGGGTGGTGCCCGCGGGCATCTCCAGCTCGGTCTCGCCGGCGTGCAGAGCCACGACGTACTTGATGGTGGCGACGACGTCGTCGATGGTCAGCGTCTGCTGGTCGAACGCCTCGTCGGCGCCGAGCTTCTTGTTGACCTTGTGACGACCGACCTTGGCCAGGTCGTACCGCTTCGTGTTGAAGTAGTAGTTGTCGAGCAGGTTCTGGGCGGCCTCGCGCGACGGCGGCTCGCCCGGACGCAGCTTGCGGTAGATGTCGAGCAGCGCCTCGTCCTGGGTCTGGACGTTGTCCTTCTCCAGGGTCAGGCGGATGGACTCGTACTGGCCGAACTCCTCGAGGATCTGCGCCTCGGTGAAGCCGAGCGCCTTGAGCAGGACGGTGACGCTCTGCTTGCGCTTGCGGTCCAGACGGACGCCGACGAGGTCACGCTTGTCGACCTCGAACTCCAGCCACGCGCCGCGCGAGGGGATGACCTTGGCCGTGTAGATGTCCTTGTCCGACGTCTTGTCGGGCGTGCGCTCGAAGTAGACGCCGGGGCTGCGGACCAGCTGGCTGACGACGACGCGCTCGGTGCCGTTGATGACGAAGGTGCCCTTGGGGGTCATGAGCGGGAACTCGCCCATGAAGACCGTCTGGCTCTTGATCTCGCCGGTCTCGTTGTTCATGAACTCGGCGGTGACGAATAGGGGCGCGGCGTAGGTGACGTCGCGGTCCTTGCAGTCCTCGACCGAGTACTTCGGGGGCTCGAAGCGGTGGTCGCGGAACGACAGGCTCATCGTCTCGGAGAAGTCCTCGATCGGGGAGATCTCCTCGAAGATCTCCTCCAGGCCGGACTTGGTGGAGACGTCGGTGCGGCCGGCAGCGAGGGCGTCCTCGACCTCGGCCTTCCACTTCTCGCTGCCGATCAGCCAGTCGAAGCTGTCGGTCTGCAGGGCCAGGAGCTCGGGAACCTCGAGCGGTTCGGAGATCTTGGCGAAGGAGATGCGGCGGGGTGCGTTGGTGGCACTGTTGTTCTGGGCAGGTGCGGCGACGGTGCGCGAGGCGGCCAAGAGGGGTCCTTCCAGAGGCTCGCAAGGGTGTCACGTGATGGACTTGTGCGCATGACTGACGCCCCCAGTCAAGGGGCAACGAGGGCGACGAGGCGGGCGCGAAGATTCAGTCTAGCCCTTCCGTCCACACGCGCGCAAGCCTGGTCCTTGACAACCAGCCTGAGATGGGCCAAAGTATTCGGCCGCTCCACGCGCCCACGGGCCGAAAAGCCTGCAATTGCAGGATCTGCCGGGTGTCCAGGCGGCGGTCCGACGGGGTCGGCGGCCTCCGCAGCGCCCCGCCGGAGCACCCGACCGGCCCCTCCGCGCAGGTCCGACGCGCCGGCTCAGAGCGCCTTGATGTCGTCGACGAGCCAGCGTCCGTCGCGCTCGACCATCGTCATCTCCACCCGGTTGCCGAAGACCGTCGGCACCTCCGACCCGTCGGCCAGACGTGCCTGGTCGACGAAGACCAGCACGGTGGCGCGGTCGCGACGGCAGTCGTCGCCGCACGACATCGCGGCGGAGTCGCGCGTGGTGGCCTGGACCTGGATCTTGCGCTGCGGGGCGAGGTCGCGCAGGGCCGGGGAGATGCTCTCGAAGTCCTTGGCGAACGACGGGGTCATCACGTCGCTGGAGTCGTCGAGGTACTGCTGGATCCGGTCGTAGCGGTAGGTGAAGATCGTCTCCGCGGCGGAGGCAGCCGCCTCGGCGGCCTTGTCGTGGGCGCCGTCGACACCGTGGGTCTCGCGCCAGTCCGCCACACCGCGGTAGCCGAAGAACGCACCGAAGACGACCGCCAGCACGGCCACCCCGACCAGGACGATGCGCGCCGGGTCGAGGGCGCGGCGACCTGCGCCGCCACCGGCGTCGCCCGACTCGACGTCCGTCCCCGTGCCGGAGCCCGACTCCGGGGGCTCGGCGGCCGGGTCGTCCGTCCGCTCGTCCGCAGCCGGCGTGGGCATCGGGGTCGACGCGGCGGCGTCGGCCGTGGCACCGGTGCGCCGTCCCACGCGGGGCGCGACGCGCGGGGCCGCCGGGGGCGTGGGCTGCGCGACTTCCTGCTCCTCGACGGTCGACTCGTCGACCGGGGTCGGCTCGGGCTCGACCGGCGCGCCCGGGCGTGCCACCGGACGACGTACGACCTTCTTCGCCGGGACGGACGGCCGGGCCGCACCCGGGGTCGACTCCCCCGCGATCCTGCGGCGCTTCTTCGGTCCCTCGGGCGTGCTCACTGACCCTCCTGCGATGCGGACGGCGAGGCCGACGGCGACGGCGTCGCGCCACCCGAGCCCGGATCGGTGGACGCGTCGAGCGGCACCACCGTGTCGAACTGGCTGACCCGCCAGTCGCCGTCGGACTTGGACAGCGTGACCTTCCAGCGGAACCGGCGCTGCACGGCGGTCTCGTCGGACGACGTCGTGATCGACGCGTCGACGGCGACGATCGCGATGGCGGAGTCCTTGTCGATCGAGTCGACGGCGACGGCGAGCACGTTGGCGTCGCCGCTCTTCTGGTCCTTGGACTCCAGGGCACCGAAGACCGCGTTCGTGACGCGCACGAACTCCTTGTCGTACGCCGGCGTCAGCAGCGGCTTCATCCGCTCCTGGTAGCTCGCGAGGTCGGCGACGTCGTACGTGTTGTACGTCGTCGCGAAGTCGTTGACGCGTGCCACGACGGCGTCGCGCTCGGCGTCCTCGCCACCTCCCACGAACCGCGGCACGAGCAGCCCGGCCACGCCGACGAGCACGCCGAGGACGGCGATGACGACGAGGGGGGTGGAGCTCCTGCGCGTGGTCAGCGGATCGCCGGTCCGAGCAGCAGCCACGTCCACGAGTCCTTTCCGGAGGCGTCGGCCCCGGTTCCCACGGCGGCCCGATCACGGTTGATCACGGTCTTGTCGGGCCCGCGCGGGACCTTGTCCTTGACGATACAGCCGGCGTCCACGTCGAACTGCATGTCGTAGATCTCGATCGGCTCACGCCGCGGTCGCTGCCCGTTGTCGTCCTCGTCGCACGGCTTGGGGTTGCTCGTGTCGGTCGGATTCGTGATCACGAGGCCGAAGCGGGCGTCCCACTCACCCTCCGTGCTCTTGCTCGGCGCGACGACGCTGAACGTGCCCTCGAGCACGTACGGGTAGATGATGGCGAGCGCCTTGAGGCTCTTGGAGTTGCGGGCCAGCGGCTCGGTCGCGCTGCGCAGGTCGGCGAAGATCGTCCGCAGCTGCGCGGCGTTCTCGGCGACCGTGTCGTTGACGGTCTTCGCCGCCGACGGTCCCTCGTCGACCAGACGCCGCAGGTCGCCGTCGGACTCGACGAGCGTGTCCGAGAGCAGCGCCAGGTTCTTGGCGAAGGTCTCGAGCTGGGGCTGCTTGTCGATCTGCGTCTGCAGGACGCCCGAGGAGCTGCGGATGAGTCGCTGCGTCACGCCGAGGTTCTCCTGTGCCGCGGTGATGAACTCCGAGGACGTGTCGAGGATGCGCTCGAGGTCGGGTCCGGTGCCCTCGAACGCGGTGCCGAGCTCGTCGACGACGGTCTTGAGGCTGCGGGTGTCGATGCTGGAGACGAAGGAGTTCAGGTTGAGCAGGAGCGTCGTGGTGTCGATCGGGATGCGCGTGTCCGAGCGCGGGATGGTGGTGCCCGCCTTCAGGTACGGCGCCTCGTTGGTACGAGGGGACAGGTCGACGTACTGCTCGCCGATGGCCGACTTGTTGGCCACGGTGGCCACGACGTCGGAGGAGATCTTCGGCGCGTCCTTGTTGATGTCGAGCACCACGTCCACGCCGTCCTCGGTGAACTTCAGCTGCTTCACCTTGCCGACCGCGATACCGCGGTAGGTCACCTCGGCGCCGGCGAAGATGCCGCCGGAGTCGGCGAAGTCGGCCGTGACCGGGAAGGTCCGGTCGACGAACAGGCGGTCGAGCTGGGCGTACTTGCCGCCGACGAACGTCGCGCCGACGGCGACGATGATCGCGAAGATCACCAGCTGGATCTTGGTCAGGCGAGTGATCATCGCTGCACCACCGGTCCGAGCACCAGCCGCGCGACGTCCTCGGTCTGCGTGGCCATCAGCTCACTCGTCGTCGTGACCCGGCAGTTGCCGAGCAGGGAACAGATACCGCCTCCACCGCCGGAGGAGGACCCGCCGCGCGACGACGTCGAGGCCGACGCGGACGGGCTGGCCGACGGGGACGGCTGCGAGCCGGTGCCGCCGGAGGTGCCCGGCAGCGACGGCAGGCCGGTGTCGCCCTGGCTGGTCAGGCCCTCGACCAGCTCGACGAGCTGGTTGGCGGGAGCGCCGGCCGCGCCGGCCCCCGACCCGCTCGAGGCCGGGCTCGAGGACCCGGTCGACCTCGGGGAGCCGAGCGTGTTGCCGAGCGACAGCAGGCCCTCCACGAGGTTCGTGAGCTGCCCGGTGTTCAGCGACAGGTTGATGTCGAGGTTCATGAAGTCGCCGTAGCAGGCGCCCTCGGCGACCTGCTTGCGCAGCAGGGCGTTGTTCTGGGTGGCCGGGACCGCGGGGTCGTAGGCCGTGCAGGGGCTGCTGGCACGCGCCGGCGAGCCGCCGGCGATCGCGTCGGTGAACGGGTAGGTGAAGATCAGCTGGCTCGCCGTGGCGAGGTCGTCGCCGGCGTTCGCGAGCTCACGCAACGTGGGCTCGAGGTCGCGCAGCACGGCCAGCGTGTCGTCCTTGGAGCGTCGGATGACGCCCGTCGCGGTGTCGCTCAGCCGGTCCAGCGACTGCAGCAGGCCGACCAGGTCGTCACGCTGCGCGTCGAGGGTGCGCAACGCCTCCGGCAGCTCGTCGAGCGCCTGGGTGATCGCACCTTCCTGCGCCTTCGTGGCCTTGGCCAGGTTGTCGACCTTCTCGAGGGCGGTCAGGATCTCGCCCTTGTTCTCGTCGAGCTGGCCGATGAAGGTCGTCGTGCTCTGCAGCAGCTGCTTGACCTCGGGCTCGTTGCCGTCGAGCGTCTTGTTGAGCTCCTTGACGATGGTGTTGGTCTTCTCGAGACCACCGCCGTTGAAGAGCAGCGAGGCCGCGCCCAGCACCTCCTCGATGTCGGGGTTGCGCCCCGAGCGGTCGAGCGGGATGCGGTCGCCGTTGCCGAGCGTGCCCTCGCCCCCCGTGGACGGCGGAGCCAGCGACACGAACTTCTCGCCCAGCAGGCTGGTCTGGCGGATCTGCGGCCTCGGCGTTGTCGGGCAGCTTGACGTCCCGGTTGATCTCGAGCGTCGCGGTGGCGGTCCAGCCGTCGAGGCGGATCTTGGTCACCTTGCCGACCGCGATGTCGTTGACCCGCACGGCGCTCTGCGGCACCAGGTCGAGGACGTCGCGGAACTGGACGGTCACGGTGTACGGGTCGGACCCGAGGTCCGCGCCACCGGGCAGCGGCAGCTCGTAGGGCGAGAAGCCGCAGCCCGACAGGAGCACGGCGCTCCCGGCGGTCACGGCAGCGGCTCGCAGGCCGCGTCGGCGCAGGCTCATCGCTCCACCCCCAGCATCTGCGACAGCGACGTGTCGGTGCGGTCCGGCGACGGCGCGTTGGCCACGGCGGCGCGCGGCAGCGGGAGTCCGCCGGTGATCGGCTTGAGGAGATCGTCGAGCACGCCGCCCAGGACGTCGCACGGCTCCTTGACGTCGATCGGCAGGTTCTCGCTGATGTTGCACAGCAGGTCGCCCGGGTCCTCCACGGCCCCCAGCAGCAGCTGCAGCACGTCGGCGTGGTTGTCAAGCGTGCCCGTGTTGCCGTTGTAGGCGAGGGCGACGTTCGACAGGGCCGTCGGCGCGCTGATCGTGAACTGCTCGAGGTCCTTCTGGTGGTCGCCGAGCACGCGGGCGACCGTCGACAGCTGCTTGACGTTGCCCCGCAGCTCCGAGCGGTTCTCGCGCACCAGTCGGCGGACCTCGATCAGTGCGTCGCCGAGGGCCTTGATGGTGGCCTGCAGGTCCTCGCGCTCGCCCGCCAGGACGGTCGAGACCTGGGCGGTGCTGTCGAAGAAGTCGCGCACCGACTGGTCGTTGGTCTGCAGGAGCTGGACGAACTGGTCGACCTCGCGCATGCTGCCGAACAGCTCGTCCTTGTTGTCGGAGAGCGTCTGGCTGAGCTTGCCGAAGTTGCGCAGCGTCTCGTTGACCTGGGCACCCTGGCCGTCGAGCTGCTTCGCGGTGTCGCGGACGAGGTCGCTGACGGCACCGTTGCGGTTGGCGCCGTCGGGGCCGAGCGCCACCGAGAGGTCGTCGAGGGACTTGTAGACCTGGTCGAGCTCGACCGGGACCGCCGTGCGGCTCACGCCGAGGCGCGCACCGTCCTTGAGGACCGCGCCCCCGTCGTAGGCCGGGGCGAGCTGGACGAACCGGTCGCCGACGATCGACGGGGAGACCACGACGGCCTTCACGTCGTCGGGCAGCTTGACCGAGGCGTCGTAGGAGATGGTCGCGCGCACCGTCTTGCCGCGGGGCACGAGCTTGTCGACGGTGCCGACGGCGACGCCGAGGATCCGGACGTCGGACCCCTCGTAGAGCGAGTTGGTCTGGGTGAAGTCGACCGTGATGGTCTTCTTCGCGTCGCGCTGCCCGAAGACGATCACGAGCCCGACGACGAGCACGAGGGCGACGAGCACCGTGAGGATGCGTGCGGCACCGGCGAGCCTGCTCATCCTGCCCCTCCGATCTTGACGTACGTGTCGAACCAGGGCCCGTTGCCGAGCGCGTTGGCGAAGACCCGCAGGAAGCCGGGCATGACGGTGAGGGCGCGGTCGAGGCTCTGCTCGTTGCGGGCCAGCATCGTGGTGACCGTGCGCAGCTGGCGCAGCGCCGGCTGCAGGTCGGCCTCCGTGTCCTTGACCAGTCCGGTCAGCTGGGCGGAGATCTCCTGCGTCGAGACGAGGAGGCGGTGGATCGCCTCGCGCCGTGCGCTGATCGCGTCGAAGAGCACCGAGGAGTCCTTCACGAGCGCGACGAGCTGGTCGTCGCGGGCGTTGATGACGCCGGTGACCTTCTTGAGGTTCTTCAGCAGGGTGTTGATCTGCTCGTCGCGCGCCGCGAGGTTGCGGGAGAGGTCGGAGACGCCGCGGATGGCGCCGCGGAACTCCTCCGGCGTCTGCGCGGCGACGTCGGAGAGGGTCTCCAGCGCCTGCGAGATCTGGTCGACGTCGAGCGCCTCGGTGGTGGTGCTGAGGTCGGAGAACGCCTGCACGACGTCGTAGGGCGGCGTGGTGCGCGACTCCGGGATCGTGCCGCCCTTCTCGAGGCGACCCGAGCCCGACGGCTGCAGCGCGAGGAACTGCGCACCGAGCAGCGTGCGGATGCGGATCTCGGCGGCGGTCTCGCGGCCGAGGCGGGTGCCCTTGTCGACCTTGAACGTCACCTTGACCTTGTTGCCGTCGAGCTCGATGTCGCGGACCTTGCCGACGGGGACGCCCGCGACACGGACCTCGTTGCCGGACTTCAGGCCGCCGATCTCGGAGAACTCGGCGTGGTAGGTGTCGCCCGCGCCGATGATGGGCAGGCGGTCGGCACGGAAGGCGGCCACCAGCAGCATCGCGATCACGGCGAAGCCGATGAAGCCGATGATGACGGGGTTGCGCTCGCGGAACGGCTTCATGACGCGGCCTTCCCGTACTCGTTGCCGCCGGTACGGCAGCGGTCGCCACCGGCCTTGAGCGAGCCGAGCTGCTTCACGAGGCCGTCGAGCAGACCGTCGAGCGGCGTGCCGGTCAGCTGGCTGACGTCGACGTTGAGCTCGCAGACGTAGAAGTTGAACAGGCTGCCGTTCGACGCCAGGTTGCCGAGCTTCTCCATCTTGATCGGCAGGATCTGCAGCGCCGACTCCAGGGTGTCGAGGTTGCGCTTCTTCGACAGGTTGCCGGTCAGCCGGCGCAGCTGCTTGACGTCGGCCGTCAGGTCCGGGCGGCCCTCGACGAGCAGGTTCGAGGTCTCCGTCGTGAGGTCGGAGATGGAGTCCAGCGAGCCGAGGATGGCCTCACGGTCGCCCTTGAGCCCGGTGATGAACTGCTGCAGCGTGTCGATGGTCGCCGTCAGCTGCTGGTCGCGGCTGCCGATCGTGTCGAGCACGTCGGAGAGGTTCACGACGACGTCGCCGATCAGCTGGTCGCGGTCGGCGAGCGTGCTGGTGAGCGACGCGGTGCGGGCCAGGAGGTTCTGCACGTTGCCGGACTCGCCCTGCAGCGTCTGGACGATCTCGAAGGCGAACTTGTTGGTGTCCTCCGGCGAGAGCGCCTGGAACACCGGCTTGAACCCGTTGAGCAGCACGTTGAGGTCGAGCGCCTCCTCCGTGCGGTCCTGCGGGATCGTCGACCCGGGCGCGAGCCGCGACGTGTCGCCGTCGCCACCCTGGAACAGCGCCAGGTAGCGCTGGCCGACGAGGTTGCGGAAGCGCAGCTGGGCGATCGTGTCCTTCGTCAACGGCGTGGTCGAGCGCACCGAGAACGTCACGATGGCCTCGTCGGTGTCGTGGATCTTGACCGACTTGACCGAGCCGACCGAGACGCCGGCGATGCGCACGTCGTCGCCCTTCGCGACGCCGGTGACGTCGGAGAACACGGCCTTGTACTCGTTGCTGGCACCGAGGCTGCCGTTGCTCAGCGTGAGCATGAGCATGGCTGTGGCGGTGCCGGTGACGACGAAGAACACCGCGAGCTTGACGATCGCGCTGATCGACTCCTTGTCGAGCATCCTGCTCATCGGCTCACCTCCTCGGCGCGGACGGGCTGACGGCGGTTCACGGCGCCTTCACCTCCGTGCCCCGAAGGATCGGGCTGAGCAGCAGCGAGGCGGCGTCGGGGACCTGGTCCTCGTCGACGCCGGCCATCGCGGCGGCGAGGCTGCGCGCCTCGGCCCGCTGCTGGGGCGTGTCGGTGTCGGCCAGGCTGGGGTTGAAGAAGCCGGCCTCGTCGAGGCTGGACACCGCAGCGCGCTGGTAGTCGGCCTCGGTGCCGAACTTGCCGTTGTGGCTGTTGCGCACGCCGATCAGCTTGAACACCTCCGGGGACACCTCGAACGGGTCGGACTTGCTGTAGGGCCACTTCGACGGGTCGTCGGCGTTCTGCTTGAAGATCTTGAGGTCCTCGCAGACGGCGCCGATGGTGTTGGGCAGCTTCCCGCGCTTCTTGTCGGGCGCGTCGATGTACTCGACCTTGCTCGGGTCGGCCTGCGGGGCCTGCTCGATCTGCCGGTTGCTGGGGATGCGGGCGTTCTCGTCGAAGCCGAAGTAGGTCGGCTGCTGCGGCAGCGTCTCGAGGTCGATGTGCACCGTGTTGTTGCGCAGCACGCTGTTCAGCTTCGGCAGCACGGTGGCCATGCCGCCGGTGAAGCACGGGAAGCTGCTGGCGTACTCGGCGGTGACGCCGAGGATGACCCGGTTCTGCTTGGCCAGGACCTCGAGGTTGTCGCCGTTGGCCTTCGTGAAGTCGGTCAGCGTGTTCGCCAGGCGGGTGCCCTCGCTGTAGAACGCGGCGAGCTGGGTGCGCTTGGCGACCACCGTGTTGCCGGTGACGACCGCGTTGCGCAGCAGCCGGCCGAGGGTCGGCATCTGCGCGGCGTAGCCGTCGGAGACCTTGCCGAGCTTGGTGAGGTCCGTGACGAGCGTCGGGACGTCGGGGTTCAGGGCGGTCAGGTACTCGTTGGCCTGGACCAGCGTCTGGCCGAGCTTCTCGCCGCGACCCTCCAGGGCCTGCGAGACCGCGGTCAGCGTCGAGGACAGCTCGGCGGGCTCGACCGCCTGCAGCAGCGGGTAGAGGTCGTTGAGCAGCTGCTCGACCTCGATCGGCACCTCGGCGCGCGCGATCATGTCGCCGGCCTTGAGCTTCTCCGGACCGGCGTCGTCGGCGGGGATGAGGGCGATGTACTTCTCGCCGAACAGCGTCTTCGGGACGATCTCGGCCGTGACGTCGGCCGGCACCTCGTCGATGAGGTCGGGCTTCATGCCGAGCACGATGCGCACCCCGCCGTCGTGCGGCTCGACCTTGCGCACCTCTCCGACGATCATGCCGCGCAGCTTCACGTCGGCGTTCTCGGGCAGGTTGAGACCGGCGGTGCCGGTGTCGACGGTGACGTCGTCGGTGGCCACGAAGGTCTTGGAGAAGAACGCGAACGTCAGCCAGATGAAGAACAGCATGATCGCGAGCAGCGCAGCACCGAGGAGCTTGAGGCTCGTGGGGCGCTCGGCGAGGGGTGTGGCAGCCATGTCAACCCGCCAATCTGACGGTGACGGTCGTGCCCCAGATCGCCATGGAGGCGAGCAGGTCGACGACGTTGACCGCGACGATCGAGGTACGGACGGCGCGTCCCACGGCCACGCCGACGCCGGCGGGTCCGCCGGAGGCGTAGTAGCCGTAGTAGCAGTGGATGAGGATGACGACGACGGCGAAGATCAGCACCTTGCCGAAGGACCACAGGACGTCGCCCGGGGGCAGGAACGTCTGGAAGTAGTGGTCGTAGGTGCCGGTGCTCTGGCCCAGGAACTGGGTGATGGTGAGCCGGGTCGCGAAGTAGGAGGAGAGCAGGCCCACCACGTACAGCGGGATGACGGCGATGAGGCCGGCGAGCACGCGGGTCGTGACGAGGAACTGCATCGACGGCACGGCCATGACCTCGAGCGCGTCGACCTCCTCGGAGATCCGCATGGCACCCAGCTGGGCGGTGAAGCCGCAGCCCACGGTCGCGGCCAGGGCGATGCCGGCCACGATCGGCGCGATCTCGCGGGTGTTGAAGTAGGCCGAGACGAAGCCCGACAGGGCCGACGTGCCGAGCTGGTCGAGCGCGGCGAAGCCCTGGATGCCGACCTCGGTGCCGGTGAAGAAGCACATGGCCACGATCACGCCGACGGTGCCGCCGATGACGGCCAGGGCGCCGGAGCCGAGCGTGACCTCGGCCAGCAGCCGCAGGATCTCGCGGCTGTAGTTCTTGATGGTGAACGGCACCGCGCGCAGGACGCGCAGGTAGAAGAGCAGCTGCGTGCCCATGCCCTCCAGGGCGGCTGCGGGGCGCTCGTAGAGCGCGCTGACCTTGGTCGCCATGCTCACATCCCCTTCGGCGGCACGAGCTGGATGTAGATGGCCGAGACGAAGAAGTTCACGATGAACAGCAGGAGGAACGTGATCACCACGGCCTCGTTCACCGCGTCGCCCACGCCCTTCGGTCCGCCCTTCGCGTTCATGCCCTTGTAGGAGGCCACGATCGCGGCGATGTAGCCGAAGATGACGGCCTTGACCATGCCTTGGTAGATGTCGGGCAGCTGCGCCAGCGCCGTGAACGACGCCAGGTACGCCCCTGGTGTGCCGTCCTGCAGGACGACGTTGAAGACGTAGCCGCCCGCCACGCCGACGATGGTCACCAGCCCGTTCAGGAAGACGGCGATGAGCATGCAGGCGAGCACGCGCGGCACCACGAGACGCTGGATCGGGTCGATGCCGAGCACCATCATCGCGTCGAGCTCCTCGCGGATCTTGCGCGAGCCGAAGTCGGCGGCGATGGCCGAGCCGGCGGCACCGGCGATCAGCAGGGCGGTGGCGATCGGGCCGGCCTCGCGGACGACCGCGAGCACCGCCGCGGAGCCGGTGAACGACTGGGCGCCGAACTGCTTGATGAGTCCGCCGACCTGCAGCGCGATGACCGCGCCGAACGGGATCGAGACGAGGGCGGTGGGCACGATCGTCACCGTGACGATGAACCACGCCTGCGTCAGGAACTCCTTGAGCTGGAACGGACGCCGGAACAGCGCGACGGTCACGTCGAGCATGAAGGCGAACAGCCCACCCGCGACGCGCGCGGGGGCCGTCAGCTTCGTTGCGCTCACGCCGTGGCACCCGGCGCGAGGCTCATGTTCTCCTCGAACGAGCCGGGGGGCGGGGTGATGCCGTGCTCGCGGCACCAGGCACCCGGCTCGCGCTGACCCGCGCGCGGACGACCGTCGGAGGGCTCGAGCTGGCGCGGGATCGGCGGCAGCGGCGGCATGTCGAGCTCGGCCTCCGCGGCCAGCTCGGCGGCGTCCTTCTCCTCGGACATGCCGATCGGGCCGACGCGCTGGGCGTTGAGGAACTGGGCCACGACCGGCTCGGTCGAGGACAGGAGCATCTCGCGCGGGCCGAACATCGCCAGGTGCTTGTGGTAGAGCAGGCCGATGTTGTCGGGGACGGTGCGCGTGGAGTTGATGTCGTGCGTGACGATGAGGAACGTCGCGTCGATCTGCGCGTTCAGGTCGATGAAGAGCTGGTTGATGTAGGCCGTGCGCACCGGGTCGAGACCGGAGTCGGGCTCGTCGATGAGCAGGATCTCCGGCTCCAGGACGAGCGCACGCGCCAGGCCGGCGCGCTTGCGCATGCCGCCGGAGATCTCGCCGGGGAGCTTCATCTCCGCGCCGGCCAGACCCACGATGTCCATCTTGTCCATGACGATCTGGCGGATCTCGGACTCGGACTTGCGGGTGTGCTCGCGCAGCGGGAACGCGCAGTTGTCGAAGAGGTTCATCGAGCCGAACATGGCGCCGTCCTGGAACAGCACGCCGAACAGCTTGCGGATCTCGTAGAGGTCCTTCTCCTTGCACGTGGCGATGTCGACGCCCTCGATCCAGATGTGGCCCTCGTCGGGCTTCAGCAGACCGATCAGCGACTTCAGGAACACCGACTTGCCGGTACCCGACGGACCCAGCATCACCGAGATCTCACCCGCGGGCAGCGTCAACGAGACGTCTCCCCAGATCAGCTGCGACCCGAAGCTCTTCGTCAGGTTCTCGACCTTGACCTCGACGCCCACGGACCCCTCCTCCACTCCAGCGCGACCCGGACACTCACCACGGGGTCCGGGTCGATGTGACCCGGACCACCTATTGTAACGACACTGTGCGACGCCGGTTACGAGAACTCCCTCATGAGTTGACTCGTCAGTAACGTGTCGCAGGTCTCAGCGACCGTACCTCATGCAACTCGGGGTGACAAAGGTGGCATCCGTCACGTGGACGCCACCGTCATGACTCGCCGGTCGCGCCGTCACGCGGCTGCGGCGAGACGTCCGGGGAGGGACTTTCGGCCCGTGCCCCGCGGAGGCACAGGGTGCCCGTCGTCGCTCTGCACCCGCGGTGGTGTGGGTTCTCGTGGAGCTGGGCGAGCCGTGGTGTGGACGCGTGTGGTCGTGCGGATGCGCCGGTCCGGACCCTCCCACAAGGCGTCGGCGGGGCGGCGCGGCGTGAACCAGCCTCTCGGACCGTGGCCCGCGTCGCTCGCACGAGTCTGCGTTCGTGCGCTGAGGCCCGAAGGATGCTGCGTCCGCTGCGGGATCCCGTCGCGGACGTCGGTGCGTTCGGCCCGGGACGCACGGACGCAGGATCGTGGAGCCTGGGCGTGGAGGCGCTGGACCGTCCTCCCCTTCCACCGGGGACCGCGCTCGCGCCGACGACGCGGGGATCTGCGGCACTGTGGCTTGGGGGCGGTGTTCTGCGTTCGCGTGCGGGACGACCCGGAGACGTCCGGGACGAGGGACCCTGCCGGCCCGACGCGAAGGACCCCCGCCGCACCCGGTGTCCCGGGACGACGGGGGTCCTCGTCGACGTCGCTGCGGACGTCAGGCTGACAGCCTCAGATCACTTGAGGGTGACCGTGGCGCCGGCGGCCTCGAGGGCCTCCTTGGCCTTCTCGGCGGCCTCCTTGTTGACCTTCTCCAGGACGGGCTTCGGAGCGCCCTCCACGAGGTCCTTGGCCTCCTTCAGGCCGAGGCTCGTGAGACCGCGCACCTCCTTGATGACCTGGATCTTCTTGTCGCCGGCCGACTCGAGGACGACGTCGAACTCGTCCTGCTCGGCGGCGGCGTCACCGGCGTCGCCACCGGCGGCCGCGGGGGCGCCGGCAGCGGCCACGGCCACGGGGGCAGCAGCGGTGACCTCGAAGGTCTCCTCGAAGGCCTTCACGAACTCGGAGAGCTCGATGAGGGTCAGTTCCTTGAATGCGTCGAGCAGCTCGTCGGTGCTGAGCTTCGCCATGATTGGCGTCCTTTCGTTGGTGAGACCCCGAGGGGGTCCCGATGTGAATCGGGCGTTCAGCCCTCGGAGTCGGTCTCGGCGGAAGCCTCGACCTCGGGCGCCGTCTCGGCCACGGGGGCCTCGTCGGCAGTGTCGGCGGCGGGCGCCTCCTCGGCCTTCTTCGCCTCGAGGGCCGCCACGAGGCGAGCCGTCTGGGCGAGGGGGGCGTTGAAGAGCGACACGGCGTTCTGAAGGCTGCCCTTCATCGCGCCCGCGAGCTTGGCGAGGAGGACCTCGCGCGACTCGAGGTCCGCCAGCTTCTTGACCTCGTCGGCGTCGAGAGCCTTCCCGTCGAGGAAGCCTCCCTTGATGACGAGGGTGGTGTTGGCCTTCGCGAAGTCACGCAGACCCTTCGCCGCCTCGACGACATCGCCCTTGATGAAGGCGATGGCGGTCGGACCCGTCAGCAGGTCCTCGGACAGCTCGACCCCGGCCTCGCGGGCCGCGATCTTGGTCAGCGTGTTCTTGGCGACGGCATAGCTCGCACCCTCACCGAGCGAGCGCCGCAGTTCCTGCAGCTGCTTCACGGTGAGACCGCGGTACTCGGTGAGGACGATGCCGTCCGACTCGCGCAGGCTCTGCGTGAGCTCGGCGACGGCGGCGACCTTCTCCGCGTTTGCCATGGGTCTCCTTCAGGTGGTCGTTGCCTACGACCGACGCCAGGCAGGGATGCGCACGTCGGGAGGCTCTGGGAACCCACCACCATGAGGACACCTGCGCGGGCCGCCTCGTTCGAGGCACTTCACGGGACCCAGGTGGGACCCGACCAGCGGTCTTCGGCTGGTCCAGTCTACGCGCGAGCCCCCGCAGCACCAAATCCGGTGCGACGGGGGCTCGGCGAGAGGCACCCAGGGACTCACATGGAGCCGGCGCCCATCTGGCCGAGGTCCACGTCGGAGATCTGGTCCTGTGCGGGCGCCTCGATGGAGACGTCCTCGCCCCACTTGCTGTAGTCCATCGTCATCTTCGTCCCGGAGAGGTCCAGGTTGATGCGACGCGGGAGGTTGTCGGGGCCGATCCACATCGTGTAGACGATCTCCTTCGGCAGCTGCGACGACGCGCCCGCGCCGGCCGCGCCCAGCTGGGAGACGATCTTCTGGGAGTCGACGCCGACGACGTACGGCTTCGCCTCGACGCCGTCGATCTTCTGGGCGGCGCCCTTCTGCTCGAAGCTGGTGATCGAGCCCTGCAGCTGCTCGATCTGCTTGGAGGGGTCGACGCTGTCCAGCAGGCCGCTGAACTGCTTGCCGATCGGGTTGCTCGTGTCGTTGAGGTCGATCTTCGCGAACTTGTTCTGCGTCATCGGGCCCATGTTCATGTAGAACACGCCGTCGACGAGGCGCATCTCGATGTCGCCCTGCGCGCCGGCGGACATCTTCATCGCCATCTTCGTGTCGGCGACGTCCTTCGCGACCGCGACGTCGCCGCTGGCCTTGATCTCCTGGCCGCTCACGCCGAAGTCCATCTCGACGTGGCTGGTCTTCGCGTCCTGCTGGGCCTGGGAGACCTCGGTGAAGAAGTTGTCCTTCGTGAGCGTGGTCGACGCCTTCTCGCCCACCGAGGACGAGTCGCCCTTCGCCTGGGAGGAGTCGTCACCGCCGCACGCGGCGAGGGTGGTGCCGGCGGCGAGCACGAGGGCCAGCGCCGCGGTGGTCTTCTTGAGGCGAAGGTTCATGTTCGGAGCGTACCTGCCGCCTCGAGCGGGTGCGCGACGTGACTGCGTGAGCCCGGCCCCTTCGACGCACAGGACCCCCTCCGCCGTCGGCGGAGGGGGTCCTGGGTGGGACGACGCAGGCTCAGGCCTCGTCGGCCGCCGCGAAGTTGCGCAGGTGCGACGGGTCGACCGGCACGCCCGGACCCTGGGTCGTGGAGACCGTGATCTTCTTCAGGTAGCGGCCCTTGGAGCTGGCCGGCTTGAGACGCAGGATCTCCTCGATGGCGGCGCCGTAGTTCTCGGCGAGCTGCTCGGCGGAGAACGAGGCCTTGCCGATGACGAAGTGCAGGTTCGCGTGACGGTCGACGCGGAACTGCACCTTGCCGCCCTTGATGTCGCTGACGGCCTTGGCGACGTCGACGGTCACCGTGCCGGTCTTGGGGTTCGGCATCAGGTTGCGCGGGCCGAGGACGCGGCCGAGGCGACCGACCTTGCCCATCATGTCGGGCGTGGCGACGACGGCGTCGAAGTCGAGCCAGCCGCCGTTCACCTGCTCCACGAGCTCGTCGGCACCCACGTGGTCGGCGCCGGCCTCACGGGCGGCGTCGGCGTTGGCGCCGGTGGCGAAGACCAGGACCCGGGCGGTCTTGCCGGTGCCGTGGGGCAGGTTGACGGTGCCGCGCACCATCTGGTCGGCCTTGCGGGGGTCGACCCCGAGACGCACGGAGACGTCGACGGTGGAGTCGTAGTTCTTGCTGCCCGACTCCTTGGCCAGCGTCGTGGCCTGGAGGGGGGTGTAGAGGGCGTCGCGGTCGATCTTCTCGGCGACCGCGCGGTACGCCTTGCTGCGCTGTGTCATGTCTGGCTTCCTTCGGTGTGCACCAGGTGTGGTCTCGCGGGCCCAGCTGGCCCTGCCACGTGCTGCTGGTCGGGTGGGGTGGTCAGTCGGTGGTGACGCCCATGGAGCGGGCGGTTCCCTCGACGATCTTCATGGCCTGGTCGATGTCGTTCGCGTTCAGGTCCGGGAGCTTCGTCGTGGCGATCTCGCGGATCTGGTCCTTGCTGAGCTTGCCGACCTTGTCCTTGTGCGGGACGGGCGAGCCCTTCGCGAGGCCGGCGGCCTTCTTGATCAGCTCGGCCGCGGGCGGCGTCTTCGTGACGAACGTGAACGAACGGTCCTCGTAGATCGTGATCTCGACGGGGACGACGTTGCCGCGCATGGACTCCGTGGCGGCGTTGTACGCCTTGCAGAACTCCATGATGTTGACGCCGTGCGGGCCGAGCGCCGTGCCGACGGGCGGCGCGGGGTTGGCCTGGCCGGCCTGCAGCTGCACCTTGACGAGCGCTGCGACCTTCTTCTTGGGAGGCATTCTTCTTCGGGTCCTTCTGGTGGATGGGTGGTGCGGGTCGAGGAGGCGGACGTCGGCCGGGCCGACGTCACGGTCACACCTTCTGGATCTGGGTGAAGCTCAGCTCGACCGGGGTCTCGCGACCGAAGATCTCGACCAGGGCCTTGACCCGCTGAGCGTCGAGGTTGATCTCCGTGATGGTCGCGTGCAGCGTGGCGAACGGACCGTCGACGACCATGACGGAGTCGCCCGTCGCGAAGTCGGCGAACTCGACCTTGGGGGACGAGGCCGTCTGCTGCTGCTCGGGGGCGTCGGCCGCCTGCTGGGCGACCTCGGCCTCCACCGCCGGGGCGAGCATCTGCTCCACCTCGGCGAGGCTGAGGGGCACGGGCTGGTGGGAGTTGCCCACGAAGCCCGTGACCGACGGCGTGTGGCGCACGACGCCCCACGACTCGTCGGTGAGGTCCATGCGGACCAGGACGTAGCCGGGGAGGACGGTGCGCTTGACGAGCTTGCGCTGGCCGTTCTTGATCTCGGCGACCTCCTCCGTCGGGACCACGATCTCGAAGATGTAGTCCTCGGCGTTCAGGGAGGTGATGCGGTTCTCGAGGTTCGCCTTGACCCGCTTCTCCATGCCGGAGTAGGTGTGCACGACGTACCAGTCACCGAACTGGCTGTGCAGGCGCTCGCGGAACTCCGCCAGCGCGTCGACGGGGGCGGCGTCGACCGGGGCGTCGGCCTCGAGGTCGGCGTCGACCTCGGCCTCGTCGGCCTGGTCGGCGTCGACCGTCTCGTCGGGTGCGTCGAGCGTGTCGAGGTCGTCGGTGGTCTCCTCGACCTCGGGCGCCTCGTCGGCGGCCTCGACGTCGGAGAGCTCCTCGACCTCGACGGGGCTCGTCTCGGGGGACTGTTCAGTCACAAGGTTCCTCTGCGGGTGTGCGTCTGGGGTTCACGCGAAGACGGCGAACATCGCCTTGCCGAACCCGTAGTCCAGGCCGGCGACGAACGCCATCATGATCAGGACGAAGACGAGCACGACGAAGAAGTAGTTGACGACCTGCGGTCGCGTGGGCCACACGACCTTGCGCAGCTCCGCGACGACCTGGCGGTAGAAGGTCAGCGGGGAGGTGCGCCGCTCCTTCGTGGCCGACGTCTCGTGGCTCTCGCTCACGGTGTTCCCTTCGTTGGATCGTGCTGGTCTGGTGGTGCGTCGTGCTGGCACGGCACGAGGGACTTGAACCCCCAACCTTCGGTTTTGGAGACCGATGCTCTGCCAGTTGAGCTAGTGCCGTATGCCGGTGACCCTGGCCGACCACGCCCGTCCTGCAGGCAGGGACGAGGGCATGACGAGACAGCGTGACTTTCTCACCGGTCCGACCAGTGTACGGGGTGGGAGGCGGCGGAGTCGAACCGCCTCGGGACGGACGGGGCGGTGCGCTGCCCGCGACTTCGTCGACGTCGCTGGTGCGCCGCGTGCGGTGGGTCTCGTCCTGCTGCTGCGCTGCCTCGGCTGGTGCTGCGCTCCGCCCCCGGATGGGCCTCGACCGGCGGCTGGGTGGGGGTCGGTCGGGGGTCTGGGGGTGACGCGGGGTTCTGCGTTCGCGTGGACGGGTGTGATCGATGCTGCGTCGGTGACGGGATCCGGAAACGAACGCAGCATCGTCCGGCCCTTCGCGCACGAACGAAGAACCGTGGCGTCCCCCCAACCCCACGCTGCGCGCGTGGGCAAGCATTCTTCCTTCACGTGGACCGTGCCACGCGAAGGAAGGATCTCTGCCCGTCGTGAGGTGAGTGGCGGTGGATCCTCCACCTCACACGGGTTCAGAACGTGGCAGATCCACCGCCGCCACGCACGAACGAAGAATCCTGCGCGGATCACGCACGAAGGAAGAAGCGTGCGTCACCCCGAGGCTCACCCACGCCCCGAGACCCCCGGCCGACCCCACCCACCCGCCGGTCGAGGCCCTTGCGGAGACCGAGCCCAGCGTGCGCCGAGGCGGCGCAGCGGCGACGTCGCGCCGACGGCGAGCAGCGCACCAGCAGGGCCACGACCCCCGCCACCGACGCGCCGACGACGTCACGCCCCCGCGTGAACACAATGTGCGCGACTGGCCGGTAACCGGCGGGCGGGCGTATGACTGGGGATCGTGACCCACTCGACGACCGAGAGCGCGGTCGGGGCCTCCCCCGCGCCGAACGTGTCCCACTCCATCACCGTCCGCCTGGAGGTGCCCGCCGGCGGCACCGCCGTCGGCCACCTCACGACCACGGTCGAGCAGAGCGGCGGCGTCGTGACCGCGCTCGACGTCGCGGCGTCGCGCGGCGACGCGCTGCGCATCGACCTCACGATCGCGGCCGGCGACACGCACCATGCCGACCGCATCACCGACGCGCTGCGCGCGATCCCCGACGTCGAGGTCAAGAAGGTCTCCGACCGCACGTTCCTCATGCACCTCGGCGGCGTCATCGAGACCGCGTCGAAGCACGCCCTGCGCAACCGCGACGACCTGTCGATGGTCTACACGCCCGGCGTCGCGCGCATCTGTCAGGCGATCGCCGCCGACCGCGAGGACGCCCGCCGGCTCACCATCAAGCGCAACAGCGTCGCCGTCGTCACCGACGGGTCGGCCGTGCTCGGTCTCGGCAACATCGGCCCGCACGCCGCCCTGCCGGTCATGGAGGGCAAGGCCGCCCTGTTCAAGACCTTCGGCGGCATCGACGCCTGGCCGCTGTGCCTCGACACGCAGGACGTCGACCAGATCGTCGAGATCGTCGCCGCCGTCGCCCCCGGCTTCGCGGGCGTGAACCTCGAGGACATCTCGGCGCCCCGCTGCTTCGAGATCGAGGAGCGGCTGCGTCAGCGTCTGGACATCCCGGTCTTCCACGACGACCAGCACGGCACCGCCATCGTCGTGCTCGCGGCCCTGCGGAACGCCCTGCGCGTGGTCGAGAAGTCGCTCGAGGACGTCCGCGTGGTGCTCGTCGGCGCAGGCGCCGCCGGCACCGCCATCCTGCGGCTGCTGCTCGGCGCCGGCCTGAGCGACGTCGTCGTGTGCGACGTCGACGGCATCGTCTCGACCGAGCGCGGCGACACCGACCCGACCCTCTGCTGGATCGGCGAGAACACGAACCCCCGCGGGGTGACGGGGACGCTCAAGGACGCCCTGCGCGACGCCGACGTCTTCATCGGCGTCAGCGCGCCGCGGCTCATCGACGCCGCCGACGTCGAGACCATGGCCGACGACGCCGTCGTGTTCGCCCTGGCGAACCCCGACCCGGAGATCGACCCGTCGCTGGCCCGCCAGCACGCGCGGGTCGTGGCCACCGGACGCTCGGACTACCCCAACCAGATCAACAACGTGCTCGCGTTCCCGGGCATCTTCCGCGGTCTGCTCGATGCGCACAGCCACGGCATCGAGGTGCCGGTGCTGCTCGCGGCCTCGGAGGCCATCGCCGCGTGCGTCGAGGACGACGAGCTCAACGCCGACTACATCGTCCCGAGCGTGTTCCACCCGGAGGTCCACCACCGGGTGGCCGACGCGGTGGAGAAGGCCGCCCGCGCGGTGGAGAAGGCGCACGAGGCCTGAGCGGCGCGGGACGGCTACCGTGGCTCCATGAGTGCCGCGAACGCCGTCCCGTCGCCCGGCCGGACCGTGCGCGTGCTCGCGCTCGCGCTCTGCACGTCGCCCGTGGTGATGCTGGTCGCCGTGCTCGTGGTGCTGCCGCCGACGGAGGGCGAGCTGTCGCTGCCGGTCGCCCTGGGCGTGCTGGCGCTCGTCGCCGCGGCGTTCGCCCTGGCGCAGGTCGTCGGCTACCGCGCCGCCCCTCTCCCGCCCGGGCTCGGAGAGGCGGAGGCACGCCGACGCTCCGTCGCCGCGTACCAGACGCTGATGATGCTGCGGTTCGTCGTCACGGAGGTGCCGGTGATCCTCGGGATCGCCCTGGCGTTCAGCCTGGACCAGGGGCCCTGGCCGTTCGTGCTGGCCGTCGTGGCCGGCGTGCCGTCCATGCTGTTCCACGTGCTCGTGCGCCGCTCCAGCGTCGACCGCGTGCGCGCCGGGCTCGAGTCCGGCGGGGCCCGTTCGTCCCTCGACGAGGCGCTCGCCGCGTGAGGCCCGTCGCCACCCTCCCGAAGGCGCACCTGCACCTGCACTTCACCGGGTCGATGCGGCACGCCACGCTGGTCGAGCTCGCCGACCGCGACGGCATCCGTCTCCCGCCCGCGCTCGTCGAGGAGTGGCCGCCGCAGCTCGTGGCCACCGACGAGAAGGGCTGGTTCCGCTTCCAGCGGCTCTACGACGTGGCCCGCTCGGTCCTGCGCACCGAGGCCGACGTCCGCCGGCTCGTGCTCGAGGCCGCGGAGGACGACGCGCGTGACGGCTCGGTGTGGACCGAGATCCAGGTCGACCCGTCGGGGTACGGGGCCCGGTTCGGGGGCATCACGGCGTTCACCGACCTCGTCATCGACGCGGCCCGTGACGCGACCGAGCGGACCGGCACGCACGTGGCCGTCGTCGTCGCGGCCAACCGCACGCGACACCCGCTCGACGCGCGGACGCTGGCCCGGCTGGCCGCCCAGTACGCCGGCCGCGGCGTCGTGGGCTTCGGGCTCTCCAACGACGAGCGTCGCGGCGACACGGCCGCCTTCGCTCCCGCGTTCTCCATCGCGGAGCGAGCGGGCCTGTCGCTCGTGCCGCACGGGGGCGAGCTGCTGGGCCCCGCGCACGTGACACAGTGCCTCGACCACCTCCACCCCACCCGGATCGGGCACGGGGTCCGCTCCAGCGAGGACCCCGCGGTGCTGTCGCGCGTCGCCGACGCAGGGGTCGCGCTCGAGGTGTGCCCGACGTCGAACGTCTCGCTGGGCGTCTACGCCACGCTCGAGGAGGTGCCGGTGCGCACGCTCGTCGAGGCCGGCGTCGACGTCGCGCTGGGTGCCGACGACCCGCTGCTGTTCGGCTCGCGCCTGGCAGGCCAGTACAACGTGCTGCGCGCCGCGCAGGACTTCAGCGACGACGAGCTCGCGACCCTCGCGGCGATGTCGGTCCGCCGCTCCCACGCCCCCGACGACCTCAAGGCCGAGGCGCTCGCGGGCATCGAGCGGTGGAGGACGTCGTGAGCCCGCAGGAGCCCGGCCCCGCCGAGCGGCACCCTGCTGCCGAGCGGGCCTACGCGACGGGGCTCGCGTCGGTCGTCGGCGGCCTGCTCGTGGTGCCGCTGCTGCTCGGACCCTGGGCCTGGTACCTGGGCGCCGGCGTGCTGCGCGACGTCGAGCGCGAGCCGGGACGCTGGACCGGGACGAGGCGTGCCCGCGCCGGAGCCGTCCTGGGTGCGGTGGCGACGACGGTCCTCGGCCTCGTCGTGCTCTCCCTCGTCGGCTGGGCGGCCGTCGAGCTGGTGGCACTACGCCGCGACACCGGCTACTGAGGGGTGGTCGAGGCGTCGAGGATCCTCCCGTGTCGTGCGCCCGCCCCGACGACGCTGCGTCCACGACCGGGTCCCGCCGAAGGCGGGGGCAGGTCTCAGAGGCTGCAGCCCACGAGCACCGGCTCGGGCACCAGGGTGACGCCGAACGCGGCGCGCACGCCGTCGCGGACCTCACGGGCGAGGGAGAGGACGTCGGCGCTGGAGGCCCCGCCGCGGTTGGTCAGGGCCAGCGTGTGCTTGGTGGAGAGGCTGGCGCGGCCGTCCGCCGTCGCATGACCGCGCTCGAACCCGGCGGCCTGGATCAGCCACGCCGCGCTCGTCTTGACGCTGCCGTCGGGCTGCGGGAACCGGGGCGCCGCCTCGGGGAGCCGCTGGGCCGTCTCGGCGTCGAGCACCGGGTTGGTGAAGAACGATCCCGCGCTCCAGGTGTCGGGGTCGTCGGCGTCGAGCACCATGCCCTTGGAGCCACGCAGGGCGAGCACCGTGCGGCGCACGTCGGCGAGCGGGGCACGGTCGCCGACGTCGACGCCGAGCCGCGTGGCGAGCTCGGCGTAGGCGATCGGGGCCGAGAGGTCGCCGAGGCGCAGCTGGAAGGCGACGGCCAGGACGACGTAGCGTCCCGGCTCGGCCTTGAACCGGCTGTGCCGGTAGCCGAAGCCGCAGTCGACGGCGAAGATCGTGCGCACCTTCTGCTCGGTGCGGTCGTACACCCGCACCCAGGCGATCGTCTGCGCGACCTCCTGGCCGTACGCGCCGACGTTCTGCACGGGGGTCGCACCCGTGGAGCCCGGGATGCCCGACAGGGCCTCCATGCCGACCCAGCCCGACTCGACCGCGAGGGCGACGAGGTCGTCCCAGGGCTCGCCCGCCTGCACGACGACCTGCGCACCGCTGCACGCGTCGGCCTCGACCTGGACGCCGCGGGTGCGCACGAGCACGACCGTGCCGTCGAACCCGGAGTCGTCGACGACCAGGTTGCTGCCGCCCGCCACGAGCAGCAGCGGCGTCCCGGCGGCGTCGGCGGCGCGCACGGCGTCGACCAGCTCGGCCTCCGTCGTCACCTCCACGACGTCGCGAGCGGGACCGCCCAGGCGCAGCGTGGTGACGTCGGCGAGCTCCATGCGTCGAGCCTACTTCTCCCCGTTTCGGAACGTCATGGCCCGTTCCTCACCGTGAAACGGGCCATGACGTTCCGAGACGCGGGGAACGCACGAGACCCCCGACCTGGGCGGTCGGGGGTCTCGGGAGGAACGAGGTTCAGCGGGTCTCGCGGTGGACCTGGTGGGTCTTGCAGCGCGGGCAGAACTTCTTGAGGTCGAGACGATCGGGATCGTTGCGACGGTTCTTCTTGGTGATGTAGTTGCGCTCCTTGCACTCGGTGCAAGCCAAGGTGATCTTGGGTCGAACGTCGGAGCTCTTGCTCGCCACGGGTCTGCCTCTTCTGGTCTGGGGGTGGTGCTGCCGGGATGCGGTAGCTGGGGCGGGACTCGAACCCGCGACACCACGATTATGAGTCGTGTGCTCTAACCACCTGAGCTACCCAGCCACGGAGGGACGAGTTCTCGTCTCTCAGAGCCCCTTTACGGAATCGAACCGTAGACCTTTTCCTTACCATGGAAACGCTCTGCCGACTGAGCTAAAGGGGCAAGCCGAGAAGCAACACTACAGGTAGTCCCGTGCAGGACGAAATCGGGGGTACCCCCCTCGGCCGTGACGCCCTCAGGGCCTGCAAGCGCGCGCGAGACGCGCCGGCCAGAGCGGTCCGCCGTAGATGAAGCCGGTGTACGCCTGCACGAGGTCGGCACCCGCGGCGAGCCGGTCGCGGACGTCGTCGGGCGTGGTCACCCCGCCCACGCCGACGAGCGCCACCTGCTCCCCCACGCGGTCGCGCAGGCGGCGCAGCACCTCGGTGGCCCGGCCGGCCAGCACGGGCCCGGACAGGCCGCCCGCCCCCGCCGCGTCGACCGTCGCGCGGTCGGCCAGCAGCGAGGCGGGACGCTCGATGGTCGTGTTCGTGGCACTGATGCCGTCGAGCCCCAGCTCGAGCGCGAGGTCGGCCACCGCGTCGACGTCGGCGTCGGCGAGGTCGGGGGCGATCTTGACGACCAGCGGCACGCGCCGACCCTGCGGGAGACGCTCGGTGACGTCGCGCACGGCAGCCAGGATGGGGCGCAGCGCGTCGACCGACTGCAGGTCGCGCAGCCCCGGCGTGTTGGGGCTCGAGACGTTGACGACCAGGTAGCTCGCGTAGGGCGCGAGCAGCCGCGCGCTCTCGACGTAGTCGGCGACGGCCTCCTCGGCCGGCACGACCTTCGTCTTGCCGATGTTGACGCCGATGACGGCGTCGGCCCCGACCGCGGTGCGCCGCAGACGGTGCAGCCGGGCCGCGACGACGGCGGCGCCGTCGTTGTTGAAGCCCATCCGGTTGATGACGGCGCGGTCGTCGACGAGCCGGAAGAGCCGGGGACGTGGGTTGCCGGGCTGGGGGCGGGCGGTCACGGTGCCGACCTCGACGTGGCCGAACCCGAGACCGAGCAGCCCGGGCACCGCGCGGGCGTTCTTGTCGAAGCCGGCGGCCAGGCCGAAGGCGTGCGGGAACGTCAGCCCCATGACCGTGCGCGGCGCGGGCGGCACCGCCGTGAGCGGTCGCGCGAGCCGACCCCCGAGGCGGATGGCCCGGAAGGCCTGCTCGTGCGCGACCTCCGGGTCCATGCGGGCGAAGACCGTCGAGAACAGCGCGTCGTAGACCACGACCGTCAGCCTAGTGCCGGTCCCGGCTCGACCCCCACGACGACGTCGGTCCCGCCCTCCCTGTTGAGGAGCGGGACCGACGCACCCAGGAGACGCCGCCGGACGCGCCTCATGACGCGCGGCGACCCTGGTGTCTCGCAGGGCGAGATCAGGCGATGGTGCGGATCATCTTCTTGTTGACGAACTCGTCGATGCCGAAGCGTCCGAGCTCGCGCCCGAACCCGGACCGCTTGACGCCACCGAACGGCAGCTCGGCGCCCTCGGCGCCGACGCCGTTGACGAACACCATGCCCGCCTCGATGCGGTCGGCGACGCGCTGCGCCTGGTCGGCGTCGTCGGTGAAGACGTAGGAGCCCAGGCCGAAGGGCGTGTCGTTCGCGAGCTCGACCGCCTCGTCCTCCGAGCCGACCTTGAACACGATGCCGACCGGTCCGAACAGCTCCTCGTGGAAGGCGTCGTCGCCGGGCTTCACGCCCGTGAGCACGCCGGGCGGGAAGAACGCGCCGTCGCGCTCGCCGCGGCTCTCGAGGTGGGCCCCCTGCTCGACGGCGCGGTCGACCTGCTCGGCGAGCCGCTCGGCGGCCGCCTTCGACGAGAGCGGGGCGATGCCGTCGGCCGCCTCGAGGATCTTGGCGGTGAACTTCTCCAGGAAGGAGTCGTAGAGGTCCTCGACGACGATGAACCGCTTGCCCGCGTTGCAGGCCTGGCCGGTGTTGTCGAGCCGCGCGTTCACGGCCTGCTCGACGGTGGCGTCGAGGTCGTCGGCGCCCAGCACGATGAAGGGGTCGGACCCGCCGAGCTCCAGCACGACCTTCTTGAGGTGGCGTCCGGCGATCGCGGCGACGGCGGCGCCCGCCCGCTCGGAGCCGGTCAGGGACACGCCCTGGACGCGCTTGTCGCCGATGACCTCCTCGATCTGCTCGTTGGTCGCGTAGATGTTGACGTAGGCGCCCTCGGGGAAGCCGGCGTCGAGGAAAGATCGTCTGCAGCGCCTCGGCCGACTCCGGGCACTGCGGCGCGTGCTTGAGCACGATCGTGTTGCCGAGCGCCAGGTTCGGGCCGGCGAAGCGGGCGATCTGGTAGGTCGGGAAGTTCCAGGGCATGATCCCGAGCAGCACCCCGACGGCGCTGCGCTTGACCACGGCCGAGCCCTCGCCCTCGAGCAGCTCGAGCGGCTCGTCGGCCAGGAAGCGCTCGGCGTTGTCGGCGTAGAACTCGTAGATGGCCGTGCAGAAGTCGACCTCGCCCAGGCACTCCTCGAGCGGCTTGCCCATCTCGCGCTGAGCGATCTCGGCCAGCTCCTGGCGTCGCTCGGCGTGCAGCTCGCCGACGCGACGCACGAGCGCGGCGCGCTCGGCCACCGTCGAGCTCTTCGACCAGCCGCGGTAGGCCTCGTGGGCCGACGCGAGTGCGGCCTCGATGTCGGCGTCGGTGGCGGTGGGGTACTCCTTGACGACCTCGCCGGTGGCGGGGTTCGTGACGGCGTACAGGCTCATCGGTGCTCCTTCGAGGGGGTGACGGTGTCGGCACGGCCGACGTTACGGGAGGGGCCGGAGGTCGGCCCGGTGACGACGCATGCGCTCATCGCACGGTCTCGGCCTCGCCGGCGATGCGTTGCGCGATCCAGATCGGCACGACGGACACGACGATGAGCACGACCGCGACGACGGCCACGACCGGCGCCTGGTTGGGCCGGAACAGGTTGTTGAGGATCCAGATCGGCAGCGTCGTGGTGCCGGGGCCCGCGGTGAACGTCGTCACGATGATCTCGTCGAAGCTGAGCGCGAACGCGAGCAGGCCGCCGGCGAGCAGCGCCGAGCGCAGCTGCGGGAACGTGACCAGCCGGAAGGTGGTCCAGAGCCCCGCGCCGAGGTCGGCCGAGGCCTCCTCGAGGTTGCCGCCCATCCGCCGCAGCCGGGCGACGACGTTGTTGAACACGGTGACGATGCAGAAGGTCGCGTGCGCGACCACCAGGGTCGCGACGCCGAGCTCGATGGCGAGGATGCCGCGGAAGGCGTTGTTGAGCGCGACGCCCGTGACGATGCCGGGCAGCGCGATCGGCAGGATCACCAGCAGGTTCACGGTGTTGCGCCCGAAGAACCGGAAGCGCTGCAGCGCGAACGCCATGAGGGTGCCCAGCACCAGCGCGACCGCCGTCGACGCGAGCGCCACCTCGACGCTCGTCAGCACCGCGTCCCGGGCACCGGCGCTGTGGAACGCCCGCACCCACCACTCGGTGGTGAAGCCGTCGGGCGGCCACGTCATCGACGGGTCGGGGTTGAAGGAGTTCGCGACCACGACGAGCAGCGGTGCGTACATGAGGACGAGCACGAGAGCGGTGACGGCGAGCAGGGCTCGGCGCGAGATCGGGCTGAGGGTCACGACGCGCTCCTAGAGGTTGTCCAGGGCGCCCGTGCGACGGACCGCCGCAAGGTACCCGAGCATGATGACGATGGGCACGAGCGCGATGGCGGCGGCGAGCGGCAGGTTGTTGGCCGCGCCGACGTTCGTGTAGACGAGGTTGCCGAGCATCTGGTTCGCGCCGCCGACGATGTTGACGCTGATGTAGTCGCCCAGCGTCAGCGAGAAGCTGAAGATCGAGCCGGCGACGATCGCGGGCAGCAGCAGCGGCATGACGACCGTGCGGACCGTCGTGCCGGCCGAGGCGCCGAGGTCGCCCGCGGCCTCGAGCAGCGAGTCGGGGACGCGCTCCATGCCCGCGAAGATCGGCAGGATGACGTACGGCAGCCAGATGTAGGCCTGCGTCATGACGACGGCCGTGAGCCCGTAGCCGGGGCTGTGCGCGCCGAACGGGTCGAGCACCCAGTCGACGAGACCGCCCTCGCTGAGCAGTGAGCGCCACGCGAACGCCTTGACCAGGTAGCTGGCCCACAGCGGCGTCAGCACCGCGACGACGAGCAGCCGTCGGGCTCGCGGCGACGCGACCTTGGCCATGAAGAAGGCGATGGGCAGCGCGATCGCGACGTCGATGACGGTCACGAGCGCCGCGACGCCGAGCGTGCGGAGGGTGACCGTCCGGTAGAGCGACTCGGTCGCGACCTCGCGCAGGTTGTCGAGCGTGAGTCCGCGGTCGATCTCGCCCGTGAACGCGTCGACCGACCAGAGCGCGGTGACGAGCAGGGCCGCGAGCGCGACCACGTACACCAGCACGAGCCAGGTGAGCGGCGCGGAGAGGAACAGGCCGAGCCGCAGTCGTGGCCGGGTGGCGAGGAAGGAGGAGGCCCGGCGGGTGGCCGCCCCGACCCCGGAAGGGGACGGAGCGGCCACCGCGGGCGTGTTCGGCTGGGTCACGTCAGCCCTTGATCTCGGTCCAGGCCTTGGTCCAGTCCGAGTAGTCGGTGCACTTCACGTCGGTGCGACCGTCGAGGCACTGCTCGATGGGCGTGCGCCAGTACCAGATCTTGTCCGAGTAGGCCTTGTCACCGGCGTGGTACGTCTCGCAGAAGCCCTCGCTGGCGAACTCGCAGGCCTCCTCGGAGTTCGGCGACTCGCCGAAGTACTCGGTGGCCTGCGCGTTCGTCTTCGGGTCCTCGATGTGGTTGAGCCACGCGTAGGCGCAGTTCGGGTGCTTCGCCTTGGCGGCGATCATCCAGGTGTCGTTCCAACCGGTGACGCCCTCCTCGGGCACCGTCGTCCTGACGTTCTCCTGGTCGATCGTGTTCGCGATGACCTGCCAGGTGGTGCCGACGACCGAGTCGCCGGTCTTGAACGCCGACGCCTCCTTCAGGTAGTCCGACCAGTACTCGCCGACGTTGGCGCGCTGCTCCTTGAGGAGGTCGACCGCCGCGGCGAGCTGCTTCTCGTCGAGGGCGTACGGGTTCTCGATCTTCAGCTCCGGCTGCTTGGCCATGAGGTACATGGCGGCGTCGGCGATGTAGATGGGCGAGTCGTAGGCGGTGACCTTGCCCTTGTACTGCGAGCCCTTCTCGAACACGACGTCCCAGGACGTGGGCTCGTCCTTCACGACGTCGCTGTTGTACATGAGGAGGTTGGCGCCGTAGCCGTGCGGCACGCCGTAGTTCTTGCCGTCCACGGTGTTCCACTCCTGGTCCTTCAGGAAGTCGAAGACCTTGGCGTAGTTGGGGACGAGGTCGGTGTTGACCTCGGCCGCGGCCTTGGCGGCGACCATGCGCAGCGTGAGGTCGCCGGACGCCGCGACGACGTCGTAGTCGCCGGACTTGGCGAGGTTGAACGCCTCGTCGGACGTGCCGTAGACCTTGCTGGTGACCTTGCAGCCGGTCTCCTTCTCGAAGTCGGTGACCCAGTCGGCGTCGGGGTCGTTGCTGCCGTCCTCGACGTAGCCGGGCCACGCGAGGATCGAGACCTGACCCTCGTTCTTCCCGAGCTTCGTCGGCGCGCCGGTGGCGGCGTCGTCGTCGCCTCCCCCGCCACAGGCGGCGAGGGCGAGGCTGCAGGTGACGGCGGCGGCGAGTGCGCCGACGCGTCCTCTCCTGGTCGTGGGGATCATCTCGGTTCCGTCCTCTTCGATGGGTGTGGTGGGGTCAGGCGAGCGTCACGAGGTCGGCGTGACGCCAGGAGGCGACGACCTGGTCGCCGCGCTCGACGGCGGCGGGCGCCGTCGAGGGCTCGAGGATCACGAGGCGGGCCCCGTGCTCGGTGTCGACGACGACGCGGCGGCCGATGCCGAGGTAGATGGTCTCGGCGACGACGCCGCGGACGCGGTCGTGCTCCGGAGTCGCGGCGCCGGCGTCGGGCTCGGCGGCGAGGTGGATCTTCTCCGGACGCAGCGCGTAGCGGCCGTCGCGGCCGAGGACGGCGCGCGCGACCTCGGGGTCGAACAGGTTCGAGGTGCCGACGAACGACGCGACGTAGGCGTCGACGGGCCGCTCGTAGACCTCCTGGGGACTGCCGAGCTGCACGATGCGGCCGTCGTTGAACACGGCGACCCGGTCGCTCAGCGTGAGCGCCTCCTCCTGGTCGTGCGTCACGAAGACGAAGGTGATGCCGAGCTCGCGCTGGAGCTGCTTGAGCTCGACCTGCATCTGCTCGCGGAGCTTGAGGTCGAGGGCGCCGAGGGGCTCGTCGAGCAGCAGGACCTTGGGACGGACGACGACCGCACGGGCGAGGGCGACGCGCTGGCGCTGCCCGCCGGAGAGCTGGGTCGGTCGACGGTCGGCGACGTGGTCGAGACGCACGGTCGCGAGGGCCTCGAGGGCACGGCTGCGACGCTCGGCCTTGCCGACCCCGCGCACGCGCAGCCCGTACGCGACGTTCTCGAGGACGCTCATGTGCGGGAAGAGCGCGTAGTCCTGGAAGACGGTGTTGACGTCGCGCTCGAAGGGTGCCGTGCCGGTGACGTCGCGGCCGGCGAGCTCCACCGTCCCGCCGGTCGGCTGCTCGAAGCCGGCCACGAGACGCAGCACCGTGGTCTTGCCCGACCCGGACGGTCCGAGCATCGAGAAGAACTCGCCGTCGGCGATCTCGAGGTCGACGCCGTCGACGGCCCGCACGTCGCCGAAGTGCTTCTGCAGGCCGGTCAGGCGGATCGCGGGGGTGGCGCCGGTGCTGCTCATCGGTCTCCTTCGGCGGGCGTCCCGACGCCGTGCGCGCCGGGGCGGGAGGGGGGTGGGCCCTGTCCGCGTCGAGAAACCTATGGCTTCAGATGTTAAATGTAAACAGCTTTCTGTCACCATCCGGTAAACAGGTGCCACCGTCGTCCCGCGCCCACCGAGCCTGGACGTCGACCCGAGGAGATGCATGGCCGCCGTCCGACGCCGCTCGACCCGAGCGCGCACGGCCGTGTTCGCGCCCATCGGCGACCTGGGGCGCGCCGTGCGCGTCGAGCAGCGCCTCGCCCAGGCCATCCGCTCGGGGATCCTGGAGGACGGCGAGCGTCTGCCGAGCGAGTCGGAGCTGGCGGCGATGCTGGGCGTCGCCACCGTCACCGCCCGCGAGGCGCTCGTGTCGCTGCGTGCACAAGGACTCGTCACGACGACGCGGGGACGCGGCGGCGGCTCCTTCGTCACCCGTCCGGTCGGAGCGGCCGACGAGATGCTGGAGCGCCGCGTCGCGGCGATGACCCGCGTCGACATCGCCGACCACGGCATCCACTACGCGACGGTCCTCAGCGGCTGCGCCGAGCTCGCCGCGGAGCGCGCGAACGTCGAGGAGGTCGAGGACCTCCGCGAGATCCTGCCCGACCCGGGCACGACCGACGCGACCACCTTGCGCGCCGCCGACACCGAGCTGCACCTCGCCGTCGCCGCGCTCTCGCACTCCGCGCACCTCGCCCGCGAGGTGATGCGCCTGGAGATGGAGCTCGGGGCGCTGCTGCGGCTCGGGCTGCGCGACCCCGACCGGCAGGCGGAGCTGCGCGAGCACCACGCGGCCCTCCTGGCCGCGATCGCCGCCCACGACGGCAACGAGGCGCGGGCGCTCGTGCGCCGACGCGTCCGACGACTGCTCGGCGAGCTCGCCGAGCTGCACGCGAGGATCAGGTGAGCCGATGACCGACCGCACCCCTGCCCCCACGCCCGCCGCGACCGGTCCCGGCGCGTGCGTCGAGGCCGTCGAGGCGCTGTTCCACCCGCTGCTGCACAGCCTGCGCGAGAGCGGCGACGCGCTCGCGCCCCTGTTCGACGACGACGTCTCCGCGGCGCAGGTCCTCGAGGCCGTCCGTCCGCACGCGCTCGAGGTGCTCGCCGACGCGCACACCGTCGGCGCCGGGTTCGTCGTCTCCCCCGGCCTGCTGACCGACGAGGAGTACCTGCTGGCCTGGTGGCAGGGCGACGACCAGGGCCGCATCCCCGACTCGATCGCCCTCGTGCAGTCGACCGACTACAGCCGCCAGGAGTGGTTCCGCACGCCGCAGCGCACCCACACGTCGCACGTGACGGGCCCCTACATCGACTACGTCTGCACGGACGAGTTCATGCTCACCACGACCATCCCCGTCGAGCGCGACGGTCGCATGCTCGGCGTCATGGGCGCCGACGTGCTCGCCGAGACGGTCGAGCGCACGCTGCTCGACACGTTCCGCGCCGCGCACGCCACGCTCGTCAACGACCACGACCGCGTCGTGCTGTCCTCGCAGGTCCACCTGTTCGCGGGCGAGCCCGTCGACCGCGACGCGTTCGCCACGCACGTGCCGTGCGAGGGCCTGCCCTTCACCGTGCTGGCGTGACCCTCGTATCGGCGGGGTAGGCGGCGACGACGAACGTGCGCAACCGGTCGGCCAGCGCGGCCAGCGACGCCTCGGCCGGGTGCGTGGACGACCAGGCGACGAACAGCCGCACCGCGAGGTCCGCCCCGCCGGAGCGCACGCGCAGGCCCCGCAGGCCGTACCGGACGTCGTCGGACACGACGGCGACGCCGCGCCCGGCCGCCGCCAGCGCCTGCGCGACCGTCCCGCTGCTGGCCTCCACCAGCGAGACGGGCCAGCGCTGCTCGCGCTCGACGGCCGTGTCGAGCACCTGACGGGCGGCGAACGTCGGCGGGACGGTGACGACGTCGTGCTCGAGCAGCTCCGCCAGCCCCACGCTGCCGCGGTCGGCCCACGCGTGGTCGGCCCGCACGTACGCCCAGACGGGCAGCTCGGGCAGCGCCGCGCAGCGGAGCGGACGGCGCGGGCGGCGGGTGGTGACCACGAGGTCGGCACCTCGGCGCATCGCGTCGTCGACGTCGAGCGCGGCCGTCTCGACCACGGAGGGCGTGGGGTCGTCGTCGCGCAGGCTGGCGAGGAACGGCGAGACGACGTCGGCGAGTGTCGTCGCCGGCGCGGCGATGGTGACCCGGTCGAGGCCGCCCTCGGCCTGCACGCGGGCGGCGGTGCGCAGCGTCTCCGCCGAGGCCAGCACGTCGCGGGCCAGCGGCAGGAGGCTGCGTCCGGCGGCGGACAGCACGAGCCGTCCGGCCACCCGCTCGAACAGGTCGACGCCGAGCTCGCGCTCGAGCTGGCGGAGCTGGCGCGAGAGGGCGGGCTGCGTGACGCGCACCCGCTCGGCGGCCGCGCTCACGGTGCCCGCGTCGACCACGGCGACGAAGGACGCCAGCGTCCGCAGCTCCATGACGCCATCCTATGCGCGGCAGGCATGGATATGATCGTCGATCGGCATTGGACGGCATGGGTAGCACCGGTCGAGACTGGGCACGCCACACCACACGGCAGCACGCCTGGACCCGTCAGGCCGACCGCGAGAGGACCCGCCATGTCCGTGCCCCAGAGACGTCACCTCACCACCCCGCTCCCCGGACCGCGGTCGCGGGAGCTGATGGCCCGCAAGAGCGCGGCCGTCGCGGGCGGCGTAGGCACGACGATGCCGGTCTTCGCGGCCCAGGCCGGCGGGGGCGTCGTCGTCGACGTCGACGGCAACAGCCTCATCGACCTCGGATCGGGCATCGCCGTGACGACGGTCGGCAACAGCGCGCCCCGCGTGGTCGCGGCCGTCCAGGAGCAGGTCGCGGCGTTCACCCACACGTGCTTCATGGTGACGCCCTACGAGGGCTACGTCGCCGTGGCGGAGACCCTCAACCGGCTCACCCCCGGCGACCACGAGAAGCGCTCCGCGCTGTTCAACTCCGGCGCCGAGGCCGTCGAGAACGCGGTGAAGATCGCCCGCGCGCACACCGGCCGCCAGGCGGTGGTCGTCTTCGACCACGCCTACCACGGGCGGACGAACCTGACGATGGCCATGACGGCGAAGTCGATGCCGTACAAGCAGGGCTTCGGGCCGTTCGCCTCCGAGGTGTACCGGGCACCGCTGTCGTACCCCTTCCGCGACGGCGGCCTCGACGGTGCGACCGCCGCGGCACGCGCGCTCGACGTGGTCGAGAAGCAGGTCGGCGCGGTCAACGTGGCCGCGGTCGTCGTCGAGCCCATCCAGGGCGAGGGCGGCTTCATCGAGCCCGCCCCCGGCTTCCTGCCCGCCCTGGCCGGCTGGTGCCGCGAGAACGGCGTCGTCTTCGTGGCCGACGAGGTGCAGACCGGTTTCGCCCGCACGGGCGACCTCTTCGCCTGCGACCGCGAGGGGGTCGTGCCCGACCTCGTCGTGACCGCCAAGGGCATCGCGGGCGGCCTGCCGCTCTCGGCCGTGACCGGCCGCGCCGAGATCATGGACGCACCGCACGCCGGCGGCCTCGGCGGCACGTACGGCGGCAACCCCCTGGCGTGCGCGGCGGCGCTCGCCGCGATCGAGACCGTCGAGCAGGACGGCCTGGTCGAGCGGGCCCGTGCGATGGAGGCGCTCCTGAAGGAGCGCCTGCACTCCCTGCAGGCGCGCGACGCACGGGTGGGCGACGTGCGCGGACGCGGAGCGATGATCGCCGTCGAGCTCGTCCGCCCGGGGACCACCGAGCCCGACCCCGACCTCGCACGCGCGGTGTCGGCGGCGGCGCACGCCGAGGGCGTCATCGTGCTCACCTGCGGCACCTACGGCAACGTGCTTCGCCTCCTGCCGCCGCTCGCGATCGACGACACGCTGCTCGGCGAGGGGCTCGACGTGCTCGAGGCGGCCTTCGCCTCCACGCTGGTGGGCGCGGCCCAGTGACCACCTCGACCCAGGAGCCCCCCGTGACCGGAAACCCGCTCGACGACGCCCGCTCGCAGCTGCGCGAGGCGATCGACCTGCTCGGCCTCGACGAGGGCATGTACGAGCTGCTCGCCGCCCCGCGCCGCGAGATCACGGTGAGCATCCCGCTGCGCCGCGACGACGGCAGCGTCGAGGTCATCACCGGCCACCGCGTGCAGCACAACTACTCCCGCGGCCCCGGCAAGGGCGGCCTGCGGTACGCGCCCGACGTGAACCTCGACGAGGTGCGTGCGCTCGCCATGTGGATGACGTGGAAGTGCGCGCTGCTCGACGTGCCGTACGGCGGCGCGAAGGGCGGCGTGGCCATCGACCCGCGGCACTACTCGGCAGCGGAGCTGGAGCGCGTCACGCGGCGCTACACGTCGGAGATCGCCCCGCTGATCGGTCCGGCGCACGACATCCCGGCCCCCGACGTCGGCACGGACGAGCAGACCATGGCCTGGATGATGGACACCTACTCGGTGAACTTCGGCCACACCGTGCTCGGCGTCGTGACCGGCAAGCCGATCAGCCTGGGCGGGTCGCTCGGGCGAGCGTCGGCCACGTCGCGCGGGGTGGTCATCGTGGCGCTGCAGGCGCTCGCCCACGTCGGCCTCGACCCCCGTGCCGCGACGGCCGCCGTGCAGGGCTTCGGCAAGGTCGGGCGGGGGGCTGCCCGCTTCCTCGCCGACGCCGGCGTGACCGTGCGTGCGGTGAGCGACCAGTACGGCGGCGTGCAGCACGCCGACGGGCTCGACGTCGCCGCGCTCGAGGCGCACGTCGACGCGACGGGGTCCGTCGTCGGGTTCACCGGTGCCGAGCCGATCGAGAACGCCGAGCTGCTGGAGCTCGACGTCGACCTGCTGGTGCCGGCCGCGGTCGAGGGCGTGATCCACGGCGGCAATGCCGAGCGCGTCCGGGCGCGGCTCGTCGTCGAGGGGGCCAACGGCCCGACGACGGCCGAGGCCGACGCGGTGCTCGCCGAGCGCGGCGTCGTGGTCGTGCCCGACATCCTCGCGAACGCGGGTGGCGTGATCGTCTCCTACTTCGAGTGGGTGCAGGCCAACCAGGCGTACTGGTGGACCGAGGAGGAGGTCGAGGGACGCCTCGCCGACCGGATGACCGCGGCCTGGCAGCACGTGCTCGAGCACTCCCGGTCCCTCGACCTGACGCTGCGCGCGGCCGCCACGAGCCTGGCCGTCAAGCGCGTCGCCGACGCCCACCTCCAGAGAGGCCTCTACCCGTGAGCTTCCGTACTGGCCTGCCCGAGCCCGACCTCTCCCAGCCCGACCTGTCCGGCCTCGACCTGCACCTCATCGACCCCGGCAGCGGCGTGCTGGTCGCCGGGCAGTGGCGCACGGGCGGCAACGGCACCTTCGACGTCGTCGACCCGGCCGACCTGACGGTCGTGGCGCAGGTGTCCGACGGCGACCTCGCCGACGCGACGGCCGCGGTCGACGCGGCGGAGGCCGCCCTCGTCACCTGGCGCCGCACGGCGCCGCGCGAGCGGTCGGTCGTGCTGCACCGTGCCTTCGAGCTGATGCACCGCGACGTCGACCGCCTCGCCGCGCTGATCGTCCGTGAGAACGGGAAGTCGCTCGCCGACGCGCGCGACGAGGTCGTGTACGCGGCCGAGTTCTTCCGCTGGTTCGCGGAAGAGGCGGTCCGCCCGCACGGCGACTACGGCTCCTCCCCCGCCGGCGGGACGCGCACGATCGTCACGCACCGCCCGGTCGGCGTGGCTGCGCTCGTGACGCCCTGGAACTTCCCCGCGGCGATGGCCACCCGGAAGATCGCGCCGGCGCTCGCCGCCGGCTGCACCGTCGTGCTCAAGCCGGCGGCCGAGACGCCGCTGACCGCGCTGGCGGTCGCCCGTCTGCTCGCGGAGGCCGGCGTGCCCGACGGCGTCGTCAACGTCGTCCCCACCACCGACGCGGCAGGCGTCGTCGGCCACTGGCTGGCCGACCCGCGCGTCCGCAAGATCTCGTTCACGGGATCCACCCGGGTGGGCTCGATCCTGCTGGGGCAGGCGGCCGAGCGTGTCGTCAACGCCTCGATGGAGCTGGGCGGCAACGCGCCGTTCGTCGTGGCCGACGACGCCGACCTCGAGGCTGCCGTGGCCGGGGCGATGGTCGCCAAGTTCCGCGGCGGCGGGCAGGCCTGCACGGCCGCCAACCGCTTCTACGTGCACGCCGACGTCGTCGACGCGTTCGTCGAGCGCCTCGGCGCCGAGGTCGAGCAGCTGACGGTCGGCCCCGCTCGGTCGGGCGCGGCGGTCGGTCCGCTGATCTCCGCGGCCGCCGTCGAGACGCTCGCCGACGTGGTCGCCGACGCCGTGGTCGCCGGGGCCCGGATCAGCCACCAGGCACCCGTCCCCGACGCACCGGGCCACTTCTTCGCGCCGACCGTGCTGGTCGACGTCCCCGCCGACGCCGCGATCCTCGACCACGAGCTGTTCGGTCCGGTCGCGCCGATCGTCACGTGGCGCACCGACGAGGAGCTGCTCGCCCTCGTGAACGCGAGCGAGATGGGGCTGGCCTCCTACGTCTTCTCCCGCGACCTGCAGCGCGCGATCCGCCTCGGCGAGGCGTTCGACGCCGGCATGGTCGGCGTGAACCGCGGACTCGTCTCCGACCCCTCCGCCCCGTTCGGCGGCGTGAAGCAGAGCGGCCTCGGCCGCGAGGGCGCCCGCGAGGGCCTGGCGGCGTACACCGAGACGCAGTACCTCAGCGTCGACTGGCCGGGCTGACCCGACGATTCACGCCGGCGTGGCGGGGAACGATGCAGGCATGAGCGCACCGCAGACCGTCACCCCACGCCACCTCCGCAACCTCCTCGCCGCGTCGCCGGACTGCTTCCTCGGCCTCGTCGAGGGCGAGGTCAGGGTCGTGGACGGAGGCGACGACGAGGGAGCCCTCGAGATCGTCTCCGCCGCCGACCTGCGCGACCGGGTCGGCGACGACCCGGACGACCACGTGCTGGAGGACGAGGCGGAGTCGCTCACCGTCGCCACCCAGCAGCGCGGCGGGTAGGCGGGTCGGCGGACGTCCGACTGCAGGCCGACGAGTCGGACCGGCGGACCGACGCCGCGATCAGAGCTTCTCGAACACCATCGTCGCCTGGATGCGGTCGCCACCACCGAAACCACCGCTCGCGGCGGAGGCGGTGGTGATCGTGTGCAGGCGGTAGCCCTTCGCGGCCTGCGCGTTGATCGCGTTCTCGAGCTCGGCGAGGTTCCCCGACCTCGAGCTGAGCAGCTTCTCCTTGAGCGTCACCTGCAGGACCACGTAGTTCATCGTCGACACCTCTCGTCGCGGGAGCGCGACGGTCGCGGTCCTCAGCGGATGTCTACCGCCGCCAGGGGTCCGAGCGTGGCCGAACGGACGAAGGTCCGGCGAATCCCGGGGTGCGCGTTTCGGCCCAGTCGATGGGACGGATGGCTGGCGGAGGCCCGGGGTCTACTTCTGGAACCTTCTCCCTCGCGGGACCCGTGGCAACCCTTACCGTCCAGTCGGCCAGCTGAGCATCGACGACTCTACCCTCGTACCGTCGTCACGACGTATCCGAAGCGGTTGGCCACGACGGCCCTTCCCGTCCTACCGCCGACGTTGACGTCGAAGGCATACGTCCCTCGCCAGTCGTACTTCGTGTTCTTGCTGTGACTCGAGCAGCTCCAGTGGAACTCGTAACCCGCTCCTACGCCCCGCTTGTCGTAGGTGCAGTTCACCGGTGTTCTCCTTCCCACGGCGGTCACACCACCGACAGCCACCGCTCTCAGACCGCTCGAGAGCCTGAAGTGGAACTGGACGGGAAGCTTGGAGTTGGCGTAACGGACCTGCGCCGTGAACCTCCCCTGAGAGTCGCTCGCCGTGAACGTCGGTGAGTCGAGCGTCAAGGTCTTGTATCCCCCGACGGCTTCGCTCGCCATGACGGTTGCACCATCGGCTGATTGAACGGACATCGTCGCGCAGCGGTCGTCGCCCGCCCCGACATCCTCTGCGACTTCAAGCACATCGCGCGCAGTCCCATGGTCCAGTGTGATGGCAGACCAAACTCACGTCGACCGACAAGATCCAGGAGCTCAGACGGGACGGACGTCCCACGTCGACGCCGACCCGCGCACGTGCTCGAACACCAGGCTCGTCTCGGTCGACGTGAACTCCCGCGAGGCGCTGAGGTGGTCGATGACGAAGGCGCGCAGGGCGTCCGGCGACGGGAGCGCCACCTGGATGAGGAAGTCGTCGTCGCCGGAGAGGAAGAAGACGTTGAGCACGCCGGGGAGGGCGGCGAGCCGGGGCGCGACCGTCCCGATGTCGGCGCGGGCCGCCGGCTGCAACCGCACGGCGATCATCGCCTGGATCGGCCGGCCGACGGCAGCCGGGTCGAGGTCGGCGTGGAAGCCGCGGACCACCCCGCTCGACACCAGGCGGCGCAGACGCAGCGAGCACGTCGAGGGCGCGATGCCGACCCGCTCGGCGAGCACGTTGTTCGGAACGCGGGCGTCATCGGCGAGCACGTCGAGGAGCCGACGGTCGATGTCGTCGAGCGTGACGGCGCGCGCGCCGGTCGCGCTCGTGCCCGAGCCGTTCGACGGACCGCCCGAGACACCAGCCATGGACGAACGATAGTCGGCACCGGCGCCCCATCTCGACGATCGTGCGGACTTTTCTCCGACCCGGGACAGGAATCCCCAGGATGGTCACCACCAGTCGATCGTCGAAGGAGTGCCATGCGCGTCGGAGTGCCGAAGGAAGTCAAGAACCACGAGTACCGCGTGGCCCTCACGCCCGTGGGCGTCCACGAGCTCGTGGCCCACGGGCACGACGTGCTTGTGCAGAAGGGCGCAGGTCTTGGCTCGTCGATCACCGACGAGGAGTACGAGCGGGCGGGCGCACGCCTCCTCGACCGCGCGGAGGACGTCTGGGGCGAGGCCGAGATGGTGCTCAAGGTCAAGGAGCCCATCGCGTCGGAGTACCCGCTGCTGCGCGACGACCTGACCCTCTTCACCTACCTGCACCTCGCAGCCGACCGTCCCCTCACCGAGGCGCTCGTCGAGGCCGGCACCACCGGCATCGCCTACGAGACCGTCCAGCTGCCGAGCGGCGGCCTCCCGCTGCTGTACCCGATGTCGGAGGTGGCCGGGTGCCTCGCCCCGCAGGTCGGCGCGCACTCGCTGCTCAAGGCGCAGGGCGGACGCGGCGTGCTGCTGGGCGGCGTGGGCGGCGTCGCCAACGCCAAGGTCGTGATCGTCGGCGCGGGCGTCTCCGGCCAGAACGCCGCCAACATCGCGCTCGGCATGGGCGCCGACGTCACCCTCCTCGACACCGACCTCGAGAAGCTGCGCATGTCGTTCTGGCGCTACAACAACCAGGTGCACGGGCTCGCGTCCTCGACGTACGTGCTGGAGGAGCAGGTCCGCCAGGCCGACCTCGTCATCGGCGCGGTCCTGGTCGCCGGTGCGGCCGCCCCGAAGCTGGTCAGCAACGACCTCGTCGCGCAGATGAAGCCGGGGTCGGTGCTCGTCGACATCGCCGTCGACCAGGGCGGCTGCTTCGAGGACACGCGCCCGACCACGCACGACGACCCCACCTTCACGGTGCACGGCTCGACGTTCTACTGCGTCGCGAACATGCCCGGTGCCGTCCCCCACACGTCGACCTACGCGCTCACCAACGCGACGCTGCCGTACACGGTCGCGCTCGCCGACCGGGGCTGGCGCGACGCCCTGCGCGCCGACGCGAGCCTGGCCAAGGGCCTCAACACCCACGCCGGGTCGGTCACCAACGCCCCCGTCGCCGAGGCGCAAGGTCTCACTCCGGCGTCGCTCGCGGACGTCCTGGCCTGACACGTCCCCACGATGCGGAACGTCATCGCCCTTTCTCGTCGTGAGAAAGGGCGATGACGTTCCGCGTCGGGGCGGCGGTCAGAGCAGGGCGGACGTGAAGCCGCCGTCGAGGACGAGGGTCGATCCGTTGCACCAGCTGGAGGCGTCGCTCGCCAGGAACGTCACGGCCGCCGCGACCTCCTCGGCCGTCCCGTACCGCGTCTGCTTGGTGACCATCAGCTCGTCGAACCCGCCCGGCTCGAGCCCGAGCGCGTCCTCGAACGCGCCCTGGTGGCTCGTGACCAGCGCGGTGTCGATGAATCCGGGCTGCACCGCGTTGGCGCGGATCCCGTGGGTTCTCATCTCGGCCGCGACTGTCTTGGTCAGGTTGGTCACCGCGGCCTTCGCCGCCGCGTAGCTCGCGACGAGCGCGGACCCGCGCAGCGACGTGATTGAGGAGATGTTGACGATGGTGCCCCCGCCGCCCTCGACCATGACGGGCAGCGCGTGGCGGATGGTCAGGAACACGCCGTCGAGGTTGACGTCGAGGACCTTGCGCCAGTCCGCGAACGACGTGCCTACGACCGGGACCGTGGTGGCGATGCCAGCGTTCGGGACCACGACGTCGATACGGCCGAACGCGTCCACGGCAGCGGCGACCAGCGCCTCGACCTCCTTTTCCTGCGTCACGTCGGCGCGCACCGCGAGCGCATCGGCCAGGGAGTCGGCGACGCGCTGGGCGGCAGCGAGGTCGATGTCGGAGACCACGACGCGTGCGCCGGCCTCGGCGAGGTGTCGTGCGATGGCCTCGCCGATGCCGGTGCCTGCGCCGGTGACGATCGCAACCTTGTCCTGGAGGGTGATGTGCATGCTGGACTTCCTTCTTCTCGGTGGGTACGTGACGGGGAGGAGAGCTGGATCAGGAGAGGCGACGCAACGCCGAGAGCGCCGCGAGGTGGCCGCCGACGCCGTGGGCGCCCGGGCCCGGCGGCACGGCTGCGGAACAGAGGTACACGCCAGGAGCACCGGTGGCGTAGGGGTCGAGCCGCTTGCGGGGCCCGAGCAGCAGCTGGACGGGCGACTTCAGTCCGGTGACGATGTCGCCGCCCACGAAGTTGGGGTTGTGCCGCTCGATGTCGCGGGGCGATCGGGGCACGACCGCGACAATTCGCTCGCGCGCGCCCGGGGCGAACCGCTCGACCTGGCCCAGGATCGCCGCGGTGGCGTCACCGGTGTACCCGGCGGGCACGTGTGCGTAGCAGTCGACGGGGACCAGGCCGTCGCGTCCGCGGGCGGGGTCGGCGACGTGCTGCTGGCCTAGCAGGACGAAGGGCCGCTCGGGCATCTGGCCCCGGCTCACCAGGCGCTCGGCCAACGCCGTCTCCGCGTAGCTTCCCGATACGTGCACCGTGCCCGCCCGTCGCGCCGGCTGGTACTCCCAGGGCAGGCCGCCCTCGACAGCGAGTGCGAGCTGGAACGCCGCTGGGCCGTGCCGGAAGCGTCGGTAGGCCCGGCGAGTGGCGTCGGGGAGCACGTGCGCGCCGATGCGCGCCGCGGCGGAAGGCGCGGTGTCGAGCATGGTGACGTCGGCTGGCCCTAGGTCGCGGAGGTCGTGCACCGGGGAGTTCAGCTCGACCCGACCACCGAGCGACTCGAAGAGACCGACGGCGGCCTGGACGATCGAGCGCGACCCGCCTTGGGCGACCGGCCACCCGTAGTGGTGTGCGGCGGCACCGAGCGCCGTTCCGATGGCGGACGACAGCGGGGTCGAGAACGACGTGAACCCGTGGGCTGCGAGCCCGGCCCAGAGCGCCCTGCCCTCCTCGGTGCGGAAGAGCCGAGCCGTCACCGCTGCCGGGGCGGGCGCTCGCACACCGAGCCGTGCCAGGTGCAGGGGGTGGCGGGGCACGTGCGCGAGGGGCTGCAGGAACTCCTCGGCGATCGTGTCGAAACGCCGGTCGACCGGGCCCATGAAGGCTCGCCACCGTCGCTCATCGTCACCGAGCGCCTCGGCAGTCTCTCCGACCGACCGCACGGCCGAGGCGCCGCGGCCTCCATCGAGCGGGTGCGCGTACTGCACCTCCGGCCACGCCCAGCGCAGTCCCTGCGACTCGAGGTCGAAGGCGCGGGCGAAGACGGAGTCGGTCGCGAACGGGTGGAATCCTGAGCACTCGTCGTGCAGCAGATCGGGGAGTGTGAGCTCGCCCGACCGGGCGCCACCGCCCGGCGTGGACGCGGCCTCGTAGACGGTGACCTCCACGCGGGCGGCAGCGAGGGTGAGGGCGGCAGCGAGCCCGTTGGGCCCGCTGCCGACCACGACGGCTCGTGTCACGCCGTCGTCCTCTCCCCCGCCGATGGCGATCCCGCGGCCTGGCTGGCGCGCACCGGGTTGCCTTCGCCGTCGGTCTTCGTCCAGGTGACGTTGAGCGGGATCGGGCCGTTCGGCAGCCACGGCTGCTCCTTGACGGCGTCGTGCACGTTCCAGCTGCCGCGCTCGATGATGCCGAGCGCCGCGTCGATCACCATGTACTGCTGTGTCGAGCGGTGGATGGGCTGGGATTCGACCCAGGCCACGACGAACTCGCCGGGCGCGAAGTTGCACCGTCGCTGGATGGCCTCGATGAGTCTCCAGTTGTGGAGGTGCCCATCGCCGAAGTTGAAGCCGATGACGGAGTTGCAGGCGAACTCGCCCTCTCGGACCGTAGCGCGATCGAGGTCGCGCACGTGCTTCTGCAGCACGGAGAACAGACCGCGACCCTGGCTGTGCATCGAGCGCCAGGCGATCGTCTGCTGCATCGTGATCTCCGCAACCGCGGGCGGGTAGCCCATGGCCTCGAGCTGCTGCACCTGGTTGTTCGTCGGTCGGGTGATGAGGTTGAGCTTGTCCTCGCATCCGGGCTGGAAGGCCCAGAGCGCCGATGCCCAGTTGCCGGCGTACTGGCGCATCGACGGCGTGAACGCGACCAGATCGGGACGCAGGTTGCCGAGCACGGGGAAGAAGAGCAGCGCCACGACGGCGGTCACGACGAGCCACGGGCTGCTCGCGTCGGCCACGCCGTAGCCGTCGGCGTTCGGGAAGCCGACGAACAGGAAGACGGCGGCGAAGCCGAAGATCAGGTTCCACTCGAGCGGCACAGCGAGGGGAAACGTCGAGATGATGAAGGCGTGGAAGCAGACCATGATCGCAGCGCCCACGAGGGCGATCGTCGCGTTGGTCGTGAGCAGCAGCGCAAGCGGGACCGCGATCTCCACGAGCGTGCCGCCCACGTGGGCAAGTCCCTTGGCCAGCCCCGACGGGCGAATGTCCTCGGGGAAGTTCCGGTAGTGCGCGCGGCGGATCGCCCGGCCGGGAACACAGGGGCTGTTCGACACCATCGGCGGCACGACGTTGGCGAAGTGCACGCCGAGCTTGGAGGCGCCCGCGCCGATCCACACCGAGACGAGAAGCAGCTTCAGCAGCACGATCATGTCGACGAACGCGTTGCCGTCGGCGCCACCAAGGATGGGCACGAGTGCGAAAGCGACAAGAGCGGGTCCGTACTGCTCGGCGCGCGCGGCGATGAAGATCGTCTTGTCACGCAGGCCGAGGACGATCGTGAGCGCGATCGGGATCAGCATGAGCGTCGGGTCGACCAGGCCGCTCGTGTTCGCTGGCAGCACGGCCGTCAGCGCCGGGACGTCCGTGCCGCGGAGCACCACCGGCACGACGAGGGAGGCAAGCAGCGCCGCGTAGAGAGCGACGTCGAGGACGGTCCTGCGGTCGCCCGCTGTGCCCGGCACCTTGTCGGGCCACGGGGGCATGCGGATCGTGTCGGGTCGCGCCCAGAACAGCACGCCGCCGGTCATCGGCTTGAACTTGCCGGCGATCGGACCCCACGAGCCGGCCACGCCGAGCGTCTCGAGGAACATCGTCCAGAGGATCAGCTTCTGGTAGACGATCGGCTCGTTCCACCAAGCGCCGATGTCCCAGGGTGCCCCAACGCCGGACGTCAGGGTCACGAGCGTGAGTCCGAGGCCGATGTAGAGGAACACCAGCTTCAGCACGTAGGTGGTGGGGATCATCTTCGGCGACCCGAACCCGTACTCGACCCAGTGCAGCGCAAGCGTTTTCACGCGTTCCTGCAAGGGCTTGTCGGTGAACGTCTCGAGGTCGACCGGAGGGAAGTTGCCTGTCGTGAAGCCCATGGCGGTTCCTTCGGACTGTGAGGGTCCGCAGGCGGCTCGAAGGCCTGTCCCGCGGAGCGACGTCACTCGACGCGCCCGACGGACGTTACGTAGGTCACATCAGACCGGACTACGGCGCGGACAGCCGAAACCGAGGAGCGCTTTTGTACGTTTGGTACGAACGACCGACAGATCAGACGAGCACGGCGGAGCCCAGTCGCTCGGCCAGGCCGAGCGCCACCTCGAGCTCGAGTCGGTCGTCACGGATCGCGCGTCCGAGCAGCTTCTCGGCGGTGGCCACGCGGTATCGAATCGAGTTCTTGTGCATCGTCATCGCCTCGGCCGTGGCGGTGTACGAGCTGTTGTGGCGCAGGAACACGTGCAACGTCCTGCGATGCCGCTCGGCCGTCTCGCCCTCGACCGCGAGGCCGCCGAGCACACCCGACGTACGAAGTGGCGAGTCGCTTCGATGTCGGCGGAGAGCAGTGTGGCGAGCGCCGTCCCCGGCTCGTCGTGGCTGAGCACCTGGCGACGTGGACCGTCGCCGAGCAGTGCCACCCGCTGCACTCTCAGCGCCTCTTCGTGCCCGACCCGGAAGCCGTCGAGCCCCTCGTGCACGCTGCTCAACGCGATGGCCGGCGCGGGGGTCTGATCGAAGGACCACGTGGCGAGGTGGGCCGACGCCGTCACGCCCGCAGGCACCTGGATCCACGCCCACGTCGTGTTCTCGTCCTGCCCGACGACAAGAGGTGCCTGCGGCGACCCCAGGTGGCGTGCGAGCATGCGCAGCGCCCGGCCCGAACGCGTCAGCTGATCGGAGGTCGCGGCATCGGAGAGCCACGACACAGCCGCCACGTGGCGGCCGCTCAACCGGTAACCGAGCAGCCGCTCGGCCCCGTCGAGGTCGCGCAGGTCACCCGCGAGCAGGCTCCGGACGCGGGACTCGCGCTCGTTGCGCTGATTGGCCAGCCACGCCTCGCGCTCGTTCTCGTACACCGTTACCACACGCTGAGAGATCCAGTCGATGTACGCAAACACCGTGTCGACGACCACCGCGTACGACCTCGCCAGCTGGACCGGCTCGAGCAGTCGAGAGCCGACCTCAAAGGCCCGCTGCAGGAGAAACTGCTGACCGAGCCGATAGGCCCGCACCAGCGCATTCACCGGAACGCCACGCTGCGCGAGACGTCGCGCATACTCGTACGCGGCCGTAGGTGGCTCGAAACGATCTGGTTCGATGTGGTGCTGCAGTGCGTGCAGGATCGTGTCGACGTTGCCTTCAATGCTCGCGCCGAGCAGCTCCAGCAGCACCGGGTCGCCATCGAGCTCGCTGATCCGGCCAGCCAGCTCGGTCCGCATGCCCCCGACAAGAGCAGCAAGGTCGTCGTTGAGCTCGGCACCGATCACTGCCACGCCGGCGAGGTCGTCGGTGGTCGGACCGGGCCCGTCTTCGGTGAGTGGCACGGGGGAATCGTAGTGGACGCCCGACCCAGACGGGAGGAGATCTTTGTATCCGTAGCACCAAGAGTCCGCGGGCCCTCACTTCTATGGTCGGCAGAGTGAACCCTCTCCCAACCTCTCAGCAGACGTCCACGCACTCGACGGGCGACCTGGCCACCATCCCGTCTTCGCGCTCGATGAGCGACCCGGAGAGCGCGTGCCTGGTCGACGGCGAGCGACGACTCGACAACGCTGACCTCGAGGCGGCCGTCGCGGCCACAGCCGCACACCTGAGCCGGCTCGGTGTGGGCGTCGGCGACGTCGTCGCGGTCATGCTGCCGAACCGGGCCGAGATCGTCACGACGATGTTCGCTGCCTGGCGGCTCGGTGCTGCACTGACCCCCGTCAATCCCGCCTTGACCGATGCCGAGGTCGGCTACCAACTGGAAGACTCCGGGGCCCGGGTGCTCGTCGCGGACGAGCGCGGAGCCCGCTTCGGTGCGACATCCGGAGTTGCGCACCTCCCTGTGGAGGACGTCTGGATGCCCCCGTCGGACGTCACCACACCCAAGCACCACAAGAGCTCCCCCGACGACTTCGCGTTCATCGTCTACACCTCGGGCACCACTGGCCGGCCGAAGGGATGCGTGCTCGACCACGCCAACGTGTCCGCAATGGTCATGTCGATCGTCGCGCACCTGGAGCTCAGCGAGGACGACCGCAGCCTCCTGGTGCTGCCCCTGTTCCACTGCAACGGGCTGATCGTCGGCGTGCTCTCCGCCCTGGCCGCCGGCGGCTCTGTGGTGGTCGCGCCACGCTTCGACGCACCGACGTTCTGGGAGCTTGTCGAGCGCGAACGGCCCACGTACTTCTCGGCCGTGCCGACCATGTACGCGCTCATCGAGGCAGCGACGACCCGCGCCGTCGACACGTCTTCACTGCGGTTCGTGGTCTGCGGCGCCGCGCCCATGCCCGCCGACCTCATCGCCCGCTTCGAGCAGCGCTTCGGCGTGACCCTCGTCGAAGGATACGGACTGTCGGAATGCAGCGTCGCCGCCACGATCAATCCCCTCCACGGCTCACGCAAGGTGGGCACGGTCGGCACGGCCCTCCCGGGGGTCGAGGTCGAGATCGAGTCGGTGGATGGGCGACGCGTTGGCCCGGGTGAACGCGGCGAGGTCGTCATCAAGGGCGACATCGTCATGCGCGGCTACCTCGGTCGTCCCGAAGAGACCGCGAAGGTGCTGAAGGACGGGTGGCTGCACACCGGCGACATCGGCGTGCTCGACGAGGACGGCTACCTCCGACTCGTCGACCGCGTGAAGGACATGATCATCCGCGGCGGCGAGAACATCTACCCCAAGGAGATCGAGGACGTCCTCTATGAGCACCCCGCCGTCCTCGAGGCGGCGGTCACCGGGCAGCCCGACGACGTGCTGGGCGAGGTGCCGGTGGCCCACGTGGCCCTACGCCCAGGCACGTCGACCACCCCCGAGGAGCTCCGTCAGCACTGTCTCGCCTCGCTCGCGCGCTACAAGGTCCCGCGCTCGGTCGTGCTGCACGACTCGCTGCCCAAGAACTCCGTCGGCAAGCTGCTCAAGACCGCCCTCCGCGACTGAGCAGTCCCCGCGCTTCGGAACACCATCACCCCCGTCCCCGCCCGGAACGGACGATGACGTTCCGAAACGCGGGGACTGTCTACGCTGGCTCTGCCTCCGGCTCGTCGAGGAGGTGGAACTTCTCGACGAAGTCACGCGAGAGGGTCTTGTAGCCCTCGTGGTCGAACAGGACCGTGAGGTGCTCGGCGTCGGCGTCGACCACCGCGCCCGGGCCGAACGTCGGGTGCTCCAGGTGGGCGCCATGGGTGCCCACGTCCGCCGACTCGACGACGCCCTCCAGGCAGCGGTCGCACACACCGCAGTCGTCGGCCTGCTGGCCGAAGTACCCGGCGACCCACGACCAGCGGCAGCGGCGGGTCTCGGCGTACTCGCGCACCATCTCCACCCGCGACTCCTCCAGGCGGCGCCGTTCCTCCGCGCGCTCGACCAGCTGACTCGCGGTGACAACGTCGAGGGCCTCGTCCAGGTCGAGGAGGTTGAGCACCCGCGCCGCCGTGGCTCGACCGACCCCGGCAGACTCCGCGACGTCACGCGGGTCGGTGCCGACGTCGCGCGCCGCCCGCAGCACCTTCGAGACCGTGCCCCGCTTCGGCACCGCGGCGGCGAAGAAGCGTCCGAGCGCACGGTCCTCCGGCCGGTGCACGAGCGTGGCGACGGCGGGCTCCCCGTCGCGGCCCGCGCGTCCGGCCTCCTGCACGTAGGTGTCGACGGACGCCGGGGCACCGGCGTGCACGACCCATCGGACGTCCGGCTTGTCGATGCCCATGCCGAACGCCGAGGTCGCCACGACCACCTCGACCTCGTCGGCGAAGAAGGCGTCCTGCACCTCCTGACGACGTCTGCGCGACAGGCCCGCGTGGTAGGCCACGGCGTTGCGCCCCTCGGCGACCAGCAGGTCAGCGACCTCCTCCGCCGCGCGGCGCGTCCGGGTGTAGACGAGGGCCACGCCCTCGCCGACGCACTCCAGCACCTGGCGGCGCACCGCGTCGTCGTCGCTCGCCTGGCGCACGCGCAGCTCGAGCGTGGGCCGCACGATCGACGTCGAGACCAGGGTCGGGTCGTGCATGCCGAGCCGCCCGGAGATCGACTCGAGCACGGGCGGCGCGGCCGTGGCGGTCAGCGCCAGGCGAACCGGTCGGCCCGCACCCTCACCGTCGGGGCCGTCCCCGCCCGTCTCGTCGAGCCGCGAGACGAGGTCGCCCAGGCGGAGGTAGTCGGGCCGGAAGTCGTGCCCCCACTCCGACACGCAGTGCGCCTCGTCCACCACGACCAGCCCGGGAGGGCAGGCAGCGAGCGCGTCGGCGACCTCGTCGTTGGCCAGCTGCTCGGGCGAGAGGTAGAGGTAGTCGACGGAGCAGCCCGCGACGTCGTCGAGCAGCGCCTGACGCCTCCGCCCCCGCACCGAACCGTCGAGGCGCTCGGCGCGGATCCCCTCGGCCTGCTCGGCGTGCGCCTGCTGGTCGGCCTGCAGCGCCAGCAGCGGCGACACCACGAGCGTCCAGCCGCCCGCGCACCGTCCGGCGACGAGGTAGACCAGCGACTTGCCCGACCCGGTCGGGGCGAGCACGACCGTGTCACACCCCGAGCACACCGCGTCGATCGCGTCGGCCTGCCAGTCCTCGAGGTGCTCCACGCCGAACTGGCGGGCGATGTCGTCGTGCGTGCAAGGCGTCGTCCCCGTCATGGGTCGACGGTAGGTCGGGTCGGGCGGGCCCGCCCCTCGACGCCGACGTCAGCGACCCGCCGGCGTCAGGCGCGCGGATAGGCCGAGCAGCGCTCGCACCGGCTCATCAGGTCGTGCTCGCAGGTGAGCACGTGGGTGAGGAAGGCCTCGGCCGCGTCGAGCTCGGCCCTCTGGCGCCGCAGGTGCTCGAGGTGCTGCGCGATGACGTCGTCCCGCCCCTGCGCGTCGCGGTGCAGGACCAGCCGGATCTGCCACAGGCGCAGGCCGACGCGCTGGCACGACCGGACGATCTCGAGACGGTGCAGGTGCTCGTCGGTGTAGACGCGGTGCCCGGCAGGCGTGCGGTCGGGCACGACAACGCCCTCGTCCTCCCAGTGCCGCAGGACGTGGGCTGCGACGCCGACCCGCTCGGCGGCTGCTCCGACTCTCACGGGACCATCGTGCCACCTTGACTTCAGGTCGACCTGAAGTCCTAGCGTGCGACGCATGTCCCCTCCCGGCCGTCTTCCTGCACCGCGGTACGTCGACCTCGACGGGGTCCGCATCGCCACCTACGTCCTCGAGCCGTCACGGGGCGAGCCCGTCGGCGACGTCGTCCTGTGCCACGGCACCCCGTGGTCGGCAGCGGTGTGGGCGCCCGTCGCGCACACGCTCGCGGCGACGCACCGCGTGCTGCTGTGGGACATGCCCGGCTACGGCGCCTCGATCCCCACGGGTCCCCCCGGGCAGGACCCGGTGGTCGACCTCGAGGCACAGCGACGTCGGCTCGCGGCGCTCCTGCGGCACTGGGACCTGAGGGCCCCGCACGTCGTCGCCCACGACGTCGGGGGCGCTGTCGCCCTCGGTGCCCACCTGCTCGAGGGGTCGGTGCTCGCGTCGCTGTACCTGCTCGACGTCGTCACGCTCGACCCGTGGGGCTCGCCGTTCTTCCGGCTGGTCGCGACGCACGAGGACGTGTTCGCCGCCCTGCCCGGGACGCTCCACGCGGCACTGGTGCGCGAGTACGTCGCGGGCGCCGTCGCCGGGTCGCTCGACGCGCGACAGGTGGACGAGCTCGTCGCCCCGTGGACCACCCCGCACGGCCAGCGCGCCTTCTACGCGCAGGTCGCGCAGCTGGACCCCGCCCACACGCGGCCGGTCGCCGAGCGGCTCGGCCGGACGCGCTGCCCGGTGCGCGTCGGGTGGGGCGAGCACGACCCGTGGATCCCGCTGGCGCAGGCGACCGAGCTCGCGCACCGGCTCCCGGGCACCGTCGACGTGCTCACGGTCGACGGAGCGGGCCACCTGGTGCCGCTCGAGGCGCCGGACCTCCTCGCCGCCGACCTCAGGCGCTGGCTCGATCAGGTCGGATGACCGCACCGGCGTCGCGGAAGGGCCCGGAGAACCCGACGGCCCCGGCGGGCTCTCGCCCGACGGGGCCGTCGGTTCCAGCGTCTGGCGCTGTGGCAGGTAGAGGATTCGAACCTCTGAAGGCAATGCCGGCTGATTTACAGTCAGCTCCCTTTGGCCGCTCGGGCAACCTGCCAAGGGTGTCGACCACCGAGGTGGGCAACGACGAGAAACCATACCGCAGGCGGCACGCCGCGGCCCAACCGGATCCGTCCTGCCGAGGGGTTGACAACCTACAACCATATGGTTGTAGATTGTGGTCATGAGCAGCGAGCAGGACGAGGACCGGGCCGACGCCCTCTTCCACGCCCTGGCCGACCGGACCCGACGCGACATCCTGCGCCGCGTCCTGGCCGGCGAGCACTCCGTGAGCACCCTCGCCGAGCGCTACCCCATGAGCTTCGCGGCCGTGCAGAAGCACGTCGCGGTGCTCGAGCGCGCCGGTCTCGTCACCAAGCGACGGGTCGGCCGCGAGGCGCTCGCGAGCGGCGACGTCGAGGCCGTCCGGTCCGTCGGCACGCTGCTCGACGAGCTCGAGCACGTGTGGCGCGGACGCGTCGCCCGCATCGACGACCTCCTGCTCAGCCCGCCCGACGACCCCCAGCACGCCACCGCACCCACCCCTGAGGAGACCTGACATGCCCGTCACCGACGTCCAGAAGGACCTGGACCAGCGCACGCTGACCATCACCGCGGAGTTCGCCGCACCCGTCGAGCGGGTGTTCGGCATCTACGCCGACCCGCGCCAGCTCGAGCGGGTGTGGGGACCGCCCTCCTTCCCCGCCACGTTCGTCGACCACGACCTCAGCGAGGGCGGCAGGATCACCTACTACATGACCGGCCCCGAGGGACAGCGCTTCGGCGGCTGGTGGGAGGTGACCGCCGTCGACGCCCCGCACGGCTTCGACTTCCGCGACGGGTTCGCCGACGACGACCTCCAGCCCGTCGAGGGCATGCCGGTCTCGACCAACACCTACCGCTTCGAGCCGATCGACGGCGGCACGCGCGCCGTCGACACGTCGACCTACGCGACGCTCGAGGCACTGCAGCAGGTCATCGACATGGGCGTCGAGGAGGGCAGCCGCCTGGCGATCGACCAGATCGACGTGCTGCTCGCCGCCTGAGCGACGACCGGGCGCGGACGAGCGCCTAGGCTGAGGGGTGGGACCTGCGGGTCCCACCCCTTCGCCGTCCCGACACCCACCAGGAGAGAACCCGTGGCCGACTCCTCGTTCGACATCGTCAGCAAGCTCGATCGCCAGGAGGCCGACAACGCGCTCAACCAGGCGATGAAGGAGATCTCCACGCGCTACGACTTCAAGAACACCGGGGCCCTGCTGGAGTGGAAGGGCGAGGAGGGCATCGAGATCACGGCCAACGCCGACGAGCGGGCCCTCGCCGTCCTCGAGGTGTTCAAGGAGAAGCTCATCAAGCGCGGCATCAGCCTCAAGGCGCTCGAGACCGGCGACCCGCGCCAGAGCGGCAAGGACGTCAAGATCAACGGCAGCTTCAGCCAGGGCATCAGCACCGAGCAGGCCAAGAAGGTCTCCAAGCTGATCCGCGACGAGGGCCCGAAGGGCGTCAAGGTGCAGGTGCAGGGCGACGAGCTGCGCGTCACCAGCAAGAAGCGCGACGACCTGCAGGAGGTCATCGCACTGCTCAAGGGTGCCGATCTCGACTTCCCGCTGCAGTTCGTCAACTACCGCTGACGCCCTGCGGCCGGGCCCGTCAGGTCACGACGTCCCAGAGCCAGCGAAGGGTGACCACCGCGCCGACGGCGAGCAGCACCAGGAGGGTCACGGCGAGCAGGAAGCAGCCGAACGCCCCAAGGTCGTTGTCGTGCGGCTCGAGCATCTCGCTGTCCGGCCACTCGTCCCGCAGGGAGTGGTCGGCGAGGTGGGCGTTGGCATGCTCGAGGTCGCAGAACGTCAGCACCTGCTCGTGTCGGAAGCAGCGCTCCCCCTCGGCGTCCAGGCGCTCGGACCGACCCACCACGATCGTGATCGCCAGGTCTGCCGTGGGGTCGACCTCACGGCCGCAATGGGCGCACCCCACGGCGGCGTCGATCGTCTCGGCGGAGTCGGCGTGCTCGTCCATGCGTCGACCCTAGGGACCCGGCCGACGATCGACCCAACGACTTTCCGTGGTCTCGGCACGACACGACGCCCCCGCCGGACCAGGTCCGACGGGGGCGCTCTGCTGCGCGGGGTGCGACGCGGGTGTCAGCGGTCGACGCGCACGACCGACTTGTCCTCGGCGATCTCGACGGTGACGTCGTCGTCGTTGCCGAGGTCGACCTCGACCTCGTAGGCGTGGTCGCGGTCGTCGCTGTACTCGACGTCGGTGACCCGGCCCTCGCCGACCTCGTCGAGCGCGATCTTCTCCAGCTCGCTGCGCAGGGCGGCGTCGTCGACCGGTCCGTCGAGCGGTGCGGCGGAGGTCGAGGCGTCGGCCGTGGCCGCCGGGGCCGACGTCGCGGCGGGACGGACGTCGTCGTCATCGTCGTCCGAGCCGCAGGCGCTCACGCCGAGCGCGAGGACGAGGGCAGTGGTGGTCGCGGCGAGGGCGCGCAGGGTCGTCATGGAGAGCTCCTTCGTTCGGTGGATGGCCCTCATCGAACCGACGAACCGTGAGAACCGCATGACGAACGGATGAGAGCGTTCTCACGCAGCCGCCCGAGCGGCCACCCTCCCTCGCGTCCACGGCCACACCAGCAGCGCCCAGACAGCGGCGACCACGACGATCTCGACCGCCACGTACCAGGGCCACGCCGGGAGCACGTCGAGCAGCGACGCCCGGTTCGGCTTGCCGTTGAGATAGCCGTAGTTGGTGTCCATCAGCGCGTTGTAGGTCATCACCGACGCCGCCCAGACCAACGTGACCACCACCGTGCGGCGGTAGGTCGCCCACGTCGGCAGCACGCGCAGTCCGACGACGAGGTACACCGCCGCCCACACGATCAGCACGTGCATGGCCCAGAACATGATGAAGCGCGGCTCGGGCCAGTTCGACGACAGGTCGGGCGTGGCCATGCCCTGCGTCGTCAGCGTGAGCCCCCACAAGTAGGTGACGGTGGAGGTCAGGAGCGAGCGCGTCCACAGCGCGTGCACCGCGAACATCCACGCGAGATCGCACAGCTGGAACGGCAGGGACGTGCGCGGGTTCCACTCGTCGGGCAGGAGCTGCAGCACCTGCAGCGGGACGGTGACGGCCACGATGCCGAGCGCCAGCACCCGGCTCGTCGTCGCCTCCGCGGTCGTGCCACGAACCCGACGCCCGAGGAGCACCACCGGGACCAGGCCGATCGCGAACAGCGCGAGGACGACCAGGTGGCTCGTGCCGTACGCCTGGAAGTCGCCCGAGGCCAGCAGCGTGGTGCCGTCGATGTCCACGCGCGCAGCGTAGCCCGGTCAGGTGGCGCGGCGGGCGATCGTGACCGCGAAGTCGGCGCCCTCGCCGAGCGGCCGCAGGTCCCACGTGGAGAAGCGTTGCTCCACCGCGAACCCGGCGGCCGCGAGGTGGTCGTCGAGGTCGGCGAGGCCGTAGTGGCGGTCGAGCCGGAAGCCGAGCACGAGCGCACCGTCGTCGGCCACGTGGCGGGCGAGGTTCGCGACCACCCGCTGCTCCGTGCCGGGCGCGAGGAAGACCATCACGTTGCCCGCCGTGACGACGACGTCGAACGCCGCGCCGAGGTCGACGTCGAGCAGGTCGGCGACCAGCCAGGTCGGGCCAGGACGCCTGGCGCGGGCCTCGGCGACGAGCACCTCGTCGGCGTCGACGCCGGTGACGTCGTGGCCGCGGTGGTGCAGCGCTCCGCCCAGGCGACCGGCCCCGCAGCCGGCGTCGAGCACACGGGAGCCGCGCGGCGCCAGCGCGTCGACGAGACGCGCCTCCCCCTCCAGGTCGGCCCCCTCCGCCGCGAGGTCGCGGAAGCGGTCGCGGTACCACGTGGAGTGGTTCTCGTCGGTGTCGGTGAACCAGCGCGGCGTCGGCATGGGTCCATGGTCGCGCAGGCTCGCCCCCGTCGTCCCACCCCCAGGGGTTCGTCCCACCTCAGCGCTGGGGTGGGGGGTCACCCACCGGGTGGGGCCCAACCCCAAGGGTGACTAGGCTGCGCTGGTGGCGGAGGTGGAGGAGCGGACCGGGAGCGGGCTGCCGTACGGGATCGGGGCGTACCTCTGCTGGGGGCTCTTCCCGCTCTACTGGCCGCTGCTGGAGCCGGCGGGACCGCTGGAGGTGCTCGCGCACCGCATCGTCTGGTCGCTGGCGTTCGTGCTCGTGCTCATCGGCGTCACCCGACGCTGGGGCCGCTTCCGCGACATCGCCCGCGACCGCACGCTCATGCTCTTCCTCGCGCTCGCGTCGGTGACCATCGCCCTGAACTGGGGCGGGTTCATCTGGGGCGTCACGAACGGGCACGTCATCGAGACGTCGCTCGGCTACTTCATCAACCCGCTCGTCACCGTGCTGCTCGGCGTGCTGGTGCTCAAGGAGACGCTGCGGCCCGCGCAGTGGATGGCCGTCGGCATCGGGTTCGTCGCCGTCGTCGTCCTCACCGTCGACTACGGACGACTGCCGTGGATCGCGCTGCTCGTCGCCGGCTCGTTCGCCACCTACGGGTTCCTCAAGAAGCGGGCGTCGCTCGGGGCGTTCGAGGGCCTCGGCATGGAGACGCTGATCCTCGCGCCGTTCGCGCTCGCGTTCCTCGTCGTCCTGCAGCTGCGCAGCGACCTCACGTTCGGGCACGCCGGGGTCGGCAACGCCGCCCTGCTGGCGGGCACCGGCGTCGTCACGGCCATCCCGCTGCTGATGTTCGCCGCCGCCGCCACCCGGCTCTCGCTCACGACGATCGGCCTGCTGCAGTACCTCGGCCCGTTCATCCAGTTCCTGCTCGGGCTGTTCGTGTTCCACGAGGCCATGAGCACGGCGCGCTGGATCGGCTTCGCGCTCGTCTGGGCGGCGCTCGTCATCTTCACGGTCGACGCGATCTCGAGCCGACGCCGAGCACCGCGGCCGGTCGTCACCGCCTGAGCGGGACCCCGGGCGACGCGGCGGTCAGGCGACGCGGTCGGCCAGGCTGTCGCACAGCGCCTCGAGGGCGCGGCGGGCCGGCACGTCGGGCAGGTCGGCCAGCAGGGCGCGGGCCGCGTCGGCCTCGGCCTGCACGTACGCACGCGCCTGCGCCATCGCCGGGTGCACCCGCAGCGCGGCGAGCACCTCCGCGACGACCGTCTCGTCCTCGATCGGGCCGGACAGCCGCTCGCGCAGCTGCGCGTCGGCCGGGTCGTCGCCGCGCAGCGCGAGCAGCGTCGGCAGGGTCGGCACGCCCTCGCGCAGGTCGGTGCCCGGCGTCTTGCCCGAGTCGTCGCTGTCGCTCGCGATGTCGAGCACGTCGTCGCTCAGCTGGAACGCGACCCCGATCCGCTCGCCGAATTCGGTCAGCGCCGCCTCGACGTCGTCGCCCGCACGCGACGCGCGCGCGCCGAAGCGGGCCGACGTGGCGATCAGCGACCCGGTCTTGTCGGCCACCACGTCGAGGTAGTGCTGCAGGGCGTCCTCGCCCTCGGCCGGACCCACGGTCTCGCGGATCTGCCCCCGGACGAGACGCGAGAAGGTCTCGGCCTGGATGCGCACGGCCTCGGTGCCCAGGGTCGACACCAGCTCCGACGCCTGCGCGAACAGGTAGTCGCCCACGAGGATCGCCAGCGAGTTGCCCCAGCGGTCGTTCGCGCTCGGAGCACCTCGACGCAGCGGAGCCTCGTCCATCACGTCGTCGTGGTACAGCGTGGCCAGGTGGGTCAGCTCGACGACGAGCGCCGACGGAACGACGTCGGGGTGGTCGGCGTCGCCCAGCTGCGACGCCAGCACGACGAGCAGCGGACGGAAGCGCTTGCCCCCGGCGTTCACGAGGTGGGCGGCGGCCTCCGCGATGAACGGGTCGGGACTGTCGACGGCCGCGGCGAGCCGTGCCTCGACAGCCTCGACGCCACGGCGCACGCGCTCCTCGAGCTCCGGCTCGTCGAACGAGAATCCCAGCGACACGTCCCGGCTCCTGGTCACAGTCGGCTCAGCGCACGAAGGTTCCCGCGTGCTGAGCGAGGTCGAGCACCGGTCCTGGGAGGATGCCCAGGACCAGCGTGCCCGCAGCGGCTGCTGCGATGACCACCGTAGTCAAGACGCTGGGAAGTGCCACGGTCGGGCCGTCGCCGACGGGGTCGGTGAAGAACATCAGCACGATCACGCGCACGTAGAAGTAGGCCGCCACGGCACTCGTCAGGACGCCCGCGACCACCAGGGCGCCGTAGCCGCCCGACCACGCCGCGCTGAACACGCTCCACTTGCCGATGAAGCCGCCGGTGAGCGGGATCCCCGCGAACGACAGCATGAACAGCGCGAACGACCCGGCCAGGAACGGCGACTCCTTGCCCAGCCCCGCCCAGCGCGACAGGTGGGTGGTCTCACCGCCCGCGTCACGCACGACCGTCACCACCGCGAACGCGCCGATCGACGAGACGCCGTAGACGCCGAGGTAGAACAGCAGCCCGGAGACCGACGTGATCCGCTCGGAGTCGGCCACGTAGGCGCCGGCGAGGCCGACCAGGAGGAACCCGGCGTGCGCGACGGAGGAGTAGGCGAGCATCCGCTTGACGTCGGTCTGCGCGATCGCGACCAGCGAGCCGACCACCATCGTGAGCAGGGCCACGACCCACAGCAACGGCCGCCAGTCCCACGACGCCCCGCCGAACGCGACGAACAGCACGCGCATGAACGCGACGAAGGCCGCCGCCTTGGTGCCTGCGGCCATGAAGGCCGTCACCGGTGTCGGCGCCCCTTGGTAGACGTCGGGCGTCCACTGGTGGAAGGGGACGGCGCCGACCTTGAACAGCATGCCGACGCTGATCAGGCCGATCGCCGCGAGCAGCAGGTGCTCGCCGCCGGTCCGGCTGGTCACCGCCGTGTCGATGTCGGCCAGGCGGAAGCTGCCCGCGTAGCCGTACGCGAGCGCCACGCCGTAGAGGAAGAACACCGAGGAGAACGCGCCGAGCAGGAAGTACTTGAGCGACGCCTCCTGGCTGATGAGCCGCCGACGCCGGGCCAGCCCGCAGAGGAGGTACAGCGGGAGGCTCATGACCTCCAGGCCGACGAACATGGTGACGAGGTCGTTCGCCGAGGCGAACAGCATCATGCCCGCGAGCGCGAACAGCAGCAGCGGGAAGGTCTCGGTGTGCTCCAGGCGCAGCCGCGTCGCCTCCGCCTCGCCGCCCGACCCCGGCGGGTCGACCGCGCGACCCGTGAAGGCGCTGAGCCCGCCGTCGAGCCGACGCTCGGCGAACAGGGCGAGGCTGAGCAGAGCGAACACGAGGAGCAGGCCCCACGTGAGCACGCCGGGCCCGTCGACGGTCACCGCGCCCTCGGCCACGGGGGTGCCGCGGCCGACGACGTCGCCGTCGACGCGGTCGAGCGAGACGTACACGCGGACGGTGTCGAGCAGCGCGGCGAGCAGGCCCAGGCCGGCGAGCACCGCCTGCGCGGTGAACCGGGTGCCCCGCGGCCAGAACGTCTCCACGAGCACGGCGACCATCGCGACACCCGCGACGACGAGCAGCGGGGACAGTAGCGACCACTCGATCGTGGGTGCGGCGATGTCGGGCCGGTCGGCCAGCAGCAACGTCGCCATCAGTGACCACCCTCCGTGTCGGTGAGCTCGCTCATCGGTGCGTAGGAGCCGGAGAACGAGATGCCGTCGAGGTCAGCCGGGGTGCGGGGCGCCGGGTCCCCGACGCCCACGTGGCTCACCACCTCGTCCACGGCCGGGTTCACGAGGTCGAGCAGCGGCTGCGGGAAGAAGCCGAGCCCGACGATCAGCACGACCGCCGGCGCCAGCGCCGCCACCTCGCGGTGGTCGAGGTCACGCAGGTGCTCGACCTCCGGCTGCAGCGGACCGGTCATGGTCCGCTGGTACATGATCAGGATGTACAACGCCGCGAGCACGATGCCGAGCGTGGCCAGCACCGCCGCCGGCACCGAGCGCGTGAACGTGCCCGCCAGCACCATGAACTCGCTCACGAACGGCGCCAGCCCTGGCAGCGACAGGCTCGACAGGCCGGCCAGCAGGAGGATGCCCGACAGCACCGGCGCCACCTTCTGCACGCCGCCGAAGTCGCTGATGCTGGCCGAGCCGCGACGGGCGACCATCATGCCGGTCACGAGGAACAGCGCCGCGGTCGAGAGCCCGTGGTTGAACATGTAGAGCGTCGACCCGGCCGTCGCCGTGTGGGTGAAGGTGAAGATGCCGAGGATGATGAAGCCGAAGTGCGACACCGACGTGAACGCCACCAGCCGGCGGACGTCGTCCTGGCCGATCGCGAGCAGCGCCCCGTAGAGGATGCTGACGACCGCGAGCGTGATGACGACGGGGCTGGCCCACTCCGACGCCCCCGGGAACAGCTCCAGGCACCACCGCAGCATCCCGAACGTGCCGACCTTGTCGATGATGCTGACCATCAGCACCGACGTCGCGGGCGTGGCGGTGCCGGCGGCGTCGGGCAGCCACGTGTGGAACGGGAACAGCGGCGCCTTGATCGCGAACGCCGCCATGAACCCCAGGAACAGGAGCCGCTCCGTGGTCGTGCCGACGTCGAGCCCCGACAGGTCCGACAGCAGGTAGGTCGGGTCGCCGGCACGGGCGGTGACGACGTAGAGGCCGACGATCGAGGCGAGCATGAGCAGGCCACCGACCAGGTTGTAGATGAGGAACTTCACGGCGGCGTAGGTGCGACCCGCGCCGCCGTAGGACCCGATGAGGAAGTAGATCGGGATCAGCGTGGCCTCGAAGAGCACGTAGAACAGGAAGGCGTCGGTGGCGCAGAAGACGCCGATCGCGAGCGCCTCCAGGACGAGCATCCAGGCGAGGTAGGAGTTGACGCTGCGGGCTGCGGGCAGGCGGTCCGCCCACGCGGCCAGCAGGACGATCGGCACGAGCACCGTCGTGAGGAGCACGAGCGTGAGCCCGATGCCGTTGACCCCGAGCGCGTAGTGCACCCCGAGCGGGCCGATCCACTCGTGCTGCTCGGTCAGCTGGTAGCCGCCCGCGGCGACGTCGAAGCGTGCCGTGACGTACAGCGCGAGCGCGAGCGCGACGAGCGACGCCGCCAGCGCGACGACCTTGACCGTCCGGGCGGCGGCGGCCGTGCGCGGCATCAGCGTGACGACCAGCGCACCGACGAGCGGGGTGGCGGCGAGGACGGACAGGATCATGCGAGCGTCACCGCCAGGAGTGCGAGCACCACGACGAGCGAGCCGACGAGGATGCTGAGGGCGTAGCTGCGGACGTAGCCCGTCTGGGGCGTGCGCAGGAACTGGGACGTGTCACCGAGTCGGTCGGCGAGACCGCGGACGAGGCCGTCGACGAGTCGCGCGTCGAGGAAGACCAGCACCCGCGTGAGGTGCCGCGTGGGCCGCACCACGAGCGTGTCGTTGACCGCGTTGCCGTAGAGCTCGTGCCGGCCGGCGCGGGTGAGCACCGAGACGTCGGCGTCGGCGGGCGCGGTCCCGGCGATCGGCGAGCGCGTGTACGTGGACCAGGCGAGCGCGACGCCGACCGCGACCACCGCCGTGACGATGATCGACATGCCCCAGGCGGGCACCGCGAGCTCGTGGTGCTCGGTGTGCCCGACCACCGGCTCGAGCCAGTGCTCGATCCAGCCGCCGAGCACGAGCACGCCACCGAGGACCGACAGGGCCGCGAGCACCACGAGCGGCACCGTCATCACGCGCGGCGACTCGTGAGGGTGCACGTCGTCGAGCCAGCGCTTCGGCGACGTGAACGTCATGACCATGAGACGCGTCATGTAGAACGCCGTCACGCCCGCGCCGAGCAGGGCGGCCAGACCGACCCAGAACGACTCCCCGAACGCCGCCTCGATGATCCTGTCCTTGGAGAAGAAGCCCGAGAAGCCGGGGAAGCCGATGATCGCCAGGTAGCCGAGCCCGAAGGTGGCGAACGTGACCGGCATGGCCCGGCGCAGCGCACCGTAGTGCCGCATGTCGACGTCGCCCTCTCCGTCCGGCCCAGTCATCCCGTGCATGACCGAGCCGGCACCGAGGAACATGTTGGCCTTGAAGAAGCCGTGCGTGACCAGGTGGAAGATCGCGAACGCGTAGCCCGCGGGCCCCAGCCCGGCCGCCAGCATCATGTAGCCGATCTGGCTCATCGTGGACCCGGCGAGCGCCTTCTTGATGTCGTCCTTCGTGCAGCCGATCCACGCACCGGCGAGCAGCGTGACCAGGCCGACCACCACCACCGCCGTCTGCGCGACCGGCGCCGCGTCGAAGATGCCGTTGCTGCGCACCACCAGGTAGACACCGGCGGTGACCATCGTGGCCGCGTGGATGAGCGCCGACACCGGCGTCGGGCCCTCCATCGCGTCGAGGAGCCACGCCTGCAGCGGCACCTGGGCCGACTTGCCGCACGCGCCCAGCAGCAGGAGCAGCCCCAGCGCCGTCGCCACCGACTCGCTCGCCTGCCCCGCGACCGTCGCGTTCACCGCCTGGATCGACGACGTCCCGAGCTGGGCGAACATCAGCATGATCGCCAGCGCCATGCCGACGTCGCCCACCCGGTTCAGCACGAACGCCTTCTTGGCCGCCGCAGCCGCCGACGGCTTGTGCTGCCAGAACCCGATGAGCAGGTACGACGCCAGCCCCACGCCCTCCCAGCCGAGGAAGAGCACCAGGTAGTCGTCGGCCAGCACGAGCGTGAGCATGGCGGCCACGAAGAGGTTCAGGTACGCGAAGAAGCGACGACGACGCTCGTCGTGCGCCATGTAGCCGATCGAGTAGACGTGGATGAGCGTGCCCACCCCGGTGACCAGCAGCACGAACAACGCCGACAACGGGTCGAACCGGTACGCCATGTCGACGTGGAACGGCCCCGACGAGATCCACGTGAACAACGTGCCGGCCACCGACCGGTCGTCCTCGGGACGACCGAGCAGCTGCACGAACGCCACCAGGCCGATCACGAACGAGACCGCCGACGCGACCGTGCCGACCAGGTGGCCGACCCGGTCACCCTCCTTGCCCCACACGAGCAGGCCGAGACCGCTCACGAGCGGCACCACGACGACCAGCCAGACGAGATCGAGCACGCCCGCCCCCTAGAGCTTCAGCAGGCTCGCGTCGTCGACCGAGGTCGTGCGACGCGTGCTGTAGATGGACACGATGATCGCCAGCCCCACCACGACCTCGGCGGCCGCGACGACCATGACGAAGAACGCCGCGATCTGGCCGTCGAGGGTGCCGTGCTGGCGCGAGAACGTGACGAGCGCGAGGTTCGTCGCGTTCAGCATCAGCTCGACGCACATGAACACGACGATCGCGTTGCGGCGCACCAGCACGCCCACCGCACCGATGGTGAAGAGGATCATCGAGAGGGTCAGGTACTCGTTCACTCGTTCTCCTCCCGGCCCACGGCCCCGGACCCCCGCCGGCGCTCACCGTCCCGGCCCACGGCCCCGGACCCCCGCCGGGGCCCACCGTCCCGGCCCACGGCCCCGGACCCCCGCCGGGGCTCGTCCTCGTCGTCCTCGCGACGGAGCTGGCGCGAGACCACGTGGATGTCGTCGTCGAACCCGTCGCGCAGCTGCCCGCGCGCCACGATGCTCGGCGACACCGAGTCCGCCGCCGGGCTGCCGTCGGGCAGCGGGGCGGGGGTGTCGACCGCGTTGTGGCGGGCGAACACGCCAGGCGTCGGCGGGTTGCCGGGGTGGCGGCCGGTCGCCGCGTACTCCGCCATGCGGTCGCGCGCGATCTCGGCCTGGCGGCGCCGCGGCGTGAGTGCCTCGCGGTGGGCCAGCACCATGGCCCCGAGCACCGCCGTCACCAGCAGGGCCGCGGTGAGCTGCATCGCCACCACGTACGGACCGAACATCAGCGCGGCCAGCCCGTAGACGTTGCCGTCCTCGTTCGCCGAGCGCAGACCCGTCACCGGCCCCAGCGTCGTCTGCCCGACCGCCGTCACGAGCACGAACCCGAAGCCGAGACCGGCCACCGTGGCCGCCAGCCGCTGGCCGCGGATCGTCTCGGTCAACGACTCCCGCGACTCGACGCCGACCAGCATCAGCACGAAGAGGAACAGCATCATGATCGCGCCGGTGTAGACGATGATCTGCACCGCGAACAGGAACGGGGCGCCCTGCGCCGCGTACAGCACCGCCAGCCCCACCATCACGACGGCCACGCTGAGCGCGGCGTGCACGGCCTTGCGGGCGAACAGCAGCCCCAGGGCCGCCACCACCACGACGGGCGCGACGATCCAGAACGCGGTCACTCGGTCGCCTCCCCGTGCGTGACCTCGACCACCGGGAGCGTCTTGCCCGCGTAGTAGTCGTGGTGGTCGTCGCTGATGAGCATGGCGTGCGGCGGCTCGACCATCCCGGGCAGCAGCGGCGCCAGCAGGTCGGACTTCTCGTAGATGAGGTCGGCGCGGTTGTCGTCGGCCAGCTCGTACTCGTTGGTCATCGTCAAGGCGCGCGTCGGGCACGCCTCGATGCACAGCCCGCAGAGGATGCAGCGCAGGTAGTTGATCTGGTAGACGCGGCCGTACCGCTCCCCCGGGCTGAAGCGCTCCCCTCCCCCGTCGGTGCCGTCGGAGGTGCCGTTCGAGGCGCCCTCGACGTAGATCGCGTCGGCCGGGCACGCCCAGGCGCACAGCTCGCAGCCCACGCACTTCTCGAGCCCGTCGGGCCAGCGGTTCAGCTGGTGCCGGCCGTGGAACCGGGGCGCCGTGGGCTTCTTCTCGAAGGGGTACTGCTCCGTGACGGGCTTGCGAAACATCGTGCGGAACGTGACGCCGAAGCCGGCGATCGGGTCCCACAGCGTCTCCTTCAGGCTGCCTCCGCCCTTGGTGTCGCTCATCGTCGGACGCCCTCCTTCTGGTTCCAGGTCTGGTCGGGCATCGGCGGCGTCGGGTAGGAGCCGCCACCGTCGTCGGTCGGCGCAGGCGCGTCGACCTCGGTCGTCAGCCCGGGGTCGGACGACTTCCGCTCGGGCAGGATCAGGCTCACCAGCAGCACCGCGGCGGCCACGCCGGCCGCGACGAACAGCGTGCGCTGGTCGAAGGTGCCGTCGGTCATGCCCTTGCGGACGACGATGACCGCGACGATCCAGACCAGCGAGATCGGGATGAGCACCTTCCAGCCGAAGGCCATGAACTGGTCGTAGCGCATGCGGGGCAGGGTGCCGCGCAGCCAGACGAACAGGAAGATGAAGCCCAGCGTCTTGCCGAGGAACCAGAGCACCGGCCAGTAGCCCTCGTTCGCGCCCGGCCACAGCGTGCCGATGCCGAACGGGGCGCGCCAGCCGCCCAGGAACAGCGTCGTCGCGATCGCGGAGACCGTGACCATGTTGATGTACTCGGCCAGGAAGAACAGCGCGAACTTCAACGACGAGTACTCGGTGTGGAAGCCGCCGACCAGCTCGCCCTCGGCCTCCGGCAGGTCGAACGGGGCGCGGTTCGTCTCCCCGACCATCGCGATCACGTAGATGATGAACGACGGCAGCAGCGGCAGGACGTACCAGACGTCCTCCTGGGCGGCGACGATCTCGCTCGTCGACATCGTGCCCGCGTAGAGGAAGACGGTGACGAAGCTCAGGCCCATCGCCACCTCGTAGGAGATGACCTGGGCGCTCGAGCGCAGGCCGCCGAGGAGGGAGTAGGTCGAGCCCGACGACCAGCCGGCGAGCACGATCCCGTAGACGCCGATCGAGGTGACCGCCAGGACGTACAGCACGGCGACCGGCATGTCGGTGAGCTGCAGCGGCGTGACGGTGTCGGTGAACGGGATCCGCACCTCCGGCCCGAACGGGATGACCGCCCAGGCCAGGAAGGCGGGGATGGTGGCGATGATCGGCGCCAGCACGTAGACGACCTTGTCGGCCGCCTTGACGACGATGTCCTCCTTGAGCGCCAGCTTCACGCCGTCGGCCAGCGACTGCAGGAGCCCGAAGGGCCCGTGCACGTTGGGGCCCACACGGTGCTGCATGCGCGCCACCACGCGGCGCTCGAACCAGATGTTGAACAGCGTGTAGACCACCAGGACCACGAAGACCAGCAGCGCCTTCAGCGCCACCACCCAGAACGCCTCGTTGCCGAACGCCTCGCTCATCGCGGGTCGCCTCCCGCCAGCAGACGGACGGTGGAGCCGTGGTCGGCGCCCAGGGTGCCGCGCAGGTGGACGCCGTTGTTGCCGGGGGCCCACACGACGCCGTCGGGCAGGTCGGCCACCTCGGCGGGGAACGACGCGCTGCCGAGGTCGGTGGCGATCGTGGCGACGCCGCCCGGCTCGACGCCGGCCGCGGCCAGCGTCGCGGCCGAGGCCTTCAGCACGGCGCGACGAGCCGTCGCGCGGTAGCGGTCCTGGCCGTCCTGCAGCCGTCCGTCGTCGACGAGCTGGCGCCAGGTGGCGAGCACGACCTCGCCGGCAGCGGGCTGCTCCTCCGTGCGGGCCGACGGCTCGGGGACGCGCTCGTCGGGGGCGGGCGCCGGGGCGCCGTCCCAGGGGCCGAGGTCGCGCATGCTGCGCATCGCGCCCGCCGTGGTGCGAAAGCCCAGTGGCGCGCCGAGCTCCTCGGCGACGCCCGCGAGCACACGGACGTCGGTGAGCGAGCCGGGCACCTCGAGCACGGTGCCGAACGGTCGCAGGCGGCCCTCCCAGGTGACGAACGTGCCCGACTTCTCGACCGGTGGCGCCACCGGCAGGACGACGTCGGCGGCGCGGGTCACGTCGCTCTCGCGCACCTCGAGGCTCACGACGAAGTCGGCGGCGGCCAGGGCCTCGCGCGCCAGGGCGGCGTCGGGCAGGTCGTCGAGCTCCACGCCGCCGATTACGAGGGCACGCAGCTGGCCCTTCGCCGCGGCCCGGAGGATCGCCGTGGTGTCGCGGCCGGCCTTCGCGGGCACGGAGCGCACGCCCCACGCCGCCGCGAGGTCGGCTCGCGCCTCGGCGTCGGCGACCGGCCGGCCGCCGGGCAGCAGGGTCGGGAGGCACCCGGTCTCCACCGCGCCGCGGTCGCCGGCACGCCGGGGCACCCACGCGAGACGGGCACCGGTGCGCTCGGCCAGGCGGACCGCGGCGCTGAACGCACCGGGCGACGACGCGAGCCGCTCGCCCAGCAGCACGACGGAGCGGCGGTCGAGACCCAGGTCGGCCGAGCCGTCGCCGTCCTGGATCGCGTCGACGGTCGAGGCCTCCTCGCCAGGACGGGCGGCCAGCAGCTCGCCACCGCACTTGGCGAGGCCGCGCGTGGTGTGCGAGCCGACCGCCACGACGCGCACCCCGTGCCGCGAGCCCTTGCGCAGCCTCAGGAACAGCGTGCCGGCCTCGTCCTCGGGCTCCAGGCCGACGAGCAGCACGGTCGACGCCGACTCGAGGTCGCGCGTGGCGACGTCCTGGCGGGTGGCCACACGAGCGGCGAGGAACGCCGACTCCTCCGCCGAGTGCGGACGCGTGCGGAAGTCGATGTCGTTGGTGCGCAGCGCGACCCGGGCGAACACGCTGTAGGCGTAGGCGTCCTCGGCGGTGAGGCGTCCGCCGGGCAGCACGCCCACCTTGCCCGCGGCCTCGCGCAGCCCCGCCGCGGCTGCGGCGAGGGCACCGGGCCACGACGTCGGCACGAGCCCACCGGTGTCGGGGTCGCGCACCAGCGGCGTGCGCAGCCGGTCGTCCTGGCGGCTCCACGTGAACGCGAACCGGTCCTTGTCGGTGACCCACTCCTCGTTCACCTCGGGGTCGTCGCCGGCGAGGCGCCGCATGACGGCACCCCGGCGGTGGTCGACGCGGATCGCGGCACCGCAGGCGTCGTGCTCGGCCACGCTCGGCGTCGAGACGAGGTCGAAGGGCCGCGAGCGGAACCGGTAGTCGGCGCTGGTGAGCGCACCCACGGGGCAGATCTGGATCGTGTTGCCCGAGAAGTAGGAGTGGAACGGCTGCGCGCCGCCCCCCTCACCGTCAGCACCGGCACGGTCGCCGAACGCCTCGGCGTCGACGGACGGCCCGATCCCGACCTGCTGGCGTGCGCCGCGCTCGACGAGCGCGATGAACGGGTCGCCGGCGACCTGCTCGGAGAACCTCGTGCAGCGTGCGCACAGCACGCAGCGCTCGCGGTCGAGCAGCACCTGCTCGGAGACGGCCAGCGGCTTGGGGAACGTCCGCTTGGTCTCCGTGAAGCGGCTCTCCCCCCGTCCGTGGCTCATCGCCTGGTTCTGCAGCGGGCACTCCCCGCCCTTGTCGCACACCGGGCAGTCGAGCGGGTGGTTGACGAGCAGGAGCTCCATGGTGCCGTGCTGCGCCTTCTCGGCCACCGGCGACGTCACCTGCGTCCGGACGACCATGCCGGGCGCCACCTCGAGCGTGCAGGAGGCCTGCGGCTTCGGGAAGCCGCGCCCGTTGCCCGCGTCGGGCACCTCGACGAGGCACTGCCGGCACGCGCCGACCGGCTCGAGCAGCGGGTGGTCGCAGAACCGTGGGATCTCGGTGCCCACCAGCTCGGCGGCGCGGATGACGAGCGTGCCCTTCGGGACGCTCACCTCGACGTCGTCGATGGTCAGGGTGACGAGGTCGACCGGGGCCTGGGTCTCGCGGGACGCCTCGACGGTCATGCGCTCACCTCCGCGGCGAAGAGCGTCGACGCGGCGGGCGGGAACAGCTCCGCCGACGGGGTGTGCATCCCCGCCTCGAACTCGTCGCGGAAGTGCCGGACGGCCGAGGTGATCGGGCTGGTCGCGCCGTCGCCGAGGGCGCAGAACGACCGGCCGAGGATGTTGTCACAGAGGTCGAGCAGCAGCTCGACGTCACCCTCACGACCCTGGCCCGCGTCGAGGCGCTGCAGCACCTGGACCAGCCACCAGGTGCCCTCGCGGCACGGCGTGCACTTGCCGCAGGACTCGTGCTTGTAGAACTCCGTCCAGCGCAGCACGCACCGCACGACCGACGTCGTCTGGTCGAAGACCTGCAGCGCCTTGGTGCCGAGCATCGAGCCGGCGGCGCCGACACCCTCGTAGTCGAGCGGGACGTCGAGGTGCTCGGCCGTCAGGATCGGCGTCGAGGAGCCGCCCGGCGTCCAGAACTTCAGCTCGGCCCCGTCGCGGAGCCCGCCCCCGAGGTCGAGCAGCTCGCGCAGGGTGATGCCGAGCGGCGCCTCGTACTGGCCGGGGCGTCGCACGTGGCCCGACAGCGAGTAGAGCGTGAAGCCCTTGGACTTCTCCGTGCCCATTGAGGCGAACCAGTCGACGCCGCCGCGGACGATGGCCGGCACCGACGCGATCGACTCGACGTTGTTGATCACCGTGGGGCTGGCGTAGAGACCCTCGACGGCGGGGAACGGCGGCCGCAGCCGCGGCTGCCCGCGCCGACCCTCGAGCGAGTCGAGCAGCGCCGTCTCCTCGCCGCAGATGTAGGCGCCGGCGCCGGCGTGGATGACGAGGTCGACGCGCCGGCCGGAGCCCATCACGTCGGCCCCCAGGTAGCCGGCCTCGTACGCCTCGCGGCACGCGGCCCGCAGACGTCGCACGACGTGCAGCACCTCGCCGCGCACGTAGACGAACGCCTGCTCCGAGCCGATGGCGAGGCTCGCGATGACGACGCCCTCGATCAGCTCGTGCGGGTTGGCCATCATGAGCGGGATGTCCTTGCACGTGCCCGGCTCGGACTCGTCGGCGTTGACCACCAGGTACTTGGGGTGGGGGTTGTCCTGCGGGATGAAGCTCCACTTCATGCCCGTGGGGAACCCGGCGCCGCCGCGACCACGCAGCCCGGCGTCCTTGACGAGCGTGACGATCTCGTCGGGCGCCATGTCGAGGGCCGTGCGCAGCGCGCTGTAGCCGTCGCGCGCCTCGTAGGCCTCGCGCGTCCACGAGCGCTCGTCGGCCCAGCCCCGGCTCAGCACCGGCGTCAGCGTGTCAGTCATCGGACTCCCCGCCCTCCTTCGAACCTCCGCCGCGGACGTCGGCAGGCGACTCCTCGGCGACGGTCTCGTCCTCGGCCCGACGCGTGTCGGCCTCCGCCTCCGCTGTGTCCTTCGACCGCGCGACCTCGTCGGCGGGGCCGTGGTCCCGCGTCCCGGCGTCGGCCACCGTGGGGACCGGGGGTGCCGACCAGCCGCGCTCCTGGGCGATCCGCAGGCCCGCGAGCGAGGCGTCGCCCGCCGACGGGCCCTCGTCGGCACGGCCGTCCTCGAAGCCGGCCAGCACGCGCTCGGCGTCGCGCCAGCTGGTGATGGTGGCCCCACGGGAGGCCTGCACCGGCTCGCCCGCACGCAGCCGGTCGACGAGGTCGACGGCCGACTCCGGCGTCTGGTGGTCCATGAACTCCCAGTTGACCGTCAGCACCGGCGCGTAGTCGCAGGCGGCGTTGCACTCGATGCGCTCGAGGGTGACCTGGCCGTCGGCGGTCGTCTCGTCGTTGCCGACGTCGAGGTGGTCGCTCAGCCGCTCGAAGATCGCGTCGCCGCCCATCACCGCGCACAGGGTGTTGGTGCAGACGCCGACGTGGTGCGTGCCCATCGTGCGCCGCTTGTACATCGTGTAGAAGGTGGCCACGCCGGACACCTCCGCCGTGGTCAGACCGAGGAGCTGCGCGCAGGTCTCGACGCCCTCGCTCGTGACGCTGCCCTGCACCGACTGGACGAGGTGCAGCATCGGCAGCAGCGCCGACCGCGCCTGCGGGTAGCGGCCCATCAGCTCGCGCAGCTCCGCGATCGTCGCCTCGTCGAGCGGCGGTGTGACGCCCTGGCTCATCGGTCCACCCCGCCCATGACCGGGTCGATGCTGGCGATGGCGACGATGACGTCGGACAACATGCCGCCCTCGCTCATGATCGACGTGCCCTGCAGGTTGACGAAGCTCGGGTCGCGGAAGTGCACCCGGTAGGGGCGGGTGCCGCCGTCGGAGACGGCGTGGCAGCCGATCTCGCCGCGCGGGGCCTCGATCGCCGCGTAGGCCTGGCCCGGTGGGACCCGGAAGCCCTCCGTGACGAGCTTGAAGTGGTGGATGAGCGCCTCCATCGACTCGCCCATGATGTGGCGGATGTGCTCGGCGGAGTTGCCCTGCCGGTCGCTGCCGACGCTGAGCCGGGCCGGCCACGCGATCTTCGGGTCGTCGACCATGACGGGCGCGCCGGCGGTGTCCTCGAGCCGGTCGATCGCCTGCTCGACGATGCGCAGCGACTGCCACATCTCCTCCAGCCGCACGCGGAACCGGCCGTAGGCGTCGGGCTCGTCCCAGGTGACGACGTCGAAGTCGTAGGTGTCGTAGCCCCAGTACGGCTGCGTGCGTCGCAGGTCCCAGTCGTAGCCGGTGGCCCGCAGCACGGGTCCGGTGAGGCCGAGGGCGAGGCAGCCGTCGAGCTCGAGGTGCCCGACGCCCTTGAGCCGGCCCTTGAAGATCGGGTTCGCGTTGCACAGCGCGGCGTACTCCGGGAGCCGCTTGCGCAGCAGGGCGACGGTGTCGCGCAGCTGCTCGACGACGCCGTCGGGCAGGTCCTGCGCGACGCCGCCGGGTCGCAGGTAGGCGTGGTTCATGCGCAGGCCCGAGATCGCCTCGAAGAGGTCGAGGATGAGCTCGCGGTCGCGGAAGCCGCAGGTCATGACCGTGAGGGCACCGAGCTCCATGCCGCCGGTCGCGATGCAGACGAGGTGCGAGCTGATCCGGTTGAGCTCGAGCATGAGCACGCGGATGGTCCGGGCCCGCTCGGGCACGTCGTCCTCGACGCCCAGCAGCCGCTCCACGGCGGCGACGTAGGCGGCCTCGTTGCTGAACGGCGCCACGTAGTCCATGCGGGTGCAGAACGTCACGCCCTGCGTCCAGGTGCGGTACTCCATGTTCTTCTCGATGCCGGTGTGCAGGTAGCCGATCCCGGGTCGGGCGTCCTTCACCGTCTCGCCGTCGATCTCGAGGATGAGTCGCAGCACGCCGTGCGTCGACGGGTGCTGGGGCCCCATGTTGACGACGATCCGGTCGCCGTCGACGGCGGACGCGTCGACGGTGTCCCAGTCCTGACCGGTGACGGTGAAGACGGGTCCGGACGTCGACTCGCTCGTGCCGGCGTAGGCGTCGTGGGTGGTGTCGGTCATCGCGTCCTCCCGAGCGCTGAGCCGTTGCGGAGTGGTCTCGATACTCGTGCCTCGCAACGGGGACTACTCGACCAGCGAAGGATCCCGCTGGTCGAGTAGTCCGAGCGGCGACGAAGGAGCGCGGTCGGACGTATCGAGACCACTCCGCACCGACACTGGAAGCCACTCACGAGTAGCTCCTGCGCTGATCGGGGCTCGGGACCGTGCCGCCCTTGTACTCGACCGGGATGCCGCCGAGGGGATAGTCCTTGCGCTGGGGGTGGCCCTGCCAGTCGTCGGGCATGAGGATGCGGGTGAGGGCGGGGTGGCCGTCGAAGACGATGCCGAACATGTCGTAGGCCTCCCGCTCCTGCCAGTCGGCGGTCGGGTAGACGGGGACGACGCTCGGCACGTGCGGGTCGGCGTCGGGGCACGTGGTCTCGACGCGGATGCGGCGCCGGTGCGTCATGGAGAGCAGGTGGAGCACGACGTGCAGCTCGCGGCCGGTCTCGTGCGGGAAGTGCACGGCGGAGAGGCTGCTGCACAGCTCGTAGCGCAGCGCCGCGTCGTCGCGCAGGTGCCGGACGACGTCGAGCAGCGTCTCGCGGCGGACGACGAAGGTGATCTCGCCGCGGTCGACCACGACGCGCTCGACGGCGTCGGTGCCGTCGGAGAGCGCGACGAGTCGGTCGTGCACGTCGTCGAACCAGCCGGGTCCGTCGCCGGGGCCGAAGGGCGGCTGGGAGGCGGGCGGCATCGCGACGGGGCGGGTGATGCCGCCGTAGCCGCTCGTGTCGCCGGTGCCGTGGACGCCGAACATGCCCTGGCGCACGTCGACGACCTCGAAGGTGTCGGTGCCGGCGGGGACGACGGGTGCGTTGCCGTCGGGGACGGGGTCGTGCGAGCGGTCCTGCGTGGTGGTGTGGTCGTCGACGGTGCGGGTCTTGTCGTCGGCCATCAGCGCATCAGGCCCTTCATGGCCGACGTCGGCGCGGCGTCGAGGGCGGCGGCCTCGTCGGCACGGATCTCCTCGAGACGGTGCGCGCCGAGCTTGGTGTGCTGGATCTTGTCGTGCAGCTTGAGGATGGCATCGATGAGCATCTCGGGGCGGGGCGGGCAGCCGGGGAGGTACATGTCGACGGGGACGACGTGGTCGACGCCTTGCACGATCGCGTAGTTGTTGAACATGCCGCCGGAGCTGGCGCAGACGCCCATGGCGAGCACGTACTTGGGCTCGGCCATCTGGTCGTAGATCTGGCGCAGGACGGGCGCCATCTTGTTGCTCACGCGGCCGGCGACGATCATCAGGTCGGCCTGGCGGGGGCTGGGACGGAAGACCTCCATGCCGAACCGGGAGGAGTCGAACCGGGGGGCGCCGAACGTCATCATCTCGATGGCGCAGCAGGCGAGCCCGAACGTGGCGGGCCAGAACGACGCCTTGCGCATGTAGCCGGCGAGGCCCTCGACCGTCGAGAGCAGGACGCCGCTGGGCAGCTTCTCCTCGAGACCCATCAGGTCCACTCCATTCCACCGCGACGCCACTCGTAGGCGTAGGCGATCGTGACGTTGACGAGGAAGAGCAGGATCGCGAAGACGGCGAACCAGCTCATCTGGTCGAAGGCGACGGCGAAGGGGTAGAGGAAGACGATCTCGATGTCGAAGACGATGAACATCATCGCGGTGAAGAAGTACTTGACGCTGACCTTGCCGCCGCCGTCGGGGAGCGGGCTGGGCTCGATGCCGGACTCGTAGCGGTCGAGCTTGGCGCGGTTGTACCGCTTCGGTCCGGTGAGCGGCGCGATCGCGATGCTGAACACGGCGAAGCCGGCCGCGAGGGCACCCAGGACGAGGACGGGTGTGTACTCGTTCACCGTCACCTCCAGCATGTGTGGGCGTGGGGTCTTCCCGAGGTCGTGACCTTGTGAACTACTTCACAACGTGACCTGCGCCTCACTCTACGCCCGCCGAGGGGCGTGTGTAACTGAGGTCACACTAAGTCGGGGTGCGGCGTCCGGTGGGATGGTGTCGACGCAGGTCAGACGTGGTGCGGCTCGCCCGTGACGACGTGGTCGGCGTGTCCGAGAGCCTCGAGGAGGAGGCGACGCAGGTGCCCGCCGACGAGGGTGTACCGCACCCGGCGGCCCTCGCGGTGCGCCTCGACGAGCCCGGCGAGACGCAGCTTCGCGAGGTGCTGGCTGACCGACGTCCGGCTCGCGCCGACCGTGTCGGCGAGGGTGGTGACGTCGGCGTCCTGGCGGGCCAGCACCCACAGGAGGTGGAGTCGGGTGCGGTCGGACAGCAGGCCGAACACCTCCGACGCCTCGGCCAGCCGCTCGGCCGTGGGCTCGACGTCGTGACGCAGGCTGGGCGCAGGCTCGATCGCCCGTCCGCCCCTGCCGCCGTCGCTCACGTCGTCATTGTGGCGCAGCCGGGGTCGCGCAGGGGTCGGCGCGCCGGTCGCGCCCCTCGTCAGGGCCGCCACCCGTGCGCGTTTGCGTGGGGCCCCACGCAAGCGCGCACTCAGGCCGCATGCTTGCGGTGGGCGGAGCCTGTTTGCGTGGGGCCCCACGCAAACAGGCGGGAGTGGGCGTGATGGGGGCGCAGCGCGCCGACGAGGGCGACTGCGGCCAGGCCGCCCAGGGCGGCGAGGGCCAGCCGGGGCGACGCCTGCACGGCCACGATCCCGGCGAGCGGGTACGTGAGCAGGTAGCAGGCGTGCGACCAGGCGAAGTGCCCGGCGAACAGGAGCGTGAGCCGTCGACCCTCTCCCTGCGCCCTCAGCACCTGGCCCGACGGCGTGAGGACGAGCGACGACCCCAGGCCGAGGACGGCCCACGTGACGACGAGCCCCGCACCCCCGCCACCGACCGTCGCGGCGACGAGCAGCGCCAGGGTCACCACGCCCGCGCCCCAGCACATCGGCGCCCACGGCTCCCCCGTCCAGCGCGAGACGAGCACCGCACCGACCACCGAGCCGGCTCCGAACACGGCGAGCACGACGCCGACCTCGGGCTCGCCCCAGCCGACGTCGGCCACCAGGGTCGCCGTGAGGACGAGCGCCGACGCGTAGGCGCAGGCCGCGACGAGGTCGAGCAGGAGCAGCCGGCGCAGGTCGGGCACCCGCACGAACGCCACGAACCCGCCGCTGCGCTCCTCCCGCTCCCCCGCGGGGGCGGCCGCGGCGGGCGGTCGTGCGGCCAGCACCCAGGCGAGCGAGCCGACGAACCCGACGGCGGACAGCAGGAACAGCGAGCGGGCGTCGACCAGCACGAGCGCCAGCGCCGCGACCGCGGGACTCACCACCGCCTCGGCGTCGTACGCGACCCGCGACAGCGACAGCGCCTGCCGGTAGTCACCCTCCTCGGGCAGCACCCGGGGAAGGAGGGCCTGGTAGGCGGGCGTGAACCCGGCGGACGCCGCCTGCAGCACCAGGACGAGCACGTAGACCTGCCAGGTGGCGTCCACGAGCGGCAGCGACGCGGCGACCGCGACGCGCACGACGTCGGCGCCGACGAGCACGCGCACCGGCGCCCAGCCGGCGGTCAGCCGCGCGATCCAGGGCGACAGCACGACGTAGGCGACGATCTTGACCGTCATCGCCGTCGCCAGCACCCCGGCCGCCCGCGGTCCCGCCAGGTCGGCGGCGAGCAGGGCCAGCGCGACGGTCAGCACACCCGTGCCGAGCAGCCCGCTCAGCTGGGCGGCGAAGAGTCGGGCGTAGCGCGGGTGGTGGCGCAGCGTCGTCAGCACAGTTCATTGTGTGCACATCCGCGCACATGTGCAAGTGAAGTGGTGCGGGTGTGTGCGGGACGGTCCCCGATCGTGCGCTGTGCTGGCCGCGGGCCGTCTCGACCCCCGGTGCGCTGCCTGTGGTGGTCGTGATCTTGCTGGCGCGCTGCCGCAGGTGATCTGAGCGTGCTACGTCACTGCCGCGGCTGTCGGCCGGTCGTGGCCTCCGAAAGGGCCTCGACCGGGCGGCTGGGAACGGCGTCGCTCGGGTTCTCGGGGTGCGCCTTGAGTGGGCGGTAGGTAGCGCGCGTATCCCCACGCCCAGAGGTAGATGACGCGCGGAAAGCGGCCCCGTATCCACGCGTCACCTACCGCCCACCCCGCAGGAAGCGCGCACCGGCGACCGAAGACTCCCTGCGGCAGCGCACCAGCCGGTCGTGACCACCCGCAGGCAGCGCACGGGAGGGGCGAGACTCAGGGGCGGAAGGAGTGGTGCAGCGCGACGATGCCGCCGGAGAGGTTGTGCCACTCCACACGGCCCCACCCCGCCTCGACCATGCGCAGGGCGAGGCCCTTCTGGTCGGGCCAGGCCCGGATCGACTCCGCCAGGTACACGTACGACTCCGGGTTCGACGACGTGCGGCGCGCGATCGACGGCAGCGCACGCATCAGGTAGTTCGAGTAGACCGCCGCGAACGGCTCCCACGTGGGCGTCGAGAACTCGCACACGACGATCCGACCGCCCGGTCGGGTCACCCGTCGCAGCTCGCGCAGACCCTGCAGCGGGTCGTGGATGTTGCGCAGGCCGAAGGAGATCGTCACCGCGTCGAAGGACGCGTCGGCGAACGGCAGGCGCATGCCGTCGCCGGCGACGAACGGCAGGTGCGCGAACCGGCGGCGACCCTCCTGCAGCATGCCGAGGGAGAAGTCGCAGGGCACGACCGTGGCGCCCGCCTCGCGGAACGGTTCGCTGGACGTCCCGGTGCCGGCGGCGAGGTCGAGGATGCGCTCGCCCGGCTTCGGGGCGACGAGGTCGACGACCTTGCGACGCCACCGTCGGTCCTGGCCGAGGGACAGCACGTCGTTCGTCACGTCGTAGCGCTGGGCGACGGTGTCGAACATGCGCGCGACGTCGCGGGGCTCCTTGTCCAGTCCGGCTCGGCTCACCCCGCAAGCGTCCCACGAGTAGGCTCGATCGGGTGACGAGCCCTCCCCCCGTGGCCGCTGCGGCGAGCCCCCTGCCGTCGCCGCTCGTCGCCCGCACCGTCGAGGTCGACGACCCCGGGCCGCTGCTCGCGCTGCTGCGCCGCGACTCCGACGCGGTCGCCTGGGTGCACCACGGCGACGGGCTCGTGGGCTGGGGCCGCGCGGCGTCGCTGTCCGTCGACGGACCCGACCGGTTCGACCGCGCGCACCGCTGGTGGCGCGAGGTCACGCGGCACAGCGTCACGCGCGACGAGGTGCACGTGCCCGGCAGCGGACTCGTGGCGTTCGGGAGCTTCGCGTTCGCCGACGACGGTCGCGGCAGCAGCCTCGTCGTGCCCGAGGTGGTCGTCGGTCGCCGCGACGGGCGCAGCTGGGTCACGGTCGTGGGCACGTCGATCTCCTCCCCGCCGTCCCTCACGCCCGCCGACCCGCCGCAGCACCCGTGCGGCGTGGAGCTCGTCGACGGGTCGGTCGACAGCGACGCCTGGCAGGACGTGGTGGCCGAGGCCGTGCGCCGCATCTCCGCCGGGCAGCTCGACAAGGTCGTGCTCGCCCGCGACCTCGTCGCCGAGCTCGACGCGCCGCTCGACGTCCGCTCCCCGCTGCGCCGGCTGGCCCGCGACTACCCCGGCTGCTGGACGTTCCACGTCGACGGCTTCTTCGGCTCCACGCCGGAGATGCTGGTACGTCTCGAGCGCGGGCTGGTGACGTCGCGCGTCCTGGCCGGCACGATCCGCCGCACGGGCGACGACACGCGCGACCTCGCACTCGCCGCGTCGCTGGCCCGCTCCAGCAAGGACCTCGAGGAGCACGAGTACGCGGTCCGGTCGGTCGCCGAGGCGCTGGCCCCGCACTGCTCGAGCACCAACGTGCCCGACGCGCCGTTCGTGCTGCACCTGCCGAACGTGATGCACCTGGCCACCGACGTGACGGCCGTGCTGCGCGGCGACGCGAGCGCGCTGAACCTCGTGGCCGCGCTGCACCCGTCGGCCGCGGTCGGCGGCACCCCGACCGACGCCGCCGTCGCGCTCATCGCCGAGATCGAGGGTCTCGACCGCGGACGCTACGCGGGACCGGTCGGCTGGATCGGGGCCGAGGGCGACGGCGAGTGGGGCATCGGCCTGCGGTCGGCGCAGCTGGAGGACGACGGTCGCCGCGTGCGTCTGTTCGCGGGCTGCGGCATCGTCGCCGACTCGGTGCCGGCCGACGAGCTGGCCGAGAGCCAGGCCAAGCTCGTCCCCGTCCGCGACGCCCTGGCCTGAGGCTCAGAGCAGCCCGTCGCGACGCGCCACCGCCGCCGCCTCCGTGCGCGACGACGCGCCGAGCTTGGCGAGGATGTGGGAGACGTGGACCGAGGCGGTCTTGGTGCTGATGAACAGGCGTGCCGCGACCTCGCCGTTGGTCCGCCCCTCGGCCACGAGTGACAGCACCTCGCGCTCGCGCGGCGTGAGCGCGACGGCCTGCGCCTCGGCACGGACGTCGGGCCGCAACGGCACCAGCGCCGCCGCCTCGTCGAGCAGGGGCTGCGCCCCGAGCCGGCGCGCCGTGGCGGTCGCATCCTCCACGAGCGACACCGCGTCCTGGCGCCTCCCCGACGTCAGCAGCACCTGCGCGAGCCGGACCTGGGAGCGAGCCCGCTCGTAGACCTCGCCGTACGCGCCGAAGCCCTCGACCGCGCGCCGCCAGAGGTCCTCGAGCGACTCGCGGTCGGCGTCGACACCGGCCAGCCACCGCAGGCGCAGTCGCTCGGCCTGCAGACGCACCAGCCACGTCCTGCCCTCCGGGCCCAGCTGCGGCGCCAGGGCGGCCGCCTCCTGGGCCGCGGCCAGGGCGGCGTCGGCAGCTTCGAGGAAGCGCCGACGGTCGGCGGCGCCGCTCGTGGGCGCTGCGCCGGCCAGACGCCCCACCAGCAGCCCGCCGAGGCGCAGCCGCTGCGGACCGAGGTGGTCGCGCCAGACCGCGTCGAGCGTCGTGACCAGCTCGTCGTGGGCCTGCATCGCGCCGTGCGCGTCGGCTGCGGCGTGGACGAGGGCGGTGCCGCTGTGCACGGCGAGGGCGAGGTCGAGGTCCCAGCGCGCTCGCACCGACGTGACGACGTCCGTCGGCAGGGGCGTCCCGCGCCCTGCCGCCACGAGCATCCCGACCGCCTGCAGGCAGGCGCGGGCGAGTCGCGTCGGGCCCCGGAGGTCGTGGGCGAGGACCGCGACCTCCTCCCAGTCGCCCCGCAGGTAGGCCACGAGCGCGGCGAAGAAGCGGCCGTCGAATCCGTAGGGAGCCCAGGACCGGCCCGTGGCGCGGCCCCGCTCGAGGCACACCCGGAAGTAGTGGTCGGCGCGCTCGAGCTCGCCGGCGTTGAAGTGCGAGAAGGCCAGGTGGTGCCACGCCCGCAGCTCTCCGTGCACGTCGCCGCGGGCGCGCGCCGCCTCGGCCAGCTCGAGGTAGCCGTCCCGCGTACCCGTGGCGTCGGCACCGGTGCGGGCGAGGACCCGCAGCAGCGTCGTCTGGGCCTCGGCCACCGTCGGGTCGTCGCCGGCCTCCTCGGCCAGCCGCAGTGCGGTCTCGGCACGCTCGACCGACTCCTCGAGCAGGCCCAGCGTGGAGGCCACCTGGGCGCGCAACGACTCCACCCGCGCCCTGACGGCCACCGAGGCGTCCTCGGCGGCCGCGAGCGCGGCACGGCTCGCCGCGTCGGCCTCGGCGTCGGTCCCGCCGAGGTAGGTGATCTGCCCCTGCGTGTACAGCAGCCGCGCGCGACCCTCGCCTCGCGGTTCGTGCTCCAGGTGGTCGGCGAGCAGCGCACCCGCCGTCCGCAACCGGCCGGAGGCGAGCAGGGTGTCGGCGGTCAGCATCACGAGACCGACGACGTCGTGCCCCTCGGGCGCGTGGTCGACGACGCCGAGCGCACGCTGCAGGTGCCCCGCAGCCTCGTCGTGACCCCCGACCCGGCGGGCCTCGTCGGCCGCACGCAGGTCGGCCTCGAAGGCGAGGGCCGGATCGCCCGCGCCGTGCGCGTGCAGCGCGACGGTGGCGGCCGCGACCGGGCCGGGGTCGGACTCCAATGCTCGCAGGAACGCCGCATGCACGCGCCGACGCTCTCCCGGCAGCAGGTCGTCGAGCACGGCCTCGGCCAGCAGGGCGTGACGGAACCGCAGGGCCTCCCCCACGGGTACCAGCACCTTGAGGTCGACGGCCTCCCGCAGGGCGTCGTCGACCGGACCCTCGGTCTCGACTGCCCGTCGTAGGAGAACGTCGGCCACGGGACCGCCCGCGCACGCCACGGCTCGCACGACCGCCCGGGCGTCGTCGTGCAGCCGGTCCACCCGCACCAGCAGGAGGTCGGCCAGGTTCTCCGGCAGCGACCCGCCGGCGAGACCGGCGTCGAGCAGCTCCTCGGCGTAGAAGGCGTTGCCCTCGGCACGAGCCAGGATCGTGTCGACGCCGTCCGCGCTGAGGTCGCGGGAGGTCCGGCCCCTCAGCAGGTCCGACATCGCCGCGTCGTCGAGCGGCGCGAGGTCGATGCGCTGCACCGACGGCAGCCTGGTCCACTCGGCCAGGGCGGGACGCAGCGGGTGCCGACGGTGCAGGTCGTCGCTGCGGAAGGAGAGCAGGAGCCCGACCGGGCGGACGAACCTGCGGCCGAGCAGGTAGCGGACGAGGTGCCGTGTGGAGGCGTCGGCCCAGTGCAGGTCCTCGAGGACGAGCAGCACGGGGCCCGCGGCCGCGAGGTGCTCGAGCGTGTGCGCGACCGCAGCGACGACGTCGGCACGCAGCCGGTCGCCGTCGTCCTCCCCCACCCCGCCGGAGCGGAGCACCTCGAGGGCCGGCAGCGACGTCGCGAGCTCGCCGAGCCCCACGACGTCGTCGGCCGAGGGCGTCGCGTCGAGACCGGCGAGCGCGTCGACCACGGGCTGGAAGGCCGGCACGTGCTCGCCCAGGTCGAGGCAGTGCCCGACGAGGACGCGGACGCCGGCCGACCGCGCCCGCTCGACCGTCTCGTCGACGACGCGCGTCTTGCCGATGCCGGCGTCGCCGCCGAGCAGCACGGCACGGCCGGGGGTCGAGCCGTCCAGGCCCAGCGCCTCGGCGAGCTCGTCGAGGACGGCGTCGCGGCCGACGATCGGACTCTGCACGACGTCCATCATGCCGTCGCGCACCGACCGTCGGCTCGTGGTGTCACGCGCTGCCGTCGGCGTGGCGTCGTGCGCTCGTCCGGGCTCCGTCGGGGAACGTGGGGACCGTCCACTGCACGAGGCGGCGGTGGGTACGGCGGGGACGGCGGGGACGGCGGGGACGGCGCGGCTGGGCGGCGAACGCGTTGCGCGCGATCGTCGTGCGGAGGGCGATCTCGGTGGGCACGTAGCCCAGCGGGTCGAGGATCATGGCGGTACCTCTTCTGCGGCTCGGGGACGACTCCACCGTCGCCGTCTGAGGTAGGGCGCCACATCGGGCGGATGCCCTATCCGCTACCTCAGGTCCGGACGCCGACGGGCCCGCACCCGGCTCTCGCGAGAGGGGTGCGGGCCCGTCGGGCACCATCCGGACTACGGCTTGAGCGTCTTCTTGCCGCCGTGCAGCAGCGTGACGACCAGGTTCAGGCCCTTCTCGTCCTTCGCGGCCCGCTTGAACGACGTGAGGTTCAGCAGGGGGGCGTAGCGCTGCTGCGTGATCGCCTTGGCGTAGGTGAACTCCTTGAGCCCGTCGGGGCCGTGGATGCGGCCGAAGCCCGACTCCCCGACACCGCCGAACGGGAGCCCGGGGACCCCCGCGAACGTGATGATGCCGTTGACCGAGGTCATGCCCGAACGGATCCGGCGCGCGATCTCCACGCCGTTGCGCTTGGAGAACACCGCGCCCGCGAGCCCGTACTTGCCCGCGTTGGTGAGACGGACCGCCTCGTCCATGTCGCGCACCGGGTTCACGGCGAGCGTGGGCCCGAACGTCTCCTCGGTGATGGCCGTCGACGTCTCGGGCACGTGGGTGAGGATCGTCGGCTGCACGAACCGCTCGCCCACCGCGTCGGCACCGCCGACGACGGCCGTGGCGCCGCGGTCGAGCGCGTCCTGGACGTGACCGCGGATGACGTCGACCTGCGACGGCATGGTGATCGGCCCGATCTTGGCGCCCGCGTCGGTGCCGGCGCGCAGCCCCCTGGCCTGCTCGGTGATCTCGGCGACGAACGCGTCGAAGACCTTCTCGTGCACGTAGACGCGTTCGGTGCCGATGCACGTCTGGCCCGCGTTGGACATGCCGCCCCACAGTGCCGCCTCGGCGGCCTTGGCGATGTTGGCGTCCTCGTCGACGATGAGCGAGTCCTTGCCGCCCGCCTCGATGACGACCGGCGTGAGCCGTTCGGCGCACGCCGCCATGACCTTCTTGCCGGTGGCCGTCGAGCCGGTGAACGCCAGCTTGTCGACACCGGAGGTGCACAGCGCGGCGCCCGTGGCGCCCAGGCCCGTGATCGCCTGCAGCACGGGGATGCCGCCGACGACCTCGGCGAACGTCTCGGCGAGCCACACGCCGACGCCGGGCGTGTACTCGCTCGGCTTGAACACCACCGTGTTGCCCGCCGCGAGCGCGTAGGCGATCGAGCCCATCGGGGTGAAGACCGGGTAGTTCCACGGGCCGATGACGCCGACGACGCCGAGCGGCTTGTACTCCACCGTCGACTTCTGGTTGGCCATGACGAGGCCGGAGGCCACGCGCTGCGGGCCGAGCACCTTCTTGGCGTGCTTGGCGGCCCACGCGACGTGGTCGATGGCGAGCGCGATCTCGAGCTGGGCGTCGGGGATCGGCTTGCCGGTCTCGCGGTGCGACAGCTCCGACAGCTGCGCGATCCGGCGCGTGATGACGCTGCGCCACGTGAGCAGGTGCTCCGCGCGCTCGTCGAAGGTGAGGTTGCCCCACCAGGCGGCGGCGTCGCGCGCACGCTCGACCGCGAGGGCGACGTCCTCCGGACCGGCGACGGGGTGCACGCCGACGAGGTCCCCGGTGGCCGGGTCGAGCGACTCGAAGGTCTCGACGCCGTCGGCCGGGACCGAGGCGGAGGTGGGCGGCGGGGACGGGTGGCGGTCGTACGTCGAGGTCATCGGGACTCCTTCAGCAGGTCGGCGGCCTTCTCGCCGACCATGATCGTGGGGGCGTTGGTGTTGCCGCGCGGGACCGCGGGCATGACGGACGCGTCGGCGACGCGCAGACCCTCGACGCCGCGCACGCGCAGCTGCGGGTCGACGACGCTCTCGTCGCCGGTGCCCATCGCGCACGTGGCGACGGGGTGGTAGAGCGTCTGGCAGAGCCGGTTGATCGAGGCGTACACCTGGTCGTCGGTGGGGTCGAGCGACGCGGGCTCCCACGGCGCCTTCACGTACCGGGCCAAGGGACCGTCCTTGAGGATCTCGCAGGCGCGGCGGATGCCGGCGGCGAGCGCCTCGAGGTCGGCGCGGTCGTCGAGGTAGCCGGCCTCGATCTCCGGCTTCCAGCTCGGGTCGGCCGACCGCAGCCGCACGTGGCCGCGGCTCTGCACGCGCACCAGGGTCGCGGCGAGGGTGAGGGCCGGCTGCGTGGGCTCGTGCAGGCCGTTGTCCCAGAAGCCGGTGGGCGCGAAGTGGAACTGCAGGTCGGGCAGGTCGAGGTCGTCGCGCGAGGTGAAGAACGCCCCGGCCTCGGCGACGTTCGACGTGAGTGGCCCCCGACCCAGCTTCTGGGCCTTGAGCAGCTGGGGCAGGTTGAGCGACGCGGCGATGTCGGTCGTGCCCTGGGTGTGCGCGAGGACGCCGGAGACCGGGTGGTCCTGCAGGTTCTGCCCGACGCCAGGCAGGTCGACCTGGACGTCGATGCCGTGGTCCTTGAGGTGCGCGGTGGGGCCGATGCCCGACAGCATGAGGAGCTGGGGGCTGTTGATGGCTCCACCCGCGAGGACGACCTCGGCGTTGACGCGCACCGTCTCGGTGAACGCGCCCCGCCGGTAGGTGACGCCGACGGCGCGCTTGGCGCCCTTCGCGCCCTCGAGGTCGATCGACGTCACGAACGCCTCGGTGCGCAGCACCAGGTTCGGGCGCGACAGGGCGGGACGGATGTACGCGTCGGCGACCGACCAGCGTCGGCCCTTGCGGCACGTGACCTGGTAGAGCCCGGCGCCCTCCTGCTCCGCGCCGTTGAAGTCGTCGGTGCGCTTCATGCCGTTCGCGACGGCCGACTCGACGAACGCGTGGCTGAGCTCGTGGTCGTGGCGGCGGTCCTCGACGTGCAGGGGGCCGTCGTTGCCGTGGAAGGAGTTGCGCAGGCGCTGGTTGCCCTCCGACCGCACGAAGTAGGGCAGCACGTCGTCGTAGCCCCAGCCGTCGGCGCCGTAGGCGTCGCGCCACTCGTCGTAGTCGGCGTGGTTGCCGCGGATGTAGATCATCGCGTTCATCGACGTGCAGCCGCCGAGCGCCTTCATGCGCGGCCAGTCGGCGCGACGGTTGCCGAGGTGCTTCTGCGGGGTGGTCTGGTAGCCCCAGTCCCACGACGTCTTGAACAGCGTCGAGAACCCGGCCGGCAGGTGGATCATGTCGTCGTCGTCCATCGGCCCGGCCTCGAGGAGCAGGACGCGGACGTCGGGGTCCTCCGTGAGTCGTGCGGCGACCACGCCGCCGCCGCTGCCCGACCCGATCACCACGTAGTCGAAGGTCTCGATCCCCATGCCCGTCCTCTCGTCGGCGCGCACGTGACGCACGCCACTCACCGTACCGCTGGTGTGGTCGTTGCCACCAGGACTGTCACGGTTTCTCGACTGCTGGACGCGCTCGGTCGGCGCGGTGCCGTCGGCACTCAGTCGTCGGCGAGCGCCGCCGCCGTCGTCGCGCGCAGGGCGGCGTCGAGGGCGCGCCGGTCGTCGCGTCGCAGCACCACCTCGACCACCTCCAGCCCTCCGGTCGGCGAGGCGAGGGCGGCCGCGAGCCCGGCCGGCTCGACGCGTCGGTGCGGCACGCGGTAGCCCGCGCAGAGGGCCCCCAGGTCGGCGCCGGTGGGTGTGGCGAACACGCGCTCGAACGCGTCGGCGTGCTCCGGACCGCCCTGCTCCAGCGTCGAGAAGATCGCGCCGCCGTCGTCGTTGACCACGACGACCGTGAGGTCGGGCCGTGGCTCGTCGGGCCCGACCAGCAGGCCGTTGCTGCCGTGCAGGAAGGTCAGGTCGCCCATCAGCGCCAGGGACCGGCTCGAGTCGCGGGCGAGGGCCGCGCCGACCGCCGTCGACACCGTCCCGTCGATGCCGGCGAGGCCACGGTTGGCCACGACGTAGCGCCGCTCCCCCACGGTCCAGGGCCGCGCGACGACGTCGAGGTCGCGGATCGGCTGGGAGGCGCCGACGACGAGCAGGCCGCCGGGTGGGAGCGCCTCGGCGACGGCGCGCGCGACGGCAAGGCCGCTGTCGGGGTGGTCCGCGAGCAGGGCGTCGACGGCCCGCTGCACGCGGGCGTCGGCGTCCGTCCAGTCCTGCAGCCAGCCGGGGTCGGCGACGCTGCCGGCCGCGACGTCGTCGACGAACGTGACGCGAGGACCGGCCGGCACCGGGAAGGTCGCCTGCGTGCCGACGTGCACGACGTCGACGTCGGCGCGCGCCAGCAACCGCGTGACCGGACGGCTCAGCGTCGGGTGGCCGAACGACACGACGCGCTCGACCCGCGCGGCCAGGGGCTCGTGACCGAGGAGCAGCCGGTAGGTCGACAGCGCACCACCCGTCCGGGAGCCCGACGTCGGCTCGGCGAGCAGGGGCCAGCCCGCCTCGCGGGCGACCACTCGCGCACGCGCGCCGGAGTCGTCGCCGGCGAGGACCACGGTGCGGGGGCCGGCGTCGAGGGTCGTCAGGACACCGGACTCGCGCCAGGAGGCGACCCGGCCGAGCATCAAGGCATCGGGGTCGCGGTCGAGCGACCAGTCGACCGACTCGACCAACGGCTCGTCGAGCTCGAGGTTCAGGTGGCCTGGCGCATCGGGCCGGGCGACGCCGAGCAGACCCTTCACGCGGTCCGTGTACGCGACCCCCGGGAAGATGCCCGGTTGCACCGTGGTCTGGTTGGCGCCCGTGCCCCGCAGCCTGGCCGGACGGTCGGCGGTCACGGCCAGCACCCCGACGCCGGCGTGCAGCGCCTCGAGCATCGCCGGGTGCAGGTTCGCCACCGCAGTGCCGGAGGTGGTCACCACGGGCACCACGCGGTGCGACGTCCTCGCGAGGCCGAGGGCGAGGAAGCCGGCCTCGCGCTCGTCCACCCGCACGTGCAGGCGGATGCGTCCCGCCTGCTCGGCTGCATGGAACGCGAGCGCCAGGGGCGCCGACCGCGAGCCGGGCGCCAGGACGACGTCGGTGACGTGGTGGCCGAGCAGGGTGTGCAGCAACCTGCGCGCCACGCCGATCGACCGTTGCTCGCTCATCGCGCGACCGCCCCCCGGCGCAGCGCGTCGACGCGCTCGAGCCTGGCGCGCCAGGCGGCGTCGGTCGCGGCGTCGGCGGCGACCGCGGCCAGCGCGTCCTCGTCGACCTCGACCGGACGCACGGGCAGCCAGCCGTCGACGGCGTCCAGCGGGGTGCTCGTGACGTCGCCGCCCAGCAGCGAGGTCGTGCCGAGGCCGCACGCGTACGGCAGCTCGGGCAGGGCCGCCGCGAGCGCGACGCCCGCGGCCAGGCCCACCGACGACTCGACGGCGCTGGAGACGACGACGGGCAGGCCGATCTCCTCGGCCACGCGCAGGCAGGCGCGCACTCCGCCGAGCGGCTGCACCTTCAGCACGGCGACGTCGGCGGCCTCGAGGTCGCGGACGCGGTAGGGGTCGGCGGCGCGTCGGATCGACTCGTCGGCGGCCACGGGCACGTCGACCCGGCGGCGGAGCAGCGCGAGCTCCTCCACCGAGGCGCACGGCTGCTCGACGTACTCGAGCGTGCCGACGGCGTCCAGAGCCTTCACGGCCGCGACCGCGTCGTCGACGGACCAGCCGCCGTTGGCGTCGACCCGCACCCGACCGTCGCTGCCCAGGACGTCACGGACGGCCTCGACGCGTGCGACGTCGTCGGCCAGCGCCTGGCCGCGCTCGGCCACCTTGACCTTGGCGGTCGAGGCGCCCGAGGCACGCACGATCTGCGCCGCCTGCTCGGGGCCCACGGCAGGCACGGTCGCGTTCACGGGCACGCGGTCGCGGACAGGCTCGGGCCAGCCGTCGTGGGCGGCCTCGAGCGCGGCTCGCAGCCACGGCACGCACTCCTCGTCGTCGTAGTCGAGGAACGGGCTGAACTCGCCCCAGCCGGCGGCGCCGCGCACCAGGAGGCCCTCGCGTCGGTGGATGCCACGGAACCGGACGGGCATCCCGATCGCGAACGTGTGCACCTGCCGAGGGTAGCGGCGCGGCAGCGTCGGGGCCCGTGGGTGAGGTCGCGCACAACCACGCCGGGCCGCACTGCGACGTCAGGTGCGCCGTGCAACGGTGGACGCATGTCGACCATCGCCATCGTCGGGGGCCACGGACAGATCGCCCTCCACCTCATCGAGCAGCTCCGCGCACGCGACCACGACGTCGTCGCGCTCATCCGCAACGACGCGCACACGAGCGACGTCGAGCAGCGGGGGGCCACGGCCCGCCGGCTCGACATCGAGCAGCAGGACGCCGACGCGTTCGCGTCCGTGTTCGACGGCTGCGACGCGGTCGTCTTCGCCGCCGGTGGCGGACCGGACGGCAACATCGGCCGCAAGCGCGCCGTCGACCTCGAGGGCTCGCTGAAGTCGGTCGAGGGCGCCCGGATCGCGGGCATCCGTCGCTTCGTGCAGGTCTCCGCGATCGGCGTCGACCTGCCGCTGCCCGAGGACACCGACGACGTGTGGCGCGCCTACGTCGAGGCCAAGCGCGACGCCGACGTCGCGCTGCGCGAGAGCGGCCTGGACTGGACGATCGTCCGCCCCGGCAAGCTCACCGACGACCCCGCCCGAGGCACGGTCACGCTGGGCGACTCCGTGGCCCGCGGCGAAGTCCCGCGGGCCGACGTCGCCGCCGTGCTCGCCGAGATCCTCCACACCGGCGCCGGCATCGGCCGCCAGTGGGACCTCGTCACCGGCGAGACCCCCGTCGACGAGGCCGTCGCCTCCGCCTGACCCCCTCCCCGGGGCGCCGGATCCGCACGTTTACGTGGGGCCCCACCCAAACCAGCTCCCCCCACCGCAACCATGCGCCGGATCCGCACGTTTACGTGGGGCCCCACGCAAACGGTCAGAAGAGGCGGCGGACGGCGAGGCGGTCGACCTTGCCGTTCGGCAGGAGCGGGACGCTGTCGACGAGGGTGACGTCGCGCGGCGCCCACCGGCGCGGCAGTCCCTGCTCCTCGAGCGTGTCGCGGAGGCGGTCGGCGGACACCGCGTCGAGGCAGGTGGCGTCGGCCGGGACCACCACGGCCACCACCCGGGTGCCCCACTCGTCGTCGGGCACGCCGGCGACGGCCGCGTCGTGCACCTCCGGCAGCGCGCGCAGCGCCCGCTCGACCGCGGGCAGGGGCACGTTCGCCCCACCGCTCACGACGACGTCGTCGGCGCGACCCACGACGCTGAGCACGCCGTCGGGGCCGACAATGCCGAGGTCGGCGGTGTCGAACCACTCGTCGGTGCGCGCGACGTCGCCGTAGCCGTCGAAGAGCACCGGCCCCGCCAGCTGCACCCGACCCACGCCGTCGCGTGCGTCGACCACCCGCACGCGCACGCCGTCGAGCGGGACGCCGTCGTACACGCATCCTCCGCTGGTCTCGCTCATCCCGTAGGTGCGCACGACCCGCACGCCCGCCGACGTGGCCTGCGCGCGCAGCGTCGGGTCCAGCGCGGCACCGCCGACCAGCACCGCGTCGAGCGCCGCCAGCGCGTCGAGCCGACCCGCCGACGCCAGGCGGTGCAGCTGGGTGGGCACGAGCGACGCGTAGGTGCGGGGGCCGTCGAGCTCGCGCAGTGCGTCGACGAGGTCGTCGTGGTCGTCGAGGAGCACCGGCTCCTGGTCCGCGAGGAGGGAGCGGACCAGCACCTGCAGGCCGCCGACCCCGGTGACAGGCAGCGCCAGCAGCCACTGGCCGGGTCCGCCGAGACGGGCGTGCGTGGCCCGCGCCGACGCCAGCACCGCAGTGCGCGACAGTCGCACGTCCTTCGGCTCGCCGGTGCTGCCCGACGTGCGCACGACGAGCGGCTCGACGTCGTCGCCGGCCACCCAGGGACGCAGCAGGTCGAGCACGTCGCGCGCCGAGCCCGACACCGGGCGCAACGACGCCGACCCGGTCAGGAGCCCGGCTCCCACTCCTCGGTCTCCGGCTCCTCGTCGAGCGGGTCGCGCACCGGACGCGACTGGTAGAGCGCGGCCGCGCCCGTCACGAGGGCCCCGAACCCGGCGGCGAGCGGCAGCCAGCCGCTGTCGGACGTCACCGCCAGCCACACGAAGATGCCGGTCAGCAGCACCAGGACGAACGGGAACGGCGGCTGCGTCATCCCCCCACCCTAGGCGCTGGCACACTGTCCGCTGAACCCTAGGAGCATCGTGACCGACCGCAGCAGCGCGACCCTCTCGCAGTGGGTCGAGGGGGCCCGCCCCCGCACCCTTCCCGCCGCCGTCGCCCCCGTGCTGGCCGGCACCGGCGTGGCGGCGTACGTGGCCGACGTGGTCTGGGGCAAGGCGCTGCTCGCCCTGGGTGTGTCCCTCGCGCTGCAGATCGGCGTGAACTACGCCAACGACTACTCTGACGGCATCCGTGGCACCGACGACGACCGCGTCGGTCCGCTGCGGCTGGTCGGGTCGGGGCTGGCCCGGCCCGCCGCGGTCAAGGCGGCGGCCCTCGGTTTCCTCGGCCTCGGCGCCCTGCTGGGCCTGGCCCTCGCGGCCACGACGACGTGGTGGCTGCTGCTCGTCGGCGTCGCCGCCCTCGGCGCGGCCTGGACTTACACCGGCGGCCCGAACCCCTACGGCTACCGCGCGCTCGGCGAGGTGAGCGTGTTCCTGTTCTTCGGGCTGGTCGCCGTCCTCGGCACCGTCTACGTGCAGGTCGAGGGGCTGCCGTGGGAGGCCTGGGCGGCAGCCGTCGGCGTCGGCGCGCTCGCCTGCGCGATCCTCGTGGCCAACAACCTGCGCGACATCCCCACCGACGTCGAGGCGGGCAAGCGGACGCTCGCCGTCGTCCTCGGCGACGCCCGCTCGCGGCAGTTCTACGCCGCACTCGTCGGGCTCAGCGCCGCGCTCGCCGTCGCACTCACCGTGGGCGCCACGCCCTGGGCCCTGCTCGCCCTGCCCGGTCTGCTGCCCGCCGTCCCCGCCCTGCGGGCGGTGCTCTCGGACGCCCGCGGACCCGCGCTGGTGCCCGTGCTGAAGGCCACCGGTGTCGCCGAGCTGCTCTGGTCGGCCGGGCTCGCCCTCGGGCTCGTCCTCGGCCGATGACCTCCGACCGGGGCAGGCTCGTGGTGGGCGTCGTCTCCGACACCCACGCCCCCAGGTTCTGGAAGGGCATGCCCGAGCGGGTGGCCGAGGAGCTGCGCGACGTCGACCTCGTCCTGCACGCCGGCGACGTCTGCCAGCCGTCCGTGCTCGAGGAGCTCGCGACCCTCGCGCCGGTGCACGTCGTGCTGGGCAACAACGACGGGCCCGACGTCGCAGCCTGGGGTGCGCCCGAGACCCTCGAGCTCGACCTCGCGGGCGTCCGGGTCGCGATGATCCACGACGCCGGCCAGAAGCAGGGTCGCGTCCGACGGATGCGGCGACGCTTCCCCGACGCCGACGTCGTCGTGTTCGGGCACTCGCACATCCCGTGGGACGAGACCGACGAGGCCGGCCCCCGGATCCTCAACCCCGGCTCGCCGACCGACAAGCGACGTCAGCCGCACGGGACCGTCGGCCGGCTGGTGCTCGCCGACGGGGCCGTCGCGTCCTGGACGCTCGTGGAGGTCAGCTGACCCGGCTCAGTCGACGTCCGGCAGCAGGCCGGTCGCGTCGTACTCGGCCAGCCGCTGCGTCCACGGCGCGAGGTCGATGCCTCGCTGCGCCAGCCACGCGTCGTCGTAGTAGGTGCTGAGGTAGCGCTCCCCCGCGTCGCACAGGAGCGTGACGATGCTGCCGCTCTCCCCCGCCGCGCGCATCCGCGTCGCCACGGTCAGCGACGCCCACACGTTCGTGCCGGTCGAGCCACCCACCAGACGGCCCAGCCGGTCGCTCGTCCAGCGCATCGTCGCGATCGACGCGGCGTCGGGCACGCGCAGCATGTCGTCGATGACGCCACCGACGAACGACGGCTCCACCCGCGGCCGGCCGATGCCCTCGATCCGCGACGACACCCCCGTCACGACGTCGGACGTGTCCTGCTCCCAGCCGTCGAGGAACGCGGAGTTCTCGGGGTCGGCGACGAGCAGCGACGTGGGGTGACGCCGGTAGCGCAGGTAGCGGCCGATGGTCGCGGACGTGCCGCCCGTGCCCGCGCTCACGACCACCCACGCGGGCACCGGGTGCCGTTCGGCCGACATCTGCTCGAAGATCGACTCCGCGATGTTGTTGTTGCCGCGCCAGTCCGTCGCCCGCTCGGCGTACGTGAACTGGTCCATGTAGTGGCCGTCGCACTCCTCGGCCACCCGGCGCGCCTCGTCGTACACGTCGGCCGCGTTCTCGACGAAGTGGCAGCGGCCGCCGTACCACTCGATGAGCGCGACCTTCTCCGCGCTCGTCGCGGCCGGCATGACGGCGACGAACGGCAGCCCGACGAGACGGGCGAAGTAGGCCTCGCTGACAGCCGTCGACCCGCTCGAGGCCTCGACCACCGTCGAGCCCGGGCCGATCCACCCGTTGCACAGGGCGTGCAGGAACAGCGACCGGGCCAGCCGGTGCTTCAGGCTGCCGGTGGGGTGCACCGACTCGTCCTTCAGGTACAGGTCGACGTCGGGGGTGGCGACGGGCAGCGCGTGCAGGTGCGTGTCGGCGCTGCGGTTGGCGTCGGCCTCGACGCGGCGGATCGCCTCGTCGATCCAGGCGCGGACCTCAGTCGACGTCTTCGGCACTGCGGGACTCCTCGATGCGCGACGTCATGCGTTCGGCGCGTTCCTGCAGCTGGAGCGCGACCTGCTCGCGCATACCGGCGAGCAGGAAGATCGAGATGACGGAGGAGATGATCATGGCGGCGAGCAGCACGAGCAGGTTGGTCAGCTCGTCGAACTCCAGGAAGGTGCGCCCGATGCCCCACAGCAGCAGGTAGGTGACGGCCAGGACGCTGAGCCGCGCGAGCGTGTACCTCCAGAACGCCTTCATGCGTCGAGCCTAGTCGGCGCCGGGAAGCCCCTCGTCGGCACCCGTTGCAGGCCTCCGGCGGTCGTCGTCGCGTCCGCGACGGTCGGGCGGCGCGGGTTGAGGGCCGCAGGTACGGTGGCGCCATGGGCAAGGCACTGATCGCGATCGTCGCCGTCGTGCTGCTCGTCTACGCCTTCTTCGACCTCCTGGCCACACCGCGCCAGCAGGTTCGCGGACTGCCGAAGCCCGCGTGGTTCGTCGTCATCCTGCTGCCGTTCGTCGGCCCCCTCGCGTGGATGTTCCTGGGCACGCAGTCGCGCAAGGGTCGCCCCCCGCGCGACTCCGGCTACGGCTGGCCCGGCGGCCGTCCCCCCACCCGCGGCCCCGACGACGACCCCGACTACCTCCGCGGCCTCTAACCACTCCCCTTCCCCGCGTTTTGTGGACCTGATGACGGTTGCTCGCCGGCTTTTCGTCGTGAAGTCCACGAAGCGCGGAGTCGAGCTGGACGCCGGGCTCATGCGAAGAGTGCGGTCCACGACGCGGAGAACCAGGGTCGCGGGCCGTCGTAACCGCGGTCGACGAGCGCACGGTGCACCCGACGCACGACGTCCCGCGGCAAGCGCGCGTCGACGGCCGCGACGACGATGACGCGGTAGCCCAGCGCCTCGAGCGCTTCACGACGTCGCCGGTCGCGCGCCCACTGCTGCGCATCGGTCTCGTGGTGGCGGCCGTCGTACTCGACCACGACCTTCCAGGCCGAGAACAACAGGTCGACCCGTGCGACGAAGGTGCCGTCGGGGCCGCGCACCTCGACGTTGACGTCGGGCTCGGGCAGGCCCGCAAGGACGAGCAGCAGGCGCAGCCAGGTCTCACGCGGCGACTCCGACCGCTCTCGCACGTACTCGAACGCCTCCCGTGCAGCGACGACCCCGTGGAGGTGGCATCGGTCCAGGTACCAGAACAACCGGTCGCGGGTCGTGTGGCCCGCTCGCACCATGTGCTCCATGAGCTGGACGCACTCGACCAGGCTGGCCCGCAGCGCGCAGTCGACGACCGTGCGTTCCGGCCCGGAGACTGGCACCGGTCCAGGTCGGTGCTCGACGTCGAGGTCGCCGATCCGCCGGTGCAACCGGACGTCGGCCTGGTCGTTCTGCGTGGGTCCACGGACCGACAGCTCCCACGGCGCACCTGCCCAGCCGCGGGCCGTGAAGCCCCAGAGGACGGCGGCCGTGCGGTGCGTGACCACCGCACCCGCGCGGCCGCTGACCGTGAGTAGTGCTGCCGCGGCCCACACCAGCGGTGTCCGCTCGACGTCGGCGTGCACGTAGACGCCACGGAACAACCGGACCCAGCAGGCACGACGCAGGGCCGCACGCGGGTACCCCAGCGCCTCGGCCTGCGTGACGGCGAAAGGTCGTCGCAGGAGCTGCTCAGGGATCGCGCGCGCCATCCCGGCATGCTGCTGGAGCCCGCGGCAGCACGCCTCCGCCCATCCACAACCCCCACCGCCCACGCGTTATGTGGACTTCGGGACGGAAAACTCGCGTCAGATCGTCGTCAAGTCCGCAAAACGCGGGGAGGGCTGGATGGGCCGGGTCGCGCTACTTCGCGTAGGAGTGGAGGCCGGAGCCGAAGAGGTTGACGATGTAGTAGCTCGTGACGAAGGTGGCGAAGCCGACGATCGCGATCATCGCGGCGCGCTTGCCCTTCCAGCCCGCGGTGGCGCGGGCGTGGAGGTAGCCGGCGTAGACGACCCAGGTGATGAAGGCCCAGACCTCCTTGGGGTCCCAGCCCCAGTAGCGGCCCCACGCGTAGTGCGCCCAGATCGGGCCGGCGATGAGGGCGCCGAAGGTCCAGAGCGGGAAGCCGACCGCGATCACGCGGTACGCGAGCCGGTCCATGACCGCCGCCGACGGGAAGCGCGACAGGCGCGGACCGACCGTGCCGTTGTCCTCCGCCCGCTGGCGCACCAGGTACATGACCGACGCCGCCGTGCCGAGCAGGAAGAACGCACCCGCGATCATCACCGCCGCCACGTGGATGACGAGCCAGTACGAGTGCAGCGCCGGCACGAGCGGACCCGGCTCGACGTAGGTCGAGACCGCCAGGCCCAGCACCGCCAGCGCGAAGCCCGTGACGATGCCGCCGACCCACTCGATCGGCGAGACACGCGCGACGACGACGTACACGAGCAGCGCGATGAACGCGCCGCCCACGCCGAACTCGTACATGTTGCCCCACGGCACCCGCTGCGACGCGAGCCCGCGCGTGACCATCGCGAGCCCGAGCACCACCGTGCCCAGCACGGTCAGCGAGTAGGCGACCGAGCGCAGGACGTCGGACCGGCTCGCCGTCTCCTGCTCGACCGGCTCGACGGGCACACCCCCGGCGGCGACGGCCACCGGCTGCTCCTCCTTGACGACCTGGCGGGCGAAGCCCCACTCGGCCACGTACGCGAGGAACGCCAGCGCCACGACGATCATGCCGGAGGTGACGGCAAAGTTCGACACCTGCGTGTAGTCGGCGAGGTTCATCGGGGCTCCTTCTCCGGGTCGTCCGGTAGGTCGCCGAGGCCGCTGCGCAGCTGCGCCAGCAGGTCCTCGAGGCTCGTGCCGAGGTCGTCGCGCGGCACGCGGTCGAGAGCGGCGACCTCCACCACGGTACGCGAACCCACCCGACGTGCACGGACCCAGGTGCGCCGCGGCCGCACGGCCAGCGACAGCACCAGTCCGACGATGCCGATGCTGATGCCACCGAGCGGCAGCCAGACGAGCGGCGTCGACGCGATCTGGAACCGCGCGAACAGCGTCAGGTCGGTGAACTCGATCGTGCCGCCGTCCGGCAGGTCGGCCTCCTGCCCCGGACTCAGGCTCACCCGGAAGTTCGACCCGTCGGCGTTCTTGTACTGCTCGAGCTTGTCCTGGTCGAGGACGTACACCGACTGCGGCAGCCCGTCGTCGACCCCGAGGTCGCCGTGGAAGACGAACAGGCCGAGCAGCGGGTTGACCGCCCCCGGGAACGCCGACACCGACGCCTCCTCGCTGCCGTTCGTGACCGCCGTCGGCAGGAAGAAGCCCTGGAAGCCGAGCTGCTCGGGCCGCGCGTCGGGCACCTTGATGACGCCGTTGGACGTGTAGGTGCCGTCGGCCGGCAGGAAGGGCACCGCACCGTCGAACACGACGTCGCCCTTCGCGTCGGTGATCTTCACGACCGGTGCGTAGCCCTGGCCGACGAGGAAGACCGACGTGCCGCCGACGTTCAACGGGTGGTTCACGCGGATCTCGTACGGCTTCTCGCGACCGTCGACGCCCTCGCGGTACGTGCCCGACGCCTCGAACAGGCGCGGCGCCCCCCGCTGCGGACCCGTCGTCCAGAAGCGGGCGACCATCTTGTCGAGCTGCAGCGAGAAGGGCGGCAGGTCGTTCGTGTCGAACAGGGCGCCGGACGCGAACTCGTCGTACTGCGTGAGGACGTTGGCGAAGCCCTCGCCCTGCGTGACGATCGCGGCACCGCGGTAGCCCCACAGCGCACCCGCGGCCACGCCCACCAGCACCGCGACGATGCTCGTGTGGAAGACCAGGTTGCCGAGCTCCCTCAGGTAGCCGCGCTCGGCCCGCACCTCGCCGGTGCTCGATGCCGCCCCCGGCCCGGCACCCCCGCCGGTGCCCGATGCCGCCCCCGGCCCGGCACCCCCGCCGGTGCCCGATGCGTCGTCGCGGACCACGTCGACGCGGCTCGGCAGGAGTCGCGGACCGCGCAGCGCACCCCGCGCGACGGCGAGCACCTCCTCGACCTCGGCGTCGGTCTCGAAGGTGGCCGACGCCGGCAGCCGGTCGAAGTTGCGGGGGGCCCGCGGCGGACGCGCGCGCACCGACTTCAGGTAGACCTTCGTGCGCGGCAGGATGCAGCCGATGAGCGAGACCATCAGCAGCACGTACACCGCGCTGAACCACGGCGACGTGTAGGTGTGGAAGACGCCGAGCCGCTCCAGCCACGGCGAGAGGTCGGGGTGGCGGGCCTGGAACGCCTCGACCGCGCGGGCGTCGACACCACGCTGCGGCACGACCGATCCCGGGACCGCCGCGATGGCGAGCAGCAGCAGGAGCAGGAGCGCCGTGCGCATCGACGTCAGCTGGCGCCACGCCCACCGCAGCGTCTCGACCGGTCCGAGCGCCGGGGCGAGCTCCGCGGGCGCGCGGTCCTTGCGGGAGCGGGCCATCAGATCGCCGCCCCGTAGCCGCCGGCCCACGTCTGGAGCTGCACGACGACCGCGTCCCACACGCCCGTGACGAGCAGGACGCCGACCACGACGAGCAGGCCACCACCGACCCGCTGGAGGGTCTGCTGGTGACGGCGCGCCCACCGGACGGCGTGCATGAACCGGCCGAAGCCGAGCGCCGCGAGCACGAACGGGACGCCGAGCCCGAGGCAGTAGACGAAGGTCAGGAACGCCCCTCGCTCGAGCGTGCCGGAGTTGTTCGCGAGGGTCAGCACCGCGCCGAGCGTCGGGCCGATGCAGGGCAGCCAGCCGAGGCCGAAGAACAGGCCGAGCAGCGGCGCGACCGCGACGCCCACCGCGGGCACGGCGTGCACCCGCACGTCGCGCTGCAGGATCGGCAGCACGCCGCTGAAGACGAGTCCGAGCACGATCACCACGATGCCCAGCACCACCGACATGGTGCGTCGGTAGTCGTAGAGCTCCTGCCCGAGCGCCCCGAACAGGGCGCCACCGGTCACGAACACCACCGTGAACCCGAGCACGAACAGCACCGACCCGAGCAGCAGCCTCGACCGACCCTTCGTCTCGAGGTCCTGCACACCGACCCCGCTGACGTAGGAGAGGTAGCCGGGCAGCAGGGGCAGCACGCACGGGGAGAAGAACGACACGAGCCCTGCCAGCACGGCGATGGGCACGGCCAGCAGCAGCGACCCCGACAGCACGGTGTCGGCGAACCAGTCGGTCACGAGGTGCTCGCCAGGACGTCGTCGAGGACGCCGGACAGCGTCGAGGCACGCAGCTCGGGGTCGATGACGCGGGCGGCCACCCGGCCCTTCGCGTCGATGACCCACGTGGTGGGGATGGCCTGCGACGGGAGGCTGTCGGCGAAGCCGAGCTGCTGGCGACCGTCGGAGTCGACGATGCTCGGGTAGGTCGTGCCGATCCGCTCCTCGAAGGCACGGGCGGCAGCGGTCTGGTCGCGCACGTTGAGACCCAGGAACTGCACGCCGCGGTCGGCGTACTGCTGGGCCACCTCCTCCAGCACCGGCGCCTCTTTGCGGCACGGTGGGCACCAGGAGCCCCAGACGTTGACCACGAGGGTCTTGCCGGCGAAGTCGGCCGAGCTGATGCTCTTGCCCTCGAGGTCCTCGCCCTCCAGCACCGGCGCGTCGGTGCGGTCCTCGACGGGGACCGACGTGACGAAGCGGCTGGCGCTGACGTAGCCGCCGGTGGACCCCTCCGTGCCACGGCCGGAGCACGCCGCGAGCACGACGAGGGCCAGGGCGAGGAGGACGGCGGCGCCGCGTCGGCGCAGGGAACGGCTCACGGCTCAGGCGCCTCCGACGAACTTCTTGCCGGCCTTCAGGGCGTCGGGCAGGAGGTCGCCGGCGGGCTCGGCGTACGTGAAGCCGACGTAGCGGTCGCCGTCGAAGGTGAGGCTGGTCAGGCTCGCGAGCGAGCACTGGCGGGTGCGCGGGTCGTGCACGAACGACTTCTTCTCGTAGGCCTGTCGCGCGATCCACACGGGGAGCTGGTGGGACACGATGACGGCCTCGTGCCCGCGGGCGGCGTCGCGGGCGTCGGCGACGGCAGCCTGCATGCGCGCGGCGATCTCGCGGTACGGCTCGCCCCACGACGGGCGGAACGGGTTGCGCAGCAGCCACCAGTTCTTGGGGTGCAGGAGCGCCTTCGGCTCGGCGCCGACCGTGCGGCCCTCGAACAGGTTGTCGGCCTCGATGACGCGGTCGTCGGTGGTGACCGGAGCCTCGAGCAGCTTGGCCAGCGGGGCCACGGTCTGCTGGGCGCGCTCGAGCGGGGAGGAGACCAGGTGCACGATCTCGTTCGTCGACAGGTGGTCGGCGGCGCGCTCGGCCATCTGGTGCCCGAGGTCGGACAGGTAGAACTCCGGGAGCCGTCCGTAGAGGACGCCCTGCGGGTTGTGCACCTCGCCGTGGCGCATCAGGTGGACGATGGTGCGTTCGCTCATGGGGATTTCCTCGCGGTGGACGGTGTGCCGTCGGGCTCGGTCAGGCCGGGGTGGCCGCCGCAGCGGCACGCGCGGCGGCGGGCAGGGCCTCGGCCATCCTAGTGAGTGCCTCGTCGTCGTGAGCCGCCGAGACGAACCACGACTCGTAGGCGCTCGGCGGCAGGTACACACCCGCGTCGAGCATGGCGTGGAAGAAGGCGGTGTAGCGGTGCGTCTCCTGGCGCTGCACGCCGGCGAAGTCGTGCACGGGCTCGGTCAGGCCCCACACGACGCTGAACATGCTGCCGACGTTCTGCACGACGTGCGGCACGCCCGCGTCGTCGAGCGCGGACGACACCAGCGTCCGGGCCTGGGCCGACCAGTCGTCGAGGCGGGCGTAGGCCGCATCGTCGGCGAGGCGCAGCGTGGCGAGCCCCGCGGTGGAGGCGACGGGGTTCCCGGCGAGGGTGCCCGCCTGGTACACCGGACCGCTCGGCGCGAGGAGGGCCATGACGTCGGCGCGCCCGCCGAACGCGGCTGCGGGGAACCCGCCGCCCATGACCTTGCCGAAGGTGAGGAGGTCGGGTCGCCAGCCCTCGTGGGCGCCGTCGAGCCCCCAGTGCCCGGAGCGGGTCACGCGGAAGCCGGTCATGACCTCGTCGCTGACGAGCAGCGCCCCGTGCGCGACGCACGTCTCGGAGAGGAACTGGTTGAAGCCGGGCAACGGGGAGACGACGCCCATGTTGCCCGCCGCGGCCTCGGTGATGACGCAGGCGATCTCGTCGCCGTGCTCGGCGAACGCCGCGGTGACGGCGTCGCGGTCGTTGTAGGGCAGGACGATCGTGTCGGCCGTGACGTGCGCCGGGATGCCCGGTGAGCCGGGCAGGCCGAGCGTGACGACACCCGACCCCGCCTCGGCGAGCAGGGAGTCGACGTGACCGTGGTAGCAGCCGGCGAACTTCACGACCCGGGTGCGACCGGTGAACCCGCGGGCGAGGCGGATCGCCGACATCGTGGCCTCGGTGCCCGACGTGACCATGCGGACGAGGTCGACCGGCGTCCGGGCGACGATCTCCTCGGCGAGCTCCACCTCCGGCGGGCTGGGCGTGCCGAACGACGTGCCACGGCCGGCCGCCTCGGCGACCGCGGCGATGACCTCCGGGTGCGCGTGCCCGAGCAGCATCGGTCCCCAGGAGCCGACGAGGTCGAGGTAGCGCGTGCCGTCCGCGTCGTGCAGCCAGGCGCCCTGGGCCGACGTCATGAAGCGCGGCGTCCCGCCGACGGCTCGGAAGGCGCGCACCGGGGAGTTCACGCCACCCGGCGACACCTGGACGGCGCGGTCGAACCACTGCTGGGACTGCGGGGTGGAGGACATGGTCCCCATTGTCCCGGGTCGGGCCCAGCGCCGGGACGGCGGCAGGGGGCTCCTGCCGTCGGTCAGGCGTGCCGTACGAGCCACGCGGACGTAACCTGAGGGACACATCCGTCGTTGATGAGATGCAGGCCACATCCACGAGGGAGTGGTGGCCGGTAACATCTGGTTACTGTGACCGCCGCCACGGCGGTCGCGGGAGGGACACGAGACGTATGGGAGCACGGAAGCTCAGCCGCTGGCAGAAGGCCAGCGCCCTGGTGCCGATGAGTCTGCTGGTGGTCGCCTGGGGAGCGGCGATCAGCAACACGGGTCTGGCCACGGCCAGCGACCGGGTGAGCGCCGACGACATCCCCGACGTGCCGGCCACGGCGTTCGAGCAGCCGGCGAGCGTGCAGGCAGCGCCGCCGGGCGTCGACTCCCGCGCCGGCGCCAGCGGCACGCTGGCGACGCTGTCGACCAACGGCATCCCGACGGCCGCGCTGTCGGCGTACCGCCGTGCGGAGGAGCTGCTGGGCAAGGCCGACCCGTCCTGCAACCTGCCGTGGCACCTCGTCGCCGCGATCGGGCGGGTCGAGTCCAACCACGGTCGTACCGGCGGCAACGCGCTCGACGCGAAGGGCGTGGCCAAGCCGGGCATCTACGGGATCCCGCTCGACGGCCGCGACGGCATCGCCGAGATCCGCGACACCGACAACGGCGGGCTCGACGACGACGCCGTCTACGACCGCGCGGTCGGTCCGATGCAGTTCATCCCCGGCACGTGGCGCTCGGTGGGCGTCGATGCCGACGGTGACGGCAAGAAGGACCCGCAGAACATCAACGACGCCGCCACGGCGGCCGCCATCTACCTCTGCTCCGGCAGCGGCGACCTCTCCACGCAGGACGGCGCCGCCGCAGCGGTGCGCCGGTACAACAACTCCTCGGAGTACGTCGACCTGGTGCTGGGCATCAGCAAGGCGTACGCGAGCGGCGACTTCACCGCCACCCCGAACGGCACGTCGACCGGCTCGGTGCTGACCAGCCGCTCGTTCGACCAGACCCTGACCCCCGCCCAGCGTCGTGACGCGGCCAAGCAGGAGCAGAAGGTCCAGGAGTCGACGAAGAAGCCGCGCGGCGGCAGCTCCTCCGGCGGGTCCTCGGGCGGCACGTCCGGCGGCTCCACCGGAGGCTCGGGAGGCTCCTCGGGCGGTTCGTCCGGCGGCGGCTCGACGGGCGGCTCGGGCGGCTCCGGCGGCACGGGCGGCGGCTCCACCGGCGGTTCCGGTGGCGGCTCGACCGTCGGCGGTGCGGTGCAGGGTGCCGTGAAGGACACCCCCCTCGCGCCCATCACGAAGCCGGTGACCGACCTGCTCAGCGCCACCGAGGCGAACCTGCGCTGCGCCGTCGAGGTCTCCCTGCTCCCGGTCGACACCCACGCGGCCCGCTTCAAGGCCTGCATGGACAAGTACACGAAGGGCTGACCCGCCCCGACGACGAACCCCCGGCCGGTGGTCGGGGGTTCGTCGCGTCGAGGGGCCTCCCGGAAATCCCCATGGGTGCGTCGGCGTGGCTTCTCGTTGGGGTGAGGCTGCGCTGGCGCGGCTTCTCGTCGACGTGAGGCTGCGCTGGCGCGGCTGACGCTGGGTGTGGTCTCCGACAGGGGCCTCGACCGGGCGGCTGGGTGCGCGCTGGGTCGGGTTCTCGGGCTGTGGCCCACGTGGGACGCACGATCCCGCGTTCGTGCGTCGGAGGGCCAAGCCTTCTGCGTTTCCTACGGGATCCCGTCGCGAACGCAGAAGCGTTCAGGCTTCAGCGCACGAAGGAAGAATCGTGGGTGACCTTGGGGTGGATGGTGGCACACCTACCGTTCAGGGGGCGAGAACGCAGAATCGTGCCTCCACCCCGAACGCAACCCGCAGCCCGAGACCCCGGACCGGCGCCCGCCCAGCCGCCCGTCGAGGCCCTTGCGGAGACCACACCCACTCGAAGCCGCGCCGACGCAGCCCCGCCCGACCGGGAAGCCACGCCAACGCACCGGCCGACCGAGCCGAACGCTCAGGCGCGGCGGGCGATCTCCGCGGCCCAGTAGGTGAGGACGATGTCGGCGCCCGCGCGGCGGATGGAGGTGATCGTCTCCGAGACGGTGCGCTCGCGGTCGATCCACCCCTTCTCGGCCGCGGCCTCGACCATGGCGTACTCGCCCGACACGGTGTAGGCGGCGACGGGGAGGTCGACGGCGGCGCGGATCGACGCGACGAGGTCGAGGTAGGCGAGCGCCGGCTTCACCATGACGATGTCGGCGCCCTCGGCGACGTCGAGCAGGGTCTCGCGCAGCGCCTCGCGGGCGTTGCCCGGGTCCTGCTGGTACGTCTTGCGGTCGCCCTGCAAGGAGGAGTCGACCGCCTCGCGGAACGGTCCGTAGAACGCCGACGCGTACTTCGCGGCGTAGGCGAGGATCGCGACGTCGGTGTGCCCCGCGCCGTCGAGCGCCTCGCGCACCACCGCGACCTGGCCGTCCATCATGCCGCTCGGGCCGACGAGGTGGGCGCCCGACTCGGCCTGCACGACACCCATCCGACCGTAGATCTCCAGCGTCGCGTCGTTGTCGACGCGCCCCTGGTCGTCGAGCACGCCGCAGTGGCCGTGGTCGGTGAACTCGTCGAGGCACAGGTCGGCCATGACGAGCAGGTCGTCGCCGACCTCGTCACGGGCATCCGCCAGGGCGACGTTGAGGATGCCGTCCGGGTCGAGCGCCCCCGAGCCGACCGCGTCCTTGTGCTCGGGGACGCCGAACAGCATGACGCCGCCCAGGCCCAGACCGGCCGCCTCGCGCACCGCCTCACGGGCCGACGCACGCGTGTGCTGCACGACGCCCGGCATGCTCGCGATGGGCTTGGGCTCGGTGAGCCCCTCCCCCACGAACATCGGCAGGACCAGCTGCGACGGCTCCGTGCGCGTCTCGCGCACGAGCGCCCGCATGGCGGGCGTCGTGCGGAGACGGCGCGGTCGGTGGACGGGCGGTCGGCCCAGCGTCCGACGACCCAGCGACGGTCCGTCCTGGGACGTCACGTCAGGCCTTGCGCCGCGACGACGGCTTCTTCTGCGACGGCTTCAGCACCGGCTCCCCCGCCTCCAGGAAGGCGAGACGACGGGCGGCACCGAACTCGGCGAGCGCGTCCGCGAGGACGTCCGCCGACGGCTGCTCGGCGAGGACGTCGACCCGCAGGCCGTGCTCCTCCGCCGTCTGCGCCGTGGCCGGGCCGATGCACGCGATGATCGTCGACGCGTGCGGCTTGCCCGCGATGCCGACCAGGTTGCGCACCGTCGAGCTCGACGTGAACAGCACCGCGTCGAACTTGCCGGTCTTGATCGCCTCACGCGTCGGCGCCGGCGGCGGCGCCGCCCGGACGGTGCGGTAGGCGGTCACGTCGTCGACCTCCCAGCCGAGCTCCTGCAGACCGGCCACGAGCGTCTCAGTGGCGATGTCGGCGCGCGGCAGGAACACCCGGTTGATCGGGTCGAGCAGCTCGTCGAACGGCGGCCACTCCTCGACCAGGCCGCGAGCCGACTGCTCGCCGGTCGGCACGAGGTCGGCGCGGATGCCCCACGTGCTGATCGCCTCGGCGGTCTTCTCGCCGACGGCGGCGATCTTCAGGCCCGAGAACGCGCGCGCGTCGAGGCCGTACTCCTCGAACTTCTCGCGCACGGCCTTCACGGCGTTCGCGCTGGTGAACGCGACCCACTCGTAGCGGCCCTCGACGAGCCCGCGGACGGCCTTGTCCATCTGCTGCGGGTTGCGGGGCGGCTCGACGGAGATCGTCGGCACCTCCTCCGACACCGCGCCGTAGGAGCGCAGGCGTGCGGCCAGGCCGGCCGACTGCTCCTTGGTGCGCGGCACGAGCACGCGCCAGCCGTACAGCGGCTTCGTCTCGAACCACGACAGCGCCTCGCGCATCGCGACGACCTCACCGACGACGGTGATCGCCGGCGACGTCATGGCCGCGGCCTTCGCGTCGACGGCGATGTCGGCGAGCGTCGACACGACGGTCGTCTGCTCGGTCGTGGTGCCGACGCGGGTCATGGCGACGGGCGTCTCCGGGGAGCGTCCCGCCTCGATCAGGCCGGCAGCGGCCTCACCGATGCGCGCGACCGCGGACAGCAGCACGAGCGTGTCGGTGCCGGCGTGGTCGGCCCACGTGATGGTGGCGTCGCCGACGCTGACCACGCGGTACTGGCGGTGCGCCTTGTTCGTCAGCGGCACGCCCGCGTAGGCGGGGACGCCGGTGACGGACGAGACGCCGGGCACGATCTCGAAGGCGATGCCGGCCTTCGCGCACGCGGCCGCCTCCTCGGGCGCCGTGGCGTACGTGAACGGGTCGCCGCTGACGAGACGCACGACGTGCGCGCCGGTCTTGGCGTGCCGGACGACGAGGCGGGCGCGCGCGGCGTGGGTGAGGGCGGTGCCGTCCTCACCGACGCCGCCGTCCACGACCTCGACGCCCTCGGGCACGAGGGCAGCCTGTTCGGGCTGCTCGATGATGGCGACGTCGGCCTCGGCGATGAGCTCGGCCGCGCGGACGGTCAGCAGGCTGGCGTCGCCCGGACCGGTGCCGACGAAGCTGACGTGCCCCAGCGGCTTCGGGCTCCGCTTGGGGGCGGTGTCCTGCTTCGCGGGTGCCTCGACGGTGGCGGTGGTGGGTGGTGTCACGGTGTCGGTCTTCTTCCTGGACTGCCGGGTGGTCATGAGGTGGATCCGATCGATGTGCCGGACGGGGTGTCGGCCATCAGCTCGGACGCACCTTCGGCGAGCATCTCGGCAGCGAGACGTTCGCCGACCGCTGCCGGCTCGCTGAGCGGGCCGGAGGCGGACAGGCGGATGGTGGGTGAGCCGGAGGGGTCTCCGACCACGGCGCGCAGCCACAGCTCGTCGCCGTCGTCTCCCCAGACGACGTCGGCGAGCGCACCGACGGGTGCGCTGCACCCTGCCTCCAGCGCGGAGAGCAGGGAACGTTCGGCGGTGACGGCGGCCCGGGTGTCCGGGTCGTCGAGCACGGCGAGGATCGTAGCGGTCTCGGCGTCGTCGGCGCGACACTCGCAGGCCAGGGCGCCCTGGCCCGGGGCCGGGAGCACCTGGATCGGGTCGAGCACCTCGGTGGCCTCGTCCTCACGCCCCAGACGCAGGAGCCCGGCACGGGCCAGGACGACGGCGTCGAGCTCGCCCGACGTGACCTTGCCGATGCGGGTGTCGACGTTGCCACGCACGGGCACGATCTCGACGCCGAGCCCCAGCGCGTTGAGCTGTGCGGCGCGACGCGGCGAGCCGGTGCCCACCCGGGAGCCGTGCGGCAGCTCGCCGAGGGTGAGACCGTCGCGCGCGACGAGCACGTCGCGCGGGTCTTCCCGCGACGTGACGGCCGCGAGGGTCAGAGCCGGGTCGGGCGTCGTCGGCAGGTCCTTGAGCGAGTGCACCGCGAGGTCGACGCGACCCTCCAGCACCGCCTCGCGCAGGGCCGCGACGAACACGCCCGTGCCGCCGATCTGGGTGAGGGGGGCCTGGTTCCGGTCGCCCTCGGTACTGACCGTCACGAGCTGGACCTCGACGCCGGTCAGCTCGGTGATGCGGGCGGCCACCTGCCCCGACTGGGTGGTGGCGAGGGCGCTGGCACGGGTGCCGAGACGCAGGGGGGCGCGGTCGCTCATCCCTTGCCTCCCTTCACCTGGGTGACGGCGTCGACCGTGGCCGGGTCGAGCGCGAAGAGGTCCGACAGCGCGTCGGCGTACGTGAGCCCGGCAGGACCGTCCACGAGCTGCTGGACGCGCACCGTCGGCGCGTGGATCAGCTTGTCCGCGACCCGCTTCAGCGCGATCCGGACCTGCTCGACCTGCTCCGGCCCGAGACCGTCGAGACGGCCCAGCAGGCGCGCCGTCTCGGCCTCGACCACCTCGGTGGCCATGCTGCGCAGCGCCTTCACGGTCGGCGTCACACGCGACTGGGCCTTGGCGGCCAGGAAGCTGCGCACCTCGTCGGCGACGATCGCGCGCACCTGGTCGACGTCACCGGCCAGCTCGGCGTTCTCCGAGCGCGCGGCGAGCGTGACCAGGTCGATGACCGTCACCCCGTCGAGCTCGCCCACGCCGGGGGCCACGTCACGCGGCAGCGCCAGGTCGACGAACACCATCTCCTCGGACCGGCGACCACCCCGGGCGAGGGCAGCGGCGACCCGGTCGGTCTCGAAGACCGAGCCGGCCGCGCCGGTACAGCTGATGACGACGTCGGCGGCCGCCAGCTCGACGTCGAGCGCCTCCCAGCGGACGGCGCTCACGCCGAACGTGGCGACCAGCTCGTAGGCGCGCTGAAACGTGCGGTTCGCGACCATGATGCGGCGCGGCTCGACACCCCGCTCCACGAGCGTGCGGACGGCGAGGCTGGCCATCGTGCCCGCACCGGCCACCAGGAACCGGGTGTCGGGCTCGAGCACCACGTCGCCCACGGCGTCGAGGCCGGCCGTCACGGTCGACGGCGCCAACCGGTCGATCCCGGTCTCCGCGTGCCCCCGCTTGCCGATCCGCAGCGCCTGCTGGAACAGCGCGTTCAGCGCCGAGCCGACCGTCGACTCCGCCTGCCCCGTGTGCAGCGCCTGACGCACCTGGCCCAGGATCTGGCTCTCGCCGAGGATCATCGAGTCCATCCCCGCCGCCACCGAGAACAGGTGCGCGACCGCGGAGTCGTCGTAGTGCACGTACGCGTGCGACACGAGGTCCTCGCGCCCGAGCCCCGCGTGCTCGGCCAGCAGGTGCGAGACGTCCTCCAGGGCGTTGTGGAAACGGTCGGCCTCCACGTACACCTCGACCCGGTTGCACGTGGAGATGACGGCGGCCTCCGTGACCGACGCGGTCTCCAGCGCCCGGTGCGCGAGCTTCACCGCCGCGTCGGTGTCGAGCGACGCGCGCTCCAGCACGTCGATCGGGGCCGACCGGTGGGACATACCCACCACCAACACGCTCATGGCTTCTCCGCCTTCCGCTGCTCGTGGTACGCGAGGATCTGCAGCTCGACCGAGAGGTCGACCTTGCGCACCTGCACGTGGGGCGGCACCTGCAGCACGGCAGGTGCGAAGTTGAGGATGCTCGTGACACCGGCGGCGACCAGGCGGTCGGCGACGTCCTGCGCGGCCTCGCCGGGCACCGCGACCACGGCGATCGCGATGGCGTGCTCCGCGACGACGGCGTCGAGCACGTCGAGCGGACGCACCTCGACGTCGCCGACCGTGCTGCCGACGCGGGACGGGTCGGTGTCGAGGACGGCCGCCACGCGGATGCCGCGCGGCGCGAAGCCGCCGTAGGTCGAGAGGGCCGAGCCGAGGTTGCCGGCACCGACGATGACGACGTCCCACGTCTGCGTCTGCCCGAGGCCCCGCGCGATCTGGTACTGCAGGTACTCGACGTCGTAGCCGACGCCGCGGGTGCCGTAAGAGCCGAGGTGGGAGAGGTCCTTGCGCACCTTCGCGGGGTTCACGCCCGCCGCCTCGGCGAGCTCGACCGACGAGCAGGTCGCGGCGCCCGCGTCGGCGAACGTCTGCAGCACCCGCAGGTACAGCGGCAGGCGGGCGAGCGTCGCGTCAGGGACGTCGCGGGTCGCCGATGCCGCCGCGGGATCGGGGGTCCCGGCCGGGGTCTCGCGCAGAAGGGTCACGGTGCTCCATCGCGCCGCAAAGGATTCACCCGACGTGGGCGGGCAGCGCACGGATCAGTTTACGAGCTTGTGAACGACGGAACAAAATCGACGACGGGGGTGGGTGGGATTCCTCACACGCGACGTGGTAGTACGGCGCCGCGCCTCACCGGCGCGCCTCGCCCGCCACGCCCGCTCGCCGCTCAGGGAGCCGGGCGCTCGAGCGCCCCGACCAGCCGGGCCGGCGTCACCCGGAAGAAGTCGTGCTGACGGCCGTCGACGAACACCACCGGCACCATCGCGTGGAAGAGACGGACGAGCTCGGGATCGGTGTCGACGTCGACCCGCGCCCAGTCGCTGCCCTGCTCGGCGCAGACCCGCTCGACCACCGCCTCGGCGGTCTCGCACAGGTGGCAGCCCGCGCGGCTGTAGACGACCACGCGGGCGTCGTGCGCGTGCGGCACGGGGGCGCCGGACCCCGGCGGCGCAGGGGCGGCCTGCGGGTCGTCGGGCGACCCGGGGCGGCGACGGAACAGGCTCATCGCGCCTGCAGGCCGAGGTCCTGGCTGCGCGCCAGCGCCCGCAGCCGACCCTTGGCGACCTTGCCGGTGGCGGAGTGCGGCAGACCCTCGACCACCACGACCTGCCGCGGCTGCTTGAACCGCGCCAGCCGCGTGGAGCAGTGCTCCAGCACGCGGGCCTCGAGCCCGTCGGTCGCTGCACCGTCCGTCGCGACGACGAACGCCACGACCGCCTCGCCCGTCTGCTCGTCCGGGAGACCGACCACCGCCACCTCGGCGACGTCGTCGAGCTCGGCGACGACGAGCTCGACCTCGGCCGGGTAGACGTTGAACCCCGACACGATCACGAGCTCGCGGACCCGGTCGACCAGCGTCAGGTCGCCGGCGTCGTCGAGGTACCCGATGTCGCCCGTCGGGTACCAGCCGTCGTCGCGCGGGCCGTCGGACCCGTCGGGCCAGTAGCCGGAGAAGAGGTTGCGTCCACGCACCCACACCTCGGCCGGGTCACCGGGCTCGGCGTCCTGACCGCTGGTGTCGACGAGGCGCAGCTCGACGCCCGGCAGCGGACGTCCGACGGAGCCGGGCCGCGGCGGCACGCCGTCCGGGCGGCCCGACGCGAGCGTCGCCGTGATGACGGGGGCCGTCTCGGTGAGCCCGTAGCCCTGCTCGACGACGTGCCCCGACGACGCCGCGAACTCCGCGGCGAGCTCGGGGTCGAGCGTGGAGGCACCGCTCAGCACGTGCTTGACCCCGGCCAGGTGCTCGCGCAGGTCGGCACGACCCGCCCACGCGGCGACGACCGGAGGGGCGAGGGCCACGTTCGTGACGCCCTCGTCGCGGATCGTGCGCAGCAGGCCGGCCGGGTCGAAGCCGTCGACCATGACGACCCGCGCGCCCTGCCGCACGGCCTGGCCGAGCACGGCGTTCAGCCCGTAGATGTGGAACATGGGCAGCAGGCCGAGCACGACGTCGTCGGGCGTGACGATCGGGGGCTCGACCGCCGCGGTCTGCTCGATGTTGGCGAGCAGGGCACGGTGCGTGAGGATCGCGCCCCTCGGCCTGCCGCTCGTGCCGGAGGTGTAGAGCACCACCGCCGGCGCCTCCTCGTCGCGGGGCGCGGCCGGCTCCACGTCGGGGGCGTCGCGCAGGAGACGGTCGAACGCGACCTCGCCCTCGCGCCGCGGGGTGCCGTCGACGACGACCAGGACGTCGAGGTCGGCCACCGCGGCACGCACCTGCTCCACGGCGCTCTCGTCGCACAGCACGACCCGCGCGCCGGAGTCGGCCAGCATGCGGCCGATCTCGCGCTCGGTCGATCGCGGGTTGACGGGCACGGCGACCATCCCGCCGCGCAGGATCCCGAAGTAGGCGACGGCGAGGTCGATCCGGTTGGCCATGACGAGCGCGACACGGTGCCCGGCGCGCAGGCCGACGCCGCTCAGCGCGCGGGAGGCGGCGTCGACGTCGGCGTCGAGCTGCGCCCACGTGCGCTCCTGCCGCCCGCCGCGGTGCTGGACGAGGGCCACGGCCTCGGGCGAGCGTCGCGCGGCGGCGCTGACCAGCGCGGACACGTTCGAGGAGGTCACGATGCGAGTCAACCACAGACGGCCAGCCCCCCGCGCCCCTCTCCCGCCCCCTCCCCCTCCCCGCGTTTTGTGGACCTGACGTCGGTTTTCGCGCCCGATTCCGTCATCGAGTCCACAAAACGTGGGGAGGGGACGAGGAACCCGATAGGTTCGGGTCATGTCCAGCCAGCGGGTCCCCCGGCCGGGGCCGAACCTGCGGTCGCGGTCGGTGCTCGCCGGCCAGGCGGCGGCGGCCGCGAGCGAGGTCGAGCACTGGCTCGCCCCCGATCCCGACCCCGACGCCGCGGCCTTCTTCGACGTCGACAACACGATCATGCAGGGCGCGTCGATCTACCACTTCGCGCGCGGGCTGCACCAGCGCGACTTCTTCACCACGGGCGACATCGTCAAGGCCGCGTGGCAGCAGGTCTACTTCCGCCTGGCCGGCGTCGAGGACCCCGAGCACATCGCGAAGGCCCGCTCCTCGGCGCTCGCGTTCATCGCGGGACACGACGTGTCCGAGCTGGAGGAGATCGGCGAGCAGATCTTCGACGAGCACATGGCGCACAAGATCTGGCCCGGCACCCGCGCACTGGCCCAGCAGCACCTCGACGCCGGGCAGCGGGTCTGGCTCGTGACCGCCGCGCCCATCGAGATCGCCGCGGTCATCGCCCGACGCCTCGGCCTCACCGGCGCTCTCGGCACCGTGGCCGAGCACGTCGACGGCACCTACACCGGCGAGCTGGTCGGCGAGCTGCTGCACGGCGAGGGCAAGGCCGTCGCCGTGCGGGCGATCGCCGAGCGCGAGGGCCTCGACCTCGAGCGCTGCTACGCCTACTCCGACTCCAGCAACGACCTGCCGATGCTCTCGCTGGTGGGCCACCCCTGTGCGATCAACCCCGACCCGCGGCTCCGCGCCCACGCGAAGGCGCAGGGCTGGGACGTGCGCGACTACCGCACCGGGCGCAAGGTCGCGCTCGCCGGCACGCGCGCCGCCGGGGTCGCCGTCGCGGGAGCCGCCGCCTGGCAGGCGGTCCGCACGCTGCGTCGGTCGCGCTGACGCGCCTCGGCGTCGTGTTGGCCGGCCCGTTACCTGAGAACTCCTGACAGGAACCTCCCCGGGTGCTTAAGATCGTTCAGATCTTCGGGAGGGATCATGGAGGGTTGGACGGGAGCACTGCGCGCCGCGCTGCGGCTCGCCCTGCTGACGCCTGACGACCTGCGCCTGGCCATGGCGCTGGCCGAGCCGGCGCCCGCGACGCACGCGGCGTTCTCCGGCGGCCCCGTGGATCCCGACGGCGACCCGGAGGCCCTGCGGCTGCGCGCCCTCGTCGACCTCGCCCGCGAGGGCGACGTCGACGCCTTCGGCCAGCTCTACGACCACTACGTCACCGGCATCTACCGGTTCATCTACTACCGCGTCGGCTCCCAGACCCTGGCCGAGGACCTCACGAGCGAGACGTTCGTGCGCGGGCTGCGGGCCATCCAGCGGTTCAGCTGGCAGGGCAAGGACTTCGGCGCCTGGCTCACCACCATCGCCCGCAACCTGGTCGTCGACCACTTCAAGTCCGGTCGCGCGCGGCTCGAGATCGTCTCCGACGACGTCCCGGAGGGCCCGCAGAGCGCCCCGAGCACCGAGGACGACGTGATGGCGCTGCTCTCCAACGAGATGCTGTTCGCCGCCGTGGCCGAGCTGCCGACGGAGCAGCGCGAGTGCGTCCTCATGCGGTTCATCCAGGGCATGAGCATCGCCCAGACCGCCGCCGCGCTCGGCCGCACCGAGGGTGCGATCAAGCAGCTGCAGCTGCGCGCGGTGCGCAACCTCGCGAAGAAGATGCCTGAGGACGCGCGATGAGTCCGAGAATCCTCGCGCGCACCGCGTCACGTTCCCGTAACCCGCACGTCTTCATGGTCGTTGGACCTCGTACCACCACGACCACAGACAGGACGACGCGATGATCCGCCGACCGGGCCGCGACGACGCCCAGGACTTCCACGACGCGTGGGAGTCCGGTGCGCACGGCACGGGCCAGGTCGCCGAGCTCGTCCGCACCGCGCAGACCCTCCGCGCATCGGCCACCGTCGCTCCCCGCCCCGAGTTCGCCTCGGCGCTGCGCGAGCGTCTGATGGCCGAGGGCCAGACCGTCCTCGTCCCCGCGCCGGGCGCCTCGCGTCGCACGGCCGGCGCCGACGCACCGACCACCGCCCCGTCGCGCGCGCGTCGACGCCTCGCCACCGCAGCGGTCGCGGCCGTGTCGTCCCTCGGCGTCGTCGGCCTCGTGGCCAGCAGCGCCTCCGCCCTCCCGGGCGACGTGCTCTACCCCGTCAAGCGGACGGTCGAGGACGTCGAGCTCGCGCTGCACCGCTCCGACGAGGCACGCGGCACCCAGCGTCTCGAGCTCGCGGCCGAGCGCCTGCACGAGGTCCGTGCCGTGATCGCCGACGGCTCCCCCGCCGCCCGTGCCCAGGTCCCGGCCCTGCTCGACGAGTTCAGCACGCAGGCCGAGCAGGGCTCGGCCTCGCTGTTCGACGCCTACGACACCGACGGCTCGACGGCCTCGATCACCACCGTCAACGACTTCGCCGCCGCCTCGGCCGTCGACCTCACGACCATGGCGGCCGACGTGCCCGCCGACGCGTCGGAGTCGTTCTCCGCCGCCGCCGCCGCGGTCACCGACCTCGCCGGGCAGGCCAGCCGACTCTGCGCTAGCTGTGGCAGCGCCGACCTCGGCTCGCTCGTCGGCGTCGTCCGCTCGGTGCTCGCCCCGGCCGACTCCGGTTCCGGGTCGCGACGCGAGGCCTCGGCCGGCCGCTCCACCGCCGCACCGTCGCCGTCGGCCGCTGCTGGCTCCACCGCGCCGTCGACGGTCACCCCGTCCACCGCGCCGCCGCTCGTGCAGGTGCCGACCCTGCCGGCACCGACGCCCACCGCGACGCCGCGCAAGGGCGTCGGCACCGTCACCGACCCGCTGCTGGACGGTCTCCTGGGCGACGACGACCAGGAGGGCCTCGTGCCCGGCCTGCTCGGCGGTCTGCTCGGCCCCAAGAAGTAGCCGCACACCCAGCAGGGCGCCTGCCCTCAGCGGGAGCGACAGGTACGCGTCCCCGCGGCACCCCTGCTCAGAAGAAGGCGTTGCCCCGCTCGACGAGCAGCTGGTAGAGCGTCTGCTGGATCGTCTCGCGCACCTGGTCGGTGACGTTGAAGAGCAGCATCGGGTCGTCGGCCGCGTCGGGCTCGTAGGCGTCGGTGCGGATCGGCTCGCCGAACTCGATGATCCACTTGCTGGGCAGCGGGATCATCCCGAGCGGTCCGAGCAGCGGGAAGAACGGCGTGATGGGCAGGTACGGCAGCCCCAGGAGACGCGCCAGCGACGGCACGTTGCCGACCAGCGGGTAGATCTCCTCGGCCCCGACGATCGAGACGGGCACGATCGGGACCTGGGCCCGCAGCGCCGACGACACGAACCCGCCGCGGCCGAAGCGCTGGAGCTTGTACCGCTCGGCGAAGGGCTTGCCGATGCCCTTGAAGCCCTCGGGCCACACCCCGGCGATCTCGCCGGAGCCCAGCAGACGCTCGGCGTCCTGCGTGCACGCGAGCGTGGCGCCGGCGCGTCGGGCGACCTGGCCGACGAACGGGAGGGCGAACACGAGGTCGGCACCCAGCGGACGCAGGTCGCGACCCCCGTGACGCTTGACCGCGTAGCCCGTCATGAGTCCGTCGATCGGCACCGTGCCGGAGTGGTTGGCGACGAGCAGCGCCCCACCCTCGCTCGGGATGTTCTCCGCGCCGCGGACCTCGAGCCGGAACCACTTCTCCGCGATGGGCTCGAACGCGGCCGTCAGGACCTCGGCGAGCTGCGGGTCGAAGCCGAAGTCGTCGACCTCGAAGTCGCCCGAGAGACGCTTGCGCAGCGCTGCGACCGCCACGGCCAGCCGGTGCTCCCAGTCGCTGCCGAGGATCCGCTGCGCCGCCTGGACGACGGCCACGAGCACCTCCTCGACGGGCAGGCCCGGCAGGGTGGCTCGACCCGACGCGGTGCGCGTCTCGCGCGCGGCCTCCTCGGCCGCGGCCGCCGCAGCAGCGGCGGCGTCCTCCTCCGTGACGGCGCGCAGGTGCGGTGCCGCGTCGGGCCCCGGGGCGGTCGTCGACCGGCGGGGCCGTGACGGCGAGCCGCCGGTGGTCGACGTCGGGGTCTTGGGGCGACCCGCGTCGCTCTTCTTCGCCGCCGTCTTGCGCGGCTTCTCGCGCGCCGGCGTGCTCGGCTCGACCGCGGGCGTGGTGGGGATCTCGGGCTTGGCTGTGCGGGCGGGCTTGGTGGCGCTGCTCTCGGTCGTCGACGACGCCGCAGCCTTCCGGACGGGCTTGCGCGGCGCCGCCTTGCCGCCCGCGAGGGAGCGTGCGCCCGACGACGGCGAACCCCCGCGCGTGCCCCGGCCCGCGGCGCCGTCGGTGCCGATGGTGCGACGTTCGTCGTTCATCCGTGACCTCCCAGACGTGCCAGGACCCCGGGACGCTGCGCGGCCCGGAACTCCTCGAACACCTCCTCGGTGGTGGCCGTCGGCTCGTAGCCGAAGATGTCGCGCAGGGCGGAGATGTCGACGGCCCGACCGTGCATGAGCAGACGGTGCAGGTCGGGCGAGATCTCCCCGCCCATGCTGCGCACGACCCGCGCGGCGGCGGCACCGAAGCCGATCGCGGGCAACGGGACGGTGGGCTTGCCGAGCCGGCGGGCGATCTGGGACAGCAGCAGGACCCCGGGCCCCGCCGCGTTGAAGGTGCCCGGACGGTCCTTCGTCACCGCCTCGGCGATGATGTTCAGCGCGTCGTGCAGCGACAGGAACTGCAGGCGCGGGTCGAACCCGAGCACCGCCGGCAGCAGCGGGTTGCGCAGGTAGCTGTGCAGCGGGCTCTCGATCTGCGGGTGCAGGGTCTGCGCGGCCCGCAGGGTCGTGATGAGGATCTCGGGCCGACGTCGGCTGAAGCCGCGCACGTACGACTCGGCCTCGACGACGTCCTTCGGGAACCCGGTGCGGACGCCACCGCGGGCGGAGTCGGACTCGCGGAACAGCGCGGGGTCGCGCGACGAGGAGCCGTACACGGCCGCGGACGAGCCGACGACCAGCTTGGCGACGGTCGCGGACCGCTGGCACGCGGCGAGGAGCTGCATCGTCCCGATGACGTTGCGCTCCTTCACGCCGCCACCGCCGCCGAAGCGGTGGCTCGCGGGGGCGAGGTCGAGGTGGACGACGGTGTCGACGTCCTCGACGGCGATGACCTTGGCCACCACCGGGGTGCGGATGTCAGCGCGGACGAACTTGACCCCGCCGAGGTCACCGACGGGGGGACGCAGGTCGATCCCGACCACCCGGTCGATGCCGGCGGACGCGCCGAGCTCGGCCAGGTGTCGCGAGACGCGCGACGCGAGGGTCCCGGAGACCCCCGTGACGAGGACGACCCGCCCCATGGGGCCTACTTGCCGAGCTTGCGGCGCTGGACGCGGGTGCGCTTGAGCATCTTGCGGTGCTTCTTCTTCGACATCCGCTTACGACGCTTCTTGATGACTGAACCCACGAAACAAACCTCTACTCGGTGCGGTACTGGCGGAGGACCAGCCTACGCGACGGTGGACGGACCGACTCAGCCGGCCTCGTAGAACGACTTCTGGAGGTACTCGCGCACCGCCTGCTCGGGCACGCGGAAGCTCCGGCCCACGCGCAGGGCCTCCAGCTCGCCGTTGTGGACGAGCCGGTACACGGTCATCTTGGAGACGCGCATCTGCGCAGCGACCTCCGCGACGGTCAGGAAGGTCGTTCCTGCAGTCATGGTCCTCACCTCTTCCAGGGCACCGCGCACCCCCGGCTTCCCCTCCGGGAGTCGGCGCGGCTCGTGCTCGCAGCGTAGTGCCTCCTGGGGCTCCAGGGATAGCCGAGACGGAACGAGTTCCACGAGACCTGTGTGATCGGGACGTCCGACCCGGGTCCAGGACCGCGTGCCGGCCCCCCGACGCTCAGAGGTGCGGGTCGAGACCGAGCAGCGGGAAGGTGTCGGTGCGTGCCGCGAGGATGTTGCGGTCGAGCCAGCTGGCCGGGTCGTAGCCCATCTCCCAGGCACGGAACGAGGCCGAGCGGCCGTCGGTCATCCGCTGCGGCGCGCGCACGCCCCGCAGCCGCTCGACGTGGTCGCGCCAGCCCTGCGACGTCGCGGCCTCGGGGTCGACGTCGTGGTCGGCGACGATGCCCAGCAGGTGCGTCCACGCCCGCGGCACGACCTCGGTCACGGCGTAGCCCCCGCCACCGGTGGCGACCCACCGGCCGCCGCACACCTCCCGCGCGAGGTCGCGGATGGCGAGGTACGACGCGCGCTGCCCGTCGACGCTGAGCATGAGGTTCGTGAGCGGGTCGTCCATGTGGGAGTCGCAGCCGTGCTGGCTGATGATGATCTCCGGGCCGAACTCGCGGATCACGTCGGGCACGACCGCGTGGAACGCGCGCAGCCAGCCGGCGTCGGACGTGCCGGGCGGCAGCGGGACGTTGACCGCCGTGCCCTCGGCCCCCTCCGCACCCGTCTCGGTCGACCAGCCGGTCCCGGGGAACAGCGACTGCGGGCCCTCGTGGATCGAGATGGTCAGCACGCGCGGGTCGTCGTAGAACATCGCCTGGACGCCGTCGCCGTGGTGCGCGTCGACGTCGAGGTAGACGACCTTCTGCGCACCCTGGGCCAGCAGCCAGGCGATGCCGACGCCGAGGTCGTTGTAGATGCAGAACCCGCTGGCCGAGCCGGGCATGGCGTGGTGCAGGCCGCCCGAGACGTTGACGGCGTGCGTGTTCTGGCCGGTCCACACGCGCCGCACGGCCTCCAGCGTGGCGCCGGCGATCAGGGCGCTGGCGTCGTGCATGCCGCCGAAGACGGGGTTGTCCTCGGTGCCCAGCCCGACGCTGGGGTCGGCGTGGGTGGGGTGCACCGACAGCTTGCGCACCTTCTCGACGTAGACGGGCGTGTGCACGGTGCACAGCTCCTCGTCGGTGGCCGGCTCGGCACCGACGACCTCGAGGTGGTCGAGCACGCCGAGCTCGCCCGCGAGCACCATCGTCAGGTCGACGCGCACCGGCGCCATCGGGTGCGCGGCACCGAAGTCGTAGCCGGTGAGACGGTCGTCGAAGACGAGGCAGGGCCCCCCTGTGGCCTGGCCAGGGGTCTGCTCCGCCTCGTCGGCGGGTCCGTGCGGGGCGCGGTCCGGCATGGTCGAAGCCTACGACCCCGACAGCTCGGCCGAGCGTCGCGCCGCCGCCCGCACGCCCGCGCGCAGGCCCTCGTCGACCCCGTGCTCGTCGAACGTGGTGATCGCGGCGTGCGTCGTGCCGTTCGGCGACGTGACCCGGCGCCTCAGCTCGGCGGGCTCGTCGTCGGAGTCGGCGAGCAGTGCCGCAGCACCCCGCAGGGTCTGCTCGGTCAGGGTGCGCGCGGTGTCGCGGTCGAGCCCGGCGTCGACGCCGGCGTCGATCATCGCCTCGGCCAGGTAGAACACGTACGCCGGGCCAGAGCCGGACACGGCGGTGACGGCGTCCTGCTGCTCCTCCGGCACGACCGCCACGCGGCCACCCGTCTCGAGCAGCCCGACCGCGGCGGCCAGACGCTCCTCGTCGCAGGCGCGTCCGGGCGAGACGCCGAACATGCCCTCCCCGACGACGGCGGGGGTGTTGGGCATCGCGCGGGCCACCGCGACGCCGTCGGCCAGGGCGTCCTCGTAGGTGGCGATCCGCACGCCGGCCGCGAGGGACAGCACGGTGGCGGACGGGTCGACGTGCGGGGCGATCGCCTGCACGAGCGCCGCGACGTCCTGCGGCTTGACGACCACGAGCACGACGGCGGCCCGCTGGACCGCCGTCGCGGGGTCGGTGGTCTGCACGCCGTAGCGGGCGCGCAGGTCGGCGGCGCGCTCCTCGAGCTTCTCGCTCACGACGAGGTCGCCGGGACGTCGGCCCGACGCGACGAACGCCGACAGCAGCGTCTCGCCCATCACCCCGCCGCCCAGGATGGCGATGCGGTCGGGATCGGTCCCCTCGGGCTGGGTGCCGTCGGGCTGGGCGTCCGTCGTCGTGCCGCTCATGGCGCCACCCTAGGCCGCGCCGCGGTCGCCGGCGGGTGCGGGCGTACCGTCGGGGCCGTGCGCCGCCTCGACCCGTTCCTCGTGCTCCTGCTCGGCGCCGCGGCCCTCGGCTCGTTCCTGCCGGCCACCGGCACGACGTTCGAGGTCGTGCGCACCGTCTCGACCGTGGGCATCGGGCTGCTCTTCTTCCTGTACGGCGCGCGACTCTCGACGGCCGAGACGGTGCGCAACCTCAAGCACTGGCGGCTGCAGCTGAGCATCCTCAGCGTCACGTTCGTGGTGTTCCCGGTGCTCGGTCTCGGCACGCGGCTGCTCCCGGATTCCTGGCTCGCCCCGCAGCTCGCCGCCGGGCTGCTGCTGCTGACGCTCGTGCCGTCGACCGTGCAGGGCTGCGTGGTCTACACGCGGCTCGCGGGCGGCAACGTCGCGGCGGCGGTCGTCAGCGCGTCGACGTCGAACCTGCTGGGCGTGCTGATGACGCCGCTGCTCGTGGCGCTCCTGATGGGCGGCGAGGCGCGCGTCGACGCGGGCTCGGTGCTGCGGATCGTGCTGCAGCTGCTGGCCCCCTTCGCGCTCGGACAGCTGCTGCGACCGCTCGTGGGGGCCTGGGTCGAGCGTCACGACACGGGCCTCAAGCGTTTCGACCGGTCGACCATCCTGCTGATCGTCTACGTCGCGTTCAGCGAGGGCACCGAGGCCGGCATCTGGTCGGCCGTCCCGCTGCACGACTTCGCCGTCGTGGCCGTGCTGGCGGCCGCGCTCCTCGCCCTGGGACTCGGGTGGTGCACCGCGTGGGGCCGGCTGGTCGGGTTCGACCGCGGCGACCGGGTGGCGCTGCTGTTCTGCGGGAGCAACAAGAGCCTCGCGAGCGGGTTGCCGATGGCCACGGTGCTCTTCCCGAGCGACGTCGTGGCCTTCGTGGTGCTGCCGCTGATGATCTACCACCAGATGCAGCTCGTGGTCGGCTCGGTGCTGGCCGGACGGTTGGGGAGGTCGGCACCGACGACGTAGGTCGAGGACGTCCTACTTCCGGTGGCCCGTCACCGCCAGCGCCACGCCGAGCCCGACCATCGACGCGCCACCCAGTGCGCCGACGGCCTCGCCGCGGCGGGGCGAGCGGGCGAACCAGGAGCGCAGGGCGCTGGCCACGACCGCCCACACGCCGTCGCTGACCAGGCCGATCGCGAAGGCGACGAGTCCGAGCAGCAGCATCTGCACCGGGACGTGACCGGCACCGCGGTCGACGAACTGGGGCAGCACGGCGGCGAAGATCATGAACGCCTTCGGGTTGGTGAGCCCCACCACGAACCCCTGGCGCAGGGCCGTCGGGAGCGGCAGCGGCGCGCGGGTCGCGGTGCCGTCGACGTCGGTCATCGAGAGCTGCTTGCGGTGGCGGACTGCCTGCACGCCGAGCCACACCAGGTAGGCCGCGCCGGCCAGCTTGACCGCGGTGAACGCCAGGATCGACCGCTCCAGCAGCACCGACAGGCCCGCGGTGACGAGCAGCACGATGACGAGCAGGCCGAGGGAGTTCCCGAGGACGGTCACGAGGGCGACCGAACGACCGTAGGCGAGCGCACGACCGATGACGAACACGACGCTCGGGCCCGGGATCGCGATGAGGACGAGCGCCGCGACGCCGAAGGCGAGCAGCTGGTCGAGGGTGATCATGCCCGCATCCTGCCCGACCGCAGCCTCCGCCTCCACGCCCTTTTCCTCCCCACCCCGCTGAGTGTGACGTTTCGGGGGTGGGAACGACCGATCCGCCCCGGGAACGTCACACTCAGCGGGGTGGCGGGTCAGCGGGCGGCGTGCTCGCGGGCGAACGCGAGCGCCTCGAGCAGGTCGGCCTCGCGCTCCTGCAGGTCGACCGCCTTGCGGGTGCTGACCTCGACCACGACCTCACCGGTGAACGACGACGCGGCCACCTCGCGCAGGAACTCCGCGCACGGCTGCGTGCCCCGACCGGGCACGAGGTGCTCGTCCTTCGGCGAGCCCGTGCTGTCGGCGAGGTGCACGTGCGCGAGCCGCTCCCCCAGCTCGCGGGCCATCGCGACGGGGTCGTCGGCCGCGGTGGCGCTGTGGGACAGGTCGAGCGTGACGTGCGCGTAGTCCTCGCCGACCGGGTTCCAGTCGGGCAGGTAGGCGTGGAACTCCCGCTTGCCCGTGCGCCACGGGTACATGTTCTCGACGGCGAACACCAGGTCGTGCTCGTCCTCGAGGTCCGCGATGCCCTCGACGAACCCCTTCGCGTACTCGCGCTGCCACCGGAACGGCGGGTGCACGACGACGACCGACGCGCCGACGGTGTGCGCCATCTCGGCGCTGCGCTGCAGCTTGCCCCAGGGGTCGGTGCCCCAGACCCGCTGCGTGAGCAGGAGCGTCGGCGCGTGCACCGAGACCACCGGCACCTCGTGGAACTCCGACAGCGACAAGCACGCGTCGGCGTCGGTGCTGACCTCGTCGATGCCGACCATCACCTCGACGCCGTCGTAGCCGAGCCGCGACGCCGCCTCGAAGCCGCTCGCCGTCGTGCCCGGGTACACCGAGGACGTCGAGAGGGAGACGCGCAGGGGGGCGGCCATGCTCAGAGGTGCGCCAGGTGCTCGAGGAGCACGCCCTCGCGCAGCGCCCAGGGGCAGATCTCGAGCTCCTCGACGCCGAACAGGTCCATCGCCGCCTCCGCCACCACGGCACCCGCGACCATCTGGTGCGCGCGGTCGTGGGAGACGCCGGGCAGCTGCGCGATCTCCTCGACGTCGAGGTGCACGATCTCCGAGATCAGCGGACGCAGGTCGGCGCGGCGCAGCACGCGGCGCACGTACTGGCCCTCGTTGGACGGCGCAGCCCCGCACATGCGTGCGAGCGACCGGAACGTCTTGCTCGTGGCCACCGCGCGGTCGAAGTGGCCGCCGCGCAGCAACGGTCCCGCGACGTCGGCGATGACCGAGCGGGCGTGCAGCCGCAGCTCGTCGTGCCCGCGACCCTCGGCGAGCCACTCGCGGGTGAGGCGGCCCGCGCCGAGCGGCACGGAGCGCGCGACCGTCGGCTCCTCGTCGGCACCCACGGCCAGCTCGAGGGAGCCGCCGCCGATGTCGAACACGCCGAGCCGACCGGCGGACCAGCCGAACCAGCGACGCACGGCGAGGAACGTCAGGCGGGCCTCGTCCTCTCCGGGGAGCACCCGGAGGTCGACGCCCGTGGCGGTGTGGACGGCGGCCAGGACGGCGTCGGCGTTGTCGGCGTCGCGCACGGCGGACGTCGCGAACGCGACGATGCTCGAGCAGCCACGCTCCAGCGCCTCGGCCTTCGCCTCGCCCACGTACTTGACCAGGCGGGCGACACCGTCGTCGGTGACGCAGTTGTCGTCACCGAGCTGCTCGGCCAGACGCAGCGGCTCCTTGAAGGAGTACGCCGGCAGCGGGGGTCCGCCGCGGTACGCGTCGACGATGAGCAGGTGCCCGGTGTTCGACCCGATGTCGAGGACGCCCATGCGCATGCGTCCATCCTCCCACGCCGCCCGTCGGGCCGGGCTCCCCCGGCGGTTCGTACAGTGGAGGCATGCCTGAGGTCGACCTGGGACTCCCGCGGACGTGGGTCGAGTTCGCGAACCCGGACGACGTCGACGAGGTGTTCCGCTGCGACCTGACGTGGCTGACGTCGCGCTGGACGTGCATCTTCGGTGCCGGCTGCGCGGGCATCTACGCGAGCAGCCCCGACGCCGGCTGCTGCACCCTCGGCGCGCACTTCGCCGACGCCGACGACGAGACGCGGGTGGCCGGCGCCGTCGAGCGCCTGACGCCCGAGCGCTGGTACCGCCACCCCGACGGCCCGCAGCCCCTGCAGGGTGCCTGGACCGAGGTCGACGACGACGGCGACCGCAAGACGCGCGCCCTCGACGGCGCGTGCGTCTTCCACAACCCCCGCGGCTTCGCGGGCGGCTACGGCTGCGCGCTGCACGGCCTCGCGCTCGAGGAGGGCGTCGAGCCCCTGACCCTCAAGCCCGACGTGTGCTGGCAGCTGCCGCTGCGCCGTCAGTTCCGCGACGTCGAGCGCGGCGACGGCACCAGCTACTCGGAGGTGCAGATCGGCGAGTACGTCCGCGCCGGCTGGGGACCGGGCGGCCACGACCTCGACTGGTACTGCTCCTCCAATACCGAGGCGCACGTGGGCCAAGAGCCGGTCTACGTCAGCAACCGCGCCGAGCTCGTCGCCCTCATGGGCGAGGCCGGCTACGCCGAGCTCGAGCGCCAGTGCGAGGACCACCTCGCAGCGGGTGCCCCGAACGTCCACCCCGCGACCGCGGCGGCCCGGAGGTGAGCCGGCGATGACGACCTCGCACCTCGCCCTGGTGGACCCCGGTCGTCGGGAGACGTGGGCCGTCTGGCAAGAATGGCCCATGCACCTCGACCACCTCTCGTACGCCGCCGGCCCCGCTGGCCTCGACGCCACCGTGGCCGAGCTCTCCGCGGCTCTCGGCGCGACGTTCCTCGACGGCGGCGCGCACCCGCGCTTCGGCACCCGCAACATGGTGCTCCCGCTCCGCAACCGTCAGTACGTGGAGGTCGTGGAGGTCCTCGACCACCCCGCCGCCGACAAGGCGGCGTTCGGGCAGGTCGTCCGGCAGCGCTCGGAGGCCGGTGGAGGCTGGATGGCCTGGTGCGTGTCGGTCGACGACATGACCGAGGTGGAGCGTCGCATCGGTCGCCACGCGGTGCCCGGCAACCGCCGTCGCCCCGACGGCTTCAACCTGGAGTGGCGCCAGATCGGCACGAGCGGGATGAAGGCCGACCCGCAGCTGCCGTACGTCACGTGCTGGGACGTGCCGCCGGAGGAGCACCCGTCGCAGATGGCGCCGTCGGAGATCGCGCTCACCGCCATCGAGATGGCCGGCTCGCCCCACCGCCTGTCCGACTGGCTCGGCGAGCCCGCCGTGGACGCGCTCGAGGAGATCGCGGTCGAGTGGGTCGCGCCGCACGGCCTGCCCGGCATCATGAGCGTCTCCTTCGAGACGCCCGGCGGCGTCGTCCGCGTCTGAGCCCCGCCCCCCGGCGGTAGGTCACGCGCGTCTCCCCCCCGGGCGGTAGGTCACGCGCGTCGAGCCGCCCCGATGACGCGCGTAGGCGACCGCCGGACGGCATTCAGCGCCTCACCTAGCGCCTGGGGAGGGAACGGCTCCGCTGTCGGACGTCGCACCTAGGGTGGGACGCATGCCCACCGCGAAGGCGCCCAAGGTCGCCAAGCCCGTCTACGCCTGCGCCGAGTGCGGCTGGACCACCAGCAAGTGGGTGGGCCGGTGCGGCGAGTGCCAGGCCTGGGGCACGGTCGACGTCGCGTCGCCGTCGGCCCGTGCCGGGCGGACCGCGCCCGCCGCCACCGTCACCCCCGCGCGCCCCATCACGCAGGTCGAGGTCGAGTCGTCGCGGGCGGTCTCGTCGGGCATCGGTGAGCTCGACCGCGTCCTCGGCGGCGGGGTCACGCCCGGCGGCGTGCTGCTCCTGGCCGGCGAGCCGGGGGTCGGCAAGTCCACGCTGCTGCTCGAGCTCGCCGCCCGGTGGGCACGGCAGGGCCGGCGCACCCTCTACGTCTCGGGCGAGGAGTCGGCCGGCCAGGTGCGGCTGCGTGCCGAGCGCACCGGCGCGGTCCACGACGAGCTGTACCTCGCCGCCGAGACCGACCTCGGCGCGCTGCTCACCCACGTCGAGCAGGTGCGGCCGAGCCTGCTGGTGGTCGACTCCGTGCAGACCATCGGCTCGGCCGACGTCGACGGCGTCCCCGGCGGCGTCACCCAGGTGCGCGAGGTCGCGTCCGCGGTCATCCAGCGCGCGAAGAGCGAGGGCATCGCGACCCTGCTCGTCGGCCACGTCACGAAGGACGGTGCCGTCGCCGGGCCCCGGGTCCTGGAGCACCTCGTCGACGTCGTCCTGCAGTTCGAGGGCGACCGCGCGTCGCGCCTGCGGCTCCTGCGGGCGGTGAAGAACCGGTTCGGTCCCGTCGACGAGATCGGCTGCTTCGACCTCGCCGACTCGGGTCTGGTCGAGGTGCCCGACCCGACGGGCCTGTTCGTCAGCCGGCACGAGCAGCCCGTCCCCGGCACGTGCGTCACGGTGACGATGGAGGGGCGGCGTCCGCTGCTCGCCGAGGTGCAGGCCCTGGCGGTCGAGACCAACGCGCCGTCGCCGCGCCGCACCTCCAGCGGCCTCGACTCCTCGCGCGTGGCCATGATCCTCGCCGTGCTCACCCGGCACTGCGGCGTCAACCTCTCGCGCCACGACGTCTACACCGCCTCCGTCGGCGGCGCGCGTCTCGTCGAGCCGTCCGTCGACCTCGCGGTCCTGGTCGCGGCAGCCTCCGCCCAGGCCGACCGCGTCGCACCCGCGGGACTCGTCGTCCTGGGCGAGGTCGGGCTCGCCGGTGAGGTGCGGCCCGTGCGGCACACCGCCGAGCGGCTGCGGGAGGCCGCGCGGCTCGGGTTCACGGCCGCCATCGTCCCGGCCCGCTCCGAGGGGCTCGACGACGTTCCCGCGTCGCTGCGCATCACCCAGGTGGCCGACGTCGTGGCGGCCGTGCTGGCCCTGCCGAGCGCCCGCGGACGCGTCGAGCCGTCCTGAACCTGGACCCTCCCCCTACACTGTCGCCCGTGGCCCCTCGACCAGACCTGCGCACCGTCCTCGCGGCGATCGCGCCCGGCACCTCGCTGCGCGAGGGCCTCGAGCGCATCCTGCGCGGCCGCACCGGCGCGCTCATCGTGCTCGGCCAGGACAAGGTCGTCGAGGCGGTCAGCACGGGCGGGTTCGCGCTCGACGTGCCCTTCACGGCCACCGGTCTGCGCGAGCTGGCCAAGATGGACGGCGCCATCATCCTCGACTCCGGCGCGCAGCGGATCCTGCAGGCCGCCGTGCACCTCATGCCCGACCCGTCCATCGCCACCGACGAGTCCGGCACGCGGCACCGCACCGCCGACCGCGTCGCCCGCCAGACCGGTCTGCCGGTCATCTCGGTGTCGGCGTCGATGCACATCATCGCCCTCTACCTCGACGGCACCCGCCACGTGCTCGAGGACGCCGGCGCCATCATCGGTCGCGCCAACCAGGCCATCGCCACCCTCGAGCGGTACCGCAGCCGCCTCGACGAGGTGTCCGACGCGCTGTCGGCGCTGGAGATCGAGGACCTCGTCACGGTCCGCGACGTCGCGGCCGTCGCGCAGCGCCTGGAGATGGTCAGCCGGATCGCCGCGGAGATCGACCAGTACGTGCTCGAGCTCGGCACCGACGGCCGTCTGCTCGCCCTGCAGCTGGAGGAGCTGATCAGCGGGGTCGACGCCGAGCGCGAGCTCGTCATCCGCGACTACATGCCGTCGGGGCGTCGGGGCCGGGCGGTCAGCACCGTCCTGCAGGACCTCGCCGAGATCGACTCCACCGAGCTCGTCGACCTCACGAGCGTGGCGACGGCGCTGCGCATCGGCGCCGGCGACTCCCTCGACCACCCGCTCGCACCGCGCGGCTACCGGCTGCTCGCCCGCGTGCCCCGACTGCCGCAGACGGTCATCGACCGCCTCATCGACCACTTCGGCACGCTGCAGAAGCTGCTGGCGGCCAGCATCGACGACCTGCAGACCGTCGAGGGCGTCGGCGACCTGCGCGCCCGCGGGGTCCGCGACGGCCTGTCGCGTCTCGCGGAGTCCAGCATCCTCGAGCGCTACGTCTGACGTTCGACGTCTGACGCTGACGTCGGACCGGCTTGCGCTCGGGGCGCGGGTCGGGTCCCGCGGCTGCCGTCGTCGCGACTCGCCCGTGCGCTGCCGCAGGGGGTCTGGGCTCTCTGGTGCGCTGCCTCGGCCTTCGCTGGGGGTGGCCTCCGAAAGGGCCTCGACCGGGCAGCTGGCGGCGGCGCTGGTCCGGGGTCTCGGGCTGCGGGTTCGTGCTGGGGATGGACGCTAGATTCTGCGTTCGTGCACCGGGGTCCGACGCTTCTGCCTTTGCTACGTGATCCCGTCGCGAACGCAGAAGCGTTCGACCTCGCGCACGATCCACCGCCCGGACGCGCCACCGCAGAACTCCGGCCCGAGACAGCAGAAGCGAAGAATCGTGCAACACACGGGAGCCCCGACCAGGCCCCGAGAGCCGGAGCCACCTCCAGGCCCGCTGCCGGTCGAAGCCCTTTCGGAGACCGGACACCGCGCCAGCCGCACCGGCCCAGGCACGCGGAGGGCCCGACTCAGTCCCGGCTCGGCGACGCGCTCGGAGTGGGGCTGGCCGAGGCGGACGGCTTCGCCGACGGCTTCGCCGACGCGCTGGCGCTGGGCGTCGGGCTGGGGCTCGGCTTGGGCTTGGGCTTCGGCTGGACGAGCTTGAACGTCGTGGCCCCCGGCTCGCCACCGAGCGTGCCGATGCGCAGCGTGTAGGTGCCCGGCGACGCCCAGCCCTCGCGCGGCGAGCAGGCGGGCCCGGAGCCGCGGCCCGACCACCGCGCCGACGCCGCCGTCGCCCACCCGGGGCTGAGCGCCACCGGCTCGTCGAGCAGGGCGGTCTTGCAGACCGTGGAGTCCCACACGGCGGTGTCGCCACTCTTGATCACGGCGATGAGGTCGGTGTCGCCCGGGTCGAGCGTGCAGCCCTTCTTGGCGGTGGTGGAGATGAGCAGCTCGACGCGCACGGCCTGCCGTGCCGACTGGTCCTCGGGCACCGTGGGCGTCATCCGCACCGACTCCGGCGTGCAGGCGGTGCTGGTGGCCGTCAGGGTCACCTGGGCGTCGCTCTGCGCCGACCGTGACGGTGTCGGGCTGGGCGTCGGCGAGGCCGTGGCCGACCCGCTGGCCGAGGCGCTCGGGGAGGGCGCTGCGGCAGGACGGGAGTCGTCCGAGCCGCCGGGCCACAGCTTCACCACGAGCCAGACCACGAGCAGCACGACGGCGAGGAGGAGGAAGCGACGACGCCAGTAGATCGCCCGCGGCAACGGACGGCGGGTCGGTCGCGTGCTCACGCTCCGAGGGTAGTTCGCATGGACGCGCGTGCGAGGATCGACGCGCCATGCCGCCCCCGTCCGCTCCCCTCCCCGACGACCTCGCCGGACTGCACGACGCCGTCGTCGGCTGGTTCGACGACCACGCCCGCGACCTGCCCTGGCGCGGGACGGCCGAGGTGCTCCCCGAGCCGTGGCCGGTGCTCGTGTCGGAGCTGATGCTGCAGCAGACCCCGGTCGTGCGAGTGCTCCCCGTCTTCGAGGCATGGATGGCACGGTGGCCGACGCCCGCCGACCTCGCCGCGGAGCCGTCGAGCGAGGCCGTGCGGGCGTGGGGCCGGCTCGGCTACCCACGACGCGCGCTGCGCCTCCACGCGGCCGCGGTCGCGATCACGACCGAGCACGACGGACGGGTGCCCGACGACCACGTCGCGCTGCTCGCGCTGCCCGGTGTCGGCGAGTACACGGCCGCGGCGGTCGCCTCGTTCGCGTTCGGCCAACGGCATGCCGTGATGGACACGAACGTCCGACGCGTGCTGGCGCGGGTCGTCCTCGGTCAGGCGTACCCGTCGACGTCGGTCACGGCCGCCGAGCGGCGGCTGGCGCAGGCGCTGCTGCCCACCGACGACGCGCACCGGTGGGCGGCCGCGACGATGGAGCTCGGTGCCCTCGTGTGCACCGCCCGAGCCCCCCGCTGCGACGTCTGCCCCGTCGCCGACCGCTGCCGCTGGCTCGCGCTCGGCCGCCCCGACCACGACGGCCCCCCGCGCCGCGGCCAGGCGTGGGCCGGCACCGACCGCCAGTGCCGCGGCCGCCTCCTCGCGGTGCTGCGCGACGCGACCGACCCGGTGCCGAAGGCGGCGCTCGACGCGGTCTGGGACGACGCCGCGCAGCGCGAGCGCTGCCTCGACGCGCTCCTGGACGAGGGCCTCGCCCAGGTCCACCCCAACGGGACCTTCACCTTGTAACGGGCGACCCAGGGAGAGGCAGACGACAACTCTGCGGCGTCTCACGTCATCCCTGAACCCGCGCGTTCACGTTTGCGTTGACGACAACGCGACGACTCGGCCTCCCACATGCCTTCGTCGAAGTTGATCACGTATCGATGTGCTGCGCGGTCATACTCAACCGTGGCCGGGTCCTCAGCAGGCTCGAGCTCTTCGACCGCCCAGCCCGCCACCGCAAGCTCGATCGCGCCCTCCTGGACATCTGTCAACGGATACCAGAGGTGATGAAGGACAAAAACCAGCTCTCCTCCGTCGGCCGCAACTGCAGCCCGAAATCTTGGCACTACGCGGCGAAGTCCTACCAGTAACTGCGGTGTGTCACCTTCCCACCCGCTTGCAACGTTCACCACGAGCCAGACTTGTGGGGCCGCAGGGATGGCACCGGGGGGCTTGGCGTCCGCGACATGTACAGACATCTCGAGATCGACCATGAGCCCCCAGCTCCACTGGAGAAGGCGAAGCTCGTAGCGGCTCATTGAGCACCCCTCCACTGCGCCGCGCATGACGCGGCCTCTTCCGCGTGGCCGCACGGCTACTCAGCGAACGTCGTCGGCGGCCACTCGCTCGCGGGCGTCCGCGAGATGAGCGAGGGCGCTGGCGCCACCCGGCTCAGCCACGCACCGTGCGAGCAGTGGGTACAGCGGATGACGCAGTACCCGAGACCACGGTCGGGAAGGACGACCTCACAGAGAACCTGGAGTCCGGCGCGACCGTCTCGAGGACACGTCATAGCGGCCGGGTCCTCTCCGCCCAGTGCCGCGACGAGCATGTCGTGCCAAGCGCTTGTGCGAGCACTTCGTTTCATGGAGAGTCCAGGCCGGGCGCAGAGGTTCGGGGTCGTCAGTCTCGCACGCTCGCTGGCCGCCCGGGCGCGCCGACCCTCCATACGATCCTTTCAGTCCTCGCCGAGACGCCCCCACTTCAGAACGCTCGTGAAGATATCGTCGTCGTTCTCGTTCACATCGACGGAAACCGCCACGACGACGTGGTCAAGGCCGTCAGACGACAACACGAAGACGCTGCTGGCGCGATCGAGCCGAGGCAGCGTCGGAAGCCGCAGGTCCTCTCGGTCCCCCAGCCGATCCACGGAAAGGCCCCTCATGAGGTGAGGAAGGGCCATGTAGTCCACACCGCGAAAGATAAGATCGATGTTGAACGGTCGAGCCACCCCTCGCGGACTACGGATCAGAAGCGATGCGTGGCTGGGGGTGTACTCCCAGACCTGGAAGGTCGCCCCCGGGTAGTGGGCGATCATCGCTGGCGGCCCTCCTCTCGTTCGTCCCAGGATAGTTACGTACCGCGATCGTGGACGCTGTTCGCTTGGGCCGAGTCTGCTCTTCGACCGGACGACCATCGCGGGCGCGCGCACGCCCCGCTGCGATGCGCTTGCGACCGGCCGCACGCCGTCGACGACGATCTCGCCCAGGTCCATCCGACCGCGGCGTGCGCGCTCTACGTTTCCCCTGAACCGATCTGACCACGCCACCACGATTCGTCGCGCCCGGCCATCTCAAGCTCTTCGATCGTGGAGAGGACGTGTGTGACGAATGGTTCAGGTGGTCGAACACCGTGGTCGCGGACGTAGTGGGCCAGGCCCTCGGGCCAGACGTACACCGCATCGCTCAGCTCGAGGGAGCCGTTGGAGACGCCACAGACGCGACATGGTGAGAAACCCATGCAGGCGCGTACGACGAAGCCTCGGCGTGAGGTACTCGTGGACCTGATCCCGCTCCACCTCGTCCCACGTTTCATCGACGTAGCTCTGAGGCGATGGCCATCGATGATCTGCGGGCGAGCCTCTACCTTCCTCGCGACGCCATTACCCGATCAGGATCAGATGGGGTCGAACCATCACTCCACGCTCCGTACGTCGGCGCCCCGGCGCTCATGCCCGCCCCTCTCCTCGACGGCCCGAACGAACTCCTCCGGTGGGCGGTACCGGTGACGCTCGATGTAGTGCAGGACAAGCGAAGGCGCCGAGTACACGACACCTGACACGCTCCGCACGTGGATCTCGCTCATCCCCAGGTACAACGGGGTGGGATGCCGGGGCACGTCGATGCGGATCGGCGACTCCTCGTCGCAGAAGGGGCAGTAGTGGCATCCGCGCATCAGGTGGGGCATCTCGAACGCCAGGTCGATCAGCCGCTCGACGACGTGGGCAGGGACGTCGCCGCGGTCGAAGGTGTGTGCGTCGGCGAGCCACCCGACCGCCAGCATGGGCGAGTCCGACCGTGCGTAGCGGTACGGCGACAGGTCCGGCATGTACATCGAGCGTCACCTTTCCTCGAGCTCATCAGACCATGGACGACGCCCTCGGCGCTCCCTGTCGACTGCGGAGGCGAACCAGGGCGCAACGTGGAGGCGCTCGCGACACGACGCTGGATCCCTAGTGAAAGAACTCTTCCGGAGCCGCGTCGAGGGCGTCGCGCATGTGTTGCTCCGTGACTGACGGGATGACCAGCAGTCGACTCACCGCGAAGGCCGACCGCTCGGCCACCTCTCCGCCCACGTCCTGCTGCAACCGGATCGGATCGTAGAAGACCACGCTGAAGCACTCGCCTCCCCGTTCCACTGCGGCGTCCCAGAACACACCTTTCGCCTCCACCTCCCGCGAGTAGTCCGGAAAGTCCTGGGGGAGAACAAGAACGCGCCGCTTCATGGATGACACTCGATTCTCGCTGGACAGGCTTTGAACCGTCTGGAGGACCTGGGACGACACATCGGCAGTTCACGTCGACGCCGCTCCCGCCGTTCGCCGTGGCTCGTTCACGCCCGCACCGCTCACCCCTGCCAGAGTGGCCCAGGCGGCGGTGAGCGCCCGACGTCGCGTTGAAGCTTGGTGATGTCGGCACCTCACTCGGTCGGCGCCCCGTCGCTGTCGGTCCGTGCCAGGCTGAGCCACCACGCATCGTCGATCTCGGCCGCTTCGAGCCGGTCCGTCGCTTCTGCGCCTGTCGCCACCCGCAGCGCCTCTGAGAAGGCTGCCGAGGGCGGAAAGTGGTGCGCGTCGATGTCATCGATGAAAAGCGTCAGCACGTGGCCTCAGAAGTCGAAGGAACGGACGAGCTTCGTCTCCAGTTCCGCGTAGATGCGGAGGTATGACGCCTCGTCGAAGTCAGGCGGCAGCCAGTTGCGTTCCGCGAAGTCTTCCAGGGCTACTGGAGGCACCGTGATCCCGTACTCACGGATGTATGCAGTGGCGTCGAGACGCCAGTAGTACTGGCCGTCCGAGGCAATCGCCGAGCCGCCTGGCACAACAAAACGACTCCCGATCTCGTCCCGAGTATGTTCCGTCCACGCCAAGAACACAGGACAGCCGTCCAGGTACCTGATCACTCGGTCACGCACAGCGAGCGCCAACGCCGGCGACTGCAGAAGGGCTTCCGCCCTCCACCGATCCGAGCCGGGCTCTTCCGCGAAAAGCCCCAGGGGCTGCAGGAACAGGTCGGATGCGCCGTCGGTCATCGGGATTCTCCTGCAGGAAGCGCCCGGTCACCGGGCTGAGTTGACCTTTTCGCATGGTAGCCACTGGCCGGCGGCGAGCACCGCCGTGCGTTCGCGACGATTCATCCTTGCCCTCCGACCTGCTTCGGGGCTCCGAGTTCGACTGGTTCCGCCACCCTCAACTCACCGACCATCGTCACTCCCTTTCTTGATGACGACGAGATCCTTCAGCATTCACGTGCCTCGCGCGGCAAAATCTTGGAAGTATCGGGAGCTTACGTACGATTCTCCCGGCGCGATGACCGCCATCGCCTGTCAGGCGTTCCGGAACGTCATCGCCCCTTTCGCGGCGCGAAAGGGGCGATGACGTTCCGAACCGTAGGGACTACTCCGTCGTGCGGGAGCGGCGGGCGGAGAGGCCGGCGGCGACCAACGTGCCGACGCCGGCGACGACGAGGACGAGGCCGGCGATGCGGAAGGGCTTCGGGGAGGAGCGGTAGTCGGCGATCTCGTTCCAGCTCTCCTGGGAGATCGGGCAGTCCTGCTCGGCGTCGACGAAGCCCGACGTCGGGCCGTTCTCGGAGGTGCAGACGGCCTTCGGCTCGCCCGGCTGGAGGGCGAAGGCGAGGACGCCGAGAAGGATCAGGACTGCGCCGACGACCAGGAGGTTGCGTGCCTTGGGGCTCATGCCGAGAAGACTGTCCTGGTTCGAGGTCGCCGTCCAGTCGAACGACGAAGGCCCACCACCCGTCGGGGTGGTGGGCCTTGTCGGACGTGCGGACTGCTCGTGCTGGCTGCTACTCGGAGGTGCCGGCCTCGACCGCGAGCGGGTCGTGGCCCTCGGTCAGCTCCAGGTCGGCCTTGGGCGTGCCGCGGAAGGTGAACACCGCGTCCACGCCCTCACCCTCGACGTCGACCAGGACGATCTCGCCGGCGCGCAGCTCACCGAAGAGGAGCTTCTCGGCGAGGGTGTCCTCGATCTCGCGCTGGATGGTGCGCCGCAGCGGGCGCGCACCGAGCACGGGGTCGAAGCCACGACGGGCGAGCAGGTCCTTGGCCGCGGGCGTGAGCTCGATGCCCATGTCCTTGTCCTTCAGACGGGTCTCCAGGTTGCCGACCATGAGGTCGACCATCTGGATGATCTCGTCCTGCGTCAGCGGCGGGAACACGACGATCTCGTCGACACGGTTCAGGAACTCCGGACGGAAGTGCTGCTTGAGCTCCTCCGACACCTTCGCCTTCATCCGGTCGTACGAGCCGACCGTGTTGCCGGCGTCGGCGAAGCCGAGCGAGACGCCCTTGCCGATGTCACGCGACCCCAGGTTCGTGGTCATGATGATCACGGTGTTCTTGAAGTCGACGACGCGGCCCTGGGAGTCGGTCAGGCGACCTTCCTCCAGGATCTGCAGCAACGAGTTGAAGATGTCCGGGTGGGCCTTCTCGACCTCGTCGAACAGCACGACGCTGAACGGCTTGCGGCGCACCTTCTCGGTGAGCTGGCCGCCCTCCTCGTAGCCGACGTAGCCGGGAGGCGCACCGAACAGCCGCGCCACCGTGTGCTTCTCGCTGTACTCGCTCATGTCGAGCTGGATCAGCGCGTCGTCGTCGCCGAACAGGAAGTTCGCGAGCGCCTTGGAGAGCCACGTCTTGCCGACGCCCGAGGGCCCGGCGAAGATGAACGACCCGCCCGGACGACGCGGGTCCTTCAGGCCCGCCCGCGTGCGACGGATGGCCCGGCTGAGCGCCTTGATGGCCTCGTTCTGGCCGATGACGCGCTTGCCGAGCTCGGCCTCCATGTTGAGCAGGCGGCCGGACTCCTCCTCGGTCAGCTTGACGATCGGGATGCCGGTGGCGAGCGCCAGGACCTCGGCGACGAGCTCCTCGTCGACGACGGCCACGACGTCCATGTCGCCGGCCTTCCAGGCCTTCTCGCGGTCGGCCTTGGCGAGGATGAGCTTCTTCTCCTCGTCGCGCAGGGAGGCAGCGGCCTCGAAGTCCTGCGCGTCGATGGCGCCCTCCTTGCGGCGGCGGACGTCGGCGATCTTCTCGTCGAACTCCTTGAGGTCCGGCGGAGCCGTCATCCGGCGGATGCGCAACCGCGAGCCCGCCTCGTCGATGAGGTCGATCGCCTTGTCCGGCAGGAACCGGTCGGAGACGTAGCGGTCGGCCAGGGTGGCCGCCGCGACCAGCGCGTCGTCGGTGATGGTGACGCGGTGGTGCGCCTCGTAGCGGTCGCGCAGGCCCTTGAGCATGTCGATCGTGTGCGCGATCGACGGCTCCGGCACCTGGATGGGCTGGAACCGACGCTCGAGCGCCGCGTCCTTCTCGAAGTGCTTGCGGAACTCGTCGAGCGTGGTGGCGCCGATGGTCTGCAGCTCACCGCGGGCCAGCATCGGCTTGAGGATGCTGGCGGCGTCGATCGCGCCCTCGGCGGCACCCGCACCGACGAGCGTGTGGATCTCGTCGATGAACAGGATGATGTCGCCGCGGGTGCGGATCTCCTTGAGCACCTTCTTCAGGCGCTCCTCGAAGTCGCCGCGGTAGCGCGACCCGGCGACGAGCGCGCCGAGGTCGAGCGTGTAGATCTGCTTGTCCTTGAGCGTCTCGGGGACGTCGCCCTTGACGATGTCCTGGGCGAGACCCTCGACGACGGTCGTCTTGCCGACGCCGGGCTCGCCGATCAGCACCGGGTTGTTCTTGGTGCGACGGCTGAGGACCTGCATGACGCGCTCGATCTGGTTCTCACGACCGATGACCGGGTCGAGCTTGCCCTCGCGGGCGGCCTGGGTGAGGTTGCGACCGAACTGGTCGAGCACGGCGGAGGTGCTGGGCGCGGCCTCGGCGGGGGCGCCGGAGGTCTCGGCCTCCTTGCCCTGGAAGCCGGAGACCAGCTGGATGACCTGCTGGCGGACGCGGTTGAGGTCGGCGCCGAGCTTCACGAGGACCTGGGCGGCGACGCCCTCGCCCTCGCGGATCAGGCCGAGCAGGATGTGCTCGGTGCCGATGTAGTTGTGGCCGAGCTGGAGCGCCTCGCGCAGGCTGAGCTCGAGGACCTTCTTGGCCCGCGGCGTGAACGGGATGTGCCCGCTCGGTGCCTGCTGGCCCTGGCCGATGATGTCCTCGACCTGCCCGCGGACGGCCTCGAGCGAGATGTCGAGGCTCTCCAGGGCCTTGGCGGCGACGCCCTCACCCTCGTGGATGAGGCCGAGGAGGATGTGCTCCGTGCCGATGTAGTTGTGGCTGAGCATGCGCGCCTCTTCCTGGGCGAGCACGACGACGCGACGGGCGCGGTCGGTGAACCTCTCGAACATGTGGCCCCCTTGATCGGGTGTGTTCTCTTCAGTCTAGGTGCGGCCGCCTCGCCGCACTGCGCGACGTCCACGTACGTCACACAACTGGAACACGGGGTGCGCTGTTCCGTTGTTCACCCTGGGCGTAACTGGCCTCGTGCCGGGTCGTTCGACGGACGTGCGAGGGGCCCGCGTCGCAGTGGCAGCTGCGGCGCGGGCCCCTGGTCCGGGACGGCGGTGCCGTCAGGCGTCGAGGTCGGCCTCGACCAGGGCGGCGACGGCGTCGACCGCGGCCTGGTCGTCGCTCTCCACGACGATCTCGGTGCCCTGGGCGGCGCCCAGGGTCATGATGAGCAGCGCCGAGCCCGCGTCGACCGGCTCACCGCCGGCCACCGCGAGGGTGACGGGCGAGGACTGGTCGGCAGCGGCGGCCGCGATGGTGGCGGCCGGTCGGGCGTGCAGGCCGACGGACGAGCCGACGGTCACGGTCTTGCTGGGCATGGTGGGTCCCTTCAGGAGTGCGTTGGGTCAGGCGTCGACGGGGACGCGGGTGTACACGTGCTCGAACTCGCTGCTGTCCTTCTCGACACGCAGCGACTTCAGCAGCGTGACAGACGCAGCGCTGACGAGCGTGCCGACCACGAGCGCGACCAGGAACCACAGCACGTGGTCGACCGCGAAGAGGACGAAGATGCCGCCGTGGGGCGCGGCGAGCGTGACGCCCGCGCCCATGGAGATCGCACCGGCCGTGGCCGAGCCGAGCATCATCGACGGGATCACGCGCAGCGGGTCGGCCGCGGCGAACGGGATCGCACCCTCGGAGATGAAGGCGGCGCCCAGCAGCCAGGCTGCCTTGCCGTTCTCCTTCTCGGCCTCCGTGTAGAGGGTCGAGCGGACGGCCGTCGACAGCGCCATGGCGAGCGGCGGGACCATGCCGGCGATCATGACCGCGGCCATGATCTTCACCTCGGCGCCGCCCGCCGCGATGGCGTCGGCGGTGAGGCCGGTGGTGGCGAAGACGTAGGCGGCCTTGTTGACCGGACCACCGAGGTCGAAGCCCATCATCGCGCCGAGGATGACGCCCAGGAGGATCAGCGAGCCGCCCGTCATGCCGTTGAGCTTGTCGGTGAGGCCGGCCGAGAAGTCGGCGATCGGCTTGCCGAGGACCATCAGCATCAGCAGGCCGCTGACCAGCGTGGTGACGAGCGGGATGATGACGACCGGCATGAGCCCGGCCAGCCAGCGCGGGGCCTCCTGCTTGGCGATCTGGTGGGCGATGAGGCCGGCCAGGATGCCGCCGACGATGCCGCCGAGGAAGCCTGCACCGATCTGGTTGGCCAGGAAGCCCATCACGAAGCCGGGCGCGATGCCGGGACGGTCGGCGATCGCGTAGGCGATGTAGCCGGCGAGGGCGGGGACGAGGAAGCCGAACGCCCAGGCGCCCAGCGAGAACAGCAGCGCGCCGAAGTAGGTGGCGAGCGCGCTGCCGAAGAGCGCGTGCTCGCCGGCCGCGGGCAGGTTGAAGATCGTGTTCTCGAGCGCGATCTTGTTGCCCTCGCCCGTGATGTCGTAGCCCGCGAGCAGGAAGCCGAGGGCGATCAGCAGACCGCCGGCCGCCACGAACGGGATCATGTAGCTGACGCCGGTGAGCAGCCACTGGCGCAGCTTCAGGCCGATGCCCTGGTGCGACGACGACTCGTCGGCCTGGGCCGCGGCGACGCCGTCGACGCGCTTGGCGCTCGGGTCGGCCGCTGCGGCGACGGCTTCGGAGACCATCGTGTCGGGCTCGTTGATGGCGCGCTTGACGCCGCTCACGATGACCGGCTTGCCCGCGAAGCGCGACGCGTCCTTGACGCCCACGTCGGTCGCGAAGATGACCGCGTCGGCACCGGCGATGGTGGCCGAGCTCAGCGGACGGGCGCCCGACGAGCCCTGCGTCTCGACCTGCAGGTCCACGCCCGCGCGCTCGCCGGCCTGCACGAGCGAGTCGGCGGCCATGTAGGTGTGCGCGATGCCCGTGGGGCAGGCCGTCACGGCGACGATGCGCACGGGGCTGCCCTCGGCGGACGCGGCGGAGGGCGCGACCTCCGCTGCTCCCTCCGCAGCGGGGGTCGCGACCGGCTGGGGGGACACGACGTCCTCGACCAGCGCGACGACCTCGTCGTCGGACGACGCGGCGCGCAGGGCGTCGGTGAACTCGCTGCGCACGAGCGCGCGGGCGAGGGTCGAGAGCAGCTTCAGGTGGTCGGAGTCGCCGCCGGCGGGGGCGGCGATGAGGAAGACGAGGTCGGCGCCGCCGTCGGGCGCACCGAAGTCGGCGCGGGGCTCGAGGCGCGCGAAGGCGAGCGTGGCCTCCGTGACGGCCTCGGACCGGCAGTGCGGGATGGCGATGCCGCCGGGCAGGCCCGTGGCGGAGGTGGCCTCGCGGGCCATCACGTCAGCGGCGAGGGCGTCGGCGGAGGACGCGCGGCCGGCGTCGGCGACGCGACCTGCGAGCGCGGCGACGACGGACGACGCGTCGGCCCCGAGGTCGGCGTCGAGCGCCACCAGGGCGGGGGTGATCAAGCGGGACATGGTCGTTCTTCTCTCTGGGCGGTGCGGGGGTGGGGGTGCTGCGGTGGTGCTCGGTGCGGTGCTGTCGTGCTGGGGTGGTGCTTGCTCAGGGGGTCGGGTGGGCGACGGCGTCGAGGCGTCGGGCCTGCATGGGCTCGAGGGCGGCGACGTCGGCCGGAGTCGGGGGCGTGGAGCCGTCGAGGGAGGCGGCCGCGCTGCCGTGGGCGACGGCCGCGGCGAGCGCGGTGGCGTCGTCGGCGCCGGCCTCGCGGGCCAGGAGCAGCCCGGCGAGCGAGGAGTCGCCCGCGCCGACGGTGCTGCGCGGCGTGACCGGCGGCGTGGCGCAGAACCAGGTGCCGCGGGCGGTGGCGAGGACGGCGCCGGTGGCGCCGAGCGTCAGCAGCACCTCGGCCGGACCGCGCTCGGCGCGCAGGCGCTGCGCCTCGTGCGCGGCGAGCTCGGGGTCGGCCTCGATCGCGTCACCGTCGCCGCCGATGAGCTCGACGAGCTCGTGCCCGTTGGGCTTGACCAGGTCGGGCGCCGTCGACGGGTCGGCCAGCGCGGCCGCGAGCGCCGCGCCCGACGTGTCGACCGCGACCGTGGCGCCGACGGCCCGCAGCCGCGGCACCAGACCGGCGTAGAGGTCGGCGGGCACGCCCGGGGGCAGCGAGCCGCACAGCGCGACCCACGACGCGCCACGGGCGGCGTCGACGAGCGCCGCCACGAGGGCTTCGCGCTCCTCGGCGTCGAGCGGCGTGCCGGGCGCATTGAGCTTGGTGGTGGTGCCATCGGGCTCGGCGAGGGTGAGGTTGACGCGCGTGGCGCCCGCGATCGGGACCTGCACGACGGCGAGGCCGGTGGGCGCGAGCGACGTGACGACGGGGTCGCCCGGGGCGGCCGGGACCACGGCCCGCACGTCGACGCCGGCCGCCTGCACCACGCGGGCCACGTTGATGCCCTTGCCGCCCGGCTGGTCGGTGGACGCCGACGTGCGCAGCACGGCGCCGCGCTCGAGCGGTCCGTCGAGGCAGACCAGTCGGTCGATCGCGGGGTGCGCGGTGAGCGTGACGATCATGCGACCACGACCTCGAGGCCGGCGCGCTCGAGCCGCGAGACCTGCTCACGCGTGACGCCCTTGTCGGTGACGACCACGTCGAGCTCGTCGATGGAGGCGAAGCTCATGGCGTACTCGGTGTCGATCTTCGAGGAGTCGGCGAGCACGACCACGCGACGGGCCGCGGCCACGAGCGCCCGCTTGACCGCCGCCTCCTCGACGTCGGGCGTCGTGAGCCCGCGCTCGAGGCCGATGCCGTTGGCACCGATGAAGGCGACGTCGGGACGCATGCGCCCGTAGGCGGCGACGGTGTCGGCGCCGACCGCGGCGGCCGTCGTCGGGCGGACGCGCCCACCCACCACGAGCAGCGAGACACCCTCGTGCCGCGCGAGCCGGCCGGCGACGTCGATGCCGTGCGTCACGGCGTCGAACGCGGCGTCGGCGGGCAGCGCGTCGACGAGGGCGGCGGTGCTCGTTCCGGCGTCGAAGGCGACCCAGCCGTCGGTGTCGGGCAGGAGCGCGAGCGCGGCCTGCGCGATCGCCTCCTTCTCCGGCGCGTGCTGGGTGGCACGGTCCGTGACGGCGAGCTCCGCGGCCTGGGCCACGGTGCGGGCGACGGCGCCGCCGTGCACACGACGGGCCAGGCCGTGGCGCTGCAGCACGTCGAGGTCGCGGCGGATGGTCTCGCCGGACACCCCGAGCTCGTCCGCGGCGTCGACGACGCTCACTCGGCCGTGCTCGCTGAGGCGGGCGGCGAGGAGTGCGCGGCGTTCGGCGGCGTACACGAGTGCTCCTGGGGTCCGGTCCACGTCCCACGACACGGTGCAGGGGGGTGCAGGGTGTCCTGCGTCACCGCGTTGTGTGGATTTGTGTGGATTTGATGTTGATGTCTGCTGTTCTACGCGATAGTCTCGGGCCATGTCAAGCATGTCGGGCACATCCCCACAGATTTCCATGACGGCGGTCACCCTCACCGGGACCCCCGTGGTCGCCGGCGTCGGGCACGGCGCCGTGCTGGTGCCCGGCGACCGTCCGCACGTCCCCTCCGACGAGCCCGCGCGCGACGACACGGCCGAGCTCTTCGCCGCCGCGGCGGCCACCGTCGCCGGCCGCCTGCAGGAGCGCGCTGCCCTCGCCAGCGGGTCCGCCTCGGAGGTCCTGAGCGCCACGGCCGCCCTCGTGCAGGACCGCGGCCTCGCGGCCCTCGTCGCCAAGCACGCGAAGGGGGGACACGGCCCGGCCACCGCGACGTCGCGCGCCGTCGACGAGCTCGTCGCCATGTTCACGGCCGCCGGCGGGCTCATGGCCGAGCGCGTCACCGACCTGCGCGACGTGCGCGACCGCGTGGTGGCCGAGCTGCTCGGCCAGCCCGAGCCCGGCGTCGGCGTGCCGTCGGAGCCGTCGGTGCTCCTCGCCGACGACCTCGCCCCGGCCGACACCGCCGGCCTCGACCCGGCCCTCGTGGTCGGCATCGCCGTCCGGCTGGGCGGCCCCACGAGCCACACGGCGATCATCGCGCGTCAGCTCGGCATCCCCTGCGTCGTCGGGGTGAGCGACCTCCCTGACGAGCTGCCCGACACCGCGCTCGTCGACGGCGGCACGGGCGAGGTCGTGCTGTCGCCCGATCCCGCCGCTGCCGCCTCGCGCGCCGAGGCCGACGCCGAGCGCCGCGCCGCGAGCGCCGCCTGGGAGGGCCCGGGCCGCACCGCCGACGGGCACGCCGTGCAGGTGCTCGCCAACGTGCAGGACGCCAAGGGCGCCGAGCGTGCCGCGCAGGAGCCGGTCGAGGGATTCGGCCTCTACCGCACCGAGCTGAGCTTCCTCGACCGTCCGTCCGAGCCGACCGTGCAGGAGCAGACCGACGTCTACGGCGCCGTCCTGGCCGCGGCGGGGTCGGGCAAGGTCGTCGTGCGCACGCTCGACGCCGGTTCGGACAAGCCGCTCGCCTTCGCCGACATGGGCACCGAGGCCAACCCGGCGCTCGGCGTCCGCGGCCTGCGCGTCGGCCGTCGTCTGCCGGACCTGCTCGCGCACCAGCTCGACGCGGTGGCCGCTGCCTCGCAGGCGTCGGACGCGACCGTCTGGGTCATGGCGCCGATGGTGTCAGTGCCGTCGGAGGCTGCCGCGTTCGCCGCGGAGTGCCGCGCGCGAGCACTGACGCCCGGCGTGATGATCGAGACGCCGTCGGCCGCGCTGCTCGCGGAGCGGGTGCTGGAGCACGTCGACTTCGTGTCGATCGGCACGAACGACCTGAGCCAGTACACGTTCGCGGCCGACCGCATGTCGGCCGAGCTGGGCGACCTGACCGACCCGTGGCAGCCCGGCCTCCTCGTGCTCGTCGAGGCCGTGGCCCGCGCCGGCGAGCGCACCGGCAAGCCGGTGGGCGTGTGCGGCGAGGCCGCCGCCGACCCGGCCCTCGCCTGCGTGCTCGTGGGTCTCGGCGTCACCTCCCTGTCCTGCGCGGCGTCGGCCGTGCGGCCTGTGGGCGCACGGCTCGCGTCGGTGACCCTCGAGCAGTGCCAACAGGCCGCGCGAGCCGCCCTCGCCGCCGCCGACCCCGCCTCCGCCCGTGAGGCCGTCGCCGCCGTCCTGGACGCCTGACGCGCACTGCTGATTCCCATCACGTGATGGGAATCAGCAGCTCACCCCGGTTGTCCCTCACTCACCCTCGGAAACATCCGCAGGTGAGTGAGGAGGAGCCGGGGTGAGTGGACGAGCGGGTCAGCGGCGCCAGAGGTGCCGCATGATCGGCACCGTGGACGACGCTCCCGCCAGGGTTCCGAGGACGAGTCCCACGCCGAGCACCCACGGGCCGACCGCGGAGAGCGTGGCGTTCGGCAGCTCCTGGCCGAGGACCATGAGCACGACGCCGGCGATGAACACCGGCAGCACGATGAGGGTGCGTCGCGCCCCGCCCTGCAGGGTCGCCCTCAGGTCCTCACGCTCGGCGGCGTCCTCCTCCGGCGTCGCGCGACTGCCGTCCCGGCGGGGCGGAAGCGGTCGGCCGAGCTGCAACGGGCCGGCCACCGCGTAGTAGATGCAGAGCGCGAAGATCGCCCCCGCCGGCACGAGTACGAGGAGTCCGACGACGGTGATCCACAGCACGCCCTGCGTGTCTCCGAAGCCGGCGACGACCAAGCCCACCGCGAACGCAAGCCAGGCCAGGATGCCGCGAAGGGCCAGGGCACCGAAGCTCAGGTCCTTGAACGACCTCACGGGAACTCCTCACCTCGGAAACGCCCACATCGTGGCGTGTAGCGCACGGCTCCGCACGCCGACCGACGTCCCACGGAGCGGGACGTGCCCCACTCGACGTCGCCGGGGCGCACCGTGGAGGGGTCCCGTCCACCGCAGCACCGGAGTCGACCATGACCCTCACCGCACCTGACCCCACGCTCCGCTGCTCGCACGTCGTCGTGCGGCAGGTCGGCGGCCGGATCGGCGCGATCGTCGAGGGCGTGCGGCTCGGCGGCGACCTCACCGACGACGAGGTCGCCGACGTCCGCGCCGCCCTCCTGCGTCACAAGGTCGTGTTCGTCCGCGGGCAGCACCACCTCGACGACGCCGACCACCACGCGTTCGCAGCCCTGCTCGGCACGCCGACGTCGCCGCACCCGACCGTGCGCGGCGCGGCCAACGCGGTCCTGCCCATCGACTCCTCGCACGGCAAGGCCAACGCCTGGCACACCGACGTGACCTTCGTCGACCGCGTGCCCGCCATCAGCGTGCTGCGCGCGGTGACCCTCCCGCCGTACGGCGGCACCACCGTCTGGGCCAACACCGCAGCCGCCTACGCCGACCTGCACCCGGCGCTCCGGGCGATGGCCGACCGGCTGTGGGCCGTGCACACCAACCGCTACGACTACGCCGCCGACGTCGACGAGCAGCGCATCGGCGGCATCGACGTCCGCGAGGAGGCCTACCGCGAGGAGTTCGGTTCGCGCCTGTTCGAGGCCGAGCACCCCGTCGTCCACGTGCACCCCGAGACCGGCGAGCGCTCGCTGCTCCTCGGCCAGTTCGTCAAGCGGCTCGTCGGCCTCTCCACCCGCGACTCCGCCGACGTCTTCGAGCTGCTGCAGCGCGAGGTGACCCGGCTCGAGAACACCGCCCGCTGGAGCTGGCAGCCGGGCGACGTCGCGATCTGGGACAACCGCGCGACGCAACACTACGCGGTCGCCGACTACGACGACCACCACCGCGTCATGCACCGCATCACGGTCGCCGGGACCGTCCCGGTGAGCACCGACGGCGTGCGCTCCACGCTGCGCCAGGGCGACGCGTCGGCCTACTCGGCCTGACCGGGCTCAGACCTCGCGTCGCGAGATCGGGAAGAGGATCGCCTCGCGGATGCCGACGCCCTGCAGCAGCATCACCAGGCGGTCGACGCCGAGGCCCAGGCCGCCCGCCGGGGGCATGCCGAACTCCAGCGACCGCAGGAAGTCCTCGTCGACGTCCATCGCCTCGGGGTCGCCCGCGGCCGCCAGGCGCGCCTGCTCCTCGAGGCGCTCACGCTGGATGACCGGGTCGTTGAGCTCGGTGTACGCGGGCGCCAGCTCGACGCCGTTGATGATGAGGTCCCACGCCTCCACGAGGCCCGGGGTGCTGCGGTGCTTCTTGGCGAGCGGTCGCACGGCCTCGGGGTAGTCGCAGACGAACGTCGGCTGGACCAGGGTGTGCTCGACGAGCTTCTCGAACAGCTCGAGCACGATCTCGCCGGGGCCCCAGTGGTCCTGCAGGGCGACGTCGAGGCGGGCGGCGTGCGCCGTCAGCGTCTCCTGCGACGTGTCGACGTCGACGGTCTCGCCGACCGCCTCGCCCACGAGCTCGTGGATGGTCGCGCGCCGCCAGGGCGCCTCGAGGTCGATGTCGGTGCCATCGCGTCCAGGCACCACCGTCCTGCCCACCGCCCGCGCGGCGTCGACGACGAGGTCGCGCGTCAGCTCGGCCATCGTGTCGTAGGAGCCGTACGCCTCGTACGCCTCGAGCATCATGAACTCGGGGTTGTGGGTGTTGTCGACGCCCTCGTTGCGGAACGTCTTGCCGATCTCGTACACCCGGTCGATGCCGCCCACGAGCGAGCGCTTGAGATGCAGCTCGAGGGCGATGCGCAGCAGCGCGTCCTCGTCGAAGGCGTTGACGTGGGTGAGGAAGGGGCGCGCGGCGGCGCCGCCGTTGGTGTGCTGCAGCACGGGCGTCTCGACCTCGACGTAGCCACGCTCGTCGAGCGTGCGGCGCAGCGACTGCAGCACCTTCGCCTTCACGCGCACCGTCTCGCGGGCCTCGGGACGGACGATGAGGTCGACGTAGCGCATGCGGCTGCGTGCCTCGTCCGACAGCGGCTTGTGCTCGTTGGGCAGCGGACGCAGCGTCTTGGCGGCGATCGCCCACGACGACGCCTGCACGCTCAGCTCGCCGCGGCGGGACGTGATGACCTCACCCGTCACCGCGAGGTGGTCGCCGATGTCGACGAGCTGCTTGAAGCGGTCGAGCGACTCCTCCCCCACGCCGTCGAGGGAGACCATGGCCTGCAGGGCGGTGCCGTCGCCCTCGCGCAGCGACACGAACACCAGCTTGCCCGTGCCCCGCCGGAAGATGACGCGTCCGGCGACCGTGACGACGTCGCCGGAGTGGTGGTCGGGGCCGAGCGCCTCGGCGTCGTACGCGTCGCGCACCTGCGTGATCGTGTGCGTGATCCCCAGGTCGACCGGGTAGGGCTCGATGCCCGCGTCGATGAGCTGCTGACGCTTCTCGCGGCGGATCCGCAGCTGCTCGGGCAGGTCGTCGACCGCGTTCTCACCAGGGGGCGCTGCAGGGTTCTCGACGGAGTCGCTCACGAGAGCACACCTTAGTCGGGAAACGACCGGTCGCCGGAGGCGGCTTCGACCGTCTCCGCGGCAGGGCGACGGGCAGCAGGAGGACTCAGGGGGTCGCGGACCCGAGCGTACGATCTCCGGGGTCGCAACCTGCTTCGATCCTGTCCTGCTCCAAGGGCGCGCGCAGCTCCAAAGGAGCGTTCGACGGACGAAGACTCACGGTTACCGTCATGAGGGACTCCAGGTCCTCCAGCGAGCCGACCAGGTCCTGCGCCGGGTCGGGGACCTCGAAGCCGACCCGCTCGGCGACTCTCGCGGCCACCTGCATGTCGACGACCAACGTGGTGACCTTGCCGTCGACCACCCGTACGGTCCCCGGGACCAGGAGCCCGCCGTCGTTGGTCGACGCCGCCACTGCCGTCCCGAGCGACTCCCGCGACGGCGCGCCAGCAACGAGCGCGGTCAACAGGCTCTCGAGGGGCACGTCGACGGCGACGGCGGCCCCCCGGGACCTGCCGACCGGCTTGAGATCGTCCAGGAGCGCACCGACTGCCGGCCCGTCGCGATACTCGCGGCCACCCAACCTCGTCCAGCAACCGTCGGTCAGATCACCTGCCGAGAAGAACGTTCCCTCGTCCACGGTGCGCATGATGATCTTGAGGACGAAGGTTCCCCTTGCGGTGTCGACCAGTCCCAGGTTGTGCTCCGCATGCCAATCACCTCGGGACACGTCGAAGTCGCCGCTGCCGTCGAAGCGCATCGACCCCGTCTGCAGGAGGTAGTGGACCGGACCGTCGCTCACGGTCGCACGGACAGCTTCGGCCAGGTCGATCTCGGGAGGAGCCTGCGTCGGCCTTGAGCCTCCGCCACAACCAGCCACAACTGCGGCCACGACGACCGCGCCGACCCACACCCACCAGCTTGGTCTCCACGTCACGGTCGACAGCATCCCACCACCATGGACTCGGGTCGAGGAATGGACGAGAGGTGGCAGACGTTGGGGCCCGGGGGTCCCTCGTCCGGGCGTGATCCCCCGACGCCCTGGAAGGATGAGCCCGTGAGCGACCCCGACACCCTCACCGAGTCCCGCGCCACCCGGCTGCGGCGTGGTCTCGCCGACGCCGAGACCGAGCAGGTCGGCGCGGCGCTGCTGCTGGTCGCGACGCTCGCCGCGATCGTGTGGGCGAACCTCGGCAGCGGCTACGACGCGTTCTGGCACACCGACGCGCGCGTCGCGGTCGGCGGGTGGTCGATGGGGCTCGACCTCTACCACCTGGTCAACGACGCGCTCATGGCGTTCTTCTTCTTCGCGGTGGGGCTGGAGGTGAAGCGGGAGCTGACCATCGGCGAGCTGACCGACCGCTCCCGCGCGATCGTGCCGGCGACGGCCGCCCTCGCGGGCCTCGTCGTGCCGGCCCTGGTGTTCCTGCTCATCGCGCGCGACTCCGGACAGGCGCACGCGTGGGGCGTCGTCATCTCGACCGACACGGCCTTCCTGGTGGGCGCGCTCGCGATCATCCGGCCGCAGCACCCCTCGCGGCTGCGCGTCTTCCTCCTGACCCTCGCCGTCGTCGACGACATCGGTGCGCTCACCGCGATCGCCGTCTTCTACACCGACGAGCTGCACGTCGCGCCGCTGCTCGTGGCGCTCGTCGCGCTCGGGCTCATCGCCCTCGTCCGGCTCATGCCGTCCGGCCGCGGGCCGCTGTACGCGGTGCTGTCGGTCGTCGTCTGGTTCGGGCTGCACGAGGCCGGTGTGCACGCCACCCTCGCCGGCGTGGCCGTCGCGCTGCTCATCCCCGTCGCCGCACCGCGCCAGAACGACGTGGAGCGGGTGGTGGAGCTGACCCGCGCCTTCCGCCAGTCGCCGAACCCGGCCTACGCGGCCGCAGCGGGGCGCCAGCTGCGCGAGTCGATCTCGATCAACGAGCGGCTGCAGCGCTCGTTCGCGCCGTACGTGGCGTACGTGATCCTGCCCGTCTTCGCGCTGGCGAACGCCGGGGTCGTGCTCGACGCCGAGACGCTGCGGCGCTCGATGTCGTCGTCGCTGTTCTGGGGCGTGGTCGCCGGCCTCGTCGTGGGCAAGCTCGTGGGCATCACCGGGGCCACCCTGCTCGCGCAGCGGTTCAGGCTCGGCGTGCTCGCCCCAGGCCTGACGATCGGCAGGGTCGCGGGCGGCGCCGCGCTGTCGGGCATCGGCTTCACCATCTCGCTGCTCATCGTCGGCATCGCCATCGACGACCCTGCCGCGCAGGACGAGGCCAGGGTCGGCGTGCTCGCTGCGTCGGTGCTCGCCTTCGTGCTCGGCGCGGCCGTGCTGCGCGCGCTCGACGCCCGGCGTCCCGTCGTCCCGCCGGGCACCGTGCTGCTGCGCCCGTTCGACCCGCGCCGCGACCACTACAAGGGGCCGGCCGACGCACCGCTCGTGCTCGTCGAGTACGGCGACTTCGAGTGCCCGTTCTGCAGCCGAGCCACCGGCATGGTCGACGAGGTCATCGAGCACTTCGGCCGCGACGTCGTCTGGGTGTGGCGGCACCTGCCGCTCCACCAGCACCACCCGCACGCCGAGCTCGCAGCCCGCGCCTACGAGGCGGCGCACCTCCAGGGCCGGCACTTCGACTACGCGCGGCTGCTCTGGGCCCACCAGGACCAGCTCGAGCGGCTCGACCTCCTGCGCTACGCCGACGAGATCGGGCTCAACCTCGTACGGTTCGAGGCCGACCTCGACGCCGACGACGTGCTGCGGCGGGTGCGCGAGGACGAGGACGACGCCGACCTGATGGACGTCGCGGCGACGCCGACGTTCTTCATCGGCACCGAGCGGTACGACGGTCAGTGGGACGCGCCGACCCTCATCGCCGCGCTCGACGCTCGTCGCCCCACGCCCTGATGCCCTCAGGTCCTGCGCGTCGCAGGCCCGGGACGCGAAGAAGCCCGGTCACCGCTCACGCGGTCGACCGGGCTTCTCGCAGTGCGTGCGAGGGGGACGTCACTTCTTGAAGGCGTCCTTGATGTCCTCGCCGGTGTTCTTCAGCGAACCCTTGGTCTGGTCCTTCTGGCCCTCGGCCTCGAGGTCCTTGTTGTCGGTGGCCTTGCCCACGGCCTCCTTGACCTCGCCGGTGACCTTCTCAGCGGTGTTCTTCGCCTTGTCGATGAAGCTCATGGTGATCCTCCTTGGATCGGTGGGGTGACAACTGAAACGCTACGGCGGCTGCGGGGGGCGGCAACTCGAGGTGACGGTGACGCCGAACTCCTCAGAGAGTTCTCAGTACCCGCGGGCCGCTCACTTCGTGAAGGCGTCCTTGATGTCCTCGCCCGTGTTCTTGAGCGAGCCCTTCGTCTGGTCCTTCTTGCCCTCGGCCTGCAGGTCCTTGTCGTCGGTGGCCTTGCCCACGGCCTCCTTGACCTCGCCGGCAACCTTCTCGGCGGTGTTCTTGGCCTTGTCGATGAAGCTCATGTCGTCCTCCTGAGTCGGTGGGTGGGGAGCCGATCTGTTCGGCTTACGTTGTAAACCTTACGCCGTAAGGCGGAGGCCGCAACGTGAGCCGGTGAGACGTCGGTCACGACGTGCTGCGGCGCGTGGACACGGGCCGCGCGACGTCACTGCGCCAGGCGCGAGGCGATCCCGTCGAGCATCTCGGCCAGCGCGCGCTCGAACTCCTCGGCGTAGCGGTCGGCGGCGAGCCGGGCGGCGTGGCGGTGGATCGTCGGATAGGCCTGCTCGTCGACCATGCCCGCGGGGTCGATCACCTGCTCGGGCGTCGACGCCTCCGCCACGGCGTCCTGCTGGTCGGCGTCGCGGGTCGGGGACAGCCCACCGGGGACCGCCTCGGACGCGTCGGCCCCCGCAGCGAACGACCCGTCGCCGTCCTTCGGGTCGCGCAGCGTGCGCGCGCCCGTCTCCATGAGCAGGTAGCCGAGCAGGAAGCTGTTGAACGACCGGTAGGCGAACACGACCTCCTCGTCGTCGAAGCCCTCCGCCTCCAGCGCCTCGAGGACCGACTCGATCCACGCCAGCGACCGCAGCGGCGGGTTGATCCACGGAGCCTGCGACGGCCGCGTGGCCACGACCGGGAAGGCGTGGGGATGGGCCAGGGCGTAGCGGCGCACGCCGCGCGCGAGGCGCTCCAGGTAGTCGCGCCAACCGTGCTCGGCCGTCCGCAGCACCTCGGGGTCGGCGTCCAGCTCGGCGACCACCAGGTCGACGACGGCGTCGAGGAGGTCGTCGCGCGTGCCGACGTGCTTGTACAGGCTCATCGCCTCGACGCCGAGCCGCTTGCCGATCGCCCGCATCGAGGCGGCGCCCACACCCTCGTCGTCGATCAGCGCGAGCGCCTCCTCGGCGATCCTGCGTCGGCTCAGGCGGCCACGCTGCGACGTCGGGGGAGGCATGGCGGCATGCTGCCACGCGGGCCGCCGGACGACGAGCCGAGGCAGGCTCCGCGACGACGTCGACAACCTCCACACTCTCGATGTTTTATCGAACACGTACTTGCTTCATGCCGATTCTGTTCGATAGAATCCGGGTACGACCTCAGGGGGAAGCATGGCCGTCACCGCGCACGAGACCCATCCGGTCGACGCGTGCGTGCAGACGGCCCGGGAGGTCTTCGGTGGCCTGGCGACCAGCGCCTGGGACGCCTTGACCCCGGCGGAGGTGCGGCGCCTGCTGGCCGAGCTCGGACGTCTGGAGTCCCAGGTCGCAGCGCACAAGATGGCCGCCGCGCGGGTCCTCGACAAGGCTCGGCAGGCTGCGCGCGACGGGGGTCGCGCCGGCACCACGGCGACCTCGACCGGGTCGACGATCTCCATCGACTTCGGCGGCGATCGCACGGGTGCCGACGCGCTGGTGAACACGGCGAACCGGATCGAGGAACAGACCAGCCACACCGAGGCCGCACTGGCCGGCGGTGACATCTCGGCCAAGCAGGCCGACGTCATCTCCCAGGCACTCTCGTGGTTGCCCGAGGACGTCACCGAAGATCAGCGCGACACCTGCGAACGCACCCTGCTCAAGGACGCGCAGAAGCTCACCCTCAAGGACCTGCGAGCACGGGCTCGGCGGATCACCGAGACCTACAAGACCTCCGAGGACGACGTCGATGCCGACGAGGACGAGCAGCTCCGTCGCCAGGAGGCAGCCGCCCGCGCCAAGACCAGCTTCTCGATGTGGGACAACCGCGACGGCACCCACACCGGACGGTTCACCCTCCCCGAGGCACAGGCCACCATGCTCAAGACCGCCCTCGACGCCCTCGCCGCACCCCACCAGAGCGTCGGCACCGTCAACGCCGCCACCGGCGAGCACGACGACGTGGGATTCGGCCAGTCCTACCCGCAGCGGCTCGGGCATGCCTTCGCCGCGTTGGTCGAGCTGCTGCCCGCGGACCGGCTGCCCTCCAACGGCGGCGTCAGCGCCGTCGTCACCGTCAACCTCGACCTGAGCACGCTGATGGGCGGCCTCAAGGCCGCCGGACTCTCCGACGGCACCCGGATCTCCGCCGAGCAGGCCCGCCGGCTCGCGTGTACCGCCCAGCTCGTGCCCATGGCCCTCAACGGCAGGTCACTGCCTCTGGACCTCGGATCGGCGAACCGGTACTTCAACCAGTCATCGAGACGAGCGATGGAACGCCGGGACGGTGGCTGCACCGCACCCGGCTGCGACCGCGACGCGAGATGGTGCGAAGCGCACCACCTCACGCCCTACTCCCTCTCCGGCACCACCGACATCCGCGACGGCGCACTCCTGTGCACCTTCCACCATCATCGCGTCCACGACCAGGGCTGGACCGGCCGCATCAACCCCGACGACGGCCACGTCGAGTGGAGACCACCCGGCGCCACCACCTGGCAACGCAATCACCGCTGGCGACCCTCACCCGCCCACCACGCGACCTGCCGCTGGTCGAGTAGTCCGAGCGAGCTTGCGAGGCTCGGACTACTCGAGACCATCCGGGAACGGATCGGCGCGACCCCATCCCCAGCGTCCGCTGAGAGTGGTCTCGATACGCCCGACCGAACCCCCGTCGCCAGCGACACGGTCCGCTGGTCGAGTCGTCAGGACCCGCGAGGAACGAGCGTGGTCCGGACGTATCGAGACCACCCGGCAACGGCTCAGCGCGAGCCAACCCCCAGCGACCGCCCAGAGCGGTCTCGACACGCCCGACCGAGCCCCCGCCACCAGCGACACGATCCGCTGGTCGAGTCGTCAGGACCCGCGAGGAACGAGCGTGGTCCGGACATATCGAGACCACCCGGCAACGGCTCAGCGCGAGCCAACCCCCAGCGACCGCCCAGAGTGGTCTCGATACGCCCGACCGAGCTCCTGCGTCGCCGGTCGGCCCACTCGACCAGCGAGACCTCCGCTGGGGGGTCAGTGGTTCTTCTCGTGCACCAGACGCAGACCGGTGAGGGTCAGCCACGGGTCGCGCGTCGTGATGCTGGTGCAGTGGTCCAGGACGACGTCGGCGTAGGCGCCGGTCGCGATCACCGCGACGTCGTCGGGGTCCGCCCCCAGCGACTCGATGATGCGGTCGACCATGCCGTCCACCAGCCCCGCGAAGCCGTACACCGCGCCCGACTGCACCGCCTCGACGGTGTTCTTGCCGATGACGTCGCGCGGGACCGCCAGCTCGACGGCGCGCAGCTGCGCGCCGCGGCGAGCCAGGGCCTCCAGCGACAGCTCGACCGCCGGCGCGATCGCGCCCCCCACGTAGCGGTTCCGCTCGTCGACGACGTCGAAGATCGTCGCGGTGCCGTTCATGTCGACCACGACGGCCGGCCCGCCGTACACCTCGGCCGCGGCGAGGGCGTTGACGATGCGGTCGGCACCCACCTCCCGCGGGTTGTCGGTGTGGATGGGGATGCCCGTCTTCACACCGGGGCCGACGATCGAGACCGGCAGGCCCGCGTAGTAGCGCTCGAGCATCGCCTTGAGCTCGACCTGGATCGACGGCACGGTGCAGCACATCGCCACCGCCTCCACGTCGGCCAGACCAGCGGCGCGCACGAACCCGTGCGCCAGCAGGTGCCACTCGTCGGCGGTCCGCTGCGTCTGCGACGACACGGTCCAGTGCTCGACGAGACGGTCGCCGTCGAACGCGCCGATGACGGACTGGCTGTTGCCGACGTCGAGCGCCAGCAGGGTCACCGAGCCCCCACCGCCTGCGACCCCGCGGCCCCGCCGTGCGACACCAGCGGGTTCTCCACGACGTCACCGCGGACGAGACCGGACCCCGGCAGCGCCTCGGCCGGGTCGGAGCCCGTGCCGATCACGCGGTTCTCGGAGTCGACGAACACGACGCTCGGCTGGAACTCGCGCGCCTCCGCGTCCTCCATCTGCCCGTAGGCGATGAGGATCACCAGGTCGCCGGGGTGCACCAGGCGGGCGGCGGCACCGTTGATGCCGATGACGCCCGAACCGCGCTCGCCGGCGATCGTGTAGGTCACGAGCCGGGCGCCGTTGTCGATGTCGACGATGTGCACGAGCTCGCCGGGGAGCAGGTTGGCGGCGTCGAGCAGGTCGGCGTCGACGGTCACCGAGCCGACGTAGTGCAGGTCGGCCTGCGTGATCGTCGCGCGGTGGATCTTCGACGTCATCATCGTGCGGAGCATGGTCAGGGTCCCTTTCTGAGCACCACGGGCTGGTTGTCGAGCAGGCGCGTGGTGCCGACCCTGGCTGCCACCAGGATCCGCGCCTCCCCCTCGTACGTGTCGTCGACGGCACCGAGCAACGGGTCGGTGACGACGAGGTAGTCGACGTCGACGCCGTCGGCGGCGTCCAGCACCTCGCGGGCGGCCTTCAGCACGGCGTCAGCGCCGACCGTCGCCTGCTCGACCCCGGCCCGCAGGGCGCGGGACAGGGCCAGGGCGTGGTCGTGCTGCTCGGGCGTCAGGTACGCGTTGCGCGAGCTGAGCGCCAGGCCGTCGGCCTCGCGGACGACCGGGTGGCCGACGACCTCGACGTCGAGCACGAGGTCGCGCACCATGCGGCGCACGAGCGCGAGCTGCTGGAAGTCCTTGTCGCCGAAGACGGCGACGTCGGGGCGCACCAGCGCGAACAGCTTCGCGACGACGGTCAGCACCCCGCGGAAGTGGGTCGGTCGGGCCGCGCCCTCGAGCACCTGCCCGAGCGGGCCGGGGTCGAGCGTGACGGCGTCGTCCAGCCCCCCGGGGTAGACCTCGTCGACGTCGGGCGCGAACACCACGTCGACGCCCTCCTGCGCGCAGACCCGCAGGTCGGCGTCGAGGGTGCGGGGGTAGGCCTCGAGGTCCTCGCCCGGCCCGAACTGCGTGGGGTTCACGAAGATCGAGACGACCAGCGTGTCGCCGAGGGGGCGGGCGTGCCGCATGAGGCGGGCGTGGCCGTCGTGCAGGGCGCCCATCGTCGGCACGAACGCGACGCGGCCGGCGTCGGCGAGCGCCGTGCGCAGCTCGGCCCGGGTGCGGGCGACGACGGGCGTCACCGCACGGGCCCGGTCACGCGGGGCCGCTCGTCGAGCGCGGCGTCGAGGACGGCGGCGGTGGCCGGGTCGAGGCGACCGTCGGCGGCTGCCCGCTCGGTGGTGGCGTGTGCCATGGCCACGTAGGCGTCGCGGGTCGACGACGGCTCCGCGGCGAGCGCGTCGACGTGGGCGCGGACCGTGGTGACGTCACCGCGCGCGATCGGGCCGGTGAGCGCGGCGTCGCCGAGGTCGAGCGCGTTGTCGAGGGCGGCCTCGAGGAGTGGACGCAGGATGGTCGCCGCCTCGGCGCCCGCACCGATGCCCTGGAGCAGGTCGCGCGCCTGCGCGACGAGGGTGACGAGGTGGTTCGCGCCGTGGCTGAGCGCGGCGTGGTAGCGCACGCGGTCGGCGTCGTCGATCCACACGGGCGTGCCGCCCAGGACCGCGGCGAGGTCCTCGGCCAGCTCTCGCTCGGCGTCGGCGGCGGTCAGGCCCATCGCGCACCCGCGGCCGAGGTCGACGGCCGAGCCGGTGAACGTCATGGCCGGGTGCAGGGCGACCGCGCGGGCGCCGACGCGTGTGGCGGCGCTGAGCGCGTCGAGCCCGTGCCGTCCGCTGGTGTGCACGACGACCTGGCCGGGTCGCAGGACCGTCGACAGCTCCTCGCAGACCGCCACGAGCGCATCGTCGGGGACGGCCAGGACGAGCACGTCGCAGTCGGCGGCGACGTCGGCCGCGGTCCGTACCGGCACCTCGGGGACGAGCGTGCGGGCCCGCAGCAGGGACGCCTGTGAGCGGGCGCTGATGCCGACGACGGAGCGACCGGCGGCGTGCAGGCGCGCGGCGACGACGGAGCCGACGCGGCCGGCGCCGACGACACCGTAGGTGTGCGGGCGCGCGGGTGCGTGCGGACGGGGGTGCGTCATGGTGGTGCCTCTCGTTCCAGTCCCGCGAGCGGGTACCAGACTGTTGACGGCCTCAGTCTACGACCGGGCGCGCAGGCCGCACAGGGGGCGGGAGGTGTCCCGGGTCACACGGCCCGGGCCGGCCTGCACGGGTGCTGCGGTGCGTCGCCGGGCAGTCGGGTAGACAGGCTGCATGAGCACGGACGCAGCACACCCCCGCGAGACCGCGGCCCGGGTGACGGCCGACGACGTCGACGCCGCCGCCGAGCGCCTCGCCGGGGTCGTCTCCACCACGCCCGTCGAGCGCAGCGTCCGGCTCAGCGAGCGGACCGGCGCGCACGTGTGGCTGAAGCGCGAGGACCTCCAGGTGGTCCGCTCCTACAAGGCGCGGGGCGCCTACAACCTCATCGCCCAGCTCGACGCGCCGGCCCGCGCGGCGGGCGTGGTGACGGCGAGTGCCGGCAACCACGCCCAGGGCGTGGCCTTCGCGTGCGCGGCGCTCGGCGTCCGCGGCCGCGTGCACCTGCCGCGCACGACGCCGCGCCAGAAGCGCGACCGGATCGCGTCGATCGGCGGCGACGCGATCGAGATGATCCTCGACGGCGAGACGTACGACGACGTGTCGGCCGCGGCCGCCGACGAGGCGCTGCAGGGCGCGACGCTCGTGCCGGCGTTCGACGACCCGCGCACGATCGCAGGCCAGGGCACGGTGCTGCGCGAGGCGTTCGACCAGCTCACCGCACTGGGCGAGCCGCTCCCCGACGTCGTCGTGGTCCCTGTCGGCGGGGGCGGCCTGCTCGCCGGCAGCGTCGCGTGGTTGCGCGAGCGGCACCCCCACGTGCGCGTGGTGGGCGTGGAGCCCGCGGGCGCGACGTCGATGGCCGCGGCACTCGAGGCCGGCGAGCCGGTGACCCTCCAGACGATCGACACCTTCGTCGACGGCGCGGCCGTACGGCGGGTCGGTCGGCACACGTTCGACACGGTGGCCGGGTCGGCGCCGACCATGCTCTCGGTCCCGGAGGGCCGTATCTGCAGCGAGATGCTCGACCTGTACCAGAGCGACGGCATCATCGCCGAGCCCGCGGGCGCCCTGGCGACCGCCTCGCTCGGTGGGGTGCTGGAGGTGGAGCCCGGGTCGCGCGTGCTGTGCATCCTCTCCGGCGGCAACAACGACGTGAGCCGCTACGCGGACGTCGTCGAGCGGGCGCTCGTCCACGAGGGCCGCAAGCACTACTTCCTGGTCGAGTTCCCGCAGGAGCCGGGCGCGCTGCGCCGCTTCCTCGACGAGGTGCTCGGCCCCGACGACGACATCACGCTGTTCGAGTACGTCAAGCACTCCAACCGCGAGACCGGACCCGCGCTGGTCGGCGTGGAGCTGAGCCGCGCCGAGGACCTCGCGGGCCTGCTGGAGCGCATGGACGCCGCACCCCCGCGCATCGAGCGGATCGAGAGCGAGAGCCCGCTGTTCCGCTTCCTGCTCTGACCGAGAGCACGACCCCGAGGAGAGGACGACCGATGACCGACACCACGCACGAGGGCCCGGCTGCGCGGACACCGTCGGCGGTCGACGCCGTCGCCGAGGAGTGGCTCGACACGATGCTCGCGCTGCAGCCGGAGTGGCACGTGTCCCTCGGACGACCCGGTCGCGAGGGCGAGTACACCGACCTCTCCCCCGACGGGCACGCCGCGTTCGCCGACGCCGCGCGCGCCGCCCGACGCCGGCTCGACGACGTGCCGGTCGTCGACGCGGTCGACACGGTCACGCACGCGGAGCTGGTGCGGGTGCTCGACCTGACGCTGGAGGAGCACGCGGCGGGCTCGTGGCGCAGCGACCTGAACGTCATCGCGTCGCCGGTCCAGGGCGTGCGCGACGTGTTCGACCTGATGCCGCGCGACGGCGTCGACGACTGGTCGCACGTGGCGACGCGTCTGTCCCGCGTGCCGGCGGCGCTGGCGGGCTACGTCGAGTCGCTGCGCGAGGGTGTGCGCGCGGACGACACCCCGGCGCGTCGCCAGGTGGTCGAGGTCGCCGAGCAGGCCCGCCGCCAGGCCGCGGCCGGCGCGTTCTTCGACGCCCTCGCCGCGTCGGCGGCAGGAGCTGGGCTGCCGGACGCCCTGCTCGCCGACGTGCGGCGCGGGGCGGACGGCGCCCGCGCGGCGTACGCGGACCTGGCGGGCTTCCTGCGCGAGGAGCTGCTGCCGGCGGCGCGAGAGCGCGACGCGTGCGGTCGCGACCGCTACGCCCTCGCGTCGCGCGGGTTCCTGGGCGCCGAGGTCGACCTCGACGAGACCTATGCCTGGGGCCTGGAGGAGCTCGAGCGGATGGTGCGCGAGCAGGAGGCCGTCGCCCGCGAGGTGCTGCCGGGTGCCACGGTCGCGGAGGCGGTGGCGCACCTCGAGTCGTCGCCGGAGCACCGGCTGGTCGGCACCGACGCCCTGCAGGCGTGGATGCAGGAGACGAGCGACCGCGCCGTCGAGGAGCTCGGCCGCACCCACTTCGACGTCCCCGAGGTCATGCGCACCCTCGAGTGCCGCATCGCCCCCACGCAGGAGGGCGGGATCTACTACACGCCACCGAGCGACGACTTCGCCCGGCCGGGTCGGATGTGGTGGAGCGTGCCGGAGGGCGTGACCGAGTTCGACACGTGGCGCGAGCTGACGACCGTCTACCACGAGGGCGTCCCGGGCCACCACCTCCAGTGCGGGTACGCGGCCTGGAACGCGGCCGAGCTGAACGCGTGGCGCCGTGGCGCGCTGTGGACGTCGGGCCACGGGGAGGGCTGGGCGCTGTACGCGGAGCGTCTGATGGCCGACCTCGGCTACCTCGACGCGCCCGCCGACCGGCTCGGCATGCTCGACGGCCAGCGGATGCGCGCGGCCCGCGTGGTGCTCGACCTCGGCGTCCACCTGGAGCTGCCCCGTCCGGACGGCCAGGGCCCCTGGACGGCCGAGTACGCCTTCAACTTCATGGCGCAGCACGTGAACATGAACGAGCCGTTCGTCCGCTTCGAGGTCAACCGCTACCTCGGCTGGCCCGGCCAGGCCCCGAGCTACAAGGTCGGGCAGCGGATCTGGGAGCAGGTGCGCGACGCCTGGGTCGCGACCCACGGCCCCGACCTGCGCACCTTCCACCGCCGCGCCCTCAGCCTCGGCTCCGTCGGCCTCGACACCCTCCGGTCCGCGCTGGCCTGACGGCGCGCCACGTCCCCGCGACCTCCCCGCGATCTGTGGAGTTCTCGACGAAAGCTCGTCACGTTTCCGTCATCAAGTCAACAGAACACGAGGACGGGGACGGCTAGGTGTGATGTCCAGGGACGTTGTTTCTCTGGATAGGTGAAGGCCTCCGGGGTGAGAGTGGAGCTGTCTAGGTTCCGTTCTCTTCCCAGGAGGCCTTCGTGGTCCACGCTAACGCTGCTCTGACTCCTCGTGCTCGGCTCCGGCTGGCTCGGTTGATCGTGGAGGACGGTTGGAGGCCCGCTGACGCGGCGAAGATGTTCATGGTCTCGACCGTCACGGCCCGCAAGTGGGCGAACAGGTTCCGCTGCGAGGGGCCGGCTGGGATGCTCGACCGGTCCAGTCGTCCGCGGACGTGTCCGCATCGCACATCCGAGCGGGTGAAGCGCCAGATCGTCTCCCTGCGGTGGCGACAGCGCCTCGGGCCGGTGCAGATCGGTGGCCGGCTCGGCCTCGCGCCCTCGACCGTCCACGCGGTCCTGGTGCGGTGTCGGATGAACCGGCTCAGTCACATCGACCGGGTCACCGGTGAGCCGATCCGCCGCTATGAGCACCCGCACCCGGGATCGCTGATCCATGTCGACGTCACCAAGTTCGGCAACATTCCCGACGGCGGCGGCTGGCGCTACGTCGGCAAGGCCCAGGGTGACCGCAACCGGGCGGCGACCGTGCTGCGCACCGGGGCACCACGCAGCAAAACCCACGAACCGCTCATCGGGACGGCGTTCCTGCACACCGTCATCGACGACCACTCCCGCGTCGCCTATGTCGAGGTCTGCACCGATGAGAAAGCCGTCACCGCGATCGGTGTCCTGCGCCGGGCCGTTGCCTGGTTCGCCGAGCGCGGTGTCACCGTCGAACGAGTGTTGTCCGACAACGGCAGCTGCTACCGCGCTCACGCCTGGACACAGGCCTGCACAGACCTCGGGATCACCCCGAAACGGACACGGCCCTACCGGCCCCAGACCAACGGCAAGATCGAGCGCTTCCACCGCACCCTGGCCGAGGGGTGGGCCTACGCCCGCTTCTACAGCTCAGAGACCGAACGCCGAGCCGCCCTGCCCGGCTGGATCCACTACTACAATCACCACCGGCCCCACTCAGCCATCGGAGCACTGCCACCCATCAGCAGGATCGCCAACAACCTGCCTGGACATCACAGCTAGGCCGGCGTGGCGGCGCCGGGGGGCGCGTCGTCGTCCTCGTCGTCGGGCTGGGGGAGGTGGAGGGCGCGCTCGAGGACGAGCGCGGCGACGAGGAGCAGCAGGCCCGCGACGGCGGCTGCGGCGCCCTGGAGGACGCGGTCCTGCCCGAACATCGTGTCCCAGTCACGGACGAACGAGAGCGCGACGCCACCGTAGGCGCCCAGCGACAGCCCACCGACGATGCAGCAGGCCTTCGCGAGGGCCAGCAGGGTCATGGCGTGCTGCGACGTCATGCGCTCCTTGCGCCGGTGCAGGCTCTGCCAGGTGCTCCACGCGATCAGCGCGACGATGACGGCGAGGCCGAGGAGCAGCAGCGTGACGAGCCAGCCCGGGCGAGGCGGCGAGGCACCGAGACGCACCGACACCGGCCTGATGGCCGAGCCCACCAGCAGCCCGAGGGCCACGAGGGCAGCGACGTGGACGGCGGTCGTCCGTCCCTCGGTCATCACAGAAGGATCTCGAGGTCCTCTCGCCGGACGACGCCGGTCGTGTCGACGTCGCCGACGAGGTCGGCCACGAAGCCCTGTCCCGGGATCTCGCCCTCGGGGTCGATCTCGAGCCACGGCAGCAGCACGAACGCGCGCTCGTGCGCGCGCGGGTGCGGGAGGGTGAGGGTCTCGTCGTCGGCGACCCGGTCGCCGACGACCACGAGGTCGACGTCGAGGGTGCGCGGGGCGCCCGGCTCGGAGCGCTCGCGGCCGAAGGCGTCCTCGATCGCGTGCGCGCGGTCCAGCAGCGTGTGCACCGTGAGGGTCGTGTCGATGAGGACGACCGCGTTGAGGAACGGTCCGGAGCCCTCCGGGGCGCCGACGGGCTGCGTCTCGTAGACGGAGGAGACGGAGACGACCTGCACCTCGGGCGTGTCCTCGAGCGCGGAGACGGCGCCCTGCAGCCGGTTCAGACGATCCCCGAGGTTGGAGCCGATCGAGATGACGGCCTGGCGGATGGGACGCATCCCGCCCGTCATGGTGTCGGCGTCCAGCACGTAGGGCGTGGGCGATTCGGTCACTGGTGGCTCCGCTCTATCGTCACGCTGACGTCGGAGAACGTCACCGCGATGGGCGCTTGGGGCTTGTGCACGGTCACGCTCGCCCACTCGACGGACGGGCGTGCCAGACACCAGTCCACCATACGGAGCGCAAGCGTCTCAATCAGGTCCACCGGCTCCCCCGTGAGCACCGCGAGCACGTGGTCGGCGACGTCGGCGTAGCTGACGGTGGCCGTCAGGTCGTCGCTGCGACCCGCCGCGCCGAGGTCGAGGCCCAGGCTCACGTCGACGACGAAGGTCTGGCCGAACGCGCGCTCGTGCTCGAGCACGCCGTGGTGCCCGAACGCGGTCACGCCGGTCAGGTCGATGCGATCGAGTCCCTCCGGACAGGTCATCGGGTGCCTCCTCAGGCCGGGTCGGTCATCCCGGGCTCCTGCGGGGCCTCGGGGTCGATGTCGAGCACGGGCGACGCGTGCCGCGACCAGAACCGCCAGTCGCCGCCGGAGCGGACGAGCACGGACGTGCAGACGGCCTTGCCGCCCGCGAACTGCTCGGGCGACTCGGTGCCCTCGCCCGACAGGATGTTCTCGGTGCAGGTGACGACGGCGAGGTCGGCGTTCGGGCCGAGCGGCCACGCGACCTGGACGTCGGTCAGGAAGAACTGGATGTACTCGACGTTGGCCATCAGGAGCGTCCACGACCTCAGCACCGTCTCGGTGCCCTCGAGCGCCTCGGCGCCGGGGTGCACGCAGGTGACGCTGGGCGAGTCGACCCAGAGCGACGCCATCAGGTCGACGTCGCCGGACTCGATCGCGTCGTAGAACGCGCGGTGCCGCACGAGCACCTCACTCGCCATGGTCGGCCCCGTCCTGCTCCTGGGCGACGCGGGCGACGACGCGCACAGCGTCGACCGAGGCGGCGACCTCGTGGACGCGCACCGCCCACGCGCCGTGCAGGGCGGCGAGGGTGGTCAGCGCGAGGGTGGCGGACTCGCGGCCCTCGGTGGGACGCAGCGTCCCGTCGGGGTCGGCCAGCAGCTCGCCGAGGAAGCGCTTGCGGCTCGCGGCCACGAGCACCGGATGCCCCAGCCCGACGAACGCGGCGAGGTCGCCGAGCACCGTCCAGTTCTGGGCGCCGGTCTTGGAGAAGCCCAGCCCCGGGTCGACGACGATCCGCTCCGCGTCGACCCCGGCGGCGAGGGCGTCGTCGATCCGGTCGCGCAGCTCGTGCAGCACGTCGGCCACGACGTCGTCGTAGTGCGTGAGGTCCTGCATCCGGTCGGAGTGCCCGCGCCAGTGCATGAGCACGAGGGGCGCGTCGCGCTCGGCCACCAGGGGGACCATGGCGGGGTCGGCACGACCGCCCGAGACGTCGTTGACCAGGGCCGCTCCGGCGTCGAGCGCGGCCTCGGCCACCGCCGCCCGCATCGTGTCCACGGACACGGCGTGCCCCTCCTCGGCGAGGGCACGCACGACCGGGACGACGCGGCGCAGCTCCTCGTCGAGGTCGACGCGCACCGCGCCGGGCCGGGTGGACTCCCCGCCCACGTCGACGACGTCGGCGCCCGCCGCGACCAGCTCGCGGCCGTGCTGCACGGCGCGGGCGGGGTCGAACCAGCGTCCGCCGTCGGAGAAGGAGTCGGGCGTGACGTTGACGACGCCCATGACCCGGCAGCGCCCGATCGGCTCCAGCACGGCGGGGCCGTCCAGGGTCGGGCCGTGCGGGCTCGGGGGCGTCATGGGACGGGCTCCGTCACCGGCGCGTCCCCGCGGTGATCAGGCCCATCGCCTCGGCGCGGGTGGCGGGGTCGCGCAGCTGGCCGCGGACGGCGCTCGTGACCGTGCGCGCCCCGCCCTTGCGGACGCCGCGCATGGCCATGCAGAGGTGCTCGGCCTCGATGACGACGATGACGCCGCGCGGCTCGAGCACGTCGGTGAGCGCGTCGGCGATCTGCGTGGTGAGCCGCTCCTGCACCTGCGGGCGACGGGCGAAGACGTCGACGAGGCGCGCCAGCTTGGACAGCCCGGTCACGAAGCCGTCCGCCCGCGGGATGTAGCCGACGTGGGCGACGCCGGTGAACGGCACGAGGTGGTGCTCGCACATCGACCAGAGCTCGATGTCCTTCACGAGCACCAGCTCGTCGTGACCGACGTCGAACGTGGCGGTCAGGACCTCGCGCGGGTCCTGGTCGAGGCCGGCGAGGAGCTCGTTGTAGGACCGGGCGACCCGGGCCGGCGTCTCCTTGAGCCCGTCGCGGTCGGGGTCCTCGCCCACCGCGAGGAGCAGCTCGCGCACCGCTGCCTCGGCCCGCGCCAGATCCACCGTCATGCCAGTTCTCCTGTCGAGGTACCGCGGCCCGGCCGCGCCGGTGCGGTGGGCGCCCGGTGCGCCCGCCCGTCGATCATGCCGTCGCGCCGGTCGGGGCGCACGCTCAGGCGGTGCCGGGACCGACCGGCCCCTGCGGGCCGGGATCGGTGGGCTGGGCCGGGTCGGCCGGCGGGGGCGCGTCGGGGCCGGAGTCGGGCCCGACGACGATGCCGGTGTCGGGCTCGGCGTCCTTGAGACGCGTGGCCTCGGGCGCCTCCACCGGCGGCCGGTCCGAGGGCTGACGGGTGTCGGAGCCGGTCCAGGCCGGACGCACCTCGCGACGGCGCAGCGGCTCGAAGATCCGGGCGACCTCGGCCTTGTCGAGCGTCTCCTTCTCCATCAGCTCGAGCACGAGGGCGTCGAGGACGTCGCGGTTGTCCTCGAGGATGTCGAAGGCCTCCTGGTGCGCGTGCGCGATGAGGGAGCTGACCTCCTCGTCGACGATCGCGGCGACCCGCTCGGAGTAGTCCCGCGAGTGGCCCATGCCCATGCCGCCGCCGAGGAACGGCTGGCTGTTGTCGCTGCCGAGCTTGATCGCGCCGACGCGCTCGCTCATGCCGTACTGCGTCACCATCGCGCGGGCCAGACCCGTGGCCTTCTCGATGTCGTTGCCGGCACCGGTGGTCGGGTTGTGGAAGACCAGCTCCTCGGCCGCGCGACCGCCGAGCATGTAGGCCAGCTTGTCCTGCAGCTCGGCACGCGTCTGGCTGTACTTGTCCTCGTCGGGCAGCACCATCGTGTAGCCGAGGGCCCGGCCGCGCGGGAGGATCGTGATCTTGTGCACCGGGTCGCTCTGCGGGAGCGCCGCGGCCACGAGCGCGTGGCCGCCCTCGTGGTACGCCGTGACGAGCCGCTCGTGCTCGTTCATGAGGCGCGTGCGCTTCTGCGGGCCGGCCATGACCCGGTCGATCGCCTCGTCGAGCGCGGCGTCGGTGATGACCTTCTGGTTGCTGCGGGCCGTGAGCAGCGCGGCCTCGTTGAGCACGTTCGCGAGGTCGGCGCCGCTGAAGCCGGGGGTCCGGCGTGCGACGCTGGACAGGTCGACGCCGGGGCCGATCGGCTTGCCGCGCGCGTGGACCTTGAGGATCGTCTCGCGACCCTTGAGGTCGGGCGCCTCGACGCCGATCTGCCGGTCGAAGCGACCGGGACGCAGGAGCGCCGGGTCGAGCACGTCGGGACGGTTCGTCGCCGCGATGAGGATGACGCCGCCGCGCACGTCGAAGCCGTCCATCTCGACGAGGAGCTGGTTGAGGGTCTGCTCGCGCTCGTCGTGGCCGCCGCCCATGCCGGTGCCGCGGTGGCGTCCGACGGCGTCGATCTCGTCGATGAAGACGATCGCGGGCGCGTTCTCCTTGGCCTGCTCGAAGAGGTCGCGGACGCGGCTGGCGCCGACACCGACGAACATCTCGACGAAGTCGGAGCCGGAGATCGAGTAGAACGGCACGCCGGCCTCGCCGGCCACCGCGCGCGCGAGCAGCGTCTTGCCGGTGCCGGGCGGGCCGTAGAGCAGCACGCCCTTGGGGATCTTGGCGCCGACCGCCTGGAACTTGGCGGGCTCCTGCAGGAACTCCTTGATCTCGCCGAGCTCCTCGATGGCCTCGTCGCAGCCGGCGACGTCGGCGAACGTGGTCTGCGGGGTGTCCTTCGTGATCAGCTTGGCGCGCGACTTGGCGAACTTCATGACGCCACCGCCGCCGCCCTGGAAGCGGGACATGAAGAACAGGAAGATGCCGACGAGCAGCAGGATCGGCAGGATCGAGCTGGCCAGGTAGGTCAGGAAGCCGGTCGTCGGGACCTTGACGTCGAAGGTCTTGAGCTTCTTGGCCGCGACCTGCGCCTCGGCCTTCTCGATGAGGCGCTCGCCCTGGCCGTCGAGGAACTTGGCGCGCACCTTGGTGCCGTCGTCGAGCGTGGCCTGGATGTCCTGGTCGCCCTGGACGAACGTGACCTCGCTGATCCGGCCGTCGTCGAGGTAGCCGACCATCGAGGCCGTGCGGACCTCCTTGTAGCCGTCGGCGCGACCGGACAGCTGGAGGGTGACGACGACGAGGACGAGGATGAGGACGATCCACACCCAGGGACCGCGGAACAGGCGCTTGGCGTTCATGGCACGGCCCGCAGACGGGCCACTCCTCCTCGTGTGCTCGGTCGGCGGACTCCCCCGCCGACACAGGGAACCGTACACGCCGGGGGGAATCCCGACCCGCCGATCTCCCACTCCTGCAACGTCGTGGACACCCCCGACGTTCCCGCGGTACGTCCGCCGCTCCGCGCAGCGCGCTCCCTGGTCAGGAGTAGACGTGCGGGGCGAGCGTGCCGATGCTGCGCAGGTTGCGGTAGCGCTCGGCGTAGTCGAGGCCGTAGCCCACGACGAAGGCGTTGGGGATGTCGAAGCCGACGTACTTGACGTCGACCTCCATCTGCAGGGCGTCGGGCTTGCGCAGGAGGGTCGCGATCTCCACCGACGCCGGGCCCCGCGAGCGCAGGTTGGTGACGAGCCACGACAGGGTCAGGCCGGTGTCGATGATGTCCTCGACGATGAGGACGTGGCGACCGGAGATGTCGGCGTCGAGGTCCTTGAGGATGCGCACGACCCCCGACGACGTGGTGCCGGACCCATAGGAGGAGACCGCCATCCAGTCCATCTCGACGTGCCGGTCGAAGCTGCGGGCGAGGTCGGCCATCACCATGACCGCGCCCTTGAGCACGCCGACCAGGAGCAGGTCGCGGCCCTCGTAGTCGGCCTCGACCTCCCGGGCGATCTCCTGGAGACGCCCGATGATCTGGTCCTCGGTGAACAGGGTCTGGTCGAGGTCGAGGTCGGACTCGACGTGCTGGAGGTCCACGACGCCAGCCTGCCACAGGAGCGGCCACCGAGGGGCCCAGCCCCCTCCCCCGTCCTTGCGTCGAGCAGCCTCGCGGGACGGACCGTCAGGGCCCGCGCAGGCGCCCGTCGGCTCGGCGGACCGCGACGTGACCGGGCAGCTCGACACGGTCCTGCCCGCGCCAGTCGGTGACGAGCCGGTCGAGGGCGGCGAGGTGGCTCGCGGCGAGCTCGCCCGGCCGCGCCCCGAGCTCCAGGGCCAGCCGGCGCAGCACGCGCGAGCGCAGCGCCGGCGGCAGCGCGGCCAGCGTCGCGACGTCGGCCGGGTCGGCGACCTCGCCGGCGAGCGCGTCGAGCAGAGCGGTGTCGTCGCGCAGCTGTCCGGCGGTGCGCGCGAGCGCCTCGGCGACGCCGCCACCGAGGACGTCGTCGAGCAGCGGCAGCACCTCGTGACGCACCCGCACCCGCCGGAGCGAGGGGTCGCGGTTGTGCGGGTCGTCCCACCAGCGCAGGTCGTGCGCGGTGCAGACGGCCTCGGTGTCGGCACGGCGCAGGCCGAGGAAGGGCCGGCGCCACGGCCCGTCGACCGCCGCCATCCCCGCCAGCGAGCGCGGGCCCGACCCCCGACCGAGCCCGAGCAGGACCGTCTCGGCCTGGTCGTCGAGCGTGTGCGCGAGGAGCACGACCCCCTCAGGACCCGCGGCGTCCCGGAGGGCGGCGCGTCGCGCCGAGCGCGCGGCACCCTCGGGTCCCCCGTCGGACCCGACGACCACCTGGACCACCTCGGCCGGCAGACCGAGCCCGCGGACCTGGTCGGCGGCGCGGTCGGCGACCTCGTCCGACGCGGCCTGCAGGCCGTGGTCGACCACGATGCCACGCACGGGGCGACGGTCGCGGTCGGCCACGAAGGCCGCGCACGCGGCGAGCGCCAACGAGTCGGCACCACCGGAGACCCCGAGCACGACCGGCACGGCAGCGTCGAGGTCGGCGAGCACGGCCCGGACCCCCGCACGACCACGGGCCTCGGCGTCGAGCAGCCTCACCCGGCGACCCCGTCAGCCGTGGACGCGCCGGACCCAGGCGTCCGGGTCGGTGATCTCGGCGCGGTCGGGCAGGTTCTCGGGCCTCTCCCACACCGCGTTGAACCCCGCGAGGCCCACCTGGTCGGTCACCTGGCGCACGAACACCGCACCGTCGCGGTACTGACGCATCTTGCCCTCCAGGCCGAGGAGCCGGCGCAGGAGCCGGTCGACGCCGTTGCCGCCCTTGCGCCGCGAGTCGAACCGGCGACGGATGGTGGCGACGGTCGGGATGACGTCGGGGCCGACCCCGTCCATGACGACGTCGGCGTGGCCCTCGAGCAGCGACATGACACCCGTGATGCGGTCGACGACGGCCTTCTGCCGCTCGTTCTGGAACACCTCGGCCAGCGAGGCCTCCGAGGTGCCGCGCACGACCTTGACCAGCTCCGGGAGCCCGTCGGTGAGGAAGCGCTGCAGCGCCTCGGAGTCGAGGTCGGTCGCCTCCGTCAGCTCGTCGATCAGCGTGCGGAGGTGGTCGCGCATCCACGGCACGGCGGTGAACTGCACCCGGTGCGTCTCCTCGTGCAGGCAGACCCACAGCCGGAAGTCGTGCGGGTCGACGTCGAGGCTGCGCTCGACCTGGACGATGTTGGGCGCCACGAGCAGGAGACGGCCGCCCTCGCCGCGCGGTCCGGTCCAGAACGGGTCGAACTGGCCCAGCACCTTGCCCGAGAGGAGCGCGACGAGGCCCCCGACCTCCGCCCCGCTGACCCGGCTCCCGACGGCGCGCGTCAGCCCGCCGACCGGGCCCGCCCCGCCGGAGCGACCCTGCTCGAGCCGGGCCACGACCGGGTCCATCAGCACCTCGAACGTGGCCAGGTTGGCCTCGATCCAGCGGGGACGGTCGACGACGAGGACCGGCGCCTGCGCCTGCACCGTGTCGGGGGCGTGCAGGTCGGAGAAGTCACGCACCGGACCCTCCGACCGCGCCGCCGCCTCGCGCAGCTCGGCGACCACGTCGTCGGCCTCCGCGGCCGAGAGGTCGGGGCCGGGCCGGGTGAGGGTCGTCGCCGTGCTCCGCGCGACGCGCCAGTCGATCATGCCGCCATGTCGTTCACTCGCTGACGCTCGCTCATGCGCCCACGGTACGACGTGCCGTCCCACGGGGCCGCCCGATAGGATGGCGGCAATGATCGGGCTTCTCGCGCTGCACCTCGTCGCCGCAGCGGGGGCCCCCGCCCTCACCCGGCTGCTCGACCGCCGCGCGTTCGTCGTGCTGGCCCTCGTCCCGGCCGCCTCGTTCCTGTGGCTGCTGCCCCGGGCGCTCGACGTCACCGACGGTGGTGCGCCGGTCGTCGAGCGGTGGTCCTGGATCCCCAGCCTGGGTGTCGACGTCGACCTCGTGCTCGACCCGCTCACCGCGATCATGTCGCTGGTCGTCACCGGCGTCGGCGCGCTCGTCCTCCTGTACTGCGGCTGGTACTTCCGCCACGGCGACCCCGAGATCTGGCGCTTCTCCGGCGTCCTGACGGCGTTCGCGGGCGCCATGCTCGGGCTCGTCCTGTCGGACAACATGTACGTGCTGTTCGTGTTCTGGGAGCTCACGACCGTCCTGTCGTACCTGCTCATCGGCCACAACCCCGAGCGCCGCGCGAACCGTCGGGCCGCGATGAACGCCCTCCTCGTCACCACGTTCGGCGGGCTCTCGATGCTCGTCGGCCTGTTCGTGCTGCACGCGCAGACCGGCACCCCCCGCCTGAGCGAGGTCGTCGCCGACCCGCCGTCCGGGCCGGCCGTCACCGCCGCCGTGGCGCTGCTCCTCGTCGCCGCGCTCAGCAAGTCGGCGCTGGCACCGTTCCACTTCTGGCTCCCGGGGGCCATGGCTGCACCCACCCCCGTCAGCGCCTACCTGCACGCCGCGGCCATGGTGAAGGCCGGCGTGTTCCTCGTCCTTCTCCTGGCGCCCGCGTTCGCCGACACCCCGGGCTGGCGTCCCGTGCTGCTGACGCTCGGCATCGTCACGATGATCATCGGCGGCCTGCGGGCGCTGCGCCAGCACGACATCAAGCTGCTCCTCGCCTACGGCACGGTCAGCCAGCTCGGCTTCCTGGTGGCCGTCGCAGGCGCCGGCACCCGCGCGGCGGCGTTCGCCGGACTGTCGCTCGTCCTCGGCCACGCGCTGTTCAAGTCGACCCTGTTCCTCGTGGTGGGCGTGGTCGACCGCAGCGTCGGCACGCGCGACCTGCGCGAGCTCACCGGCCTCGCCCGCTCCCTGCCCGTCCTCTTCGTGGCCACCGTGCTGGCCGCCGCGTCGATGGCGGGCCTGCCCCCGCTCCTCGGGTTCACCACGAAGGAGGCCGCGCTCGCGGCGTTCGTCGACCTCGGGGACGACGCCGGCATCGGCGCCTGGGGCACCCTCGCCCTCGCCGGTCTGGTGGTGGGGTCGGTGCTGACCGTCGCCTACACCGCGCGGTTCGTGTGGGGCACGTTCGGCACCAAGCAGGTCGCGGCCCCGACGCTGAACCCGCCCGGAGCGATGTTCCAGGCCTCGCCGGTCGTCCTGTCCGTCCTCGGCCTGGCGGCAGGCTTCGCGGGCGGGGTGCTCACCCCACGCATCGAGTCCTACAGCGACGCGTTCGGCGAGGGCGCGCACGCGCCCGTCCTGACGCTCTGGCACGGGTTCACCCCGGCCCTCTGGCTGTCGGTCGTCGTGGTGGTCGGCGGTCTCGCCCTCTGGCTGCTGCGCCGCCCCGTCGCACGGCTGCAGACGACCCTCGTCGAGCGGCTGCACCTGCCCGACGCCGAGCGCAGCTACCACGCGATCGTGCGCGGGGTCGACCGCGCGAGCATCGAGGTCACCGGCTTCACGCAGCGCGGATCCCTCCCGTTCTACCTGGGCATCGTCCTCGTGGTGCTCGTGGTCGTCCCGGGCACGGCCGCCGTGCGAGCGTGGGGCACGCCCGACGTCTCCGTCGGCGACGGCAGCACGTTCGGCCCCGACGACGCCCTGCGGGTCGCGACGGTGGCGCTCGTGTGCGCCGCGGCCCTGCTGACCGTGCGCTCGCGCCGCCGGCTGCGAGCCGTGCTCCTGCTCGGCGTGACCGGCTACGGCACGGCCCTGCTGTTCGTGCTGCACGGCGCCCCCGACCTCGCGCTCACCCAGGTGCTCGTCGAGACCTTCGCGCTCGTGACGTTCGTGCTCGTGCTGCGTCGCTTCACCCCGTTCTTCTCCGACCGTCCCTTCACCGTCACCCGACGCGTGCGCATCGTGATCGGCGCGACCGCGGGGCTCGCCGTCGGCGCCTACGCGGTCGTCGCCGCCAACGCCCGGACCGCATCGCCCATCGGTCGTGCCTTCGAGGGGCCGGCCTACGAGTTCGGCGGCGGCGAGAACATCGTCAACATCACCCTCGTCGACATCCGCGTGTGGGACACCTTCGGCGAGCTGGCCGTGCTCGTCGTGGCCGCCACCGGCATCGCGAGCCTCATCTTCCTCATCACCGACCGCGCGCAGTCCCACCGCGAGACGCGTCGCGCCCGGCCCGGACCGAGCGACGAGCGCCAGGGCTGGCTGCCCGGCGCCGTGGCCCTGGAGGACGTGCGCCGCTCCGTCGTGTTCGAGGTGGTGGCCCGCGCCGTGTTCCCGGTGCTGATGATCTTCTCGGTCTACCTGATGTTCACGGGCCACTACACGCCCGGTGGCGGCTTCGCCGGCGGCCTGGTCGCGGGCCTCGCGCTCGCGGTGCGCTACCTCGCCGGCGGGCGTCGCGAGCTCGACGCCGCGGCGCCCGTCGACGCCGGCGTGGTGCTCGGGTCGGGACTGGCCGTCGCGGCGCTGTCGGGGATCGTGCCGGTGCTCGTGGGCGCGAACACCTTCCAGAGCGGCGTCTTCGACGTCCCGGTGCCGCTGCTCGGCGACGTGCACGTGGTCACCTCGGTCGCGTTCGACGTCGGCGTCTACCTCGTGGTCGTCGGCCTGGCGCTCGACGTCCTGCGCAGCCTGGGCGGCGGGATCGACCGCCACGGCGAGCAAGGACACACCGACTCCGGCCTGTCCGAGGAGTGCACCAGCGCTCCCTCGCGGGGAGGGGCGCCCGCATGACCGTCGACCTCGCCCTCGTGCTCGCCATCGTCGTCCTCGTCGGCTGCGGCACCACGCTCATGCTCGAGCGCAGCCTCAGCCGGATCCTGGTCGGCTTCGTCATGGTCGGCAACGGCGTCAACCTGCTGTTCCTCGTGGCCTCGGGCCCCAGCGGCGCACCGCCCATCGTCGGCCGCGGCGGCATCACCGACCCGCTCCCCCAGGCCATGGCCCTCACGGCGATCGTCATCACCCTCGGCGTGAGCGCGTTCGGGCTGGCGCTGGCCTACCGCTCGTGGCAGCTGTCGGGCAACGACGACGTGAAGGACGACGTCGAGGACGACCTGATCCGGCGGCGCGCGGAGGCCGACGAGACGTCGAGCTCCTTCGACGAGCCCGAGACCGACGTCCCCGACGAGGAAGGTGCCGACGCATGACCCAGCTCGTCGTCCTGCCCGTGCTCCTCCCGCTGCTCGGCGCGGGGCTGTGCCTCGTGCTCGGTCGGTCCGCGCGCGCCCAGCGCATCGTCAGCGTCGCCGTCCTGACGGCCGTGGTCGCCACCGCGTCGGTGCTGCTCTACCGCGCCGACACCCAGGGTCCGCAGGCGCTGACCGTCGCCGGCTGGGGACCCGAGATCGGCATCACCCTCGTCGCCGACCGGCTGTCGGCGCTGATGCTGCTCGTCTCGTCCGTGGTGACCCTCGCCGTGCTGCTCTACTCCTTCGGGCAGGGCATCGTCGAGTACGGCCGCGACACGCCGCTGTCGGTGTTCCACCCGACGTACCTCGTGCTGAGCGCGGGGGTGTCGAACGCGTTCCTGTCGGCCGACCTGTTCAACCTGTTCGTCGGGTTCGAGGTGCTGCTCGCGGCCAGCTACGTGCTCATCACGCTCGGCGGCACGGAGGCACGGATCCGCGCCGGCACGGTCTACATCGTGGTCAGCCTGCTGTCGTCGATCATCTTCCTCATCGCGATCGCCTGCATCTACGCCGCGGTCGGCACCGTGAACTTCGCCCAGCTGTCGCAGCGGCTCGGCGACCTCGACCCCGCGGTCGCGCACCTGCTGCAGCTGCTGCTGCTCACCGTGTTCTGCATCAAGGCGGCCGTGTTCCCGCTGTCGGCCTGGCTGCCCGACTCCTACCCGACCGCGCCGGCACCGGTCACCGCCGTCTTCGCGGGCCTGCTGACCAAGGTCGGCGTGTACGCGATCGTCCGGACCCAGACGCTGCTGTTCCCCGACGACTCCTTGCGACCGTTGCTGCTGACCATGGCGATCCTGACGATGGTCGTCGGCATCCTCGGCGCGGTCGCGCAGACCGACATCAAGCGCATCCTGTCCTTCACCCTGGTGAGCCACATCGGCTACATGCTGCTCGGAGTGGCCCTCGGCTCGGAGCTCGCGCTGTCGGGCGCGGTCTACTACATCGCGCACCACATCACCGTGCAGACGGCGCTGTTCCTGCTGGCCGGGCTCGTGGAGTACCGCACGGGCACGACGAACCTCGACCGGCTCGGTGGTCTCGCCCGGTCGGCGCCGATCCTCGCCGTCGCCTTCTTCGTGCCCGCCATGAACCTGGCCGGCATCCCGCCGTTCTCCGGCTTCCTCGGCAAGGTCGCGCTCGGGCGGGCGGGCATCGAGGCGGGCGACTGGCTGGCCGTGACGGCCGTCGTGGCCAGCGTCGCGGTGAGCCTCCTGACGCTGTACGCGGTCGCCAAGGTCTGGAACCGGGCCTTCTGGCAGCCGGTCGACGACGACCTCGCGCAGTCGGTGGTCGACGACGGCTCCGACGTCTGGTCGCACGGCGCCCTGCACGGCGGTGGCGACGTGTCCACCCGCACGCAGCAGACGTCGTCGTGGGCGCGCGTCGCCGAGGAGCAGAGGCTGCCGCTCGGCATGGGCCTGCCGACCCTGGGCCTCGTGGTCGCCTCCGTCGCGCTCACGGTGTTCGCCGGTCCGCTGTTCCGGGTCACCGACGCCGCGGCCGACGAGCTGCTGCAGCGCACGCCGTACGTGCAGGCCGTCCTGGGCGGCGACCGATGATGCCGCGCTGGCGGATCGTCGTCGGCCTGACCGCGATCTGGCTGCTGCTGTGGGGCGCGATCACGCCGACGCTGGTCGTGGGCGGCGTGCTCACGTCGGTGCTCGTGCTGATGCTGTTCCCGTTCCCGCAGGCTCCGTGGCGCTGGACGCTGCGGCCCTGGCCGACCCTGACGATGCTGCTGCGCTTCGTCGTCGACCTCGTGCGCGCGTCGGTGCAGGTGTCGTGGCTGGCCGTGCGCCCGGCCGCGCCGCCGCCCAGCGCGGTCGTGCGGGTGCCCCTGGAGACGCGCAACGAGCTGCTGGTGACGGTCACGGCCGAGCTGGTGTCGCTGGTGCCCGGGTCGCTGCTGGTCGAGCTCGACCCCGAGCAGCCCGCGCTGTACCTGCACGTGCTCGACGCCCGCTCCCCCGAGCACCTCGACCGGGCGGTCGCGAGCGTCCACGAGCAGGAGCGACGCGTCGTCGAGGCGATGGCGCCGAAGGACGAGCGCGACGCCTACCGCCGCCTCGCGCAGGAGGTGTCCCGATGATCCCCGTCGCCGTCGCGTGCGCGTCGATGCTCGCCGTCACGGGCGTCCTCTGCCTGGTCCGGATCGTCCGCGGGCCGACGATGCTCGACCGCACGGTCGCGGCCGACGTCTTCGTCGCCGCCTGCCTGTCCGCCGTCGGCGTCGAGGCGGCGATCGCCGGCCACGTCGACACGGCGCCCGTGCTGCTCGCGCTGGCCCTGGTCGGGTTCCTGGGCTCGGTGAGCATCGCCCGGTTCGCCGCCCGCGACATCGACGCTCCCCGGGAGGACGCATGACGACCGACCTGCTCGTCGACGTCGCGTCGGGGGCGCTGCTGCTGGTGGGCAGCGCGCTGGCGCTGGTGGCCGCGATCGGCCTGGTGCGGTTCCCGGACGTGCTGACCCGCATGCACGCGGCCACGAAGCCGCAGACCCTCGGACTCCTGCTGGTGCTCGCGGGCCTGGCGCTGCGCGTCCGCGACCCCGGCGCCCTGACGATCATCGCCCTCGTCGCCCTGTTCCAGCTCGTCACGGCCCCGGTGTCGGCCCACATGGTCGCGCGCGCCGCCTTCCGCACCGGCATCGCCAACACCTCCCGCCTCGAGCGCAACGACCTCAACGACCTCAACGACGCGTAGTCCCCCCGTTTCGGAACGTCATCGCCCTTCTGCGCGCCAGAGAGGGGCGATGACGTTCCGAATCTTGGGGGAAAGTCATCGCGACGCCGGGAACCAGCGGTGCCACATCGCGCTCATGACCGGGTCGGGACCGCGGTAGCCACGCGAGACGAGAGCCTGATGGATCCGGCGCACGACCTGCGCAGGGTCGCGCAGGTCCTCGGCTGACACGATCACCACGCGGTAGCCCAGCGCCTCCAGTGCTTCGCGACGCAACCGGTCGCGGTGCCACTGGCGCGGGTCCGTCTCGTGATGACGGCCGTCGTACTCCACGACCACGCGGTACTCCTCGAGCAGCATGTCGACCCGGGCCACGAACCGACCTCGCTCGTCGCGCACGTCGACGTTCAGTCGAGGGCGAGGGAGTCGGGCCAGCACCACCATCAGCCTCAGCGTCGTCTCCCGCGGCGACTCCGCACCGTCGGCGACCAGGACGAGGGCGCGGCGTGCGCGGCGGACCCCGTGCAGGTGACGACCCCAGCAGTAGCCGAAGAGCTGGTCCCGCGTCAGCGCCCCGATGTTCACCAGGTGATCCATCAGCTGCACGAGCTGCACGAGGCCGAGCTCGCGCGCGCAGTCGACCACCGTCCGTGCCGCGGTCGTGACCCGGAAGCCGTCGCGTCGGACGTGGTCGATCGGGTGACGGTGCCGGTGCAGGTGCACGGGCAGCCGCGTCCGCGCGTCCGACTGCGTCGCGAAGTGCAGGCCCCGGTGCCCGGACGGGTCGAACCCCCACGCACGCGCGGCCGTGACACCGCTGACCACGGTGTCGTCGGGCAGCTTCAGCAGCGCGCCGCGGGCCAGCACCTGGAGCCCGACGTCGAGCCCGGACCAGACGTACACGTCGGGGAAGAGGCGCCGGTAGCGCCGACCCTGCAGCGCCTTCCACGTCACGCCCGACCGTGCCGCCTCGGCGGACGTGAACGGTCGGTCCCGCAACTCATCAGGCACGTCCTCCATGCCTGGAGCCTGGCCTGGACGCCCCGTCCGCTCATCCCGCTGCCCACAGACTCCTCCCTCCCCCGACGATTCGGAACCTCATCGCCCATCTCTGCGCCCAAAAAGGGCGATGACGTTCCGAATCGTGGGGAGTCGCGAGGCTGTTGGTAGGTTCGGGGGGTGCGTATCGCGACCTGGAACGTGAACTCGATCCGTAGCCGCGTCGACCGGGTGACGGCCTTCCTGGAGCGGCACGACGTCGACGTGCTGGCGATCCAGGAGACGAAGTGTCGCGAGGACCAGTTCCCCGCACTGGAGCTCTCGTCGATGGGCTACGAGTACGTCCACGTCGGGCTGAACCAGTGGAACGGGGTGGCCCTGCTGTCGCGGGTCGGGCTCGACGACGTCACGACGTCGTTCGCCGACCAGCCGACGTTCGGCGACCCGCCCGTGCTGGAGCCCCGCGCGGTCGGCGCCACGTGCGGCGGCGTGCGGGTGTGGAGCCTGTACGTGCCGAACGGTCGCGACCTGGAGCACGAGCACTACGCCTACAAGCTCGAGTGGCTGGCCCGACTCCGCGCCGACGCCGAGGGCTGGCTCGCGGCCGACCCCGACGCGCAGATCGCGCTCACCGGCGACTGGAACATCGCTCCGCAGGACGACGACGTCTGGGACATGGCGGTCTTCGAGGGCAAGACCCACGTGTCCGAGCCCGAGCGTGCCGCGTTCCGCGCCATGGTCGACACCGGCTTCAGCGACGTCGTCCGCCCCTACGCCCCCGGGCCCGGCACGTACACCTACTGGGACTACCAGCAGCTGGCGTTCCCGAAGAAGCGCGGCCTGCGCATCGACTTCGTGCTCGCCTCCCCGGCCCTCGCGGCCCGCGTCGACGGGGCGTTCATCGACCGCGAGGAGCGCAAGGGCAAGGGCGCGAGCGACCACGCCCCCGTCGTGGTCGACCTCACCTGAGGCTCAGCTGCCCCAAGTGGGGCGCAGCGGCATCTGGGCGTCACCGTCGGCGCCGACCTTGACGCCGAGCACCTGGTGCAGGCCGATCTCGTTGCGCTCGAAGGCGAGCCGCGAGCCGGCCATGTACAGGCCCCAGACCTTGGCGACGCCGAGGCTGACCTCGCCGAGCGCGTCGTCCCAGCCCTGCTCGAGGTTGCGGCACCAGTCGCGCAGCGTGAGCGCGTAGTGCTCGCGCAGGTCCTCCACGTGGCGGACCTCGAGACCGTGGTCGTGCATGGCGGTCACGATGGTGCCGACGGGCGCCAGCTCGCCGTCGGGGAAGACGTAGCGGTCGATGAAGGCCCCGGCCTTGGTCGACAGGGATCCGTCACGGCGCGTGATGCAGTGGTTGAGCATCCGACCACCGACGCGCAGCTTGCCCTGCAGGAACGTGAAGTAGTCGGGGTAGTTGCGGACCCCGATGTGCTCGAGCAGGCCGATCGAGGAGACGGCGTCGAAGCCCTCCTCCTCGACGTCGCGGTAGTCGCCGAAGCGGACCTCGGCCAGGTGGTCCAGGCCCGCGTCCTTGATCGCCTGCTGCGCCCACTCCGCCTGCTGACGGCTCAGGGTCACACCGAGCGCCTGCACGCCGTAGTGCTCGGCGGCGTGACGGACCATGCCACCCCAGCCGCAGCCGACGTCGAGCAGCCGGTCGCCGGGCTTGAGCCCCAGCTTGCGGCACACGAGGTCGAACTTCTCGAACTGCGCCTGCTCGAGGGTGGCGTCCTCGTCGGGGAAGACGGCGCAGGTGTAGGCCATCGACGGGCCGAGGACGATCTCGTAGAAGCGGTTCGAGACGTCGTAGTGGTGGTGGATCGCCTCGGCGTCACGCGCCTTGCTGTGGCGCAGTCCCTCGACCATGCGACGCCAGCGCGGCTGGTGCTCCTCCGGCGGCGGGGGCGGCGGCTTGAGGTTCGACAGCCCGAGGCTGCGCACGACCTGGAGGAGCTCGGCCGGGCCGGGCATGCGCAGCCGCAGCCGGCTCTGCACGAGCGCCATCATCTCGTAGGGGTCGGCGAGCGAGACGCCGTCGAGCTCGAGGTCGCCGGAGACGAACGCCCGGGCGAAGCCGAGGTCGCCGGGGGCGGTCATGAGGTAGGCCAGGCCGCGCTCGTTGACCAGTCGCGCCGTGAAGGGCGCGTCGACCGGCCCGGCGCTGCTGCCGTCGTACGCCTCGAGCCGGAACGGCATGCCGTCGCGCATCAGGCGCGACACGGCCTCCGCGATCGTCAACGTCTCGCTCTCGCGGATGCTGCTCATGAGTTCCTCACCGCTTTCTCGTACAGGGAGCTGAGGCGCCCCTCGGGGTCGTGGACGGCACGCACCGCGTCGAGCGCGGCGGTGCCGTAGAGCCGGGCGAAGGTGTCCTCGTCGTAGAAGGCCTCGGAGTAGAGGGACTTGTGGCCGCCGAGGGTGTGCACGTGCTCCTCGATGCGTCGGTTCACGGCACCCTCGGGCGTCCCGGCCGGCACGACGACCGTGCCCCAGAAGCCGAGGTTGACGTAGGTCTCGCCGGGCGCGAGCGGGTAGCCGGCCCAGGCCCGGGTGGTGCGCAGCGGGCACAGCCACACCGGCCGCATGCCCACCTCGGCGTCGAACCACTCGAGGAAGGCCGGCACGGCGTCGACGGGGACCTCGACGTCCTGGATGACGCGTTCGCGACCGGAGACCCTCTTGACCCGGTCGAGCAGCCTGCTGAGCCCGACGCGCGCGTCGAGGGAGACCAGGCGGTGGTAGACGTCGGAGCGACGCCAGCGTCGCGGCCAGAGCCGACGCACGAGGGGCTGCTGGGCCCCGAACGCGGCCGAGCACCAGAACCAGTCGGTGTCCCAGCGCCACAGGTAGTCGTACATGGTCAGCCGGTCGGTCTCGCGACGCTGCAGCGAGCGGTAGTAGACGTCCTGGCCCGCGTAGTCCGACGTCGGGCCCGGCTCGTCGGTGAACCGCGCGAGCGTCACGTAGACCTCGGTGGGCGTGAACGCGGTGGCGTCGAGGCCGTGCACCGGCTCGCCGTGCCACTGCTGGGTCTCGGTGACGTCGGCGAGGGCCTGCGCCGCCTGCTTGGCGTCGTCGAAGCGGACGTGGCGCAGCGCGACGTACGGCGGGACGGCCTCGAGCCGGATGCGCAGGCGGGTGGCGTAGCCGAGGCTGCCGTAGGAGTTCGGGAAGGCGTCGAAGAGGTCGTCGCCGGGTCGGCAGGTGACGACCTCGCCCGACCCGGTGAGCACGTCCATCTCCAGCACCGACTCGTGCGGGAGGCCGTTGCGGAACGACGTCGACTCGATGCCGAGGCCGGTGACCGCGCCGCCGAGCGTGATGGTGCGCAGCTGCGGCACGACGTAGGGGATGAGCCCGTGCGGCAGGGTCGCGTCGACGAGGTCCTCGTAGGTGCACATGCCCTGCACGTCCGCCGTGCGCGCGTCGACGTCGAGCGCGACGACGCCGTCGAGCCCGGCGACGTCGAGCCCCGGCGCGTCGGTCGCGGCACGCGGTCGGAACAGGTTGCTCGTCCGCTTCGCCAGCCGCACCGGCGATCCGGCCGGGATCGCCGCGTAGGAGGCGAGCAGCCGGTCGACGGCGCGCTGGTGCTCGGTCCACCCCTTCAGGACGTCAGCCATGACCTCAGCCTAAGTGCGACCTTTTTCCAAACGCCACCCGGAGGTTGCAAACGTCAACTACTGTGGCGCGGCTCTCACGGCCCAGCCCTCCGGCACAGGTGTCAGGTCGCGGCGCCGAGCCGCCACACGAGCGCCTCGCCGTCACCCGCCAGCACGACGTCGTCCTCGACCGCGTCGGCCCGCAGCGCGTCGCCGGGACCGAGCAGCCCTCCCGCCACCTGCACGGAGCCCCGTGTCACGTGCACGAGGAGGGCGGCCGAGGCGGGGACGGTCACGGGCGCGTCGACGCTCGGGCGGGCGACGAGCAGCTCCGCGTCGGCGTGCAGCGTGACGCCGGGGTGCAGGCCGGGGCCCGTCGGCACGACGAGCGACGCGTACTCCGGTGCCGACGCGTGCCGCGAGCGCAGCATCGTCTGGACGAACCGCAGCGGCTCGACGTCGGAGGCGTTCAGCTCCTCGTGCCGCGCACCGTCGCCCGCGCTCAGGCGTTGTGCCGTGCCGGGTCGCACGGTGCCGTGGGTCCCGGTCGTGTCGCGGTGGGCGAGCTCGCCGTCGAGCACCCAGGTGACGATCTCGACGTCGCTGTGGCGGTGCTCGGCGTACCCGCGACCCGGGTCGACGACCTCCTCGTTGACCGCCACGACCGCGCCGAAACCCGTGTTGGCGGGGTCGTAGTGGACGCCGTAGGAGAACGAGTGCAGGGTCCGGACGCCGTCGCCCTCGCTCACGTACCGCTCGCCCGCGCGGCGGACCTCGCTACGCATAGCCGAGCTCGTGCAGGCGCTCGTCGTCGATGCCGAAGTGGTGGGCGATCTCGTGGACCACCGTGATGCCGACCTCCTCGACGACCTCGGCCTCCGTCTCGCAGATCGCCAGGGTCGGCCGGCGGAAGATCATGATGCGGTCGGGCAGGACGCCGCCGTACGCGGTGTCGCGCTCGGTGAGGGCCACCCCGTCGTAGAGACCGAGCAGGTCGGGGTCGTCGGCCGGCGCGTCGTCCTCGACGAACAGCACGACGTTGTCGAGCAGCGCGGTCAGCTCCTGCGGCACCTGCGCGAACGCGGCCTCGACCAGCTCGGCGAACCGGTCCTCGCTCATCTCCACCACGCCCCCATCCTGCCCGAGGGCCGGTGGGGACCCGGGCGTGCAGGCCGCCGGGGCCCGCCACCCGTATGCTGGGTCCGCCGCGCCCCCTTCGTCTAGCGGCCCAGGACGCCGCCCTTTCAAGGCGGTAGCGCGGGTTCGAATCCCGTAGGGGGTACCACCGGCAGGTCGCTCGGCGACCCGCCTGTCCCGCACCTGTCACCGCCGCGTCCTCCTACGTCGCGCCGTGATGCCGTCGTGCTGCGTCGCGCCCGACCACGTGCCTCGACGGCACCGCCCCGGGGCATCTCCAGGCCCGGCACGTGTCCCCCGTCACGTGACGCGCTTGACGAATGATGTGCCGCCCCTCACACTCGTTTCGATACAACCTCTCACGGAATGAGAATGTGATGCACGTAGCGGTACTTGGACTCGGTGAAGCAGGCGCGCTCTACGCCTCGGCCTGCACGATGCAGGGCTGGGACGTCACGGGCTACGACCCCGGCGACGTCCCGACGCCCGACCACGTCGTCCGGGCGGCCTCCATCGCCGACGCCGTCCTCGAGGCCGACGTCGTGCTCGGCCTCACGGGAGCGCGCGCCGCCGTCGCGGTCGCCACCGAGGCAGCCACGGCCATGCGTCCCGGCGCGTGCCTCGCCGACATGAACTCGGGCTCGTCGGCCCTGAAGGACGACGTCCGCGCCGCGCTGGAGGGGCACGACGTCCTCCTCGCCGACGTCGCCGTGATCGGCTCGGTCCCGACCTTCGGCGCCCGTACCCCGCTGATCGTCAGCGGCTCCGGCAGCGCCGTCGCCGCCTCGTTGTTCACCGCGCTCGGTGCTGACGTCGACGACATCGGCGGTGCGCCCGGCGACGCCGCCACCCGCAAGCTGGTCCGCTCGAGCTGGATGAAGGGGGTCGCGGCGCTCATCGTCGAGACGCTCGAGGCCGGCCGGGCGGCCGGGCTCGAGGACTGGACCCGCGAGCAGGTCGCCGAGCAGCTCGCCGACGGCGCCGTCGCGATGGACCGGCTCTACGACAGCACCTACAAGCACGCCGCACGCCGCGCTCACGAGATGCGCGACGCCACCCGGCAGATCGCCGACGCGGGCCTCGTGCCCGTCATGGCCCGCGCGACCGCGGCCCTGCACCAGCAGCTCGCCGAGAACCACACGATCGTCGACGCCGACGTGCTCCGTGCGTGGGCGGACCTGCCGGTGGCCAACATCGGCGACGCCCGCGGTCGTCTCGGCATCACCCGCGACCTGCACGCGCCGTGGCGCGGCGCGACCATGGTCGGCCGCGCCCGCACCGTGACCGTCGCCGGCGGCGACAACGTCGGGATCCAGCGCATCATCGAGCAGGCCCGCCCGCACGACGTGATCGTCGTCGACGGGCAGGCCGACACCAGCCGCGCCCTGGTCGGCGAGCTCATCGCCGGTCGCCTCATCGCCAAGGGGGTCGCCGGCATGGTCATCGACGGCGCCATCCGCGACGCGGAGGACCTGCAGGACATGGGCTTCCCCATCTGGCACCGCGCCCGCAACGCCGCCGGCCCCTACAAGAACGGGCCCTTCCACCACGGTGAGCCCGTCTCGGTGGGCGGGGTCGTGTGCCTCGAGGGCGACCTCGTGGTGGCCGACGGCGACGGCGTCACCTTCGTCCGGCCGCACGAGGCGCCCGCGCTCCTGCCCGCCGCTCGCGCCGTGCAGGAGGAGGAGGCCCGGCGTCGTGAGGGCATCTCTGCGGCCGTCGACGCGTACCGTCGGGCCCAGGAGGAGGTGTCGTGAGCGCGATCATCGCCCTGCTCGTCTACATGGCGGCCATCATCGTCTGGAACTTCGTCCTCGGTCGCAACATCGGCGAGGCCATGCTGGTCGGCCTGCTCGTCGTCACGGCCTTCGCCGGCGCCGACGCCTGGACCGTCCTCACCCACGCCTTCTGGGAGGCCACGCAGGAGCAGGTCATGTTCGCCGGCCTCGCGTTCGTCTTCATGAGCTACATCCTGGGCCAGACGCCGGTGCTGGACCCGGATGATCGACATCCTGAACTCGCTGCTCGGCCGCGTCCGCGGCGGACCGGTCTACACGAGCACCGTCGCTGCCGGGGCGTTCGGCTCCGTCGCCCACGTGGGCGCGTCGGTCACGGCAGCGGTCGGCTCGATCACCATCCCCTGGATGAAGCGCGCCCAGGTCCGCCCGGAGATCGCGGGGAGCGTCGTCGCCGGGTGCGCCGGCATGGGCGTCACCTTCCCGTTCAGCTCGACGATGTTCATCCTCACGGGCGCCCTGGCGACCACCGGGACGCTCACCGTGGACGAGCTGGTCATCCCGCTGGCGATCGGTGGTCTCTGGTGCCTCGGCGTGCGCCTCGTGGTCAACGCCTACATGGTCCGCAAGTACAACCTGCGCGCGATGGACCCCGCCGACCGGCTGCCGTTCGGGCGCAGCTTCTCCCGGGGGTGGACCTCGCTGACGCTGTTCATCGGGATGGTCGTGCCGGTCCTGCTCACGATGGGCTGGACGTCCGCACGGCTCAGCGACTACGTCGGCGTCGACACCGGTGAGGCGCTCAGCCTCATCGTCTGGATCCCCGTCCTGATGATCGCGATCGTCGGGTTCCTCGGTCGGCGACACCTGCCCCGCGGAGGACGCGACTGGTTCGATCTCCTCGCGGGAGCCGCCCCGCGGTTCGGGGTCATCGGCGTGACGATCGTGGCCGCGTTCGCGGCGGCGAACGTGCTCGGCGAGCTCGGACTGCCGGCGCAGCTGACCACCGCGCTGGAGGCCGTCGACGCCCCCCGCCCGGTCATGGCGCTCATCGTCGGTGCCGTCGTCGTCGCGATCGCCATCCCCCTCACCGCGTCGGCCACGATGGCGGCGATCGGCCCGGTGGCCGTGGCCGCGCTCATCGGCGTCGGCGTCGAGCCGGCCGTGGCGGCGACGGCCGTCCTCATCTTCGCCTCGACCGAGGGCGCCTCGCCCCCGTCCGGTGCGCCGATCTACGTCGCCGCGGGACTCGCCCAGGTCGACCCCGCCAAGATGTTCCGCCCCCTCGTCACCTACTTCTGCCTGCCCATCCTGGGCATCGGCGTCCTCATCGCGTCTGGAGTGCTGCCCGTATGAACCCCCTCGACCACCCGACGACCATCGATCCGTCCGCCACACCGTCCGAGAGGCCGGCGACGGCTCGGCTGCGGTCCTTCCTCCGCCTCGGCTTCGTCGTCACGCTCCTGGTGTTCCTGGCCGGCGGGTTCGTGCTCGTCGCGGCACAGGCCGTGCAGCTCGTCGCCGGCGACGGTCCCGCGGTGGCCGCGATCGGCGAGCGGCTCGGGCCGCCGACCTTCACGGTCGCCACCGTGTGCGGGCTGTTCGCGTTCGCGCTCGAGTACCTGCGGCCCGCCAGCGCGAGGGACGAGGATGCCTGACGGACCCCTCGACGTCACCGCGTCGTACGACGACCTGCTGCGACGCGGTGACGCCCCTCCCGGCTCCACCTGGGGACTGTTCGACCCGACCAGCGAGCGCGGCATGGCCGACCTCGCCGGACCGGAGCAGGTGCTCGCGGCGGCGTCGCTGGTGCGGACGGGCGAGGTCGTGAACCTCGACCACGGCCTCGCCGCCTTCGACCCGCCCATGGCGCGCGCCCGCCAGGCGCCCCGGCACACGATCGTGGCCGGGCACCCGCAATCCCGCGACGACAGCCTCGACTTCTTCCTGCAGGCGAGCTCCCAGGTCGACGGCCTGCGGCACCGGCGCGCCCAGGACTGGGGGTTCTACGACGGGCACGCCGACGCGCAGATCGCCGTCGGCAGTCCCACCCTCGGGGTGCAGCGCTGGGCGGAACGGCCCGTCGTGGGTCGCGGCGTGCTGCTCGACGTCGCGGCCGCCCGGGCCGACCTCGGGGCGCCGCTGGACCACGCACGAGGCGAGGTCCTCGAGGTCGACGACCTGGAGGCCGCCGCCCGGCGTCAGGACGTCGCCGTCGAGCCGGGCGACCTCGTGCTCGTGCACACCGGCTGGGCCTCGTGGTACCTGGCGCTGGACCGGGAGGCGCGCACCGAGGTCCGCGACCGTCGCTGCGCCACCGGGTTCGCGCAGCGTCGCGCGCTCCCCCGGTGGCTCTGGGACCACCGGGTCGCCCTGTTCGCCACGGACACGTTCGCGGTCGAGCGGCTGCCCGTGGTGCCCGACACCGAGTTCGCCGGGTCGGCCGTCGACGACGCCGGGATGATGCACCAGGAGCTCATCGCCTCCCTCGGGATGCCTCTCGGCGAGCTGTGGCGTCTCGACGCCCTCGCGACGGCGTGCGCGCAGGACCAGCGCTGGCACTGCCTCGTCGTCGTCAAGCCGCTGCACCTCGAGGGCGGGGTCGGCTCGCCGGCCAACGCGACGGCGCTGCGCTGAGCGAGAGGCGTCCTGGTCGACAGGGTCAGAGCCGGCGGCCGAGGGCCGAGGCGGCGTTGCGCACGGCTGCCGACCACGCCTCGATCCGCGACTCCGGGAACGTCTCGGTCGTGCCCGCCACCTGGAGGGCGGCCACGACGTCGTCGCCCAGGCGCACGGCGGCCGCGACGGAGCGGGCACCGATGACGCGCTCCCCCTCGGAGACCACGTAGCCGCGCGCTCGGATCGTCACGAGCGCCTCGCGCCACGCCTCGACGTCGATCTCGACGCCGCTGGCGGTGACGAACGGCACCGCCTCGTCGACCACCCGCTGCTGCAACGACTCCGGCAGGTAGGCGGCGAGCACCTTGCCCGCTCCCAGGTGCAGCGGCAGCCGCTCCCCGACGGGCAGCTCGTAGCGCAGCGGGTTGGACCCCTCGACGCGGGCGATGACGGCGCGGCTGGTGCCGGTGCGCACGAAGACCGACGAGGCGAGCCCGGTCTCGGCGGCGAGGTCCTGCAGCACGGGACGGGCGTTCAGCACCAGCGGGCTGCCGGTGAGGAAGGCGTGCGCCCCGAAGAGCAGGCCGACCCCGGCGCGGTAGCGGTTGTCCTCCCGCTCGACCCGGCCGCGGGTCTCGAGCGCACCCAGGATCCGCTGGGCGGTGGCCACGTGCAGCCCCGAGCGGCGGGCGATCTCGCTCAGCCGCAGGCCGTGGGGCGCGGCCTCGAGGACCTCGAGCACGTCGATGGCGCGGTCGAGCGAGCGCATCGTCGACGCGTTCGACTCCGCCACCACCATGCCTCCTCAGGTCTCGGGCGCGCTGCCCGACGAGAGCCGATCCTACGGGAGCGTCGACGTCGCCCCACGGACCCGCGGCAGCCGGTCGTGCCGCCGCGGGGACCACGACCGGGGCCGGTCCGCGCGTGCCGAGCACCTCGTCCGGGCGAGCCGCGGACCTCGTCCGCGAGCTGCCCGTCGTGATCTTGGTCACACCATGGGCCATTCTCCGGAGATCCCGTCTGACCTGCGCAGATCCAAGTTGGAACGGTGTAGTTCGCGACCTACAGTGGCGACATGGTCGTCGTCTTCCTCACCTTCCTCAGCCTCGTCCTGACGCTCTTCGTCGGCGCCATCTTCCTGCTCGGGGCCCACCGCCTCGTGACGATGGTCGTCCGCTACGTCGAGACCCATCCGACATACTCCGAAGATGCCCGCCGGACGCTTCGCTCCCTCGCCGTCCGGCGACCTGCACGTCGGTAACCTCCGCACGGCGCTGCTCGCCTGGCTGTTCGCTCGCTCGACCCGGCGATCCTTCGTGCTGCGCGTGGAGGACCTCGACCGCGTCCGTCCAGGCGCGGAGCAGCGCCAGCTCGACGACCTCCTCGCACTCGGGCTCGATTGGGACGGGCCGGTGGTCCGCCAGAGCGAGCGCCTCGCGGCGTACGACGCGGCCGTCCAGGCGCTCGCCGACGCCGACCTGGTCTACCCCTGCTTCTGCACCCGTCGCGAGGTCCAGGAGGCGCCCACCGCACCGCACCTGCCCCCGGGCGCCTACCCGGGCACCTGCCGCGACCTGACCGACGCGCAGCGCGACGCCCGGGCCACGGCGCGGCCGGCCGCCCTGCGGCTGCGCGCAGCCGTGACCTCCTGGACGGTGCACGACGTCCTCCACGGTGACGTCGAGGGCGTCGTGGACGACGTCGTGCTGCTCCGCAACGACGGCACCCCCGCCTACAACCTCGCCGTGGTCGTCGACGACGCGGCCCAGGACGTCGACCAGGTGGTCCGGGCCGACGACCTGCTCACGTCGGCGGCCCGCCAGGCCTACCTCGCGTCGCTGCTCGACCTGCCCCAGCCCACCTACGCCCACGTGCCCCTGGCGGTCAACGTCGACGGCCGTCGGCTCGCGAAGCGCGACGGTGCGGTGACCCTGGCCGACCTCGGTCGCGACCGCGCGTGGTCGATGGTCGTCGAGTCGCTGGGTCTCGTCGGCGACACCCCGGCCGAGCTGTTGGAGTCCTTCGACGCCGCGGCGGTGCCACGCCGACCCTGGACCGTGCTCGGCTGAGCCGCCGACGAGGCCGGTGGTCCGGGCGGTCAGTGATCGGCAAGGAACGACTCCATCAGCCGGGTGACCGCCTCCGGCTGCTCGACGGTGCTGGAGTGACCGGCATCCGGCACGACCTCGAGCCGCGCGCCAGGGATGGCGGCCGCGATCGCCTCCGCCTTCGCCACAGGCGTCGCGACGTCATCGGCGCCGACCACGACGAGCGTGGGGGCGGTGATCAGGGGCAGCTCGTCGACCACCGGCTGCCGGTCGGTGACCCCGAGGATGGCGGCGCGCATGCCGCGGCGGTCGACGGTGCGCAGCTTCGCCACCCACGGGTCGACGACCTCCGCGCGTCGCGGCGACGCGAGCAGGTGCGGACCGAACATGAGCGGCTCGACCTTGCCGCGCACCGGCCCGATGCCGAGCCAGCGGTACACCCGGGCGAGCAGCCGGTACTGCGCCACCTTGTCCGGGTCCTCGGGGCCGGCACTGGTGTCCAGCAGCACGAGCGAGCGGACCCGCTCCGGGTGCCGGGCGGCGAGGCGCATCCCGACGAAGCCGCCCATCGACAGACCGGCGTAGTGCACGGCCCCGAGACCCAGGTGGTCCAGCAGGGCCACCAGGTCGTCGGTCAGGGAGTCCATGTCGGCGGTCCCGTCCTCGGCCGCCGGCGTGTCGCCCTGGCCGCGCCAGTCGACGGTGATGCAGCGGTACCGGTCGCGCAAGGCCGCCACCTGCGGGTGGAACATCCACCCGCTGAACAGCAGACCATGACCCATCACGAGGGTCGGTGCACCCGGCCAGGGCTCGCCGGTGTCGGTGTGGTGGAAGGAGATCCCGCGCAGGTCGGCGTGTGGCACGGGTCACAGGGTGCCACAGGTCGGCGTGACGTGCCCGCGTGCGACGACGCCCCCTCCCCTGCCTCGAGTGAGGCCGTGGGGAGGGGGCGTCGGGTGGGCGCGAAGGACCTCAGATGAGGTTCTTCTCCTGCAGCCACTCCTTGGCGACCGTGGCCGGGTCGGCCTTCTCGTCACCGTCGACGCGACCGTTCAGCTCGATGAGGTCCTCGGTGGTGAGCTGCTCCGACACGGCGTCGAGCGTGTCCTCGACCGTGTCGCTGGCCTTCGCCTCGTTGATCAGCGGCACGATGTTCTGCGCCGCGATGAGGTTCTCCGGGTCCTCGAGCGTCACCAGGTCGTTGGCGGCGATCGAGGGGGTCGTGGAGTAGATGTTCGCGACGTCGACGTCGCCGTCCTTCAGCGCCTTGACCGTGGCCGGTCCGCCGGAGTCGCTGATCGCCGTGAAGTCGACGTCCTCGACGCCGTAGACCTTCTTCAGGCCGGGCACGCCGTAGGAGCGGGTCTCGAACTCGGGGTTGCCGCCGACCTTGACGGTGCCGAGCTTCTTGAGGTCGCCGATGGAGGTGATGCCCTCCTTCTCCGACAGCTCCGACGTCACGTTGTAGGAGTCCTTGTCCTCGGCGGCGGCCGGCTCGAAGGTCTCCAGCTTCTCGGGCAGCGCGTCCTCGAGTGCGTCGTCGACGGCGCCGGACTCGGTGGCCGTCGCGTTCTTGTCGAAGTAGAGCAGCAGGTTGCCGGTGTACTCGGGGATGAGGTCGATCTCGCCGTTCTCGAGGGCCGGGATGTAGGCCTCGCGCGCGCCGATGCGCAGCTTCTTCTCGACCTTGACGTCCTTGGCCTCGAGCGCCTGGGCGTAGATCTCGGCGATGATCTCGGACTCGCCGAAGTCGGCCGACCCGATGACGATCGTGTCGGAGTCGGAGCTGGAGGCGCCCGACTCGGTGGGGTCGCCGCCGCAGGCGGTCAGCGTCAGGGCAGCGGCCGCGAGCGCGGCGCCGAGCCCGATCTTGTGCACGGACATGTCTCTCCTAGGGGGTGGTCGTGCTCTGGCTGGTGGGGGTCGGATCGGTGCTGGAGGAGGCGGTCGTGGCGCGTCGGGAAGGGCGGGCGCGCCGCTCGGCCGCCGCCTGCGCGACGGCGAACAGGCCGTCGAGCAGCAGCGCGAGGACGACCACCACGACCGACCCGCCGACCATCTGCGGGTAGTCGCGCACGGCCTGGCCGTCGAAGATGTAGCGCCCGAGGCCGCCGAGGGACACGTAGGCCGCGACGGTCGCGGTCGCGACCACCTGCAGCGTCGCGGCGCGGAACCCGCCGACGACGAGCGGCAGGCCCAGCGGCACCTCGACCCGCGTGAGCACCTGCCACTCGGTCATGCCCTGCGCGCGGGCGGCGTCGACGGTCTGGGGGTCGACGGACTCCACGCCCGCGTAGACGCCAGCGAGCAGCGGCGGCACCGCGAGCACCGTGAGCGCCAGGATCGGTGCGCCGAGGCCGATGCCGAGCAGGAGCGTGAGCAGCGTCAGCACCCCGAGCGTGGGGAGGGCGCGCAGCGCGCCGGTGACCCCGATGGCCAGGCCCCGGAAGCGGCCGGTGTGCCCGATGTAGAGGCCGAGCGGCACGGCGACCGCCGCGGCCACGACCAACGTGAGGCTCGTGTAGCCCAGGTGCTCGAGCACCCGGTTCGGGATCCCGGTCTCACCGGTCCAGTGGGAGCCGTCGGACAGCCAGTCGACGGCATCGGAGACGACGCTCATGCCTCGCCCCCGAGAGTCACGGCGCTCTCGGCGACCCGACCGCCCGCGAACCGACGCCAGAACGGGCCCTGGGCCCGCCGGCTCTGGCGGTCCCACGGCATGAGCAGCCGTCCCGCGAGCACCAGGAGCGCGTCGAGCACGAGGGCCAGCACCACGATGCCGACGAGGCCGACGACGATCTCGGTGAGGAAGTCGCGCCGGTAGCCGTTGGTGAACAGCGAGCCGAGGCTGGAGACGCCGATGAGGGCGCCGACGCTGACCAGGCTGACGGTCGAGACGCTGACCACGCGGACGCCGGCGAGCAGCACCGGGCCGGCGAGGGGCAGCTCGACGCCGAAGCCCCGCTGCCGCGAGGAGTAGCCGGTGGCGGTCGCGGAGTCGAGGACGGCCGGCGAGACCGACGTGAACGCGTCGGCGGCCGTGCGCACCATGATCGCGACCGCGTAGACGCTGAGCGCCACGACCACGTTGAGCGGGTCGAGGAAGCCCGTGCCGATGATCCCGGGCAGCGTGACGAACAGGGCGAGCGACGGGATCGTGTAGAGCACGCTGCCTACCCCCAGCAGGGTGCCGCGCAGCCGCGGGTGCCGGCTCGCGTACCAGCCGATCGGCACGGCGAGGAGGAACCCGATGACGAGAGGGACGACGCTCAGCCAGGTGTGCTGCCAGAACAGCTCGAGCACCTGGTCACGGTTGCGCCACGCCCACTCCACGGGTCAGCCCTCCAGGACGCCGGCGGGACGTCCCGACGCGTCGACGACGACCTTGCGGCCGTCACGATCCTCCACGTGCAACGAGCGGCCGCCCTTGTCGAGGCCGACGAAGCTGGCGACGAAGTCGTCGGCGGGACGGGCGAGGATGTCGGCGGGGGCACCGACCTGGGCCACCTCGCCGCCCTTCTTGAGGATGACGACCTGGTCGCCGAGCGCGAACGCCTCGTCGATGTCGTGGGTGACGAACACGATCGTCTTGTCGAGCTGGGTCTGCAGCCGACGCAGCTCGACCTGCAGCTCGAGCCGGACGATGGGGTCGACGGCGCCGAACGGCTCGTCCATGAGGAGGATGTTGGGGTCGGCCGCGAGACCGCGGGCCACGCCCACGCGCTGCTGCTGCCCGCCCGAGAGCTGCCCGGGGTACTTGCGCGCCTGCGACTCGTCGAGCCCGACCGTGCGCAGCACCTCCAGCGCCCGCTCCCGCGCGGCCTTCTTGTCGGTGCCGTTGAGCCGGAGCACCGTGGCGACGTTGTCGACGACCTTGCGGTGCGGCAGCAGGCCGGCGTGCTGCATGACGTAGCCGATGCTGCGTCGCAGGGCGACAGGGTTCTGCGTGGCGACGTCGACGTCGTCGATCAGCACCTGGCCGGCGGTCGGGTCGACCATGCGGTTGACCATCCGCAGCAGCGTCGTCTTGCCACAGCCGGAGGAGCCGACGAACACGGTGGTGGTGCGTGAGGGGATGGTGAGGTCGAAGGAGGCGACGGCCTGGGTCCCGTCCGGGAACGTCTTCCCGACGGACCGGTACTCGATCATGGGACGACAGTCTCCCCGGCCCCACTGACATCGGCAATCGGAAGGGTCGAGACCGGGAGTCCGGCCGCACGCCAGGCATGGATCCCCCCGACGACGTCGGTGGCGTCGAGGCCGAGCGAGCGCAGCGCTGCCGCCGCGAGCGACGACGTGTAGCCCTCGGTGCACAGGACGATCCACTCGGCGTCCCAGGTCGCCTGCGGGAGGCTCGCCCCCGACTCGGGGTGCAGACGCCACTCGAGGTGGTTGCGGTCGACGTGCAGCGCACCCGGCACGACCCCGTCGGCCTCGCGCTGCCACTGCGGTCGGATGTCGACGAGGACGGCGCCGGCGCGGACCCGGTGGGCGGCCTGGTGGGGCGTGACGCGCACGAGCTGACGTCGGGCGTCGGCGAGCAGCGCGTCGACGGAGGCGAAGCGCGCGCGACGTCGGGGCGGTTCGGCGGGCAGCGCGCTCACGATGCGACCCGTCCTGCCGCGGGGCCGCGGACGCTCTCGGGGGCGGCGATCTCGGGGTCGTCGCTCCAGACGTGCGCGAGGCGCACGAGCTGGTCGGCGCCGTCGGAGCCGCGCTCGACGTCGAAGAAGTCCATCCGCTCGAGCGGGGGCGAGTACACGTGGACGCTCACCGCGGTGGCCTCCCGCGTGTTGCGCACGTCGTGCACGTAGCCGGGGCCGAACGCCACCACGTCGCCGCGCGTGCGGGTGCTCTCCTCGAGCTCGCGCGCGGCCGGGTCCCACACGAGCTCGTCGAGCTCGCCGGCGACGACCGTGAACGCGCCGCTGGACCCGCCGTGACCGTGGAGCTGCGTGCCCTGCTCCTCGGTCCAGGAGATCAGCCAGACGTCGACGTCGGCGTCGTGGTGCAGGCGCACGTGCCACCGCTCGTCGGGGTCGGCGTGCACGGAGTGGAGCTCGGCACGCACCTGCTCGGCCACACAGGTCGCCTGCTCCACGAGCTGCGCGAGGGGCAGGGCGTGGCGGCGACGTCGTGGGCTCATGGGTCTGATCGAACCGTTCCCCGCGCCCCAGCGGACGACGTCCCACGATGCGGAAGGGTCGCTGACGAGGGGATGGTCGTGATAGATCCGCGCCGTCGCGCCCCTGGCCGCGCCGCCCAGGAGGGGGGCCTGGTGTGGGTGGTCGCGGGGATGGGATACAGTTGCGTCCGCGGTTGAGCCGCACTGCAAGGCCCCGTGGCGCAGTTGGTTAGCGCGCCGCCCTGTCACGGCGGAGGTCGCGGGTTCGAGTCCCGTCGGGGTCGCAGAGAAGCACGAGGAAGGGCCCATGCCGCGAGGCGTGGGCCCTTCGTCGTCCTGCGGTCCTGCCCGGGAGCCGGCAGCCGTCGCCCTCCCGCGGTCCAAACTTCCCGCGGGAAAGGTCGTCGTCCCGCGGGATCCTTGCCTCGGGACGACGACGTTTACCACGGGACCGTGGTAAACCGCCGACCGCACATGGTCTGCGTCACACCGGGAATCGGCCCTCCCCGCCCTTCGTTGAACGTTCCATGACTTCCACGAGCACGACGCCGTACGTCCTCGACGACGCGGCCCTCGACGCGCTGTTCCGTGAGGCGCGTACCGCGAACACGTTCACCGACGAGCCGGTCACGGTCGAGGACATCCGCGCGATCCACGACCTGTTCCGCTTCGGCCCGACGGCGATGAACAACCAGCCGCTGCGCCTCGTCGTGGTGCAGAGCCCCGAGGCCCGTGAGCGCCTCGTGCAGCACATGGGCGGCAGCAACAAGGCGAAGACGGCGTCGGCGCCGGCCGTCGTCATCGTCGCGGCCGACGAGGCCTTCCAGGAGCGCCTCGCGGAGCACTTCCCCCACGCGCCCGGTGTGCGCAAGATGTTCGACGACGACGCCGAGCTGCGCGTCGACAACGCACGTCTCAACACCGCGCTCCAGACGGGCTACCTGATCCTCGCCATCCGCGCGGCCGGTCTGGCCGCAGGTCCGATGGCCGGCTTCGACCGCGCCGGCGTCGACGCCGAGTTCCTCGCGGGCACGTCGTGGCGCTCCGAGTACGTCATCAACATCGGTCACCCCGGCCCCGACGCGTGGGGCGACCGACTGCCGCGCATCTCCTTCGACGACGCCGTCACCGTCGTCTGAGCCCGCTCGTCGCGGGCGACGGTCACCGCCTGCGCATCCTCCCGAGGACGTGCGATAAGGTGATCGTCGCCCGGCACGACGACGGGCGACGGTCAGGTAGCTCAGTTGGTAGAGCGTCCGCCTGAAAAGCGGAAGGTCAGCGGTTCGACCCCGCTCCTGACCACCTGAGCGGTCCCGGTAATTGGGACTGCTTTCCAGGGTAATTGTTTCCCCTCCACCCCTCCAATCCCAGACTCAGATCAAAGAAGGCCCGCGGAAGTCGCGGGAGGGTTTGAACTCTTGAACCTGCGCGATCAAGGAGTGAGTGGATGCCCGTTACTGACACCCCGGGCAGGTCCGAAGGCCGTCGAGCGACCCTCACCGAACTGGGCCGCCGCGTTGCTGCGCGTCGAACTGAACTTGGCCTGAGCCTGGCGTCTGTCGCCGATGCCGTTGGGGTTCACCACTCCACGCTGTCGAGACTCGAACGTGGCCAACAGGACCTTGGCGCGAGTCATCTCCCGATGCTTGCCCAGGCCCTCGATATCAGCGTGTCGGATCTCTTCCCCTCGAGGGTGACGCACGTTCAGTGCGCGCTGGCGAACGGCTCCTCGCGCAAGCGATCGCGTCCTACGAGGCCCCTGTCAGTTGATGCCTTCGTGCGGTCGTGTGCGATGCACCTCGAGACCGGAGCGGGCGCGCGTACTTCGAACCCGCTGACTGCACCTTGGGTTCACCGCATCGTCCGGGTGAGCGCTTCCAAACCACGAGCGATGCGCTTCAGCCACGCTTCTTGTCGTGCGCCTGGGTCAGAGGTGGAAGGGTCGCTCGGGCTGCTCGCAGTGGTCTTGAGCAGCGGCGCGGGGTCGAGCGTGAAGTCGTCTTCGTACTGGTGTCCATCGGGCCCCTCGTACGTGATCTTGAGACTGACCGGCGCCGTCTCGTCCTGTCCCGCGCGGTAGACGTTCGTCATGCGCCACCGCGGCGGCCAAAGCGTGATCGGTTTTGCGTAAGCCTCGTAGAGCCACTTCATCATGTCGCTGTCGGGTAGCGACACCAAGTCGGTCGGGGGCGGAGGCGTAAAGGCGACCTGGACGTCGCGTGCGGCCGTGCGGCCCCAGTTCTTGATGACGAGGTTCAAGGTCCCGTGGCTAAGGAGTTCTCGTTCCAGTTCGGGCGTGAGGTAGGGCCGCAGATCTTCCCTGCGGTCAGTCTCTGCCTGAGCCGTAGCGCGCTGTGCGTCCTTGCGCGCACCGATGAGCGTTGCGGCCGCGATGACGACGGCAATCAGTGTGAGCACGGCGCTAGCCGCAGCCGCGATAGCCGACACGACGGCGGCAGCATCGGCGCTCATACTCGATCTTCTCATCGGCTCGGAGTCTCGCGAGACACTTCGCATGTCGACGGCCAGCGGCCTCCCAAGCGGCGCCGGTCATCCCAGAGCGATCACACAGGGCGCCATCCGCTCTTTTCGTCCGGTTCCGGGGCTAGTCTCGAAAGCGACGCGGCTGCGTCGGCGCCGCGCATGCGAAAGAAGGCAGAACGATGGCGAAGACTCCGAAGAATCATGGCAATCCCTGGACGGCTGCGGACCGCAAGCAGTTGAAGGACCTTGCCGCCGGGAACACGCCCACGCGTGTCATCGGCGTCAAGATGGGGCGGAGCGAGGACTCGATCCGAGGACAGGCCGCAAAGCAGGGGACTTCGTTGAAGCCCACGAATCAGTCACCGTACGGCACGAAGAAGAAGTAGCGGTCTCCGCGGCGGATGCTCACCGCGGAGGACGGCCAATCGCGGGGTCACGGCGAACGAGTGGAGCATCGCGTACTGCGCCGTCAGGGCCTCGCCCGGCTCATCTTCGACCCAAGACCGCGATGCACTGAACTCCAAGGGACTCGTTCAGCGAGTCCCAAGACCAACCTGCAACGTGCCCGCGTCGCCTGGCGCACCGCAACAGCCTCCCGAGTCGCTCGCAGACTCGTCGAAGTCCCCTGCGCCGCCGCAGACCCCGGTCTCGGGGAGGACGAGGTCGACGTGGGCGGCTGCCTCGTCGTCGCCCGCGAGCTTGGCGACGACGGAGCGTGCCTGTTCGAAGCCGGTGAGGGCGAGGAACGACGTGGCGCGCCCGTAGCTCTTCATGCCGACCATGAAGAACCCGGTCTCGGGTTGGGCGAGCTCGGCCGCTCCGTGGGGGTAGACGGTCCCGCAGGAGTGGACGTTGGGGTCGATGAGGGGCGCGAGCTGGCGCGGGGCCTGGAGGACGCTCTCGAGGTCGAGGCGGACCTCGGACAGGAAGGAGAGGTCGGGTCGGAACCCGGTGAGCACGATGAGCTCGTCGACGTCGGTGAGGGTGTCGCCGTCGGTGGAGGTCAACACCATCCTGTCGTCGCGGGTCTCCACTGCGGCGGTCCGGAAGCCGGTGACGGTGGTGGTCCTTGGCTGGGAGACGGCGTGTCGGGCGCGGTCGCCGAGCGCGCCGCGTTCGCTGAGCTCGTCGTCCTGTCCGCCGCCGAAGGCGTTGACGGTGCTCGGTCGGCGCACGATCCAGGTGACGCGGGTGCCGGGGTCCTGCTGCGCGAGGTCGCCGAGTGCGATGAGCGCTGTCTTGGCGGACGCTCCTGTGCCTGCGACGACGACGTGCTTGCCGCTGTACCGGGCTCGGACGGCAGGGTCCTCGAGGTCGGGGACGCGGTAGGTGATGTTGTCGGCATGGGTCTGCTCGCCGACGGCGGGGAGGCCGTCGCTGCCGAGTGGGTTGGGGATGCCCCAGGTGCCGGTGGCGTCGATGACGGCTCGGGCTCGGAGGCGCTGCTCGCCGTCGGGGGTGGTGACGTGGACGGTGAAGGGCTGCCGGTCGCGCCCGGAGTCGACGAGGACGTCTCGGCCTTCCTTGGCCACGCCGGTGACGACGTGCTCGTACCGGACGGTTCCGAGCGCGTCGGCGAGCGGCTGGAGGTAGCCGGCGGCCCAGTCGGCGCCCGTGGGGTACCGCTTCGCGTTCGGCGCGTCCCATCCGGCCCGGTCGAGCACCGTGGCGCTGACGGGGTCGACGAGTTCGGACCAGGGCGAGAAGAGCCTGATGTGCGCCCAGGCGCGAACTGCGGCACCCGCGTTCTCCCCTGCTTCGAGGACGAGGGCGGGAATGTCGCGCTGGTGGAGGTTGGCGGCGGCGGCGAGCCCGATGGGTCCGGCGCCGATGACGATGACGGGTAGGTCGGAGGTAGCCATGTCCGTGATCAGTTCTCTTCGGCGGGGACGGGACGCAGGGACTCGATGAGCGACTCGATCCGGGTCTTGATCTCGTCACGCACCTCGCGGACGGTCTCGATGCCCTTGCCAGCGGGATCGGTCAACTCCCAGTCCTCGTAGCGCTTGCCCGGGAAGTACGGGCACTCGTCGCCGCAGCCCATGGTGATGACGACGTCGGACGCCTGGACGGCCTCGGTGGAGAGCTTCTTCGGCTGCTCCCCTGCGATGTCGATGCCGACCTCGGCCATGGCCTCGACGGCGACGGGGTTGATCTGGTCGCCGGGCATGGAGCCTGCGGAGAGGACCTCGATGCTGCCCGCGGAGAGCTCCCTGAGGAAACCGGCGGCCATCTGGGAGCGGCCGGCGTTGTGGACGCAGACGAAGAGGACGGTGGGCTTGGTCATGATTCTCCTGGTCTCAGAGGTCGAGGTCGCGCAGCAGGGTGGTGACGCGGCCTTGGATGTCGTCGCGGATGTCGCGGACCTCGTCGAGGGTCTTCCCGTCCGGGTCGGCGACGTCCCAGTCCTCGTAGCGCTTGCCGGGGAAGATGGGGCAGGTGTCGCCGCAGCCCATCGTGATGATGATGTCGGCGGCGTGGAGGACCGTGTCCGTCAGCGGCTTGGGGTAGGCCTCGGTGAGCGTGATCCCGCGTTCGGCGAGGACGTCGACGGCCAGGGGGTTGAGCTCGCCGGTGGGCGCCGATCCGGCAGAGCGGACGTGGATCTTGCCGGGAGCGAGGTGCTCGGTGAGCGCGGCGGCGATCTGGGAGCGGCCGGCGTTCTGCACGCACACGAACAGGACCTCGGGCACGGTCTTGGCGAGGCGACCGTCGGCCTGTGCACCTGCGGTCAGCAACTCCCTCGCGTAGCGCTTGACGAGCACGGGCAGGTAGGTGCGGACCGTGGCGGTCGGCTCCAGCGCCGAGCGGGCATCGTGCACGGCGGTGGTCACCTCGTCGGAGGTGAAGACGCCGTCGAAGGCGTAGGTCAGTTCTTCGACGATGCCCTGCGTGTCGAGTGGCTGCGTGTCGGTGGTGGTCATGACCGGACTCCTTCGGGGGTGGTGAAGTACTTGCGCGCCCAGAGGGACACGTAGACGAGGCCGACGAGGACGGGCACCTCAATGAGGGGTCCGACGACCCCGGCGAGGGCCTGGCCGGAGGTGATGCCGAAGGTGCCGATGGCGACGGCGATGGCGAGCTCGAAGTTGTTGCCCGCGGCGGTGAAGGCGAGGGTGGCGGTCTTGGCGTACCCGAGCCCGAGGCCACGCCCGATGAGCATGCCGAGCGTGAAGGTGATGGCGAAGTAGGCAAGCAGTGGGATGGCAATCCGCACGACGTCCCAGGGGGCGTTCGTGATCGCTTCGCCCTGGAGTGCGAAGAGCAGGACGATGGTGAAGAGCAGCCCGTAGAGGGCCCAGGGTCCGAGTCGGGGCAGGAAGGTGTTCTCGTACCAGTCGCGGCCCTTGGCTCGCTCGCCGATCTGTCGGGTGGCGAAGCCTGCGAGCAGGGGGATGCCGAGGAAGACCAGGACGCTGACGGTGATGGCCCAGACGGAGAAGTCGGCGCTGGTCGTGGAGAGTCCGAGCCAGCCGGGGAGGGTCTGGAGGTAGAACCAGCCGAGGGCGGCGAAGGCGATGACCTGGAAGACGGAGTTGATCGCCACCAGCACTGCCGCGGCCTCGCGGTCACCACAAGCCAGGTCGTTCCAGATGAGGACCATGGCGATGCAGCGGGCGAGGCCGACGATGATCAGGCCCGTGCGGTACTCGGGCAGGTCGGGCAGCAGCATCCAGGCCAGCGCGAACATCAGTGCCGGGCCGATCAGCCAGTTCAGCACCAGCGAGGCGGCGAGGAGGCGACGATCTCCGGTGACGCGGGCGGTCTCGCTGTAGCGAACCTTGGCCAGTACCGGATACATCATGACGAGGAGCCCGATGGCGATCGGCACGGACACCGACCCGACCTTGAAGGCGTCGAGGGCCTCGGTCAGATCCGGCCAGAACCGGCCGAGCAGAAGTCCGGCAGCCATGGCCAGCACGATCCAGACCGGTAGGAAGCGGTCCAAGCGGGAGAGCCGAGCCACCACGGCGTCCTCGCTGCTGCCGACCGGCTTCTCGTGCGCTGCGTCGCTCACTGAACTCCTCGATCCCGTTCACTCGACGTTCGTCTTGATTGATGAACGTCTATGCATCGACCGTAGCAGTCCATCGACGAATGTCAATGCATGGGCCATACTGGTGTCATGGCCACTTCGCTCCCCGTCCTCGATACGACCGCAGAGATCTGCTGCGCCCCGATCGTCCGCGACGCACTGAGCCCTGAGAACGCCGCCGCACTGTCGGTGAAGTTCAAGGCCATCGCGGACCCGACGCGCCTTCGCCTGCTCTCGCTGGTGGCTGCGCACGAAGGCGCCGAGGCGTGCGTCTGCGACCTCACCGAGCCGGTCAACCTCTCCCAGCCGACCGTCTCGCACCACCTCAAGGTCCTCGTCGATGCTGGCCTGCTCACCCGCTCCAAGCGCGGGACCTGGTCCTTCTACGCCCTCGTCCCGGGTGCGCTCGACGGGCTGGCCGACATCCTGCGGACTCCCACGACGGCCTGACATGACGACGGTCGACGTCCGTGAATTCCGCCCGAGCGACTGGGCCGACGTCCGCCGGCGCGAGGCCGCCGGGATCGACACCGCTCTCGGGAGCACATGCGCCCCGCCCGAGACGTCAGTCGGGAAAGTCCAGACCGCGTGACCGGGACCGCTCACCTCCACGCCGAGCTCCCGGGCCAGTCCTCTCCGCGGCCCGACGAGCCCGCAGCACTGGGGCGTACGCGCCTCAGGCGGCCCCGTTCTGCTGGTAGAGCTTGGTCAGCGTGCTGCCGGGACCGTGCTCGACGACGTCGCCGTCCTCGATCCCGGCCCGGCGCAGCCACGTGCAGCAGGCCCGCCACTGCACGGGTGAGGCCAGCTGACGGACGAGCAGCTCGCGGTATCCCGTGCTGGGCATCGGCTCGCCCGTCACATTCGACAGCACCGTGGCGCCTAGAGGAGCGAGCTCCACTCCGGCGAGGAACGTCGCGAACTGCTGCTGGGCGTCGAGCATCAGGGAGGAGTGGAACGCCCCGCCGACCTTGAGCCTGACGAGACGTCCGCCGAGCGCGGCGATCCGCGCGGCCAGGCCCTCGTCGGCGACCGCGTGCGGGGGTCCCGACACGACGCACTGGGTGGGCGCGTTGATGTTGGCGACCTCGAGCCCAGGCACGACGCCCTCGGCGACGAGGGCCTGCACGTCCTCGACGGGGACGCGTGCCACCGCCGCCATCGCGCCGTTGGCGGCAGCCTTCATGAGCCGGCCCCGCTCCCTCACCACGCGCAGCCCCTCGACGAAGTCGTAGGCACCTGCCGCGTAGAGGGCGGCGAACTCCCCGAGGCTGTGGCCCGCGAGCACGGTCTCCCTCTCGGCCCCCTCGGCGCGCCAGGTGTCGAAGGAGAGGCACTCCACGACGTAGAGCAGCGGTTGCGTGACGTCGGTGGAGGCCAGCAGGTCGGCGGGACCCTCCAGACATCGACTCCGCACGGAGTACCCGAGCAGGTCGGAGGCAGCCTCCACGCGTTCTGGCCACCGTTCCAGGTCGGACGCCCCCATGCCCACGCGCTGCGCTCCCTGACCCGCGAACAGGTGCGCCACCGGGCGTTCACCGGCCGAACTGGAAATTTCACCGGATTTGGTCATGAAGGTTCCCGCTTCCATGGACAGCAACAACTGTACACCTTAGTCTCACGCGTGTGCCTCGTATCGGCGGGCGAGGCGACGGTCCGTCCGTCCGTCCCGCCCGCCGGCGTCGAGGCCGACGACGAGTTCACCGTCCCGGGGGGAAGCATGGATCTCGCGGTCAACGCGCTCGGTCCACTCGAGCTGAGGGCCAGCGGCCGAGCAGTCAGCTTCGGCGGACCGGTGGCGCGCCGGATCCTGTCACGTCTGGCGCTCCGTCCTGACGAGTCCGTCGCGATGGAGGACCTGGTCGCCGGAGCCTGGGGAGAGCGGCCACCCGCGACCGCGGAGCAGCAGGTGCGCAAGCTCGTCTCCTCGCTGCGCCTGCTGGCGACGGACTCCTGGGAGGTCGTCAAGACGACGGCGGGCGGCTACCGGCTGAGCGTGGGCGCCACGGAGTCCGACGTCCTGCGCTTCCGGGCGCTGTCGGGCGCCCTTCCCAGCAGGGGCACCCTCGAGGACCGTCAGATCGAGGACTTCCACCGTGCCGCCCGTCTCTGGCGAGGCTCCCCGGTCACCGGCAGCGTGCCGCACGGCGCCGAGGCCGACATCGAGGCTCTCAGGCATGAGCACGTCCTCTTCCTCCTCGCCATGTCACGGACCTTCGCCGAGTCGGGGATCGGGCTCCAGGCACGCCACTACGTCCTCCAGGCGCAGTCCTTCTACGCCGACTCCCTCGACGCCCAGGACCTGCTGGCGGAGTGTCGGCAGGTCCTGAACACCAGGACGACGACCTCGCGCGAGCCCGCGGGCATCGCGCTCGAGCCCCCGTCCGTGCGCCACTCCTCCCTGCCCCGCGACGTGCGCGACTTCCGTGGTCGCACCGACGAGCTGCGCGAGGCGATCGCCGGACTCGATCCGAGCACGGGGTCCACGACCGACATCGTGGCCCTCTCCGGCATGGCCGGGGTCGGCAAGTCCGCCCTTGCCGTCCGCACGGCCTACGAGGTCCAGCACCGCTATCCGGACGGCGTGCTGTTCATCGACCTGCTGGGCTACACGCCGGGACGTGACGCGATGCCGACGCACGCAGCCGTCGCGTCGCTGCTGGTCCAGCTCGGCTGCGAGGAGTCCGACATCCCGAGCTCGCCGTCGGCGCGACTGGCGATGTGGCGAGCACGCACCCGCGACCGGGCCCTTCTCGTGGTCGCCGACAACGCCTCCAGCACGCGAGCGGTCTCGGAGCTCGTGCCGACGTCACCGCACGCCGCCATGCTCGTCACCTCCCGCCGGCTCCTCGGCGCCCTGGCGGGCGCCAAGCACGTACGCCTCGCGCCACCGTCGTCCGAGACCTGCTTGGAGATCCTGACGACCTACCTCGACGGCAGGGCGCCCTACCTGACCCCGAAGACGCTCGCCGGGCTCGTCGAGTGGGCGGGGCACCTGCCCCTCGGGCTCCGGCTCGCGTGCGCGCAGGTGCTGTCCGCGTCCATGCGGGACTGCAAGGCCTGGCTCAACGACGAGGTGCCCGACGTCCTGGACGTCGAGGCACCGGGGATCGACTTGTTCGACACGTTGGCGGAGTCGGTCCTGAAGCTGCAGGACGAGCGCCGCAGGGAGTTCCTGCAGCTCGCCGCCAGCCCGGTCGAGATCATCACGGTCGAGTCGATCCGTCGGGTACTCGGACGCGGCCACCAGGACGCGCGACGCGCGTGCATGGCCTTCGACGAGTGCCATCTGCTGCTGCCCGTCGACGACCAGGTCTTCCGGATGCACCCCCTCGTGCGAGCCACCGCCCGGCGCCTCGCGCCCAGCCTGGGCCCGACCAGCCCGTCCGAGCAGCCTGCGTCTGCCGGCTCAGCCTGATCGACGTCGTCCCACCGTCGCGGACGAGGGATGGGGAGAGCTCCGCACCGCGGCCGTGAGCGCGGCGTCCCACCAGAGCAGGTGGTCGACCATCCGGGAGAAGCCGGCCTCGGCGCCGCCCTGGTCCGCCTCGACGTCGAGTACCGCCGCTTGGCCGGGGTCCAGGGGGACGCCGTCGCGCACGGGGACGGCGTGGAGCTCGCCGAGCACGGAGCCGAGCTGCTCGACCGCCCGGAGTCCACGCGAGATTCCGCCGTAGCTCACGAACGCCGTGGGCGTCGCCACCCACTCGTCGCGATGGGCGTCGATGAAGGCCTTGAGCGAGGCCGGGAAGCTGCGGTTGTACTCCGGTGTCACCACCACGACCGACGTCGCCCAGGCCAGCAGCCGCGACGTCCGGTCGACGAGGCGACGCTCGCGCTCGGAGAGCAGCTCGACGGGCAGGTCCGCGAGGCCGAGGTCGGAGGTGTAGACGCACGGGACCTCGTAGGACAGGACCCGCGCCAGCCGGTCGGCCGTCCACCGGCCCACGCGCGATCCGGTGCGACCCGACCGTCCGCTGCCGACCACCAGCAGCACCCGCGGCGTCCCCGCGACGACGTCCGGCGGCCGCGGCACCAGCACCTCAGGCGAAGGCATCGCGGTGGTCCTCGACCCAGTCGCGGAAGGTCCGGGGCGCATGACCGGTGAACGGGGCCGAGTCGTGCACCTCGTGCTGGACGCCGACCAGCGCGGCGAACATCCTCAGCCGGGCCTCGACGGCATGGGGTGGCACCCCGACGGCCGTCATCCGCTCGCGGGCCGCGGCGTCGTCGAGCTCGATGAACTCGACGGGCTCGCCGAGCACCTCCCCGATGGTGCGAGCCCGCTCGCGGTAGGACAGCGAGGCCGGTCCGCTGAACATCGGCGCGGTCCCCACGAGCGTGTCGTCCTCGAACCCGGCGACGCAGACGTCGGCGATGTCCTGCTCGTGGATCGGCGCTCCCTCGGCGTCGCCGTACGGCGCCTGCACCGTACGGGTCTCGCGGATCTCCTTCGACCACTCGAGCGCCGTGCTCGCAAAGCCGCCGGCCGGGCGGGGCAACACCCAGTCCACCCCCGCAGCCCGGACGCACGACTCCATCGCGCGGTGCCTCGTCGCGATGGCGTTGCGTGGGTCGTCGTCGAGGACGGTGTAGGTCGAGAGCGCCACGACCCGCTCGACGTGACCCCTGGCCACGGCCGCGTCGAGCAGGTCCCCGACGCCGTCGGGGAACGCGGCCTGGTTGACGAACAGACCTCCGGCCGCCGACCAGTCGACGTCATCGACCGTGGCGCAGCGGACGCCCGACGGCAGCAGGCTCGCAGCCCGGTCAGGGTCGCGGGACACGGCCACGACGTCGTGTCCGCGCTCGTGCAGCCCGCGCGCGACGTGGCGTCCGACCGTCCCGGTGGCACCGGTCACGACGATCACGCCGGCTCCTGGGTGAGGAGCACGGTGTGCTCGACCGCAGCCGGCTCGAACTGCATGACCGCGTGCGACGCGATGGAGTGCACGTCACGCCAGCGTCGCTCGATGGACGTCCCCCGGCTGGTGCCGCGCGTGCCACTGACCCGCAGGCAGCGGTCGAGAGCCGTCACCAGCACCTCCAGGGCGTACGTCGCGTCGCGGCGACTGCGAGCCACCGTGGCAGGGTCGGCCCGGCCTGCGTCCGCTCCCACGGCGAGGCGGTGCAGCAGCAGCGCCGCGGCGTCGACCTCGGCCGACGCCCGGGCGTGCTCCACCTGGTAGGACGGGACGCTCAGCGCACGCGGGCCGGTGACCGGGCCCGCCAGGGCGGGGAGCACGTCGCGCAGGGCCGCCCGCGCCGCCCCGAGCGCGGGAGCGACGAAGGTGATCCCGTTGACGGCCGTGCTCGGTACCGCCGGCAGGTCAGGTCGCCCCCAGGTGACCCCGGCCATCACGGGCCCACGAGGCGCAGTGCGGTGGGACGGCACCCGGACGGCGTCGAGCCGCAGGGAGTGGCTGCCCGTCGCCCGCATGCCGAACGACGACCAGTCCTCCACGATCGAGTAGTCCGACCTCGGCACCAGCGCCATGATCGGTGCGGGTCCGGCGCCGGGCGGTCCGCCCGGGGTGGACAACAGGGCCCAGTCGCTCTGCTCGACACCGCTGACGTACGACCACACCCCGTCGAGGACGACGTCGCCGTCGACCTGCTGGAGCCGACCCTGGGGCTTGATGGAGGCCACGACCCTGGCGTCCGGACCGCCGGCCCAGACGTCCTGCTGGGCCTGGGGAGACAGGCATCGGACGTAGCGTCCACCGAAGGCCGTCAGGGAGGCGATCCACGCGGTCGAGGTGCAGTCCTCCCCCAGGCTGCTCACGGCCTCGAGCAGGTCCTCGAAGCTGCGCTCGTCGCCGCCTCGGTCCGTCGGGACGAACCACCGGGCGAATCCGTCCTCGACGAGCCGCGTGTACGTCGCGTCGGGGAGTCGACCTTCGCGGTCGGCCTCGGCCGCCGCGTCCTGCCTCGTCACACTCATCGTCATCTCGCTCACTCCTTCGTCCTCGGCCCGGCGGTTCCGGTCCGGCTCAGCCCCGGCTGATGTTGTGGTTCACCCGGAGCACGTTCATGGGGTCGTAGGTCTCCTTGGCCGCGCACAGCGCCTCCCAGTCGGCGTCGTCGTAGGCACGTCGGACCCGACGACGTGTCTGGTCCTTGCTGAACAGGAAGCCGGGCAGCGCCTTCTCGGGCAGCCACGGCGCCAGCGCGTCGAGCACCGAGCGCTGCGCCGCGAAGACCTCCTCGCGACGGTCCTCGAACGCCGGGTTGGTCACGAACAGCTGGTAGCCCTCGCGGGCGTGGCTGGCCGTCGACACCGACGCGGTCGAGGCGAGCACGCCACCCAGCTGCCGCAGCTCGACCCCGCCGAAGGGAAGCGTCGCGTGCTGCCCGGCGACGGACACGAGGGCCTCGACCGCCTCGTCGGGAAGCTCGTCGAGCACCCGGGTCTCGATCCACGCCGGGGTGGCCCGCGGCGGGTCGAGGTAGACCTGGCCGATCTGGTCGTAGGGCATCGGCCCGACCGTGTCGGCCTCCACCGTCAGGGCGCGCAGCGGCTTCAGGAGCGCGTCGGCCGCGTCGAGGGACCCGACGTAGGCCACCCGGACCTGGACGAAGTAGCGGTTGCGCTTCTCCGGCGGCGTCTGCGGCAGGTCGGGGAAGCGGAGCACGACGAGCGAGGAGCTCATCTCCTGCGGCAGGTCTCGGCTCCAGGCGGCCCACGTGCGGATGGCTTCGTCGACGTCCTCCTCCCCGAACGTGAGGTTGCCGCCGACGAAGGACGCGAGCACCGGGGTGGCGATCTCGGCCGACACGATCACCCCGGCGTTGCCACGGCCTCCGAGCGATGCGGCGAACAGGTCGGGCTGCTGCGACGGCGAGCAGACGCGGAGCTCGCCGTCGACCGTCGCCACCTCCAGCGACCGCACCGTGTCGGCCGCCATTCCGTGGCTGCGGGCGAGGACGGGGAGGCCTCCACCGGAGAGGTAGCCCGCGACGCCGACGTCGGGCGAGGAGCCGCAGAGCGCGATCCGCCCGGCTGCGACGACGGTCGGCAGGACGTCGCGCCAGCGGACTCCCGCGCCGACGACGACCGTGTCGGGTCGCAGCTCGACGTCGTCGAGCCCGGACAGGTCCAGCAGGATCGAGCGTCCGAGCTCGACCGAGGCGCCGTGCCCGGTCGCCTGCACGGCGACGGGCCAGCCGTGGTCGTCGGCCACGCGCAGTGCCGCGGCGACCTGGCGCCCGTCCCTCGGACGCACGACGAGGGCCGGCGGGACGTCGAGGGTCAGGTTCCACCCGCGCCAGTCCTCGTCGGTCCGCGGCACGAGGGTCTCGATCGGCTCCGACAGCGCTGCGAACGCCGCGACCGTCGTGTCGAGGTCCGCGCGCAGGTACCCCGGGCCCGGGGCGACGACGTGCCACGGCGCCACCCCCGACCCCGTCCTCGACGCGACGAAGTCCGTCGTCGTCGACGCGACCGTCCGGCCGGCGACCTGGACCTCGGCCGTGCCGCTGCCCCGGTACGTCTCGCCGTCGATCACGGCGTCGACGGCGATGTGCACCTGGACCGGGTGCTCGCGGTCGAAGAGGGTCTCGACGAGCGTGTACGAGAACCCTCCGGCTCGCGACGTCCAGGCGCCGTGCCCCTCGCTCGCCGGGGTCCGCAGGGCCACGGTGCCGTCGTCGGCGAACGACAGGAGGAACGCGTCCTCACGACCGTCGTGCGGCGCGACACCCTTCCAGGTGCCGACGGGGGTCTTCTCGATCGGGTCCATCGGTGGGTCTCCTTGTCCGGCCGGTGCAGGCCGATACGAGCCGCTCCCGGTGCTGCGCGAGGGAGCGACGAACGGCGAGGGCAACGCTTGTATACTTTCACTGGTCCGCGCGGGCCACAATGGGCCGCGATAACATTTCCGTGCTGCGGGAGCCGTTGAGTCGAGTCGATGGGACGCCATGGAGAAGATCGCACCACTCAGTCCGACCTCCAAGGGAGGACTGACACGGCAGCGAATCCTCGACAGCGCGCGTCGGTGCTTCGCCACGCACGGGTACGAGCGGACGACGATCCGTCGCGTGGCCGACGAGGCGGAGATCGACAAGTCCTCCGTGATGAAGTACTTCGGCACCAAGGAGAACCTGTTCCGCGAGTGCGTGACGTGGGACATCCCGATCGACGCACTGACGACGGAGGGTCGCGAGGAGTCGGCGCACCGGTACGTCTCCACGATGCTGCGCATGTGGGAGACCGACCCGCACTCGCCGATGGCCGTCCTGCTCCGCACCAGCATGACGAGCGAGATGGCCGCGAGCATGCTCCGCGAGCACATGACCCGCGCGTCGATCGACGTCATCGAGCGGCACATCGACGCCGACGAGGCCCGCCTGCGCGCGGCGATCTTCTCCGCCATCATGATGGGCCTGGCGAGCGGTCGGCACATCATCGGACTGCCGGACCTCACCGACGCCGACATCGACCGCATCGTCGAGGTCGCGTCTCCCATGGTCGCCACGCTCCTGCACCCCTAGCCCAGCCCGGCGAGCGTCGTCAGGCTCTCGCGCCACGCCGCGCCACTGCGGTCGGTGCGGCTCGACGGGAACATGGTCACGACGCGCGAGGTGCCCTCGCGCACCGACGTCAGCTGGCGGGCGGCACCGGACAGCACGCGCCCGGGGCCGGTCTCGACGAACACCCGCCCCGGCGCGTCGAGGTGGCGCATGGCGTCCCAGAAGCGGATGCGCCGCGCGAGCTGCATTCCCCAGAAGGCGGGGTCGACGGCCTCGACGTCCTGCAGGTCGGCCGCGGTGAGCGAGGAGACCATGCGTGAGCGAGCGGCCAGCGCCAGCGGCACGCCCGCCAGGGCCGCGGTGAAGCGCCGTGCGACCTCCCCCATCACCGGGCTGTGGAACGGCTCCGTCGCCCCCGCGAGCATCGTGGCGAGACCTGCCGTGCGCAGCGCGGCGCGGGCCGCCGAGACCAGGTGCTCGGGCGCGGCGACGACCACCTGCCGTGGTCCGTTCACCGCTGCGATGCACACCGGTTCGGGCAGGCCGGTCAGCGCGTCGCCCACCGCCTCGCACGTGCCCGCCACCCCGATCAGTCGTCCCCGCGGGCCCTCGTCCAGGAGTCTCGCCCGTTCGGCGCAGACCGTGCCGGTCGCGCGCAGGTCGAGGACGCCGGCGTGGTGGGCCGCGGCGATCTCCCCGATGCTGTGGCCGACGACGATGTCCGCCGGACGACCGAGGGCGTCCTCGGCGCACGCGGCCATCGCCGTCCCGACGGCCATGAGCAGGGGTTGGGAGATGCTCCCCACGTCCACCAGGTCGGGATCACCCGACGTCCACGCCGTTGCGCATCGGTGCCCCACCTCACCGAGCGCCTCGAGGCAGTCGTCCATCGCCCGGTCGAAGCGCCGGTTCTCGCGCAGGGAGGTCGCCATGCCCGCGAACTGGCTCCCTTGGCCGGGGAACATGAACACGACCTCGCTCATGTCGGCGGGTTCCCGTGCGCGGAGGCCGGCACACCGAGGTCCGTCTCGCCGGCGAGCGAGCGGAAGCAGTCGATGACGATCCGCCGCGTGTGCGCCGGGTCGATCACGTCCTCCACGAGGCCGCGCTCGGCGGCGTAGAAGGGGTGCATGAACTCCTCCCGGTACTGCTCCACCCGGCGCCGGTGCTCGCCCACGCCGTCGTCGGCCGCCGCGATCTCGCGCCGGAAGATGACGTTGGCCGCGGCGTCGGGGCCCATGACCGCGACCTCGTTCGTCGGCCAGGCCAGCGCGACGTCCGCCCCGACGGACTGGGAGTCCATCACGATGAACGCTCCGCCGTACGCCTTGCGCACGACCACCGAGACCCGAGGGACGGTGGCGTTGCAGTAGGCGTAGAGCAGCTTCGCGCCGTGCCGGATCAGGCCGTGGTGCTCCTGGTGCACGCCCGGCAGGAAGCCGGGGACGTCGACGAGGGTGAGCAGCGGGATCCGGAAGGAGTCGCACATCTGCACGAACCGGGCCCCCTTGTCCGAGGCGTCGATGTCGAGCGCGCCGGCCAGCACCTGCGGCTGGTTCGCGACGATGCCCACGACCCGACCACCCATCCGGGCGAGGCAGCAGACGATGTTGCGCGCCCAGTGCGCGTGCACCTCGAAGAGCTCGCCGTCGTCGACGAGGCACTCGATGACGTCGCGCATGTCGTAGCTCGCCGTCGGACTGGTGGGGACGAGGTCCAGCAGCTCGGGGGACTCCCGGTCCACCGGGTCCTCCAGCACGTACGGGGTCGGCGCGCTGGAACTGTTCTGCGGCAGCATCGACACCAGGTACCGCACCTCCTCCAGGCAGGTGCGCTCGTCGTCGTAGAAGCCGTGCGCGACGCCCGACGTCTCGCAGTGGACCCGCGCACCGCCGAGCTGGTCCTGGGAGATCAGCTCGCCGGTGACCGCCTTGATGACGTCGGGACCGGTCACGAACATCTGCGAGGAGCCGTCGACCATGAAGACGAAGTCGGTCAGCGCCGGCGCGTAGGCCGCACCACCCGCGCACGGCCCGAGCATCACGCTGATCTGGGGGACGACGCCGGACGCCTTGACGATGCGGGTGAAGATCCCCCCGTAGCCGGCGAGCGCCGCGACGCCCTCCTGGATGCGCGCCCCGGCCCCGTCGTTGAGCGAGATCACCGGGCACCTGGCCTTGAGGGCCAGGTCGAGGACCTTCTGGATCTTCTTCGCGTGCTCCTCGCCGAGGGAGCCGCCGAAGATCCGGAAGTCGTGGGCGTAGACGAAGACCCGGCGACCGTGGATGTCGCCCCATCCCGTCACGACGCCGTCGGTGAGCGGCTTCTTGTCCGCGAGTCCGAGGCTGGTCGACCGGTGCCGGCGGAAGGTGTCGATCTCGACGAAGCTGCCCGGGTCGAAGAGCAGGTCGATCCGCTCCCGGACGGTCAGCTTGCCCTTCTCGTGCTGGCGTCGGGTCCCGATCTCGTCGTGTGGTCGCCGCGCGCCTCCTGCCGCAGCTTGTCGAGCGCCTTCACCTGGACGCGCATGTCGGCGCCCATCGGGACGTCATGCATGGAACCACTCCTCAACGGCGGTACCGAGACTCTTCTCGTCCTCGGTGCGGTAGGTGGTGATCTGCGGGTGCTGTCGCCGGACGATCCCGGTCAGGACCTTCCCGGGCCCCAGCTCGAGCGTCCGGCGGAGTCCCGAGTGCACGAGCAGCGTCATGGTCTCGACCCAGCGGACGCGGCGGACGAGCTGCAGCCGCATCGCCGCCTGGACCGCAGCGCCGTCGGGGACGACGCCCGCCGTGCTGCTCGACAGGAGGGGAAGCGTCGGGTCAGCGAACGAGGTGGCGGTGATCGCGTGCTCGAAGGTCCGGCTGACGTCGGCCATCAGGCTGCTGTGCGCCGGTCCTCCGATGCGCAGCACGAGCGTCCGCTCGGCGCCGGCGGCGTCGATCCGTTCCAGCAGCGCGTCCACGGCGCCGCTCTCGCCGGAGACGACCACCTGCGTCGGCTCGTTCTCGTTGGCGATCTCCACCACCTGGCCGAGCTCCGCACGGACGTCGGCGCAGAAGTCGTCGACGACCGAGACGGGGACGCCGATGACCGCCGCCATCTTGCCGTCGGTCCGACGGTGCACGCTGCGCATGAGCTTGCCGCGCACGTGGACCAGCCGCAGGGCGTCGCGCCAGTCGAGCACACCGGCGGCCGCGAGCGCCGCGTACTCGCCGAGGGAGTGCCCCACCACCACGTCGGGACGCAGCCCGAGGTCGTCGGCGACGATGCTGGCGGCGTGACTCGTGAGGAAGACGGCGGGCTGGGTGACGGTCATGTCCCGCAGCACGGCCCGGGTCCCCTCGTCGCACAGCGCGGTCAGGGGGTAGCCGACGATGTCGTCGGCCTCGGCGTAGAGGTCGTCGAGCAGGTCGGGGAAGCGCTCCTTGAGCCGCATCCCCATGCCGGCCGACTGCGCGCCCTGACCGGGGAAGAGGAAGGCGGAGGTGAACGTCGTCACGGCACCGGCACCCCCACCCGGGGGCAGGCGGCGTCGAGGGCTCGCGCCAGCGCCGTCTCCGGGTCGTGCACCACCAGCGGATGACCGTCCGGGCGCAGGAGGACGACCGTGCTCCCGCCGTCGAGTCGCGGCAGCAGACGGACCCGCCGCCCGCCCACCGTCTCCGCCTCCACCTCGCCGACGAGGACGGCGACGCCCTCGCGCAGCGACGCTCGCGCCACCTCCGCACGCGCGGGCCCGACGAGCGCGACCAGGTCGCGGTCCGCGAGCCGCCGGCCGACGGGCGGGTCGGCCGAGGGATCGGCGAGGTCGAGCCCAGCGACGCGGTCGGCGCGATCGGCGGACGGCGCTCCCGTCGGAGGCAGGCCGCCGTAGAGGACGTCGACCTGCTCGCGGACGTCGTCCACCCCGCGCCACGTCGCGGCGAGGCGTTCGGCGACCCCGGCGTCGACCAGGTCCGAGGGCGCTCCGGCCAGCACCGCCGACAGCCTCCAGGCCAGCGCATGGGCGTCGAGAAGCCCGGCGTTGAGGCACTCGCCCCCGACGGGCAGGCACTGGCGCACTGCGTCGCCGGCCAGCAGCACCCGCCCCGAGCGCAGGGTCGTGACGACCACCTCCTCGTCGTCGAAGGCCTCGACCCACTCGAGCCAGTCCGGGTCCAGCCGCTGCCCGGTCGCCTGGTGCCAGAGCGCACAGACCAGCCTGGCGTCGGCCTCGAAGGCGGTACGACGTCCGCGGTCGTGGATCATGATCCTCGCCGTGCCGGGCTCGAGCGGCCCCGACGTGACGGTCAGGTCGCCGACGCGCTCGAAGCGGCGTGCTGCGACGGGACGTCCCTGCACGTCAGCCCGCAGGAACCGGTGCCGAGCGGGTCGCGTCCGCACCGCGATCCCGGCGGCGGCCCGCACCGTGCCGTCCGCGCCGTCGCAGCCGAGCAGGAACCGCGCACGCCGGGACTCGCCCGTCGAGGAACGCACGCTCACGCCGTCGTCGTCCTGGGCGACGTCGACGACGCGCCACGGGGCCGTGTGGACCACCCCCGCCTCCTCCGTCCACCGGCGCAGCGTCGCGCACAGCCGTGGCTGCGAGAGCCGCCACAGTCCGGCGTGCTCGGAGTCCAGGTGCTGGAGGTCGACCCGCGCCCCGGCCCAGTGACCGGCCTCGACGCGCTCGAAGTCCTCACGCGGGACGCCGTGCAGCGCCAGGATCTCCATCGAGCGGGTGGTCACCGTCGATGCGCGCGTCCGCAGCAGCGGACTCGCAGCGGCCTCGAGCAGCTCGACCGAGGCGCCGAACCGGGCGAGCAGCCCGGCGGCGAGCAGTCCCACCGGCCCGGCGCCGACGACCACGACGTCCCTCATGCAGGCCTCCCCGTCATCTCGCGGGCGGCGTGGGCGCCCGACGACGATCCCTCGCGCAGCAGCTCGCGCACCCGCCGGACGGAGGCCTTCGCGTCGATGCCCACCGCTCCGGTCAGGCGACCACGGTGCTCGTACAGGTGGAGGGTGCCACCGCCCTCCTGCAGCACCGTCGAGCGCGCTGCGGGCACCCCGACGCCCTGGATCCGCCGGTCGTACCAGGTGCTCCAGAAGTAGGGCGTCGCAGTGGTGCGCGACCACGATCCCGGCGGTGTGACGGCGTTGTGGCCAGCCACCAGTCCCTGTGCCGCCGCCATGCTCTGGGACATGCTGCGCGGTGCCGCCTGGGGGCCGTCCGTGGCGACGACCTGGGCGGCGTCGCCCGCGACGAAGACCGCTGGGTCGTTCGTGACCATCGCCGTCGTGCAGAGCACCCCCTCCGCGACCCTGATCCCGGAGCCGACCAGCCAGCCGAGGTCGCTGCGCACGCCGACGGCCCACACGACGTGCTCGGCGACGATCCTCTCGCCCGAACCCAGGTCGACGGCCACGCTGGCGCCGGCGCGGACCAACGAGGTCACTGCAGCGCCGGTGACGAGCCGGGTTCCTGCCGTGCGGTGGAGGCGGGCCAGGTGCTCGGCGAGACTCCTCCCGTGGCTCGCCTCCAGCGGGCCACACCCCCGCTCGACCAGGGTCACCTCGGCACCCAGGGCCTGCGCCGCGGATGCGATCTCCGAGCCGATCAGGCCCGCACCGACCACCACCACGCGCCGACGCCCGGTCAGCACCCGGTGCAGGAGGACGGCGTCCCGGGCGGTGCGCACGGTCGAGACCTGTCCGTCGAGGTTCCCCCAGGGGCACGGCGTCGGCTGCGCACCCGTGGCCACGACCAGCGCGTCGTACCCGATCTTGCCGTCGGACGTGCGTAGCAACCGGCGACGTCGGTCGAGTCCTGTGGCGCGCGTCCCGAGACGCAGCTGCACCCCGAGACGTCCGACGAGCTGGTCGTGGTCGACGTAGTGCCGGGGGCTCGCCCCGGCCAGCAGCGCCTCCTTCGTGACCTGGGGACGCTCGTACGGCAGCGCCGTCTCGGCTCCGACGAGGACGATCGACCCGTCGTGTCCCGCGTTCCGCGCGCTCTCGGCCGCCCGGACGCCGGCCAGCCCCGCGCCGACGATCACCAGGCTGGACCGCGCGGACGTGCTCACGACGACGCCTCGCCCGGACCCACGACACGCAGCGCGGCGACGGGACACACGAGGGCCGCGTCCGCCGCTGCGTCGGCGTCTGCGTCGCCGAACGTCTCGGCGAGCAGCACCAGCTCGCCCTCGTCGTCGAGCGCGAGCAGGTGCGGAGCGGCGTCGACGCACACGCCGTGGCCCTCGCAGCGCGCGGAGTCGAGCTCGAAGGCGCTCATGCTCGCCTCGATCCCTCGAAGGTCGCCGTCATCGACTCGATCCCGCGGATCGTGTTGTGCAACCGCCACGTGGCGGGCCCGACCTCGATGTGCTCGACGTGGCGGATCATCGCCTTGAGGAGCGAGTGCCCCTCGAGGCGCGAGAGAGCCTGGCCGACGCAACCGTGGATGCCGTGGCCGAAGCCGAGGTGCTTGCTCACGTCAGGTCGGGTGATGTCGAAGCGGTCCGGGTCCGAGGACCAGAACGAGGCGTCACGGTTCGCCGAGGCGAACAACAGGTAGACCCGGTCCCCCTCGGAGACCACGTGGTCTCCGAGCCGGTGGCCCGCCAGGGCGAGCCGGGTGAACCCTCGTAGCGGCGCCTCGAACCTGACGATCTCGTTGAAGGCGGCCGGGACGAGGTCGGGCTCGGCGCGCAGGAGCGCGTACTGCTCCGGGTGACGCCCCAGCAGGTCGACGAGGCTCGACAGGGCACTCACCGACGTGTCCATCGACGGGAACAGGAAGTCGCCGAGCAGCGCCGGGACCAGCTCGGCCCCGATCTCACCACGCTGCGCCTCCTCGACGAGCTCGGCGCCCCAGCTCCCGGCTCGCAGGTTTCCGGGCTGGGACATCCGGTGCAGGAACTCGTGCATGTCGCCGAAGTGGTGCAGACCGGCGAGGGTCCGCTCGTTCGCGGGTCCGAAGGCGTTGAAACCGGCCGACGCCCAGTCGAGCAGGATCTCGCGGCCCTCGTCGATCGGCCAGCCCAGGAGGTCGGGGACGAGCGAGAGGGGGAAGGCCTGGGCGAAGTCGCGCACGACCTCGAACGAGTCCCTCTCGAGGAGCTCCAGGACCAGTCGGTCGGCCCACGCCTCCACCTCCGCGTTGATCTCGCGCAGCGCCCGCGGGGTGAGGTGCCGCGAGACGAGCGACCGGACCTGGTCGTGGTAGGGCGGGTCGCTCGTGAGCGTGCTGCCGGACTGCGCCCGGTTGAGCCGCTCGGTGATCCCGACCCCCGAGGCCGACGAGAACACGTCCGGGGCGTGCAGGGCGGCGAAGACGTTGCGGTAGTGCGGCAGCGCCCAGACCTCGTGCTCGGGGAGCCACACCGCGTCGCCGGCCTCGCGCAGCTGCGCGTAGGCGGGGTAGGGGTCTCGCAAAACCTCGTCGCTGAAGAGGTCGAGGGGCTCGATCGCGGTCGTCATCACGCCACCGTGCTTCCGCGCGTGGCGAAGTCGGCCAGACGACCGAGGGTGAGCCGGCTGTTCGCCCCCAGGTTCGCTCGGGCCAGCCCCTGGGCGTCGGCGACGCTCGCGGACGCGCCGAGCACCTCGGCGAGCAGCTCCTCCTCGATCGCGACGGTGTGCTCCGAGGAGACCCTCAGCCGGCCGTCGACCTCTTGCACCCTCCACACGCCCGTGTGCAGGGCCAGCAGCGGCGGGAGCGTCGTCTGCTTGTAGTACAGGACGCGCCGTTCCGGAAACGAGACCCGGAAGGACTCGGTCACGTGCTCGGCGCCGTCGGGGGTGCGCGTCGTCATCGCGAGGCGCTGGAGACCACCGTCGTAGGTCTCGAGCTCGACGGCCGGCACGTGGTCGAGCCGCTCCCCCCACAGGTCGCCACGGTCGAGGAACTCGAAGGCGAGTCGCGCCGAGCCGTCCACCTCGATCACGTCGACGAACGTGAACAACCGGGCGGGCGTGGAGGCTGCGGTCTCGGCCGCGAGCCGCAGGGCCTCGAGCTCGGCCGTGCTGTTGCGCTCGACGGCCGACTCGATCACCGACCACTGCTCCGCGACGTCCTCCCGCGGGCGGAAGCCGTGGTACAGCAGCACGCGGGCCCGGTGCGGGGAGATCGCCTCGACGCTCCACCGACCCACCATCTCGCCGACCGGGTGCGCCGTGCGCTCCTGCCGGAACTCGATCGTGAGCCCCTCGGGGTCGATCGCACGCCGCGACGTCCAGGTCTTCGGCGTCCCGTTCGCCGTCGCCCAGAGCCGGATCGTCTCCTCCCGCTCGCCGGGCTCCAGCACCTCGGCGTGGATCGTGGGCGGGAAGACGGTCGGCCACCGGCCGACGTCGCGCAACCAGCCGAACACCTCTGCCGCGGGGGCGTCGATCTCGGTCGTGTGGGTGACTTCGCGCAGGTTCATCGTGATCTCCTAGAAGTTTCCGAGCCCGCCGCAGACGTTGAGCGCCTGCGCCGTGACCGAGCCCGCGGTGGGCGAGGCGAGGTAGGCGACCATCCCGGCCACCTCCTCGGGGGTGGAGTAGCGACCCAGCGGGATCTTGGCCTCGAACTGCGTCATGACCTCGTCGGTGCTGGTGTGCCATGCGGCGGCGTAGCCCTGCCGGACCCGTTCGGCCATCGGCGTCTCCACGTAGCCGGGACACACGGCGTTGACGGTGATGCCACGGGGGGCCAGCTCCTTGCCGAGCGCCTTGGTGAAGCCGACGACGCCATGCTTCGAGGCCGAGTAGGGCGCGGCGAGCAGGACTCCCTGCTTCCCGGCGGTCGAGGCGATGCTGATGATCCGACCGCTGCCGTCCGGCACGGCACCCAGACGCAGCGCGGCCCGAGTCACGTAGAAGACGCTGTGCAGGTTGCCGGCCATGACCGCGTGCCAGAGCTCGTCGCTCAGCTCCGCGGTGACGCCACCGCCGTTCAACCCGGCGTTGTTGACGACGACCCCGACGTGCCCGAAGGCGCTCACGGCGGTATGGACGAAGGACTCCACCTGGTCGGGGTCGGTGACGTCGGCGACGACGCCCTCGACTGCTCCGGGCAGACCCTTGAGGTCGACGACGGTCCTGGACACCGCATCGGGGTCGCGGCCGCACAGGAGCACGTCGTGCCCGAGCTCGGCGAGGGTCCGCGCCGTGGCCAGCCCGATGCCGCTCGTGCCCCCGGTGACGATGGCCGGCTCCTTGGCGGCGGACATCAGGCGACCGCCGCTTCGGCGAGCGCCAGGTTCACCGCGTCGGCGAGGTCCTGCGGCGTCTCGATGTCGGCGAGCTGCTCGTCGTCGATCTCGACACCGTTCTCGCGACCGAGCCGCAGCCCGGTCTCGAGCACTGCGAGGGAGTCGTAGCCGAGCTCCTCGAAGGTCAGGGTGGCGATCCCGCGCTCGAGGTCGACTCCGGCATCGACGCCGGCTCCTTCGACCAGGGCGCGCTTGACGTCGTCCAGGGTGATGACGGGCATGGTCAGGCTCCTTCGGGATGGTGATGAGGTGAGGTGAGGACGACCGCGGACACGAAGCCCCCGCGACCTCGGGCGACGACGAGGACCGAGTCGAGCGACCCGGCCCTCGGCTCGGCGACCAGGTCGATGCCGTGTGCCGGGTCGACCTGGCTGTGGACGGTGGGGGGCGTCAGGCCGTCGCGCAGCGCCAGGGCGGCCACCGCCACGTCGAGCGCGGCGCCGCCGGCCTGGAGGCGACCGACGGCTGCCTTGGGCACCGTGACCGGCACGCGTCGGGGTCCGAAGACGCTGCGCAGGACGGCGGCCTCGTCGGCGTCGGCTGCCACCGTCCCCGCTCCGTCGGCCAGCACGAGGTCGATCCGGTCGGGCCGCACGTCGGCGTCGGCCAGCGCTGCCTCGACGACGCGACGCAGCACGGTCGTCGGGTCCTGGGAGCTGCGCACGAATCCCGACGCGTGGCCCACGAGCAGGGCGTAGGCGCGTCCGGTCGCGTCGGCGGCGCGTTCGAGCACCAGGTGCGCCCCGCCCTCTCCCACGACCGCACCCGACGCACGGGGGTCGAAGGGCAGGTAGGCGGTCTCCGGGTCCGATGCCGACGTCGTCCCGCCCCCGGCGACGTGCGCCACCCAGCCCCACGGGCACAGCGTCCCGTCGACGGCGCCGCTGACCATGGCGGCGTTGCCGTGGTGGAGGTGGGCCGCCGAGCTCGCCAGCGCGTCGAGAGCGCCCGCGGCGTCGGCGACGACGACACCCGAGTGCCCCTTGAAGCCGTGCCTGATCGAGATCTGGCCGGTGTTGACGGCGTAGAACCACGCGTACGACTGGTAGGCACTCACGTACTTCGGTCCCCGGCTCCAGAGGTTCTGCAGCTCACGCTGACCGAACTCGTACCCCCCGGCGGTGGATGCCGTGAAGACCCCGCAGCGCCCTGGATCGTGCCGCTCGGCGATGCCGGAGTCGGCCACGGCCTCCGCCGCGGCCACGAGCGACATCTGCGTCATCCAGTCGGTCGAGCTCATCAGCCGTCCACCGAGGGCCGGCGCGGGATCGAGGTCGCGGACCTCGCCCGCGAGGGTCGAGGCGTAGCTCGATGCGTCGAAGCGCTCCACCGCGGCGATGCCGTGCACACCCTTCTGCTGGGCGATCCAGTGCGCCTCGCGGTCGTTGCCGATCGGGGAGACGATGCCGATCCCGGTGATCGCGGCAGGTTCGCGGATCATCGGGCCACCTCCAGGGTCCGCAGCACCATGGCGCTCTGGAACCCGCCGAAGCCGCTGCCCGTGGTGAGCACGGTGCGCGCGGCCACGGCCCGGCTGGTGTTCGGGACGTAGTCGAGCGGGAGGTCCGGGTCCGGGGTCGTGAGGTTCGCGGTCGGCGGCACCACGCCGTCACGCAGCACGAGCAGACAGGCGGCGATCTCGATCGAGCCGATCGCTCCCAGGGAGTGCCCCACCATCGACTTGATCGAGCTGATGGGAACCTCGCGCGCCCGTTCGCCGAGACTGCGCAGCAGGGCGGCCGTCTCGTGCAGGTCGTTCTGCTTGGTCCCCGAGCCGTGGGCGTTGACGTAGTCGATCTCCGGTGCGGTCACCTGTGCCTGGTCCAGGGCCGCCGTCACCGCCTCCGCCAGCTCCGCGCCGTCGGCGCGCAGGCCCGTCATGTGGTGGGCGTTGCAGCGGCTGCCGTACCCGACCACCTCGGCGTAGACCGTGGCGCCGCGGTCCAGCGCGTGCGTCAGCTCCTCCAGCACGAAGACTGCGGCCCCCTCCCCCAGCACGAAGCCGCCCCGCGTCGCGTCGAACGGGCGCGAGGCCCGCTCCGGCGTCTCGTTGTCGGTCGACGTCGCGCGGATGCTGTCGAAGCAGGCCACCGTGATCTCCGAGATCGGGGCCTCGGTGGCGCCGCTCACCACGGCGTCGAGGACGCCTGAACGGATGAGGTCGGCGGCCTGGCCGACCGCGTCGATCCCTGAGGTGCAGCCGGTGGAGATCACGCTCACGGGGCCGTCGGCGCCGACGAGCTCGGCCACCTCCGCGGCGATCGAGCTCGGCACGAAGTAGTCGTAGAGCTCCGGTGGGGCGTCGGCCACCACGTTCCACAGCTCTCCCTCGTGACTCATGTCGCGGTACACCCGCTCGAGCGACGTCGTGGCCCCGACCGCGGAGCCCAGGCACACGCCCAGCCGCTCCGCGGCGTAGTGCGACGCCGGAGCCGCGTCGTCCCAGGCCTCGCGGGCCGCGACCATGGCGAACACGGTCGCCCGGTCGAGCACGGCGCCGTCAGGTCGGGTGGCGACGACGTCGGCCGGCAGGTCGACCTCGGCCGCCACCTGGCTGCGAAAGCCCTCGGGCGGGCAGTTGCTGAGCCGACGTGTCGCGGTCCGACCCTCCTGGAGCTGGGTCCAGAACGGCTCCCGACCGACACCGCCCGGGGCCACGACCCCGACCCCGGTGACGACCACGCGGCGCTGCTGGCGCGCGCTCATCGGCCCTGCTCCCACGTGTAGAAGCGACGGGCCATCGCGTCCTTCGGCGACGCCCAGTCCGGCTTGTAGGGCTCGATGAACGGGCGGAGGTCGGCGCTCACCTGCACGAAGCGCGGGTCGTTCTTCGCCGCCTCGATCGCGGTGTCCGTCTCCTCGGCCTCGAAGTCCTGCAGGTGGAAGTAGAGCCCCTCGAACTCGAAGAGCTGACGTCGTCGGGTGCCCATGCGCTCGGGCATGTCGGTGCGGTCGAACCGGGCGAACAGCTCGGCCACCTCCTGCTGGTGCCCCGGCTCCATGCGGGCCACGATGAGATTGCTGTGCATGTCAGACCTCCACGGCTTGGGGATGGGCGGTGCGGACGAGCCCGCACCAGGCGTTGGCGGCCCGGCGGAGCTCCGCGAGATCCTGGGGTTCCGCCCAGACGACGTGACCGTCGGGACGGACCAGGACTGCTCGAGGCAGATGGCGACTCGGTGCGGCGTGCACCGCCACCACGTCGAGGGGCTCCACGGCGGCCACGACGTCGTCGAGGTCGACGGGCGCGGTCCCGTCGCCGACGACGAGCAGCGCCGCGCGGGCCCGCGTCAGGGGCTCTGTCGCGCGGGCACGGTCCTCGTCGGCGATCGCACCGAGGTCCAGGCGGGTCCCGACCAGGTCGGGCGCGTCCGACGGACCGCACGCGTACCGGATGTCGAGTCCGCTGACCGACCGGCCGAGCCTCCTCGCGGCGTCGGGCAGCCGGATCAGGTCGCGCAGGACGCTGCGCAGCGGGTCGACCTCCGGGCCGCGCAGGAACAGCTGGCCCTGGGCCGCCGTGTTCTCCAGCAGGGCGACGCCGACCGGTCGCCGCTCGTCCTCGTAGCTCTGCAGCAGCTCGGGACCGGCTCGACCCTGGACGACGGCAGCGAGCTTGAAGCCGAGGTTCACGGCGTCCTGGATGCCGACGTTCATCCCCTGCCCGCCCGCTGGCAGGTGGGTGTGGGCGCTGTCGCCCAGCAGGACGACCCGGCCGTGCAGGTATCGGTCGGCGAGAGCTCCCGCGTCGGTGAACGAGCTCGCCCAGACCGAGCGTCCCCCGGCGAGACTGCGACCGGTGACCCGCTCGTAGGCGTCGCTGACGTGCTGCATCGTGACCGGTACTCCTTGCGGGAGGAGCCCAGCACCGTACTCGCACACGATGAGGCGCTCGGTCCCGTCGCCCAGGGGCGCGGACATGACCATGCCGCGAGGCTTCTTGACCCCGAACGGCTCGTTCGGCAGGCCGCACCCGCGCACGTCGGCGAGGAGCATCTGGACGCTCGGCTCGGTGATCGTCTGCGCCGCCCCGACGAGGCCCCGGATCCGGCTCGAGCCGCCGTCGCTGGCCACGACGTACCGGGCGGCCAGCTCGATCTCCTCGCCGCTGTCCGACACCAGCCGGGTGGTCACGAGCTCGTCGGACTGCTCGAGCCCGACGAGCTCCCACCCGCGACGGACCGAGACCCCGAGCTCGGTGGCGCGGGCGGCGAGCACGGCCTCGGTCCTGGACTGCGGGTACTGGTTGGCGGGGCGGTGCAGGCTGCCCAGGTGCTCGGCGGAGATCGGGAGGCCGGCGAAGTGGACGGCGTCCTGCTGGACCAGGCCGTCGAAGCGGTCGAGGATCCCGCGCATCGCCAGGATCTCGATCGTGCCGACGGTGAACCCCAGGGCGCGGGACTGCCCGGTGGGTGCGGTCAACCGGTCCACGACGATCGGTTCCACGCCCGCCAGGGCCAGCTCGCAGGCGAGCATGAGTCCACAGGGCCCGGCGCCGACGATCAGGACGTCGGTCGTGTGAGTCGAGGACATGAAGGGCACCTTCCGATGGCTGGGCGGTGGTGGGGGTACTCCCTCAGCCTGGTCGCGCCGGCGCCGCCGTGACGACGCCGTCGCGCGGTACGTCCGCAGTACGTCACGGGGCGGCCGCAAGGGTCGCGGTAGATGCGCGGTACAGGTCCCTCGGCGCGCTCGGCGGGCCCTAGGGTCTCGCTCGCAGACCCGCGACGACGGACGGAGAACGTGATGACGATCTGCCTGCTCGGTGGCAGTGGGAGGACGGGCCGCCTCGTCGTCCAGGAGGCGCAGGAGAGGGGTCTGTCCCTCCTCGTGGTCGTCCGTGGGGACGCCGCCCAGCGTGGGCGCACCCCGGGCGTGACGTCCGTCGTGGCGCCGCACCTGGCCGCGCCCGAGGTGGTGGAGGCCGTGCGCGCCTCCACCGTGGTGCTGTCGGCCCTGGGGCCTCGCCGCACGACCCGCCCGCACGAGCTGGCCCGACCGGTCGGCGTGCTCGCCGACGCTGCGGCCGGGGTCGGCGCTCGTGTCGTCCTGACGAGCGCCGCGCCCGTCGGCGCTCCCCACCTCGGTGAGAACCAGGCCTACCGACGGGTGGGGCACCCCCTGGTGCAACGAGTGTTCGCCCGTGCGTACGCGGAGCTCCTGCGGATGGAGCAGGCCGTCTCGGACTCCGGTGTCGAGCACGTGGTGCTGCGCCCACCGCGGCTGCTCGACGGCGGTGGTCGCGCCTACCGTGCCGACCCGACGGGCGCGGTGCTCGGCGGCCGGTCGCTCGACCGGGTCGCCCTGGCCGTCGCCCTGCTCGACGCCGTCGAGCAGCCGGACTGGACGGGGCGCACCGTCGGCCTCGCCCGGGCGTGAGCGCGCAGCGCCCCTGCTGTGGCGTCTGGGTCAGCGCGGCTTGGTCGCGCTCACGAGGACGTCACCGGTCGGGTCGACCTCCTGCCAGGCGAGGTCGACGAATCCTGCCTCCTCGAGCCAGCCGAGGCACTGCTCGACCGAGTACTCCGCTCCGCCGGCGGTCCAGACCCGCATGCCGAGACTCGAGAGTGGTCTTCTGCGCGTACCGCTGCCGGTGGTCATCTGGTCGTACACGTACACGGTCCCGCCCGGGGTGAGTGCCACCCGGACCGCGTCGAGGATCTGCCGCGACGCCTCCGCGTCCCAGTTGTGCAGCACGTGCCCGACGACCATCGCGTCGGCGGGGGGCAGGGGGTCCACGAACACGTCCCCCGACACGAACCCCACGTCCGTCGCACCGTCGGCACGGCGTTGGAAGTGGGGCTCGACCGCGGGGAGGTCGAAGACGACGGCGTCGACGTGCGGGTGGCGCCTCGTGATGCCCCACAGCACGTCCCCGGTGGCACCGCCCACGTCGACCACGCGCTCGTAGCGGTTCCAGTCGACCTCCCGCACCAGGTGCTCGACGAGCTGCCCGGTCGCCGACTCCATGCCGCCGAGGAACGCGGCCGCGAGGTCCTCGCTCCGGTAGAGGCTGTCGTAGGGGCTCTCGACCTCCGCCGTGCGCGGCGTCCCGTGCCGCAGCACGGCTGCGAGGTCGCGCCAGCTCGGGTTGAAGCTTCGATGGCAGAAGGCGACGTAGTCGCCGAGGTACTCCGGCGAGGACGAGTCCACGAGGAGCCTCCGCGCCTGGTCACCACACGTCAACCCGGCCTCCGTGGCCACCAGGAGACCGAGGTCGACGAGCACGCTCACCACGTCCTCCAGCGTGGGCTGGTCCAGGTCCAGGGTCGCCGCGAGCTGCTCGACCGAGGCGACACCGCCCTCCCGCCGAGCCACGGCCTTGAAGAGGCCGACGTCGACCGCTGCCGCGAGCACCTCGAACTTCCAGGCGCCGGCGATGATCGAGCGCACGTCAGCGCTCCTCGCCCCCGCACTCACGCCGTCGGGCCCTGGGCCTCGACCGCGGCGTCGCGGCGCACGGTCAGCGCGACCACGACCGCCGCGAGCACGTAGATCGCCGCGACGGCGAGGAACGCCGTGGTGAATCCCTCCGAGAGGGCTGCGCGGGCGGAGGCGAGCAACGACGCGTCGCCCGTGGACTCGGCCCGCAGCAGCTCCTGGGCCGCGGACGGCAGCTGCCCGGTGCTGACCTGGGTGGCCAGGACCACGAGCGTCGCGAGACCGATGGCCCCACCCACCTGCTGCGCGGTGTTCATGACCGCGGCCGCAGCACCCGAGTCGGGGCCGTCGACGCGGGACATGGCCGAGATCGTGAGCGGGACGAAGGTCGATCCCAGGCCGAGTGCCGTCACGACCATGGGCGCCACGATCGCCGTCGCGTAGCCGGAGTCGACGTCGAGGAAGCTCAGCCAGAGCATGCCGAGCGCGGTGAGGACCAGGCCGCCGCCGGCGATGGCGGCTGGCGCGAGCCTTGGCAGGAGCCGCGGCGCCAGCACCCCGGAGCCGATGAAGATGGCCGTCGCCCAGGGCAGGTAGGCCAGCGCCGACTCGATCGCGGAGTACCCCAGCACCTGCTGCATGTAGAGCGTGAAGAAGTAGTAGGTCGCGAACATCCCGGTACCGAGCAGCAGCATCGCGACGTTGGCGCCTGCGCGGGTCCGGTCGCGCAGGATCGCGAGCGGGAGCAGCGGGTGGGCGACGCGGTCCTGCGCGACCACGAAGATGCCGATGAAGACCGCAGCCGCTGCGTAGAGCGCGATCGACGCCGGGTCGCCCCAGCCGTGCTCGCCGCTGCGGGTGATCGCGTAGACGAGCGAGGTGACACCGAGTGTGCCGAGGACCGCGCTCGGGATGTTGAGCTCGGAGCGGTGGCGCTCCCCCGACCGCAGGTAGCGGGCGCCGAGGAACAGAGCGACGGCGATCGGGATGTTCACGAGGAGCACCCAGCGCCAGCTCGCGTAGGACGTGAGCACGCCACCGAACAGCAGACCCGCGGTGGACCCGAGCCCGGCCATCGCGCCGTACAGACCCATCGCCCGACCTCGCGCCTGCCCCTCGAACGACGTGGCGATGAGCGCGAGAGCGGCGGGGGCCACGATGGCTGCACCCATCCCCTGCAGGACACGGGCACCGATGAGGACCTCCTGCGACCAGGCCAGACCACCGAGCAGCGAGGCTCCGGCGAAGAGCACCAGGCCGACCCGGAAGATGGCGACACGTCCGAGCACGTCACCGAGCCGGCCACCCAGCAGCAGGAAGCCGCCGAAGGCGAGCGCGTACGCGTTCACGACCCACGCGAGCAGCACGCCGCTCATGTCGAACGCCTGCTGGATGCTCGAGAGCGCGATGTTCATGATCGTTCCGTCGAGCACGACCATGAACTGGGCGCCGGCGATCACGGCCAGGGCCAGCCCGGGCCTCTTGACCCCCGGACTGTCGGTGGCGGTGGTGACGGTCTTCTCGGTGGTCATGAAAGTCCCCTGTCGTCGGCGGTGGCGTCGCGATCCCGCAGAAGTGTACAAGCGGTGCTTTCTCAGGATAGCGAAAAGTAGCCAGGTGTACACCCCCTGCCGCGCTCGGCGTCCCGGGGCCGCCCGACCCATGGCCCGACCGGGGGTCAGGACCAGGCGGCGCAGACCAGCAGACCGCGCGCCTGCACCCAGCGGCCGGCGACCTCCGCTCGGACGACGGACGCGCTCGATCCGTCCGTGACCGTCGCGACGAAGCCGTCGCCGTCGTCCAGGCGCACCTCGGCGCCGCGGAAGCCGGGCGAGGTGCCGTGCACGGGGAACCAGGTCTTGAAGACCGCCTCCTTGATGCAGAACAGCAGCCGGTCCCAGGCGACCTCGGGGCGCGCAGCCGACCGCTCGGCCAGCCAGAAGCGCTCCCGGGCGCTGGCGATCCGCGCCAGCACGGTGGGTGGGAGCGGGGCGGCCGGCTCCGCGTCGATCCCCAGGGCGCGCCACTGCGACGCCTCCCCCAGCGCGGCGGCGACGTAGCCGTCGCAGTGCGTCACCGACCCCACGACGCCGACGGGCCACGTGGGCGCCCCTCGCTCGCCGGGGAGGATCGGCACAGGCGCTCGCCCGAGGTCGACGAGGGCCTCGCGGGCGAGTCGCCGGCCGGCGGCGAACTGGCGTCGCCGACGCGGCACGGCGGCAGCGACGACTGCGGCCTCGTCGGGGCTCAGGCCCGAGTCATCGCCCTGCAGGCGCAGGTCCGCCACGAGCTCGCGCGCCACCACCCCGGCGGGCACCAGCCCGGCGAGCAGCCCTCCGTCACCGCCGCCAGCTCGCGTCACCATCGCCCCAGGCTAGGGCCGTCGCCCCGCTGGGGAACGTCACCGCCCGAGGCTCGGCGTCACTCCGGCGACGACGTCCCGAAACGCGCGGGCCGCGGGTAGCGCGGGGAGAGCGTGTCGCCCGACGAGGTGCCGGTGAGCCGGCGCTTGATCCAGGGCGCTGCGTGGGTGCGGGCCCAGGCCAGGTTCTCGGCACGCAGCTCACGCGGGGTGCGGACGACGGCCTCGCCGAGCGCGAGCGGCTCGAGGTCGTGCGCGACGCCGAGCACGTCGAGCACCGCGATCGCCATGCGCTGGTGACCCGCCGACGACATGTGCAGGCGGTCGACGTCCCACATCCGCGGCTCGCGGTACTCACGCATGCGCCAGAAGTCGACCAGACGCGTGCCGTGCCGTTCGGCCACCTCGCGGACGAGCTCGTTGTAGATCGCGAACCGGCCACGCCCGGCCGCGAAGATGGGGAACCCGGCCGGGTCGAACGCGGTGAACAGCACGACCGTCGCACCGGTGCCGACGAGCCGGCCGACCGCGTCGTCGTAGCGCGCCACGAGCGCGTCGACGTCGACCCTCGGCCGCATGATGTCGTTGCCGCCGGCGTAGAGCGTGACGAGGTCCGGCCGCGCCGCGAGCGCCGGCTCGAGCTGCTCGTCGAGCACCGCACCGAGCTTGCGACCGCGGATCGCCAGGTTCGCGTAGGCGAACGACGAGCCGACCTCCTCGGCCCGCGCGGCGAGCACCTCGGCGACCCGGTCGGCCCAGCCCCGCACCCCGTTCGGCAGCGTCGGGTCGTGGTCGCCGACGCCCTCCGTGAACGAGTCCCCGAGTGCGACGTAGGTGCGGTAGGTCATCGCTCCAGGCTAGGAGCCCGCTCCCGGCGGACCGCGGCCTGGTCCCCGTAGGCTGGCGACATGGACCTCGGACTGGCAGGCAGGACGTACGTCGTCACCGGAGGCTCCCGCGGCCTCGGCCGCGCGAGCGCGGAGGTGCTGGTCGCGGAGGGCGCGAACGTCGTGCTGTCGTCGCGCTCGCAGAAGTCCGTCGACGCTGCCGTCGCGGAGCTCGGCGACCTCGGACCCGGTGGGGTCGCGGGCCTCGCGGCCGACAACGCCGACACCGCCACCCCCGCCGCGCTCGTCGCGCTCGCCCACGAGCGGTTCGGTGCCGTGCACGGAGCCCTCGTCAGCGTCGGCGGCCCGCCCCCGGGCACCGTCCTCGGCCGCAGCGACGAGGAGTGGCGCGGTGCGTTCGAGAGCGTCTTCCTCGGCGGCCTGCGGGTCGCCACGACGGTGGCCGAGGCGATCGAGCCCGGCCAGGGCGGATCGATCGCGCTCGTGCTGTCGACGTCGGCCAAGGCACCCGTCACGGGGCTCGGGATCTCCAACGGCCTGCGACCCGGTCTCGCCATGGCCGCCAAGGACCTCGCCGACGAGCTCGGACCCCGCGACGTGCGGGTCAACGCGCTGCTCCCGGGACGGGTCGACACCGAGCGCGTGCGCGAGCTCGACGCCCTGTCGGGCGACCCCGACGGCTCACGCGAGCGCGCCGCCGCCGGCATCCCGCTGCGGCGCTACGGCCGACCCGAGGAGTTCGGACGCGCGGCCGCGTTCCTGCTCTCCCCCGCCGCCGGCTACCTCACCGGCGTCATGCTCCCCGTCGACGGCGGGATCTCGCGCACTCTCTGACCAGCACCGGCGTCACCGGCGCGGCAGCACCGTGTCGGCCGGCGCGGTCCGGTCGGCGGGCGTCCACCCCGGCGGGCCGAACAGGTAGCCGAGCTTGTCGCGCAGCCGCGGGCTCGAGCGGACGTCGCGGACGATCTCGACGTAGTCGCCGTACTGCAGGCGGAGCAGGTTGTAGGTGTCGACCTGCTTCGTCAGCCCGTACCGGGGACGCTGCAGCTCCGGCGCGAACGACCCGAACAGGCGGTCCCAGACGATGAGGATGCCGCCGTAGTTCTTGTCGAGGTACTCGGGGTCGCTGCCGTGGTGCACGCGGTGGTGCGACGGCGTGTTCATGACGTACTCGACCGGTCGGGGCAGCCTCCCGACCAGCTCGGTGTGGACGAAGAACTGGTAGACGAGGTTGAACCCGAAGGCGACGTAGAGCGTCCAGGGCGCGAAGCCGAGCAGCGGGAGCGGCAGCCAGAAGAAGAACTCGAACCACGGGTTCCACTTCTGGCGCAACGCGGTGCCGAAGTTCATGAACTCGCTCGAGTGATGGGCCTGGTGCCCCGCCCACGCGATGCGCACCCGGTGGCTGAACCGATGGTGCCAGTAGTAGCCGAGGTCGACGCCGAGGACGACGAGCACCCAGTACCACCAGGTGTCCGCCGGGAGGTGGAAGGGCGCCACGTAGGCGTACACGGCGACGAAGCCGAAGAACGTCACCACCTTGAACGCCGTCAGGAACACCAGCGACAGCACCCCCATCGAGATCGAGGTGCGGGCGTCCTTCAGGGCGTAGCCGCTGGTGCTGTCGTCGTGGTCGAGCCAGCGCAGGGCCGCCAGCTCCACGAGGATCGCGAGCACGAAGAACGGGGCGGCGTAGGTGACCGGGTTCTTGAGCGGGTCGAGCAGGTCGTGCACAGCGCCTCCAGGTATATGACTTGCGGGTAAGTTACCACCGGTTCATACCCGCGCGCCAGACCCGGATAGAGTCCGGGCCATGGCCGCTCGACCCAACGCCGGCACCAAGGGGGTCCCCCGCGCCGACCGCGAGCGCCAGATCCTCGCCGTCGCCTCGGTCGCCTTCGGCACCCACGGCTTCGTCGGCACGAACGTCGCCGACGTCGCCCGCGCCGCAGGCATCTCCAAGCCGCTCGTCTACGCCTACTTCGGGTCGAAGGAGGGGCTGTACGCCGCCTGCCTCGACCGCGCCGGCGCGCTGCTCGGCGACGAGATCGAGCGCGTGGCGCGTGGCGACGTCGTCGGCCTCGAGCGCGGCGTGCGGACGCTCGAGGGCATGTTCGGCGTGCTCGAGGACCAGCGGCACGTCTGGCGCCTGCTGCACGACCGCAGCGCACCGTCCACGGCCGAGGTGGCCACCGTCGTCGCGGCGCACACCGACCGCATCCACGCCCTCGCCCACGAGGGGGTCAGCGAGCTGCTCGCCCTGGCCGGCGTGCGCGACGCCCTCGACGTCTCCGCCATGACCGCCACCTGGCTCGGCATCGTCGACTCGCTCATGGACTGGTGGGTCGCCCACCCCGAGCAGAGCGCGGCCGACATGGTCGAGCGGGTCACGCGTCTCGTCGCCGCCCTGTTCACCGACGCCGCCGGGGCGACGCGATGACGACCCGACCGGGCGTCGCGGTGCTCACCGGCTCCTCCAGCGGCATCGGCGCCGAGGCGGCCGTGCAGCTGGGACGTCGCGGCTGGACGGTCTGCCTGCTCGCCCGCCGCGCCGACGAGCTCGCCGCCGTCGCCCAGCGGGTCCGCGAGGCCGGCGGCACGGCGCACGTGCACCCGGTGGACCTCACCGACGACGCCGACGTCCGGTCCGTCGTCGACGTGCTGCTCGCCGAGCACCCGCGCATCGACGTGCTCGTCAACAACGCCGCCCGCTCCATCCGGCGCCCGATCCGCGAGTCCGTCGACCGGCTGCACGACTACGAGCGGACGATGGCGGTCAACTACCTGGGCGCCGTGCGGCTGACGCTCGCGCTGCTGCCCCGCCTGCTCGAGCAGGAGCGGGTCGACGGCTCCCGCGGTCACGTCGTGTTCTCCTCGACGATGTCGACGCAGCTGCCGATCCCGCTCTTCTCGGCGTACCTCGGCAGCAAGGCCGCGCTCGAGTCGTTCGCCCGGTCGCTGCTCGCTGAGCACGGACACGACGGCGTCACGACGACGGTGGTGCACTTCCCGATGGTGCGCACGCCGATGTCCGGCGCGACCGCGATCTACGCGGCGATGCCGATGATGAGCCCGGAGAGGGCGGGCGGCTGGCTCGTCCGCGCGGCGCTCGACCGACCCACCCGGGTCACCAGCCTCGGCGGCGCCGTGTCGCAGGCCGGCATGTCGGTGCTCCCCGGCGTGCTCACCAAGGTGGTCACGCCCGGCATCCGCCGCATGGACCGTCGACTCGCGCGACGCTCGCGCGAGGCCTGAGCCGCGCGGTCAGCGATCGTCGGAGCGTCGGGCGCCCGGCCCGACCACACCGGCCTGCTCGAGGGCGCGCAGCACCAGCCCGGCGCCGACCACAGCGGCACCGAGCGCGACGAGCACGGTCGAGGCGACCGTCACGCACGAGAGCACGAGCGAGGCGCCGCGACCTCCCGAGAAGCCGTCGGGGACGAGGAGCTGCAGCACCAGGGGGATCGTCGCGCCCGTGACCAGCAGCACCACCCCTCCGACGAGGATCGAGCGGGCCTCGACGTACGGGGGCGTCATCGCGTCTCCTGACCGGTTCCGGACCGCCCAGGAACCTGCGCGCAGCCTAGCGGCGGGAGTAGCATCCTCGGCAGACCTCACCACCCCCGAGGTCGACCGTCCGCGCGCCGGCCACCCGTACCGACGCCCTCTGCAAGGAGCCACCCATGCCCGATCCCGTCTTCAGCCACCCGCACGAACAGGTCGTGTTCTGCCACGACGAGGCGTCCGGACTGCGCGCCATCATCGGCCTGTACTCCACCGCCCTCGGCCCCGGCCTCGGCGGCACGCGGTTCCACCCGTACGCGAGCGAGGCCGACGCCCTCGCCGACGTGCTGGCCCTCAGCCAGGGCATGGCGTACAAGAACGCCCTCGCCGGCCTGGACCTCGGCGGCGGCAAGGCCGTGATCATCGGCGACCCGCGCACCCAGAAGACCGAGGCCCTCCTGCGCGCCTACGGGCGCATGGTCGAGTCGCTGAACGGTCGCTACTTCACCGCGTGCGACGTCGGCACCTTCAGCCCCGACATGGACGTCATCGCGCGCGAGACGTCGTACGTGACCGGTCGCACCGTCGAGCACGGAGGCGCCGGCGACTCGTCGGTCCTGACCGCGTTCGGGGTCTACCAGGGCATGCGCGCCAGCGCCCAGCACGTGTGGGGCGACGCGTCGCTCGCCGGGCGCACGGTCGGCGTCGCGGGCGTGGGCAAGGTCGGCAGGCACCTCGTCGAGCACCTCGTGGAGGAGGACGCCCAGGTCGTCGTCACCGACGTCGACACCGAGGCGCTGGGGCGCCTGACCGCCCGATTCCCGCAGGTGCGGGTCGTCGGGTCCACCGACGAGCTCGTGCGCGAGCAGCTCGACGTCTACGCCCCCTGTGCGCTCGGCCGCGCGCTGGGCGACGACGTCGTCGACGTGCTGAGCGCCAAGGTCGTGTGCGGCGGCGCGAACAACCAGCTCGCCCACGAGGGCACCGCGAAGCTGCTCACCGAGCGCGGCATCACCTACGCCCCCGACTACTGCGTCAACGCCGGTGGCGTCATCCAGGTGGCCGACGAGCTCGACCCGCAGGGCTTCAGCTTCGAGCGGGCCCAGGCGCGCGCCACCGGCATCTTCGACACGACGCTCGCGGTGCTGGAGCGGGCGGCTACGGAGAGCACCACCACGGCCGAGGCGGCGGACCGCCAGGCCGAGCAGCGCATGCGCGACGTCGGCCGACTCGGGCAGATCCACCTGCCCCGCTGACTCGTGCCGTCGCTCAGGGGTCCTGGGCACGCGGCTCCTGGGCGTCGATGACGTCGATCATCACGTCCAGGAACCGCCGCACGACGTCGAGCTGCTCGTCGTCGAACTCGTCCATGGCCGCGTCCATCGCCGCGGCCATGGGTCCGAACATCGAGCGGGCCGCCTCGCCCGCCGCACGGGTCATGGCCAGGCTCACCCGCCGACGGTCGACCTCGTCGTGGGAGCGCTCGACGTGCCCGGAGCGCTCGAGTCGGTCGAGCAGCGTGGTGGTGGCCGACGGGCTGAGCGCGAGCGCGCGGGCCAGCACGCCGGGGGTCAGCGGGGAGCGCCCCTCCTCGTGCGCGCGGGCCAGGACCGAGAGCGCCGTGAGGTCGGAACGGTGCAGGCCGTGGGCCGCGCCGGCGCGCTCCGCGTAGCGCGTGGACCGCTCGGAGAGGTCGCGCAGCCGGCGCACGACGTCGGCGCGATCGCCGTCGAGGGGGCCGTGTTGCGCGCTCATGCGGCACATCCTACCCTTCCACCGTGGAAACTTTCGATCATCAAACTTTCTCCCTCGCTCGACTCGTGGGCGGAGGGCGTTCCGTCGCCGTCCTGGTGCTCGGCCTGGTGCTCGCCGGCACCGTCCTCATTCTGGCTCCTGGGGCCACGGAGAGCACCGAGGCGTCTGCCAACCTGCCCGCGGACGCCGAGTCAGCGCTCGCGCAAGACCGGCTGGCCACGCTGCCCGGTGGCGACGACGCACCCGCCGTCGTGGTGGTCTCGCGCGACGACGGCCAGGCCCTCGACGCCGAGCAGCTGGGCGCGCTCGGCCGGCTTGGCTCCACCCTCGGCAGCGCCCTCGAGGCCGAGGTGTCCGGCCCGGTGCCGTCCGTGGACGGCACCGTCGCCCTCCTCACCATCCCCCTGCCCGGCGACGTCGGCAACGAGGCCAACGCGGAGCGCATCGAGACCTTGCGCGCCGACGTCACGGACGCGCTGCCCAGCGGGCTGACCGCCGAGGTGACCGGCGCGCCCGCCATCCAGGCCGACCTCGGTGCCGTCTTCGAGGGCGCCGACGTCCGGCTCCTGCTCGTCACCGCCGCCGTCGTGGCCCTGCTGCTCGTCGTCACCTACCGTAGCCCGCTGCTCTGGCTCGTCCCCCTCGCCGTCGTCGGGCTCGGTGACCGCGTGGCCGCGAAGGTCGTGGAGGCGATCTCCCACTGGGCCCAGCTGCCGATCGACGGCTCCACCACCGGCATCACGTCCGTCCTCGTGTTCGGGGCCGGCACCAACTACGCGCTGCTGCTCATCGCCCGCTACCGCGAGGAGCTGCGCCGCCACGAGGACCGTCGCGAGGCGATGCGCCAGGCCGTCGGTGCCGCAGGCCCGGCCATCCTCTCCAGCTCCGGCACCGTCGTGCTCGGCCTCCTCGCCCTGCTGCTCGCCGACGCCCCCTTCGTCAACCGGATCGGGCTCGCCGGGGCAGCCGGGATCGTCGTCGCCGTCCTGTTCGCCCTCGTGGTGCTCCCGGCGGCCATGTCGATCCCCGGACGGTGGCTCTTCTGGCCGTTCGTGCCTCGCGTCGGCGACTCCGACCCCACCGAGCGCGGCCTGTGGCGCCGCGTCGGTCTTCGCGTCACCCGCCGCCCCGCGCTCGTGACCGTGGGCGGCCTGGTGGTGCTCGCGCTCATGGCCCTCGGGACGCTCGGCCTGCGCACCGGGCTGGGTCAGGACGAGCAGTTCCTCGACACGCCGGAGTCGATCACCGCCCAGCAGACGCTCGCGTCGGCGTTCCCTGCGGGCGCCTCCTCCCCGACCACCGTCGTCACGAGCCCGCGGCTCGCCGAGCAGGTCGCGCGTGCAGCCGCGGACGTCCCGGACGTGCAGTCCGCCGACGTCGGTCGCCCGAGTGCGACCGTGGCGCCGGTGAGCGTCGTGCTGTCCGACCCGCCGGGCAGCGACGCCGCCCTCGGCACGGTCGAGCGGCTCCGCGCCGCCGTGCAGGAGGTCGACCCCGACGCCCTGGTCGGGGGTCAGGACGCGCAGGCCCTCGACGAGGCGACGACGGCGCAACGCGACCGGACGGTGGTCGTGCCCGTGGTCCTCGTCGTCGTGCTCGGCATGCTGCTGCTCCTGCTGCGCTCCGTCGTGGCTGCCGTGCTGCTGGTCGCGACGACGGTGCTGTCGTACGTGTCGGCGCTCGGCGTGGGCTGGCTCGTGTTCGACCACGTCCTCGGCTGGTCGGCGATGGACGTGAGCACCCCGCTGCTGGCGTTCATCTTCCTGGTGGCGCTCGGGGTGGACTACAACATCTTCCTCACCGCGCGGGCACGGGAGGAGATGCGAGCGAGCGGCGACGCCACCTCGTCGGTCGTGACGGCCCTCGGGGTGACGGGCGGCGTGATCACGAGTGCCGGCATCCTGCTCGCCGCCGTCTTCGCGGTGCTCGGTGTGCTCCCGCTGGTGCTGCTCGCGCAGCTGGGAGTCGTCGTCGGCTTCGGCGTGCTCCTCGACACCGTCCTCGTGCGCGGAGTCGTCACGCCCGCTCTCGTGGCCTGGTGCGGACGACGTTTCTGGTGGCCGAGCGCGGTCGCCCGAGCCCCTCGGCGGGCACGCTGACAGCGTGGCGGTCCCACGCACGTGCGAGCCGGTCCGGACCGACGTCCGGACCGGCTCGTCACGTCATCGACCGCCCGCGGACGGACGTCAGGACGTCCGACGGCGCACGGTCACGTCGACCACGCCCGCACAGGTGCGGACGCACGCGAACAGCCGCCCTGACGGACGACCGGGGGGACAGGCCTCAGCTGGCCGCTTCGTCCCCGTACTTCCTCGCGAGATCGGCGTACTGGTCCGGGATCGGGTCACCCGAGTCCTGGTGGAGTTCCTGTTGCAGATCGTCGAAGTCCGGATCGAAGGTCCGGTACTTCAGGTCGCGTGCGACCTTGGTCTGCTTTGCCTTTGCACGGCCGCGCCCCATGGGTCCGACCCCCTCGCAGAGAAATCGTCAGTATGTCGTGGTGCCTACCCTACCGAACAATCTCGAACGCGCTGGCAGCGGGGCCACGAGTCACGCGTGTCGGTTCTCCAGCGTGACCGTCCCGCCGGGGCCGTGCACGCCGGCCTCGGCCACCTCTCCCGCGACCCACGCCTCGACGCCGTGCTCGCCCAGCAGCCGCACGGCCGCGTCGGCGTCGTCGGGATCGACGAGGGCGACCATGCCGACGCCGATGTTCAGCGCCTCCTCCAGGTCGTGCTGGGAGACCTCGCCGAGGTCGGACACGAGGTCGAAGATCGCGGGGCGCGTCCAGGTGCCGCGGTCGACCCGCACGGACACGGTGTCGGGGACGACCCGCTCGAGGTTGGCCGCGAGTCCGCCGCCGGTGACGTGCGACATCGCGTGCGTCCGGGTGCGACGGACGAGGTCGAGGCAGGGCAGCGTGTACAGGCGGGTGGGCGTCAGGAGCGCCTCGCCGAGGGTCGCGCCGAGCTCGGGCACGTGACGGTCGAGCGACCACTGCGCCTGCCCGAAGAACACGTGCCGTGCGAGGGAGTAGCCGTTGGAGTGCAGACCCGAGGAGGCCATGGCCACGACGACGTCGCCGGGACGGACCAGCTCGGCGCCGATCAGCGCGTCGGCCTCGACGACGCCGGTCGTGGAGCCGGCCACGTCGTACTCGTCGGGGTGCAGCAGCCCGGGGTGCTCGGCGGTCTCGCCGCCCAGCAGCGCGGTCCCGGCCTCCGCGCACGCCTGCGCGATGCCCTTGACGACCGCCGCGATGCGCTCGGGGACGACCTTCCCGCACGCGATGTAGTCGGTCATGAACAGCGGCTCGGCACCGCAGACGACGAGGTCGTCGACGAGCATGCCGACGAGGTCGTACCCGATGGTGTCGTGCACGTCCATGCGCTGGGCGATCTGCACCTTCGTGCCCACGCCGTCGGCCGACGTCGCCAGCAGGGGACGGCGGTAGTCCTTCAGCGCGCTGGCGTCGAACAGGCCCGCGAACCCGCCGATGCCACCGACGACCTCGGGACGGCGGGCCTTCTCGACCCACTCCTTCATGAGCTCGACGGCGCGGTCGCCGGCCTCGATGGACACGCCGGAGGCGGCGTAGGCGCTCGGCTGCTGCGTGCTGGTCACTGGGTCACCTTCAGAGGCTTCGCGTCGGTCTCGAGCAGGTGCTTGCCGATCAGGTCGTCCTCGGGCAGCGGGACCGGGTAGATGCCGTCGAAGCAGGCGCGGCAGAGCTTCTCCTTGGGCACGTTCGTGGCCTCGACGAGCTGGTCGAGCTCGACGTAGGCGAGGGAGTCGGCGTCGATCGAGCGGCAGATCTCCTCCACGCTGATGCCGTTGGCGATGAGCTCGGCGCGCGAGGCGAAGTCGATGCCGTAGAAGCACGGCCACTTGACCGGCGGGCTCGAGATGCGCACGTGCACCTCCGCGGCACCCGACTCGCGCAGCATCCGCACGAGCGCGCGCTGCGTGTTGCCGCGCACGATCGAGTCGTCGACGACCACGAGGCGCTTGCCGGCGATGACGTCGCGCAGCGGGTTGAGCTTGAGCCGGATGCCGAGCTGCCGGATGGTCTGGGAGGGCTGGATGAACGTGCGCCCCACGTAGGAGTTCTTGACCAGGCCGTGCCCGAACGGGATCCCGCTCTCCTCGGCGTAGCCGATGGCGGCCGGCGTGCCCGACTCCGGCACGGGGATGACGAGGTCGGCGTCGACCGGGTGCTCGCGCGCCAGACGTCGGCCGATCTCCGCCCGCACCGTGAAGACGCGCTGGTCGGAGATGGTGGTGTCGGGGCGGGCGAGGTAGACGTACTCGAAGATGCAGCCCTTCGGCTCGGCCGGCGAGAACCGCTCGGTGCGCAGCCCGTTCTCGTCGATGGCGATGAACTCGCCCGGCTCGATCTCGCGGATGAAGGAGGCGCCGACGATGTCGAGCGCGGCGGTCTCGCTGGCGACGACCCACCCACGCTCCAGGCGGCCGAGCACGAGCGGGCGGATGCCCTGCGGGTCGCGCGCGGCGTAGAGGGTGTGCTCGTCCATGAACACGAGCGAGAAGGCGCCCCGCAGCTTCGGCAGCACCTCGATCGCGGCCTCCTCCACCGACCGGTCGGGGTAGGCGGCCAGCAGGCTCGCCATGACCGACGTGTCGGTGGTGGCGGTCTCGCCCTTGCCGCGCCGGCCGGGACCGTTCTCGGCCGTCCGCTCCTGCAGCATCGTGACGAGGTCGGCGGTGTTGGTCAGGTTGCCGTTGTGCGCGAGGGCGACGGATCCCTGCGCCGTGGGCCGGAACGTCGGCTGGGCGTTCTGCCACACGCTCGCACCCGTGGTGCTGTAGCGGGAGTGCCCGATCGCGACCGAGCCCACCAGCGACTCCAGCGTCGACTCGTCGAAGACCTGGGAGACCAGGCCCATGTCCTTGTAGACGAGGATCTGCTTGCCGTTGCTCACCGCGATGCCCGCCGACTCCTGGCCCCGGTGCTGCAGGGCGTAGAGACCGAAGTAGCTGAGCTTCGCGACCTCCTCACCGGGAGCCCACACCCCGAACACGCCACAGGCGTCCTGGGGTCCGACGTCCTGAGGATCGATGTCGTGCGTCAGCCGACCGTCTCCGCGTGCCACTGCACCAGTGTAGGGGCCCGCCAGCGCCCCCGGGACCGCCCTGGGCGTGACGTGGGCGGCGGGGGCTGGTGGTGCGCTGGGGGCGGGGCCGTGATCCTGCTCGCGCGAAGCCTGCGGTCGGTCTCGTCCCGCTGCCGCGCTGCCTCCGCCTTCGCTCGGTCTGGTCTCCGAAAGGGCCTCGACCGGGCGGCTGGCGGGCGCGCTGGTCCGGGGTCTCGGGCTGTGGGTTGGTGCTGGGGGACGCACGATGCTGCGTTCATGCGCTGGAGGCCAAGGCTTCTGCGTTGGCGACGGGATCCCGTCGTGAACGCAGAAGCGTTCGACCTCGCACGCGTGAATGAAGAATCGTGGCTGCCCTTTGCGTTGGGGTGACGCGAGATTCTCCCTTCTCGTGGACCGTTCCACGCGAAGGGAGAATCCCTACCGCGCCCCGCCCGCCATCGGTGGATCTGCAACCGCACAAGGGCTCCTGCGGTTGCAGATCCACCGATAGGCCGCGCCAACGTAGAGCGGTGGCCCCAGAACGCAGAAAAGAAGAATCGTGCGTCACCCGAGAGCCCAGACCAGACCCCGAGACCCGAGACCACCCCCAGGCCCGCTGCCGGTCGAGGCCCTCTCGGAGACCAGACCCAGCGCAGGCCGAGGCAGCGCACCAGCAAGGTCACGACGACCGCAGGCAACGCAGCAGCAGGGCGAGACCCCCGGCGGCAGCGCACCAGCAACACCACGACCCCGCACCACCCAGCCCAAGCCAACCCACGCACCCGCCAGGAGGCGCCCCCGCCCCCACCGGCCTAGCGTGGAGGGATGCTCACCGCTGCTCTCTACGGTGCCGCGACGGCCGTGCCGCTCGTGGGGGGCGCGGCCGTGGGTCTGCGGTGGCGGATCCCGAAGCCGGTGCTCGCGGCGCTGATGGCGTTCGGGGCGGGCACGATGATCGCGGCGGCGTCGGAGGAGCTGTTCGGGCCGGCGTTCACGGAGGTGGGGGCCGGTCTCGCGGGTCTCGGTCTCATCGGGGGCGCGGCGGCGTACGTCGTGCTCAGCCACCTGCTCGACACCCGGCTCGGGACGTCGGCGGTCGGGCTCGGTCTGCTCCTGGGCGCGTTCCTCGACGGGGTGCCGGAGAACACCGCGCTCGGGGTGTCGCTGCAGGAGGGCGGACTCGCACTGCTGGTCGCGATCGCCGTCGGCAACACCCCCGAGGCGATCGCCAGCGCCGCCTCCCTGCGCGAGGACCCCGCTCTCGGTCCGCGTCGCGGGCTGCTGCTGTGGGCCGGCGTCGGCGTCCTGCTGACCCTCGTCACGGTCGCCGCACACGCCGGCAGCGACGTCGTCTCCCCCGCGGCGATCGCCGTCGCCCAGGCGGTCGCCGGCGGTGCGACCCTGGCCGTCCTCGCCGACACGCTGCTGCCGGAGGCCTACCGCGACGGCGGCTGGTGGATCGGGCTGTCCACCGCGCTCGGGTTCTGGCTGGCGTTCGTGCTCGGCTGACTTGCCGCGCCTCGTCGTGCGGCGACCGGACACCTCGGCGACGATGGACGCATGACGTCCGACCAGGTCACCGCCGAGCGGCTGATCGCCGCGCCCTCCGACCGGATCTTCGCGATCCTCGCCGACGCGGGACGGCACCAGCTGATCGACGGGTCGGGCACCGTGCAGGGCACGAAGTCCCGGAGCGAGCCGCTCTCGATGGGCTCGACGTTCGGCATGTCGATGAAGATGGGCCTGCCCTACACGACCAAGAACGAGGTCGTGGAGTTCGAGCCGAACCGCCGCATCGCCTGGCGCACCACCGGCCTGTTCGGGATCATCGGCGGACGCACCTGGCGCTACGAGCTCGTCGACCAGGGCGCCAGCACCATCGTCCGCGAGACGTGGGACATCAGCCGCGACCGGCAGCGGATCTTCCTGCGTCGCGGGAACCTGCCGCGCACCACCAAGCGCAACATGGAGCGGACGCTCGAACGCCTCGCCGAGGCCGTCGAGCAGGCCTGAGCCGCGCTCGACCCTCTTCCCCGGTGACCGGGGGCCCTCTAGGCTGGCGTGACCCACGCCACAGAGGAGCGCCCGTGCCCGACCTGCCCGACGCCACGTACCTGTCCGACTTCCACCAGCACCGGGCCGAGCACGAGCCCGACGGTCGGTGCTGGACCTACCTCGACCGCACGTGGACGTGGTCGCAGGCCTGGGACGACGTGCGACGCCTCGCCGGCGCCCTGCAGGCCGAGGGCATCACCCGGGGCGACCGGATCGCGTTCCTCGACAAGAACAACCCGGCGATCCTCATGGCGACGCAGGCGTCGTGCCTGCTCGGGTCGGCCAACGCGATCGTCAACTGGCGGCTCGCCGGCGACGAGCTCGACTACGTCATCAACGACGCCGGGGCGCGCATCCTCTTCGTCGGACACGAGCTCGCCCCCACGATCGACCTGATCCGCGACCGGCTCGTGGGGGTCGAGCGGGTCGTGGTGGTGGGCGGCGAGCACGACGAGCTCGACGCGTTCCTCGCGTCGGCCGAGCCGGTCGACCGGCAGCCGGGCGTGGAGCCGTCGGACGTCTGCCTGGTCATGTACAGCTCGGGCACCACGGGGCGCCCGAAGGGCGTGATGCTCACGCAGCACAACATGGTCGAGCACACGCGCCACGCGAAGGGCGACGTGGAGTACGGGCCCGACGACACGATGCTCGTCGCGATGCCGATGTTCCACGTCGGCGGCTCGTCCTACGCCCTGTTCGGTCCGGCCACCGGCACGCACGGGTACATCATCCGCGAGGTCGACCCGACGCTCCTCGCCGGCGCGATGGCGGCCGGCGTGACCCACGCGTTCCTCGTGCCGGCCGTCGTGGCGGGTCTGCTGCAGGCCGGCCCGCAGGCGATGCAGCTGTTCAGCCGGCTCAAGGTCTTCTCCTACGGTGCGGCGCCGATGCCCCTGCCGGTCCTGCGCGGCGCGCTCGAGCACTGGCCCACGACCCGGTTCATGCAGGTGTACGGCATGACCGAGATGGGTGGCGTCGTGACGATCCTCGACGACGCCGCGCACCGCGACGAGGCCCACCCCGAGCGGCTCGTCTCGGCTGGCCGGCCCATCCCCGGGGTGGAGCTGCGCGTCGTCGACGTCGCCACCCTGCGCGACGTCGAGCCCGGCCAGGCCGGCGAGCTCTGGTGGCGGACCGAGCAGAGCACCGTCGGGTACCTCGGGCGCCCCGACGCCACCGCCGAGCTCCTCCAGGACGGCGGCTGGCTGCGCTCCGGCGACGTCGGCCGCGTCGACGACGGCGGCTTCGTCTTCATCGAGGACCGGGTGAAGGACATGATCATCACCGGCGGCGAGAACGTGTACTCCCCCGAGGTCGAGCGCGTGCTGGCGGAGCACCCGGCGGTGCTGGAGACCGCCGTGATCGGCGTCCCGGACGACACGTGGGGCGAGTCGGTCAAGGCCGTCGTCGCGTTCCGGCCCGAGCACCAGATCGACCCGCAGGAGCTCATCGACTACGCCCGCGAGCGGCTCGCCCACTACAAGGCGCCGAAGTCGGTCGACGTCGTCGAGGCCCTGCCGCGCAATCCCTCCGGCAAGATCCTCAAGCGCGACCTGCGCAAGGGCTACTGGCCGCAGGGCGGGCGCCAGGTCTGACGGGGCGTCGCGGGCCCCTGGACGCAGCAACGGCCCCGACCCTCCAGGGGTGTGGGCCGGGACCGTTGTGGTCCACAGCATACACCGGGTGAACAGGTTCTCGCGCGGTCGGGAAAGTTCTCAGCGGTGTGGACGACGCACCGATCAGGCGTCCGGGTCGGCAGCCTCGGGCACGTCGAGCGGCAGGTGCGGCGAGAGGTCGGACCGCTGGCCCGAGGCCCGGACCCGCGCCCGGTCGGCGGCGGCCTCGGCCCAGGCCACCTGGCCCCGCGCGAGCGCGATCCAGGTCGCCGCGTCCATCTCGACGACGGCCGGCGGTGTCCCTCGCGTGTGGGTGGACCCCTCGATGCACTGCACGGCTGCGTACGGCGGCACGCGCACCTCGACGCTGCGGCCGGGCGCACGACGTGCCAGCTCGCCCAGGTAGTGCTTGACGAGCGGCTTGAGCACCTCGCGCGACGCGTCGCCGTCGTCGAGCCGGGCCAGCAGGCCGTCGACGACCTCGGGCGTGAGCCCCACGGTCGGCCGCGCCACCGGCCTCAGGCCTCCAGGATCGGACCGAGCGCCGCCGGCAGCGTCCGCCGCCAGGCGTCGCGCAGGTCGTCGACGTCGATGGTGAACTGGCCCGCCACCTCGAAGGAGCAGCCACCGGTACGGCCCACCGAGGTGAGCGTGACGCCGTGCTCCTGCGCGATCTGGACGACCTCGTCGTGGTGGTGCTCCGGCACGGCCAGGAGCGCGCGGGCGGCGGACTCGCTGAACAGCTGCAGGAACGGGTCGTCGTCGAGCTGCAGCTGCACGCCCACGCCGTGCGCGAAGGACCCCTCGGCGAGGGCCATGGCCAGGCCGCCGTCGGAGAGGTCGTGCGCCGACGTCAGGAGGCCCAGACGGCCCGCCTCGCGCACCACGGCGGCCAGGGCCTGCTCGGCGGCGAGGTCGACCGCGGGCGGCAGACCGCCGAGGTGGCCGTGCACCGTGTGCGCCCACGCCCCGCCCGAGAGCTCCTCGCGGGTGTCGCCGAGGACCAGCAGGTGGTCGCCGTCGCGCGTGAAGCCCTGGCGCACGCGCTGCCGGACGTCCTCGATGACGCCCAGCACCCCGACCACCGGCGTCGGGAGGATGGCGGTCTCGCCGGTCTGGTTGTAGAAGCTGACGTTGCCGCCGGTGACGGGGATGCCGAGCTCGGCGCACGCGTCCTTCAGGCCGTGCGTGGCCTGCTCGAACTGCCACATGACCGCCGGGTCCTCGGGCGAGCCGAAGTTGAGGCAGTCGGTGACCGCGAGCGGCAGCGCACCCGAGACCGCGACGTTGCGGAACGACTCGGCGAGCGCGAGCTGCGCACCGGCGTAGGGGTCGAGCTTGGCGAACCGGCCGTTGCAGTCGGTCGAGACGGCCACGCCCAGGTGGGTGGTCTCGTCGACCCGGACCATGCCCGCGTCCTCGGGCTGCGCGAGCACGGTGTTGCCCTGGACGTAGCGGTCGTACTGGTCGGTGACCCACGACTTGTCGGCGAGGTTCGGGCTCGTGACCACCTGCACGACCTGGCGGCCGAGCTCCTCGCCGGTGCTGGGCCGGGGCAGCTGCTCGGCCGTGTCGGCCTGCAGCGCGTCCTGCCAGTCCGGGCGCGCGTAGGGGCGCTCGTAGGTGGGTCCGTCGTGCGCGACGGACCGCGGCGGCACGTCGACGATCGTCTCGCCGTGCCAGTCGATGACCAGGTGGTCGCCGTCGGTGACCTCGCCGACCACGACGGCCTCGACGTCCCACTTCTGGCAGATCGCCATGAACGCGTCGAGGTGCTCCGGCTCGACGACCGCCATCATGCGCTCCTGGCTCTCGCTCATGAGGATCTCCTCGGGCGAGAGCGACGGGTCGCGCAGCGGGACCGTGTCGAGCTCGACGTGCATGCCGCCGTCGCCGGCGCTGGCCAGCTCGCTCGTGGCGCACGACAGACCCGCCCCGCCGAGGTCCTGGATGCCGTTGACGACCTTGGCCGCGAACAGCTCGAGGGTGCACTCGATGAGCAGCTTCTCCATGAACGGGTCGCCGACCTGGACGCTGGGTCGCTTGGCCGGGCCGTCGGCGTCGAACGTCTCGGACGCGAGCACCGACACGCCGCCGATGCCGTCGCCGCCGGTGCGCGCGCCGTAGAGCACCACCTTGTTGCCGACGCCGGAGGCGAACGCGAGGTGGAGGTCCTCGTGGCGCAGGACGCCGACGCAGAGCGCGTTGACGAGCGGGTTGCCGAGGTAGGTGTCGTCGAAGACGACCTCGCCGCCGATGTTGGGCAGGCCGAGGCAGTTGCCGTACCCGCCGACGCCGGCCACGATGCCGGGCAGCACGCGGGAGGTGTCGGGGGCGTCGAGGGGGCCGAAGCGCAGGGGGTCCATGACGGCGACCGGGCGGGCACCCATCGCGAGGATGTCGCGGACGATCCCGCCGACACCGGTGGCGGCGCCCTGGTAGGGCTCCACGTAGGACGGGTGGTTGTGCGACTCGACCTTGAAGGTCACCGCGTAGCCCTGGCCGATGTCGATGACGCCGGCATTCTCGCCGATGCCGGCGAGCGTCTTGCCGAGCGGCGTCTCCTGCGGCAGCTCGCCGAACTTCTTGAGGTGCACCTTGGAGGACTTGTAGGAGCAGTGCTCGCTCCACATGACCGAGTACATGGCGAGCTCGGCGCCGGTGGGGCGACGGCCGAGGATCTCGACGATCCGCTCGTACTCGTCGGGCTTGAGCCCCAGCTCGGCCCACGGGAGCTCGCGCTCGGGCGTCTCCTTCGCGTGGGCGACGGTGTCGAGCTGGCGCGGGCTGTCGGGCAGCGGGGCGTCGGTCACCTGAGAATCCTATCGGCGGGCGTGTCCGTGCCGGTGGACTGTCGGCGCGTCAGGCGGTGACGTCGCCGATGGCGAGCGCCGCGGCCGTGTTCACGACCCACGGCAGGGCGGCGAAACCGACCAGCACGCCGACCACCACGAGCGCGATCACTGAGCCGCGCAGGCTCCGTGGTCGCAGCACCCACAGGGCCACGAGGCAGCCCACCAGCACCACGCTGCTGCCGATCGCGGTCACCAGGACGTAGCGGCCGAGGTCGTCGCCGGTGATGGTCGCGTCGGAGGTCTCCCCGGGCAGGGCCAGGCCCTGCGTGCCGAGGAGGTAGCGAGCAGCCACCGAGAACAGCAGCGTCAGCGTCGTGCCCAGGGCACCCCCGAGCGCCACGCCCCAGCCGAGGCTGCGCCCCACGTCGGTCCGTTCCACGCACCCGAGCCTAGACGGTCGCGCCGGCCCCGCCGACCCGTCCCCGGACCTCACCCCCTGGGCGGTAGGTGGGCCGCGGAATGCGGGCCAAAGGTAGGTCGGCCGCGCTACCGGGCCCCGTTGAGGCGCCTCACCTACCGCTGACGGGTCCCGCCGCCCCGAGCCGGAGCCGACGCGTCAGACCAGTCCGAGCACCAGCCACGGCACGACGACGCAGCCCAGCACGCCGACGACGACCGCAGCGAGGCCCCACCAGGCGCGGACGGGCCCGTCCGGCTGGAGGCGCCGCGCGGCGAGTCCCCCGCCCACGACCAGCACGAGACTCACCAGCGCCAGCAGCAGACCGTCGCGACGGACCGACGCCGAGATGGCGTCCGCGGCCGACGCGGGGAGGTCGGGGCCGGTCTCGACGGGCGTCGTGCTCACGAGCAGCAACTGGCCTGCCAGCACGAGCACCAGCGTGCCGGACCCGGCGATGCCGGCACAGGCAGCCCACGCAGCCGGGCGTCGGACGTCGCGGTGCAGCACGCCGTCACCCTAGTGCGCGAGCACGCGCAGCGTGAACGACGCCGTGCCGCCCTCGTCGAGGCGCTCGGCGGACCGCACGGCCTTCTTGACCGGAAGCACGTACGCGCGCTGCTGCGCGGACGGGAACACCGACGTGCGCCAGGTGGTCGCGCCGACGGTCACCTCGACCCGCACCGAGCCGAAACCTGCGGCCGTCGGACCGAAGCGCTCCTCCACCTCGTCGGAGACGTCATCGGGCACGGTCACGAAGTGCCAGGCGCCGTCGCGCCAGAGCTCGGCGTCGAAGGTCCAGGTCGCGTCGTCCACCCGCTCATGGTGGCGGGGCCGGCGGGGTCAGCGCCAGACGCCCCGCTCGTACTGCGGCGGGTACAGGCCCGCGGGCGGGTCGCCGAGCTCGTGGGCCGCTCGCTGGGGCCAGCCCGGCTCGCGCAGGGCGGCCCGCGCCAGCAGCACGACGTCGGCGTCGCCCCGCTCGAGCACCTCCTCCGCCTGCTGCGGGTCGGTGATCAGGCCCACCGCGCCCACGGGCAGGCCGGAGCCGTCGCGCACCTCGCGCGCGAGCGGCACCTGGTAGCCGGGCCCGACCTGGATGTCGGCGGGGAGCAGGCCGCCGCTGGAGACGTCGACGAGGTCCACACCGTGGTCGGCGAGCTCGCGCGACAGTCGCGCGGTCTCGGCCGACGTCCAGCCGCCCTCGAGCCAGTCGGTCCCCGAGAACCGGACCACGAGCGCCTTGTCGTCGGGCCAGACCGCGCGGACCGCGTCGACGACCTCGACGACCAGCCGCGTGCGGTTCTCGAAGGAGCCGCCGTACTCGTCGTCGCGCTGGTTCGACAACGGCGACAGGAAACTGGTGCAGCAGGTAGCCGTGGGCGGCGTGCACCTCGACGGCGTCGAACCCGGCGGCGTCGGCCCGGCGGGCGGCGTCGGCAAAGCGCGCCGGCAGCTCGCGGACCTCCTCGACCGACAGCGCGCGGGGCGTGGCGTACCCCGGGAAGGCGACGGCCGACGGCGCCACGGTCTCCCAGCCGCCGTCCTCGACGGGCACGCTGCCCTCGCCGGTGGCGGCAGCGCGGGGGTCGGCGAACGGGGCGAAGGTCGACGCCTTGCGTCCCGCGTGCGCGAGCTGGACCCCGATCGGCACGCCCTGCTCGTGCACCGCCGCGACCACCCGTGCCCACGCCTCCTGCTGGACGTCGTCCCAGAGTCCGGTGTCCTCAGGGCTGATGCGGCCTTCGGGCACCACCGCGGTGGCCTCGGTGAGGAGCAGCCCGAAGCCGCCCGACGCCCGCGCGACGAGGTGCGCCAGGTGCCAGTCGGTCGGCACGCCGTCGCGCGCGAAGCACGAGTACTGGCACATCGGCGCCAGCCAGACACGGTTGCGGGCGGTGACGCCGCGGAGGGTGACGGGTTCGAGAAGAGCACTCACGTCAGCGGTGCAACGTCCTCGACCGTCCGGATCTTCCCCGCCCGGTCGCCACGCCCGCCCGGCACGGCAGGACGGCTCAGGGTTCGCTGACCTGGCGGTCGAGCAGGTGTCCCTCGACGTCGTACGTCGCGACGGTGGTGCCGGTCGGCGTCCCGTCGAGCGTGGACGTCTCGTCGGTGATCGTGACCTCCGCCTGCGCCGGGTCGATCGAGGAGGGGTCAGGTCCGTCGACCCCGACCGCCGCGACCGCGCCGCCGACCACCAGGGCCGCGACTCCCGCCGCGACCGCCAGACCTCGTCCGGGAACGGTGATTCGCTTCATCTCTGATCCTTTCTCCTCGGGTCCTGGTCCCGAGCTCCTTGGGTGTTGCGGGGGCCTCGGCCCCACGTGAGGAAGGCGACGACGAGCGCCGCCACGACGACCAGCCACGCGACCAGCTCGATCGCGCCGTAGCCCACGCTCCCGCCCAGACCCACGAGCCCGAACGGGAGCAGGACCACCACGACGAGCGCGACCGCGAGGACCTGCCGGCGCCCGGTCACGTGCCCGAGAACGCGTAGCGGTACCTGCCGTTGGAGTACGACCGCAGGGAGTTGGCGGGGTACGACGTCTGGATGCAGCCGTACTTGACGACACAGTTCTCGAACCGACCCTGTCGGTAGTGCCGGAAACCGCTCCGAGGCCGGTTGTTGTTCGCTCCTGCGTCGTAGAAGTTCGTCACCTTGCGCACCTGGCCCCGCCAGTACTGGAACCCGTCCACCGACGAGATGCTCCATCCGGTCTTCACGCCGCGGTGGATCCGCTCGGTCGACCGCGTCCAGCACCAGCGCGTCCAGGTGTTGTAGCGGTAGGCCGTCTTGCCGACGACCGTCTTCGCCCGGTTGGAGATCGTGACCTTGCGGCAGCCCGACGCCGTGCTCGTGCCACCCGTCCCGCCCCGGTTCGCGAGGGTCGACGGCTCGGTGCTCGCGGAGCCGTCGAGCGACGTCCGCTTCGTCGACAGCGGCCGACCGTCGAGCGTGAACGACTCCTCCAGGAGATAGTCGCCCTCGGGGGTGTCGACGACCCTCAGGTCGTCGACGGACTGCGCCTCGGCCGGCGGGGCGTGGGCTCCGTCCGGACCCTCCGCCGCTGCGGCGGGTCCGACCGCCAGGGCCAGGGCACACGCCGCAGACGACACCACTACCGTCATCGCCCGTCTCTGCATCACGTCTCCTCCGATCTCGGCACCTGGGAGGTGCCGGTCCCCACACGATGGAGGGGCTCGCAGGAGTGCGACAGACTTCTTCAGAGTTGAGGTGGATGGCCTTGACAGGGCGCGTGAGCCGACGTACTGGGAGCCGTCACCCCTCGTGGATCGGGTCCTTCGGGAGCCGCTTGACCTTGCGGATCCGCTTGCGGCGGCTCGGGATCATCGAGCGCATCTCCTCGAGCTTGCCGAAGCACAGCAGCCGGTCGCCGGCCTCGAGCACGTGCGAGCGGCGCGGGTTCGGGATCACCTGGGTGCCGCGCTGCAGCGTGAGGACGGAGATGTCGCGGTCGCGCAGGCCGCTCTCGCCGAGCGGCGTGCCGACCAGGTCCGACGCCGCCTGCACGAGCAGCTCGGCGACGCCGTAGCCGGTGGAGACGGTCAGCCGCTGCCGGACGTCGATCTCGGGGAAGGCGACCTGGTTGTCGATGTGGTCGATGATCGCCCCGGCGACGTCGAGGTTGGTGGCCGCCTCGATGCCCTCCAGGCCGGGCGAGGAGTTGACCTCCATGACGAGGGGCCCCTCGTCGCCCTCCAGCATGTCGACGCCGGCGACCCGCAGACCCATGATCTGCGCCGCCCGTACCGCCACCCGCTCGTACTCGGCGTCGAGCGTGACCGGCTCGACGGAGCCGCCGCGGTGCACGTTGGAGCGGAACTCATCGCCCTTCGCCACGCGTCGCATCGCCGCGACCACACGGTCGCCGACCACGAGCGCACGGATGTCGCGACCCTTGCTCTCCGCGACGAAGTGCTGGATGAGCACGTTCTGGCGGGTGCTCTGCAGGGTCTCGATGATCGCCTCGGCGACCTTGATCTCCGGGGCCAGGATCACGCCGATGCCCTGGGTCCCCTCGAGCAGCTTGATGACGACCGGCGCGCCACCGACCCGCTCGATCGCGGGGATCACGTCGGCCCGGTCGCGCACGAACGTCGTGGCCGGCATGCCGATGTCGTGGCGCGAGAGGATCTGGCTCGCGCGCAGCTTGTCGCGCGAGTTCTGGATGCCCCACGACGTGTTCGGCGTGTACACGTCCATCTGCTCCAGTTGCCGCACGACGGCGGTGCCGTAGTAGGTGATGGAGTTGCCGATGCGCGGCAGCGCGGCATCGTAGTGCGACAGCGGCTTGCCGCGGTACTGCAGGTCGGGCTCGTCGCCCGAGAGGTCGATCGCGAAGCGCAGGGTGTTCAGCACCTTGACGGTGTGACCACGGTCGAGCGCCGCGGTGCGCAGGCGCTGCGTACTGTACGACCGAGGCGCACGTGACAGGATCGCGAGCTTCATGGACTCCCCGAGCTGGAAGGACGGACGGTTGACGCAACCCCCTTCCTACACCTCCGCCCCGCAGTCCGCTCCCCCTGGCGGGCCCGACGCCGACCGTCCGGCGCCGACGCTGGTGGGCTGGCGCGAGTGGGTCCGTCTGCCCGACCTGGACGTGCCGTGGATCAAGGCCAAGATCGACACCGGCGCGCGCACGTCGTCGCTGCACGCCTTCGACCTCGACGACGACGGAGGACGTCGGGTCCGGTTCAGCATCCACCCGTGGCAGGGCAGCGACGAGGACCCGACGCAGGTCGAGCTCGACGTGCTCGACCTGCGCGAGGTGCGGTCGTCGTCGGGCCACGTCGAGGAGCGCTACGTCGTGATGATCGACCTGCACCTCGCCGGTCGCGTGGTGCCCGCCGAGGTGACGCTGTCGCGGCGCGACGAGATGGGCTTCCGGATGCTCGTGGGACGTGAGGCGCTCGCGCAGGGGTTCCTCGTCGACTCCAGCGCGTCCTACCTCGGCGGGCGTCCGCCCGTGCGCGTGCGCCGCCGGAACCGGGGACGGTGATGGTGCGCCCGTCGTTCGAGATCGGCCCCATCCGGGTGCGTCCGGGGCAGGTGAAGTCGGTGTCGCTGCCGATCACCCGACTCGTGACCGGTGCCGACGTCGACCTGCCGGTGCGTGTCGTGCACGGACGTGAGGACGGGCCGACCGTGTGGGTCGACGCCGCCATCCACGGCGACGAGGCGGTCGGCGTCGAGGTGGTCCGGCAGGTGCTCGCCGATCTCGACCCGAAGACGATGCGCGGCACCCTGATCGCCGTGCCGATCGTCAACGTGCTCGGCTTCATGACGGGCGACCGCTACCTGCCCGACCGCCGCGACCTGAACCGCTCCTTCCCCGGATCGGCCCGCGGGTCGCTCGCGTCGCGCATCGCGCACCTGATGATGACCGAGGTGGTGGCCAAGTGCGAGGTCGGGATCGACCTGCACACCGGGTCGGACCGGCGCACGAACCTGCCGCAGATCCGCGCCGACCTGGAGGACGCCCGCACGCGCGAGCTGGCGGAGGCGTTCGCCGCCCCCGTCATGCTGCACGCCCGCATCCGCGACGGGTCGCTGCGCGCCGCCGCCCGCGAGGCCGGCGCCACGGTGCTCCTCTACGAGGCCGGCGAGGCGTGGCGCATGGACGGGTGGGCGATCGAGGCCGGCGTCCGCGGCGTCCGTCGGGTGCTCGCCGCGCTCGGCATGACCGACCCGCTCGACGAGGAGCCCCCGACGCCGAGCCAGGCGTCGTTCAAGAGCAGCTGGGTCCGGGCCCGCGGCACCGGCATGCTGCACCTGGAGGTCGGGCTCGGGGAGCACGTCAGCGAGGGCCAGCGCCTCGGCGGCCTGTTCGACTCCTTCGGCAAGCGCGTCCGCCTCGTCCACGCCGAGCGGTCCGGTGTCGTCATCGGCCGCACCGAAGCCCCCGTGGTCAACAGCGGCGACGCCGTCGTGCACGTCGCCGAGGTCTGACCCGAGGGAGAGATTCCCAGGTCGACCTGGGAATCTCCGGACGCAGCACGGAATTCTCAACGAAGCACGGAAAGCAAGCCGTGCCTGGCTGAGATTCTCGTGCCTGGGCGAGATTCCCAGGTCGACCTGGGAATCTCGGGACCCAGGTCAGGCGAGGTCGGAGAGCTCGACGGCGGGGTCGGCGAGGCGGTCGGGGTCGACCTCACGGCCCACGAGGGCCCGCAGATCGTTTTGGACGTCCCAGATGTTGACGTTCATCGCGGCGGACACGACGCCGTCGTGCAGCCAGAAGACGATGAACTCGCCCTCGCCGCTGCCGTCGTCGAGCTCGCCGCGCACGACCACGTCGTCGTCGCCGGAGCCGTGGCCGACGTACTCCATGCCGAGGTCGTACTGGTCGGTGAAGAAGTACGGCTCCCAGTCGTACGCGACGTCCTGGCCGAGCAGCACCTGCGCGACGGCCTCGCCCTGGCGCACCGCGTCGTCCCAGTGCTCGACCCGCACGGCGTGGCCGCGACCCAGGTGCAGGGTGGCCGCGACGTCGCCGATGGCGTACACGTCGGGGTGGCTGGTGGCGAAGTGCTCGTCGGTGACGATGCCGTCGTCGACGAGCAGCCCAGCCTCCTGCGCGAGCTCGACGTTGGGCGTCGCACCCACGGCCAGCACGACGACGTCGGCCTCGAGCACCTCCCCGCCGCCGAGCTTCACCGTGCGCGCGGTCACCGCGTCGACCCGCTCACCCGACCGCAGGGTCACGCCGTGCGACGTGTGGAGCGACGCGAAGTAGCCGCCGATCCGCTCGCCCATGACCTTCTCCAGCGGCACGTCGTCGCGCAGCACGACCGTCGTCTCGAGGTCGTGGTGACGTGCCGCAGCCGCCACCTCGAGCCCGATCCAGCCGCCACCCACGACGACGACGGACGACGCATCGGCGAACGCCGCCGACAGCCGCTCCACGTCGGCCGCGTTGCGCAGGAAGAAGGCGTCGGCACCACCCGCGATGGCGTCGGGGACGGCGGGCCGGGCGCCGGTCGCGATGACGGCCTTGTCGAACGGCACGACCTGGCCGTCCGCCAGGTGCACCCGGTGACCCTCGACGTCGAGCCGCTCGACCTCGGTGCCCGTCACGAGCCGCACGTCGTGCTCGGCGTACCACTCCTGCGGCTGGACGACGGCGTCGTCGAGCGTGCCCTCGCCGAGCAGCACGTCCTTCGACAGCGGCGGACGCTCGTAGGGCAGACGGTCCTCGTCGCCGATGATCGTCAGCGCGCCGTCGTGACCGTTCTCGCGCAGCGCCGCTGCAGCCTTCGCGGCCGCGAGACCGCCTCCGATGATGACGATGTCCATGCGTCGAGCCTCGCACGGACCTCGACGTCGGCAAGCCGAACGGACAGCCTTCAGGAGCCCGCCCGGCTCAGCGACCCGAGCGCGTCACCGCGACGGTCGAGGGCGACCAGGCGACCGTCCTCCACCCGGAACGAGGCGGCCCGGGCCAGCCACTCCCCCGGGACCGTCGAGCAGCCGACGAGCGACGTCACCTGGCTGCCCCTCAGCAGCACGCGGTCGCCGTCGAGCGACCAGCGCCGACCGCTGAAGGAGTTGCACCCGTCGGAGCCTGACACGCCGCCGTCGGGCCCGAGCTCGACCTCCACCGGCAGGCGCGAGCCCGAACGGCCCGCCGACCACAGCCCCACGAGATCGGCCCGGGTGACGTCGTGTCCCGTCGTCGGGAGCGACGGCGACGCCGAGGGAGCCGGGTCCGACGCCCCTCCCTGGCACCCGCCCACGGCGAGCGCGGCGCCCACGACGACCAGGACCACCACGACCGGCGGACGTCTGAGCCCTCGTCGAGGCACGACGGTCAGCCCCGCGCGGACGTGTCCGGGGTCGGTGAGCAGCAGACCCAGCTCCGCGCCGTCGGGTCCCGTCGCACGCAGCGTGCCGTCGTCCCAGCGGAACGAGACGGCCCGCCCCACCCAGGTGTCGACACCGTCGCAGGCCATGAGGGTCGAGACACGGGTGCCCGACGTGGTGACGACGTCGCCCTCGAGCGACCAGTGCTCGCCGCCGAACCGGTTGCACCCGTCGTGCCCGGCGAGGTCGCCGTTGTCGCGCAGCTCGACGAACGCCCGGTCCGGGCCGTTCTCGGGGAGCCAGCGGCCGACGACGTCGGACCGCGCGGGGGCGCTCACTCGCCGTACAGCTCGTTCGTGGGGGTCGACCCCGACGGACCGGACGACAGCACCCGCCGGCGGCCGCCGGGCAGACGCTGGGCGAGCGTGCCGAGCGGCTCGACGGCGCCGCTGAGCACCGACACCGCCTGGTTGAGGCTGGGGATCGCGCTGCCGAGGGCCTCGAGGCGCGGGACGATCGCGTCGATCGTCGACCCGAGCGCGACCAGCTGCTCCAGCGTCCCGCCCGGCCGCAGCAGGTTCTCGAGGACGCCCTCCTCCTCCAGCAGCTGCTCCAGCAGACCACCGGGGCGCAGCACGTTCTCGAGCGTGCCGTCCTGCTCCAGGAGCCGGTCGAGCGGGCCACCGGGTGCCAGCATCCGCTCGATCGGGCCGTCGGGTGCGGTGAGGCGCTCCAAGGGGCCGTCGGGCGCGAGCAGCCGGTCGAGCGAGCCGCCCGGAGCCAGGAAGCGGTAGAGCGGGCCGTCCTCGGCCAGGGCGCGGTCGAGCGGACCCCCGGCCTCCAGCAGTCGCACGAACGGGCCGTCCTCCGACGCCATCCGGTCGACGAGACCGTCGCGCTGCAACGCCTTGCCGACGGGCCGGTCCTCGGCCGTGATGTCGGCGACCAGGTTGCCGAGCGCGACGATGCCGCGGTCGTCGGCCAGCAGCCGACCCAGCTGCTCGAGCAGCCCGTCCTCGCCGATCAGCACCGCGATCCTCGTCCCGTACCCGCCCTCGCGCAGGATCGGGCCGTCCGGCGACGCCAGCTGGCCGAGGGCCAGGGTCGTGCGGGTGGCCGAGATCGTCACGCGCAACGGCAGGGTGGCGAGGCCGACGAGGTTCATGCCCGCAGCGTAGGACCGTGACAGCGACGATGTCACGCGCTGCGCACCAGACGCACCGCGCCGTCGCGCCTGGGGTCGGCGGCGGCCTCGAGGTGCAGTGCGCCCGTCGCGTCGCGCCGCAGCAGGGTCGCGGCCACGCCGCCGTAGTACATCGTGAGGTCGGCCGCCTCCTCGACCTTGACCACCTGGTCGGGCCGGCCGGCCCGGTGCACGTGCACCCGCGGGTGGTCGACAGCCTCCTGCAGGGGCAGTCCGCCGTTGACGAAGCCCGCCACGACCTGCGCGACGGCCGTCGAGATGCGGTCGGCCCCCGGCGACCCGATCGCCAGGGCCGCGCCGTCGCGGTGGTGGGCCACGGTCGGCGCCATGTTGGACAGCAGCCGGGTGCCCGCCGGCAGGCCGTGCAGCCCCCGCGGGTTCAGCTCCTGCTCGCCGAGACAGTTGTTCAGCCAGATGCCGGTGCCGCGGGCCACCATCCCCGAGCCGTAGCCCGAGGACACGGTCACCGAGCACGCGCCGCCGTCGCCGTCGGTGGCCGACACGTGGGCCGTGGAGCCGGACGAGCGCACCGTGTCGTCGACCGACGCCAGGTAGGCGAGGGCGTCGGCGACGAGGTCGTCGCTGTGGTCGAGCACGTCGAGCCGGTGCCCGAGGACCGCCCGCTGCACCTCGACCAGGCGGTCGACGTCGGCGGTCGACCACCGTCCGTCCGCCACGCCGCGCGGCACGCCGTCGAGCAGGCGCAGCATGGCCGCGACGCACACCCCACCGATCGCCGGCGTCGGGTTGGTGCCAAGCGTCCAGTCGCCGAGCTCCACGCGCAACGCGGGCCGCACCACCGGCCGGTACGCCTCGAGGTCCTCGCGGGTCAGCAGACCGCCGCGCGCGACGACGTCGTCGCTGATGAGTCGTCCGAGCTCGCCGGCGTGCAGCGCCCTGGCGCCCTCCTCGGCGATCAGCTCGAGCGAGGCCGCGAGGTCGGCGACCACCACGAGCCCGCGCGTCACCGTGCCGTCGACGTCGTGCACGGCCGCCCGGCTCTGCTGGTCCCAGCCGTAGATGCCGTCGTGCACGTAGTCGAGGTAGTAGCGCGAGGCCGAGCCCAGCCGGAAGCCTCCCCGGGCCACGTCGACGGCCGGTGCCACGACCTCGCGCCACGGGACGCTCCCCCACCGGCGGTGCGCCTCCTCGAACGCCGCCACCGCGCCGTGGGTCGCGACCGAGCCGGCGCCGATCGTGACCGTGACCCCGCCGCCGTACTCGGTGGTCACGTCCCACGTGCCCGAGCCGCGCGCGGCCTCCGCTCCACGACCGGGCATGTCCATCCAGCCGTCGACGGTGACCGGGCTCGACCCGTCCTGGGGCTGCACCGTCACGAAGCCGCCCGAGCTGAGCGAGACCAGGCCCACCTCGTTGACCATGGTCACCAGCGCGGCGGCGAGCGCCGCGTCGACGGCGTTGCCGCCCGCGCGAGCCACCAGCGCGCCGGCGTCGGCGGCGGCCTCGTTGGGTGCGGCGAGCGCGACGTCAGGCATCCCCGCAGGCTAGCCTCGCCCACCGACCCCGCGCGATTCGACGGTAGGATGGGAGCTGGTGTGCCGGGAAGTCTGGTCGGCGTCCTGTCGTCGACCCCTGGAGGACGATCCTCTGTGAACACCACCCGCCCCCGTCTGTTCGGTCGGGGCTCCTGGCCCGAGGCACAGCGCATCGGCGAGCTGGTCCGCGCCGAGACGTTCGGCGGCGCGCTCCTCGTCGCCGCGGCCCTCGTCGCGCTCGTCGCCGCCAACACGACCGACGCGTACGCACGGCTGCGCGACACCGTCGTGGGGCCGTCGGCGCTGCACCTCGACCTCTCGCTCGGCACCTGGGCCGCCGACGGCCTGCTCGCGATCTTCTTCTTCGTCGTCGGCCTGGAGCTCAAGCGCGAGTTCGTGGCCGGCGACCTGCGCGACCCCTCGCGCGCCGCGGTGCCGATCGTCGCGGCGGTCGGCGGCATGGCCGTCCCGGCAGCTCTCTACCTGGCGATCAACGGACTGCACCCCGAGGGACGCCTGGTCGGCTGGGCGATCCCGTCGGCCACCGACATCGCGTTCGCCGTCGCCGTGCTGGCGGTGGTGGGGTCGTTCCTGCCGACGGCGCTGCGGCTGTTCCTGCTGACGCTGGCCATCGTCGACGACCTGCTGGCCATCACGATCATCGCGCTCTTCTACACCGCCGAGCTCGACGTGCTCTGGCTGGCGGCCGCCCTCGTGCCGATCGGCCTGTTCGGGCTGCTCGTCCAGCGCCGCGTCCGCTCACCCTGGCTGCTCGTGCCGCTGGCCGTCGTCGCGTGGGCGTTGGTGCACGAGTCGGGCGTCCACGCGACGGTCGCGGGCGTGCTGCTCGGCTTCACCGTGCCGGTGCTGCGCCGCGACGGCGAGTCCGGCCCCGGCCTGGCCGAGCACCTCGAGCACGTCGTGCGCCCGGTGTCCTCGCTGTTCGCGGTGCCGGTGTTCGCGTTCTTCTCCGCCGGTGTGGCGGTCGAGGGGGCGTCGGGGTTCGTGGAGGCCCTGCGCGACCCGGTCACCCTGGGCATCGTCGCCGGGCTGGTCCTCGGCAAGCCGCTCGGCGTCCTGGCCGCGACCTGGCTCACGGCTCGGTTCACCCGCGCCGAGCTCGATGACGACCTGACGTGGACCGACCTGATCGGCGTCGGCCTGCTCGCCGGCATCGGCTTCACCGTCGCGCTGCTGGTCGGCGAGCTCGCGTTCGGGCCGGGCAGCGAGGCCGACGAGCACGTGAAGGTGGGCGTGCTCCTCGGGTCCCTCACGTCGGCGCTGCTGGCGGTCGTGGTGCTGCGGTCGCGCAACCGCACGTACCGTCGCCTCCACGAGCGCGAGACCCGCGACGACGACGGCGACGGCGTGCCCGACGTCTACCAGGCCTGAGCCCCCGTCCCTATCCGTCTCGCGACGGGGTGACTACTCCCACTCGATGGTGCCCGGGGGCTTGCTGGTGATGTCGAGGACGACGCGGTTGACGTCCTCGACCTCGTTGGTGATGCGGGTGGAGATCCGCTCGAGCAGCTCGTAGGGCAGGCGGCTCCAGTCGGCGGTCATGGCGTCCTCGCTCGACACCGGACGCAGCACGATCGGGTGGCCGTAGGTGCGACCGTCGCCCTGCACGCCCACGGAGCGGACGTCGGCGAGCAGCACCACCGGGAACTGCCAGATGTCGCCGTCGAGGCCGGCGGCCGTCGTCTCCTCGCGCACGATCGCGTCGGCGCGACGCAGGATCGCGAGACGCTCGGCGTCGACCGCTCCGACGATGCGGATGGCGAGGCCCGGGCCGGGGAACGGGTGGCGCCCGACGATCGCCTCGGGAATGCCGAGCTGGCGGCCCACCTCGCGCACCTCGTCCTTGAACAGCGTGCGCAGCGGCTCGACGAGCGAGAACTCGAGGTCCTCGGGCAGGCCACCGACGTTGTGGTGGCTCTTGATGTTGGCCGCGCCCTCGCCGCCGCCGGACTCGACGACGTCGGGGTAGAGCGTGCCCTGCACGAGGAACTTCACCGGCGGCCCTGGGGTGGCGAGCACCTCCCGCTCGGCCTCCTCGAACACGCGGATGAACTCGCGACCGATGATCTTGCGCTTGGTCTCGGGGTCGCTCACGCCGTCGAGGTGCCCGAGGAACCGCTCGCGCGCGTCGACGACCTTCAGGTCGACCCCGGTGGCCTCCACGTAGTCGCGCTCGACCTGCTCGGCCTCGCCCTCGCGCAGCAGCCCGTGGTCGACGAACACGGCGGTGAGGCGGTCACCGACCGCGCGCTGCACGAGCGCCGTCGACACGGCGGAGTCGACACCGCCGGACAGCGCGGAGATGACGCGCGCGTCGCCGACCTCGGCGCGGATCTTCTCGACCTGCTCCTCGACGATGTTGACGCTGGTCCACGTCTGGCGGCAGCCCGCGATCTCGACGAGGAAGCGCTCCAGCACCTGCTGGCCGTGCTCGGAGTGCAGCACCTCCGGGTGCCACTGGACGCCCGCGAGCCGGCGTCCGATGTCCTCGAACGCGGCGACGGTGGCACGCGGGGAGCGCGCGTTCACCGTAAAGCCCTGGGGCGCGCCGACGACCTCGTCGCCGTGCGACATCCACGACGTGAGGCTGTTCGGCAGGCCCTGGAGCAGGGTGCCCGGGTCGAGCACCTCGACGGCCGTGCGCCCGTACTCGCGCTGCCCTGTCCGGGCGACGTCGCCGCCGAGCGCGGCGGCCATGGCCATGAAGCCGTAGCAGATGCCGAACACCGGCACGTCGGACTCGACCATCGACGGGTCGAGCTGCGGCGCACCCGGCTCGTAGACCGAGGAGGGACCCCCCGAGAGGATGATCGCGGCGGGCTCGCGCGCGAGGATCTGCTCCACCGGCATCGTGTGCGGGACGATCTCGGAGTACACCCGGGCCTCGCGGACGCGGCGTGCGATCAGCTGGGCGTACTGGGCGCCGTAGTCGACGACGATGACGAGGTCGTGGTCTGGGGTCACCGCGTCATCGTATCGGTCGAGAAATTTCTTCAGACGGCTCGTAACCCCCTCCGGGGAGCGTCGTTGAACAGGACGGATCTCGCTACACTCCCTCCCGCGAGATCCACATCGTGCCCGCTCCTCGTGGCACATGACAGGACCCGGCCCGTGAGCTCCCTCCAGGCCGGGTCCTGTGCGTTCCGGCACCCCGAGCCGGCGGCCGCGGCGCCCGTCCCTCCCCCGTCCGCGCCGTAGATTGGTCCCGATGTCCGGTCTCGAGATCGCCCTCTCCCTCAGCACGGCCACGCTGGCCGTGCTGCTGGTCGTGACGTGGGGGCTGCTCCTGGGTGCGCGTCGCCGGATCACCCAGCTGAAGCGGTCGCTGCAGGCCGAGCGACCCCGACCCCGACTCACCGTGCCGCGACCCGCCGACGCCGTCCGCACGGTCGTGGGCACGGCGATCAGCCTGAAGGACAAGGGACTCGGCGGCACCCTGCGCAGCTCGATCGACGACCTCGCGCGCTGGGCCGACGTCGAAAGGCCCGACCTCGCGCGCATGGCCACGCCCGACGGCACGGTCGCGATCCTGTTCTCCGACATCGAGGGCTCCACCGCCCTCAACCACGAGCTGGGCGACGGGGGCTGGGTGCGGCTGCTCGCCAAGCACGACGCGGTCGTCACCCGTGCGGTCGGCCGCCACGGCGGCCACGTCGTGAAGTCCCAGGGCGACGGGTTCATGGTCGCGTTCCCGACGGCGGCCGCGGCCGTCGCCGCCGCGGCCGAGGTGCAGCGTCGGATCACCCGCGCCCGGCCGGGGTCGCGCCTGGCCGGCGTGGCCGTGCGGATCGGGGTGCACCGCGGCTCGGCCGTGCACCGCGACGGCGACCTCTTCGGACGCAACGTCGCCTACGCCGCGCGCGTGGCCGCCCAGGCCGAGGGCGGCGAGGTGCTGGTCAGCGACACCGTCCTCGAGGCGCTGGAGGCCGACGGTGCGGACGTGCCCGTGCTGGAGAGCCGCGAGGTCGACCTCAAGGGGATCCCGGGCACGCAGGTCGTGCACGCCCTGGACTGGCAGGTCTGAGCCCGGACGCGCGCCGGCCCGGCACCTCCGGGGAGGGACCGGGCCGGGCGACCGGGAGCGGGACGGTCAGTCGAGCCGCTCGGTGGCCTTCTTCTGCAGCTTCTCGGCGAAGTTCGGGTCGTGCTCCAGCAGCTCGGCGACGTCGGAGTCGGTGAGGTGCAGCGCCTTGACCGGCGTCTTCGCCACGACGGTCGCGTTGCGCAGCTTGCCGTTCACGAGCGCCATCTCGCCGATGACGTCGCCGGCACCCAGCTCGGCGATGGACTCCTGGTGGCGTCGGATCTCCACCGTGCCCTCGAGGATGATGTACGCCTTGTCCGCGGGGGTGTTCTCGATCATCACGGCCCAGCGCTCGGGGATGTTCACGGGACGACCGACACCGGCGAGCTTCTCGATGGTCTTGGCGTCGAAGTCGGTGACGCGGGTCAGCGCGTCGATGGTCTCGCGGTCTGCCTTGCGTGCCATGGCTTCCTCTCGGTCGAACGGCGCGGGGGTGGGAGGGCGCCGCAGCCGGTCCAACGACCTGGAGCGAAGGAGGACACGCCCGCAGCATGCTGACGGTACGCTGCCCGACGTCCCCTCCGCCAGCCCTGGAAGGCAATGACGTGGCCTCTCGTGACGCGCGTACGGCCCGGTCCCGCCGCGCGTTCGGCTCGGTGCTGCTCGGATCGGCCGAGCAGGACACCAGCCGGCTGCGGGTGCGCATCCAGCTGCTGCTCACCCTCTTCCTCGTCAGCACGAACGTCATCGGCGCGGGCATCGTCGTCGCGCTGTCGGTGTTCGTGGTCCCGAGCCCCCGCCCGACGGCCGACATGGGCGTGGCCCTCGCGGTCGCGGTGCCGATCTACGTCGGGCTCGCCGTGCTCGTGGGCGCGACGTGGGGCACGCGGCGGACGGTGCGGGCCCAGCGGTGGGCCCTCGAGGACCGCGAGCCGACGTCGCGCGAGCGGCGGCGCGCGCTGCGGGCCGCGCGGTCGCTGACCGTCATGCAGGCGACGCTGTGGGTGCTGGCCACGGTCCTCTTCACGCTCCTGTCGGTCGCCGTGCAGCCCGAACGCGCGCTCTCGACCGGCCTCACCGTCGGCATCGCGTCGATCGTGGTGACGACCATCGCCTACCTCCTCGCCGAGTTCGCGATGCGACCGATCGCCGCGCGCGCCCTCCGCGGTGCGGTCATGAAGCGGCCGCGCGGTCTCGGCGCCGCGACCCGCGTGCTGATGTTCTGGTGGCTGGGCACCGGTGCTCCGGTCGTCGGACTCGTCGTGGTGGGCATCCTCGCGCTGTCGACCGACCAGCTGACCCTGAGCGAGCTGGCCGTCGTCACCCTCATCATCGGCACGGTCGTGCTGTTCTTCGGGTTCTTCGTCATGTGGCTCACCTCCCGCGCCGTCGTCCAGCCGATGACCGGCGTCACCGAGGCGATGCGTCGGGTCGAGCGCGGCGAGTTCGGCACCACGATCGAGGTGTTCGACGGCTCGGAGCTGGGCATGCTGCAGTCGGGGTTCAACCAGATGTCGACGGGCCTGCTCGAGCGGGAGCGGCTGCGCGACGCGTTCGGCCGCCACGTCGGGCGCGACGTGGCCGAGGCGGCGCTGGAGGACGTCCGGCTCGGCGGAGAGACGCGCGAGGTGTCGGTGCTGTTCACCGACCTCGTGGGCTCCACGTCATACGCCGAGGAGCGTGAGCCCGACGAGGTCGTGGCCATGCTGAACGACTACTTCGGCGTGATCATCGCCGAGGTCGACGCGCACGGCGGCCTGGTCAACAAGTTCATGGGCGACGCCGTGCTCGCGGTGTTCGGCGCACCGCGCCACCTCGACGACCACGCGGGACAGGCGCTCGCCGCCGCCCGGCGGATCGGCGAGCGGCTGGAGACGGAGCTGGTGGGCGTGCGGGCGGGGATCGGCGTCGCCACCGGCCGCGCCGTCGCGGGCTACGTCGGCGACGAGACCCGCTACGAGTTCACCGTGATCGGCGACGCCGTCAACGCCGCCTCCCGCCTGACCGAGCTGGCCAAGGACGTGGAGGGCGGCGTGCTGGCCGACCTGCAGGCGGTCACCTCCGCCGACCCCGAGGAGGCCGCCCACTGGCGCCGCGAGGGCAGCACCGTGCTCCGCGGCCGCTCCGAGGAGACCGAGACGGCCGTGCCGCGCCGCGCCGCGCCGACGGTCCCGAGGCCTGAGCCCTCGCCCATCGACTGATTCCCATCAGGTCATGGGAATCCCCCGCTCACCTGCGGGTTCATCCGCAGGTGAGCGAGGGAGGACCGTGGTGAGCTGCTGGTTCCCATCACCCGATGGGAACCAGCAGCAGCGAGGCGGAGGTCAGCTGACGCCGACGATCGGCAGGCGCAGGGCGGCCGGCGCGTCCTCGGGGACCACGGGATTCTTCGGGGCGATCGGCTCGAGCGAGCGGAAGCCCTCGCCCACCGCGGGGCGCGGGTCGGCCTCGCCGCGGTTCGGCCAGTAGGCCATCGCACGCTCGGCCTGGGCCGTGATCGTCAGCGACGGGTTGACGCCGAGGTTGGCGCTGATCGACGAGCCGTCGATCACGTGCAGCCCCTCGTGCCCGTAGAGGCGGTGGTAGGGGTCGATCACGCCGGTCTCCGGGGAGTCGCCGATGCACGCGCCGCCCATGAAGTGGGCCGTGAGCGGCACGTTGAAGGGCTCGCCGATCGTGCCGCCCGGGGTGCCGCCCATGTGCTCGGCCATCCGCTGCACCGCCACGTGCCCGGGCTCGATGAACGCCGGGTTCGGTGCGCCGTGGCCCTGTCGCGACGTCAGCACCTTCCGGCCGAGCAGGTTGCGCTTCGTGTACGTGGTGATCGAGTTGTCGTGGGTCTGCATGACCAGCGCGATGACCGTGCGCTCCGACCAGTGCCGCAGGTCGTAGAGCTTGAACATGTTGCCCTTCTGCTTCCACAGCTCCTTGAGCCACGTCTTCCAGCGCGCCGTCGGCAGGCTCCCGTCGGTGAGCACGGTCTGCATCAGCGACATCGCGTTGGAGCCCCGCCCGTAGCGGCACGGCTCGATGTGCGTGAACTCGTCGGGGTGGAACGACGACGTGATGGCGACGCCCTCGGAGTAGTCGACGTCCTTGCCGTCGGCGATGGAGCCGAGCAGCGCCTCGGAGTTCGTGCGCGTCAGCAGCCCGAGCCGGTCCGAGACGTTCGGCAGGACGCCCTGGTCCTTCATCCGGTGCAGCAGCTTCTGCGTGCCCATCGTGCTGGCCGAGAAGATCACCTGCTCGGCGGTCATCACGCGGTGCTTGCGGAAGCGCTTGTTGGTGCGGCGCGTCTCGACCGCGTAGCCGCCGCCCGGCAGCGGCGTCACCGACACCGCCGTCGTCATCGGGTGGATCTCGGCGCCGTTCTGCTCGGCGAGGTAGAGGTAGTTCTTGACGAGCGTGTTCTTCGCGTTGTGTCGGCAGCCGGTCATGCACTCGCCGCAGTTGGTGCAGGCGTTGCGGTCGGGGCCCGCTCCGCCGAAGTAGGGGTCGGCGACCTTCTGGCCCGGCTCGTCACCGAAGAGGACGCCGACCGGCGTGTGGTGGAACGTGCCCTCGACGCCCATGTCCTGCGCGACCTTCTTGATCACCCGGTCGGCCGGGGTCTCGAACGGGTAGGTCGCGACGCCCAGCATCCGCTTGGCCTGGTCGTAGTACGGCGCCAGCTCGCTCTTCCAGTCGGCGATGTGGCCCCAGGCGGGATCCTTGTAGAACGGGTCGAGCGGCTCGTACAGGGTGTTGGCGTACACCAGCGACCCGCCCCCGACGCCCGCGCCGGAGAGGATGAGCACGTCCTTGAGCTTGTCGATGCGCTGGATGCCGTAGCAGCCCAGCTGCGGCAGCCACAGGAACTTGCGCAGCCGCCACGACGTCTTGGCGAAGTCCTCGTCGCGGAAGCGCTTGCCCGCCTCGAGCACGGCGACCTTGTAGCCCTTCTCGGTCAGCCGCAGGGCGGACACGCTGCCGCCGAATCCGGAGCCGATGACGATGACGTCGTGGTCGAAACCCATGGGAACCTCTCGTGGTGCTGCTGCGGGGTAGGTGGTGCTGTGTCCTGCGGAGTGTGGGAACGCGGGGTGTGCAGGTGCGGTGGCGTCAGGCGCGGGGGGTGCGACGCAGCACCTTCAGCCCGAGGGTGAGGGCCTGCGCGTAGCGCCGCGCGGGGACGAACGCCGGCCCGCCCATCGGCACGGCCCGCTGGACCGCCACGGCCTGCGGCTCGGTGTAGCGCAGGATGCCCTCGGCGCCCTGACGCCGGCCGACGCCCGACGTGCGCATGCCGCCCATCGGGGCGTCGATGCTGCCGAACGTGGCGGCGAAGCCCTCGTTGATGTTCACGGTGCCGGCCTTGATGGCCGGGGCGATGCGACGGGCCTCGCGGACCGGTCCGAAGATGCTGGCGTTGAGGCCGTACTCGCCGGCGTTGGCGAGCGCGACGGCCTCGTCGACCGTGCGGTACGGGTAGAGCGAGACGAGCGGGCCGAACGTCTCCTCGGCGAAGCACGCGGCCGCCTCGGTGACCCCCTCGAGCACCGTCGGCTCGAAGAAGTACGGACCGAGGTCGGGTCGGGCCCGACCGCCAGTGAGCACGGTGGCGCCGTTCGCGACCGCGTCGTCGACGTGCTTGGCGACGGTCTCGACCTGGCTCTGGGAGATCAGCGAGCCCATGTCGGCGTCCCAGTCGAGGGACGCGCCGAGGCTCAGGGCCTGCACCCGACGCACGAAGGCGTCGCGGAAGCCGTCGTACAGCGCCTCGGGCACGTAGACGCGCTCGATCGACACGCAGAGCTGACCGGCCGAGGAGAAGCAGGCGGTGACCGCACCGGCTGCGGCCCGCTCGACGTCGGCGCCGGGCAGCACGATCATCGGGTTCTTGCCGCCGAGCTCGAGCGAGCAGCTGACGAGCCGCTCGGCCGCCTGCTTCGCGACCAGGGTGCCGGTCGCCGTCGAGCCGGTGAAGCAGATGTAGTCGGCGCGCTCGATGATCGCCGAGCCGACGACCGAGCCCGCACCGCTGACGACCTGCCAGACGTCGGTGGGGATGCCGGCCCGACGCAGCAGCTCGACGCCGGCGAGCGCGATGAGCGGGCTCTGGCTGTCGGGCTTGTGCACCACCGCGTTGCCGGCCGCGACGGCGGGCAGCCCGTCGGAGATCGCCATGGTCAGCGGGTAGTTCCAGGGGCTGATGATGCCGACGACGCCCTTGGGCACCTGGTTCACCTCGACCCGCGTGAGCCCCGGCAGGGCGCCGTTGCGTCGCGTGGGGGTCAGCTGGCTCTTCAGACGACGTGCGTAGAAGCGGGCGGTCAGCGCCAGGTGGGCGACCTCGTCGAAGGCGTGGGCCCGCGCCTTGCCCGACTCGAGCTGGATGAGGTCGAGCAGCTCGTCCTGGTGCGCCAGCACGAGGTCGTGCAGACGCAGCAGGGCCGCGGACCGCGCCTCCAGCGGGGTCTGCGCCCAGCGCTGCTGGGCGGCCCGGGCGGCGTCGAAGGCGGCCTCGACGTCGTCGATCGACGACACGGGGATCTGGGCGACGGGCTCGCCCGTGAGCGGGGTGGTGGTCGTGCGGGTCTCGCCGCTGGTGCTGCGGATCAGCGCCGTCAGGCTCTGGACACGGGAGGCGGGGACCACGTCGACGAGTGACATGCCCTCCAGGATACCGCCGGTATGTCGAATGCGACAGGGCTTGTGTCACATCCGGACGGTCCGTCGGACGAACGTCACCGCAGCGGGTCAGCCGAGCAGCGTCTCGCCCCAGAAGCCGCGCGGCCCGACGCCGGGGCGGGCAGGCGAACAAGCCGGAGCTGCGGTGCACGAGGTACTCGTTGAGGGCGTCGTTGGTCGGCCCGGCCAGGTTGCGCTGGATCCGCACGAACTGCTCCGGCGAACGCTGGTAGCTGATGAAGAACAGACCGGCCGCCAGCTGGCCGAGACCGTCCGTGCCGTTGACGAAGTTGTAGCCGCGTCGCAGGATCCGGGCGCCGCCGTTGTTGTCGGGGTGTGCCTTGGCGACGTGCGACGTGACGGGGATGAGCGGCTGGCCGTCCGAGCCACGCTTGCCGAGGTCGATCGCCGCGTGCTCGTCGCCGCCGGACAGCGGACCGCCCGAGCCCTTGGCCCGGCCGATGATCGCCTCCTGCCCGGCGAGCGGCTCGCGGTCCCACGTCTCGATGCGCATGTCGATGCGGCGCGCGACCAGGTAGGAGCCGCCGACCATCCAGTCGGGACCGTCGCCCTCCTGGACCCACACCACGTCGTCCACGTCGCGGTCCTCGGACTTCACGTTCGCGGTGCCGTCCTTGAAGCCGAACAGGTTGCGCGCCGTGGCCTGGGCCGCCGACGTCGACGACGTGCGACCGAAGCCGAGCTGGGAGTAGCGCACCGACGCACGCCCGAAGGCGATGCGGACGAGGTTGCGGATCGCGTGCACGGCCACCTGGGGGTCGTTCGCGCACGCCTGGATCGCGACGTCGCCGCCCGTCAGCGACGGCTCGAGACGGTCGCCGGAGAACAGCGGCAGGTCGGCGAGGTCGGTGGGCCGCGCGTCGCCGAGGCCGAACCGGGGGCGACCGTCGCGCTCGAACAGGCTCGGCCCGAAGCCGATGGTCAGCGTCAGGCCCGACGCGGGCAGGCCGAGGGCCTCGCCGGTGTCCTCCGGTGGCGCCTCCGGGGCGCCCGCGACAGCACCGTAGACGCCCACCTCGTTGCCCTGGGTGAGCTTGCGCGCCGCCTGCGTCCACTCCTTCAGGAGGCCGACGAGCTCGTCGCGGCTCTCGGTCGTCACGTCGAGCACGACGAAGTGCAGCCGGTCCTGCGCCGGGGTGAGGATGCCCGCCTGGTGCCGACCCTCGAACGCGACCGGGACCGCCTCGGGGTCGGGGCGCACCGGCTCGTCGCGCGTCGCGCCGACCGCGTAGCCGCCGGCGACGCTCGCAGCCACGGCACCGGCGCCGGCCGCGCCGAGCAGGGCGCGACGCGAGAGGGGCGAGCGCTCGCTCACGCCGAGGCCGCGACCACGGCCGCCACCTTGCTGGTCGGCTCGCTGAGCGCTGCCACGGAGTCCGAGAGCCGCTTGACCTGCTCCTTGCTGAGCGTGTCGTAACCGGCCCACTCGCCGGTGTCGGCGTCCTGGTACTGGTCGAGCTCGGCGTCGAGGGCCTTGAACCGCTGGTCGATGAGGGTCACGAGGTCGGGGTCGGCCTTCTCGAGCACCGGACGCAGGGCGGCGATCGCCGCCTGGGAGCCCTCGATGTTGGCCTTGAAGTCCCAGAGGTCGGTGTGGCTGAACTCGTCCTCCTCGCCCGTGATCTTGCCCGTGGCGACCTCGTCGAGCAGACCCTTCGAGCCCTGGGCGAGCTGAAGCGCCGTGAGCGGCTTGTCCTTGCTCTCCTGGACCACCTTCGTCACGTTGGCGAGCAGCTGGTCGGCGTAGGGGTCCATGCCGTCGGTGTTGCCCGCGACCCACAGCTGCTTCTCGATGCGGTGCCAGCCCGTGAAGTCGCGTCCCTCGGCCTTGGCGTCGGGCTCGCGGCCGTCGGTGATCGGGTCGAGGTCGCCGAAGATCTCCGCGACCGGCTCGATGCGCTCCCAGTAGGTGCGCGCCCGCGGGAAGAGCGCCTTCGCCTCGTCGACCTTGCCGGCCTTCACCGCGTCGACGAACTCGGTGGTCTTGTCGATGAGCGCACCGGTCTGGCTCTCGACGTAGCGCTGGTAGCTGGCGGCAGCGGCCTTGAGCTCGGCGGAGTCCGACAGCTCCTTGGCGGCCTTGCCGGAGACCGTGAGGTCCTGGCGGATGCCGTCGCCGACCATCCCGGGCTTGCACGCGCCCTGGTAGTCACCCTTCGGCAGGTCGACGACGAGGTCGCGCGACAGGCCCGGGCCGATGTTCTCGACCTCGCCCATGATCCGGTCGCCCTCGGCGTACACGTAGAACTCGGTGACCTTGGAGCCCGCGTTGGTCACGGCGAACGTGGTGGGGCCGGCCTTGAGCTGCGTCGCCGAGACCTTGCAGGAGGAGTCGGCGGCCTTCACGGAGACCGTGCCGTCGGCCTCCGACGGCTTCTCGGCGCAGGCGGCCAGGAGGACGAGCGACGTGGCGGCGAGGCCGGTGGCGATGACGGTGCGGCGCATGGGGGTTCCTTCGGTGCGGGCGTCCAGGTGAGGACAGCCTCACCATGCTAGACCCCGGACCGTTCCTCGCGGCAACGGATTCCGATGTGATCTGGCCCGGACCCCTGACGAGCCGTCAGCGGGTGATGATCGCCAGGTCCAGGATCATCAGGACGAGGCCGAGCAGCGCGATGCCGAGGCCGACGAACGGCCACGGCCAGACGGGCCGTCCGGTCGTCGCGGCGCGCACGATCCGGAAGGCGCTGAGGAGCACCGCCACGAGCAGCAGGACCCAGAGCAGCGCCAGGCCGCCGAAGAACAGCAGCGAGCCCTCCGGACGGCAGATGAGGGCCCCGTCGTCGGAGGAGCCGCCGCAGCCGTCGGAGGCCATCGCGGTGAGCGGCGCGAGAGCGCCGACCAGCAGGGAGCCGAGCGCGAGACCGACCCACAGCACCCCGGCGACCACGACCTCGACGATCCGCGCAGCGGTCGGCGGCTGCCGGTCCGGGGGCGGCTCGGCGACCGGCCAGGCGCCGTCCGGGGGGCTGGTCGCCATCAGGCGACGACCACCTCGACGCGCTGGAACTCCTTGAGCTCGGTGTAGCCCGTGGTGGCCATGGCGCGACGCAGGGCGCCGATGAGGTTCATCGTGCCGTCGGGGACCGACGACGGACCGAACAGCACCGACTCGAGCGAGCCGACCGTGCCGATCTCGACCCGCTTGCCGCGCGGCAGCTCGTGGTGCCAGGCCTCGGCACCCCAGTGGAACCCGCGACCGGGAGCCTCGGTGGCCCGCGCGAACGGCGAGCCGATCATGACGGCGTCGGCGCCGCAGGCGATCGCCTTGGCGATGTCGCCGCTGCGCCCGATCGAGCCGTCGGCGATGACGTGGACGTAGCGGCCGCCCGACTCGTCGAGGTAGTCGCGACGCGCGGCGGCCACGTCGGCCACGGCGGACGCCATGGGGACGGCCAGGCCCAGCACGGAGCGGGTGGTGTGCGCCGCGCCGCCGCCGAAGCCCACCAGGACGCCCGCGGCGCCGGTGCGCATGAGGTGCAGCGCGGCCTGGTAGGTGGCGCAGCCGCCGACCACGACCGGGACGTCGAGCTCGTAGATGAACTGCTTGAGGTTCAGCGGCTCGGTCTGGCTCGACACGTGCTCGGCCGAGACGGTCGTGCCACGGATGACGAACAGGTCGACGCCAGCGTCGACCACGACGTCGGCGAACTGCTTGGTGCGCTGCGGCGAGAGCGCGGCGGCCACCGTGACGCCGGCCTCGCGGATCTCGGCGAGCCGGTCCTTGATGAGCGCCGGCTTGATCGGCTCGGCGTAGATGTCCTGCAGGCGCGCGGTGGCGGCGACGGGATCGAGCGACGCGATCTCCGCGAGCAGCGGCGTCGGGTCCTCGTAGCGGGTCCAGAGGCCCTCGAGGTCGAGGACGCCGAGGCCGCCGTGGCGACCGAGCGCGATCACCGTCTCCGGGCTCATCACGCTGTCCATCGGGGCGGCGATGACGGGCAGGTCGAAGCGGTAGGCGTCGATCTGCCAGGCGGTGGAGACCTCCTCGGGGTCGCGCGTGCGCCGGCTGGGCACGATCGCGATGTCGTCGAAGGAGTACGCGCGCCGACCGCGCTTGGCGGCACCGATGTCGAGCTCAGGCATGGGTCCACCCTAGTGCCGACGGCGATCGCCACGACCCGCCCGGCTGTGGACGTACGCCTGGACCGACGTCGGTGGCCCTTGGCAGGATCGCTGACGTCGCCGACGATGGAGGGGTGCCGAGCATGACCGACGCGCAGAGCTGGACGCTGATCATCGGGTTCCTGACCACGACCGTCGCCGTCCTCGGCCTCGTCATGACCTCCTTCCACCGCACGCTGCAGTCGGGGCTGACGGCGGTGCGGCACGAGCTGCGCGGCGAGATCGGCACCGTCCGCGCCGAGATCGACGGCCTGCGCACCGAGATGCGCGCCGCGTTCCGCCGTGTCGACCAGCGGCTCGACCACCTCGACCGCGACGTGCAGGCACTCACCCGCCACGTGTTCGACCGCCCGGAGTAGGTCTCGGCGCAGGCTCAGCCCGCGCGCGCCTCGGCCTCGGCGAGATCGCGCAGGGTGAGGAGCTGCCGGCGGGCCATCGGCAGGTCGCCGAGGCACAACAGGTCGGTGAAGGGCCGCGCGCCACGCGAGACGAGCTTGAGGAGCAGGCGGGTGCGCCGGTCGGGCAGCGGCTCGACGCGGTAGCTCATCAGCGACGGGCCGATCCGGGCAGTCAGCTCGCGACCCGGCTCGACCGCGACGACGGTGCCGACGTCGCGGCCCATGGCGTGCATGAAGCGGTCACCGGCGACCGGTTCGGGCAGCTCGGAGCGGACGCGGGGCGAGCGCCGCCCGAGGTTGTCGACCCAGTCGTAGGAGTAGGGCGCGAGCCTCAGTTGACGCACCCACGCCCAGACGACGTCGGGCGGGGCGTCGACGGTGACCCCCCTCCACCCCTGCATCGGCGCCGCTGGCAGCACGGCGTCGCAGCCGAAGGCGAGGCGCGTCTCGGCATCGGTGACGCCCCAGCGCTCACCCAGCACCGGCGCGCCCCGGACCAACCCGTCCCGGACGCGCTCAGCGTCCGGCGTAGTTGGGCGCCTCGACCGTCATCTGGATGTCGTGCGGGTGGCTCTCCTTCAGGCCCGCCGACGTGATCCGCACGAAGCGGCCGAGCTCCTGCAGCTCGGGGATGGTGCGCGAGCCGACGTAGAACATCGACTGGTGCAGGCCGCCGACGAGCTGGTGCGCGACGGCACCGAGGGGGCCGCGGTAGGCCACCTGGCCCTCGATGCCCTCGGGGACGATCTTGTCGTCGCTGACGACGTCGGCCTGGAAGTAGCGGTCCTTGGAGTAGGACTTCTTGCCGCGCGAGGCCATGGCGCCGATCGAGCCCATGCCCCGGTAGGTCTTGTACTGCTTGCCGTTCATGAAGATGAGGTCGCCGGGGCTCTCCTCGCAGCCGGCGAGCAGCGAGCCGACCATGACGGTGTCGGCACCGGCCACGAGGGCCTTCGCGATGTCGCCGGAGTACTGCAGGCCGCCGTCGGCGATGACGGGGATGCCGGCGGGCTTCGCGGCGAGCGAGGCCTCGTAGACGGCGGAGACCTGCGGGACGCCGACACCGGCGACGACGCGGGTGGTGCAGATGGACCCGGGTCCGACGCCGACCTTGACCGCGTCGACACCGGCGTCGACGAGCGCCTGCGACCCTGCGCGCGTGGCGACGTTGCCGCCGACGACCTGGATGTCGGCGAAGTTCTTGTCGGCCTTGATGCGGCGGATCATGTCGAGCAGGAGGCGTGCGTGCCCGTGGGCGGTGTCGACGACGAGCACGTCGACGCCGGCCTCGCGCAGCGCGTTGGCGCGGTCCCACGAGTCACCGAAGAAGCCGACGGCGGCACCGACGAGCAGACGGCCCTCGCCGTCCTTGCTGGCGAGCGGGAACTGCTCGGACTTCACGAAGTCCTTGACCGTGATGAGTCCGGCGAGCCGTCCCTCGTCGTCGACGATCGGGAGCCGCTCGCGCTTGTGCTGGCGCAGCAGCGCGGAGGCGTCCTCGCGGCTGATGCCGACCGGGCCGGTGACGAGCGGCATGGGCGTCATGACGTCGCCGACGAGCGTGCTGGCCCACTCCGCGACGGGCGTGAAGCGCAGGTCGCGGTTGGTGATGATGCCGATGAGCCGGTCGTCGGGGTCGACGACGGGCAGGCCCGAGACGCGGTACTCGCCGCAGAGCTCGTCGAGCTCCTCCAGGGTGGCCTTCGGGCCGATGGTGACCGGGTTGGGGATGATGCCGGTCTGGGTGCGCTTCACCAGGTCGACCTGGTAGCTCTGGTCCTCGATCGAGAGGTTGCGGTGCAGGATGCCGATGCCGCCCTCGCGCGCCATCGCGATGGCCATGCGCGACTCCGTGACGGTGTCCATGGCGCTCGACAGCAGCGGGATGCGCAGCGTCAGGTCGCGCGTGAGGCGTGCGGTGGTGTCGACCTCGCTGGGCACGACGTCGGTCTCGCCCGGCAGCAGCAGGACGTCGTCGTACGTGAGACCGAGACTGGCGAACTTGTCGGGGATGCCCTGCTCCATGGACCCATCCTACGACCGTGCGCCAGGTGCCCCGACCGCGTGGAGGGTGACGTCCGACGCTCGACCTCGCACGACCACTGAGCCGAGGCGAAGGGGCTGACCGGCCCGCCCCGACGCTGGCAGGATGGCCGGGTCCGGACCACCGGGACCGTCGGGAGGACCCATGAGTACGAGCACCGCGCCCTCGCGCCTGCGCCTGCTGCCGATGCGGCCGCGCGACCCAGGCGAGGACGGGCGCGTCGCCAGCACGCTCGAGCTGTTCTTCGACCTCGTGTTCGTCGTCGCCGTGAGCGTGGCCTCGGTGCAGCTGCACCACCAGCTCACCGAGGACCACGTGGTCGACGGGCTCGTCTCCTACGCGATGGTGTTCTTCGCCATCTGGTGGGCCTGGATGAACTTCACCTGGTTCGCCACGTCCTTCGCGGTCGACGACTGGCTCTACCGGGTGCTCACGTTCGTGCAGATGGCCGGCGTCCTGGTGCTGGCCGCCGGCATCCAGCCCGTCTTCGAGGACGACGACCTGCGCCTGGTCATCGTCGGGTACGTCATCATGCGCGTGGCGATGGTCGCCCAGTGGCTGCGTGCCGCGCGCGCCGACGAGACCACGCGCCGCACGTGCCTGACGTACGCCGCGGGCATCTCCCTGGTGCAGGTGCTCTGGATCGCGGTGCTGGTGCTGCCGGGTGCCGCGGTGCCGGTCGCGTTCGTGGTGCTGCTGCTCGCCGAGCTGGCCGTGCCGGTGGTGGCCGAACGGCGGGAGACGACGCCGTGGCACCCGCACCACGTGACGGAGCGCTACGCGCTCTTCACCCTGATCCTGCTCGGCGAGAGCCTGCTCGGGTCGGCGAACGCCGTGCTCGAGGCCCTGCACGACGACACCGCGCTCGTCCCGCTGCTGTCGGTGGCGCTGCTCGCCTTCGTGACCACCGCGGCTCTCTGGTGGATCTACTTCTGGCCGCCGCACCACCGGGCGATCACGTCGCTCGCGAGCTCGCTGCGCTACGGCTACGTCCACTACGTCGTGTTCGCCGCGGCGGGCGCGCTCTCGGCGGGCATCGAGGTCGAGATCGACGTGCTCACCGACCACTCCGAGCTCACCGACGTCGCGGCGGCGTTCACGGTGACCGTCCCCGTCGCCCTCTTCGTGCTCGGGATCTGGTGGATCACGCTGCGCGACAACGCCGACGCCGTGGTCAACACCGTCGTCCCGGTCGGGGCGCTGCTGGTGCTGCTCGACCCGGTGCTGCCGATCCCGTTCGCGCTGACCTCGGTGGTGCTGGCGCTCGTGGTCGCCGTGCTGGTGGTCCGGCCGCCGACGACACCGGCGCACGGCTGACCGGCGGAGACCCCTACAGGCCGACCTTGCCCTCGGCCCAGTAGGGCTGCGTGCGGACGGCCCTGCGGTCCAGGCCGACGACGTCGCGCAGCAGGGTCCGCTGGCGTTGGATCGCCGGCCCGTTGCCGGCCAGGTAGGCGACGGGGGTGTCCAGCAGACGCAGCGCCTCGACGTTCGCGCGCAGCCAGGCGTCGACCACGGCGCCCGGGACCTCGAGGGCGGGCAGGACGGTGGCGTCGGGCAGGAGCGCCTGCGTGGCGGCGACGTCGGGTCCGGGCACCTCCAGCACGGTCAGCAGCTCGCGACCCTCGCGCGCCGCGCGGTCGGCCATGCACAGCGCGAGGCTGATGACGGTCGCGTCACCGAGCAGCACGACGGGCCGGTCCCCGCCGAGCGCCCAGGTGAACGCCCGCGCCGACGACCACCGGCACACCTTGACCGCGTCGCCCGGCACCCACCGCTCGAGGAGGTCGTGGCCGGGCGTCGGGCCCGGGTGGTCGTGACGCTGGACGACGATCGTCAGCGCGTCGTCGACGACGCGGGCCGGGGTGTAGTGCCGGAACGCGTTGCGGGCCACCCGGAACGCGGTGACGTCGCACGGCTCGATCGTCGCGCCGTGGAAGTCGGTGCTGGCGAGGACGAGCCGGCGCAGCCCGGGCGAGAGCAGGTCGTTGGCACGCACCACGGCGTCGTGGGCCTGTGACTCGACGTAGCTCGCGAGCAGGGTCGGGGTGCGGGCCATGGGATCAGCTCCTCGCCAGGGATCGCAGGTCGTCGGCGTAGGCGTCGAGCACGTCGGCGTAGCCGCGCGCGCTCGGCGCCACCTCGAACCTCCACGGCAGGTAGGCGTCGTCGCGCGCCGCCGTGGTCCGGCCCCAGATGGGCTGATCCTGCAGCCGCTCCAGGTGCTGGCGACCGCCGCGGGTGTCCCACAGCGCGACGTCGACGTCGTAGGTGTCGGCGTTCTCCCAGCTCAGGGCGTCCCAGTAGACGCCCTCGTCGAGGTCTCGCTCGTCGGGCACCACGACGTCGAGGCCGACCTCCTCGCGCAGGTAGCGCAGGTCGCCGTAGGCCGCGGGGTTCGCGACGTAGAGCAGGTCGGGCGTCGTCGACGTCGCGACGAGGGTGGGGTCGCCCGCCGCTCGTGCGGCGGCGCGGAGCCGGTCGCCCGCCGCGGCCAGTGCGGCGTGGTCGTCCTCGAAGCCGGCCGGGTCGGCCCCGAGGGCCGTCCCGAGCCGCTCGGCGTTGTCGACGATCCCCTCGACCGTCTCGCCCTCGTAGGTCAGGGCGGCGATCGGGTAGGCCTTCTCGACGCGTGCCCGGGTGTCGGGATCGATGAACGAGAGCGCGTCGCCGACGTAGTGGGTCGTCACGACGAGGTCGGGGCGCGCGGTCGCCAGCGCCTCGACGTCGAGCGTCCCCGACCCCTCGGCACCGGTCACGTCGGGGACGGAGGAGAGGTCGAGGTCGGGCGACTGCAGCCCGAGGTCGGGGTCCGGGTTGTCGGGCTTGCCGAAGACCGCGACCACCCGGTCGCCGAGGCCCATGTCGGCGAGGGCGGCGGCGACGTCCTTGCTGGCCGCGATGCGCCGCGGCACCGCGTCGAGCGAGATCCTCGTGCCGAGGTCGTCCGTGAACGTCCAGGCGTCCGGGTCCTCGCCGCCGGGACCGGCGCCGCACCCGGCGACGACCAGCACGGCTGCCGCAAGGGACGCGACACGGCGCAGCGCGTTCACGACCCCAGCTTCTGCAGGTCGCCGGTGAACAGCTCGAGCATCGTCGCGTAGCCCTGCGCGCTCGGCGCGACCTCGAACCGCCAGGGCAGGTAGGCCCCGTCCTGCGCCGCCCGGACCTTGTTCCACACCGGCTGCTGCTCGAGGGTCGTGAGGTTCTTGTCGCCCCCACGGGTGTCCCACAGGGCGACATCGGCGTCGTAGGCGTCCGCCTGCTCCCAGCTGACGGAGTCCCAGTAGTCGCCTTCGTCGAGGTCCTTCGCCGCCGGACGCACGACGTCGAGGCCGATCTCGTCGGACAGGTAGGTCAGGTCCGCGTACGCTGGCGGGTTCGCGACGTAGAGCAGCTCCGGCGTCGTCGACGTGGCGATGATGGTCGGGTCACCGGCGGCCCTCGCGGCCTTGCGGACGACGTCGCCGGCCTTCTCCAGGGCGGCGTGGCCCGCCTCGAAGTCGGCCTCCTCGGCGCCCAGGGCGAGCGCGAGGCGCTCGCTGTTCTCGATCACCCCGTCGACGGTCTCCTTCTCGAGGTTGATCGCGGCGAGGTCGTAGGTGCCGCCCAGCCGCTTCGCGACGTCGGGCGAGAGGTACCAGTAGTCGCCGGAGCCGTAGGTGGTGGTCACGATCAGGTCGGGCTCGAGCGCGGCCAGCTCCTCGAGCTCGACCGCACCGTACTCGCCGCCCGTGACGTCGGGCAGCGCGTCGATGTCGAGGTCGGGCGACTGCAGCCCGAGGTCGGGGTCGGGGTTGGCCGGCTCCCCGAACACGCCGACCACCCGGTCGCCGAGCCCCATGTCGGCGAGCGCGGCAGCGACACCCTTGTAGGCGACGATCCGCTCGGGCACCGCGTCGAGGCTGATCCTCGTGCCCATGTCGTCCGTGAAGGCCCAGTCCTCCTCGGACCCGTCGGTCGAGCCGCCGCTGCAGGCCGTCGCCAGCAGCAGCGCGACGGCCGTCAGCGCGGCCTGCAGCGGGCGTCTCATCGGGTGTACTTCTCCAGGCCGTCGGCGAAGCGGTCGAAGATGTCGGCGTAGGCCTGGGCCGACGGCGGCGCCACGGACGTCCACGGGATGTAGGCGTCGTTCTTGGCGGCCGTGGTCTTGCCCCAGACCGGCTCCTTCTTCAGCGCGGCGAGGCCGGCGCTGCCGATGCGGTCGTCCCAGTAGGCGATGTCCGCGTCGTACGTGTCGGCCTTCTCCCAGCTCAGGGACTCGAAGTAGCCACCCTCGTCGGGGTTCTTCGGCGTCACGATGTCGAGGCCGATCTCGTCGCGGTAGTACTTGAGGTCGGGGCTGACGTCGGGGTTGGAGACGTAGAACAGGTCCGGGGAGTAGGACACGGCGAGGATGGACGGCTTCGCCCCCTCCGCGACGTCGGTCAGGCGCTGCTTGGCGGCGTCGAAGGCCTCTTGCCCCTTCTCGCCGGCGTCGTCGGACGCGCCGAGGGCCTTCGCGGCCTTCTCGGTCGACTCGATGATCTGCGGCAGCGTCTTGCCGTCGAAGCTGATGACGAGCGTCTGGTACTGCTTGTCGAGCTTGGTCTGCGCGTCCTTGTTGATGTACCAGAGGTCGGGCTCGACGTAGGAGCTGGTGACGATGAGGTCGGGCTTGAGGCCGGCCATCTTCTCGAGGTCGATGTCGCCGTACTCGCCCTCGCCGGTCACGTCCTCGACGGAGTCGACGTCGAGGCCGGCGGCCTGGCTGTCGACGTCGCCGTCGGCGTTCTTCACCGGGCCGAAGACGCCGACGATCTTGTCGCCGAGGCCGAGGTCGGTGAGGGCCGCGGCGACCGACGACTGCGCGACGATCCGCTCAGGCGCCTTGTCGAGCTCGAGCGTGGTGCCGAGGTCGTCGGTGTAGGTCCAGGCCTGGTCGGAGGAGGCGTCGTCGGAGGACGAGCCGCAGGCGGCGAGGGGGAGGGCGAGGGCCACGGCGACGGCTGCGGCGAGGCGTCGGGGCGTGAACGTGCGTCGGATCATGGAGGGGAGCCTAACCTAGGTCAGCCTTACCTGAGCAAGAGATGTCTCAGACGGCCGGCGTGAGGTGGACCACCTGCGAGGTCGAGGTTCGACCGCCGGGGTCGACGACGCTCGACAGCGGCCGTCGCCGGGCGCACGATGGGGACGTGGACCGCACCAGCGTCGTCGTCTCGCGCGAGGTCACCGCCTCGCCCTCGGTGGTGTTCGGCCTGCTCGCCGACCCGCGGCGCCACCCCGAGATCGACGGCTCGGACATGGTGCGCGCCGACGACGGCGCCTCCCCCGTCACCGCCGTCGGACAGGTGTTCCGGATGCACGTCCACCACCCGCGCGCCGGCGACTACCGCACGGACAACCTCGTCACGCGCTTCGAGCGCGACGTCGAGGTCGCCTGGCGCACCGGTCCGGTCGATGGCACCCCGCCGGGCTGGGAGTGGCGGTGGCGCGTCGACGCGACGGCTCGGGGAAGCCTGGTGTCGCTCACGTACGACTGGTCCGACGTGGACGACCCCGAGATCCACCGCAGGGTCGGGGGCTTCCCCGCCGTCCCCGTGGCCGCGCTCGAGAGGACGCTCGAGCGTCTGCACGCGGTCGTCGGCTGACCCAGCGCCGACCACCCAGCACCGACCATCCAGCGCCGGCCGGCCAGCACCGACCGCCCAGCGGAAGGCTCAGCGTCGGCCCGCGGCCAGGAGCTCCTCCACCGTGACGAGCTTGACCCGCGGCCGTCCGGACGCGCGGCCGGCGTCGACCTCGTGGCGCTCGATGGCGCGCACCCCCGGGGCCTGGACGAGGTCGGGCTGACGCTTGCGCAGGAGCCGGGCGAACGCACGCCCCGACCGGGAGGGACGGGTGAGTCGGTGCTCCGCGGCGTCGGCCAGCAGGGTCGTGACCGTCTCGCCGGCGCAGATGCGGTTCGCGCCGATGCCGCCCGTCGACCCGCGCTTCGCCCAGCCGACGACGTAGGCGCCGGGCACGGCCTCACCCGTCGCCGGGTCGACGACGCGCCCGTCGGCGTTCGGGATGATGCCGCGGTCGGCGTCGAAGGGCAGGCCCGGCACCGGGCGGCCTCTGCGTCCGATCGAGCTGACGAGCAGGCGGGTGGGCGCCTCGACCTCGCCGTCGGGTCCGGACACGGTCACCGAGGCGAGGGTCCCGTCACCGTGCGCGGCGACGACGCGTCGACCGAAGGCGAGCACGAGGCGGCGTCCGGGGCCCGGCTCGCTCGACCAGTCGCTGCGCACCCGACGACGGTCGGCGAGCAGCGCCGCCTTCGAGCCGGGCGCAGCGGCGTCGAGCGCTGCAGCGGTGGCGGCGTCGTCCTCGACCACGAGCTCGATGCCGTCGGGCAGCGTGAGCAGCTCCGGACGCGTGAACGCCGACTCCTCAGGTCCACGGCGGCCGAGGAGGACGACCTCACGCACGTCGCCGCGCCGGATGGCCTCGAGGGCGTGGTCCGCGATCTCCGTGCCGGCGAGCCGGTCGGGGTCGCTCAGCAGGATGCGGGCGACGTCGAGCGCGACGTTGCCGTTGCCGACGACGAACGCGCGCGTGCCGTCGACGCGGATCGCCTCGCCGGGGACCTCGGGGTCGCCGTTGTACCAGGAGACGGTCTCGGTGGAGCCGTGCACGCCGTCGAGGTCCTCGCCCTCGATGCCGAGCCGCCGGTCCTCGGGCGCGCCGATGCCGTAGACGACGGCGTCGTGGTGTTCGAGCAGCTCGGCGTGACTGACGTGACGACCGACCTCGACGTTCATGAACAGCGAGGTGCGCGGGTGCTCGTACGTCCAGGAGAACGTGTCACCGACCCGCTTGGTCTCGCCGTGGTCGGGGGCCACGCCCGCGCGGAGCAGACCGCCGGGCACCGGCAGGCGGTCGACGAAGGAGAGGTCGGCGTCCGTCGCGGCGAGCAGCTCGCGGGCGGCGTAGGTGGCTGCCGGACCCGTGCCGACGACCGCCACGCGCAGGCCGGTGGGCACGCCGGGACGCACGCGGGCGTGCGTCTGCTCCTTCGCGACCGCGCGGTCGGGGCGCTCGGCGTAGTAGGCGGCGTTCAGCTCGGCGAAGACCTCCTCGCCGCCGCGGAGGATCTCGATCGGCTTGATCGCCGAGGCGGGGCAGGCGTCGGCGCACGCGCCGCAGTCGATGCAGGCGCGCGCGTCGACGTAGAGGATGTCCGTGTGGCCGAAGTCGGGCTCCCCCGGAGTCGGGTGGATGCAGTCGACGGGGCAGACCTCGACGCAGGACGCGTCGGAGCAGCAGCTCTGGGTGATCGCGAAGGGCATGGGCGGGTCAGAGCATGTGGACGCGGCGGTACAGCCGCTTGGCCGCAGGCGTCAGCAGGCCCGCCTCGGACAGGAAGTCCATGAGGTGGACGCACGACAGGCGCATGAGGGCGTGGTGGTGCTCGTTGTCCTTGGCCGCCGCGACGGCCTCCTTCACGTCGAGACCGGCCTCGGCGTACACGTCGGGCTGCACCAGGCTCTTGACGATGAAGTAGCCGACGCTGGCGATCTGCAGCGCGCTGGCCTTGCGGCGCACCTCGGAGATGCCGCGCATCGCCTCGATGGTCTCGTGGCGCGCGAACTTCATGTGGCGCGACTCCTCGACCACGTGGATCTTGCAGATCGTCTTGACCTGCGGGGCGACCGACGCACCGCGCATCCAGTCGCGCTGCATGACGTCGAGCACCTCCTCGGCGACGAGGATGGAGGTGTAGGCCACCTCGTTGCGTGCCGTCAGCTTGAGCAGCTTGGCCGCCTGGTGCAGACGCGGGTGCGGCAGGTAGGAGCGGCCCGCGATCAGCTGCGCGCCCTTGGCGAACATGATCGAGTGACGGCACTCGTCGGCGATCTCGGTGAGCGCGAACTGGAACTCGCTGCTCGCGTAGTCCTTGTCGTAGATGTCGACGAGCAGCATCTGCTGGAGCAGCATCTCGAACCAGATGCCGATGCTCGCGACGCTGGCGGCCTCGTGACGCGTGAGGGTCGCGCGCTGCTCGGGGGTCATGCGCTCCCAGATGTCGGTGCCGTACAGCGTGCACCACTCCGGGTTGACGCCGTCGTGCAGCGGGTCGAGCGGGGCGTCCCAGTCGACCTCCTTCTCGGGGTCGTACGAGAGCTGGGCCGACGAGGAGAGCAGACGCTCGAGCACACCGTCGCGCTCGACCTCGGCGCGGAAGGCGGCGGCGTCCTGCTCCGGGCTGGGTGCGGTGATCGTCATGGTGGGACTCCTCGACTCGACAGCAACGATGTGACATCGGGAGTGTCACATCCGTACCCACGGTATGCCCGTGCTGGCGGAAGCGCAAGAGACACACGTCACCCGCCGTTCGTCCACGCGCCTCGTCGAGGATTCCCAGGTGGACCTGGGAATCCTCGGTAAGCACGGAGAGCTTTCCGTGCGCCGCTGAGATCTCCGTGCCTCGCAGGAGATTCCCAGGTCGACCTGGGAATCTGCGGACCGGGGTCAGCGGCGGGCGTCGAGGTAGGTGCGGGCGAGCGGGGCGGGGGCGCGGGCGAGCCAGGCGTCCTCGACGGCCTCCGCGAGCCGCGCCGGGTCGACGACGTCGAGCTCGACGAGGTAGCCGGGGTGGCGGGCCAGGTGCTCGATGGTGAACAGGCCCGGCACGCCCTCGCCGAGGATGGCGTCGCGCTCGGCGAGGTCCTCGGTGCGCAGGCCGACGATCTCGCCCTGGGGCACGCGCGCGTCGCCGAAGCGTCGCAGGTCGGCCTGCGTGAAGGGCCGCACCCAGCAGAACACCGCCTTCCCCACGAACCAGGCCCGGTTGCGGAAGGTGGTGCCCTCGCTCACCGACGGCAGCGCCGTGCACAGGCGTTCGACGTCGGCGAGGGTGGGCACGGGCCCAGCGTCGTGCGGCGACGTCGGCCCGTCAACCCGGTCGACCACGCCCGCGGTCGACCACCCCGGGACGCGACGAGGCCCGCCGTCCCAGGAGGGACGACGGGCCTCGGTCGTGGTGCGGCTGACTCAGTGGTGGTGCCCGGCGTGGGCGTCACCCTCGTCGTCGGCGGGCTTGTCGGCCACGAGCGTCTCGGTCGTGAGCAGCATGGCGGTGATCGACGCGGCGTTGGCCAGCGCGGAGCGCGTGACCTTGACCGGGTCGAGGATGCCCTGCGCGAGCAGGTCGCCGTACTCGCCGGTGGCGGCGTTGTAGCCCTCGCCGCTCTCGCGGACCTTGGACACGACGACCTCGCCGGAGACGCCGCCGTTGCGGGCGATCCACTCCAGGGGGGCGTCGGCGCCGATGCGGACGATGCGCACGCCGACACCCTCGTCGCCGGTGAGGCCGAGGTCGTCGTCGAGCACGGAGACGGCGTGGACGAGGGCGGAGCCGCCGCCGGCGACGATGCCCTCCTCGATGGCCGCGCGGGTCGCCGAGACGGCGTCCTCGATGCGGTGCTTCTTCTCCTTCAGCTCGACCTCGGTGGCCGCGCCGACCTGGATGACGCACACGCCGCCGGCCAGCTTCGCGAGCCGCTCCTGCAGCTTCTCGCGGTCCCAGTCGGAGTCGGTGAGCTCGATCTCGGCCTTGATCTGGTTGACCCGGCCCTCGACCTCGGCAGCGTCGCCGCCGCCGTCGATGATCGTGGTGTCGTCCTTGGTGACGACGACACGACGGGCGGTGCCGAGCACCTCGAGGCCGACCTGGTCGAGCTTGAGGCCGACGTCGGGGGTGACGACGGTCGCGCCGGTGAGGGTCGCGATGTCCTGGAGCATGGCCTTGCGACGGTCGCCGAACGCGGGCGCCTTGACGGCGACCGAGGTGAACGTGCCGCGGATCTTGTTCACGACGAGCGTGCTGAGGGCCTCGCCCTCGACGTCCTCGGCGATGATGAACAGGCTCTTGTTGGCCGCGATGACCTTCTCCAGCAGCGGGAGCAGCTCGGCGACCGAGCTGATCTTGCCCTGGTTGACGAGCACGTAGGGGTCGTCGAGGACGGACTCCATGCGCTCGGTGTCGGTGACCATGTAAGGCGACAGGTAGCCCTTGTCGAACTGCATGCCCTCCGTGAAGTCGAGCTGCGTGCCGAGGGAGTTGGACTCCTCGACGGTGATGACGCCGTCCTTGCCGACCTTGTCGAACGCCTCGGCGATGAGCTCGCCGATGTGCGCGTCGCGCGAGGAGACGGTGGCGACGTCGGTCATGTCCTTGATGTCGTCGACGTCGCGGGCGACCTCGTGCAGGCGCTCGGAGACGGCCTTGACGGCGGCCTCGATGCCCTTCTTGAGGCCGACCGGGTTGGCGCCGGCGGCGACGGCGCGCAGGCCCTCGTGGACCATCGCCTGGGCGAGCACGGTGGCCGTGGTGGTGCCGTCACCGGCGACGTCGTTCGTCTTGGTGGCGACCTCCTTGGCGAGCTGGGCGCCGAGGTTCTCGAACGGGTCGTCGAGCTCGACCTCACGCGCGACGGTGACGCCGTCGTTCGTGATGGTGGGGGCGCCCCACTTCTTGTCGAGCACGACGTAGCGGCCCTTGGGGCCGAGGGTGACCTTGACGGTGTTCGCGAGGGCGTCGACGCCGCGCTCGAGCGCGCGGCGTGCGTCCTCGTCGAACTCGAGGATCTTGGGCATGGTGATGCCTTCCTACGAAACGACTGAATGGTGGTGTCCGGCGAGAGCCGGAGGTGGCGCGTCAGCACGGTCCTGACGCGCATGGGACCCGACCGGCAAGGCGCGCGAGCGACGGCGACCCGTTCTTGGTCGCCGAGCGAGCAGCAACGCCGCCGGTCGGGAGCCCAGGTGCGTCAGGAGACGACGGCGAGGACGTCGCGGGCGGAGAGGATGAGGAACTCCTCGCCCGAGTACTTGACCTCGGTTCCGCCGTACTTGCTGAAGATGACCTTGTCGCCGACGTTGACGTCGAGCGGGACGCGGTTGCCGGAGTCGTCGATGCGGCCGGGGCCGACGGCGACGACCTCACCCTCCTGGGGCTTCTCCTTGGCGGTGTCCGGGATGACGAGCCCGGAGGCGGTGGTCTGCTCGGCCTCGACGGCCTTGATGACGAGACGATCCTCGAGCGGCTTGATGGTGACCGACACTGGTCGACCTCCCCTTCAACGTTGTGGTGAGTGACGGATGTACGTGATGGGTGTGCACGCCGTCGCGGGGGCCGTGCACGGGTTGGCAGTCTCAGGGTTCGAGTGCCAGTTCAGAATCTAGCACTCACCCCTCCCGAGTGCTAAGGGGTGTTCGCGGGCGGCGGACACCCGGCGGGGGCGCCGGGCCGTGGGCGGCGGGGGTGCCGAGCCGAGGCCGGCGGGGGCGCCGGGCCGTGGGCGGCGGGGGTGCCCGGCCTGCCACGATGGCGTCGTGGACCTGGCGACGTTCGAGCGGCTGCAGACCGACGAGGGTCGGGCGCTGGTGGCGGAGGTGCACGAGCGCGCGGGCCGGGAGTCCGACCTCGCGCTCGGCACGCGGCTGCGCACGCTGCACGACGTGGAGCTGGTGGCGGCGGCGGTGACGCAGAACCACCTGCGGGGCCTGGCGCGGGGCAAGCTGGGCGACGACGCGGCCGGCATGTTCTTCACGCACGACGCGCTGCAGCAGGCGACGCGTGGCACCGTGGCGGCGCTGCGCGCCGAGCGGCTCGCTGTGTCGGGCGCGACCGCGGTGCTCGACCTCGGCTGCGGCATCGGGTCCGACCTCGTCGCGTTCGCGCGCGCCGGGCTGCGGGTGCGCGGTGTCGAGCGAGATCCGGTGCGTGCCGCGATCGCGTCGGCGAACCTGCGTGCGCTGGGGCTCGACGGGGAGGTGGTGTGCGCCGACGCGGCCGACGTGGCGCCGACCGCGGAGGAGGTGGTGTTCCTCGACCCCGCCCGTCGCGACGACCGGGGGCGGGTGTTCGACCCGGAGGCGATGAGCCCGCCGTGGTCGGTGGTCGAGGAGCACCTGTCCGGCCGCGCCGTGGTGAAGACGCTGCCGGGGATCCCGCATGCGCTCGTCCCCGACGGCGTGGAGGCGCAGTGGGTCAGCGACGGGGGGGCGACCTGGTCGAGGCGTGCCTGTGGGGTGCCGGGCTCGACCTGACCGACCGCGCGCCGCGACGCGCGTCGGCGCTGCCGGGTCCGCACGTGCTGAGCGGCGACGGCGCACCCGGTGACGTCGGCGAGCTCGCCGGGTGGCTGCACGAGCCCGACGACGCGGTGATCCGCTCCGGCCTGGTCGGGGCGCTGGCGGAGCAGGTCGACGGGCAGCTCGTCGACCCGAGGATCGCCTGGGTGACGACCGACGTCGACGTGCGGCACCCACTGGCCCGCTCCTTCCGCGTCGTGGCGGAGCTGCCGTTCCGCGAGAAGCAGCTGAAGGCAGCCCTCGTCGCGCGCGACGTCGGCACCCTGACGGTGAAGAAGCGCGGCGTCGACGTCGTGCCCGAGGTGCTCGTGCGCCGCCTGCGTCTGAAGGGGTCGCAGCGCGCCACGGTCGTGCTGACACGGGTCGACGACAAGGCCGTCGCCCTCCTCGTCGACCCCCTCCCCCGCTGACCTCTCACCCTTGGGGTGGGGCCCCACCCCAAGGGTGACTTCCCACACCAGCGCTGGGGTGGGGTGCACCCGTTGGGATGGGGCGATGGCGGAGGCACGCGTCGGTGTGGGGGATCGGGCGTCGGGTTGGGACTCGGGCCCGGGCCCGGGCCCGTCGACATCTCAGCCAGGGCGCACCCCCACCCAAAGGATTCGTCCCAACCCAGCGCTGAGGTGGGCGGTCAGACTCTGAGTGGGGCCCAACCCCGAGGGCGAGCGGGCCTAGGGTGGGGGCGTGCGCATCGACCTGAACGCCGACGTCGCCGAGTCGCCGGACGACCTCGCCCTGCTCGACGTGGTCACGAGCGCGAACGTGTGCTGCGGGGCCTACGCGGGCAGTGAGGAGCTCATGCTCGACGCGTGCGAGCGCGCCGCCGAGCGAGGGGTGGTCGTGGGCGCCCAGGTCGGCTACCCGGACCGCGAGGGATTTGGCCGACGACCGCAGGAGCCGACCGACGACGAGCTCGTCGCGACCCTGCGCAAGCAGCTCGACCTGCTCGCCGAGGTGGCCGACGCCGTGGGGGCGCGCGTCGCCTACGTCAAGCCGCACGGCGCGCTCTACAACACCGTCGTGCACGACGAGCGCCAGGCGGCGGCGGTCGTCGACGCGGTGGCGCCGTACGGCCTCCCGCTGCTCGGCCTGCCGGGCGCTGCGAGCCTGCGGCTGGCCACCGCCGACGGGCTGCAGGTCGTCACCGAGGGCTTCGCCGACCGCGCCTACACCCCCGACGGCCTCCTGGTGCCGCGCTCCGAGCCGGGCGCCGTGCTCACCGACGCCGCTTCCGTCGCGGACCAGGCGCTGCGCCTCGCCCCGCAGGTCGACTCGCTCTGCGTGCACGGCGACTCCCCCGGCGCCCTCGACCTCGCGCGTGCCGTGCGTGCCGCGCTGGTCGACGCCGGTCACGAGGTCGTCCCCTTCGCATGAGGGCGCCGGTGCTGCCGTGAGGGTCCTGGCGTGCGGGGAGGACGCGGTCCTGCTCGACTGCGCCGACCTCGACGACGCCCGACGACGCCACGCGGCGCTCGCCGGCCACCCCGACGTGACCGAGGCGGTGCTCGGCGCGCGCACCGTGCTGCTCCGCGGCCACCCCGCGACCCTGCGCACGCTCGCCAGGAGCACCCCGCCGTCGGACGACGTCGCACCACCCGACGCCCGCGAGCACGTCGTGCCCGTCTGCTACGACGGCCCCGACCTCGCCGACGTCGCACAGCACACCGGTCTCGACGAGGACGCCGTGGTGGCCGCGCACACGGGCACGCCGTGGACGGTCGCGTTCGGCGGGTTCGCCCCTGGCTTCGCCTACCTGGTGGGCGGCGACCCCCGCCTCGTCGTGCCACGTCGCGCGACGCCGCGCCCCAGCGTCCCGGCGGGCGCCGTCGGCCTCGCCGGTGAGTTCAGCGGCATCTACCCCCGCGCGTCCCCCGGCGGCTGGCAGCTGCTCGGCACCACCGACGTGGCCCTCTTCGACCTCGACCGCACGCCCGCCGCCCTTCTCGCGCCGGGCGACACCGTGCGCTTCACCGTCGCTGACCGTGACGTTCCGGCCCCCGACGACGCCGATCCGGGGCCACATCGTCACGGTCAGCGGGGTGGGGAGGCGTCGTGACCCTGTCGGTGGTGTCGGCGGGCCCGCTGACGCTGGTCCAGGACGACGGCCGACCCGGCCTGGCGAGCCAGGGCGTGGGACCTTCCGGCGCCTTCGACCGACGGGCGACGCACCAGGCGCGGGCGGTCGTCGGCGACGCCGGGCGCGGCACCGCCGTCCTCGAGGCACTCGGGGGCGGGCTCGTCCTGCGCGCCGACGCCGACCACACGCTCTGCGTCACCGGCGCGGTCGGCCCGCTGCACGTCGACACCACGCCCGTCGACCACGGCCGACCGCTACGGCTGCGCGCCGGCCAGCTCCTGCACGTCGGCGACCCGGTGGTCGGCCTGCGCACCTACGTCGGGGTCGCGGGCGGCCTCGACCTCCCCCCGACGCTGGGCTCGCGCAGCACCGACGTGCTCGCCCGGCTGGGCCCGGACGCTCTCGCCGACGGCGACGTGCTCGGCGTGGGCACGCCGCGGACCCTCCCCGAGGCCCTGCCCGTCCCACCCCTGCTCACACCAGGCACCACGACGGTCGACGTCGTGCTCGGCCCCCGCGACGACTGGTTCACCCACGCCGCGCTCGCCGGGTTCCTGGGCACGGCCTGGACCGTCTCGGCGCGCTCGGACCGCATCGGCGTCCGCCTCGAGGGCGCGCCGCTGGAGCGCGCGGTCGACGGCGAGCTGGCGAGCGAGCCCGTCGTGCGCGGCAGCGTGCAGGTGACGTCGGCCGGGCTGCCCGTGGTGCTCGGCCCCGACCACCCGGTCACCGGCGGCTACCCCGTCGTGGGCGTCGTCACCGGTGACGGCGTGGACCGCCTGGCGCAGGTGCGACCCGGCGAGACGGTGCGGTTCCGGCGCGCCCCTGGGCCGTGAGCGGTCCCTGCGGCACCATCGGAGCATGAGGCCCACCCACCGCCCCGTCGAGGACGGGGTCGCGACCGACCTGGCCGGCGAGTCGACGTACGGCTCCTACCTGCGGCTCGACCTGCTGCTCGCGGCGCAGCAGCCGGTGACCGACCACCACGACGAGATGTTGTTCGTCGTCCAGCACCAGGTGACCGAGCTGTGGCTCAAGCAGCTGGTGCACGAGCTGCGCTCGGCGATCGCGCTGGTCGACGCCGACCAGCTCGCCCCGGCACTGAAGCGGCTCGCGCGCGTGAAGGCGGTGCAGCGGCAGATGTTCGAGCAGTGGGGCGTGCTCGAGACGCTGACCCCCGTCGAGTACCTGCAGTTCCGCGACGCCCTCGGGCGGGCGTCGGGGTTCCAGTCGGCGCAGTACCGGACCGTGGAGTTCCTGCTGGGCAACAAGAACCCGGCGATGGTGAAGGTCTTCGACCACGAGCCCGTCACGCGCGACCAGCTCGCGGCCGACCTCGCCGCCCCGAGTCTCTACGACACCGTCCTGGCTTACCTCTCGCGCCACGGGCACGCGGTGCCGCGCGAGGTGCTGGACCGCGACCTCACGCAGCCGTACGTGCCGCACGCGGACGTCGTGGAGGTCTTCCGCCGCGTGTACGCCGACCCCGAGACGCACTGGGAGGTCTACGAGACCTGCGAGGAGCTCGTCGACGTCGAGGAGGGGTTCCACCTCTGGCGCTTCCGCCACCTCAAGACGGTGCAGCGCATCATCGGCCACAAGCGCGGCACCGGGGGCTCGAGCGGCACCACGTTCCTACAGCGCGCCCTGGAGCTCACGTTCTTCCCGGAGCTCCAGGACGTCCGCACCGCGCTCTGACCGGCACCCCCGGCGGGGGTGCCGGGCCCCGGGCGGCGAAGAGCTCAGCGCCGCAGCACCGTGCGGGCGGCCGCGTTGGCCGCGAACTGGCCGAGCTGCACCAGGACGATGACGACGGCGATCGCCGTCCACGTGACCCACGGGTCGAACTGACGGTAGCCGTAGGTGAGCGCGAAGTTGCCCAGCCCGCCGCCGCCCACGGTGCCGACGACGGCCGTCATGTCGACGACCGCGACGAAGGCGAAGGCGTAGCCGAGGATGAGCGGTCCGAACGCCTCGGGCAGCAGGACGGTGAACACCACGCGCGTGCGGCTCGCACCCATCGCCCGGGCGGCCTCGAGCACACCGGGCGGCACGCTGACGAGGTTCTGCTCGACGATGCGGCCGATGCCGAACGCGGCGCCGAAGACGACGGCGATGATCGCCATCGTGTTGCCGATGCCCGTGCCGACCACGGCGCGCGCGATGGGCTGCAGGCCCACCGCGAGCAGGATGAACGGGATCGGTCGGAAGGTGTTGACGACGACGTTGAGCAGCACGTTGACCACGCGGTTCGGTGCGATCCCGCCGGCGCGGGTGACGTACAGGGTCGTGCCGATGACGAGCCCGAGCAGCCCGCCGATCGTCAGGCCTCCCGCAACGAGGTAGAGGGTCTCCCACAGGGCGGTGAGCAGCTCGGAGCGGAGCTCCAGGACGCGGTCCATCACGCCACCTCCCGCGTCTCGACGAGCGCGGACACCGCGCCCACCGCCTCGTCGACGCGTGCCGGGTCGCCGCGCAGCTCGAGCGTGAGGTGGCCGAAGGCGCGGCCGCGCACCTGCTCGACGCCGCCGTGGACGAGCTCGAACTCGACGTCGCGCCGCACGAGCTCGGCGAACACCGCGCTCTGGCTGACGCTCTCGTCGCGGAAGGACACCGTCACGAGGCGGCCGTCGTGGCGTCGACGGATGGCCTCGACGGTGCGTTCGTCGGGCACGTCCTCGACGAGGGTGCGCACGAACCGCTGCGTGGCCGGGTGCTGCGGCCGTGAGAAGACGCCGAACGCGTCGCCCTCCTCGACCACGCGACCGGCCTCCATCACGACCACCCGGTCGGCGATGGATCGCACGACGTCCATCTCGTGGGTGATGACGAGGATGGTGACGCCGAGGTCGGCGTTGACCCGCCGCAGCAGGTTGAGCACGTCGACCGTCGTCTCGGGGTCGAGCGCGCTGGTGGCCTCGTCGGCGAGCAGGATCGCGGGCCGGGTGGCGAGCGCACGCGCGATGCCCACGCGCTGCTTCTGCCCGCCCGACAGCTGCTCGACGTGGGTGTGCGCCTTGTCGGCGAGCCCGACGAACGTCAGCAGCTCGACGATCCGCTCGTGCCGCTCCGCGCGCGGCACCCCGGCGACGACGAGCGGGTACTCGACGTTGCCGTACACGGTGCGCGACGTGAACAGGTTGAACTGCTGGAAGATCATGCCGATGCCGCGGCGCACCTGCTGCAGCCTCCGCTCGGACAGCCCGACGATCTCGGTGCCGTCGACGCGGATGGAGCCGGACGTGGCGGGCTCGAGCGCGTTGACGAGGCGCACGAGCGTCGACTTCCCGGCGCCGGAGTAGCCGACGATGCCGACGATCTCGCCGGCCTCGACGGACAGGTCGACCTCGCGCACCGCGTGCACGGGCTCGGCACCCTTGCGGGCCGGCGGGTACGTCTTCGTGACGTCCCGGATCTCGATGAGAGCCATCATTCCTCCTGCACGACGACGGGCCCCGCGACGTCGCGTCGCGGGACCCGTGCGTGGCTCACTTCTGGTCGGCGGTCTGCTGCTCGGTCTTCTTCAGCGCGGCGACGAGCTCGTCGACGGGGGTCTTCAGCAGCACGGCCGTGTCGCCGGAGACCTCCTGCACTCCGTCGGTCACGGCCTTCGTGTCCTGGTAGACCTCGACGAGCTTCTTGACCGACGGGTCGTCGGCCTCGTCGGCACGGGCGGCGAAGATGTTGACGTAGGGCAGGGCGTTCGGGTCCGACGGGTCGTCCTGCGCGATCGCGTCGGAGAACTTCAGGCCGGCCTTCTCGACGAAGTCGTTGTTGACGATGGCGGCGGCGACGTCGTCGAGCGACGTGGCGGTCACGTTGGCGTCCAGGGCCGTCACCTTCACGCGCGAGGCGCTGGTGTCGACGTCGGCGACGTCGGAGAAGATCGTGCCGCCGTCCTTGAGCGTGATGAGTCCGGCCGACTGCAGCACGAGCAGGCCACGGGCCTGGTTGCTGGCGTCGTTCGGCACGGCCACGGTCGCGTCGTCGGGGATGTCGGCCACGTCGGTGTACTTCTTGGAGTACAGGCCGAGCGGGTAGATGGCCGTGGCGCCGACCGGCACGAGGTCCTGGTCGTTCGAGACGTTGTAGTCGGCGAGGTAGACGATGTGCTGGAACTGGTTGAGGTCCAGGTCGCCCTCGGCGACGGCGGGGTTCGGCTGGGCGTAGTCGGTGAAGTCGACGATGTCGACGTCGAGACCGGCCTTCTTGGCGGCCTTCTCGTACTCGGCCCAGTAGGGGTCGCTGGCGCCGACGACGCCGATCCGCCAGGTCTTGGAGTCGCCGGCGGACTCGTCGGCACCGCCACGGGTGGCGAGGAAGATGACGACGGCGGCGACGACAACGGCGAGCGCGACGATGATCGCGACAAGACGGCCGCGACGCTTCGGGGCCTCGATGACGGGGGTGGGCTCGGACACGACGAGCTCCTTCCTGCGGGATGACCGCACGGGGTGGGGGACGTGCCGCCGGGGTGGGGCGACCCGTGCACGCTACGGCGGGGCGCTGCACCGTCCGGACGGGTGACCAGCATGCGAGAAGGGTGCTGGGCCGGCTCCGGCGGTTGGTAGGAGCCGGCTCAGGGACGGTCGTCGTAGCTCCAGGCCACGTCGTCGCGCACCACCCGCGCGGGGGTTCCCGCGACGACGCTGTGGGCGGGCACCTTCTGCCCCCGGACCACCGCACGCATGCCCACCACGGCACCGTCGCCGACGTCGGCGTGGCCCGTGACGACGGCGTCCTTGCAGAGCCACACGTGGCGGCCGAGACGCACGCGCGCGCCGAAGGGGTTGAGCCGCTCCCCCGTCGTCCGGTCCTCGAGCCGGTGCATGTCGTCGGTGGCCACGTACACGTCGGCCGCCCACAGCTGCTCGGGCAGGGCCACCACGCTGCCGCCGTTGCGCGCGTCCACGACCGCGCAGCAGGTGGCGACGAGGGGACCGTGCAGGACGATGCTCGACCCGCCACCGCAGAACAGCTCGCCCGCCGTCAGCTCGCAGCCGGCGTCGACGAAGACGGTGGCACCGTCGCCGCCGACGAGGAGCGACGCGATGCTGCGCAGCGCCGACCCGACGGCCACGACGACGTCGCGCACGGGGAACAGGGTCAGCTGCTCGAGGACCTTCGGGGGCAGCAGGGCACCGTCGGCGAGGTAGAGCGCGTTGTCGCAGTCGTGCCACCACGTCGGGACCCCGTCGTGCACCCGGGTCCAGGTCTGCGCGTCGACGGCGTCGACGTCGGCCCCGGCGGCGCGCAGACGCTCGCGGTGCTCGGGGGCCAGACCCGCGTTCGGTTCCACCCGAGCATCCTGCCAGGGCACGGGCAGTCACGGTCCGGGGCGGTCACGGCGCCGGGCGCTCCACCCGCGCGACGAGCTCCTGCGGCGCCTGCACGCAGTACGACTCGAGCAGCAGCTCGTGCAGCTCGTCGAGGTCGGGGTCGTGCACGCCGTCGTCGAGCACCAGGCCGACGACGTCGCCGCTGCGCCCGACCCGGAAGTACGGCGGGCCGAGGTGCTCGAAGGCGGCCACCTCGTCCATCGGGGCACGGAACGTGACCCGGAGCAGGCCGTCCTCGCCCCCGAACAGGTGCGCGACGTTGGCGCCCCGCACGACCCAGCGGACGCCGGTCCAGGCACGCTCGCGCCGCGCGTCGGGCAGCGGGTCGAGCACACGCCCGACGCGCTCGAGCCAGACGTCGGGGACGGGTGCACGAGCCACGCCCCTCACCCTGGCACGGACCACCGACGGTCGTGACCGACGACCTGTCCCACGACGCGCGAGGGCCCCGACCGGCGAACCGGTCGGGGCCCTCGTCAGGGGTGGTGCTGGCTCAGGTCTCGCTACGCCGACGGCTGCTCGACCTGGACGTCCGGAGGACGTCTCAGAAGCCCATGCCGCCCATGTCGCCCATGTCGGGGGCGCCACCACCGGCCGGAGCGGGCTCCGGCTTGTCGGCGACGACGGCCTCCGTCGTGAGGAACAGCGCCGCGATCGAGGCGGCGTTCTGCAGCGCGGAGCGCGTGACCTTGGCGGGGTCGATGATGCCCTCGCCGATGAGGTCGACGTACTCGCCCGTGGCGGCGTTGAGGCCGTGGCCCGGCTCGAGGCCGGCGACCTTCTCCGCCACGACGCCGCCCTCGAGGCCGGCGTTGACGGCGATCTGCTTCAGCGGGGCCGACGCGGCGGTGCGCACGATGTTCGCACCCGTCGCCTCGTCACCCTCGAGCTGCAGCTTCTCGAACACGGCCGCGGTGGCCTGGACGAGCGCCACGCCACCACCGGCGACGATGCCCTCCTCGACGGCCGCCTTGGCGTTGCGCACGGCGTCCTCGATGCGGTGCTTGCGCTCCTTGAGCTCGACCTCGGTGGCCGCGCCGACCTTGATGACGGCCACGCCGCCGGCCAGCTTGGCGAGGCGCTCCTGCAGCTTCTCGCGGTCGTAGTCGGAGTCGCTGTTCTCGATCTCCGCGCGGATCTGGTTGACCCGGCCGGCGATCTGGTCCTGCGAGCCGCCGCCCTCGACGATGGTCGTCTCGTCCTTGGTCGTGACGACCTTGCGCGCGGTGCCGAGCAGCGAGATGTCGGCGTTCTCGAGCTTGAGGCCGACCTCCTCGCTGATGACCTCGCCGCCCGTGAGGATGGCGATGTCGGCCAGCATGGCCTTGCGGCGGTCACCGAAGCCGGGGGCCTTGATGGCGACGGACTTGAAGGTGCCGCGCATCTTGTTGACGATCAGGGTGGCCAGCGCCTCGCCCTCGACGTCCTCGGCGATGATCGCGAGCGGCTTGCCCGACTGCATGACCTTCTCGAGCACGGGGACGAAGTCCTTGACCGAGCTGATCTTGCTGTTGACGATGAGGATGTAGGGGTCCTCGAGGACCGTCTCCATGCGCTCGGGGTCGGTGACGAAGTAGCCCGACAGGTGACCCTTGTCGAAGCGCATGCCCTCGGTGAGCTCGAGGTCGAGGCCGAACGTGTTCGACTCCTCGACCGTGATGACGCCCTCCTTGCCGACCTTGTCCATGGCCTCGGCGATGATCTCGCCGACCGTGGTGTCGGCGGCCGAGATGGACGCGGTGGAGGCGATCTGCTCCTTGGTCTCGACGTCCTTGGCCATGCCGAGCAGCTGGCTGCTGATGGCCTCGACGGCGGTCTCGATGCCCTTCTTCAGGCCCATCGGGTTGGCGCCGGCGGCCACGTTGCGCAGACCCTCGCGCACGAGCGCCTGGGCCAGGACGGTGGCCGTCGTGGTGCCGTCGCCGGCGACGTCGTCGGTCTTCTTGGCGACCTCCTTGACGAGCTCGGCGCCGATCTTCTCGTAGGGGTCCTCGAGCTCGATCTCCTTGGCGATGGACACACCGTCGTTGGTGATCGTGGGGGCGCCCCACTTCTTCTCCAGCACGACGTTGCGGCCCTTGGGGCCGAGCGTCACCTTGACGGCGTCGGCAAGCTGGTTCATGCCGCGCTCGAGGCCGCGGCGGGCCTCCTCGTTGAACGCAATGGACTTGGCCATGTGGAACTCTCCGGTTCGACGTGGTTCGGGTGTGACCGGTCGGTGCCCGCGACGGACGAGCCAGGACGCACGGCGATCCCTTCCCGCCGCCGTCCCGACCCTCACCGGGCCGGTCGGATGTCTAGCACTCTCACTATAAGAGTGCTAACCCAGGACTGGCAATCGGGTGGGGAGAGTGCCAGTTGGGACGTGGCGGTTTACCACGGGACCGTGGGAAACGTCGTCCTCCCAAGGCAAAGATCCCTGGGGAGGACGCGCTTTACCACGGGACCGTGGTAAACCGCGGCGCAGACCTAGGCGTCGTCGTCGCCGATGACGAGGCGGGGGAGGCGGTCACGCCAGGGGCGGCGGGGGTGCGGGGCCGGCTCCTCCACGGGCGGCGGCTCCCTGACGTCGGACTCCTCGGCCGCCTCGGCCCGGCGGTCCTGGCGGGCGATCCAGAGGATGGTCAGGACGATGCCGACCACGGGGATGAACGCGGGGATGGCCAGGACGGCCACGGGGTGCGCCGACAGCTCCCCGACCGCTGCGACACCCGTTCCCATCGCGCCAGTCTACGAGCGGTGGGCGGAGGGCGGGGTCAGACCGAGAGCAGCAGGTAGATGCCGGTGAAGGTGTAGCCGACCATGAGCACGAGCATCGCGAGCTGGCCGGTGAGCCGGTGCGCTCGCGGCAGCACCTCCAGAGCCTTGTCGTGCGCCGCGACCACCGCCACCACGTGCCCGGCCACGACGAACCCCACCTTGTAGACCGCGAGGAGGTCGGGGTGCTCGGACAGCACGTACGACACCGTGAGCCCGTCGCCCGTGCCGAGCAGCTGCAGCAGGCCGATCACCACGCCCTGACCGCGCTCGACCAGGTAGGTCAGATAGTGCGCGAAGACGTAGCCCACGACGATCGGCACCAGCGAGTGCGCCATCAGCCCCGGCAGCGCACGACGCTGCGCCGACGTCACGCCGCCCGTCGCGACCGAGGCGGCCACGAAGGCCACCGCCACCACCACGCAGAACAGCAGCAGCACGAGCGACGTGGTGAGCGTGGAGTGCGCGGCCGACTGCCAGGCCTCGGACGCAGAGAAGCTGTCGAAGGCCGTCGACCCGAGCAGCACGGACACCGCCGCGACGATCCCCGGCGCCACCGGCAGCAGCGGGAGCGAGCGCAGCGGGTTGTGCGGCTCGAAGCGCCGCCCGCGCACCAGCGGCGCGAGCCGTGCCACCACCGCGCTGTAGACGTCGAACGGGTCGGCACGGTCGAACCAGCGCGGCCCGAACGCGACGCCACCCGCCACCGTCACGACGACGTAGACCGCCACCCAGGTGCGCACCGCGTCGACGGAGCCGGCGTCAGGGGAGGCCAGCTCGAGCCACACGAACGCGAACAGCCCAGCGGCCGCGGGCCAGTAGCCCCACGCCGGGCGGTAGACCGCGAACCCGTCGGGACGACCGGTGAGCCGACCCACCAGCCACTGGACCGACCGCCACGGCGACAGGTCCTTCCACACGTGCCCCGCCAGCAGCGCGAGCGGCACCAACCCCACCCACACCAGGACGTAGAACGCCCCGATGCCCGGGTTCGACGCGTCGTCGGGGCCCAGGAAGAGCGCACCCAGGAACCACGCGGCCAGCAGCGCACCGAGCACGGCCAGCCACGGTCGACGAGCGGGCTCCGCCTGCCCGGCACCCCCGCCGGGCTGCTCCGCCGCCCACGGCCCGGCACCCCCGCCGGGCTGCTCCGCCGCCCACGGCCCGGCACCCCCGCCGGGCTGCTTCGCCGCCGTCGGCTGCAGCCGCGGCTCCTTCCAGGCGAACGCGAGCACGGCGAAGGAGATCGTCAGGGCCCAGCTCGCGCCGACGACGGCGTACAGGAACGGCACGGGCAGGTCGGTCGAGCCGCCCACGCCGTGCTGCGGCAGCAGGTCGAGCACGGTCAGGGCCGGACGACGAGCTGGACGATGGTCGCGTGGGTCTCGTGCGACTCCACCGCCACCTGGCCCGGACGTTCGAGGGTGAAGGTGCGCGACACCGTGTCACCCGGCTGCACGTCGATGCTCACCTCCGGGTCGGAGTGCACGTGCACCTCGTCGGCCACCTCGGCCGTCACGGTCAGCGTGACCGGCTCGCCGACCTTCACCTCCACCCGCCTGCCGCGCGGCTGGGGACCGTCGGCGGTGAGCCGCACCTCGACCGTCACCCCCTCGGAGTCCGGCGTCGCGCTCGTCGAGGGCGTGCCGGACGACGTCGCCGCCGCGGTCGCCGACGGGGTGGACGACGCCGACGCGTCGGGGGCGTCCTCCCCCGCGCCGCAGCCGGCGAGCAGCAGGGCACCGAGCAGGCACCCGGCCCACGTGGTCCTCATCGATCTCTCCTGTCGTCCTCGGTCTCGTCGGGGGCGTCGTCGTCGGGGCGGAACGCACGCTCGATCAGCTCACGCTCCTCGGCCTCGTCGCGACGGTCCTTCCGGGCGATGTGGAGCACGACCGCCACGACCACGATGGCCGGCACGAAGGCCGGGATCGCGACGAGGGCCGCGTGGTGCGCCCACAGCACCTCCCCGGGGGTCACGCCCGGCCGGCCCCGCTGCCCTCGTCGACACCGTCGCCGCCGCCGGGTCCGGACTCGAGCTCCTCGCGGCGCCGCCGCCCCTCGCGGGCGATCGCGCCGGAGACCCGGGCCACGGCCACGCTGATGCCCGCCAGGATGGCCAGGCTGCAGACGAGGACGACGAGGTTCGCGGCGCCCCAGAGCCAGGGCGACGTGTCGAGCTCGCGCTCGCGCTGCAGGATCGTGATCTCGGGGACGAAGTCGCGCGTCATCTCCGCCTCGGCCGGAACCTCCTCCGCTCCCAGCGCCTCGTCGGCGGGCAGGAAGATGGGGGCCGCGGTGAGCATGCGTCCGTCCTGGACGCGCAGGAGCGTCTTCCAGCTGCCACCGATCGGGACCGGGCTCGTGGTCTCCCACGAGTCGGGCCCGGTGCGTCGCAGCTGCTGCGTGACCACGCCCGCGCCGCCACCCTGCCAGGCGGTGATCTGCACCCAGGTCGGGTGCGCGTCGACGAGACCCTCGGTGGTGGTGGCCTGCACCATGACCTCGGGCTCGTCCTCCGTGCCGACCTGCTGCACCGTGAACCGCACCTGCGCGTCCTCCGGGACCGTGGCGTTCAGCCCGTTGGCGACGGCCAGCGACGTCACGAGGATCGACCCGACCACGATCGAGCGGCCGACCCAGCGGTTGACGGGAAGCCGACCGTCGAGACCCACCGCGAACAGCGCACCGCACAGTCCCGCCCCGACGGCGACCGGAACGACCGTGAGCAGGCTCTCCAACCAGATGTCCTGGGGCCACGGGAACTGGAAGACGGCGTCGTTCCAGAACTTCTCGATCACGGACCCGACGGTGCCGATGAGGAGGCCGCCGACCGCGCCGAAGACGAGCGGCCGCTCCTTGAGCCTGCTGAGCGCCAGCAGCTCGATGAGCAGGGCGCTGCCCAGGTAGAGCGGGAACACGTGGTTCGCCTGGCCGAACACGTCGCCGACGATGAAGGAGACCACCCCGCGCACGATGACGAAGAAGAACGCGGCGAACAGGGCCGCACCGGGGCCGGCGTACAGACGGGCGGCGACCAGCGTGAGCGCGGCCGCCGCGGCGATCATGAGCGGCGCGAACACCATGCGGAACTGCGCGATGCCGAAGTCGAACTCGGCCTGGAACACCGAGAGGCCGATGAGCAGGCCGCCGAACGCCATCGAGAGGGTCAGCTTGTGCAGCGTGCGGGCGCTGTGGTTGTCGGCCGAGCGCTTCCACTCCTCGGAGAACTCAGCCTCGCGGTGCAGCAGGATGATGCCGGCCGTCGACAGGCCGGCGCCGCCGATGAGCATGAGGTGCGTCGGGCCCCAGAGGGTGACGTCCTGGCCGAACAGCCGGTGCCAGACGTCGTCGAGCGGGAAGCCGATGAGGGCGTAGAAGCCGCAGGCCGCGATGAAGATGCCGGCCACCGGTGCGTACCAGCGGCGGGTGATCCGCACCGACGCGATGCCCGGCCTCTGGCCGTCGCGCGGGAACACGACCGCGCTCATGCCGGCGACGAAGAGGGCGAACAGCCCGTAGAGGATCAGGTAGTGCGCGGGGTTCGCGAGCGGCCCCTCGTCGCGACCTCGCCCGGCGTGCAGGCTGACGTCCCAGAGGAAGCCGAGGAGGGCCACGACGAGCGAGCTGGCCACGAACAGGGCCGGGATCGACGCCCAGCCGGGCTCGCCGGTGCGGGCGTGGAGTGCGTCGCCGAGACGCTGGAACCACTCGATGCGGTGGGTGCGGTGGGCCCAGGCGACGTAGACGAGGACCGCGGTGACGACGGCGGCGCCGACGCTGAGGCCGAGCACCTGGTCGAGGGCGGCCCCGCCGACCGAGGAGGGCTCGGCGGCGCGGAGGGATGCGGGGAACATTCCGGGAGTATGTCAGCGGCCATGTGACACCGCAAGTGTCGGATACAGCCGCCCGCGAGCGTCCCGGCGGCGCGCCCGCAGGGTCACGCCGACGTCGTCCGGATCAGTGTCCGACGACCTCGTGCGCCTCGCGGCCCTTCGGTCCGTCGACGACCTCGAGCTCGACCGCCTGGCCGTCGTCGAGCGTCTTGTACCCGTCGGACTTGATGCGCGACCAGTGGACGAACACGTCGCCCTGGCCCTCCACCTCGATGAAGCCGTAGCCCTTCGCGGCGTTGAACCACTTGACGGTGCCCTGCACCATGACGCACTCCCACCTGACGGCGATCGACCACCGGACCGGCCCGGTCCGGCACCGAGCCTATACGCGTCGGACGAACGGCAGAAGGGTGCGGTTCACCCGCCGGACATCCCCCGGCGTCCCAGGGTTCGGACCCCCGTGTCCCCGGGGAGACCCGGACTCCACCCCGGGAGGCGTCGCGCGAGCGGGTCGGGCGTGCTTGGCTGGACGCAGAGCACCCGTCATGAGAAGAGGACCCATGAGCGCGTACCCCGGCTGGCCCGACGACCAGGAGAGCCACGGCACCCCGTCCGGCGGCAGCGCCGCGACCCCCGACACGACCGAGCGCAACGTCGGCGTCGTCGTCCACGCCATCCCCGCCGCCGCACTGGTGGTGAGCGCCGGGACGCTGGGCTTCGTCGCCTCGCTCGTCATCTACCTCATGTACAAGGACAAGGGCGAGTTCGCGCGACGTCAGGCCGCCAACTCCCTGAACATCCAGATCACGACGCTGATCTACCTCGTGATCTCGGCCCTGCTGATGCTGGTCCTGATCGGCTTCGTCCTGTACCCGCTGGTGATCGTCGTCGCGGTCGTGCTGCACGTCCTCGGCGCCGTCCGCTCCAGCAACGGCGTCTGGTGGAACCCGCCGCTGACGCCACGATTCGTGAAGTAGGTCGGGCGCGGGGCGCCCTCGGGGTCAGGCGCCGCCAGCGACGGCGGGGATGATGCTGACCTGGCTGCCGTCCTTCACGGGCGTGTCCAGGCCCTGCGCGAACCGGACGTCCTCCTCGGCGACGTAGACGTTGACGAAGCGACGCAGCTTGCCGTCCTCGTCGACGATGCGCGCCTTGATGCCGGGGTGGTTGGACTCGAGGGAGTCGAGCACCTCGGTCAGCGTGGCACCCTCGGCCGAGACCGAGGAGGAGTCGCCGGTGTAGCTGCGCAGGATGGTGGGGATGCGGACGGACACGGACACAGTGGGTCTCCTGGAGTCGGTGGGCTGGGCGGACGGGGCTCAGGCGAGGCCGGAGGCCACGAACGCGTCGTAGGTGGGGGCGATGGTCGCGGCCGGTCCGACCGAGCCCGACACCGCGTCGAGGGTCTTCAGGCCGTGACCGGTGTTGATGAAGACGGTCTCGAGGTCGGGGTCGAGCGCGCCCGTGGCGACGAGCTTCTTGAGCGTGGCGAGCGTGGTGCCGCCGGCCGTCTCGGTGAAGATGCCCTCGGTGCGGGCGAGCAGCACGATGGCCTCGCGGATCTCGTCGTCACTGACCTGCTCGACGGCGCCGCCGGTCGAGCGCGTCACGTCGAGGACGTAGATGCCGTCGGCGGGGTTGCCGATGGCCAGCGACTTGGCGATGGTGTCGGGCTTGACCGGACGGATCGCGTCGTGGCCCTCGGCGAACGCCGTGGCCACCGGGTTGCAGCCCTCGGCCTGGGCGCCGAAGACCTTGTAAGGCTTGTCCTCGACGAGGCCGAGCGCGATCAGCTCCTGGAACGCCTTGTGCACCTTGGTCAGCTGCGAGCCCGACGCCACGGGGATGACGATCTGGTCGGGCAGGCGCCAGCCCAGCTGCTCGGCGATCTCGTAGCCGAGCGTCTTGGAGCCCTCGGCGTAGAACGGACGCACGTTGACGTTGACGAACGCCCAGCCGTCCTCCTCACCGGCGATCTCGCTGGCGAGCTTGTTGACGTCGTCGTAGTTGCCCTCGACGGCGACGAGGTTGTCGGTGAAGACGGCCGAGTTGACCTGCTTCGGCGTCTCGAGGTTGCTCGGGATGAACACCACCGTGCGGATGCCCGCGCGGGCGCCCGCCGCAGCGACGGCGTTGGCCAGGTTGCCGGTCGAGGGGCACGCGAAGACCTTGGCGCCGAGCTCGGTGGCGGCGCTCAGCGCACAGGCCACGACGCGGTCCTTGAAGGAGTTGGTGGGGTTCGTGCTGTCGTCCTTGACCCACAGGCGCGCGATGCCGAGCTCGTCGGCGAGGTTGCGGGCCTCGAGCAGGCGCGTGAACCCGGGCTCGGTGTTGGGGCTGGACTCGATGTCCTCGGGGACGGGCAGGAGGGCCTTGTAGCGCCAGATGTTGCGCGGGCCGGCCTCGATCTGCTCGCGGGTGACCGTGCCGAAGTCGTAGGCGACCTCGAGCGGGCCGAAGCAGTCGTGACAGGCGTAGTGCGGGCCGAGCTCGCGCGTCGCGCCGCACTCGCGACAGACGAGGCCCGTCGCCGGGCCGAAGGCGCCGTCTCGGAGCGAGCCGCGGACGTCCACCTCGGCGTCGTCGGGAGAGCCGGACGTGCCTGCGGCGGTGGGGGTGGGGGTGGGGGCGGTGATGCTCACGAGAACCTCCTGGTCATCTTTCCCGACCACGGTGGTCGGGACGGAATGAGCACCTGGCTCCCGCGTCCGGGCGGACGTGCGGAGCTGGTTGCTGGGGCGTCGTCGGGCCGTGTCCCTGAACCCCTCTGGATGAGCGAGACCAGCCTAGGCAGGCGTCTCACCATGTGTCCACTCGGTCCGGATGACGAGATCGCGCGTCCGCGGGTCGAGCATCGGGGGGCCGTCGTCCACAGCCCGAGCGTGGCACGACCCGCCACCGAGCGCGCGTCCACAGCGGCTGGTTCCGCGGCCCGCGGACCGCCCCGAGCGGTCATGTCCTGAGCGACGCCGGACCGACCGGCGTCGTCGACCAGGAGGTCAACCGTGCCCGTTCCCCCCGTCCCCGCCCTGCTCGCCGCCCTCGCGGCCCCCGTGCTGCTCGGCCCCGCGCTGTCGGGAACCCCGTCAGGCGCCAGCGACCCCTGGCCCAGCAGCACGATCGTCGCCGTGGAGGGCGACGCCCGGCACGGGTTCTCGGTCACCCGGCTCGACGGCGGCGTCGAGCACCCGCCGACCCTGTCGGAGGCGACGGCGGAGTGCGAGGAGCACGACGACCCGACGGACGTCGCGGTGTGCGTGGCCCGGGTCGAGACGCGCTACGCGGGTCTGGACGACCTCCGGCTGAGCCTGGGATGGGCGCAGCGGGACGTCGACCGGTAGCGCGACGACCGGGGGCCGGGCCGTCAGCGGGTCCGGCCCTCGTCGTCGCGGTTGTCGACCACGGCGTCGAGCAGCGGCCCGAAGGCGCAGATGGTCAGCGCCTCGATCGCGGGCGACTCGTCGAGGTGCTCCGGCGCGCCGATCGCGAGCATGACGTTCAGCAGCATCCCCTGGGCGATGAACTCGCGAGCCTGGTCCGTCGTGCAGCCCGTGCGCATCACGACGTCGTGGATCTCGCCCATCCGGCGGCGTGCCAGCTGCCCGACGGCCGGCTCCGAGGAGGCCATGAAGCCGTGCATCATCACCTGCATGACGGGGCGGTCGGCCAGGACGAGCCGGGCGTAGGCGTCGCCGAGCGGCCCGAGACCGCCGTCGTCGTCCACGTGCACCTCGCCGGACTCCACCACCTCGACGAACGTGTCGCGCACCCGCCGCGTCGCGCGGTCGACGACCTCGAGGAAGAGCTCGAGCTTGGTGCCGAAGATCCGGACGACGTAGGGCTGGGAGACGCCGGCCTCCTTCGCGACGGCGTCGGTGCTGGTGGCGGCGTAGCCCGACCGGCCGAAGGCACGCGTCGCGGCCTCGAGCACCCGTTCGCGCCGTTCCTCCGCGGACAGGCGCGACGTCGGTGCGGGGCTCATGGTTGACAGGTTATCACCTGATTACTTACGCTCCCGATAAGTAATCATTCGATGCATACAACCGGCGGCCCCCGCCGCCGCACCTCCAGGAGACGCCGATGTCCACCACGCTCACCCCACCGGCGGTCGACGCACCGACCGCCGTCCCACGATCGCGGCGAGCCCTCGCGCTCGCCCTCGTCGCGGCGTCGCTGCCGATGTTCATGGCCACGCTCGACAACCTCGTCATGACCAGCGCGCTGCCCGTCGTGCAGGCCGACCTCGGCGCCACCGACACCCAGCTGTCGTGGTTCATGAACGCCTACACGCTCCCCTTCGCGACCTTCATGCTGGCGCTGGCGACGTTCGGCGACCGCGTCGGCCGACGTCGCGTGATGATCGCCGGCATCGGCGTGTTCACCCTCGGCTCGGTCGCCGCAGCGCTGAGCGGCTCCGCCGAGGCGCTCGTCGCGGCCCGCGCGCTGCAGGGGATCGGGGCGGCGGCCATCGTGCCGCTGTCGCTCACCCTGCTCGCCGCGGCGGTGCCCCCGAGCGCCCGCGCTGCCGCGATCGGCGTCTGGAGCGGCGTGGCCGGGCTCGGCGTGGCCGTCGGGCCGGTCGTCGGCGGCGCCGTGGTGGAGGGACTCAGCTGGCAGGCCATCTTCTGGATCAACGTGCCGGTGGCCGTCGTCGCGGTGCCGCTGCTGCTCGCCGCGACACCGGAGTCGCGCAGCGCCCTCCCTGGGCGTCTCGACGCGGTCGGCACCCTGCTGCTCGGTGGTGCCGTCCTGGCCGGCGTGTGGGGCATCGTGCACGGCAACGACGACGGGTGGTCGTCGGCCGGCGTCCTCGGACCGTTGGTCGCCGCAGGGCTGATGCTGGCGGCGTACGTGGGCTGGGCCCGCCGGCTCGATCGCGCCGGCCGCCTCGACGCCGACGCCGTCCTGCCGGTCCGGCTGTTCCGTCGCCGCGCGTTCGGCGCCGCGAACGTCGTCGGTCTCCTGTTCAGCCTGGGCATGTTCGGCAGCGTGTTCCTGCTGTCGCAGTACCTGCAGGTCGTGCAGGGCTACTCGCCCCTCGAGGCCGGCGTGCGCACGCTGCCCTGGACCGCGGCCCCGATGGTGGTCGCACCGCTGGCCGGCGCGCTCGTCCCGCGCCTCGGCGCCCGCGCCCTGCTCGTCGCCGGCCTCGCGCTGCAGACCGGGTCGCTGCTGTGGTTCGCCGCCGTCGTGGAGCAGTGGGACGGCTACGGCGGCCTGGTCGCCCCACTCGTCCTGGCCGGCATCGGCATGGGTCTGACGTTCGCGCCGATGTCGACCGCCGTGCTCGACGGACTGCCCGGCGACGACCTCGCCGTGGCCAGCTCGGCCAACAACACGATCCGCGAGTTCGGCGTCGCGCTGGGCATCGCCGTCATCGTGGCCGTGTTCCAGGGCTTCGGTGGCACGATCTCGCCGGACGGGTACGCCGGTGCGGTCGGGCCGGCCCTCGTCGCCGCCGCTGCCGCAGTGGCCGTCGCCCTCGCGGCCGCGTTCCTGGTGCCGGCCCGCGCCGGACGCAGCGCCACGGTCGACTGAGGCCGACCGTCAGGAGCCGGGCGGTCAGGGGCTGGGCGGTCAGGGGCTGGGCGACCGTCGACGGCGGGACCACCGCGTGCGCGCGGGTCGGTACCCGCCGTCGACGAGCCCGGCCGTCCGCTCGAACGGGTTCCACGACGCGGTGTCACCGGTGGCGACCCACGAGACCGCGGCGGCGAGCAGGTACAGCGGCAGGAGCACCGGACCGAGCAGCCAGGCGTACTGGGTGACGTGCCGGTCCTCGTGACGCACCAGCGCCGGCCGCGCCCGCAGCCAGGCGACGTCGCGCGGCGTGAGCACGACCGACCCGACGGTCGTCGCGTCGACACCGGCGCGCCGCCATCGCCACCCGGTGGCGACCAGGACGCCGCGCCCGATCGGGTGCACGCTCGCCCCGCCGGCTCGTGCCGCCAGCAGCCCGACCGGCGTGCTGAGGTTCACCCAGTTCACGACCGTGCGCAGCCGCGTCCAGCGGGTGTGCGTCCCATGCCCCACCCACGGGCCGTCGCCGGCGCCGCGGTTGCTCACGCGTCGAGCGCGTCCGCCCACGCGGTCAGCCACGCCGCCACCGCGTCGGGGCCGTCGAGCACGACGTCGGACCGACCGACGAGCGCGTCCTGCTCCCCCGACGCCGACGCGACGAGCACCCCGTCGCCACCCTCGGCGCGCAGCTGGTCGACGGCGTCGTAGGCGGGCAGGTCGCCGAGGTCGTCACCGGCGTAGACCACGCGCCGCAGGCCCGTCTCCGCGAGCAGGCCGCGCAGCGCCACGCCCTTGTCGGTCGCGTGCCCGCGCAGCTCGAGCACCTGACGACCCGGCTCGACCTCGAGGTCGAGCTCGTCGGCCAGGGCCCGCAGCGGGGCGTCGAGCGCGTGGATGAGTCCGGCGTCGATGCCGCGCGTGTGGACGGCGACGGCGAGGCCCTTGTCCTCGACACGCACGTGCGCGGCGTCGTGCGCGGCGAGCCAGCCGGGCAGCACCTCCGCGAGCCGGGCCACCGACGCCGGGCGGTCGGGCCGCAGGTGCGTGCCGGTGGCCGCGTCCCACCGCTCGGCGCCGTACTGCCCGCACACCACCAGGTGCTCGAGGCCGCGCATGCCGGAGAAGCCGCTCAGCGCGAGCGCCTGGTCGACCGGGCGACCGGTGATGATCGCGACCTGGCCCAGCACGTGGCCCAGCCGGGCGACCGCCGACACCGCGTCGGGGTGCGCGAACGCCTGCGTGGGGTCGTCGACGACGTGCGCGAGCGTGCCGTCGAAGTCGAGCCCGAGGAGGATGCGCTCGGGCTCGACGAGCAGGGAGGCCGGGACGTCGGACGTCGTCAGGGGATCTGCCGCAGGCACCCCAGCATCATGACACTCCGACGGGGCCGCACGGGGCCTGACCTGGGGTCAGGTGACGGGCGCCACGACGATGAGCGTGAGGCGTTGCTGGTTGATGCCGGCGGGCGCCGGGGCCACCGCCGAGACGCCGAGGTCGGCGGCGAGCTGGCGCGCCTCGGCCTCGCGGCCGGCCGGGTAGTAGACGGTGCTGGCCGGCACGTAGCCGCGCCAGTTGCCGACGCCGGCGAGGGTCCAGCCTCGTGCCGTGACGGTGGCGCCGGCCGAGCGCGCCAGTCCGGGCGTCCGGGTGGCGTTGAGCACCGAGACCGGCACGGCAGCACGGTCGACCGGCGGCGTGGTCCGGGTGGGGGTCGGGGTGGGCGACGGGCTGGGGCTCGGCGTCCTGGTCGGCGTCGGGCTCGGCGTGGGACGGGGCGACGCGCTCGTCGAGGCCGAGGCGGTGGGGCTGGGCGTGCTCGACGGGCTCGACGTGGGCGCGGCGACCGCGGCGGTGTCGTCGCCGTCGACGACGATCCAGCCGAGCCACCCGGCACCGAGCAGGACGAGGACGGCGGACGCGACGAGCGCCCAGGACGGCAGGACGAACGCCCGGCGCGTCACCGTGCGTCGGTGGTCGGACACCAGCCGCCCGCGTCTCAGAGGTCGATGCCGAGGCGTCGCGCCGACCGGCTGCGCTGGCGCTGGGCCCGCAGCCGCCGCAGGCGCTTGACCAGCAGCGGGTCGAAGGCGAGGGCGTCGTCGCGGTCGATCAGCGCGTTGAGCAGCTGGTAGTAGCGCGTGGCGGACATGTCGAACTTCTCGCGGATGGCCTGCTCCTTGGCCCCCGCGAACTGCCACCACAGACGCTCCATCGCGAGCATCTCCAGATCGCGCTCGGTCAGGGTGTCGCCGGGGCGTGCCGTCTCGTGGGTCGGCTGCTCCGCTGCACTCATGGCCCGATCGTAACCCAGGAATCACACGCCTGTCATTCGCTTCGGCGACGGGATCGTCTGGTATGCGTGGGACATGTCGTCGACCCCCGCCGCACCCGTCCCTGCCGACCGCCCGTTGCGCTGGGGCGTGCTCGCGACCGGCAAGATCGCCGGCAGCTTCGCGCGCGACCTGGCGCTGCTGGACGACCACGAGGTCGTGGCCGCGGGGTCGCGCGACGTGGAGCGGGCGCGGGCCTTCGTGGCCGAGCACGGCACCGCCGACGCCCGCGGGTACGGCAGCTACGAGGAGCTCGCCGCCGACCCCGAGGTCGACGTCGTCTACGTGGCGAGCCCGCACGGACGCCACCTGGAGGACGCGACGCTCTGCCTCGACGCAGGCAAGGCGGTGCTGTGCGAGAAGGCGCTGACCCTCGACGCCACGACCGGCCGACGGCTGGTCGAGCACGCACGCGAGCGGGGCCTGTTCCTCGCGGAGGCGATGTGGATGCGCACCAATCCCGTGATCCGGGAGGTGCAGCGCCTCGTCGGCGAGGGCGCACTGGGAGAGCTGGGCGAGGTGCGGGCCGAGCTCGGCTTCGTGGCGGACCCCGACGTGGCCCGGCTGTGGGAGCCCGAGCTCGGCGCGAGCGCGCTGCTGGACATCGGCATCTACCCGCTCACGTTCGCGCACCTGCTGCTCGGCCAGCCGCACACCGTCGCCGCCGCGGGGGCGCTGCACGAGCGCGGCTTCGACGTGGCCGGCGGGGCCACGCTCGTGCACGAGGGATGCGGCGAGCGCGGGGTCGAGCCCGTCTCGAGCCTGGCCTGGACGCAGCTGGCGCAGTCCGACAACACGGCCTCCGTGGCCGGGACCGAGGGACGCATCGAGATCGGGCGGCGCTTCCACCACCCCACGTCGTTCACCCTCGTGCGCGGCGACGACGCCGAGACGATCGACGTCCCCGTGATCGGGCGGGGCTACGCCCACGAGGCCGTCGAGGTCGCCGCATGCCTGCGGGCGGGACGCACCGAGTCCGACCTGCTGCCGCTGGACGCCACCGTGCAGCTGCAGGAGCTGATGGACACGATCCTCGAGCAGGTCGGCGTCCGTACGCCCGCCTGACCCGACCCCGACGCGGGTGACGTCGACGCGCGTCGTCGAGGGGCGACGTCGGCGCGACCCCCTAGGGTGGGGGCATGGCGGCAACGGCTGACTTCGTGGTGATCGCCAACCGGCTTCCCGTCGACCGTGTGGTCCAGCCCGACGGCAGCACGACCTGGCGCACCTCCCCCGGCGGTCTCGTGACCGCGCTCGAGCCCGTCATGCGACGCAACGGTGGCGCGTGGATCGGCTGGCACGGCGCACCCGACGAGAAGCTGCGCACGTTCGAGCACGACGGCATCACCCTCGTGCCGGTGCACCTGACCGGTCAGGAGTACGAGGAGTACTACGAGGGCTTCTCCAACGGGACGCTCTGGCCGCTGTACCACGACGTCGTCGCCCCGCCGGAGTTCCACCGCGAGTGGTGGGAGTCCTACGTCGAGGTCAACCGACGCTTCGCCAAGAAGGCGGCACGGATCGCGCGCCGCAACGCCGTCGTCTGGGTGCAGGACTACCAGCTGCAGCTCGTCCCCCAGATGCTGCGCGAGCTGCGCCCCGACCTGCGGATCGGCTTCTTCCTGCACATCCCGTTCCCGCCCAACGAGCTCTTCCAGCAGCTGCCGTGGCGCCGCTCCATCCTCGAGGGGCTGCTCGGCGCCGACCTCGTCGGCTTCCAGCTCCCGGGCGCGGCGCAGAACTTCGTCCGCCTGGTGCGTCAGCGCGTCGGGCACAAGACGCACCGCGACACCGTCTACCTCGAGGACGGACGGACCGTCACGGCCCGCGCCTACCCGATCTCGATCGACGCGGCCGGGTTCGAGGAGATGGCGCGCCGGCCCGAGGTGGTCGCCCGGGCCGCCGAGATCCGCGAGAGCCTCGGCAACCCCCGGTGCGTGCTGCTCGGCATCGACCGCCTCGACTACACCAAGGGCCTGCGGCAGCGGCTCCGCGCGTTCGGCGAGCTGGTCACCGAGGGTGCGGTCGACGTCGAGGACGCCGTCTTCGTGCAGGTGGCCACGCCGTCGCGCGAACGCGTCGAGCAGTACCGCCTGCTGCGCGACGACATCGACCGCCTCGTCGGTCGCATCAACGGCGACGTCGGGCGGATCGGCGCGCAGCCCATCACCTACCTGCACGCCTCCTACCCGCGCGAGGAGATGGCGGCGCTGTACCGCGCAGCCGACGTCATGGTCGTGACGCCGCTGCGCGACGGGATGAACCTCGTCGCCAAGGAGTACGTGGCGTGCCGCTACGACGACGGCGGCGCCCTGGTGCTGAGCGAGTTCGCCGGAGCGGCCGCCGAGCTGCGCCAGGCGTACCGGGTGAACCCCTACGACATCAACGGCCTCAAGGAGGCGCTGCTCGAGGCGATCCGCGCCCCCGAGAAGGAGCGCACCCGCCGGATGAAGGCGATGCGCAAGCAGGTGGTCGAGAACGACATCGAGCTGTGGGCCACGCGCTTCCTCGACGACCTGCGCACCGTGCGCCACACGCACGACAAGACGCCGCGACCTGCCCGCGACAACCCCGAGACGACGACGCGCCGCCGCTGACGAGGACGGCGACGTCGCGGGCGGCTCAGGTCGTCAGTCGCGACAGCGCGTCGGCACCGACCAGGAAGCCCACCAGGCCGACGATCCAGCTCACCGCGACGCCAGTGCGGGCCGTCATCCAGGCGTCGGCGCGCTCCAGCCAGGGCTCCACCCGACGCGCCGCCACCAGGCGCAGCGCGAGCAGCACCAGGGCCGGCAGCACCATGACGACGACGTACCCGAGCAGCACGAGGAGCTGCCAGGGTCGGTCGAGGCCGGACCGCGACAGCAGGCCCATCGCGGCGAGGTAGGGCAGCATCGTCGCCAGCTCGAGGACCGTCGCCACGAGCGCGACGAGCACCGTCGTGCGCACCGGCACCCCCTCGCCCTGCAGCGCCGCACGCCACCGCACGGCGCGCGGGCTCGGACCACCGCGCTCCTTGGCACGCCGCTCCAGCGGCCAGCTCCACCAGAACAGCGCCGCGCCGACCAGCAGCTGCACCACGGCCAGCGGGCGGTTGCGGGCGAGGGCGTCGCCGGCGCCTGACACCGCGTCGAGGACGGCATCGACGCCGAGCAGGAGCACCACGCCGACCGCTGCGTAGAACACGGCGACCGTGGCGAGGAACAGCAGCACCCGCGCCGGCCGCACCCGCGGGGCGACCAGCATCCAGAGCGGGAGCAGCAGCGTGCCGGCGCTCGTGCTGTCGACGAGGGCGAGCAGCACCAGCCCACCGAGCACGGCCCAGGTCACGACGCCTCCCTCCCCTCGACGTCACGACCGTGCCACATCCGGTGCCGGACGTGGCAACCGGGCGCGGCCCGGACCTCTCAGGCCGTACGGACGTCCGGACGCGTCCCGCCACGACCGCGCCGAGCCCGGAACAGGACCGAGACGACGAGGGCGAGCGCGGTCGCGGAGACGGTGACCGCGAAGGCCGGGGTGTGGCCGCCGAGGTCGGCGAGCCGGCCGGCGAGCGTCGAGCCCAGCGCGTAGCCGATCCCGGTGGCGCCGGCCAGCAGCGTCATGGCCGTGCCCACGCGCTCGGGCACGACGACCTCGCCGGCCATGGCGAAGTTGCTGATCATGTAGGGCGCCACCGCGAAGCCGAGCAGGGCGATGACGGCGACGAGCTGGCCGATCGACTGCACGAGCAGCAGCGGCGCCGAGAGGACGAGCAGGGCGGCCGCCGACGCGACCATGCGCGTCGGGTACCCGATCCGCTCCGGCAGCGCCGCGATCGCGAGACCCGCGATCGCGCTGCCCACGCCCAGGGTCGCGTGGATCAGGCCGGCCTGCCCCGGCTCGCCCTGCGCCGTGGCCAGCACCGTCGAGCCCGTCTGGGTGGCGCCGAAGACCATGCCGATGCAGAGCTGTGCGAGGGCCAGCACGCCGAGCACGGCGGTCAGCACCGGCGCCGTCGACCGCGTCGCGCCGACCTCGGGCCGCGTGAGCGCCGCTGTGGGGTGCAGCGCGAACCAGGAGCCGAAGGCCACCAGCACCCCGCCCGCCACGAGCAGCGCGTCGCCCGGCGCCACGACGACGGCGAGCAGGCCCACGGTGGCCGGCCCGAGCACGAACGAGACCTCGTCGGCGGCGCCCTCGTAGGAGAAGGCCGCGTCGACGAGGCGACGCTGGTCGGGCGCGTCCTTCGTGATCGGCTGCCACCGGACCCGGGCGAGGGGTCCGATCTGCGGCGTCGCGAGCCCGGCCAGCGCGGCGACGGCGACGATGGCGGCCGGCGACGCACCCGCCTGCGTGGTCCACACGATCGCGGCGAGTCCCGCGCCTCCCGCCCACGACTGCGCGAGGACGACCGGTCGTTGCCCGACCCGGTCGGCGAGCGAGCCGAAGAACGGCGCCCCGATGGCGTTCGCGACGGCCAGGGCTCCCGCGGCGGCACCGCCGAGCGCGTACCGTCCCGTCGCCGCACTGACCAGCAGCAGCGTGCCCATCTGGCTCATGGCAAGCGGAACTCGCCCGAGGAAGGCTACGGCGACGTAGGCGGGCCCGACGATCCGCAGCAGCGTGCGGTACGCGGTGATGGCTGACACTGCGCCGAGCAGTCTAGACGTCGCCGCGACGTCGGAGGCGGGCGGTCGTCGGCACGGTGGGGAGGGCGACGGGCGGGGCGACGAGGTAGGGCGACAGGAAGGGCGACGTCGCCCCGCGTCTGGTGGAATGCGGGACATGCCACCACCTCTCCGCGACGTCGTCGGGCCCGGGTGGGCCGACGCCCTCGCCCCGGTCGAGGACGAGATCCACCGCCTCGGCGACGTGCTGCGCCGCGAGACGGCCGAGGGTCGCCCGTGGCTCCCGGCCGGCGACGCGATCCTGCGCGCGTTCCGCGAGCCGTTCGCCGACGTCAGGGTGCTCGTCGTCGGGCAGGACCCCTATCCCACGCCCGGGCACCCCATGGGGCTCTCGTTCTCGGTGCAGCCCGACGTGCGGCCGGTCCCGCGCAGCCTGGCGAACCTCTTCACCGAGCTGGAGGCCGACCTCGGGGTGCCCCGCTCACCGCACGGCGACCTGAGCGCCTGGGCCGCGCAGGGCGTGCTGCTGCTCAACCGGGTGCTCACCGTCGGCGTCGGCGCCCCCGCCAGCCACCGCGGGATGGGGTGGGAGAAGGTCACCGAGCAGGCCATCCGCGCCCTCGTCGCCCGCGACGCACCGCTGGTCGCCGTGCTCTGGGGGCGCCAGGCCCAGGACCTGCAGCCGCTGCTCGGCGACGTGCCGGTGGTGGCGAGCCCGCACCCCAGCCCGTTGTCGGCGTCGCGTGGCTTCTTCGGCTCGCGGCCGTTCAGCCGGGTCGACGAGCACCTCGCGACGCTCGGCACCGCGCCGGTCGACTGGCGGCTCCCGCCCGTCGGAGAACCGTCCGCCTAGGCTGAGCAGCATGAGCACCCCCCGCGTCCGCGACCGCGCCGTCGTCATCGACGAAGCCTTCGCCACCATGCAGCGCTGGGGACTGCGCCTCGTCGTGGTGGCGGCAGCCCTCTTCGTGCTCGGCTGGGTGGTCGGCAGCCTCTGGATGGTCTTCTTCCCGCTGTCGATCGCGCTGCTGGTCGCGACCGTGCTCTCCCCGCCCGTCAGCTGGCTGCGCCGGCACAAGGTGCCCAGCACCCTCGCCGCGCTGATCGTGATGCTGACGTTCCTCGGCGTCGTCGTGGCGACCATCGCGATCCTCACGCCACAGGTGGCCGGTCAGGCGCCCGCCATCGCCAAGCAGGCGTCCGGCGGTCTGCAGGAGGTGCGCAACTGGCTCACCGACGGACCGCTCTCGTTGTCCGACGGGCAGATCACCCGCGCGATCGCCGCGGTCCAGGACCGCCTCCAGGACAGCGCCGCCGCCATCAGCTCGGGCATCTTCTCCACGCTCAGCGCGGCGACGAACGCGGTGCTGAACCTCGTGCTCATCCTCATGCTCACGTTCTTCTTCATCAAGGACGGGCACCGGTTCCTGCCGTGGCTGGCGACGCTGGGCGGCCAGCGCGCCGGCCTGCACCTGAGCGAGCTGCTCGGTCGCGTCTGGGGCACGATCGGCGGCTTCATCCGCACCCAGAGCCTCGTCGCGTTCATCGACGCGGTCCTCATCGGCATCGGTCTGGCGATCCTCGGTGTCCCCCTGGCGATCCCGCTGGCCGTCATCACGTTCTTCGGCGGGTTCATCCCGATCATCGGTGCCTTCGCCAGCGGCATCCTCGCCGTGCTCGTGACGCTCGTGACCAACGACTTCAAGGCGGCGGTCATCGCGGCCCTGATCGTCATCGGTGTCCAGCAGCTCGAGGGCAACGTGCTGTCACCGTGGCTCCAGGGAAAGACCATGAACCTGCACGCCGGGGTCGTGCTCATGTCGGTCACGGCGGGCGGCACGCTGTTCGGCGTGACCGGGGCGTTCCTCGCCGTACCGGTGGCGGCGGCGTCGGCCGAGCTGTTCCGCTACCTCAACGAGCAGATCGACCGGAACGTCGACCCGCAGGCCCCCACCGAGGACAAGCACGCCGCGGACCTGCTGGCCGAGGGCCGGACGGCCCTCGACCCCGACTGAGCCCCGTCGTTCAGGAGGCGATGTCGCGCTGCGACTGCGCCAGGATCTCGGTGCGCTCGTGCTCGGTCAGACCGCCCCAGACGCCGTAGGGCTCGCGGGCGGCCAGCGCGTGCTCGCGGCACTCGTTGATGACGGGGCAGGTCGCGCAGATCGCCTTCGCCGCGGACTCACGGTCGCGCCGACGCGAGCCGCGCTCGGCGTCGGGCGAGAAGAAGCGCGCGGACTCCAGACCCTGGCACGCGCCCTGGTACTGCCACTCGTAGACCTCCTGAAGCGGGAGCGGGAGGTTCTTGAGGTTTGCCATCGTGCACTCCTTCGGGAAGCTGCCTCGGGGGACTCGTGCCGGTGAGGTCGTTGTTGTTCAGACCATAACGACAACTTGTTCAGGTTGGCAAGTGGGTGAACAAGTTCTATGATGGGGCCATGGCTTCCACCGATCCGACCACCCAGGCGCAGCAGGTGACCCTGCTGTCCGTGGGCGAGGTCGCGGAGAAGCTCGGCGTCCCCGCCTCCACGTTGCGCACGTGGGAGCGCCGCTACGAGCTCGGTCCGTCCGCCCGCAGCGCCGGCGGACACCGCCGTTACGACGCCGCCGACGTCGAGCGACTGCAGCGCATGCACCTGCTCGTCGAGAGCGGTCTCGGTCCCGCAGCCGCCGCCCGCGCCGCCATCAGCGGCGACCCGATGGAACGCACCGAGGGGGCCGACGCCTTCGCCGACGCCGTCATCGCCGCGACCCGCGCCTACGACGCCGAGGGCCTGCGGACGTTGTTCGTGCGCAAGCTCGAGGACCTCGGCACGATCCGCGCCTGGACCGACCACATCGCGCCGTCGATGCGTCGCGTGGGCGAGGAGTGGTACCGCGGCAGCGTGGGGGTCGACGGCGAGCACCTCGTGAGCGACGCGCTGCACACCGCGCTCCGCGCGCGGCTCGCGTCACGCCGCACCAAGGGCCAGGACCACCGGCCCGTCCTGCTCGCCTGCGCGGAGGACGAGCACCACGTCCTCCCCCTGCTCGCGCTGCAGTGCGCGCTCGCCGACCAGGAGATCGGGTGCCACATGCTGGGGCAGCGCACCCCGTTCAGCGCGATCGCCGGCATGACGATCCGGCTCGAGCCGGCCGCCGTCTTCCTCTGGGCGTCGATCGTCCACTTCGACGGCAACGCCCTGGCCTCCGTCCTCGACGCCGCGGCGGACCGCACCGACGTGCTGCTCGGCGGCCCCGGCTGGAGCGTCGAGGGCGGAACGCACGTCGCCGACCTGCAGGCAGCCGTCGACGCCGTGCAGCAGGCCATCGTGCGCCACCCCGTCGGGGCGTGAGCCGCGAGCCCTGGTCGAGCAGCGTCGCGTGGGTCCGTCTGGGAGCATGACGTCGTGGCCGACCTGACCTTCCGCGGACGCCGCGTCGTCCGCGACCGGGCCCTCGTGATGGCGATCATCAACCGCACGCCGGACTCCTTCTACGACCGTGGGGCCACGTTCGACCCGACCACCGCCCTCGACGCCGTCCGTCGTGCCGTGGCCGACGGGGCCGAGGTCGTCGACATCGGTGGCGTCAAGGCCGGCCCGGGCGACGCCGTGGACTCCGCCGAGGAGGTGCGACGGACCGTGCCCTTCATCGAGGCGGTCCGCGAGGCCGAGCCCGACGTCGTCGTCAGCATCGACACCTGGCGCGCCGACGTCGCGCAGGCGGCCGCCGCCGCCGGGGCCGACCTGCTCAACGACACGTGGGCCGGTCACGATCCCGACGTCGTGCACGTGGCGGCCGAGCACGGTCTCGGGTACGTGTGCTCGCACACCGGCGGCGCACTCCCCCGCACCCGGCCGCACCGGGTGCGCTACGACGACGTGGTGGCCGACGTCGTCGCGACCACGACGCGTGCCGCCGAGGCCGCGGTCGCTGCAGGGGTGCCCCGCGAGGGCGTCCTCGTCGACCCCACCCACGACTTCGGCAAGAACACGTTCCACAGCCTCGAGCTCGCCCGGCGCGCCGACACGCTGGTGGCCACCGGCTGGCCCGTGCTGATGGCGCTGTCGCGGAAGGACTTCATCGGCGAGACGTTGGGCCTGCCGCCCGAGGACCGTCTCGAGGGCACGCTGGCCACCACCGCGCTGACGGCAGCGGCCGGTTGCGCGATGTTCCGCACCCACGACGTCGTCGCCACCCGGCGCGTCCTGGAGATGACGGCGACCCTCCGCGGTGAGCGTCCACCCGCTCGGGCGGTGCGTGGACTTGTCTGAGGCACGACGCTGGTTCGAGACCCGCACCTTCGACGCGTCGAGCCCGCTCGGCGACCTCGTGGACGCCAAGGCGGGACGCCGGGTCACGGTGATCCTCCCCGCGCGCGACGAGGCCGCGACGATCGGCGCGATCGTGCAACGCGTGCGCACCGCCCTGTGCGACCTCGTCCCCCTCGTCGACGAGGTAGTGGTCGTCGACTCCCGCTCGGGCGACGCGACCGCCCAGGTCGCGCGCGACGCGGGCGCGAGCGTCATCACGGTCGCCGACCCCGACCCCGCGTTCGACGGCGGCAAGGGCGCGGCCATGCGCACCGGCATCGCGCGGATGCAGGGCGACGTCGGCGTGTTCCTCGACGCCGACGTGACCGGCTTCGACCCGGCGTTCGTGGCGCGCCTCGTCGGCCCCCTGCTCCGCGAGCCGTCGCTGGTGCTGGTCAAGGCCTTCTACGACCGGCCCACCCACGACGGCGGCGGCGGACGGGTGACCGAGCTCGCGGCACGCCCGGAGATCGTCCGCCGGGCGCCCGAGCTCGGCGGCTTCGTCCAGCCGCTCGCCGGGGAGTGCGCGTTCGTGCGCGACGCGTTCGTCGACCTGCCCGTCGTGAGCGGCTACGGCGTCGACGTCGGCATGCTGCTGCACGCCGTGCGCAAGCACGGTCTCGACGCCACGGCGCAGGCCGACCTCGGCCGTCGCGAGCACCAGCACCAGGGGCTCACCGCGCTCGGGCGGATGGCCCTGCAGGTGCGGGCAGCCTTCGACCTGGTGCTCGAGGGCCGCGACGTCGTGGTCGACGAGCGCTGGGTGCCGACGCGCCGGGCCGACGGCACGCCCGACCTCGTGGCCGAGCGGGTGGAGACGCGCCTGCTCCCCCCGCCCGGCGCCGACGGCTGACTACCAGCTCGACTTCGTGATGCCGGGGAGCTCGCCGCGGTGCGCACCCTCGCGGAAGCGGATCCGCGAGAGCCCCGCGACCCGCAGGTGCCCCCGGGGCCGTCCGTCGACCTGGTCGCGGTTGCGCACGCGCGAGGGCGAGGAGTCACGCGGCAGGCGGGCCAGCGCACGCGAGGCCTCCATCCGCTCCGCCATCGACAGGGTGGTGTCGCGCGACGCCGCGCGCAGCGCGTCGCGCCGGTCGCGGTAGCGCTCCACGGTCTCCTTGCGTCGCTCGTTGGCGACGATCTTGCTGCGCTTGGCCATCAGCGCTCCTCCTTGAACTCGACGTGCTTGCGGATCTTCGGGTCGTACTTGCGCAGCACCAGCCGGTCGGGGTCGTTGCGGCGGTTCTTGCGCGTGACGTAGGTCGTGCCCGTGCCGGCGGTCGAGCGCAGCTTCACGATCGGGCGCAGCTCGTTGCCCCTCTTGGCCATCAGAGCCGCTCCCCACGGGCGAGGATGTCGGCGACCACGGCGTCGATGCCGCGGACGTCGACCGTCTTGATGCCGCGCGCGCTGAGCGTGAGCGTGACGTGGCGGCCGAGGCTCGGCACCCAGTACCGCTTCTTCTGGACGTTGACGTCGAAGCGTCGCTTGGTGCGACGGTGCGAGTGCGAGACGTGGTGGCCGAAGCCGGGGGTGGCCCCGGTGACCTGGCAGGTGCGCGACACGGCGACCTCCTGTGTAGAATGACAATCGTTCGCAACAGACTACCGGAGATCTTTCGTGAAGAAGAACCAGCACCCGCGCTACGAGGAGGTCGCCTTCCGCGACCGCTCCGGCGACCTCCTGCTCGTCACGCGCTCCACGCTCCCCGAGCGGCTCGCCGCCGACCACGAGACCGTCGAGGTCGACGGCCGCACGCTGCCCGTGGTCGACGTCGACGTGTCGAGCGCCAGCCACCCGTTCTGGACGGGCAAGGGTCGCGTCGTCGACACCGAGGGCCGCGTCGAGCGCTTCCGCCGCCGCTACGGGCAGGCCGGCCGATGAGCCCGGCCCCCCGTCGCAGCCGCCGTCGGATCCTCGAGCGCAGCGTCCCCGCCGTGCTGGTGACCGGCATCGGCGACGCGGCCATGGAGGCGGTCACCGTCGGCCTGCAGTTCGACCTGCCCTCCGCCGTCGTCGTGCGCCACACCCTCGACGTGGAGAACCAGCAGCTCACCCGCGTCGTCAGCGACCTCACCGGTGTCGTCGAGCGGCACGTGCACGAGCTCGAGCACGCCTGCGTGGCCTGCGCGCTGCGCGAGGACGTCGTGCCGACGCTCGAGCGGCTCGCCGCCAGCGGTCGCTGGGGCACCGTCGTCGCGCACCTGCCCGTGGCCGCCGAGGCGCTGCAGGCGTGCCGGGTCATCGAGTCCTACGCCGACGTCGCGCCGCACGTGCACGTCGCCGCCGTGGTCGCGGCCCTCGACGGCGAGACGGTGCTGGGCGACCTGCTCGGCGACGACCTGCTGCACGAGCGGTCGCTGCACACCAGCGACGACGACACGCGCGGGGTGGCCGAGACCGCCGCCGCCATCGTCGAGTACGCCGACGCCGTCGTGCTGGCCGGCGCGTCGTCGCCCGAGGCCCGCGACCTGCTCCGTGCGCTCGCCCGGCCCCAGGTGCCCGTCGTCGACGACCCGTCGGCCCTCGACGCGGGCCCGCTGGTCGACGGGGCCCACCTGCACGCCGTGACGGAGGCGTGGGTCGACGTCGTGCGCCGCGGCGAGCTGCCGCGGTACGCGTCCGAGCACGTGTGGACGCTCGACCTGCGCTCGGACCGCCCCTTCCACCCCGACCGCCTGCTCGAGAGCATCGAGCGCATCGGCGGCGGCCCCCGACGTTCGCGTGGGTCGTTCTGGCTGCCCAGCCGGCCCGCCGACGTGTGCGTGTGGGACGGTGCCGGCGGCCAGCTGAGCATCGGCACGGCGTCGCCGTGGGGCGCGACCGCCCCGCTCACCCGCATCGTCGTGCACGGACTCGTGTCCGGGCCGCTCGCGAGCACGCCCGACGACGTGCAGGCCGCCTTCGAGCACTGCCTGCTCACCGACACCGAGATGGCCGAGCGCGGCCCCTACTGGGAGGTCGTCGAGGACGGCCTCGAACCCTGGCTCGGCGACGTCCGCCGCGCCGCCTGAGGAGGAACCATGGCAGTCCCGAAGCGCAAGACCTCGCGCAGCAACACCCGCCACCGCCGCTCGCAGTGGAAGGCCACCCGGCCCGACCTCGTGCCGGTCACGGTCGACGGACGCACCGTCCACGTGCCGCGACGGCTCGTCAAGGCCGTGCACCGCGGCCTCGTCGACGTCTGAGCACGTCGCCGCCGACACCCACCCACCCACCTGATCCCAGGAGGAACCATGAAGGTCCGCAACTCGCTGCGCTCGCTGAAGAACCAGCCCGGCTCGCAGGTGGTGCGCCGCCGCGGCCGCACCTACGTCATCAACAAGCAGAACCCGCGGCTCAAGGCTCGCCAGGGCTGATCCGCCGTACCCACCCCGGGAGACCCTCACTCCCCTGAGGTCGGCTCCCGGGGTGGGCGGGGGACCCCCGCGGTGGGCTGCTGGCTCCCCTCAGGTGAGGGGGACCGGCGGCCGGGTCAGCCGACGAGCTGGTGCCAGGTGTCCCAGCCGATGCGCAGCGTGAAGGCGCACACGACCACCACGAACACCGCCCGCACGAAGCTGCTGCCGCGCGCCACCGCCAGCCGGGCGCCCAGGTAGCCGCCGGCCACGTTGCACACCGCCAGCACCGCGGCCACCTGCCACATCACGACACCCTGCGGCACGAACACGACCAGGGCGGCCAGGTTGGTCGCGAAGTTCGCCAGCTTCGCCTTCCCGCTGGCCTCGAGGAACCCGTAGCCCAGCACCCCCACCAGCGCGAACACGAAGAACGAGCCCGTCCCCGGCCCGAGCGCCCCGTCGTAGAAGCCGACCGCGGCACCGATGCACAGCGCTGCCGCGTAGTGGCGACGCCCCTCGAAGCGCAGCGCGGCCACCTGGCCGAGCTCGGGTCGCAGCACGGTGAACAGGCCGACGGCGACGAGCACCACCAGGATCACCGGGTTGAACGCCGCCCTCGGGATCCACGACGCCACGACCGCGCCGAGCAGCGACCCGACGAACGCCGCCACGGCCAGCGGGGCGGCCGTGCGCAGGTCGAGCCGCACGCGACGCAGGTAGGTCAGGCTCGACGTCGTGGTGCCGGCGATCGACCCGACCTTGTTCGTCGCGAGCAGCTGCACCGGGGCCGCCTGGGGGAACGCCACGAGCAGCGCGGGCAGCTGCACCAGCCCGCCACCGCCGACCACCGCGTCGACCCACCCCGCGACGAAGGCCGCCGCGCCGAGGAACAGCAGCACGCCTGCGGTCACGTCATCCACCGCGCCAGGCTACGGAGATCGCGTCGACCTCGCGCACACCCCACCCTCACGGCCTCCGGACCAGTAGCCTGTGTCCCGCCGGCACCACCCAGGGAGGTTCGAGGCATGCGACTGGTCGCTGCACGGGTCCGCAAGGTCATGTCGGTGCAGGACTCGGGCCGACTGGCGCTCGACGAGGGCCTCACCACGCTCGTCGGCAAGAACGAGTCGGGCAAGACCGCCATGCTGCAGGCCCTCTACCGCGCCAACCCGCTGCCGAGCGGCCACCCGACGGCGTTCGCGGCGCGCCGCGACTACCCGCGCCGCGACCTCGGGCCCGACCGCGACCGGATCGACGACGTCCGGCCCGTGACGCTCGAGGTCGAGCTCGACTACGCGGACCGCCAGCGTCTGGAGCGCAGCGGCGAGCGGCTGCCGACGACACCGCTGTTCGCGAGCCGGCGCTACGGCGACGACGCGCTGCACTGGGCGGTCGACGAGGACGGCACGCCCCTCGACGCCCCGCCGGGCACACTCGCTGACCTCACGGCCATGCTGCCGGGCTTCCAGTACTTCGACGACCACAACGTGCTGCCGGGCAGCGTCTCGATCCGTCGCCTGCAGGAGCTCGACGCGGCAGACCTGTACCCGTCGGAGCGCACGGCACTGGCCCTGCTGCGGCTCGCGGGCATCGCCGACGCGTCGTTCGGCGCCGACGAGCACGAGGCGCACGAGGCGGCGCTCGCGGCCGCCGCGGCGCGCCTGACCGACCAGCTGCTCGCCTACTGGAGCCAGAACCGCGACCTGTCGGTCGAGCTCGACCTGGAGACGGTGGGCCTGGCGTCGCCGGAGCCGTGGCTGCACGTCAGGGTGCGCGACGAGCGTCGGGGCGTGAGTCTCAACGTCGCCGAGCGCTCGAGCGGCTTCCTCTGGTTCTTCTCCTTCCTCGCCGCCTTCTCGGAGTTCGCGGAGCAGGACCGCCGGGTCGTGCTCCTCGACGAGCCGGGCATGAACCTGCACGCGAACGCCCAGGGCGACCTGCTGCGCTACCTGAAGGAGCAGCTCGAGCCTCGCCACCAGGTCGTGTACTCGACGCACTCGCCCTACCTCGTCGACGCGGGCCGGCTCTCCCGGTGCCGTGTGTTGGAGAACGTGGGCGACCGCGGCACCACGGTCAGCTCGGAGCTGTGGAGCGCGGGCGCGGAGACGACGGTGCCGCTGCTCGCCGCGCTCGGTGCCGACCTCGCCCGCACGCTCGTCAGCAGTCCGCACCAGCTGCTGGTGTCGTCGCCGTCCGACGTCACCTACCTCGCGGTCATGGGTGACCTGCTGCGGTCCGAGGGCGGCCGCGCCCTCGACCCGCGCTGGACGGTGACGCCGATGGGCGGCGCGTCGGGCCTGCCGACGACGCTCGCCCTGCTCGGCACCACCGCGACGTCGGCGACGGTGCTGATGGACGGTCCGGCCGGGTCGCGCGGCGCCGTCGAGGAGCTCGTGAACCGGGGGGCGATCTCGGCCGACCACCTCGTGCCGCTCACCGACCTCACCGGCACGCTCGACGCCGACCTGGAGGACCTGTTCGACGCCGAGTGGTACCTGCGGCTCCTGGCGGAGTCCGGCGGTCCCGCGGTCTCGCACCGCAGGCTCGTCGGGAAGCGGTTCCTGCGCACCCCGCCACGTCGGCGCATCGTCCACCAGGCCGAGACGGTCCTGGGCCACCGCTTCGACCGCTTCCAGCCCGCCGCCCACCTCCTGCGCGAGCGGTCGCGGGTCCTCGAGACCGTCGACGCCGACACCAAGCAGCGCTTCCAGCAGCTCATCGACCGCCTCAACGCCCTCCTCGGCCCGCCCCTCCCCCGCTGAGCGTGACGTTTCGGGCCCAGATCGCGGTGATCCGGGCCCGAGACGTCACGCTCAGCGGGGTGGGGGACGGGGTCAGCGGCGGAGGACGCGGAGGGAGCCGGTGTGGCCGACCTCGGTGAAGCCGTCGCCGAGGGCGCGCCGGTAGATCCGGTACGGCGCCTGGCCGCCGTCGGCCGGGTCGGGGAAGACGTCGTGGATCACGAGCGCCCCACCGGGACGCACCCAGCGGGCCCACCCGTCGTAGTCGGCCTGCGCGTGCTCGTCGGTGTGGCCGCCGTCGACGAACACCAGGTCGAGCTCGCGACCCCACCACGACGCGACGTCGGGCGAGCGCGCGACGACGACGTCGACGACGTCCTCCAGCCCCGCGCGTGCGAGCGTCTCGCGCAGGAACGGCAACGTCTCCATGCGTCCGTCGGGCCCCACCAGCGACGCGTCGTGGTACTCCCACCCCGACTGCTGCTCCTCGGAGCCGCGGTGGTGGTCGATGGTCACCAGCCGCGCGCCCCGGAGCCGGGCGACGTGGCCGAGGTGGACGGCCGACTTGCCGCAGTAGCTGCCGATCTCGACGGCCACGCCCCCGGCCCGCAGGTGCTCGCCGGCCGCCGCGCGCAGGGCGTCGGCCTCGTCGTCGGGCAGGAAGCCGCGGACGTCGTCGGCGACCGCCCCCACGTCGGTCGGCAGGTCGAGCTCGGTCACGGTCGCTCCTCGTCGGTGGTCAGCGGCGGCAGGCCGTCGCCGCGGAACAGGCCGTTCGCGGGCGTGGTGCGGCTGACGGCGTCGACCGCGAGCAGCACGGTGCCGGCGGTCCAGGTGGTCTGCTCGACCGGCCAGTACGTCTGGTCCGGGTAGACGTAGCCGGTCCAGTAGCTCGCGTCGTCGCGGCGCAGCACCTGGATCTCGCGCAGGATGCGGCGCGCGTCGTCGTCGCGGCCGACCGCGTCGAGCGCGAGCACCAGCTCGCAGGTCTCCCCACCGGTGACCCACGGGCTGTCGTCGACGCAGCGGGCGCCGAACCCGGGCACGACGAAGTCGTCCCAGCGGGCGTCCAGGCGCGCCGCCGCGACGGCGTCGGGCAGGGCCCCGCCGAGCACCGGGTAGTACCAGTCCATCGAGAAGCGGGCCTTGTCGGCGAAGCGGTGCGGCTCGTGGTCGAGCGCGCGACGCAGCCGCACGGCGGCGTCGCGCCAGCCCGGCACGTCCTCGCCGACGACTGCGGCCAGCGCGACCCCGCAGCGCAGGCTCAGGTGGATGCTGGCGTTGCCGGTCACGAGCGCCTCGTCGGCGACGTCGCCCTCGGCCCCGCGCGACCAGCGCACCGGACCGGCCGGCTCCTGCAGCTCGAGCACGACGTCGAGCGCGGCGCGCACCGTCGGCCACATCCCCTCGACGAACGCGACGTCGCCGGTGAGGCGCCAGTGGTGCCAGACCGCGGTGGCGACGTAGGCGGTGAAGTTCGCGTCGGTGGCGGGCACCGTGACCACGCCGTCGACGTACTCGGTCGCGTACGACCCGTCGGGCCGCTGCGCGGCGCGGCTCCAGGCGTACGCCGCCTCGGCCTCGTCGCGACGTCCGGCGACGGCCAGGCCCATCGCGGCCTGCAGGTGGTCCCACGGGTCGAGGTGGTGACCCTCGAACCAGGGGATCGACCCGTCGGGCCGCTGCACGGCGACGATGGTGTCGGCGGTCGCCTGCACCTGCTCGGCGTCGAGCACGCCCGGCAGGGCGAGCGCGGTCCCCGCGGGCGGGAGCGGCCCCCAGCGGGTGGTCGGGAGCGTCACGTCAGGCGAGCGGCTTGGTGTAGTACAGCGCGACGCTCTTGCCGAGCAGCGGGTTGAGCGCCTTCTCGGCCACGCGCGTCGTGCGGGGCGCCTTCATCATGTCCCACACCAGCAGCCGGTGGTAGGCGCGGACCGCGGGGTGCTGGTCGCGCTCGACGCCGACGGCGCACTTGATCCACCAGTACGGCGCGTGCAGGCCGTGGGCGTGGTGGGTGTGCGTGTGCACGAGGCCCTCCGCGCGCAGCTTCGCGTCGAGCTCGCTGGCCTTGTAGATGCGGATGTGGCCGCCCTCGTTGGCGTGGTACTCGTCGGAGAGCATCCAGCAGACCTTCTCGGGCCAGTGCCGGGGCACCGTGACGGCGAGCGTGCCGCCCGGCGCCAGGATCCGCACGAGCTCGCTGATCGCCTGGACGTCCTCGGGGACGTGCTCGAGGATCTCCGAGGCGAGCACGACGTCGAAGCTGCCGTCGGCGTAGGGCATGTCGAGGATGGTCCCGGCCTGCACGGTCCCGCGGCCCGACTCCGGCACCTGACCCTCCAGACGCATCGCCTCGAACATCTCGTCGACGCCCTTCAGCTCGACCTCGTCGAGGTCGAAGGCGGTGACGTCGGCGCCGCGGCGCAGTGCCTCGTAGCTGTGGCGGCCGGCACCGGCACCCACGTCGATGAACCGGGTGCGGGCGCCCACGCGGAGGCGGTCGAAGTCGACGGTCAGCACGTCACTGCTCCTTGCCGGCGAACCTGCGGATCGCCTCGTCGTACACGTCAGCGGTGGCGCGCGCCACCGAGGTCCAGCTGTAGCGCTCGAGGGCGCGGGCCCGGCCGGCGGCGCCGAGGGCGGCGCGTCGGTCGGGGTCGTCGAGGAGGGCCGAGATGGCCACCGCGAGCTGCTCGGCGTCGCCGGGCTCCACGAGCACGGCGCACGGGTCGCCGTCCTCGCCGTCGCCGACGACCTCGGGGATCGCGCCCGCCCGGCTGGCCACGACGGCGGTGCCGCTGGCGAGCGCCTCGACGGTCGGCAGCGAGAAGCCCTCATACAGCGACGGGACGCACATGACCTCGGCCGATCGCATCAGGTCGGCGATCTCCTCGGACTCCACGCCGCTGTGGGTGGTCACGCAGTCGCGCAGCCCGAGCGCGTCGATGCGTCGGTCGGTCGCGCCGCCGGGCTCCACCGACGACACGAGCTGCAGCTCCACGTCGGGGTGCTCGACCCGGACCTTCGCCAGCGCGTCGAGCAGGTGGGCGACGCCCTTGAGCGGCTTGTCGGCGCTCGCGACGGCGACGATGCGCCCGGGCACGCGGTCGGCTGCCTCGGCGGGGGCGAAGAGATCGGTGTCGACGCCGAGCGGCACCACGCGGATGCGCTCGGGGTCGATGCCGAAGTCGGTGACGGTGTCGTCGGTGGCGACCGTGGACACGCCGACGACGAACGGCAGCCGTCGTGCCACGCGGGCCTGCATGCCGACGAAGGAGTACCAGCGGGCGACCGAGAGCTTGCGCCAGCCGCGCGCGGCGTCGAGCTCGACCTTGCGGTCGCGGCTGATGGGGTGGTGGATCGTGGCCACGAGCGGCAGCCGCCGACGCAGCGCGAGCAGCCCCCACCCGAGGCTCTGGTTGTCGTGCACGACGTCGAACTCGCCGAGGCGCTCGCGCAGGTGCCGGTCGGCGCGCAGGGTGAAGGTGAGCGGCTCGCCGAACGCACCGGTGACGCTGAGGACCCACTCGACGACGTCGGGCACGCTGCGCAGCGTCCAGGGCGCGGGCGGCTTGAACGGGTCGGGCTCGTCGTAGATGCCGAGGCTGGGCAGCCGCGTGAGCCGGACCCGCGGGTCGAGGCCCACGGGGTACGGCTGCCCGGAGATCACCTCGACGTCGTGGCCCGCCTCGACGAGGCCGCGGCTCAGGTGCTCGACGTAGACGCCCTGGCCACCCACGTGCTGCTTGCTGCGGTACGACAACAGGGCGACGCGCACGTGACCACCTTCCGCCTCGGCCGCGTGGGAGGCGGCAGTTGAGAGACCCACGGTATCCGAGACGCGGCACGGGGCGTCATGCGCGGCCGGACCCCGGGGTGGTCGGTGGGTCGAGCGGGGTGCCCGCCAGCTCCGCCGCGGTGATCCCGCAGCGTCGACGCAGGCGTGGGTCGAGGGTCGCGAACGAGCGCGCGAGGGTGTCGCGCATCTGCGCGAGCGCGAGCAGCACACCCTCGTTCGAGAGGTCGCCTCCCGCGCTCTCGAGGGCGCCGCGCGCGCTGCCCAGGTCGCGCTCGACGGCGCGGTAGGCCGCCTCGCTCGTCCGGTCCGTCTCCAGGCCCGCCAGGTGCTCGTACGCACGCTGGAGCACCCCGAGGCGCTGGCCGAGGGTGCGGGCCACCTGCCGAGCGGGCGGCGGGTGGGCGTTCGCGTCGCGCAGGCTCTCCAGCGTCCCGCAGTAGTCCGTCAGCGCGATGCTCAAGGTCGCCCGTGCCGTGGGCCGCGGAGCGGGTCCACGGTCACCGCCGCACCCGGCCAGCAGGGACACGACGAGGAGGAGCGTGGCTCCGAGGAGCGTGACGACCCGGCCCGATGGCCGCGCGTCGTCGGCGCGGATCACGGCCGCACCACCTCGTCGGGTCGGGGTGTCGCCACCACGACCGGCTCGCGGAGGAGCCGCAGGTCGAAGTCGGCACGGACCCCCTCACCGCGCAGCCGCACGGACCGCAGGGCGGGGGTCCCTCGGCGCGTCACGACGAACGTCGTGCGGGCGCCGGAGTCGTCGTCGAGGTCCACCTCGAACCGGTCCTCGTCCGCACGGACCCGGGCGACGTCGGCCGGGCGCAGCGCGGCGGCGCGACCCAGGACCCGACCGGGGTCGAGCTGGTCGCGGAGCCGGTCCCCGGCCGACGGCTCCATCAGCACCCAGCCACGGGCGCCCGCACGCGCGGACGCCGGCGTGTACCCGCTCCGCAGCCAGAACGTGCGGTCCGCGTGCACCCACGTGGTGTTGTAGCGGCTGCGCACCTCCAACCGGGTCCGCGGTGCCCGGACCGTCGCCTCCCAGGCGCCGCTGCGCAGGTCACCCGTCGCCCGCACCGTGCCGCGCTCCCCCGCGGTGCTGCTGCTCCCGGTCATGCTCGTCGCACCGGCCGCCTGCGCGGCTCGCGACGCCGCGCGGAGCCGCTGGAGCGCGGCGCCGACCTGGGGGTCCGTCGTGGCGCTCGCCGATGGTGTCGCCTGCGGTGACGGGGTGGAGGCGACGGCACTCGGTGCGGGGAGGCCCTCCCGCGCCTCGTCGCCGTCGCGTCCCGAGCAGCTCGCCAGGCACGGGCCGGCGAGGAGGACCACGGCAGCGGCGACCAGGACGCAGCGCCCCCTCGTGGCGCAGCGGGTCATGCGGTCCTCCGTGCCCGGCTCTGCACCGCGATGACGAGGTCGTCCCACCGGTCGACCGCGAAGGCCTGCACGCGCAGCAGCGTGCGCTCGCTGACGAAGAGGGTGTCGAAGGCGAGCATGGACAGCGAGAACCAGGGCAGGCCCATCAGCAGGGCGATGCCGAGGTGCATGCCCGCGATACCGACGAGCGCCACGCGGCGCGCAGGCGCCCACGGCAGCGTCAGCGGGAACAGGACCTGCAGCAGCACGACCGACCAGGTGGCGAGCGCGAGGAGCACCGGCTGCGCCACGAGGAGGTCGTTGAGGAACCCGAACGGGCGGAACTCGGGCAGCGACAGCGGGTAGTACAGCGCGGTGCCGAACTGCCACGGCCCGCCCCGGGCCTTGAACAGCCCCGCCGTCACGTAGACCATCACGATCTGCGCCATGAGCAGCCCGAGCGCCACGTTGCTGACGAACGTGCCGACGGCCCGTGCAGCGTCGCGGTCGAGCACGCGGGCGAGCCCCGCGCGTGTCCACACGAGGTACTGGAGCGTGGAGTCCAACCCGCCCCACCGCAGCCGCGCGTCCCAAGACCAGACGACCGAGCACCGGGTCCACAGCAGGTAGAACAGACCGATCCGCGCGATGTTGTCGCCTTGGTCGCCGAGCATGGGCGCGGACTCGACGAGCTGGATCGAGCCGAGCAGGAGCAGCACGCCCGCCGTGCGGGTGAGACGCCCGAGCGTGAAGCAGACCGCGGCCGCCAGGACCGCGAGGTAGAACAGGTCGAACCAGCCGCCCGACAGGTGCTGCAGGCCCACCAGCCAGCCGTCGAAGCCGTAGCCCTCCCGCAGCGGCGTCATCCAGGACGACCCGGGCCCCCAGAGCAGCCGTCGGTCGCGCAGGTTCGACAGGAGGATCCCGACGTACATCGTGCCGAGCAGGATCCGGCACGCCGCGAGGCTGTGCAGTCCGTACGGACGGGCGCACAGCCGATCGACGACCTCGGCCACCCTCGACGTCTCCCGGCGCTGGTCGATGCGCCGCTGGCCGACCGTCCTCACGGCCGCACCCCGACCCGCGCCAGGTGGTCCTGCAGGACGCCACGGTCGGGCTGCGGCACGGGCACCACGTCGCGCCAGCCGTAGCGGACCGGACGGAACGTGACGGTACGACGCCCGTCCTTGGCCGTTCCGTACTCGACGACCTGACGGCGGACGGTGCGCAGCTCGACCTGGGTCGCCCTGCCGTCCCACAACGTCTGCGCCGCGACGGACGCGAGCCGGGCCAGCACCCCGTCGGTGCGCAGGTAGCGGCGGGCCGCTGCCGGTTCCCCGTCGGCGGCGAGCAGGGCCGTGCGCAGCGTGCGCGCGGTGTCGTGCTGCGTGACGACGTCGCGCTGGGCGTCGGACAGACCGCCGTAGGCGCCGTTGAGCGAGCCCGCGAGGGTCTGGGTGAGCAGGGCGGAGCGGCTGGGCGCCAGCGAGAAGCGGATCTGGTCGCGCTCGGGCACCGTGAGGGACACCCAGGGCGAGGTCCAGCCGTCGCCGTCGCGACCTCGCACCTCGAGGTCGATGGTGCCGCGCTTCGGGATCGGCGCGAAGACCGACCAGCTCTGCTCGAAGAACGGCTCGATGTAGGCGTCGAGCCAGCGTCCGGAGACCTGCTCGGAGACGAGGTTGTCCGGGAGGATCCACAACGCCACGACCATCGTGTGCGCCACGGCTGCGACGGCCACGGCCACCAGGACCCCTCGGACGCCACGCGGTAGCGGTCCGGCGGGCTGCTGCGGGTCGCTCGTCATCTGCACTCCTGGGTCGGAGGCGGGTCGGGGTCGGTGGCGTCCTCGCGGACGACGGCACCGACCCCGACCCGGCTCGGCGGGTGGTGGGAGCTGGTCCCGGCGACTAGGCCCGGGCTCCTCGCCCGCGGCGACCGGCCACGAGGGTGGCTCCACCGAGGGCGGTCAGCGCCAGCCCCCACAGCAGCAGGGGCACGGAGACCGGACCACCCGTGTTCGGGAGGTAGCCCCCGCGGGGGCCGCCGACGGCGCCGCTGCTGATGCCGGACGCCGAGGCGCTGAACCCGATCCCGCTGGCACCGCCGGCGATCTGGTCCTTGCCGGCCGACTGACCGGCCCCCGACGTGTCGGCGCCGGAGGTGCCGCCCGTGTCGTCGTCACCCGACGTGCTGGCGCCCGAGCTGTCAGCACCCGAGTTGTCCCGACCGGAGTTGTCGGTGCCCGAGTTGTCCCGACCGGAGTTGTCCGTGCCCGAGTTGTCCCGACCGGAGTTGTCGGTGCCCGAGTTGTCCCGACCGGAGTTGTCCGTGCCCGAGTTGTCCCGACCGGAGTTGTCCGTGCCCGAGTTGTCCGTCCCGGAGTTGTCCGTCCCGGAGTTGTCCGTCCCGGAGTTGTCCGTCCCGGAGTTGTCCGTCCCGGAGTTGTCCGTCCCCGAGTTGTCCGTCCCCGAGTTGTCCGTCCCCGAGTTGTCCGTCCCCGAGTTGTCCGTCCCCGAGTTGTCCGTCCCCGAGTTGTCCGTCCCCGAGTTGTCCGTCCCCGAGTTGTCCGTCCCCGAGTTGTCCGTCCCCGAGTTGTCCGTCCCCGAGTTGTCCGTCCCCGAGTTGTCCGTCCCCGAGTTGTCCGTCCCCGAGTTGTCCGTCCCCGAGTTGTCCGTCCCCGAGTTGTCCGTCCCCGAGTTGTCCGTCCCCGAGTTGTCCGTCCCCGAGTTGTCCGTCCCCGAGTTGTCCGTCCCCGAGTTGTCCGTCCCCGAGTTGTCCGTCCCCGAGTTGTCCGTCCCCGAGTTGTCCGTCCCGGAGTTGTCCGTGCCGCCCGTGCAGTTGATGCCGCCCGACGCGGCCTTGGCGTCGACGTCGACCCGCTCGAACCCGAGCTCCGCGGAGCCCAGGCCGTTCGGCGCGACGCCCGGGATCGGCGCGATCGTGAGGTCGGCCGTGAGCCCGTTCATCGACCCCGCGGCGTGGGTGCCGTCGGACGCCTCGACCACGTTCGTGATGCCGCCGTAGTTGAGCTCGCCGTCGACGAGCCGGCTGAGCGACTCGCCCACCGGCGAGCCGTTGAAGACCTGGCTGAGCTCGATCGACAGACCGGGCTCGAGCTTCAGCGCGGCGTCACCGATCTTGATCTGCATGTCCGGCAGCTCCGGGACCTCCAGCGTGGCGCCCGCCGGCTTGCCGTTCGCCTTCGCGACGATCCGCGCGATGTCGTCGGGACCACCGGCGTCACCGCCCCACGACACGGCCACGAGCCCGTCGAACAGCTGGATGTCGGCGAAGTTCCAGGTCGCCTCGCTCTGCAGCGCCAGCCCGTCGGGGCAGATGGCGCTGTCGGGCACGAGGCTGACCTCGCTCGTGTTCTGCCCCAGGTCCGCCTCGCCGACCGGGAAGATCGAGCCCGGCAGCGGGAACCCGAGGGTCGGGTCGATGAGGGTCAGCTTGCCGGTGTTCGTCTCGGCGTAGGAGAGACGACCACCCTGGGCCACGGTCTGCGCGTTCCAGCGCGCCTCCGCGGCGCCGGTCAAGGCCTCGAGCGACCCGAGGGTCGGGATGGTGAGGTTGCCGAAGTCCTGGTCGTCGCGCTGGCCGTCGACGACGGTGGTCGCCGCCGACTCGGCCTTCACGATCTGCAGGTTCAGCCCGACGGCACCGGCGCCGATGGGCGAGGCCCGGGCGTAGGAGCGCGACTCCGGGTCGTTCGCGATCGTCGACGGGACGGCGTACGAGCCGACCCCGGTGCCCTGGTACGGGCTCAGGCCTGCACTGTCGGCCACCGCGACGCCCTCCGCGACGTTGGCGCGCAGGTTGATGCGGTTGTCCAGCAGCGAGGCGCCCGCGAACACGCCGTAGTTGCGCACGGCGCCGCTGAAGGCCCCCGGCTCGTCCTCGGCCATCGCGGACTGCGCCGCCATCGTCAGGCCCAGGCCCATGAGGGCGGTGCCGGCGATGGTCGTCCGCCTGCGCCGCTGTCGTCGTTGTCGTGTCGTGTCCTGCGTCATCGGTGTCGTCCTTTCAAGACGGTGGTGCTCGTGTGCCGCAGGACGGTCGGTCGTCCTCCGGCGGCGTCCGAGAGGAGCTCTCGGTGGGCGGGGTCGGGGTCCGGCGACCGCGCTCTCCCCCGGTGGGGACGCAGCTCGCTCACAGCGCGCCTGCCGCGGCGTTCCTGCGGACGTGCAGCGGGTTCAGCCGCTCGGTGATGAAGGTGCTGTCGCGGGCCAGCCGGTAGTCGGCGCCCTCGAAGAAGGTGCTCGCCTCGGCGTCGCCGGTGCCGCGGTAGAGCAGGTACGCGGTGGTGATGCCGGCGAACTCGTTGTCCGCCAGGTTCGTGCGCACCGGGCTGAAGTGGTTGGCGGTCCGTGCCGTCGCGAACCAGCCCGGGACCGACCGCACGAGTCCGCTCTGGGTGAGCAGCGGCCAGGAGCCGGCCGGGACCGTCGTGTCCCGGGCGCCGGCGAGGACGAGGACCGGCGTCCGCACGGTCGAGCCGAGAGCGCCGGGACCAGGCTCGATCGCCAGCGTCCCGCTGACCCGCAGCCGCGGGTCGAGCCGCGCCAGCAGGTCGGCCGGCACGCTCGCGGTCTGCAGCGCGGCAGCCCCGCCCGCCGAGTGACCCGCGAGCACCACCCGGCCGAGGTCGACCCGGTCGTGCAGCGGCGACGTCGGGTCGGCGTCGAGCCGCCGGGCGGTCGCCAGCCCGAGCAGGTGCATCTCCGGGCTGGAGTTCACGAAGTCCGACGAGACGGTCACCACGAACCCGTGGCTCGCCCAGTGCCGCGCGAGGGTGTCGTAGTTGCCGACGTCGGAGAAGATCCCGCCGACGAAGTCGACGACGGGCAGCCGACCGTCACCCGGGACGTCCTGCGGGTAGTAGACGACCGAGCTGATCGGCTGGTCGAAGCCGTAGGGGAAGGCGTTGCTGCAGCGGGGGTCCGCGTCGCCGATGGCGAGCTGCAGGACCCAGCGCTGGACGAGGCGGCAGTCGCCGAGCGTGGCGGTCGACGCCACCTCGTACGGACCCGGACCGTCGGCGTAGACGCTCGTGGCGTCTCCCCGGTCCGACGCGACGGCACGGGCGGCGTCGGCTGACGCGGGCGACGTCGCGACCCCGAGCGCGAGCGCGACGGCGACGGCGACGGCGACGGCAGCAGAGGCTGCCCCGCGAACCATGCTGCGCACGATGCTTGCTGTCAGTCCCACGGTGACCTCGTTCCGTCCTGCTCCGCGTGCGGGCACCCGGTGCCGCCGGTCCACGACGTGCACGGCGGGCGGTGCTGCTCTCCCGGGAGACCCTGGTGGGCCTGCGCCGCCCCGGTCCACAGCGAGGCGCGAACTTGCGTAGGTCGTCCACCCATTTGCGTAGTCGCGCGCTTGGTCCTGCGTCCGCAGGGGGAGCATGCTTACCGACAAGTCACAGGAGACAGGGGGACTGCGACGTGGACGAGCCAGGGCGACAACATCAGAGCATGACGACGGCGCTCGAGGAGGGCCGCAGCATCGAGGTCCGCGGTCGCCGGCTCAGCGGACGCACCACGCTCCTCGACCACCTGGCCGAGCTCTCCACGTCGCGCCGCGTGCCCCACCGACGGGTCGAGGGCAGCGAGCCCCTGCGCGACCACCCGTTCGGGGCGCTGCTCATCAGCGGCCTGCTCGAGTCCGCCGCGCTCGCGGGCCCCAACCCGTTGCGCGCGGCGGTCGAGGCCGTCCGGCGTCGGCTGCCGAGCAGCGGTCCAGCGGCGTTGCTGGTCGACGACGCCGACCACCTCGACGCCCAGTCGGTCGCCGTCCTGCGCCACCTGGAGCGACGCGGTCTCGTCGTGGCGGCGGCGTACCGCACCGACCTCGCCGGCAGGGGGGCCCCCCGGGTCCTGAGCGGGGCGCCGGTCGTGGTTTTTCTTTCGACGCCCCGAGCCTCGCACCCACCGCGCTGCTGTCGACCCTGCGGGAGCGGCTCGGCGGAGCGGTGAGCGCCAGGCTGCTGAGCGAGGTGTTCGCCCTGTCCGGCGGCGTCGTCGGCGTCGCCGGGCACCTCGTGGACGACGGGGTGTTCGACGGCTCGATCACGCAGGTCGACGGGGTGTGGGACCTCCGCAGGACCCTCGTCCCGCGCTCGCTCGACGGACTGTGGCAGGCGTTCCTGCGCGAGCTGGCGCCGACCGACTGCCAGTGGCTCACGACGCTGGCGACCGCCGGACACACGACCCTGGGCACGCTTCCTCCCGCGGCGCTCGACGCCGTCGACCGGCTGGAGAGCCTCGGGCACGTGCGGACCGTGCGACGCGGCGACGGCCGGGCCGTCCTCGTGTCGGCCCTGCTCGCCGACTACGTCCGCCGGACCTCCGACGCCGTCGCCCGTTCCGCGGCTCCGCCGATGTGGGTGCCACCGGTGAAGGTCGACGGACCGACGCCGGACTGCGCGGTCCGCCACGTCCCGCTCGAGCTCGGGTGGCGTGCCCAGCTCGTCCGCCAGGCAGCGGCGCCGGACCCGCACGACCTCTCGACCCAGCTCGTCTCGAGCAGCATGGCGGAGGGTCCGGCCCTCCCCCGCATCCTCGGTCTCGCGGAGCGGTCGACCCGACTCACGTCCGACGAGCACGCCCTCACGTCGGCGGTCCGGCACCTCGCACAGCTCGACGACGGGTCCGACGACGTGCGTCTGGCGCTGTCCGCGGCCACCACCGTCCTGGAGGTGAAGGCCGGGGTCGCCCAGCGTCACGACCCACCGGCCGACGACCCCCGCGCCCATGCCCTGGCCCGGGCGAAGGGCTGCGAGGCGCGCCTCTACGACGCCCTCGCCACCGGCCGGTTCGCGGCGACCGACGACGACCTCGCCCTGGCGTCGACCCTGTCCGGCGAGTCCGCCGACGTCGTGCGCCTCGTCCCGCGCCTGCGCGGCCTGCAGAGCCTGGTGACCGCGTTCCGCGGCGACCTGCGGACGACCCGCGCCGTCGTGACGCAGACGGTGGACGACGCGGTCGCCAGCGGCAGGCTCGACCAGGTGGCCTACGTCGGGTCGAGCGTGGGCGTGCTCCTGCTCGTCGGCGGACAGCTCGGTCTCGCCCGACGGTACGTGGAGACGGCGCTGGCGCTCCCCTGGGAGGGGGCGGCCCAGGACAGCGTGTCCACGCCGCAGCTGGCCGCCGTCCTCTCGCTGTGGGACGACGACCCCGCGCTCGCCTCGGCGCTCCACACCTGGGCGCCCGAAGGTCCTGAGCTGGGCCCTGATCCGTACGACACGGCCGCCTGGCGGCACACCGCCGTCCTCCGGTCGTCAGGGCGGCCCGAGGCGGCCTCGGAGACCCTCCTCGACCACGCCGAGGACGCCCGCCGTCGAGGATGGCTGAGCACCGCGGCCATCCTGGCGATCCATGCCAGGGACATCTGCTCGACGCCACGCTCACGGGAGCTCGCGGAGACGTGCTCCGGGGAGGTGGAAAGCCCGATCACGGCGCTCTACTTCCGGGCTCTCGCCGCCCGCGACGCGTGCGACGTCGAGGCGATGACGAGCCTGCGGCACGACATGCTCGAGCACGGCGCTGTCGTCGGCGCCTATCGCCTGACGCTCGCCGCCTCTCGGCTGGCACCGCCCGGCGCTTCAGCCCGCGCGCTCGCGGCGGAGCTCGGCGAGCTCCGTCGCCTCCATCCCGAGGCGGTGTTCGTGGCGGAGCGGACGACGACCGGGCCGTCGCTGACGGCGCGCGAGCGCGAGGTCGTGATGGCGGTGCTGCAGGGACGGTCGAACGCCGAGGTCGCCCGCGAGCAGTTCGTGAGCGTGCGCACCGTCGAGTCGCACCTGCACCGCGCCATGAAGAAGCTGGGCGTGACCCGGCGCTCGGAGCTGCGCGGCCTGGTCGACCTCCTCTGAGGGCGGCGCGGAGCGGTCAGCGTCGCTCGTCGCCGTCCGGCCGCTCCGCCTCGACGTCGGCACCGTCCGCGGACGGCTCGTCGCTCGGGCGCGTCGTCAGCGTGACGCGGTCGATGCGGCGGCCGTCGACCGCGGTCACCGTCAGGCGGTACGGACCGATGTCGACCGTCTCGCCCACCTGCGGGATGTGCCCGAGCCGCTCGAGCACCAGACCCGCGACCGTCGAGTAGTGGCCGGACTCGTGGAGCAGCTCCAGCCCGGTCAGCTCCTCGAGGTCGTCGAGGTGCATGCCGGCGTCGAGGTCGTCGCCCTCCGGGGAGTGCAGCAGCTCGGCCTTCTCGGCCAGGTCGTACTCGTCGCGGATCTCGCCCACGAGCTCCTCGATGATGTCCTCGAGGGTGACGATCCCGTCGGTGCCGCCGTACTCGTCGACCACGAGCGCGATGTGCACGCCCTCGCTGCGCATCTGCGCCATGGCGGGCAGGATCCGGTTCGTGCTCGGCAGCACCGGGATCTCGCGCACGATGTCGGCGACGACCTTCGCGTCGGAGTCGGTCGGCACGGCCAGCAGGTCGCGCACGTGCACGAAGCCGATGACGTCGTCGCTGGAGCGCCGCCGGGTGACCGGGTAGCGCGAGTGTGGCATGGCGAGGGCGGCACCCGCGGCCTCGGCCAGGCTCATGCCGCCGTCGAGGAAGTCGACGGCGCCCCGCGGTCGCATCACCTCGCGCAGCGTCCGGTCGGTCGCCGTGAACACGTCCTGCAGGATCTGGCGCTCGTCGTCCTCGAGGCTCTCGTGCGCACCCACCAGGTCGCGCAGCTCGTCCTCGGTCATCTCCTCGCTCGTCGCGTGCGGGTTGCCGCCGAGCAGCCGCACGACGACGTTCGTCGACAACGACAGCAGCCAGATGACCGGGCGCATGAGCGTCGCGAAGCGCGACAGCGGCGGCGCCACGAGCAGGGCGATGGTGCCCGACTTCTGCAGCGCGAACCGCTTGGGCACGAGCTCGCCGAAGACGAGCGACAGGTAGGCGATGAGCAGCGTCATGCCGACGAGGGCGAGGCTCGAGGCCGCGCCCGGGCTCAGCCCCAGCGCCTCCAGCGACGGTGCGACGTCGGGGGCGAGGGTCGAGGCGCCGTAGGCGGCGGACAGGAAGCCCGCGACGGTCACCCCGATCTGGACGGCCGCGAGGAAGGTGTTGGGATCACGGGCGAGCTCCGCGACCTTGCGACCGCGCGAGCCGCTGCGCTCCATCTGGCCGAGCTGGCTCTCGCGCAGCGAGACCAGGGCCAGCTCGGTGGCCGCGAACACGCCGCCCACGAGGACGAAGACCATGACGAGCGCCAGGTTGAGCAGGGTGCCGGTGTCCATCACGACCTCCCGTCGACGGACGGGGGGAGGTCGCGGCTGGTACTCGGAGGATGGTCCACGTCGGCCAGTCTAGGGACGAGCGGCGACGGGGCCAGCCCCCGAGCCGGTCAGGCGCGGTTGTGGGCCACGGCCGCGCTCACCAGGGCGGTGAACGCGTCGGCGTCGAGCGTGTCGTCCTCGCGCAGGTCGACCGCCCGGCGGGTGCCCGCGTCGAGGCTGGCGTTGAACACGTGGGCCGGGTCGTCGAGCGACGCCCCGCGCGCGAACGTCACCTTCACCTTGTCCTTGTAGGTCTCCACGGTGCAGAGCAGCCCGTCGCACGAGAATGTCGGCACCCCGTCGGGGTTCGACGGCTTGCGCCACTTGACCTCCTCGAGCGCGTCGGGCGCCGCCGCCCGCACGAGGTCGCGCACCTGCTGCACCCGATCGGCACGCCAGTCGCTCATGGCGCGATCGTAGGCGGTCGCGGGGCCGCGGGGGCCTTCTCGTCGCCGTCGGCCACGGCCACCCGGTCCCGGCCCTCGCTCTTGGCGACGTAGAGCGCGCGGTCGGCGCGACCGATCGCCACGTCGGGGTCGTCGCCGCGGCGCGCGACGGTGAGCCCGTAGCTCACCGTCGGCAGGACGGTGCCGTCGGGCAGCGACCCGTGCTGCAGCATCGAGCTGACCTGCTCGACCGCCTGGCGGGCGTCGTCGAGGTCGGCCCGGTCGAGGTAGAGCACGAACTCCTCGCCCCCGACGCGACCGGCGAGGTCCTCCGGCCCGAGCGCCGAGCGACAGGCGGCGGCGAACATCTGCAGCGCGAAGTCGCCGGCCGCGTGCCCGTGCACGTCGTTGACTCGCTTGAAGTGGTCGAGGTCGGCCATCACGACGACGCCGTGCACCGCGCGTCGCCGGTGCGCGTTCCACCGCTGGGCCAGCTGCTGCATCAGCTCGTCGCGGTTGAGCAGGCCGGTCAGACCGTCGCGGGTCGCGCGGGCGCGCAGGTCGATCGTGTCGTCGGCGTAGCTGAGTGCCGTCATGCTGAACGACACGGTCGCCAGCATGACGGTGGTGACGAGGGTGGTGACCTGGCTGCCGAGGAACACGTCGAACAGGCGGCCGTCCTGGCCGACGGCGAGGAAGGCGACGAAGCGCGCCAGGTAGAAGGCCGCGACGCCGGTGCACATGAGCGTGAGCGAGCGCAGGATCGGTCGGTACACGCGGGCGCGTGGCCCCGGGGCGGGCAGCCGTCTCCAGGCGCGGTGCAGCTCCGTCGCCGCGAGCGCCAGGTAGACGGTCATCAGCCCGAGGAAGAACGGGCCGCCGGACCAGTCGTTGCGGCCCGGGTGGTCGAGGGCCGACGCGACCAGCAGCACGACCAGCGACGCTGCGACCGCCAGCCAGCTGACGCGCAGCCCGCTGACCGCCCGTGCACCGGCCCAGACGGAGGCGGCCCCGGCCACGATGCAGACGTTGCCGAGCGGGTTGCCCCACCACTGCTGCGACGTGCCGTCGAGGAGGTAGGCAGCCGAACCCGCGAGGAACGCGCCGAGGGCCACGCACCACCAGCCCGCGTAGGCGGACCGGGTCGAGCGGTAGGCCACGAAGTAGAACAGCGCGAGCAGCGTGACCGCCACGACGGCGAAGGAGACGCGCAACGAGACGACGTCGAGCATGCTGGCCCCTGGACGGTACGACGAAACTGCGTCGATCCTTTCACGGAAGCGGGTCCGAGGGACGGGTATCGCGTCCCCCCGGCCCGTCGCACGCCGTGACCTTCGCCGCACCGGCGCTGCGGGGGCCAGATCGGGGGGAGGGCGTTCTGGGCTGCAAAGCAAGGCGAGAACGGTGTTCCTGGAGGTTCCTCCAGAGACACCGGAACGGCCATTCGGCCCCCGTCCGGCCCGGCGAGCACCTATGCTCGCCGAGGCCTCAGACAAGGGAGGCCCGCGCACGGGTGCGCTGAGTCCACCCTCTCCCGTGCGATCCGCTGAACACATCCAGGGTGGAGCGGGACCGCCGAGCAGTCCGCGCCTCCCCGAGGCGCTCGGGGCTCACCACCACGTGTGGCGTGCACCTTCCAGCACGAGCCCGACAGGTCACGTTCCGCAAGCGTCGTGAAGGAACCACATGCGTCACGTCACGCGCGCCCTCGGCGTCGCCATGCTCCTGCTGTCCCTCTCCTTCGGCACCACGCTCGCTGCCGGCAGCGCCTCCGCGCTCACGCCGCAGGAGAACAAGAAGGTCATGAAGATCGCGAAGTCCCTGCGGGGCACGCCCTACAAGTGGGGCGGCACGTCGCGCTCGGGCTTCGACTGCACGGGCTACACCCGCTACGTCTTCCGCAAGGCCCACGTCACCACGCTCGGCCGCACCGCGGGCCAGCAGGCGAAGCAGGGCATCAAGATCTCGAAGTACCGCAAGCGTGTCGGCGACCTGATCGTCTTCTACGGCGGCAACGGCGCCTACCACGTCGGCATCTACGCGGGCGACAACACGATCTGGCACTCGCCGCGCACCGGCCAGTCGGTCAAGCGCGAGCGCATCTGGACGAGCTCGTACAAGGTCCGCCGCATGGGCTGACCCGCCCCGCAGCACCCCCACCGGGCCGGCGAGCGTCCTCGACGCCGCCGGCCCGTGGCGTCCCCGCTCCCCCGCTCGACCCGCTCCCCCGTGCGCGTTTGCGTGGGGCCCCACGCAAACGCGCAGATCCGGCGCACGGTTGCGTGGGGGCGAGCCCGTTTGCGTGGGGCCCCACGCAAACGGGCCCGCGCTGGCGATCTACTCGAAGTGCCGGCGGGGGTTGTCGACGAGGATCGTCTCGACGTCGGCCTCCGTCAGACCACCCTCGAGCAGCGCCGGGATGACGTCCTCGCTGATGTGCCGGAAGTGCCAGTTCGGCGCGGCGTGGGCCTTCGCGTCGGCGCTGAAGTAGTCGATGAAGCAGTTCGCGTCGTGGGCGAGGGTCACGTGCTCGACGTACCCGCGCCGCACGAGCTCGATGATCGTCCCGACGCGCTCCTGCATCGGGTTGAACAGGTCGAGGCCGAACCGGTCCATGCCGAGCATCGACCCGGCCTCGGCCAGCCGGCAGAGGTAGTCGACGTCGTTGGTGTCGCCCGAGTGGCCGATGATCACCTTCGACAGGTCGACGCCCTCCTCCTTCAGCACCTGCTGGGCGACGAGCCCCGACTCGTTGGCCGGGTTGGTGTGCACCGTGATCGGGGCGCCCGTCTGCACGTGAGCCTGCCCGACGGCCCGCATGACGCGCTCGACGCCAGGCGTGAGGCCGGCGAGCTCGATGGCGCACTTGAGGATGCCCGCCCGCACGCCGGTGCCGGCGATGCCCTCCTGGATGTCCTGCACGAACATCTCGGTGAGCGGCTCGGGCATGTCGACCAGGAGGCCCGGCCCGCGGTGCTCGAACTGGTGGGGCACGTCGTTGTAGGTGTAGAGCCCGGTGGCCACGACGATCTGCAGGTCGACCTGGGCGGCGATGCGCTGGATGCGGGGGATGTAGCGTCCGAGCCCGAGCACGGTCGGGTCCATGATCGAGTCGATGCCGAGTCCCTTGAGCTCGGTGAGCTTCTCCACGGCGTCGCGGATGCGCTCCTCCTCGTCCCAGTCGTCCTGGTAGTTCTGGTTGTACTCGGTGTTCAGCACGAATACGTGCTCGTGGACGAGCGTCCGGCCCAGCTCGCTGGCGTCGATCGGTCCGGTCACGGTCTGGACGGTGGTCATCGGGGTCCCTTCGGAGTTGAACTCAGGTTCAGGTCCAAGCTGGGGTACAGCGTGTCCCAGGTCACAGGTCACCGTCAAGCAGCCGATGCCACGGGCTGACTTGAATCCGGATTCAGGTTCATCTACGCTGCGGGGACCTGACCCGAGGAGCACCCCGACCATGACCACGACCCCCGCCGTCCCCCGTCCCACGTCGATCCAGGAGCTGCAGGACCTCGTCGGTTCCGACCTCGGCCCGACCGCGTGGCACGACATCACGCAGGAGCGCGTCGACGCGTTCGCGGAGCTGACCGGCGACCACCAGTGGATCCACGTCGACCCGGCGCGCGCCGCCGACAGCGCGTTCGGCGGCACCATCGCCCACGGGCTGTACAGCCTCTCGCTCGGCCCCCGGTTCATGGAGGACCTGATGGCCTTCGACGGGTTCGCCCACAGCCTCAACTACGGCTACGAGAAGGTGCGCTTCCCGGCGCCGCTCCCGGTGGGCTCCCGCATCCGCATGCACGCCACGGTCGTCTCGGTCGACGACGTCGGCGGCGGGTCGGCCCACATCGTCACGCGCCAGACGTTCGAGCGCGAGGGGTCGGACAAGCCGATCTGCGTCGCGCACTCGGTCGGTCGCTTCACCGAGTACCCCGGGGGCAGCGGCCGATGACCGTCGCACGGCAGGTCCGCCTGCGCGCCCGCCCCGTCGGACTGCCCGACGCCGACACCTGGGACGTGGTCGACTCCGAGCTCCCCGCGCTCGGCGACGGCGAGGTGCTGGTCCGCGTGACGCACCTGTCCCTCGACCCCGCCATGCGCGGCTGGTTGAACGACGTCCGCTCCTACGTGCCGCCCGTCGGCGTCGGCGAGGTCATGCGCGCGTTCGGCGTCGGCACGGTCCTGGAGTCCCGCTCGCGCGAGCACGCGGTCGGCGACGCCGTCAGCGGTCTCACCGGCGTGGCCGACCACGCCGTCGTGCGCGGCAGCGACCTCTCCCCCGTCGACCTCGACGCCGCCCCGGCTCCCACGTGGCTCGGCGCACTCAGCATGCCCGGTCTCACGGCCTGGTTCGGCCTGTTCGACGTCGCCCGAGCGCAGCCCGGGGAGACCGTGCTCGTCTCCGGGGCAGCCGGAGCCGTCGGCAGCGTGGTCGGCCAGCTCGCCAAGGCGCACGGCTGCCGTGTGATCGGCGTCGCCGGCGGCCCGGAGAAGACGCGCTGGCTCACCGAGGAGCTGGGGTTCGACGCCGCGATCGACTACCGCGAGGGAGCCGTGCACCGCGCCGTGCGCGCCGTCGCGCCGGGTGGCGTCGACGTCTACTTCGACAACGTCGGCGGCGAGGTGCTCGACAGCGCGCTGCGCACGTTGCGTCGCGGCGCGCGCATCGCGCTCTGCGGCGCGATCTCCACGTACAACGCCACGGAGCCGGCCCCCGGCCCGGCGCACTACATGTCGCTGCTCGTCAACCGGGCCTCGATGACCGGCTTCGTGGTCTTCGACTACGAGGACCGCTATCCCGAGGCGATCGCCGACCTCTCGGCTCGGCTGCGTGACGGCTCGCTCGTGGCGCGCGAGACCGTGGTGCGCGGCGGCGTGGACGCCTTCGGGGACACGCTGCTCATGCTGTTCGACGGCGGGAACACCGGCAAGCTGGTGCTCGAGCTCTGACTCAGCGGGGAGTCGTGAGTCCGAGGGCGTTGGCCCACAGCCGGGTCGACGTCTCGACGAGGTCGTCGACGGGCCAGTCCTCACCCAGCGCGAAGCTCGAGTAGGCCAGCCGGCTCACCATGCCCGAGAGGGCGCGCGAGGTCATCATCGGGTCGAGGGTGGCGTCGACGCGACCGTCCTGCTGGAGCTTCTCGATGCTCTTCGCGTTGCGCCGGGCGAACGCCTCGCCGCGTTCGAGCCGGCGCCGACGGAAGTCCTCGTCGATCGTCGCCACCTGCTCCTGGAGCCGCATCAGCCGACCGTTGCGCTTGTACGTCTCGAAGTAGGCGCGGTTGCTGGCCTCGATCACGGCGACCGGGTCGTCGGCGTCGTCGACGCGGGGCATCCCCGGGTGCAGCATGTCGTCCTGGGCCGCCTCGAGCACGGCCGTGAACACCTCCTCCTTGGAGGTGAAGTAGGTGTAGAAGGTGCCGATGGAGCACTTCGCCTCGGCGGTGATGTCGGTGAGCCGCGACGCCAGGAACCCGTCGCGCTCGAAGACGGTGCGGGCGGCGGCCACCAGGGCGGCACGGGTGCGCACACCACGTGCCGTGGTGGGCGGCTCCTTCATGCCCGAGGTGTCCGCGAGGGCCGGCACCTCGTCGAGGCGCTCCGCCGCGGATCTGTCGGTCATGGTGCTGTTCTAACGAACGAGGGTCCGAGGTGCAAGGCGGCTCGGCCGAGCCGGGCCGCCTCCTCGCTCATGCGCCGTCCGCGACGTCGACCGCCTCGAGCACCCGCACCACCGGCGGCGCGGCGAGCAGGTCGGCGAGCCGGGCCGAGGTCCGCTGGAAGTGCTCGGCGGCGCCGTGCGCCTTCAGCGCGTCGACCGACGCCCAACGTTCCACCATGACCACCTCGTCGGGCCGGCGCCTGACCCGGTGCAGGTCGTAGCGCAGGCACCCGTCCTCGGCCCGGACCGTGGCGAGCGAGGCCCGCAGCACGGCGACGAGCTCGTCGCCGCGACCCTCCTGGGCCTCGAGGGTCGCCACGACGTCGAGCGCGCTCATCGCACGACGACCGGGTTCACGGGGGCGCCGGTGCCGCTCACGATCTTGAGCGGCGCGGCGGTGTAGAGGAAGGTCCAGCGCTCGTCGGCGGCGCACGCTGCCGCGAGGTCCTCGAGCCACGCGATCTCGGTGAACGCCACCCCGAGGTTGCGCATGAGCGCGCTGTGCAGCGGCAGGGTCACGCCCGACGACGGCTCCACCGTGACCTCGTTGGCGATGGTGTCGGTGACGAGGTTCGGGATCTCCATGTCCTGGAACCACTGCACGAGCTCCGGGCTGTAGGTCAGGCCGGGCTCGAGGAAGCCGTCGTAGAACTCCTCCGCGGACTGACGGTAGAACGAGCCGATGAAGCCGGTGCGGACGACCAGCACGTCGTGCTTCTCGATCGTGCAGCCCTGCGCCCGGGCGACGTCGAGCAGGTCCTCGTGGGTGAACGTCTCGCCCTTGTCGAGCGCGGCCTTGCCGCGGTGCCGGGCCACGTCGAGCAGCACGCCGCGCCCGACCACGCCGCGCTCGGCGATCGGCAGCACCGACGCCTTCTGCATCGCGCCGTCGGTGGTGGTGGCGTCGTAGCCGTTCCAGATCTGCCCGTCGTACCAGACGTGGCCGAGGGAGTCGTACTGCGTCGACGCCTGCAGGTACATCGTCGCGACGTCGTCGGAGTAGTGCGCGCCGCCGGGCGTCTCCACACCCTCGCCGCGCTGGAAGAAGCCCTCGTCCATCACGTTGGAGCGCTGGATGCCCTCACGGCCGGGCCACACCGGGTCGCCCGCCGGGTCGCCCATGCGCACCTGCAGGGTGAACACCTCCCCGGAGCGGACCTCGGCCACGCCGCGCAGCACCTCGGCGCTCGTCAGGTAGTTCAGCGAGCCGACCTCGTCGTCCGGCCCCCACTTGCCCCAGTTCCTGGGCGAGTCCTTCAGGAAGTCGCCCACGTACGGCGTCTCGGTCATGTCTGCTCCTTCGGTGCGTGCGGGTCGGTGGTGGTCAACGGTCGAGCCCGGCGGTCTCGGCGACCGCCCAGGCGCGCTCCACGAGCTGCTCGATCGCCTCGGGGGCCGGCGGCCCGCCGTCGGCGGCGTTGCGCGGGTCGTCGAGCGCCCGACGCAGGACGCCCTCGGCGATGACGGCGATCTTCCAGAGCCCCAGCGCGTGCCAGTAGTCGAGGTCGGCGCGGTCGCGGCCCGACGCCTCCAGGTAGGTGGTGGCCAGCTGCTCGCGGGTGGCGAAGCCCCGCAGTGCCGACGCCGCGAACATCAGCGTCGGCCCGTCGCCCTCCTCGGGCCAGTAGGCGAGCAGGCTGCCGATGTCGGCGAGCGGGTCGCCGAGCGTGCTGAGCTCCCAGTCGAGCACGGCACGCACGTCGCCGAGGTCCGGGTCGAGGATGACGTTGCGCAGGTGGAAGTCGCCGTGCACGAGCGCGACCGTGCGGCCGTCGTGGGACGACGGTTCCGGGGCCCGCCGACGCAGCAGCTCGGTCATCGCGTCCAGGCGCGGCAGGTCCCGCGTGCGCGAGGCCTCCCACTGGCGCGACCATCGCTTCAGCTGGCGCTGCGCGTAGGGCGCCCGCGAGGCGAGGTCACCGAGGCCCACCTCGTCGACGTCGACCTCGTGCACGGCAGCGAGCGTCCGGGCGAGCGACGGTCCGATGGCCGCGCGCAGCGACGTGTCGAGCTCGTGGGCGGTCTCCTCGCGGTCGACCACGAGGCCGTCGACGTGCTCCATCACGACGACCGGCGTCTCGGCGAGCGTCGGGTCGACGTAGCGGCCGAGCACCCGCGGGACCGGGACGGACGTGTCGCCCAGCGCCGCGAGGATCCGGTGCTCGCGCAGCACGTCGTGCGCCGACGCGAGCAGCTCGCCCCGTGGCGGACGGCGCACGATCCACCCGTGCCCGCCCTCGTCGGACACCAGGTAGGTCAGGTTGGACTGCCCGCGGCCGACACGGACGGCACCGAGCACGCCGTCCACCGCGAGGCCGTCGGCACGGAGCACCCCAGCCAGCACCGCGAGGTCCAGGGCCGGGGCGTCCGTGGCCTGGCGGGGGTCGGTCGTGGTCACGTCAGCCGCCCTGGGCCGCGAGCCGGTCGAGGGCCGCGCCCGCGCCGATCATCTGGCCGCCGTCGATGACCAGGGTCTCGCCGGTGATCCACGAGGCGGAGGGCGACGCGAGGAACGCGATGGCCGCGCCGACGTCGGCGGGCTCGCCGATGCGCCCGAGCGGGGTGCGCTCGTCGACGGCGGCCTCGTGCTCCTTCCAGAGCGCCTCCGCGAGGCGCGTGCGCACCACGCCCGGCGCGACGGCGTTGACCCGGATGGTGGGGCCCAGCTCGATCGCGAGCTGCTTGGTCAGGTGGATCAGCGCCGCCTTCGAGACGTGGTAGACGCCCAGGTCGGGGCCGACCGACAGCCCACCGATGGAGGCGGTGTTGACGATCGACCCGCCGTGCTCGCCCATCCAGGCGTCGTGCACGAGCCGCGACCAGAGGATCGGGCCCCAGAGGTTGACGTCGAGCGTCTTGGCGAACCGTCCGTGGTCCTGCCGCAGCACGGGCCCGTAGGCCGGGTTCGTGCCCGCGTTGTTCACGAGCACGTCGACGCTGCCGAAGCGTTCCATCGTGCGGTCGACGCAGGCGCGCGCGAGGTCCTCGTCGGTCACGTGCGCGCCGACGCCCATCGCCCGCGGGCCGACGGAGGCGGCGGCCTCGGCGGCCGCCTCCTCCGTCCGCGCCGTGAGCACGACGTTCGCGCCCGCGTCGTGCAGGGCCGCGGCCGCGGCGAGGCCGATGCCGCGGGACGCCCCGGTCACGATCGCGGTGCGTCCGTCGAGCGAGCCGGTCACTTCTTCTTGTTCCAGTCCGCGTCGATGCGCCGCAGCTCGACCTGCGCGAGCGTGCGCTTGTGCACCTCGTCGGGGCCGTCGGCCAGGCGCAGCGTGCGCTGGTGGGCGTAGAAGCTGGCGAGCGGGAAGTCGTCGGTGATCCCGCCGCCACCGTGCACCTGGATGGCCCGGTCGATGATCTTCAGCGCCACCTGCGGCGCCGCGACCTTGATGGCTGCGATCTCCACGCGCGCCTTCTGGTTGCCGACCGTGTCCATCAGCCACGCGGTCTTGAGCGTCAGCAGACGGATCATCTCGATCTCGATGCGCGCCTCGGCGATCCAGTCCTGGATGTTGGAGCGGTTCGCGACCGGCTCGCCGAAGGTGACGCGGCTCTGCGCCCGCTGGATCATGAGGTCGAGCGCACGCTCGGCCATGCCGATGGAGCGCATGCAGTGGTGGATGCGGCCGGGCCCGAGGCGGGCCTGGCTGATCATGAAGCCGTCGCCCTCGCCCGCCAGCAGCGCCGTCTTGGGCACCCGCACGTCCTCGAACAGGATCTCGGCGTGGCCCTCGCGGTCCATGTAGCCGAAGACCGGCAGACCGCGGACGATCGTGATGCCGGGGGTGTCGAGCGGGACGACCATCATCGACTGCTGACGGTGGGTCGCGGCGTCGACATTCGTCTTGCCCATGACGATGAGCACCTTGCAGTTCGCGTGCAGCGCGTTCGAGGCGAACCACTTGCGTCCGTTGAGCACGTACTCGTCGCCGTCGGCGTCCATCCGCAGCTGCACGTTCGTGGCGTCGGAGCTGGCGACCTCGGGCTCGGTCATGCAGAAGGCCGAGTTGATCTCGCCGGCGAGCAGCGGCTTGAGCCACCTCTCCTTGTGCTCCTCGGTGCCGAAGAGCTCGAGCACCTCCATGTTGCCGGTGTCGGGGGCGTTGCAGTTGATGGCCTCGGGAGCGATGTAGGGGCTGCGGCCGGTGATCTCGGCGAGCGGCGCGTAGTCGAGGTTGCTCAGACCGGGCGAGCCCCAGTCCTCGCGCTCGTGCGGGTGGAAGAGGTTCCAGAGGCCGCGCTTGCGCGCCTCGGTCTTGAGCTCCTCCAGGATCGGCGGGTGGAAGTTCGGGTTGCCCGACTCCGCCATCTGCGCCGCGTAGATGGACTCGGCGGGGTAGATGTAGTCGTCCATGAACTCCAGGAGCTTCTCCTGGTACTCCACGGACCTCTGGCTCGGTGCGAACTCCATCAGATCTCCTTCGTCAGCGGTGCGAACACCGGGGGGCGCCGCTCGGTGAAGCTGGCGACACCCTCGGCGACGTCGGAGCCCCGGAAGGACTCGCGCATCAGGGTGTCGGCCGACCGCACCGACTCGGCGAAGCCGCGCTCGGCGTCGAGCAGCAGCTGGGTCTTGATCGTGGCCATCGACCACGGGGAGCAGGACGTCGCGAGGCCCTGGGCGTACGCGACGGCGCGCTCGACGAGCTCGTCGGCGGGCACAAGGTGCTCGACGAGGCCGATGCGGGCGGCCTCCTCGCCGTCGACCCGCCGTCCGGAGAGCAGCAGGTCGCTCGCCCGGCCGTGCCCGACGAGCCGCGGCAGCAGCCAGGCCATGCCGTACTCGGCCACCAGCCCGCGCTGGGCGAAGGCGGTGAGGAAGACGGCTCGGGGCGAGGCGAACCGTACGTCGGCGTAGAGCGCCTCGACCATCCCGAGCCCGGCGGCGGCACCGTTCACGGCGGCGACCAGGGGGGTCCGCAGCGTGAGCGGCAGGTGCCGCGGGTGCGGGCGGTCGATCTGCTCGTCGGTGGCCTCGCCCACCCCGACGAGGTCGTCCATGTCGGCGCCGGCGCAGAAGCCACGACCGGCGCCCGTGACCACGATCGCGCGGACGTCGGGGGCGGCGTCGGCCTCGAGCAGGGCGCCGTAGTAGGCGTCCTCCAGGGCGTTCGTCCACGCGTTGAGCCGCTCGGGGCGGTGCAGCGTCAGCAGCAGGACGCCGCCGTGGCGCTCCGCGAGCACGAGCTCCTCGCGCTGGGCTGCGGGCCGGTCCGTCATGGTCGTCATCCTAACATGAATCCGAGTTCAAGTTCAGAAAGAGCGTCAGTGCGCCGCCGCCGCCCGGTGCCGGGCGAGCGACCCGACCCCGACGCCGAGGATGAGCAGCAGACCCTGGAACAGGTACTGCCAGTAGGTCTCGAGACCGATCAGCGCGATGGCGTTGAAGCCGACCGAGACCGTGATGACGCCGACGAGCGTGCCGATGATGTGGAACTCCCCGTCGCGGAGCACCGCCGAGCCGAAGAACGCCGCGGCGAACGCGGCCAGCAGGTAGGTGTCGCCGCCGGAGACCGCCGCGCTGCCGGTGCGCGAGGCGAGCAGGAGACCCGTCAGGGCGGCGCAGATGCCGCAGATGACGAACGCGACGACGCGGACCCGGTCGACGCGGATGCCCGACAGCTGGGCCGCCACCGGGTTGCCGCCCACGGCCTGCATCGACTGGCCGAGCACGGTGCGGTTCAGCACGAACCACAGGACGGCGGCGAGCCCGAGCATGATGAACACCGGGTACGGGATGCCCAGGAAGCGCCCGAGCGTGATCTGGATGAACGGCGCGGGATCGGTCAGGCTGACCGGCAGGCCACCGGCGACCGCGTAGTTGACGCCGACGGCGACCGTGCCGATGCCCAGCGTCGCGACGAGCGCGTTGACGTTGAGCAGCGTGACCACCAGGCCGTTCGCCAGGCCCACCACGGCGCCGATGACCACGGCCAGGCCGAACGCCATCGGGATCGAGACGTCGTGGCTCACCATCGCGGTGCACGCCAGCACGCCCGACAGGCTCGCCACGTTGCCGATGCTGAGGTCGAACTCCCCCGTGACGAGCGCGAAGGTCAGGCCCATCGCGATGATCGCCGACAGGGCGCTCTGGTTGAGGATGTTGATGAAGTTGTCCCAGGTCGCGAAGGTCTCCGGCTCCAGGGCGCTCGTGCCGACCACGAGCAGCGCGAGCACGAGGAGCGCGCCGTAGCGGCCGAACCAGCGCCACACCCGCGCACGGCGCGGCGGGGCCTGGAGGACGGGGACGTCGACGAGTGCAGCGGTCATGACGGGTCCTGTTCTGTCGTGCCGAGGTGCTCGGTGGTCCCGAAGCACAGCGAGGTGAGGTGGTCCTTCGTGGCCCGCGAGGCAGGCACCGAGTGGGTGAGCGCTCCTTCGCGCATGACGACGACGCGGTCGCAGATGGCGAGCTCGTCGAAGTCGCTGGAGATCATGAGGATCGACGTCCCGGACGCGGCGAGGTCGCGGATGATGTCGTAGATCTCGCCGCGGGCACCGACGTCGACGCCGACGGTGGGCTCGTCGAGGATCAGGAGCCGAGGACCGGTCAGCACGCACTTGCTGACCACGACCTTCTGCTGGTTGCCGCCGCTGAGGTGCCCGACCGCGTCGTGCACCGACGACGTCTTGACCCCGAAGCGGCTGACGGCGTCGCGCGCGGTGGCCGCGGCCCGTCGGGGGCTGAACGTGCCCAGCCGGCGTCGCGGGTCGCGCATCGAGGCCATGGTGATGTTCGAGGCGACCGAGCCGCGCAGCACCAGCCCCTGCGAGCGTCGCTCCTCGGGCACGAGCGCGACGCCGGCCTTGATGCCGTCGGACGGGGAGCCCGGACGGTACGGCCGCCCGTCGAGCGTCATGCTGCCCGCGTGCGCGGCGTCGGCGCCGATGAGCAGCCGCGCCAGCTCGGTGCGCCCCGCGCCGACGAGCCCGGCGACGCCGAGGATCTCGCCCTCGTGGATCGTCAGGTCGACGTCGCGCACCCGGGGCTCCCGGGTCAGGCCCGACGTCCGGAGCAGCACGGGCGCGGCGGTCGGGTCGGTATCGGTGACGCGGTGGGTCAGGTCCTCGACGTCGCGGCCGACGATGTGCCGCGTGAGGCTCGCGACGTCGAGGTCGCGAGCCGCGTAGCTGCCCACCAGGCGGCCGTTGCGCAGCACCGTCACGTCGTCGCTGACGTGCAGCACCTCCTCGAGCCGGTGCGAGATGTACAGGATCCCGACACCGTCGGCGGTGAGCTCGTCGACGATGCCGTAGAGCCGGTCCGCCTCCTCCTGCGTGAACGAGGCCGTCGGCTCGTCCATGGCCACGATGCTCGCGTCGCGCATCAGCGACCGGGCGAGCGAGACCATCCAGCGGTCGGAGACCGAGAGCTGCTCGACCTTGGCGTCGAGCGGCACGGAGTACCCGATGCGGTCCATGACGGCGAGGGCCTTGCGACGCAGGCCGCGCAGGTCGAGCACCCCGGTGCGGCGGGGGTGGTCGGCTCCCATCGCGATGTTCTGCAGCGCGGTGAACTTGGGCACCAGGTTGAGCTCCTGGTGGATGAAGCTGAGGCCGAGCCGGGTCGCGTCGCCCGGGCTGGCGACGGTCTCCTCCCGGCCGCGGACGCGGATGGTGCCGGCGTCGGCGCTCTCGACCCCCGCGAGGATGCGCACGAGCGTCGACTTGCCTGCGCCGTTGGCCCCGCAGAGGGCGAGGACGCGACCCGGGTGCAGCGTGATGGACACGTCCTCGAGGGCCTGGTGGCCGCCGAACTGCTTGGAGATGCCGGACATCTCCAGGCAGGGCGGATCGGTCACCGTCGGCGCCGTCGGACCGTCGAGCGGGGTCGTCTCGACCATGAGGGACTCCTGGGGGTGCTCGGTCGGGGTCGGGCCGGCAGGCCGGACCCTCGAGGACGTGTCGGTCATCGGACTACTTCGTCGCGTCGGGGTTGTCGGCCAGGAACTGCTCGACCGTGTCGGTCGTGACGAGGATGTTCGGCAGCTCGACCTCCTGCGGCTTCGCGTCGACGCCGCCCTCGATGAACTCCGGCACCATGTCGGCGAACTTCTTGCCGGCCTCGGGCACCTGCAGGAAGACGGTGGCGCGCATGTCGCCCGCCTCGACCGCCTTGATGGCGGCCGGGGTGCCGTTGATGCCGTAGATCTTCACGTCGTCGCGCCCCGCCGACTTCGCCGCGGAGACCGCGCCGAGTGCCGGGTCGTCGAAGCAGCCCCAGATCGCGAGCGGTGTCGAACCCTTCGGGTGCTTGGCCAGCCAGGCCTGCGCGAACTGCGTCCCACCCTCGACCTGGCCGGGGATCGGCACCTCGTTGCGGGTGACCTTGATGTCGGTGCCCTTCAGCGCGTCGTCGAGCGCCTCCTCGCGACCGATGCACGGCAGACCGCTCTTGTAGCCCATGACCAGCAGCTCGCCCTTGCCGCCCATGTCCTCCACGAGCTGCTTCGCGACGGGCGCGCCGACCGCGACGCCGGAGTCGAGGTTCGCGGTGATGCCGTCGGTGGTGCCGCCGGAGATCGAGACGACGGGGATGCCCGCGGCCTTCGCGGCCTGCGCGCCGGCCGTCAGCGTCTTGCTGTCGAAGACGGCGGTGACGATGAGGTCGACCTTCTTCTGCACGAAGTCCTGCATGGCGCCGTTGGCCTTCTCGACCGCACCCTGGGGGTCGACCGCGGTGGTCTTCCAGCCCTTGGCCTCGGCCTCCTCGCGGAACGCCGCGATGGCCGCCTCCGAGGTCTCCTCGCTCGAGGCGAACTTGACGATGCCGATCGTGTAGGCGTCGTCTCCTCCGCCGCCACCGCTGCCACCGGTGTCCCCGCTGCCGCAGGCGGCGGTGACGACCAGCGCCGCCGTTGCCACCAGGCCGAGGCCGAAGCGTCGAACGTTCATGTGTCCTCCTGAGAGTGGTCGCCCGGGCGGGCGGACCTGTGCTGGGTGGACCGGCCGGGTGGCCGCTCCGGGGTGGTGCTGTTCCCCCCTCGATCACCGCAGTGCGGCGGTCCTCCTCACGTCGACCCCGAGCAGCTGCGAGAGCTGCTCGGCGGTCTCCTCCGCGGTGCGGTGCACGACGCCAGCCATCCCGAGACGCTCGGCAGCGACGATGTTCTGGGCGAGGTCGTCGACCATGACGACCTCCTGCGGTGCGACGCCGAGGCGCTCGCACCCGATCTCGTAGAGCCGTCGCGACGGCTTGCGGACGCCCTCCTGGCCGGAGATGGTCACGGCGTCGAAGAGAGCCGGCAGGTCGTAGCCGGCGTAGCAGTCACGGCCCAGGGAGTTCGAGACGAGACCGACGGGCACGCCCGCGGCCCGCAGGTCGGCGACGACGTCGAGCATGGCCGCGTCGGGTCGCAGGCCCGACTGCAGCCCGGCGACGAGTCCCTCCGCCGCGACCTCGACGCCGTGGGCGTGCAGCCGCTCGGCGAACCCCGCCTCGAAGCCGTCGTGGTCGAGCCGTCCCTCCTCGTGGTCGACGAGGAGCTGCTTGGCCTCCGCGTCACCGCCGCCGAGCAGCCGCAGCAGGAGGCCGCGGTCGCCGCTGATCCGCTCGCTGTGGTCGCCGAACGCGTCGAGCACGCTCGTCGTCAGCACCCCGCCGAAGTCGAACAGGGCCGCCCGGCAGCGGGGCGTCGCCGCGCCGCTCATGCGAGCGTGTCCTGGTAGCGGCGCATGCCGGCGAGCCAGCGGTCGTAGTCGGAGGCCTTGCGCCGGTAGAACTCCAGCACCTCCGGGTGCGGCAGCACGAGGAAGCGCTCGTCGTCGATCGCGTCGAGGACGACGTCGGCGACGTCGAGGGGCTCGAGGACGCCGCCGGCCTCGGTGACCGCTCTCGCACCTTGACGCGCGGTCGGGTCGTCGGAGTCCGCGCCGCCGTTGAGCATGGCGGTGTTGACCCCCATCGGGCACAGGCAGCTGACGGCGATGCCTCGGGTGCCGTAGGTGACCGACAGCCACTCGGCGAAGGCCACGGCAGCGTGCTTGGTGACCGAGTACGTCGGCGAGCCGATCTGCGTCAGGAGCCCGGCGGCCGACGCGGTGCTCAGGAAGTAGCCCCGACCCCGCTCGAGCCAGCCCGGCACCAGGAGCCGGGCCGCGCGCACGTGCGCCATGACGTTGACGTCGAGCGAGGTGCTCCAGTCGTCCTCGGAGGACTCCAGGCCCTGCCCGAGGCCGACCCCGGCGTTCGCGACGTACAGGTCGACGGGGCCGAAGCGCTCGACGGCGAGGTCGAGCACGGCCCGCACGTCGGCCTCGAGCGAGCAGTCACCCGCCAGGCCCGCCACCCGGTCCGCGCCGTGTGCCTCCAACGTGGCGACGGCCGCCGCGGTGCGCGCGGCGTCGAGGTCGGTGACGACCACCTGGGCCCCGTGCTCCAGCAGCCTCTGCGCGACGGCCAGGCCGATGCCTCCTGCCGCGCCGGTGACGACCGCGACGCTCCCCTCGACCTTCATGCGCCGACCTCCGCCGTGCGGATGGCGTCGCGGTCGATCTCGCGCTTCAGGATCTTGCCCGTCGCGCCTTTCGGCAGGGTGGTGACGAACTGGTAGAGCCGGGGCACCTTGTAGGCCGACAGCTGGACCTTGGCCCAGGCGCGCAGCTCCTCGCCGGTCAGCTCCGCGCCCTCGCGCAGGGCGACGACCGCGGCGACCTCCTCGCCGAAGTGTGCGTCGGGGACGCCGACCACGGCCACCTCGACGACGTCGGGGTGCTCGTACAGCACCTCCTCGACCTCGCGGGGGTACACGTTGTAGCCACCGCGGATGATCAGGTCCTTCGCCCGGTCGACGATGCTGAGGTAGCCCTCGGCGTCGAGCCGGCCCAGGTCGCCGGTCTTCAGCCAGCCGTCCTGCAGGTCGGCGGCCGTGGCGTCGGGTCGGTTGCGGTAGCCCTTCATGATCGTCGGGCCCTTGAGGAAGACCTCGCCGACGACGTCCGGCTCGACGACCGAGCCGAGCGGGTCGCGGACCTCGATGGCGGTGCCGGGCAGGGCCGGTCCGACGGTGCCCGCCTTCTGGGGCCGGTTGATGTCGTTGAACGTGGCCGCGCCGGTCGACTCGGTGAGGCCGTAGCCCTCCAGGATCGTGCAGCCGAACCGGTCGCGGAAGGCACGCATGACCTCCACCGGCAGCGACGCGCCGCCGGACGTGGCCAGTCGGAGCTGCTCGAAGTCCGACGGGCCGAACGCGTCGGTCGCGGCGTGCAGCATCGCGTTCCACATCGTCGGGACGCCGGCGAGGACCGTCAGGCGGTCGCGGCGGACCATCTCCAGCATCGCGGTCGGCTCGAAGGGCGCGAGCAGCGAGAGCGAGGCGCCGGTGACCAGCACCGTGTTCATGACGACCGCCTGGCCGTACACGTGGAAGAGCGGGAGGCCCGTGCCGAAGCGGTCCTCCGCCGTCAGGTTGAGCACGGGCAGGAAGGAGTCGGTGGTGTCGATCAGGTTGGCCGCGGTGAGCTCCACGCCCTTGGGACGGCCGGTGGTGCCGGAGGTGTAGAGGATGATCGCGGTGTCGTCGGGCGCGTGGTCGTGCGCGACCGCCAACGGCTCGGCGTCGAAGCTCGCGCCGTCCTCGACGCGCCAGAACGCGAGGTCTCGCTCGGCAGCGGCGGCGGACGCCGCGGTGTCGCACTCGTGCCAGGCCAGCACCAGCGACGCCTCCGCGTCGTCGAGCACGTAGCCGATCTCGGCCGCGGTGGCCATGGTGTTCATCGTGATGACGCTGACGCCGACGGCGTGCAGGCCCAGGTAGACCACGGGGAACTCCAGGACGCTCGGGGCGATGAGCACCACCCGGTCGCCGGGGCGCAGACCCGCGGCGGTCACGGCGCCGCCGACGCGAGCACTCGCCTCCCGGAGCTCGCCGTAGGTCAGGTCGCCCCGACCGGAGCGCACCGCCATCCGCTGCGGGTCGCGCTCGGCGTTGGACCAGACCGTCGCTGCCACGTTCACCATTGCGTCCTCGTCTCCTTGCCGTCGATGTGACCGGTCTCACGTGACCTGGCTCACGTCGAGCAACGTACTTGAACCCGGGTTCAGGTTCAAGTACGTTGCCGGGAAAACTTCCGAGAGTTCGTCCGACAGGAGCCCCCGTGCCCAGAGCAGCGATCGTCGCCACCGCCCGCACCCCGATCGGCAAGGCGTACCGCGGCGCCTTCAACGACACCCCCGCCGTCGAGCTCGCGGGCCACGCCGTCCGCCACGCGGTGGAGCGCGCCGGCGTCGACCCGGCCGAGTTGGAGGACGTGGTGATGGGCTGCGCGATGCCCGAGGGCGCCTCGGGGTTCAACGTCGCCCGGCAGGCCGCACTCCGCGCCGGACTGCCCGTGTCGGTGCCCGGCTCGACCGTCGACCGCCAGTGCTCGTCGGGCCTCATGGCGGTCGCGATCGCGGCCAAGCAGATCCTGGTGGACGGGCAGAAGGTCGCGGTCGGGGGCGGGGTCGAGTCGATCTCGCTCGTCCAGAACGAGCACCTGAACACCCACCGCGCCGGTGACCCCTGGCTACGCGAGCAGGTGCCGGGGCTGTACCTGCCGATGCTGCACACCGCCGAGAACGTCGCCTCGCGCTACGGCGTCAGCCGCGAGCGCCAGGACGAGATGGGGCTGCAGTCGCAGCGGCGCGCGGCCGCCGCCCAGGAGGCCGGCCACCTCGCCGAGGAGATCGCCCCGATCACGGTGCACACCCTCCGCACCGACAGGGCCACCGGTGAGACCTCGCGGGTCGAGGTGACCGTCTCGGCCGACGAGGGCGTGCGCGCCGGCACGACCGCGGACGGGCTGGCCGGGCTCCGCACCGTGCTGGAGCCCGGTGACGTGACCGCGCACCCGACGGTCACGGCGGGCAACGCGTCCCAGCTCAGCGACGGCGCGTCGGCCAACGTCCTGATGGACGCCGACCTCGCGGCCTCCCGGGGCATCGAGCCGCTCGGCTACTACGTCGGCATCGCGGTCACCGGGTGCGAGCCCGACGAGATGGGCATCGGTCCGGTCGCGGCGATCCCCCGACTGCTGGACCAGCACGGCCTGACGGTCGGCGACGTCGGCGTGTGGGAGCTCAACGAGGCGTTCGCCTCCCAGGCGGTGCACTGTCGCGACGTGCTCGGCATCGACCCCGAGCGGATGAACGTCGACGGCGGAGCCATCGCCCTCGGACACCCCTACGGCATGACTGGGTCGCGCGCCGTCGGCCACGCGCTGCTCGCCGGCCGCCGACTCGGTGCCCGCTGGGCCGTGGTGACGATGTGCGTCGGAGGCGGCATGGGCGCCGCTGGACTCTTCGAGGTCGCCCCCTGACCTCCCGCCCGCGCCGCGCCCGAGCCCGGCCCCCGACCCGCTTCCCCGACCCGCTCCCCCGGCCTGCTCACCCGTGCGCGTTTGCGTGGGGCCCCACCCGAACGCGCAGATCCGGCGCACGGTTGCGTGGGGGCGAGCCGGTTCGCGTGGGGCCCCACGCAAACGGGCCCGTCCGGCGCCCTGCGCTCAGACGCTGGCGTCGGGGAAGGCGATCACCGAGAGGAAGCGGATGGGCAGCTCCTTCAGCTCGACCGGGCCGTGGGCGCCCTCGCCGTCGAGCTGCAGGGAGTCGCCGGGACCCAGCTCGTAGGTCTCGCGGCCGTGGCCGTAGACCATCCGGCCCTCGAGGACGTGCAGGAACTCGGTGCCCGGGTGCTGGAACAGCGGGTACGTCTGGCTGTCCTCCGTCAGGGTCACCATGAGCGACTCCAGCCGCTTGTGCTGGCCCCGGAGGGCACCGAGCAGCTCGTACTCGTGCCCCTCCTTCGTGCCGTGCCGGGCGATGCGCGGACCCTGTCCCGCCGGCGTGAACACGGCCTGACGCTCCTCGTCGGCGCCGCGCACGAGCGACGTGACCGGCACGTCGAGCCCGGTCGCCAGACGTTGCAGCGTGGCGAGGCTGCACGACGTCTGCGCGTTCTCGATCTTCGACAGCATCGCCTTCGACAGCCCCAGACGCTGCGCCATGTCGGCGACCGACAGCCCGGCCGCGGTGCGGTGGTGCCGGACGTTGACCGCGATGGCCTGCTCCAGCGCCATCGCCTCGACCGGCTCCGCCGGGTCGCGGTCGCGGGCACTGCCGGCGGCGTTGCGCAGCAGCGGCGCGTCGTCGGTCATGCGGGCGATCCTAGCGGTGCTCCCGCGGCACCAGCAGGTCCTGCAGCACGTCGGCGAGGGCGGCTGCACCGGCCTCGGCGTCCGCGTCGTCGACGTGCTCCTCCGGGGAGTGGGAGACCCCGGTGGGGTTGCGCGTGAAGAGCATCGCCGACGGGACGTGCGCCGCGAGGACGCCGGCGTCGTGCCCCGCCCCCGTCGCCAGCACCGGCGCGTCGGGCAGCACGCCGCGCAGCCGGTCGCGCAGACCTGCGTCGAAGCGGACCTGCCCGCTGTAGGACTCCTCGACCAGCTCCACGGCGCAGCCCTCCGCCGCGCACACGGCGTGCGCGGACTCGAGGACCTGTGCGACGAGCGCGCGCGTGACGTCGTCGTCGGGGTGGCGCACGTCGAGCCAGAGGTCGACGCGCGACGCGATGACGTTCGTGCCGCCCGGCACGGGCTGCAGGCGGCCGACCGTCGCCCGCGCGTCGGGCCGGCTGCGGGCCAGGTCGCGGACCGCGACCACCACCTGGGCGGCGGCGACCATCGGGTCGCGCCGGTCGGACATGAGCGTCGCGCCGGCGTGGTTCCCCTCGCCCGTGACGGTGAGCCGCCAGCGACCGTGCCCGAGGATCGAGGAGGCGACGGCGACGGGCTGGTCGAGGTCGACGAGACCGCGCCCCTGCTCGACGTGCAGCTCGACGAACACGCCGATGCGGCGCAGCGCCTCCTCGTCGCGGCCGAGGTGCACGGGGTCGAGACCGGCGCCGGTGAGCGCGTCCGCGAGCGACGTGCCGTCGGCGTCCAGCAGGCCGAGCACCCGGTCGGGGTCCTGCTCGCCCGTCATCAGCTGCGAGCCGAGGCAGGCGCGCCCGAAGCGGCCGCCCTCCTCCTCCGGGAACGCGACGATCGCCAGCGGGCGCTCGCCGCCGACGTCGCGGGCGTCGAGGAGGTCCAGCGCCGCGAAGGCCGACGCGACGCCGAGCGGTCCGTCGAACTCGCCACCACCGGGGACCGAGTCGAGGTGGCTGCCGGTCACGACGGCGTCGTCGAGCGACCCGCCCCGCCCGGGCCGCCACGCCCAGAGGATGCCGTTGCGGTCGGTGACGACGTCGAGCGACCGGCGCGCCGCCTCCGCCTCGAACCACGTGCGCAGCTCGAGCTCGGCGGGCGTGTACGCGAACCGCGAGTAGCCGCCGCGCCGCGGGTCGCGACCGACGTCGCGCACGTCGGCCAGGAGCGACGCGACGCTGGCGGGTCGGCGGGACCGCACCGACGACGCGGCGACGCCGGTCACCGCATCTCCCCCGCCCCGACGTACGGGTGCAGGCTGGTCAGGAGGTCGCCCTCGGCGAAGCGCGACAGCCGGAAGTCCGACGCGGGCACGTCGGGGTCGGTGCTGTCGCCCTCGAGCACGAGGTCGGCCACGAGGTCGCCGACCGCGGGGCTGATCTTGAAGCCGTGCCCGGCGAAGCCCGCCGCGAGCACGAGGCCGTCGACGTCGCCGACGGGGCCGATGACCGGGTTCCAGTCGGGCGGGACGTCGTAGACGCCCGCGTACGTGTGCGTGACCGAGGGGTCGGGGAAGCCGGGGAACCGGTGGATCAGCTTCTCGGCGTAGGCCTCGAGGCTGGCGTCGCTCGCGTGGTTGGAGTAGTGGTCGGGGTCGACGAGCTTGCGGCCGAAGTCGGCGTGGTCGCTGTTGCCCACGAGGAACTGCCCGGACCCCTCGAGGCGGCAATACTGCAGGCTGACGAGGTCCGAGACGACGGGCAGGTCGGGCAGCGGCTCGCCGGTGTCGACGACGAGCAGCTCCGAGCGGTACGCCTCGACCGGGAAGTCCACGCCGAGGTCGGCGAGGAGCCGGGCGGACCACCATCCCGCGGCGACGACGACCAGGTCGGCCTCCACCACCTCGCCGTCGGCCAGCTCGACCCCCGTCACCCGACTCTCCGACGTGACGATCCGCGCCACCGGGGCGTTCTGGCGCACCCGCGCGCCGTGGGCACGGGCCCGCTGCCCGTAGTGCAGCGCCAGCTGGGTCGCGTCGGCGAACCCGCCGCGCGGCTCGTAGGCGCCGAGCGCCACGTCGTCGACGTTCATCATCGGCCACAGCGCCGCGACCTGGTCGGGGTCGACGAGGTCGACCTCGATGCCGAGGCCCTGGTGCATGGCCGTGTTGTCCTTCAACGGTCCGGCGTTCTCCTCGCCGACCACCACGGTGTAGCCGACCTGGCGGAACCCGACCTCGGCGCCGAGCGCCTCGAAGACGGGCAGGCTGCGCCAGGCCATCGCGGCGATCGACGGCACCCCGTAGTGCGCCCGCACGATGCCGCTCGACTTCCCGGTGCCGCCGCTCGCGAGGAGCCCGCGCTCCAGCACGAGCACGTCGGTGAGCCCCCGCTCCGTGAGCGCCCGCGCGATCGACAGCCCGATCAGCCCACCGCCGACGACGACGGCGCGCGACGCGCTCACCAGGACCCGCCTGCGGTCTGGCCCGGGACCCACGACGTGCCCGCGAGCGGCACCCTCGCCATCGCGGCGGCCTCGATGGTGATGGCGACGAGGTCCTCGGGCTCGAGGTGCTGCAGGTGCGCCTTGCCGCACGCGCGTGCGATGGTCTGCGCCTCCATCGTCAGCACGCGCAGGTAGTTCGCGAGCCGGCGACCGCCCTCGACCGGGTCGAGCCGCTGCTGCAGCTCGGGGTCCTGCGTCGTGATGCCGGCAGGGTCCTTGCCCTCCTGGAAGTCGTCGTAGGCCCCGGCACTCGTGCCGAGGGCCTCGTAGTCGGCCTGCCAGCGCGGGTCGTTGTCGCCGAGCGCGACCAGGGCGGCGGTGCCGATCGCGACCGCGTCGGCCCCGAGGGCCATCGCCTTCGCGACGTCGGCGCCCGTGCGGATCCCGCCGGAGACGATCAGCTGGACCTTGCGGTGGACGCCGAGCTCCTGCAGCGCCTGGACGGCCTGCGGGATCGCCGCGAGTGTGGGAATGCCGACGTGCTCGATGAACACCTCCTGCGTGGCGGCCGTCCCGCCCTGCATGCCGTCGACCACGACGACGTCGGCGCCGGCGTGCACCGCCAGCTTCACGTCGTAGTAGGTGCGCGTGGCGCCGACCTTGACGTAGACGGGCTTCTCCCAGTCGGTGATCTCGCGCAGCTCGCCGATCTTGATCGTCAGGTCGTCCGGGCCGGTCCAGTCGGGGTGGCGCGACGCGCTGCGCTGGTCGACGCCCTGCGGCAGCGTGCGCATCTGGGCCACCCGCTCGGTGATCTTCTGCCCGAGCAGCATGCCGCCGCCTCCGGGCTTGGCCCCCTGGCCCAGCACGACCTCGATCGCGTCGGCCTGGCGCAGGTGGTCGGGGTTCATGCCGTAGCGCGACGGCAGGTACTGGTAGACGAGGTGCTTGCTCTGGCTGCGCTCCTCCGGCGTCATGCCGCCGTCGCCGGTCGTCGTCGACGTGCCCACCTCGCTCGCGCCGCGGCCCAGCGCCTCCTTGGCCCGGCCCGACAGCGCGCCGAAGCTCATGCCGGCGATCGTCACGGGCGTCTCGAGGTGCAGGGGGTACTTCGCGTGCCGGTCGCCGAGCACGACGTCGGTGCCGCAGCGCTCCCGGTAGCCCTCGAGCGGGTAGCGCGACATGCTCGCACCCAGGAACAGCAGGTCGTCGAAGTGCGGCAGGGCACGCTTGGCGCCCCAGCCGCGGATGTCGTAGATGCCGGTGTCGGCGGCGCGCTGGATCTCCGCGATGGTCGCCGGGTCGAAGGTCGCCGACGTGCGCGGCTGCGTGCGGTACTGGGTCATGGTGGCTGCCCTCGGTGTCAGTAGGCCGACGTGTTGTCGACGTGGAAGTGGTAGAGGCTGCGCGCGGAGCCGTAGCGCGTGTAGGCGTGGGTGTCGTCGTCCTCGTAGCCGGCGCTCTTGAGCAGCGTCGCGAGCTCCTCGTGGTGCTCGGGCCGCATCTCCTTGGCCACGCAGTCGGCGCCCAGCGACGCGACCGTGCCGCGCACGTAGATCCGGGCCTCGTAGATGGAGTCGCCGAGCGCGTCGCCGGCGTCGCCGCGGACGACGAGCCGACCGGCCTGCGCCATGAAGGCGCTCATGTGGCCGATGCTGCCGCCGACGACGATGTCGACGCCCTTCATCGAGATGCCGCAGCGGGCGGCCGCGTCGCCCTCGACGACGAGCAGCCCGCCGTGGGCGGTGGCGCCCGCCGACTGCGACGCGCTGCCCTTCACCCACACCGAGCCGCTCATCATGTTCTCGGCCACCCCGACGCCCACGTTGCCCTCGACGACGACGTCGGCCGACTGGTTCATGCCGGCCGCGTAGTAGCCGACGTGACCCTTGACGGTCACGGTCATCGGGCGGTTCAGCCCGACCGCGACGCTGTGCCGACCGGCCGGGTGCGTGACGACGACGTCGTCGGCACCGAGGTCGGGGTCGTGCAGGCGTGCGTTGACCTCGCGGAGGGTGCTGACGGCGAGGTCGAGTTCGAGCGTGGCGGCCATGATGGGGTCCTTCGGGTCGGAGGTCGGGGTGGGCGTCGCGGTCAGCGGGTCCATGCGTAGATCCGCTCCGGCTCCGGCTCGAACAGGCGGGCCGACTCGATGCCGGGCAGGTCGACGAGCGCGCGGTACTCCGACGCCATCGCGACCCAGTCGTCGGTCTCGGCGACCACGGCCGGCTTGCACGCGATGGCGTCGCGCACGACGGCGAAGGAGTCGCGGTTCGAGACGAGCAGCGTGTAGAAGCCGTCGAACGTGCGGCACAGCTCCTTGAGCGCGGTCTCCACGTCGAGGCCGTCCTCGAGGCACTGGGCGACGAAGCGGGCGCCCACCTCGGTGTCGTTCGCCGAGTCGAACCGGACGCCGCGCGCCTCGAGCTCGCGGCGGATCGTCGGGTAGTTGTGGAACGAGCCGTTGTGCACCATGCACTGGTCGGGCCCGACGGCGTAGGGGTGGCTGCCCGCGGGCGTCACGGCCGACTCGGTGGCCATGCGCGTGTGCCCGACGCCCTGCCAGCCCTGCGCGGACGGCAGGCCGAAGGCCGCGGCGAGGTCGCGCGGACGGCCGACGCCCTTGAGCACGGCGAGGTCCTCGCCGAAGCCGATGACCAGCGCGTCCGGCGCCGTCGCGCGCACCGCCGCGGCGAGCGCGGAGGCGTCGACCTCCGCGTGCACGAGCAGCGTCGGGCCGGCGGTCGTGACGTCGACGTCGCTGCCCACGGCTGCCGTGAGCTCCTCGGCGAGGGCGGTCACGTCGATGCCGTCGGCCAGGACCGAGACGGTGGCCGTGCCGGGCGGGGCCCACGTCGGGTCGCCGTAGACGGCGACCCCCGCGGAGTCCGCGCCGCGATCCTCCATCTCGCAGAGCATGCCGGTGAGCAGCTCACCGAGTCGGGGGTACAGGTCGGGGTTGCGGAGGTGGAGTCCGACGATGCCGCACATGGGGTGTCTCCTTCGAGGTGCGTCAGGGGTGGGGCGGCTCAGAAGGCCGTCAGGTAGTGGTCGACCTCCCAGGCGCTCACCTGGCTGTGCCAGGTGAAGAACTCCTCGCGCTTGAGGTCGGCGAAGTAGCGGGCCACGTCGGGGCCGACGCTGTCGAGCACGCCCGACACGGCCGCGTCGGCCTCCAGGGCCTCGACCGCGTGCAGGAGGGTGAGCGGGAGGGGCGCACGGTCGGCGTCGTCGCTGCCGCCGGGAGCACCGGGGTCGAGGCGACGCTCGACGCCGTCGAGCACCGCGCCGATCGCGCCGGCGGCCGCCAGGTACGGGTTGGCGGAGCCGTCGCCGCCGCGCAGCTCGATGCGGTTGCCGTCGGGCACGCGCACCAGGTGGGTGCGGTCGTTGCCGCCGTAGGTGGGCACGCGCGGCGCCCACGACGCACCCGACGTCGTCGCGACCGCGCCGGTGCGCTTGTAGGAGTTGACGGTCGGCGCGACGAGCGCCTGCAGGGCGCTGGCGTGCTCGAGGACGCCGGCGATCGCCTGGTAGGCCAGCTCCGACAGGCCGAGGCCGCGCGGGTCGTCGGCCGCGGGGAAGAGCGGCTCGTCGTCCTTCCAGAGCGACAGGTGCATGTGCAGCCCGCTGCCGGTGCGGTCGCCGAACGGCTTCGGCATGAACGTCGCGGTCATGCCGCGCTGCTCGGCGAGCATCGAGATCAGGTAGCGCGCGGTGATCACGCGGTCGGCCGTCGTGAGCACGTCGGCGTAGTCGAAGTTCTGCTCGAACTGGCCGTTGCCGTCCTCGTGGTCGTTGGCGTAGTTGCCCCAGCCGAGCTGGTTCATCGCGGTCGAGACCGACGCGAGGTGGTCGAACATGCGGGTCACGCCACGCGCGTCGTAGCAGGGGCGGGCGGCGGAGTCGGAGGGGTCGGCGGTGACGAGGGCCCCGCGCTCGTCCTTCGCCACGAGGAAGTACTCGATCTCGGCACCGAGGTAGACCGACAGGTCGCGCTGGGCGGCGCGCTCGATCATGCGACGCAGGATCACGCGCGGGGCGAAGCGCCACGGCTCGCCCTCCACGTGGGGGTCGCAGTGCACGAGGGCGAGGCCCTCCTTGACGAACGGCACCGGCGTGAACGAGGCCGGGTCGGGGATCGCCATGATGTCGGGGTCCTTGGGCTCCTGGCCCATCGCTCCCGCGGCGTAGCCGGCGAAGCCGACGCCCTCGCGGGCGAGCTCCTCGACGGCCTCGACGGGCACCAGCTTGGCGCAGGGCTTGCCGGTGAGGTCGACGAACAGGGCCAGGATGAACGTCGTCTCGCTCTCCTTGGCCAGGGTCGCCAGGGGGGATGCGGTGCTGGTCATGCTGCTCCTCGGGGGTGCCGCGCCGGTGCGAGGCCCTCGTCGCGAGCCTATCCACTGGCGTGAATCTTTGTCTACTTCGAGTAGACAGAACCCAGATGACGGACGTGTTTCCCGAGCGTGAGAAGTCCGTGACGGCCAGCGGCCGGGACGGGGCCGTCGCGGCGAGACGGGGCGGCGCACCGGGTCGCTCCGGGCATCGGGAAGGCGGTCCAGGTTGTGCGACGCAACGTTGTTACGTCGGCGTCATGTCAACGCAAAGTAGACAGAGTCCACTGTGCTGAGACGCCCGCGGGAGTGCGGGCCACAGCAGGAGACATGGACATGGACACAGGCACCACCGCCTTCATCCTGAGCTGCATCATCGGTCTGACGATGATGGTGCCGGGACTGGCGCTCTTCTACGGGGGCATGGTCAGCGTCAAGAGCAGCCTCAACATGATGGTGATGACGTTCGGCGCCGTCGCCGTCGTCGGCATCCTCTGGGTGCTGTTCGGCTACTCGATGGTGTTCGGCGACTCGTACGGGGGCGCCGGGCTGCTCGGCAACGTCACCGAGTTCGCCGGGCTCGGCGGGGTGCTCACCGAGAAGGACACCGCGCTGCCGCTCGCGCTCTTCGCCGTCTTCCAGGCGCTGTTCGCGGCGATCACGGTCGCGATCATCTCCGGCGCCGCGGCGGACCGCATGAAGTTCAGCAGCTGGATGGTCTTCGCCGCCGTCTGGGCGGTGCTGGTCTACTTCCCCGTCGCGCACTGGGTCTTCGCCTTCGACGCGACGGACGGCTCGACGGTGGGCGGCTGGATCGCGAACAAGCTGAAGGCGGTCGACTACGCCGGCGGCACCGCCGTGCACATCAACTCCGGTGCGGCGGCGCTCGCCATCGCCATCGTCCTCGGCAAGCGGCGCACGTGGGGCACCGCACCGCGTCCGCACAACCTGCCGCTGACCCTGCTGGGCGCCGGTCTGCTGTGGGCCGGCTGGTACGCCTTCAACGGCGGCTCCGCGCTCGCCGCCGGCCACAACGCCTCGGTCGTCATGCTGACGACCTTCGTCGCCACGTGCGCCGCGATGCTCGCCTGGCTCGGTGTCGAGATCGTCCGCGACGGCCACGCCACGACCATGGGTGCGGCGTCGGGCGCGATCGCGGGCCTCGTCGCCATCACCCCGTCGTGCGGCGCGGTGAGCCCGATGGGCGCGATCCTCGTCGGCGTCGCCGGCGGCATCGTGTGCCCGCTCGCCCTCGGCCTCAAGGAGCGCTTCGGCTATGACGACTCGCTCGACGTCGTCGGCGTGCACCTCGTCGGCGGCGTGGTCGGCACGCTCATGGTCGGCCTGATCGCCACCGCCGACGCCCCCAGCGGCCAGGCCGGTCTGCTCCACGGCGGCGGGCTGCGCCTGCTCGGCGTGCAGGCCACCGCCGCCGGCGCGGTGCTGGCGTACTCCTTCGTGCTGACCCTCGTCATCGCGCTGGTGCTGAAGAAGACGATCGGGCTGCGCGTCGACCCCGACCACGAGGAGGGCGGCCTCGACTCCGCCCTCCACCGCGAGCGGGCCTACGACCTCGCCTGACCCACCCGTGACGCGTCGGCCCCGGACCCCGGTCCGGGGCCGACCTGCGTCCCGCCCCGCCCCCGCCGCCGCCTGGGCCTGTTTGCGTGGGGCCCCACCCAAACAGGCTCGCCCCCACGCAAACCCGCGCCCCAGGCGCACGCTTCGGTGGGGCCCCACGCAAACCGACGGACCCAATGCACGTTTGGGTGGGGCCCCACCCAAACACGCTCTCCCCCACGCAAACCGACGCCCCGAACGCACGTTTGCGTGGGGCCCCAGGCAAACGAGCGCGCCACGGCCCCGCGAGGAGCCGTCACGTCCGGCGGCCTCGCCGTGGAGGGTCCTTCCGATTCCTGTCGGAGTCTCCTCGCTGGCACTCGGAGCGGGGGACAGGATCCGTCACGTCCGGCGGCCTCGCCGCGATGATCCTCCCGATTCCTGTCGGAGCCTCCTCGCTGGCGCTCGGAGCCTCCGACAGGAATCGAACCCGCGACATCCTTATTACAAGTAAGGCGCTCTACCGACTGAGCTACGGAGGCGTGCGCACCCATCGTAGGGCCGCGCACGTCACCGGCGCGGGGTTGCCTCGTTGTCTACCGTGGAAGGTCGTCCACCCCGGGAGGTCCCGTGCGCATCCGCACCCTCAGCACGGCCGCGGCCTGCGCCGTCCTGCTCATGCTCGCCGTGGGTGCGGTCGCGCTCACCTCCCTCGGCGACGGCGGCGACCCGTCGGCGGCCGCCGAGCCCCGACCCGCCACCAGCAGCCCGACCCCCAGCCGCAGCACCGACCCCGACGACCGCGACCGCGACGGACGCGAGAACAACAGCGACGACGAGGCCGACGACACCTCCCGCGACGCCGGCGAGCCCGGCCGCGACGACGACCCGAGCGACCGCAGCGACGACCGCGGCACCACGTCGACCACCCCCCGACCGACCACGCCCGCCGCCAGCCCCACGCGACCGACGCCGCCCAGCCCGAGGCCGACCACCCCGACCCAGCGACCCAGCCCGTCGCCGTCGCCGTCGTCGAGCCCCTCCCCCGGCATGCTCGACGGGCTGCTCGACCCGATCATGGGCCGCTGACGCCTACGACGCCCGCGCGAGGGTGCGCGCGGCAGCCGTGAGGCGCGCCGCATCGGTCCCCCTCCGCCCGAAGAGCACGAGCGCCTCGCGGCGGTCACGGTGCGGGAAGACCGCGACCGCGGCGACCTCGTCCTGCGACAGTCCGTCGCTCCAGGCGGTCCGCCGACGCCGGACGAGAGGGAGCTGCGCCTCGTAGTCCGCCACGAGCCCGGGGTCGGTCGTGCGGGTCTCGTCCAGCACGCTGGCCAGCACCGCAGCGGGCGCGGTGCTCAGCAGCAGACGTCCGGCCGCGGTCGTCAGAGGGTCGCGCGGCAGGTGCAGGTCGGCCACGTGGGCGTAGCGCTCGTCGACCACCTTCTCCGACCGTGCCGTGTACACGACGTGCCGACCGACGAGCACGGCCACGGCCGCGGCGAGGTCGAACCGCTCGGCGTAGGCGTCCGCGTCGAGCGACGTCCACGACACGTGGCGTGCGGCGAGCAGCTCGACGACCAGCGGAGCGGGTCCGATGCGCAGACCACGCCCGGCACGCACCAGCCAGCCGTGCTGCTCCAGGCCGCTCACGAGGTCGTGGACCGACGACCGGGGGACGTCGAGGCGGCGCGCGAGGTCGCTCACCGTCGGCGGGACGTCGGCACGCGCGACGACGTCGAGCAGGTCGACGATCCGGCCCACGCTGCGGTGGTCGCTCATGGCACGAGGATGCCGCATATCCGACGATCCTGGGCCCCCGGAGCCGCGCGTCCGAGACTCGATGCGTGGACGCCTCACCCCTGCAGGACCTCGCGACGCTGTTCTCCCTCGACCTCGGCCGCACGCACGTGGTCGGGAGCGAGCCTCCGACGACGTCGCCGCACCGCCTCGCCGAGTGCATGGCTGCGGCCATGGCAGCGCACGGAGCCGCCGCATCGGCGTTCGGCAGCTCCCGAGGTGCACCTGCCCGGGAGGTGCGGATCCGCACCGACGACGCCCTGCGGCAGCTCATGGCGGTCTTCGCGACGAGGGTCGGCGACGTCACCGCCGCCGCGACCATGGAGGACCCGCACCTGCTCGCCGACAGCGACTTCTACGCCTGCCGCGACGGACGGCAGGTCTTCGTCCTCCTCTCCTACCCGCACCTGCGCGACCGCGCGCTCCGCGTGCTCGGGTGCGCGCCGGGGGCCGACCGGATCGCGGCGGCGGCGGCCACCTGGGACGCCCTGGCGCTCGAGGAGGCGATCGTCGCGGCCGGCGGGACCGCCACGATGGTCCGGACCCGGGAGGAGTGGGCGGCCACCGATGTCGGACAGGCCCTCGCGGGCGAGCCGCTGGTGCGCGTCGAACGCATCAGCGACGCCGACCCCGTCACCCGGTCGCCGCTCGCGTCGTCCCAGCCGCCGCTCACGGGCGTCCGGGTCGTCGACGTCACCCACGTGATCGCGGGACCCGTCGCGACCCGCCTCCTGGCCGAGCTGGGTGCCGACGTGCTCCACCTGTCACGCCCCGACCGGCCCGACCCGAACGCGATGATCCTCGAGACCGGGGGCGGGAAGCGCAACGCCTACTGCGACCTCCGGACCCCGACCGGGAGGGCGAGCCTCGACGACGTGCTGCGCGACGCCGATGTCGTGGTCCACGGCTACCGGCACCTGGCGCGGTTCGGGCTCGACGCCGCCCAGCTCGCGCGCGACCACCCCGGCGTCGTCGTGGGCGACGTGCACGGGTGGGGCGACCGAGGACCGTGGTCGGACCGCGGCGGCTTCGACCAGCTCGCCTGCGCGGCCACGGGATTCGCCCTGGAGGAGGGCGGCGGCGACCGGGCCGCGCTCCCACCCACCTACCTGCTCAACGACTACGCCGCGGCGTTCCTCCTCGCGGCGGGGATCGAGACCGCCCTGCACCGGCAGGCGACCGAGGGCGGGTCGTGGCACGTCCACGTCGACCTCGCGAAGGTCTGCACGTGGGTGCAGTCCTTCGGCGACAACCCCCACCAGGTCTCCGCGGGTCCCGACCTGCGCGAGCACCTCGACGAGGTGCCGACGGTGGAGACCGACGGTCCCTTCGGCCGGGTGGCGGCCCTGCCCAGCCTCCTCGACGTCGCCCCGGCGTGGGACCTGCGCCGCGGTGCTCCGTGGCCGCTCGGCTCGGCACCGATGGCGTGGGCGGAGCCACGATGACGTCCGCGCCGACGGGAGCCCGGTTGCGCGCGGTCGGGCGCGTGGCGCTGTGGACGGTCGCGGTCGTGACCGTCGTGTTCACGGTGCTCGCGCAGCTGCTCGCCGTCGTCCCCGTGTCCTGGACGATGCCGCTGCTGCAGTGGGAGGTGTCGCAGTACCTGGTGATCCTCCTCGGCGTGCTGCGGGACTCGCTCGGGGTGTGGAACGTCGTCGTCGGTGCCGTCGGCGTGGTGAGCGCCGCGACCCTCTGGCGACGGCGACCTCGGCCTCGTCGGCGCCTCCCGCTCGTGCTCACGGTGGTCGGGTCGGCCGGCGCGGCGACCGCCGTCGCCACGAGCGTCGCGCTCGCCGTCGCCATCGCGTCCACGGGCGCCGGCACGAGCCCGCTGCTGCCGACGCTGCCCTTCACCGGCCTGACCAGCGGCCCCAGCCGGACCGTGACGGTCGGCACCGCCGGGACCACCACGCTGCGCGCCGACCTATACCTCCCGTCCGGACGTGCACCTCGAGCGGGATGGCCTGTCGTGGTCTCCGTCCACGGCGGCGGGTTCTCGACCGGGTCGCGTGGCCCGAACGCGTACACCGGGTACCTGCCCGCCCACGGCTACGCCGTGCTCGACGTCGACTACCGGCTGGCCTCCCCCACCTACCACCCGTGGCAGACGCAGGTGGAGGACGTGGGCTGCTCCCTGGCGTGGATCGCCCGCGCCGGTCGGTCCCACCACCTCGACGCCGACCGGGTGGCGATGCTCGGCCTCTCCTCCGGAGGGAACCTGGCCGTCAACGCCGCCTACACGTCCGCCGACCACACCCTGAGGTCCAGCTGCTCGCCGTCGGGCTCGACGCTGCCGGTCGTGCGCGCGGTGATCGCCGGGTACCCGGCCGTCGACCTGAGCGGGATCGGTGACCGCACGGCGATCGCCCGGAAGGTCGAGCAGTGGTACGTCGGCGGGACGCCCGCGGAGTACCCGGAGCGGTACCGCTCCACCGACTCCGCGACCCACGTCGGCGCCGACTCCCCGCCGACGCTCGTCTACCAGGGAGTCCGCGACCACCTCGTCCTCGCGGACCGCGCTCGCGCCTTCGTCGACGTCCTCGCGCGGCACGGCGTGCCGCACCGGTACGTGCAGTACCCCGGGATGGAGCACAGCGCGGGCGACTCGACCTCGACGTTGACGCCCGCTGCCGCCGCGAGCCGTCGCCTCACGCTCGACTGGCTGCAGCGGTACGACGGCGCCCGGCGCTCCTCGCCAATGACCCCGTGACGTGTCCGGCCTGATCGGCTATCGTCACCTGAACACTGTTCACCTGAACGGTGTTCAGTGACCGCCGCCGACGTCGAGGACCGTGATGACCGCATCGTTCGACCAGCTCGCCACCCGCATCCTGGACGGGGGCAGTGCCTCCGAGGCCGACGCGCTCGCGGTGCTGCGCGCCGACGACGCCGCCCTGCTCGACGTCGTCGCGGCCGCCGGACGCCTGCGCCGCGCGCACTTCGGCAGCACCGTCAAGGTGAACTACCTCGTCAACCTCAAGTCCGGGCTGTGCCCCGAGAACTGCAGCTACTGTTCGCAGGCCGTCGGGTCCGAGGCGCCCATCCTGAAGTACTCGTGGCTCTCCACCGACGAGACGCTGCGCCAGGCGGGCGCCGGACTGCGCGGCGGCGCGTCGCGCGTGTGCCTGGTCTCCTCGGGACGCGGCCCGTCGAACCGCGACGTCGAGAAGGTCGCCGAGATGACGGAGGCGCTCAAGGACAGCTACCCCGACGTCGAGGTGTGCGCCTGCCTGGGGCTGCTCAAGGACGGCCAGGCCGAGCGGCTCAAGCAGGCCGGCGTCGACGCCTACAACCACAACATCAACACCGCGGCGTCGCACCACGACGAGATCGTCACCACCCACACGTACGACGACCGCGTCGACACCATCGCCAAGGCCCGCAACGCCGGCCTGTCGCCCTGCTCGGGCCTCATCGCCGGGCTCGGCGAGACCGACGAGCAGCTCGTGGAGGCGCTGTTCGCGCTGAAGGAGCTCGGCTCGGACTCGATCCCCGTCAACTTCCTCATGCCGTTCGACGGCACGCCGTTCGAGAACACGTGGGAGCTCTCGCCGGCCCGCTGCGTGAAGATCCTGGCGATGGCGCGCTTCGTCTGCCCCGACCGCGAGGTGCGGATCGCCGGCGGTCGCGAGATGCACCTGCGCTCGCTGCAGGGCCTCGCGCTGCACGTGGCCAACTCGATCTTCCTCGGCGACTACCTGACGTCGGAGGGGCAGGACGCCAAGGCCGACGTCGAGCTGATCCGCGACCACGGCTTCACCATCCTCGGCGCGGACGAGCTGCCGGAGCACCAGCCGGCCGAGCCGACGGCCGCGACGCCCTCCTCCTCGCCGCCCGCATCCTCGCCGTGCGGCACGGGGTCGACCGGCTGCGGCAGCGCCTGCGGCGGGTGCGCGTCGCACGACGGCACGGCCGGTCTGGCGATCCGGCAGCGCGGCGCGGGCACCGACGTCCCCGCCAACGCCTGACCACCGCCCTCCCGTGACTGCGACCCTCGCCTCCGACCTGCGCGACTTCGACCGCGCGCACGTCTGGCACCCCTACGCGTCGATGACCGAGCCGGCGCCGACGAGGGTGGTCACGGGCGCCGACGGGTGCCGCCTGGAGGTCGACGGCACCTGGGTCGTCGACGGGATGTCGTCGTGGTGGGCCGCGGTGCACGGGTACCGCCACCCCGTCCTCGACCGCGCGGTCGTCGAGCAGGTCGCGTCGTTCAGCCACGTGATGTTCGGCGGGCTCACGCACGCACCGGCCGTCGAGCTGGCGCGACGGCTCGTCGCGCTGACGCCTGCCCCGCTGGAGCGCGTGTTCCTCGCCGACTCCGGCTCGGTGGCCGTGGAAGTGGCGCTGAAGATGGTGCTGCAGCACCAGCGCGGGACGGGACACCCCGAGCGCACCCGGATGCTCACGGTGCGCGGCGGCTACCACGGCGACACGTTCGACTGCATGAGCGTGACCGACCCCGTCGGCGGCATGCACACCATGTGGCGCGACCTGCTGCCGCAGCAGGTGTTCGCCGACCGGCCGCCGCGCCACGACGCGTCGGACGCCGAGGTGGCGGCGTGGGCCGACGGCGTGCGCGACCTCGCCGCCCGGCACGCCCACGAGCTGGCGGGGGTCGTCGTGGAGCCGCTCCTGCAGGGTGCGGGCGGCATGCACCCGTACCCGGTCGCCTGCCTGCGCGTGCTGCGCGAGGTGGCCGACGAGCACGGTCTGCTGCTCGTGCACGACGAGATCGCCACGGGGTTCGGCCGCACCGGGCACCTCTTCGTGAGCGAGCTGGTCGCGCCCGACGTCCTCTGCGTCGGCAAGGCGCTCACCGGCGGCTACGTCTCGCTCGCCGCGGTGCTGTGCACCGACGAGGTGGCGCGGGGCGTGTCGGCCAGCGAGTCCGGCGCGCTCATGCACGGCCCGACGTTCATGGGCAACCCGCTGGCGTGCGCCGTCGCGTCGGCCAGCATCGACCTCCTGCTCGAGCGCGGCTGGCAGGCCGACGTGCAACGTGTTGGGGAGGCGCTGGCCCGTGGCCTCGTGCCGCTGCGCGACGTCGAGGGCGTCGCCGACGTCCGCACGCTCGGCGCGGTCGGCGTGGTGCAGCTCGACCACGACGTCGACGTCGCGGCGGCCACCGACGCCGCCCTCGCGGCGGGCGTGTGGCTGCGGCCCTTCCGCGACCTCGTGTACACGATGCCGCCCTACGTCTGCGACGACGCAGCGCTGGCGCAGCTGGTGGCCGGGGTCGGCGAGGCGGTGCGCGCCGCATGAGCGTCTGGACGGACTGGTGGGCGCAGGAGCACGCCTCGCGCGAGGAGGCCGGGCTGGTGCGCACGCTGCGACCGCGCGGCGCCGACGACCCGACGATCGACCTCGCGGGCAACGACTACCTCGGCCTCGCGCGCGACCCTGCCGTCACGCGCGCCGCCGCCACGGCAGCGCTGCAGTGGGGCGCGGGCGCCGGGGCGTCCCGGCTCGTCACGGGCACGCTCGCGGTGCACGAGGAGCTCGAGCAGACCCTCGCGTGCGACCTCGGCCAGCCCGCGGCGCTCGTGACGTCGACGGGCTACCACGCGAACCTGGCCGTCGTCGCCGCTCTCGCCGACCGAGGCACGCGGGTGGTGTCCGACGCCCACGTGCACGCGTCGCTGGTCGACGGCGTGCGGCTGTCGCGCGCTCGGCTGACGATCGTCCCCCACGGCGACGTCGACGCGGTGGCCTGCGCCCTGCGCGACGCCGAGCTTGCCGGGGAGCGTGCGCTGGTGCTCGTGGAGTCGGTGTACTCCGTGCTCGGCGACGCGGCACCCCTGGTCGAGCTGGCCGGGCTGTGCGAGCGGCACGGCGGGCTGCTCGTCGTCGACGAGGCGCACGGGCTCGGGGTGCACGGGCCAGGCCTGGTGGCACGGTTCGGGCTCGCCGGCCTCGACCACGTGGTGGTCACGGCCACGCTGTCGAAGGCGCTCGGCAGCCAGGGCGGCGCCGTGCTCGGACCCCCAGCGCTGCGCGAGCACCTGGTGAACCGCGGGCGGGCCTTCGTGTTCGACACCGGCCTCGCACCCGCGTCGGCAGCCGGCGCCCTCGCGGCCCTGCACGAGGTGCGCCGCAGGCCCGACCTGGCCGCGACGGTGCACCGACGCGTCGGCGAGCTCGCCGCCGCTCTCGACGTCGCCGCGCCCGCAGGGGCCGTGCTGTCGGTGCCGATGTCGTCGCCGCACGCGGCGGTCACCGCCCAGGCCGCCGCGCTCGACGCCGGGGTGCGGGTCGGGTGCTTCCGGCCGCCGTCGGTGCCCGACGGCGTCTCACGCCTGCGGGTGACGGCGAGCGCGGGCGTCGCCGACGACGACTGGTCGCGCGCCCTGGACGTGCTGGTCGGCGTCGTGGGGACGTTCCGATGAGCCGCGTCGTGGTCGTCACCGGCACCGACACCGGGGTCGGCAAGACGGTGGCTGTCGCCGCCCTGGCGGCGACGGCGCGCGGTCGCGTGGTGGTGGTCAAGCCCGTGCAGACCGGCATCGGCGGCGCCGACCCGGAGCCGCGCGACGCGCGCACCGTCGAGCGGCTCACCGGAGTCGAGTGCCGCGAGCTGGTGGCGCTCGACGACCCGCTCGCCCCCGACACCGCCGCGCGTCGTCAGGGGGTGGCGCTCCCGCCGGTGTCGGAGCACGTGGGCGCCGTGCTGGAGCTGGCGGCGGACCACGACGTCGTGCTCGTCGAGGGCGCGGGCGGGCTCCTCGTCCGCCTCGACACCGACGGCGGGACGCTGCTCGACCTCGCGGTCGGGCTGACCGAGGCCGCGCCGTCCGACGTCACCGTCGACGTGGTCGTCGTGGCGAGAGCCGGCCTCGGCACGCTGAACCACACGGCGCTCACCGTCGAGGCGCTGCGGGGCCGCGGCCTGGAGCCATGGGGCGTGGTCGTGGGCTCGTGGCCCGACTATCCGGGCCTGGCGGAGCGGTGCAACCGCGACGACCTGCCCCGCGTGACGGGGGTGCCGCTCCTGGCCCTCGTGCCCGACGGAGTGGGTGCGCTGCCGCCGGCGGAGTTCGTCGCCGCGGCGCCCACGTGGTTCGACCTCGGGCCGGCGTCTCGACCTGGCGGCTGACCCCCACCTCCGTGCCATGCTGGGGCTCGTGAGCGCACCGTTCCCGCGTCTGCTGTCGGCCACCGCCGACCGGTCCGCGCCGCTCGCGGTGCTCGACGAGCCGGCACTCTGGGCGAACGCCGACGACCTCGTCCGCCGGGCGGGCGGGGTGCCCGTGCGGGTGGCGAGCAAGTCGGTGCGCGTACGGTCGGTGCTGGAGCGCACGCTCGCCCGACCCGGGTTCGCCGGCGTCATGACCTACTCGCTCGCGGAGAGCTGCTGGCTCGTCGACGAGGGCGTCACCGACGACGTCCTCCTCGCGTACCCCACCGTCGACCGCGCCGGGCTGCTCGCGCTCACGGAGCCCGGGGAGGCCGGCGAGCGACGTCGGTCGGCCATCACGCTCATGGTCGACTCCGAGGAGGGGCTCGACGCGATCCAGCGCGTGGTCGGCGGGTCGCACCCGACCCTGCGGATCTGCCTCGACGTCGACGCGTCGCTGCGCCCAGGGGCCCTCGGCATCCACCCCGTGCACCTGGGTGTGCGCCGCTCCCCCGTGCACACCGCGCGCCAGGCGGCGGGCGTGGCCCGCCGGCTCTCCGCGCGGCCCGGCTTCCAGCTCGTCGGGGTCATGTTCTACGACGCGCAGGTGGCCGGCCTGCCCGACACCTCCGCCGCCGTGCGCGTCGTGAAGAGGCTGTCGACGACGGAGCTCGCGCACCGACGTCGCGCCGTGGTCGAGGCGGTGTCGCAGCACGCGGACCTCCAGCTCGTGAACGCCGGCGGCACCGGCAGCCTCGAGGTGACCGGGGCCGACCCGACCGTCACCGAGCTGACCGCCGGCTCGGGCCTGTTCACGCCGACGCTCTTCGACCGCTACGACGCCTTCGAGGCGCGACCCGCCGCGTACATCGTCCTCGACGTCGTGCGTCGGCCGGCCAAGGACGTGGCCACCTGCTTCGCCGGCGGGTACACCGCGTCGGGGCCCGCGCAGGCCAACCGCATGCCCACGCCGGTCTGGCCGGAGGGGCTGTCGCTGGTGGGCACCGAGGGCGTGGGCGAGGTGCAGACGCCCGTGCGCGGCAAGGCGGCCCGGCACCTGCGCGTCGGCGAGCGCGTGGTGTTCCGGCACGCGAAGGCCGGAGAGATGTGCGAGCGGTTCGACACCGTGACGCTCGTCGACGACGCCGGCCGCGCCGAGACCGTGCCGACCTACCGTGGCGAGGGGAAGAACTTCGGATGACGGACACGACGAGCGAGCGCAGGCCGGGGAGCGGACGATGAGCCTGCTGTGGCGCAACTGGGCGGGCAACGTGCGCTCGCACCCGCGGCGGGTGCTGCACCCGACGTCGACGGCCGAGGTGGTCGAGGCCGTGCACGCGGCACGGACCGAGGGTCTGCCGGTCAAGGCCTACGGCGCGGGCCACTCCTTCACGCCGATCGCGGCCACCGAGGGCGTGCTGCTGCGCCTCGACCGCATGGACGCGCTCGTGTGGCACGACGCCGCGACGAGGCGCGTGCGCGTGCAGGCGGGGACGTCGCTGCACCGGCTGAACCCGCTGCTGCAGTCGCTCGGCCTGGCGCTGCCGAACCTGGGCGACGTCGACCCGCAGTCCGTCGCGGGTGCGGTGTCGACCGGCACGCACGGGACCGGCGCGAGGCTGCAGGGCATCGCGGCGGCCGTCGTCGGCGTGCAGCTGGTGACCTCCGACGGCGACGTCGTGGAGGTCGACGAGAGGCACCCCTGGTTCGGTGCCGCCCGGGTGGGGCTCGGTGCGCTCGGGGTCGTCACCGAGCTGACGCTGCAGTGCGTGCCGGCCTTCCTGCTGCACGCCCGCGAGGAGCCGATGCGGCTGCCGGAGGTGCTCGAGCGGTTGCCCGAGCTGGTCGAGGAGAACGACCACTTCGAGTTCTACTGGTTCCCGCACACGGAGAAGGCGCTGGTGAAGCGCAACAACCGCGTGCCGGCGGGGACGGAGCGCCAGCCGGTGGGCCGACTGCGGCACCTGGTCGACGACGAGCTGCTGAGCAACGGGCTGTTCGAGGTCGTCAACCGGGTGGGGGCTCGCTTCCGGTCGGCGGTGCCGCGCGTGAACCAGGTGAGCGGCTCGGCGCTGTCGGCGCGCGAGTACGTCGACCAGTCCCACGAGGTGTTCGTGTCGCCGCGCCGGGTGCGGTTCTGCGAGTCCGAGTTCGCCATGCCTCGGGGTGCGCTGCACGACGTGATCGCCGGGCTGCAGCGGTGGTTCGCGGCGGGTCACGAGACGGTCGCGTTCCCGATCGAGGTGCGCTTCACCGCGGCCGACGACGTGTGGATGTCGACCGGTCACGACCGCGACAACTGCTACGTGGCCGTGCACCAGTACCACCGGCTCGACCCGACCGCGTACTTCCGCGCCGCGCAGGACGTGTTCACGGCCCACGAAGGGCGGCCGCACTGGGGCAAGATGCACACGCTCGACGCCGACTACCTCCGCCAGCGGTACAGCCGTTTCGACGACTTCGTGGCGGTGCGCGACGAGCTCGACCCGCAGCGTGCGTTCAGCAACCCCTACCTCGACCGCGTGCTCGGCTGAGGCTCAGGCAAGCGACAGGAAGACCTTCTCCAGCCGGGCGACGTCCACCTCCTCGCCCTCGGTGACGCACTTCTGCATGCCGGTGCTCACGAGAGCGAACCCGCTGCGACTGATGGCCTTGCTGACCGCAGCCAGCTGCGTGACGACGTCCTCGCACTCAGCGCCCTCCTCCAGCATGCGGATGACGCTGGCCAGATGGCCGTGCGCGCGCTTCATGCGCAGTGCGACGGCCTTGGTCTCCTCGGGCTCCAGATGCATGTGGAGAGCGTAACCCCCCAGGGGGATGTGCTACGGTTCCCATATCCCCCAGGGGGGATCACGGAGGAGGTTGACATGTCCCACGGAAAGACCGTGCTCGACGAGCTCTCGCCACTGCACCGCGCCCTGAGGCGCGCCGTCCCTGACGTCTACGCGGGCTTCGGAGAGCTGCATCGCGCGGCGTTCGCCGAGGGAGCACTCGACGTCCGCACCAAGGAGCTCATCGCCCTCGCGATCGGCGTGGTCGAGGGCTGCGACGGCTGCATCGCCTCGCACGCCCAGGCGGCTGCACGTGCCGGTGCCACTCGCCAGCAGGCCGCCGAGGCCATCGGCGTCACGTTCCTCATGCACGGCGGACCCGCCACGATCCACGGCCCTCGCGCCTATGCCGCGTTCTGCGAGTTCGCGCCCGACGACGCCAGCACCGATCCCGCCGTCTGATCCGAAGGAGAACCCTCGATGTGCCGTCCTGTCACCTGCTCCACCTGCTCGAAGACCACCTGGGCGGGCTGCGGCCAGCACGTGGCGCAGGTGCGCGCCATGGTCCCCGCCGACCAGTGGTGCGCCGGCCACGAGGTCCCGCCGGAGACCGACCGACCCGCCGGGTTGCTACGACGCCTTCTCCGACGGTGAGGTCGGGCTTGCCCCTTCACGTGACGTCGTGCTGGGGTGGGGCATGACGACGGACGAGCACGGCCGCACCGAGCCGCCGTTGGCCGGCAGCGAGGTCGACACGCTGCGCGGGTTCCTCGACTTCCACCGGCGCACGTTCGCGCTGAAGACGAACGGCCTCGACCACGCCCAGCTGCACACCCCGCTCCCCCCGTCGACGATGACGCTCGGCGGCATGACCAAGCACCTGGCCTACGTCGAGGACTGGTGGTTCGGCGTGGTCCTCTCCGGCGCGGAACCCACCGCCCCGTGGGACGACGCGCCCTGGGCCGACGACCCCGACTGGGACTGGCACTCGGCCGTCGACGACGAGCCCGCTGACCTCCGCGACCTGTGGGAGTCGGCGGTCGCCCGCTCCGACGCCCTCCTCGACGCCGCGCCGGACGGCCTCGACACCCTCGCCGCCCGCCCCGACCGCCGCACCGGCGAGCCGGTCTCGCTGCGCTGGATCGTCGTCCACATGGTCGAGGAGTACTGCCGCCACAACGGCCACGCCGACCTCCTGCGCGAGGCGCTCGACGGGAGCGTCGGGGAGTAGCGGATCCCTCTGGACGCGGGCCATGTCTCTCCAAACGCTCAGGCAAGTCCGGCGTCGAAGCAGGACACGAGGCCTGCGACACCGACGCAACACCCATCCAGAAGCGCATCGCGACGACGGCCCGTTGGCACCCGACGGGGGCCGCGCAGACACGTGATACCGGCGAGCACTCTCTAGTACTGGCCGAGAAGCCTCACGAACCGACGCCTGGGAAGGAAGCAGACACCCATGAAGACAGCCAGCAGGCCGAGCTGCCAGCTGACTCGGTAGACAGCTGCGAGGGCCAGGACGACTGTCACGAAAGCCGCCGAGTACATCCACAGCGTCACGAGTGCTCTGTTCGCCGAGTGCATGACGTGCCCTCAGATCTCGATGACTCGGTCGACGCCGGCCGTGTCAGTTCGTGACGTCAGGTCGCCGCCTGCGGCCCACGCTCTCGCAGCAACGCCGCCTGCGCCACCCGCGGCGCCGAGGGTCGCGAACCCGCAGGTGCCACCCGGATGCCCCGAAGAGGCATCTGCTGGGCCCAGCGCGACGTTCAGATGTGCTGCTGCGTCTCGAGCGGTGACAGCTCAACCGGGCAGGAACGCAGCCGGGAGCGACCTAGCGGAGTCGAAAGAACGCGACGGTCACCACAGTCATCGTGATCGCCAGGGCACTGAAGATGCCCGCGTAGCCCATTTCGCGAGCAAGCACGGCGCTGATCACCCCGAACCATCCCATAACAGCACCTGCCGCCAGTAGGAACCCGTAATAGATCGGAGTTCGTTGATTCATGATGTCTGCGACCTCAACTGACCTTCGTGTAGATGCCCGAGGTAGCCCCCGGCTGTGCCACAGCCTGCTGCCACCGCCAAGCCTCCCGCACCTCCGCTGACTGCTCCAGAAGCGGCTATCCCAGCTCCGCAGGCCGTGGTGGCGAGAGAAGTGACAGCGAAGGCTCCGAGCCTGATGCCCCCCTCCTTGAAGTCGCCTTGGATGAACGCTTTCCCGATTGCGAAGACGTCGAACGAGTCCGTCAGTGCACCGAATCCCTTGTAGGCCTGAGTAAGCTCGTCAAAAAAACGTCCGTTGATATCGGCTTGATTAATAGGATCCCCACCAGCGTAGTTGTAGCCGGTCAGGGTCCGCGGGTCGCTCATCCCACCCGAGAGCGGGTCGGGCTGGGTGAAGTGGCCCTGCAGGTCGTAGTACCGGGCGCCGAGCTTGTAGTGCCCGTCCGTCCCGGAGCTGCTGATGTTCTGCTGCGCGCCCAGCCAGCGGAACCGGTTGGTCTGCGCAGCAGACCCGTAGGCGGCGGTCTTGCCGTACGGGGCGTACTTGTAGCCGCCCACCTGCGTCCCGTCCGGAGCCACCAGCCACACCACGTGCCCGGACGCCTCACTCACGTAGTTCACCCGCGTGCTGCCGGTGCGCGAGGACAGGATCGTGCCGTTCGGGTCGCGCAGGAAGAACGTCGTGGCCGACCCCGAGCGCTGCGCGGTCACACCCAGGCTCGACTCAATGTTGCGCACCACGCCCTAATCTCGACGCAGGTCGTTGCCCTGACTCACAGCAGCGTGTTCCATCGTTCCTACCAAGTGTTCGCCACTCGCCACATTTCTACAACGATGCCGATGCTGACGAGGGTCCCCACAACAGCGCCTGCGTCCTCCCGACTCAGGATCGACACCACCGTCATCGTCAAGAACGACACCAGACCGACCCCAAGAATTCCAAGCATCAGAACCCTGATCTGTCCACGCCGACCGGTCCGACCATAGTCCCACGAGACGTATAGGTAGGTGAGGACAAAGATCAGGGCGATAAGTATCCCGACGTTCACGAATCACTCAGCTCCCGCCGCGATCTGAAAGGCACGCGTCCCGTTGTAGCCAAAGGCCGCACCAGCAACGCCCGCGAGCGCACAGATGCTACCACCGACGAGTGCAAGACATCCGGCACCGGCCACGAAAGCCGACCCGATGCCCGAGACGGTCGCGGCGCAGTTACCCAGACTTCGATCGCCACTGAGGCAGTCCGTCCCCACACTCACGGCATCACTGATGCGTCCGCCCCACTTCAGGCCCTTGTCAACCCAGTCATCGAACGAGTAACCGGACTTGTCCGCTTCGTTGATCGGATCCCCGCCCGCATAGTTGTAGCCGGTCAGGGTCCGCGGGTCGCTCATCCCACCCGAGACCGGGTCGGGCTGGGTGAAGTGGCCCTGCAGGTCGTAGTACCGCGCGCCGAGCTTATAGTGCCCGTCCGTCCCGGAGCTGGTGACGTTCTGCTGCGCGCCCAACCAGCGGAACCGGTTGGTCTGCGCAGCAGCCCCGTAGGCAGCGGTCTTGCCGTACGGGGCGTACTTGTAGCCGCCCACCTGCGTCCCGTCCGGAGCCACCAGCCACACCACGTGCCCGGAGGCCTCGCTCACGTAGTTCACCCGCGTGCTGCCGGTGCGCGAGGACAGGATCGTGCCGTTCGGGTCGCGCAGGAAGAACGTCGTGGCCGACCCAGAGCGCTGCGCGGTCACACCCAGGCTCGACTCGACATTGCGCACCGCACCATTGTCACGACGCAGGTCGTTGCCCTGGTCCAGGTACGTCTGGTTCCTGCCATCGACCGTGGCCACCTGGCTGCGCTCGTTCACCACGTAGGGATCACTGGTGCTGCCCTGACTGTTGCCAGCAGCATCGTTCCTGAACTCCGTGTTGCCCGACGGAGTCGGTGAGCACGCCTGGCCAGTCTCGTCCGGAGCAGACGTGACTCCGGTGGCCGAACCCTTCCAGCAGAGCATCCCGGCACGGTTGTACCCGAAGTTCGTCGTCGTGGCCCCCGCGACCTCCTGCCGCAGATTCCCGATCCTGTCGTAGGTGTAGGCGTAGCTGGGCCCGTTGGTGTCGTCAGCGCTCTCCAGCCGCTGGTACTTGTATTTGTACGTGACCGTCCCGCGCTGGTCGGCGAAGGACGACGTCACGACGTCGCGCTCCTGCAGCTGCGACGAGTCGTTGGTCGACCCGTCGATCCGGTAGCTGTAGTTGATACGCCCGGTCTCGTTACCCGCTGCGTAGTTCATCTTCAGCGCCGCTGGCTGCCCGTTCTTGGCGAAGTCGTAGTCGAGCTTCACTCCCACACCGCCCGTGGGGCTGGGGAAGATGACGTTGTCGGTGCGGCCGTTCTTGTCCGTCGTGATGGTGACGGTCTCGTTGTTCTCCGTCACCGTCTTGGGGGCGTTGGCCTTGTCGTAGGTGTAGGTGACCATCTGCGCGCCGCCACCACCGATCTCCTGGTTGTAGGAGGTCATGTTGCCGACTCCGTCGTAGCCCATCGACACCTTGTCCACGACGCCGACCGTGCCGGTGGGCATCCTCTGTTCGACGAGCCGGTTCATCCGGTCGTACGTCATCGTGGTCTGCTCCAGGCCGTTCGACCTGGTCCGCACGTTGCCCGCGGCGTCGTAGGTGTAGCGCAGGCACGTCGCAGAAGAGCCGGTGCACGCGCTCGGCGCCGTGCCGTCATAGAAGACACCGAGCTGGCGGTCGTTCTTGTCGTACTCGTAGCGCGTGACCTTGCCACGACCATCGGTCATGGTCGCGATACGTCCCCAACCGTCGTAGGTGTAGGAGGTGCACCACTTCCGGGGCGAGTCGCAGCTACCGCCGGGCTTCCGGACCTCCTTGAGCAGGTTCGTCGTGCCGGTCACGTAGCCGGTCTGGCCACTCTGCCAGTAGCTGTAGAGCGTCTTGTCAGCATTTGTCGGACTGGCAGGTGCGTTGCCGTCCCAGCTGGCCGTCACGTTCCCGGTCGCATCGTCGTAGTCGCGGTGGAACTCCGCCTGACGGGTCGACTGCCCGTTGCATGCTCCTTGATCGTTGAGGGTGATCCCGTTGTACGAGGCGGTGGTGCGCCCCTTGGCGTCGTAGCTGTAGCGGTTGCAGTCGTTGCTCGACTCCCGCGCCGTCGTCGGGAGGTAGGCGTTCTCCCCGCTGCTCCCCGTGTACCCCAAGCCCGTCGAGAGATCGTTACCGCTGCCGGTGTTCTGCGGCTGCGTGATCTTGGTGAGTCGGTCGCTGAACTGACCGTCGGTCGACGTGTAGGTCGACGTCGTGGTCGCGCCCATCCCGTCGGTGACGGCGGACGGACCGTTGTCGGCGGTGTAGTCCATCGACCGCGTGTTGCCCTCGGCGTCCTTCACCCACACCTTCTTCTTCGCTCCGGAGAGGCCGCGCGGCGCGAAGCAGTACGTGGTCACGTTCTGGTTGGGGTCCGTGACCTTGGTGTAGGTCCTGGACTCTGTCGGGCATCCGTCCGGCCGCGTGTCGGTGTAGTCCCAGCTGAAGGTCGGGCGATCAGCCGCAGCCTCGTTCCCCTGACGGTAGGAGACCGAGGTCGTCTCACCCACGACGGCGCCGCGCTTGGGGTTCGTGCGGTAGGCGATGCTCGTCTCGCTGCGCTCCGAGGCGGTTCCGGGCCCCGTGATGGACGTCAGGTAGCCACCGGAGTACCCGTAGGACGTCTGCGCGCCCGTGGCGTCGGTGAACGAGGTGAGCTGGCCCGAGCTGTCGTAGCCGTAGCTCCACTCCCGCTGGGTCGACCCGTCAGAGGTGTCGTCCTGCGTGATCTTCGTGAGTCGACCGCTGGCATAGGTCACCGTGTAGGTGCGCCCTCGAGTGTCCTTGATCTGCGTCAGCTGCGGTCGCCCGCTGCCTCCGGACGCGTACGTGAACTCGATCCTGTTGCCGGACCGGTCGCGGATCATGGTCAGGTACGCCTTGCCTCCGACCATCTTCGCGAACTCGTACCTCAACGGGGACTTTCGGAACTTCAGCACCAGGCTGCCGTCGCTGTTCTGCTCCAGATCGGCTCCGACGCCGCCGATCGGCGACAGGAACTGCCGGTAGTCCGCGTCGCCCACGCTGGTGCTCTTGCGCAGGAAGGAGCCGAGCACCGTGCCGGAGGGTCCGTGGTAGTCGTACCGCAGCGTGGAGTCGGACTGGGTCCGCTCGATCCAGACGTCCGGGCCGAGACCGAGGTTCCATCCGCGGCCGAGCGCAGTGTCAGTGACACGGGTCATCGAGTTGTAGGTGCGCGAGATGGTCAGGTCCTGACCCACGCCCTTGACCGTCGCGTCCTGCGCGCTGACCACGGCGTTGCCGCTGCGGTTGTTGATCGACAGCGACGAACGGTCGTCGAGCGTGTGGTCGGTCATCGAGTACCACGACTGCGAACCGAGCTCAGGCTCGTAGGTCACCGAGATCCTCGGCATGACGCTCGGGCCGCCGCAGTGGAAGGACGAGGAGTCCCAGTCGATCGAGCAGAACCGCTTCTCCTGGGTCGTGTCCGTCTCGTTCGGCGCCACCAGGACGATCGCCTGCCGGTTCCGGGAGAACGGGTCCACGTCACCCGTCTGCTGTCCGCCGGCCCACGCATTGAATGATGGTGTGACGTCGAGGTTCGCCGTACCAGCACCGCAGTCGCTGCCGAAGTTGAACGTGTGCGACGTGAGGAAACGGCTGTCAGTCGAATAGCTCGGCTGAGTGTCCCAGTTGGGCCCGTACACGTCGCCGCCACTCATCGGCCAGCCGTGGGTCGTCTTGGCCTGACAGTTGGTGGCGCCGTTCTGGTACTGCCGCAGCGCGAGCGTCGCATCGGTCACCGTGAACCCGACGAACTGCTGGTACCGCAGGTACACGATCGACCGGAACTTGCGGTTGCTGCCGGAAGAACCCACGCGGAGGTTGACGTCGGAGCCGCGCTCGTCGCCGCTCGCCTGGTCGCTGAACACGTAGGTGTCGCTCTGCACGTCGTACGTGTCCTGGAGGCCGATGTCCGGATCCACCGTCACCGGGTAGCGGCGCTCCGCGGCGCTGAGCCACTCCATCGACGGTCGGAGCTCCAGGACCTTCATACCGTCCTGGTCGACGAGCGTCGCGGAAACCGGCACCGGGAACTCGGGAGCCCCCGCCGCGTCGACGTCGGCGTCCCACATGTTCAGCGGCTTCGACTGCGCCACGACGTCGTTGCCGGACCTGAAGGTCAGCTGACGCCCGTCGATCGACACGTCCAGACCAGGCGCGTCGACACGGAACCGGTAGACGGGCGTGGTCTCCGGCTTGCTCGCCAGGAGGACGTGGGTCGCGAACCCCGACGCCGTCGTGGAGACGCGCACCGACGCGTCGTCGTTCCCGGTCACCGGATAGGTGGCGACGCCACCGTCCACCTCCGGCGTGCCGAGGTCGGCCAGTGACGTCAGCGAGATCTTCTGGTTGGCCTCGCTCTCCACCTGCGCCGTGACTCCGTCTCCGGTCGCGGAGAACGACGTGTCCTGGCTGACCACCTTCGGCTCGAGCCGCGAGCCCGACGGCTCGAGGTCGGGGTCGATCGGGGTCAACGTCCCGCCCTTGTCCGCGAAGATCGGACCCTGCGCGGTCTCGCGCGTGATCGTCCCGTCCGGGTTGGCGAAGACCTGGCTGTCGACCTCGCGCTGCGAGACGACCTCCGCGGGCTCGTCCGTCTCCTCGGCCTTCGCAAGCGCTGCCGCGACGTCGGACGACGATCCTTTCGAGGTGTTCTTGTTGGGCTCGGACTCCGCTCGCACGTAGTCGTCGCCTGCCGTCTCGGCGTCGGCGACGGTGATCGGGAGCCCGGTGAGCACCCCGGCGATCGTGGCGGCGGCCGAAGCCATGACACCTGCACGGATGGAACGTCGACGCATCCTGGACCCCATGTCGGGTGGCCGTCGCCGACAGCCTGGAGCTGCCGGTCAACGGTGGAGCATCTCCGCGAGGCCGAGTCCTCGGTGAGAACGGGACATATCAGACCACAGCGGAGAGGTCGTGCGCAGGTTTTGTTGAGATTTTCCTGAGTGAACTTCGGGACGACTCTGCGCGAAGCCTCGGCAGCCCCCGTTCACTTCTGCCCGTGAGGGAGACGTGGTTGGATGGATGTGACCGGCGACACACCTCATCCCGGTCGACCTGGCGCCCCACCCCGGCGCGACCCCACCCACGGCGGGCGACCCCACCCGGTCGGCCGCGGACAGGAGGACCCGTGTTCGAGGAAGGCCAGTCTTACGCCCCCGTCACGACGACGGCCGACGGTGCCGTCACCGTCGAGCTGGGCGCCGACCACCCCGGTCTGCACGACCCCGAGTACCGCGCGCGACGCGACCTGCTCGCCACACTGGCGCACCGGTGGGAGCCGGGCGAGCCCGCGCCCGAGGCGCCGTACACCGATGCGGAGCACGAGGTCTGGCGCGTCGTCAGCGAGGACCTGCAGACCAAGCACGAGACCTACGCCTGCCGCGAGTTCCTCGACGGCAAGGCCGCGCTCGACCTCCCCCTCGACCGCGTGCCGCAGCTGGAGGAGCTGTCGGACCGGCTCGAGCCCCTCACCGGGTTCCGCTACCGGCCCGCCGCCGGCCTCGTCCCGCTGCGCGAGTTCTACGGCGCGCTCGCCGACCACGGCTTCTGGGCCACCCAGTACGTGCGCCACCACTCCGTGCCCCTCTACACGCCCGAGCCCGACGTGCTCCACGAGGTCGTCGGCCACGGCAACACGCTCGCCGACCGCCGCTTCACCCGCCTCTACGAGGCCGCCGGCAGGGCCGCGCGCCGGGTCGAGACCACCGAGGCGCTCGAGTTCGTCAGCCGCGTCTTCTGGTTCACGCTCGAGTTCGGTGTCGTGCACGAGCCCGACGGCCTCAAGGCCTACGGCGCGGGAATCCTGTCGAGCCCCGGCGAGATCGAGGAGTTCCGTTCCATGACCATCGAGCCGCTCGACGTCGTCACCATGGGCACCACCGACTACGACATCACCCACTACCAGGACCGGCTCTTCGCCGCCGACTCCTTCGCGCACGTCGAGGACGCCGTCGGTGGGTTCTGGGACACCTGCACCGACGACACCGTCGCCGCGCTCAGGGCGCAGGCAGCCTGAGGTCGACGTCGGCCCACGAGCCGCTCACCCGCTTCGCGCGGGGCGCCGCGAACTCGCCCGCCTTGCTCGTGCCGAGGCCCATCGCCACCAGCCCGACCACGGTGGTCGTGGCGGCGGCGACCCCGTCGACGACCGGGACGCCCAGCTCGTCGCCGAGCCACGCCGCGAAGTCCGTCATCCCGGCACAGCCGAGGACCAACACGTCCGACCCGTCGGCCGTCAGGGCGACCCGGGCGAGCTCGAGCGTCCGCTCGCGGGCGTGCGGGTCGCGCTCGAGGTCGACCACGCCGATCTCGGTGGCGTGCACCCCGCCGCAGTGGTCGGCGAGGCCGTACGCCCTGGTCAGTGCCTCGATGCCCGGCACCGTGCGCTGCAGCGTGGTCACCACGCTGAACCGTCGCCCGAGGTAGGTCGCGGCGCGCATCCCGGCCTCGGCGATCCCGACCACGGGACCACGCGCCAGCTCGCGCGCCGCGTGCACGCCCGGGTCGCCGAAGCAGGCGACGACGTAGCCGTCGACGCCGGCCTCCTCGCCCTCGGCCACCCGCGCCAGCACACCGGGTACCGCCAGCGCCTCGTCCACGTGCGACTCGATCGACTCCGGGCCGAAGACCGGGCTGACGGCCTCCACGACGACGTCGGGGCCTGCGACGGCACTGGCGCAGGCCCCGATCGCCGTGGTCATCGACGCGGTGGTGTTCGGGTTGATGACACGGATGTGCATGCTCAGGCGGCCCCCGCACCGACCGGCGTCGACTCCGCCGCGCTCGTGCTCGACCCGATCCCCTGCCGGCGGGCGAGCACCACGTAGAGCGCCGCGGAGAGGATCGCGCCGACGAAGAACGAGTAGTCGGGCAGCGCGGGCAGCACGCCCGACAGCTTCGGGACCACGACGCTCAGCACGGCGACGACACCGGTCACCACCACCGTCTGCACGGCAGCGGGGTTGTAGCCGCGGACGTAGTGGTACGCGCCGTCCTCCTCCATCGTGAACAGGTCGTCGACCACGATCTTCTGCTGACGCACCACGTAGTAGTCGGCGATGAGGATGCCGTAGAGCGGGCCGATCAGGGCGCCCAGCATGCCCAGCGTCCAGAAGATCGCCTCGGGGTTGTCGTACCAGTTCCAGGGCGTCAGCAGCACCGAGCCGGCCGCGGCGATCATGCCGCCCATGCGCCAGCTGATCCGCTGCGGCGCTACGTTGGAGAAGTCGAACGCCGGGGAGATGAAGTTCGCGACGATGTTGATGCCGACCGTCGCGATCACGAACGTCAGGCCGCCGAGCAGCACCGCCGTCCAGGTGTCGATGCGCTCGACCGTGTGCACCGGGTCGGTGATCAGCTCGCCGAACACGGGCACCGTCGCGGCCGCCGTCAGCACCACCAGCAGCGCGAAGAACGTGAAGTTCACCGGCAGGCCGAGGAAGTTGCCGCGCTTGACGGCCTCGTAGCTGCTGCCGTAGCGCGAGAAGTCGCCGAAGTTCAGCGTCGGTCCGGAGAAGTAGGACACGACGAGCGCGATCGCCGAGCACATCGCCCCGACGGCGGCCCAGCCGGACACGGCGTGGTCGGCGAGGTTGAGGTCGATGTCGAAGCCTGCGCGCCACAGCATGTAGCCGCACAGCACGACCATGACGACGTAGACGGCGGGACCGCAGAAGTCGATGAACTTCCGGATCGACTCCATGCCCCGCCAGAACACGGCGGCCTGCGCGACCCACAGGATCGCGAAGGAGATGTAGCCGAGGTAGCTCAGGCCGAGGAACGACGTGTCGTCGGTCGCGATGTTCGCGAGCCCGGGCCACACCTTCAGCAGCACGATCGACAGCGACCCGGCGGCCAGGAACGTCTGCACGCCGTACCAGGCCACCGCGATGAGTCCGCGGATGATCGCGGGGATGTTCGCGCCCAGCACGCCGAACGACGCGCGGCTGATCACCGGGTACGGCACGCCGGCGATCTGGCTGGGCTTCGCGACCAGGTTCGCGAGCACCTGCACGATGCAGATGCCGACGATGAGCGCCACGAAGACCTGCCACGTCGTCAGGCCGAGCATGAACAGGCTGCCGGCCGTCACGTACCCGCCGACGCTGTGCACGTCGGACATCCAGAAGGCGAAGATGTTGTACGACGTCCAGGTCTGCTTCTCCAGCGGAGCGAGGTCCTCGTTGGTGAGGCGAGGGTCGTACGCGCGGCGCGGTCGACCGGCTCCGGGTGGGTAGCCGGCGGCTTCCACGATGTCGTTCGGCAGGGCGCCGTGGGGCTGTGGCATGGGGGGTGTCTCCTCGTCGGGCTCGGACTGCACCCGACGCTATGAACGCGGTGTTTCGACCCCTCGACTCCGCGGGTGAACCTTGCGTCACGGGAGTCCTATAGGACGCGGCGCTCAGGCCTCGCGGAAGACGTCGTGGTCGTCGCTCAGCACCTCGATGCCGTCGAGGAGGTGGTCGTAGTGCTCCACCGAGAGCGCGACGAGGGCGGTGGCGTCACGGGACTCGAACGCCTCGAGCATCGCGTCGTGGTCGTGCGCGAACGCCGAGCGCTGCGCGGGCCCGACGTGGGTCATGGGTCGCACCGGCTCGGTCAGGTTCCACGCCGACTCGTACATCCGTAGCAGACGCTGCATGCCCGACGGCGCGATCAGGCTGAGGTGGAACCGGCGCGTCGCCTCGTGGTAGCCGCGGTCGTCGCCGGCGTCGAGCGCGGCGCTCGTCTCCAGCAGCGCCGCCCGGGCCGCCTCGACGTCGTCGGGTCCGGCCCGGTCGACGGCAGCGACCAGCGCCGCCTTCTCGAGCGCGAGTCGCACCTCGTACAGCTCGCGGAACTCCCGGTAGCTGAGCTTCGCGACGCTGTAGCCGACGTGCGGCACGTGCTCGACGAGCCCCTCGCCCAGCAGGATCTTGAGCGCCTCGCGCACCGGGATCTGGCTGACGCCGAAGAACGCCGCGACCGCGTCGATGGGGATCAGCGTGCCGGGCGGCTCGACACCGGCCAGGATCGCGGCTCGCATGTCGTCGAGGACGCGCGGCTGCGACCCCTCGACCGACGTGTTCTCGAGCCGTGCCGTGAACGCCGAGCGGCGACGGGGTCCACCGGTGAACGGGCGTGCCACGTCGAACCTCCTCCGTCGGTGCGCCGGCCTCCCCGACGTCGGGGCAGACGCTAGTGCGCGCCGATGTCGCGGACGTTACGTCCGCGACCATCCCTCCCCTCCCCCGCTGAGCGTGACGTTCGCGGGCCGTTCGGGGCCTGGATGGCCCGCAGACGTCACGCTCAGCGGAATGGGTGGGCGGGAGGGGGTCAGCGGAGGGTGGAGTCGAGCAGCTCGCGCAGCTCGGTCGTGTGACGCTCGGCGGCCTGCTCGTCGTACATCGACGTGTCGGCCATCGAGTAGCCGTGCGGTGCGCCCGGGTAGACGCCCTGGTCGAGGGCCACTCCGTGCTCGGCCGCCGTCTCCGCGATCACCCGCTGGTGCTCCCGCGGCATCGACGCGTCGCCGTCGGCGTGGCGCAGCAGCACCCGCGCGGTCGCCGTCGTCAGGCCAAGGTGCGGGCTGTCGGGCTGGTCGGTCACGAGCCCGCCCCCGTGGAAACCGCCCACCGCGACCACGCGCCCCGGGTGGTCGCCCGCCGCGCGCAGCGCGATCCGCACGCCCATGCAGTAGCCGACCACGCCCACAGGCCCGTCGGCCACGTCGTCGCGACCCTGCAGCACGTCGAGGTACAGGGCCGTGTCCTGCCGCGACAGCTCGGGCGTCAGGGCCGCCATCCGTGGGCCGACGGACTCGAAGAACGCCTCCCGCGCGCCGGGCTCGCGCAGGTCGGTGGTCGGCGACGTCTCGGCAGCGGTCCCCGAGCGGTGGAAGACGTTCGGCGCGAGCACCACGTAGCCCCACGACGCGAACCGGTCGGCCATCGCGCGGATCTGTGGGCGCAGCCCGATCGCGTCCATGACGAGGAGGACGCCCGGGGCGGGTCCCCCGTCCGGGGGCGTCGCCACCCACGCCTCGATGGGGCCGTCGGGACCGTCGATCGTCAGCTCAGCCATGCCGTCACGCTAGCCCGACCCCGCAGGCGGCGCCGGTCGTCGAGCGGTGGTCCGTGGTACCACCGCGCGACCTCCGCGCGCTGGTCGTCCCACCTGGTGAGCAGGCCCCGCAAACGGCCTCGCGGGGTCCACCGTGGACTCATCACCACCACCGATCGGGAGGACCAGATGGCCGTGTCCGTCGACGACACCACCCTCGAGGCCGCACTGCGCGGCGCCATGGCGAACTTCGCCACCGGACTGACGGTGGTGACCACGTCCGACGGCGGCCGACCGCACGGCACGACCCTGAGCGGTGTCATGTCGCTCTCGATGGACCCGCCGATGGTCGCCATCTCGCTGGCCCGCACGTCGAGCCTGCTCGCCCGGCTGCAGCGCGGCGGACGGTTCGGCATCAACGTGCTTGCCGCCCACCAGGACCAGGTGGCGCTACGATTCTCGACCAAGCTTCACGACCGCTTCGCCGACCTCGGCTGGAGCGACGACGGCGCACCTCGCCTCGACGACGTGCACGCGTGGGTCCTCGCCGACGTCACCAGCACCGTGCCGGCCGGCGACCACGTCCTCGTGCTGGGCACGGTCGTGCGCGCCGAGACGGGCACCCAGCGCCCGCTCGTCTACTGGCAGCGCAGCTTCGGCACCCACCAGGCGTTCTGATGACCACGTCACGCGTCGCCCGCCGATGTCGCGCCTGACGACCACCTGACACCTCCACGCACACCGTCCACCACCTCCTGACTCCGTCACTCACACACCAGGAAGGGGCTGCATCGTCATGCCCATCAGCACCGATCCCCTCAAGTTCGCCTACTGGGTCCCCAACGTCTCCGGCGGACTCGTCACCAGCACCATCGAGCAGCGCACCGACTGGAGCTACGACTTCAACGTGAAGGTCGCGCAGCTCGCCGAGCAGGTCGGCTTCGAGTACGCGCTCAGCCAGGTCCGCTACACCGCCTCCTACGGCGCCGACCAGCAGCACGAGTCGACGAGCTTCAGCCTCGGCCTGCTCACCCAGACCGAGAAGCTCAAGGTCATCGCCGCCGTCCACCCCGGACTCTGGCACCCGGCCGTGCTCGCGAAGTGGATCATCACCGCCGACCACATCTCGGGCGGACGCGCCGCCGTCAACGTCGTGTCGGGCTGGTTCAAGGACGAGTTCACGGGCCTCGGCGAGCCGTGGCTCGAGCACGACGAGCGCTACCGCCGCAGCGAGGAGTTCATCCGCGTGCTCCGCGGCCTCTGGACCGCGCAGGAGAAGGGGGTCGGGTTCGAGCACCGCGGCGACTTCTACCGCATCCACGACTTCACGCTGAAGCCCGGACCGGTCGACGTGCCCGGCCGCCCGCACCCCGAGATCTTCCAGGGCGGCAACTCCACCGCGGCCCGCCGCAACGGCGGCACCGTCGCCGACTGGTACTTCTCCAACGGCAAGGACCTCGACGGCTTCACCGAGCAGTACCTCGAGGTCAACCAGAACGCCGCGCTCGTCAACCGCGAGGGCCAGGTCAAGTTCGGCCTGAACGGCTTCGTCGTCGCCCGCGACACCGAGTCCGAGGCGCGCGACGTGCTCGAGGAGATCATCGCCAAGGCGAACCCCGAGGCCGTCGAAGGCTTCCGCCAGGCCGTCCAGCAGGCCGGCAGCAGCACGGGCGACGGCAAGGGCATGTGGGCGGACTCGACCTTCCGCGACCTCGTCCAGTACAACGACGGATTCCGCACGGGCCTCATCGGCACGCCCGAGCAGGTGGCCACGCGCATCGTCGAGTTCAAGAAGCGCGGCGTCGACCTGTTCCTGCTCGGCTTCCTGCACTACCTCGAGGACATCGCGTACTTCGGCGAGAAGGTGCTGCCGATCGTCCGCGAGCTCGAGACGCAGGCGGTCGAGGCCGGCGAGCTGGGCGAGGACGCCCTGACGACCGCCTGACACCAGACCCCCGACCGCGCCCGCTCGGGCGTCGGTCGGGTGCCCGCCGGGGTGGCGAGACCCCGGCGGGCGGCATTCCCCACTAGCGCAAGGAACGGAGCAACCCTATGTCCATCACCGACCACCTGACCGTCCGGGACGCCGTGCAGTCGTCCCCGTGGGCCGACGAGCCCCGACCGTCCACCCCCGCCGGCTGGCTCGAGCGTGCCTCCGACGTCGCCGGCATCCTGGCCGCCGACGCCGTCGAGCGCGACCGCGCCCAGGCCGTGCCCACCGCCGAGGTGCAGCTCCTGAAGGACGCCGGCCTCGTCACCCTGCTCGGTCCCGTCGAGCACGGCGGCGCCGGCCAGACGTGGGACCTGGCCTACCAGGTCGTGCGCGAGGTCGCGTCCGGCGACGGCTCGATCGGCCAGCTCCTGGCCTACCACTACCTGTGGGCCTGGGCCGTGCGCCTGGTCGGCACGCCCGAGCAGATCGCCGCCGTGGAGGAGCTCTACACGACCGGCAACCTGTTCTTCGGCGGCGCGGTCAACCCCCGCGACAACGACCTCACCATCCGCGACGAGGGCGACGAGATCGTCTTCACCGGTCGCAAGTCGTTCTCCACCGGCTCGAAGGTCAGCGACCTCACCGTCCTCGAGGGCGTGCTGGAGGGCAGCGACAAGCACATCTTCGCGATCGTCCCGAGCCAGCAGCCCGGCATCGTCTTCCACGACGACTGGGACAACCTCGGCCAGCGGCTCACCGAGTCCGGCGGCGTCACCATCACCGACGTGCGCGTGCCGTGGTCGGCCGCGGCCGGCTACGTCGACAAGGAGCAGGTCGAGCTCGTCTACGGCACCCTCAACCTGCCCACGATTCAGCTCGTCTTCAGCAACTTCTACCTCGGCATCGCCCGCGGGGGCCTCAAGGCCGGCACCGCCTACACCCGCTCCACCACGCGACCCTGGCCCTACGGCGGCGACGACAAGGCCAGCGCGTCCGAGGAGTGGTACATCCTCGAGGGGTACGGACGGCTGCAGTCGCAGCTGTGGGCGGCCGAGGCGCTCGCCGACGACGTCGGCCGCGAGATCTCGGCCCTGCTCCACGCCCCCCGCGAGGACCTGACGCCCGAGGCTCGCGGCACGGTCGCCGTGCGGGTGGCGGCCGTCAAGCAGCTCGCCACCGACATCGCGCTCGAGGTCGGCACGAAGATCTACGAGCTGACGGGCGCGCGGGCGTCGAGCAACAAGGTCGGGCTCGACCTGTACTGGCGCAACGCCCGCACCCACACCCTCCACGACCCCGTCGCCTACAAGCGTCGCGAGGTCGGCGAGTACGCGCTGCTCGGCAAGATCCCCGAGCCCAGCTGGTACACGTGACCCGCACGACGCAGCGCGTCGGCGGTCGATGAGCCGAGGGCGGGTGGCCGGTCACGCACCGGCTGCCCGCCCTCCTCGTGCTTCCGGCGCCCGCGCGGAGTACCACGACCGACCGCACCCTGCAGACCTGCCCGACCATCGACACACCACCCGCGACCGGCTCCGCACGGCGCATCGTGGAGACCCACACACCGAGAGGACCCCACATGAGCACCACCACCCTCGTCCCGTTCGTCGTCGACAGCACCGGCACCGGCGTGGCGCAGAAGGTGACCGTCGGCGGTGAGGACGGCCACGTCTTCCATGCCGACACCTACCCGGCGTTCGGCGGCGCCGACGCCGCCCCGAGCCCGCTCGCGTACACGCTCGGCGCCCTGACGTCGTGCAACCAGATCACCGCCACCCTGGTCGCGAAGGACCTCGACATCGCGCTCGGCGCGTTCACCTTCCACGCCCAGGGCGACCTCGACCCGTCGGTGTTCGTCGGCGGCGCCGAGGGCAACGCGAACTTCAGCGCGGTCAGCGTCGTCGCGACGGTCGAGACCGACGCCGACGAGGCCACGTTCGACCGGTTCGTGAGCGAGCTGGAGCGTCGCTGCCCCGTCACGCAGCTGTTCCAGCGCAGCGGCCTGGACTTCCGCTCCAGCTGGACCCGGAAGCCGCTCGCCGCGTGAGCGCCACCCTGCCGTCCGACCTCGTCGCGTCGGTCGTCGAGCACCTGCCCACGATCGCCGCGGGCGCGGCCGAGCGCGACCGCGACCGCACCCTGCCGCATGCCGAGGTCGACCTGCTGTCGTCGCTCGGCGTCCTCGCGGTCACGGTGCCGACGTCGCACAGCGGGCCGGGCGGCGGGGCGGCCGAGGCCGTCGAGCTGGTGCGTCTGCTGGCCACGGTCGACCCCAACGTCGCGCAGGTGCCGCAGAGCCACTTCGTGTACCTGCGGCTGGCCGAGCTGGCGGGGTCGACCGGTCTGCGCGACAGGCTGTTCGCCGACGTCCTCCAGGGCGCCCGCGTGGCCAACGCGCAGTCGGAGCGGGGCGGCGCGACCGTCACCGACATCAGCACGCGGGTCCGCTTCGACGACCACGGCTGGGCGGTGGTCGACGGTGAGAAGTTCTACGCCACGGGCAGTGTGCTGGCCGACTGGCTCGCCGTCCTCGCGCGCGACCGCGACGGCGAGGACCGGATCGCGTTCCTGCCCGCCGACACCCCAGGCGTCGGCGTGATCGACGACTGGGACGCGCTCGGCCAACGCACGACCGCGAGCGGCACGGTCCGGCTCGACGCGGTCCGCGTGCCGCTGGACCACGTCGCACCGCGGGCGACCGCGATCAGCGGGCCGTACGGCTACGGCGCGTTCGCGCAGCTGCTGCACGCCGCGATCGACGTCGGCATCGCACGCGGTGCGCTTACCGACGCCGCCGCCTTCACACGCACGTCGTCGCGACCGTGGTTCGAGGCCGGCGTGGACAGGCCGGAGGACGACCCGCTGCTGGTGCAGCGCTACGGCGAGCTCGAGGTGGCGGTGCGCGCCGCCGAGGCCGCGCTCGAGGTCGCAGCCCGCGCCGTCGACGCCACCTGGCGCGAGCCGTCGGACGACGCCGCCACCGAGGCGTCGCTGGCCACCGCAGCGGCGAAGGTCCTGGCCGACCGAGCCGCGCTCGACGTCACCTCGGCGGCGTTCGAGCTGGGCGGCACCCGCTCCGCCGCGCGCGGGACGTCGACGGGCGCCCACGACCGGCACTGGCGCAACGCGCGCACCCACACGCTGCACGACCCCGTGCGCTGGAAGCTGCAGCACCTCGGCCGCTGGGCGGTCGCGGGCACCCCACCGCCCCGCAGCGCGCAGGTCTGACCCACTCCCTCCCTCCCCCACCCCCGCTGAGTGTGACGTTTGCGGGGCGGATCCCGACGATTTGCCCCGCAAACGTCACACTCAGCGGGGAGGGAGGGCCGGTCGTGTCCGACATGTGGGACCGCCTGCCGGGCGGAGGGGGCCGGGTCATTCTCGAGGCATGAGCCTGACCTTCCACTGGTTCCTGCCCACCACCGGCGACAGCCGCTCCCTGGTCGGCGGCGGCCACTCCCTTCCCGCCGACGTCGCCCGCGGCGGAGGACCGGAGAACACTGCCGGCCGCTACCGCGAGCCCGACCTCGACTACCTCGTCGACGTCGCGCGCACGGCGGAGCGGCTCGGCTTCGAGGGCGTGCTGACGCCCACGGGCACGCCCTGCGAGGACGCGTGGGTGGTGACGTCGGCGCTCCTCGCGCACACCCAGCGGCTGAAGTTCATGGTCGCGCTGCGGCCGGGGCTCATCAGCCCGACGCTGCTGGCCCAGATGTCGTCGACGTTCCAGCGCATCTCCGGCGACCGGCTGCTGCTGAACGTCGTCGTCGGCGGCGACCCGTCGGAGCAGCTGCGCTTCGGCGACCAGGTGACGAAGGACGACCGCTACCACCGCGCCGAGGAGTTCCTCGAGGTCTTCCGCGCCGCCTTCACCGAGACGGGGTCGACCTTCACGGGCGACTACTACGACGTCCAGGACGCGCGCACCCGCAAGCCTGGCACGGTCCCGCCCATCTACCTCGGCGGCTCGTCGGCGGCGGCCGGGCCGGTGACCGCCCGCCAGGTCGACACCTACCTGACGTGGGGCGAGGCGCCGGAGGCCGTGGCGGAGAAGATCGCCTGGATCCGCAAGCTCGCCGACGACGAGGGTCGACAGGTGAAGTTCGGCATCCGCCTGCACACGATCAGCCGCGACACGAGCGAGGAGGCGTGGGCGGTCGCCGACCGGATGCTGGCCGAGCTCGACCCGGCCGACGTCGCGAAGGCGCAGCAGGCGCTGGCCGGCAGCGAGTCGGAGGGCCAGCGTCGGATGCGCGAGCTGCACGGCGGCGTCGCCCCGACCGACGCCCGCAGCCTCGAGGTGCACCCCGGTCTCTGGGCCGGCGTCGGTCTGGTGCGCAGCGGCGCGGGCACCGCGCTCGTGGGCAGCCACGGCGAGGTCGCCGACCTGATCGGCGAGTACGCCGACCTCGGCATCGAGGAGTTCGTCCTGTCGGGCTACCCCCACGTCGAGGAGGCCTACTGGTTCGCCGAGGGCGTCCGCCCCATCCTCGCCGCCCGCGGCCTCGTCGACTGACAACACACCGCTGGTCGAGTAGCAGCGACGGCGAGCGCCAGCGAGCTCGTCGGCGCGTATCGAGACCACCCGGCAACAGCCCAGCGCGGGCCAACCCCCAGCGACCGCCCAGAGTGGTCTCGATACGCCCGGAGCACGCTCCTTCGTCGCGGCTCCGCGCTACTCGACCAGCGGAACGCTTCGCTGGTCGAGTAGCAGGGACGAGCTTGCGAGGTCCTGCGTATCGAGACCACCCGGCAACAGCCCAGCGCGGGCCAACCCCCAGCGACCGCCCAGAGTGGTCTCGATACGCCCGGAGCACGCTCCTTCGTCGCGGCTCCGCGCTACTCGACCAGCGGAACGCTTCGCTGGTCGAGTAGCAGGGACGAGCTTGCGAGGTCCTGCGTATCGAGACCACCCGGCAACGGCCCAGCGCGGGCCAACCCCCAGCGACCGCCCAGAGTGGTCTCGATACGCCCGGAGCACGCTCCTTCGTCGCGGCTCCGCGCTACTCGACCAGCGGAAGCCACCGCGGGTGGTCGCGAGACCACCTGGCAACGGCCCAGCGCGGGCCGGGCGTCAGCCGACGTCGACCTGGTCGGCGTCGAGGCGGTCGAGGAGGTTGCGACCGAAGCCGCGGCCGATGCTGGCGAGCACGCCGTCCATGGCGGCCTTCACGGCGGGCTTCGCGAGCCTGCTGAGGGGGAGGTCGACGCGGACGGTGATCTCGATGTCGAGGCGGGTGCCCTGCTCGTGCGGGCTGAGGCCGTAGGAGCCCTCGACGGCGGCTCGCTCCTTCGCGCCCTCGGGCGGGTCGTGCGTGAACGTGATGCACCGCGGCTCGTCGGTCTCGATCAGCACGGTGAACGCCGGCGCGAGGCTGATGCCAAGACCGGGGATCTCCTCCATGACCCAGCGCCAGTGGTCGCCGTCGACCTCGATGCGTCGGACGAGCGGGGTGAGTCGGGCGACCTCGGCAGGGTCGTTGAGGACGTCCCACACCTGCTGCTGCTGGGCCGTCACCACTGCCTCGGACGTGCGGGTCGCGGTGAACCAGGTCATGCCCCGATCCTGCCCGCACATCGGTCGTGGCGCGCGTCGGTGGGAGGATGCCGCCGTGGACCGTGTGCCCGTCGACCGTCGCCAGATCGCCGCCCTCATGGCTCTGACGTTCTCGACGGGCGTGGTCGACGCGGTCTCCTACCTCGGGCTCGACCGCGTGTTCACGGGCAACATGACGGGCAACGTCGTCCTGCTGGGCCTGGCGCTCACCGGCGCTGCCGGCCTGTCGGTGGTGGGGGCGTCGGCGGCACTGGCCGGGTTCCTCGCCGGGACGACGCTCGGGGGCCGGGTCGTGCGGGGGTCGACGCCCGGGTGGAACGGTCGCGTCACCAGTCTGCTCGCGGTGGTCGCGTTCGTCCTCGGCGTGCTCGGCGTGCTGCTGCTCGTCGTCGAGCCGGTCGGCCGGGCGGCGCTGACGACGACCACGACGACGCTCGGCGTCGCGATGGGGCTGCAGGCGGCCGCGGCCCGGCACGTGGCGGTGCCGGACGTGTCGACCGTCGCGGTCACCAACACGCTGATCGGCCTGGGCTCGGACCTCTCCCTCGGCACGGGACGGTCGCAGCGGCGGGCACTGCAGGCGACGGTGGTCACGCTGATCGTCCTCGGCGCCGTCGTCGGAGCCCTGCTGCTGCGCTGGCACCTGGCGGCGGGGCTGGGTCTCGCGACGCTCCTGGTGGCGTCGGCGGCCGTGCTGGGTCGGCCCGAACGACCCGCTCGGTAGCGTGGGCCCATGCGTGTCCTCGTCACCGGCGGCGCCGGCTACATCGGCTCCCACACCGTCCTCACCCTCCTCGAGCAGGGCCACGACGTCGAGGTGGTCGACAACCTCGTCAACGGCAAGGCCGAGGCGGTGCGCCGGGTGGGCGAGCTGGCCGGCCGTGACGTGCCGCTGCACGAGGTCGATCTCACCGACGCCGACGCGACCGACGCGGTCCTGGCGCGCGGGTTCGACGCGGTCATCCACTTCGCGGCGCTGAAGGCGGTCGGCGAGAGCACGCAGAAGCCGCTCGAGTACTACGCGAACAACATGGGCTCGACGTTCACGCTCATGGACGCGATGCGTCGCCACGACTGCCGCACGATCGTCTTCTCCTCCTCCGCCACGGTGTACGGCGCGAAGGCGCCCGTGCCGTACGTCGAGGACTACGAGCCGCTCGACTCCTCCAGCACCTACGGTCAGACGAAGGTCATGACGGAGCGCATCCTCACCGACGTCGCCGCAGCGGACCCGGCCTGGCGGGTGGCGCTGCTGCGATACTTCAACCCGGTCGGCGCGCACCCGTCGGGGCGGATCGGCGAGGACCCCCAGGGCATCCCGAACAACCTCGTGCCGTTCATCGCGCAGGTCGCGGTGGGCCGCCGCGAGCGGCTGTCGGTCTTCGGCGGCGACTACCCGACGGCCGACGGCACCGCGGAGCGTGACTACATCCACGTGCAGGACGTCGCGGAGGGTCACGTGGTCGCGCTCGACGCGATCGTCGACGGCGACGCCGGCGTGCACGTGTGGAACCTCGGCAGCGGTCAGGGCACGTCGGTGCTGGAGATGATCCAGGCGTTCGAGCGTGCCAGCGGTCGGGAGATCCCGTACGAGGTCGTCGACCGTCGCCCCGGCGACCTCCCGGCGTTCTGGGCCGACCCGACGAAGGCCGAGCAGGAGCTCGGGTGGCGCACCTCGCGCACCGTCGACGACATGTGCCGCGACACCTGGACCTGGCAGTCGCAGAACCCGCAGGGGTACGACGCCTGAACCTGACCGAGCGCAGCGAGGGAACGGTTCAGGCGGGTCGAGTGGTGCACGCCGCAGGCGTCCCGCTGTATCGAGACCCAGCAAGCGTCCAGGCCCAGCCGCAACAGCACCAGCGCCCCACCCGAGCCCCCGGCCCGCACCGCCCGATGTGGACAGTTCCGGGTGACTCGGCCGCACAAATCGCCCCGCAACTGTCCAACACGCGCGTTCTGACGACTTCTCGTCGGTTCTCTGCGGAAAAACCGCTCGGAAGTCGTCAGATCGGCCTTCGGGAGCCAGCGGGCTCGGGCGAGCCCGCGACTCTCAGACCCGACGCTGCGCGATCTGGTACAGCGCGATGCCCGCCGCGACGCCGGCGTTGAGCGACTCCAGGCTGGAGGCCATGGGGATGGAGACGATCTGGTCGCAGGTCTCGCCGACGAGGCGGGAGATGCCCTTGCCCTCGCTGCCGATGACGACGACGAGCGGTCCGTCGGCGAGGTCGAGGTCGGGCAGGGCGACGTCGCCGTCGGCGGCCAGGCCGACGACCATGAGGCCCGCCTCCTGGTAGGCCTTCAGCTGACGGGTCAGGTTGGTGGTCCGTGCGACCGGCACGCGCGCGGCGGCGCCGGCCGACGTCTTCCACGCCGACGCGGTCATCTGCGCCGACCGACGCTCGGGGATCACCACGCCGTGCGCGCCGAAGCCCGACGCCGAGCGCACGACCGCGCCGAGGTTCCGCGGGTCGGTCACGCCGTCGAGCATGACGACGAGCGGCGGCACGCCCTCCTCCTCGGCCCGCGCGAGCAGGTCGTCGGGGTGGGCGTAGTCGTAGGCGTCGAGCTTGGCCGCGACGCCCTGGTGCACGGCGCCACCGGTGAGCTTGTCCATCTCGACCCGCCCGATCTCCAGCAGCGACACGTGCTGCTCGGCGGAGAGCCGGAAGATCTCACGGATGCGCTCGTCGCGCTCCGCACCCTCGGCGATGTACAGCCCGGCGACGGGCACGTTGGCGCGCAGCAGCTCGACGACGCTGTTGCGTCCGGCCACCCACTCGGGTCCGCCGTCGCCGCCCTTGCGCTTGGGCCGTGCGGCCTCGCGCTTGTCGGCGGCGCGCGCCATCTTGTACGCCTTGTGGTTGGGGCGCTCCTCCGCGCGGGGCGTCGGGCCCTTGCCCTCGAGACCCTTGCGGCGACGTCCGCCGGACCCGGCCGTGGGGTTGCCCTTGCCGGTCTTCTTGATCGCGCCGCGGCGCTGGCTGTTGCCCGCCATGCTTCTAGTGTCCCTTCACGGACCAGCGCGGACCTTGCGCCGTGTCCTCGATGTCGATGCCGGCGGCGGCCAGCTGGTCACGGACGCGGTCCGCGGTGGTGAAGTCCTTCGCGGCGCGCGCCTCCTGGCGCTGCGCGAGCAGCGCCTCCACGAGCGGCGCGAGCGCCTCGTCGGCGGCCGACGTCGACGTCGCCGCCCAGTGCTCGGAGAGCGGGTCGAGCCCGAGCACGTCGAGCTGCGCACGCACGGTGGCGAGCACCTCGCGCAGCTCCGGTGAGTCACCCGAGGCCAGCAGCGTGTTGCCGCGCGTCACCTCGCCCTGCAGCACGGCGACCGCCGCCGGCACGCCGAGGTCGTCGTCCATGGCGGCCGCGAAGGCTGCGCCGACGTCTCCCGGCGCGACGTCGCCGCCCGCCGCGCGCACGGTCTCGTCGGCGCGTCGCACGAAGCCCTCGACGCGCTCGAACGCGACCGCGGCCTCCTGCAGCGACTCCTCGGTGAACTCGATGATCGAGCGGTAGTGCGCGGCCACGAGGTAGTAGCGCAGCGCGATGGCCGGCACCCGCTTGACCACCTCGCTGACCATCAGCGTGTTGCCGACGCTCTTCGACATCTTCGCGCCGCTCAGGTTGAGCATCGCGTTGTGCATCCAGAGCCGCGCGAACGGCTGACCTGCCGCGCGCGACTGGGCGATCTCGTTCTCGTGGTGCGGGAAGCGCAGGTCGAGCCCGCCGCCGTGGATGTCGAACTCGGTGCCGAGGTACTTCGCGGCCATCGCCGAGCACTCCAGGTGCCAGCCGGGACGGCCCCGACCCCACGGCGTCGGCCACGACGCCGACTCCGGGTCGCCCTCCTTGTGGCCCTTCCACAGGGCGAAGTCGCGCGGGTCGCGCTTGCCGTCGGCTGGCGCGTCGGGCGCGGCCTGCATGTCGTCGACCTGCTGGTTGCTGAGCTCGCCGTACGCGGGCCACGACCGGACGTCGAAGTAGACGTCGCCCGAGCCGTTCTCCGCCGGGTAGGCGTGACCGCGCTCGATCAGCGTCTCCATGAGCTCGATCATCTCGGGCACGACGCCCGTCGCACGCGGCTCGTACGTGGGCGGCCGGCAGCCGAGCACCTCGTACGCGGCGTGCAGGGCGCGCTCGTTCTCGTAGGCCACCGCGAACCACGGCCGGCCCTGCTCGCGACCCTTGGCGAGGATCTTGTCGTCGATGTCGGTGACGTTCGCGACGATGGTGACCTCGTAGCCGGCGCGCTCGAGCCAGCGTCGCAGGACGTCGAAGACGACCTCCTTGCGGATGTGCCCGACGTGCGGCGGTCCCTGGACGGTGAGCCCGCAGTGGTAGATGCCGACCTTGCCGGGCACGACCGGGTCGAGGTCGCGCTGCTGCCGGGTGGCGGTGTCGTACAGGCGCAGGCTCACCCCGGAATCCTAACGGTCCGCGACCCCGGTCCCGACCAGACCGATTCGTCCCAACCGCCCCACAAGCCCCTGACGTCACCTACCCTCGAAGAATGCCTCTTCCCCGTCGGCATGCACCACGCCGCATCGTCCCCGCCGTCGCCGCCGTCCTGCTCGCATCGCTGCTCGTCCCGACCGCGCCCGCGCAGGCCGCGTCGCAGTCGGCGAGCACCGTGCGCTGGGTCAGCGCCGCCCAGCTCCAGAAGGGCTCGTTCGACGGCGTCCGGGTCTCCGGCTCCGCTCTCGTGCTCGACTCGCCGAAGCGCCGCCAGACGTACCGCGACCCGTACAAGGGCCGCACCGCGACGTGGGCCTACGGCACCTGGACGTCGCCGTGGTCGTCGACGGGCTACTCCGCGCGCGCCCTCGTGCCGTCGTGGAGCGCCCGCACGCCCGACGACACCTGGCTGCGGGTCAAGGCCCGCGTGCGCCAGGGGTCGAAGGTCGGCAGCTGGGACACCGTCGCCATCTGGGCGAAGGGCGAGAGCGGCGTCTACCGCACGTCGGGCCCGTCGCAGACCGACGACCTCGCCCGGCTCGACACCGACACCGTGCGCGCGAACGGCTCGGGCACGTTCAGCCAGTGGCAGGTGCAGGTCGAGCTGCTGCGCCGTCCGACGTCGCGCGCGACGCCCCGCGTCGAGTCCGTCGGCGGCGCCGCGTCGTCGTACACGACCCGCCGCATCGCCACGAGCCGCACGACGATGACCCGCACGACGACGCTGTCGGTGCCGACCTACTCGCAGATGACGCACCGCGGGCACCACCCCGAGTGGGGCGGCGGCGGCGAGGCGTGGTGCTCGCCGACGTCGGTGTCGATGATCCTGCGCTACTTCGGCTCCGGGCCGACGTCGCGCGAGCTGAGCTGGGCCCAGGGGTCCGACCGCCAGGTCGACCACGCCGCCCGGTACTCCTACGACTACCGCTACGAGGGCACCGGCAACTGGCCGATGAGCGCCGCGTACGCGAGCACCTACGGCCTGGACACGTTCGTGACGCGCCTGTACAACCTGCGCGAGGCCGAGCAGTTCATCAAGGCGGGCATCCCGCTCGTCGCGTCGGTCGCCTTCGGCCGGGGCGAGCTGAGCGGCGCACCGATCTCCTCGACGCCGGGGCACCTGATGGTCATCAGCGGGTTCACGCGCGACGGTCGCGTCATCGCCAACGACCCCGCCGGTGCGACGAACTCCGCCGTGCGCCGCGCCTACGACCGCGCGCAGTTCGAGCGCGCGTGGCTCGGCGGCAGCGGCGGCATCGTCTACGTCATCCGGCCGGGCAGCAAGGCCCTGCCGAAGGACAGCCCGCGCTGGTAGTCGGGCAGGATGCAGCCATGACCTGGCCCGACCTGCGCACCGGCATCGGCACCGACGTCCACCGCCTCGTGCGCGGACGGCCGATGTGGCTCGCCGGTCTGGAGTGGCCGGGTGAGGACGCCGGCCTCGAGGGCCACTCCGACGGCGACGCCGCGTGCCACGCGATGGTCGACGCGCTGCTGTCGGCGGTCGGCCTCGGCGACATCGGGTCGCGCTTCGGCACCGCCGACCCGCGCCTCGCCGGCGCCTCCGGCACGACGTTCCTGACCGAGACCGTCCGCCTGCTCGACGAGGCGGGCTTCGCCGTGCTCAACGTGGCGGTGCAGGTGATCGGCAACGCGCCACGCCTCGGCCCACGTCGCGACGAGGCACAGGAGCTGCTGACGTCGGTCGTCGGCGCTCCGGTCAGCATCTCCGCGACGACCACGGACGGTCTCGGCCTGACGGGCCGCGGCGAGGGCGTGGCGGCCGTGGCCACCGCGCTCGTCGCGCGACGCTGACCTCCACGCCGCACGCACGGCACGGGATCGACAGGCCCCAGGAACGACGACGGCCCCCGCCCGGAGGGGCGGGGGCCGTCGGACCGAGCCTCGGGTCAGGAGGCGAGGACCTCGTCGAGCCGCAGCTCGGCCTTGTCCTCGTTGGTCTTCTCCGCGAGCGCGAGCTCGGAGACCAGGATCTGGCGCGCCTTGGCCAGCATCCGCTTCTCGCCCGCGGACAGGCCACGCTCGTGGTCGCGGCGCCACAGGTCGCGCACGACCTCGGCCACCTTGAGCACGTCACCGGAGTGCAGCTTCTCGAGGTTCGCCTTGTAGCGACGCGACCAGTTGGTCGGCTCCTCGACGTGCTCGGCGCGCAGGACGCTGAACACGCGCTCGAGGCCGTCGGCGTCGACGACGTCACGCACGCCGACCAGGTCGACGTTGCAGGCGGGCACACGGACGACCAGGTCGTTCTGGGCGACGATGCGCAGGACCAGGTAGTCGCGCTCCTCCCCCTTGATCGTCCGCTTCTCGATGTCTTCGATGACTGCGGCCCCGTGGTTCGGGTACACAACCGTCTCGCCGACAGTGAAAGTCATAAACGCGGCACCTTTCGTAGGTGACCAGTTTAACACGCGCCACGGACGGCCTTTTCAGCCGTTCCTCGGGGTCGGACGGTAGGTTCCGCCCCCCTCCACGGGCCCGGCCCGCGCCGCGCCGCCGCCACGCCCTCCGATATGCTCCGCACGACGACCCTCCTCGACGTAGAAGCAGGTGCCCGGTGTCCACCGTTCGCACGCGCCGTCTCACGGCCGCCACCCTGATGCTCACCGCCGCCCTCGGGCTCACCGCCTGCGGCACCGGTGGCAGCACCCAGACGAACCAGCAGTACCAGCCCGGCATCGGCGCGAACGTGCGCACGGGCGACGTGCGCCTGTACAACGCGCTCCTGGTGGCCAACACCGACGACACGTACGCGCTGTCCGTCGGCCTCCTGAACACCACCGACGAGGAGCAGACGCTCGAGTCGGTCACCGTGCGCCCCCTCGAGGGCTCCGGCTCGGTCACGGCCGAGCCGGCCCTGCCCGTCGAGCTGCAGCCCCGCCAGCTGTACACGCTGGGTCGCCAGGGCGAGGTCGCCGACATCGACGGCTCGTCGGTCGAGCTGGGCCGCTACGCCCGCCTGACGCTCACGTTCTCCAGCGGCGACGAGGTCGAGGTCGAGGCGCCGATCGTCGCCCGCACGTCGACCTACTCCGACGTCGCCGAGAAGCCGGTGAGCCCGGAGTCGTCGGCCACGCCGACGCCGAGCGCGAGCGCCAGCCCCACGGCCGGCAGCTGACCTCGGCGCACCGGGCGGCGACGTCGCCGGGTGCCACCGACGCACGAAGGGCCGTCCCGATCCTCGCGGATCGCGGACGGCCCTTCGTCGTGCGACGAGGCGCGGCTCAGGCGCCGGGGGCGATCTCGCCGGTCACCAGGTAGACGACGCGACGCGCCATGGAGACCGCGTGGTCACCGATGCGCTCGTAGTAGCGGCCGAGGAGTGCCAGGTCGATCGCCGGCTCGATGCCGTGCTCCCAGGTGCCGCCGAGCAGCGCGCGGAAGAGGTCCTTGCGCAGCCGGTCCATCTCGTCGTCGGTGTCCTCGAGGCGGCCGGCCGCGTCGACGTCGCGGTTGGCGACGATCCGCGACGCCGCGTGGATCATCTGGTCGGCGACGGACGCCATGGCCATGATCGTCGGCTGGATGGAGACCGGGACGGCGACGTCGGGCATGCGCAGGCGCGCGACCTTGGCCACGTGCACCGAGAGGTCGCCCATGCGCTGCAGGTCGGTGAGCATGCGCAGCGTGGCGACGAGCTGGCGCAGGTCGGTGGCGACCGGCTGCTGGGTGGCGAGCAGCAGCAGCGCGCGCTCCTCGATCTCCTCCGTCGTCTCGTCGATCTGCTTGTCACCGTCGATCACCTGCTCGGCGAGCGGGGCGTCGGCGTTGAGGAGGGCGGCGGTGGAGGCGGCGACGGCCTTGCGGACGGTCCCGGTCAGCTGGACCAGGTCGTCGACGATGGTGTCGAGCTGCTCGTAGTACGCATCACGCATGCCCCCGACCCTAGAAGAAACCGGTGAACGATGAGCGACCCCCGGTGAACGAACCGTGAACAGCCGCGGAAAGCCGCACGTCAGAGGGGGTTCGCGCTCGGAGCTGGGTGAACGGTGGGCCTAGCATCGCCGTGTGGACATCGACGCGGCCTACCTGATCGCCGGCGCCGTCGGCGCGGCCGTCGGCGCCACGGTGACGTTCGTCTGGCTGTTCAGTGAACGGCGCCAGAACGCGGCACCCGAGGAGCCCGCGCCGCTCGTGCCGCCGGGGGCCCAGGCGGTGCTCTCGGTGCTGTCGTCGACCACCGTCCTGCTCGACTCCTCCAACACCGTCCTCGAGGCCTCGGCCCAGGCGGTGGCCCTCGGGATCGTGCGCGACCGGCGGATCGAGCCCGACGAGATCCGCGCGATGGTCCAGCAGGTGCGACGCGACGGCCAGGTGCGCGAGTCGAACCTGACGCTGCAGCGCCGCCGCGGTCTCCCTGCGCACGTGTCGGTGCGCGTCGCGCCCCTGACGTCGCGCCTGGTGATCGTGCTGGCCCTCGACCGGACCGACCAGCAGCGCGTCGAGAACATCCGCCGCGACTTCGTCGCCAACGTCAGCCACGAGCTGAAGACGCCGGTCGGTGCGCTGAACCTGCTCGCCGAGGCCGTCGCCGAGGCGAAGGACGACCCTGAGTCGGTCGTGCGGTTCGCGTCGCGCATGCAGACCGAGAGCGAGCGCCTCACCCGGCTCGTGCAGCAGATCATCGACCTGTCCCGGCTGCAGAACGACGTCGCCAGCGACGACGCCACGACGGTCAAGGTCGACGAGCTGGTCGCAGAGGCCTGCGAGCACTCGGCCACGGAGTCCGAGCGCAAGCGCATCGAGATCTCGCGCACGGTCGAGCCCGACCTGCTCGTGCACGGCGACCGCGCCCAGCTGCACGCGGCCGTGAGCAACCTGGTCGAGAACGCCGTGACGTACAGCCCGGAGGGCTCGCGCGTCGTCGTCACGGCCGCGCTCGCCGGCGACGACGTGCGCATCAGCGTCGCGGACAACGGCATCGGCATCGCCGGCCCTGAGCTCGAGCGGATCTTCGAACGGTTCTACCGGGTCGACCCTGCCCGCGCCCGCGCCACGGGCGGCACGGGGCTCGGCCTGTCCATCGTCAAGCACGTGGCCGCCAGCAACGGCGGCACCGTCGACGTGTGGAGCGAGCCCGGCGCTGGCTCCACCTTCACGCTGGTGCTCCCCCGCTTCCAGCACGACCTCGATGAGGAGATCCTGTGACACGAGTGTTGGTCGTCGAGGACGAGACCAGCTACAGCGAGGCGCTGTCGTACGTCCTGCGCAAAGAGGGCTTCGACGTCGCGATCGCCGAGACCGGCCCTGACGCGTTGACCGAGTTCGAGCGCGGCGGTGCCGACATCGTGCTGCTCGACCTCATGCTGCCCGGGCTGCCGGGCACCGAGGTGTGCCGTCAGCTGCGCCAGACGTCGAGCGTGCCGATCATCATGGTCAGCGCGAAGGACACCGAGGTCGACAAGGTGGTGGGCCTCGAGCTCGGCGCCGACGACTACGTGACCAAGCCCTACTCGCCGCGCGAGCTGGTGGCCCGCATCCGCGCGGTGCTGCGCCGCGGCGCGGTCGAGGAGGTCGACGAGGACGGCGTCCTCGAGGCCGGCCGCGTGCGCATGGACGTCGAGCGGCACCTGGTGTCGGTCGACGGCGACACGGTCAAACTGCCGCTGAAGGAGTTCGAGCTGCTCGAGTTCTTCCTGCGCAACCCGGGCCGGGTGCTGACCCGCGGCCAGCTCATCGACCGCGTGTGGGGTGCCGACTACGTGGGCGACACGAAGACGCTCGACGTCCACGTGAAGCGGCTGCGCGCAAAGATCGAGCCCGACCCCGGCAACCCGATCACCCTCACCACCGTGCGCGGGCTGGGCTACAAGCTCGACGCCTGACGTCTCGACGGCGGCGGGCGGTACGGTCGAGCACCTTCGACCGAGAGGCGGGACGAGATGGTCGGCGGCCTTCTCACGATCGGCGTCGTGGCTCTCCTGTTCCTGCTCGTTCGCAGGTCGATGCCCGACTATCGCGCGCAGCGGGATCGCCTGGGCAGCGCGCGCGAGGTCAGGCGGTTTCGCACAGCATGGGTGAAGGGCGTCGTCCCCGCCGACATTGATCGCGACGCATGGCGCCGAGAGGTGGACGTGTGGCCGCCGCCGGACTTCGACGAGCGACGACGCAGGCGACTCGCGCTCATCGGGGTCGTCTTCCTCGTGCTCGTCGGCGTCCGGACCGTCCTCTTCTCCGTGGACTCCGGAGACCTGCGCTTCGCCGCAGCCACGAGCGCAGCGGTCGTGCTCCTCACCGCAGTCTTCGTCATCGTCCCCTGGTTGTTCTTCGGCGGGAGAGCGTCACGCGCCCGCCGCACCGCTCGTCTGCGCGCGGCTCTCGAGTCCGGCGGCCCCGCCGAGGGCCCGGACCGGCCGCGGTCCGCGCGCTAGCGTGACCGCATGACCATCGAGCGTGAGCAGAGGCGGTTGTTCCGACGGGCGATGCGCACGGGTCACGCGCCCGTCGGTCTCGACCGGGAGCGCTGGCTGCCCGCGGTCCGCCAACGGGAGACCCTGCTGCGCCGGGGCCGGCCCGTCCAGGCTGCGCTCTGGGCCGTGGTGGTGACGATGCTGGTGCTCGTCGTGGCCCTGGGCCTGCTGGGACCCGTCCCGGTGCTGGTCTGGACCGGGTCCGTGCTCCTGGCCCTCTCCGTCGTCTTCGCGCTGCTGCTCGACCGCGTCTGGGTGCGCGCAGCGCGCACCGTCGCGGGGCTCCTCGACGAGCTGGAGCGGGCGGGTGGTCGCTGAGCGACCACACCTACGGCTCAGGCGGTCGCACCGTGAGGAGGTCCCCGACCTGGCAGTCGAGCACGTCGCAGATGGCCGTCAACGTCGAGAACCTGATCGCCTTGGCACGGTCGTTCTTGAGCACGGACAGGTTCACCACGCTGACCCCGACGAGCGCACTCAGCTGGGTGAGCGTCAGGCCGCGGGCGGCGAGCAGGTCGTCGAGCGCGCACGTGACGCGGTGCTCGAGCTCCGGGGGCATCAGACGAGACCGTCGACGTCACGCCGCAGGGTCGACGCCGTCCGGACCGCCACCGCGCCGGCACCGACGACGACCGCGGCGGCGAGCATGAGCAGGTCGGGGGCGGCCGACGGCTCGAGGTAGACCAAGGGAGCCACGGCACCTGGCTCCAGCACCGTCTTCGTGGCGCGGGTCGGAAGGTCGAGCCGCTCGATGAACGCCTCTTGGGACATCGCCTGCAGCACCGGCGCGAGACCGCCGCCGAGGGCCAGCGCCACGGAGAGCGCCGCGAACCAGACGTCGAGTCCTCGACGCCAGAGAGTGCGGCGGAGCCATCGACGCATGAGGACCAGCACGAGCAAGCAGGCCACGACGAGTGGGAGGGCGCGGAGGACCCGTGACGCCTGGTCCAGTCGGGTCGCGCCGGCCAGGTCGCCCTCGCCGGCGACCTCCACGGACCTGACGTCCTGCGTGATCAACGGGGCCGTCGGCTCGGGGAGTCCGCCCCCCGAGACCTTGAGCGTGATGACGGGGTACGACGTCGTCGTCCCCGCGACCGCGTCGGTCACCTCGACCGTGTCCCCCGCCAGCGCGGAGCTCGCTGCCGCCAACGCCGTCAGCAACGCGACGAAGGAGACGACGATGCAGACCCACCACTGGACGCGCGCCACGACACGATTGCTGTGCACGACGCGGACCATATCGAATATCGATATGTCGTGTCCATATGTCCAGCGTTTTGACGACTTCAGGTCGATCTTTCGGCGACAGATCGACCCAAAGTCGTCAGAACGCGGGAGAAGGGGTCAGCGACCCTGGTTCGCGACCGCGGCGATGGCGTCGGCGGCGGCGTCGGGGTCGAGGTACTGGCCGCCCTTCGTGACGGGCTTGAGGTCGGCGTCGAGCTCGTAGACGAGCGGGATGCCGGTCGGGATGTTGAGGCCGACGACCTCGTCCTCGCCCAGGCCGTCGAGGTGCTTGACGAGCGCGCGCAGGGAGTTGCCGTGGGCGGTCACCAGGACCGTGCGGCCGTCGAGCAGGTCGGGGACGATGCTGTCGTACCAGTAGGGCAGCATCCGGTCGAGCACGTCGGCCAGGCACTCGGTGCGCGGCAGCAGCTCGTCGGGCAGCGACGCGTAGCGCGGGTCGCCGGCCTGCGAGAACTCCGCGTCGTCGGCCAGGGCCGGCGGGGGCGTGCTGTAGGAGCGGCGCCAGGTCATGAACTGCTCCTCGCCGAACTCCTCCAGCGTGGCCTTCTTGTCCTTGCCCTGCAGCGCGCCGTAGTGACGCTCGTTGAGGCGCCACGACCGCTTGACGGGGATCCAGTGCCGGTCGATGCCGTCGAGCACGATCTGCGACGTGCGGATCGCGCGGCGCAGCAGCGACGTGTGCGACACGTCGGGCGCGATCCCGGCCTCGGCGAGCAGCCTGGCACCGCGGCCCGCCTCCTCGACGCCCTGCTCGTTCAGGTCGACGTCGACCCATCCGGTGAACAGGTTCTTCGCGTTCCACTCGCTGTGGCCGTGACGCAGGAGGACGAGCGTGTAGGTCATGCCGCCAGCCTAGTGGTCGCGCGGCCCGCGCCCGCCGCCACGCCCAGCGGTTTACCACGGTCCCGTGGTAAAGATCGTCCTCCCGCGGCAAACTTCCCTCGGGCGGACGAGGTTTACCACGGGACCGTGGTAAACCGTCAGGACGGCGAGTCGGAGCGCCACTCCTGGTGGATCTGGTGGAGCGCCTGGACGTAGTCGTCCTGCGACTGCGGGCCGGCGAGGGTCCAGCGGTGCTCGACGACGACGTAGGGGAGCTGGGTGATGCCCAACGACCGGGCGGTCTCGTCCTGGGTGCGCACGGCGTCGGCGTACTCCTCGCTGGCGAGCAGGGCGTCGGCGGTCTCGAGGTCGAGGCCGACGAGCGCCGCGCGGCTGGCGAGCACGAGCGGGTCGGCGACGTCGGCGCCCTCGAGGAGGTGGGCCCGCCAGAGCTGGTGGATGAGCTCGCGCTGCGCGCCCGGCGCGGCCTCGTCGGCCCACGTCAGCAGGCGCCACGCGTCGAGGCTGTTCGCCTCCACCGCCTCGACGAGGTTCAGCTCGATGCCGCTGATCCGCGCAGCCGCCGTCACCTGGGCGTCGACGAGGTCGACCTTCTCCTCGCCGCCGAGCCGCTCGGCCTGCACCTCGCGCAGCGGACGCCCCGAGCTGGGTGCGTCGGGGTCGAGCAGGCGGGCACGGAACGCGACCTCGACGGGCTCGCCGACGAGGATCGTGAACATGCCCGCCGCACGCTCGAAGCGGGTCGCACCCACGTAGGACCACGGGTCGGTCACGTCGCAGAACACGGTCGCCTTCACCCGCCCCACGCTACGGGACCGTCGCGAGGCCGCTCGCCGCTACCGCGCGCCGGGACGCCGGCCTGCACGCCATCCGCATGCTGGGACCGGCTCCACGCGCGTCGCGGCTCCCCTACGGTCACACCTCGTGATCCGTCCCCCCGCCCCGTCGCGCTGGCTCCCGCCCGTCGTGACGCTCGTCGTGGTGCTGGCGGCCTGGAGCGCGGTGTCCGCGTCCGGCATCGTCCAGCCCGCGTACCTCGCGCCTAGCCCGTTGGAGGTGTGGGACGCGTTCCTGCGCGCGAACACGAACCACGCGGTCGGCGGCGGCGTCGACCGGGTCGTGCGGGGCGAGGAGGGCTACTACCTGTGGGAGCACCTCGTGGTGAGCCTGCAGCGCATCGGCGGCGGGCTCGCGCTGGCGATCATCGTCGCCGTGCCGCTCGGGCTCGCGATGGGCACGGTCGGATGGTTCGAGCGCGTCGTCGGCCCCTACGTCGACTTCCTGCGCTCCCTGCCGCCGCTCGCCTACCTCGGGTTCCTCGTGGCCTGGTTCGGCATCGGCGACACGTCGAAGGTCGCGCTGCTCTTCCTGGCGGCGTTCCCGCCCATCGCGCTCGCCACCCTCAACGGGGTGCGCGGGATCCGCGAGGACCAGCTGAACGCCGTCCGCTCCCTCGGGGCGTCGCGCCGCCAGACGATCACCACGGTCGTCCTGCCCGCGACGCTGCCCGACATCCTCAGCGGCCTGCGGGTCGCCGTCGGGTTCGCGTGGACCACCGTCGTGGCCGCCGAGCTCGTCAACGGACTGCCAGGCATCGGGGGCCTGGCGTACCTGTCGGGGACGCAGAACAAGCTCGCGCTCTCGGTGGCCTGCATCATCGTCATCGGCCTGACCGCGATCGTCCTCGACCTGATCATCCGCACCCTCGAGAAGAAGCTCGTCCCCTGGCGAGGAAAGGCCTGACATGACCCTCCCCCACCTGACCCGCACGCGTGCCCTCGCGGCCGCCGTCGCAGCCACCGCCGCCCTCGCGCTCAGCGCCTGCGGCGTCGGCGGCGACACCGAGCAGGCCTCGGCCGACGCGTGCCCGTTCCAGGCCGACGAGTCCGTCGACACGACGGTGCGCATCGGCTACCAGAAGATCCCCAACGGCGACGTCGTCGTGAAGGACCAGAAGATCCTCGAGAACTGCCTGCCGAACGCCACGATCGAGTGGAGCAACTTCGCGTCCGGCGGCGACGTCGTGCAGGCGTTCGGCGGCAAGAGCCTCGACATCGGGCTCGCCGGCTCCTCGCCCAGCACGAAGGCGCTGTCGGCGCCGCTCGACCTGCCCGTGTCGGTCATCTGGATCCACGACGTCATCGGCTCCGCGGAGTCGCTGGTCGTGCGCGACGGCGAGGCCACCGACATCGAGGGCCTGAAGGGCAAGACGATCGCCACCCCGTTCGGCTCGACCGCGCACTTCTCCCTGCTGCAGGCCATCGCCGACGCCGGCGAGGACCCGTCGGACTACAAGATCGTCAACACCGAGCCGGAGCAGATCGCGCCGGCGTGGTCACGCGGCGACATCGACGCCGCCTGGATCTGGGACCCGACGCTGAGCACCCTCGTGAAGGACGGCGGCAAGGTCGTGCTCACCAGCGAGGACACCGCCAAGGCCGGGAAGCCGACGTTCGACCTCGCCATCGCCGACCGCACGTTCGTCGAGGACAACCCGAAGGTGCTGGCCGTCTGGGCGAAGGCGCAGGACTACGCGGTCAAGCAGATCAAGGACGACCCGGCGAAGGCCGCCCAGAGCGCGGCCGTGGAGATCGGCGTGAGCGCGGCGGAGGCCGAGAAGCAGTTCGCCGGCTTCACCTTCCTCGACGCGAAGCAGCAGGCGGGCGCCGACTGGCTCGGCGGGAAGCTCGGGCAGGACCTCTTCTCGACGGCGAAGTTCCTGCTCACGCAGGACGGCATCGCCAAGGTCGCGCCCGAGTCGACGTACGCCGACGGCGTCGACCCCGGACCGGCGAAGGCCGCCGCGGGTGAGTGAGCGTCACGACCTCGCGGTCACCGTCGCGGGCCTGGAGCAGGAGTTCCGGGCCCGCGACGGGGTCGTGCGCGCCCTCGACGGCATCGACCTGACGATCGAGCCGGGCGAGCTGGTGACGCTGGCCGGACCGTCGGGGTGCGGGAAGACGACGCTGCTGCGGATCCTGGCCGGCTTCGTGGAGCCGACGCGGGGCACCGTCGAGGTCGGCGGGAGGACGGTCCGCGGACCGGGCCGCGAGCGGGGCGTCGTCTTCCAGCAGCCCACGCTCTACCCCTGGCTCGACGTCCGCGACAACGTGGCCCTGGGCCCGAAGGTGCGCGGCGTCGCGAAGGCGGAGCGGTACCGCACGGCCGAGCGCTACCTCGAGCTCGTCGGGCTGGCCGACGTCGCGGGGCTGCGGCCGTACGAGCTGTCCGGCGGTATGCAGCAGCGCGCCCAGATCGCGCGGGTGCTGACGAACGACCCCGAGATCGTGCTGATGGACGAGCCGTTCGGGGCGCTCGACGCCCTCACCCGCGAGCGTCTGCAGGAGGAGCTGCTGACCATCTGGCGCGAGACGGGCAAGACGATCCTGTTCATCACGCACGGCGTCGACGAGGCCGTCTTCCTGGGCTCCCGGGTGCTGGTGATGAGCCCGCGCCCCGGTCGCATCGTCCTCGACGAGCCGGCCCGCTTCTCCACCGACGGCCACCAGGTGCCTCCCGCCGACCTGCGCGCGCTCCCCGAGTTCACCGCCCTCACGACGAAGGTCCGCGAGGCGATCTCCCACCCGTGACGTCCCCGGGGGACGCAGGACGCTGCGTTCGTGTGCGGGAGGGTCCGACGGTTCTGCGTTGGCGACGGGATCCCGTCGTGAACGCAGAAGCGTTCGGCTTCGAACGCTCGAATGAAGAATCGTGGGTGCCCTTTGCGTTGGGGTGACGCGAGATTCTCCCTTCTCGTGGACCGTTCCACGCGAAGGGAGAATCCCTGCCGCCCCGCGCTCGCCATCGGTGGATCTGCAACCGCAGGAGCGCTCCTGCGGTTGCAGATCCACCGATAGGACGCGCCAACGCAGAACCTCGCCCTCAGAACACGCAGAGGAAGAAGCCTGCGTCAGGAGCGAGCCCAGACCAGACCCCGAGACCCGGAGCCGCCCCCAGGCCCGCTGCCGGTCGAGGCCCTTTCGGGGACCGGACCCGGCGAAAGCCGAGCCAGCGCACCAGCAAGCACAAGCCCCCTGCGGCAGCGCACCAGCAAGGTCACGACGACCGCAGGCAGCGCACCAGCAAGGTCACGACGACCGCAGCCAACGCACCAGCAGGGCAACACCAGCGCCACAGCGCCAGGCAGAACCTCAGCCCTTCGGCCGCAGGTGCGCGAACGCGGCGAGGTTCGCCGTCGACTCCCCGCGCGACTCGCGCCACTCCCACTCCTTGCGGATCGAGGAGGCGAAGCCGAGCTCGAGGATGGTGTTGAAGGAGTCGTCGGACGCGGCGAGCACGGAGCCGAGGAGCCGGTCGACCTCGTCGTGGGTGACGGAGACGAGCGGGAGGCGGCCGTCGAGGTAGATGTCGCCGGCGGAGTCGATCGCGAACGCGACGCCGTAGAGCTTGAGGTTGCGCTCGAGCAGCCAGCGGTAGACGCCCTCGTGGTTCTCGTCGGGGTTGCGGGCGACAAACGCGTGCACGCCGAGGGAGTGCCGGTTGACCTCGAGGCGGGTGGTGGTCTTCAGCTTCCGCTCGCCCGGCAGGTCGACCTCGACGACGGTGAGCCCGTGGCGCACGTGGTCGAGCCCGGCCTGGGCGACGGCGTCGAGGATCACCTCGAGCGCGTGTCGCTGGTCGGTCGTCAGGTCGTCACTCACGCGGGCTCACCCGTCCTTCCGTCCGGCGCGGGCCGCGACGGCCCGCGCGTACACCTCGAGCACCCGGTCGACCGTGGCGTCCCAGCCGAAGCCCGACGCGTGGGCGACGGCCTTCGCACCCAGCTCGTCGCGCAGCGCGCGGTCGGTCAGCAGCGGGTGCAGCGCGTCGGCGTAGTCGTGCGGGTCGTGGCCGTCGACGAGGACTCCGCTGACGCCGTCGGCGACGGCGGTCGAGAGCCCTCCGACGCGGGCAGCCACGACGGGTGTCCCGCAGGCCTGCGCCTCGATGGCGACGAGCCCGAACGACTCGTTGTGCGACGGCACGCACACGACGTCGGCCGCGGCGTACCAGGTGGCGAGCACGTCCTGCGTCACTGCGGGCTCGAGCCGCACGACGTCCGTGATGCCCAGCTCGGCGGCGAGGTCGGCGAGCGACGTGGGCCGGTCGAGACCACTGCCGGACGCCCCTCCGACCACGACGACCTGCAACCGCTCGCGCAGCGCGGGGTCCCGGGCGAGGAGGTCGGCCGCGGCCCTGAGCACCACGTCGGGTGCCTTGAGCGGCTGGATGCGACCGGCGAAGAGCAGCACGGCAGCGTCGGCGCGCAGGTCGAGGGCCCGGCGCGCCTCGTCGCGGCTCCCGGGGCGGAAGCGTTCGAGGTCGACGCCGGGGTGCACGACGTCGACCCGCGACGGGTCGGCGGCGTAGAGGTCGAGCAGCTCGCGTCGCTCCTCCTCCGTGTTCGCGACGAGCCGGTCGGCGATGCGCACGATCTCCTCCTCCCCGACGACGCGACCGATCGGCTCGGCGCGGTCGCCGTCGGCGAGGTGGGCGTTCTTGACCTTCGCCATCGTGTGCATGGTGTGCACGAGCGGGACGGACCACCGCTCGGCTGCGACGGTGCCGACCTGCCCGGAGAGCCAGTAGTGGCTGTGCACGAGGTCGAAGTGGTGGGGCCCCTGCTCGACCTCGGCGCGCAGCACGTCGCGCACGAACCCGCAGAGCTGGCTCGGCAGGTCGTCCTTGGTGAGCCCCTCGAACGGCCCGGCGGTCACGTGCCGCACGACGACACCGGGCGACGCCTCGACCGCCGGCGGCAGGTGCCGCGACGTGGCCCGCGTGAACACCTCGACCTCGACCCCGCGGGCCGCCAGCCGCCGCGACAGCTCGAGCACGTACACGTTCATCCCGCCGGCGTCGCCGCTGCCGGGCTGCTCCAGCGGCGACGTGTGCGCCGAGAGCATGGCCACGCGGCGCGGCAGCGGGAGGAAGGTCACCGCACCATCTTGGCCCGGGCCGCCCAGCGGCGCAGCGCTCCCCCTCCGCCGACGGGTGCCGCGCCGGGCGTCCGAGCGGGTGCGACGATGGGCGCATGGTCGAGCCGAGCCCCAGCACCGTCCGTCCCGTCGCCGTCGTCACCGGAGCCAGCAGCGGCATCGGCGCCGCGTCGGCCCGCCAGCTGGCCCGCGCCGGCTACCGCGTGGTGTGCGCGGCGCGCCGGGTCGAGCGGATCCAGGCGCTGGCCGCCGAGATCGACGGCCTGGCCGTGCCCTGCGACGTCACCGACGCCGAGCAGGTGGCGGCGCTGGCCGAGGCCGCCGGGCCGGCCGTGAGCCTGCTCGTCAACAACGCCGGCGGGGCGATCGGGCTCGACCCGGTCGCCGAGGCGAACCCGGACGACTGGCGCTCCATGTACGAGACGAACGTCATCGGGACGCTGCAGGTCACCCGCGCGCTGCTGCCCGCGCTCGAGGCGAGCGGCGCAGGCACGGTGCTCAACATCGGCTCGACGGCCGGCCGCATCGCCTACGAGGGCGGCGGCGGGTACACGGCCGCCAAGCACGGCGTGGCCGTCATGACCGAGACGCTGCGCCTCGAGCTCCTCGGCCGTCCCGTACGGGTGTGCGAGGTCGCGCCCGGCATGGTGCGCACCGAGGAGTTCGCGCTGACCCGCTTCGACGGCGACACCGAGCGCGCCGACGCCGTCTACCGGGGTGTCGACGAGCCGCTCACGGCCGACGACGTCGCCGACGTGGTCACCTGGGTCGCCACCCGACCGCAGCACGTCAACGTCGACCTCGTGGTCGTCAAGCCGATCGCGCAGGCGTCGCAGCACAAGGTGCACCGCACCTCCTGACCGACCTCCCAGGGCACGACGTACGAGGGCCCCGCACCGAGCGGTGCGGGGCCCTCGTACGTCAGACGTCAGACGTGGTGCTCAGTGCACGACGACGGGCGGACGGCCCTCGTCGTCGAGCAGGTGCGACGCCTCGCGCTTGCGGGGCATGAACGCCACGGGCACGAGGGCGACGACGATCAGCGCGAGCGCCACCAGGTAGGTGTGGTGGAAGGCGTCGGCCGTGTCCTGCAGGACCGTCGGCAGGAAGCTGTCACCGAGGCGCTGCGCGGTCTCGGCGGCGTCGGCCGGCGGCTGCTGACCGGCGGCCTGGGCCGTCCCGATCTCCTGGGCGGCGCTGGCGGCGGCCGAGTTCTTGATGCCGTTGGTGAGCAGCACCGTCATGATCGCGACACCGATGGAGCTGGCCACCTGCTGCACCACGTTGATCAGCGTCGAGCCGCGGGCCACGTCGTGGGCCTTGAGCGTCTTCAGCGCCGACGTGAAGATCGGCATCATCGTGCCGCCCATGCCGAGGCCCATGATGAACAGCCAGGCCATGATGTGCCAGACCGGCGTGCTCGGGTCGGTGCTGAACGCCAGGCCGGTGACGCCGACGATGATGCCGACGAAGCCGAACGGGACGATGCGACCGACCGGCATGCGGTCGACGAGCGTGCCGGCGATCGGCATGGTCAGCATGGCGCCGATGCCCTGCGGGGCGACGAGCAGGCCGGCCTTCAGGACGCTCTCGCCACGCACCTGCTGGAAGTAGGTGGGGACGAGCAGCAGGGCGCCGAAGAACGCGCCGACGAACAGGAACATCGTGATGGTCGCGACGGCGAGGTTGCGGTCCTTGAACAGGCGCAGGTCGAGCAGCGGGTGCTTGGGCTTGAAGGCCCAGAACACGAAGCCGACGATGAGCAGCGCGCCCACGATCGAGGGCAGCAGCACGCGGGTCGACTCGACGGTGCCGGTCTCCGGGATGGAGGAGACACCGAACAGGAAGAGCGCGAGGCCGGGCGACATCAGCAGCATGCCGACGACGTCGAAGGACTCGCTGGGCTCGGCGTGGTCCTTCGGCAGGATCACCAGCGCGTAGACGAACGCGGCGATGCCGAGCGGCAGGTTGATGAGGAAGATCCAGTGCCACGAGGCGATCTCGATGAGCCAGCCGCCGAGGATCGGGCCCATGATCGGGCCGAGCAGCATCGGGATGCCGAGGATCGCCATGAGGCGTCCCATGCGGTGCGGGCCCGCAGCCCGGGTCATGATCGTCATGCCGAGCGGCATCAGCATGCCGCCGCCGAGGCCTTGCAGCACGCGGAACGCGACGAGCGACTCGATGCTCCAGGCGGAGGCGCAGAGGACCGAGCCGATCGTGAACAGCGCGATCGCGGTCATGTAGAGCCGCTTGGTGCCGAAGCGGTCGGCGGCCCAGCCGGTCAGCGGGATGACGGCCGCGAGCGCGAGCGTGTAGCCGGTGACCGACCACGCGACCGTGGACAGCTCGGTGACGTCGAAGGCCTTCTGGAACGTCGGCAGCGCGACGTTGACGACGGTGATGTCGAGGATCGACATGATGGCGCCGAGCACGACGACACCGGCGACCTTCAGGATCTCGGGCGTGATGCGGTCGTCGTCCGGTACGGACGTCGAGGCATCGACGGTGGTCTGGTCAGACATGGTCTTCCTTCTCCGGTACTCGCAGAGCGTCGCTCTCGAGGATCTGGCCGAGGACCCGGTGCAGGTCCTCGGCGTGGTCGGGCTGGAGCTGCTCGGCGACGACCCGTAGGGCGCGCCGCTTGTGCTCCATCTGCTGGTCGACGGCGTCGAAGCCGCGCTTCGTCAGGGCGACGAGCTTGACGCGACGGTCGTCGGGGCTCTCGTGCCGCTCCAGGCAGCCGAGCCTCACCAGCTGGTCGACGGTGCGGCCCGCGGCCGCGACCGACAGGCCGATGGACGTCGCGATCTCGTTGATCGCGAGGGGACGGTCGGCGAGCGCGACGGTGAACATCGCGCGCGCCTGCGACATGGAGAGGTCGAGCTCGACCAGCTGATCGAGCCCCTCCGCGTGCACGCAGCTCATGAGGCGCTGGACGAACAGCTCGAGGCGCTCGTACACGTCGTTCCGGTCGGTGGTCACCGGTCGATGCTAACGCACACGCAACCATTGCAGCAACGCGATGATTGTGACCTGCATCTATTTTCGAGGCTGCGGACCGTCCAGGTGGCAGGAGCACGGCCACGGCACGACTAGACTTCTCGAGGCCGCACTCCGTGCCAGGCCCGTCGCGCTCGGTCCGAGCGCTCCTGATCATCCAGCGCGAGGAAGTTCCGCATGTCCACCCGCCGTCACGATCTGCGCAACGTCGCGATCGTCGCCCACGTCGACCACGGCAAGACCACGCTCGTCGACGCCATGCTCCAGCAGCAGGGCGCCTACGCCGAGCACCAGGAGGTCACCGACCGAGTCATGGACTCCGGCGACCTCGAGCGCGAGAAGGGCATCACCATCCTCGCGAAGAACACCGCCGTCCGCTACGAGGGCCCCGGCGCCCCCGAGGGCGGTGTCGTCATCAACATCATCGACACCCCCGGCCACGCCGACTTCGGTGGCGAGGTCGAGCGCGGCCTGTCCATGGTCGACGCCGTCGTGCTCCTCGTCGACGCGTCCGAGGGCCCGCTCCCGCAGACACGCTTCGTGCTCCGCAAGGCGCTCGCCGCGAAGATGCCGGTCATCCTGGTCGTCAACAAGGTCGACCGTCCCGACTCGCGCATCGCCGAGGTCGTCGACGAGACCTACGACCTGTTCCTCGACCTCCTGCCCGACGACGCCGGCGACGACGCCCTCGACTTCCCCGTCGTGTACGCGTCGGCGAAGGCCGGCCGCGCGTCCCTCGAGCAGCCCGCCGACGGCGGCCTGCCCGACAACGACAACCTGGTCCCGCTGTTCCAGACGATCCTCGACGCCGTGCCCGCCCCCGAGTACACCGAGGGCGCGCCGCTGCAGGCGCACGTCACGAACCTCGACTCCTCGCCGTTCCTCGGTCGCCTGGCGCTCGTCCGCGTCAAGGAGGGCACTCTGAAGAAGGGTCAGCAGGTCGCGTGGATGAAGCGTGACGGCTCGACCGAGCGGGTCAAGATCACCGAGCTGCTCGTCACGGAGGCGCTCGAGCGCAAGCCCGGCGAGTCGGCCGGCCCCGGCGACATCGTCGCCATCGCGGGCATCGCCGACATCAACATCGGCGAGACGCTGGCCGACCCGGAGAACCCGGTCGCGCTGCCGCTCATCCACGTCGACGAGCCGGCCATCTCGATGACGATCGGCACGAACACGTCGCCGCTCGCCGGCCGCGAGAAGGGCACGAAGGTCACCGCCCGCCTCGTCAAGGACCGTCTCGACTCCGAGCTCATCGGCAACGTCTCGATCCGGGTGCTCCCGACCGACCGTCCCGACGCCTGGGAGGTCCAGGGTCGCGGTGAGCTGGCCCTGGCGATCCTCGTCGAGCAGATGCGTCGCGAGGGCTACGAGCTCACGGTCGGCAAGCCGCAGGTGGTCACGAAGGAGATCGACGGCAAGCTGCACGAGCCGGTCGAGCGCCTCACCATCGACGCGCCCGAGGAGTACCTCGGCACGATCACGCAGCTGCTCGCGGTCCGCAAGGGTCGCATGGAGCAGATGATCAACCACGGCACCGGCTGGGTCCGCATGGAGTTCCTGGTGCCGGCGCGCGGCCTCATCGGCTTCCGCACCGAGTTCCTCACCGACACCCGCGGCACGGGCATCGCCCACCACATCTCCGAGGGCTACGAGCCGTGGTTCGGCGACATCTCGACCCGCCCGTCGGGCTCGCTGGTCGCCGACCGCGCCGGCGCGGTCACGTCGTTCGCGATGACCAACCTGCAGGAGCGCGGCGTGCTGTTCGTCGAGCCTGCGACCGAGGTCTACGAGGGCATGATCGTCGGCGAGAACTCCCGTGACGACGACATGGACGTCAACATCACCAAGGAGAAGAAGCAGACCAACATCCGCTCGGCGACGTCGGACAACTTCGAGAAGGTCATCCCCCCGAAGAAGCTGTCGCTCGAGCAGTGCCTGGAGTTCTGCCGCGAGGACGAGTGCGTCGAGGTGACCCCCTCGCACGTGCGCATCCGCAAGGTCATCCTCAACGTCTCCGAGCGCGCCCGCGCCGCGAAGTCGCGCCGCTGACCCGCACCACCCCCCGACGGGGCGCCTCCCACCCGGGAGGCGCCCCGTCGGCGTACGTGGGCGGCACGACGACGTGTCGGGGCGTCGAGGCGGTAGGTGACCTGCGGAACCGCGCGGTTCGACGGTGCGGTTGGTAGGTGACCTGCGTCGTTCCGCTCCTGATCCGCCGCCCTCCTACCGTTCGCGTCCACGAGCCGTGGCTCACCTACCGCCCACCCCTCCTCCGGGCGGTCGGGTCCTGCCGGTCAGTGCTGGTACCGGACGACGTACGCTCGGGCCGACCTCGTCCTGCACGCGTCGGGCGAGGTCCTCGCCTACCAGGCGGAGCTCCTCGAACTCGCGCCGTCGCTGCCGGGCGGCCCCAGTCCGCAGGTCGGAGATGGCGTACTTCCAGCGCACCCACCTCTGCATGAGGAAGACGCCGTCCCAGCGGTCGTCGTACACCTGGGGCGGGACGTTGGCCTCGCACCGGTCCCCGAAGGCCTGGAGGTCGCGGCGCAGGCCGTCGCTCAGGCCGAACTCCTCGCCGTCGGTCCCGCCCTCGTCGCCCCAGAGGCACTCGCCCGCGCCGTAGTCCCACATGACGCGGATCTCCATCGGTTCGTCCACGACCTCACCCTCGCATCCGACGTGCCGCTCCACCCACGGATTTTCGGACAGTTCCGGGGCACCGAAGGCGCCTCAACCGCCCCGGAAGTGTCCGAGACGTAGGGACTAGGACTGCTGCAGGTACTCGAGCTGGGCGCGGACGCTGAGCTCGGCGGCGTCCCAGAGGATCGGGTCGACGTCGGCGTAGACGTGCTCGACGACGGCGCGGGGGGTGTCGTGGCCCGCCGCGACCGCGGCTCGCACCTGGTCGAGACGCTCCTCGCGGTGGTCGAGGTAGTGGTCGAGCACCGCGCCCGGGTCGTCGACGACGGGACCGTGGCCGGGGAGGATGCGGTCGGCGCAGCCCTCCTCCACGAGCTGGCGCAGCTGCGCCAGGGAGTCGAGGTAGGGGCCCAGCTGCCCGTCGGGGTGCGCCACCACCGTCGTGCCGCGACCGAGCACGGTGTCGCCGGTGAGCACGGTGGCCTCGTCGGCCAGGCGCAGGCAGGCCGAGTCGCGCGTGTGGCCCGGCGTCAGCAGCACCACGAGCCGCAGCCCGTCGACCTCGAGCTCCTCGCCGTCGGTCAGCGGCATCGCGTCGGCGCAGAACCGGTCGGTCACCGCCCGGGCCGGGGCACCCGTGCGCTCGCGCATCGTGTCGAAGGCGTCGGTGTGGTCGCCGTGGGTGGTGCGTGTACAGCACCAGCCCGACGTCGCCCGCCGCCGCCAGCACCGCGTCGAGGTGGGCGGGATCGTCGGGGCCGGGGTCGACCACGACCGACCGACGCGCACCGGGCTCACGCAGGATCCACGTGTTGGTCCCCTCGAGCGTCATGATGCCCGGGTTGTCCGCGCGCACCACGCTGGCGCGCTCGGTGACCTCGACCGGCTCAGCCATGGGTCTCCTCCTCGATCGGGTTGTCCAGGAACCACTCGCCGTCGACCTTGACCAGCCGGGGCTCGATCGGGCGGACCTCCCGGGCCCGCGCGTCGTCGACCAGCGTGGCCGGGTCGGCCTGCGCCAGCTCGCGGCAGGTGATCCAGGTGGGCGGCAGCATGGCCGCCTCGCCCGCCTTGACCGCCTCGAGCACCGACGCGATCGACGCCCATGTCGCACGGTCCGCCTCGCCGGGCAGCGTGCCGACGCTCTGCCCCCGCGGCACGGCGGCGACGAAGAAGCGCGTGTCGTAGCGGCGCGGCTCGAACGCCGGGGTGATCCAGTGCGACCACGCGCCGAGGAGGTCCGAGCGCAGCACCAGGTCGCGCGCGCCCAGGAAGTCGCCGAAGCTCAGCTCGCCGGCGTCGAGGTCGAGCCGGGCCTTCTGAAGCTCGGGCGAGGAGGTGTCGGCGACGACGGAGTGCTCGTCGGCGCCCGCGAACAGGATCCCGGACTCCTCGAACGTCTCCCGCACCGCCGCGACGACGAGGGCGCGCGCGGTGTCGGGGTCGCAGCCGAGCCGCTCGCCCCACTGGCTCGACGACGGGCCGACCCAGCCGACCACCTCGCGGTCGGACTCCTGCAGACCTCCGCCGGGGAAGACGTACATGCCGGGCGCGAACGCCATCGTCTGCTGACGACGCAGCAGGTAGGTCTCGGGCCCGCCGACGCCGGGTCGCACGAGGGCGATGGTCGCCGCGGCGCGCGTCGGCGCCGGGGTGCCGTCCCACGTGGCGACGCGGTCGCGGAACACGTCCGGGATCGGCACCCGCACGGTCAGTCGACCTCGACGACGAGCTCGACCTCGACGGGTGCGTCGATCGGCAGGACGGGCACGCCCACGGCGCTGCGGGCGTGCCGTCCGGCGTCGCCGAACACGTCGCCGAGCAGCTCGCTGGCCCCGTTCGCGACCACGGGCTGACCGGTGAAGTCGGGGGTGCTGGCCACGAAGACGGTGACCTTGACGACCTGGCGCACGGCGTCGAGCGAGCCGACGACGGACTTGACCGCCGCGAGCGCGTTCAGGGCGCACTGGCGCGCGGCAGCCTGGGCCTCCTCGGCGGACACCTCGCCGCCGACCTTGCCGGTCGCGACGAGCTCGCCCGACGACAACGGCAGCTGGCCGGCCGTGAACACGTGGGCACCGGAGCGCACCGCGGGCACGTACGACGCGAGCGGTGCCGCCACCTCGGGCAGCGTCAGGCCGAGGTCGGCCAGACGCCGCTCGACGGTGCCCTCGCTCACGACTGGACCGGCCGCTTGAAGTAGGCCACGAGGTTCTCGGGGTTCATGCCCGGCACGATCTGCACGAGCTCCCAGCCGTCGCGGCCGAAGTTGTCGAGGATCTGCTTGGTCGCGTGCACCAGCACCGGTGCGGTCAGGTACTCCCACTGCGTCATGGACCGACTGTAGCGGCGGGCGGTCCGTACGGGTGTCGGCGAGGGTGGTCACATCCTCGCGGTTCGCGGGACAGGAGGGGCACGGTCGTGGAAGGCTCGCCCCATGTCGATCTTCCCCCCGACACGGATCGGTCGTGCCCTCGTGGTCTCGGCCGTGCTCGTCGGGGTGACGAAGGTGCTGCCGTTCCTCCTGCAGGTCGTCTCCATGACGGGCGACGAGCGCACCGAGCTGCCTCCGCTGACCCCCACCGGGACGACCCGCGACTTCCTGCTGGGCAACCCGGTCACCTGGTTCCTGGCGGTCGCGGCTGCCGCGTACGTCCTGCTCGTCGTGGTCGACGTCGTGGTGGTTCCTGGCGCGGCCGCGCCCCGCACGCTCGAGGCAGACCGGGCGGTCGGGACGGTCCACCGCCCGGAAGCCTCCGGCCCGGGCGCCGCGCCGCACGGCGACCGCCTCGACCGCCCGACCGCGGTCGACGAGCACGAAGCGCACCGCACCTGCCCGCCGTCCGGCTCCTGCCCAGCGCAGCACCACCGCACGGCCCCGCCCGGCGGCGACGCGCACGTCGGGAGGTCGCCCACGGCCCGCGGCGCAGCGCACCCAACCCCCCGAACGCGGCTCGTCCGCCACACGGCGCCGGGCCAGCTGACCGCCCGGCGGGGCGTGGGCCTCCTCACCGTCGTTCGGCTCGCACCTCCGCGACGCGTCGATACCCTCGACGTGTGACCCTCTGGACCCCGCTGCACGTCGTGACCGGCAAGGGAGGCACCGGCAAGACCACGGTGGCCGCCGCGCTGGCCACCTCGCTCGCCGCCCGCGGCCGAAGGGTGCTGCTGTGCGAGGTCGAGGGTCGTCAGGGCATCGCGCAGCTCTTCGACGTCGCGCCGCTGCCCTACGAGGAGCGCCGCATCGCCACCGGCCTCGACGGCGGTGCCGTGCACGCGCTGGCCATCGACCCCGAGGCCGCGCTGCTGGAGTACCTGCAGATGTTCTACCGGCTCGGTCGGGCCGGGAAGGCGCTCGACAAGTTCGGCATCATCGACTTCGCCACGACCATCGCCCCGGGCGTGCGCGACGTGCTGCTCACCGGCAAGGTCTACGAGGTGGCCCGCCGCACCGGCGCCGACCGCTACGACGCGATCGTCATGGACGCCCCGCCGACGGGCCGCATCACCCGGTTCCTCAACGTCAACCACGAGGTCGCCGGGCTCGCGAAGGTCGGCCCGATCAAGCGGCAGGCCGAGTCGATCATGCAGCTCATGCGCGCCCCCAGCACGCAGGTGCACCTGGTCACCGTGCTCGAGGAGATGCCCGTGCAGGAGACCCTCGACGGCATCGCGGAGCTGAAGGCGGCCGAGCTGCCCGTCGGTCGCGTGCTGCTCAACCTCGTGCGACCCGAGCTCGTGACGGCCCCGACCCGCGACGCCCTCGACGCGGGCAGCCTCGACGAGTCGGCGGTGGCCGCGGCGCTGCGGTCGGTCTCGCTGTCCCCCGACGCTGCCGGCCCCCTGCTCGCCCAGGCCCGTGCCCACGTCGAGCGCCAGGTGCTGCAGGAGCAGCAGCGCGAGGTGATCGGCGACTGCGGCCGTCCGGTCGTCGAGCTCCCGCTGCTGGGCGACGGCGTCGACCAGGGGGCGCTGTTCGAGCTGGCGCGCGTGCTGCGCGACACCATCGGCACCTCGACCCAGGAGACCGCGCGATGAGCAAGCGTCCCGCCACCGCCGCCACCGGCCGTCGTTCGCGCACGCCCGCGCGCGGCCTGCCCGGGTCGGAGGCCGGACGGGTCGACGTCGACGCGCTGCTGGCCGACCGCGGCACCCAGATCATCGTCTGCTGCGGCTCGGGCGGTGTCGGCAAGACCACGACGTCCGCCGCGCTCGCGCTGCGCGCGGCCGAGCAGGGCCGGCGGGTCTGCGTCCTCACCATCGACCCCGCGCGACGTCTCGCGCAGTCGATGGGCCTGACCGAGCTCGACAACGTGCCGCGTCCGGTGGCCGACGTCGACACGACGGCCGGTGGGTCGCTCGACGCGATGATGCTCGACATGAAGCGCACCTTCGACGAGGTCGTCGAGGCGCACGCGACGCCCGAGAAGGCGCAGCAGATCCTGCAGAACCCGTTCTACGTCGCCCTGTCGAGCTCCTTTGCCGGGACGCAGGAGTACATGGCGATGGAGAAGCTCGGGCAGCTGCACGCCGCCGCGAGCGAGGACCCCGACGTCCCCGACTGGGACCTGATCGTCGTCGACACACCGCCCTCGCGGTCGGCGCTCGACTTCCTCGACGCGCCCGAGCGGCTGTCGAGCCTGCTCGACGGCCGCTTCATCAAGCTGCTGCTCGCGCCCGCGAAGGGTCCGGCACGGCTGCTGAGCGCCGGGTTCGGCATCGTCACCAGCGCCCTCAACAAGGTGCTCGGCGCCCAGGTGCTGTCCGACGTGCAGACGTTCGTGGCCGCCTTCGACACGCTCTTCGGCGGGTTCCGCCAGCGCGCCGAGGCCACCTACTCGCTCCTGCAGGCCGACGGCACCGCCTTCCTGGTGGTCGCAGCGCCGGAGGCCGACGCCATGCGCGAGGCCGCCTACTTTGTCGAGCGGCTCGCCGCGGAGGACATGCCCCTGGCCGGGCTCGTCGTCAACCGTGTGCACGAGCGCGCCGCCGGCGGACTCACCGCCGCCGACGCCGAGAGCGGCGCGACCCGGCTGCGGGCCGCCGACGAGGAGTCGGTCGCCGAGCTGCTCGACGTGCACGCCGACCGCGAGCGCGTCGCCGCGCGCGAGGAGAAGGTGCAGCGCCGGTTCACCGGCAGCCACCCGACCGTGCCGACCGTGCCCGTCGCGGCACTGCCGACCGACGTCCACGACCTCGACGGACTGCGCCGCATCGGCGACCTGATCGCCGGACGCTGACCGCGTCCGGCGCCGAGGACGTCAGGCGGTCTGCAGGACGCTGCGCCAGGCCGCCACGTTCGGGCGACGACGCAGCAGGGCGCGACGCTCGCGCTCGGTCATGCCGCCCCAGACGCCCCACTCGATGCGGTTGTCCAGCGCCTCGGCCAGGCACTCGGCCCGGACGTTGCACGATCCGCAGACCTGCTTGGCGCGGTTCTGCTCGGCGCCCTTGACGAACAGCGCGTCGGACTTGCCACGGCAGGCGGCTTGACCCGCCCAGTTCTCGTTCCACCCCATGGTGATCAACCTCCCGAGAGCCGGCCCCGAGGCCGACAAGGTTTCTCTAACAAAGAGAACGCTAAGGATCCGGCTGATCCGGCGGCAGACTCCACAGTGCCCAACTTCACATGGCCCGAAGGGACTATGGTCCTGGGCCGTCCCGGGATGCCGCACCGGCGCAGGCACCGCTCCGCGCCTCCGTCGATCCTCAGGATCGGCCCGTATCCTGGGGCGTATGCCTTGGGACGACCTCACCGACAACGTCCGGCGGATCGCCCAGACACCGCCGCGCACGTCCAGCCGCGCCTCGCTGATCGGCACGATGATCGTGCTGGCCGTGGCCGCCGGCGTGCTCTCCGCAGCCGTGGTCATCCCCGGCACCGCCTTCTTCGCGGCCACGGCCAACGACGTCACGCGCGACGTCGTCGACCTGCCGCTCGAGCTCGACGACGCGCCGAACCCGCAGACCACGCGGCTGTACGCGGCCGACGGCAGCCTCCTGGCCTACTTCTACGAGGAGAACCGCCAGGACGTCCCCCTCGACAGCATCGCCAAGACGATGCAGGAGGCGATCGTCTCGATCGAGGACAACCGCTTCTACGAGCACGGGGCACTCGACCTCAAGGGCACGCTGCGCGCCCTCGTCAACAACGCCTCCGACGGCCAGACCCAGGGTGGCTCGACCATCACGCAGCAGCTGGTGAAGCTGTCGCTGGTGCAGCAGGCCACCACGCGCGAGCAGATCAAGGCCGCCACGGAGAAGTCGACGGCCCGCAAGGTGCGTGAGCTCAAGCTCGCCATCAAGTACGAGGAGGAGCACTCCAAGAAGGACATCCTGGAGCGCTACCTCAACATCGCCTACTTCGGCGACAGCGCGTACGGCATCAACGCCGCCGCCTACCACTACTTCTCGGTCCCGCCGGAGAAGCTGTCGGTCAAGCAGGCCGCCACGCTGGCCGGCCTGGTGAAGAACCCCGAGCAGTTCAACCCGCGCATCTACCCCGAGCGGGCGCTCCAGCGCCGCAACACGGTCATCCAGGTCATGGCGACGCAGGGCAAGATCAGCCAGGCCGAGGCCGACAAGCTGATCGCCTCCCCGCTCGACCTCAAGCTCACGCGCTTCCCGAACGGCTGCGTCGAGTCCGTCGCCGCGTTCTCCTGCGACTACATCCGTCAGTACCTCCTCGAGGACGAGGCGCTCGGCAAGACCGTCGACGAGCGCCGCACCCTGCTCGAGAAGGGCGGCCTGACCATCAAGTCGACCATCGACGTGCGCATGCAGAAGGCCATCAACGCGGCCGTCACCAAGCGGGTCGGCGCGCGTGACCGCGCGGTCGGCTCGATGGCGCTGGTCGAGCCCGGCACGGGCAACGTCCGCGGCGTCGCGCAGTCGCGACCCATGGGTCGCGACGAGAAGCGCGGACAGACGTTCCTGAACTTTTCGGTGCCGACCGAGTTCGGCCAGTCCAGCGGGTTCCAGGGCGGCTCGACGTTCAAGTTCTTCACGACCGTCGCTGCCCTGAAGAAGGGGATCCCTGTCGGGAAGACCTACAACTCGCCGCAGACGATCACGGTCCCCGCCGGACGCTACTTCACCTGCGAGGGGCTCAACGCGGGGTCGTACTCGCTGAAGAACTCGACCGGCCAGGGCACGTTCAACATGTACACGGGGCTCCGCCGTTCAATCAACACCTACTTCGCCCAGCTCGAGGCGGACACCGGACTCTGCGACACGATCAGGACGGCGGAGTCGATGGGGATCAGCAACGCGAAGGACTGGCAGTTCCCGTCCTTCACGCTGGGGGTCTCTCCCGTCTCGACGTTGCAGATGGCAGCCGCCTACGCCACGGCGGCGTCGGGTGGCACCTACTGCACGCCGCGCCCCGTCGATGAGATCCTCAGCGCGAACGGCGAGGTGCTCAAGAAGTACCCCGAGAGCTGCAAGCGCGTCATGAGCCGCGAGGTCGCGGCCCAGGTCAACGACATCCTGCGCGGCCTCCAGCAGCCGGGCGGGTTCGGCTTCCAGAACGGCACCGCGCTGAACATCGACTCGGCCGCCAAGACCGGTACGACGAACAGCAGCCAGTCCGTCTGGTACGTCGGCTACACGCCCACGCTCTCGGCTGCGGCGATGATCTCCGGCGTCAACAGCGCCGACAACCCGGCCAGCCTGGTGGGCGTGACGCTGAACGGCGTGCCCGTCAACTTCTCGCAGGCCGGCGGTTCGTCGTTGTCGGGCCCGATGTGGAAGGACGCCATGGGCGTCATCCAGACCTACCTGCCGGCGCGGAACTTCGACACCCCGCCGCAGCGCCAGCCCGCAGCCGCCCCGCCGGCGGCCGCGACGGGCGGTGCCCAGCGTGGTGGCGACCAGCCCCGCGATGCCCAGCCGCGCGGCGGCAACCGTGGCGGCGGCGACCAGGCCCGCGGCGGCGGCAACGGGGGCGACCGCCCCGGTCGCTGAGCAGACGCAGCGCCTCGTCCGGTCGGGCCTCGGTGGCCTGACCGGACGAGCACGCGCCGACGGCCGTGCGACGAGCCTCACCCAGCGAGTTCACACGTCCGCAACGGCCGGGACACGCTTCGAGTCGTGACCGCCGGTGCAATGCCTGCGTGAGCACGATCAGACGACGCACGTTCCTCGCCGCTGGCGCCACGGCCGGCGCTGCCGGTCTCGTCTCCCCTGCCGCGTCCCAGGCGGTCGCCAGCAGCGCCCCTGGCCTGCCGGCTCCGGGTCCGATCTACGCCCGGCACAGCAGCCCTGCCGACCTCGGGCTGCTCGAGGCTGCGTCGCTGCTGCGGGCGGGGAAGCTGTCGAGCACCGAGCTGGTCAAGGCGTGCCAGGACAGGATCGCCCGACGCAACGGCGAGATCTCCTTCGCGGGGTCCGCGTCCGACGTCAACGCCTGGATCCGGATCTATCCGGACCTCGCCCGGAAGGCGGCCGCAGCGGCCGACACCCGGCTCGCGCGAGCCCGGCGGCAGCGGCGCACCCTCCCTGCTCTCACCGGTGTGCCGATCGGCCTGAAGGACCTGTACGCCGTCAAGGGGCTCCCGGTGACCGCGTCCTCGAAGATCCTCGGCGGTGACGAGGCGACCGGCGTGGACGCGATCGCCGGCAACATCGCCTCGGGCAACGCGACGGTCTGGCGACGTCTCGCGCGCCAGGGCATGGTCCTGCTGGGGCACACGCACACCGACGAGTTCGCCATCCTCGGCGTCACGCCGCAGAGCGGCAACCCCTGGGACATGTCACGGACAACCGGCGGGTCCTCGGGAGGTTCGGCCGCGGCCCTGGCCGCCCGCATGACGCCGGCCGCGCTCGGGTCGGACACCCTGGGCTCGCTGCGGATCCCGGCAGCGTTCTGCGGGGTCAGCTCGATCAAGCCGACGTTCGGTCTGCTCAGCAGCTACGGCGTGATCCCGATGAGCTGGTCGCTCGACACGTGCGGACCCATGGCCCGCAGCGTCGCCGACTGCTCGATCATGCTGTCCGCCATGGCCGGAGCCGATCCCGCGGACCCCTCGACCGAGGTGTCGGGGCGTCCGTCGTCGAGCTACCCGACCCTGCCGCGCCGTCGGAGCAAGCCGTTGGCCGGGACGCGCATCGGGGTCCCCACCAACGTCGGGACCCCGGACGCCGGACCGGCACAGGTGCTCGTTCGCACCTACCGCGAGCTCCGCGCGCTCGGCGCCACGCTCGTCGAGGTCTCCATCCCGCTGTTCTCGGAGTCGCTCGAGGTCAAGCTGGGCAACTACGTCGACACCCTGACCTACCACAGCCAGTGGTTCCCCAGCCGGGTCGCCGAGTACGGCGGACCTGCGGCCCAGATCCTCGCCGCGGTGCAGGCCCAGGACATGAGGGCGACCGACTACCTGTCGCTCATGCGTGATCGCGCCGCGTACCAGGCCACCTGGAAGACCTTCCTCGCCGAGCACGACCTCGACGCCGTGGCGCTCCTCGTCTCGACGGCGGACCCGGTGGAGCGCGGCGCCCTGGCCACCCAGAGCCCCCTGACCAACCCGCAGAACAACCGCCTGCTGACCTTCATGTTCAACTACCTCGGGTACCCCACCGTGACCGTGCCGGGCGGGACCTCCGCCGCCAGCGGTCTGCCGGTCGGCATCCAGGTCGTCGGTGCACCGTTCAGCGAGAGCTCGCTGATCCAGCTGGCGATCGACCTCCAGGCCCGTTACCCGCACTACCGAGAGGCGCCGACGTTCGCATGAGCGACCCGACCAACACGAGCTCCGGCCACCCGTCCCTGGTCACGGTCGTCGGGTCCACCGACGCGCCCGACCCGACGAACACCCACGCCGAGCACCCTTCGACGGTGACCAGACCCAGCCGCTGAGGACGGCCGGCGCGACAGATGAGGACTCAGGCGCCGAGCGCCTTCTTCACCTCGGCCGCCACGACGCCACCGTCGGCGCGACCCTTGACCTGCGGCTGCAGCGCGCCCATGACGCGGCCCATCGCCTTCATGCCGTCGCCGGCCACGCCGAGCTGGTCGATGGTGGCCGTCACGAGGTCGCGGACCTCCTCGGCGGTGAGCTGCTCGGGCAGGTACTCGGCGAGGACGGCGGCCTCGTCGCGCTCCTTCTGCGCCAGCTCCGGACGCTGGCCGGCGTCGAACGCCTCGGCGGCCTCGCGACGCTTCTTGGCCTCGGTGGTGAGCACACCGAGGACGTCGTCGTCGCTCAGCTCGCGCGCCTGCTTCCCCGCCACCTCGGCGTTGGTGACGGCCGTGAGCACCATGCGCAGCGTGCCGGCGCGTAGGGAGTCGCGGGCCTTCATCGCGGCGGTGAGGTCGGTACGGAGTCGGTCCTTGAGCGCTGCCATGGCGTCATCCTCTCACCGCACTCGCCGGGCCTGCCCGCCCCGACCTACGCTGGTCGCATGAGGGCGACGGTGGCGGTACCGCTGGGGCTGGTCGGTGCGGGCGCAGCCGGCGTGGGGTACGGCTGGCTGGAGGCGCGCTGGTTCGCGCTGCGGCACGTGTCGGTGCCGGTGCTGGCGCCGGGCGCCGACCCGCTGACGGTCCTCCACCTGTCCGACGCGCACCTGGTCCCGAACCAGGGACGCAAGCGCGACTGGCTGCGCGGTCTGGCCGACCTCGAGCCCGACCTGGTCGTCAGCACCGGCGACCACCTGGCCCACCACGACGCGGTGCCGCCACTGCTCGAGTCCTACGGCGAGCTGCTCGAGCGCCCCGGCGTGTTCGTGTTCGGCTCGAACGACTACTTCGCGCCGGTGCCGAAGAACCCGCTGCGCTACCTCGTCGGCGGCACGGGCACCCAGGCGGGCGGTTCGTGGAACCGGGAGCCGACGCTGCCGTTCGAGGAGCTGCGCTCGGGGCTCGTCGGGTCCGGCTGGCTCGACCTGAACAACACCACGGGCCACCTCGACGTCGGCGGGCGTCCGTTGGCGTTCGCGGGGGTGGACGACCCGCACCTCGAGCTCGACGACCTCGACGCGATCCCGCCGGCAGCGGAGCTCGGCCCCGACGCCGAGCTGGCGGTGGCGGTGGCGCACGCGCCGTACCTGCGCGTGCTCGACCGCGCGTCGAGCCAGGGCTACCCGCTCGTGCTGGCCGGCCACACCCATGGGGGCCAGCTCTGCGTCCCGTTCTACGGCGCCCTCGCGACCAACTGCGACCTCGACCGCAGACGGGTGAAGGGTCTCAGCACGCACCAGGCGGTCGACTCCGAACCCTCCTGGCTGCACGTGTCCGGCGGCCTCGGCACGTCGCCCTTCGCCCCCGTGCGGTTCGCGTGCCGACCCGAGGCCACCCTGCTCACCCTGACTGGGGTAGACTCGTCGAGGTCGTCCTCCCGCTGAGGATGACGGCCGGGGTGTGGCGCAGCTTGGTAGCGCGCGTCGTTCGGGACGACGAGGCCGCAGGTTCAAATCCTGTCACCCCGACCATCAGTTCGACGTGAGAACCTCGGACCTCCTCGTGAGGTTCGAGGTTCTTCGTCTGTCGGGGCATCCGCCCGTCGGGCTCGACGCGGGCCTCGAGCCGTCGCCCTCCGTTCGCGCCGCTGGGTCCGCGCGTTGAGTCGTCGTCGCACGTACGCCGGTCATGCGTCGTCGTCCTCCCACGACCTCAGAGGAACGCCTGGCTCGAGCCACAGTCCGTCCTCCTCGGCACTGGCAACCGCTCTCTCGCAAGGGATGTCGGCCCCGACGTACATGTACAGGTCGTAGCCGAAGGCGATCTGCAGCCGACCGTTGACAGCCTCGAGAGCGCAGTCGAGCTCACCTCGCAGGTTGCCCCGGACGATGGGTCCCACGTCCGACCGGACGACAAGCTGGCCAGGAGACAGCGCATAGTCGGCACCCTGGCTCCCGAGGAAGGCAACGCGGAACAAAGAGGCCGAGGTCACCACGGCGAAACGCACGACCGCAGCGATGTAGGTGTTCTCGACGCGGACGTACTCCTGATTGGATAGAACGATTCCGTTGAACCGTTCTCCGATATCAGACATGCCGATCCACGACTCCCAGCCCTTTTGTCCCCGCAGCTGTTCTTCGTACCGACACACACGCCACGAGTGCGAAAGCGGGCTCATTAAGGTCATCACTTTCCAACCTGGAGGAGATCGCCGTTCGCGTCAAGGCCGCCGTCCCGTCGCGATCGTCCTTCGCCGTCGGGCCTTCGACTCGCTGATCGGTTCGCCGAGGAGCAGCCAGCCGACCGGTAGTTCCGTTCCCATGCCCGCGTGGATGGTCGACGGCGCACATCACCCCGCGTTCGACGGCCCCACGCCGAGATCGAAGTACCAGTGATCGTCACGATCCTGTCCGTCGCGCAACGTCTGCAACACCAGCTCCGGCTTCACAGACGCTGGAACGACGACCGTGACCAGACTGTGTTGGGTCGCGTGGGCATCACAACCCAGTGAGCGGAACACGCCGACTGCGTCCTCGTCAGTGCATTCGCCATGGGTCGAGACCCGCGCCAGCCAGTTGTCTGACGGCTCGAGGACTTCAGTGACCCACAGCTGGTCGCCCTCACCCATCACCTTCACCACGTTGACGACGTCACCGGGCGCCAGTCCGTACGCGAACACCGGAGCACCCAGGATGCGGCACCGGCCTGGGCTCTCGCGCACCGCGTCAAGCTCTTCGACCTCGAACGGTGGGTACCCGTCGTCGTCACGCTCGAGACTCACGTACACGTGAACATGCGCCGTCACCGCGGGTCACCTCCCTCCGACCCCCGAGCTGCCGCAACATCCGAGCTCATGTTCGTCGCACGAGTGAGCTCGTCGACGTGCGTGCGCTGGTCAAGCGTCGTCTTCCTCCCACAGAGCGAGAGGTACGCCTGGATTCAGCCAGAGGCCGTCCTCTTCCGCCCCGGCAACGGCTGCCTCGCACGGAGTGTCGGACGCGACGTACATGTACAGGTCGTACCCGAAGCTGATCTGCATCCGACCGTTGTCAGCTTCGAGAGCGCAGTCGAGCTCACTTCGCAGGCTGCCCCGCACGATGGCTCCCAGATCGGACCGGACAACGAGCTGGCCAGGAGTGAGCGCAAAGTTGGCATCCTGGCGCCCCAAGTAGGCAACCCGGAACAAGGAGGCCGAGGTCGCGACGGCGAAACGCACCGCCGCGGCGAGATAGGTGTTCTCGACACGCAGGTACTCCTGCTCGGACAGGACGATCCCGTTGAACCTTCTTCCGATGTCGGGCACTTCGACCCACGACTCCCACCCCGGGCCCCGCAGCTGTTCTTCGTACCTGCTCACACGCCAGGAGTACGGCAGCGGGCTCAGCAAGGTCACGATGGTCCACCCTGGAGGACGTCGCCGTCCGGGTCAAGGCCGACCGACCCCGGGCGGATGACTCTCGTCTCCAGGTGTGTGACCCGCTCTGCACTCTTCAACGCACCTGATCGGGTGTACCCGTCAAGGTCCCTGGCGATGACGCGTCCCTGCCCAGGCGCGGCGCGGGACCGGGGTTCAGTCTTCGACCTCATCGTCGAGCGGCGGCAGCTCGGCCAGCTCGATCACGGCTGCCGTCCACCGGGCGTACACGGCGGCGGGCATCGGAGCCTGACGCAGAGGAGTGATCGTGCCGTTCGCCACGCGCACTTCCGCGAGCAGACCACCGGTCGCCGACATGTCTGTCAGCTCGACTCCGTACCCGTCCTCGCTAGCAAGGGAGATGATCAACAACTCGTAGAGGATTCCCTCGTGCGTGAAGTACTCCACTACAGGAACCTCATGAACTTCCCCGCCTCGCTGCGCAGCGCGCCCAGGCCTGGACCGTGATTATCAGCGACCCGCCCGCCGACTTCGCGTCACCGCGATCCTACTTCTCCTGGGAGCACGGGACGATCACCAGACTCTACGACTGATCGACACCTTCCTCGCCAAACACCATGGGCTCCGTGACGATGTTCGCTGGCAACAGCGGGTCGTACACCTCGAGCCACGGCTCGAGGCCGTGAAGCGCCTTGAACGCCTTCTCTAGCCGCATGGGCGACACCGTGGTGATGTTGGGCAGCGTCTCGGCTTCGTCAGAAGTGGCCAGACGTCGACGAGTTTCGCGATAGTCCGTCACGTAGACCGTGGGGGGCATGCCGATCGCGACCTTGCTCGCTGGCAAGTGGAGCGGATCCGGAACGTCCGCAACTCCAAGAATCGTCCAGAAGCCGTGATAAAGGCGCGCATCCAACGAAGAGCCCGCGATCACGATCGGGCTCTGAATCGCCGACTGCCAGGCCATCTCCACCTCGTCATCGGGCACCATCTGCTCGAAGAGCACGATGTAGAGGATCTTTTTACTCTTCATAGTGGCAATCTGACCGATCGCAGTCCGGCCGTCGCCCAGGGGCACAGCGAAGACCGTGCCTTCAACCAGCTTCAGGCGCTTCCGCCCACTCATTCGAGATCACTTCCCGCCGACTCGTCGTGCTTTTCGCCTATCCGGTTCCGCTTGTTCATGGACTCGTCGCCGCACGTGTGCCGGTCACGTATCGTCGTCGTCCCACCGCCGGAGAGGAAAGTTGGGCGTGAGCCAGAGGCCGTCCTCTTCGGCACCGGCGACTGCTCTCTCGCACGGATCGTCGGCCGCGACGTACATGTACAGGTCGTACCCGAACTCGATGTGCAGCCGATCGTTGACAGCGTCGAGACAGCAGTCGAGCTCACCTCGCAGATTGCCCCGGACGATGGGTCCCACGTCCGAGCGGACGACGATCTGGCCAGGAGTCAGTGCAAAGTTCGCATCCTGGTGGTGCAGCCAGGAAACCCGGAAGAACGTGGCCGAGGTCGCCACGGCGAAACGTACGACCGCAGCGATGTAGGTGTTCTCGACGCGGAGATACTCCTCGTCGGACAGGACGATCCCGTTGAACCTGTCTCCGACATCGGCCTTGTCGATCCACGACTCCCAGCCCTTGTGTCCCCGCAGCTGTTCTTCGTACCGACACACACGCCACGAGTGCGGCAGCGGACTCAGCGAGCTCAGCATGGTCATGATGGTCCAACCTGGAGCAGGTCGCCGTCCGGGTCAAGGCCGACCGCCCCTCCGGTGGTCGACACCGTCGTCACAGCCGACAACGAGCACAGCGTCGCCCCGGTCTCACCGAGGACCGCGCCAAGGGGGCTTCGCGCACTCGAGGGCGTTCCGGTGCTTGCAGGGGTCGATCCCCGCGAACGAGCACCTCGCACCGTGGGCGTCGGGCAGACTGGCCGCGTCGTCGTGTCCGCGGGAGGTCGCATGGTCGGGTCGCTGTGGCGCGACCAGCGCGCCGCGCTCGTGCTGACCGGTCTCGCGGCCGTCGCCGCGCTGGCCTGGATCGTCGTCGGCGTGGCCACGCCGACGCGCGGCGTGGTGATGCTCGGTCCGGTCGACTCGGGACGGTTGAGGATCTTCCTCGTCGGGGCAGCCGCGACCGCCGCTGCAGCAGCCATCGTGCTGGTGCTGCTGCGCCAGGCTCGGCGCCGGGGCGGCGCGGCTGCGGTCGCCTGCGGACTCGGGGTCGTCGCAGCCGCCACCAGCCGGCTCGCGACCTGCGCGATGTGCATGGTCGTCAGCGTGTTCGAACCGAGCTACGAGCGGGTGGCCCTCCCCGGCAGCTGTCCCGCTGTCGTCGTCCCGCTCGCTGAGGGCCCGCTGATCGCGAACGACGTCACCTACGTCGCCGTCCTCTCGGGCGTCGGCTCGACGTTCCGCCCCATCCCCCACGCTGCGCCACCGGCCGACACGTTCGCCCTGTGCCGAGAGGGCCTCACCGTCGCGCAGACCCAGGCGGGCCCCGTCCTGCGCTACCCGGCCTTCGGCGGCGGCGAGGCGGAGGTCGCGCTGCCGACCCAGCGAGGGGACGACGACCGTCCTGTCGTCCCGGGAGACGGCACACGCGTTGAGCTGGTCGCGGCGCACCTGCGAGACTCGCGACACAAGCGATGACGTGAGGGGACGGGCGTGAGGTCGAGGGCGCGGTGGCCACGGCTTCCCGAGGTCCTGCTCGGCGGGCTGGCCGTGCTGGCGGGCGCGCTCTGGGCGGTTCTCGGTGTCGTCGTTCCCGAGGGCGGCGTCCTGATGATCGGGCCTCTCGACTCCGGACGGGCACGGATCATGCTGGTTGCCGCTGCCGTCGCGCTGGCCCTCTGGACCGCGATCGTCGCGCTGATGCGACTCGCAGACCGGAGCGGGGACGTGGTGGCACTCCTGTGCTGGTCGGCGACAGGTCTGTGCGTACTCGGGTGGCTCGGGACCTGGGCGGTGTGCGGCCTGGACAGCGCTTTCGAACCTCGGTACCAACGACTCGACGTGCCCAACGGAGGTCCCGCCGTGGTGCTGCGACTGTACGAGCTGCAGGCCGCCGACGACGGATTTGTCGGCGTGACCGTCCTCGTCGGGGACGGTCCGGTGCTGGCCCCTCTTGACGTCCAGGCACCCGACGCGGACGCTGCGCAGGGGGTAGCGCCGGAGTGGGGGGTCGAAAGCACGCAGGCGGGCCTCGTCCTGCGTTACCCCGCGGTCGGGGGCAGGACGGTAGCCGTGCCGATCACAGCACGCTGAACAGCCTCACCGGCGGGTGAGGGTCCGCTCGACCGCGGACACGAACAGCTCGGGCAGCGGTGTGCCCCCGGCGGCCGCCATCATCACCACGACGCTCGACGGGGCGAACGAGCAGTAGAGGCCGGCCTCGAGGCACCACGGGCGGCCCTCGGAGTCCACGCGGAAGTCGAACAGGCCGTAGTCGCGGCAGCCGAGCGCATGGAACGCCGTCCGGGCCGCCTCGTGCACCGCGGGGACGACCTGGTCGTCGTCGGCCACCATCCAGGCGTGGTCGTGGGTCTTGGCCACGAGCGCGAGGTCGTCGCCCGACCCGGCGAGCTTGTCGGCGCGGTCGCGGATCGGCTTGTGCTGCGCATCGACCGCGTACTCCTCCAACGGGAGTGCGCGCAGGCCGTCGTCCGTCTCCAGCACCGCGCAGCGGACCTCCCGACCCAGCGGCACGAAGCGCTCCAGGAGCACGTCGCCGACGGACGTCTCGCGCGCTGCCTCGACGACGGCGGACCGCAGGTCGGCGCGGTCGCGGACGAGGGCGACGCCGGTGGAGTTGTCGGCGTCGACCGGCTTCACCACTACCGGCAGGCCGACCGCCTCCACCGCGTCGTCGAGGAGGCGCTCGTCGACGTCCGGGTGGCCACGCACGACCCGGCCCGGCGGCACGTCGACACCGGCGGCCGCCACCACCGCCCTCGTGCGCTCCTTGTGCGCCGCGAGCGCCATCACGTCGGCGGAGTTCCCGACGAACGGCACGCCCAACACGTCGAGCAACGCACGGTAGGTCGTCATGCCGGCGATGCAGAACAGCTGCGGCAGCGCCACGTCGGGAGCGATCCCCCGGACCAGGCCGACCGCCTCCGCCAGCTCCACCGGCTCCGCCGCCTCGATCGCCTCACGGCCGAGGTCCGCGGGGAAGCGCCACCGACCGTCGGGCCCGACCCACACCACCACGTGGTCGAAGCCAGGCACGTCGGCGAGCGCCTCGAGGCAGCCGCCGGCGTACAGCCGCGAGAGATCGGCGAAGAAGTCGTCGGTGGGCGACCCGACGAGGTGCAGCACCATGCGTCGCTCAGTCACCGGCGGCCTCCACGAGCTTGCCGATGTTGAAGTCGATGCGGATCCAGTTGCGACCCCGCACCAGGCTGCGCGCCAGCAGCACCGGGACCTGGCGGTGGTGCTCGAGCAGGAACGGCCACGGGTCGCGCACCGACCAGATCGCGTCGCGACCCTCGAGCACGACGCGCAGCGTGCTCCGTCGCGGACGCTCGCGCACCAGCAGCCGCCAGAGCTCGTGGTACAGCCAGTACGTGGGCCGGCTCCCGGGGAGCGGCTGCAACGGCTCTCCCTCGTGGTCGGGCCCGAGGTACGCGTCGGCGAGGCCGGGGTGGCCGTCGAGCATCGTGATCGCCGAGTGGGTGCGCGGGTTGCACTCGATGGCGTAGGGCGTGCCGTCGGCGGCCTCGATGAAGTCGAACGAGACCTGGCCGGTCAGTCCGAGCTCGCCGACGAACCGTTCCACCCACTCCCGTACGCGCGGCCGCTCGACCATCGCGTAGTTCACCTGGAACGCCGACGACGGGCAGCAGAGGTGCACCCGCAGCTGCCCCTCGACGACGGTGCCGTGCGTGCAAAGCTCCTCGCCCTCCACGAGCTCCTGCAGGATCCACGGGTTTGACGGCGAGATCGGCAGCGCGGCCACGTGCCGGCGCATCGCCTCGCGGTCCTGCCCCGTGGGCCCGAACGGGAACGGCGTCAGGTCGAGCCGGTGCACCGGGTCGTAGGCGATGCTCTTGAGGATGAACGGCCGCGGGCGGCTCGCGAAGTCGAAGGCCATGACGTCCTCGACGTCGTGCACCTCGTGCGTCTCCGGGACGCTCAGGCCCAGGGCGGCCGCTCGGCGCGCGAACGCCGCCTTGTCGTCGAGCATCACGACCTCGTCGGGCTCGAGGTGCAGGACGCGGCAGCGGGTCTCGAGCACGGCCTTCGCACGCGCGTCCGCGATGGCGGTCGCCGGCGCGCAGACCGGCACGTAGACGTCGACTCCCTCCTCCTCGACGACCCGCAGGAGCGCCTGCGCGTAGTCGGGGTCGTCCGGCCCCGGGATCGTGCGGAACACGTCGACGCTGCGCGACGCTCGGTGCCCCGTCCAGCGGTACTTCTCGGCCTCCACCAGCACCACGCGGTGCCCCGCGGCGTGGAAGGCACGGCACAGCGTGAGGGCCTTCGTCATCTTCCCCCCGCTGACCATGACGGTCAGCGGCGGACCGGACCGGACGGCTCGCCGCTCGTCCTGCTGCCGCGCACGTCCGAGGAGCGCCGCTCCGGTCGTAGCCGCAGCCGCCACGGGCGCTGCCAGCGACAGCAGCCCGAGCGCGCCGAGTGACTTCGCCGCCGCCCGCACCTCAGCCATCGACCCTCCGCTGCAGCAGGGTGAGTCCGTCGCGCACGGGCAGGACGACCTGCACGAGCGACGGGTCGGACGCCACCCGCTCGTTGAACGCAGCGATCACCCGACCCTGCTCCTCCTCGCGCTCCGACCGGGGCGGGGCACCGTACGCGACGCCCTGCATCAGCGTGTTGTCGACGGCCACCAGAGCACCGTCGGCCAGCAGCCCGCGCTCGAGGAGCAGGTCGAGGTAGGCCGTGTAGCCCTCCTTGTCGGCGTCGATGAACACGAGGTCGAACGGCTCCTCGAGCCGTTCCAGCGACGCCAGCGCCGGTCCCTCGAGCAGCTCGACCCGACCTCCGTCGTCGGAGCGGCCGAACGCCTCACGGGCCACGGCCGCGGCACGCGGGTCCGCCTCGCACGTGACCACGACGCCGTCGGCCGGCAGCGCCTCGGCCACCGCGAGCGCCGCGTAGCCGGTGAACGTGCCGATCTCCAGCACACGACGCGCGCCGCTGAGCCGCACCAGCAGCTGCAGCAGCGCCGCCTCGACGTGCCCGCTGACCATCTCCGGCTCCAGCTGGGCAGCACCCGGCGGGTGCTCGCCCCACCGGTGCCCGGCCGTCGCGCGCGCGAGCTCGGCGAGCTGCGCCGACTCGGGCGAGGTGCTGGCCGCGACGTACGGGTCCAGACCGGCCAGCAGCGTGTGCGCCCGGCGGAGCCGGTCCAGGACCTCGTCGTCGACCGGGACGCCCGCGTCGAGCCCGTCGAGGACGAGCGCGACCTCCTGCGCGGCGATGCCGACGGGCGTGACGGGCCGCAGCGCCTGCGACCCGTCACCCCCTGCCGGTCGGTGGACCGTCGAGGTCATGCCGGCACGGGCACGGCCGCGGCCGAGACGTGCGCGTCGACGCCGCGACCCTCGCGCGGGTACGCCGCGACGAGCATCTTGTGCGTGGCCAGCAGCGCGTCGACCTCGTCGTCGGCGAGGTCGTTGAGGAACGCGCACGTGCCGATCGGCGACGGGACCGCCGCACGCAGCAGCCCGTCGCGCGTCTGCAGGATCGACGCGGTCGCGCGGCGCACCAGGTCGGGCGTCAGGTCGTCGCTGTCGAGCGACAGGCCGAGCGCGCTGAAGAGCCCGTGCACCCGGTCGCGGTCCGCCGCGCTGACGTGCCCGCGCGCCTCCGCGACCGTGGCCGAGAACGCCATGTCGATCGCGATGGCGTGACCGTGGTAGTACGGGTCGGCCGGGGCGAGCTCGAGCGTCGGGCTCCACGTGTGCCCGAACGCGATGACGCGGTCGAGGTCGAGCTCGAGCAGGTTCGGCGTCTCGAGCTCCAGCATGACCTTGATCGACTCGTAGGTGATCCGGTCGGCCACCTGACGCAGCTCCGGCGTGCCCCCGAGGTGCCCGAACCGGGTCTCGAGGAGCTCCTCGGCGTGCTGCTCCAGCAGGTCGAAGGTGGCGGCGTCGGCGACCGTCGTGATCTTCACCAGCTCGGCCATGCCGTTGCGCACCTCCGCCTCCGGCAGCGTGCGCAGGAAGGAGAAGTCGAGCAGCACGTCGCTCGACGCGTGGTACGCCCCGAGCCGGTTCTTGTGCTTGCCGTGGTTCACGGCCACCTTGATCGACACGCTCGCGTCGATCAGCCCGATCAGCGTCGTGGGGATGCGGATGTAGGGCGTAGACCGGCGGAACGCGGCGCACGCGAACCCGGCCACGTCGGTGGTCAGGCCGCCGCCGACGACGAGGACCGGCTCCTTGCGGAGCAGCCCGAAGTCGGCGAACGCGTCGACGATGCCCTCGACCGTCGACCACTTCTTGTTCTTCTCACCGATCGCGATGGGGTGGACAGTCAGCTCGATGTCGTGGTGGGCGAAGTAGGCCGCGGCGTCGTCGCCGTACAGGGCGTGGACCTCCGCGTCGACGACCATGAGGGCGCGTCCCCACTCGCGGTAGTGGTCGGCCAGCTCGGGCCGGGCGGGGTCGAACACCCCGTCGACGTAGGTCAGCGTGTAGTCGATCCGCTGGGTGGCGTGCACCTCGAAGGAGGTGGGGCTGGCGGTCAGGGTGGCGGGCTCGGTGCTCATCGTGTCCTCCCCGTCCTCAACGTCCGACGTTCCGCAGCAGGTCGTCCAGCTCGAGCGCGTCGACGCGCTCGGTCGCCTCGGACCAGTCGTGGTCGGCAGTGTTCGTGTTCGGGAACGCGACGACGGGCAGGCCCGCGGCCCGCGCCGACGTGACCCCTCCGGTGTTGTCCTCGACGGCGACCGCGTCCGACGCGTGCTCGCCCAGGGCGGCCAGCGCGTGCCGGTACGCCTCGGCGGCAGGCTTGGGCTCGTCGACGTCGTCGGCGTCGACGACCACGTCGAAGTCGGCGGCCGAGAGACCGGGCACCTTCAGGACCGCGGCGACGTTGTCGGCCGAGGTGGTGGTGACGAAGCCCAGCCGGTGCCCGGCCTCCTTCGCCGCGCGGATCGTCTCGACGACGCCGGCGCGGGGCTCCGGCGCCTCCTGCGCGAGCAGGGTCCGGAACACCTCCGACTTGGTGGCGTGCACGGCCGCGGCGTCGACGTCGTCGCCACGCTTCTCGGCGTAGGCGGCGACGCGGTCCTGCCCGCCGTTGCCGGTGAGGAGCGCGGCGTACTCCTCCTGGTCCCACGACCAGTCGAGGCCGTGCTGGGAGAAGGCGGTGTTGAAGGCCCGACGCTGCAGCTCGGAGCTGTCGACGAGCGTGCTGATGGAACCGAAGAGGATCGCAGACATACCTGTCCTAGGGAGGGTGGGATTACGGACGTGCGCGGGGCAGCGCACCACGGTCGGCATCTGGGGCTACCGGGGCCGTGAGGCATGGAATGGCTCGACCTTGGCACAGGTCCGCCGAAAGTGCGCGTCGGCGCCACGGGCCGTCGAGGGGCCGTCGACGGCGGACGTCGGACCGCGGCAGAGGTGTCCTGTGACACACTGGCGCCATGGTCGAGGAGGGCACGACCCCGGCGGACGAGGCGCGCAGCAGCAGCCAGCCGCGCGTGGTCAAGAAGGTCGTCAAGAAGACGGTCGTGCGGCCTGTCGCGCCGTCGGCGCCGACACCGCGCGAGACCCGCCCGGCACCGCCCCGCGCGACCGCCATGTCGCGCCTGAAGGGCAAGGACGCGAAGGCGGCCGCCCCGGCCGACGCCCCCGCTGCCCCGACCCCGGCGGCACCGCGTGGCCCTCGCACCACGGTCGACGTCGGCGCGGGGCTCGCCCGCGCCCGCGACCGGGTGGGCGACGCCGTCCACAGCACCGGTGAGCGCGCCCGTCGGCTCGGCTTCGCCGTCCGCGACCGCGGCGAGGACGCCGTCTGGGCCGTCCGCGACTACCGCGTCCCCACCGTCCCGCCGCTCGGCGCGTCCGTCGTCACCGGGCTGGTGGCCGGTCTGCTGGTGACCGCCGGCGGCTGGCTGTGCCTCGAGCTGTTCAGCGCCGTCCGCGGCACGTCGGCAGGCGGGGCGTTCTGGGGCCTGCTCGCCGTCCTGGTCGTCGTCGGCGTCGCCGGCGAGCTGGGCGCCCGCCTGCTGCGGGCGTTCGGCGTGCAGCAGGCACGCCCCGTGCTGGCGCTGTCGGTGCTGCTCGTGGCGATCGTGGTCATGCTCGCGTTCCTCGAGCCGGTCGACGGGCCCTGGGCGTGGCTGATCGTCCCGGGCCTCATGGTCGTCACCGTGCCGCTCGTGCAGCGGCTGCTCGTCTGGGCGGCCACCGACGTGCCGCCCGACGACGCCCACCGCTGACCCGACCCGTCCGCCGTCCAGGAGGCCGCGCCGCCATGCCCGAGACCCCCGAGGTGCTCTGGAGCCCCGACCCCGCCGCCACCCCGCGCATCGCGGCGTTCGCCACGTCGGTGGGGGTCGACCCGCACGACTACGACGCCCTCTGGCGCTGGTCGGTCGAGGAGCCCGACGCGTTCTGGCAGGCCGTCTGGCGGTTCTTCGACGTCCCGGGCGACGGGTCGCCGACCCCGGCGCTCGCCGACGCCTCGATGCCCGGGGCCGTGTGGTTCCCCGACGTCCGGCTCAACTACGCCGAGGCAGCGCTGCGGCTGCCCGGTCGCGCCGACGACGACGTGGTCGTCGTCGGGCGCTCGCAGTCGCGCGACGACGTCCGGCTGACCGCCGCCCAGCTGCGCGACCAGGTCGCGCGGGCGCGGGCCGGGCTCGTCCGGGCCGGCGTCGGTCGGGGCGACCGGGTCGCCGCCTACGCGCCCAACGTGCCCGAGACGCTGGTGCTGCTCCTCGCCGCGGCCAGCCTGGGCGCGGTCTTCAGCTCCTGCGCACCGGAGTTCGGCGTGCAGAGCGTCGTCGACCGCTGGCAGCAGACGGAGCCCGTGCTCGTGCTCGCCGTCGACGGCTACCGCTACGGCGCCAAGACCGTCGAGCGCCGGGCCGAGGTCGAGCGGATCGTCGAGGCGCTGCCCAGCGTGCGCACGCTCGTCTGGCTGCCCTACCTCGACCCCGACGCGCCCGCGCCCACCGCCGCGACCACCTGGGACGCGCTCCTCGCCGAGCCCGGCGAGCTCGCGTTCGAGCGCCTGCCCTTCGACGCGCCGCTCTACGTGCTCTACTCCTCGGGCACGACCGGACTGCCCAAGCCGATCGTCCACGGCCACGGCGGCATCACGGTGGAGCACCTCAAGGCGCTCGGCCTGCAGCACGACCTCGGCCCCGACGACGTCTTCCTCTGGTTCTCCACGACCGGCTGGATGATGTGGAACCTGCTGGTGTCCGGCCTGCTGACGGGCTCCACCGTCCTGCTCTGGGACGGCAACCCCGCGCACCCGGGCCTCGACCGTCTCTGGCGCGACGCCGCCGAGCTCGGGGTGACCTACTTCGGCACCTCCGCGCCCTACCTCCTGCAGTGCCGCAAGCAGGGGCTGCGACCCCGCGACATTGTCGACACGTCGACACTTCGAGCGGTCGGCTCGACCGGCGCACCGCTGCCGGCCGAGGGATTCCGGTGGGTGTACGACGCCGTCGGCGAGCACGTCCACCTGCAGTCCGTCTCCGGCGGGACCGACGTCTGCTCGGCGTTCGTCGGCGCCTCTCCCACCGTCCCGGTCTACGCCGGCGAGATCTCGTGCCGCAGCCTCGGCGCCGCCGTCGAGGCTTACGACGAGCACGCGCGGCCGGTCGTCGGCTCCCTGGGCGAGCTGGTGATCACCGCTCCTCTCCCGTCGATGCCCGTCGGCTTCTGGGGCGACACCGACGGTTCGCGGTACCGCGCCCGCCTACTTCGAGGACATCCCCGGCGTGTGGCGCCATGGCGACTGGATCACGATCACCGAGCGCGGCACGTGCACCATCACCGGGCGCAGCGACGCCACCCTCAACCGCGGCGGCGTGCGCCTCGGAACGAGCGAGTTCTACACCGTCGTCGAGAGCCTTCCGGAGGTGGCCGACAGCCTCGTGGTGCACCTCGAGGACACCGCCGACGACGACCGCGGCGACGGCGCCGGCACGCTGCTCCTCTTCGTCACGCTCGCCGACCCCGACGGCACCGACGTCGACGAGCTCCGACGTACGGTCGCGCGCGAGCTGCGCGAGCGGCTCTCGCCGCGTCACGTGCCCGACGAGCTGCACGTGGTGCGCGCCCTGCCGCGCACGCTGTCGGGCAAGAAGCTCGAGGTGCCGGTGAAGAAGATCCTGCGGGGCGTGCCCGCCGACCAGGCCGCCACCCGCGGCGCCCTCGAGGACCCCGCGGCGCTGGACGACGTGGCCGCGATCGCCCGGGAGCGGTGAGCTCGTGACCCGCGGTCTCGTCTCCTGCCTGCTGCTCGCCGGGTTCCTCCTGCCGGTGGGTACGGCGATGGCGCTCAGCGACCCCGACCCCGGCGTCCGGCTGCTCGGCGCCACCCTCCTGCTCTGCGGTCTGCTCTTCCTGCTGCCCCTCCCGCTCCTGCGACCGGCGCCGCGACCACCGGCGGTCACCCGCGACGGCGGCACGACGACGGTCCATGGCAGCCCGCTGATCCAGCGGCTCGCCCTCGCGGCGGCCGTGCTGGTCACCCTCGCGGCCACGACGATGACCGGGGCGCTGTCGAGCCCCGCCGTGCTCGACGGCGGCACGAGCCGCCGGCCGACACCCCTGTTCTTCCTCGTGCTGTGGGCCGGGGCGGTGTGGGCCTGGTTCGTCGTCGTCCGTGGCCGCAACCGGCAGGACCTGCGGATCGCCGGCGGCGAGGTCACGCTGACCCGCGGCCGCGAGCAGCTCACGTGCCAGGTGACGCGCGCCCAGGTGGCGGTGGGTCAGGGCACGCCCTCCGCCCGGAACACGGTGCAGGTCGGCTCCGACGTCGCCCCGGGGTTCACGGTCGGCGCCCGGCACTTCGGCACGTCCGCCCCGCAGCTGGCCGAGGCGATCCGCGCCGCGCTGCGACGCTGACGTCCGAAGAACCGGCAATCTTTTCCGAAATGTGTCTCGGGTTGCGGAACCGCCCCTAGGCTGTAGCCGCCTGCGGTCACTCCCGACCGCACTCGTGAACGGACATCCCCTTGCGCAAGCTCACCCCGCTCCTGCTGGCTGCCGCCCTCGGCGTCGGCTCGACCCTCAGCCTCGTCGCCCCGGCCCAGGCCGCGACCGTCGTCTCCGTGAAGAAGATCGCCAACCCCGCCCCGGGCGAGATCGGCACCACCGCCACCATCAAGCCGTCGGTGTCGGTGTCGAAGAACGTGCGCGTCTCCTCCTCGCTCCTGAACGTCAGCCTCGACGGCAAGGCCGTCGTCCGCAACCAGAAGTCGGCCACGCTCAAGCGCACCGCGCTCAGCGTGACCTACAACGTCTCGACCGTGGTCAAGTACCGCGTGCGCGACAGCAAGGGCAAGCTCGGCCCGACGCGCCAGAAGAGCCTGCGCCAGACGCTGACCGTCAAGCCCGTCTACACCACGAAGTGCGCCACGCCGGCCGGCTTCGAGTCGGTCGTCCTCGGCGACGCGCCCGCCACGGGCGACACCATCGGCACCGTCGCGAAGAAGCTCGGCGAGCCGCTGGGTCTCTTCGGCGGCACGCTGAAGCAGCTGCGCGCCGACGCTGTGAAGGAGAACGACCAGGAGACGATCACCTTCGTCGACAGCCTCTACGAGCGCGGCTACGTCCCGGCGACGGAGTACTCGGTCTACGCCTTCCAGGGCTGCGAGGAGAACCAGACCTACGGTGTCTTCTTCCTGACCACGAAGGGCACGGCCCGCGCGTTCGACAAGGCTGACCTCAGCAACACCGAGGAGCCCCCGAGCGAGACCCCGGAGCGCTCGCGCTTCAGCGTGCAGTCGTTCCGCTGACCGACCGGTCCCGAGACCCCCGCACCCTCGGGTGCGGGGGTCTCGTGCGTCAGCGGGCAGGCCGGCGGTAGTCGTGGGCGAGCGGCCACGGGCCGTCGCCACCGAGCCAGGCCGCCGGTTCGCTCCCGACGTGCTGCCAGCCACGCTGCTCGTACAGCCGGCGGGCGGCGGCGTCCTGGTCGAGGACGACGAGCCTGAGCGCGAGGCCTCGCTCGTCGGCCCACGCGTCGACCGCGTCGAGGAGGGCGGACCCGACGCCGGTCCCGCGCGCGTCCGGGTTCACGAACAGCCGCGACAGGACCGGCCCGTCGGGGCCGGTGAGGACGCACACGTGGCCCTCGACCCGACCGTCCACCTCCGCCACCCAGGCGCGCTCGACGTCGCCGGTGAGGAACGACCAGCCGACCAGCGACCCACGCACGGGGTAGGCGTCGAGGGCATGGGTCCGCGCCAGGAGCTCGACGAGCCGCTCGGCGTCGTCGTCGCGCCGCGGCCGGACCGTGACGCCAGCCTTCGCGCCCACCTCAGCCGAGGAGGAGCTCGGCGATCTGCACCGTGTTGAGCGCGGCGCCCTTGCGCAGGTTGTCGCCGCTGACGAAGAGCACGAGTCCCTTGCCCTCGGGGGCCGACTGGTCGGCGCGGATGCGTCCGACGAGGCTCGGGTCGGTGCCGGCGGCCTGGAGCGGCGTGGGCACGTCGACGAGCTGCACGCCGGGCGCACCGGCGAGGATCTCGGTGGCGCGCTCGGGCGTGAGGTCGCGGTCGAACTCGGCGTGGATGCTGAGCGAGTGACCGGTGAAGACGGGCACGCGCACGCAGGTGCCGGCGACGCGCAGATCGGGGACCTCGAGGATCTTGCGCGACTCGTTGCGCAGCTTCTGCTCCTCGTCGGTCTCGTTGCTGCCGTCGTCGACGACGCTGCCCGCCATGGGCAGCACGTTGAACGCGATGGGAGCGACGTAGACGTCGGGGTCGGGGAAGGCGACGGCGCGGCCGTCGTAGGCGAGCGCGTCGGCCTTCTCGACGACGGCCTGCGCCTGGCCGTGCAGCTCACGCACGCCGGCGACGCCGGAGCCGGAGACGGCCTGGTAGCTGCTGACGACGAGCCGGACGAGCCCGGCCTCGTCGTGCAGCGGCTTGAGCACCGGCATGGCGGCCATGGTGGTGCAGTTGGGGTTGGCGATGATGCCGCGACCGCCCGGTCCGTCGCCGGCGGGGATGGCGTGCGGGTTCACCTCGCTGACGACGAGCGGGATGGCGGGGTCCTTGCGGAACGCGGAGCTGTTGTCGACGACGGTCACGCCGGCGTCGGCGAAGCGCTGCGCGTGCGCGCGCGAGGTGGTGGCGCCGGCGGAGAAGAGCGCGATGTCGAGCCCGGTGGGGTCGGCGGTCGCGGCGTCCTCGACCGTGATCTCGCGGCCCGCGAACGGCAGGACGGTGCCGGCCGAGCGTGCCGAGGCGAAGAAGCGCACCTGGTCGGCCGGGAAGCTGCGCTCCTCGAGGATCTGGCGCATGGCGACGCCCACCTGGCCGGTGGCGCCCACGATGCCGATGTTGGCCGTCCGGCGTGCGTCACTCATCGTCCGGTCCCTCCGTACACGACCGCCTCGACCTCGTCGGTGCCGAGGTCGAAGGCCGAGTGCGCGGCGCGGACCGCGTTCTCGACCTGGCTCTCGGCGACGACGACGGAGATCCGGATCTCGGAGGTGGAGATCATGGCGATGTTGACGTTCGCGTCGGCCAGGGCCTGGAAGAACCGGGCCGTGATGCCGGGGGCCGAGCGCATGCCGGCGCCGATGATCGACACCTTGCCGACGCTGTCGTCGTACTGGAGCCGCTCGAACCCGACCTGGTCCTTGAGCCGCGCCAGCGCGGTCATGGCGGTCTGGCCGTCGGCGCGCGGCAGCGTGAACGAGATGTCGGTGAGCGCGGTCGCGGCAGCCGAGACGTTCTGCACGATCATGTCGATGTTGATCTGCGCGTCGCCGAGCGCCTTGAGGATCGCGGCGGCGTACCCGACCTGGTCGGGGACGCCGACGACGGTGATCTTCGCCTCGGAGCGGTCGTGGGCGACGCCGGAGATGATGGCTTGTTCCATGGTGGGGTCCTTCGTGACGTCCTCGGCCTTGAGGACCCACGTGCCGGGCTTGTCGGAGAACGACGAGCGGACGTGGATGGGCATGTCGTTGCGGCGCGCGTACTCGACGCAGCGCAGGTGCAGGATCTTGGCGCCGTTCGCCGCCATCTCCAGCGTCTCCTCGTAGGAGATCTGCGGGATCTGGCGCGCGTCGGGGACGATCCGCGGGTCGGCGGTGAAGATGCCGTCGACGTCGGAGTAGATCTCGCACACGTCGGCGTGCAGCGCGGCGGCGAGCGCGACGGCCGTCGTGTCGGAGCCACCGCGCCCGAGCGTCGTGATGTCCTTCGTCGTCTGCGAGACGCCCTGGAAGCCGGCGACGATGGCGATCGCACCCTCGGCGATCGCCTTCTCGATCCGGCCGGGCGTGACGTCGATGATCTTGGCCTTGCCGTGCTCGGCGTCGGTGATGACCCCGGCCTGGGAGCCGGTGAACGAGCGGGCCTCCTGGCCGAGGTTGCCGATGGCCATGGCGAGGACCGCCATGGAGATGCGCTCGCCGGCGGTCAGCAGCATGTCGAGCTCGCGCGCGGGCGGCAGCGGGGAGACCTCGTTCGCGAGGTCGATCAGCTCGTCGGTCGTGTCGCCCATGGCCGAGACGACCACGACGACGTCGTGACCGGCCTTCTTGGTGGCGACGATGCGCTGGGCGACCCTCTTGACGCTCGTGGCGTCGGCGACGGAGGAGCCACCGTACTTCTGGACGACAATGCCCACGACGGATGTCCTTGCGGTGCGGGGGTTTGGTGGGACCGTGCCAGGGCGACGCTGACCGGGCAACGTCGACATCCTATAGGTCGGTCCGCGCGGCCCTCCACCGTCGTTCCTGTCCTGGGACCGCGAGATCCTGCCGCGCACGCCGACGCGGCACGGACCCGGCACCGTCCCGAGAGACCGGCACCGGGCCCGCGCCGCGCGCGGTGTCCTCGATCAGGAGGTCTTGAGCGTCAGGCCGTAGGCGCTGAGGATCTCGTTGACCGGCTGGAAGTAGGTCGTGCCGCCCGAGGAGCAGTTGCCGGAGCCACCGGAGGTGACGCCCTGCGCCTGGTTGCCGGTGATGGCCGATCCGCCCGAGTCGCCCGGCTCCGCGCACACGCTGGTGCGGATGAGGCCGTACACCGAGCCCTGCGAGTAGTTCACCGTGGAGTTGCGGGCCTGGATGGTGCCGCAGTGCCAGCCGGTGGTCGAGCCGGACCGGCAGATCGACGAGCCGACGGCCGCGTCCTGCGAGCCACGGACGGCGACGCTGCCGCCGCTGTAGTTGTTCACCGTGCCCGTGATGGTGGCCGAGGAGCGCACCCACGCGTAGTCGTTGCCGGGGAAGCTGGAGCCGGCGAACGTGCCGCTGGGGTTCTGCGTCGCGGCACCCTGCGAGCCGCAGTGGCCGGCCGTCACGAAGCCGCCGTTGACCGCGAAGCCGATCGAGCAGCGCGCGTTGCTGATGTAGTAGGCGTCGCCACCCTGGTAGAGCGGCTTCGGCTGCTCGGCCGAGCGCTCGACCTCGATCGCCGAGGTCGGGACACCGGCCTTCTTGGCGAACGACGCGGCGGCGGCGGTGTCGCCCGCGGGGATGACGACCTTGTTGGCGGCCGGGTCGACGTACCAGCCGGCGACCGTGCTGGGCGCGGAGGCCTGCTTCGCGTTGAGGTCCTTCATGTAGCCGTCGAGCTCGGCGGCCGAGCGCTCGACGGTGCGCACCTGGGCGCCCTGCGCCTTCACGGTGCCGGCCTGGGAGGCGTCGGTGACGGCGACGACGAGCGTGCCGGCCTTCGCGTCGTACCAGGAGCCGGCGTAGTCGGCACCGAGGCTCTTCTCGAGCGTCTTGTCGGCCTTGGCGGCCTTCGCCTCGGAGGCGAGACGGTCGGTGGCCTCGGTCTTGGTCAGGCCGAGGTCGCGCTGCATCGCGCCGAGCATGCCGACCTTGGAGCTGGCGGCGCCGTCGTCCTGGGACGGAGCGGCGATGGCCTGCGAGCCGAAGGCCGTGGCGAGCACGGCGGCAGCGGCCAGCGAGCCGAAGAGGGTTCGCTTGGGAGTGTTCACGGTCTGATCTCCTGTGTCGTGGCGGACCGGGGATCACCCGGGCCGCCGTTCCTGCGGAACGGACGGCTCGCCGCCACGCCCCACGCTGTCGTCCGGAGGCGGTCCTGCCTCCGCAGCCCCCCCGAGGGGTTGTGCAGAAACCTACTGGCGGATCAGGCCTGGAGGGTCATACCGGAAGAGTCATACCGCGGGCGTGATGCCTGGGTCGTGCTGCTCTCCGAAGCCCGGGTTCTGCTCCAGCCAGGCGGCGTAGACGGGGCTGCGCGACACCAGGTCGTTGTGCGCCATGCGCACCGTCAGGAGCAGCTCGTCGGCGAAGTCGGCGCCCACGGAGTCGGTGCGCCAGCCCACGAGATGGCGCCAGCGCAGCGGGGCGTCGGCGACCGGCTTGGTGACGAGGCCGGGCAGCACCCGCGTGGGCTGGCAGAGCGCCACGGCCGTACCCGAGGAGACCAGCTCGATGCAGCTCGCCGCGTCGGCCACGTAGAGGCTGCGCGGCGCGAAGCCCTCGCGGGCGCAGGCCGCCGCGAAGCACTCCTGGAAGCAGCCGTCGCCCGGCGTGGCCGCCCACGCCTCCCCGGCCAGGGCGCCGAGGGGTACCTCGGCCGCGTCGGCTGCGCCGTGGTCCTCGGGCAGCATCACGAAGACGGGGTCGACGGAGAAGGTGCGCCAGGTGATGGCGCGGTCGTCGGGGGCGGTGTCGCCGCCGCAGATGCCGATGACGGCGTAGTCGAGCCGGCCGTCCGCCAGGGCCCGCGCGAGCTCGTCGGCCGACCACGAGGCGGTCGTCGAGACCCGCAGGTCGGGATGACGCTGCTCGAGGCGCTGGATCAACGGGGCCAGGACGGCCGGCGACGACGACCCGATGGACAGGTGGTCGGGGATGCTCGCGCCGCGTGCCGGGTCGGCCAGCCGGGTCGCGTCGTCGAGCAGGCCGGTCATGGCGGGCAGCAGCATGCGGGCCCGCGCGATGACCAGCTCGCCGAGCGACGTGGGCCGCACGCCCCGGTGGTCGCGGTCGAACAGGGGGCCGCCGAGGGCGCGCTCGATCCGGCTCAGCTGGGCCGTCAGCGCCGGCTGGGCGACGCCCAGCTCGGCAGCGGCCTTCGTGACGCTCCCGGCGTCAGCGATGGCACACACGACCCGAAGGTGCCGCAGCTCCAGCTCCACTCGGTGAGTCTACCGGCGTTCTCCCCCAGGCACGTACCGCTCAGTGCCCGCGCGTGAGCGCCAGCAGCTGCCCGAGCGTCGCGTCCGCGAGGTAGGCCCGCCCGACCGCGATGCCCACCCGCGGCAGCGCGGCCTCGTCGGCGACGACGAGGAACAGCGGCTCGTACCGCGGCTGGAACTTCGCCTTGAAGGCCTGCAGCGACTGGAACCCGTAGTACGGCTCGAGCACGTCGCCGGCACGCGTGAGCACATCGTCGATGACGGAGCGGTCGACGACGCTGTCGCCTGCGCCGGCGTGCGCGAGCGGCGCGCCCGAGAGCGAGACGACCTCGTAGCCCTGCTCCTTGAACTCCCGGCAGGCCGACGCGATGAGCAGCTCCATCGTGTAGCGGAAGCCGCCGGGGAGACGACGCATGAGGTCGAGCGTCCAGCCGCGGACCTGCCCGTCGGGGCCGGGGATCGGCATCCAGCTCGTGACGCCGTGCACCGTCATGTCGGCGTCGACCGCGACGTTGATCCACACGTCGGGGTCCTCGGCCTCCTCCAGACCGCCGAGCGTGAAGCCCATCTCCGGCAGGCCCTTGTCGCGCACCCACTCGTCGGAGATGGCCCGCAGCTGGGTGCGGATGCCGCGCGGCGCGTCCGCCAGCCGCATCATCCGGGTCTCGACGTCGTGCTTGCCCGCCTGGTTGAACGCCGAGCGGACGTCCTGCCACTTCTTGCCGACGAACTCGAGCTCGGGCAGGTCGACGATCGCCTCCTCGGCGACCTGGACGGCGATCCAGCCCTGGTCCTGCGCCCAGCGCGCCACGGTGCTGCTGCAGCTGAACAGGCACGGGAGCGTGCCGGCGTCGCGCGCGGCGCCGATGAACCGCTCGGCGACGTGCAGCGGGTCGGGGCCCACCGGGTCGCACAGGCCGATGGTGACCCCCATCGACTGCTGGTAGGCGACCACGGCGTCGTCGGTGAACCACCAGCGGTTCTCCGGCCAGGTGGTCATCCACGCCAGGCGGTTCGACGAGCCGTGCCGCCGGAGCACCTCGCGGGCGCGCTCGCGGTCGGCGTCGGTGGGCAGCGCGCCGACCCGGTCGGGGCCCACCCGGCGCAGGCCGCGACGGCCGGGGTTGCGGAACGCGCTGCGCCCGAGCAGGAGCGCCGCCAGCTGGGCGGTGTCGAACAGCAGGGAGATCCAGACGAGGCCGGAGTTCGAGGTGCCGCCGGAGACGATGACGGCGGCCGTCGCGGCGCCGAGCAGCCAGCTGATGGAGGTCAGGACGAGGGCGAGCATCCACCACGTGCGGCGACCGCGCACGAGGCCCCACGCGATGAGCAGGTCGACCGCCACCACCGCGAGGACCCACCACCACGACTCGGGGTCGCCGCCGATGGGACCGAAGGGCCCGTCGCGGTCGGCGACCTGGCCGATGACGGCGATGATCGCGCCCCAGAGGAACGAGCCGCCGGTGAGCATCCGCAGGTCGCGGCGCGTGAAGCCGGGTCGCAGCCACTCCGCCACCGTCCGCGACGGACGGCGGCCGACGATCCAGGGGCCCACCCAGAGGCCGAGCAGCACGGCCACGAGGTGCTCGACGTCGTAGAGGTAGCCGAGGAAGGTCAGCGACGTGAGCACGTAGCCGAGGACGCCGAGCCGGACCCGCCCGCGCCAGGGTCGGCGCAGGTCGGCCGAGACGACCATGGCTGCCGCGAGCGCGCCCGCGCTGAAGCCGACGTCGAGGTCCTGCGCCGTGCGCTGCGCCCAGCCCCAGTCGGTCCAGGACGACAGCGCCACCATCAGGTAGCCACCGCCGATCACGCCGATCGCCTGGAAGACGACGACCACGGCGGCCGTGCGTCGCGTGCCGAGCCGCCACTCGCAGAGGCTGACCGGCAGGACGAAGAACGTGAGGATCGCGACGTACTGCAGCGGCTTGAGCGCGTAGAGCGAGCCGGTGACAACCGTCCACCAGCGCCCGTCGAGCAGCGACGGAGGGCCGAACGCGACGTCGGGGTACCAGCTCTTGTCCTCCAGCGGGGACCACAGGGTCCCCGTGGCGGCGCCGAGCAGCAGGATCAGCACGACGACGGAGGCCGTGAAGGGCACCCCGCCGCACCACCGTCAGCACGTTCACGACCGACACGCTAGGGCACCGCGACGACGGCAGAAAGAACCGGGAGCGGTTCTCAGCAACACGTCAGTCGTCCGTCAGTGGTTCGTCAGGTTCTGGTACCCCGGACCTCGCTGGTGCACTAGCGTCAGGGGCTCCGCGACGACCGCCAGGAGACCGATGTCCGACCCGACGCCCTACCCTCGTTTCCCGTCCGAGGACGACGTCCCCGAGGGCTGGGGCCGCGCGCCCGAGCCGTCGTCCGGCGCGCCGGCCTCCCCGGTGCCTGCGGCCGCGAGCGCGTCGCTCGGCACTCCCGAGCCGCTGGGCGTCCTCACGACCCTGACGATGGGCCTCGCCGCGCTCTACGCCGCCCTCATGCTCCCCCGGTACTGGCTGGCACGCGACGCCGAGGACCAGTGGACGTCGGGCGCCGCGGCCGGCCGGTCGCCCGAGGAGTTCTTCACGCCGTACGAGGTCGTCGACCTCGTCGGCTACCTCGTGCTGCTCGGCGCCTTCGTCGTCACCTGCCTGTGGCTCTGGCGGGCGCGCGTGAACGTCGACGTGCTCTCGCCGACGTCTCCGCACGCGCGCAGCCGCGGCTGGGTCTGGGGCGGGTGGCTCGTGCCGGTGGTGAGCCTCTGGTTCCCCTTCCAGGTGGTGCGCGACGTCCTGCGCGTCCGGTCGCACCACCCGTCCTCCGGGTCCCGCGTCGGCTGGTGGTGGGGCGCGTTCATCGTCGCGAACGTCGCGACCGGGGTGGAGTCCCTCCTCGTGCCGACGGATGTCGACTCGACCGGGGTCGGCGACCTCCCGGCCTTCGCCGCCGTCTCGACCGTCGCCTGGGTCGTGGCCAGCGTGTTGTGGGTGCGGGTCGTGCGCGCCGTGGCGGCCGACCAGGAGGAGCTGCTGGCCGGTCGGGGCTGACCCCGCGTCAGCCGGCGATGGCGGTGCGGCCCTCGAACGCGCGGCCGAGCGTCAGCTCGTCGGCGTACTCGAGGTCGCCACCGACGGGCAGCCCGCTCGCCAGCTTGCTGACCCGCAGGCCCAGGGTGCTGAGCATCCGGATGAGGTAGGTGGCGGTCGCCTCGCCCTCGAGGTTCGGGTCGGTGGCGATGATCACCTCGGTGACGGTGCCGTCCTGCAGCCGTCCGAGCAGCTCGCGGATGCGCAGCTGGTCGGGCCCCACGCCAGCGATCGGGCTGATCGCCCCGCCGAGCACGTGGTAGCGGCCACGGAACTCACGGGTCCGCTCGATCGCGACGACGTCCTTGCTCTCCTCCACGACGCACAGCACGGTGGCGTCGCGGCGCGGGTCGGAGCAGATGCGGCACTCGACGTCGACCGTGACGTTGCCGCACACGGCGCAGAAGTGCACCTTGTCCTTGACCTCCACGAGGACCTGCGCCAGACGACGCACGTCGGCGGGGTCGGCGTCGAGCAGGTGGAAGGCGATCCGCTGGGCGCTCTTCGGACCGACCCCGGGCAGCTGCCCGAGCTCGTCGATGAGGTCCTGGATCACTCCGTCGTACACAAGGAGCAAGTCTAGGCCCGACGGCGCGACGACGGCGTCCGGCGCGCGGTCGCGACCGCGTCAGACGAACGCGTTGATCCCCGTCTCGGCCCGCCCGACCAGCAGCTTCTGCACCTGGCTGGTGCCCTCGTAGAGCGTCATCACGCGGGCGTCGCGCAGGTACTTCTGCACCGGGTACTCGTCGATGAAGCCGTACCCGCCGAACGCCTGCACGGCGAGGTTCGCCGCCCGCACCGCCGCCTCCGACGCGAACAGCTTCGCCTTCGACGCCGCCGTGCCGTACGGCTCGCCGCGCTGCATGAGGTCGGCGGCCCGCCAGGTGAGCAGCCGCGCCGCGTCGGCGTCGACGCTCATGTCGGCGATCATCTCCTGCACGAGCTGGTACGACGCGATCGGCTGGCCGAACTGCTCCCGCTGGCCGGTGTACGCGACGGTCTCCTCGAGGCAGCCCTGGACGATGCCGACGCAGCTCGCCGCGATCGTGACGCGGCCCTTGTCGAGCGTCTGCATCGCGATCTTGAAGCCCTGGCCCACCTCGCCGAGCAGCGCGTCGGCGGGCACGCGGACGCCGTCGAACGACAGCGCCGCGGTGGCCTGGCCGCGCAGGCCGAGCTTGCCCTTGATCTCCGTGGCCTCGAAGCCGGGCGTGTCGGTCGGCACGAGGAACGCCGAGACGCCGCGCGGGCCGTCGTCGCTGGTGCGGGCGAAGACGAGCGCGACGTCGGCCCAGGTGCCGTTGGTGATGAAGACCTTGGAGCCGTCGATCACCCAGTCGTCGCCGTCGCGGCGGGCGCGGGTGCGCAGGTTGCCGGCGTCGGAGCCGTGGCCGGGCTCGGTGAGACCGAAGCAGCCGAGGATCCGGCCTGTCGCGATGTCGGGCAGCCAGCGCTGCTTCTGCTCCTCGGTGCCGTGCCGCAGGACCGACGTGCCGAACAGCCCGGAGGAGACCGAGACGATGCCGCGGATCGCTGAGTCGGCGCGGCCCAGCTCCTCCGCCGCGAGGACGTAGGTGAGGTAGTCGCCGCCGACCCCGCCGTACTCCTCGGGGATGGTCAGCCCGAAGAACCCGATCTCGCCCAGCTTTGGGATGATCGCGAGGTCGACGGACTCCGCGCGGTCCCACGCGGCACGGTGCGGCACGACCTCCCGGTCGAGGAAGTCGCGGGCCAGGGCACGGAATCCGGCCTGCTCGTCGGTGAGGGTCAGGTCCATGGTCCCGATGCTGCCACGGGCGGGTGCGGCCGGCCGCTCGGCTTCCCCGACGGGTCGGCCCCGGGCCGTGGGAGGTAGGTGGCGCGCGCTTCCCCGGGTGGCGGTAGACGGCGCGCGGATACGGCCGCGCTTCCCGCGCGCTCCCTACCCCCCGGCTGGGAAACGCGTGCCACCTACCTCCCCGGACGGTCCTCCGGGCGGACCGTGCCTGCGAGGAACGTGGCGAGCAGGTCGTGGCCGTGGCTCGTCAGGATCGACTCGGGGTGCCACTGCACGCCCTCGACGGGATCGGTGGCGTGCCGCAGCCCCATCACCACGCCCGACGCGGTGCGGCTCGTGACGACGAGATCTGCCGGCAGGCTGGCCTCCTCGGCCACCAGCGAGTGGTACCGGGCGACGACGAGGGGCGTGGGCAGCCCGGCGTGCAGGCCGAGCCCGTCGTGGTGGACGAGCGACGGCTTGCCGTGCACCACCTGCGGCGCGCGCACCACGCGCGCCCCGTAGGCCTCGGCGATCGCCTGGTGCCCGAGGCACACGCCGAGCAGCGGCGTGGTGGGGCCGAGCCGGCGGACGACGTCGACGCTGATGCCCGCGTCGGCCGGTGCGCCGGGCCCCGGCGACAGCACCACGTGGGTCAGGTCGTCCGCGGCCCGTGCGGCGAGGAGCTGCTCGACGTCGACCTCGTCGTTGCGGACGACGTCGGCGTCGGCGCCGAGCTCGCGCACGTACTGCACGAGGTTGAACACGAACGAGTCGTAGTTGTCGACGAACAGCACCCGCGCCGCCCGCCCCCTCCCCCGCTGACCGTGACGTTTGCGGGGCGAGAACCCTCTTTCGGGCCCGGAAACGTCACGGTCAGGGGGGTGGGGGGAGGCGAGCGAGGAGGCGAGGAGGGTGGCGAGAGGGCCAGGGGCGGTCCAGGTGCCGACACCCTCGACCTCGTGCACCGGCACGACGCCGCGCAGCGCGTTCGTGACGAAGACCTCCGACGCCGCCGCGAGGTCGGAGCGCATGAGCCGACGCTGGCGCAGCGGCACCCCGGCGCGCAGGAGGGCGTCGACCACCCGGGCGCGCTGGGTGCCGGGCAGCACCCGGCCGTCGAGCGGCGGGGTGTGCACGCCGTCGTCGAGCACGCAGAACACCGAGGTGCGGCCACCCTCCAGCACCGAGCCGTCGACGTCGACCAGCAGCAGCTCGTCGGCCCCGTCCGGAGGGTCGAGCGGGCCGCGGTCGACCCACTTGTGGCTGCCCCATCCCCCGGGGACCTCGCGCGGCACGAGCCGCCACGACGCGGGCGCCGGCACGAGCGGGGCGTCGACGAGCCGGACCCACACCGGCACGGCGTGGTCGTCGGTGGCGCCCTGCGGCTCGAGGGGCACCGCCTCGACCCGCAGACGGTGCCGACCGGGCGGCAGGCTCGCCGCGCGCCGCGCCACCGCGTCGGCGAGCCCCTCCCGGACGCTGCTGCCGTAGACGGCGCGGACGCTGGCGTCGAGACGGGCCAGGTGCGACGCGACGTCGACGGCTCGCCCGTCGTCGACGAGCAGGGTGGTGAACACGCCGCGACCCACGTCGGCGGACCAGTCGCGCGACGACCGGTGCGGCGCCGAGACCGCGGGTGCGGGACGCGGCACGTCGTCGACGAGGCTGCCCCCGACGGCCTCGACCACCGGACGCGCCTTCACGAACACCTCGGCCAGCTCGGCGTGCGGGTCGGAGTCGGCCACGATGCCGCCGCCCACGCCGAGCCACGCCCGCCCCTGCGCCATCTCCACGGTGCGGATGACGACGTTGGCCTCGAGACCGGCGAGCGGGCTCACGTGGCCGATCGCGCCCGTGTACGCCTCCCGCCCGGTCGCCTCGAGTGCAGCCGCCACCTCCATCGCTCGCACCTTCGGCGCACCGGTGACCGACCCCGGGGGGAACGTGGCCCGCCACAGGTCGGCGTCGTCGACGTCGGGCGCGAGGTGGCCCACGACGTCGGAGACCAGCTGCCACACGGCGTGCCGCTCCGGCCGGACGAGGGCGGGCACCCGCACGCTGCCCGGTGCGCACACCCGGCCGAGGTCGTTGCGCATCAGGTCGACGATCATCACGTTCTCGGCACGGTCCTTCGCCGAGGCCGCGAGCGTCTCGGCCGCCGCGGCGTCGTCCTGCGGCCCGACGCCGAGCGGCGCCGTGCCCTTGATCGGCGACGTCAGCACCTCGTGGCCCGTGCGGCGCAGGAAGAGCTCCGGCGAGAACGAGGCGACGCCCTCGCCACTGCCGGCCGGGCCGCCCACGAACGCGCCGTAGGCCGGGCGGAGGCGCTGGGCGCCCGCGCAGAAGACGTCGACCGGGTGGCCCTCGACCTGGCCCTCCAGACGCGCGCAGAGGTTCACCTGGAAGAGGTCGCCCGCGTGCACGTGCTCGACGGCGCGAGCGACCGCCGCCACGTGCTCCTCGGGCGACGGCACCAGCCGCAGCGGGCCGACGTGGTGCGCCACCGGCTCCGGCGCGGGACCCTCGAGCGCCGCCAGCACCGGCGCGACGTCGACGTCGCCCAACCACTCCAGCCACCACGTGCCCCGGCTGCGTCGCAGCACCCACGCGTAGAACGCCAGCCGCGCGTCAGGCTGCTCGACGGGTCGGGCACGGGCCGGCGGCACCCGCTCCAACCGCCCGCCGAGGCGGTACCCCCACAGACCGATCCAGCCACCCCCGAAGCCGGCCGCCCCGTCGGCCGACGCCCGGGGCGCCACCTCGGGCACCGGCAGGTCGAACGGGTCGTCGACGTCGGGGTCGAGCACCCGCACGGGGTCGCAGGCCACCAGCGCGTCGCCCTGGTGCCACGCACCGACCAGCGCCACCGGACGGTCGCGGTCGCGGAAGCGTCGCAGCACCTCCAGCGGACCCTCGTCGAGCCCGAGGCGCCGCCGGTGCGCCGTCACGGCCGCACCGGCACCCCAGGCCGTACCGTCCGCCGCCCGGGGCCCGGCACCCCAGGCCGAACCGTCCGCCGCCCGGGGCCCGGCACCCCCGGCTGCACCGTCCGCCGCCCGGGGCCCGGCACCCCCGGCTGCACCGTCCGCCGCCCGGGGCCCGGCACCCCCGCCGGGATCAGCCGTGGTCGATCTCATCGATCACCCGCGCACCCAGCTCGCGCGAGAGGAGCTGCTCGGGGTCGGCGCCCTGGTCGACGACCGGGTCGTCGGGGTGCGCCGCGAGGTCGGGGTCCTCCGGCGGTGCCACCGAGCCCGGCTCGCGCATCGCCTGCCGGACCGCCTCGGGTGCACCCACGCCACGACCCTGAGACGACGGCGCCGGGGCGGCCGGCTGGGCCGCGGGCGCCGACGGCTGCGGCGCGCTGGCGGCGCGCGGGTCGACCGACGGGTCGACGATCGCCTCGATCCGCCACTGCACGCCGATGACCTGCTGCAGCGCCTGCTGCACGTACTCGGCCGACCCGCTCGCCACGAACGAGTCACGCGCACCAGCATTGACCAGCGCGATCGTCAGCGTCCGGCCGTCGAGCGCCTGCACCTGCGCGTTCTGGCTCAGCATGATCCAGGTGAAGCGGCGCAGCCCCTTGATGACCTCGAGCACCTCGGGCCAGAGCCGGCGCACGTCGGCCACCCCCATGCCGCCGGCCGCGGGAGCCGCCTGCTGCGGCTGCTCCTGGGGCTGTGGGGTCTGGGGCTGCTGCGGGGGCTGGGGCTGCTGCGGGGTCTGCGGCTGCTGCGGCCGAGGCTCGGGCGCCGACGGGGCAGGCCTGACGTCCTCCGGCGGCGTGGACCGCCCGACCGGCTCCTCGACGTCCCACGGCGGCAGGTCCGGCGGCTCGACGACGTCGTCGGGCTGCGCGGCGGGCGGCAACGCCGCAGCCCCGGCCTGCCGCAGCGCCGCCTCGCGCGGGCTGGACGGCTGGGCCGCAGACGACTGGGCCGCTGGCGTCTGGGGTGCGGGCGTCTGGCGTGCGGGCGTCTGGGGTGCTGGGGCCGCCGCCTCGACGCTGGGCGCCGGAGCGGGACGGGTGTCGACCGGCACCTGGTCGGCCGGCACGCCGCCCATCGAGAGTCGCTTCTCGAGCCGGTCGACGCGGGCGACCACACCCGACGCGTCGGAGGCCGGCACCAGGATGCGCGCGCACATCAGCTCGAGCAGCAGGCGCGGCGCGGTCGCACCGCGGAACTCCGTGAGCGCCGCGTTGACGATGTCGGCCATGCGCGTCAGGTCGGCCGGACCGAACGACGTGGCCTGACTCTGCAGCCGCTCGGCCCGGTCGCCCGGCACGTCGAGCAGACCGGTGACGAGAGCGTCGGGCACGGCCCGCAGCACGACCAGGTCACGCAGCCGCTGCAGCAGGTCCTCGGCGAAGCGCCGTGGGTCCTGCCCCGACTCGATGATCTTGTCGACGACGCCGAACACCGTGGCGCCGTCGGACGCACCGAACGCCGCGACGGCCTCGTCGAGCAGCGAGTCGGGCGTGTACCCCAGCAGCTGCACGGCGAGGTCGTAGGTGACGCCCTCCGGCCCGGCCCCGCCCAGCAGCTGGTCGAGGACGCTGAGGGTGTCGCGCACCGAGCCGGCACCGGCGCGGACCACGAGGGGGAGCGCGGCCGGCTCGAGGCGCACGCCCTCGGCCTCGCACAGCTGGTTCAGGTAGTCCCCGAGCGCCTTCGGCGGCACGAGCCGGAACGGGTAGTGGTGCGTGCGGGACCGGATGGTGCCGATCACCTTGTCGGGCTCGGTGGTGGCGAAGATGAACTTCAGGTGCGGCGGCGGCTCCTCGACGAGCTTGAGCAGCGCGTTGAAGCCCTGCGGGCTCACCATGTGCGCCTCGTCGATGATGTAGACCTTGTACCGGCTGCTGATGGGCGCGAAGAACGCGCGCTCGCGCAGGTCGCGGGCGTCGTCGACGCCGCCGTGGCTCGCGGCGTCGATCTCGATGACGTCGACGCTGCCCGGGCCGCCTCTCGCGAGGTCGCGGCAGCTCTGGCACTCCCCGCACGGGTCGGAGACCGGCGCCTGCTCGCAGTTCAGCGCGCGGGCCAGGATGCGGGCGCTCGTGGTCTTGCCGCAGCCGCGCGGGCCGGAGAACAGGTAGGCGTGGTTGACCCGGTTGGCGGCCAGCGCGTGGCGGAGGGGGTCGGTGACGTGCTCCTGCCCGATCACCTCGGCGAACGTCTCGGGACGGTACCGGCGGTAGAGGGCGAGAGGGGCATCCACGGCCCCGAGCCTAGCCGCGCCGCCCGACACCGGTCACGGCGTGCGGTCAGCCACCGGAGCCGAAGGCCTCGTGCAGCACGACGGCCTGCTCGTAGGCGTCTTCGACCGCCGCCAGGAGGGCGCTCGCCGACGTCGCCCGCAGCAGGCCGAGCCGGTCGTAGGGGCCCACCGGGCAGCCGTCCGCGAGGTGCCAGCAGGCGGCCTCGAGGTCGTGGGGCGGCGGCTCGGGAGGCATCGCACCCAGCCGCACCGCCGCGGTCGTGGCGCGCTCGTGCACCTCGGCGACCGCGACCAGGTCGACGTCGAGCTCCAGCGGCGGCAGCTCACGCACCTTGGCCCGCGGGTACGGGTCCTCGGGCAGCCAGCCCTCGACCTCGACCCGCCGTCCGCCCACGGCCACCAGACCCATCTCCTGCTGCCGCGGCTCGACCTGCACCACGCGGCCCACCGTCGCGGTCGAGAACCGGGAGTCGCCGCCGCCGGTCTCGACCCCGCGCTCGATCAGCACGAACCCGATCTCGGGCTCGTCGTCGGCGAGGACGTCGGCGAGCAGCGCCAGGTAGCGCGGCTCGAACAACCGCAGGGGCAGCAGGCCTCCCGGGAGCAGGACGGTCCCGAGCGGGAACATCGGCATGGCGGTCACGGTCCAGGTGTACCCCACCGCGCCACGCTGCGCCGGTCAGACCAGCGAGGTCGTGCGCAACCAGGTGTCGACCGCCTCGTAGGCGGCCTCACGCGGCTCCTTCAGCGACAGGAACACGTCGTGCCGGGCGTCCGCGACGGGCAGCGACGTGACCGCGTCGCCGAGGCAGCCGGCCCAGCGGGCGATCTGCTTGACGTCGAGCACGGCGTCGGCACGGTCGACCTCCTCCGACCACGACCGCGCGAAGCGGCTCTTGTCCGAGCGCAGCACGAGCGACGGCACGCCGACGTCGAGCCCGCGGTGCAGACGCGCCTGGCCGGCGCGCACGGCACCGAGCCAGCCGAAGGTGACCTCGAACCCGTTGAGCGGCTTCAGCGCGACGTCGTAGTCCCACTCCCCGTGGGCACCGACGTGCAGGCTGCTGCCGTAGGCATCGGTGAACGGCAGCTTCATGACGTCGAACGGCTTGACCCGGCCGATCCCGCGGATGACGAGCGTGCCGACCTCGCGCATCCAGGGCTTGCCCTGCAGGTCGAACCACGGGCTGTTCAGCACGAGCCCGCTGATCCCGGCGCCCTTCGAGCCGCCCGGACCCCGGTTGAGGCGGTCGAGCCACAGCGGGAGCACCAGGCCGCCGGTGGAGTGTGCCGACAGCAGCACCGGACCGTCGGGCACCTCCGCCCGGACCGTGGCCAGCGCGCGGTCGAGCTCGACGTCGTAGTGCGCGAGGTCGGTGACGTGGTGGGCCGTCTGGCCCTCGCGCCGCGACCGGCCGCACTTGCGCAGGTCGAGCGCGTAGAAGGCGAACCCGCGGTCGGCGAAGAAGTCGGCCATCGCGGTCTGGAAGAAGTAGTCGCTGAAGCCGTGCACGTAGAGGACGGCCCGGCGCGCCGGCTCCGCCTCGGTCCAGGTGCGTCGCACGAGCGTGGCGAACACCTCGCCCTGCCCGTCCGGGTCGTCGCCCAGCGCGTACGTGAGCTGCTCGTAGCCGTCGCCCAGGACGTCGGGCCGCCAGTCGGTCATCGTGCCTCCTCGTGCTCCCCCGGCATCTCGCCGAGGAGAGCCTAGGACACGCGACCGCGTCCCGCGGGCCGACGGGCACCGATCCGCACGGCCGCCGGTCGCGCGACAGGGGTGGCACCTGGGGCGGCGCGGCCCGGCACCCACACTGCGCGAGGCGGGCACCGGGACCGCGTCACCCACTCCTCCCGTACCCGTTCCTGCTCGACCGAACCGTCCCTCCCCCGCACGCACGTGTCGCCGGCCCGTACCCGGGGTACGTGTCGGTCATGAGGATCCCCACGCCGTGCGGCCCGGTGAGCCGGGCCGTGCACGACCACCTGGAGTCCGGCACGCCCCTGCTCGAGCTGCCCGACACGCCCGACCCGACGTCGCGCGACCACGCGCTCGCGCTCTGGACGCTGCACGAGCTGGCCTACCGCGGGTTCGACGGTGTCGACCCCGACCTGGAGTGGTCGCCCGACGTCCTGCGGCTGCGGAACCGGCTGTCGCGCGACCTCGAGGCGTGGCTGCGGCGACGGTTCGCGGAGGCGACCGTCCCGGGCACCGTCGAGGAGCTCGTCTCGGCCGACACGCAGACGCCCGGCGTCGCCCGGTTCGTGCGGGAGCGGGCCACCGTCGAGGACGTGGAGCGGATCCTGGTGCAGCGCAGCGTGTACCACCTGAAGGAGGCGGACCCGCAGTGCTTCCTGCTGCCGCGGCTGCGTCCCGCCGCGAAGGCCGCCCTGACCGAGCTCCAGTACGACGAGCTCGGCGACGGCGAACCGGACCTGGTCCACCAGCACCTGTTCGCCCAGGCCCTCGAGGCCGCCGGGCTCGACCCCACCTACGGCGCGTACGTGGACGACGCCGACGAGGAGACGCTCACGCTCAACAACGCGATCTCGCTGCTGTGCCTCAACCGTCGTCTCATCCACGCCGCGCTCGGCCACCTGGCGGCCTTCGAGGCGACCAGCGCGCTGCCCAGCGCCGACATGGTGCGCGGGCTGCAGCGGCTCGGGTTCGCGGAGCCGGTGTGGCGGTACTACGACGAGCACGTCGAGGCGGACGCGGTGCACGAGCACCTGGCCCGTCGGATCTGCGACCTCGCGACCGAGGGCGACCCCGCGCTGGAGCGCGAGGTGCTCTTCGGGGCGTTCGTGTGCGTGGACCTCGAGGACCGGTGCGCCGAGCGCCTCGTGCCGGCGGCGGTGCCGGCATGAGCAGCGACCGCACCGGGCCGTCGCCCCGCGAGGCCCTGCGCGAGCTCGCCGCGCAGGGCCCGGCGCTCGTGCGCGGCGTCGGCTTCGTCGTCGACGCCGACGGCGAGACCACGCAGGCGCGCCGCCCGGTCGTCGCGCTCTGCCGTTGCGAGGCGTCGGCGCGTCGCCCCTGGTGCGACGGCACCCACAAGCGCCTCGCCTGAGACCTCCCCGCGATGCGGAACGTCATCGCCCGTTCCAGCGCTCGAAAGGGGCGATGACGTTCCACATCGGGGGTGGTCAGGGCTTGAAGACGACCTTGACCGTCCCGTCCTGCTTCTTCTGGAAGGCGCTGTAGGCCTCGGGGGCGTCCTCGAGCGACGGACGGTGCGTCGCGAAGTCCTCCAGGCCGAGCGGGTCGTCCGAGCGCTCGGCCAGCGGGAGCAGGTCGTCGACCCAGCGCTTCACGTTCGCCTGTCCCATGCGCAGGGTCACCTGCCGGTCGAACAGCTGCTGCATCGGCATCGGGTCGTGCGTGCCGGTGTACACGCCGGACAGCGAGACCGTCCCGCCCCGTCGCACGAGCTGCGTGGCGAGGTGCAGCGCCGCGAGCCGGTCGACGCTCGCCGACGTCATGACCTGCTTCGCGAGACCGTCGGGCAGCAGCCCGGCCGCCTTCTGCAGCGCCGACGGGCCGGGCGAGCCGTGCGCCTCCATGCCCACCGCGTCGACGACGCCGTCCGCACCGCGTCCTGACGTCGCCTCGAGCACCGCGGCCGCGACGTCGTCCTGCTCCACGTGCAGCACCTCCACCCCGCGGGCACGGGCGCGCTCGAGACGCTCGGGCACGAGGTCGACGCCGATCACGCGGACGCCGTGGTGCAGCGCGAGGCGCGAGGCCATGTCGCCGATCGGCCCCAGCCCCACGACGACGAGCGTGTCGCCCTCGTGGACGTCGGCGTAGCGCACCGCCTGCCACGCCGTCGGCATGACGTCGGAGAGGTAGACGTAGCGCTCGTCGGGCAGGTCGGGAGCGACCGTGATCGCGCCGTAGTCGGCGTGCGGCACGCGCAGGTACTCCGCCTGCCCGCCCGGCACGCTGCCGTACAGCTCGCTGTAGCCGAACAGCGCCGCGCCCATGCCGGAGGAGCGGACCTGCGTCGTCTCGCACTGCGTCTGCAGCCCCCGACGGCACATGAAGCAGTCGCCGCAGGAGATCTGGAACGGCACGACGACGCGGTCGCCGACCGAGAGCCGCGAGACCCCCGACCCGACCTCGACGACCTCGCCCATCGTCTCGTGGCCGAGCACGTCACCCGCGTGCATGAACGGTCCCATCACCTCGTAGAGGTGCAGGTCGGAGCCGCAGAGCCCCGTGCTGCTCACCTTCAGCACCACGTCGGTCGGGTCCTCGATGCGGGGGTCCGGCACGTCCATCACCTGCACGTCACGGCGTCCCTGCCACGTCACTGCTCTCACGGGTCCTCCTCGGGTCGGGATGGGTCACGCGGGACGTACCCGACGACAGGAGTCCGACGCCCCGACCCGGACGCGACGCACGGCACGCCCCGACGTTGCGTCGAGCCGGGCGGACCGGGTACCACGGGGGCATGCTCGTACCTGGAGGATCCCCGATCGCCCACCACGTCCACACGCACCTGGCAGGGTCGGCCGCCGGCATCGACCTGTTCGGTCGCAGCGCGGCCGGGCTGCTCGACCCCGACGCGGCCACCCTCGTCCGCGACATCCAGGAGGAGCTGCTCGACGAGCGTCGGCGCCTGCGCCGCATGGCCGACGACCTGGGCGTCGGCGAGGCCTACCTGATGACGCTCGCGGCGCGGGCGGGCGAACGCGCCGCCCGGCTCAAGCCCAACGGGTCGTGGACGGAGCGCACCCCGCTCACCGACCTCGTCGAGCTGGAGGCGATGCGGGTGGCCGTCAGCGGCAAGCGCGCGGGATGGCAGGCGCTGCTCGCGGTGGTCGACGTGCACGCGGCGCTCGACCGCGAGGAGCTGGAGATGCTGGCCGAGCAGGCCGCCGAGCAGGACAGCCGGCTCGCCGAGGCGCACCACCGGGCCGCCGCGCGGGCACTGGTGCACTGAGCACCATCCGACCTGGGCCGCAGGGGGCCCCGCGTCAGGACGCGGACGACTCCTCGTCGCTGCCGCCCTGCTCCTCGTCGTCCAGCTCGGACGCGTCGAGCGACGGCTCCGCCTGCGTGGCGTCGGCCTCGGGCTCGGTGCCGGGGTAGGTGCGGGGGTCGACCTGACGCGTCTCGCTCGCGCCGGGACCGGACTGCGGGGTGCCGCCGAAGGTGCTCATGGTCCGGTTCTACCGGCGAACCGGCAGGTCCACACCTCGACCGGGCCCACGGACGGCCCCGGCGCCGCCCTCGGGCCGGCGCTCAGTCGTCGTCCTCGTCGTCCTCCAGCTCCGACGCGTCCAGCGACGGCTCGGTGGGGGGCTCGTCGGTGTCGGGCTCGGTCTCGGGGGACGTCGCGGGGTCGACCGGCGCGTTCCCGTGGGTGCCGGGGCCGGAGTGGGGCGTGCTGCCGAAGGTGCTCATGTGCTCCACGTACCCGGCCCCCGCGCCATGACGCGTCAGGAGCCGCCGCTGGCGGCGTCGTCGCCCTGGCGATCCTGCGCGTCGTCGCCGAAGGGCTTCTCGTCGGGTCGACGGTCGTCGGTGTCGGTGTCGGTGTCGGTGTCGTCCTGGGTCTCGGCCCGGTCGGGGTCGTGCTGCGATGTGCTCATGGGCAGGGCGTTCCCCGACAGGGACGCGCCATGCGTCTCAGCCGTCGAGGTCGCCCATGCGGTCGCGGACCTGGTCGATCGCCCGCGAGAGCCGCCGCGACACCTGCATCTGGCTGATGCCGAGCCGCTCGCCGATCTCGCGCTGCGTCAGGTCGTCGACGAACCGCAGCTCCAGCAGCCGACGGTCCTCCACCGGGAGCGACCGCACCGCCGGGACGACGCTCTGCAGCCGCTCGACGGCGTCGAGGTGAGGGTCCTCGGCGCCCACGTGCTCGTGCCCCGGCAGGCCGTCGACGGCCGACGGACGGTCGAGCGACTGCGGCGCGAACGCGTCGTGCGCGGCGTCGGCCTCACGGACCTCGGCGCGGCTGACGTGCAGCCGCTCGGCCACCTCGTCGTCGGTCGGCGTGTGCTGCTGCTCCGTGCGCAGGGCGTCCCGCGCCGCGTTGACCGCGCTCTGCAGCTCCTGCGTGGAGCGCGTGGGACGGACGGCCCACGCCTTGTCGCGGAAGTGGCGCCGCAGCTCGCCCAGGACGGTGGGCACGGCGTAGGCCGCGAACGACCGGTGGGCGGGGTCGAAGCGGCGCACCGCCTTGACCAGCCCGAGCCGGGCCACCTGCTCGAGGTCGTCGGCCTCCACGCCGCGGTCGCGGTAGCGCCGTGCCAGACGTCGGGCCATCGGCGTGTACTCGGTGACGACGCCGTTCTGGAGCCGCAACCGCTCCAGCGGCGAGGCGTGGGCCGCCTCGTCGAGCGTCTCGCAGGTCCGGGCGTCAGGATCGGTCGAGTCCATGGTGCTGCCTCTCGTCGTGCGAGTGCGGCTGCTGGCTCAACCTCCCTCCCACGGCACCACGGGAACGGTCCTACGTCAACCCTCCTGCGGACGCGGACCCGTCCAGGCCTCCGGTCCCAGCAGCGCCAGGACCCCCCGCGAGCCGGCCTCGCCGGCCTCCCGGACGGCCAGGACCTCCAGGCCGGACGTCTCGCACGTGTGGTCGAGCACCTCGACCTGCTCGACGCTGCCCAGCTGCAGCAGCACGCGGCCGTCCGCCGCCAGGTGCCGCGACGCCGTCCGCACGCAACGTCGGGCGACCTCGAGACCGTCGATGCCGCCGTCGATCGCCCACACCGGGTCGTCCGGGAACTCCCCGACGCGCTGGCTCGGCACCCACGGAGGGTCCGCCACGACGAGCGCGAACCGCTCCCCAGGGTCGAGCACGGCGTCGAAGCGGCCCTCCCGGACCTCGACGTCCTCGTCGACCTGATCGGCGTTGACCCGGGCGAGCGCACAGGCCCGGGGCTCCGCGTCGACCATGACGAGCCGCCGCCCGGTGCCGTGCACGGCGCCCAGGCCGATCTGGCCCGCGCCGGCGCACAGCTCGAGCACGTCGCCGGGCGGCAGGCTCTCGAGGAGCTCGGCGGCCCACGTCGACTGGGCGTACGTCCACGGCCGGGGCTCGAGGACGGTCCCGTCGACCTGGATCTCCAGCGGTCCGAACGAGACGGTCCGGGTGCTCGGTTCCGTCGCCGCGGAGGCGGCGTGGTCGGGGGTCGGGGCTGTCGTGTCCACGTCCTCCGCGTACCCCACACGCCGCCGGGCGAACCACGCCGAGTTGCGGCCCGCGCGGCACGGGGCGACAGTGGGGGCGGTTCAGCAGCAGCCATCACGTCACCGTCCTCTGGGGGGACCGACATGGCTGACTGCACCCCGCTCGTCACCGAGCACCTCGACCTCGCCGCGCGACTGGCCCGCGGCTACCGCGGCCGCGGCGTGGAGGACGACGACCTGCTCCAGGTCGCTCGCCTCGCCCTCGTGAAGGCCGCCGAACGCTTCGACGCCGGCGTCGGCGCGTTCGCGCCGTTCGCCGCGAGCACGATCCGCGGCGAGATCAAGCGCTACTTCCGCGACTTCGCCTGGAGCGTGCGTCCGCCCCGGCGGCTGCAGGACCTGCAGGCGCAGATCGCGCGGGAGACGGGCGCCGGACCTGTCGCGCCCGAGACCCTCGCCGCCCGCCTCGGCGTGCCGCTCGCCGACGTCCGCGAGGCGATGGCGGCGAGCAGCTGCTTCACCAGCGACCGGATCGACGACGAGCTCGGCGCGGGTGCGCACGACGACGCCGGCTACGCCCGCGTCGAGGCCTGGCTGACCGTCCGCTCCCTCCGGGACAACCTGAGCGAGGACGACCGACGTCTGCTCGCCTGGCGGTTCGTCGACGAGCTGCCGCAGCGCGAGATCGCGACCCGGCTCGGCATCAGCCAGATGCAGGTGTCGAGACGGCTGTCGAACCTGCTGACGCGGCTGCGACGCGAGGTGGGCGAAGCCGCCGCCTGAGGGCCACGACGGCTCCTCTCGGCCTGCGGGACCGGCCCGCCGGGTACAGCCTGGCACCAGGACGTCCCCGGGTTGAGCCGACAGCCCGGGGTCGTCCGCATGCGCGCAGGCGCGTCGGGTACGCCGCGGGTGAGACCGCAGGAGGCACCGATGAGCGACCACCGCCGACCACACCGACCCCAGGACCCCGTCCGACGCGGCGACGCCTTCCGACCGGGGGCGCTGCGCGCCGCGATCGTCGGCACCTGGTCCCGGGCCCGACGCCGCGGGCGCCGGATCAGGCGCCCGCGCGAGTCGTGAGCAGCTGGTCGACCGGCGCGTAGTCGTCGGTGAGCACCGGTGCGTCGCCGACCCAGCGGTCGAGGGCGGAGCCGGAGAGGACGGTCCAGCCCACCTGCCGCTCGTCGAGCTGGGCGCGCAGGGCGTCGACGTCGAGCGGACGCTGCGACGCGACCATCACGAGGTTGCCGCCCTCGACCTCGTCCGTCGAGGCGGGGCTGCCGGTCGACGTCGGCCCGGAGGAGTCGGGGGCCGGCGCACCGAGCACGGCGACGTGCGACCACCGCTCCTGCAGCGTGCGCGCCTCGGCGCGGGCGAGCCGCAGCCGGCCGTGGTCGATGAGGTTGAGCACGTACACGCCGTCGCCGTCCAGGGCACGGTGCACCTCGTCGAGCATCTCGAGCGTCGTCAGGTGCCACGGCACGCTGACCCCGCCGAACGCGTCACCCACGACGAGGTCGAGGCTGCCCGCGTCGACGTCGCGCATGCCGAGCCGGCCGTCCTCCACCCGCACCTGCAGGGCCCGGCTGGTCCGCAGCCCGAGGTCGTCGCGGTCGAGCTGGACCACGCCGCCGTCGATCTCGGAGACGGCGCTCGTGCTGCCGGGCCTGGTCGCGGCGAGCCAGCGCGGCATCGTCACGCCGCCCGCGCCCAGGTGGTGGGCCCTCAGCGGACCGTCGCCCGGGAACATCGTGTCGATCGCCGCCGCGTAGGCGCGCGTGTAGGAGAACTCGAGGTACGTGGGGTCGTCGAGGTCGACGAAGGAGTGCCGCAGCCCGTCGAGCACGAGGAGCCGGCCGCCGGTGCTGCTGCCGGCGGCCTCGACGGTCGCGCAGTGGTAGGTGGTCTCGACCTCGCAGCCGCTCGGCACGAGCCCTGCGGTGCCCCCGGCCAGCAGGGCGCCGCCGACGGCGAGCAGCCCGACCGCCGGGCCGCGTCGACGCAGCTCGAACGCCGCGGCGGCGACGCCGAGGAGCACGCCGAGGCCGACCAGGATGGCGCTCACCCGCACGTGGGAGATGAGCACGAACCCGGTGAGGACGGTGCCGACGATGGCGCCGACGGTGCCGATGCCCGAGAGTCGGCCCACGACGGTCCCGGTCTCGTCGAGGTCGTGCAGGAGCAGCTTCGTGACCATCGGCGTGACCGCCGACAGCAGCGCGCCCGGCACGACGATCGTCGCGGCCGCGACCAGGAACAGCAGTGCCGACGAGCCCGGCTCGGCAGACGCGCGGACGGCGAACGGCGTCAGGGCCACCACGACGCCCGACACGCCGAGGAGCGGGGCGACGGCGCTGCGGGGGTCGATGCGGTCGGCGGCGCGCCCGCCGGCCCACGAGCCTGCCGCGATCGCCGCGAGGGCGAGACCGATGACGGTCGTCGACGTCTCCAGCGTCAGCCCCAGGTAGGGAGCGAGGAGCCGCAGCGCCACGATCTCGACCACGAGCACCGCCGCGGACGAGCCGAACACCAGCGCCCCGGCCGTGAGGTCGCCGATGCCCGGCTGCGCCGGCTCGGGCGCGGACGGGTCCGGGACGGCGTCGCTCATGACGCCATCCTCCCAGCCCACGCCCTCCTCCGGGCGGTAGGTGAGCCACCCCATCCGCCACGGCGGTAGGTGGAGCACCCTTCGAGACCATCGAGGGGTGTCTGAGCCACCGCCCCGCAGGGTGAGGTGGCAGGCCTACCGCCCGGGGGGACGACGTGGATCGGGGGCGCGGTCAGTGGTTCCGGAGCTTCTCGATGAGGTCGTCCTTGCGCAGGTCGGAGTAGCCCTCGACGCCGAGCTCCTTGGCCCGGTCCTTCAGCTCCTCGACCGTCCAGTCCTCGTACGACCCGGACTCCCCACCGCGCTTGCCGACGGTCTTCTTGCCGTCGCGCGCGGCGGCGTTGGAGATCCGCGCCGCCTTCTCCTTCGAGGCGCCGTCGTCGCGCAGCGCCTCGTACATCTCGGGGTTCTTCAGCGACGGCTCGTCGCGCGCGTCCTTGCCTGCGGGCATGGTGTCCTCCTCGGTGGGTGGCGGCTCAGAAGACCGGCTTGCCGCCGGTCACCCCGAGCACGGTGCCAGAGACGTAGCTCGCGTCGCGCTCGGAGGCCAGGAACACGAAGGCCGGCGCGACCTCGGCGGGCTGCCCGGCGCGACCGAGCGGGGTGTCGGAGCCGAACTGCTCGAGCTTCTCCGGAGGCTGGGTGGCGGGCTGCAGCGGCGTCCAGATCGGGCCGGGCGCCACGGCGTTCACGCGGATGCCGTCGCCGCCGAGCTCGGCGGCGAGGTTGACCGTGAGGTTGTTGAGCGCGGCCTTCGTCGAGGCGTAGTCCAGCAGCGACGTCGACGGCTCGTACGCCTGGATCGACGTGTTGTTCACGACGCTCCCGCGACGTTCGCGCAGGTGCGGCACGGCCGCCCGCGTGAGCCAGAACGTGGCGTACAGGTTGGTCTTGAGGACCCGGTCGAGGTTCTCGTCGGTGATCGCCTCGATGCCCTCCTCCCGCGCCATCTGGTAGCCCGCGTTGTTCACGAGCACGTCCAGGCCACCCAGCTCGTCGACCGTGCGGGCCACGACGTCGTCGCACGCCGCACGATCACGCAGGTCGACCTCGACGGCGAGCGCGCGACGCCCGGCGTCCTCGACCCACCGCGTGGTCTCGGCCGCGTCGTCGGCCTCCTCGGGCTGGTACGTGAAGGCGACGTCGGCGCCCTCGCGCGCGTAGGCGATCGCGACGGCGCGGCCGATGCCGGAGTCACCACCGGTCACCAGGGCGACCTTGCCCTCGAGCCTGCCGTGACCGACGTAGGACTCCTCGCCGTGGTCGGGCCGGGGGTCCATCGCCGCCGTGCTGCCGGGCGGGTCCTGCTGCTGGGCGGGGAAGCCGTCGCTCATCGGATACCTGTCTCGTCGGGGGCGGGGGTCGGCTCGAGGGGGACCTCGGGCACGTCGTCGGGGTCGGTCGGCTCGACCGGCTCGACGTCGGGGTCGGGCAGGGGTGCATCGGGCGCGAGGGTCATGCGGACTCCTTCGGTCAAGGTCGTGACCTCGACGTTCCCCCGGATCCGGAAGCCATGCATCTCGGACCGGCCGAGGACGTCGGGTGCCGGCTCGTCCACGCCGTGTTCGACGACGTTGGGCTCGAGCAGCATGATCCGTAGCCCGGGCTCCGTGCGCCGGGCGACCCACCGGGCCACCGTCGACACCGCGCCGAGGCCGTCCGGCACGTCCTGACGTCGCGCACGGCACCACACGCCGTCGTGCCGCAGGACCAGCACGAACCGCCGCCGGGCCAGCCGGTGCCACGCTGCCTGCGTGTCCGCCGGCGGGTCAACGTCGGCGGGCACCAGGCAGAGCACGGCGTCGCGGTCGGGCGCGTCCTCGAGGGCGAGCAGCTGCTGGCGGTCCCGGTCGTCGTCGACGCTCAGCACGACGACGCCGGGACGGTCGCGCGCGGTCTCCAGGAGACGGGTCATGTGCACGCCGTACCCGGCGCGGCGCCGGCCATGCGCCGACGTGCGCAGGGTCTCCCCCGTGCCTACGCTCGCCGCATGAGCATCGACACCACCATCGACCTGGGCCGGCCCGTCTCGGGCGACGTCGTCGACCTGATCCTCGACGACCACCGTCGCTTCGAGGACCTGCTGCGCCAGCTGCGCAGCACCGCGTCGGACCGCGATGCCGTCCGCCAGGCCTTCGCGGCCCTGCACGTCGCGCACGCCGAGGCGGAGGAGCGGCACGTGTACCCACAGCTGAAGAAGCGGCGCGCGGTGGACGCCCACGAGGCCGACCACGGCGAGCACGAGCACGCCGAGGGCAACGAGGCGCTCCTGGCCGTCCTCGAGTGCGCCTCGACCGACACCCAGAAGTTCGACGACGCCGTCGAGGAGCTGACCCGCCTCATCAGCCACCACCTCACCGAGGAGGAGCTGACGATCCTCAACCCGGCGCGCGAGGAGCTCGGCCCCGAGGTCCTCGCCCGGCTCGGCGAGGCGTTCGCGACGGAGCGCAACCAGCAGATCGACGCCGACTGCGGCCGGACGGAGAACGTGCGCCGCCTGGTGGAGGAGGCTCGGCAGGAGGGCCTGATCGACGAGGAGTGACCCGGTCGAGGGACGCACCGGACCCATGTGGTTCGCTGTCCCTCGGTTGAGCAGCAGCCGACGACCTCGCACGCCTGGAGGTGGTCGCCCTGACCCACTCCCCCGTTCCGCCGGACCCGCTCCGTGACGGACCTCCCACCACGCCCGCGCTGGCGCGCCACGTCGTGACGCTCGCCACGACCGCGGCCGGCACGCCGCACGGCGGGCTCGTGCTGGCGACGCCGCACGACGTCGACGACCTGGTCGCCACCTCGACGACGTTGGCGTCGGTCGCCCTGGGGATCGCCGGCGGCCCCGGCCCCGACGACCTCGCCGAGAACATCGTCGTCGTCCGCGACACGTCCCTCGACGCCCGCTGGCCGACCTGGTCGACCACGCTGGTCGGGCTGGGGGTGTGCTCCGTCCTGGTCGCACCCGTGCGGACGATGCACCGACCACCGGGCGTGCTGGCCGTGCACGCCGACCGCACCGACGCGTTCTCCGACGCCGAGGTCGCCGCGTTCGGCGAGGTCGCGACGGTGGCGTCGTCGGCCCTCTCGGTCGCGCTCGACCGCGACGGCCTGCACCGTGCCGTGGCTGCCCGTCGTCTCATCGGCATCGGGATCGGGATGCTCGTGGAGAGATACGACCTGTCGGTGGAGCGCGCGTTCGGCGTCCTCGTGCGGCACTCGCAGCACCTGAACCTCAAGCTCCGCGACGTCGCACGTCACCTCGTGGAGAACGGGGAGCTCCCCGAGCAGGCCCCGGACGATCGGGACGGCCCTGAGTCGACGTGACCTCGCGCGTCCGTGAGCGCTCAGACGTCGTCGGGCAGCGTGCGCGTGCGCACGACCTCGCTCGCGACGACCGCCAGCTTCTGGTTGCGGTGCTGGGAGTAGCGGACGAGCACGCCGAACGCCTGGTCGGCGTCGACGCCGAAGCGCTCCATGAGGATGCCCTCGGCCTGACCGATGACGGTGCGGGTCGCGAGCGCCTCCCGCAGGGTGCTGCGCTCGCGGGCCGAGGCGATGGCGATGGCGGCGTGGCTCGCCAGGTGGCGGGCGGCGATCCGGTCGGCCTCGTCGAAGGCCTCGGGCTCGGTCGCGTAGAGGTTGAGGGCGCCCAGCTCGCGGTCGGCCAGCGCCAGCTGCACGCAGAACATCGAGCGCACGCCCTTGCCCACCACGTTCGGGCGCCACGACGGCCAGCGCGGGTCGGCGGCCAGGTCGGGGACGTCGACCTCGTCGGCGTGCAGGGCGTCGACGCAGGGACCCTCGGACAGCTCGTGCTGCAGGTCGTCGGCCCACGCGACGAGGTCGCTCGTGGGCGCCACGGTCTCGACGCGGCCGCGCCCGCGCACGAGCGAGACGCCCGCGTCGGAGGCTCCGCGCACGAGCTCCAGCGCCAGGGTCGTGAGCCGCTCGGCGGTGCTCTCCGGGGTGTCCTCGGCGGCGAGCTGCTGCGCGATCGCCGCGAGCCGCCCGTCCAGTCCGTCGTCCACGATGTCCGACATGGTGTGACCTCCTCGACCCTGAGAGTACCGAGAGCCGAAGGGTACGGCAGCCGACGCCGTGGCCGCCCCGCAGGCGCCGGGGCCCACCCGTCACCATGGTGCCCGTGAGCGACACCAAGGACGTGCAGCGCACGCTCGACCTCGCCCTGAGGATCGGGGAGCTGCTGCTGTCGAACGGGGCCGGCGCGGCCGACGTGACCGCCACCATGGCGTCGGTGACGCACCACCTCGGGCTGCGGCACACGCTCGTCGACGTCACGTTCACGTCGCTGACCCTCAGCCACCAGGAGAGCGTCGACGACACGCCCATCGTCATGCGGCGGCACGTGACGCACCGTGAGGTCGACTACGCCGACCTCACGGCGGTCGACCTGCTGGTCCGGGCGCTCCTCGCCGGCGAGATCGACCGTGACGAGGCGGCCTCGTCGGTGCTGAGGATCGCCTCGACCGGTCACCCGCGCCCCCGCTGGGCGATCACCGCCAGCTGGGGCGTGACCGGCGCCGGGATCGCGCTGCTGCTGGGCGGCACCTGGATCGTGCTCGCGGTGGCCGCGGTCGCGGGATCGGTCATCGAGGTCGTGCAGCGCCGGATCGAGCGGCTGCGGCTGCCGTTCTTCTACTCCCAGGTCGCCGGCGCACTCGTCGGCACGCTCATCGCGGTGGCCGTCGCCGCGTCGCCGGCTCCCGTCGACCCGTCGGTCGTGGTCACGGCGGCGATCGTCATGCTGCTGGCCGGTCTGGGCTTCATCGGTGCGATCCAGGACGCCCTGACCGGGTTCACCATCACCGCCAACGCCCGCCTGATGGAGGTGATGATCGCGACCGTCGGCATCATCGTCGGCGTCTCCGCGGGCCTGCACGTGGGCGAGTGGCTCGGGCTCGACCTGAGCATCGACCCGGGCGCCTCCGGCCTGGGGCAGCTGCCGGGCGTGATGCTGGGCGCGGGCGTCACCGCCGGCGCGTTCGCGGTGTCCGCCTACTCCCCGAAGCGCATCGTGACGCCGATCGCCCTGCTGGCGGCGCTGACGTCCGGGGCCTTCCTGCTGGTGACCCAGTCCGACGTCGGCCGGCCGGGCGCCGCGGGCGCCGCCGCGTTCACGATCGGCTTCCTCGGCTACTACATGGCGCGCAACTTCCGCGTACCACCGCTCGTGGTGGTGGTCTCCTGCATCGTCCCGCTGCTGCCCGGTCTGTCGATCTACCGGGCGCTCTCGCTCCTCGCGGGCGAGGACATCAGCGGGCTGCTGCCGATGATCACGGCAGCGGGCATCGCCATCGCCCTCGCGTCCGGCGTGCTGCTCGGGCAGTACGTCGCGCAGCCGCTCGGCCACGAGGCCCGCCGGCTGGAGCGTCGCCTGGCCGGTCCCCGTCTGGTCGGCCCCCTCCGCGCCCGCACCGGACGCGGTCGCCGCGGCTGACCCCGACCCGTTCACCGGGCCGACGTCGTGGGGCCCTGGCAGGCTGACGGGGCAGGGCGTATCGTGCTGACTAAGCAAGCGCTTACTGACCGGAGAGTTGCCATGAAGCTTCGCCTGTCCGAGGAGGACGCCGCGTTCCGCGAGGAGATGCGCACGTTCTTCACCACCCAGGTCCCGCAGTCCATCCGCGACACCGTCGCGGCCCGCCGTGAGCTGACGAAGGACCAGATCGTCGAGACGCAGCAGATCCTGAACGCTGCCGGGCTCGCCGTGCCGAACTGGCCCGTCGAGTGGGGCGGCAAGGACTGGACCCCGCTGCAGCGCCACATCTGGCACGAGGAGATGCAGCTCGCCAGCGTGCCCGCGCCGCTCGCGTTCAACGCCTCCATGGTCGGCCCGGTCATCGCCGCGTTCGGCTCGCAGGAGGTCAAGGAGCGCTTCCTCCCGGCGACCGCGAACCTCGACATCTGGTGGTCGCAGGGCTTCTCGGAGCCCGACGCCGGCTCCGACCTCGCGTCGCTGCGCACCGTCGCCCGCCGCGACGGCGACGAGTACGTCGTCAACGGCCAGAAGACGTGGACCACGCTCGGCCAGTACGGCGACTGGATCTTCACGCTCGTGCGCACCGACCCCGAGGCGCCGAAGAGGCAGCAGGGCATCTCCTTCCTGCTGATCGACATGACCTCCCCCGGTCTGACGGTGCGCCCCATCGAGCTCATCGACGGCGGCCACGAGGTCAACGAGGTCTTCTTCGAGGACGTCCGCGTCCCGGCCGAGAACCTCGTCGGCGAGGAGAACCGCGGCTGGGACTACGCGAAGTTCCTGCTCGGCAACGAGCGCGTCGGCGTGGCCCCGGTCGGGTCGACGAAGCGCTGGCTCGCCGCCGCGAAGGAGCTCGCCGGCGACCGCATCGCCGGCGACCCGGTGCTCGCCACCCGCGTCGCCGGGCTCGAGAACGAGCTGCTCGCGCTCGAGCTGACGGCACTGCGCGTCGTCGCGCACTCGGCCGACGGGAAGCCGCACCCGGCCTCGTCGGTGCTGAAGCTACGTGGCACCGAGCTGCAGCAGGCCGTGACCGAGCTGTACGTCGACCTGGCCGGCCCGCTCTCGCTCGCGTCGGGCGCCGGCGACGGCTCCGGCGTGCCGGACTGGGCCCGCGTCAGCACCCCGCAGTACCTCAACTACCGGAAGGCGTCGATCTACGGCGGCTCCAACGAGGTGCAGCGTCAGATCATCGCCAAGACCATCCTGGGACTGTGAGGCAGCCATGGACTTCACCCTCGACTCCGAGCAGACCGCGCTGCGCGACGCCGTCCGCGGCCTGCTGAGCAAGAGCTACGACTCGACGGAGACCCGTCGCGAGATCACCAAGACCGACCCCGGCTTCTCCGAGGACGTGTGGCGCCAGCTGGCCGAGGTCGGCGCACTGGGCCTGCCGTTCGCCGAGGAGGACGGGGGCTTCGGCGCCGGACCGGTGGAGGTCTCGATCGTCGCCGAGGAGATCGGGCGCGTGCTCGCGCCCGAGCCGTACCTCGAGACGATCCTGGCTGGTGGCCTGGTCGCCGACCTCGGCTCGCCCGAGCAGCGTGCCGACGTCATCGGCCGGGTCGCGGAGGGCGCGCTCGTGCTCTCCTTCGCCCACCACGACATCGCCGACGCGGTCGTCGCGACGCAGTCCGGTGACGCCTGGACGTTGTCCGGCGTCAAGGAGCCGGTGCTGCACGGCGCTCGCGCCGACCTGCTGGTCGTCACGGCCCGCACCGACGCCGGTGTCGGCGTGTTCCTCGTCGACCCGTCCGCGGACGGCGTGGAGCGCACGGGCTACCGCACGCACGACGGCGGTCGCGCGGCGCGCGTGGCGTTCGACGGCGCCGCGGCCACGCCGCTCGGCGACCCGTCGGCCGACGCGGCCGACGCGGTGGCCCTGGCGGTCGCGCGCGGCCAGGTCGCACTCGGTCACGAGGCGGTCGGCGCGATCGACGTCGCCCTGCGGATCACGACCGAGTACCTCAAGACGCGCAAGCAGTTCGGCGTCACGCTGAACACGTTCCAGGCGCTGACCTTCCGGGCGGCCGACCTGTACGTGTCGGCGGAGCTGGTCCGCAGCACGGTCACGTGGGCGACGCTGGTGCTGCAGGACGAGCCCGAGCGGGCCGTCGAGGCGGCGTCGCGCGCGAAGCTGCAGGTCTCGCGCGCCGGGCGGCACATCGGCCAGGAGGCGATCCAGCTGCACGGCGGCATCGGCATGACGGCCGAGTACTCGGTGGGCCACTACACCAGCCGGCTCACCGCGATCGACCACACGCTCGGCGACGGCTCGGAGCACCTGGCGCGCCTCGCGTCGACGGTGACCGACCACGGCGTCGTCGACCCGATCGGCTGATCCGCACCCACTCCCGACGCCCCCGACCGCACAGCGGTCGGGGGCGTCGTGCGTGGGTGGCGGGAGGTCGACGGACCGCTGCGGCTGCGATGATCCGGGCATGGCAGCCGCCCGGTTCGAATTCTTGGACACTCACCCCGAGGTGACAGCCGGCTTCGCCGTCGTCCTGAGCTTGTGGTTCCTGGTCGCCTGGTTGTTCCGCAGCGAGAAGGGACTGGCACGGGCGAGCTACGAGGATCGACGACGAACGCTGCGCGCCGCGTTCGCCTCAGCCCTTGCCGTGGCGATGCTCGTGTCGGCCCTGCGGGTGGATTCCTTCGACGCCGTGGGGAAGCTGAACTTCTCCCTGCTGCCGGCCTCGTGCGCCATCGTGGGCGCGTGGGGCATTCTCGTCATGGGTCGCCTGGCCGACGCGCCCGCCAGCTCCGTCGGCACCTGGCGACAGCCCGTCTGGACGTGGTGGCCGGTCCTCCTCGGCACCGCACACACGGTGGTCACTGTCATCGCCGTGGCCCGCGTGGAGCCGTGGGCCATCGGCACGACGCAGCACGTGTCGATGTGGGTGGTGGGAGCCTTCTCCTGCGCCGCGGGCGTGGGGACGGCAGTCGCGGCGCTGCGGTTCCGCGTCCCGGTGGCCGCCGGGACGTGAAGGACCCCTCGCGTACCCGCCAGAGCCCACTGACCCTTGCTGCCTTCCGGCCCTGGGGGAGTTGGGTGAGATAGCGCCACGCGAGGGGCTGGGCCCAGCATACGGGGGCTGCCCCGGTGCGTTCCACGCGGGATGCGACCGGTACGCTCGTCCGCGGAGGATTCGCATAGTGGCCTAGTGCGCTCGCTTGGAAAGCGGGTTGAGTGAAAGCTCTCAGGGGTTCGAATCCCCTATCCTCCGCAGAGGTCAAGAACCCCTCGGCATCTATGTCGAGGGGTTCTTCCGTTCCCCTGCCATGCCGAGGGGTCTTGACCTCTGGTCTGGGCTAGCGGATTCGAGGGGGAGGGAGCGCCAGCGACCGACCGGGTCCACTCCTCCCCCGGCGTCTGTGCCACCGGATTCGAGGAGAGGCTGGGACACGTCCCTCGCGCACGCGACGAGCGACCTCACCGCCGCACGACCGCGCGCGTGAGGACTTCGACACGCGACGGTGCCGCGAGCGCCTCACCGGCACAACACGCGCGTCCTAGCGTCGAGAGGACGCTCGGGGACATCGGAGAGGACGCAGCGATGGGCGTGCAACCGCAAGCACCAGGACGGACGCTGCCGAGCGGTCGCGAGACGTCACGGACGATGCGCTCGTGGACCACCGCGGACCGGCCGGTCGGTGAGCAGTTCGCCTACTGGCGCGAGGTGATCTGCGAGGCGTTCGCGCCGCTCGCAGCCGAGCGCGGCCCGCACCACGCGGCCGACGCCGGCACACGCAGCGGCATCGAGAGCTGGGTGCGTTCGAGCCGACTCACGGGCACCAACTGCGCGGAGGTGTCCTCACGGACCCAGCTGATCTCCCACGGCCGCGCCGAGGTGCGACGGACCGCGTCGGAGGAGGTCTTCGTCAACCTGCAGCTGAAGGGCTCGTGCATCGGGCGCCAGGACGACCGGACGTGCGTCGTCCCCGCAGGCGGGTTCGCGCTCTTCGACACGACGAGCGAGTACCACCTCGACTTCGTCGAGGACCCCCGCGACGGGGAGTGGCGGGTGCTGTCCTTCCGCGTGCCGCGGGCAGACCTCGTGCCCATGCTGGCCTCGGACGAGGGCTTCACGGCTGTCGCGCACGACTCGAGGACGAGCGGGATGGCGAACCTCGTGGCGTCGACCATGGCGTCGATCTGGCAGAACATCGGCGCGCTCGACGGCGTCGCCGCCGAGGCGGCGGAGACCGCGTTCACCACGACGCTCGCCGCCGCGTCAGGACCGGGCGACCTGGTCGGGGACGCACGCCGCGAGAGCTGCGACGCCGCGCTGCGGGCCTCGATCAACCGGTACGTCGCCGCGCACCTGCACGGCGACGACCTGGCTCCGGCCGTCGTCGCCCGACGCTTCGCGATCTCGGTGCGCAAGCTGCACGCCCTCTACGAGGGCACGGGGTGCACGTTCGCCCAGACGGTGATGCGTCTGCGGGTCGAGGCCTGCGCCCGCGACCTCGCGAGCAGCAGCCGCACCGTCACGGAGATCGCCACCCGGTGGGGCTTCTACGACCTCTCCCACCTCAACCGGGTCTTCCGGGCCCACCGCGGATGCCTGCCGTCGGAGTACCGGCTGGGTGCCGAGGCGTCCTAGCCCGACGTCCCGGACAGCCGTGCACCGCTGTCCCACCAACCTCGCACCCTCGTGCGAGCCAGCGCCTGTGCCGCCGACCGATGCTGGAGCACCAGCCGTCGGAAGCGCCGACGCACGACAGAGGAGCCGAGCATGGCACTTGACTTCACCTTGAGCGAGGAGCAGCAGGGGCTGCGACTCCAGGCCCGCGCCTTCGCCGACGACGTCCTGAGCGGCGTCGCCGGCACCATCGCCGACATCGCCGACCCCCTCGAGCGGTTCCGCGCGATCAAGCCGTACTACGAGAAGATGGTCGACGCCGGCTTCCTGGCCGGCCTCGTGCCCGCGGAGCAGGGTGGGCACCGCTTCTCCAACCTGCAGTTCGCGCTCGCGTGCGAGGAGCTCGCGCGGGTCGAGATCAACGTGCCCACCGCGCTCCTCGGGACGGGGCTGGGCCTGTACCCCGTCATCAAGGCCGGGACCGACGAGCAGAAGGAGCGGTTCCTGCGGCCGTTCGCGGGCTCGGAGCCGAGGCTCGCCGCGATCGCGTTCACCGAGGCCGCCGGCGGCGCCAACTTCGACAGCCCCGACGCGTCGGTCGGCGTGCAGACCTTCGCCGAGCGCGACGGCGACGAGTGGGTCATCAACGGCCGGAAGGCCTACACCACGAACGCGTCGGGCTGGGACGACGACGGGGCCGACCTGATCGCCGTGGTCTGTCGGGTCGACCCGACGAAGCCACCGCTGGAGTCGCTCGCGATCATCATGGTCGAGAAGGGCAATCCGGGCGTGAAGATCACGGGCATGATCGACACGGTCGGCCACCTCGCGGCGAACTCGCCCCAGGTGCACCTGGACGACGTGCGCGTCCCGCTGGACAACATGATCGGCCAGCCCGGCGACGGCATGGACCTCACCAAGGGCGCGTTCTCCTGGACCTGCTCGAGCATCGCCGCCGCGTGCGTCGGCAAGATGCGGGCGGCCTTCGACTTCGCGTACGAGTTCACGCGGACCGAGAAGCGGTCCGGCCCGCACCCCGTCATCGAGTACCAGAACGCGGGCTACATGCTCGTCGACATCAAGACCCGCATCGAGGCCGGCCGCTACCTGGCATGGAAGGCGGCGCACCACTTCGACGCGACGGACGGCGCGGACCGCGAGCTGTCGAACATGAGCAAGATCTACAACTCCGAGCTGTCGGTGCAGGTCGTCTACGACGCGATGCGCCTCGTCGGGGTCGACTCCTACACGACGATGACGCCGATCGCGGGGATCATGCAGGACGTGCTCTGCTTCCCGGTCTACGACGGCGGCAACATGGGCGTCCGCCGGCGACACCTGCACGAGATGCTGCTGGAGCCGACCTACGACCCCCTGGCGGCCGCGGAGAACCGCGTGTCGTTCTGATCCTGCGGCCCCGACGCGACGCGGCCGGGTCGGACTCCTCGAGGAGCCCGACCCGGCCGCGTGGTCGTGACAGGGGTCAGTGCGCGGACTGGTAGGCCTCGATGAGCGAGGAGGGGACGCGTCCGCGGGCGGGGACGTCGAGGCCCTGCTCCTGCGCCCACTCGCGCACGGCCTTGGCGTCGACCGACGACGCGGACGACGAGGAGGACGAGCGGCGCGAGGAGCTGCTGCGGCCGGAGGCGCGACCTGCGCGGCGACCGACGGCGACGTAGGGCGCGACGGCGTCGGCGAACGCCTGCCGCTCGGCCTCGGTGAGGTCGACCTCGTAGCCGACCCCGTCGAAGGTGAAGGCGACGGTGGGCGACGGCGTGTCGATCTCGTCACCGCTCAGGTCGGAGTAGAACTTTTCCACGGTCTTTTTTGCCATAGGTGGAGATTATCGCGTTCGCAGCGAAAGTCGTGACACCGGGCGGAGGCATTATGGACCAAAGTCAGGAATATCGTCCAACACCTTTTTTCGACTTTATGGCGCTGGGACGAATCCGCGGTCGCTGAGCACCGGGACGACGCCGCTCGACCCCACCTGCGCGGCGACGGCGACATCGGCCTCCCACCCCGCCGCCACGAGCTCGAGCCCGCTCGCGCAGGCGTGCAGGTGGGACGACTCGCGCTCCCGCACGAGCCGGTAGGCGTCGGCGGCCAGGGCGGCCTCGGGCGACAGACCGGGCCAGTCGAAGTCCTCGAGCGCGGCGAGCACCGCGCCGGCACCCCAGAGGTCCTCGACCGCCGGTCGCAGCGTCCCGTCGGGCCACCGCTCGCCGGCGGCAACCACCGCCACGACCGTGTCGTCGGCGTCGTGCTCCCGCGCGATCCAGGAGGCGACGGCGGCGGCGTTGCGCAGGCTCGCCCCGACCACGGTCGTCGCCGCCGACGCCAGGGCGTGCGCGACGGCCGACCCGTTGGGCGACGGCAGCACGAGCCTGGGCGGCAGGTCGACCTCCAGCAGACGGGCGGGCGACAGCGTGGGCTCGTCGGCCGCGGCACTCGAGCGCCCACCGGCCAGCACGGCGCCCGTCTGGGCGGCCACCGCTGCGGCGTCCGGTCGACCCGCCGGGTACGGCACCACCACGGCACCGCGCTCGACGGCCACGCCGAGGGCGGTGGTGAAGGACAGGACGTCGACGACGACCGCGACGTCGGCGCCCTCGCCCACGGCGAGCCCGCCGGTGGGTCCCCAGTCGAACCGGACCGTGTGGTCGCCCTGGCGCGTCGCCGTCATGGCACCAGTGTGCCGACCCGACGGTGGCGCCCGGTCACGGCCGGCGCCGCCGGGCGACGACGACGATGCCGGCCACGACGGCGAGCAGGACGAGGGCCAGCGCGACCGTCACCGCAGTCTCGGCGCCCGAAGGACGCAGCGCGTCGTGCTCCTCGACCTGCGTCGCGCGCGGTGTCCGCTCCCGCGTCTCGACGGTCGGCCGGGTCTGCACCGGCACGTCCTCGCCGTCGGCCAGCAGCTGGTAGCGCAGGGCGACGAACTGCCCCGGCTGCACCCGCTGCTCGCGCAGCCCGGTCTGCGCGAACGTCCAGTCGCCGCCCTCGTCGGCGACCAGGAAGGCCCAGTACCCCGACCCGGACAGCGACGCGCCACACCGCTCCTCGTCGGGTCCGGGCCGGCCGTCGACCCGGCACACGAACGGCGTCGACCCGCTGGTCTCCACCAGGTCGTGCCCCGCCGCGACCAGTGCGTCCTGCGCGACGGCGTCCGTGTCGAGGCCGGTCGCGCAGCGCACGTCGGGCTCACCACCGAGCGAGGCCGGCTCGACGACGACCACGACGTCCTCGGCGGTGCAGGCGGCGGTCGAGCCGGAGTCGGAGGCGGTGGCGGCGGTGGCGGGTGCGAGGAGGCCGCCCAGCAGCACGGCGAGCACCAGGACGGGACGGGACGACGGACGCATGCCCACCATCCTCGCCGACCGGCGCTCCCTCACCCCTGGGCGACCTCGACGGCCGGCTGTCCGTAGCGGGCACGGCGGGCCGCACGGCGCAGCGTCGTCAGCACGGGAGGTCCGAGGATCCCCACGAGCAGGGCGTTGGTGATCGCCCGCCCGGTGTCCCAGCCCCACGTCGACGTGAGCAGGTTGTAGAGCAGGAAGCGGTGCAGGTTCTCCCCCACCGGGTCGCCCGGCACCAGCTGCAGCGTCCGGTCGGAGCCGGGGACGGCGATGCCCAGCTGGAACGGCCAGGACGACAGGTTCATCAGCATGCCGAAGGCGTAGGCGACGACCACCGCGTAGACGACGAGCATCACGACCTCCGCGCGGCCCGTCACCCGTCGCGGGAGCAGCCCCGCGCCCAGCCCGATCCAGGCCGCGCACATCATCTGGAACGGCAGCCAGGGCCCCACCCCCGACGTCAGCAGCGCCGAGGCGAACAACGACGTGCACCCGAGCACGTAGCCGAACCCGGGGCCAAAGACCCGGCCGGCGAGGACGAGCACGAAGAAGACGGTCTCGATCCCGGCCGTCCCCGCACCGAGCGGTCGCAGCGCCGCGTTGACCGCGGTCAGCACGCCCAGCATGGCCAGATCCTTGGCGTCCATGCCGCCCTCGGTGAGCTCGGCGACGACGACCAGCACGACGATCGGCAGCAGCGCCATGAAGATGAACGGCTGGTCGACGCGGGTCGCCCCCGCCGCGGGCTGCACGAACAGCGGCCACAGGAACATGACGAGCCCCGCGACCGACGCGACCCCGAGCACGAGCGCCGAGCGTGGCGTGAGGCGCGACGTCACGACGACGCCCCCGCGACGTCGGCGACCGTGAGCCAGCCGGGCCCGAGCACCTTGGCCGTCTGGGGCGCGAACGCCGGCGACTCCGCCAGCACCTTGCCGACGTCGCCGGCCGACACGACCTCACCCTCGGCCATCACCACGACGGCGTCCGCGACGAGCGCGACGAACTCGACGTCGTGGGTCGACACCACCACACCCCGTCCCTCGGCCGCCTGCGCGTGCAGGATGTCGGCGAGCTGGGTCTTGGCCGAGTAGTCGAGCCCGCGGGTCGGCTCGTCGAGCAGCAGCAGCCGCGGAGCCGCGGTGAGCACGATCGCCAGGACGAGCGACAGCCGCTGTCCCTCGCTCAGGTCGCGCGGGTGCTGGTCGCCGTCGATCCCGGGGGCCAGCCGGTCGAGCAGCGCGCGGCACCGCCCGCCGGCCGCGTCGGTGTGTGCATCGGCCGCGGCGCACTCCTCGTCGACGCTCTCCAGGTAGAGCAGGTCCGACGCGGTCTGGGGCACGAGACCGACCTGGGCCCGGGCCGCCGCCGGGGCGAGTCCGGCGGGGTCGAGCGCCTCCGACCCCACCGCGACCCGGCCGGCGGCGCGCCTGACCCCGCCTTGCAGCGCCCACAGCAGCGACGACTTGCCGGAGCCGTTGCGTCCCATGAGCGCCACGACCTCGCCGGCCCTCACGGTCAGGTCGACGGCGTCGACCGCGCGGTGGCGGCGGTAGTCGACGCACACGCCGTCGGCTCGCAGCACCGGTGCCCCCACGGGACGCCGTGGGCCCCGCACGGGTGCGGGACCGATCCGCTCGCGCAGCGGGGCGGACCGCCGCCGCGCGTCGCGCACCGTGAGCGGCAGCGGGTCCCAGCCGGCGAGCCGGCCGAGCTCCACCAGGGGCGGGGCGACGGGGCTGTCGCGCAGCACGTCGGCCGGCTCGCCCGAGCGGACGTGACCGTGCTCGACCACGACGAGCCGGTCCGCGAACGGCACCACGCGCTCCATCCGGTGCTCCGCGACGACCACGCCGAGCCCGACGTCGGCCACGAGTCGGGCCACCGTCGCCAGGACGTCCTCGGCCGCGGTGGGGTCTAGCGCCGACGTCGGCTCGTCGAGCACGAGCATCCGCGGGTGCATCGTGAGCACGGCACCGATCGCGACCCGCTGCTGCTGGCCTCCCGACAGCGTCCGCAGCGACCGGCGGCGCAGGTCGGCGATGCCGAGCAGGTCGAGCGTCTCCTCGACACGCCGACGCATGGTCTGCGGGTCGAGGCCGAGCTGCTCCATGCCGTACGCCAGCTCGTCCTCGACCACGTCGCTCACGAAGCCCGCCGCCGGGTCCTGCGGCACGTACCCCACGAGGTGGGCGAGCTCGCGCGGCGGCGTGCCGACGATCGAGGCGCCGTCGACGAGCACGTCGCCCTCGAGCAGACCGCCGCTGAAGTGCGGGACCAGCCCGTTGAACAGGCCGAGCAGCGTCGACTTGCCCGACCCGGTGCGACCGCACACCAGGTGCAGCTCGCCGTCGGGCAGCAGCAGGTCGACGTCCTTCAGGGTCGGCCCCGCGTCCTCGTAGGAGAACGTCACGTCACGCAGCTCGAGCACGGGGCACCTCCCCCTCGTCGTGGTCGGTCGGGTCGTCGGTCGTGTCCCGGCCCGTCGGGCCGGCGACGTCGGTCGCCGGCGGTGGCGTCAGGAAGGCGGGCAGCACGCCGACCAGCACGACGAGCAGCACCGGAAGGCTGACCGTCGGCCATGATCCCAGGTCGGGCACGACGACGTAGGGGTCGAGGTCGAACGCCCGGTCGACCCCCACCGCCACGACGACGCCGCACAGCACCGTCAGGACCTCCGCCGGACGCCAGCGGTCGGGGCGGTAGCGGGTCCGGCGCACCCGTCGCCCGGCGGAGCGTAGCGCCGCGGCGGCGAGCAGCACCCCCACGACGAGGACCGGCCCGGCGAGGACGCGGGGCGCGGTGCCGTCGAGGTAGGCGTAGGCACCGACGCAGAGGGCGCCGAGCCCACCGAGCATCAGCCCGCCCGTGACGAGCCGCTGCGCCGGTGTCGCACCGCCGGTACGGCCGTAGCCGCGCGCGTCCATGCCGGCGGCGAGGGTCATGGACCGTTCGAGCGCGTCCTCCAGCACCGGCACGACCACCCGCCGCAGCGACCGGACGCCCCGGCTCGCGTCACCCCGCAGCCGGCGCGCCCGACGGACGCGCTGCACGCTCTCCGCGAGCTGGGGGAAGACCGACAGCGAGACCACCACGGCGGTGCCGACCTCGTAGAACGCGGGCGGCACCGCGGCGAGCAGCCGTCGGGGGTTGGCCAAGGAGTTGGCGGCACCGACGCACAGGATGATCGCGGCGAGCCGCATGCCGTCGTAGAGGGCGCCGAGCAGCGACACCGCCGTCACGTCGCCGAGCAGCTGGATGCCGCGCGCGACGTCGGGGAGCGGGATCTCGGGCAGGTGGAGCAGGACGGTCTCGCCCTCGACGGCGCCGCCGCCGAGCACGATCCGGTAGAGCACCCGCAGCACGACGACGAACAGGGCGAAGTAGACGTAGAAGCGGTACGACAGCGCCCACGGCGCGTCACCGCGACGCGCCACGACGACGACCGACACGACCGCACCGACGACGGCCAGCACGAACGGGTTGAGCGTGAAGGAGGCCGCCGCGGCAAGACCGAGCGCCCAGAGCCACCAGGCTCCGGGGTGCAGGTCGCGTGCCGGGGAGGTCAGGAGCGGTCGTCCCTCCGCCGCCAGGCGACGACGCCGCCCGCGCCCAGCAGGGCCAGGACGACCGCGACGGCCACGAGCGTCCCGACGGGTGCGCCCGAGCCGGCGTCGGACGACGTGGCTCGGGTCTCGTCGCCGCTCCCGGCGCTCGTGGCGTCACTTGCCGACGGCGTCGCCGACGAAGCGGTCCGTCGCGCGCGCTCGTCGTCGCGTGCACGCTTCTCGTCCTCGTCGTCGTCGCCCCCCGCACCGTCGCGGGACTCCCGCCCCGCGTCCTTCGACGAGCCGGTCCCCCGACCGGACGACGGGGCGCCCGCCGACGCGCCGCCGTCACCGGACGCGCCGGAGCCGCCCCGGCCCTCGGAGCTGCTCGGACCACGCGACCCTCCAGCGCTGCTGGTGGGGCGCGCCGACGGCTGGGCAGCCGCCGCGCCCGCCGGGGTGACGCCCGGCTGCGCGCGGCTCGCCTGGCCCTGCCAGCTCCACGCGACCCAGCCGCCACGCGGGACGTCGAGCCCGTCGACGCCGATCTGTGCATAGCTCCACGACCCGTTGCCCGTGGACACCCAGAGCGACCAGTACGCGTCGGCGGGCGACGCCTGCACGCAGCCGGCGTCGGCCGGCAGCGCGTTGACCCGGCACACGAAGCCACGCTCGCGAGCGGCTCGCTGCATCGAGACACCGGCCGCGGTGAACGCGGCGGACGCCTTGCTGCCCGAGCCCGGGACGCACGTGGTGCTCACGCCGCCGCCGAGCTGGTGGGGGTCGACGACGACGGTCACCCCGTCGCCCTGCGCGCAGGCCGCAGCCTGGGCCGGCGCCTGCACGACGACCGCGCCGGACGCCACCCCGAGCAGGGTGGCTACCAGCGCGGGCAGGAGCCGTCGGGTCATCGGACCACCGTGAGGGTGGCGGTGCCCTGGCGGGTGTCCGTGAGACCGCGGACGAACACCGTCTTGCGCCCGGTCGCGGGGCCCACGCCGATGACCGTCGTGAAGCGTCCCGTGCTCGACGCCTTGCCGGTCGCCACGTAGCGGCTGCGGTAGTACACGCGCACCGGCTCGCCGGCCGCGAGGCCACGGGCGTTCACCCGGACCTTGCCGTCGACCTTCACCGACGTCGCGCCGACGCTCGCCGGGAAGCGGGCCGACGCGGCGAGCACGCGCACCGACGTCGAGCCGACCCGGTTGCTGCGCGAGCCGGTGACCGTCGCGCGCACGGTGCCCGTCCGCGTCGGCGCCTTCACCGAGGCCGTCGCCAGGCCGTCCGCGTTCGCGAAGACGCTCACGGCGCCTCCGCCCGCCAGGACCACCCGGGCCTTCTCGCCCGAGGCGAGGCCCGTGGCTCGCACGGCCACGGTGCTTCCGCCCGCCACGTAGCTCGTGGGGGCGGCCACCGTGAACGTCGCGGGCGGCAGCTGGGCGTCGACACCGACGGCGGCCTGCGCCGTCGCGCGGACCCACTGGTCACGCGCCTCGACCGGGATGCCCTTCTCGAGCCCGGTCTGCAGGGCTGCGTCGTCGTAGGCGATCGCGCCGATCTCGTTGCCCAGCGCGGTGTCCTCGGCCTTGGCGTCGGTGACCTGCTTGCTCACGATCCACGACGCGGCGGCGCCGGCGCGACCGACCTGGCCGACGCTCTTCAGGGTCGCGGCCGCCAGGCCCGTGCTGTTCGTGTTGGGGGTGCCGCCGTCGCTGAAGGAGCCGTCGGCGGCCTGCGTCCGCAGCAGCCAGCCGGTGGCCTCGTCGACGTCGTCGTCGAGACCGGTGACCCCGTGCTCGCGCGCGACCTCCAGCGCCTGGAGGGCGAACGCGGTGGCGTCGACGGTCGGGCCCTGCTCGGCACCAGGCGTCCCGCACTGCTCGTCGGCCATGCTCACCCGGAAGCCACCGTCGGCGCACTGCTGCTTCAGGAGGTACTCGACCGTCGACGCCGCGCGGCTCGACGACGCCGTCGACAGTGCCCTCACGACCCACGCCTGGCCGATGGTGTTCGAGTAGTCCCCGTACGAGGAGAGGTCGCGGGCCCGGCCGGCTGCCGCCCCCTCGGCGACCACACGCTCCTCGGCGCGCTGGACCAGGTCGACCCCGCCGAAGCTCGTCGCGTCCTGGCCCGCCTCCTGGACGGCGCTGGCGAGCTTGCCCGTGGCGCCGGCGTAGCGGTCGTCGGGGGCGAACGAGCCGCCGGTCGTGTACTCGTCGACCTTCGACGCCAGCGCCTCGACGATGCGCTGCTGCGTGGCGGCGCGGGTGTCGAGGTCGTGCAGCGCGAGGGAGGACGTCGATGGTCAGGCCGAGGTCGTCGACGTCGTACTGCTCGTTGCGCACGACGCCGTCGGTCAGCTGGTCGTCCAGCCACCGCGCCGCGGAGTAGGCGTAGGAGTTCGGGGCGGCCTGCGCGGCCGGGGCGGCGCCCAGGAGTCCGGCGCCGAGGGCGACGACGGCGGTCGCGACGGCGCCGCGACGGAGGGTGTGCTTCATGGGGGTCCTCACCCGCTGCAAAAAGAGCAGGGGACGCCCCTGGAAGGGAGACCCGCTGCGACCACGACAGCGTGATTCGGTCGGGTGCCCGGTGCGGTGTTCCGGCTCCCCCCGACGGCGGGCGGCGGGGGCTACGGTTGCGGGTCAGCGCCGGACTTCGACCGGCTTCCCCGCAGTCGGGCACGTGGAGTGGTGTGTCGACTGACAGGCGGACGGTACCACCCGCTCCCGTCGCGCAGCGAGGCCTGAGACCGGGATCTCAGGCGTCCGTCCGTCGTCGAGCGACCCACCGGCGCACCTCCGAAGAGCTCACGGACACCACCACCAGCACGGAGAGCCCGGCGGAGCCCAGCACGACCAGGCTGGGGCGGGGACCGCCCGACAGCAGCGCGAGCTGCACGACCGCCTCGGCCGTGCACACCACCATCAGGAGCACGCGGGCGAGCGACCGGCGCGCCACCACGAGCCCCCACAGGACGGCACCCAGGACCGTCGCGCCGCTCAGGCGTGCCACCTCCGCCACCGACGCCGAGGAGATGAGCAGGTCGGCCCCGGACACGGCCACCGCCCCCGCGACGGCGAGGACCGCCTTCGCCACGAGGAAGACGCCGCTGAGCAGCAGCGACGGCGGCGGCAGGTGGTGCTCCCAGGTCGAGGCCGCGTGCGGAGCGTCCGGACGGCCCGGCGCACCCAGGCCGGTCAGGTCGAGCACCGCGAGCGTGCCGTCGCTGCGCACCACGTCGCCGCCACCGTTGCGGGCCGTGAACGCGGTCGAGAAGTCCTCCACCACCCGCAGCCTCGCCGACGGCACCGCGTAGCGGACCGAGTCGACGACGAAGTCGCGCTCGACGTCGACGTCCGCGTCGACCTTGTGGGTCACCTGCAGCGTGAACAACGACAGACCGACGGCACGGTCGTACGTGGCGGCGGCGAGCCAGTCGACCCGGAAGCCGCCGGGCAGCACCCAGCCCTCCGGCACCGGCCAGAACCGCACGTGGTGACGTCGCGCGGCGTTGCCGTCGACCTCGCGCTCGTACGCGAAGGCCTGGGGGCGGCCGAACAGGAGCAGCGGCGACACCGGCGCCGCCGGGTAGGAGCGGCGCAGCAGCGCGGACACGACGATGCCCCACGACGAGCGCAGCGTCACCTCGTCGGCACGCGTCCAGCCGGCCTCGACCATGGCCGCGTGCACGTCGGCCTCGGTCCCGTCGAGCGCCAGGTTCACCGGGTCGCCGAGCACGCCCACGGTCGTCAGGGTCCGCCCGATGAAGTAGTCGGGCACGTAGACCCGGCTCAGCACCTGCTGGAGCCGCGGCAGGCCGACGTAGGCGAGGAGCACCCAGAACAGGACGAACCAGGCTGCGCCGTCCCAGCTGAGCAGGCCGCGCCACCCGTCGGTCGGGGCGAGCTCCCAGCCGAGCCAGACGGCGAGCAGGGCGCCGACGACGAAGAACGCCCCGTCGACGACATCACCCAGACGCCACGTCCGGCCCGTCTTGCCCGGGGGGTGGTCGTACCGGGGCGGCCGCGTCGGAGGGGCGGTGTCGACCGGACGACCGCGTCTCCAGTCCTGCCCGCCCGACGGCACGGTGCTCACACCGCGCTCACACCGCGTCGAGGCGGCCCTCGGCCACGAGCACGCCGGTGGCGTCGGCGTAGACCCACTGCCCGGGCCGCACCGTGACGCCACCGAAGGCCAGCTCGACGCCGACGTCGCCGAGGCCGCGGCGCTCGGTGCGCACGGGCGTGGGCGCGAGGGCCTGGACACCGAGGTCGAGGTCGCGCAGGACCTCCACGTCGCGCACGGCCCCGTGGATGACGAGCCCGGCCCAGCCGTTCTCGACGTAGCGGGCGGCGATGAGGTCGCCGAGGAGGGCGCGGCGCAGCGAGCCGCCGCCGTCGACGACGAGGACCCGTCCCTCACCGGGCTGCTCGCCCAGCTCCTTGACGCGCGAGTTGTCCTCGAAGCAGGAGACCGTCTCGACGGGGCCGGCGAAGGCCTCCCGTCCACCGAAGCCGCGCAGGAGCCCGGGCTGCACGACCGACACGCGGTCGGGGTGGTGGTCGTCGCAGAGGTCGGGCGTGGTCCATCCGGTCATGGGGTCCTCCGGGTCGGGGTGCACCACGACCCTATGCGCACCGCCAGGGGCGGGTCAGCCGACCTGGCCGCCCACCGCGACGACGGCGACGAAGCCGCCGACGAACAGCACGGTGCGCACCAGGCCGGAGCGCAGGAGCCGCAGCTGCACGGCGTCGAGCCGGGGAGCGGCCGGCCGCGAGGAGCCGGAGTGCGCGATGTTCGTCATGCCCGACACGCTACCACCCGAGGCAGAACACACAAGTTCGGTGGGCCGAACTCGTGCGGGACGTCGTGAGCGCCCCGGGACGCGTCCGCCCTCCCCTACCCTGGAGCGGTGCCCGCCTCCGCCCTGTCGTCCTCGATGCAGGACTACCTGAAGGTCATCTGGACCACCCAGGAGTGGGACGACTCGCCCGTCACGTCGCGGGCGCTCGCCGAGCGCTTCGGCGTCTCCCCGTCCACCGTGTCCGAGGCGCTCAAGAAGCTCGCCGCCGCGGGGCTGGTCGACCACGAGCGCTACGGCACCGCCACCCTCACCGACGCCGGCCGCGCGGCCGCGCTCGCGATGGTCCGACGCCACCGCCTCGTCGAGACCTTCCTCGTCGACTACCTGGGCTACGCGTGGGACGAGGTGCACGACGAGGCCGAGGTGCTCGAGCACGCCGTCAGCGACGACTTCGTCGAGCGTCTCTCCGCCCGCCTCGGGCACCCCGAGTTCGACCCGCACGGCGACCCCATCCCGACCGCGGACGGCCGCCTGCCCGCCCTCGACGCGCGTCCCCTCGTCGACGTCGAGGCGCCTGCACGGTTGCGGGTCGTGCGGGTCTCCGACGAGGACCCCGCCCTGCTGCGCCACCTCGTCGACCTCGGCATGACGCTCGGCGTGACGCTGCGGCTCGTCGAGCGCCACGACTTCGCGGGCACCCTGGCCGTCGAGCTCGACGGCACGCAGCGCGACCTGGGGCACGTCGCCGCAGCCGCGATCTTCGTCGCCCCGGCCTGACCGCGGACGGCTCGCTCACAGCACTGCGGGGACCCCCGAGCGCGAGTAGCGTTCGCCCCATGACGCTGTCCGACGAAGTCCGCATCGCCCTCGACGGAAAGTGGCGGCACGTGCGCGAGCAGTCGCGCACGGAGCTCGCGGCGATGGAGCTGGCCTACGACCTCGACCTCGACATCGACGCCGCCCGCGAGCGCACCCTGCGCCAGCTGCACGGCCTCGTGCCGACCGGCGTGCCCGCGGCCGGCTTCCGCACCGAGCACGGCGGGGGCGGCGACCCCGGCATGGCGGTCACCGGCATCGAGATGCTCGCCCAGTTCGACCTGTCCCTCATGGTCAAGGCCGGCGTGCAGTGGGGACTCTTCGGCGGCGCGGTCGAGAACCTCGGCACCGAGCGGCACCGCGACCTCATCCCCCGGCTCATCGAGCTCGACCTGGTCGGCTGCTACGCGATGACCGAGATCGGCCACGGCAGCAACGTCCAGCACCTCGAGACGACCGCCACGTACGACGCCGAGACGCAGGAGTTCGTCGTCGACTCCCCCACGCCGTCGGCGACGAAGGACTACATCGGCAACGCCGCCGCGCACGCCACCGTGGCCGCGGTGTACGCGCAGCTCGTCACGCGCGGCGAGAACCACGGCGTGCACTGCTTCCTGGTGCCGATCCGCGACGACCAGGGCCAGGTGCTCGAGGGCGTCGAGGTCGGCGACGACCGGCACAAGGGCGGCCTGGGCGGCGTCGACAACGGGCGTCTGGCGTTCCACCAGGTGCGCATCCCCCGCGTCAACCTGCTCAACAAGTACGGCGACGTGGGCGAGGACGGCACCTACTCCTCGCCCATCGACGACGTGAACCGACGCTTCTTCAGCATGCTCGGCACGCTCGTGCGCGGACGGATCAGCGTCGGCGGCTCGGCGCTCGCGGCGGCCGAGGTCGCGCTCAGCATCGCCGGCCGCTACGCGCTGCAGCGTCGCCAGTTCGGCCAGGAGGGCGAGCCGGAGGTGCTGCTCGCCGACTACCGCCTGCACCAGCGTCGTCTGCTGCCGCTGCTGGCCCGCTCCTACGCGTACCGGTTCGCCCAGAACCAGCAGGTCTCGCGCATGGACCGGCTGCAGCGCGCCACCGAGCCCGACGCGCAGCAGCAGCGCGAGCTGGAGGGCCGCGCCGCCGGGCTGAAGGCGATCATGACCTGGCACGCGTCCCGCGCGATCAACGAGTCGCGCGAGATGTGCGGTGGCGCGGGCTACCTCGCCGAGAACCGGCTCACGGTCCTGCGCGGCGACATCGACGTGTTCACGACCTTCGAGGGCGACAACCACGTCATGCTGCAGCTGCTCAGCAAGGAGCTGCTCACCTCCTACGCCAAGGAGGTCGGCGGGCTCGACCCGTTCGGCATGGTCCGGTTCGTCGCCGAGACGGTCGCCGACACGGTCCGCGAGCGGACCGCCGCCAGCCAGCTCATCCAGCGCCTCATCGACGCGGCACCCGCCGGCGGCGACGCGCACGACCTGCTCGACCGCGGCACGCAGCTGAGCCTGTTCGAGGACCGCGAGCAGCACCTCATCGAGACGGCCGCCCGACGCCTCCAGCGGGCCGCGAAGGCCAAGGGCGAGGAGGCGTTCCGCATCTTCAACGACGCGCAGGACCACCTCATCCGCTGCGGTCGCGCGCACGTCGACCGCGTCGTGCTCGAGGCGTTCACCGCCGGCATCGCCCGCTGCGAGGACGAGGAGGCCGCAGACCTCCTGCGACAGGTGTGCACCGTATACGCGCTGAGCGTCATCGAGGACGACCTCGCGTGGTTCATGGCCCACAACCGCATCTCCGACCAGCGCGCCAAGGCCGTCACGCAGCTGCTCAACGAGCAGCTCGCCGGGCTGCGCCCGCACCTGCTCACGCTCGTCGAGGGACTGGGCGTGCCCGAGGAGACCCTCGGCGCCGCGATGCTCCTGAAGCAGTGACGCCCCGACACCTCGGCACGACCGTGGCCGCGCTCGCCCTGCTGACGGCGGGGTGCGCGCAGTCCGTCGACGTCGACGGTGCCGCGCGGTGGCGCGACCGCGCGGACGAGGCGGCCCGGTCGGCGCTCCTCGCCGTCGGCGACCGCGTCACCCTGGCCCCCGACGACACCCTGTCGGGCCGGGCCGACACCCAGCGCTGCCCGGGTCGGGGCAGCGACGCGGTCGTGCACCGCGTCGACGCCACGCTCGACCTCGCGTCGACGCCACCGTCGGGCCTGGCCGACGCCGTGCGCGCCGCGGTGCCGTCGGGCTACGACGTCGAGGTCGAGGTGCGGCCCGACCGGGTCGTGCTCGGCGTGGTCAGCCGGTGCCTCGACCTGCCGAGGATCCAGACGATCGAGATGGCGCTCGAGGGTCGCTACCGCGTCGAGCCCTGACGTCAGGCCAGGAACGCGACGGCGAGCACCATCGGCAACGACACCAGCGAGGCCATGCTGGTGACCAGGGTCATCGTCTTCAGCGCGCCCTTCGTCGTCAGACCGAGCAGCGACTTGAACATCCAGAAGAAGTTCGAGTTCACGGTGAGCGCGAACATCGACCCCGACGCGACGGCCAGGCCGATCGCGAGCGGTGCGACGTCGATGGAGCCCAGCACCGGGCTGATGATGCCGGCCGCGGCGATGGCCGCCACGGACACCGAGCCGATCGCGAGGTGCAGCACCGCGGCGATGAACCACGCCAGCAGGATGCTGGTGACCACGGCAGCACCCTCGCTGGCCGAGAACAGCGACGCGAGCGTCTGGTCGAGGCCCGTCGCCTCGATGACCGCGCCGAGCGAGCCGCCGATGCCGGTGATGAGCAGGATCTCGCCCGTCGTGTGGAACCCGGTCTTGAGCGCCTTGTCGGTGCGCTCCACGCCGGTCGCGGCGCGCGCGAGCAGGTAGGCGCCGAGCAGGCCCACGAAGAGCGCGACGTTCGGGTTGCCGAGGAACGCGACGAAGCCGTTCGTCACGTCGGCGAGGTCGGCGAACGCGCCACCGGCGATCATCAGCAGGGGCACGAGGATCGGCAGGAGGGCCACCGGCAGCGGCACGTCGACGTCGCTGCGGCTCGCGCCCTCGCCGGGGCCGGTGCCGGCCGTGTTCTGCTCCACGCCGTCGCCGTCGAGCGGCTCGTCCTGCGCCTCGTCGGTCTCGGGCTTCCACCAGCCGAGACGGAGCAGGCGGCCGAACAGGAACGTCGTGAGCAGCGCCGTCGCGGGCCCGAGGACGATGCCCGCGATCATGTAGGTGCCGAGCGGGATCTCGAGGATCCCCGCGATGGTGACGGCGGCCAGGCCGGGCACGACGAACACGTAGCCCGCGAAGATGCCTGTGCCGATCGCACCGGCCAGGTGCGCGAGCCCGCGGGGCCCGACGTGGCGCGCCGACGACCGCGCGATCGGCGCGGCGAGCACGACCTGCACGTCGACGTAGATCGACGGGAACACCGTCGACATGGCGCCGGTGAGCGCGTAGGGCAGACGTTTCGCCCCCACGACCGACAGCAGCGCCCGCACGAGCTTGCGGAACGTGCCCAGCGAGTGCAGGAGGGCGCCGATGAGCACGCCGAACCCGATGAGGAGCCCGACCTTCGTCATGATCTCCCCGAACCCGCCGGTGATGGCGGTGACCGTGCCCTCGAACCCCACGCCGGCGGCGAGCCCGAGGTAGAGGCAGGCGATCACGAGCGAGATCACCGGGTCGACCTTCGCCCAGATGATCAGCCCGACCACGAGCACGATGGCGATGGCGGTGTGGACGACTTCCACGATCTTCCCCCTCGATCGACAGTGCGCCTCACCCTAGGCCACCCCTCCCGCCGCGGCCCCCACGCGAGGTCCCGCCCCTGGAGCAGGAGGGCCCGCAAGCGAGTCCCGCTGGTCGAGTAGACCGACCGGCGACGAAGGAGCCCGGTCGGTCGTATCGAGACCACTCGGCAACAGCCCCGCGCGAGCCACCCCGCAGCGACAGCTTGGAGTGGTCTCGATACGTCGCCACACGTCTCGTCCCTCGGCGGAGGCGACTACTCGACCAGCGACGCCCACCGCTGGTCGAGTAGTCAGGACGGCGAGCGCCAGCGAGCTCGTCCTGACGTATCGAGACCACCCGGCAACAGCCCCGCGCGAGCCACCCCGCAGCGACAGCTTGGAGTGGTCTCGATACGTCGGCTCCAGGCTCGTACCTCGCCAGGCCCGACTATTCGACCAGCGACGCCCACCGCTGGTCGAGTAGTCAGAACGGCGAGCGCCAGCGAGCTCGTCCTGACGTATCGAGACCACCCGGCAACAGCCCCGCGCGAGCCAGCCCCCAGCGACAGCTTGGAGTGGTCTCGATACGACGGCCCCAGGCTCGTACCTCGCCAGGCCCGACTACTCGACCAGCGAATCGTTCCGCTGGTCGAGTAGACCGACCGGCGACGAAGGAGCCCGGTCGGACGTATCGAGACCACCCGGCAACAGCTCAGCGCGGACCGACCCCCAGCGACAGCTTGGAGTGGTCTCGATACGTCGGCTCCAGGCTCGTACCTCGCCAGGCCCGACTACTCGACCAGCGACGCCCACCGCTGGTCGAGTAGTCAGGACGGCGAGCGCCAGCGAGCTCGTCCTGACGTATCGAGACCACCCGGCAACAGCCCCGCGCGAGCCACCCCGCAGCGACAGCTTGGAGTGGTCTCGATACGCCCGGAGCACGCTCGTCCCTCACGGCTCCGCGCTACTCGACCAGCGACGCCCACCGCTGGTCGAGTAGTCAGGACGGCGAGCGCCAGCGAGCTCGTCCTGACGTATCGAGACCACCCGGCAACAGCCCAGCGCGAACCAGCAGAAACCCCACTGTCCACAGGAGTTTTCCGGGCCGGAGGGGGGTGTCGGAGGGGGTGCCTAGGTTGGAGACATGAACCCCACCGACACCCTCCTGGCTGACGCGGCGACCGCGTCGGCGCGGGTGTGGGCGGGTGAGGCGGAGCAGGCGCGGGCGGTGCTGCGGTTCGTGGAGACCCGCCGCACCGACGCCCTCACCCAAGGGTTGAGTGCCCGTCAGGTCGAGGACGCCCGGCAGGTCGCGATCCTGGAGGCCGCCCTCGAGCTGCACGTCGCGCAGGGGTTCGTGGCGAACCTGGTCTCGGCCACCCGCACCCTGGTGGTGGACCTGCCCACCGTGTGGGCTGGCCACCTGCGGGGCGAGGTCGACCGGGCCAAGGCCCGCGAGATCGCCTCCACCGCATGGAAGCTGCATGCGCCGGAGAACGTGACCCGGTTGGACGAGACCGTCCTCGCCTACGCCACCACCCACACCCTCGGCCAGCTGAAGGGATGGCTGCGCCGGTTCCTCATCCGGGTCGAGCCGGACCACGCGATCGAGCGCCGCCAGGCCGCCCAGCAGGACCGCAACGTCACCATCACGGCCCTGGATGACGGGATGAGCCTGCTGCAGGCCCTCATCCCCACCACCGACGCCCTCCTCATCGACCGGGACCTGACCCTGGCCGCGAAGGCCTCCCGCCGCCAGACACCAGACGATGAGCGGACCCTGGCCCACGCTCGTGCTGACGCGCTCGTCGACACCCTCCTGCGCAAGGGCGAGACGGACACGCCTGGCCGCACGCCGGTCGGCACGTCAGGGCGTGGCCGCTTCCACGTCGGCATCACCGTCTCCCTGGCCACCCTGCTCGGCCTCTCCAGCGAGCCGGGCGTCTCTGCCGACGGGCAGCACGTCCTCGACCCCGCCCTGCTCGCCGAGCTCGCCACCGCCGAAGGCACGTTGTTCTCGCGGTTGTTGACCGACGAGAACGGCGGGATCCTCGACGTGACCGAGCTGGGCCGCTTCCCCACCCAGCCCCTACGCAGGGCGTTGAACCTCATCGACGGGACCTGCGACGTTCCCGGCTGCACCCGACCCGCCACCGGCTGCGACGTCGACCACCAGATCCCCCACGACCCCGACCCACCACCCGACGGACGACAACCCGGCCAGCAGCGCGGACCCACCGCAGCGGGGAACCTGCACCACCGGTGCCCACCCCACCACGGCCTCAAGACCCGCGGAGCGTTGACGGTCAGCCACGACCAGGACGGCAACGCCCACTGGCACCTACCCACCCGCACCCTGCCCGCCGAGACCGCGTTCACCCGCGCCTGGACCCGACGACCCCGCACCATCCAGTTCGTCGAGATCCACCACACCCACCCCGACCACATCCAGTACCGACCCCGATGAGACGAGGTGCCGGGCTCACCCTGCAGAGGGTTGGGAGCGCGCCCAGACGACGAGCAGCACGATCGGCGCGACCAACCTCGGCTCCCGCGTCCCTCCCTCGCTCACGCGCCGAAGTCGACCTGACGCAGACCCCGCAGCAGCGCGTACGCCGCCTGCTGGTCGTCGGCGTCGAGCTGCGCGACCCCGAACTGCACGTCCATGAGCGCGGCGGTGGCGTCCTCGACCACCCGCTCACCGTCGGGCGTCAGCGACGCGAAGGTCCGGCGGCGGTCGGTCGGGTCGGGCTCGCGGACCACCAGGCCCTGCGCCTCCAGCCGGTCGATCGCGTTCGTCACCGACGTCGGGTGCACCATCAGCCGCTCGCCGATCTTGCTCAACGGCAGCCGGCCGGCACGACTGAAGGAGATGAGGCGCAGCACCTCGAAACGCGCGAACGTGATCCCGTGCGGCTTCAGTGCCGCGTCGAGACGACTGATGACGAGCTGGTGCACCCGCATGATCGACGTCGCGAGCCGCATCGCCGTGGCGTCGCCGATGCGCTCCTCCCACAGCTCTCCCGCCCGCTCGAGCGGGTCGAACGCGAGTCGGGGCTCCTGCGGCATGGGCTGATCATAGGCGCAGCGGCGCGCACCGGGCCGACCTCGACGACGGGGTGGTGCGCAGCACGTCCCATTAGTAGGATGTCCGAGCATCTGACTTCCTAGGAGTTCGCATGACCGCGCTGCACGTGCCCACGCACCCCGTCCGACTCGTCACCGCGTCGGCGCTCTTCGACGGGCACGACGCGTCGATCAACATCATGCGGAGGATCTTCCAGAGCCAGGGGGCGGAGGTGATCCACCTCGGCCACAACCGCTCGGTCCAGGAGGTCGTCGACGCGGCCATCGAGGAGGACGTCCAGGGCGTGGCCGTCTCGTCCTACCAGGGCGGGCACGTCGAGTACTTCGAGTACCTCGTGGAGTCGCTGCGCGAGCAAGGCGCCGGTCACGTGCAGGTCGTCGGCGGCGGGGGCGGCGTCATCGTGCCCGAGGAGATCGCCCGGCTGCGCGCCTCCGGCGTCACGATCTTCTCTCCCGAGGACGGCCAGCGCATGGGCCTCGCGGGCATGATCAGCTCCGTCGTCGAGGCGTGCGACATCGACCTCACCTCGCTCGGCGCCCTCGACGTCGACGCCGTCCTCGCCGGCGAGCGCGCCGCCGTCGCCCGTGCCATCACGTTCGCCGAGACGGGCCGCCTCGCCGGAGCCGACCTCGAGCGGGTGCGCGAGGCCGCGGCCGGCCACCGGTCGCCCGTGCTCGGCATCACCGGCACCGGCGGCTCGGGCAAGTCGTCGCTCACCGACGAGCTCGTGCGCCGGTTCCGCGTCGACCAGCAGGACAAGCTGCGGGTGGCCGTCGTCGCCGTCGACCCCACCCGACGTCGCGGGGGCGGTGCCCTGCTCGGCGACCGCATCCGCATGAACTCCCTCGGCAGTGCCGTGCGAGGGGCGGACTGCACCTACTTCCGCTCGCTCGCCACCCGCGGCTCCCACGAGCTGCCCGACTGCCTCGACGACGTCGTCGCCGTGCTGAAGGCGGCCGGGTTCGACCTCGTGGTCGTCGAGACGCCCGGCATCGGACAGGGCGACGCCGCGATCGTGCCGCACGTCGACACAGCCATGTACGTCATGACGCCGGAGTTCGGTGCGGCCTCGCAGCTGGAGAAGATCGACATGCTCGACTTCGCCGACGTCGTCGCGATCAACAAGTTCGAGCGCCGCGGGGCGAAGGACGCCTACCGCGACGTCGGCCGCCAGCTGGTGCGCAACCGCGAGGCGTTCGGGAAGAAGCCGGAGGACATGCCGATCTTCGGCACGTCGGCCGCCACGTTCAACGACGACGGCGTCACGGCGCTCTACCAGCACCTGCGCGACCACCTCGCCGAACGCGGCCTGCCGGTCGCCGAGGGCACGCTCGCACCGGTCGCCGTGCGCTGCTCGTCGGGCATCCAGGCCGTCGTGCCGGCCGACCGCGCCCGCTACCTGTCCGAGATCACCGAGACGGTCCGCGGGTACCACGCCGAGACCGAGCGACTCGCCGACGCCGCCGACCGTGCACAGCGGCTCGAGACCACCGCCGCCGAGCTCGCCGACGCCGGCCTCGACGCCGGCGCCGTCACGACGCTGCTCGAGTCGGCCCGCAGGCACGTGCCGCACGACGTCGCCGACCAGATCGCCGGTTGGCCCGCCGTCGTGGAGTCCTACTCCGGCGACGAGCAGGTGGTGCGGGTCCGCGACCGCGAGATCGTCACGCAGCTGACCCGCGAGTCCCTGTCGGGGAACAAGATCCCGCGCGTCTCGCTCCCCCGGTTCACCGGCCACGGCGACCTGGTGCGCTTCTGGCGTCGGGAGAACCTGCCCGGGTTCTTCCCGTACACGGCCGGCGTCTTCCCGTTCAAGCGGGACGGCGAGGACCCCGCCCGCATGTTCGCCGGCGAGGGCGACCCGTTCCGCACCAACCGACGGTTCAAGCTGCTCAGCGAGGACGGTGAGGCCACCCGGCTGTCCACCGCCTTCGACTCCGTGACGCTCTACGGCCGCGACCCCGATCCTCGCCCCGACGTGTACGGCAAGGTCGGCACCTCGGGGGTCTCGGTCGCGACGCTCGACGACATGAAGGCGCTCTACGACGGCTTCGACCTCGTCTCGCCGAGCACGTCGGTCTCGATGACCATCAACGGTCCGGCCCCCACCGTGCTCGCCTTCTTCCTCAACACCGTCATCGACCAGCAGGTCGACGCCTTCCGCGAGCGCGAGGGACGCGAGCCCGACGAGACCGAGCACGCCGAGCTGCGCTCGTACGCCCTGAAGAACGTGCGCGGCACGGTGCAGGCCGACATCCTCAAGGAGGACCAGGGCCAGAACACGTGCCTGTTCTCGACGGAGTTCAGCCTGCGCATGATGGGCGACATCCAGCAGTACTTCATCGACGAGGGCGTGCGGAACTTCTACTCCGTCTCGATCTCCGGCTACCACATCGCCGAGGCCGGGGCGAACCCCATCAGCCAGCTCGCGTTCACCCTCGCGAACGGCTTCACCTACGTCGAGTCCTACCTCGCGCGCGGCATGGACGTCGACGACTTCGCCCCGAACCTGTCGTTCTTCTTCTCCAACGGCATGGACCCGGAGTACTCGGTGCTCGGCCGTGTCGCGCGCCGCATCTGGGCGGTGGCGATGAGGGAGAAGTACGGCGCGAACGACCGCAGCCAGAAGCTGAAGTACCACGTGCAGACGTCGGGTCGCTCCCTGCACGCGCAGGAGATGGACTTCAACGACATCCGCACGACCCTGCAGGCGCTCATCGCGATCTACGACAACGCGAACAGCCTGCACACCAACGCCTACGACGAGGCCGTCACGACGCCGACGACCGAGTCGGTGCGCCGGGCGCTCGCCATCCAGCTGATCATCAACCGCGAGTGGGGCCTCGCGATGAACGAGAACCCGCTGCAGGGCTCCTACGTCATCGACGAGCTCACCGATCTCGTCGAGGCTGCCGTGCTGGCCGAGTTCGACGCGATCAACGAGCGCGGCGGTGTGCTGGGCGCGATGGAGACCGGCTACCAGCGCGGCCGCATCCAGGACGAGTCGATGCTCTACGAGCACCGCAAGCACGACGGGTCGCTGCCGATCATCGGTGTCAACACGTTCCGCCGACCCGATGCCGAGGGTCAGGAGCACGTGGTCGAGCTGGCGCGTGCGACGGAGTCGGAGAAGCAGTCGCAGCTCGACCGGGTGCACGCGTTCCAGCAGGCGCACCGCTCGGATGCGGAGGAGGCGATCGCCCGGCTGAAGGACGCGGCGACGTCGGGCCAGAACGTGTTCGCGGTCCTCATGGACGCCGCGCGCGTGTGCTCGCTGCAGCAGGTGACGGAGGCGTTCTTCGAGGTCGGGGGGCAGTACCGGCGCAACGTCTGAGTGCGGACCGGTGGCGGCGCCGACGACTCGCTCGAGTCGCCGGTATCACGACCACGTCCTACCGTGAAAGTCAAGACCCGATCGCCGATCGATCGAGCTCAGCGACAGGAGCCCCACCATGACCACCCACGACCCCCGCCCCGAGGCCACCCCGGCCCACCGCGACGCCCCTGCCGCCCACCGCGAGCCGGTGGGCGACCGCACCGACCCGACGCTCGACCGGCGCGACGTCGTCGACCGCGAGAAGGAGCGCTTCGGCGGCGTCAAGATCGTCTGCGCCTTCTTCGGCTGGATCACCGCGACCGGCATGAGCGTGCTGCTCGCCGCGCTCGTCGCCGCAGCCGGTGCCGGCATCGGCCTGGCGTCCGACACCACCGACCTCGCGAACGCGGCCCAAGACCAGGGGATCTCCGCCGGCGAGATCGGCTGGGCCGGCGTCATCCTGCTCCTCGTCGTCGTGTTCGTGTCGTACTACAGCGGCGGCTACGTCGCCGGCCGCATGGCCCGCTTCGACGGCATCCGCCAGGGCCTCGCGGTCTTCGGCTGGGCCGTCGTCGCGGCCATCGTCATCGCGATCCTCGGCGCCGTCGCCGGCTCGCAGTACAACGTGTTCGACAACCTGAACGCGTTCCCGCGCATCCCGGACAGCCTGTCCGACCTGACCCTGCAGGGCGTCGTCGCCCTCGTCGGCGTCGTCGCCACGGCCCTCGTGGGCGCTGCGCTCGGCGGCCTGGCCGGCATGCACTTCCACCGCAAGGTCGACAAGGCCGGTCTCGGTCGCTGACGCAGCACCGACCGGTCCCACCCTGCACCCCACGGTTCCCCGCGACCGTGGGGTGCGGTGCGTCCAGGAGCGTCCCGGTGCACGAGAGCGCCCGAACGGGGTACGGAGAACGTCGAGGTCCGCGACGGACGGCGCCGCCGGCGCAGCGCGGACATGAGGAGAGCACATGGACACCTGGGTCTGGATCGTCATCGCCGTCGTCGTCGCACTGGTCGTGCTCGCCGTCGCCCTCGCCGCGGCTCGCAGGTCGAGCGAGGCACGCCGCGTCCGCGACCGTGACCGGGCCGTGACGCTGCGCGAGGAGGCTGCCGAGGCGCACGTCGCCGCCGGACGTACCGAGGCGGGCGCTGCCGTCGCCCGCGCCGACGCGGACGAGGCGCGGCTGGAGGCCGACCGCCTCGAGCGGCACGCCGTCGACCTGGAGAACGAGGCCGCCGAGGCGCAGGGCCACGCCGACGACCGCCTGGCCGAGGCGGACCGGCTCGACCCCGACGCTCCCGAGGGAGGCCGGGCGTCCCACGACGGTGGGCACCGCGCCGACCCCACCGATCCGCGGCGGTAGCGTCGGGGCGTGACGACCCTCCCCACGTACGAGCAGGCCGCGAGCCTCCCCGTCGTCCACGAGCACGTGGTCGGCCCGGAGCACCTCGACGAGAACCGGCACATGAACATCGCGCACTACTTCACGTTCGGCGGCGCGGCGATCTGGGCCCGCCACCAGCGCGACCTCGGCATGGCCGACGCGTACATCACCGAGCGGGGCCTGACGACGTTCACCGCCGAGCAGCACCTGCGCTACCTGGGCGAGTCGGTCGAGGGCGACCGCATCGGCGTGAGCGTCGTGGTCGTCGACCGCAGCGACAAGGTGCTGCACGTGGCCGCACTGCTCACCAACCACACGCGGCGCGAGCTGTCGTGCGTGATGGAGGCGGTCACCGTGCACGTCGACTTCGGCACGCGCCGGCCGGTGCCCTTCCCCGACGACGTCACCGACCTGCTCGACGCGGCGATCGCGGACGACCGGCCGGCCTGGGAGCTGCCGCTCAGCGGGGGGCTGGGCGTCCGACGCTGACCCGCTCGGGAGGCGCCGGCCGCGCTCGTCGGGTACGAAGGAGATAGACGAGAGGAGTGCCGGTGCTGGCGTGGGGTTTCATCATGGTGGCCGTCGTGGTCGTGCTGGTCGTGGCCGGCCTCGGGATCGCAGCCGCGTCGGGCCGTGACGGCGCGGAGCGGCGCAGTGCGATGGCGGAGGCGCGCCAGCGGGCGCAGGCCCGCCGGGAGGCGCGGTCGGACGGGGCGTGACCCTCGACGACCTCGGCCACGACGTCGCCGTGCCGACCGAGGCGCGACGCGTGGTCAGCCTGGTCCCCTCGATCACCGAGGGACTGGCCGCCGCGAGACCCGGCGCCGTCGTCGGGGCGACCGACTGGTGCACGCACCCGCACGACCTCGAGGTCGTGCGCGTGCGCGGCACCAAGAACCCCGACCGCGCCGCCGTCGAGGCCGCCCGGCCCGACCTCGTGGTCGCGAACCAGGAGGAGAACCGCGAGCTCGACGTGCAGCGACTGCGCGACGCCGGCGTCCCCGTGTGGGTGACGCGGATCGAGACCGTCGACGACGCCTTCGCCTCCCTCGGACGGCTCTTCACCGACGCGCTCGGCTGGGGCGAGCCCGCCTGGCTGGCGGACGCGCGGCGGCTCTGGTCGGCGCCCGCCCCGGCACCACGCGGACGGGTGGCCGTCCCGATCTGGCGCGACCCGTGGATGGTCGTCGGTCCGCGCACGTTCACGGCCGACCTGCTGCGCCGGCTCGGGTGGGAGGTGACGACGGGTGCCGCGGGCGACCCGCACGAGCGCTACCCCCACGTGGACGTCGCGGACCTCGACACGTCCGCCGTCGACCTCGTGCTGCTGCCCGACGAGCCCTACGTCTTCGGCCCCGACGACGGGCCGGAGGCGTTCACGTCGGTGCCGACACGGCTCGTGTCGGGCCGGCTGCTCACCTGGTACGGACCGTCGCTCGTCGAGGCCCGCGAGGTGCTGGGCGCCCTGTGAGCCGACCCGTCCTGGTCAGGACTGGTGCTCGCGCTCCTGCTCGTGCGCGGCGGCCTTGCGTTCGAGGACACGACGCTCGGCCTTCTGCTTCTCCAGCGGCGTGATCTCGAGCTTGTGCTTGGACACGACGTACGGCGTCTCGCCCACGATCGCGTTGTGGCTGCCGGAGAACAGGTACTTGCTCGACAGGTTGATGAGCGTCGCGAACCGGTTGCGGTTGCCGAGCAGCGTCGCGATGTGCAGCGCCACCCAGATGATCCAGGCGAGGAAGCCGGTGAGCTTCGGCGCGTGCGTGATCTCCGCGACCGCCGACGACTTGCCGATCGTGGCCATCGTGCCCTTGTCGGAGTACTTGAACGGCTTGACCCGGTCGGCCTTGCCCTTCGTGGTGGCCTTGATCAGCTTGGCGACGTGCTTGCCGCCCTGGATGGCGGGCTGGGCGAGCTGCGGGAGCGGGTCGGGGCCGATGGCGATGTCGCCGATCGCGAACACGTCGGGGCGGTCCTTCACCCGCAGGTGGTCGTCGACCTCGATGCGGCCGCCGCGCCCCTGGGGCACGTCCCAGTCGAGGACGGTCGGGTGGGCGGTGACGCCGGTGGCCCACACGACGATGCCCGCCTTGAGGAACTCGGTGCGGCCCTCGGCCTCGACGAGCACGCCGTCCTCGCGGACCTCCTTGACGGCCGTGTTCAGCCGCAGGTCGACGTCGCGCTTGAGCAGCGACCGCTTGGCGTAGTCGCGCAGCTTCTCGTCGAACGGGCCGAGCACGTGGGGCGCCATCTCCAGCAGCGTCACGTGGATGCGGGCCCGGTCGAGCTCGGGGTACGTCGTGGGCATGTCGTTGTTGCGGAACTCGGCGAACGCGCCGGCCGTCTCGACACCCGTCGCGCCACCGCCGACGACGATGATGCGCAGGTCCTCGTCCTGGCCGTTGATGGCGAACTCCTCGAGGTTCGCGAACAGCCGGTCGCGCACCTGCAGCGCCTGCGAGCGCTTGTAGAGGGGCAGCGAGTACTCCTCGGCGCCCGGGGTGCCGAAGAAGTTCGTCGTCACCCCGTTGGCGAGCACCAGGTAGTCGTAGGAGACGGACACCTCGCCGTGCAGGCTCAGCACCTTCGCCTGGTGGTCGATGCTCGTGACGATGCCCTTGAGGAAGCGGACGTTCTTCTGGCCGGCGCGCACCGCGCGCAGGAACCAGGTGATGTCGCCGGGGTTCAGCGAGGCCGTCGCGACCTGGTAGAGCAGGGGCTGGAAGGTGTTGTAGGTGTGCCGGTCGATGAGCGTGATGTCGACGTCGGCACGCTTGAGCTTGCGGACGAGGGAGAGCCCTCCGAAGCCACCTCCGACCACGACGACGTGGGGGCGCTTGGAGCCGGGAACGACGCTGTTGCTCATGGCTCCAACCCTACTCGCGCCGGGCGTCGGGCCGCCTCTCGGCGAGGGGGTCGGTGACCTGGGTCACTCCCCGGAGAGCCAGGCGCGGGACTCCGGGCGGCGGAGCTGGACGATGACGACGATCGCTGCGGCGCCGGTCACGACGCCCAGTGGGAGGAAGAAGACCGACAGGCCGATGGTCACCGCCGCGACGACGACCAGCGCCGTCCCGCCCGCCGGCACCCGGCGGACGACGGCGAGGGCCGCCACGGCGCCGGCGACGCAGGCCACGAGCCAGACGACCGCGGAGACCCGCAGGAGCTCGATCATCTCGTCGGCGCTGACGCCCGAGGAGCGCACCAGGTCGCGGGCGATCCCGGGCTCGGTGAGCGCGGTGCGGTAGGCGTCGGCGCCGACCGTCGTCACCAGCAGGAGCAGGAGGCCGAGCAGCGCCACGACGCCGCACGCGACGAACGTCGTCACGACCGCCACCGTGACGGACCGCGGCCGGGCCACGGGGCCGACCGGCGCGGGCTGGGCCGACGGGTGCGTCGGCGTGGCCGTCGCGACGGGCCCGCCCGCCGCGGGAGGCGGGTCGAGCGGACGACCGCCGGACGAGGCGGAGCGGGACGCGAACGGGTCGGCACCCGTCGGCGACGACGTCGGCACGTCGGCCACCGGCCGGCCGTCGACCTGGTCGAACCAGCGTCGCGCTTCCGGGGTCCACAGCGACCAGCCGCACAGCCCGGCGAAGGCCGCCGGGAGCAGGCCGGGCAGCCCGAGGGTCGCGAGCACCACGAAGGCGATGCCGCAGAGGATCGTCAGCATGACCCGCGAGGTGCGGTGACCCCGTGCGGCGTAGACGGCGAACACGGCGCCCGAGGCCGTCAGCACGATGCCGACGTAGACGGCGTAGCGCAGGTAGTCGAGCGCCTGGTCCATGCTCAGGCCGAGCTCCTTGACCGGCTCCTGCGCGAGCGCGTCGCGGACGGCGTCCTGCAGCTCGATCGACCCCCACGACGAGAGCGCCGACACGAGGTTCACGAGCAGCAGCCCGCACCCGACCCCGACGAAGATGCAGGTCAGGGTGAGCGCCGGTGGCCTCGGGGGGCGGTCTGCCATGTCCACCACCCTAACGAGCCCGACCTGGCTCCCGACCAGCCCGCAGGCACGCCCACCCGTACGGCCGGGCAGGATGAGGACCGACTCGTGGGAGGGAGACCCGTGTTCCGCCAGGTTCCCGTGCTGCCGGTCGTCGTGCCCTCGGCCGTCGTGGTGCTCGCCGTCCTGCTCCGGCACCTGCGTCGCCGCGCCCTGCTCACCGCCCCGCGGGCCGCGGTCGCGCTCGCCCTCTGCGTGTACGCGGCCGGCGTGGTCGCCAACACCGTCTTCCCGGTCTACCTCGACCCGGTCGCCCGCAGCACACGCTGGTCGGTGCAGCCCGTGCCGTTCGCCGACTACGAGTGGGCCGACGCGGCGATGAACGTCGCCGTCTTCGTGCCGCTCGGCATCCTGCTGGCGCTCGCTCTGGGCACGCCGCCGTGGTGGCGGGTGCTCGTGGCCGTGGCGGCGAGCAGCCTCGCGATCGAGCTGACCCAGCTCGTCACGGGCGCGTTCCTCGGCGGCGGTCACGTGGCCGACGTCGACGACCTCCTCTCGAACGTGGCCGGCGGGATGCTCGGGCTCGCGCTCTTGGTCGGTTTGGCCGGCGTGCCGGCCGGGGCACGTCTCGTCGAGCGGTCCCGCTGGTCCTGAACCCGTCCACACCCGGCACAGCAGCGCCCCGCCGCCCATGGAGGGCGGCGGGGCGTGCGGTCCGACCGACGTCGCGGTCGACGCGGGCAGGTCAGGCGGCGGTCACCGTGAGGGAGTCGGCCGGGACGCCGTCCGGGCCCACCTCGCGGTCGACCCGCACCGTGTCGCCGTCGCGCACCTCGCCCGCGAGCAGCGCCTTGGCGAGGCGGTCGCCGATCGCCTGCTGCACCAGACGGCGCAGGGGTCGGGCACCGTAGGCGGGGTCCCAGCCCGTGAGGGCCAGCCACTCCTTCGCCGCGTCGGTCACGTCGAGCGTGATCCGACGGGCCGCCAGCCGGCGACCCAGCGACGCGAGCTGCAGGTCGACGATGTGCGTCAGCTCGGCGGTGCCGAGCGGCTCGAACGTCACGATCTCGTCGAGCCGGTTCAGGAACTCCGGCTTGAACGACGCCTTCACGACGTCCATGACCGCGTCCTTCTTCGCCTGCTCGTCCAGCGACGGGTCGGCCAGGAACACCGAGCCCAGGTTGCTGGTGAGGATGAGGATGACGTTGCGGAAGTCGACCGTGCGGCCCTGCCCGTCGGTCAGGCGACCGTCGTCGAGCACCTGCAGCAGGATGTCGAAGACCTCCGGGTGCGCCTTCTCGACCTCGTCGAGCAGCACCACCGAGTACGGGCGACGTCGCACGGCCTCGGTCAGCTGGCCGCCCTCGTCGTAGCCGACGTAGCCCGGAGGGGCACCGACGAGCCGCGACACCGCGTGCTTCTCGGCGTACTCGCTCATGTCGATGCGCACCATCGCGCGCTCGTCGTCGAACAGGAACTCCGCCAGCGTCTTCGCCAGCTCCGTCTTGCCCACGCCGGTCGGACCGAGGAACAGGAACGAGCCGGTCGGGCGGTCCGGGTCGGCGATGCCGGCGCGGCTGCGACGCACCGCGTCGGACACGGCCGTCACCGCCTCGCGCTGGCCGACCAGCCGCTTGCCGAGCTCGTCCTCCATCCGCAGGAGCTTGCCCGTCTCCCCCTCGAGCAGACGGCCCGTGGGGATACCGGTCCACGACGCGACGACCTCCGCGATCTCGTCGGCCGTCACCTCCTCGTTGACCAGCCGGTCGGCGCCGTCGCCGGCCTCGCGCGCCGACTCCGCGGCCTGCGCGGCGGCCAGCTGCGCCTCCATCGTCGGGATCTCGCTGTAGAGCAGCCGCGCCGCGGTCTCGAGGTCGCCCTCGCGCTGGGCGCGCTCGGCGGCGATGCGCACCTCGTCGATGCGCTCCTTGATCTCACCGACCGCGTTCAGGCTCTGCTTCTCGCTCTCCCACCGCTGCTCGAGCGCCCGCAGGGTCTCCTGACGGTCGGCGAGCTCGCTGCGGAGCTTCTCGAGCCGCTCGCGGCTCGCGTCGTCGGTCTCGTTCTGCAGGTGCAGCTCCTCCATCCGGAGCCGGTCGACGGCGCGGCGCAGCTCGTCGATCTCGACGGGGCTGGAGTCGATCTCCATCCGCAGCCGCGACCCCGCCTCGTCGACCAGGTCGATCGCCTTGTCGGGCAGCTGGCGTCCGGGGATGTAGCGGTCGGACAGGGTGGCTGCCGCGACGAGCGCGGCGTCGGCGATGGCGACCTTGTGGTGCGCCTCGTAGCGCTCCTTCAGGCCGCGCAGGATCGCGATCGTGTCCTCGACCGACGGCTCGCCGACCAGCACCTGCTGGAACCGACGCTCCAGCGCGGGGTCCTTCTCGACGTTCTCGCGGTACTCGTCGAGCGTCGTCGCGCCGATCATGCGCAGCTCGCCGCGCGCCAGCATCGGCTTGAGCATGTTGCCGGCGTCCATCGCGGAGTCGCCCGTGGCGCCCGCCCCCACGACCGTGTGCAGCTCGTCGATGAAGGTGATGACCTGACCGTTCGACGCCTTGATCTCCTCGAGGACGGCCTTCAGCCGCTCCTCGAACTCGCCGCGGTACTTCGCGCCGGCGACCATCGCGCCGAGGTCGAGGCTGATCAGCCGGCGGCCACGCAGCGACTCGGGCACGTCGCCGTCGACGATGCGCTGGGCCAGCCCCTCGACGACGGCGGTCTTGCCGACGCCCGGCTCTCCGATGAGCACCGGGTTGTTCTTCGTGCGGCGGCTCAGCACCTGCACGACGCGACGGATCTCGGCGTCGCGGCCGATCACCGGGTCGAGCTTGCCCTCGCGGGCGACCGCGGTCAGGTCGACGCCGTACTTCTCGAGCGCCTGGTAGGTGTCCTCCGCGTCGGCGCTGGTGACCCGCGCGCCACCGCGCACGGTCTCGAACGCGGCACGCAGGGCGTCGGGGGTGGCGCCGCGGGACGTCAGCACGTCCTTCGCGGGCGAGTCGACGGTCGCGACGCCGACGACGAGGTGCTCGGTGGAGATGAACTCGTCGCCGAGCTCGCCGGCGAGGTCGGCGGCGCGCTGGAGCACCTCGTGGGTGCTGCGCGACAGGCCGGGGTTCTGCACGCTGCTGCCCGCTGCCGACGGGAGCGCGCCGATCACGCCCTGCAGCTCGGTCCTCACCGCGCCGGCATCGACACCGGTGGCCTGCAGCAGCGGGACGGCCGTGCCGCCGTCCTGCGCGAGGAGCGCGGTGAGCACGTGGGCGGGCTCGATCGCCGGGTTGCCGGCTGCAGCCGCCTGCTGCACGGCGGCAGCCAGCGCCTGCTGGCTGCGGGTGGTGAGGTTCGAGAGGTCCATGGGCTGCTCCTGGTGCGTCCTTCCGTCGGCGCAGTTCGCCGTACATCCAGAACAACACCATGAGAGTTGAGTCCATTCCACTCAACTCTGGATGACGCGTCAACCTTCGCCGACCAGCCGGTTTCCGTGGGGCCCCACGCAAACCGGCTCGCCCCACCGCAGACATGCGGCCGATCAGCACGGTCACGTGGGGCCCCACGCAAACGTGCTCAGGACGGAGGGGTGGGGGAGGTCAGTAGCCGGAGAAGTAGTCAGTGCGGACCTTGGCGCAGCGACGTCGCAGGTCGCCGCGGACGGCCGAGACCATGGCCGGAGGGCCGGAGACGTAGGCGACCCGGTCGGCGGCGTCGGGCACCGCCTCGGCCACCACGTCGCCCGAGACCACCGGCGCCGCCACGTGCACCCAGCCGGCCGGGACGTCGGCGGGGACCTCGGGAGAGACCAGCACCACCCGGACGCCGCTCGCGACCAGCTCGTCACGGTAGGGCACGACGTCACCGTCGGGCACGCCGTAGACGAGCACGACGTCGCGCGCCTCGCCCGCACGGAGCTGGCTGAGGAAGGGCGTCACACCGATGCCGCCCGCGACGAGCAGCAGCGGGCGACCGCCCCGGGGCCAGACGAAGTCGCCGTGCACGCCGGTCGCGTGCACGCGCTCGCCCTCGCGCAGCCCCACGAGCGCCTGCTTGAACGACGACGACGGCTCCGGCACGCGCACGGCGACGCTCAGGTCGTCGGCCTGCGGGGGCGAGCTGATGCTGAACACCCGCCGGACACCGCGTCCGTCGACACCGCGGTGCGGCAGGTGGAGCTCGAGGTACTGGCCAGGGACGAACCGCACCGGACGGGTCGGGCGGAACGTGACCTCCCAGGTGTCGCCGGCGAGCCGACGCGAGCCCGTGGTCCGCAGCACCACCCCGGTCCGCCGGGAGAGCGCGAGGGCGACCAGGTTGCCGACGACGATCGCCAGCTCGGGCGTCATCGTCAACGGGCCCCATGTCGGCGCCTGCACGCCGAGCACGTCGGCGAACGTCGGGAAGCCGAGCAGCACCGCCATGACCGCGGCGACGAGCCATTGCTGCGCCCGCCGGGGCGGCAGGGTGAGCGGCTCGGTGACCATGAAGCCCGCCATGAAGACGATCGGGTAGGAGTACAACGCGGTCTGCCACGCCTGCGACAGCGGCGTGCCGAAGCCGACCGTCAGACCCACCAGCACGAGGGTGGCCGCGACGACGACGAACACGAGGCCCACGTCGAGCCGACGGGTCCGCCAGAGCACGAGGAGCGCGCCGACCGCGACGAACGGCAGCAGCGCCTGGGTGGCCGCCGTCTGCCAGAGCGCGTTGATCGACGACTCCCGCCCGACCGCCCACTGCGCGACCACGACGAGCAGCGCCCCGGCCGCCGCCGGGTTGAGCACGTGCCGGCCCCGCCACGCGAGCACGTACTTCGACGCGTTGGCGAGCAGGGCTGCCGCCGCGAGCCAGAGCAGGTTGGCGACCCCGACGCCCGAGCCCGACCCGGCGGCGGCCTCGGGCAGCGGCACGAACAGGAAGAACAGCAGCAGCGCGGTGATCACGGCCGACTCGTCGTGCGGGACGCGACGCCACGCGAGACCGAGCAACCGGTTCGAGGCGACCGACGCCACCAGCAGCACCGCCAGGGCGGCGAGGTTGCCGAGCGTCGAGAGCCCGTCGATGACGCCGGTGGACGTGAAGAGCAGGTAGACCACCACGATCGCCGACAGCACGATCGTCGTGAGGCGGTACATGCTCACCCGACCGAGGATCGCGTCGACCGAGGGCCTCGGTCCGGTGCTCGTGCGACTCGTGCTCATGTGAACAGCTCCCCAGGGAGGTCGGGCGACCGCAGCACGCGGCCGTCGGCGTGGATCCGGACGAAGTGGTGCGGGTGGAGGTCGAGCAACGCCTGCGGGTCGGCGAAGAAGTGTGCGGTGGCCAGGCCGTCGGCGACCATGCAGGAGCCGTCGACGAGGGTCCAGGTGGCGACGACGTCGCGGGTCGGGTGGCCGGTGCGCCCGTCGACGACGTGGTGCAGGCCGTCGCCCCATGCACGTCGGTTGACGGCCGACGCGCAGAGCGCCCACCCGTCGGCGACCTCGACGACGCCGACGGCGCGCGACGCGTCGCCCGGGTGCTCGAGGGCGACACGGATCGGTCCGGCACCGACGTGGCGCAGGTCGCCGCTGCCGTCGACCGTCGCCTGGTCGACACCGTGGTCGGCGAGCACGTCGACCACGAGGTCGACCAGGAGGCCCTTCCCGGCCGCGCCGACGTCGAGCAGCAGCGGCCGGCTCGTCCGCACCTGGCCGTCGGGCCCGACCGCGACCTCGCCCCTGCTGCGCAGCGCCGCCCAGTCGTCGGGGACGGCCGGCTCGGCACGCTGGACGAGGGAGTAGTCGGCGTCGTACCCGAGGTCGACGAGCGCCTGCCCCACGAGCGGCGTCACGGAGCCGTCGGTCGCGCGGTGCAGCCCGTCGTAGAGGTCGAGCAGGAGGCCGGCGGAGTCGACGTCGCTCCACGCGCCCGCCGAGCCGGCCATCGCCGTGACCACGGAGTCGTCCCGGAACCGCGACCAGGTGCGGTCGAAACGGTCGACGACGTCGAGCACGGCCTGCCGGACGTCGGGGGCGAGCGGCCGCGCGGTCTCGACCTGCCACGGGGCCCCGATCGCCTCGAAGTCCCACGCCACGGTCGTGGCGCGCGGGCCGATCCCGGTCAATCGAACCAGCCGCCCACGGCACTGACGGCACCGCCGATGTCGTCGCCGATTGCCGAGGCGGTGTCGCCGAGTGCCTCGACACCCTCGGACAGCGCCTCGCCGGCGGGCCGGCCGGTTCCGGCCTGCACGAAGGGCTGGGTCATCCTGCGTCCTCCTGGTCGAGTCGGGTCAGCGGCGTGGCCGCGCGTCGTCGTCGAGCTGCGCGCGCAACCAGGCGGCGAGGTCGTGCGGGCCGACTCCCATGAGCGACGTGTCGACGCGCAATTCGCCAGGTCGGGCGCGCGCCCCTGCTCGGAAGCCGAGCGGTGGACCCGAGCGGCTGGTGGGTCCGTCGACGAACAGGCCGCCGCTCCAGGGCCGCACCGACTCGACGTCCGTCCGGGGGATCCGGGCGGGACCGGCCGCACTGTCGTGGACCACGTGCTGGTCGGTCAGCCAGAGCGCGTCGACCCTGCGGCGGCCGACCAAGACGAGCACCACCCGCACCGCGAACCAGGCTGTGGCCACCAGGGCCGGGACCCACAGGGCCGCCCAGGCCGAGCCCGACGCGACGCCGATCGAGCTCACCACCGCACCGAGCGCGACGAGCCCGACGTCGAGCGACACGCTGTGCACGAACGGGCCGGACCACGCTCGCACCCCCCGGGCGGGCCTGCCGTCGACGGTGGCGTCACGCAGACCCGGGAGTGTGCGGGTGCGCAGCCGGGCGACCGCGAGGACGCCCGCGCCGAGCGCCGCGAACAGCGCGTAGACGGCCAGCGCCCGCATCGCCACCACGTCGGCCGGCACCTGGGTCAGGATCACGGCCGCGCCGGCCAGGCCGAGCACGAGGATCGCGAGGTCGGCGCCGAGGTCGGCACGCCTCGCGCGACGGTCGTAGGAGGTCGTCTCGGCGTCGCCCATGACGGACATCGTAGGTCCGGTCAGCCTCGCGCCTCGGACTTGATCTCGTCGATCGCCTGGTTGAAGCCGCCCGCCGTGAGCGAGGAGCCGGCGACCTTGGAGACGTCGAGGTCGTCGATGTTCTTGCCGACGACCTCGTCGGCGATGCCGCCGGCGAACTTCTCCTGGTACTGCTTCGACGTGCCCGAGGCCTTCGGCGTCACCGTGACGGCGTCGATGATGCCGACGTCGCCGAGGGTCACCTCGACGTCGATCGTCGAGGTCCCGCCGGGGTTGGAGTAGCTGCCGGACGCCTCGTAGGTGCCGGGCGTGTAGTCGCCGGACGCCTCCGAGGAGCCGGTGTCGGCGGAGGCCGACTCGCTCGCGGCGCTGCTCGGCGTGCTGCCGGCGGCGTCGTCGGAGGTGGACGCCTGGCCGCACGCGGCGGCGAGCAGCAGGGTCGGGACGGCGGTGGCGGCGAGCACGGCCTTCTGGTGGCGGCGCAGGGTCATGGGTCTTCTCCAGTCAGTCGGGCTGGGACGCGGATGGTTGCGTCGTCAACTTCTCCAACGGCCGCATCCTGCACGACGTTCCCGGACCGACCGCCGGACCTTGACCTCCGGTGCGACGTCGTGCAAACTACTTTGCATCACAAACCTATCTCCGGGAGAGACCATGGACGACGAGCAGACCCGCGACCGCACCCCCGACCTCTCCGAGAGCTGGGCCATCATCGAGGCCGAGCGCGACCGGGCCCGCCGCTCCGTGCGGGTCGACGAACGGGTCGTCTACGGCGTCTGGGCCGTCGCCTGGGGCGTCGGCTACCTGGCGATGTGGACGTGGTCCGGCCCGCAGGGAGAACCGGGACTCCCGGGGCCGATCGTCTTCGGCGTCCTCATCGCCGCCGCGATCGTGGCCACGGTCGTGCACATCGAGGGCCGCACCCGCGGCATCGGCGGGCCCGACGCCGAGGCCAACGCATGGCTCGGCTGGGCCTGGGGACTGGGCTTCGCCGGCGCCTGCCTCGTCGCCGGCGCCCTCGGCCGGGTCGGCCTGGAGGGCGAGGCCGCCGCGATCGTCTACAACGCCGTCCCGTGCCTCGTCGTCGCCGTCCTCTACATGGGGTCCGCCGTCGCGTTCCACGACCGGCGTCAGTTCGTGCTCGGCGCCTGGATCGCGCTGCTCGTCGGCGGCGCGTCGTTCACCGGGGCGCCCACGCTGTACCTGCTCATGGCGCTGCTCGGTGGCGGCGGGTTCGCCGCGGCGGCGGTCCACGCCCACCTCGAGGGCCGCCGATGACCGACCTCGACCCCGTCATCCACGCCCAGGCGCGCCTGCGCGTCACCGCCTTCCTCGCGGCCCTCGCGCCCGGGGAGACGCTCACCTTCCCGCGTCTGCAGAAGGAGCTGGGCATGACCGCCGGCAACCTCTCCACGCACCTGCGCAAGCTCGAGGACGCCGGCTACGTCGTGCAGACGAAGTCGATCAGCGGCCGCACGCCGACGACGCACGTCGGCCTCACCGACACCGGCCGCGAGGCCTTCGAGACCTACACCCGCACGCTCCGCACGCTGCTCCAGGGGGACGCATGACCACCACCGCCCCCGACCACCGGACCGGCGGAGAGGTGGAGGCGACGCGCCTGCTCGTCCTCGTCGCCTGGACGCTCGCCGCCGGCGCGCTCACCGTGTGGGCATGCCGCGGCCACGAGGGTCGCCGGTTCCGCTGAGCGGTCCGGGGCCGGGTCGCGCATCGTCTTTGGAGGCCTTGCGGATCAGGTCCTCGAACGCCTCGTCCTCGTACCAGTCGTCGACGGCGTCGCTGGTCAGTGCCCCGACGACGACGCCGGCGACGAGGGCGACACCGCCGAGGACCGCCGACCCGACGGGCGTCGCCGGGGCGCCGAAGACGGCCCCGCCGCCGGCCCACGTGAGACCCGTCGCCAGGGCACCAGCCGCCCAGCCCCCGCCCTCGGCCAGCACGATCTGTCGCATCCCCTGGCCCATCTGGTCGCGCTCGATGGCCTTGAAGCCGATCATGAACCCGTCGACGGTCTTGCCCCCGTACTTCGAGACCTCGGCCAGGTGTCGCACGGCCGAGGCGTCGTCCAGGTGCTCCATCTGGGTGAACAGGTTGGCGTAGAGGAGCGTGGACTGCTCGGGCGACAGGGAGGCGAGGAATCCGGCGTGGACCGCCGCGCGACCCATGCGTGCCTCCACCTTCGGCAGCACCTTCTCCCCGACGGCGTCCAGGGCCCCCGGAGCGGCGTCGCTCAGCTTCTCGCCGATCTCGGCGAGCTCGGAAGCCTGGTCGCCCAGCGCCTCGTTGAGCTCGCGGCACCCCGCAGCGAGATCGCCGAACGCGGCCTCGACCGCGCCGACGACGTGGTTCCAGGCCGACACCTTCGCCTTCCAAGCGAGGAACGCGCCCTGCTCGTCGGCGTCGACGCTGATCGTCGTCGACAGCTTCCACCTGGGGTCGGCCGGCTCGGGCGGTTCCTCGACCAGCCGTTCCGTCACGACCAGACCCGCGGACCGGGCGACGTCCCTCGCGTCCTCGATGCGGTTCTGGACACCACGGAGCACCCCCGCGAACGTCTCGACACCCGCGGCGATCCTGCGACCCGCCGTGCGCAGGCCGTCGGCCGACCGGGCGAGGTCCTGGACGCCCTCGGCCGCGGCACGACCGGCGCCACCGTGCCAGTGGTCCCGCACCTGACGTCGGTGCCGCAGCAGCGAGGTCCCCAGGTTCTCGCACGCGTCCGAGAAGCCCTGCTCGAGGGAGGCGGCCAGAGCGATGAGAGACGCGGGAGACCCGGCGACGTAGGTGTGCAGGGGCACGGTCAGTCACCGTCCTCGTCGAGCGGTCCCGTGAGCAGACGGCCCAGGTCGCTCGTGCCTCCGCCCCCGGGGGTCGACGGTCCGCGCGGGTCGCCGTCGGCGGCGTCGGGGTCGAACAGCTCCCGCCACGAGCGGGCCGTCTCCCGCAGCCTCTCGTCCTGCTCCTGCGCGAGGTCCTCGAAGGCCGACGGCGACTCCAGCACCCGCCGCGCCGCGCCGCGCGGGTCGTCCGGATGCCGTTCCTGCGCGCGGGCGATCTCGTCGGACCGCTGGGCGCGCTCGACGGCCTCCGCCACCTCCGTGTCGTCGAGGTGAGGCGCCATCAACCGGACCATCGCGGCCTTCGAGCGCGTGTCCGCCTCGTGGTAGCGCAGGGCGGACGCGAGGACGTCCTCGGAGATCACGGAGGTCGCCGCGGCGAGGTGCTTCACCTGCGAGAGCAGCGCGCCGACCGCGTTCTCGACCAGGGGGGTCGCCACACCGCCGTCCGCCTCGGGCAGGGCTCCAGCCGGTCCGTCGAGCGCGTCGACGTCGTCGCGCAGCCCCATGCCGACGGCCAGCACCTCGTCGGGCTCGACCTCGAAGTCACTCAAGAGCCCGCTCCCCGTCCGGCAGTCCGTCGTCCAGCAGCAGCGCCGCGAAGTGCAACGACTCCTGGAGCTCCTTGACGAGCGTGATCGGTACGACGACCCACGGCTGGTCGTGCCCCCACGCGCGCCGGAGCCGGTCCAGCGCGGTGTACGCCACCAGGCCGGGCCCCGCCTCGACCTCGCGGAGCTCGGGGTCGAAGGAGTCCGCCGCGACCTGGCGGCACGGGAGGTACAGGTACGGCGGCAGCACCCGCCTGACGTCGAGCGTCCCGGTGGTCATGCGTCCTCCGGGAAGGGGTGGGGACGTGGTGCGAGAGGATGGCCAGGACCGGGACGCCCCACGGCCTCGTCGCGACGTCGGACCAGGAGTGCCTGCGCCTCCTGCGGCGTCAGGGCCAGGTGTCGGGTCGGCACGACCAGCGCGCGCCCCGCCCGCCGGCGGACGCGCACGGACAGCCCCGGATCCCCGTGGACCGGTTCCACCTCGGCGACGTCGTGCCACGCCGCGGAGGTCGTGCGGCCGACTCGGCGCACCGCCATCCCCGACGGCGTCAGGTCCAGCCGGTCGGGCCGGGCCGCCAGGACGATCGACCAGGCCAGGAGGATCGGGGTCGCCGCGGCGGCGGGGAGCAGCAGCACGCCGCCCGTACGACTGCGCGACGCGTCGAGGAGACCGTCGCCGAGCACGAACGACAGGACGACGAGCCCCAGCCCGAGCGCCCCGAGCACGAGGACGACCCCCGGGACCCAGGACGCCACGTACCGGGTGCGGTCCTGGTCGACCCGCACCGGCGGCCGCGGGAAGGGCAGCCAGGCGTCGACCGTCAGGAGCGCGCCCGCGACGACGAGGAGCAGCAGACCGGCGCGCCCGAGAGCCGCGGCCCCGTCGAGAGCCTCGGGGTCGAGCAGGAGCGCACCTGCCAGGCCGGCGAGACCGACGGTGCCGAGTGTCAGCACGGCCCGGTTGCGGCGCACGGCCGCGCTGATGTCCGCGTCGCCCTCGCCCCCTGCCACGAGCGCCCCCTTCCGTCCCGGTGGCCCGACCCTACAAGCGGGGCGCCCCGCTGCACAGGCCCTCGGGGGCGGTGACGGGAGTCCGCGCACCAGACGTGCATGACGTGGTCGATCTCGCACACCGGACGACTTCGCGGCGTCGGGCCGGAGAACTTAGGATGGACTTACGCACATCGACTGATCCTGGCGGTGTGCCCGTGTTCCCCCCAGGAGTCCCACTGATGAGCAGGAAGCTCAGGGTCGCGATCGTCGGCGCCGGCCCGGCCGGCGTCTACGCGGCCGACATCCTCACCAAGTCCGAGGTCCCCGCGCCCTTCGAGGGCGCGAGCGTCGACCTCATCGAGCGCGACCCGACGCCGTTCGGCCTGATCCGCTACGGCGTGGCCCCCGACCACCCGCGCATCAAGGAGATCGTCAAGGCGCTCAAGCGGGTCATGGCGAACGAGGACATCCGCTTCTTCGGCAACGTCTCGTTCGGCGACGACCTCAAGCTCGACGACCTGCGTCAGTTCTACGACGCCGTCGTCTTCGCCACGGGCGCCCGCCGCGACCGCGACCTCGACCTCCCCGGCATCGACCTCGACGGCTCGCACGGCGCGGCCGACTTCGTGTACTGGTACGACGGCCACCCCGACGTCGAGCGTGACTGGCCGTTCCAGCCGCACCAGGAGTCGGTGGCCGTGCTCGGCGTGGGCAACGTCGGCCTCGACGTCTCGCGCATCCTCGCCAAGACGGCCGACGAGCTGCTCGTCACCGAGATCCCCGACAACGTCTACGAGGGCCTGAAGAAGAACGCCGCGAAGGACGTGCACGTGTTCGCGCGTCGCGGTCCGGCGCAGGTCAAGTTCACGCCGATGGAGCTGCGCGAGCTGAGCCACTCCCCCACGATCGACGTCATCGTGCACCCCGAGGGCTTCGAGCTCGACGAGGGCTCGCTGGAGGCCATCCGCGCCGCCAAGAGCCAGAAGCTCGTCGTTGACGTGCTGCAGAACTACCTGGCCAAGGAGCCGAGCGGGGCCCCGCACCGCATCCACATCCACTTCTGCCAGAACCCCGTCGAGATCCTCGGCGAGGACGGCAAGGTCGTGGGCCTGCGCACCGAGGTGACCGAGCTCGACGGCACCGGCAACGTCCGTGGCACCGGCGAGTTCCAGGAGTGGCCCGTCCAGGCCGTCTACCGCGCCATCGGCTACTACTCCGACAACCTGCCGGGCCTGCCGTTCGACGTCACCGCCGGCGTGGTGCCCAACGACGGCGGTCGCGTCATCGAGATCGACGGCTCGGCCCTGCCCGGCGTCTACGTGACCGGCTGGATCAAGCGTGGCCCGGTCGGCCTGATCGGTCACACCAAGTCCGACGCCGCCCAGACCATCTCGATGCTGCTCGACGACGCGCCCGGTCTCGATCAGGCCGCCCAGCCCGACCCCGAGTCCGTCGACGCCTACCTCGGGTCGCGCGGCCTGGAGTACACGACGTGGGAAGGCTGGGAGAAGCTCGACGCCCACGAGCTCGGCCTCGGCGAGGCCCACGAGCACGAGCGGGAGCGCGTCAAGGTCGTGCCCCGCGAGGACATGGTCCGCATCGCGCGGTCCTGACCCGCACCGCCGCCGACGCCCGTGCCCCGCTGGGGTGCGGGCGTCGGCGCGTCCGGGCGTCGTCGCGTCCGGGCGGACCGGTCAGGTGGGCGGCAGCACCAGCAGCTGAAGGTGGCACGGACCGTCGGGCGACGACGTCGGGATGTCGGTGAGGAGGAACGGCTGCTCCGCGCCGGCCGCGACGTCGTCGAGTCGACGGGTCGCGGCGGGGCTCGTGCCGTCGGCCGGTCCGACCTGGGCGCTCACCTGGTAGCTCGCCTTGTTCTTCGTCGGGTTGGAGACCAGGCCCGTCGCCGACCAGGTGCCGTCGCCGTCGCGGCTGCACTCGACCGCCGACAGCAGCTCCGGCGCGGAACGACCGGTCGGCAGGCCCTCGGCGGTCGGCGAGGCCGACGGCGCGGGCCGGGCGGCCGGGTCCGACCCGCCGCTGCAGCCCGTCGCGCCGAGCGACAGCACCGGCAGGAGCACCGCGGAGGCCAGGTGTCGTGCGCGCATGGGTCCATCCCACCACGTCGGACCCGTCGTCCGAGGCGCACCACGCGCGGTCCCGCCCGGGCCCTTCCCGGCCCGAGGGTGTCCTTGGTGTCGTGCCCGCGTGGCGTAGGCTGAAAGTGCTAGGACGTCCAAGCATCAGGGAGGGAGAGGTCCATGACGATCGCACGTCTGGGCGTGGTCGGCGGAGGACTCATGGGGTCGGGCATCACCGAGGTCGGAGCGCGGGCCGGTCTGTCCGTCGTGACCGTCGAGGTCGACGACGACGCCGCGAAGCGCGCCGCCGAGCGGGTCGAGGCCTCGCTGCGCAAGGCCGAGCAGCGCGGGAAGCTGACCGCCGACGACGTCACCGCGACGCTCGAGCGCGTCACGTTCACGGCCGACCTCGAGGCGCTCGCCGACCGTGACCTCGTCGTCGAGGCCGCGAGCGAGGACGAGCGGACGAAGCTCGACCTGTTCCGGACCCTCGGCTCGATCCTGGAGTCCGACGACGCCGTGCTCGCGTCGAACACGTCCTCGATCCCGATCGTGAAGCTCGGCGCCGTGTCGGGGCGAGCCGACCGGGTCATGGGTGTGCATTTCTTCAACCCCGCGCCGGTCATGAAGCTGGTCGAGCTGATCCCGTCGCTCACCACGTCGCCCGAGACGCTGCAGCGCATGCAGACGTTCGTCTCCGAGACCCTCGGCAAGGAGCCGATCGAGGCCACCGACCGCGCCGGCTTCGTCGTGAACAGCCTGCTCGTGCCGTACCTGCTCTCGGCCATCCGCATGTACGAGGCGGGCTACGCCTCGGCCGCCGACATCGACTCCGGCATGGTGCTGGGCTGCGGGCACCCGATGGGCCCGCTCGCCCTGGCTGACCTCATCGGCCTCGACACCGTCCGCGCCATCGGCGTCTCCATGTACGAGGAGTTCAAGGAGCCGCTCTACTCGCCGCCGCCGGTGCTCGACCGCATGGTCGAGGCAGGCCTGCTGGGCAAGAAGTCCGGCCACGGGTTCTACCCCTACGATCGCTGAGTGCCCGACCTCGACCCTCGACGACCGCGGCTCGCGGACCTGACGTGGCCGCGCCACACGGCCCGGACCACGCTGCGGCCGCTCACGCTCGACGACGTCGACGCCGTGCTCGCCTACCGGGGCGACCCCGACGTCGACCGGTGGCTCGGCCGGCCGGCGCGGACCCGTGAGGAGCTCGTCGACTCGCACTTCGGCGCCGACGACCTCCTCGACGCGCTCGCCGTCGAGGTCGACGGGCAGGTCGTCGGCGACACGATGGTCACCGTCGGGGACGCCTGGGGCCAGAAGGACGTCCGCGAGCGGGCGCGCGGCACGGTCGCCGTGCTGGCCTGGGTGCTCGCGCCCAGCCACCACGGGCGAGGCCTCATGACCGAGGCCGTGGAGGAGCTGCTGCGGATCAGCTTCGAGGAGCTCGGGGTGCGCCGCGTCGTCGCCGAATGCTTCGCCACCAACGAGCCCTCCTGGCGACTCATGGAGCGCGTCGGCATGCGCCGCGAGGCCCACACCCGCCAGGACGCCCTGCACCGCGACCTCGGCTGGGTCGACGGCCTCGCCTACGCGATCCTCGCCGACGAGTGGCGCTCCCGGCACGCCTGACCACGCGGTTTACCACGGTCCCGTGGTAGAGGTCGTCCTCCCACGGGAAGTTTGCCGCGGGAGGACGGGGTTTACCACGGGACCGTGGTAAACCGCGGCGTCGGAGTCACCTGCGACGGCGGTGCAACGGGGGGCGGGGCATGATGGGGTGACCCGCGTCATACCCGACTGGAGGCCCTCGTGATCGTCCCGTTCAGCATCCGCGACTTCCTCGACCGCGCCGTCACCGTCTACCCCGACCGGGTGGCCGTCGTCGACGAGCCCGACCAGCCGGCACCGTCGTGGGGCGAGCTCACGTACGCCGAGGTGATGCGTCTCGCGCAGGCGCAGGCGGAGCGGCTCGACCGGCTCGACGTGCCGGTCGGCGGCCGGGTCGCGATGGTCTCGCAGAACGCCGCGCGGCTCTACACGTCGTTCTTCGGCGTCTCCGGCTGGGGCCGCGTGTTCGTGTCGGTGAACTTCCGGCTCGCGCCGGCGGAGGTCGAGTACATCGTGCAGCACAGCGGCGCGGAGGTCGTCGTCCTCGACCCGGGCCTGGAGCACCTGCGCGAGGCCTGCTCGGCGGCCAAGCACGTCTTCGTCGCCGGCGTCGACGACGAGGAGGTCTGGGGCTGGTCGCCGACCTCCCACGATCGTCCGACCCACGGCGCGCAGCCGCGAGCGTGGGAGCCCGACGAGACCGCGACGGCCACCATCAACTACACGTCGGGCACGACCGCCCGGCCCAAGGGCGTCGAGCAGACGCACCGCGCCCTCTGGACCAACGCGACGGTGTTCGGCTGGCAGGCGTCGGTCAGCGACCGCGACGTGTACCTGCACACGCTGCCGATGTTCCACTGCAACGGATGGGGCCAGGTGTACGGCGTCACCGGCATGGGCGGGAAGCACGTCGTGCTGCGGCAGGTCGACGGGGCGGAGATCCTGCGCCGCGTCGAGGAGCACCAGGTGACCTTCCTCTGCTGCGCACCGGCGGTGCTGTCGGCCGTGCTCGACGCGCTGAAGGACTGGGACGGTCCGGTCGGGCGCGACCGTGTCCGCTGCGTCGTCGCAGGCGCCCCGCCGCCGACCCGCACGATCGAGCGGGTCCGCGAGGAGCTGGGGTGGGAGTTCATCCAGATCTACGGGCTCACCGAGACGTCGCCGCTGCTGACCATGAGCCGCATGCGCGAGGAGTGGGACGACCTCGACGCGACCGAGCAGGCCCGCAGGCTCGGTCGCGCGGGCGCTCCCGCGCTGTCGACGTCGATCCGCGTCGACGACACCGGCGAGGTGCTGGCCCGCAGCAACACCGTGCTCGAGGGCTACTGGGACAACCCCGACGCCACCGCCGAGTCGCTGGCCGGGGGATGGTTCCACACGGGCGACGGCGGATCGTTCGAGGACGGCTACGTCACGATCGCGGACCGCAAGAAGGACGTGATCATCTCCGGCGGCGAGAACGTGTCGTCGATCGAGGTGGAGGACGCGCTCGCGTCGCACCCCGCCGTGCGGGAGGTCGCCGTCATCGGCGTCCCCGACGAGCGCTGGGGCGAGCTGGTCACGGCGCTCGTCGTCGTCGAGCCCGACTCCGGCGTCGACGAGGCGGCGCTCATCGCGCACTGCCGGGAACGGCTGGCCGGCTACAAGTGCCCCAAGCGGGTCGAGTTCCGCGACGAGCTCGCCCGCACGGCCACCGGGAAGCTGCAGAAGTTCAAGCTGAGGGCCGAGTTCTGGGACGGTCGCGAGCGCCAGGTCAACTGACGTCCCGGTCGACGGGGCGGTCTCGCTGTAGCCGCACGCCCGGGCCACCACCTCGCCTAGGCTGGCCGCACCATCCGCCGCACGCCCGAGGTCCGTCATGTCGTCGTCCTGCACCTGCCACTGCGCCGAGAGGCGCCGGCGTCGACCGTCGGCCGCCCTCGTCGTGGCCACCGTCGCGCTCTTCCTGTCGCTCGGCGGCACCTCCTACGCCGCCGTCAAGGCGGGCAGCATCGGCAACCGTCAGCTCGCCGACCGCGCCGTCAGCGCCTCGAAGATGCGCCCCGACTCGGTCGGCACGCAGGCGCTCGTCGACGGCTCGGTGCGCTCGGGGGACCTGCGCAACCGGTCCGTCACCGGCGCCAAGATCGCCCTCGACGCCGTGACCACGCAGGTCATCCTCGACGGCAGCATCGGCAGCCAGGACCTCGCGAAGGGCAGCATCGGCACCCGCGAGGTCGCCGACGGCAGCCTCGGCACGCAGGACCTGACGTCGGACGTCGTCGGACGGCTGCTGCGGGCGCCCGGCACCGGCAGCGGCGGCGCGACCGTCGGCCAGACCCTCTCGACGAGCGTCGTCCTGGCCAGCTCCACGGAGATGCGTGGCTACTCGGTGCCCGCGGACCAGGCGGGCACGGTGCTCGTCACCGGCGCTGCGGCCGTCGGCTCGAGGTTCGGCACCGACGTGACGTGCGGCCTCGTCCGCGCCGGCGAGAGCACCCCGCTCGCCAGCAGCACCGTGACCGTCCCCGCCGAGGGCAGGTCGGTCGTCCCCGTGCAGGCCGTCGTGGCCGTCGCGCAGGACCAGAACCTCTCGCTGCGGTGCTGGACCGCGCTGGGCACCGGGACGGCGACCGCCGCCGACGGCTCCACCCTGACGGTGCTGCGCGTCGGCTCCTGACGCCCCCGTCCCGGGCCGCGCGGCGCGGCGGGTCAGCCGACCAGCCGCAGTCGACGGGGCGCCAGCCCCACCGTCAGCCGCTGCCCGAACGACACGCTCAGCGCGTCGGCCTCGATCCCGTCGCCGAAGCAGACGAGCGTGTCGGACTCCACCGTCACCACGAGCGAGCCGTCGGCACCCACGAGACCCTCCGTGACCTCGGTGCCCGTGGCCGGCGACGGCCACGCCTCGCGGACGAACCAGCACAGGCCCGGGTCGGTCGGGCCGGGCATGACCAGATCGCTGCGCCGCTCCTCCCACGCCGAGCGCAGCCAGCCCGTCGCACCTGTGCCCGTGCCGACGAGGATCCCCGACGACGAGTGCCGCTCCACCCGGTCACCCGCGTGCAGCACGTAGCGCGCGGACTGGTGACCGGGGTCGCCGACGAACACCTCGTTGAGCGCCGACAGCTCCTGGCCGTCGTCGGTGCGCGCCTGCACCATCGTGCGTTCCTGCACCGGACGGTCGGCCCGCTCGACGCCGGCCAGCACGTCGACCACCTGCTGCGGCGCGTGCGGCACGAGCACTCCGGGGTTGCGGCCCCGCTCCGGGTCGACCCCGACCACGGGCTGGCCGCTCAGGTACTTCGCGACGTTGGCGACGAGCCCGTCCTGACCGACCGCGACGACCACGTCCTCCGGGCCGAACACGAACCGGTCGAGCTCGGAGCGCTCCACCTCCGCCCGCCGCCAGTGCAGCGGGATCGCCGCGGACACGACGGCCCGCGCCCGCGCGAGCGCCTCGTGACGCTGCTCGACCTCGGCGATGTCACGGTCGCGGGTGCGCAGGAAGAAGGCGGCCTGGTCACGGGTGGCGTGCCGGGCGACCAGCTCCTCGTACTCCGACCGTCGGTGGACGACGACGGCCCGCGGCCGCAACGTCATCGCGCCGGACCGGGCTCCTGGTCGGCCGCCGCGCCGGTGTCGCCGAGCTTCTCCAGCAACGGCGCGAGCAGGTCGGGCGTGAGGGAGAGGTGCGTGAGGGGCGGCAGGTTGGCCGCGAGCTCGCGGGCGGCGATCGCGAGGATCCGACCCTGGTCGATCTCGGCGTACGACGCGAACGCCGCCGCCTCGGCAGCAGCCTTCGCCTCGCCGACGGTGCGGGCCCGGTCGGCCTCGGCCCGCGCCAGCAGACCCTCCCGCTCGGCACGCGCCGCCGCCGTGATGCGGTCGGCCTCGGCCTGCTCGGTCGCGCGACGCCGCTCGTTCTGGCCGCGCTGGGTGACGAGCTCCTCCTCGCGGCGCGCCAGCTCGATCTGGTTCGTCAGCTCGTTCTCGGCGATCGCGCGCTCCTTCTCCACCGCGACCGCCCGCCGCTCGAAGGTCGCACGGTCGGCCTGCTGCTGCACGGCCTCGCGGGTCGGGGTCTGCAGCGCACGCTCCAGGTCGGCCTCCGCGCGGATCGCGACGACGCGGACGTCGGTGACGGCCAGCCCCCGCTCGACGAGGCGCTGGTCGCCGGCGAGCTCGTCGGCGACCCGCTGACGCACGGGCGCGATGCCGTGGGCGAGCGCGTCGGTGAGCGACGTGCCGGCGAGGTGGTCGAGCGCCGGCTGCTGCGCGAGCTCGGTGAGCAGGCCGCCGAGCCGCTCCAGCGGTCGGGCGTTCCAGTCGCCGGTGCGCGGGTCGATGCCGAAGTCGATGCGGGTGGCGGCGACGGCGGGGTCGACGACCCGGTAGGTGACGGTGGCCTGCACCGACACCACCTGGAAGTCGCTCGTCCGAGCCGTGAACTGGAGCACCTGCTCACGGTCCTCCAGCGGCACCTCGGCCAGGGCGGCGGTGCTGGGTCGGAACCAGAACGACACCCCCGCCCCGGACTTCGTGACCTGACCGTCCTTCAGCTTCAGCACGAACGACGTCGGGTCCGACCGCAGGTGGTTCAGGAACGGACGTCGGGTGATGTCGGCCATCGGTGCTCCCTCTTCTCGACCACGCCCAGTCTGCCCCACCCGCCGCGCCCCCAGCGCCGAGCCCACCCCCCGCGACCGCCCGGCGACAGATCAGCGCGGGCCAAGTCCCAGCGACGGCTTGGAGTGGTCTCGATACACCTCCCCTCGCTGGCGCTCGTGGAGGCACTCGACCAGCGACACCTTCCGCTGGTCGAGTAGCAGCGACAGCGAGCGCCAGCGAGCTTGTCGGTGCGTATCGAGACCACCCGGCAACGGCCCAGCGCGGCCCAACCCGCCAGGACCACTGGGGGTGGTCTCGCTCCGTCGCGGCTACGCCCCTCCTGCGACGGCTCCAGCACCTCCCCTCGCTGGCGCTCGTGGAGGCGCCCGACCAGCGACAGCGGGGTCAGAGGGGGCGCAGGCCGGTGACCTGCCAGGTGCCGGCGGACGACTTCCTGGCCGTGACCGACAGCTGGGCGGCGGAGACGTTGGCCTGGTCCTCGCCGGCGCGCCGGCTGGACTGGTCCACGTACACGAGCAGCTCGGCGTGGTCGCCCTCCAGCTCGGTCACGCCCGCCGTGCTCACCTTGGCGGTGAGCACCAGCTTCTGGCCGGGCGCCTGCTTCTGCAGCGCCGCGAAGAGGGTGTCGTACTCCTGACGCGCCTTGCCGGCGAGCAGGGCGTCCGCGGACTGCTCCGTCGGCGTCGGGTTCGCGTAGTCGTAGGTGAGGACGCGCTCGAGCGCGACCGCCACCTGCGACTGCACCTGCGACGTCTCCTTCGCGTCGACGAGGGCACGGTTGTCGGCCGCCGGCCCCGACGTGAGGTCCGCGTACTGCCACCAGCCGACGCCACCGACGACGAGGGCCAGCAACGACACGACGACGACGGCCGCCCGCCTCGCGCCCCTCACGACAGCTCCACCGCGAGCTGCTGGAGGTCGCTCACCTTCCAGGTCCCACCCGAGCGGACCAGGGTGGCCGTGAAGCGGTTGCGCTTCACGACGGGCTCCGCGTCGGCGTCCTTCGCGTCGCGCACCGTCGTCTCGACCGACGCGATCACCTCGGCGGTGTCGCCGTCGACGTCGAGGACGGCGGCGTCGACGACCTTGCCGCGCGACTCCTTGCCCTGGTCGGCGAGGAGCTGACGGTCCTGCTCGTCCAGCCCCGAGAACTGGTCGTGCAGCGTTCCGGTCGTCACGGCCTTCCAGCTGTCGAGCCCCGCCTTCACGTCGGCGGAGTCGAGGCTGTTGAGCGTGGCGATGTCGCTCGTGGCGCGGATGAGCACGGCGTCGCGCGTGCGGGCGAGCTGCAGGTCGTCGCTGTGCGCGGCGCTCCACCAGGCGACCGAGCCGCTGACCGCGACCGCTAGTGACACGGCGAGCAGGACCCAGCCGAGCAGCCAGCGACCTCGACGCTGCCCGTCCGACGTCGTCGGGCCGTCACCGTCGGACACCCCGGCGTCGCTCGTCGCCGCCTCCATGGCACCGTCTCCCCCCGTGCTGCCGCGCTCTGCCAGCGCAGTCGTCCTGCTCATCGTGCACCACCCATCAGGTCGGCCAGCGAGTCGGCCATGCGGACGTCGGCGCGGACGAGCCGGCCCTCGGCGTCGCGGCTGGGTGCCGGACCCAGCCGACTGGGGACGTTCTTCGGACCTCGGACGTTGGAGGCGCCGGCGCTGGACCGGCAGCCCGCGTCGCGGTTGAACGACTGGCCCGACGAGGTGTCCGTGCCGCGCCGCGGTGCGGTGCCGCCGTAGCCCGTCGTGCACGGCAGCGGCGAGAAGTAGGACTGCGAGAGGGCCAGGTTGATGCCGCGCGAGCCCGTGATGGTCCAGCCGATGCTGAACGCCCGGGGGGCGGTGACCAGCGCGTCCTGGACGCCGTTCGCGTTGATGCCGAACACCTGCGCCGGCGTGACCAGGTTGGCGAGCACGACCCCGAGGGGGCGGCCGACCTCCTGGAAGAGGGTGTCGATCTCGCGGGCCGCCGCCGGCGTGTTGTCGATGAGGGTGCGCAGGTCCCCGTCGGACGACTCGAGCGTCGCGGCGATGGTCGACAGGTCGGCGCTGAAGGAGCGGATGCTCTGCGACGACGCCTCCTGGGTGCGCAGCACGCGGTCGGAGTTCTCGATGAGCCCGCGGGTGACGACGAAGTTGCGGTCGGCGGCCTTCTGGAACCGCTGGGAGCTCTCCAGCAGCGACCCGAAGTCGAGCGCGACCCCCTGGGTGGCGTCGTAGCCCTCGTCGATGACCGACGTGAGCGCCTCCTTCGGCACGGACCCGACGAACTTCTCCCCCGAGCGGAGCAGGGTGTCGATGTCGGGCGGCTGCGACTCGGCGCCCGCGCTCAGCCGGTCGCCGTCCCTCAGGGCCGCGCCACCGGCCGTGCCGCCCTGCAGGTCGACGTACTGCTCACCGATCGCGGAGCGGTTGACCACCTTCGGGCTGGCGTCCGCGGGGATGCGCGGTGCACCGCCCTCGATGGACATCGTGATCCGTACGCCGTCGTCGGTGGGCTCGAGCCGGTCGATCCGACCGACGGGCACGCCGCGGTAGGTGACCTGACCGTTCTCGAACGCTCCGCCTGCGGCGGGCAGGGTGGCCGTGACCGTGTAGCCGGTCGAGAAGGGGTCGAGCCCCACGTACTTGAGGCCGAGGTAGGAGGTGGCGAGCAGCCCGAGGACCACGAACGCCACGATCTGCGCCTTGATGCGTCCGGTCAGCATCACTGCTCACCCTCTCGCGGGCTGGTGGACGGCTCGGCCGACGACGTCGCCGAGGGCGACGGGGTGGGCGTGCGGTCCGGGGTGGGCACGGTGGCGCTCGGGACCGGCATCGACGGCCTCGGGGAGCCCGGGGCCGGCGACGACGTCGGGGGCAGCAGGCTCGGCGGCGCCTCGTCGGACTCCGCGCCGTCGCCGTCGCCACCCTCGGCGGCGTCGCGCTGACGCTGGAGGAGCTGCTGCGGGTCGAGGGCCTTCCCCTGGCCGCTGACGGAGCCGCCCTTCGGGTAGTTCGGGTCCTCGACCTGCGGCCACGCGCAGCCGGCGGCCTGGCAGCCGGCCGGGAGCGTGCGGAAGTTGGTCTCGACGAACACGTTCAGGTAGTCGCCCTTGATGGCCCCGAGCACCGAGTCGGGGAACGGGTAGGTCAGCAGGATCTCGAGCGACTCGGGCAGGTCGCGACCGGAGCGGGCGAGCTGGTCGAGGATCGGGTCGAGCGCCTTGAGGTCGGCGACGATGTCGTCCTGGCTCTTGTCGAGCACGTCGACGGTGACGGTCGAGAGCCGGTCCAGCGACGACAGCATGGCCACCAGCTCCTTGCGCTGGTCCACGAGCACCTGCATGCCGGGCGACAGCCCGTCGAGGGCGTTCGCGATCTTGTCCTGGTCGGCCTGCAGGTTCTTCGACAGCCGGTTGAGCCCGTCGAGCGCCGCGGTGATCGACTCCTTGCGGTCGTCGAGCGTCGTGACGAACTGGTCCATCTGCTGCAGGAACGCCTTGATCTCCTCGGGCCGGCCGGTCGAGACCTGCTGCAGCTCGCGGGAGATCTCCTGGAACTGGCCGATGCCGCCGCCGTTCAGGACCATCGACAGCGAGCCCAGCACCTGCTCGACCTCCGCCGCCTGCGACGTGTCGGCGAGACCGAGCCGCGTGCCGTCGCCGACGGGTCGGCCGGCCTGCGGTGTCGAGGGTCGCACGAGGGCGACGTACTTCTCGCCCAGCAGCGACGTCTGCTCGAGCCGGGCGACGGTGCCGGCCGGCAGCTGGGCGTCGCGGTTGACCAGCAGGGTCACCCGCGCACTGCGGCCGTCGGGGTTGAGCCGGATGCGGTCGACCCGTCCCACGGCGACGTCGTCGACCTTGACGCTCGACTGCGGCACGAGGTCGAGGACGTCGTCGAAGTCGGCGGTGATGTGCATCGGACGCGAGCCGACGTCGGCGCCGCCGGGCAGCGGCGTGTCGTAGACACCGCCGCTGAGCATCCCGCAGCCGGACAGCGTGGCGAGCCCCGCTGCGGCGACGGCGACGGCGAGCCGACGGGTGAGGCGGCTCATCGGTTCGTCCCCGGCAGGAGGGTGGGCGCGTCGCCGCCCGGCGCCCAGATCGACGCCTCGTTGAGGTTGCCTCGACCCGTGAGGGCCTTGCGCTGGGGGTCGTAGGCCCGCAGGAAGTTCTGCAGGACCAGCGGCACGAGCCGCACCGTCTCCTCCAGCGCCTGGCGCTGGTTGACGAGCACCCGGGTCGGGCCCTGCAGGTTCTCGACGCTGGTGCGCAGCGCGCCGCGGTTGTCGCGGATGAAGTCGTCGACGATCGCGAGCGCCTGGCCCAGGTTGTCGATCGCGGCGGCGAGGTCGCCGCTGCTGTCGGCGAGGTAGTCGTTGACCTCGGCGAACTGGCGGTTGACGTTGGCGACCGACGTGTCGTTCTCCACCAGCATGTCGTTGAACTCCTTGACGTTCCCGATCGTCGCGAAGAGGTCGTCGCTGGAGTCGGCCAGCGTTCCCGACGCGTCGCCGAAGTCGCTGATCAGCTGGTTGATCTTGGTGCCCTGGCCGCGCAGGTTGCGGTCGGCGACGTCGAGGAAGCGCGACAGCGCGCCGTCGCGGTTCGCGCCGTCGGGGCCGAGCTTCTCGCTGACGTCGGTGAGGCTGGCGTAGAGGTCGTCGATCTCGACCGGCACGGCGGTGCGGTCGATCGGCAGCACGGCGCCGTCGGGCAGCTCGGGGCCCGACACCCACGGCTTCGTCAGCTGCACGAACCGGTCGGACACCAGCGTGGGCGCGACGATGACCGCGGCGGTGTCGTCGGCGGCCGCCTCACCGTGGTCGAGACGCATCGTCACGGTGACGCCCGCGGGACCGGGGTCGACCCCCGTGACCTTGCCGACCGGGACGCCCAGCATCTGCACGTCGGAGCCGACGTACAGCCCGACGCTGGACTCGAAGACGGCCTTGACGGTGGTGCGGTCGCGGTCGGCGGTGGCCCGCCAGCCGACGGTGGCCACGACGGCGAGCGCCACGACGACGGCGAGCACGAGGCTGCGGCGTCTCACTGGCCCCCTCCCTTCTTCGGCTTGCAGTCCCGGACGACGTCGTTGCGCAGCTCGGGGCTGCCGGAGGAGTCGAACAGGCCGCAGATGTAGGAGTCGATCCACGGACCGTTGCCGGTGGCCGACGCGAGCGTGCGGTAGTACGGGGCCAGACGCCGCAGCGACGCCTCCAGCTGCCCCTGGTTGGCCTGCAGGATCCGCGCGACCTGGTCGAGCTTGGCCAGGGCGGGACGCAGCTGGGCCTCGTTGTCGCGGACCAGACCGACGAGCTGGGTGCCGAGGCGCTTGGTGCCGTCGAGCAGGGCCTGGACGGTCTGGCGGCGGGCGGCGAGCTCGTCGAGGAGCGCGCTGCCGTCCCGCAGCAGCTTCGCGAACTCGGCGTTGCGGTCCTTGAGGGTGCCGCTGACCTCACGGGTCGACTTCAGCAGCCGGGCGAGCTCGTCGTCGCGCTTGGCGATGACGCGCGAGAGATCGGTGAGGCCCGAGACCGACTCGCGGACGGCCTCCGGCGTGTCCTGGAACGCGTCGGACAGGACGTCGAGGCTGGTCTCGAGCTGGTCGGTGTCGATGGCGCCGATCGTGTCGGACAGGTCGGAGAACGCGGCGTTGACGTCGTAGGGGGTGCTCGTGCGCTGCAGCGGGATGGGCCCGTCGAGCTCCCCCGCACCGAGCGGGTCGACCGCCAGGAACTTCTGGCCCAGCGTCGTCTTGACCTTGATCGCGGCGCGCGACTGCGGGCCGATCCGCACCCCCTTGGCGCGGAAGGTGACGAGCACCGACGCGCCGTCGAGGTCGAGGTCGGTGACCTCGCCGACCTTGACGCCGGCCACGCGCACCTCGTTGCCGGGCTTGAGGCCGCCCGCCTCCGCGAAGCGCGCCTGGTGGGTGGCGCCACCGCCGACGACGGGGAGCGCCTGCGCGTTGAACGCCAGGAGGAACACGACGGCCATGACGGTGAGCCCGACGACCGCGATCCACACGCGGTTGCGCTCCCCGAACGCGGTCGGGAAGGAGCGGGCCTTGCGGGACGGGCTCATGCGGTGCACCTCTTCGCGACCGGCTTGGCGCCGAGGTCGCCGAAGTAGCCCTCGGGCCGCGGGATGACGCCGGTGATCTCGCACTCGTAGAAGTTGATCCAGGACCCGTACGACGCGGTGCGGCCGATCCGGTCGAGCTTGACGGGCAGCCGCGCGAAGAACGTGTTCAGCGTGTCCTCCGCGTCGGCCAGCTGCGCCGACAGGTCACCGAGGGACCCGATCGACGCCTTGAGGGGCTGGCGGCCCTCCTCCAGCAGGTTCGAGACGCTGGTCGTGAGCCGGCCCATGCCGTCGAGGGTGTCGCCGATCGTCTTGCGGTCCTCGGCCAGCCCCGAGACGAGCTGCTGGAGGGTGACGATCGTGCGGTCGAGCTCGTCGGTGCGGCCGTTCACGGTGTCGAGCACCTGGCTGAGGTTGTCGATCAGCTCGCCGATGACCCGGTCCTTCTGCGCGAGCGTCGACGTGAGGCTCGCGGTGCTCGAGAGCAGACCCTCGACGGTGGCGCCCTCCCCCTGGAAGACGGCGATGATCTGACCGCTCAGCGCGTTGACGTCCTTCGGGTCGAGGAACTGCATGAGCGGCTGGAACCCGTTGAACAGCATGGTCAGGTCGAGCGCGGGGCGGGTCTCGCGCAGCCCGAAGGTGTGACCGGCGGGCAGCGAGCCGCCCGTGCTGGTCTCCGGCGGCTCGAGGGAGATGTAGCGCTGGCCGACGAGGTTGCGGAACCGCAGCTGCGCGATCGTGCCGCGTGGCAGCCGCACCGCGTCCTGCACGGTGAACTCGACGCCGGCGACCCGGTTGTCGTGCACGCGCACGTCGGTGACGGTGCCGACCTTGACGCCGGCCATACGGATGTCGTCGCCGCGGTTCAGGCTGGTGGCGTCGGAGAACAGCGCCGTGTAGCGGCTCGTGGAGCCGGGCGTGGAGTTGCGGATGGTGCCCGCGAGCATGACGGTGGCGAGCACCGTGACGACGGTGAACACCACGCTCTTGACGATCGTCGCCCTCATCGCAGCTCCACCTCCGTGCCGCGCAGCGTCGGACCGACGAGCAGGCTCGCCCAGCGCGGGTAGTCGTCGGGGCTCATGCCCTGGCTGGGTCCCATGAGCTCGGCGATGAGCTGGTTCTCGGCCGGGGAGTTCGCGTCGTCCAGGCCCGGCGACGCGACCGCGGAAGCGCGGGTGTCGTAGGCCGGCGGCGCGATCGCGGCGGGCTGGGCCGACGACCCTGCCGAGCGGGACCCGGCACCGGTGGGCACGTAGGGGCACGACGGCGTGCCGCCGCCACCGAAGCGGGGCGTGTCGCGGCCCGGCTGGTAGCCGCTGCGCGGCGGGCTGACGTTCAGCACGACCTTCAGGCCGGGCTTGCTCGTGCCCTTGCCGAGCGCCTTGTCCATGCGGGGGATGAACTGGCGCGCCGAGCGCAGCAGGCACGGGAAGGTGCGGGCGTAGGGCGCGGCGGCCTCGAGCGCCTTGCGGCTCTCTCCGGAGAGGATCTCGATCGTGTTGGCGTTCGACGCCACCCAGCCGCGGCTCTCGTCGGCCGACGCGATGACCCGCTGGTACACCTCGGTGAGCGCCGAGCCCTTGTCGACGAGGGTGCTGGACGTGGTGGTGAGGTCGTCGAGCGCGGTCAGCAGGTCGGGCGCGGCGTCGGCGTAGGTGTCGGCGACGGTGGCGAGCCGGCCGAGGTCCTCGGTGAGCAGGGGGACGCTCGGCTGCAGCCGCTGGACGTACTCGCCCCACGCCTGCAGGGTGTCGCCGAGCTCGCCGCCGCGACCGCGCAGCATCGTGGCCAGCTCGTTGAGCGTGGCCTGCAGCTTCTCCGGCTGGATGGACTTCAGCAGCGGCAGGAGCTCGTCGAGCACCTTCTGCAGCTCGATCGCGTCGGACGAGGCGTCCTGGTGGATCGTGGCACCGGCCTCGAGGTGGTCGCCGGCCGACGCCGACGTCGACTGCAGGTCGACGTACCGCTCGCCGAAGAGCGTCTTGGGCAGCAACCGGGCCGTGGTGTCGGGCGACAGCCGCTTCAGCACGTCGGGCTTGAGGGCGAGCGTGAGCACGGCACCGTCGGGAGCGGTGCTGATCTTGGCGACCTCGCCGACCGGCACGCCGTGCAGCTTCACGTCCGACCCCTTCTGCAGGGCGTTGCCGACCGAGTCGGTCCGCAGCTCGACGTCGGAGCGCGGCACGAACGCGCGGTTGTAGGCGAGCACCGCACCGCCGACCAGCGCGACGACGACCAGCCCGTACGTGAGCCCGAGCAGCACGTCGACCCAGCGCGGCGCCTCGCGACGACGCGCGCTCATCCGGCGATCCTCACGGTCGTGGTGGTGCCCCAGAGCGCCATGGAGAGGACCAGGTCGAGCACGGCCACCGTGACGATGCTGCGACGCACCGCCGTGCCCACGGCGATGCCGACGCCGGCGGGGCCACCGTGCGCGGTGAACCCGAGCCGGCAGTGGATGAGGATGATCAGCACCGCGAACACCAGCACCTTCGCGAACGACAGCAGGATGTCGATCGGCGGCAGGAACAGCGAGAAGTAGTGGTCGTACGTGCCGGCCGACTGCCCGTGCAGGTACACCGTGACCATGCGCGCACCGAAGTAGGAGGTGAGCAGGCCGATGACGTACAGCGGGATGATCGCGATGAATCCGGCCACCACGCGGGTCGTCACGAGGTAGGGGACGCTGGGCACCGCCATGACGGTGAGCGCGTCGACCTCCTCGTTGATGCGCATGGCGCCGAGCTGGGCGGTGAACCCCGAGCCGACCGTGGCCGACAGCGCGAGCGCCGCGACGAGCGGGGCGATCTCGCGGGTGTTGAAGTAGGCCGAGATGAAGCCGTTGAGCGCCGACGTGCCGATCTGGTCGAGCGCGGCGTAGCCCTGCATGCCGACGACGCTGCCCACGAACAGCGTCATGCCCAGCATCACGCCGATGGTGCCGCCGATGACGGCGAGGGCGCCGGAGCCGAAGCTGACCTCCGAGAGCAGACGCAGCACGTCGCGCGGGTAGCGCTTGACCGTGGCCGGGATCCAGGCGAGCACGCGACCGTAGAAGCGCAGCTCGGCACCGGCCGACGCGACCGCGTCGAGCGGACGGTCCCACCAGCGCGGCGGCCGGTCGTCGACGCCGAGCTCGGCGAGGGTCGGCTCGGGACGCGGTGCGCGGGCACCGGGACCCTGGGCGGGCGTGAGCGTCATGTCAGGCTCCCTTGCCCGGGACGAGCTGCAGGTACAGCGTCGTGACGACGAAGTTCACGAAGAACAGCAGCAGGAACGTGATGACGACCGACTGGTTCACCGCGTCGCCGACGCCCTTCGGCCCGGGAGCGGTGTTGAGGCCGCGGTGGCAGGCGACGATGCCGGCGATGAAGCCGAAGATCACGGCCTTGAGCTCACCGACCCACAGGTCGGAGATCTGCGCGAGGGCGGTGAAGCTGGCCAGGTAGGCACCGGGCGTGCCGCCCTGGACCATGACGTTGAAGACGTAGCCGCCGACCACGCCGACGACGGACACCAGACCGTTCAGCAGGACGGCGGCGCCGATGCACGCGAGCACCCGCGGCACGACGAGCCGCTGCACGGGGTCGACGCCGATGACCCGCATGGCGTCGATCTCGTCGCGGATGCGCCGCGAGCCGAGGTCGGCGCAGATCGCCGCGCCGCCGGCTCCGGCGATCACCAGGCTGGTGACGATGGGTGCCGCCTGCTGGACGACGGCGAGCACGCTGGCCGCGCCGGTGAAGGACTGGGCGCCGACCTGGACGGTCAGGGTGCCGAGCTGGAGCGCGATGACGGCACCGAACGGGATGGCCACGAGGATCGCAGGGATCCAGGAGACGCTCACGACGAACCAGAACTGCTCGAGCGTCTCGCGCGCCGCGAACGGTCGGCGGAAGGTCGCGCGGGTGGCGTCGAGCGCGAGGGCGAAGACGTCGCCGGTCGCGGTCAGGGAGCGGGTGACCGCCCCCGACGTCGGGTTCGCCTCCGCTCGGTGGGTGTCGTCGTCGTCGGCGACGTAGAGAGGCGCGTTGCCGGCACTGACCCGCTCGCGGTGCCGGACCGAGCTGGGTCGTGCCACGCCGGAGCGCGGCTCGAGCTGACGCGGCAGCACCTCGATGGCCCGGGCGCCGCCGCCGCGGATCGGCCCGCCCGGCCCGTAGTCGACGGGCTCGTCGAAGAGGTCGATGGTGCGGTGGTCGTTCTCCTCGCTCATGCCGATCGGACCCTCGGGGTCGCCGCTCATGAACTGGCTGACGACGGGATGGTCGGTGAGGAGGAACTCCTCGCGCGGCCCGAACATCACGAGCTCGCGACGGTAGAGCATGCCCAGGTTGTCGGGCAGGGTGCGCGCGAGCTCGATGTTGTGGGTGACGACGAGCATCGTCGCGTCCGTCGCGGTGTTCACGTCGACGAGCAGCTGCGCGAGGTTGGAGGTGCGGACGGGGTCGAGGCCGGAGTCGGGCTCGTCGATGAGGATGATCTCAGGGTCGGTGACGAGCGCGCGGGCGAGACCGGCGCGCTTCTTCATGCCGCCGGAGATCTCGCCGGGCACCTTGTGCTCCGTGCCGAGCAGGCCGACCATGTCGAGCCGGTCGAGCACGACCTGGCGGATCTCGTCCTCGCTCATCCGCGTGTGCTCGCGCAGCGGGAAGGCGACGTTGTCGTAGACGTTCATCGAGCCGAACAGGGCGCCGTCCTGGAAGAGCACGCCGAACTTCTTGCGCAGCTCGAGGCGGTGGGCCTCCTTCACCGAGACCATGTCGACCCCGTCGATGAGCACCTCGCCCCGCTCGGGGTCGACGATGCCCATGAGGGACTTGAGGAAGACCGACTTGCCCGTGCCCGACGGGCCCAGCAGCGCGGTGATCTCCCCCGGCGGCAGCGTGAGGGTGACGTCGTGCCAGATGTTCTGGCGGCCGAAGGTCTTGGTCAGCCCCCGTACCTCGACGCTTCCGCCCATGGTGTCCTCGTCCCTCCGTCGACCGTCCGCGGGACGCGTGCACGATGCGTCCAACCGTGGCGACCGTAGGTGTGTCGTGCGCCACCCCGCCAGGGCCGCACCCCACCCGGAGCAAACTTCACCTTTTCGTAACCTTTGCTTGTCAGGTGCATGACAACTTTCGATCGGCCCCGCGTCCGCCGCTGTCGACCACGCGGCTTCCGCTACGCATGAGTCGCAGGATGGGCCCGTCGCGGACCCAGGTCCGGTGTCCGCAGCGACGCCTAGCGTTCCTCGTGTCCCCACCGCGCGACCGACGAAGGGAGCGGCATGCACGGCCACCAGCCCGAGCGCCCCCGCTGGCTCCACGAGCCCTGCCCCTCCTGGTGCGCGGTCGTGCACGCCGACGACGACCACCCCGACGACCGCCACCACGACAGCGCCCCGGTCCACGTCCCCGTCGTGCTCCTGCGTCGCGGCGCCGACGACGCCGCGACGAGGCCCGCACCGGGCGAGGTCTCCGTGGTCCGCACCCGTCGCTGCCACGACCCAGAGGACTGGGTCGTCCTCGAGGAGTCCGGCACCGCGCACCTCGTCCTCGACCCTGCGAGCGCACGCCGCCTGGCGGCCGCCCTCCTCGCAGCGACCGGCCAGGCGTCACTGCCGGGCGAGCGCGACTGAGCCGCGACCGCACGCCGACGAGCGCTACTCATCCGTCTGTCGACCGATGAGTCGCACTAGGACACGCTGCCTGCGTGAGCGAGTCACTGCAGCACGTCGTCGGGCAGCGCCTGCGCGCGCACCGCCAGCGGCTGGGCCTCAGCCAGGAGAAGCTGGCCGACCAGCTCGGCTACCACCGCACGTACCTCGGATCGGTCGAGCGCGGCGAGCGCAACCTGACGCTCGTCAGCCTCGAGCAGCTGGCCGAGCGGCTCGGCGTCGACCCGCTCGACCTGCTCCGGCCCTGACGCCTCCCGCCGGCCTCTCAGGAAGTTGTAACCCGCGTCACAACTTCCTGATCGATTCGTCCCCTCCCCCTCCTCGACCCTGGACTCGTCCCGGCACGGTCCGTTGACTGACGCTCGAGGGAACGTCCGAGCGCCCCCGCACTGCGCCCGGACACGAGCGAGGGGGAGACACATGACCGCATTGACCCACCACGGCTCCGACAGGGAAGCCACCCGTACGTCCACCCGCACCAGCCTGCGCGAGTCGCTCGGGCTGCCGCTGCTGCCCGCCGACGTCGTCGCCGCCTACCGGCCGCGCTCGGTGGAGCTGACCCGGCGCATCGTCGAGCGCATCCGCGCCGAGGTGGCCGGCTTCGCCGCGCAGGGCGACCCGAAGATCCACCTCGGCATCGACGAGGCGATCCGTCGCGCCGTCGAGCTGTTCGTCGACACGATCGCCGGAGCCCCGACCCAGGGCACGGAGGTGTTCACCTTCTACCAGTGGGTCGGCAGCTACCAGTCGACGGCAGGGCTGAACCTCGACGCGATGCGCGCGGCCCACCAGATCGCGACGCAGGAGTCGTGGACCGACCTGCAGCTCGCGGCGAGCGAGCTGGGCGTGTCGGCCGAGGTCGTCAGCGCCCTCGGCGCGGGCCTGCTCGCCTACCAGAAGCGGCTCTTCGAGCACGCCGTGCGCGGGTTCGCCCGGGCCAGCGCCCGCGCTCGCCGCGACCACGACGAGGGCCGCGCGGCGATGCTCGTCGGGCTGCTGCGCGGCACCTGTCCGTCGGAGCTGGTGATGCTGGCGGAGCGATGTTCCTGGACGCTCCCCGACGAGGTCGTCGTCGCGGTCACCCGCGACACCGAGGAGACGACGCGCCTGGCCAGCACCTGCACCGGGGCACTCTCCGGCGTGCAGCACGGCCGACTCATCGTCGTCGCCGCGCCGGACGTCACCCGCGCGCTGGCCCGCGAGGTCGCGGACAGCACCGGCGAGGCGGTGTCGCTCGCGTGGAGCGTCCCCCCGGCCCAGACCCACCTGGCGTGCCGCTGGGCGTCGCGCGGACTGTCGCTCCTGCAGGAGGGCGTGATCTCGACCGCCGCTGACGGCCTGGTGGAGGTGGAGCAGCACCAGGACCTGCTGTGCACGCACGCCGACCCCGCCCTGCGGCGTCTGCTCGACGAGCGCGAGCTCGCGCCGCTGCTCGCCCAGACCCCGAAGCGCCGCATGGCCCTGGCGGAGACGCTGCTGCTGTGGCTGCAGACGCACCACAGCGCCCCGGCCCTGGCGTCCGAGCTGGGCGTGCACGACCAGACGGTGCGTCACCGCCTGCGTCGCCTGCGCGACCTCTTCGGCTCGCGCCTCGAGGACCCCACCCAGACAGCGACGCTCCTCAACGCACTGGAGTCGAGCATGCTGCGGTGGCGCCGCGCGGTCTGACCGCGCGGAAGGTGGCGCGGGCCCAGGAGGCTGTCGTCTCGGCAGATCGGAAGGCGTTCCCGAGCCCGCGCCACCTTCAGGATACCGATGCGTAGCAGTCTGGAAAGGCTTCGTCCACGAGCCGTCCTTTAGCGTCAGGCGACAGCTCGCCTCAGCCTGGCCTCAAGCCTCACGAGCCGCTGATGTTGATGGCTCCGTCGGGCGAGGTGAGCTGCAGATTCATGGTGATGTTCATCGCCTGCCCGTTCTGCACCTGGCCGAGACAGCCCTTGACCTGGGAGATCAGGAGGTTTCCCGTGAAGCCGGACTCGTCGACGGCCAGCTTTTGCGTGGCCTCGTTCAGCGACGCTCGCATGGAACCGCTGACCGTGAAGTCGCAGATCGCGTTCTTTGCCCTGATGGTGACGTCATCGATCCGACCCTGGACGACGTCACTGCTGCCCGACGTGGCCGGACCCGTGACGCGGAAGGACGCCGGAGTGGTGAGTTCGATCAAGATCGAACCATAGGGCCATACGCAGCCCCCGAACTGGAGCGCGCGGATCTGCAGGACGTCGGTCACGCCCAACCCCGAGCTGACGTCCGACACCGGGCTCGGCGGGACCTTCGCCTGGGTGCAGCTCCAGGCCAGGATCGGCGATGCCCATGAGACCACCTCGGACGTAGCGGCCGTGATGGAGTGGGACCCCGGCGCAGAGGACCCGCCCACGGCGACCGTGACACTGTTCCCCGCGGCAGCCGCTGGGCCGACGGCGAGGGCGAGAAGGGCGCCAGCAACAGCGAGTGCCCGTGGCGAGTTACGCGTGAACGTCATGAGTCCTCCTGGACTGCGAGTGATGATGAAGGTCGCTCCGCGGTTCCGAGCGGCGCACTCCTTGTCAGGGAGCGGCCGCTCGGTTTCAAGAGCCGCTGATGTTGATCGCTCCGCCGGGCGAGGTGAGCTGGAGCCGCATCGAGAGGTTGATGGGTTGACCGTTCCGCACCTGTCCCAGGCACCCCAGGACACCTGACGTCTTCAGGTTGCCGGTGAATCCTGACTCCTCGATGACGAGCTGCTGCGTCGCTTCATCGAAGGAGGCGGCGGCACGGCCGCTCACGGTGATCGAGCAGACGGCGTTCCTCCACGTGAGACTGAGGTGGTCCAGGTGGCCCTCCACCACGTCCGCCGCTCCGGACGTCGCAGGTCCGTCGGCATGGAACTGCCACTCGCCGGCCGTCGTGGTGGCCATGGCTCCCCCAGGAAACGTGCAGCCCCGGAAGTCGAACGTGGGGAACCGCAGGATGTCCGTGACCGGGTACCCGGCCTGCGCCGTGGCCAGAGCCGGGGCCCGTACGGTCGCCGAGGTGCAGCCCCAGGTGAGTGTGGGGGACGCCCAGCCGACGGACATCGTCGTCGTGGCGGTGATGGGGTGAGCAGCTGTCGCTGAGTTCCCACCGACGGCGACGCGGTAGGCGTTACCGGTCGCGACTGCCGGGCCCACTCCGGCGGCGAGGGCGAGAGCTGCGGCGGCGGCACCGAGGGCTCGTCGCGAGATACGCGTGATCGTCATGAATCCTCCTGGACTGAAAGGGATGGTCGGTGTCACTTCGCGGCCATCAGCGGAACATCAGGCATCAGGAGCCGGCCGACCGACCTCACGACCCGCTGATGTTGACGGCCCCGTCGGGCGAGGTGAGCTGCAGGGTCATGCTGAGGTTCATCGCCTGGCCTACCTGCACCAGTTGCAGACAGCCCCGGACCTGGGAGATCACCAGGTTCCCCGCGAAGTCGGACTCGTCGATCGTCAGCTGTTGTGTGCCCTCGTTGAGCGACGCTCTCACAGAACCGGTGGCCGTGAAGTCACAGATGGAATAGCTGCCCTTGATCGCAAAACCCTCGAGACGGCCGTGAACGACGTCGCTGCTCCCCGACGTAGCCGGCCCCGTGACCCGGAAGGTCGCGGGAGAGATCAGTGCAGTCGGCATCGTGCCGCCCGGCCACGAACACCCCACGAACGCCATGGCACGCACGGTGAACACGTCCAAGACGGAGGTGCCGGAGCTGATCTCGGACACCGGACTCGCGGGAACTTGTGCTTTCTGGCATGTCCACCTGAAGGTCTGCGTCGCCATCTCGACGCGGGTCGACGCAGCGGTGACCGCGTGCGACCCCTCGGCGCTGGACCCGCCGACAGCGACGGTGACGCTGTTCCCCGCCGCAGTTGCCGGGCCGAACCCGACGGAGAGGGCGAGGGCGGCGGCAAGAGCCAGGATGGTGCGACGTGCGATGCGTGGGACGGCCATGAGGACTCTCCTTCTCGAGCAGTTCCGGTGCAGGTCGGCCCCGCGTCGGACGTGACGCGGGGCCGACCTGGACGGAACGGGACTACTCCGCGATGACGCCGTTCGTCACCGTGATGTCGACGGTGTTGCCCGAGCCGGGCACCAGGCTGTTGATCAGCGGGGTGTTGATGCCGCAGTTCTCGAACTTGCCGATCGTGTAGGTGCCGACGAGCTCGCCGCCGTTGATGAGGTCGAAGCCCTCGTCCGGGCGCGTGCCGACGGGGATGGTGACGGGCACCTTGGTCTGGCACTTCGAACCGGCGAACGTCGGGAAGCCGGCGACCTTGATGTTCGACAGCTTCACGTAGTAGGTCGCGGTGGAGCTGACCTGCGCCTGCGTCTGCGTCAGGTTGATGTTGCCCGTCAGCGGCGCCGCCTCGACGAAGTCGACGTTCGCCTTGACGGGAAGGAACCCGGCGATCTTGAACTCGGTCGAGGTGCCGGGCAGGGGCAGCGAGCCGGTGAAGTCACCGGTGTCGATGTCGAGGTCGGTGCGCAGCGTGGTGGGGCCGAGCGCGACGTCGGAGTTGGTCTTCGCGATGTGCGACGTGCCCTGGGCGTCGTAGTTGATGGTGACGATCGTGGCGGCGTGCGCCGCCAGCGGGACGAGCGCGACGGCTGCGCCGGTGGCTGCCACGGCAGCGCGCTTGCGCCAACGGGCGGTGGGGGTGGTGGTCATGTGTGCTCCTTGGGAGGTGGGCGCCCCTGGGCCGCTGCGCGGACCGCGACGCGGAGATCGAGCCGTGAGTTCTCGGAGGTGCTGGAGGGGGCGTCGAGCACGTGCTCCACGCCCGGTGGGGATGCGGGCGGGGCCGAGGTTCGCTCGACCCCACCCGCGTCCCTGGCGGGTCCGTCAGGTTCAGCTGACGTTGATGGCGCCGTCGGGCGACGTCACCTGGAAGTTGCCGGTGAAGTTCGCGGACTGACCGTTCTGCACCTGGCCGAGGCAGCCGGTCACGTTCGAGACCTTCAGGTTGCCCGTGAAGCCGGTCTCGTTGACGTTGAGCTGCTGGTTGGCCTCGTTGAAGCTGCCGGTGGCAGAGCCGGTGACGGTGAAGCGGCAGACGGCGTTCGAGACGACGGCGGTGATGTTCTCCACGTGGCCACTCACGACGTCGGACGAGCCGCTGGTGGCGGCGCTCGTGCCGTGCAGCTTCCACGAGCCGCTGGTGGTGACCGTGAGGCTTCCGCCGGGGCCCGTGCAGCCGCTGAAGTTGATCTTGTTGATCGCGGCGATGTCGACCACGCCGGTGCCCGAGGACACGGTCGACGCGGGCGAGGGACGGTACGGCCGCGCTGGTGCAACCCATGCTGAGGGTGGGGACCGCGAAGCTGAGCGATCCCGTCGACGCGGCGGTGATGTTGTGGGTGCCGGCAGCGGAGCTGCCGCCGACCGCGACGGTGTAGGAGCTGCCCGTGGCGAGCGCCGGACCAGCCGCCGCGACACCCGCCAGGGCGAGGGCGGCGGTGCCGATGGCTGCGTGCTTGATCTTCATAGTGTTCCTTCCGATCTGCCGATGAGGTCATGTGACCGTGGTCACGACCTCATGGCTCCACAGATCGGTCATCGTCCGCAACACCGCCGCCCCGTCGCGACCCAGATCGGTCGAAAGATTGGCATGCGCGTGACAATTTCTTTCAATCGGCCGCGCCTCCTACGGGCGCGACGACGTCACCGACGAGCGGATCGGCCCAGAACCATGTCGGCTCGGACGGCATCACGACGAGGAGTGTCATAGCGCTTCATTCCGCGCACGAGACTGGACGAACGCCAGCACGTTGTCATCCACGTGACAATCCCTCACCCACACAGTGCTGATACGACCCTTCGTGCTTGACCCGCGGGACCACTCACGCCGACGCTGTCGGGATGAGAGTGCGCCTTCCGTTCGCCGTGCTGTGCTGCGCGTTGGCCCTTGTGCTGATCAGCGGCTCCTCCTCCGCCGAGGAGAAGCCCCAGCGGCCGGGGACGTGGTACCCCGGTCTGCCGTACGCCGAGTGCCGACCTTTCGCGTGGCCGGCCGGCACCTGCGAGGGCACCCCGAACGTGCAGGAGGACTACTCGGGCATGAACGTCATGCAGACGGGCATGACCGGATCACCCGCGTCGAAGCAATGGGCTCGGGTTCCCATCGCCCTCCTGGCCGCCAACTCGGCCTTCACCGTGAGCCAGAACGACGCAGGCGGCAATGACTCCACCGTTGACGTCTGGGCACACTTCGTCTCGCCCCGAGGCTCCCGCCACAACTACGGGCTCTCTCCACGCATCTCCGTCCGGACGGTCGCCTTCGGCGCGATTCCGACCACGGTCGTCTTGCAGATCAGCCAGAAGCGGGACAGCGCCGACCTGCCCATCCCGTTCTACCTCCATCTCGTGAATTCCTCGAGAGGCACCACGGAGTTCTACCCGTCGACGGAGTTCTCGGCCACGGTCGACGTGGCGGTGCGATCGGTGACGGTCGACGGCCAGGACATCCGCCTTGGTGAAGGATGCCTCGCAACCGACGCGCGCATCGAGACAGCGAGCCGTCCTGTCAGCTTCCCTGTCGGGGAACCGCCGCCGCCGTCGGTGACGGACTTCGATCCGTCGACCAGCTTCGTCGCTCTGCAAGGGGGGCAGCTCGACGGAACCATCGACGTGCCGCGTTTCCAAGGTTGCACAACCTCCTCGGGTGACGACATCTCCCCCCTCTTGACCACCGCGATCTCCGGTGTGGGCAACCCGCTGTCGTTGAGGATCGGATCGCTCGGCTGCCAGTTCTACGAGGAGGGCACGGGGCGCGTCATCCCGCCGGCTCCCGGCACCTCGCCCAAGACCCTGGGCCCGAAGTGCCCGGACGACCTCAACCAGCCGTACAACCCGCGGATCCGGCCCGTGCCTGAGGAGCTTCCGTTCCCGGACAGGACTCCATGAGCCAGAGGGTGCGCCCCATCGCATCCAAGCAGGCCACACTTACCTGACCGTGATCACACCGTCCGGCGAGGCGAGGTCGAAGGTGGCCTTCCAGTCGACCGTCCCACCGTCGCGGATCTGACCCAGACACCCGACGACACCGCTCTGACGCAGGCGCCCAGAGCGTCCAGTCTCGACGACCTCGAGACGCTGCGTCGCCTCGTGGAAGCGCACACGAGCCTCGCCGACGACCGAGAACCGGCAGGCCGCGTTCGCCTGGTCGATCCGCACGTGCCGCAACACGCCGTCGACGACGTCGGCACCACCCGCGGTCGCGGGCCCCGTGAGGTCGAGCTGCCACGTCCCGACGTGGCCGTGGCTGATGACGCTCAGCGGGCCGCTGCAGCCGGTGCTCGACCCGCCTGGCACGACGGCGAACGCACCGGAGCTCGCGCCCGACCGGACCGTCAGGTCGAGCTGGGTGCTGGAGCACCCGGTGCTCAGGGAGGAACCGCTCTGCGTCTCGTACACCCACTGTGGCGACGCGATGCTCGTCGCGGTGACAGGGTGGTCGGACCCTGAGTCGCTTCCTCCCACGGCTACCTCATGGCTCCCGGCCCAGGCAGGAGCGGCGACGCACACCGACGCCACCACCACAGCCACTGGCAGGAGCCCGCTCCTGTGCTCTCTCATGGACGTCCCTCTCACGTTCGTCAGGTCGGACCACGATCGGCGACGAGACGGCGGCCGTCCAGTCCATGATCGCCCGTCCCCCTCGAGCGCCCCAGAACTGTCACGAAGGTGACAGGTTCCCGCGAAGGCAGGGGGGGTGGAGGACCGTCCGGCCCACCACCCCCGCGTCTTGCGTCAGCGCACCCGGTGCCGCGGGCGTCGCCGGGACCGGTAGCCGATCGCGCCGGCACCGACGAGCAGCAGGGCTGCACCGAGGCCGATGAGCTGCGCATCGACGGAGGTGCCCGTGTCGGGCAGACTCGCGCCGCCATCGGAGCCGACGCCGGTCCCTGTGCCTCCGGCGGCGTCGACGACCGTGATGGCCTGCCAGGCGAGGAGGGAGCCCGACGCGGCGTCGTACACCGCGATCCGGTGTCGTCCGAGGTCGACGCCCTGCGGGATCCGCACCCGCACCGTGCCGTCGGCCGCCACCGTGTGGGTGCCGAGGTTGGTGGGGGTCGAGAACAGCATCACGACGACCTTGTCGCCGGCACGCTTTGGGCTCAGCTGGAGCGTGAGCACGTCGCCGCGCTCCACCGTCGTCGAGCCCTGCACGATGTCCGTCGACGGCTGTCCGGCCGCCGGAGGCTTCGGGTCGGTGCCGCCACCCGGCGGAGTCGTCGGCGGCGTCGTGGGCGGGGTCGACGTGTCGGCTGCAGCCACCTTCCGGCTCGAGGCGTCCGACGACTTCTGCTCGTCGATGCCGTCGACCGAGCGGCTGGCCGTGGCACGGAACGTGATCACCGCGCCCTCGAGTTCGGCGGTGAGCGGCAGCTTCAGTCCGCCCTGGTCGAGCCTCTGCCCGTCGGCCCACCAGGAGCCGTCGACCGTCAGCTCACCACCGGTGAACGTCGCGGGGGTGGCCGTCAGCGTCTTGCCGACCTTGGCCGTGCCCGACAGCCTTGTCGCGGTCTTCACGGCCACCTGGGCGAGCACCGGGCCGACCTGGCCCTCGCTCACGGACTCCGCCGTGGCGTCGTCCTCGGCGCGCTCGGCGACGCTGACGTACCGGATCGAGGCGCCGACGTGCTCGGACGTGAGCGTGAGGGTGGCGCCGGTCGCCGTGGTGCGCCTGCCGTCGACCATCCAGTAGGTGGTCACGCCGGCCTCGGGATCGCTGAACGTGGCCGGCGACCCGGTCACCGTCTGGCCGACGATCCGCTTGCCCTCGACGGTGGCGGGCTTCGTGACCGTCAGGTCGACCGGCTTGGCGCGCACGGTGCGCGGCTCCGACGTCGCCTGCGCGAGGTTGGCGCCCGGCTCGGTCGCGCCGTCGCGCGACACCGTCTGGCGGACCGTGACCGGCTTCCCGGCGAGGGCGTCGGTGAGCACCAGGGTCTTCTCGGTCGCACCGTCGATCGGCTGACCGTCGGCGAACCACTGGAACGCGACCGTCGCGTCGTCGTCGCTCGACGGGGCGGGCGAGGCGGTGAGCGTCTTGCCGACCACGGCGTCGCCCTCGATGACGGGCAGGCCCGTGATCGTGAGCGCGGCCTTCGTGACCGGGCCGATGCCGGTGAAGTCGAAGGAGTACGCCGGGAAGGCCTCACCCGGACGGATCGCCTCGGCGCTGTAGTAGATCGTCGAGCCGACGTCGTCCTTGGTCAGCGTGTACGTGTCTCCCTCACCGACCACCGTCACGAAGTCGCGGTACCACTTGTGCGAGATCGTCACGTCGGGCGAGTCGTCGTTGAACACCGCAGGCTTCGCGACCTTCAACGTCGCACCCACCTCAGGCGTCCCCTCGACCGTCGGCGGGGAGACCTCGGCCAGCTTCACCCGGACGGTCAACGGATCCGAGACCGACTCCACCTCCACGTCGTCGGCGAAGTAGCCCACCGTCACGAACCGGACCTTCTTGCCCACCATGTCCTCGGTCAGCAACAGCTCCTTCGCATCCGGCGTCCCCTGACCCGCGACCTTCTCCTCATCGACAAGCCAGTACGCCTCACGATCCTCAGGCTCCTCCGAGAAGCTCGCGAACGTCCCCTTGAGCGACACGTCCGGCGCACCGAACCCCTCGATCGCCGACCCCTTCACCACGCTCGGCTTGGCCGCCGTGACCGGACCGATGCCGGTGAAGTCGAACGAGTACGCCGGGAACGCCTCACCCGGACGGATCGCCTCGGCGCTGTAGTAGATCGTCGAGCCGACGTCGTCCTTGGTCAGCGTGTACGTGTCTCCCTCACCGACCACCGTCACGAAGTCGCGGTACCACTTGTGCGAGATCGTCACGTCGGGCGAGTCGTCGTTGAACACCGCAGGCTTCGCGACCTTCAACGTCGCACCCACCTCAGGCGTCCCCTCGACCGTCGGCGGGGAGACCTCGGCCAGCTTCACCCGGACGGTCAACGGATCCGAGACCGACTCCACCTCCACGTCGTCGGCGAAGTAGCCCACCGTCACGAACCGGACCTTCTTGCCCACCATGTCCTCGGTCAGCAACAGCTCCTTCGCATCCGGCGTCCCCTGACCCGCGACCTTCTCCTCATCGACAAGCCAGTACGCCTCACGATCCTCAGGCTCCTCCGAGAAGCTCGCGAACGTCCCCTTGAGCGACACGTCCGGCGCACCGAACCCCTCGATCGCCGACCCCTTCACCACGCTCGGGCCCTCGGCCTTCACCACGCTGATCGTCGAGGAGTCCGAGACCAGGGGGTCGCCGGCGTCTGGGAAGGCGGCGATAGTGCGGAAGGCGATCGTGCTGCCCACCTGGGCGGAGGTCACCGCGAACGTCGGCTGGTCCTGCGTCCCGGCGACCGGCTTGCCGTCCACGAGCCACTGGGTGGTCACGTCGTCGGAGGCCGGGTCGAAGGTCGCAGCCTTGCCCGTGAGCGTGTCACCGGGACGCGCGGCGCCGTTGGTGGCACCGGAGACCTGGGACGGCGCCGTGACCTTCGGGCCCTCGGGTGCCGCCGTGTCCGCGACGATGACCGCGCTGTGCCCGGACGCCGTGCCGACGGACACGAGGCTCGCCCCCGACAGTCGCGTCGGGAGCTTGCGCAGCTCGATCATGACGCCGGTGTCGGGGCTCCAGCCGTCGAACTCCCCGTCGCGCGTGAGGTACTGCCCCGCGCCGGTGTCGGCGACGGCGACGTGCGCGAGCGGCTTGGCCAGCAGCGCCGGCGTGGCACCGCCGCGCCGCACGGGACGGGTCGGGGCGAGCTGGTCGTTGATCCCGAGGTCGAGGAACGCGCCCGACGTCGTCAGCGCGGTCGCCGTCGTCAGGCTCGCCACCTGCTTGCCCTGGGTCACCGGGTTCTCCGACGCCGTGACGGGCGCGGTCGAGCTGGACGGTGCCCACTGCAGCACCTTCTGGTCCTTCGTCAGCACGCGGACGATCGGTCCGGCCGCACCGGACAGGAAGCCGCCCCGGACCTCGGTGACCTCGGGCAGGTCGGCGGGCACGCTCCACCGCACGCCGCTGCGGCCGAAGGCCTCGACCGAACCGTCCTCGCAACGCACCACCGCGAAGTCGACGGTGCCGCCGACCGAGAGCTGGGTCGCCGGGCAGAGGTCAGCGGGCGGCTGCGGTGCGGGCTGGTCGCCCCCGAACCGGTTCCACGTCGTCACGTCGCCGCTCGCCGTCACGACGCCGAGGACCGGCCCGCTGACGTCGACGTCACGGACCGTCGACCCGTCGAGACCGGCAGGCACCTGCAGGTTCGACGACCCGTAGAAGTGCACCTCCTGACGGTCCGTCAGCGCCACGACGTTGTCCACGTTCGTGACGGGCAGGACCTCGGTGAAGCGCTGGCCCGACGGCGCGGGGATGTCGGCCCGCTGGACGACACTGCTCCCCCCTTCGGAGTCGGACACCGCCGACCAGTGCGCGATCCGGTCGCCGCTGGTCGGCAGTGCCGCCTGGCTGGGGGTCGCCACGACCACCAGGCCCGCCACCGCCACCACACCTGCAGCGACCGCGGCGGTCGTCCGTCGAGATCCGAGCCTCATGGGTGTCCTTCCGTACCGACATCGGGGGGCACGACGTCCCTGGGTGCGGGACGACGCGGACGCAGCACAGTGCGCTGGGTCACATGTCTGGCCAGACCGTGTCGTACGCGGCGGGTCGACGTCGCGCGTTCGGAGCCGGTGACGGCAAATCGGCACGGTTCTTGTCACCCGCATGACAAGAACCGGTCGGGCAGAGCTCGGTCGGTCGCCGCTGGCGTGCGACGTGGGGCACAGTCCTCGACGGGGGCGCGGTCCGGAGCGGACCGTCCGAGCGACGACAGGAGGGCACGGCCCTGCGCACCACGTCCGCCCACGGCCCGACCGCGTCGCAGCGTCGGCGCATCGTTGACGTGCGCCCGACGGCGGGGTAGAACTCGGTGCAGCCACACGAGTCATCGGAACGGGGAGCCGACGATGGGACCTGGACCGCACGGATCCGCGCCATGACGCTGTCCGCGGACCGCCCCACGTCCGACCTCGTCGCCTCCCACGCCCGACGCCTGCGTCGCGAGGTGCCCGAGATGGCCGCCTCGATCGTCGACGCCGTCTGCGCGCGCATCGCCTACTACGGCGAGTCGCCCCGCCACCCGATCGTGGTCGAGGCGGTCACCACCGCGCTCCACCGCTTCCTCGACGAGCTCGACGGCGCACCCCACCGCGACCGCGGCCTCGACGAGATGTTCCGCTCGGTCGGTCGCTGCGAGGCGCGCGCGAGCCGATCCCTCGACGACTTCCACCTGGCGCTCGGCACCGGCACGCGCACGGCGTGGTCACGGTTCCAGCACCTCACCGTCGACGGCACGACGCCCGCGGTCGTCTCCGACGGCCTGCTCGCGTTCGTCGACCACCTCGTCGCGCAGGTGGAGGCCGGACACACCGAGACCGTGCGTCAGCGCGAGGCCGACCCGAACCGCGCCCGCGCCGTGCTCGCCGAGCAGCTCCTCACCGGCACGGCCGAGCCCGGCAGCGACACGGTCTGGCGGATCCCGTCCTCGATCGTGCTCGCCGTGGCCGAGCTCGGAGGCGAGCGGCGCGACCTCGGGGCGCTCTCCCGCGACGCGCTGCTGGTCGGCCACGACGACACCGTCGTCGTCATGGTCGACGCCGCGAGCCGTGACTGCATGACGACGGCGCTCGTCGACGCGGGCGTCCCCCGCGCCGCCGTCGGCTGGGCCGTCGAGCCCGCCGACGTGCCCTCGGCGTTCCGCTGGGCGCGGCGGGCGCTCGAGCTGGTGCGTCGCGGGGTCATCCCCGACGCCCAGGTCGTCGACTGCCGGGCGCACCGTACGCAGATCTGGCTGCACGCCGAGCCGACGCTGCGCCAGCAGCTCGGGCAGGAGCTGCTGAGCCCGCTCCTCGCCGAGACCCCGAACTCCCGCGAGATCCTCTCCGAGACGCTGCTCGTCTGGCTCGAGACCCGCGACAGCGCCCCCGCGATCGCCGCGCGCCTGGGGGTGCACCCGCAGACGGTCCGCTACCGCTGGAAGCGCATCAACGAGCTGTTCGGCGAGGCGATGCACGACACCGAGTTCCTCGTGCAGCTGACGATGCTGCTCAAGGCGAGCGTGCCGCTCTGGAAGGCCGGCGACCAGAGCGACTTCGAACGCTTCCGGGCGGAGGACGCCCCGTGACCGCCGCGCACGCAGCCACCGGCCTCTCCCCGCGCGCCACCCACCCGGGCCTCGCGCTCACCTTCGTCCTCGGGGCGCTGCTCACCGCGTCGACCGTCAGCGTGTCGATGGTGCCCGACCTGCACTTCGACGGGTGGCGGTGGGTGCTGCTCGGTGTGGCCGTCCTCGCCGTCGCGCTGGCCGTGCCGGTGCACCGCGAGGCGGCGGACGAGCTGGCCCGCCACCGCCTCGGGCCCGGCGTGCTCGGCAGCCTCGGTCTCGTCGTCGCCCTCGCCGCCACCGTCGTCGAGACGTTCGTCGACGCCACCCCGACCATGGCCGTCGCCGTCGTCGCGTCCGCGGCCCTGCTCACCCTCGTGCTGCGCTGGCGGGGGCAGCAGAGCCTCGTCGACGTGCCCAGCGCGGCCACCGTCGTGGTCACCGTCGGCGCGGTCGCGGCCGGCGCAGGATGGGCCGTCGCCGAGAGCCCCGAGCGCGGGCTCCTGGTCGCGGCCGCGGTGCTCGTCGCTGCCGGACCCGCCGCTGCGCTCTGCGCCGGGCCCGCCGCCCTGCGGTCGGCGCGGGCCGGCGTCGCCCGCCGCGACATCGGGCTGCCGAGCCCGACTGCCGTCGCCGAGGTCGCTGCCGCCGACGTCGTCCTGCTCGACAAGGACGGCACCGTCACCACCGGGGGCCTCCGGGTGACCTCGGTCGACCCCGTCGAGCCCGACCACGACCGCAACCTGCGCTGGTTCGCCGGCGCCCTGCAGCACGAGCGCGACGACCGGGTCGCCCGCGCGGTCTCCCGGCTCTCCGGCCGCGGCCGGGTCACCGAGGTGCAGAGCCACGGCGACGCGGGCGTGTCGGGCCGGGTCGACCGGCACCCGGTGCGCGTCGGGGACCCGACGTGGCTCGGTCTCGAGCCCCGCCCCGGCACCTGGACGACGCTCGCCGTCGAGGTCGACGCGCGGGTGCTCGGCACGCTCACCGTCGGCGACGACGTCCGCCCCGACGCGGCCGAGGGGGTGCAGGCCCTGCGCGACCTCGGCCTCGACGTCGCACTCCGCTCCGCCGACACCGACGCCCGCACCCGCGAGGTCGGGCTGCAGGTGGGCGTCGTCGACGTTGCGGGTGACGTCGACGTGGCCCACCAGGAGGCCGACGTCGAGACCCGCTCCCGTGAGGGGCAGCGGGTGCTGCACGTCGCCGCGTCGTCGACGTTGGCCGACGACCTCGGCCTGCCCGACCTCGACGTGCTGCGCGTCGCCACCGCGCTGCGCGCGTCGCGGTCCGCGGTCCGGGCGGCGCGACGTGGCCTCGTCGTGGCGCTGACCTGCAGCGCGGTCGCGGGCGCCCTCGCGGCCGGGGGCCTGCTGGGTCCCGGTCTCGCGAGCGTCGCGGCCGGGCTCTCCGCGGGCGTCACCGCACTGTCCGCGGGGTCTCGTACGGTCTCCTGACTTGTCACCCGCGTGACAAGTTTCCGCCCGGTTCGGGTCGGTCGGACGAACGACGTTGACTCGACCCTGCGGCCCCTGTGACCGTGCACCCATGACGACGACGGGAGAGGTGCACCCATCCCTCCCGCACCACCCGTCGAACTCCCTCCCTGACGGGGCGGGGTTGCGAGGCCAGGTCGAGAGACTCGTCCGCGACTCCGTCCCGAACGGGGCGGTCGTCAGTGCACGTCTCGCCGGCTCGTGCGTCGACGCCTTCCTCGCGCACGACGGCGATCCGCGCACCGCCGCCCAGGCCGTGGCCGCCGAGTGCACGCACTTCGGAGAGCTGCAGACGGTGCACGGGCTCTCCGACGACGACCTGACGGTCGCTCTGCGCGCCATCGGGCGAGGTCTGCGACGCCACGTCATGCCGGTGCTGCTGCGCCAGCTCGACCAGCTCGACTCCGAGGCGCTGTCCCGGTCGGTGCAGGAGTACCTGATGCGCATCCTCGGGCACATCCGCCAGGGCATGCAGACGATGCAGCGCTTCCACGCACTCGCGCCCGAGCGGCGTCGTCACGCCTTGTCCCGCGCTGCGTTCGGCGCAGGAGACGTCCGGACCCTGCGTGGGTTCGCCCTGGCCTGCGGGCTCGACCCGGCCGTCCGCCTCACGCCGGTCGTGGCGACCGACCCGGACGCGACCCTCGATCTCGCGCTGCGCGATCGCGACGACGTGCTCGCGGGGACGGCACCCGGCGAGGGCGCCGTCCCGGCCACGTGGACCAACGACCAGGTGCGCCGACGCAGCGGGGTCGACGTCGCGCGCGGGCCCGTCGTGCCCCTCGTCGAGCTTCCGGAGGCCGCTCGCCTGACCCGCACGACCGCCGCCGTCGCCGCGCCGGGCGTGCCGGTCACGCAGACCCGGGACGTCCTGACGCAGGTGATGGTGCACGGCTCGCCCCTGCTCGCCGACCTGGTCACCGGCTCACGACTCGGTCCGTTCCTCGAGCTGCCCGCCGTGCGCCGCGCGGCCCTGGGGCGCACGGTCCTCGACTGGCTCGAGCACGGCACGCCGGTCAACGTGCTCGCGCGCCAGACGGGCACGCCCGCACAGACCATCCACACGCGCCTCGCCACCGCGAAGCGCATGCTCGACGACCCGTTGACCGACCCCGACCGACGCCTCGAGCTGCTCGTCGCCCTGCGTCTCGCCGTCCCCGGCTGGGAGGCGGAGGTCCGGAGCGCCTAGCCGCCGGGCCTCAGCGGGTGGGGCGGCGCCAGACGGTGAGCTGGGTCTGCTGGGCCAGCACCGGCAGGTTCTGCACGGTGCCGAGGGCGTGGTGCGCGGCCGCGAGCTCCGACTGGAGCTCGGCGACCTTCTGCTGGAGGGCCAGCACCTGGTTCTCGAGCGCGATCACGCGCTTCACGCCCTCGAGGCCCAGGCCCTCGGCGGTCAGGCGCGCGACGGTGCGCAGCAGCTCGACGTCGCGCAACGAGTAGCGGCGACCGCCGCCGCCGGTGCGACCGGCCTCGACGATGCCGAGCCGGTCGTAGGTGCGCAACGTCTGCGGGTGCAGCCCCGACAGCTCGGCCGCGACGCTGATGACGAACACCTTCGCGTCCGGCCCCGGCGGGGTGAAGGGCATGTCGGTCATGCCGAGCCGACCTCCTCGAACAGGCCGTCACGCGGTGTGGCGGCGCCGCGCGCCTGACGCAGGGCCTCGACCGCCGCGCGCTGGGCGTCGTCGAGGTCGGTGGGCACCTGCACCTCCACGGTGACCAGGAGGTCGCCGCGGGTGCCGGCCTTCGTGGTCGCTCCCTTGCCCTTGGCGCGGAACGTCCGACCCGACGGCGTGCCCGCCGGGACCTTCAGCCGCACCGGGGGGCCGTCGAGCGTCGGCACGCTGATCTGCGCGCCGAGAGCGGCCTCGTCGAACGCGACGGGCACCGTGATGGTGAGGTGGTCGCCCTTGCGGCCGAACATGGGGTGCGGCTCGACGTGGACGAGCAGGAACAGGTCGCCGTCGGGCGCACCGCCCTCGCCTCGTCCGCCCTTGCCCTTGAGCCGGATCTTCTGGCCGTCCTTCACCCCGGCCGGCACCCGCACCTGCAGGGTGCGACTCGACGGGGCGCGGCCCGTGCCACGGCAGGTGGCGCACTCGTGCTCCACGACCAGACCGCGACCGCGGCACTGCGAGCACGGCTCGGTCATGGCGAACACGCCGCCGGACGCGCTCGTCTGCATGCCGCTGCCCTGACACTTGGTGCACACCTTCGGCACCGTGCCGGGCTTGGCGCCCGTGCCGTGGCACGTCGGGCACGCCTCGTCGCTCGTCATCCGCAGCGGGAGGGTCGCGCCCTCGACCGCCTGCTGGAAGGTGATCGTCGCCTCGGTCTCGATGTCGTCACCGCGACGTCCCTGCGGCGGGCGACGACGTCCGCCGCGCCCCCCGCCGCCGAAGATGCCACCGAGCAGGTCGCTCAGGTCGAAGTCCGTCGCGTTCTGACCACCGTAGCCACCGCCGGGCTGGCCGAAGCCGCCACCGCCGAAGCCACCCTTGAACTGCCCGAACAGCGTGCGCTGCTCGTCGTACTGCTTGCGCTTCTCGGCGCTCGACAGGACGGCGTACGCCTCGGAGACCTCCTTGAAGCGCTCCTCCGCGGCCTTGTTGCCCGGGTTGGAGTCGGGGTGGTTCTCCCGCGCGAGCCTGCGGTAGGCCTTCTTGATCTCGTCGGTCGACGCGTCCTTGGACACGCCCAACGTCTTGTAGAAGTCCTTGCTCGCCCAGTCACTCGGGTTGCTCACGGCTCACCCCTTCCTCTCGTGTCGCGATGGTCTCTGGTGGCGCGGTGGGGCGGCGACCCTGGTCGCCGCCCCACCGCCGCTCACTCGTCGTCGGAGGTCTCGTCCGACGCGGCCGGTGCGTCGCCCTCGGCGGGCTCGACGACGCCGACCTGCGCGTGCCGCAGGACCTCGTCGCCGACCTTGTAGCCGGTGCGCACGACCGGGCCGACCGACGTGACGCTCACCTCGGCGGACTCACCCGCCGCGAACAGCGCCTCGTGCAGCCGGGGGTCGAACGCGTCGCCCTCAGCGCCGAACGCCTCCAGCTTGTGCGCCTTGAGCGCCTGCGTGAGCGCGTCGGCGACGGCCTTGAAGCCGCCCGACAGCTCACCGTGCTGCTCCGCGCGACCGATGTCGTCGAGCACCGTCAGCAGCGAGCGCAGCACCGCGGCCTCGCCCTGCTGGCGAGCCTGCGCACGGTCGCGCTCGACCCGCTTGCGGTAGTTGACGTACTCGGCCTGCAGCCGCTGCAGGTCGGCGGTGCGCTCCGCGAGCTGCTGCTCGGCGGTCGGCTCGGTCGGCTCGTCCTGCGACGCAGCCTCCTCGACGACCTCCTCCTCGCCCGTCGACACCTCCACGGCCTCGTCGGCCACTCCCGACCCGGAGGTCTCCGGGTCGGGAGTGGTGCCCTCGGGCTCGGACGTCACTTCTTCTCCTCGTCGTCGACGATCTCGGCGTCGACGACGTCGTCGTCGGAGTCGGTCGACTCACCGGCGGGAGCGTCGGTGCCAGCAGCCTGCTGCTCGGCGGCGGCCGCGGCGTACATCGCCTCGCCCATCTTCGAGCTCGACTCGCCCAGCTTGGTGACGGCCGCCTGGACGGCGTCGTTGTCGTCACCCTCGAGCGCCGACTTCAGCGCGTCGACGTCGGCCTGGACCTGCGCCTTCACGTCGTCGCCCACCTTGTCGCCGTTCTCGGCGATGAACTTCTCGGTGGTGTGGGCGAGCGCCTCGGCCTGGTTGCGGGTCTCGACGGCCTCGCGACGCTTGCGGTCCTCCTCGGCGTACTGCTCGGCGTCCTTGACCATCTTGTCGATGTCGTCCTTCGACAGCGCGCTGCCGCCGGTGATTGTCATCGACTGCTCCTTGCCGGTGCCACGGTCCTTCGCGGACACGTTCACGATGCCGTTGGCGTCGATGTCGAACGTGACCTCGATCTGCGGCACGCCGCGGGGCGCGGGCGGCAGGCCCGTGAGCTCGAAGGTGGCCAGCAGCTGGTTGCCCGCCGCCATCTCGCGCTCGCCCTGGTACACCTGGATCGCCACGGACGGCTGGTTGTCGTCGGCCGTCGTGAAGACCTCGCTGCGCTTGGTCGGGATCGTCGTGTTGCGCTCGATGAGCTTGGTCATGACGCCGCCCTTGGTCTCGATGCCGAGGCTCAGCGGGGTGACGTCGAGCAGGAGCACGTCCTTGACCTCGCCCTTGAGCACGCCGGCCTGGAGCGCGGCGCCCACGGCGACGACCTCGTCGGGGTTGACGCCCTTGTTGGGCTCCTTGCCACCGGTGAGGCTCTTGACGAGCTCGCTCACGGCGGGCATGCGGGTGGAGCCACCCACGAGCACGACGTGGTCGATGTCGCCCACCGAGATGCCGGCGTCCTTGACGACGTTGTTGAACGGCGCCTTGGTGCGCTCGAGCAGGTCGCTCGTGATCTTCTCGAACTCGCTGCGGCTGAGCGTCTCGTCGAGGAAGACGGGGCTGCCGTCCTGCACCGTGATGTAGGGCAGGTTGATCGACGTCGACGACGAGCTGGACAGCTCGATCTTCGCGCGCTCGGCGGCCTCGCGGATACGGGGCATGGCCATCTTGTCCTTGGTCAGGTCGATGCCCGTCTTGGACTTGAAGGTGCTGACGATCCAGTCGACGACCGCGTTGTCCCAGTCGTCACCACCGAGGTTGTTGTCACCGCTGGTGGCCTTGACCTCGATGACGCCGTCGCCGATCTCGAGCAGGGACACGTCGAACGTGCCGCCGCCGAGGTCGAAGACGAGGATCGTCTGGTCGTCGCCCTTGTCGAGGCCGTACGCGAGCGCGGCCGCGGTGGGCTCGTTGATGATGCGGCTGACGTTCAGGCCAGCGATCTCGCCGGCCTCCTTCGTCGCCTGACGCTGGTGGTCGTTGAAGTAGGCGGGGACGGTGATCACGGCGTCGGTGACCGACTCGCCCAGGTACGCCTCGGCGTCGCGCTTTAGCTTCTGCAGGATGAAGGCGCTGATCTGCTGCGGGTTGAACGACTTCCCATCGATCTCCGTCTTCCAGTCGGTGCCCATGTGGCGCTTGACGGAGCGGATGGTGCGGTCGACGTTCGTGACGCCCTGGCGCTTGGCGACCTCGCCGGCCAGGACCTCGCCGTCCTTCGCGAAGGCGACGACGGACGGGGTGGTGCGAGCGCCCTCGGCGTTCGCGATGACGGTGGGCTCGCCACCCTCCAGGACGGCGACGACGGAGTTCGTCGTGCCGAGGTCGATTCCGACGGCACGTGCCATGGTGGTTCCTCCTGCTGATCGGGTGCTGCGGGGTTCTGGAAGCTCTGGGGTCGTTGCCGGATCGCTGGCAACTGACTTGAGTCTGATCTTATCAACCTGGTCTCAGCGCGATCTATTCCGGTGGCGGCGGGCTTCGGACCCAAGAAAAGAACATCGATTCTTTATCGAACACCTTCTTGCTTGTTCGCGATTCTGCTCGGTAGAATGGCGAGAGAGACCAGGGGGAAGAATGGCCGTCACCGCACTAGAGACCGAGATGGTCGAGGCGTGCGTGCGGTCACTGGAGGGCGCGCTGGACGCCACGCCCACGTCGAGCTGGGCCGGCACGGACCCCGCGGTCGCGCGTGACCTGCTCACCCGCCTGGCCAGGGTCGAGGCGCGGATCAGCGCCCACACGATGGCCGCCGCCCGGGTGCTCGAGAAGGCCCGGCAAGCAGCGCGGGACGCCACACGCGGTGGTGCTGATGGCGCGGGTCCGGCCACGACGACCTCGACGGGCTCGACCATCAGCATCGACTTCGGCGGCGACCGGCACGGCGCGGCCGACCTGGTCAACACCGCCAATCGGATCGAGGAGCAGACCACCCACACCGAAGCCGCCCTCGCGGCCGGCGAGATCAGCACCAAGCAGGCCGACGTCATCGCTCGCGCGTTGGCCTCACTGCCCGACGACGTGCTCGACGCCCAGCGCCACACCTGCGAACGCACGCTGCTCAAGGACGCGCAGAAGCTCACCCTGAAGGACCTGCGAGCGCGGGCCCGACGCATCACCGACGCCTACAAGACCTCTGAGGATGGGGTCGACGCCGACGAGGACACCCTCCTGCGCCAGCAGGAAGAGCAGGCCCGCGCGAAGACCAGCTTCTCGATGTGGGACAACCGCGACGGCACCCACACCGGACGCTTCACCCTCCCCGAGGCGCAGGCCGTCATGCTCAAGACCGCCCTCGACGCCCTCGCCGCACCCCACCAGAAGGTCGGGACCGTCAACGCCGCCACCGGCGAGCACGACGAAGTGGGATTCGGCCAGTCCTACCCGCAGCGGCTCGGGCATGCCTTCGCCGCGTTGGTCGAGCTGCTGCCCGCGGACCGGCTGCCCTCCAACGGCGGCGTCAGCGCCGTCGTCACCGTCAACCTCGACCTGAGCACGCTGATGGGTGGGCTCAAGGCCGCCGGACTGAGTGATGGGACCAGGATCTCGGCCGAGCAGGCCCGCCGGCTCGCGTGCACCGCCCAGCTCGTCCCCATGGTCCTCAACGGCAGGTCACTCCCCCTCGACCTCGGGTCGGCGAACCGGTACTTCAACCAGTCGTCACGACGGGCCATGGAACGTAGAGACGGGGGCTGCACGGCCCCGGGGTGTGACCGGGACCCGAGGTGGTGCGAGAGCCACCACCTCACCCCACACGCGATGTCGAGAACCACCGACATCAGGGACGGCGCACTGCTGTGCACCTTCCACCACCACCGCGTCCACGACCAAGGCTGGGCCGGACGCATCAACCCGGCCGACGGACACGTCGAGTGGCGACCACCCGGATCGACCACCTGGCAACGCAACACCCGCTGGCGCCCCTGAGCACCATCCACTCCCGGCGCGTCGGATCCGGCGGCCCGCGGCTCAGAGCACGACGTCCGCCGTGGCGACCACGTCGGCCGTACGGTCGGGTCCGCCCTGGAACTGCCAGTACAGGTTCGTGTGCGCGACGACCTGGTCCGGCGGGGGTGCGCCGTAGACCGTGAGGTCCTCCGTGGTGTGCGCGTCGGAGACGAGCGTGACGTCGTAGCCCCGCACGAACGCGCCGTGCAGGGTGGCGCGGACGCACGCGTCGGTCTGGGCCCCGACCACCACGACGCGCCCGACACCGAGGTCGCTGAGGACGTCGCCGAGCCCCGTGGCCTCGAAGGCGTCGCCGTAGTCCTTCTCGATCCGCGGCTCGCCCTCCCCCGGCTCGAGCTCGGGCACCACCTGCCACCCGGCGGACCCGGACCTCGACGGGCCGCCGCCACGCAACGTGTCCTGCACCCACACGACGGGAACGTCAGCGGTCCGCGCCTCGTCCACGAGATCGCGGACGCGCGAGACCACGCCGTCACGGTCGTGCGCCTCGGCGACCACGTCGACCTGCACGTCGACGACCAGCAGTGCACTGCGGTGACGGCCTGGGAACTGGCTCATGCTCGGACGCTACGCCCGCGCGCCGACGTTTCCCACCCGTCTCGGCCGAGGATCAGACCTGGGACTGACGCTGGGAACGTCGCCAGCGCCTAGGGTCGCAAGGGTGAGGACGGAGCAGGAACGACGCCCCTGGCGGCTTGGACCACAGGCGGTGCAGTGGTTCGACGCCGCGCTCGTCGTCGGGCTGCTCGGCCTCACGGCCGTGACGTTCCTCGTCGGGCAGCCGCTCCACGTCACCGCGCTCAGCGCCCTGCAGGTGGCGCCCCTCGCGTGGCGACGCAGCCGACCTGCCACGACCTTCGCCCTCGTCTGGCTGTTCAGCGGCGTGCAGGCGCTCGTCTACGACTACCCCGCCATCGGGCAGCTCGCCTACCCCGTCGCGCTGTACTCCCTGGCGCGCTTCGGCCGCCCACGCGACGCCCGCGCCGGACTCGCCCTCAGCCTGGTCGCCACCGGTGTCGCCGCGTGGGTGTGGGTGATGGCCGGTCGCTACGACGACCCACCCCCCGGCGTCGTCCAGCCCGACCTGACCCTCATGACCTTCCTGCCCTACACGCTCACCATCGGCGCGATCGTCATCGCCTCGTGGGCCCTGGGCACACAGGCCCGGATCCGCCGCGCCTACGAGCAGGCCCTCATGGAACGCGGCGAGCGGATGGCCGAGGAGGCCGAGCAGCGGACCCGAGCGGCGGCAGCCGAGGAGCGCACCCGGGTGGCTCGCGAGATGCACGACGTCGTCGCGCACGGCATCACCGGCATGATCGTCCAGGCCGACGGCGCCCGCTACGCCGCGCAGCACGACCCCGAGGTCGCCGTCCGCACCCTCGAGACCGTCGCGTCGACCGGACGGGAGGCGCTCACGGAGATGCGACGCCTGCTCGGGCTCCTGCGTGGCACCTCGGACCCCGAGCTGGTCCCCCAGCCGGGGCTCGACGACCTGCCCCGCCTCCTGGCCGCCGACGTCGCGGCGGGCCGGGTGCGCTCCACCCTTCCGGACCCGGCACCGGCCGTGCCGGACGGCGTGGCGCTCACCGTCTTCCGGGTCGTGCAGGAGTCGCTCACCAACGTGCGCAAGCACGCCGGGGCCGACGCCACCGCGACCGTCGACGTCAGGCTCGACGGTCCCGACGTGCTCGTCGACGTGGTCGACGACGGCCACGGCGCCGCCCACCCGGCGGGGTCGGGCGGTCTCGGCCTGGTGGGCATGCGCGAGCGGGTGGCCGTGCACGGAGGCACCCTCGACGTCGGCCCGGCGCCCGGCGGGGGCTGGCAGGTGCGTGCGAGGATCCCCCGGTGAGCACCCCGATCCGCGTGCTGCTCGTCGACGACCAGCAGATGGTGCGTGCCGGCTTCCGGATGCTCGTCGACAGCCAGCCGGACCTCGAGGTGGTCGGCGAGGCGGGCGACGGGCAGGCCGCACTCGACCTGCTGACCGAGGTGACGGCCGACGTCGTGCTGATGGACGTGCGCATGCCGGTGCTCGACGGCGTCGAGGCCACCCGCCGCATCCTGCACGGGGACGCGCCGCCCCGGGTCATCGTGCTCACGACCTTCGACCTCGACGAGTACGCGTTCGCGGCGCTGCAGGCCGGTGCGTCGGCGTTCCTGCTGAAGGACGCCGCACCGCCCGACCTGCTGGCCGCGATCCGCGCCGTGCAGGCCGGCGACGCCGTCGTCGCTCCCTCGACCACCCGCCGCCTGCTGGACCACTTCGTGCAGCCGTCCGGGTCGCGCGCCGTGGTCAGCGGAGCGACCGCCCGCCGCCTCGCCGACGTCACCGACCGCGAGCGCGAGGTGCTCTCGCTCATCGCCCGCGGCCTCACCAACCCCGAGATCGCCGCGACGCTGTTCCTCTCGGAGGCGACGGTCAAGACCCACGTCGGACGCCTGCTCGCCAAGACCGACTCCCGCGACCGCGTCCAGCTCGTACTGCTCGCCCTCGAGGCGGGACTGGGCTAGCGCACAGCCCCTCCCGCTGGCCGCGCGTCAGACCCAGGGATGACGTCAGGACCATCCCGCGCTCCGACGACCGGAGGGGGTCGGGATCCATAGCGTCGTCGCCATGACGACCACCACCCACGCACCGATCGCGACGGCCGCCTCGGCCCGCGACCTCACCAAGACCTACGGCACGGGCGCCGCCGCCGTGCACGCCCTCGACGGCGTCGACGTCGACCTCGCGCCCGGACGGTTCACGGCCGTCATGGGACCGTCGGGCTCCGGCAAGTCGACGCTCATGCACTGCCTGGCGGGGCTCGACCGCCCCACCCGCGGCACGGTCACGGTCGACGGCGTCGACCTCACGCGGCTCGACGACGACCGGCTCACGCGCTTCCGCCGCGACCACCTCGGCTTCGTGTTCCAGGCGTTCAACCTGCTGCCGATGCTCACCGCCCGCCAGAACATCCTGCTGCCGCTCGAGCTCGCGGGCCGCCGCGTCGACGCGAACGTGCGCGACGACCTCGACACCGTCGTGTCCGTCCTCGGGCTCGGCGACCGGCTCGGGCACCGCCCCAGCGAGCTGTCGGGCGGGCAGCAGCAGCGGGTGGCCATCGCCCGCGCGCTCGTGAGCCAGGCGTCGATCGTCTTCGCCGACGAGCCGACCGGCAACCTCGACAGCGCCGCGTCGGCGGAGGTGCTGGCCTACCTGCGGCGCTCCGTGCGCGAGCTCGGCCGCACCGTCGTGATGGTCACGCACGAGATCGACGCCGCCGCCTACGCCGACGACGTCGTCGTGCTCGCCGACGGCCGGATCCGCTCGCACCTCGTGAGCCCGTCGCGTGCCGAGCTGGTCTCCGTGCTCGCCGGCAGCAGCCACCGGGACGCGTCGTGAGGACGGTCCTGCGCGCGTCGCTGCGCACCCACACCCGTCGATACGTCGCCGCGTTCGTGGCCGTCATGGTCGCCGTCGGCTTCGTCATCGCCACGAACGCCGTCGGCTCGGCCGCGAGGTCGGGCCTGTCGGCCGAGGTGGAGCACGCGTACCGCGGTGCCGACCTCGTCGTCGGGGCGGACTACGGACTCGACCGCAGCCAGGTGGCACCGGTGGAGCGCGCCGCGGCGGGCCAGGGGGCTGTCGCGGACGTCATCGGCACCGCGTTCACCACCGTCACCCGCGACGGGACGTCACTCGGCTCGGACACGTCGGTGTCGACCGTCAGCCTCGACCCCGCGCTGCGCCGGCAGACCGTCGTGTCGGGGCAGGCCCCGGCGGCCGACGGTCAGGCGCTCGTCGACCAGCGGACCGCGCAGGCGGACCGCATCCGCGTCGGCGACCGGCTCGTCATCGGCACGGACGGCGATCGGCGCACCGTGACCGTCGTGGGCGTCGCGAAGGCGACGACCTACCTGTCGGCCGACGTGTACGTGCCGTGGTCGACGCTGTCGGCCCTGCCCGACGCGCTGCCCGACGCCGTGGTCGTGGGCACCTCCGGCGACCCGACGGCCGTGGGCGCGGCGCTCAGCAAGGTCACCGAGGAGCCGGTGCGCACGCAGGGCGAGTACGTCGACGCGCGCGTGGTGACCCTGAACCAGGGGTTCGACGCCATCGGCATCCTGCTCCTGCTGTTCGCGACGGTGGCCGGCTTCGTGGCCGTGCTCGTCATCGCCAACACGTTCACCATCCTGTTCGCCCAGCGCACGCGCGACCTCGCGCTGCTGCGCTGCGTGGGCGCGACCCGCCAGCAGGTGCTGCGCTCGGTCCGGGTCGAGTCCGTCGCCGTGGCCCTGCTCGCGTCGGCGCTGGGCGTCGTCGCGGGAGTCGGGGCGGGCTATGGCATCGTCGCCGCGGTGCGTGCCCTCAGTGACGCCAGCACGCTGGGTGCGGTCGCACTGTCGCCCCTGTGGGTCGGGGGTGCGTTCGTCGGAGGGGTCGTCGTGACCGTGGCCGCGGCCTGGCTGCCCACCCGGCGGGTGGTCCGCGTGAGCCCGCTCGCGGCACTCCGTCCGCACGACGCGGACGTGCTCAGCCGCGCCGGCGCCGCCCGCGTCGGTGTCGGCGTCGCCGTGGTCGCCGCCGGGGCCGCGGCCCTGGCCGTCGCGGTGAGGACGTCGACGCTGCCGCCGCTGCTGGTCGGCGGCATGGTGACCTTCACGGGGGTGCTGCTGCTGGGACCGGTCCTGGTCCCGGCGCTCCTGCGGCTGGCCGGACGCCTGCTCGGCGGGACCGGCCTGGCCACCCGGCTGGCGGCCGCGAACGCCGTCCGCAACCCGCGTCGCAGTGCCGCGACCACGGCGTCGCTGCTCGTCGGCGTCACGCTCGCGACGGCCGTGCTGACCGGCATGGCGAGCGCTCGCGGCGCCCTCGACGACGAGCTGAAGGTGCAGTACCCCGTCGACGTCGCGCTCACCGGCTCCTCGGCCCTGCCCGACGACGCGCTCGACCGGGTCGACCGGCTCGACGGCGTCGACCAGGCGAGCCTCGTGCCTGGGGTGCGGGCCGAGCTGCCGGGCGCGGGCGTCGTGCCGGTGCTGGTCCCGGGCGGCGCAGCGCGGGAGCTGACCCGCGACCCGTCCACCGTCGAGGCGCCACGCCGCACGCTGTTCATCCCTGGCGCCGTCGCGACGACGATGGCCGACGGGGTCCCCGAGCGGCTGCGGCTCACCCGCGACGGACGCAGCGTCGAGGTGGCCACGCGGGTCGTCGGGAGCGAGTGGGGCTCGGCCGTGGTGGCCGGACCGGGGGTCGTCGAGGCCCTCGGGGGTGGCGCGACGCCGCAGGCCGTGTGGGTCCGCGCCGACGACGACGCCGACAGGGTGCGCCTCGCGGGCGAGGTCGGTGCGGTGGCGCGGGAGCTCGACCTGGGCGTCTCGAGCACGCTGGACAGCCGCGCGTCGATCGAGAAGCAGCTCGACGTGCTCACCTGGGCGGTGCTCGGTCTGCTGGGGATCTCGGTGGCGATCGCGCTCGTCGGCATCGCGAACACGGTGGGGCTCTCCGTGCTCGAGCGCGGTCGGGAGCACGCGCTGCTGCGGGCGCTCGGCCTCACCCGCGGGGAGCTGCGTCGCATGCTCGCGGCCGAGGGACTGCTGCTCGCGCTGGTGGCTGCCGTGCTCGGCACCGTGGTGGGCGTCGCGTTCGGGTGGGTCGGCACCGTCTCGGTCGTGACGGCCGCGGTGCAGGACGTCCCGCTCGTGACGCCGTGGGGGCGAGCTGGCCGCCGTGGTCGGCATCGCCGCCCTGGCCGGGCTGCTGGCCTGCGTCGTGCCGGCCCACCGCGCCGCGAAGATCGCTCCTGCGGAGGGTCTCGTCCTCGACTGAGTGAGCCCCCCGACCCGCTGAGCGTGACGTTTCGGGCCCTGTCCCGGGGTTTTCGGGCCGCAAACGTCACACTCAGCGGGGAGGGGGCGGTCAGGGGCCGGTCAGCCGGCCCACCAGCCGCGGGAGGACCAGCCGCCGTCGTCTCCGAGGCCGCTGCCGCCACCGCGGCGGGTGCCCAGGTACGACTCGACGACGGCGACGCCGAGGTCGTCGAGCTCCGGCGCGACCACCGAGCCGTCGACCTGGCGTGCCATCTGGTCGATGAAGCGGGCGAGCCCCGGGTCGTCGCCCAGGCGGAAGAACGTGGTGCGGGCGCCGAGGCGCATCGACGCCTCCAGCTCGCGCACCGACAGCGCGATGGTCACGGGGTGGGGCGGGTAGCTGAAGTACACCTCGCCCGAGGACTCCAGGTGCGACGTCGGCTCGCCGTCGGTGACGATGAGCAGCACCGGCTGGGCGTTGGGGTGCTTGCGGAAGTGCCGGTTGGCGAGCAGCAGCGCATGGTGCAGGTTGGTGCCCTTGGCGTACTGGGCGTCGAGCGCGGTGAGCTGTTCGATCTCCATCGTCTCGGCGTGCCGGCCGAAGGCGATCAGCTCGAGCGCGTCGCCGCGGAAGCGGGTGCTGACGAGCGTGTGCAGCGCGAGGGCGGTGCGCTTCATCGGCACCCACCGGCCGTCCATCGCCATGGAGAACGACGTGTCGACGAGCAGCGCCACGCACGCCTGGGTGCGCTCCTCCGTCTCCTGCACCTCGACGTCGCCGATCTGCAGCCGCAGGCCGTCGCGGGCCATCGACGCGGGCGACCCGCCCTCGCCGACCGTGCGGACGACGGCGTTGGTGACCGTGCGGGTGACGTCCCACGGCTCCGTGTCGCCGAACTCCCAGGCGCGGGTGCCGCCGGACCGCTCCCCCGCGGCGCCCGACGCGCGCGTCTCGCGCTGGCCGCGACGGCCGGAGATGGCGCTGGCCACGTCGCGCAGCAGCGCCTTGCCGAGCTGTCGCATCGCCTTGGGCGTCAGGCGCAGCCGACCGTCGGTACCGCGCTCCATGACGCCGGAGTCGCGCAGGGCCTTCTCGAGCTCCTTCAGGGTGCGCAGGTCGACGCCGGCCTCGTCGCCGAGCTGGCGCGACAACGCCTCGAGGTCGACGTCGTCGAGCGTGGAACCCCGGTGCGACTGGGCGAGCTGCTCGGCGAGCGCGTCGAGGTCGGCGAGGTCCTGGAACACGCCCGTGCCGTCGCCGAGCCCGAGGCCCTGGTCGCCGTCCATGGGCGTCGAGCCGCCCCAGTCCTCGCCGGGCCGCAGCGCCTGCAGGTGGCCGTCGAGCCGGTCGAGCGCCTCGGTGAGCTGCGGCGAGCCGAACGCCTGGTTCGACAGCTGCATCAGCTCGCGACGCTGCTCGGGCGTCATCGAGTTCATCATCCGCTGCGCTGCGGCCGACCGCTGCGCCAGGGCGTCGAGCAGCTCGTCGAGGTTCTCCGGACGCTCGGGGAAGTGCTGGCCGTGCTTGGCCATGAAGTCGTCGAAGTCGGTCTGCGTGTCGACGCCCTGCTGCCGCTTCTCGAGCAGCCCGTTGAGGTCGTCGAGCATCTCGTTGACGGCCGCGCGGTCGGCGTCGGTGGCGTTCTCGAGCGCGTCCTTCATGCCCGCGAAGCGTTGGTCGAGCATCTCGCGACCGAGCAGGTCCTTGATGCGCTCGAAGTCCTCGCGTGCCTGCGAGGACTGCCAGTCGTAGCCGTTCAGGTCGCGCACGGCGGCGGCGGGCGACGGGGACACGTTGTCGAGGGTCAGCTCGGCGAGCGCGCGGTCGCCGTCGTCGAGCTCGACGTCGCGGGCGAGCTGCTTGCGCTCCTCGAGGAGCGCGCGGTCGAGCAGCTCGCGCACCTCGCGCAGCGTGCCGTCGAGGGCGTGCTGACCGACCAGCTCGCGACGCCTCTCGGCCACCCGTCGGGCGAGGTCGTCGAGACCGCGCTGGTCGGCACCGCCACGCCGCAGGAACTCCTGCAGCGCGTGGTCGGGCGAGTAGCCGGCCATGACGTCCTCGCCGATGGCGTCGAGCGCCTCCCGCACGTCGACGGGCGGGGCCAGCGGGTCCGGCCCGTCGACGTACGCGCCGTACCGGGAGGCACGGCTCAGGCGACGGTTCTGACGACTCACGAGCTCACCCGTAGACCGTCTCGCCGCCGGCGGAGTCCTTGCTGATCCGCCGGGCCAGGAACAGGCCCTCGAGGGCCAGCTCGATGGCACTGGCCCGCTCGCCGTCGTCGACCCCGCCCTCGATGCCCGCGCCGACCCGCTCGCACACCTGGTCGTAGACGTCGGACTCGCCGAGCTGGGGGAGCCCAGCGAGGAAGTCGCGCGCGCTGACCTGCTCGCCGGTGGCCACGAGGGACCCGCCCTCGAGCGCCTCCACCAGCACCCCGAAGTCGATGCCCGTGAACAGCCCGCGCACCGTCTCGGCGGTGGCGGTGCGCAGCAGGTGGTCGAGGACGAGGTCCTCGCGGCCCTCCTCGCCGGACTCGAACTCGATCTTGCCGCCCAGCACGTCGACGGCGGTCTCGAGGTCGACCGGCCGCGCGACGGCGTGGGGCTCGCCCTGGCGGGTGGCCCGGTGCAGCGCGGCGGCGGCGATGGTCTCGGCACCGGCGATCGCGAAGCGCGCGCTGACGCCCGACCGCTGGTCGACCGCCGACGACTCGCGCAGCGCACGGGTGAAGCGGGCGAGGACCTCGATCAGCTGGTCGGGCACCGTCGCGACGAGGTCGGCCTCCTGGCGGATGACGGCGATCTCGTCGACGAGCTGCGTCGGGTAGTGGGTGCGGATCTCGGCGCCGAACCGGTCCTTCAGCGGCGTGATGATGCGTCCGCGGTTGGTGTAGTCCTCGGGGTTGGCGCTGGCGACGACGAGCACGTCGAGCGGGAGCCGCAGCACGTACCCGCGGATCTGGATGTCGCGCTCCTCCATCACGTTGAGCATCGCGACCTGGATGCGCTCGGCGAGGTCGGGCAGCTCGTTGATGGCGACGATGCCGCCGTGGCTGCGCGGGATGAGCCCGAAGTGGATCGTCTCGGGGTCGCCGAGGCTGCGTCCCTCGGCCACCTTCATCGGGTCGACGTCGCCGATGAGGTCGGCGACGCTCGTGTCGGGCGTGGCCAGCTTCTCGGCGTAGCGCTCGTCGCGGTGGCGCCACCGGACCGGCAGGTCGTCGCCGAGCTCCTCGGCGCGCCGGATGCTGGCCACGGTGATCGGAGCGTACGGGTGCTCGCCGAGCTCGGAGCCGTCGATGACCGGGGTCCACTCGTCGAGCAGTCCCACCATGGTGCGCAGCAGGCGGGTCTTGCCCTGGCCGCGCTCGCCGAGGAGCACGACGTCGTGGCCGGCGATGAGCGCGCGCTCGAGCTGCGGGACCACGGTGTCCTCGAAGCCGTGCAGCCCGGGCCACGGGTCGCGGCCTTCCGCGAGCGCGGCGAGCAGGTTGTCGCGGATCTCGGTGCGCAACGGTTTGTGCACGTGGCCGCTGGCGCGCAGGGCGCCGACGGTGTCGATGGTCGGGCGTGGCGTCGGTCCAGACATGGTGTCCTCAGGCATCGATGCTCGACAGGTCGCCGTAGCGGTCGCCGCGGACGGCGTCGCGGGGCACGGCCGTCTCGAGGTCCTCGACGACGTCGGACGTCAGCTCGACCTCCAGGGCGCCGTGGTTCTCCTCGAGGTAGGCCACCCGCTTGGTGCCGGGGATGGGCGCGACGCCGACGCCGTCGCGGCCGGAGCGGCTGAGCACCCAGGCGAGCGCGAGCTGGCCGGGCGTGCAGCCGAGCCGTTCCGCGATCTCGCGCACCTTGGCGACGAGCTGCAGGTTCGACTGCAGCGCCTCGCCCTGGAAGCGCGGGAAGTAGGCGGTGGTCCGGGAGTCGGACTCCTCGAGGTCGGTCTCGGCGGTGATGGCGCCGGTCAGCAGACCTCGACCGAGCGGCGAGTAGGGCACGAGACCGATGCCGAGCTCGCTGAGGACGCCCCAGATCTCGTCCTCGAGGTGACGCGTGAAGAGGGAGTACTCGGTCTGCAGCGCGGTGATCGGGTGGACCGCGTGCGCGCGCCGGATGGTCTCGGCCGAGGCCTCCGAGAGGCCGAGGTGACGCACCTTGCCAGCCTGCACGAGCTCGGCCATCGCGCCGACGGTCTCCTCGATGGGGACGGTCTTGTCGACGCGGTGCTGGTAGTAGAGGTCGATGTGGTCGACACCGAGACGCTGCAGCGACGCGTCGCACGCGGAGCGCACGTACTCGGGCTTGCCGTTGACGCCGAGGCGGGTGCCGTCGGGCAGCCGCTCGTTGCCGAACTTGGTGGCCAGCTGCACGGCGTCGCGACCCTGGCTGCTGGAGGCGATCGCCGAGCCGACGAGCTGCTCGTTGGTGAAGGGGCCGTACATGTCGGCCGTGTCGAGGAAGGTGACGCCGAGGTCGAGCGCGCGGTGGATGGTGCGCGTGGCCTCGGACTCGTCGCGGGTGCCGTAGAACTCGCTCATGCCCATGCAGCCGAGCCCCAGCGGCGAGACGTCGAGCGGCGCGGTGGTGCCGAGCGTGGTGTGCGTCGTGGTCATGGGTACCAGTCAACTCCTGCGCGGCAAGGTTGCACGTCGGGACGACCGGCGGGCGGCACGTCAGGCCCGCGACGACCGCATGCCCTCGCGCTGCTGGAGGGCGGGGTCGGCGCGCAGCGCGGCGTACTCCGCCGACTCCACGGGCACGAGGGCGACCCGGCCCTGGGCGTCGTGGTGGACGCCCCAGCCGTACCGCTTGACGAGGGGCGAGGCGCGCAGGCACGGCTGGCCCTTGGCGAAGAAGGTGTCGCGGTCGATGCCGCGACGCTCGCCCTGGGAGAGGTAGACGACGTCGTCGGACGTGTACCGGTAGGGCGCGTCGGCCAGGAGGTCGTACTGCAGCCGCGCGACGCTCGGCGTGGGCCGCTCGGGCGGCACCTCCGCCGACGTCGCGGGGCAGTCGGGCGCCACCGACGTGAAGGTGTCGTGGTTGTTCGTGGTGTGCACGGCGTCCTCCCGGGGGCTCGCTGCACTCATCGTGCACCCGCCCACCGACGGGAATCCACCCTCAGGCGCGAGGGGCCCAGGCGGGGTCGCGTCCGATGAAACCGACGAACCGGTCCTGCACGGACGCGTCGTCGGGGACGGAAACGGCCGGGCCGTACTGGCCGGAGCCACGCAGCAGGTCCTCGATCGGCTGCATGCCGGCGAGCATCGCGGCGCAGCGGTCGGGGTCGAGCTCGACGTCCTGGCCGCTGGCGCGGGCGAGGTCCCACGTGTGCATGAAGACGTCGGCCGTGTAGAACTGCGCGACGGCCTGGTCGAGCGGGTGCGTTCCGACGTGGGGGTGGTGTGAAGGGTCGGTCGGCGTCGGGGGCGTCGAGGAGTGCCTGCACCGCGTCGGCGTGGTCGCGCCAGGCCTCGGCCGGGTCGGCCGGCCGCGGGTCGGCCGTGCCGAGCGCGACGCCGCCGGCGGACAGGAACGCCGGCAGCCAGGTGACCAGGTGCTCGACGACGTCGCGCGCGGTCCAGCCCTCGACCGGTGCGGGCGCGTCCCAGTCGGCCACCCCGTCGGCGACGGCGGTGAACCCGGCGGCGACGTGCCGGTGGTCGGTGGCCGGTGTGCTCATGGCGGCCCACGCTAGACCGCGGCCGGGGTCGTGGCCATACTGCGGCCATGAGCCCCGACGACGTCGACCCGTTGCTGGCCGGGCGCGCCGGGCTGGGCTACGCCGAGCTGGACGACTGCGCGCGCCGGCTGCGCGACCTCCTGGTCACCACGGCGGAGCGACAGATCGGCAGGCCCCTGCTGCACGAGTTCGCCATCGACGTCGACACCGACCCGGTCCTGCGGCTCAGCCCGCCTGCCGGGTACCGCCGACCGGCGGCCGGTGCCGTGTCGGTGCGCGTGGTCGTGCAGTCGCGGACGTCGAGCGCGGCGCGGCTCGGGCTGCGGGTCACCGTGTGGCCGGCGCTCGGCGGGGCCGACGTCGTCGACCTGCTGGTGGTGCGCGAGGGTGCCGCCGCGCCCGACGGTCACCTGCTCGAGGTGCGGGTCGACGAGGTGCACCCGGAGCCGACCGAGAGCCTGCAGCGACGGGTGAGCGACGTCGTGGCCCGCCAGGTCGCACTCGTCGTGAGCGACCTCAACATCGCGATGCAGCGCAACCTCGCGAACCCCGACTGGGACGGCGGCGAGCTCGGCTGACCACCTCACCGAGCATGGTCCTGGACGGACGACTAGGTTGGCCGTCATGCGCCTCCTCGACCGCGCCCCCGTGCGCGCCCTCCTCGTCGCCGCCACCGCCACCGTCGTCCTGACCGCCTGCGGCGGCAACGACTCCGACTCCGACTCCTCGGGCTCCTCGTCCTCCTCGGCCAGCTCCTCGGCCGACGGCAGCGAGTCGTCCGCCCCCGCTCCCACCGCGAAGCCGGCCGACGGCGAGCGCATCGAGGCCGACGGGTTCAGCTACTCCGTGCCCGAGGGCTGGAAGGAGAACAAGGGCGGGGCGGGTGCCGCCCTGAGCCTCGCCATCGACGTGACCGACAAGGACGGCTTCGCCGACAACGTCAACGTCGTCTCCGACCCGACGATCGTCAACGTCAAGGGCAAGCAGCTCGAGGACGCGCTCGTCAAGGTGCTGGAGAACGCGGACGCCCAGGACGTCGAGGTGCGCGACCCGCTCACCATCGACGGCCAGGAGGCCGTGCACTCCACCGCGGTGTTCAACCTCAACGGCAACGAGTACCGCGTCGAGCAGTACACGCTCGCCGTCGACGGCAAGGGCTACGTGATCACGTTCTCCCACAACAAGGACCTGTCGGAGGCCGACCGCGACGCGGTCGACCAGTCGATCCTCGCCAGCTGGTCCTGGGCCTGACGCTCAGCGACCGCAGACGGCCGACCCGGCCGTGCACGCGGGGCAGCGCACCATCTGCCGCACGCACGCCGGGTCGGCGCAGTCGACGACGTCGCGGCTCGGCGTGCCGCACGTGTCGCAGCGACCCACGACCTTCGCGTCGGGGCTGAACTCGACCGTGGTGCGGGCGTCGAAGACGTACATCGACCCCTCCCAGAGCCCGGTGTCGCCGAAGGCCTCGCCGTAGCGGTGGATGCCGCCGTCGAGCTGGTACACGCGCCGGAACCCGCGGCTGCGCATGAGCGGGGTGAGCACCTCGCAGCGGATGCCGCCCGTGCAGTACGTGACCACGGGCCGGTCCTTCAGGTCGTCGTAGGCGCCGGAGTCGAGCAGCTCGACGAACTCGCGCGTGGTCTCGACGTCGGGACGCACCGCGCCGGCGAAGCGGCCGACCTCGGACTCGATGCGGTTGCGACCGTCGAAGAAGACGACGTCCTCCGCCTCGACCAGCGCGTGCAGCGCCTCGGGGCTGAGGTGCTCGCCGCCGCCGACCACGCCGTGCGGGTCGACGGCCAGCTCGTCGGGGGCGCCGAACGTGACGACCTCCTCGCGCACCTTGACCGAGAGTCGCGGGAACAGCGCCGTCGTGACGCCGTCGTCGAGCGCGCGCCCCGCCGACCACTTCACGTCGGCGCCGCGGTACGGCGCGTACTCGCGCAGGCCCCGGACGTAGCGCTTGAGGGCGTCGAGGTCGCCACCGAGGGTCGCGTTGATGCCGTGGGACGACACGATGACCCGACCGCGCAGCCCCAGCGACCCGGCGAGGCTCAGCTGCCACACGCGGATCGCGTCGGGGTCGGGCACGGGGGTGAAGACGTAGAACAGGATCACCTTCGGCACGGCCACGTCGACGATTGTCCCTGACGGGCCACGCGGCTCAGAGCAGCCAGGTCTCCTGCGCCTCGGGGTCCCAGCGACGCACGCCGGCGACGCGACCCTCGCGCTCGCGCTCGACGTCGGCCAGCGCGGACAGCGCCGCGGGCAGCAGGCCGACGTCGAGCCGCTGCGCGAGCGTGACGTGCGGCGTCCAGGCGTCGGGGCGCACGTGCCCGAGCACGCCGGGCTCGTCGCCGACCACGTCGAGCACCCGCGCGTGCAGGTCGAGCAGCCCGGCGGACACCACGACCGAACGGGCCAGGACGCACCGGCCGGGGCGTCCGGGGAGGACGAGCACACCGCCGAGCCGCAGGGTCGGGAGGTCGGCCGGCACCGCGCCGGCGAGCCGGGCGTCGGCGTCGGCACCGATCCGCTCGGCGACGGCGAGCGTGACGTGCGGGGCGTTCGAGGCCCCCGTGTGCCGGGCCTGGCTGGGGAGCCCCGCCTCGACGAGCCGCGCCCACTCCTCCCGGACGCTCGCGTCGAGCACCGGGTCGAGCAGGGCCTCCACGGACTGCAGCACGGGCCCAGCGTGGCACGCTGGAGCGGTGACCGTGCTGCACGAGCTCGACGCCCACGCGATGGCCGAGGCGATGGCGACCGGGGAGACCACCTCGGTCGAGCTGGTCGAGCACCACCTCGCCCGCGTCGAGCAGCACGACGCGACGCTCGGCGCGTTCGTGACGGTCACCGCGGACGCCGCGCTGGAGGCCGCGCACGCCGCCGACGCCCGCCGACGCTCGACGTCGGCCCGCGACCTGCCGCCGTTCCTCGGCGTGCCCACGGCGTTCAAGGACCTGACCCCGACCGCGGGCGTGCGCACCACGCTGGGGTCGCGGCTCATGGCCGACCACGTGCCCGACGTCGACGCGCACGTCGTGACGCTCGTGCAGCTGGCGGGGTTCGTGAGCCTGGGCAAGACCAACACGCCCGAGATGGGGCTGTCGTCGTACACCGACAACGACGTCGTGGGCCCGGCCCGCACGCCCTGGGACCCGTCCCGGACGGCGGGCGGGTCGTCCGGTGGCGCCGCTGCCGCCGTGGCCGCGGGGCTCGTGCCGCTCGCGCAGGGCAGCGACGGCGGCGGGTCGATCCGCATCCCGTCGAGCTGCTGCGGCGTGTTCGGCTTCAAGCCGAGCCGCGGGCGGGTGAGCGCCGGGCCGACGGGGTCGGACTGGAGCGGCCTGTCCGGGGACGGACCGATCGCGCGCACGGTGCGCGACGCGGCCGCCCTGCTCGACGCGATGGCGCACCCCATGCCCGGCGACCTGCGTCCGCTGCCGGAGCCCGCCGAGCCGTTCGCCGCCTGGGCCGCGCGCCGACCGGAGCGCCTGCGGATCGCGCGCTGGGTCGACCCCTACCTGCCCGGTGTGACGGCGTCGGCGTCGTCGGTGCAGGCGTGGGAGCACGCGACCGACGTGCTGCGCTCCCTCGGTCACGAGGTCGTCGACGTGGAGAACCCGTTCCCACCCGCGTTGGAGCCACAGTTCAACGTCGTCTGGTCCAGCGGCATGGCGGCGGCCCCGATCCCCGACGCCGCCCTCGACCTGCTGCGTCCGACGACCCGCTACTGGCGGGAGCGGGGGCGCACCTACAGCGCAGCCGAGCTCGCGCGGGCGATCCAGTTCCTCGAGGCGACGACCCGCGACGTCGTGACGTCCATGGCCGGGTTCGACGCGTGGCTCACCCCGACCCTCGCGCTGCCGCCGCAGCCGGTGGCGTGGTTCACCGAGTCCGGCGACCCCGCCGAGGACCACCGACGCGAGCTCGACTTCACGCCCTACACCGCCGTCTACAACATGGCGGGCGTCCCCGCCGCCAGCCTGCCGCTGTCGGTGGTCGACGGGCTGCCGGTCGGCGTCATGCTCGCCGGGCGTCCCGGTGAGGACGGTCCGCTGCTCTCCCTGTGCGCCCAGGTCGAGCAGGCGGACCCGTGGCACGACCGGCTCCCCCCACGGCGGTAGGTGGCCCGCGGAACCCGGGTGGGCGGTAGGTCTCGCGCGTCATCGACCGTCGATGACGCGCGCCAGCGACCGCTGGCGGAGGTTCCGCGCGTCACCTACCGCCCAGGGGGCTAGCGCACGACGCTCGTCCGCGCCGACGTGCGCGTGACGGTGGTGTAGCCGCTCCTGCGGCCCGTCACCTGCACCGTGATCCGCTTGCCGCGCAGGCTGCGCGGCACGACGAACGTCGCCGCGGTGGCACCTCTCACGGCCGTGCCGTTGGCGAGCCAGCGGTAGGAGAACGTCGTCCCCGAGGTCCACGTGCCGCGCACCACCGACAGACGGCGCCCGACGACCGCCGTGCCCGACACCTTGGGCGTCGACGCGGTCAGCGTGCCTGCCGCGACCGCGCTGGTCGGGGCGGAGGTCGCCGACGCCGTCTCGTAGCCGTCGCGCGTGCCGGTGACCCGCACCGTGATCCGGTCGCCGAGCGTCGCTGCGCCCGGCGTGAACGCCCTGGTGGTCGCACCCGCCACGGGGGCGTCGTCCGCGAACCACTGGTAGGTCAACGTCGTGCCCGGCGCCCACGAGCCGACGTCGACACCGAGGGCCACCCCCACCTTGGCGGTGCCGGTGACCCTCGGGCGCCCCGCGACGGTGGCGCCCGCAGCCACCGCAGCCGTCGGCTCCGACGTCGCCGACGCGGTGTCGTAGCCGCTCCGCTCACCGGTGACCGTGACCGTGACCCGCGCACCCCGCTGCGCCGGACCCGGCGTGAACGTGTCGGTGGTGGCACCGGCGACGGGCGAGCCGTCGGCCAGCCACTGGTACGTGAGCATCGTGCCGGAGGCCCACGTGCCCGGGTCTGCCTGCAGCGAGCGTCCGACGGTCGGGTCGCCCGAGACCGTCGGCGTCCCGGCCACCTGGGTGCCGGCGGCCACCCGGTCCGTCGGGGCCGAGGTCGCCGAGGACGTGTCGTAGCCCGGCCGCGCGCCCGTGACGGTGACCGTGACCCGCGCGCCCTGCTGCACGGGGCCGGGCGTGAACGTGTCGCCCGTGGCGCCCGCGACGGGTGAGCCGTCCGCCAGCCACTGGTAGGTGAACGTCGTGCCCGACGCCCACGAGCCGACGTCGACGCCCAGCGGCTCCCCGACCCTCGGCGTGCCCGTGACCGCCGGGGTGCCGGCGGTCGTGGCACCCGCGGCGACCCGCTCCGTCGGCTGGGAGCTGCGCGACGTCGTGGCGTAGCCGTCCTTCGTGCCGGTCACGGTGAGCGTGATCGCGTCGTCCAGCTGCGCCGCGGTGGGGGTGAAGGTGCTCGTGGTGGCACCCGGCACCTCGACACCGTCGGCGGACCACTGGTAGGCGAGGGTGGTGCCGGCCGTCCAGGAGCCTGCGCGTCCCGTGAGCGGGGAGCCGACGCGGGCCGCCCCCTCCACCGTGGGCGTCGACGCGTCGAGCACGCCGGCGGCCACCGCCGAGGTGGGGGCCGACTCCCTGGTCGCCGAGCGGTAGCCGCTGCGCGAGCCGGTGACGCGCACGGTGATCGTCCGCCCCAGCTGGTCCTTCGTCGGCACGAACGTCGACGCGGTCGCGCCCTGGACCACGGTCCCGCCCGCCAGCCACTGGTAGGCGAACGTCGTGCCCGTCGTCCACGAGCCGGGCTGCGCGGTGAGCGTGGCGCCCACCCGCGGGGTGCCCTCGACCACCGGCGTCGACGTCGCGAGGTCGGCGAGCACGGGGCCGTTGGTGACGGTGACGGTGGCGCTGTCGGCGCCCACGGAGTCGACGCGCACCGACACGTCGCCTGCGGTGTAGGTCTGGCCCGCCTGCCGCGACCCGTGCGCCACGGAGCCGTCGGCGAGCGGACGCAGCAGGGTGCTGCCCGTCGAGCCCGTCGCGCGGGTGCTCACCGTGACGCCCCGGGGGTACTTGCGGGTGCCGCTCACGGACGCGTTCGGCTCGAGCCGGTAGTAGCTGCGGGCGTCGCGGCCGCCCCCCGACCGGTACTCGACCCAGTGGCTCGTGCCGTCAGGGGACCGCACCTCCACGCCCCGCAAGCCCGTGCTGCTGCCGCGCGCCGCCAGGGTGCGGGTGACGGACGTCCCGGACCCGACGACCTCGACCTCGCCGGTGTCGAGGATGCCGAGCTGCGCGCGGTACTCGGTGTCGAGCGCCGGTGGGTCGAGGCTCTGGCTGGAGCTGATCGCGAGGCCCATCGGGCTGTAGAGGTCCCAGTACTCGCCGCCCTGGCCGTCCTGGCTGTCGAGGTTCGCGTGGTTGAGGCCGAGGTTGTGCCCGACCTCGTGCGCGAACGTGGCCGTGAAGATCGACGCCGACTCCTTCTGCGTCGACGACCCGCCGTCGTCCATGCCGCGCCCCACCGTGCCGACGCCGACGCCGTTGCACGTGTCGTCGACGACGACCAGAAGGTGGTTGCCGGGCTGGTCGAACGTGCCGTCGGGGAACTGGCGCCCGGCCTCGCTCCAGAGCGTCCACGGGTTGGCGAAGCCGCAACGCTGCGTCGCGTCGAGCGCGCTGTCGTAGCGGACCGTCGAGGCCGTGCCGAAGCTGGTGCCGGACTCCTCGCTCCACCAGCGCGTGCCGCCGTCGACGCGGGCCTGGATGGTCGCGTCGGAGTCGACGGAGGCGCCGCTGTTGCCGACCACGGCCACGTAGACCCGGTGCGGTGCCAGCGCGACCGCTGCCTCGGCGGTGTCCACCTGCGCGGTACGCACCGGCACGGGCTCGGTCGGGGTGCCGTCGAGGGCGGCGTCGAGCACCGGTCCGTCGACGAGCTCGGCCACCACGGTCGCCCCGACGACGTCGGGGGCGTCGAGGTCGAGGTCGACCGGCACGTGCGTGCCGTCGGCGAGGACGATGAGCGGCTGACCGCCGGTGTGGTCGTGGCCGGCGTGCGGGTCGCCGCCGGGCGCGACCGGAGCCGCGGGCTCGCTGACGACCTCGCGCAGCACGCCGCGGACCCGGGTGGTCTCGGCGCCCGCGAGCGTCGGGTCGGTGTAGGTGACGTCGTCCCCCGACGTGCGCACCGTCGGCTCGGCCGCCCGCGCCGACGTCGGCACCGTCACGAGGACCGCGCCCACGAGCGCGCCGACGACCACCGATGCACGACGACGCATCGCCGACCTCCACTCCCTCACCGACCGCCACCGGTCGGCGCTCCCGGGACCCACCGTAGGCCGAAAGTCCCGGGACCGAGGGGGTTTTGGTCAGGGTGGCCGGGCCTCGCCCTGGGAGGCGCGCGCGGGTCAGGCGCGAGCGGTGAGGATCACGGGGTCGCCGTCGGTGACGGCGATGGTGTGCTCGCTGTGCGCGCCGCGCGAGCCGTCGGCGCTGCGGATCGTCCAGCCGTCGGGATCCATGACGATCTCGTCGGTCGACTGCAGGAACCACGGCTCGATGGCCACGACGAGGCCCGGGTCGAGCCGGACGCCGCGGCCGGGCCGGCCGTCGTTCGGCAGGTGCAGGTCGCCGTGCATCGTGCGCCCGACGCTGTGGCCGCCGAACTGGGTGTTGACGAGCAGGCCGTGCGACCGCGCGACGCCGCCGATCGCGGCGCTGATGTCGCCGAGCCGGTTGCCGGCGCGCGCCGCGTCGATCCCGGCCGCGAGCGCCTCCTCGGTGGCCGCGATGAGGGCGAGGTCCTCCTCGCGCGGCGTGCCCACCACGATGCTGACGGCGGAGTCACCGACCCAGCCGTCGACCGAGCAGGCGAAGTCGAAGCTGACGAGGTCGCCGTCCTTCAGCCGGTACCGGTGCGGCAGACCGTGCAGGACGGCGTCGTTGACCGACGTGCACAGCACCTTGCCGAACGGCCCGCGCCCGAAGGAGGGAGCGTAGTCGATGTAGCAGGACTCGGCACCGCGCTCGCGGATCATGCGGTGCGCGAGCGCGTCGAGGTCGAGCAGGTCGACCCCGACGTCGGCGGCGTCGACGAGGGCGGTCAGGACCTCGCCGACGAACTGTCCGGCGGCACGCATCTCGTCGACCTGGGCGGGGGTGCGGAGCTCGATGGCCATGTCGCCGAGGGTAGTCCGCCGGGCCCACCCGCCCGCCGAGCAGGCCGTCACCTCGTGTTCACCGCAGGTCCACGTCGGCGTGGGCCGTCTTCCCTAGCGTCAGCACGTCGAGGGGGACGGCCCGATGTCCCCCGGCTCTGGAGGAACTCTTCTCGTGACGATCTCGCCCGAACGCCCGCTGCTCCCCGTCGTCCCGCTCACCGGCGACGTCGAGGGCTGCTCCCCCACCGCCCCCTGTGCGTCCGGCCGCGCGGCCATGACGTGCCTCTACCGCTGCGGCGACGCCTGCTCGCACGACGCGCCCAACACGTCGTCGAACGAGACCTTCGCCGACGTCATGGCGCAGGTCGCCAGCCGCCGCGGCGTGCTGCGCGCCGGTGCCGTCATCGGCGCTGCGACCGCCGCGACCGCCGCGTTCGCCGGCCCGGTGGCCGCCGCCCCGGTCAGCCTGCCCACCGCCCAGGGCGGCCCCGCGTCGACGACCGTGAAGAAGGGCCCGTTCGGCCTGCGCTTCCGGCCCGTCGCCCCCAACACCGCCGACGCCGTCACCGTGCCCGAGGGCTACACGCAGGACGTCGTGATCCGCTGGGGCGACCCGCTGTTCAAGGACTCGCCGCGCTGGTCGCCGACCACGCAGAGCGGTGCCGCGCAGCGTCGTCAGTTCGGCTTCAACAACGACTTCCTCGCACTGCTGCCGCTCGCGCGCGGCACGCAGCTGCTCGTGGCCAACCACGAGTACACCACCGAGGAGATGATGTACCCCGGCTACGACCCGGCCAACCCGACCAAGGAGCAGGTCGAGACGTCGTGGGCCGCGCACGGCCTGACCGTCGTCACCGTGCAGGAGACCCGCTCGGGCTCGCTGAAGCCGGTCGTCGGGCACCGCCTCAACCGTCGCTTCCACACGCAGTCGCGGTTCGTGCTGACCGGCCCCGTCGCCGGTCACGCGCTCGTGCGCACGAAGGCCGACCCGAAGGGCCGCACGGTGCTGGGCACGCTGAACAACTGCTCCGGCGGCACCACCCCGTGGGGCACCTGGCTGACGGCGGAGGAGAACTTCAACCAGTACTTCGCCAACGCCGCGCAGGTCAGCGACCCGACGACGGCGCAGCGCCTCGCCCGCTACGGCGTGTCCGGCAACGCCACGACCCGTCAGTGGGAGAAGTTCGACGAGCGCTTCGACCTGACCGTCGAGCCGAACGAGGTCAACCGCTTCGGCTGGATCGTCGAGATCGACCCCTACGACCCGACGTCGACGCCGCGCAAGCGCACCGCCCTCGGCCGCTTCAAGCACGAGGCGGCGCAGCCGCGCATCACGAAGGACGGTCGCGTCGCGGTGTACATGGGCGACGACGAGCGCTTCGACTACCTCTACAAGTTCGTGTCGCGCGACAAGGTCAAGAAGGGCACCTCGCGTGCGGCGAAGCGTCACAACGACACCCTGCTCGACCACGGCACGCTCTACGTCGCCCGGCTGACCGGTGACTCCCCGTCGGCGCAGATCGACGGCTCGGGCACGCTGCCGAAGGACGGCGAGTTCGACGGCTCGGGCGCCTGGATCCCGCTCGTGAGCGGCGACCGCTCGTTCGTGCAGGGCTTCACCGCCGAGGAGGTGCTCCTGTTCACGCGCCTGGCCGCGGACCAGGTCGGCGCCACCAAGATGGACCGTCCGGAGGACGTCGAGCCGAGCCCCGTGAGCGGCAAGGTCTACGTCGCCCTCACGAACAACTCCAACCGCGGCGCGTCCGGCAAGGCCGGCCCCGACGAGGCCAACCCGCGCAAGGCCAACAAGAACGGCCACGTGCTGGAGCTGACGGAGCGTCGCAACGACAGCGCGTCGACCCGCTTCGAGTGGAACCTGCTGCTCGTGTGCGGCGACCCGAACGACGCGTCGACGTACTTCGGCGGCTACGACACGTCGCAGGTCTCGCCGATCTCCTGCCCCGACAACGTCGCGTTCGACCGGCACGGGAACCTGTGGATCTCCACGGACGGCAACGCGCTCGGCTCGAACGACGGCCTGTTCGGCGTGGCGGTGGAGGGTCGTGACCGCGGCCTGACCCGTCAGTTCCTCACGGTGCCGTTCGGTGCGGAGACCTGCGGTCCCGTCGTGCAGCGCAAGCGCGTCCTGGTCTGCGTCCAGCACCCGGGCGAGAAGGACGGCGCCACCGCCGACGCGCCGGCGTCCCACTGGCCCGACGGCGGCACCTCCCTGCCCCGTCCGGCGATCGCCCTCGTGCGACGCAAGGACGGCGGCGACATCGGCGCCTGATCTCCCACCGGCGCCGAGCACGACGCCCCGCCCGGGTCACGGGCGGGGCGTCGTCGCGTCAGAGGCGAGGTCTGCGTCGTGCGGCGGCGACTCAGCCGAGGCTGCGGCGGGCGGTCGTCATCTGGTGGCAGACGACGGCGGCGACGAGCGCGGCCGTGCCGAGCGTCGCGAGGGCGTGCGCGCCGAGCAGCGCGCCCTCGGGCGCGGAGAAGACGGCCGACGTCAGCGCGGCCCCGCCGACCAGCGACGCAGCGGCCGCGGCGTGCACCAGCGGGGTGCGCTGCTCGGAGGTGACCGTCGCCCACGCCTGGTAGCAGATGCCGGCGACGACGAGGGCCGCCACGACGAGCAGGACACGCCCCGGCAGGACGAAGCCGTCGGGCCACGGGACGTCGCCCAGCACGTCGGTGACGTAGAGCGCCAGCACGACGAGCTCGGCGAGGGCGGGCACCACGAGGCCGGGTCCGATCTTCATGGCCGCGACCCTACCGACCCCGCCCGCCCACCCCACACCCTCGGCCCCTCCCCGCGTTGTGCGGACTTGGTGACGGTTTCCGCCGGACAAACCGTCACCAAGTCCGCAAAACGCGGGGATCGGGGATGGTGGGGGCGGGGGCGGGGTGGGGTTCAGGACTCGAGGGTGCGGCGGTAGCGCTGCATGCCGGCGACCCAGCGGTCGGGGTCGGACGCCTTCTGGGCCCACATCGTGGCGACCTCGGGGTGGGGCAGGGCCTGGAAGCGGCCGGCCTCGACCGCGTCGAGGATCGTGGCGGCGACCTCGGACGCGTCGAGCGCCTCGCCCGCCGACGTGACCGCCCGCATGCCGAGGCGCGCGTCGGCGTCGGTCGAGGTCTCGCCCTCCTCGAGCATCGCCGTGCGCACGCCCATCGGGCAGGCCGTCGTCACCTGGACGCCGCGGTCGCCGTAGGTGGCCGCCAGCCACTCCGCGAACCCGACGGCGGCGTGCTTGGTCACCGAGTAGGTGGGCGAGCCCAGCTGGGTCAGCAGTCCCGCCGCCGACGCCACGCTCACGAAGCAGCCCGCCGGGCCGTCCGTCGCGCCTCGCTCCAGCCACTGCGGCACGAGCGCCCGCGCCGCCGCCACGTGCGCCATCACGTTGACCTCCCACGACGCCGCCCAGTCCTGCGGCGACGCGTCGAGCCCGAACCCCTGGAACACGCCGGCGTTCGCGACGTAGAGGTCGACGGGAATCGGCGACGTCTGCAGCACGGCGTCGACGCCGATCTCCGCCGTCACGTCGGCCGCCCGGTGCAGCACCCGCTCGCCGAACTCCTCGCCCAGCGCGGAGGCCGCGTCGGAGAGCCGGTCGCCGTCGAGGTCGGCCAGCACGACCGAGGCGGCACCGCGCTCGAGCAGCGCCCGCGCCACCGCGAGGCCGATGCCGCCGGCCGCACCCGTGACGACGGCAGCCGCGCCCTGCACCTTCATCGTCGTACCACCCTCATCCGCGAGCCGCGTACTTCTTCAGCTCGGCACGGGCGAGGGAGGCCTTGTGCACCTCGTCCGGCCCGTCGGCGAAGCGCAGGGTGCGGATGCCGGCGAACATCTCCGCGAGCGGGAAGTCCTGGCTCAGGCCGCCGGCACCGTGCACCTGGATGGCCTTGTCGAGGATCCACTCGACCGTCTGGGGCGTGGCGATCTTGATCGCCTGGATCTCCTTGTGGGCGCCACGGTTGCCGACGGTGTCCATGAGCCAGGCGGTCTTCAGCGTCAGCAGGCGCAGCTGCTCGAGCCGCACGCGCGACTCGGCGATCCAGTCCTGCACGACGCCCTGCTGGGCGATCGGCTTGCCGAACGTGGTGCGGCTCAGCGCCCGCTCGCACATGTACTCGACCGCGCGCTCGGCGATGCCGATGGAGCGCATGCAGTGGTGGATGCGGCCGGGTCCGAGGCGCGCCTGGGCGATCGCGAAGCCCTCGCCCTCGCCTCCGATGAGGTTCGACGCAGGCACGCGGACGTCGGTGAAGCGCAGCTCGGCGTGCCCGCCGTGGTCGCGGTCGTGGTAGCCGAAGACGTGCATGCCGCGCACGACCTCGAGGCCCGGGGTGTCGCGCGGCACGAGGATCATCGACTGCTGGCGGTGCCGCTCGGCCGACGGGTCGGTCTTGCCCATGACGATGAAGACCCGGCAGTTGGGGTTCATCGCGCCGGTGATCCACCACTTGCGACCGTTGATGACGTACTCGTCGCCGTCGCGGACGATCGAGAGCCCGATGTTGGTCGCGTCGGAGGAGGCGACGTCGGGCTCGGTCATCGCGAACGCCGAGCGGATCTGGCCGTCGAGCAGCGGACGCAGCCACTGCTCCTTCTGCTCGGGGGTGCCGAACATGGTCAGCACCTCCATGTTGCCCGTGTCGGGCGCGGCGCAGTTGAGCGCGGCGGGCGCGAGCTGGATGGAGCGGCCGGTGATCTCGGCGAGCGGCGCGTACTGCAGGTTCGTCAGGCCGCCCTCCTCCGGGTGGCCGGCCAGGAAGAAGTTCCACAGGCCGCGCTCGCGCGCCTGCTCCTTGAGGCCGTCGAGCACGGCCGGCGGGTCCCAGCGGTCCTCGGCGTAGAGGGCCTCGATCTGCTCGGCGGCCTCGGCCTCGGCCGGGTAGACGGCCTCGTCCATGAAGGCCTCGAGCTTGGCGATCAGCTCCGTGGTGGTCTCGTCGAAGGCGAAGTGCATGTCAGGCCGCCGCCATCACGTAGACGACCTCGGCGATGCAGACCGGCTTCTCGGCGCCCTCGCGCTCGACGACGAACGTGATGACGGCCTGGGTGCCGATCGGGATGTCGCTGGTCTCCTTGAGCGTCGCCGTCGCGCGCAGCCGCGAGTCGACCGGGACCGGGTTCGGGAAGCGCACCTTGTTGGCGCCGTAGTTCACGCCCATCGCCAGGCCGTTGACCGCGTAGATGTTCTCGGAGAAGACCGGCAGGAGCGACAGCGTCAGGTAGCCGTGCGCGATCGTGCCGCCGAACGGCCCCGACGCGGCGCGCTCGGGGTCGACGTGGATCCACTGGTGGTCGCCGGTGGCGTCGGCGAAGGTGTTGATCTGCTCCTGGGTCACGGTCACCCAGTCGCTGGTGCCGAGCTCCTGCCCGGCAGCTGCCTTGAAGTCGTCGAGACTGTCGAACACGCGGGCCATGGGACTACCTCCGGGACAGGTCGCCCTCGGGCGACGACTAAGCGCTTGCTTAGTTCGCAGCCTAGACGACCTCGTCCGCTTTGTGCACCCCTGCGACCTACGTCAGGACGCGGGCGACGACGGGCACGAGCGCCAGCAGGGACGCGACCACCACGACCGTCGTGTCGCGCGGGGTCCACGGCACGCCCTGCGCCCAGGTGCGCCGGGTCGCGGTCGCGAAGCCACGGGCGTCCATCGCGATGGACGTCCGTCCGGCGTCGCGCAGCGCGGCGGCCAGCATGGCGAAGGTGACCGACCCGGCGTGCCGCACCGCCGACGCCGGGCCGTGCGGACCCGTGCCGCGCACGCGGCGGGCGCGGAGCACCTGCTGCAGGGTCGCGCCGAAGTCCGACACCCGCTGCAGCGAGGCGACGAAGGCGGCCACGGGCCGGTTGGGCAGGTGGAGCCGCTGCGCGAGCTCGTCGCCGAGGTCCGAGAGGTCGACGAACGCGACGACCACGGCCCCCGGCCACGCGAGCACCAGGATCCGCAGCGCCGCCACCGGGGCGTGGTCGGGGTTGCCGAGCCGCCAGGCGGAGTACGCCACCAGCCCGGCCGACACGCCGCACAGCGCGAGGCAGGCCAGCGGGTAGCGCCACGACGGCAGGACGAGCAGACCCGCCAGCGCCCAGGCGCTGGCCGCGGCGACGGCGGAGGGCAGGTCGCGGACGGCGAAGGAGCCGAGCAGCGCGGCCAGCCCGATCCACAGCAGCGCCAGCGGGTTCGTCTGCGCCAGGGTGCGTCTCATCGGGCCACCTCCACCCGGTCGGGCGCCAGGTCGACGACGTCGGTGTCGTGGGTGGCCGTCGCGACGACGGCACCCTCCCCCGCCGCGGCGAGCGCGAGCCCCACCACGGCCGCCCAGGTGTCGCGGTCCTGGCCCACGGTCGGCTCGTCGAGCAGCACGACCTCGGGCCGGTGCGCGACGGCCGTCAGCATCGAGACCCGTCGCTGCTCGCCGCCGGAGAGCCGGAAGGGGTGGGTCGAGGCCAGCGCACCCAGCCCGACGACGTCGAGCAGGGCGTCGACGTCGACGGTCCGCCCGGTCCGCCCGGCGGTCAGCGCGACCTCCTCGCGCACGGTCGCGGCGACGAACCCGTGCTCGGGGACCTGGGACGACCAGCCGACCTGCGCGGCGAGCTCGCGGCTACGGAGCCGGTGACGCGACGGGGACACCCGCCCCGACGTCGGCTCGAGGAGCCCGCCGAGGGCGGCGAGCAACGTCGACTTGCCGGCACCGCTCGGCCCGGTGACGGCCGTGAGCCGACCCGGGTCCAGCCGGGCGTGCACGCCGTCGAGCGCACGGGTCCGCGTGACGCCGCGCATCGACCGACTGGTCAGGTCGACCACGAGGTCCTGGGCCACGACGGGGGTCGCCGGGTTCGCGGGGGTCACCAGACGCGGGTCGACCTCCAGGGGCGTGGGGGCGGGCAGGCCGGGCATCCAGAGCCCGAGCCGACCCATGGCCTCGACGTGGTCGCGCACGAGCACGTCGGGAGCGACGTCGGCCAGCAGCGTGCCGTCGCGCCCGAGCACCAGCACCCGGTCGACGAGGTCGAGCCACGGACCCATGCGGTGCTCGACGACGAGCAGCGTGGCGCCGCGGGCACCGACGGTCGCGCGCACCGCCTCGCGCACGGAGGCGGCGTGGTCGGGGTCGAGCATCGACGTCGGCTCGTCGAGCAGCAGCACGTCGGGCGCGACGGCCAGCGCGCCGGCGAGCGCCAGGCGTTGCAGCTCACCGCCGGAGAGCGCCGCCGTCGGGTGGTCCCGGCCGTAGGTCAGCCCGACGTCGGCCAGCGCACGGTCGACACGGCTCCAGATCTCCGGGCGGGGCAGGGCGCGGTTCTCCGGGCCGAACGCGACGTCGCGACCGATCCGCTCGGCCACCACCGCGTCGCCGGGCGCCTGGGGCACGAAGCCGACGACCCCACCGACCTGCACCGTGCCGCCAAGGTCGCCCGACAGCGTGGTGCCGAGGGCGCCGACCAGCGCGTGGAGCAGCGTGGACTTCCCCGCGCCGCTCGGCCCGAGGAGCATCACCCGCTCCCCGGGCTCGACGCGCACGTCGAGGCCGGTGACCACCGGCTCGCGACGCCCGAGCGGGCGCCAGGTCAGGCCCTCGACGCGGACCTGACCTGGCTGGAGGTCGCTCAGACCGCGGTCCGCTCGTGCAGCTCGCGACCGGGTCCGAAGGCGTCGAGCACCCCGGCGCGGGCCAGCGCGCGCACCAGCAGCCACCCTCCGGCACCGGCGACGACCGCGCCGGAGAGGGCGAAGAGGCCGAGGTGGATCAGGCGGTCCGTCCCGGAGAACACGCCCTCCCAGTAGGCGAACCACTCGTAGACCGAGCCGAAGGCACCGGCTCCAGCCCCGGCCAGGACGGCGACGCCGAGGGAGAACCGTCGGTACAGGAACAGCGCGAGCACGAGCTCGGCGCCCAGGCCCTGCACCAGGCCCGAGGCGAGGACGCCCAGACCCCACTCGGTGCCGCCGGGGACGAGCGCCGACACCGCGGCGGCGGCGAGCTCGGTCACGAGCGCCGCACCCGGGCGGCGGACGATCAGGCCCCCGACGACGCCGGCGAGGAGCCAGGGCCCGGCCAGCGCGCCGACGGACGGCGGGAAGGAGAAGACCGCCAGGGCACTGATGCCGCCGTAGGCCTTCCCCCAGATCCAGAAGGTGACGCCGAGGGCGACGGCGAGCGTCGCGATCGTGACGAGGTCGACGGTGCGGTACCGGAACGACGACCCCAGGTCGGTGGACGGACGCGTGGATGCAGAACTACTCATCGTGACTCCCTTCGCCGGTGCTAACCGGAGCAGGTTCAAGGGTCTGCGGCTGTTCCGCACTCTCAGCGCCCTCTGCGGGTGGCGCTCCCCTGTCGTTGGTGAGGTCCACCCTAGCGTCCTCGCGTCTCGGGCGGCGCGCCGCGCCAGGGGGTGGACGGTCCCGTCCGGCGGAGCCGCCGGACGGACGACGGGCGCCCGGTCCGTGGTGGACCGGACGCCCGTCGGCGTGCTCAGCGCGTCAGCGGATGCGCACCCCCTTGGTCGCGCTGGTGCTTCCGGTGAAGGAGCCGTCGCCCACGTAGACCGTGCGGACCGACAGCGTGCCCTTCGTCCTCGGCGCCTTGAGCGTGGTCACGACCGTGCCGCCGGACAGCCGCACCGTCTTGGCCCAGGTGAACGACTTGGCGCCGGGCGCCTTGACGTACACCCGCACCGAGCCCGACGGGGCGACGCCCGCCACGGTCGGCGAGACCGTCGCGCGCACCCGGTACGTCGCGCTCCGCCTGACCGACGACGTCGCATTCGTGGCCGTCGTCGTCGCGCGCTTCACGACGGTGACGTCGGCCGTGGCCGTGCCGCTCGCCTCGACCTCGTCGGTGCCGTCGAAGACCGCGCTCACCGTGTGCGAGCCGACCTTCAGGGTGGCCGGGAGCTCGAAGCGTCCCGTGCCCTGGGCGTCGAGCGCGACCGTCACGGGCGTCCCGGCGACGGTGACCGTCACCGTGCCCTCGTCGGCCCCGGCGACCGCCACGGCACCCTTCAGCGGATCACCGAAGGTGCTCTCGGCCGACGCCATGACCAGCGCGATCGTCGAGGCACCCTTGGTGAGGGTGAACGACACCGCACCCGACTGCGACGCCTGCGCGGTCGCCGTCTTCGCGAGCGACGCGACCAGCTCGTGCGAGCCGGCCTTGAAGCCGGGCACCGCGAGGCTGGCCGTACCGGCCTCGACCACCGACGTGCCGAGCACCGTGTCGCCGTCGGCGAAGGTGACGGTGCCGCCGTCGCCGCCCGTGACCGTGGCCGTGAGCGTCACGGGCTGGTTGATCGCCGGGAGCTCCGGGTCGATCGACAGCTCCGTGGACGTCTCGGTCAGCACCTCGAGCGAGCCGGTCGACGTGAGGGCGTAGCCCGCGCCGACCGCCTTGACGGTCGCCTCGCCGATGGCGGCGTCGGCCGGGACGGTCGCGCTGAGCACGGCCGTGCCGGAGGGGTCGGCGATCGCGGTGCCGAGCGTGCTCGAGCCGAGCGAGAACGTGACGCCCTCGCCGGACCGGTAGCCCGACGCGGTCAGCGTGACCGCACCACCCGGGGCGGGCGTGGGGTCGTCGACCGTGACGGCGCCGACCTCGGTCGAGCGAGCCAGCTCCTCGCACGGGTCGCCCTGCGCGCCGACCGGCGGCAGCGCCGTGGCCGAGCCCGTGACGCCGTCGTCCTCACGGACCGTGAGGTAGCCGAACGCCTTGGCGCCCATGACCGCACCGGAGGTGTTGATCGCCGAGACCTTCACCGCGGTGCTCGCCGACGTCGACGCCAGGCTGTCGCCGAGGATCGACCCGGTGACGACCTTGCACGTCTCGCCGGGCGCGAAGGTGACCTTCTCCATCGCGATGCCGGCACGGCCCGAGGCGGAGCCCAGGACGCTGACGTACGCGACGACCGGCTTGGTCGCCGGCTGGGCGAGGTAGACGCCGACGTCGGCGGTACCGGCCGAGGCGCCCTCCTCGACCGCGGTCGCGAACACGTTGACGGTGTTCTCCTTCTTCACCGTCGGCGTCCCGAGCGAGGACGACTCCCACGCGAGGTCGGACAGGTACGCCGCCCCCGTGGTCGTCGCATCGGCGCCCGTGGCCGCGGTCAGCCGCACCTCGCGCACGTCGGACACGTCGAGCCCGGCGTCCTTCAGCGTCGAGGTCGGCACGTTCACCTGCTGCAGCACGATCTTCTTGAGCACCGTCGTCGTCGAGTCCGACGGCGCCGGCAGGCGCACGAGCGCGTACGGGTTGAGCGCCGAGACCTTCGACGACCACGTGGCACCCGAGCCGTCCTTGACCGCGAGGGTCAGGTCGGTGCCGGTCACGACGGTCTCGTCGGCGGCCACCTTGAGCGACAGCCGGTCGAAGCCCGACGCGTCGCGCTTGGCCTTCGGCACCGTCACCAGCACGGCTCCCGTGTCACCGGTCCAGGTGAACCGGGTGACGGGCGTCGCGGGCACGTTGCCGCCGTTGCTGGCGGGCGTCCAGTGCGGCACCTGCGACGACGCGAGCGTCGAGCAGGCGGGGGCCGCGGCCGGGATCGTGCGACCGGTCAGGCTCGCGCACGGCTGCGCCGTGGCCAGGCCCGACGTGCGCACGAGGGAGCTGGTCGACTCGAACGACGTCAGCGTCGAGCGCGCCGACGAGGGCGCGGTCGTGACGGTGCGGACGTCGGCGTTGCCGACGACCTCCGGGCGCGTGCCCGAGCCGTCGAACATCGGCAGGAACTGCTTCTCGCCACCGAGCGTCAGCCGGAACCAGCCGGCCATGTACGCCGTGCCCAGGTCGTACTGGGCGTCGGCCGACAGGCGGATCGACGTGGCGGCGACGGCCGGGACCGGACCACAGGTCTGGTTGGTCGACGTGGCGCCCCAGTCGTCGCTGACGCCGGCCGGGAACTTCCCGGGCGTCCAGACGGTGTTGAAGAAGTTGTGGTTCGCTCCCATGACCCACGTGGCGGCCCGCAACGCGTCGTCGTCGAACGCGTAGCGCGAGTCGTCGAGCATGTGCTGACCCTGCTGGTTCGACACGTCGCCGTCGCAGTACGGCAGGACGACGTTGAGCGGCACGTTCGGCACCGTCATGCGGCCGAAGTCGACAGGTGCGAGCGGCAGGAGGCTCTTGATGCCGAACGGCTCGTCGAGCGCCGCGTTCAGCGTGGCCGCCGAGGTGATGCCCTCACCACCGCGCGAGTGACCCATGAGACCCACGTCGGACAGGTCGAACCGGCCCTGCAGGTCGGCCGCGGTGAGCGGGTCCTGCAGCGCGTCGTCGAGGGTGACGTCGAGGTCGCGGGCGTCGTCGTGCAGCGTGACCGGCTGGCCGGCGTCGGCCTTGCGCAGCATCGACAGCGTGTCGAGGACGAGCTGGCCGCGCGCCTGTGCACCCTGGTCGGGCGAGCGCGGGTTGTCGTTGGCGTTCACGGCGTTCGCCGAGATCGAGATGACGGCGTAGCCGTGGCTCGCGAGCGCCTGGCCCGTGCCGTCGTACCCGGCGTAGCTCGGGATCGACAGCGGACGCGTGCCGGAGCACGGCCACGCGAGCGACGCGCCGGAGCTGCCCTCGGCGTAGCAGGTGACGTGGCGCCCGTGCAGCAGCAGGACGACCGGACGCTTCCCGCCCGTCTTGGGCAGGTAGAGACGCCCCTGCATCTCACCGCGCACGCCGCCGATGTTGGCGAGCGCGACCGACTGGGTGCCGAAGTCGTAGTCGGCCTGCGTGTACTCGTAGGTGCCCGTCGACGCGGGGTTCGCGTCGAGCGTCTCCAGGGTCGCCGGGTCGGCGAGGTCCTCGGGCTGCGCCACCTCGCCGGTGCGCTCGGACTTCGCGGAGGCGCCGCGGCTCGCCCAGCCGGCCTCGACGCTGGACGCGTCGGCGACGGCGGGGTCGCTGGTCAGCACCGTGAGCGTGTCGCCCTTCGGCGACTCGGTGGCGATGCCGATGTCCTTGCCGTCGACGACGAGCGTCGGGGCGTCGTCCTTGACGGGCAGGGGGCTGTCGAGCTCGAGCGTGACGGCGTAGCCGCCCGGAGCGCGTTCGACGCTGAAGTCGGAGCCCGACGCCACGGTGGCGCCGATGGCGCTCGTGGTGCCCAGGGCTCCCAGGAAGGTCGCGGTCAAGGTGGCGGTCAGCAGACCGCCGGCGACCCGTCGCATGGATGCGTGCACAGGTGGTGTCTCCCTCGTGGTCGGCGACCGTGCGCAGGGGGGTGGCACGGCTCGCGCGCCCAGCCTCCGGGGGTCGCGTTTCGCGCACGAAGCGTCCGGCGACCCCTCGACGTTACGTTTGTTGCCGGAGCGAACAATTTCGTGACGATGTGAGGAAAACGCCCCGGACCCGCCGATCGGCTGCTACCCGTGAGGAGCGGGCGTGGCCGGGTCGGTGGCCTCAGGCGGGCCCGACCAGGTCGGTGCGGCCGAACATCTCGGCGGTCTGGCGAGCCGTGGGGTGCCCAGCGTCGGGGTCGGCGCCCGCGTCGAGGAGCGTCCGCACGACGTCGTCCTCGCCCTTGAACACGGCACCGGCCAGCGGGCTCTGCCCCCGGTCGTTCAGGGCGTCGACGCTCGCGCCGCGCTCCACCAGCGCGGCGACGGTGCCGGCGTGGCCGTGGTAGGCGGCGAGCATGAGCGCGGTGTTGCCCGACGCGTCGGTCAGGTCGACGGGGACGCCGGCGTCCACGTGCGCCGCGAGCCGCTCCGTGCGGCCCTCCCGTGCGTCGTCGAGCAGGGACTGCGCGAGCTCGACCGCACGAGGGTCGAGGGGGGACTCGTCGGAGGTGGCGCTCATGGCGCGACCGTAGGACGGACGCGACGTCCGCGCATCCCGCTCGCGTCGTCTCGGGGACGGCCCCGGCGGCTTCTGGCCAAACCGCCGGGGTCGTCCGTCCAGGGGATACCCGTCTGCCGCAGGTTCATGACCGGCCGTCGTCGAGCGCCCCGAACCCCTCCCGCGCGACCTGCTCGGCCACCTCGCGCAGCTTGACGTTGCGGTCCTGGGAGTAGCGGACGAGCACGTCGAAGGCCTGCTCGGAGCTCAGCCCGAACCGCTCGACCAGCCGCCCCTTGGCCTGGCCGATGACGTCGCGGCTCGCGAGGGCGGACTCGAGGTTGTCGACCAGGTCGGCACCCCGTAGCGCGACCGCGACGTGCGCCGCCAGGGCGAGACCTGCCTGGACGTCGTCGTGGTCGAACCCGTCGACGGTGTCGGAGTACATGTTGAGGCACCCGAACGTGCGCCCCGAGGTGAACAGCTGGACGCACAGCATCGAGCGGAAGCCCAGCCGCTCGGCCGCGCTGGGCGACCACCGCGGCCAACGGGGCTCGTCGCGCAGGTCGGCGCTGCGGACCGTCTCGGACTCCTGGATGGACTGCACGCACGGACCGTCCTGCAGCTCGACCTGCAGCGCGTCGGCCTGCTCGACCCGCTCCCCCGTGGACGCCTCCGTCGTCACCCGACCCCCCGCGTGGACGACCGAGATTCCGGCCTCGTCGCACCCGCCCACGAGCCGCGGTGCTGACCGGACCGCGGTGAGGACGGTGTCCCTGAACCCTGACTTCGCGCTCATCGAGCGAGCGAGGTCAGCGAATTGTTCCCAGTCCTCGACGGCCATCCTGGGGACTCTTCCAGCCAGGACACGGTCTGACAAGCGCCGCTCCCCGCGGGGGACGAACGCGCCTAGGCTGGCGGCATGACCGTCGCGAAGAACCTGTTCCTGGTGGCGATCGATCCCCGCACCGGCCGGGTCCGCGTCGTGACGCGGACGGTCGAGGCGGCGCTCGGGGGCGCGGCCCTCATCGACCTCGTCCTCCTCGGCCGGCTCCGGCTGGAGGGCAGCGGGCGCAAGGCTCGCGTCGAGGTCGTCGACCGCACCCCCGTCTCCGACCCGGCCCTGCAGACGGCCTTCGAGCGGGTGCGCGAGCAGGGACGCCAGACGCCGAAGTCGACGATCGCCCGCCTGGGGCGACGCCAGCGCGCCGTCGTGCTGCGCGACATGGAGGCCGCGGGGACGGTCCGGCGGCAGCGACGCCTGGTCCTCGAGCGGTACGACGTCGCCGACGTGGTGCAGCGCGACGACCTCGTGGGCCGGTTGCGCGCCGTGCTGCTGCAGGAGCAGCCGGCCGACGAGACCACCGGACCGCTGGTGGGACTGCTCCTGGCCACCGGCCACCTCGGCATCGCCGTGACCGACCGGCGCGAGCTGAAGGTCGCGAAGGAGCGGGCCAAGGTCGTCGCCGAGGGCGACTGGGCGAGCGAGGGCGTCCGCGGGGTCCTCCAGGACGCGCAGAACGCGATGACCGCCGTGCTGACGACCGGGGCCGTGCTCAGCGCGATCAACCCCTGACCGCGACCGCGCGACCCGTCGTCGGCCCGCACCCGCCAGGGCGGTCGGGTCCATGAGGGAGGATGTGGCCATGGCGTCCGTCCGCACCCCCGACCCGAACCCCGGCTGGCTCTCCGAGATCGCCCTCGAGGAGACCCGCTCCCGGGTGCCGATCCTCTACGTGGAGGGCATCCCCGTCCGGGTCGACTCCCACGGTCGCGTCGAGCACGTCGGGCTGCTGCTCCGCGGCTCCGCCACCACGGGCGCGATGAGCCGCACGTTCGTCTCGGGCCGCGTGACGCACGGCGAGTCCGTGCGTGACGCGCTGCTGCGCAACCTCGAGAAGGACCTCGGACCCACCGCCTTCCCGCAGCTGCCGGCCTCCATCGTCCCCTTCACGGTCGCCGAGTACTTCCCGCTGCCGGGCGTCGCCCCCTTGCACGACGCGCGTCAGCACGCCGTCGCGCTGGTCTACGTCGTGCCCGTCACCGGCGAGTGCAACCCGCGCCAGGACGCCCTCGAGCTCACCTGGATGACGCCGCAGGAGGTGCTCAGCCCCCTCGTGCTCGACGAGATGGAGGGCGGCCGCGGCACCCTCGTGCGCCAGGCGCTGGCGTACCTCGGCGCGCTCGACTGACACCCGACCCGGTCGCGCGGCCTCGTCGGTCGGGGCCCACCATGGAGCGGTGGCGTCCCCGAACCGATGGCTGATGCTCGCGATCGGCATGCTGGCGCAGGTCTCCGGCACGGTCGCCGCCAACGCGGCCGTCGCCCTCATCCCGTTCCTCACCCGCGACCGCGGCCTGACCCTCGGGCACGCCGGCGCGCTCGCGTCGGCGTCGCTGCTCGGCACCACCGTCTCGCTCGTCGGGTGGGGCGTCGTCGTCGACCGGTGGGGTGAACGGCTCACCCTCACCCTCGGTCTCGTCGTCACCACCGTGGGCAGCGCCGCGGCGGCGTTCGCGGACGGCTACCTCCCGCTCGCCGCGTGCTGGTTCGTCGCGGGCGTGGGCGTCGCCAGCTCCAACGCCGCCAGTGGTCGGCTCGTCGTGGGTTGGTTCCCGCCGGAACGTCGCGGGACGGCCATGGGCATCCGGCAGGCCGCGCTGCCCCTCGGGGTCGGGCTCGCCGCCGTCCTCGTGCCGACCCTCGTCGAGGCCACCGACCTGCGCATCACGCTGCTCACCATCGCCGCGATCAACGCCGCCACCCTCGTGGCCTGCGCGGTGCTGGTCGTCGACCCGCCCCGCCGGGCCCGCGCCGAGGCCCTGCGCGACGGCGAGACCGCCAGCCCGTACGCCGGCGACGCGTCGCTCCTGCGCATCCACGCAGCGTCAGCCCTGCTCGTCGTGCCCCAGTTCACCGTGTGGACGTTCATGCTGACCTGGCTGATCGCCGAACGCGGCTGGTCCGCGCCGGCCGCGGGCGCGCTCGTGGCCGTCACGCAGCTGCTCGGGTCGGCGGGACGCGTCGGCGTGGGGTGGTGGTCCGACCGGGTCGGCAGCCGCATGGGCCCGATGCGCGTCGTCGCGCTCGGCGCCGCCCTGGCGATGCTGGCGCTCGGCCTGCTGGAGCCGACACCGCTCGCCGTGGTGCTCGTCGTCGTCGCCAGCGTCGTCACCGTCGCCGACAACGGGCTCGCGTTCACGGCCGTCGCGGAACGAGCCGGTCCGTGGTGGTCGGGCAAGGCGCTGGGCGTGCAGAACACCGGCCAGTACCTCGTCAGCGCCGCGGTGCCGCCGGTGGTCGGCGTGCTCATCGCCGGTGCCGGCTACGGGTGGGCGTTCGGACTCGTCGCCGTCCTCCCCCTGCTGGCCCTCCCCCTCGTCCCCACCGAGCGCCGCCAGCCGGACCGGGCGTCCGAGGTCCGCCCCCCTCCGTTGGTCGAGTAGCGGCCACGCGCTGGGGGCACCTCCCGCTTGCGGGGGCGGAACGAGCGCCGTGGATGCGATGGAGCCGTCGCACGAGGGGCGTAGCCGCGACGTATCGAGACCACCCGGCAACGGCCCAGCGCGGGCCAGCCCCCAGCGACCGCTTGGAATGGTCTCGATACGTCTCCGTCTGCTCCTTCGTCGCGACGTCGACTACTCGACCAGTGGAACGTTCCGCTGGTCGAGTAGCAGGGACGAGCTTGCGAGGTCCCTGCGTATCGAGACCACCCGGCACGGCTCAGCGCGAGCCAGCCCTCAGCGTGAGCGTGGAGTGGTCTCGATACGTCCGACCGGGCTCCTTCGTCGCCGCTCGGCCTACTCGACCAGCGAGACGTTCCGCCGGTCGAGTAGCGGCGACGGCGAGCGCCAGCGAGCTCGTCGGTGCGTATCGAGACCATCCGGCAACGGCCCAGCGCGGGCCGAGCCCCAGCGGACGCCCGAGGTGGGGTCTCGATACGCCCGGAGCACGCTTGTCCCTCACCGCCAGCGCTACTCGAACGGCTCACACCGGCGGACAGAGGTCCGCCTCGGGGGTTAGGCTGTACCTACCCACCGGTAACCGACCGCTGACCTGCAGGATCAGGGTGGCCTTACCCCGCGGACGAGAACGCGAGGGGCTAGTGTCACCCCCACTGTCACGGTCGTCGCACCAAGGATTGAGGCTCCATGCAGCTCGTCGCGATCATCGTCTCGCTGGCCGTCACGGCCATCACGATCCCCGTCACGGTCATCGCCGTGCGCCGCATGACCGCGGTCGTGCGCGCCGGTGGACCCGCGCCCGGTCGCACCAACGACCCGGCGGCGCGCACGGTGAACATGCTGAAGGAGACGTTCGTCCACACCCGGATGCTCCAGTGGACCTGGGTCGGCATCCTCCACTGGTTCGCCTACGCGGCCTTCCTGGTGCTCAGCTCGGCCGTCGCCCAGGGCTTCGTCCAGCTGTTCGACCCCGAGTTCGTGTGGCCGCTCATCGGCCACTTCTTCCTCTACGAGTGGATCAGCGAGTTCATCGGCCTGCTCGGCGCGCTGGCGATCATCCCGCTCGCGATCTACCGCCAGGTCAAGCACCCGCGCAAGCTCGGCCGGCAGAGCCGCTTCTTCGGCTCCCGTCAGGGCCAGGCCTACTTCGTCGAGTTCATGGTGTTCCTGGAGAGCATCGCGATCCTGTTCATCCGCGGCGCCGAGTACAACCTGCTCGAGGCCCAGGGCAGCAAGTACGCGAGCGGGTTCCACTTCCCGATCGCCCAGTTCTTCGGCAACCTCTACCCGACGGGCGAGGAGAACATCGAGACGCTGGAGACGATCATCGTCACCATCGCGATGATCAAGGTCGTCTCGGCCATGATCTGGCTGCTCGTCATCTCCACCAACCTGACGATGGGCGTCGCCTGGCACCGCTTCCTCGCGTGGCCGAACATCTGGTTCAAGCGCGAGTCCGACGGCGGCACGGCCCTCGGTGGCCTCAAGCCGATCCTCGTCAACGGTCAGCCGCTCGACCTGGAGAAGATGGAGGACCTCGAGGAGGAGGACTTCGAGAAGCTCGGCGTCGGCAAGGTCGAGGACTTCTCGTGGAAGGGTCTGCTCGACTTCACCACCTGCACCGAGTGCGGCCGCTGCCAGAGCCAGTGCCCCGCCTGGAACACCGAGAAGCCGCTCAGCCCCAAGCTGCTGATGATGGGCCTGCGTGAGCACGCCTACGCGAAGATCCCCGCGCTGTCGGTGCCGGAGGACGAGCGCACCGAGGAGCAGCAGAAGGAGGTCGAGCGTCCGCTCATCGGCGACGAGGAGATGTACGGCGTCATCGACCCCGACGTCCTGTGGTCGTGCACGAACTGCGGCGCCTGCGTCCAGCAGTGCCCCGTCGACATCGAGCACGTCGACCACATCGACGACATGCGCCGCTTCCAGGTGCTCGTCGAGAGCAACTTCCCGGCCGAGCTGAACAACATCTTCAAGGGCCTGGAGCGCAAGGGGAACCCGTGGGGCATGAACCCCAAGAACCGCCTCGACTGGACCAAGGGCCTCGACTTCGAGGTCAAGCAGGTCGGCGTCGACGTCGAGAGCCTCGACGAGGTCGAGTGGCTGTTCTGGGTGGGCTGTGCCGGTGCCTTCGAGGACCGTGCGAAGAAGACCACGCAGGCCGTGGCCGAGCTGCTGCACACCGCGGGCGTCGAGTTCGCGATCCTCGGTGACGGCGAGACCTGCACCGGCGACCCGGCCCGTCGCGCCGGCAACGAGATCGTCTTCATGCAGCTGGCCATGGAGAACTCCGAGGTGCTGAAGGAGACGAAGGCCAAGAAGGTCGTCTCGACCTGCGCGCACTGCTTCAACTCCCTCAAGAACGAGTACGCCGAGTTCGGCGTCGAGCTGGAGGTCGTGCACCACACGCAGCTGCTCAACCGTCTCGTGCGCGAGGGCAGGCTGAAGCCGGTCGCGCCGAAGGCGGGCGCTGCGGCCTCGGCCGAGCCGGAGAAGACGATCACCTACCACGACCCGTGCTTCCTCGGCCGCCACAACCAGGTGTACGAGGCGCCGCGCGAGCTGCTGAGCGTCATCCCCGGTGCGAAGTTCGCCGAGATGCCGCGCAACTCCGAGCGCTCCTTCTGCTGCGGCGCCGGCGGCGCGCGCATGTGGATGGAGGAGAACCTCGGCTCGCGGATCAACGTGAACCGCACCCAGGAGGCCGTGGCCACCGGCGCCGACCAGATCGCCGTGGGCTGCCCGTTCTGCCGGGTCATGCTGTCCGACGGCCTGACGGCCCAGCAGGCGGCCGGCGAGGCGCGTGAGGAGGTCGAGGTCCTCGACGTGGCGCAGATGCTGCTCGCAGCCGTCAAGCGTCCGGAGGAGCCGACGGCCGAGGACGACGCCGCGGTGGTCGAGGAGGCCGAGAAGGCGACGGCTGCGGCCGCTGCCACCGAGGCCGAGCCCGACGCGACGGACGAGGCCGACCCGGCGTCGATCAGCGCGACCGAGGACGCCGCGCCCGCTGCCGACGCCCACGAGGACCCGCAGGGCACCGACGAGTCGGCCGAGGCGCCGAAGGACGACCCTGCCCCGGCCTCCGCCGAGGCGGACGTCGAGGTGGCCGCGCAGCACAACATCGAGGTCGACGAGAAGGGCGACGCCGCCGGCTCCGGTGGCGACGCCGGCGAGGCGCCCGGTGCGGAGCACGTCGATGCGCAGAGTGCGGAGCATGTCGATGCACAGAGTGCGGAGCACGTCGATGCACAGAGTGCGGAGCACGTCGATGCACAGAGTGCGGGCGAGGTCGAGGCCTCCACCGCCAGCGCGTCCGACGACGAGCCGACCCCGGACGCCGAGCCCGAGCCGGGCGACGCGGTCGACCCGGAGGTCGAGTCGGTGCCCGAGGGCGGCGAGGAGTCGCCCGCCGAGGCCGACACCCCCGCGCCCGCCGAGGACGAGCCCGTCGACGGCGACGCCCGCGAGGAGGAGGCCGAGGCGGCCGGTGCCGTCGACGCCGCCACCGAGCCGACGGCTCAGGCATCGGCGCCCGAGGAGCCCGCTGACGAGCCGGCGGCCGTCGAGGCGAGCCCCGAGCCCGCCAAGCCTGCGACGGACGAGGCCGGCGCCCCGGCGCCGGACCCGGAGCCCGAGCCGGGCGACGCGGTCGACCCCGAGGTCGAGTCGGTGCCCGAGGGCGGCGAGGAGTCGCCCGCCGAGGCCGACACCCCCGCGCCCGCCGAGGACGAGCCCGTCGACGGCGACGCCCGCGAGGAGGAGGCCGAGGCGGCCGGCGTCGACGACGCCACCGAGCCGACCGCGCAGGCGTCGACGCCCGAGGAGACGGCACCGTCGGCCGCTCCGTCGGAGGTCGTGGCGGTGGAGGATGCGCCGAACCCCGACCCGGAGTCCGACGACGTGGCGCCGCTGAGCGACGCGAACCCGTCGGGCCCCGGCGTCACCGAGGCGGCGACCGAGGTGGCGAAGGACGACGAGGAGCCGAAGGCCTGACGGCCGGAGCCACCTGAGCCGAGAGGGCGCCCGCACGCTGCGGGCGCCCTCTCGTCGTCTCGGCTACCGCCGGGGGGCGAGGGCGTGGTCGACGGCGTCGGTGGGGCAGCCCTGCCAGACCGGTCCGTGACCGGGGGCGATCGTGTCGGCGTCGAGGTCGCGGAACCGCTCGAGGGAGCGGGCGGCGAGCGTGGGGTCGGCGGCGAAGAAGCCGGGCAGCTGCTGCGGACCACGACGCGACGTGGTGGCGTGGGCGGTCACGATCGCGTCGCCCGTCACGAGCACGCCCGCGTCGGCCAGCAGGAACGCCGTGTGCCCGCTCGTGTGCCCCGGGGTGTGGACGGGGACGGGGCGGCCGGGCAGGTCGAGCGGACCGTCGCCCGTCCACGTCCGCGCGTGCGGGGCAGTCACGTGCGCCGTGCCGCCGGCCCGTGTGATGCGCGCGGCCCACAGCGCCGTGCGGGGTCGCCACGCCCGGCGGGCGACGTCGAGCGGGGTGGCCGACTCGTGCCGCTCCCCGCGCACGTTCGCCAGCTCCTCCTCGTGGACCAGCACGGGCACGCCGTGGTCCCGCCACCACCGCTCGATGCTGCCCACGTGGTCGACGTGGGCGTGGGTCACGAGCACGGCGGCGACGTCGCCGGGCTCGCGGCCGAGCGCCCGCACCGACGCGTCGAGCCGGTCGGCGTCGCCGGGGTAGCCGGTGTCGATCACCGTCAGCGCGTCGCCGTCCTGCAGGAGCAGCCAGTTCACGTCGGTTCCGGTGGCGAGGTGCACGCCGTCGGCGATCTGGGTCGGACTCGTCATGGATCGATGCTCCCGCTGAGTGTGACGTTCGCGGGCCAGAAACGCCGGTCCGCCCCCGCGAACGTCACGCTCAGCGGGGAAGGGGGCGGGGAAGGGGCGCGAGGAGGCGGGGTCAGGTGGCGCAGGCGACGTCGCCGAGGGCGGCGAGGCCGGCGCGGTCGCCCGGGCCCCAGGAGGAGCGGGGGCTGCTGGGGTGCATGAGCTCCCCGAGGTCGTCGACGTGGTCGAGCCCGAGCACGTGGGCGAGCTCGTGCATCAGCACCCCGGTGGCGACCTCGCCGCCGCTGCCGCCGTCGACGAGGTCGGGCGCGTCGAGCATGACCTCGCCGGTCACGTACCGGCGCACCCCGTCGCGCTCGATCCAGGTGCTGCCGCCGAGGCCGGCCACCCGACCCTCCAGCTCCTCGACCTCGTCGGCGTCGGTCCAGCTGACCTGCACCGGACGCCAGCCGTCGCCGTCCTCGGGGTCGTCCAGGTGCGACTGCGGCGGGTCGTCGGTCCGGCCCACGACCCTGACGTCGAGCCCCGAGGCCTCGCGCACCTCGGCGACGGCCCGCTCGAGCACCGCGTCGGCGTCGTCGGGCGCGAGCCGCTCGTTGACCACCAGCCGCACGGGCGTGCACGGGTCGTAGGCGACCGGGGTCTCGCCGTCCGCCTGCGTCTGCAGGAAGGCGTACGACCCACCGCCCGGCACGGTGCGGGTCTCGCCCTCCGACGCCACCCGACCGTCCGGGAACGTCACCCCGGTGCTCTCCGGGGCCACCACGATCCAGCCCATCAGCCCAGCCAGGAGCGCGACGAGCACGCCGACGGCGAGGACGGCCCGTCGACGCGGGTCGTGCCGCCACCCCACCGATCCGCTCACGGGCCCAGCATGGCAGCCGCGGGCCCGCCGTTCAGGCGGGCAGCAGCGGGAGCGCCTCGGCCCCCGCCGAGAAGGTGAAGCCGTCGGGACCCTCGTGACGCTCGAGGACGCTGACGTACCAGGTGCCGGGACCCGGCGCCGTGAGCGTGACCCGGTCGGGTGCGCTCTCGTGGTCGGCCCACGTGGTCACGACGCCGCCGCGGGCGTCCCGCGCAGCCTCGGGCGAGCGGTAGTAGGCCAGGACGTAGACCCGGTGCTCCGCGGCGGCGACGTGGACACTGCCGTCGAGGACACCGGCCGGGCGAGCGTGGCGCTCACGACGGGTGGCACGGTCGCCACGTCGTGGCGTCGGCACGATCGACACGGTGTCCTCCCTCTGGGGCCCACCCCTGGACGGCCCCACGTCGATACAACCGCACCAATCACGGGAACCGAAGCCGGTCGCCGATAAAACATCGCGGAAGGTCCCGAAATGACTCGATCGGGCTACGGAATCAGTCGCCAGGTGCTAGACGCGGGGACGCGCGCCGCGCACCGCGATGCACCGCTCGGCCACCGCGCGGCCCGACTCGAGCGCACCCCGCACGTCGCGGGGGCCAGGACGCAGCCAGCACGCGAGGAAGCCGGCCGCGAAGGCGTCCCCCGCGCCGGTCGTGTCGACCACGGAGGTCCGCGGCGCCGTCACCTGCTCCCGACGCTCCACCCCGTCGACGTCGCCGAGGAAGGCCGCGCCCATCGACCCGAGCGTCACCACGACGCCGCCGAAGCGGGTGGCGAGGTGGTCGAGGTCGATCTGGGGCCCGCGCGCGTCGACGAGCACCCGCGCCTCGTCGAGGTTCGGGAACGCGAGGTCGGCCCCGTCGACCCAGTCGAGGAAGGTCGGGCCGCCGCACGCCCGCAGGAAGGAGACGGTGCTCGGGTCGACGCTGACCCCGGCACCGCGCGCCCGGGCCTGCGCGACGAGCCCGAGCGCCGTCGACCGGGTGCCCTCGTCGAAGAACGAGTAGCCGGTCAGGTGCAGCCAGGTGACGCCGTCCCAGACGTCGGCTCCGACGTCGTCGGGCGAGAGCCGCCCGTTCGCGCCACGGTCGACGAACATGGTCCGCTCGCCGACGTCGTCGAGCTGCAGCAGGATGGTCGCCGTCGGCAGGTCCGGGTCGCCCACCAGGCGGGCGTCGACGCCGTGCGCCGCGAGGGCCGCCGTGTGCCGATCGACGGCGTCGGCCCCCACCCGGCCGACGAAGCGGGTGGGCACGCCCAGCTCGCCCAGCCAGGCCGCGACGTTGGCCGCCGAGCCGCCGGGCGCCATGCGGATGGTGGCGGGGGTGTCGCTCGCGGGGGTGACCTCCGTCAGCGGTCGCACGCTGATGTCGTCGACCACGTCGCCGACGACGAGGACCGTCACGGGCTAGAGCTCCGCCCAGGCGGTGGCGATCTCGGCCGCGACGCGGATGTTGTTCTCGACGATGCGCAGGTTGACGGCGAGGCTGTCGCCCTCGGTGAGCTCGACGATCGTCGAGAGCAGGAACGGCGTCACCTCCTTGCCCTCGATGCCCTTCTCCTCGCAGCGGCGGAGGGCCTCGGCGAGGGCGCGGTCGTGCAGGTCGGGGTCGAGCTGCTGGTCGAACGGCAGCGGGTTCGCCACGACGATCGCCGAGCACAGCTCGAGCTGCTCGCGTGCCTCCATGACCCCGGCGACGGCCTGACCGTCGGGCACCGTCCAGTCGAGCGGCTCGCCCGACGAGCGCAGCCAGAAGCTCGGGAACTCGTCGGTGCCGTAGCCGAGCACCGTGACGCCGAGGGTCTCGAGCCGCTCCAGCGTGGCGCCGATGTCGAGCACCGACTTGACGCCCGCGGACACGACCGTGATCGGCACCTCCGACAGGGCCTTGAGGTCGTTGGACTCGTCGAAGGAGGTGTCTGCACCGCGGTGCACCCCGCCGAGGCCGCCGGTCGCGAAGACGCGGACCCCCGCGTGGTCGGCGATGAACGACGTGGCCGCGACCGTCGTCGCACCGCTGCCGCCCCGCGCGAGCACCACCGGGAGGTCGCGCATGCTCAGCTTCGGCACGTCCTCGGCGGCGATCCGCTCGAGCTCGGCGTCGGTGAGGCCGGCCTTGAGCTGACCGTCGAGCACGGCGATCGTCGCCGGCACGACGCCCGCGTCGCGCAGCTGCTGCTCGAAGCGCCGCGCGGCGGCGAGGTTGTCCGGCCGGGGCAGGCCGTGCGAGATGATCGTCGACTCCAGCGCCACGACCGGCCGGCCGGCGGCGAGGGCGTCGGAGACCTCGGGACTGATGGACAGGGGTAGCGACATGCTGGCTCGTGCTTCGGGTCTAGATGCTCGTCTGGTGGAAGTTGGCGTGCGACCGCGACGCCGTCGGGCCGCGCTGGCCCTGGTACCGGGAGCCGTACGCGGCGGACCCGTAGGGGTGCTCGGCGGCGGACGTCAGCCGGAAGAAGCAGAGCTGGCCGATCTTCATGCCCGGGTAGAGCTTGATCGGCAGCGTGGCGACGTTGGCCAGCTCCAGCGTCACGTGCCCGGAGAAGCCGGGGTCGATGAAGCCGGCCGTCGAGTGCGTGAGGAGTCCGAGGCGACCGAGGGACGACTTGCCCTCCAGGCGCGCCGCGACGTCGTCGGGCAGGGTGACGAGCTCGAACGTGGACCCCAGGACGAACTCGCCGGGGTGCAGCACGAAGGTCTCGTCGCCGGCCACCTCGACCGGGCGCGTCAGGTCGGACTGGTCGGCCGCGGGGTCGATGTGCGGGTACTTGTGGTTGTCGAAGACGCGGAAGAACTTGTCGAGCCGCACGTCGATGCTCGACGGCTGGATCATGGTGCGCTCGAACGGGTCCAGGCTCACCCGTCCGGCGTCGATCTCGGCCAGGATGTCGCGGTCGCTCAGCAGCACGGCAGCAACCTAACCCATCAGGAGGGCGCGGACGTACGGCGACGCTCCCGCCGGACGCCGACGACCACGAGGGCGCCGACGGCGAGCGCGACGACGAGGGTCGCGACGCCCCACGCGAGCCCGTAGTCGCCGGTCAGCAGGGTGGGGTTGTCGGGCTTGCCGCCCCGCCCCGACAGCACGTTGGCGACCGCCACGGTCACGAGGGCCCAGCCGGCGAGCAGCAGCAGGGCCGGGGTGCGGGTGGCCGGCGGAAGGAGGCGGCCGAGCACCAGGCCCGCGACGACGGTCAGCGGCGCCACGACGAGGTCGTGCACGAGCACGGCACCCGCGGCCCAGACGAGCACCGAGACCAGGCCGTCGGGCCGGTCGAGCAGCAGGAGGACGCCCCACACGATCGCGGCGACCCCGGGGAGCGCGAGGAGCAGACGAGCGGCCCTCATGCGCGGACCTCCAGCGTCCGTACCCACTTGGTCTGCAGCACGCCGGGCCGGTTGGGCGCGATGATGCGGCACGGGAAGCCGTGGTCGAGGTCGAGCGGCTCGCCCTCGAGCTCGAGCGCGAGCAGCGTGCGGTGGTCCTCGACGAACACGGCGGGCAGCTCGCTGCGCGCGAACGCGCCACGGGTCTGCATCGAGGTGACGAGGACCGTGGACGCCGCCGGCGCCCCGACCAGCTCGAGCAGGTCACGCACGGCCACGCCCGTCCAGGTGGCGCTGCGGCTCCAGCCCTCGACGCAGGCGATGGGCAGGCGGTGCGTGCGCTGCGGCAGGGCGGCGAGCTCGGACCGGGTCAGCGTGACGCTGCGGTCGCCGTGCACGACCTCGAGCCGGAAGTCGGCGTCGGTGGCGGCCTCGACGGCGCCGGCTGCGCGGGCCGTGCGGTTGATCGGCAGCCCCTGCGGGCCGGTCCCGTCGCGCACGGCGAGCACCGACACGCGGCGCAGCCACGGCACGCTCTGCCCGAGGGTGAGCACGGTCGCCACCGCCGACGCGCCGAGGGCGGTCGCCAGCACGGCGCGACGTCCGGGGGCACCGGAGCGCTCGATGTCGTCCTCCTCCTCAGGCCCGAACGCCTGGCGGACGACCGGCAGCTTGACCGCCACGTGCACGAGGATGCTGCCGATCGCGATCCAGGCCACGGCCTCGTGCGCCGGGCGGAACGAGAACGACCACGGGTACCACTGCACGACGTTGAGCAGCCCGCTGACCAGCTGGAACAGCGCCGAGGCCACGAGGACGGCGATCGAGCCGCGCTCGAGGGCGTGCAGCGCGAGGCGGCGGACGCCGGCCGGCGGTCGAGCGAACAGCCGCGGGAACACCGACCACAGCTTCACCAGCAGCAGCGGCACGCAGGCGATCCCCGTGGCGACGTGCAGGCCCTGCGTCCACCGGTAGAGCGACGCGGGCCGGGGTCCGATCGGGGCCCAGGACGGCGGGTCGTACTGCAGGTGGCTCCACATCCCGGTGAGGAAGCAGACGCCGAACGCCACGCCGAGCCAGGTACCGACGCGGGCCGTGAGCCGTGGTCCCCGCGCACGGGCCTCGAAGTCCTCGACCCGGGGCAGCCGCACGGTCCTCAGCCCCGGACCGGTCGGTGCAGCTCGGCCACCCAGCGGCCGTCGGCCTGCAGCGTGCGGGTGTGGACGAGATGGGCGCGGTCGGCCAGGTAGCTGACGGCGTCGAGGCCGACGACGGCCCACTCGAACGGCGCACCGAGGCGACCGTCGACCAGCAGTCGTCGGCTCTCCTGCAGGATGCCGCCGTTCTCGCGCACCTCGACGAGCACCGAGCCGCCGGGCGCGACGAGCTCGCCGACCCGGCGCAGCAGCCGCGCCGGCCGTCCGCCGATGCCGATGTTGCCGTCGGCGAGCAGCGCGTGCTGCCAGCGGCCCTCGCCGGGCAGCCGGTCGAACACGTCGCGCCGGAGCACGACGGAACCACGCGCCTTCGCCAGGCCGAGCGCCGCACGAGACGTGTCGACGCCCAGCGCGTCGACCCCGCGCAGCAGGAGGGCGTGCACGAGACGGCCGGGTCCGCAGCCGAGGTCGAGCGTCGGTCCCGAGCAGGGGTCGACGAACAGGGCGTGGTCGGCGTCGTCCGCGTCGGCCGCCCAGCGGTGCACCGCGAGGTGCTCCTCCACCCCGGCGTCGTCGACGAACCGCGAGTCGTCGGAGGTGAAGACCGCGTCGAACGTGGCGTCGTCCAGGCTCATGCCCCTGCTCCTGCCGTCGTGGACCGGTCCACCGCTCCGGCGAACCGCGACCCCGGGAGGCCGCTGGCGACCGTTTGCGCGTCGGGCCACTCGTCGACGTCGCACAGCGCGCGCAGCAGCTCGACGTCGCCGAGCGCGGCGCGGGTCAGCTCGCCGGTGTCGTCGCGCGACATCGGCACGTCGCGCAGGGCGTCGGCGCGGCGCGGGTCGGGCAGACCGAGCAGCCACCAGCCTCCGTCGTCGGCCGGTCCGAGCACCTGCCGTCCCTCGACGACGGCGTTCCCCGCGGTCACGAGGTCGTCCGGGGCCACCTGGGGGGTGTCCATGCCGATCTGCACCGTGCCGCGACCGTGCACGCCGGCGTCGGCGTGCGCGTGGGCGAGGCGCTCGCCGAAGTCGTCGCCGCGCTGGGGCACGACGATGGTGCGCTCGAGGGCGGCCCGGACGTCGTCCGCGCGGGCGGCGCTGGCGACCTCGCCGGTCATCGCGACCACCACCGGCCAGCCCGTGACCGCGCGGGCGGCCTGCACGGCGTCGAGGGTGTCGAGCAGGGCGGCGGCGGCCACGTCGGCGGCGGCGTCGGGCCCGACGACCCGGCCGAGGCGCGTCTTGGCGAGTCCGGGCACGGGGGCCTTGGCGACGACGAGCAGCACCGGGCCGGTCGACGGCGGCTCGAGCGGCGCGGGCGTCATCGGAGCACCTTCGCGAAGTCCTGGACGACCCGGGCGGTGCCCTTGACCGACCCCGACACCTTCGACCGCGTGCCGGCCGCGCGCGGTCGGTAGTCGACGTCGACCTCACGGACCGTCCAGCCCGCGCGGGACGCCTTGACCATGAGCTCCAGCGGGTAGCCGAAGCGACGGTCGCGCACGTCGAGGTCGAGGAGGTCCTGGCGACGACAGACCCGCATGGGCGCGAGGTCGTGGATGCCGAAGCCGCTCGAACGGCGGATCCAGGTGGCGAGGGCGAGCGTGCCGGCGCGGGCGTGCCAGGGCCAGACGCCGCGGGCGACCGGCCGGCGTCGACCCACGGCCATGGTGACGCCCTCGGTGCGCACGGCGTCGAGCATCGGCAGGAGGTCGGCGAGCCGCATCGAGTCGTCGCCGTCGATCACGGCCACGTACTCGGCCTCGGCCGCCTCCACGCCGGCGTGGACCGCTGCGCCGTACCCGGGACGGGACTCGTGCACGACGACCGCGCCGAGCGAGCGGGCGACGTCGGCGGTGCCGTCGGTGGAGCCGTTGTCGACCACGACGATGCGGAGGCCGGCGGGGACGTCGGCGAGGACGAGCGGCAGGGCCGCCGCCTCGTCGCGACACGGCACCACCACGTCGCACGTCACACCGGCATCGACCATCCCCCGAAACTACGGGTACCGGCCCCTCCCCGCACGTCAACTTACGGCGGTGCGGGACGCACCGGTCCCGGCTAGCGTGGCGGCATGCAGGCCCGCCCCCGCCCGGCCGTCGTGTCGGCGCTCGTCGGACTCGTGCTCGTCGTCGCGGCCATGGTCGTGCCGCTGCTGCTCGATGAGGACGTGCGCGTGCACTTCCCGCCGCTGCACGCGTGGTGGGGTCCGCGCCTCGACCCGCTCGTGCTCGTGGCGGTCGCGGCCGGGGTGCTGCTGTGGTCGGCGCTGCCGCGTCTGTGCCTCGAGCTGCCCTGGCGGGTGGTAGTCGTGCTGACGACCTTCGCGGGATGGCTCTGGACCTGCGCGCTCGGGCTGAGCGACGGCCGCTACGGGTTCGCCCGCGTGTACGGCCGCACGAGCGAGTACCCGCACGACGCGCAGACCGTGCGCGACGTGCCCGCCATGCTGCGGGAGTTCGTCGAGCGGATCCCGTCGTCGGCGCCCGACAACTGGCACACGCACGTGGCCGGGCACCCGCCGGGCGCGCTGCTCTCGTTCGTGCTGCTCGACCGGCTGGGCGTCCAGGACCCGTTCTGGATCGCGATGGTCGTGGTGACCGTGGGCGCGACCTCCGTGGCCGCCGTGCTGCTGACGCTCGACCTGCTCGGCAGTCGCGACCTCGCGCGACGGGCGGCGCCGTGGCTCGCCCTCGCGCCCCTCGTGGTGTGGGCGGGGGTCAGCGCCGACTGGTACTTCGCCGCCGTGGCCGCCTGGGGCCTGTACCTGCTGGCCCGTGCGGCGACGTCGCGTGGTCCGCGGGCCTGGGCGCAGGGCGTCGCGGCCGGTCTGCTGCTGGGCTGGTGCGTCTACCTCTCCTACGGCCTCGTGCTGCTCGGCGTCCTCGCGCTCACGGTGCTGTGGCTGGCCACGAGGACGTCCCGCGCGGGCGGGCAGGTCGCATCGCCTCGGGCGCTCGGCTGGCGGGCCCTGCCGTGGGCACTGGGCGGCGCGCTCGTGGTGACGGCGGCCTTCTCGGCCTTCGGCTTCCACTGGTGGGAGGCCTACCCGGTGCTGCGCGAGCGCTACTACGACGGCATCGCGTCGGAGCGCTCCTACGGCTACTGGGTGTGGGCCAACCTCGCGGCGTGGACGTTCACGGCGGGCGTGGCCGTGTGGGCCGCGTTCCCCGCCACCGCCGACGCCGCGCGACGGCGCGTGCCGCTCGCGGTGCTCGCCGCCGGCGGCCTCACCACCATCGCGCTCGCGACGTTGTCGGGCATGAGCAAGGCGGAGGTCGAGCGGATCTGGCTGCCGTTCACGATCTGGGTCGTCGCGGTGCCGGCGCTGCTGCCCGATCGCTGGCAGCGTCCCCTGCTGGCGTCGCAGGTCGTGCTCGCGCTCCTCGCCCAGACGCTGCTCGTCACCCGCTGGTGACGACGGGTCAGCGTCGGCGCAGCGGGTCGGTGGCCAGGCGGGCGATCCCGTCCTCGGGCGCGATCTCGGCGCGGAACCCGAGCCCCTCGGCCGCCCTGTCGGGCGAGGCGAGGACGTGCCGCACGTCGAACACGCGCGCGTCGCCGGTGACCACGGGCTCCGGGCCGTCGACCGCACGCGACAGCACCCGCGCCATGTCGCCGATCGTGAACGGTCGTCCCGACGCGACGTTGTAGGGCGTCACGCCCACGGGGTGCTCGGCCACCGTCTCGACGGCAAGCGCGTTCGCGAGCGCCACGTCGTCGACGTGCACGAAGTCGCGCACCTGCTGCCCGTCCTCGAAGACGCGTGGCGCCTCGCCGCGCTCCAGGGCGGACCGGAAGATCGCCGCCACGCCCGAGTAGGGCGTGTCCGCGGGCATGCCCGGGCCGTACACGTTGTGGTACCTCAAGGCGACGGCCCGGCCCGACTGCAGCGTGCACCAGGCGTCGGCGAAGTACTCCTGCGCGATCTTCGAGGCGGCGTACGACGTGCGCGGACGGATCGGCGCGTCCTCGGTGACCCGGCGCCAGGTGACGTCGCCACCGCAGACGGGGCACCGCGGGTCGAAGCGGCCGGCCGCCAGGTCGTCCTCACGGCGTACCGCGGGCGGCACGTCACCGTGCTGGGGACAGTCGTAGCGGCCGTCGCCGTAGACGACCATCGACGACGCGAGCACCATCCGATCGACCCCCACGCGGGCCATCGCCGCGAGGAGGCGGGCGGTGCCGAGGTCGTTGTGCGCCGCGTAGTCGGGCAGGTCCTGCGCGTCGACGCCGTTGCCGACCATCGCGGCCTGGTGGCACACGACGTCGATCCCGTCGAGCACGGCGTCGAGCTGCGCCTCGGTGGCGTCGCGCAGGTCGAGCAGGTGCACGTCGTCCGGTGCCGTGTCGCGGGCACCCGGCCCGTGCGCCATCGGCAGGTAGGCGTCGAGACGGACCACGTCGTGTCCCCGCTCGGTGAGCCGCAGGTCGATGCGCGAGCCGATGAACCCGGCCGCGCCGGTGAGCAGGACCCTCACGGCAGCTCGAACGGCAGCGTCATGCCGTCGACGGCCGAGCCGCAGGCGCAGTCGCGCTCGCCGAGGGTGCCGACGACCGTCGCGAGGGTCGACTTGAGGGTGTCGGTGTGCTCGCGGAACACCTGGAAGACCGCGTCCATGCTGACGGCCTCGCCGTGACCCCCAGCGCCGTCGTCGACGCCGGCGTCGTGGTCGGTGACGAGCGCGACGGTGGCGTAGCAGAGCGCCAGCTCCCGGGCCAGGACCGCCTCGGGGTGGCCGGTCATGTTGACGACGGCCCAGCCCTGGTCGGCGTACCAGCGCGACTCGGCGCGCGTGGAGAAGCGCGGACCCTCGATGACGACCATGGCGCCGCCGTCGGTGGGCTGCTGGTCGGCGAGGCCGTCGAGGAGGTGGCCGCGCAGACGCTCGCAGTAGGGGTCGGCGAACGAGACGTGCACGGCGCCGGTGTCGTAGTAGGTCTGCATGCGCCCGCTCGTGCGGTCGACGAGCTGGTCGGGGACGACGAAGCTGCCGGGACCGAGCTCGGGTCGCAGGCCGCCGACGGCGCACGGGGCGAGGACCTGACGGACGCCGAGCGAGCGCAGTGCCCACAGGTTGGCGCGGTACGGCACCCGGTGCGCGGGGTAGCGGTGGTCGGCGCCGTGCCGCGGCAGGAACGCGACCGTGCGGTCCCCGACCTGGCCGACCGAGACGGGCGCCGACGGCGGGCCGTAGGGCGTGTCCACGTCGACCTGCTCGGGGTCCTCCAGGAACGTGTAGAAGCCGGATCCGCCGATCACGGCGACGTCGGGGGTGCTCATCCCCTCACCCTGGCAGCGCCGGGGGTCGGGCGCATCCCTGCGGCCCCGCTCAGCGCAGCGAGGCGAGGAGCTGCTCGACGCGGGTGCGGATCTCGTCGCGGATCGGGCGCACGGTGTCGAGACCCTGTCCCGCGGGATCGTCGAGCACCCAGTCCTCGTACCGCTTGCCGACGTAGAAGGGGCACTCGTCGCCGCACCCCATGGTCACGACGACGTCGGCCGCGACGACGGCGTCGTCGGTGAGGACCTTCGGCTGCTGGCCGGCGATGTCGACGCCGAGCTCGGCCATGGCCTCGACGGCCACCGGGTTCACCTGGTCGGCGGGCGTGGAGCCGGCCGAGAGCACCTCCACCTCGTCGCCGCCCAGCTCGCGCAGGAAGCCGGCGGCCATCTGGGAGCGTCCGGCGTTGTGCACGCAGACGAACAGGACGGTGGGACGGGAACGGCTCATCGGGGGGACTCCTCGAGGGGGTAGAAGCGACGCGCCCAGAGCGCGACGTGGACGAGACCCACCAGGACGGGGACCTCGACGAGCGGGCCGACGACGCCGGCGAGCGCCTGGCCGGAGGTCACCCCGAAGGTGCCCACGGCGACCGCGATGGCGAGCTCGAAGTTGTTGCCCGCGGCGGTGAAGGCCACCGTCGTGCTCTTGGCGTAGCCGAGGCGCAGCGCGCGGCCGAGCAGCATCCCGAGCGCGAACGTCAGGGCGAAGTAGACGAGCAGGGGCAGCGCGACGCGTGCGACGTCGAGCGGCCGGCTCGCGATGGCGTCGCCCTGGAGCGCGAACAGCACGACGATCGTGAACAGCAGTCCGTAGAGCGCCCAGGGGCCGAGCCGCGGGAGGAACGTCTCCTCGTACCAGTCGCGGCCCCGCGCCCGCTCGCCGAGCGTCCGGGTGGCCCAGCCCGCGAGGAGCGGGACGCCGAGGAACACCACGACGCTGAGGGTGATCGCCGCGAACGAGAACTCCGCCGACGTGGTCTCGAGCCCGAGCCAGCCCGGCAGCACCTGCAGGTAGAACCAGCCGAGCGCCCCGAACGCGACGACCTGGAAGACGGAGTTGACGGCGACGAGCACGGCGGCCGCCTCGCGGTCGCCGCAGGCGAGGTCGTTCCAGATGAGGACCATCGCGATGCAGCGCGCGAGGCCGACGATCACGAGCCCGGTGCGCAGCTCCGGCAGGTCGGGCAGGAACAGCCACGCGAGCGCGAACATGAGGGCCGGGCCGACGACCCAGTTCAGGACGAGGGAGGCGGCGAGGAGCCGGCGGTCGCCGGTGACCCGCGACGTCTCGTCGTAGCGGACCTTCGCGAGCACCGGGTACATCATCACGAGCAGCCCGACCGCGATCGGCAGCGAGACCGAGCCCACCGACACCGCCTCGAGCGCGGAGTCGAGCCCCTCGACGGTGCGGCCGAGGAGCAGCCCGAGCGCCATCGCCAGCAGGATCCAGACGGGCAGCAGCCGGTCGAGCCGCGACAGCCGCTCCACCGGGGGTGCCGGGTTGGACGACGTGGTGCCGAGGCGCTGCTGCACGGCCGCTCCTTCGTCGGGACGGATAGATCGACGGATGTCGATGGAGGGAGCGTAGCGGGTCCTGGGGCATACTCGCCGGGTGACCTCCTCGCCGCTCCCGACGACGGCCTCGGCCTGTGGCGGGACGCTGGCCTCGACGCCGCTCGAGCGCGAGGAGGCGGTCGACCTGGCCCGCACCTTCAAGGCGCTCGCCGACCCCAGCCGCGTCCGGCTGCTGTCGCTGGTGGCGGCGCACGAGGGCGGCGAGGCCTGCGTCTGCGACATCACCGGCCCGGTCGGCCTCAGCCAGGCGACCGTCTCCCACCACCTGAAGGTCCTCGTCGAGGCGGGGCTGCTGTCCCGCGAGCAGCGCGGGACGTGGGCGTTCTACTCCGTCGTCCCCGGCGCGCTGGGGCGCGTCGCGCGGCTGCTCGACGGGGTCGAGGGGCCTGACGTACGGCCCTGATGCTCAGTGGCCACCGAGCCGACCGGTGAGTCGCTGGTGCCGCTCCGCGCTCGCCGCGTCGAGCCCGACGATGTCGACGCACGTGCCACGCCGGGCGTACTTCGTCGTGATCGCGTCGAGCGCGGCCACCGTCGAGGCGTCCCAGACCCGCGCGTCCGAGAGGTCGACGACGACGCGCTCCGGGTCGTCGGCGTAGTCGAACCGCGTGTACAGCTCGTTGCTGGAGGCGAAGAACAGCTGCCCGGTGACACGGTAGGTGGCGGTCGCGGCGCCGTCGGCGTCACGGGCGACGGTGCGCTCGACGTCGGTCAGGTGCGCGACGCGGCGCGCGAAGAGCGTCATGGCCGTCAGGACGCCCACGACGACGCCGATCGCCAGGTTGTGGGTGAGCACGGTGCCGAGCACGGTGACGACCATGACCGCCGTCTCGCTGCGCGGCATGCGTCGCAGCGTGGCCGGGCGCACGGAGTGCCAGTCGAAGGTGCCGACCGACACCATCACCATGACGGCGACGAGCGCGGCCATGGGGATGAGGGCGACGACGTCACCGAACCCGACGACCAGCACCAGCAGGAACACGCCCGCGAGGAAGGTCGAGATCCGGGTGCGCGCACCCGAGACCTTCACGTTGATCATCGTCTGGCCGATCATGGCGCAGCCGCCCATGCCGCCGAAGAACCCGGTGATGACGTTGGCGGCTCCCTGGCCGGCCGCCTCGCGCGTCTTGTCCGAGGGTGTGTCGGTGATGTCGTCGACGAGCTTGGCGGTGAGCAGCGACTCGAGCAGTCCGACGACGGCCATCGCGAGGGCGTAGGGCGCGATGATCCTCAGCGTGTCGAGCGTGAGGGGGACGTCGGGGACGAACCACGACGGCAGGCTGTCGGGCAGGGTCCCCTGGTCACCGACGTCGGGCACGGTGAGCGACGCCGCCAGCGTGAAGGCGGTCAGCGCGACGATCGCGACCAGCGGCGCCGGGACCACGGCATTCACCCGGGGGAAGGCGACGATCACGGCGATGCCCACGGCCACCATCGGGTAGACCTGCCAGGGGACGTCGACGAGATGCGTGATCTGGGCCTGGAAGATGAGGATGGCGAGGGCGTTGACGAACCCGACCATGACCGATCGCGGGACGAACCGCATCAGTCGGGCGACGCCGACGAGCGCCAGCACCACCTGGATCGCGCCGCCCAGGAGCACGGTGGCGATCAGGTAGTCGTAGCCGTGCTCCCGCATCACCGGTGCGATCACGAGGGCGATCGCGCCGGTGGCGGCGGAGATCATCGCGGGACGGCCGCCGAGGAAGGAGATCGCGACGGCCATCGTGAACGACGCGAACAGGCCGACGCGGGGGTCGACGCCGGCGATGATCGAGAACGAGATCGCCTCGGGGATGAGCGCCAGCGCGACCACGAGACCGGCCAGCACCTCGGTGCGCAGGATCCGGGGGCTGCGCAGGGCGGCGCGGACGGTGGTCGGCTCGTGGACCGGGACGGCGGTGGACGACATGGGGCTCCTGGGCGCGCCACGGTCGGCGCCTGGTCTTGGAGGTGGTGGACGGGGCCCGGGCGCGGCGTGCGGCACCATGGGCGCGACGGCTCGCGCCGTCGAGGGTCTGCGCCCGACTCTACCCTTACGTGAGGGTAGAGTTCGACGCACCGAGCAGGTGAGGATGGTCACGGATGACGGACGACGACGTCGACGGGTCGGCGTTCATGCAGATCGGCGAGGTCGCCGCACGGACCGAGCTGTCGCTGCGCAGCCTGCGCCACTGGGAGGAGGTCGGCCTGCTGCGCCCCTCCGGTCGCTCGGAGGGCGGCTTCCGGCTGTACACCGAGGCCGACGTGGAGAAGATCCTGGTGATCCGCCGGATGAAGCCCCTCGGGTTCTCGATCGAGGAGATGAAGGCCGTGATGGCCGACCTCGAGGCCCTGCGGGGCACGGGATCACCCGACGACGCGCGCGCCCACCTGGCCGAGGTCCGGGCCGACGCCGTGGCGCGACGGGAGACGCTCGAGCGCCAGCTCGCGATGGCCGACGAGTTCCTCGCCCTCCTCGAGCGCGAGTCCGCCGGCTGACCCCGCCCCCCGACGCGCGTTTGCGTGGGGCCCACGCGAACCGGCTCTCCCCCACGCGATGTTCCGTGGGGGAGAGCCGGTTTCGGTGGGGGTGATGACGACGAGCCCTGCCGCCGCGGGCGCATACTCGGCCCATGACCACGCGGACCGACAGCTCGTCCGACATCGGCGTCCGGCCGATGGTCGAGGCGGACTGGCCCGACGTCGAACGCATCTGGGCGGCGGGGATCGCCACCGGCGACGCGACCTTCGAGTCGGCGACGTCGACGTGGGACGAGTTCGCGGCCGGCCGTCCGCCGGGCCACCGGCACGTCGCGGTCGGCGGCGGCACGGCGCTCGGCTGGGTGGCGTGCTCGCCCACGTCGAGCCGCGCCGTGTACGCCGGGGTGGTCGAGCACTCGGTCTACGTCGCGCCCGACGCGCAGGGACGCGGGGTCGGCAGTCTGCTCCTCGACGCGCTGGTCGCGTCGACCGAGGCCGCTGGCATCTGGACCGTGCAGTCGAGCGTCTTCCCCGAGAACGAGGCCAGCCTGCGGCTCCACCTGCGCCACGGGTTCCGCGTCGTCGGCCACCGCGAGCGGATCGGCCGCGCCGCCGCCGGCCCCGCCGCAGGGCGGTGGCGCGACACCCTCCTCGTCGAGCGGCGCAGCGACGTCGTCGGCACCTAGACCGCGACGCCGTCGGTCCGGGACAGCTGCGCTCGGAGCCGATGACGGGATCCCAAGCCCGGCGGCTCCGCCGCACTGGCGGCCCGACTCGATGACGCATCGGCAGTAGAGCGCCTTCGGCGCGATGGAGCCGATGACGGGATCCCAAGCCCGGCGGCTCCGCCGCACTGGGGGCCCGACTCGATGACGCATCGGCGAACGGTCGCTCCGCGACGTGGAGCCGATGACGGGAATCGAACCCGCGTGTCTTGCTTGGGAAGCAAGCGCTCTGCCATTGAGCTACATCGGCCGGTGACGCCCAAGGTACCCGACCCTGAGCGCTGCGGGCGACGAGGGGAGCGCGGCGTCGACCCCCGGGCGACGCCGCGCTCCTCACCCCCGACGGGTGGGGCGACCGTCAGACGGCCGACTCGCCCCGCTCCCCCGTCCGCACCCGGACGACCTCCACCAGGTCGGTCGCCCAGATCTTCCCGTCGCCGATCCGCCCGGTGCGGGCGGCCTCGGTCACCGCGTCGAGCACCGTCTCCAGGTCGGCGTCGGAGACCACCACGTCGACGCGCACCTTCGGACGGAACTCCACGCGGTACTCCGCACCCCGGTACACCTCTGCGTGGCCCTTCTGCGCACCGTGGCCCGACACCTCCGTGACGGTCAGCCCCGCCATGCCGAGACCGGTCAGCGCCTCCTTGACGTCGTCGAGCCGGTGCGGCTGGACGACGGCGGTCACGAGCTTCACGTCAGGTCCTCTCGAGGTCGTAGGCCGACTCGGCGTGCTGCGTGAGGTCCATGCCCTCCAGCTCGTGCTCCTCCGGCGCCCGCAGGCCCATCACCCGGTCGAGCACCCGCGCGATGACGTAGGTCGCGACGAACGCGTAGCCCGACACGACGACGATCCCCACGACCTCGCGCCAGACGATGTCCCAGCTGCCGCCGAGGAGGATGCCGCGGATGCCGGCCGGTGAGCCCTCGAAGCCGATGAGCACCACGCACAGCGAGCCGACGATGCCGCCGATCCCGTGCACCGCGAACGCGTCGAGCGACTCGTCGATCCCCAGCCGCGACTTCCACGTGACCGCCCACGCGACGACCGCGCCCGACGCGAACCCGACGAACAGCGCACCGAGCGCGTCGACGGCGTCCGCCGACGGGGTGATGCCGACGAGCCCGGCGATCACGCCGGAGCACATGCCGAGGGTGGTGGCGTGCCCGTCGCGCACCCGCTCGACGAGGCAGAACCCGATCATGCCGGTGCAGCCGGCGAGCAACGTCGACATGATCGCGAACTGGGCGAGGAAGTTCGCGCCGCCGGCCGTGCCGCCGTTGAAGCCGATCCAGCCCATCCACAGCATGCCGACGCCGACGAGGACGATCGGCAGGTTGTGGGGCCGCATCTGCACGGTGCGACGCTTGCCGAGCACGAGCGCCAGCGCGAGCGCCCCGAACCCGGCCGACATGTGCACGGCCGTGCCACCCGCGTAGTCGTGCAGCTGCACGACGTTGCGCAGCCAGCCGCCCTTCGTGTCGTCGCCGTCGAACGCGAACACCTGGTGGCCGAGCGGCAGGTAGACGAGCGTGAGCCACACGCCCGAGAACACGAGCCACGCGGAGAACTTCATGCGCCCGACCGCCGCCGACGCGACGATCGCGACCGTGATCGCGGCGAACAGCACGTAGAAGGAGAACCAGTAGGGGTCGACGATCGACCCGTCACCGGGGTCGTCGTAGATGCCCGTCCAGCCCAGGTGCTGCAGCGGGTCGCCGATCACGCGCCAGCCACCGAGGCTGTCGCCGACGACCACGCCGTGGCCGTAGAGCACGTACAGGACGGACACGACGGCGAGCGTGCTCATGCACATCATCAGCATGTTCAGGGCGTTCCTCGGCCCGACCATGCCTCCGTAGAACAACGCGATGCCGGGGAACATGATCAGGACGACGGCGAATGCGGCGAGCATCCACGCCACGTCGGCTGCGGTCATCGGCAGACCTCCTCGGGTGGGGGGTGGTGGCGACGCCCCGGGTCGGGACGCCGCGCCGGACCGGGGGTCGGTCCGGGGGTCGGGGGACTCAGGGCGCGTGCGCGTGCAGCCAGTCGACGGCGCGGTCGCGGTAGCCGGCGATGCCCTTGTAGTCGGCGATGTCGTCGGGGAGGTCGGCCAGCACGGCCGCCGTGGTGGCCCGCCACGGCTCCACGCGCGCGAGCTCCTCGAACGGCAGCAGGTAGGTGCGGATGAGGAACAGCACCGCGCCGGACTCCTCGAGGCGCACCAGGTGCTGCACCTCGGTGCGCAGGTGCACCTCGCGGCCGAACGTCGCGTCGTCGACGGTCAGCATGCGCGGCCGGTCCGGCCCCCACTCGGGGTACCGCTCGGTCGACACGTCGAGCTGGCGCCCGATGGTGAGCGTCCAGTTGGTGCGCCGGTACGGGGCACCCGGCTGGAGCCGCAAGATGAACTCGCGGGCGCGGGTGATGACGCCGGTCTCACGCAGCCGCGGGACCGGCCCGTGGATCTCCAGGAACGTCATGCCGACGTCGAAGCCGAACGACCAGTCGGCGGCGAACGTCACCAGGCCCGCGTCGCCCCAGAGGTCGCCGTCGCGCTGGTCGAGCAGCACGAGGTCCTCCTGCACCTGGGAGGCGACGTAGCGCAGCGGCTCGTCCGGCAGCGTCGACGGCTGCGCGTACGTGAACGGCTGCTCGACGTCGAGGAGCCGGTTGGTCCAGACGTACGACGGCCCGTCGCCGTCGAGGCTCATGACGTCGGGGTAGGCGGCGGCCAGCTCACGCATGAGCGTGAGCATCGTGTCCCAGCAGGCCGGCGCCATGTGGTCGAGCACCGCGTAGCGGCTCGGGTCGCGCTCGAGGACGGCGGCGCGCTCGGCCAGCTCGCGGTGGTACTCGCCGTCGACGTCGACGAGGCTCGCGCCCCACTGCCCTGCGGGCGTGCTGACGGCGCGCGGTGCCGGCTCGACGTTGGTGGAGTAGCGGTAGCGGTCGGTGGGGAACGGGAACGGGAAGCCCGCGACGAGGGCGCGGTCCACGCTGGGCTGGGTGGTCACAGGTCGAGCTCCAGTCGGTCGTCGGCGGCGCGCGACACGCAGCACAGGAGCGTGTCGGCGGCGGCCTTCTCGGCGTCGGTGAGGACGAGGTCGCGGTGCAGCGGCGTGCCGGCGGCGACGGGCACCCGGCACTCGCCGCAGACGCCCTGGCGGCAGAGGTTCGGCACCGACAGCCCCGCACCCTCGAGCGCGTCGAGCAGGCTCGTGCCCGACGGGACGGGGACGGTGCGGCCCGACGTCCGGAGGACGGCCTCGAACGGCTCGCCGGGGTCGAGGTCGTCGACACCGAAGTGCTCCACGTGGATGCGCTCGTCGGGCCAGCCGAGGCGTCGGGCGGCGAGCGTGACGGTGTCCATGAACCCGGCCGGACCGCACGTGTAGAGGTGGGTGCCGACCGGCTGGTCGGCGAGGCGGCGCTCGAGGTGGTCGCCGAGGGCGGTCCGGTCGGTGAGGCAGGTGAGGGCGTCGCCGGCGAGGTCGTGCAGGTCGTCGAGATGGGCCGCCGCGCCGGGTCGGTGCGCGTACAGCACCTCGACGTCGCGACCCCACCGCACCGCGCTGCGCAGGTGCGACAGGATCGGGGTGACCCCGATGCCGCCGGCCACGAGCAGGTGCCGGCGGGCGGCGAGCACGGGCGGGAACGCCGACCGCGGAGGCGTCACCTCGACCCGGTCGCCGGTGGTCAGGGCGTGCACCCAGCGCGAGCCGCCGCGCCCGGCGTCGAGGCGCAGCACCGAGATCTCGTAGGCCCGCGGCGCGACGGAGTCGCCGGTGAGCGAGTAGGCGTTCGCGGTCGAGCCCGGCGGTCCGCAGGTCACCACGACGTGGCTGCCGGGCGTGTACCCGGGCAGGGCCGCGCCGTCGGGACGCACGAGGCGAACCGACCGGACGCCGGGCACGGTGTCGTCGACGGCGGCCACGACGAGGGAGAGGTGCTCGCTCACGCCCCCTCCTCCCACTGCCCGGCGTCCCATTGCCCGGCGTCCCACTGCTCTGCGTCGACCTGGTAGCCGAGGAAGGCCCCCTGGCGTCGCGAGACGTGGTGGTGCACGACGAGCCGTCGCTCGCACCCGGCGCAGGGGACGACGCCCCCGACGTGGGTGGGCGCCGAGGTGACCGCGGCGCAGTGGGCGCACGTGACGAGCAGGTCGTCAGTGGTGGTCGTGGCCACCGCGAGCTCGGCGTCGAGCAGGCCTCCGGCGAGGGCGCGGGCGCGCAGCGGCAGCACGGCCGTCAGCGGCCCGGCGACCAGCAGCCGCCAGCCGACGCGGGCGTCGGCGAGCTCGGCGTCGACCACGGCCAGTGCCTCGTCGGTGGCGGCGACGGCGTGCAGACGTCCCGGTGCGACGGCCTCGGCGAGCCAGGTGGTCGCGACGTCGACGGCGTCAGGCCCGACGGCCACGGCCGTGCACGCCGTGGCGGAGGGGTCGCACGGTGGCGTCGACGGTCGGACCGCCCACGTCGGGACGCTGGTGAGCTCGAGGGCCGGGTTCACAGCAGGCTCGCGTCGCGGTGCCCGGTGTAGAAGGCCAGCGCGCGGTCGGGCGTGCTGAACCCGATGCGCGAGCCCTGGGGGAAGAAGATCGCGTCGTGGCGGCGCGCGACGAGCTCCTGCCCGGTGTCGAGGTTCACGAGGTGAAGCTCGCCCTCGAGCACGACCTTCATCTCGTCGTAGTCGTAGAAGTACTCGAGCGGCTCGTCGGTGTGCAGCAGCTCGAAGTACCCGGAGCACATGACGCTGTCGTCGGGGTTCTCGTAGACGTCGCCGATGAAGCCGAGCGTGCTGCCGATGTTCATGGGAGGCAGCCCGACGTGGCCGTCCGCGGTCACGCGGAAGGGTGGGACGGACGTGGCGGTCTGCGTGTCGGCGGTCATGGCATCCTCCAGATCGTTGATTCTTGCGACGAAACTTTGTTACCTACGATGAAACACGGGCGGTGTTTCGTCGGCATGACCCGCGCGAAAACCTCTGGTCTCCGAGGTCTGCGGAGCCCGTGAGCCCGCTCACGCGACCTGCGCGACCGTGGGCCCGTTGGTTCACTGGGCGCGTGACGACGTTCGAGTACTCCAACCTCAGCGGACGGCCGCCCGGCCCGGTGGTCTCCAAGCTGGCGCTGGTCCTGCCCGGCGTCCGCAGCGTGATGGAGCAGGTCGAGCCGTACGCGCGCTGGTGGGAGGACGCGAACCGTCGCGCCCTCGGCTCCGGTCGGCCGCTGTGGGTCGCGCTCGGCGACTCGATGACCCAGGGCATCGGTGCGAGCGCACCCGACCGCGGCTGGGTGGGCCAGCTGGCCGGCGACCCGCCGTCGGCCCTGCGCGACGTCGCGGTGCTCAACCTGTCGTTCAACGGCGCACGCGTGCTCGACGTCCTCGACCGACAGCTCCCCGCCCTCGAGCAGGTGCGTGCCATCGGGCACGACGTCGCGCTGGTGACCCTGCTCATCGGCAACAACGACCTCATGAGCCCGCGCTGGAGCCGCCGCCTGCCGGCCGCGACGGAGCAGCTGCTCGACGCCGTCCCGCGCGGCACGGTCGTGGCGACGCAGCCGGGCCTGCAGCGCTCGGCCGTCGCGTTCAACCGGGTCGTCGATGCCCGCGCCCGCGCCGGCGCGATCCGCGTCGCCGACTTCCGCGTGCCGCACATGCGCGACTGGCGCGGACGTCTCGCCGAGGACCGCTTCCACCCCAACGACCGCGGGTACGCCGGCATGGCGGAGGTCGTCCGCCGCGCCCTGTAGCGCCGGCCGCTACGGTGCCCGCATGTCCTTCGTGCTGCTGCAGTCCGACGGTCCGCTGCGGACCATCACGCTGAACGACCCGGAGCGGCTCAACGCCCTCGACTGGCCCCTGCTCGACGAGCTGCGCGACGCGGTGGCCGCTGTTGCGGCCGACGAGCACGCCCGCGCGCTGCTCGTGACCGGCGCGGGGCGCGCCTTCTGCTCCGGCGCGAACGTGACCAACCTGTTCGGCGACCGCACCCGCCCCGTCGACGAGCTGCGCGACCACCTCATGAAGGTCTACGCGTCGTTCCTGCCGATCCGCGACCTCGCGATCCCCACCATCGCGGCCGTGCACGGCCCCGCGGTCGGCGCCGGCCTCAACATCGCGCTCGCCTGCGACGTGATCGTCGCCGGCCCCCGCGCCGGGTTCGGCCCGACCTTCACCCAGATCGGCCTGCACCCCGGCGGCGGCTGCACGTGGATGCTGACGCAGCGGATCGGCTCGGCCAACACCGCCGCCGCGCTCTACGCGGGCGACGTCATCGGCGCCGACGACGCGCTGCGCCTCGGCATCGCCCAGGAGATCGCCGACGACGCCCAGACCCGCGCCCGCGACGTCGCGCTCGGCTGGTGCGAGCGCAACCCCGTGCTGATGGCGCACGTGAAGGAGTCGCTGCGCGTCGCGGCGACGTCGGACGCGGCCACCTCGCTCGACGTCGAGGCGCAGTTCCAGGCGGAGTCGCTGTCGAGCCCGGAGTTCGAGCGCTTCGCCGCGCGGTTCGCCAAGGACTGACGGCCGGGACGGATTCCCAGGTCGACCTGGGAATCCCAGCCGCGCACGGCTTGCTTCCCGTGCCTGGCTGAGATTCCCGTGCCTGGTGAGGAGATTCCCAGGTCGACCTGGGAATCTCCGCTCACGCGGCGCCGTGGGCGTCGGCGACGAGGCGCGCCTCCTCGCGCAGGGCCTGGACGACGAGGCGGACGGAGGGGCGCTCGAAGCGGTCGGGGCGCAGGACGGCGGAGATCTCACGGCGCGCGCGGACGCCGAGCAGGGGGCGGGTCACCAGGCCGTTGCCGTGCTCGCGCGTCGTGAAGCGCGGCAGGATCGCGAGGCCGTGCCCGCCCGCGACCATCGCCTCGACCACGCCGTTGTCGGCGAAGCGCTGCGCGACCTGCACGGGCTGGCCGGTCGCGACCACGACCTGCTCGAGGACGCGGTCGAAGGGGTAGCCGGGCGGGACGCCGATCCAGGTCTCGCCGACGACGTCGCGCGGCGACAGGTTCGCCTTGCGGGCGAGGGGGTGGTCCTGCGGCAGGGCGACGTCGAGCGGCTCGCTCATCAGCGGCACGACCTGCAGGCCACGGTCGTGCCAGGCGGCCGACGTCGTGGGCGAGTCCGACAGCACCACGTCGTGGTCGGCGGTCAGGTCGCCGACGGCGTCGGGGTCCTCGGTGTCGGTGCACAGCAGCTCGACGTCGGGCCGCTCGGCCATCCTGGTCAGCAGCCCGGGCAGCAGCATCTCCCCTCCCGTCGGGAAGGTCACCAGCGTGACGCGGCCGGCCGGCTGCTCCATGAAGGCGCGCCACTCGCCCTCGGCCCGCTCGATCGCGACCGCGATGTCGGTGGCCGCGCGGGCCAGCGCTCGACCCGCCTCGGTCAGCGCCACGCCCCGCCCGGCCGGCTCGACGAGGGGGTAGCCCGCCTCCTTCTCCAGCGCCTTGAGCTGCTGCGACACCGCCGACGGTGTGACCCTCATCGCATCGGCGACGGCACCCACCGAGCCCCGCTCCGACAATTCCCTCAGAACCATGAGACGACGGACATCCATGTAGTGATGCTACACGTTACGTGAAGTTCTCTTCGCTTGTCCTTGACAGTGGACAGCGCGACCATGGACGTGTCAGCTCGTCCCCACCCCCTTCGAGGAGGCCCCCCATGATCGCTCTCGCCGTGCTCGGCGCCGTCGTCGTCACCGTCGGTGTCACCAAGTCCGCCTACCTCGTCGCCCGCGACGGGTACGGCCGCATCCCGACCATCCAGCGCTTCTGAGACCCGCCGTCGGTCCCCGCGACCGACGGCCCCCACCCGGCCGGGTCCCGACGCCCCGGCCGGGTCACCCGCCGCCCGGCGCGACCCCCGGGCGCACGCACGCCGCCACCGACGCTCCCCCGACGCCGGTGGCGGCGTTCGTTAGTCTCGGGCCCGTGACCCGCCTCGTCGTCGGCTTCGACCTCGACATGACGCTCGTCGACTCCCGGCCCGGCATCGGGGCCACCTACCGGGCCCTCGCGGAGGAGACCGGGACGTTCATCGACGTCGACCTCGTCACCTCCCGCCTCGGACCGCCCCTCGAGGCCGAGCTCGCGCACTGGTTCGAGCCCGAGCAGGTCCCCCAGGTCGCCGACCGCTACCGCGCGCTCTACCCCGACCTCGCGATCCCGCGGGTCGAGCTGCTCCCCGGGGCGCGCGAGGCCGTGCAGGCCGTGCTCGACGCCGGCGGCGAGGCCTTCGTCGTCACCGGCAAGAACGGGCGCAACGCCGCCCTGCACCTCCAGCACCTCGCGATCGACCTCGACGTCGTCGGCGAGGTCTGGCGCGAGGGCAAGGCCGACGTGTTCCGCGCCCGCGGCGTCACCGCCTACGTCGGCGACCACGTGCACGACATGGAGGCGTGCCGGTCGGCCGACGTCGTCGGGGTCGCGGTGCCGACCGGTCCGTGCAGCCCCGACGAGCTGCGCGCAGCGGGCGCCGACCACGTCGTCGACGACCTGCACGGCGTCGTCGGGCTCGTCCCCGACCTGTCCCGCTGACGGGCGCACGGAGGTCGCCCGACCCACGTGACGCACGAGTCGGCTCCCGGGACTTGTGTCAGGCCCCTCATCTGCGGATACTTGAAGTTACCTGCCGGTAGCACCCATCGGTAACACGTGTGCACCGGACACCGCACCCTCGATCCAGGAACAGGCAGTCATGAGCCACTACAAGAGCAACCTGCGCGACGTCGAGTTCAACCTCTTCGAGCTGTTCGGACGTCAGGACGTCCTCGGCACCGGTGCGTTCGAGGAGCTCGACCTCGACACCGCGAAGAGCATCCTCGCCGAGACCGAGCGGCTGGCCCGCGAGGACCTCGCCCCCTCCTTCGAGGACTCCGACCGCAACCCGCCCGTCTACGACCCCAAGGCGATGACGGTCACCATGAACCCCGCCTTCGCCAAGAGCTACAAGGCGTGGATGGACGCCGAGTGGTGGCGTCTGCAGGTCCCCGAGGAGCTCGGCGGCCAGAAGGCCCCCTCCTCGCTGATCTGGGCGATCGGTGAGTTCGTGCTCGGCGCGAACCCGCCCATCTGGATGTACTCCGCCGGCCCGGCCTTCGCGCGCATCGTCTTCGAGAACGGCACCGAGCGCGACAAGAAGATCGCCGAGTTCATGACCAACCGTCAGTGGGGCGCCACGATGGTGCTCACCGAGCCCGACGCGGGCTCCGACGTCGGCGCGGGCCGCACCAAGGCCTACCCGAACGAGGACGGCTCCTGGAACATCGAGGGCGTCAAGCGCTTCATCACCTCGGCCGAGCACGACATGAGCGAGAACATCATGCACCTCGTCCTCGCGCGCCCCGTGGGCGTCGAGGGCGCCGGCGGCCCCGGCACGAAGGGTCTGAGCCTCTTCCTCGTCCCGAAGATCCACTTCGACCACGAGACCGGCGAGCTGACCGGCGAGCGCAACGGCGCCTACGTGACGAACGTCGAGAAGAAGATGGGCATCAAGGTCTCCACCACGTGCGAGGTCACCTTCGGCGACCCGTCGACCGGTGGCGGCGAGCCGGCCAAGGGCTGGCTGCTCGGCGAGGTGCACGACGGCATCAACCAGATGTTCCGCGTCATCGAGAACGCCCGCATGATGGTGGGCGCCAAGGCCATCGCGACGCTGTCGTCGGGCTACCTGAACGCGCTGGAGTACGCCAAGGAGCGCGTCCAGGGCGCCGACCTCACGCAGGCCGCCGACAAGACCGCGCCGCGCGTGACGATCACGCACCACCCCGACGTCCGCCGCTCGCTCATGACCCAGAAGGCCTTCGCCGAGGGCCTGCGCTCGCTCGTGTTCTACACGACGACCTGGCAGGACGCGATCATGCAGAAGGCGGAGTCCGGCGAGGACGCGTCGCTCGAGGAGTCGGTCAACGACCTCCTGCTCCCCATCGTCAAGGGCTACGGCTCCGAGCGCTCCTGGGTGCTGCTGGGCACCGAGTCGCTGCAGACGTTCGGTGGCTCCGGCTTCCTGCAGGACTACCCGATCGAGCAGTACGTGCGTGACGCCAAGATCGACACGCTCTACGAGGGCACGACGGCCATCCAGGGCCAGGACCTCTTCTTCCGCAAGATCGTGAAGGACAAGGGCCGCGCCATCGGCTACCTCGCCGAGCAGGTGGGCGAGTTCGTGAAGAGCGAGGCCGGCAACGGTCGCCTCAAGGTCGAGCGCGAGCTGCTCGCGACCGGCCTCGACGACGCCCAGGCCATCCTGGGTGCCGCGTTCACCGACCTCATGGCCAGCAACCCGGCCGACGAGAAGGGCGACCTGAAGAACCTCTACAAGGTCGGCCTGAACACGACGCGTCTGGTGTACGTGCTCGGCGACCTGGTCGTCTCCTGGCTGCTGCTGCGCGGCGCCGAGGTCGCGATCGCCAAGCTCGACGAGGGCGCGACCGGCTCGGAGAAGGCGTTCTACGAGGGCAAGATCGCGGCGGCGTCGTTCTTCGCGCGCACCGTGCTCCCCCGCCTGACCGCCGAGCGCGCGATGGCCGAGAACGTCGACGCCAGCATCATGGAGCTCGACGAGGCTGCGTTCTGAGCCTCGGCACCGACCACCACGACGAAGCCCCCGCCCGGCACCGGGCGGGGGCTTCGTCGTGCGTGGGGCTCAGGCTGCGGCGACGGGCGCCCGGCCACCCGACCGGGTCGCGCCCACGCCCGCCGCGACCACGCAGGCCAGACCCAGCACGGCACCCACGTCCGGCACCTGGTCGAGCACGACGAGCCCGACGACCAGGGCGATCGCCGGCTCCAGGCACATCAACGTCCCGAACGCGGCGGTCGTGAGCCGCCGCAGCGCCAGCATCTCCAGCGCGAACGGGACCACAGGCACGAGCATCGCCAGGCCCACGCCGACGACGAGCAGCTCGAGGTCGAGGTGGCCGATCGTGGCCGGCCCGGCCACGATCGTGGCGACCAGGCCCGCCACCGGCATGGAGACGCCCAGTCCCACGATGCCGTCGGCCGCGTCGCCCACGCGCTGCGTGAGGACGATGTAGCCCGCCCAGCAGCAGGCCGCGCCGAGCGCGTAGAGGACGCCGCGGCCGTCGATCTCCCCGCTCCAGGGCTGGGTCAGCAGCAGGACGCCCACTGCGGCCAGCGCGGGCCACACCCACGTGCCGCGTCGCCCACGGAGCACCGCGACGGACAGCGGACCCAGGAACTCCAGCGCGCTCGCCGTGCCGAGAGGCAGCCGGGCGACGGCCGCCATGAACAGCATCGTGACGCCGGCCGTCACGACGCCGAGCGCCACGCAGGCCCGGAGCGTGGCCGGGCTCAGCCCGCGACGCCAGGGGCGGACGAGGACCGCGAGGATGACGCCCGCCCACGCGAGTCGCAGCCACGCCGCACCCTCCGAGCCGATGCGGTCGAAGAGTCCGACGGACACCGCGAGACCCAGCTGCACCGACGTCATCGACGCCAGCGCCATGACCGCCCCGCGCGGGGCGCCGTCGGGGATGGTCGAGGACGAGGACGAGAGCTGCACGGCACCAGGAGACACGCTGCGGTCCGTCCGCGTCCACGTGACGATGCCGGACGAACCGTCCGTCGAACAGGGACGATGCCCCCGTGAACACCGACCGTCTCGCCGTGCTGCTCGAGCTGTCGCGGCACGGGTCCATGCGTGCCGTGGCCGACGTCCTGATGACGAGCACCTCCACCGTGTCGCAGCAGGTGGCCGCCCTCGCCCGCGAGGTGGGGACGCCGCTCGTGGAGCCGGACGGTCGAGGCGTCCGGCTCACGCCCGCGGGTCGTCGGCTGGCCGACCACGCCGTCGCGATCCTCGCCGCCGTCGAGGCCGCTCGCACCGACCTCGACCCCGACGCCGAGCCGGCCGGCACGGTGCGCGTCGCCGGCTTCGCGACGGCCGTCCGCACCACCCTGCTGCCGGTCGTGGCCGAGCTCGCGGTCACGCATCCCGCCGTGCGGGTGGTGGTGCACGAGCTGGAGCCGGGCGAGGCCCGCGAGGCGCTCCTCGCGGACCGGATCGACCTCGCGCTCGCCTACGACTACGACCTCGCTCCCGCGACGCTCGACCGCGCGATCGCGTCGCGACCCCTGTGGCGCGCGGCGTGGGGCCTGGGTGTGCCGACGGCGGACGCACCCGCCACCGACCTCGCCGCGCCCGACCTGCTGCGCCGCCACGCCGCCGGCGCCTGGATCGGCAACTCGCGGAACACGGCCGACGAGGAGGTGCTGCGGGTCCTCGCGTCGATGGCGGGCTTCGAGCCACGGGTCGAGCACCTGTCCGACAGCCTCGACCTCGTCGAGGACCTCGTGGTGGCGGGCCTCGGCGTCGGGATGCTGCCGCTCTGGCGTCGTCCGCGCGACGGCGTGACGGTCGTCCCGTTCCACGACCCCGGCGTCACGATGCGCGCACTCGTCTGGACGCGCCGAGGGCGAGCGACGTGGCCGCCGCTCGCCCTCGTGCTGGAACGCCTCGTGGTCGCGCCAGGCGTCGTTGCTCAGCCCGTCGTCACCAGTTGATGAGCGCGCCGGTGAGCGTGTAGGGCGCGAAGTCGGTCGACAGCAGCACGAACAGCGCGAGCGCACCGCCGGCGAGGGCGACGTTCTTGTTGAAGGCGACCATCTCCATCTGCTTGGCCTGGGCGTCGCTCTCCTTCCAGAACGCGTGCATCAGCACGGCCGTCACGAGCAGCAGGATCGCCAGGCCGAGGGCGCCGATGTCGCCCCAGATGCCGAGCAGCACCGACACGCCGCCGGCCAGCAGCGCGACGCCGCTGACCTGCACGAGCACCTTGGCGTTGGAGAGACCGCGCGACTCGGCGTAGCCGGCCATGGCGCCGGTCGCCGTGAGGTGACCGATGCCCGAGCCGATGACGAGGTAGGCGAAGAGGAAGCGGGAGATGAGGAAGACCTCGTCCATGGGAGCTCCTTGAGAAAGGTGAAGGTTCAACTAGCGGAGCCCAGCGTCCTCCTCCCCGGCCCTGCGGTCAAGCCGTCGCGCGTGGCCCACCTGACCCGCACCGACGCGTGTGCCAGAGTGAGCGGGTGCGTCTGACCAGTCCGCTGTGGTACCTCGCGGCGTTCCTGCTCGCGATCGGCGGATGGATGGCCTCGGCCGTCGTCGCCGCCGGCGCGTGGGACCACGTCCGCGACGCGACGCTGCAGAACCTGACCGAGCGGGTGGACGCCAAGGGCGCCTCGCTGGCCGTCTTCACCGACGTCCGGCAGCCCGAGCGCGACGTCACGTGCACCGCGACCGGGCCCGCGAAGGGCGCGAAGCCGGTGCAGCTCGAGGACGCGCCCATCGACCTGCGCGTGCCGCAGGACGGCTCGACCTGGTACCTGATCGCGTTCGAGCGTGAGGGGTCGGACCAGGTCGCGGTCCGCTGCACGCCGAAGGACCGCGCCGCCGACGCCGCGACCTACCGGGTGGCCGTCGCCGACGGCTTCCTCGACCGCACCCGCAACGGCGCGGGCATCGCCTGGATCGCCGCCGCCGTCGCCGTCGCGCTCGCCGTGGCGACCTGGTGGACCCGACGCAAGCGCACCCTGGAGGACTGAATGCTGCAGACCTACGTCGACGCCTGGCTGGCCAGCGTCCGCGACACGATCGCCCTGCTCGAGGAGCTCGACGACGCGGCGTGGTCCACGCCCACCGACCTGCCGGGCTGGACGGTCGCCGACGTCGCCGCCCACCTGGCCCACCTCGAAGCGGTCACCGCGGGGCACGTCGTCGACGAGGCACCCACCACGGCGTCGGCCGGGGGCATCGCCTCGGTGTACACGGAGGCCGGGGTCGAGTCGCGGCGCGGGCTCACGCGTGAGCAGGTGCTCGACGAGCTGCGCCGCAGCGTCGACGTCCGCGCGGAGCGGCTCGGCGACGCGCTGCCCGACGACCCCACCGCGCGCGCCGAGCACACGCCCGCCGGTGTCGGCTGGACGTGGGACACGATGCTGCGCAACCGCACCGTCGACGTCTGGTGCCACGAGCAGGACGTACGTCGCGCCGTCGACCGGCCCGGCAACCTCGACTCGGCCGGCGCGCAGGTCACGACCCACACCTTCGCGGCCGCGATGCCGTTCGTGCTCGGCAAGAAGGTCGGCGCGACGGCCGGCACGTCGGTCCTGTGGGAGCTCACCGGCCCGATCGCCCTGCAGGTCGGCGCGACGGTCGGCGACGACGGCCGCGCCCGCCCCGGCGTGCCGGACGCCCCCACCGCCACCCTCACGCTGACGTCCGAGGCCTTCGCCGTGCTGGCCGCAGGCCGTCGGCGCCCGGGTGCGGTCGACGTCGCGGTGAGCGGCGACACCGACCTCGCCCACCGCGTCCTCGAGCAGATGGCCGTCACCTTCTGACCCACCCCCAGCGACGGCTCGGGGCGGTCTCGATACGCCCGACCGGGCTCCTTCGGCCCCCGCAAGCGGGAGGTGCCCCCAGCCGGTCGGCCTCCTCGACCAGCGGTGTCGCTGGTCGAGGAGCCGCGACGGCGAGCGCCAGCGAGCTCGTCGCTGCGTATCGAGACCACCCGGCAACGGCCCAGCGCCAACCGGCTCCCAGGGTCCGCCCGGAGTGGTCTCGATACGCCTCCGCCAGCTCCTCCGTCGCGGCGTCGACTACTCGACCAGCGGTAGGTCTCGCTGGTCGAGTAGCGGCCACGCGCGAGGAGCGAGCGCCGTGGATGCGTATCGAGACCACCCGGCAACGGCCCATCGCGAGCCAACCCCCAGCGACCGCTCCGAGTGGTCTCGATACGTCGGGCTCAGGCTCGTTCCTCGCCCAGCCCGACTACTCGACCAACGGACCCCACCGCTGGTCGAGTAGCCGCGACGGCGAGCGCCAGCGAGCTCGTCGCTGCGTATCGAGACCACCCGGCAACGGCCCAGCGCAAACCGGCTCCCAGCGTCCGCCCGGAGTGGTCTCGATACGCCTCCGCCAGCTCCTCCGTCGCGGCGTCGACTACTCGACCAGCGGGGCCGGTCGTTCCTCGAGCAGCGAGATCGTCCGGCGGGGTGGGGGTGGGGCGGATACGGTTCGTCCCATGAGCTGGAGCACGCAGGACATCCCCGACCTGGGCGGGAAGCGGGCCGTCGTCACCGGTGTCACCGGGGGGCTCGGGTTCCACACCGCCCTCGAGCTGGCGCGCGCGGGCGCGGGACTGACCGTCACCGCACGCAACCCGCAGAAGGCCGACGACACGCTCGCCCGGCTGCGCGAGGAGCTGCCCGACGTCGACGTCGAGGTGCTCTCCCTCGACCTGGCCGACCTCGCCGACGTCCGCCGGGCGACCGAGGAGCTGGGCTCGCGGCACGACCGCATCGACGTGCTCGTGAACAACGCCGGCATCATGATCCCGCCGTACAGCACGACGGCCGACGGCTTCGAGCTGCAGATCGGCACGAACCACGTGGGCCACTTCGCGTGGACGGCGCAGGTGTGGCCGCTGCTCGCCGACGACGCCCGGGTCGTGTCCGTCTCGTCGCTCGCGCACCTGCAGGCCAAGGGGATCGACCTGCGCTCGCTGACGCCGGAGGGCTCGCCGCGACGCTACCGCCGCTGGGTGTCCTATGCGGAGTCCAAGCTCGCGAACCTGTCGTTCGCGCTCGAGCTCGACCGCCGCCTGAAGTCTGCGGGGAAGGCCGTCGTCAGCACGGCCGCGCACCCGGGCTTCGCCCGCACCGAGCTGCAGAAGACCGGCGTGGCGATGGGCAACCCGTTCCTCGGCACGGTCGTGCAGCAGGTGTCGGCACTGGCGAGCCAGTCGGCCGCTGCGGGGGCGCTGCCGAGCCTGCGGGCCGCGACCGACCCGACGTTCACCGGCGGGGAGTACGTGGGCCCGGCGTCGCTCGGCGGGACCCGCGGCGCCCCGGTGATCGCGGGCATGACGCGCTGGGCCCGCGACGAGCAGCTCGCCCGCGACCTCTGGGCGGCGACGGAGCAGGCCACCGGCCTGACCTTCGAGGTCTGAGCGAGCCGGCGGCCCTCAGCGCTGCAGGCCGGTCCGGTCCGCGACCCAGTCGTGGAACTCCCCGATGTGGTGCTCGGCGGGCACCAGCACGCCCCCGTCGACGTAGTGCCGTGAGCTCATCGTGGGCTGCGTCTTCTCGCACGCGTCGAAGTCCTGGCGGTTCACGCGGTCGAACAGCTCGACCTGCTTGCTGACGTCGGTGCCCGCAGCCACCACCTCCGGCAGGAACAGCCAGTCGCACTCGATGATCGTCCGGTCGGCGGCCACCGGGAACATGCGGTGCACGATCACGTGGTCAGGGACGAGGTTCACGAACACGTTGGGCCGGATGGTGATCGCGTAGTAGCGGCGTTCCTGGTCGGGCGCGATCTCGGGGATCACCGCCGCGCCGGCCGACCCGTCGATGGTGAACCCCTCGACCTCCGGCGCGAACAGGGCGCCGTGGTTGACACCGCTCTGCGACGCCCAGCCGTCCGCGAACTCCGGCAGCACCTCGGTGAGCTCGGGGTGGATGGTGGCGCAGTGGTAGCACTCCTGGAAGTTCTCCACCACGAGCTTCCAGTTTGCTGCCACGTCGTAGCGGATGCGGTGCGCGACCTGGAGCCGCTCGATCCCGTAGTTGTCGAGGTGGTGCAGCTCGCCCAGCCGGGTGACGACCTCGCCGTGCACGGTCTCCTCGAACGACGGCGGCTCGTCGGCCAGGCAGACCCACACGTACCCGAGCCACTCGCGGACGTGCGCGCGACGCAGGCCGTAGGCGGCCCGGTCGACGTCGGGCATCGACGTCAGGTTGGGTGCGGCGACGAGCGCACCGTCGAGGTCGTAGGTCCAGGCGTGGTAGCCGCACTGGAAGGTCCGGCTCGACCCGGACTCCTCCGTGCAGACCTGCATGCCGCGGTGCCGGCAGACGTTGAAGAAGGCGCGGGCCTCGCCGCGGCGGTTGCGCGAGACGATGAGGCGCTCGCGGCCGATCTCGACGGTGCGCCAGTCACCGGCCCGCGCCACGTCGGAGCTCGCCACGGCGCAGAACCAGGTCTGCTCGAAGATCTGGGCCTGCTCCGCGGCGAACTGCTCGGGGTCGGTGTAGACCAGGCCGGGCAGCGTCGGACGCAGCGAGCCCTCGAGCGGTGCGTCGAGCTGGTCGATGATCATGCGTCCTCCAGGGATCGGGCGGGACCGGCCGCAGCGGGGACGGGCGGCGCAGGCGTCGGGGCGGGCCGAGCGCGGCGCGACCGGCGCCAGCGCGTCACCTCCCGCGGGCGGTTCATGCCGAGCACGGCCACCTCCTCGCCGTCGCGCTCGTAGCGCACGAGCAGGTCCGCGCCGTCGACGGAGCCGTCGAGCACCGTCGCCTGCTCGCCCCCGACCAGGTGCCCGGCGACCTGGAGCATGACGCCGTGCTGCTCGGACCAGCAGTACGGCTCGGTGGCGGCCGGCGCGGCCGCACCGGTCACCGCCGCGGCGACGGCGGCTGCGTGGTCGAGGGCGTCCTGCCAGTGACCGGCGCAGCGCATCGGCCCGCGGACCTCGTCGTTCCAGCGGGCGCAGTCGCCGACGGCCCACACACCGGGGACCGACGTCGCGCCGCGCGCGTCGCAGTCGACGTGGCCGGTCGCGTCGCGCACGACGGCCGACCCGGCGAGCCAGCTGGTCGCCGGCCGGGCGCCGATGCCGACGACCACGACGTCGGCGTCGAGGTGCGTGCCGTCGGCCATCAGCACGCCGTCCGCGCGACCGTCGGCCCCGGACGTGACGGCGACGGCGCGGGCCCTGCCTCGGCACGCGACACCGCGTCGGGCGTGCAGGGCGAGCAGCGACGCGGCGACCTGCTGCCCGTAGCGCCGCTCGAGCGGCCGCTCCTCCGGGCCGGCCACGACGACGGACGCGGCTCCCAGCGCGACCACGGTCGACGCCGCCTCCAGCGCGACGAAGCCGTCGCCGACCACGACGACGCGTGCGCCCGCGAGCCGCTCGGCGCGCAGCCGCTCGGCGTCCTCGAGCGTGCGCAGGACGTGCGCACCGGGCACGTGGTCGCCGAGCCGCACGGCGTCGGCGCCCGTCGCGACGACGACGTGGTGGGCGCGCCGCTCGGTGCCGTCGGCCAGCAGCACGCGGTGCGGCACACCCGCGGCACCCGGCTCGAGGCCGACCGCACCGACACCGCGCTCCCAGGCGACGTCGAGCGGCGCGTCGGGGTCGTCGAGGGCCAGGTCGGCCGCGCTGACGCTGCCGCCCAGGAAGGCCTTGGACAGCGGCGGTCGGTCGTAGGGGGCGTGCGCCTCGGCACCGAGCACCGTGATGGCGCCTCGGTGCCCGACCCGGCGCAGCGCGGAGGCGGTGTGGAAGCCGGCCAGGCCGGCGCCGACCACGACGATGTCGCTCATGGGGTCGCTCACGGGGTCGCTCATGCGAAGGTCACCCCGGGCGGCAGGTTCGGCGCGGCGGTGCTCAGCTGGACCCACACGTCGCCGTCGCGCACCTCCGCCACGTGCACGCGCACGGGCTTCTTCGCCGGCTGCGTGTCGACGTCGCCGGTGAGCAGCGAGAAGGTGCTGGCGTGCAGCGGGCACTCGACCCGGCAGTCCTCGACCCAGCCGGCCGCGAGCGACGCGTCCTGGTGCGTGCAGGTGTCGTCGATCGCGTGGACGGTGCCCTCCTCGGTGAGGAAGACGGCGATGGGCGGCACGACGGAGTCGATCCGCAGCCCCTCGCCGGGCACGAGGTCGGTCACGGCGCAGACCCGGTGCATCGCTCACCCCTCCCAGTCGTGTGATGGTGCAGTGGCATGATCGTGTATGTTGCTGACAGCGCAACACATGTTCTGTATGCACAACACGGTGCAGACGGGTCGGCCCCTGCGTCAAGCCCGGACGCGCCGATCGACGAACATTTCACCTGCGCGAAATACGCTCACCCGTCCGACCGGAAGGACCGCCGTGAACGACACCGAGCCCGGCCTCGTCCAGTCCGTGGACCGCGCCGCCGCGATCCTCGAGCTGCTCGCCGACGGCGGCACCGTGGGGGTGAGCGAGCTGTCCCGTGCGCTCGACGTCCACCGGTCCACGGCCTTCCGGCTGCTCGCGACCCTGGAGACCCGTCACCTGGTGGAGCAGGTCGAGCACCGCGGCGCCTACCGGCTCGGACTGGGCGTGCTGCGCCTCGCGGGCGCCGTGAGCACACGCATCGACCTCACCCGCGACGCCCAGCAGGCGTGCGAGGCGATGGCGCGCCGGCTCGACGAGACGACGAACGTGGCGATCCTCGACGACGTCTCGGCCGTCAACATCACGCAGGCCATGGGCACGCAGATGGTGGCGGTCACCCGGCAGTACGTCGGCCAGCGCACGCCGCTGCACGCGACCTCGACGGGCAAGGTCCTGCTGGCCCACGCGGGCGACGACCTGCTGCAGCAGGTGCTGGCCGCCGGCCTGGAGGGCTACACCGACCGCACCCTCACGCGTCCCGACGACCTCGTCGAGGAGCTCGACCGCGTCCGTCGCCGCGGCTGGGCCAGCGCCGACGCCGAGTGGGAGGCGGGCACGTGTGCCGTGGCCGTCCCCGTGCGCGGCGCGGACGGACGGGTCGTGGCGGCCCTGTCCGTCACCGCGCCGGACTTCCGCATGCCGGCGTCCGGCTTCGCCGACCTCGCCGCCGACCTCGCCGACGGCGCCGAGGAGCTGGGGCTGCGCTGGGGGACGGTACGACCGGCCCACCGACCGGGCGCCCCCAGCGACTGACCCCTGTTACGGGCAGGTGAAACCTGCCGGACGGCGTTGCCCCCACGACCGACACCGTCCTACGCTCGTTGCGTCCTGCAGATCAGTGTTGCGTTGAACGCAACAGAGGGGAGCCCGGGTGCCCTACCCCCAGCCGCGCGTCGTCGTGATCGGTCTCGGCGTGGTCGGCGCCGCCCTGGCCGACGAGCTGACCCTGCGCGGTCTGCGTCGGGTCACGGTCGTGGACCAGGGGCCGCTGTACGAGACGGGCGGCTCGAGCTCGCACGCCCCCGGCTTCGTGTTCCAGACCAACGGCAGCCGGGTGATGAGCCTGCTGGCCCAGCGGACGCTCGACAAGCTCGACGGGCTCGACGTCGACGGCGCGTGGGTGAGCAAGCGGGTGGGCGGCCTGGAGATCGCCCGCACCCCTGAGCGACTGCGCGAGCTGCGTCGCCGGCTGGGGTTCGCGACGTCGTGGGGCGTGGAGGCCTCGCTCGTCGGACCCGACGAGTGCGCCGCCCTCTGGCCCGGCCTCGACCCCGACACCGTCTCCGGCGGGCTGCACACCCCCACCGATGCCGTCGTGAAGGGTGTGCGCGCCGTGCAGTGGCAGGCCCGTCGCGCCGAGGCCGCGGGCGCCACCATCCGGCCGCTCACCCGCGTGGTCGGGCTGCGGACGCAGGGCGGCCGCGTCACCGGGGTCGAGGTCCTGCCCGTCCCTGCCGCTCCCGACGCACAGCCGGACGTCATCGGCGCCGACGTCGTCGTCAGCGCCGCCGGGCTCTGGGGCCCCGGGCTGGCGCGCGACCTGCTCGGCTTCGAGCTGCCCATGATGCCGATGGCCCACGGGTTCGGGTGGAGCGAGCCGCTGGCCGCCCGCGCGTCGGTCGACGAGGCGACGGAGGTCGTCCGTCCGATGCTGCGCCACCAGGACGCCGGGATGTACCTGCGCGAGTGGGGCTCCACGATCGCCATCGGCGCCTACGACCACCGGCCGCTCCCCGTCGAGGACCCGCAGATCGCCAGCGCCGACGAGTTCGCCGCGACCGGCGTGCACCCGGCGATGCACCCGTTCACCCCCGAGGACTACGAGCCGACCTGGAAGGAGGCGCAGACGATCGTGCCCGAGCTGCGCGACGCCAGGCTCGACGTCGGACGCAGCTTCAACGGCATCTTCTCCTTCACGCCCGACGGCGGCCCGATGCTCGGGCCGGTGCCCGGCGTCGAGGGACTCTGGCTCGCCCAGGCGGTGTGGGTGACGCAGTCGGCGGGCATGGCCCAGGTGGTCGCGGACTGGCTGACGACGGGCGACCCGGGCATCGACACCCACGGCCTCGACTTCCGCCGCTTCGACCCCGCCGTCGTCAGCCACGCGCACACGGTCGAGCGCGCCAGCGAGGCCTACGACGAGGTGTACGACGTCGTGCACCCGCGCGCGTCGACGGCGCGGATGCGCGGTCTGCGGACGCCTCCGTTCCACGACCGGCAGCGTGCCCTGGGCGCCGTGCTCGGCGAGGCCTCCGGCTGGGAGCGGCCGCTGTGGTTCGAGGCCAACGCCGACCTGCCGCTCCCCGACGAGCCCGCGCTCCGGCTGGACGACCGCGACGCGTGGGCGGCGCGGCACTGGTCGCCGATCGCCGCGGCCGAGGCCCGCGCCACCCGCGAGCGGGTGGCGCTCCACGACATGTCGCCGCTCCCCCGAGCGCGGGTGAGCGGCCCCGGCGCCACCGCCTTCCTGCGCCGCATGCTCACCAGCGACGTCGACCGAGCCGTCGGCCAGGTCGTGTACGGGCTGCTGCTCGACGAGTCCGGCGGCGTGCTGTCCGACGTGACCGCCGCCCGGCTCGGTCCCGAGGAGTACCAGCTGGGCCTCAACGGTCCGCTCGACCTCGACTGGCTGCGGGCCCACCTGCCCGAGGGCGGCAGCGTGCAGGTGCACGACGTGACCACCGGGCACTGCGGCCTCGGGCTGTGGGGCCCGCGCTCGCGCGACGTGCTGGCCGCGCTCGCCGACACCGACGTCAGCGACGCGGCGTTCCGCTACTACACCGCCCAGCGGTTGCGCGTGGCCGGCGTCCCCGTCCTCGCGATGCGGCTCAGCTACGTCGGCGAGCTCGGGTGGGAGCTGTACACGCCGGCGGAGTTCGGCGGCCGGCTCTGGGACGTCCTGTGGGAGGCCGGCGCCGAGCACGGGATCGTCGCGGCGGGTCGCCGCGCGTTCGAGAGCCTGCGGCTGGAGAAGGGCTACCGGCTGTGGGGGCACGACGTCACGCGCGAGCACGGGCCCGACGAGGCCGGGCTCGGGTTCGCCGTGCGGATCGGCGCACGCGACGTGGTGGGAGCCGCCGCGCTCGCCGCCCGCACGAGCACGCAGCGACTCGTGTGCCTCACCCTCGACGACCCCGGCACGGTGCTGCTCGGTCACGAGCCGGTGCGGTCCGGCGACGCCGTCGTCGGGTACGTGACGAGCGCCGACCAGGGCTACACGTCGGGAACGTCGATCGCCTACGCCTGGGTGCCGAGCGCCCTCGCGACGGTGGGCACCGCGCTGGACGTCGAGTACCTCGGCGTGCGGCACGCGGCGACGGTCACGGCCGAGCCGATCGTCGACCCGCAGATGACCCGGCTGCGCGGCTGAGCCGCCGCACCCCTCCTGGAAGGATCCCGCCATGGACCACTACGACGTGATCGTGCTCGGGGTCGGGTCGATGGGCGCCGCGGCCTGCAACGCCCTGGCCGACCGCGGCGTGTCCGTGCTCGGCCTGGACACCTACACCCCCGGCCACGCGCACGGCGCGCACCACGGCGGTACCCGGATCATCCGTCAGTCGTACTTCGAGGACGCCGCCTACGTGCCGCTCCTGCGGTCGTCGTACGCCGGCTTCCGTCGGCTCGAGGAGGAGTCGGGCCGCTCCCTCATGACGCTGTGCGGCGGGATCTACCTCGGCGATCCCGGGAGCACGACGTTCGCCGGCAGCCTCGCCGCGGCACAGGAGCACGGGCTCGACCACGAGGTGCTCACCGCGGAGCAGGTGCACGAGCGGTTCCCGTCGATGACCCCCGCCCCCGACGCCCTCGCGCTCTACGAGGCCGCGGCCGGCTACGTGCGGCCGGAGGAGACCGTCGTCGCGAACGCCGAGGTGGCGGCGCGCAAGGGGGCGACGCTGCGCTTCGGCGAGCCGGTCACCTGGTGGGGCGCGACGCCGGGCGGTGGCGTCGAGGTCGTGACGCCGCAGGGTCGCTACGGGGCCGACCGGCTCGTCGTCTCCCCGGGACCGTGGGCGCCCGAGGTCCTGGCCGACCTGCAGCTGCCGCTGTCGATCGAGCGCATGGTCTTCCACTGGTTCACGCCCGACACGAGCACCGTGCCCTACGAGCGCTGGAGCGACGCCCACCACCCCGTCTACATCGAGCAGACGCACGGCAACCACCAGATCTACGGCTTCCCCATGACCGACGGGCCGGACGGCGGCTTCAAGCTCGGCTTCTTCCGCGTCGGCTCCCCCACCACGGCCGCGACGATCGACCGGGTGGTCCGCGAGGAGGAGAACGACCGGATGCTCGAGCGCGCCCGCGAGCTGTTCCCCCTGCTCGGCCGACCCGTCGTGCAGGCCAAGACCTGCCTGTACTCGGTGACGCCGGACGAGCACTTCGTCGTCGGGCAGCACCCCGGCCACCCGCAGGTGAGCGTGGCGTGCGGGTTCAGCGGCCACGGGTTCAAGTTCGTGCCCGTGATCGGCGAGATCCTCGCCGACCTCGCGACCACGGGCACGACCGACCACCCCGTCGAGCTGTTCGACCCCCGACGACCGGTGCTCGCGGGCTGAGCGGTCGCGTCAGGCCAGCCGACCGCGCCAGTGCTCGCGTGCGTCGGGGTCCTCGGCGAGCAGTTGCCCGCGCGTGCGGCGGCGGTAGCGCCAGATCTGGGTGAGGCCGACCGCCCACAGGACGTACTGCACCGACATCGCCCACCGGAACGCCCCGGGCGCGTAGTCGGTGCTGGCCCCGGGCGTGCGCCAGTCGAGCACGAGCCCGATGGCCACGACGAGCAGCAGCGACGCCACGAAGCCGCCCTGGTTGATGATCCCGGTGGCGGCACCGAGGCGGTCGGGCGGGTTGAAGGAGCGGCCGAGGTCGAACCCGACCATCGACGCCGGGCCGCCGACGCCGACCACCACGACCAGCAGCACGAGCAGCCAGCTCGGGGCGGTGCCGGGCCACACGAGCACCACCGTCCAGACGGTGACGATGGAGCAGACGATGCCCAGCACGATCGTCGAGCGGTGCCACGGGTCGCGGGTGATCGCCCACGCCAGCACCGGTCCGGCGACCATGACGGCGAGCACGAGGATGGTCAGCAGGGCACCCGCCTGCGCCGAGGTGCGACCCTCGCCGCGCACGAAGAACGGGTACCCCCACAGCAGGCCGAGCGTCGTCGCGCTGAACTGGGTGGTGAAGTGGACCCAGAAGCCGAGCCGCGTGCCGGGGTGGCGCCACGACGCGGCCAGGCTGCTGCGGACGGTCGTCCACGACAGCGGCGCGCCGAGCACGTGGGGCGAGCCGGGCTCGTCGTGGACGACGACGAGCAGGACCACCATGAGGACCAGCCCGAGCGAGGCGGCCGCGAGGTAGGTGGGCGTCCAACCGAGCTCGCGCAGCGCCCACGTCATCGGCACGGCGGCCACGAGCGCGCCGAGCTGCCCCAGGACGCCGGTGAGCTGCGTGACGAGCGGGATGCGTCGCGACGGGAACCAGGTGGTGACGAGCCGCAGGACGCAGACGAAGGTCATCGCGTCGCCGAGGCCGACGAAGACGCGCGCCACCAGCGCCACGGCGAACGTGTCGGCGAGCGCGAACGCCGCCTGGGCGAGGGTCAGCACGACCACGCCGATGGTGAGGATGCGGCGCGGCCCGAACCGGTCGAGCAGGAGCCCGACGGGGATCTGCATGCCGGCATAGACGACGAGCTGCAGCATGACGAAGGTCGACAGCTGGGCGGCGGAGATGCCGAACCGCTCCGTCGCCGCGAGCCCGGCGACCGCCAGCGACGAGCGGTGGAAGACGGCGAGGAAGTACAGCGACAGCCCGGTGAGCCAGACGGCGACCGGCCCTCGTCTCGTCGTCGCGCTCACTCGCCCCAGTATGCGCCTGGCCGACGGGCGTCCCGGCGGGGGTGCCGGGCCGTGGGCGGCGGAGAGCCCGGCGGGGGTGCCGGGCCGTGGGCGGCGGAGAGCCCGGCGGGGGTGCCGGGCCGTGGGCGGCGGAGGACGTTGACGTGGGGCCCCACCCAAACCGGCTCCCCCCACCGCAACCACCCGCCCGAACCGCACGGTTGCGTGGGGCCCCACGCAACCGTGCGGGCGGGTGGGGTGGGGTCAGGCGCGGCCGGCGTTGCGGCCGTAGCGGGCGAGCACGAAGGTCTCGGCCAGCTGCGCCAGGGCGTAGCCGATCACGGAGACGAGCGTGACCACGACGACGAGCGACCAGAGCTTGTCGTACTGGTAGAGCGCGAGTGCCTGGTTGACCGCCTTGCCGACGCTGTCGGTCGTCGTGAAGTACTCGGCGATGAGCGCGCCGGTGATGGCGCCCGGCACCGAGATCCGGATGGCGGCGAAGATCGACGGCAGGGCCGTCGGGAACGCGACCCGACGCATGACGTCCCATGACGACCCGCCGTAGACGGTCACCACGTCGTGCATCTGGGGCGTCACCGACCGCAGCCCGTACGCGATGTTCACGAGCGCCGGGAACAGCACGACGATGCCGCTCATCACCGCGACGCACCAGAACCCGTTGCCGAACAGCAGGGTGATGATCGGAGCGAGGGCCACGAGCGGCACGGTGCGCACGATCATGACGACCGGCATGGTGGCGGCCTCGACGCCCGACCAGAGCACCATGACCGTCGCGAGCACGAACGCGGCGGTCAGCCCGGCGACGAAGCCGATGCCGGCGTCGATGACGGTCTGGCCGAGCGCGCCGAGCACCTCCGCGCGTTTCGCGGCGGCGTCGTCCTCGGTGAACAGGTAGGCGACGACGTCCTGCGGCAGCCGGGTGGTGAGGTCGCTGACGCCGGTGAGGGTGACGAGCGCGTACCAGGCGCCGATCGTCGCGGCGAGCACGACGAGGACCGTGAGCAGCGGTCGGGCGACCGCGAGGACCTTCACGAGGCCGCTCCCCGCGACCACGGCGCCACGACGCGGCCGAGCAGCCCGAGCAGGGCGTACGCCAGGCCCGAGACGAGGGCGCAGCCGATGCCGAGCGACCACGCGAGCGCGGTCTCCCGGTTGTTCTGGCTGAGGATGAGCGACGGCCCGACGCCGATCTCGAGGTGCCGGTCGAAGTACTCGCCGAGCAGCGCCCCGAGGAAGGCGGCCGGTGCCGCGATCTGCAGCGTCGTGAAGAGTGCCGGCAGCGCGGCGACGGCCCGCACGCGCAGCAGCTGCTGCAGGCGGCTGCCGCCGTAGACCTCGACGACGTCGAGCGTCGCCTGGTCGGCCGCGCGGAACCCGAGCACGGCACCGACGACGGTCGTGAAGAACACCGACACGGCCGCGAGGTCGATGGCGGTCGCGGACAGCCCGCCCTTCTCGGGGATCTCGTGCACCGTGATGAGGATCGGCGCGAGCACCACGATGGGCAGGCAGTAGGTGATGACGGCGAGCTGCATGACGATGGGCTCGATGAACGGCACGAGCAGCACGAGCACGGCGACGGTCAGCGCGAGGGCGACGCCGACGAGGTAGCCGTACAGCGACTCCTCGAGCGTGATCGAGAAGACGGTGCGGTAGTAGTCGAAGCCGCGGTCGGCGAAGGTCGTCAGGACCTCGCCCGGCGTCGGCACCTGGAACCGCGCGAGCACGGTCGCCGCGACGAGCCACCAGAGCGCGACGGTGCCCACGAGGCCCGCCGCACCGATCCCGAGCGTCCTGGTGCGCTCGGGCGAGAGCGACAGGGAGGTGCTCATCACTCGACCGCCGCTCCGCCGGCACCGAACAGCAGCTCGGAGGCCTGGTCGTGCAGGGCGTGGAACTCCGGCGTGCGCATCATCTCCGGCACGCGCGGACGCGGCAGGTCGACGTCGATGACCTCCTTGATGCGGCCCGGTCGCGGGCTCATGACCGCCACCTGGTCCGACAGGAAGATCGCCTCGGAGATGCCGTGCGTGACCATGAGCGTGGTCGCGGGCTTCTCGGTCCAGATCCGCAGCAGCTCGACGTTCAGCCGCTGGCGGGTCATGTCGTCGAGCGCGCCGAACGGCTCGTCGAGCAGCAGGACCGAGGGCTTGACCACGAGCGAGCGCGCGATGGACACGCGCTGGCGCATGCCGCCCGAGAGCTGCGCGGGCTTGGCCTTCTCGAAGCCCTGCAGGCCGACGAGCGCGATGAGCTCCTTGACCAGGGCGTCGTCGGGCTGCTCGCCGGAGACCTGGAAGGGCAGGCGGATGTTGGACTCCACCGACCGCCACGGCAGCAGGGCCGAGTCCTGGAAGGCGATGCCGAGCTCGTGGTCGCGCCGCAGCTCGGTGGGCGACTTGCCGTCGACGGTCGCGCGGCCGCTGGTCGGCTTCTCGAGGCCGGCCAGGATGCGCAGGATCGTCGACTTGCCGCAGCCCGACGGGCCGAGCAGCGACAGGAAGCTGCCCTTGTCGGTGTGCAGGGTGGCGTCCGTGAGGGCGACCACCTCCTTGCGACCGACGGAGAACGTCTTCGACAGGTCCTGGATGTGCAGGCCGGTGCCGGCGGTGGGGACCGTCAGGGCCCCACCGCCGGCCGGCGTCGTCAGGTTGCTCACGCGGTCCTCACTTGGCGAGCTCGGGCTTCTCCTTGAGCAGCTCGGTCAGCGGCTCGAGGTCGAACAGGTCGTCGGCGGAGATGTCGATGCCCGCCGCCTTGAGCGACGTCAGGTTGGCCTGCACCAGGTCGTCGCTGATCGTGAAGATGCCGTTCTTGGCGGTCTCGTCGGTGTTGACGAGCAGCTCGCACTGCTGCTTGGCCTGCGCGATCTCCTTGTCGAGCTCGAGCGGCGGGTCGATGTCCTTGCCGTAGGTGTCGACGGCGAGCTTGGCGCCCTTCTCGTACCCGGCCTCGCCGTCGCAGGCGTCCTTCCAGCCCTTGATCTCGGCCTCGAGGAACGCCTTGACGTAGTCGGGCTTGTTCTTCAGGGTCTCGTCGGTCGTGATGATGCTCTCGGCGACGAACGGCAGGTTGTTGTCGGCGAAGGACAGGTCGACGGTGTCGAAGCCGTGGCTCTTGACCAGCAGCGACTCGTTGGTGACGTAGGCGACGAGCCCGTCGATCTGCTTGTCCTCCAGCGGGGCCACGTCGAAGCCGTTCGGGACGATCTCGACGTCCTTCTCGTCGATGTCGTTCGCGGCGAGGAAGGCCTTGAACAGGCTGAGGTTCGGGTCCTGGACACCGATCTTCTTGCCGATGAGGTCCTGCGGCGTCTTGATGTTGCCCTTGTCGGCCAGCGACAGGATCGAGAACGGGTTCTTCTGGTACGTCGCGCCGATGATCTTCAGCGGGAAGTCGGAGTTGGTGATCGCCGAGGCGGTCGAGACGGCGTTGCTGAGGCCGAAGTCGGCCTTGCCGGTGGCGACGATCTCCTCCTGGGCGACGGGCCCGGCGAGGAAGGTGGTCTTCCCGAGACCGGCGTCCTTGTAGTAGCCGGCGCTGTCGGCGATGAACTCGCCCGCGAACTCGGCGTTCTTGATCCAGGAGAACTGGACGGTCACGTCTCCGAGGCCGTCACCCGACGACTCGTCCGCGGAGTCAGAGCTCGAGCCGCACGCGGACAGGGCGAGGGCGGCGGCCGAGAGCACCGCGGCGACACGCACGCTGGTTCCTCGGCGGATGGACTGGTTCATGACTGTGGCACTCCCTGGCTCGAGCAGCGTGCGCTGCTGACGATGAAACCCCCGTTACAGACCGAGACGTTAGGAGCGTCGCGTTCCGCTCCTGACGCAGCAGGATTACGCCTGCGTAAATCTCAGTAGGCCGTGCGCGCGGCGTGGCTCAGCCACGCGTCGAAGGGCGACGACGCGTCGGCCGTGCGGGTCGCCTCGACCGTCGTGCCCCACGTCGCGCGGTCGCGCGAGAAGAGCTCGTAGAACTCGCGGTCGTCGAACCCGCCGCGGGCCGCGTCGTCGCGGTCGGCGGCGAACACGACCCGGTCGACTCGCGACCACAGCGACGTCGCGAGGCACATCGGGCAGGGCTCGCAGGAGGAGTACAACGTCAGTCCTGCCAGGGAGAAGTCGCCGATCGCCCGGCACGCGGCCCGGATGGCGACGACCTCCGCGTGGGCGCTCGGGTCGAGGTCGCGGGTGACCCGGTTCTGCCCGGTGGCGACCAGCTCGTCACCCTTGACCAGCACCGCGCCGAAGGGTCCGCCGCCCTCGGCCACGTTCTGCGTGGCGAGGTCCACGGCCAGTGCCAGCCACGTCGCGTCCTGCTCGTCGGTCATCGTCGACTCCCTCTCTCGTGCTCCTGCCGGGGATCGTCGCAAGAGGGTGTTTCGTGGGCGTTTCTCCACCGTCCCCGCGATGAAACACTTGTCCCGCAGGCTGGGTCCGTGCTCGACATCGCCCCCACCCTCCGCACCTGGACGACCGAGGGTCGTCGCGTCGCCGTCGCCACCTTGGTCGCCGTGCACGGCAGCGCGCCGCGCGCGGTGGGCGCGGCCCTCGCGGTCGACGACACCGGCCGCGTGGTCGGCAGCATCTCCGGCGGGTGCGTCGAGGGCGCCCTCGTCGCCGAGTGCGAGGAGGTCCTCGCAGGCGGGCCGACGCGGCGACGCACCTACGCCGCCGGCGACTGGCTGGAGCCCGGCCTGATGTGCGGCGGGACGATCGAGGTGCTCGTGTGCGACGTCGCGTCGCTCGACGAGGAGCAGTGGCACCAGGTGGAGCGTGCCGCCGGCGGGCGGTCCGCGACCCTGACGCTCGCGGGGACCAGCCTCTCGGCCCACCGACCGCCGGAGCTCGTCGTCGTCGGGGCCGTGGAGTTCGCCGTGGCCCTGTGCGCGCTGGCCGCACGCGCCGGCTTCGCGGTCACCGTGCTCGACCACCGCGCGACGTTCGCGACCAAGGAGCGCTTCCCGGACGCGACGGCGGTCGTGGTGTCCGACCTCGCGGACTGGTGCGCGGAGCGCACGTGGTCGCCCGACGACGCCGTGTGCGTGCTCGGGCACGACCTCGAGCGCGACACGGCCGTGCTGGCGTCGGCGCTGGAGGGCGGCGCCGGCTACGTCGGCGCCATGGGCTCGCGCGCCACGCACGAGCAGCGCGTGCGCGCGCTCGAGGGCGTCGACGTCGCCCGGCTGCGCTCCCCCATCGGTCTCGACCTCGGCGGCTCGAGCCCCGAGCACACCGCCGTGGCGATCCTCGCCGAGGTGCTGGCCGTCCGTCACGGCGGCTCGGCGCAGCCGCTCTCCGCCACGACCGGCCCCATCCACCAGGCCTCCGCAGGACGCGGCCGGTCCTGACGATCGATCGACCTACCCCTGGCGCGCCGGGCCCGGCGGCGCGTCGGACCCCGTCTGCGCGAGCCGCCAGACCCGGTCGCGACTCATCGGCAGCGTACGCGGACGGGCACCGAGGGCGTCGGTGATCGCGTTGGCGAGGGCGGGGGCCACCGGGTTGTACGGCGCCTCGCTCATGGACTTCGCGCCGCGCGGACCGAGCTCGTCGTGGGTGTCGGCGAAGAGCACCTCGGTCGTGGGCACGTCGGCCATCTGCGGCACCCGGTAGGACCGGAAGGTGCGCGTGACGACGTGCCCGTCCTCGACGACCACCTCCTCCTGCAGCGCCGAGCCGATCGCCTGCGCGACACCACCCTCGACCTGGCCGCGCAGCTGCTCGGGGTTGATGACGACGCCGGCGTCGGCCGCGTGCACCGACTGCAGCACCCGCACCTCGCCCGACGCGGGGTCGACCGCGACCCGGAAGCCGTGGACGTTGAAGGCCACCGAGCGCGGAGTCCCGTCGTGGGTGCCCTCCGCCGACAGCCCGTCGGGCACGACCTCGCGGAACGTCAGGAGCGACCCGTCGGGCAGGCGCACGCCGTCGCGCTCGAGCGTGCAGTGCCCGCGGGCGACCCCGGCCGAGCGGGCCGCGAGCGTGAGCAGCTCGGCGTGCAGCCGCTCGGCCGCCACGTGGACCGCCTTGCCCGCCACGACCGAGCCGGCCGACCCGTAGGCGCCGGTGTCGTAGCCCGACGTGGCCGTGTCGCTCTGGCGCACGCGCACCCGGTCGGGCGTCGTGGCCAGCTCGGTGGCCGCGAGCTGGACGTGGACCGTGGTCGTGCCGTTGCCGAACTCGGCCGTCCCGACGGAGACGGTGTAGCGACCGTCGGCGTCGACCGCGACGGCGACGTCGGTGAAGTGCCCGCGCGGCGGGATGGTGGCGATCATGGCCATCGCGACGCCGCGCCCCGTCGGCCAGCCCTCGGGCGCCACCTCGCCGCGACCCGACGCGAGCGCCTCGTCGACGAGGTCGAGGCACTGGTCGAGCCCGTACGAGCCGTACTCCAGGTCGTCCTCCTCCAGCGCCGTCACCACGAACGGGTCGCCGGGCACGACGGCGTTGCGACGTCGCAGCTCGACGGGGTCCATCCCCAGCTCGGCCGCGAGGTCGTCCATGGCCGACTCGATGCCGAACATGACCTGCCCGAGGCCGTAGCCGCGGAAGGCGCCCGACGGGAGCTGGTGGGTGTAGACCGCCTCGGCGTCGACCCGCTTGTTGGGGCAGCGGTACTGCGCGACCGACTCGTGGCAGCCGTGGAACATGACGCCGACGGCGTGGTTGCCGTACGCGCCGGTGTCGGACAGCACGTCGAGCTCGAGCGCCGTCAGGTGCCCGTCGGCGTCGGCGCCGAGCGTGACGCCGACCCGCATCGGGTGGCGGCACGGCACGATCGTGAACTGGTCCTCGCGGCTCAGCTCGTACTGCACGGGGCGTCCGGTGCGCAGGACGGCGAGCCCGATGACGTCCTCGACGAGCATCTCCTGCTTGCCGCCGAACCCACCGCCGACCCGGGCGGCGAGCACCCGCACCCGCTCGCGCGGCAGCGAGAGCACGTGGGCGAGCTCGTCGCGCACCAGGAACGGCACCTGCGTGCTCGTGCGCACCACGAGGGTGCCGTCGTCGGCCAGCCAGCCACGCCCGCCGTGCGTCTCGAGCTGGGCGTGCGAGACCCGCGACGTCTGCCACGTGCCCGACACGACGGCGTGGGCCGAGGCCAGGGCCGCCTCGACGTCGCCGTGCTCGTCGTGCAGCTGGGCGACCACGTTGCGGGTGGGCTCGGCGATGCGCGAGACGACCGGGTCCTTGTCGCCGTGCACGAGCGGCGCCCCGGGCCGTCGCGCCGCGTCGGGGTCGAGGACCGCGGGCAGCACCTCGTACTCCACGTCGACGAGCCGGCAGGCCTCCTGCGCGGTGGCGACCGTCTCGGCCACGACCACCGCGACGCGCTGGCCGGCGAACCGCAGGACCGGGTCGAGCAGGCGCGTGTCGTCGGGGTCGTCGAGCCGGCTCTGGTGGCGGCCGGTGGAGTAGAGGACGTCGGGCGCGTCGTGGTGGGTGAGGACCAGGTGGACGCCCGCCAGCGCCTCCGCCCGCGACGTGTCGATCGAGGTGATGCGCGCGTGAGGGTGCGGGCTGCCGAGCACCGCGACGTGGAGCAGGTCGGCCGGCGCCTCCAGGTCGAGGGTGAACGGCTCCTGCCCGGCCACCACGCGGCAGGCCGCCGGCGCGGCGACCGAGGCGCCGAACGCCTCCCCCGCCGCGGCCTCGCCGACGTTGGCCCGGCCCGCGAGGGCGTCGCGCACCGAGCGGTAGCCGGTGCAGCGGCACAGGTTGCCCTTCATCGAGCGGCACAGGTCGTCGTGCGCGAGTCCCTCGGGCAACGTCGACGCCGTGACGACCATGCCCGCCGTGCAGAACCCGCACTGGAACCCGGCCGCGTCGACGAAGCGCCGCTGCACGGGGTGCAGGTCGTCGGGCGTGCCGAGGCCCGAGGCCGTCGTGACCTCGCGACCCGCGGCCCGTACCGCCGGGAACACGCAGGCGTGGGTCGGGTCGCCGTCGACCAGGACGGTGCAGGCACCGCAGTCGCCGGCGTCGCAGCCCTTCTTGACGTCGAGACGGTCGTGGTCGCGCAGGTAGGTGCGCAGGCACTGGCCCGGCGTGGGGGTCGTGGTGACGCTCGAGCCGTTGACCCGCACCTCGAACGTCCCTCCCTCGACCGGCCTGCTCTCGATCGACCTGCTCATGCCAGCTCCTCCACGACCTCGAGCGCGCAGCGCAGGGTCTGCGCGGCGCGCCAGTCGGGCGCGCCGTGCGGGTCGTCGTACCAGTGGTCGATCGCGGCGACCGCGGTCACGACGTCGGACTCCGTGGGAGCCGCGCCGAGGTCGAGCACGTGGGGGCGGTGGGTCGAGGCGGTGACGCTCACGTGCACGGCGCCGCCCGGCTCCCTGCGGCCGACCAGCACCGCGCCCGAGCGGCCCATGCGGGTGAGCGCCGCGCGCCGGAAGGCCGTCGTCGACGCGAGCGACGCGCGCGGCACCTCGAACGCGCGCACGAGCTCGCCCGGGGCCAGCGACGTGCGACGCACGTCGACGACCAAGGACGCGACCGACACCCGACGCTCGCCACCGGGCCCCCACACGACGGCGTCGGCGCCGAGGCCGGTCAGGAACGAGATGGCGCCGCCGGCCGGCAGCGCCAGGCAGACGTTGCCGCCGACGGTGGCACGGCGGGACACCTTGCTCGACATCACGAGCGCCTCGACGCAGGACCGCGCCACCGCGAGGCCCGGGAGCCCGGACCGCTCGGCGTGCGCGACGAGGTCGAGGAGGGAGCACGTGGCCCCGATCGTCAGCCCAGTCGTCAGCCCAGCCGTCGCACCGGCGTCGAGCTCCCAGTCGGGCCAGCCCAGCGCCACGAGGTCGACGAGGCCGGTGGTCGTCACCTGCGGCTCGGAGAACAGCCACGTGCCGCCGGCCAGCCAGGTCTCGCCCGGAGAGAGGACCAGGTCGTCGGGGCCGGTCGGCAGGCGGAGGGTCTCCACGGTGTGCAGGTCCACGACCTCAGTCCTCGATCTCGCCGAGCGCGCGGTAGGCCGCCGCGATCGCGGCCACCCGCTGGCCCGCCGCCGGGCCGAGCGCGTCGAGGACGCGCGACGACAGCGCGGCGACGACGCTCATCGCGGCCGCGTAGCTGTCGAACGCCGCCTGGGTGGCAGCGCCGCACTCGATCCACACGTCGCCCGGCGACGCGAGCCGGCGGCCCGACGGGTCGGCCATGAGCACGACCGTGGCGCCCTGGGACCGGACGAGGTCGAGCAGCGCGGCGATCTCGGGCGGTCGACGACGGAACGCGACCACGACCACGACGTCGTCGGCACCGAGGCCGACCACCTCGTCGGACAGCGACTGTCCCGGCGACGGCGCGACCCCGACGCCGGTCCGCGCCTGCGTCAGCTGCTGGGTCAGGTGCAGCGCCACCGGGTAGCTGTTGCGCATCCCGACGACCTTCACCGTCGTGGCACCGGCCAGCAGCGCGGCCGCCTGCTCGATCGCGGCCTCGGCCGCGGTGAGCACACGGTGCAGGTGCTCGACCTCGGTCTCCAGGTGCCGCGCGACGCTCGGCGGCGCCCCCACCGGCACCGGCAGCCCGGCGTTGCGCAGGACGAGCAGCTGGTCGCGGACCTGCGTGAAGTCCTCGTAGTCGAGCCGACGGAACAGCCGGCTCATCGTCGCCTTGGAGACACCGGCCAGGTCGGCGAGCTCCGAGGCGCGGTACATCGCGAGGTCGTGCAGGTGCTCGAGCAGCACGTCGGCCGCGCGGCGCTCCTGCGGGGCGAGGTCGGCGTACTTCTCGGTGATGCGCACCTCGATCGGCCGCGCCTCCTCGCGAGGAGCACCCGACGGGTCCAGGGCGGTGGTGCTCATGAGGCCGCGACCTTCGCCGCGACCTCGAGGACCGCGGTCTCGAAGGCGTCCAGCCCGCGCGCGACGTCGATCTCGCGGACGTCCTCGTCGGGGTGGTGGCTCACGCCGTCGTGGCAGCGCACGAACAGCATCGCCACGTCGGTGACGGCCCCGACGGCCATGCCGTCGTGCCCGGCACGGCTCCACAGACCCATCGGGGTGGTGTCGCCCGTGCCCTCGATGCCACTGACGACGGCGTCGGTGAGCCAGGGCGCGCAGGGCATCGCGGGCGCCCGGTGCGTCTCGGTGACCCGCAGTCCCAGCCCCCGCGCGGTGCACAGCCGCTGCAGCTCGGCCTCCAGCTCCTCCCACATCGCGTCGCGGGCGGCGTCGGTCGGCGCGCGCAGGTCGAGGCTGACCTCGACGTGCCCGGCGATCACGTTGACCGCGCCGGGAAGGGCCTCGATCCGGCCCGTGGTGGCGATGCAGCCCGACGGGCGGACCATGCGCTCGATCGCCGTGATGCACTCCGCGGCGCCGACCATCGCGTCCTTGCGCCGGTCGTAGGGCGTCCCACCCGCGTGGCGGGCCTCGCCCTCCACCTCCAGGACGAAGCGCCGCGCGCCGGCGATGGTGGTGACGTACCCGAGCGAGGCGTCGGCCTCCTCGAGGTAGGGGCCCTGCTCGATGTGCGCCTCGAGGTAGCCGACGAGCTGCTCCGGGCGCCGCGCGGCGGCGCCCACGGCGCGCGGGTCGAGCCCGAACTCCTCGAACGCGGTCCGCAGGCTCGTGCCGTCGGCGTCGCAGAGGTCCCACCAGGCGGGGTCCCACGTGCCGGCCGCCGCGCAGCTGCCCAGCAGCGCCTTGCCGAACCGCGTGCCCTCCTCGTCGCTGAAGCCGACCACCTCCAGGGCGAACGGCAGGTCGTCCACCCGGTCGCCGAGCCGCTCGGCGACCGCGATGGCCATGAGCACGCCGAGCATGCCGTCGTAGGAGCCGGCGTCGGGGACGGTGTCGAGGTGGGAGCCGAGCAGCAGGGCGGGCAGCCCCGGCTCGCGACCCTCGCGTCGGCCGTACTGGTTGCCGGCCGCGTCCTGGCGCGGGGTCAGGCCGGCGCGGGTCATCCACCGGGCGACGACCCGGTTGACCGCCGCGTGCTCCGGCGACAGGTAGACGCGTTCCAGGTGCTCGGGGTGGGAGGAGTAGAGGTCCAGCTCGGCGCAGCGGGCCAGCACCTCGGCCGCCGAGCCGACTGCGGCCCCGCTCGTGGGCAGGTCCGTCGAGGCGCTCATGCGTAGACCTCCTGCGCGGCGCCGACGCCACCGCCGGCGGTCACGGCGACACCGCCGGACCGCAGCACCTGCTCCAGCGCGGCCAGCGTGACGAGCACGGCGTCCTTGCGGGCGTTGTAGCCCATCGTGCCGATCCTCCAGACCTTGCCGTGCAGAGGTCCGAAGGACGTGCCGATCTCGATGCCGAAGTCCTCGAGCATCGCCGCCCGCGCGGCGTCGCCGTCCACGCCGTCGGGGATGTGCACCGCGACGACGTTGCTCATCTTGTGGTCCACGTCGCCGAAGACCTCGAGGCCGAGCCCGCGCACCCCGGCGAGCATCGCGGCACCGTGCAGCCGGTGCCGCTCGACCGCGGCGTCCATCCCCTCCTCCACGAGCAGCCGCGCACACTCGCGCGCGCCGTAGAGCATCGTCGTGGCCTCGGTGTGGTGGTTGAGCCGACGCGGACCCCAGTAGTCCATGATCATCGCGAGGTCGAGGTAGTTCGAGGCGATGCGCACGCCCCGCGCGACGTCGCGCTCCTCGGCGATGCCCGCCTCGACGTGCCGCCGACCGTCGATGACGTCGACGGCGCGCGGCGAGATCGTGATCGGCGACGAGCCGGACGGACCGCCCAGGCACTTCTGCAGGCCGGCGGTCGCGACGTCGATCCCCCACGCGTCGGTCTCGAACGGGTTGCCGCCGAGGGAGGCGGTGGCGTCGCAGTAGAGCAGCACGTCGTGCCGTCGGCAGATCTCGCCGAGGTCGGCCAGGGGCTGGCACATGGTCGTGGAGGTGTCGCCCTGCACGACCGCGAGCACCTTGGGCCGCACCTCGGCGATCGCCGCCTCGACCTGCTCGGGCGCGAACACGGTGCCCCAGTCGGTCTCGATCGTGTGCACCTCGGCCCCGCACCGCTCGCCGATCTCGGCGAGCAGGTGGCCGAACCGTCCGAAGACCGGCACGAGCACCCGGTCACCGGGCTCCAGGAGCGAGACGAGGGCCGCCTCGATGCCGGCCCGCGACGTGCCGTCGACGAGGAAGGTCTGCTCGTTCGCCGTCGCGAACACCTCGCGGTACAGACCCATGACCTCCACCATGTAGCCGGTCATGGCCGGGTCGTACTGGCCGACGAGCTGGGCCGACATCGCGCGCAGCACGCGCGGGTCGGCGGTGATCGGACCGGGTCCCATCAGCAGGCGGGGCGGGGGGTTCACGGGTGCGGTGTCCATGGGTCCTTCCATCGGTGGTGCGACGAGGTGCGGGGTCACGACGGCGGCCTGCGCAGCTGCCGGCCGTGGCGGTGGTCGACGTGGTCGGCGTCGACCAGCTCGCCACGCACGACCGTGCCGACGACGCGGCCCGCGAGGCGCAGCCCGTCGTAGGCGGAGATCGGGTTCTTGTGGGCCAGCCGTGCCGCCTCGACGTGCAGCTCGGCGCCGGGGTCGTAGACGGCGAGGTCGGCGTCGGCGCCGACGGCGATGCGCCCCTTGTGCGGCAGGCCGACGAGGTCGGCCGTGCTCGTCGACATCCAGCGGCTCAGCCGCTCGAGCGGGATGCCGCGCAGCCTCGCCTCGTGCGCCAGGACGGCGAACCCGACCTGCAGGCCCGACACGCCGCCCCACGCCTGCTGCAGGTCGCCGTCGCCCCTCAGCTTCTCCTCCACGGTCGACGGCGAGTGGTCGCTGACGATGCAGTCGACCAGCCCCTCCTGGAGGGCCTGCCAGAGCGCCTCGCGGTTGCCGGCGTCGCGGATCGGCGGGCAGCACTTGAACTCCGGTGCCGCGTCGGGGATCGTCTCGGCGCTGAAGGTGAGGTAGTGCGGGCACGTCTCGACGGTCAGCGGGAGACCCTCCGCCCGCGCGTCGGCGATCAGGTCGAGCGCCCGCGCGCTGCTCAGGTGCAGCACGTGCACCCGGGCCCCGGTCTCCCGGGCGCCGTCGACGACCTGGCGGATGGCCGACACCTCCGACGCGTCGGGCCGTGAGAGCACGAAGTCGCGGTACGCGCGGCTCCCGGGCGCCGGGGTGCTGTCCAGGATCGCGGCGTCCTCGGCGTGCACGATCAGGAGCGCCTCGAGCCGGGCGACCTCCGCGAGCGCAGCGGCGAACTCGGCACGGTCCAGCGGCGGGAACTCCTCGACGCCCGACGGGCTGAGGAAGCACTTGAAGCCGAACACCCCGGCGTCCCACAGCGGCTCGAGGTCGGCGACGTTGCCGGGCACCGCCCCGCCCCAGAAGCCGACGTCGACCGCGAGCTGGCCCTGGGCCGCGGCGCGCTTGGCGGCCAGGCCCTCGAGCGTCGTGGTCGGGGGCACGGAGTTGAGCGGCATGTCGACGAGCGTGGTCACGCCGCCGAGGACCGCGGCCGCGGTGGCCGAGGTGAAGCCCTCCCACGCGGTGCGGCCCGGCTCGTTGACGTGCACGTGCGTGTCGACGACGCCGGGCACGACGTAGGCGGTGTCGGGCGCGCGGTAGACCTCGCCGGCCGGCACGTCGTCGAGGGGTCCGACGGCCGTGATCCGTCCGTCGTCGAGCGTCAGGGTCGCGGGACGGAACTGCCCGTCGAGGAGCACCTGCTGGGCCTGGATCGCATCGAGTCGCATCGGCGTGGTCAGTCCCTCGACCCGGCCGCCGGTGCGGCAGGCGCGGCGGCTGGCTCCTCGTCCGCACCCCGCTCGCCGCGGCGCAGCACGGTGAAGAACAGGTTGAGCGTGAACGCGACGAGCGCGGCGGCGCTGATCTCCGAGCCCAGGATCGTGGCGACCCAGTCGGGCGTCCTGCTCCAGAACTCCTCGTTGACGACGGGCAGCAGTCCGAAGCCGAGCGACACGGCCACGACGACCAGGTTGCGGTGGTCGTCGAAGTCGACCCGGGCGAGGGTGCGGACCCCGCTCGCGGCGACGGTGCCGAACAGCACGAGGCCCGCGCCGCCGAGCACCGGGAGCGGGATCACCGTCACGAGCGAGGCGAGCACCGGCGAGAGCCCGAGCAGCACCAGCACCGCGCCCCCGGTGGCGACCACGAAGCGGCTCCTGACGCCGGTGAGCGCGACCAGCCCGACGTTCTGCGCGAACGCGGTGGCCGGGAAGGAGTTGAGCACGGGGGCGATCGCGGAGGAGATCATGTCGGCGCGCACGCCGTCGGCCACGCGGCGGGAGTCGACGGGGGTCCCCACGACCTCGCCGACGGCGAGGATGTCGGCGGTGGTCTCGACCATGATGACCACCATCACGACGACCATCGCCACGATCGCGCCGACCTCGAAGAGCGGGGTCCCGAACGCGAAGGGCGTCAGCACGGCCACCACGCTGGCGTCACCGACGCCGTCGAGGCTGGTCCGGCCGACGACGAACGCCACCAGCGTGCCGAGGACCAGGCCGAGCAGGACCGCCAGGCGGGCGAGCGCACGGACCGACGACATGACCAGCACGAGGGCCAGCGTGACGAGGCTGAGCACGAGGTTCGTCGGGCTCAGGTAGTCGGGGTTCTCACCGCCGGCCACGGTCGGCTGCCCGGTGATCCAGCCGGCGGCCACCGGCATGAGGGACACGCCGATGACCGTGATGATCGACCCCGTCACGACGGCTGGGAAGAACCGGATCAGGCGCGAGAGGAACGGGGCGACCACGAGGCCCACGAGGGCCGCCACGACGACCGCTCCGGCGACGACCCGGAGCCCGCGCTCGCCGTCGCTCTCGCCGGCGATGATGGTGACCATCGTCGAGACCGAGGCGAAGCTGATGCCCTGGACCAGCGGGAGGCGCGACCCGAGGAACGGGACGCCGATCGTCTGCAGGATCGTCGCGAGGCCGCTGACGAGCAGCGCGCACGCGACCAGCGTGGCCGACTCCGCCGGCTCCAGCCCGGCGGCGCCGCCCACGATGAGCGGCACGGCGATGATGCCGCCGACCATCGCCAGGACGTGCTGGAGGCCGTAGCCGAGCAGCTGGGGCGCCGGCAGGACCTCGTCCTCGGGACGGGGCGACGCAGCGTGTCCGGTCGCTCGTGCGGTCATCGTCGGTGCTCGCTCTCGTGGTGTCGGTGCGGTCAGCAGAAGCCGGGCACGGTGTCCCAGGCCTGCGGGGCCTGCGGGGCGCCCTCGCGCTGGACGGTGGCCTGGATCAGCCCGTACGGGCGGTCGGCGGCGAAGAAGACCTCGTTCGGGTTGTCGAGCCCGAACGGCTCCAGGTCGACGAGGAAGTGGTGCTTGTTCGGGCAGGACAGCCTGATCTCGGCGACGTCGTCGAACTGCTCGAGGACGGCGCGGCCCATCGCGAAGATCGTCTGCTGCAGGGCGAGGGAGTGCACGCTCGCGAACGTCTCGAGCAGCACGGCCTTGACGGCCTCGTAGCGCGCGTTCCAGTCGACGTCGGTGCTCGTGTAGCGCCACCACGCGGTGACCGACGTGGCGAGGATGCGGTCGGTGGTCTCGCGCAGCGTCGTGTACCGGTCGCGGGGGAACCCGTGGAACTCCGAGCCGGTCGACTTGAGCACCGTCGCGTCCTTGAACCCGGCCAGCACCCACGTCTGGTCGCCGTCCTTCTGCACGACGGTGGTGCGGACCTCCTGGCCCGTCCGGACGAACGAGTGGTCGTGCGGCCGACCGTCGACCGCGATCCGCTCCCACGCGTAGAGCTCGGCCTCCCAGCGACCGCCCGAGACCCAGTCGAAGCTGGTGACGAAGTGCTCGCCGAGGGTCAGCAGGAACTGCTCGGGCGACCCGATGCCGTGCTGCTGCGCGAATGCGTAGACCGTGTTCTTCTGCGTGTCGGTGGCCACGACCTGGCTGTTGTCGCCCTCGACGTGGCAGGCCACGAAGTCGCCGCGCAGCTGCGAGGTGACGTTGAGGTCCTCGATCTGGTGCCGGCCACCGGCGCTCTGCTCGGGGTCGCGCGTGATCCGGACCAGCCGGTTCTCGGCCTTCCCGTACTGGTTCGGTCCCAGGACGATGTCGCCCGTCGCCATGGTCAGCTCCCTCGGTAGGTGGTGTAGGCGAACGGGCTCAGCAGCAGCGCCACGTGGTGGTGCTCCTGGCCCGCCCCGGCCTCGAACGCGACGCGCACGACGGGGTGGAAGGTGCTGCGGTCCTGGTCGGCGAACCAGGGGCCCGTCGCGAAGACGAGCTCGTGGACCCCGGCGTCGACGGGGTCGTCGAACCGGATCCGGCCGTCGGCGTCGGTGGTCGCGGTGACCGCGTCGTCGAGCGAGACGACGAGGCCGGCCGCGGGACGACCGAGCGCGGCGTCGAGCACGTGGGTGGAGAGGGTGGTCATGCGAAGGTGTCCTCCAGCCGCAGCAGGGCGATCTCGCGGAGCTGGCCTGCGGTGACCGCCAGCTCCGTCTCGGGGTCGTGCGTGAGCCGCTGCTCGAGCAGGGCGAGGATCTCCTCGGCGCTGCGACCGGCCGCGCGCACGAGGAAGATCCGGTCGAACCGCTCCTCGTACGCGGCGTTGCCCGCCGCGAGTCGCGCCGCGGTGTCGGCGCTGTCGTCGACGCCGGACTGCTCGCGACCGGAGAGCTCGGCGCTGCGACCCGTGCCGACGTGCCGCTCCCCGATGCGCGGGTGGTCGGCGAGCGCGGCCTCGACCTGCGCACCCGTCCAGCCCGCGGCCAGCGCGTCGGCCCGTGCCACGAGCGCCTCGACGCTCCCGTAGGGGCGACCCGCGACGAGGGCGTCGACCCACGCGTCGACGTCGGCGCAGCTGCGCAGCACGGCCGCGGCCTTCTCGGCGTCGGCCGTGTCGAACGTCGTGATGTCCACGTGGTCCCTCCCTCGTCCCGAGGAACGCTAGGACCATCGTGTTACGTCGCGTGGAACCCGCGTTTCATCCGGGTAACGACGCCGACGGGCTCGCGTCAGACGCGGAGCGGACCCGCGACGAGGTCGAGCAGGTCGAGGTCGCGGCGGGGCGGGCCCACGAGGCAGACGCCGCACGGCAGGCCGTCGGAGGTGGTCAGCGGGACGCTGACCGCCGGCAGCCCGCCGAGCCCGGCCACGCAGGTCAGGCGCAGGGTGGCCGCGCGCACCTCGCCGAGGTCGGCACCCAGCTCCGGCGCCACCGTCGGCGCCGACGGCAGCACGACGACCCGGTCGCCGACGAGCCGGCGCACCGCGTCGCGCGCGCGGGCGGCGTCGTCGGCGGCCTGCACGGCGGTGTCGTGGTCGATCTCGGCGGCCGCCTCGAACCGGTTGCGCACGTCGGCGCCCAGGGAGTCCATCCGCGTGCTCAGCCACCAGCCGTGGCTCTGCCACGCCTGCGCCGCCTGGTGCACCCGGAAGACCTCCGGCCACGTCGCGGGCAGGTCCCAGGACTCCTCGACGAGGCTGCCGCCGTCACCGCCCCAGCCGGTGCCTCGTGGGCCCGCCTCGAGGAACCCCTCGACCGCCGCCCGCACGTCGGGCGACGCGAGGGAGAGCAGCTCGGGCACCACCACGACGTCGCGCACCGGACGCGGCGCCGCCGTCGGGAGCAGCACGGAGCCGACCCGACGCAGCAGGCTCGCGTCGCGGGTCATCCACCCGACCGTGTCGAACGAGGGCGCGAGCGGCATCAGGCCGGCGGTCGGCACGCTGCCGTGCGTCGGCCGCATGCCGTACAGGCCCTGGTAGGCGGCCGGGACCCGGATCGAGCCGCCGGTGTCGGTGCCGAGGCCGATCGTCGCGTGGCCGAGCCCGACGGCCGACGCCGACCCCGACGACGAGCCGCCCGAGATCCGTCCGGGCGCGCGCGGGTTCGGCGGGGTCCCGAAGTGCGCGTTGGTGCCGGCCAGGCTGTACGCGAACTCGTCGGTGCGGGCGATGCCGCGCACCGACGCGCCGGCCCCCAGCAGGGCCTGCACGGCCCACGCGTGGCTCGACTCGACGGGCGCGTGCGCGGCCCAGGTCGGGTTGCCGGCGCCGACCGGCTGCCCGGCCACGGCGAACAGGTCCTTCACCGCGACGCTCTCGCCCGACAGCGGGCCGGTGCCGGGTCGCACGAGCGGGTCGCCGACGGCCCGCCACACGCGGGTGTCGACGGCGGGCGCCGGCACCGCGACGTGCGCGGCCGTGACCTGCCAGCCCACCTCGGTGCGCTCCCACAGCTGCGTCTGCTGGCCGCGGCCGCCGCGCTCCGGCGCCGTCACCGCGACGACGAGCGCGTGCGTCGCGTCGACCACCCGCACGTGCACCTCGGCGATCGTGCGTCGCGGCGCGCCCCCGCGCGACCCGCGGAACCGGCTGATCGTCTCGTGGCCCACGAGCAGCCCGGCGGCGTCGCCGCGCAGCGTGTCGGGACGGTCGGCGAACAGCGCGTCGAGCGTCTCGAGGTCGTCGGACATCAGCGCCGTCTCGTACGCCCAGAACGCCTCGAGCAGCCCCTCGGGCGCGTCGTCGCTCATGCGAAGTCCGCCATCCGGATCCGGGCGTGCACGCCCTTGACCACGTCGACCACCTGGCTGATGTCGAAGTCGGTGGCCGCGCTCAGGTACGCGTAGGCGTGCCGCGGGTCCATCCCGTAGCGCGCCTGCAGCAGCCCGATCGCCGCGCGCACGCAGTTCTGCGTCGCGACGTCGAGGTCGGGGTCGAGGCCCGTCGGCACGAGGTAATCGCGGGTGCGCGCCAGCGGGCCGACCAGCTCGCCGAACTGCGCCACGGCCTCCTCTCGCGGCACGACGTCGAGCCGCACCGTCGCTCGCAGCGACGCCTCCATGGCGGTCAGCGCGACCTCCCCGCCACCCTGCGCGAAGTGCGGGTCGCCGACGTAGGCCAGCGCGCCGGGCACCTGCACGGGGAGGTAGAGGGTCGCGCCCGCGGTGAGCAGGTTGATGTCGAGGTTGCCGCCGTGCGCACCCGGCGGCACGGTGTGCGGCCGTTCGTCGCCGGCCACCGCGACGCCCATGATGCCGAGGAAGGGTGCGAGCGGGAACCGGACGGTGCGCTCGTCCTGCGGTCCGTACGTCATCACCCCGGTGTCGCCCTCGGCGCGGGCGAACACGCTGAAGACGTCGCCGTCGAGCGGGTACTCGCCGGGCAGCGCGCCCCTGCCGTGCCGGTTCGACACGACGCCGTACGGCACCCGCTGCTGCGCGTCGACGAGGGTCATGGCCAGCAGGTCGCCCGGCCGTGCGCCACGCACCTCGATCGGTCCGGTGACCACGTGCGGACCGTCGACCCCGAACGTCCGCGCGTAGCCCGAGGCGGCCAGCGCCACGGCGTCGTCGAGCACGTCGACACCGTGCGGCTCGAAGAACGCGCGCGGGTCGCGGCCCTGGTCCTCCAGGATCCCCTCGTGGCTGATCGTGTCGACCACGACCTCCTCGCCCGGGTCGACCGACAGCACGGCGCGGTCGGTGGCGCAGGGCAGCCGGCCCCACAGCACGTGGTCCCCCGTCGAGGGCAGGTAGGTCGCGCCGGACGGGACGCCCGTGCCCGTGTGGAGGGGTGCGGAGGCGAGCGGCGTGCTGCCGGGGAGGCCCTGGTGGGTGGTCATGGACGGACACCCTAGAGACCCCATGTCACGGACTCGTGACATCCCGGCCACGTCGCCGCGGCACCCCGCCGTCAGACTCTGGGGATGCTGCGCCGCATCACGTCCGACCGGATGAACCTCGTCCTCATGCTCGCCCTCACGTTCTCGACGGGGGTGATCGACGCGGTCGGCTACCTCGGCCTCGACCGTGTGTTCACCGGCAACATGACCGGCAACGTCGTGATCCTCGGCATGGCCGTCGTCGGGGCCGACGACCTCCCGATCCTCGGACCCGCGCTCGCCCTCGTCGGGTTCCTGGCGGGCGCGGCGCTCGGCGGTCGGGTGCTGAAGGGGGCGCGGACGGGCTGGTCGGCACGCACCACCACGTTGATCGCCTGCGTCGGGGTGTCGATCCTCGCGCTCGGCGTCGTGCTGTTCGTGGTCGGCGACGAGGTGGGCCACGCGGGCCAGGTCGTCATCACGACGCTGCTCGGTGCGGCGATGGGCCTGCAGGCCGCGACCGCGCGGTTCATCGCCGTCAAGGACGTCACGACCGTGGTCGTCACGTCGACCATCACGGGCCTGGCCGCCGACTCGGTGCTCGGCAACGGCAAGGGCGGCGGGTCGGGTCGGCGCGTGGCCGCGGTGGTGCTGATCCTCGCGGGCGCGGCGGCGGGCGCCCTGCTGCTGCGCTGGCACCTGGGGGCCGGTCTGCTGCTCGCCGCCGCGATCACGCTGGTCGTGTGCCTGGTGGGGGCGCTGCACGCGCGAGCTGCGGTCCCCGCGTCCGCGCCGTAGCTTGGGCGGTGTGCTGCTGACCTTGGTCGACTGGCGGGTGCGCGTGGCCGCGCTCTACGAGCAGGTCCGCGCGGACCCGGACCCCGAACGGGGGCACGCGACGTGGCGGCAGGGTCGCGACGAGCTGTTCCGCAGCCATCCGCAGTCGCCGCTGCCGGCGCGCGACCCGCTGCGCGAGACCGGCCTGCCGTACTGGCCCTACGACCCGGCGTGGCGTTTCGAGCTGCCGCTCCTGCCCGCACCGACCGACGCGTGGGACCCCGACGAGCGCGTCGTCGACGGGGGCGGTGACGGCGACGTGACGATGCTGCGGACCGGGCAGCTGGCGCTCCCGTCGGGCTCGACGCTCGACGTGTGGACGCTGCAGCAGTATGCCGGCGGCATCTTCGTGCCCCTGCGCGACGCCACGTCGGGTCGCGCCGACGGCGCCGCGTCGTACGGCGCTGGCCGCTACCTGCTCGACACCGCGAAGGGTTCGTGGCTCGGCGGGGGTGCCGGGCCCCGGGCGGCCGACGAGCACCGCGGGGGTGCCGGGCCCCGGGCGGCCGACGAGCACCGCGGGGGTGCCGGGCCCCGGGCGGCCGACGAGCACCGCGGGGGTGCCGGGCCCCGGGCGACCGATGGCCACGGCGGGGGTGCCGGGCCCCGGGCGGCCGATGAGCACCGCGGGGGTGCCGACGGGAGCACGGTCGTGCTCGACCTGAACTTCGCCTACCACCCGTCGTGCCGCTACGACGACCGCTGGCGCTGCCCCCTCGCGTCGCCGGGCAACACGGTCGCCGACGTCGTCGAGGCGGGCGAGCGCCTCCCCTCCTGACGTCAGGATCACCCCACCGCAAAGGGTGCGTCCCACCCCAGCGTTGCGTCCGGGGGGTTGCCCTTGGGGTTGGGCCCAACCCCAAGGGCACGTCCCGGTCAGAAGGTGAGGGCGAGGGCGGGGTCGCGCAGGATCGACGCCACGTCGGCGAGGAAGCGCGAGCCCTGCTGGCCGTCGACGACCCGGTGGTCGAAGCTCACCGCGAGCGTCGTGACCCACCGGGCCTCGATGCGTTCACCTGCGCCGGAGGCGGCGCCGGGGGTACCGACCACCCACGGGCGGCGGTCGATCTGGCCGACGCACAGGATGCCGGTCTCGCCCGGGTTGAGGATGGGCGTCCCCGCGTCGACGCCGAACACGCCGACGTTGGTGATCGTGAACGTGCCGCCGCTCATCTGCGCCGGCTGGGTGCGGCCGGCGCGGGCGGTGGCGGTCAGGTCGGCCAGCGCCTCCCCGAGCTCCAGCAGGCTCATCCGGTCGGCACCCGGGATGTTCGGCACGACGAGACCGCGCTCGGTGGCTGCGGCGACGCCGAGGTTCACCGACCCCTTCAGCACGATCTCCTGCGCCGCCTCGTCCCAGCTGGCGTTCAGCTCGGGCGTGCGGGACAGCGCGAGGCACACGGCCTTCGCGACGACGAGCGTCGGCGACACCTTCACGCCGGCGAACCGACGGTCGGCCTTGAGCCGCTCGACGAGCTCCATCGTCGCGCTCACGTCGAGCGTCACCCACTCGGTGACGTGCGGTGCGGTGAACGCCGAGCTGACCATGGCCTGCGCGGTGGCCTTGCGCACCCCCTTCACCGGGATGCGCGTGTCAGCCTCCACCGACCGCACCGGCGTGGCGGCGGGCGACGCGGCCGTGGGCCGTCGGCCGGCGATGAACGCCTCGACGGCGGCGCGCGTGACCACCGGCCCGTCGCACGGCACGTCGAGCAGGTCGACACCGTGGTCCTTCGCCAGCTTGCGCACCGGCGGCTTCGCCAGGGCGCGCACGTCGTCCGCGCGCCCCGCGGGCTGCGCCGCAGGCTCCAGCGTGGTGACCCCACCGGAGGACTCGGGCACGGACGGCGTCCCGTCGCCCTTGCGCCGACGTCGACGCGTCGACGCGGTCCGCACGCCGTAGCCGACGAGCACCGGCTCGCGCTTCTCCCCCGGCCGGCTGGTCCGCCGGCGCCTCGTCGTCCGCCGGCGCATCGGCCTCGACCAGCGACGACGCGTCGTCCGGCACGACCGGCCCCGTCGGCCCGCCGATCGCGATGATCGGGGTGCCCACCGGCACGGTCGTGCCCTCCGGCACCAGCAGCGCCGTCACCTCGCCCGCGAACGGGCTGGGCAGCTCCACGACCGACTTCGCGGTCTCGATGTCGACGATCGTCTGGTTGACCTCGACGACGTCACCGACGGCGACGTGCCACGTGAGCACCTCGGCCTCGGTCAGTCCCTCGCCCACGTCGGGCAGCCTGAACTCGCTCATCAGTGCTTCCCCTTCTCTCAGAACGCCATCGCGCGGTCGACGGCGTCGAGCACACGGTCGAGGTCGGGCAGGAACTCCTCCTCCACCCGGCTGGGCGGGTAGGGCAGGTCGTAGCCGGTGACGCGCAGCACGGGCGCCTCGAGGGAGTAGAAGCACTCCTCCTGCACCCGCGCGGCGATCTCGGCGCCGAGGCCGAGGGTGCGCGACGCCTCGTGCACGACGATCGCGCGCCCGGTGCGCCGCACCGACGCGTGCACCGGTGCGAGGTCGAGCGGGCTGAGCGTGCGCAGGTCGATCACCTCGAGGTCGACACCGTCCTCCGCCGCCGCCTCCGCCGACTCCAGGCACGTGCGGACCATGGGACCGTAGGCGAGCAGCGTCGCGTGGCGACCGTCGCGCACCACCTGCGACGCGTGCAGCGGGGTGCTCTCCTGGCCGACCGGCCCGGCGTCCCAGTAGCGACGCTTGGGCTCCATGAACACGACCGGGTCGTCGCTGGCGATCGCCTGCTGGATCATCCAGTACGCGTCGTGGGCGTTCGACGGGCTCACCACGCGCAGGCCCGCCGTCAGGCAGAACTGCGCCTCCGGGCTCTCGGAGTGGTGCTCGACCGCCCCGATGCCGCCACCGAACGGGATGCGGATCACGGCCGGCATCCGCACGACGCCCTGGCTGCGGGCGTGCAGCTTGGCGACCTGGCTGACGATCTGGTCGTAGGCGGGGTAGACGAAGCCGTCGAACTGGATCTCCATCACGGGCCGGTAGCCGCGCAGCATCATGCCGACCGCGGCACCGACGATGCCCGACTCGCCCAGCGGCGTGTCGATCACCCGGTCCTCGCCGAAGTCCTTCTGCAGACCCTCGGTCACGCGGAAGACCCCACCCAGCGGGCCGACGTCCTCCCCCATGACGACGACCTTCGGGTCGGCCTCCATGGCTGCGCGCAGCCCGGCGTTGACGGCCTTGCCGAGGCTGAGCCGCTGTCCCACGGCCGACGTGCGCTGCTCCGCGACCGCGCTCATGCCCGGCTCCCCTCGGTCTCGAAGGAGTCGCGGTAGGCGAGGTACTCGGCCTTCTGCGCGGCCAGCTCCGGGTGCGCGTCGGCGTAGACGCCGTCGAACAACGCTCCGAGGTCGGGCTCGGGCAGGGACCGGCAGGCCTCGCGCAGGTGCGCGCCGAGGTCGTCGGCCTCCGTCTGGAGGTCGGTGAAGAACGACTCGGGCGTGTCGAGCTCGCGCAGGTGGCGCTCCACCCGGGCCAGCGGGTCGCGGTGCCGCCACGCCTCGACCTCGGCCGAGTCGCGGTAGCGCGTGGGGTCGTCGGACGTCGTGTGCGCGCCCATGCGGTAGGTGACCGCCTCGACGAGGGTCGGACCCTCGCCGTCGCGGGCCCGCTGCAGCGCGGCCTGGGTGACCGCGTGCACGGCGAGCACGTCGTTGCCGTCGACGCGCACGCCGCCGAAGCCGTAGCCCGCGGCGCGCTGCACGAGCGGGGTGCGGCTCTGGCGCGCGAGCGGCACCGAGATGGCCCAGTGGTTGTTCTGGCAGAAGAACACGACCGGGGCGTTGAACGACGACGCCCACACGAACGCCTCGTGCACGTCGCCCTGGCTGCTGGCCCCGTCGCCGAAGTACGCGAGGGCGGCGGCGTCGCGCGTCGGGTCACCCGTGCCGACGGGCGCCGTCGCGCTGCAGCGCCATGGCGTAGCCGGTGGCGTGCATCGTCTGCGCGCCGATGATGATGCTGTACAGCGCCATGCCGGTCTCGGCCGGGTCCCAGCCGCCGAGCTCCACGCCGCGGAACAGGCCGAGCAGCCTGGCCGGGTCGATGCCGCGGCACCAGGCGACGCCGTGCTCGCGGTATGTCGGGAACGCGAAGTCCTGCGCACGGAGCGCGCGACCCGAGCCGACCTGGGCGGCCTCCTGGCCCAGGCACTGCGCCCAGAGGCCGAGCTCGCCGTGGCGCTGCAGCGCGTGCGCCTCGTGGTCGATCCGCCGGACGAGGAGGAGGTCGCGGTACAGCGACCGGATGCTCTCGTCGTCGCCGTCGAAGGTGTAGCGCTCGTGCTCGACGCGCCGTCCCTCGGGCGTCAGGAGCTGGACGAGCTCGGTGTCGACGGTGGCCGGGGTGGTCACCGGCCGCACCGTCTCGGAGCCGGGGGTGTGCACGGGTACGGTCATGCGTTGTTCCTCTCGCGTCCGGCGTGGGGTCTCCACGGCGGTGGGGCGGTACGGGACCGATGGCCTGCAGTGGTGGCGCAGACGTCCTGGTCGGGGGCGTGACCGCAGTCACACCTGTGGTCACCGTAGCCGGTCAGAGGGACGACGCCAAGGGGGCGGCTTCCTAGACTGGCGTAGTGGACCACCCGGTGATCGTCCTGGCGAGCGACGAGCACGCCTCCCACCTCGACGACGAGTTCCGTCGCTACCACCGCGACTACGACGTCCGCGTCGTGCGCACGTGCGCCGACGCGACCGCGCTGCTCGAGCGGCTGTGCGCCGCCGACCGGCAGATCGCCCTGCTCGTGCAGGACGCCGCCCTGCCCGACGCCGACGTCTGGACGTCGTTCGCCGCGTGGCGCCGCGTCGTCCCCACGGCCCGCCGGCTCGTGACCGTGGCCTGGGAGCGGTTCCTCGAGGAGGGCGATCGCCTGCGCCCGGGTCTGGCGCACGGGAAGTTCGACGCCTTCCTGCTCATGCCCCGCGGCCTGCGCGACGAGGAGTTCCACGCCGCCGTCGTCGAGCTGCTGTCGGACTGGGGCTCCACCGTGGCGCGACCCGAGGTCGAGACCATCCGGCTCGTGTCGAGGCCGGGCAACCCGGTCACCGCCGCCGTCCGCGACTTCGCCCACCGCATGGGCATCCCCGCGGGCGTCCACCACCCCGACAGCGACGTCGGCCGCGAGATCCTGGCCGAGCTCGCCGCCGGCCGCGAGGCGTCGGGCGAGGTGCAGGGGTCGGACGCGGGGCCGGGCGAGCCGGTGGTGGCGAGCGTCTACCGCGCGCCGTTCGTGGCGACGTCGGTGCGCGAGGTCGCGCAGGCGCTCAACGGCTCCAGCGGGGAGACGGTGCTGCCCGACGTGGTCGACGTCGCCGTCGTCGGTGCCGGGCCGGCCGGTCTCGCCACGGCGGTGTACGCGGCCAGCGAGGGCCTCAGCACCGTCGTGCTGGAGGCGGAGGCGGTCGGCGGCCAGGCCGGCACGAGCTCGATGATCCGCAACTACCTCGGCTTCCCGCGAGGCGTGTCGGGCATGCGGCTCGCGCAGCGCGCCCGCAACCAGGCGGTCCGCTTCGGCGCCCGCTTCCTCACCGGCTGGGAGGTCGACGCGCTGCAGCCGTGCGACGCGTCGCTGGCCCACGACGAGCGCGAGCACGTGCTCACCACGCCCGGTGGCGGCCACGTGCGGGCGCGCTCCGTCGTCATCGCGACCGGTGTCGCCTACCGGCACCTGGGCGTCGAGTCGGTCGAGGAGCTCGTGGGTCGGGGCGTGTACTACGGGTCCGCGATGACGGCGGCCCCGGAGGTCGAGGGCCAGCCCGTCGTCGTGGTCGGTGGCGGCAACTCCGCCGGACAGGCGGCGATCCACCTCGCCCGCTTCGCGTCGTCGGTGACGATCGTGGTCCGCCGCGACCTCTCCGAGACGATGTCGCAGTACCTCATCGACGAGCTGCGCTGGAACGAGCGCGTCCACGTGCGGGTCGGGGTCGAGGTCGTCGACGGCGGCGGCGCGGGCCTGCTGGAGTGGCTCGACCTGCGCACGAACGCGTCGGGCGAGGTCGAGCGCGTGCCGGCCGCGGGCCTGTTCCTCCTGCTCGGCGCCCGGCCGACCTGCGGCTGGCTGCCCCCGTCGGTCGCGCGTGACCCGCGCGGCTTCGTGCTCACGGGGCGCGACGTGCCGAAGGAGGCCTGGCTCGGGCCGGGCGGCGTGCCCGGCCCGTGGGCCTCCGACGCGATCGTCCCGCCCGACACCCTGGCCACCACCGCACCCGGCGTGTTCGCGGTGGGCGACATCCGCTCCGGATCCATGAAGCGCGTCGCCTCCGCCAGCGGCGAGGGCGCGTCGGTCGTGCCGTTGGTCCACGCCTGGCTGGCGCCCTGATCCTGGGGGCCGGCGCGTGGCCCCTCCGGCGGTGGGTTCTCCACCGTTCGATCGGTGGATCATCAACCGCAGGGGCGGCTCTGCGGTTGCTCCGCCACCGGTCCGCGCCCACGGCGCCCAGCGGTGGATCCTCAACCTGAAGAGCACTCCTGCGGTTGCTCCGCCACCGATGGCCAGCCCTACCGCCCCGTCAGGTGCCGCGCGGCGACGTCGAGGAGGCGCTCGTTGGCCGACGTCGTGCCGACGCTGACCCGCACGCCCCCGCCGTCTGCCACCGCACCGGGGAAGGGGCGCACCGCGACGGGCCAGAAGGCCTCGGCGAGCTGCGGGCCCTGGTCCGACGGCAGCCACACGAAGTTCGCCTGGCTGTCGGGCACGGTCCAGCCCTGGGCGCGCAGGCCCTCGAGCAGCAGGCCGCGACCCTGCACGACCTCGTCCACGCGCTCGGCGAGCTCGTCGACGGCGTCCAGCGATGCCACCGCAGCCGCCTGCGCGACGTCGCTGACGCTGAACGGAGGCGTCGCCTTGCGGACGGCAGCGGCGACGTCGGGATGGCCGACGAGGTAGCCGACGCGCAGCCCCGCGAGCCCGTAGGCCTTGGAGAAGGTGCGCAGCACGAGGACGTTGTCGAAACGGGCCTGCAGGTCGAGGCCGCGCGCGGCGTCGGGGTCGCGGACGAACTCGACGTACGCCTCGTCGACCACCACGAGCACCGACGACGGCAGGGCGGCGACGAAGCGCTCCAGCTCGTCGTGGCGCACCACGGGTCCGGTCGGGTTGTTGGGCGTGCACACCACGACCACGCGCGTGCGGTCGGTGACGGCGGCGGCCATCGCGTCGAGGTCGTGGGTGTGGTCGGCGCGCAGCGGCACGGTCACGTGCGTGGCACCCGTGACGGTGACGGCGATCGGGTACGCCTCGAACGAGCGCCACGCCGTCACGACCTCGTCGCCCGGGCCGCAGTAGGCGTCGAGCAGCGAGAACAGCACCGCCACCGATCCCGTGCCGGCGGCGAACGCGTCCTCCGGGCGCGACAGGTGGCGCGACAGCGCCGCGTGCAGCCGCGCGACCCCGGCGTCCGGGTAGCGGTTGATGCGCGCCAGCTCGGCCGCGGCACGCTCGACGACGCCCGGCAGGGGCGGGAACGGGTTCTCGTTGCTCGACAGCTTCAGCTCGTCGTGCTCGGCAGGCCGACCGGCCTTGTACCCGGGGATCGCGTCGAACACGGGACGGGGCGAGGGGACGGTCATGGGCCCGAGCGTAAGCCCCCGCCTCGCGGCTCGACCCGCCGACGTCCCCGGCACCGCAGGCCACGATGATGCTGCCGTGAGCCTCTCCGAGCAGCGTGTCGTGCGGTCGCCCCTGGTCGGCTACGCGCTCGTCCTCACGGCCGCCGTCCTGTTCGGCCTCAACGCGGGCGCGTCGCGCATCCCCCTGCGCTCCGGCACCGACGAGGCGACGTTCACGACCGTCCGCATCACGGCCGCCCTCGTCGTGCTGGTGGTCGTCGCGCTCGTGGTCGACCGGCGCGCGCTGCGCCTGCCGACGCTGCGACGCCTCCCCCTGCTCCTGGGCCTCGGCGTGCTGGGCATCGCGGGGCTCCAGGGGTTCTACAACGTCGCCATCAACCGGCTGCCGCTCGGCATCGCGCTGCTGCTGGAGTACACGGGCCCCGTCCTGGTCGTGCTGTGGGTGCGGTTCGCCCGACGACGTCCCGTGCACGCCCGGATGTGGCCCGCCCTGGGCCTCACCCTCGCCGGGCTGGCCGTCGTGAGCCAGGTGTGGTCCGGGCTCGCGTTCGACGGCCTCGGCGTCGCCGCGGCGCTGCTGGCGGCGGTCTGCTTCGCGAGCTACTTCCTGCTCGGCGAGGACGACGGGGTGTCCGCCGACCCGCTGCACCACATCATCTGGGCGTTCGCCCTCGCCGCCGTCCTCATGAACGTGGTCGCACCCGTGTGGCGGGCCGACGCGCTCGGCGCCGACGCCTCGATGCTCGGACGGCTCGACGACCTCACGGTCCCGGCGTGGGCGGCGATGGCGTGGATCGTGCTGCTCGGCACCGTCACCCCGTTCTTCCTGCTCCTGCTCGCGCTGCGGGCCCTCCCCGCGACCGTGGTCAGCGTCGTCGCGATGCTCGAGCCGGTGGTCGCGACGCTCGTCGGATGGGGCTGGTACGCCGAGTCGCTCACGGCGGTGCAGCTCGGCGGCGTCGCGATGGTGCTCCTCGGCATCGTGCTGGCGCAGACCGCGCGGCGCGACCCGCACCCCGACGAGCTGCCACCGCTCACCTGACGCGGAACGCGTTCCGGCGCACGTCGCGCCGACGTCGCGGACGCTGCGATGATCGACGCATGCTCTCCCGACTTCTGACCTCCTGGGTGCTCGGTGCGGCGGCCCTCGCGACGGCCGCGTGGCTGCTCGGCACGCACATGAGCATCGGCACCGCGACCGACACGACCTCCGAGCGGCTCGTCACCCTGGCCGTGGTCGCCGCGATCTTCGCGGTCGTCAACACGTTCGTCGCGCCGGTGATCAAGCTGCTCTCGCTGCCCTTCATCATCCTCACGCTGGGTCTCCTGCTGGTCGTCATCAACGCCGTGCTGCTGCTCCTGACGTCGCGGATCGCCGACGCCCTGAACGCGCCGTTCTTCATCGACGGCTTCGGCTGGGCCGTGCTCGCCTCGATCGTCATCTCCGTCGTCAACGCCGTGCTCGGCTCGTTCGCGGAGGACTGAGCCGTGGCCGACGCACCCCTGCGCCTCGAGGTGACCTGCCTGGGCAACATCTGCCGATCGCCGATGGCCCACGTCGTGCTCGAGCAGCGGCTCGCCGACGCCGGGCTCGCCGACGACGTCGTCGTCACCTCCTCCGGCACGGGCGGCTGGCACGAGGGCGAGGCGATGGACGAGCGCGCGGCCGCCGCCCTGCGCGACGCCGGCTACGACCCGAGCCGGCACCGGGCGCGCACCTTCACCCGCGACACCTACGCCGAGACCGACCTGATGCTCGCGATGGACGCCAGCAACCTCGCCGACATGACCGACCTCGCCCCGACCGTCGCCGACGCCGGCCGCGTGCGGATGTTCCGGTCCTTCGACCCGGAGGCCACCGAGGGCGACGACGAGGTCGACGACCCCTGGTACGGCGGACCGGAGGGCTTCCAGCGCGTGCTGGCCGTCGTGGAGCGCACCAGCGACGCCATCGTCGCCGCCGTGCCCAGGCTGCGCGCCGAGGTCACCGGGTAACCTCGCGGCCATGGCACGGATGACGGGGACGGCGGCGCGCGCGGAGGCGCTCATCGGGCACGGGGTGGTCGCGACGACCCCCGTGGCGGGTGGCGACATCTGCACGACCACGCGGCTGCGCCTCAGCGACGGACGCGTCGCCGTCATCAAGACCCGGCCCCAGGCACCGACCGGCTTCTTCGCCCGGGAGGCCGCCGGTCTGCGCTGGCTCGCCGAGGTCGCCGACGGCGCCAAGGTGCCCGAGCTGCTCGGTGCCGACGACGACTGCGTCGTGCTGGCCTGGGTCGAGCCCGGCAAGCCGACCGTGGAGGCCGCCGAGCGGTTCGGCCAGGCGCTGGCGCGCACCCACGCGGCCGGCGCGCCGACCTTCGGCGCCGACGTCGACGGCTACATCGGCCTCGCCCCGCTGCCGAACCGGCCGCTCGAGACCTGGCCGGAGTTCTACGCGTCGCGGCGCGTCATGCCGTACGTGCGTGCCGCCGTGCAGCGCCGCGCGCTCACCGCGGAGCAGGCCGCCACGATCGAGCGGACCATGAGCCGCATCCACGACGTGGCCGGGCCCGCCGAGCCGCCCGCCCGCATCCACGGCGACCTCTGGTCGGGCAACGTCGTCTGGGGCACCGACGGCGATGCCTGGCTCATCGACCCCGCCGCCCACGGCGGCCACCGTGAGACCGACCTCGCCATGCTGGCGCTGTTCGGGCTGCCGCACCTGCAGCGCGTGCTCGAGTCCTACGACGAGGCCGCGCCGCTGGCCGACGGCTGGCGCGCCCGCGTCCCGCTGCACCAGCTGCACCCCCTCCTCGTGCACGCGGTGCTGTTCGGCGGCACCTACGGCGCCCGCGCGGCGGCCGCCGCGAAGGCCGCGCTCGAGCCGCCCACCGACTGACGCCGCCGCGCGTCGAGCCACGCTCTCAGCGCACGCACAGGGGCATTCGGCACACTGGGGCCATGCGCATCCTGGTGGTCGACGACGACCGTGCCGTCCGCGACTCGCTGCGGCGCTCCCTGGAGTTCAACGGGTACACGGTGGAGCTGGCGTCCGACGGGGCCGAGGCGCTCGCCGTCGTGCCCCGCACCGACCCCGACATCATCGTCATGGACGTGATGATGCCCCGGCTCGACGGCCTGGAGGCCACACGCGCGCTGCGCAGCGCCGGCAACGACGTGCCCATCCTCGTCCTCACCGCGCGCGACGCCGTGAGCGACAGGGTCGACGGCCTCGACGCCGGCGCCGACGACTACCTCACCAAGCCGTTCGCGCTCGACGAGCTGCTGGCCCGCGTCCGCGCGCTGATGCGGCGCTCCGCGCGCCAGGCGGAGCTCGAGGCCGACGAGCAGCCGCTGGAGTTCGCCGACCTGACGCTGGACCCCGTCACCCGCGACGTCACGCGCGGTGGTCGGGCCATCTCGCTCACCCGCACCGAGTTCGCGCTCCTGGAGCTGTTCATGCAGCGCCCCAAGCGCGTGCTCGAGCGCTCGTTCATCCTCGAGGAGGTGTGGGGCTTCGACTTCCCGACCACCGCCAACTCCCTCGAGGTGTACGTCGGCTACGTCCGACGCAAGCTCGAGGCCGAGGGCGAGCCGCGGCTCCTGCACACGGTCCGCGGGGTCGGGTACGTGCTGCGCGAGACGCCGCCCTGATGAGCGAGCCGGACCGGACGGACGCCCCCGACGGACGTCCGGGAGTCATGGACGCCGCTCGCCGGCGCATCCACCCCTTCACGGCACGCGCCTCGCTCGCGCTGCGCGTCGCCCTGCTCACGACCGGCGCGGTCGCCGCGGTGCTGGCCGTGGCGAGCGCGACGGTCTACATCACGGTCCGCGCCGAGCTGGAGGACTCCCTCGACGCCTCGCTGATCAAGCGGGCCGACGCCGCGGTCGCGGCCGGCTACTCGCCGTCGACGATGTCGACGGCCGACACCGACCTGCTCGCCGTCTTCGGCATCCGGTTCATCTCCGTCGAGGGTGGACGCATCTTCACCCGGCAGACGCAGACGAACGTGCCGTTCGACGAGCGCGAGATCCAGGTCTCGCTGGGCGAGGAGAAGACGTCCCAGCGGACCGCGCGCATCGCCGGCGTGCCCTACCGGATCGTGGCGGTGCAGGCCGGCCCGGGACAGGCGCTGGTGCTGGCGCAGTCGATGGAGTCGACGCAGCGGTCGCTGGAACGGCTGAAGGTGATTCTCCTGCTCACCAGCGCGGTGGGCATCCTCGTCGCGGGCGTGGCCGGCTGGGTGGTCGCCACCAACGGCCTGCGGCCGGTCCGTCGGCTCACCGCGGCGACCGAGCGGGTCGCCCGCACGGCGCAGCTGGAGCCGATCGAGGTCACCGGCTCCGAGCACGACGAGCTCGCCCGCCTGACCTCCTCGTTCAACCAGATGATGCTGGCGCTCGACGCGTCGCAGCAGCGCCAGCGCCAGCTCGTGGCCGACGCGGGGCACGAGCTGCGCACCCCGCTGACCAGCCTGCGCACGAACATCGAGCTGCTCGGCCAGGCCACGGAGCGCTCCGACCGCGAGCTCAGCATCGAGCAGCGGCGCGAGATCATGGACGACGTCCGCGCCCAGCTCGGCGAGCTCACGACGCTGGTCGGCGACCTCGTGGAGCTCGCCCGCGACGAGCCGCTGCACCGCGCGCCCGAGCCCCTCGACCTGGTCGACGTCGTCGAGCAGGCCGTCGAGCGGGTACGACCACGTGCCGGCAGGCTGGTGCTCGACGTGCGGCTCGAGCCCTGGGACGTCATCGGCGAGGCGCACGTGCTCGAGCGGGCCGTGACCAACCTGCTCGACAACGCCGTCAAGTGGAGCCCCGAGGGCGGCACGGTCACCGTGCGCCTGCGCGACGGCGTGCTGACGGTCCGCGACGAGGGTCCCGGCATCGCCGCGGAGGACCTGCCGCACGTCTTCGAGCGGTTCTTCCGCTCCACCGAGGCGCGCACGATGCCCGGCTCGGGCCTCGGGCTGTCGATCGTGCACCAGGCCGCCGTGCGGCACGGCGGGTCGGTGCGCGCGGAGTCGCCGGCTTCCGGCGGGACGGTCGTCACCTTCGAGCTGCCGGCCGCGGACGCCTCCCCCGCCTGAGGCGCACCGGCTGCACCACGCCGGCCGGCGCGCTCGACCGGCCTGCCAGGACGGACGCACGGTTCTTCCGTGCCTCACACGTGCCGCTCAGCGGGGTCTCAGCGATCGGGGAGAATGTTGTCCCATGACCGACCAGAACGATCCCTTCGCCGATCGCCCCTACACGCCGCCGACGCAGCGCGGTGAGGGCGACGCCCCCTCCCCCGGTGCGGAGGGGACCTCCGAGCAGGCCCCCCAGGGGGCCGCGGACCACACGCCGTCCGGTACCCCGGCCGACCACGAGCCCACGGTGCAGACCCCGGTCGGTGAGCACCCCCACCCCACCGTCGAGCAGCCGGCCGCGGCCAGCGCCGACGAGCAGCCGACGACGCCGCAGCCGGCCGCCACCCCCGTCCCCCCGGAGTACGCGCATCGCTACGAGGCACCTGCCGCCCCCCAGGCCGCTGCCCCGGCCGGCGAGCCGACGGTCGTGCTCCCCGGCGGTGGCGGCGGCGCGGTGCCCCCGGCGTTCGTCGCCCAGGAGGCCGCCCCCGCGCCCAAGCCGCGCCGCCGGGGCACGCGCCTCGTGGCAGCGGCCGCCGCGATCGTCCTGCTGGGCGCCGCCGGCGGTGCCGGTGGGTCCGCGCTCTACGACCAGCTCACCGGCGACTCCGGCACCAGCCCCGTGGTCAGCTCGCTCGACTCCGACAGCAGCAGCAGCGACGCGCAGGCGACGAGCGGCCAGGTCGAGAAGGTCGCGAAGGCGGTCCTCCCGTCGGTCGTGCAGATCAACGTCGCGGGCGGCAGCGAGGCCGGCTCCGGCACGGGCATCATCATCAGCAGCAACGGCAACATCCTCACGAACAACCACGTCGTCGAGGCGGCCGCGCAGCAGGGCACCATCACGGTGGCCTTCAGCGACGGCACCACGTCGTCGGCGCAGATCGTCGGCCGCGACCCCAAGACCGACCTGGCCGTCGTCAAGGTCGACCGCACCGGTCTGACGCCCGCGACCTTCGGCAAGTCCTCCGACCTCGCCGTCGGGGAGGAGGTCGTCGCGATCGGCTCGCCGTTCGGCCTCGAGAGCACCGTGACCAGCGGCATCGTCAGCGCGCTCAACCGGCCCGTGTCGTCCTCCGACGGCACCGGCCAGAACACGACGGTGTTCCCCGCGGTCCAGACCGACGCCGCCATCAACCCCGGCAACTCCGGCGGACCGCTCGTCGACCTCGAGGGCCGGGTCGTGGGCATCAACTCCGCGATCCGCTCGGGCGGCACGACGTCGGCCAGCGCCGGCTCGATCGGCCTCGGCTTCGCCATCCCGATCGACCTCGCCAAGAGCGTCGCGGACCAGCTGGTCAAGGGTGAGCAGGTCGAGCACGCGCTCATCGGCGTCACCGTCCGGCCGGCCGTCTCCAACGACGAGATCACCGGCATCGGCGCCGAGATCACCGAGGTCAACCCCGACAGCCCCGGCGCGAAGGCGGGCCTGGAGCGCGGCGACATCGTCACCGCCATCAACAACCAGCCCGTGGGCAGCTCCGACGCCCTCGTGGCCGGCATCCGCGGCTACCGTCCGGGCGAGCAGGTGACGCTCACCTACCTGCGCGACGGCAAGAAGGCCGAGACCCAGGTGACGCTGGCCTCCGACGGCGGCGCCACGGCCGACTGACCTCGGCCCACCGACCGGCGGCACCCCCCGGCCGCCCCGACCTCCCCGGACGCCCGGCACCGGCGTCCGGGGAGGTCCTTCCTCGTCGCGGCGCGTCGGTCGGGGGCAGCGGCAGGATCTCGCAGGACGATGTCCGGATCCCGCGCGACACCGACCGCGCCGCGGTCCTAGCGTGGTCCGGTGACCAGCTCCCCCACCGCGTCCCCCGCACCGCCGACGTCGACCGAGCGCGACTGGTCGCTCGCGGCGATGGGCGTCACGGTGCTGCTGTGGGCGTCGGCGTTCGTCGGCATCCGCGCGGTCGCCGACGTCTTCGAGCCGGGCCCGCTGAGCCTCGGACGCCTGCTCGTCGGCGCGCTCGCGCTGGTGGTCCTGGCCCGTCCGTGGCGGCACCGGCTGCCACGGGGGCGCACGCTGGCGCTCGTCGTGGTCTACGGGGTGCTGTGGTTCGGCGCGTACAACGTCGCGCTGAACGCCGGCGAGACCTACCTCGACGCCGGGACCGCGGCGCTCGTGGTGAACATCGGCCCGATCCTCATCGCGCTGCTCGCCGGCATCGTCCTCAAGGAGGGCTTTCCGCGACCCCTGGTCGTCGGCATGGCGGTGGCGTTCGCGGGCGTCGTGCTCATCGCCACGAGCACCCGCCACGACACGTCGGTGCAGACCGCGAGCACGACCGGCGTGCTGCTGTGCGTGCTCGCGGCCGTGCTCTACGCGGTCGGCGCGCTCACCCAGAAGCCCACGCTGCGGACCGTCGCGCCGGCGATGTCGGTGTGGATGGCGTGCACCATCGGCGCCGTCGTCTGCCTCCCGTTCGCGCCCGCCCTCGTCGACCAGGTGGGGTCGGCATCGGCAGGCGACGTCGCGTGGCTCGTGTACCTGGGCGTCTTCCCGACCGCCATCGGGTTCACGACGTGGTCGTACGCGCTGCGCCGGCTCTCCGCCGGACAGGTCGCGTCGACGACCTACCTCGTGCCGGCCGTGGCGACGCTGATCTCCTGGGTGCTGCTCGGCGAGGTGCCGGCGCCGCTCGCCTTCGTCGGCGGGGCGCTGTGCCTGCTCGGCGTGGCCATCACCCGGCTGCGACGTCGAGGTGCGGCGACGTCGTGACGACCGCAGGGTGGGTGCATGACGAACATCAAGGTCGGTGACCGGGTGAGCTGGGACAGCCCCCAGGGACGTACGCAGGGCAAGGTCGTGGAGCGCAAGACCAAGGACTTCCAGCTCGACGGCCAGCAGTGGCGGGCCAGCGAGGACGAGCCCAAGCTCGTCGTCGAGAGCGAGAAGACCGGCGCCAAGGCGGCCCACGAGCCGTCGGCGCTGAACAAGCTGAAGAGCTGACGCCTCCCCCTCCAGCGGTAGGTGGCCCACCTCATCCGGCTGGGCGGTCGATGACACACCCTTCGACGTCGCCGAAGGGTGTGTGACCTACCGCTGGTGCGGGAGAGGTGGGCTACCTACCGCTGGGACGGGCTCACGTGGGCGCGCCGCACGTACAGGAACCGGGCGTCGTCGTCGCTGTCGGGCGACGGGAAGCCCCAGGCTCGGCTGCCGCTCTCCACGGCCCACCCGATGCGGACGCCGTGCTCGAGCTCGACGCCGTCGAGGCGCGCGTCGACCTGCGCGACGACGTCGGGGTCGAGCGAGGCGGGGACGGCGCGCACCACGGTCAGCCCAGGAGGTCGAGGACGAGGTCGCGCAGGATCGCGAACCCGCGCTGGGTGAGCACCGACTCGGCGTGGAACTGGATGCCGTGGAAGTGCGGGCCGGCCACGTGGTGGATGTCGCCGGTCGCCTCCTCCCGCTCGACCGTCACGCCCGGGGGCAGCCCCGCGGCGCCGACGCGCGCGACGAACGTGTTGTAGAAGCCCACCGTCTCGGGTCGCCCGAGCACGTCGAGGCGTGCCTGCGTGCCCTGGAAGACGATGTCCTTGAACCCGAGCTCGAGGCCGAGGTTGCGGCTCAGCACCTGGTGGCCCAGGCACACCGCCAGGAAGGGCTGCTCCGACGCCAGCAGCCCGACCACGACGTCGTCGACGACGGCGATCTTCGCGTCGCCGACGTCGCGCGGGTCGCCGGGGCCGGGGCCGACCACGACGAGGTCGTACTCGTCGAGCGAGCGGCCGGAGCCGACCCAGTCGGCGTACGTGTCGTGGCGGACGACGTCGGTGGTCATGCCCAGCACGCCGAAGACGTGCGACAGCATGTTGACGAAGTCGTCCTCGCCGTCGACGACCACGACGCGACGACCCTGCAACGACGGCTCTGGCGCCGCGCCGGACTGGTCGGACAGCCAGAACTGGCTCAGCCGGGCGTTGCGCTCGCCGAGCGCGATCAGCACGTCGTCCTCGCGCGTGAACGCGTCGAAGCCCTCCACCGGCCCGGCCGCGGGGGTGGGGGCGTCGACCAGGCCGAACGCGCTGAGCACGCCCGACGCCTTCGCCCACGTCTCGGCCGTCTCGTAGTCGGGGTCGGAGTCGCGCACCAGCGTCGCGCCGGCCGTGACCTTGAGGTTGCCGTCGAGGTCGACGTCGGCGGTACGGATGAGGATGGGGGCGTCGGCACGCTGCAAGCCCTCGGCGTCGCGGCCGACGAGCGCGGCCACCGACGCGTAGTAGCCGCGGCCGTGCTCCTCGTACTGCTCGATGAGTCGGCACGCGTTCTCGACCGGGCTGCCCGTGACGGTCGCCGCGAACATCGAGTCGCGCAGCACCTCGCGCACGTCGCGGTCGGTGCGACCGGCCAGCAGGTACTCGGTGTGCACGAGGTGGCTCATCGGCTTGAGGTACGGGCCCAGGACGAGGCCGCCCTCGTGGCAGATGTCGCACATCATCTTGAGCTCCTCGTCGACGACCATGAAGAGCTCGTAGATCTCCTTCTCGTCGCGCAGGAACTCCAGCAGGGCCGACGTCTTCTCGGCGTGCGTGGTGAGGCCCTTGGTGCGGAACGTGCCGCTGATGGGGTTCATCCGCACCTGGCCGGCCTCGACGCTCACGTGCCGCTCGGGGCTCGCGCCGACGAGGTAGCGGTCGCCGGTGAAGACGAGGAAGGTCCAGAAGGCTCCGCGCTCCCGCTCGAGCAGACGACGGAAGACGGCGAGGGCGGCGTCGTGGCCCCAGTCGGCGATCTTCGCGCGGTAGTGGCGGCCGACGACGAGGTTCGCGCCCTCGCCCCGCCCGATCTCGTCGTCGATGATCTGGCGCACCATCGCCGCGTAGTCGGCGTCGGAGGTCTCGAACCCGCCGCGGTCCTCCAGTTCGACGCCGCCGTCGGGCAGCGTCGGGAGGAGGTCGGCGAGCGGCAGCTCGTGGAGCACGTCGGCGCGGACGACGCGCAACGGCGTGCCGTCGTCGTGCGCGGCGAACCCACGCTCGCGCGCCTGGCGGAACGGCACGAGCACCAGGTGGTCCCACGTGGGACCGTCGGCGGGGACCCCGGCCGCGAGCGGCACGTCGGCGAGGTTCTCGACGTCCTCGTAGGCGCCGCCGACCAGGGTCACCGTGTCGCTGTCGCGCACCCGGATGAGGGCGAACGCGGGCTGCTGCTGGAGCTCGCTGACGAGCGGGTGGGTCATGGGTCAGTCCTTCGGGTCGCCTCGGCCGCGCCGGGACGGAGAACGCCCAGACCACTCGGCTGAGGGGTCTGGGCGTGGGGTCGCGTGACAGGCCTCCTCTACGAGAGAGGACGCCACCAGCGGATGACCAGGGTGCGGTCGCAGCGCGATGTCACGGTCGCAGCCTAGCGCCTTGAGCGAGTGATACCACGCGGATACCATTGACTCATGGCCATGACGCTGCGACTCACCGACGAGCAGGACGCCGCGCTCACGCGGCTGGCGAACGCCCAAGGCATCAGCAAGAACGAGGCGGCCACGCGCGCCATCGAGGAGAAGGCCGCGCGGATCTCGCGGGAGGAAGAGGTCCGGCGGCTCACGCGTGAGGCCATCGAGCAGTACGGCCCGCTGCTCGACCGCCTCGCCCAGTGACGCAGTACCTGGACCTCGAGCTCCTGCTCCTCGTCGCCGACGAGGCAGGACTTCAGGCCGTTCGCGACCCGGGTCTTCTCGACTCGGCCGCGCACCGTCCGCGGACCACGGTCTTCGGCGAGGATGCCTACCCCACCCTCGACGAGAAAGCAGCCGTGCTGCTCGAGTCGATCGTGCGGAACCATCCACTGGTGGACGGCAACAAGCGTCTGGGTTGGCTCGCGACCGTCCTGGTGTACCGACTGAACGGCGTCAGGCTCGACGCCCCCGAGGATCCTGCCTACGACCTCGTGATCGGCATCGCGGAGGGCAGGATCGACTACCACGCGAGCGCTGCCAGACTTGCCTCGTGGACATCGACGCCGACCTGATCCGTCGCGACCTCGCGCAGCTCGTCAGCTACCCCAGCGTGGGCGGCAGCGAGTCGGAGGCGTCCGTGCAGCGCTGGTGCGCCGCGACGTTGCAGGGTCTCGGGCTCGAGGTCGACCTGTGGCAGCTCGACCTCGAGGAGCTGCGCGCCGACCCCGACTACCCCGGCGAGGAGGTCGAGCGCGAGGAGGCGTGGGGCTGCGTCGGCACGTGGCGCCCTGGGGACCCCGGCGGGGGTGCCGGGCCACGGGCGGCAGAAGGACCCGGCGGGGGTGCCGGGCCACGGGCGGCAGAAGGACCCGGCGGGGGTGCCGGGCCACGGGCGGCAGAAGACACCGTGCCGGAGCTCGTGCTGAACGGGCACGTCGACGTCGTGCCGCCGGGCGACGCCGACTGGTGGACGGCGCACGACCCGTGGTTCCTGCACGAGGCCGACGGCCGCTGGTACGGGCGGGGCACCTGCGACATGAAGGGCGGCGTGGTGGCGATCCTCGCCGCGGTCCGCGCGGTCGGTGACCGGCTGACGAAGCCGTTCGCGGTGCACCTGGTGGTGGGCGAGGAGGATGGCGGCCTGGGGACGTTCGCGACGCTGCGCCGCGGCCACACCGGGCGGGCGTGCCTGATCGCCGAGCCGACGGCCGGAACGGTGGTGAGCGCGAACGCCGGGTCGCTGACGTTCCGCCTGGAGGTGCGGGGCAAGGCCACGCACGGCTCGCGGGCGGGGCACGGCGTCAGCGCGGTCGAGCTGTTCGAGCAGGTGCACGCGGCGCTACGGAGGCTCGACGCGGAGCGGAACGTCGACCCGCCGGCACCGTTCACGGACCGGCCGTGGCCGCTGTCGGTGGGCGTCGTGCAGGCGGGCGACTGGGCGAGCACGGTGCCCGACCTGCTCGTCGCCGAGGGCCGTTTCGGGGTGCGACCGGCCGAGTCGTTCGCCGACGCGATGGCGGTGTTCGAGGCCACGGTCGCGGCCGTCGACCATCCGTGGCTGCGCGAGCACCCGCCCGTCGTCACCTGGCCGGGCGGCCGGTTCGCGGCCGGCGCGCTGCCGGAGGGCCACCCGTTCGGCGCGACGGTGCGCGACGCGGTCGTCGCGGCGGGCGGCGAGGAGCCGCTGTCCGTCGGCGCGCCGTACGGCTCCGACCTGCGCCAGTACGCGGCCGCCGGCATCCCGACGGTGCAGTACGGCCCGGGGAACATCGAGGACGCGCACGCGGTCGACGAGTCGGTGCCGATCGACGAGGTCGTGCTCAGCGCCCGCGCCTACGCGCACCTGCTGCTGCGCCACTGCGGGCGGTAGGTCTCACGCGTCATCTCGTCGCTGTGCGACGTCTGACCTACCTCCCGGCCGGGTTCGGCGCGTCACCTACCGCCCGGGGGCGGGACCGAGCCGTCAGTCCTGCACGGCCTTCGCGATGGTGACGCAGCGGGTGGTCCAGGCGCGGTCGGCGGCGTCGAGGGCTCGGCCCGCCTCCTGCGCGTCCTGGAGGGTCCAGAGGGCGTTGAGCATCATCCGCACGACCACCCAGTCGCGCACCCGGTGCTCGTCGAGCCCGGCGACGTCGACCACGGTGTGGAAGCGGCGGCGCACGGCGAAGCGCACGTCACGGGCCGAGGCGACCTCGTCCCACCGGTTCCACAGCAGCGGGGCGGGCTCGTAGGCCGGGTCGCCGCTGATGCCCTTCGGGTCGATCACGAGCCACGGCACGCCGCCCCCGCCCGGACCGTCCGCGCGACGGCTGGCGAGGACGTTGGCGTCGTGCAGGTCGGCGTGGACGGTCAGCCCGTCGGTGCCGGGATCGCCCGCGAACGCGCGGCCGAGCGCGACGGCCTGCTGCACGAGCCGGCGCGGGGCGGGCACCTCGTCCTGCGCCGCGGCCAGCTGCTCGGTCCACCGCCCCACCAGCGTCGAGAGCGGCACCAGACGACGTGGCGCGCTGACGTGCAGGGTGGCGTAGAGCCCGGCCACCACCTCGCAGGCGTCCAGCGCCGGCAACGACGACAGGGCCGTCGGGCCGGCGCGCTCCAGCAGCAGCGCGCCACGGGCCGGGTCGGCACGCAGCATCCGCACGGCTGCGCGCCCGTCCCACGTGGTCAGCGTCAGGTGCTCGTGGCGGGACTCCTCGTCGACGAACCCCACCTTCAGCACCGCCTCGACGCCGCGCTCGGTCCGCACCGGCAGCACCAGCGCGACCTCGCCGTGCATCGGCGCCCCGTCGACCCGCAGGCCCCACTCGGCGAGGAGGTCGTCGACCGTCCGCGGCAGGGCGTCGACGAACGCGGCCCAGCGCGGACCTCGCCGGGCGAACGCCGCGACCGCGGCCGGCAGCTCGATCACGGCTGGACGGGAGCCTCCGGGTCCTGGTCCTCGGCGGTCGGGTCCTCGGTGGGATCTGGGTCGGCGGGCGACGGCGAGGAGGTGAGCGGCAGCTCGGTGTAGTCGCCGACGTCGATGACCCCGGCGGGCGTGAAGGTGACCACCTGCAGCCCGACCGGCGCGCCGTCGGCGTCGAAGGTGACGATCGTGACCTGGGCGTCGCGCCGCAGGCTGCTGCCGAGGGCGATCGGTAGGACCGCGCCGCCGGTGGTCCCGGTCGTCAGCCGGGTGGTGGACCTGCCGTCGGGACCGGCGATCGCCCGCGGGCCCACCTGGTAGTGCAGGTGCCCGGTGAGCACGAGGTCGACGCAGCCGCTGGCCGCCACCTTGCGCCCTGACGCCCACGAGTGGACGGCGAGCACGCCGACCCGCTCGCCACGCTCGTCGGCCTCGCACGCGGTCGTCGTGAGCTCCTCGTCCTGGTCGTCGAGGGCGGTGTCGCGGGTCTTCGCGTCCTCGGTGTAGCCGGTGAGGGTCGTGCCGCGCGGGTCGGTGTCGCCGAGGAAGCGGACGCCGCCGACCTCGGCGGGCTCACCGTCGAGCACGGTGAAGCCGGCGTTCGCCTGGTCCTTCGTCGTGCGCCGTGAGTCGTGGTTGCCGCCGATGGAGACGACGTCGAAGCCCTTGAACGCGCGGGCGAGGGAGTTGATGCTGAAGGTCTCCCAGGCGCCACCCTGGGAGGTGTCGTCGCCGAGGTCGATCAGCAGGCGGGCCTGGGCGCGGTCGGCGATGTTGCGGGCGACGGGGTCCATGCCGATGTTGTCGTGCCGGTCGGTGACGACGAGCGCCGTCGTCTCGCCGTCCTCGGGTTCACGGACGCGCACCTGCGTCGCCTGCTCCTCGAGCGCGCCGTAGAAGCTGACGGAGTCGCGGTAGAGGTACAGCGCACCCTCCACGAGCGCACGGCTGCTCGTGGTGGCGCTGCCCTGGGCCAGCTGCAGCCGGTCGAGCACGGGGTCGGCGGGCAGCTCGGGGAACACCTCGCGCGCCGCGGTCCACGTCTGCGCGGGCTCGGCGTCCTGACGCTCGGGCAGGCTGACCAGCACCAGCGCGCCGACGACGACCACGACGGTGGCGACGCCGCCCGCGACCTGCCCGCGCGACGGCTGCACCATCTCGCGGCGGATCCGACGTCGACGGTCGGCACCGACCGCGCGCCAGCCGAGCACGAGGACGGTGACGGTGAGGACGCCGACCCCCAGGCCACGCAGCGCCGCCTCGGCGGCCATGTCGGTGACGGCGGCCGTCACCTCGCGCACCTCGCCGCTCGGCTGGGCGGCGATGGCGGCGTCGCGCTGGAGCAGCTCCTCCAGGCCCACCGCGTCGGAGTCGCCGAGCCGGACGTTCACGCCGACGCCGAGCGGCGCGTCGACCGGGACCCGTACCTCCGGCAGCAGGGGTCCGAAGTCGATCGTCGCGTGCCCGTCGACCTGCGGGCTGACGACGGCCTGGTGCGCACCGATGGTCAGGTGCCGCTCGCTGTGCAGGAACGTCGACGTCGCCACCGGCAGTCCCGTGAGGACGGCGGCGGCGAGCAGGACGAGGCCGACCGCGATCTTGCGCACCCGTCCACCCTAGAAGGCGTCCCGCCGGTCCCCCCGCCCAGCCCGAGGTCCCCGCGTTTTGTGGACTTGGTGACGGTTTCTCGAGCAGAAACCGTCACCAAGTCCACAAAACGCGGGGAGGGCTGGAGGGGCGGGGCGGGGTGGGGTCGGGTCAGGAGACGCGGGAGAGCCAGGTCTGGGTGGTGCCGACCGTGGTGAGGAGCTGGGTGGCGCGGGTGAGGACGACGTAGAACGTCCGCCAGCCGGCCTCGGACTCCGCGACGATCGCGTCGGGCTCGACCACGACCACCGCGTCGAACTCCAGGCCCTTGGTGTCGAGCCCGTCGAGCACCCGTAGCCGGTCGTGGGCGCCCAGCCGGTCGGCCAGACGGGCCCGCAGCCGCGGCAGGTCGGCGCGGGCGGCGACCACCGCGACCGTGCCCTCGACCCGCTCGAGCATCGTGTCGGCCTCGGCCGCGACGGCGTCGAGCAGGGCGGCGTCGGCGACCCACTCGTGCCGCGGCGCCTCGCCCGTGCGACGCACGGCCTCCGCGAGGTCGGCGCCCGGGATCGCGACCTGCGCGACGTCGGCCGCGAGGTCGTAGATCTCGGCGGAGTTGCGGTAGTTGGTCGAGAGCCGGAACCGGTGCTCGACCTTGCCCTCCAGCGCGGCGACGCGAGCCTGCTCGGCCTCGTCGGCGTGCGGCCACGACGACTGGGCGAGGTCGCCGACGATCGTCCAGCTGGCGTAGCGACCGCGCCGGCCGAGCATGCGCCACTGCATCGGCGAGAGGTCCTGCGCCTCGTCGACCAGCACGTGCGCCGTACCCGTCGTCGTCGATGCTGGTGGTGGAGCGCAGCTCGTTCTCGACCTCGCGCTCCCGTCGCTCGAAGCTCATCAGCTGGCGCGGCACGTCGTCGTCGCGCTCGTCGTCGGGCGGCACCTCGCCCAGCAGGTAGCGCAGCTCGTCGATGAGGGGGACGTCCTCGATGGCGGGGACGCCCGAGGCCCACGACGTGACCATCGCGTCGAGCTCCTCGCGGGAGAACGCTCCGTTGGCGAGCTCCCCGACCCGCTTGGGCAGGGTGCGCCAGAGCTCGACGGCGTCGACCGGCGGCCACCACGCCTCGACGAAGTCGACGTAGCGGTGGTCGGTGGTGAGCTCGTCGAGGAAGCCCTCCTCGCCCTTCTCGAGCGCCCGCTCGCCCGACACCTGCTGCCACAGCGCCCGCGCCACGGCGGCCGGCGCCTTCGGGTACGCGCGGTTGCGGGGCAGATTCGAGAGCAGCCCACGGCGGATGTTGGCGAGCTTCTTGGCGTCGAGGACGAGCACGTCGTCCTTGTAGAAGTAGCGGAACGACGTCGGCTCGCCGGGCTGCGGCGACGTGGCCAGGCGCCGCAGCACGGGCAGCATGCGCGACGAGCCCTTGGCCGCGGCGGCGACCGGCTCGTCGTGCTCGCGCGCGCCGACCCCGTCAACGACCTCGCCGAGCGAGCGCAGCGTCACGGCGGTCTCGCCGAGGCTCGGCAGCACCCGCTCGATGTAGCTCATGAACACCGACGACGGGCCGACGACGAGCACGCCGCCGGACTCGAAGCGTCGGCGGTCGGTGTACAGCAGGTAGGCCGCGCGGTGCAGCGCCACGACGGTCTTGCCCGTGCCGGGGCCGCCGCCGATGATCGTCGCGCCGCGGCTGGGCGCCCGGATGGCCTCGTCCTGCTCCTTCTGGATCGTGGCGACGACGGAGTGCATGGTGCTGTCGCGGGCCCGCGAGAGGCTGGCGAGCAGCGCGCCCTCGCCGACGACGACCATGTCGTCGGGGGCGTTCTCCGCGTCGAGCAGGTCGTCCTCGACCCCGACGACGGTCTTGCCCGAGCTGCGCAGGACGCGACGGCGCACGACGCCGGTGGGGTCCTGGGCGGTCGCCTGGTAGAACAGCGCGGCTGCCGGCGCACGCCAGTCGACGAGCAGGATCTCGCGGTCGGCGTCGCGGACACCGATCCGGCCGATGTACCGGGCCTCGCCGCCCTGCAGGTCGAGGCGGCCGAACACGAGGCCGTCGTGCGCGGCATTCAGGGCCGACAGGCGGCGGGTGGCCTGGAAGACCATCGCGTCACGCTCGACCAGACCGCCCTCGTTGCCGACGTGCCCACGGGCGAAGCCCTCGGTGACGAGCGACTGCGCCACCTTCGTGGACTCGTCGAGGCGGCCGTAGACGACGTCGACGTACGCCTGCTCCGCTGCGATCTCTGCGGCGGCCTGCTGCTCGGAGGACACGCCTCTCCTCGGCTCTCGTGGGTCGTTCTGCGAACTCCCCATGATACCCGCCGCCCGCCCACGAAAACCCCACCGGTCCGGGGTTGGTGGGACGCCCGTCCTGTCGTCAGCGCACGGTGACCAGACGGTTGGTCGAGCGGGCCTCGACCTTCGCGTCGCCCCGGTACTCCACCATGTAGACCCGCGTGCCCTTGGCCTGCCCGGTGACGGTGACGACGGCGCGACGCGTGCCCCGGTAGGTCGTGAGGGTCGCGCTGCGCAGCGTGCGCGAGCCGAGCCGGACGCGCACGGTCCCCGTGGGGGTGGCGCCACTCGCGCGCACGACGACGGTGAACGTCGCGCTCCGGCGACCTCCGGTGCTGGTGACGGCGAGGGCGGGCTGCGCCTTGACGGTCCGCGACGCCGACGTGCGCGACCCTGTGACGTGGCCCGGTCGCGTGGCGGTCACCCGGACGGTGAGCGGACGTCCGAGGTCGGCGGTGCCCGCGCGGTACGTCGGACCGGTCGCCCCCGTGACGGCCTTGCCCGACCGCAGCCACTGGTACCCGAAGGACGTCGAGCCGGTCGTGGGGTCGCCGGCGTCCCACGTGCCGGGCGAGGCCGTGAGGGTCGAGCCGGGTCGGGCGGTCCCGGTGACGGTGGGCGCGGTGCGGGCGGTCAGGGCGGCGGGAGCGACGGTGCGCGCGGCCGACGTGGTGGTCACGGGCTGCTGTCCGTCGACCCGCCCGACGACCTGGAGCGCCACGGCGCTGCCGACGTCGTCGAGCCCGAGCCGGTACGTGGTGCCCGTCGCGCCGTCGACGGGGCGGCCGTCGCGCAGCCACTGCCGGGTCGTCGTGCCCGGCGTGCGGCTCCAGACGGGCTCGGTGCTGCCGAGGGTCGACCCGGTCGTCGCGTCACCGGTGAGCACGGGGGGCGAGGTCGCCGTCAGCGGCGGGTCGGTCACGGTGCGCGCCTGCGAGACGACGGTGAGCGGGGTGTAGCCGGGCGCCGAGGCGGTCACGCGCAGGGCGAGCGCGTGGCCGACGTCGGCGGCCGTGGGCACGTGCTCGCTGCCGGTGGCGCCCTCCACGGCGACGCCGTCGCGCAGCCACTGCCGGGCGAGCGTCACGTCGGCCGGCGACCACGTGCCGCTGGACGCCGTGGTGCGGGTGCCGACGACGGGGTCGCTCGTGAGGGCGGGCGGGGAGGTCGACACGAGCGTCGCGGGCGCGACCGTGGCGGGCGCGCTGACGGCGAGGGCGGAGCGGTACCCCGCCCGCGAGGCGACGACGCGCACCGCGACCGCGCGGCCGACGTCCGCGACGCCCGGCACGTAGCTGCGGCCGGTGGCTCCGGTGACGGGCGTGCCGTCGCGCAGCCACTGGAAGGCCACGTCGGTCGCGGTGGGTGTCCAGGTGCCGGGATCGGCGGTGAGGGTCCCGCCGACGGCGGCCCGTCCCGTGACGGTCGGTGCGGCGCCCGACCGCAGCGTGCCGAGCTCCGAGCCGACGACCACGTCGACGCCCGGTGTGAGCGACCCGGCGACGACCTCGACGTCGGCAGCCGAGGAGAACGCGGTGCCGCCACCGTGGTGGGTCGTGCGGAACGGCTCCTGCCGCTCGACGACCCGGACCCGGTACCGGCCGGACGGCAGCTCGACCTGGTACGCGCCGTAGCCGGGGGTCGTGCGCTCCTGCTCGACCCAGCGTCCGGCCTCGGTGTCGAGGCGGAGGAACACGGCCTCCAGCTCCGGCGGCGGCGCGTCGACGAGCACCGCGGCGTCGCTGATGCTGCCCGTGACCCCCGTGGCGGCGGCGAGGGTGGCGTCGACGCCGTCGACGTCGGTGGACGCCACCCGGACCGCGCGAGCTGTGGCGAGGTCGGGGCCACCGGCGAAGGTCGTCGCGTACCCGAGCGGCAGGCCGTAGAAGCCGACCCGGTAGACGCCGGGCGGCACGGCGAGCGCGTACCTGCCGTCCGTGCCGGAGACCGCGCGGCCGACGACGACGGCGGTGTCGTCGCGGGGGTCGTAGCGCCAGGCCCGCACCTCCACGCCGGCGGCCGGGCGGGCGTCGGGTCCGAGGAGCCGGCCGGTGACGGCGCGCTGGTCGGCGAGCGTCACCGTCCGCGTGGTGGTGCCCGTCGCGAGCGCGAGGGACGACAGGGTCCAGCGGACGTCGCCGTCGAGCACCACCTCGACCGTGTAGGTACCAGCCGGTGCGGCCAACGCGTAGGCCCCGGTGTCGTCCGTGGCGATCTCGGCCACGACGTCGCCCCCGGCACCGGCGGCGTCCAGCGGGCGGACGAGACGGACCACCGCGTCGCCCACGCCGGCACCGGACGCCGTCTGCACCCGACCGACGAGGCGGGGGTTCGCGGCGAGGGTGACGTCGCGGCCGGTGAGCGTCGCGCCGTCGGCCACGACCACCCGCGTCGCCGACGCCCAGGTGCTGGCGCCGGCGAGGTACTCGCCCCGGTGGTCGCCCGAGGGGTCCTCGAACGCGAGCACGTACCGCCCGGCGTCGACCTGCACCTCGTAGCGACCGGCGGAGTCGGTGCGCGCCGAGGTGACGGGCACGAGGTCGTCGCTGCCGCCCTGCAGCACCCGGACGTCCACCCCTGCCAGCGGTCCCGACGGGCCTCTCACGGTGCCCTGGACCCGGGCACTGACCATCTCGAGCCGGACGTCGCGGCCGACGAGCGCCCCGGCGACGACGACCGACGACGCGGCGCCGACGGTCGCGGAGCCCGGGCCGAAGGTGGTGCGGTGGCGGTCCGCCGAGAAGCCCAGCCGGTAGGTCCCGTCGGGCAGGAGCAGCCGGTACCGGCCGTCGGCGGACGTGGTGGTCTCGTCGAGCACGACCCACTCGCCGTCGCGCAGCACCGAGGCGCTCACGCGCGCCTCGGCCAGTGCGGCACCCGTCGCGGTGGTGACGGTGCCGCGGACGCCGGAGCGTGACCGGGCTGCCAGGACGGTGTCGCGCGCGAGCACGTCGGTGTCGCCGACCGTGACCGTGCACGCCGCCGCGACCGAGGCGGCGTCGTCCCAGAACTCGCCGAGCAGCTCGTCGGTGCCCTCGACCTGCAGACGGTAGTCGCCGGGGACGACAGGCGCGGACCAGCGGCCGGAGGCGTCGGTCGGGACCCGGTCGGCGACGACCCAGCGGGTCTGGCCGGCGACGACGCGGGGCGCGTGCACGACGACGTCGGTGCGCACCGGTGCGCCGTCGGGGCCCGCGACCCGGCCGCGGATCGCGAGGGCGGGCGCGAGGTCGACGCCGCCGACGTCTCCGCCGCGCTGGCCGACGAGGAGCGGGTCGTCGACGACGCTGCGCGTCCACGTGCGGTAGCCGCGGGCGCGGACCTCCACCCCGTAGGCGCCCGGCGCGAGCGGCACGCCGAACGCGCCGTCGGGACCGGTCCGGTCGCGCGCGACCTCGTCGCCCGCCGCGTCGAGCGCGACCACGTCGGCGTCCTCCACGGGCTCGCCCGACGGGTCGCGCACCAGTCCGCGGGCCGTGGGCAACACGGCGAGGTCAGCGTCGAGGACCACCGGGGCCGAGCCGAGGTCGACCGGCGTGGCGTCGGAGCGTCGGGTCTGGTCGGCCCAGAACTCGGGCCGGTACCGGGCGTCGCCGGCGAACCGGAAGCTGTAGCGCCCGGCCGCCAGGCGCACCGACCAGCGGCCCTGGGCGTCGCCGGTGACGGTCTCCTGCTCGCTCCACAGCCCGGTGGCGGCGTCGCGGACGAGCACCGTGACCTCGGGGCGGCGCACGGCCGCGCCCCCTGCCGTCACCCGGCCTGACGCGACGGGCAGCGGGGTGAGCGTGACGTCGCGCCCGGGCACGTCGGCGGTCGTCACCGTGACCGGGTCCGACGCCGCCAGGGTCGCGCGGTCGTTCCAGTACTCGACGACGTGGTCGGGGCTCTCGAACGCGAACCGGTAGCTGCCGGACGGCAGCGGCACGGCCCACGTGCCGTCGGCGGCGGTCGTGACCGTGCGGACGGAGTCGGTCTCCACCGCGCTCGCGTACGCACGCACCTCGGCCCCGGCGACGGGCTCACCGCCCGAGCGGACGGTCCCGGAGACGACGGGGTACGGCGCGAGGCGCGCCGCGACCCCGGTGCGGCCCGACGTGCCGACCGTCAGGGCCGTCGAGGCGGCGAGGGTGGTCTGGTCGTCCCAGAACTCCGGCTTCCACCAGCCCTCGGGGTCGACGTACCCGACGGCGTAGGTGCCCGGCTCCACCTGGACCGACCAGGCCCCGGTGCTGTCGGTCGTCGCCTCCTGCACGGCCACGCCGGCACGCGTCGTGACGGCCACCTCGATGCCCGAGAGGCCGGCTCCGGACGTGCCGACGACGCTCCCGGACAACGCCACCGGCGCGGCGTGCGCGGGCGCGACACCGAGCAGCGTGGCCAGCACCGAGACGGCGAGCAGCACGCAGCCGCGCGCCGCAGCGCGTGAAGCACCCATGCGATCTCCCTTTTCGCACCAGGCGGACGAGCCTCCAGCATGAGCGGTCGGCGGCCGTGGCGCAGCGGAATCGCCAGAGTCGTGGCGAGGCCGGACGGTCCGTCAGCCCGCGTCGGCCGCCGCCGGAACCTCGACCTCCGGCGCCAGGTGACGCACGAGCCACTCCTGGGACGCGTCGAGCCAGTCGCGGTAGTGGCCCATCGCGCAGTGGTCGTCGTCCGGGTAGAGCAGGAGGCTCGCGCCCGGCGCCTGCTCAGCGAGGTCGATCGAGTCCTGCGTGCTCAGCAGGGTGTCGTGGTCGCCGTTGACGACCAGCAGCGGCACGCGGACGTCGCGGTAGCGACGGCGCAGCGACAGCGCCCGGAGCCGGTGGCTCATGGTGAGCAGGGCCCGGGAGCCGGTCACGGCCTTGAGCGCCTCGAGGATCACCTGCGGGAGCCCCACGGCGTTGGCGGGCAGGAACGTGCGGTGGGTCGGCGCCCCGCAGGCGACCGCGCAGGTGAGCCGCGGCTCGGCCGCCGCGAGCCGTGCGGCCCAGTAGCCGCCGAAGCTGACGCCGACGACCCCGAGCCGTGTGCCGTCCACGCGCGGGTCGCGGACGAGGTGGTCGACGACCGCGCGGTAGACGTCCTCCGAGGCCGGCGACATGGGCTGTCCGTACGCGTAGCTGCCCGGCATCTCCATGACGAACGTGGCGAGCCCGCTGTGCCGGTAGCGCAGCAGCGGCACGAGCAGCTCCTGCACCGTCCCCTCGAGCCCGTTGGTCACGAGCACGACGGGCCGCGGCCCACCGTCGCTCGGGGTGACGAGGTAGCCGCGCACGACGTCGCCGTCCACCGGCACGTCGACCGGCCGGACGTCGACACCGAGGTGCGGCGTCACCACCGGCACCAACGCGTCGAAGAGACGACGGCTCCGCCAGTACGCGCGCATCCGGCCCGGCGTGTGGCCCGGGAACGCCGCCACCTGCTCGAGGGTGAGGGCCTTGACCCAGGCGTCGAGGGCGGTGAACGCGTCGAGCACCACGGGCCGGCCGGTCCCGACCACCCGCGACACCTCCTCCGCCGTCGGCTGCGGACCGTGGTCGGCCATCAGCACCGCGGCGTCGGCGAGCGCCTCGAGCACCGCGTCGGGCAGGACCACCTCGCCCGACGTGGCTGCAGTGACGAGCCGACCGGACAGGTCGGTCCCCGCGACGCGGCCCAGCGCCGACTCCGCGACCGTCAGCTGCTCGGCGGCGAGGCCGTGCCAGTACGTCGTCCACCCGCGGTCACCGAACGACCGGCACCGTGCGAGCTGGGTCGCGACGACAGCGGGGTCGAGCCCGCCCATGTTGCTGTAGCGCAGCACGAAGAGGGCCGGCAGGAACGGAGCCGCCCCCGTGAACCGCGCCGCGAGACCCGTGGTGCGGGTCGCGGCGCACGTGCTCACGAGCAGACGGCGGACGAACGAGGCGGATCCGGAGGACGACATGGCTGCTCCTGTGACGACTGGTCGGCACTGTAGCCGCTGGGGTACCGTCTGCGGAACAGGTGTTCCGGAAGGTGGTGGTGACCGTGCAGGTCCGACGGGTCCGGGTGGACGGACAGGTCCGCACGCAGCGTCGCGCCGACGGCGAGTGGGAGCCGGCCGACGCCAGCCTCACGCCCTGGGACGTCCTGGGGCGCGCGTGGGACGCCCCAGCACCGGACGCCCCAGCACCGGACGACCCAGCACCGAACTACTCCGGTTCGCTCCTGCCGTTCCAGCCGCTCTCGTTCCGCGACTTCATGCTCTTCGAGCAGCACACGATCGACGCCTCGCGCGGGCTCGTGAGGCGCTTCCACCCGGCCCAGTACCGCGCCGCCCGCACCGTGGAGCTCCTGACCCGTCGGCCGTTCCCGGCCTTCCGTCCCCACGCGTTGCTGCAGGAGCAGCCCATCTACTACCTGGGCAACCACCTGACCTTCGTGCCCAGCGGCACCGACGTCCGGCCACCGTCGTACTCGAGCGCGCTCGACTACGAGCTCGAGCTGGGGTTCGTGCTCGCCCGTCCGCTGCTCGACGCGACGCCGGAGGAGGCGACGGCCGCGATCGGCGGCTTCGTCGTGGTCAACGACCTGAGCGCACGTGACGTCCAGCGTCGGGAGATGGCCAGCGGGTTCGGGCCGCAGAAGTCCAAGCACTTCGCCAGCTCGATGTCGGACGTGCTCGTGACCGCCGACGAGGTCCTGCCCCACGTCGACGCGCTGCACGGGCGCGTGGTCGTCAACGGCGAGGTCGTCTCGGAGGTCTCGACGGCCGGGATGCGGTGGAGCCTCGGCGAGGTGCTCGCGCACGCGTCGCGCAGCGAGCGGCTCCTGCCGGGCGAGCTGTTCGCCACCGGCACGCTGCCCGGCGGCAGCGGCATGGAGACAGGACGCTGGATCGGCCCCGGGGACGAGCTCGAGCTCGTCCTCGACGGGGTGGGGCGCGTCGCGCACCGCGTGCTCCCGGCATGACCCGCACGTCGGCCGACGCCCCGCCGGCCCCGCGTCGCCGGCCGCGGGCGGAGCTGCGCGAGGTGCTGCTCGACGTCGCCGAGCGTTCGTTCGCCCGCGCCGGCTACGCCGGTGTCGGGGTCCGCGAGATCACCCGCGACGCCGGCGTCCGCACCGCCACCGTCAGCGAGGTCTTCGGCGGCAAGCGCGAGCTGTTCCGTGCGGTGCTGCTGCGCCGGGTGGAGCCGCTGAACGCCGAGCGTCGTGCCCGGCTCGTCGGGGCGACGTCGCTGGAGGACGTGGTCCGCGCGTTCACCGAGCCGATGCTCGAGCAGGCCGGCCGGCCCGGGTGGGCGGACTACTTCCGGTTCGTGGCTCAGCTGTCGGTCTCGGCCCTGCCGGAGCAGGTGCTCGTGGCCGAGGAGTACAACGCGATCGCGGCGACGTTCGTCGGTCGGCTCCAGGACCTCTACCCCGACGCCCGCCCGGAGGCCGTGCTCGACGGCTACCTGCTGCTGGTCTCCTCGAGCCTGCAGCTCTTCGCCGGTCCCGGCCGGTTCGAGTACCTGACCGAGGGGACGCCGGGCGCACCCGACCTCGCGACGCGGCACGGCTGGCTCGTGCAGTTCGTGGCGGGCGGTCTCGACACGCTGCTGCGCGACGTCTGAGCGCCGTCAGCCGCGCAGCACCACGGGCCGCACGGTGAGCTGCTGCGCCGACGTCTGCGCACAGGCCTTCGTGGGCAGCGCGACGAACACCGCGTCGCGCTGGTTGGGCGGGTAGATCCGCAGGCCACGCACCGACGTCGTCGTGCAGGGAGCGAAGTCTCCGGCCTCGGCCACCTGCAGCAGCGCCTCCGCGCTCGCGCCCGGCGCGAGGGACACGACGGCCGGCGTGCCCTGACGCGCGGCGGGCGCACCCACCTGACGCCCCTGCGAGCCCGTGACGAAGGAGACCCCGGGCCACCCGGTCATCAGGCAGGTGGTGCCGCCGGTGTTGCGCAGCAGCACGTCGTCGAACGTGCTGCCGGCCGCCGCACCGTTCGGGTCGGGGCGCACGGTCACGCGTAGGTCGGCGGTGGTGCACGTGGGGGCCGACGACGCGGACGGGGAGGAGAGCGCGGGCCCAGTGGTGGCTGGCCCCGTGGTGGCTGGCCCCGTGGTGGCCGGCCCGGTGGCGGAGGACGAGGAGGGGCGCGCGGACCCGGCGGACGGGTCGGTGACGTCGTGCGAGGAGCAACCGGCCGTCAGCAGGAGCAGCGCCCCGGCGACGACGAGGGAGAACGTCTTCATGCTCTCGACGCTACGACCGCGCCGAGGGTCTGCCGAGGCCTGCGCAGGACTCTTCGCGTCTTCTTCCTCTTCCGTCGCCGGGTCCAACGGCCCCGAGGCGACGCGGTTTCGCGGAGGTCGGGTCGCCGGGCTCCGCGCGGGTCTAGCCTGCGATGGCAACCTCTGGAGGCCCCCATGCACCGTCGTTCCGCCCCCCGTCGTTCCGCCCCCCGTCGTTCCGCGCACCGTCGTCCCTCGACCTGGACCGTCCTCGCCGCGCTCGCCCTCGTCGCCGGCAGCGTCGCCCTCGCCGCGCCCGCCGAGGCCGCGACCTACGGCGTCACGCTCACCGCGAGCCACACGCAGCGCGACGTCGGCCAGAAGCTCACGCTCACCGGCAAGGTCAGCGGCGCGAAGGCGGCCGGCAAGACGCTGGCCGTCCAGCGCCGTCTCGGCACGGGCGCGTGGCGGACCATCGCCACGCCGCGCACCACGAAGACCCGGACCTTCTCCTCCCGCGTCACCGTCAGCCGCACCGGCACGCAGCAGTACCGCGTCGTCGCCCCGGCCGCCGGCTCCACGCAGCGCGGTGTCAGCCCGGCCCGCACCGTGACGGGCTGGACGTGGCTCGACCTGTACGACGAGTCCTACTACTCCTCCGGCGGCGTCCAGCGCGGCTGGGTCGGGACGGTCAACGGCGGCACGCCGCCGCGGGAGACGCTCGGGCTGTACAGCAACGACGGGACCGCCGGCAGCCACGGCTTCGTGGGGTGGCGTTCGGAGGGCTCGTGCGACCGCGTCACCGCCGCGATCGGCCTGTCCGACGGCGACTCGACGGTGAAGCACGTCCGGCTCGAGGCCGGCGGACCTGCCCAGGTCCTGGAGGTGCAGCCCAGCGAGATCACGACGGTCGACGTGCCGCTCGTCGACGACGCGGGCTTCTCGCTGCGACGGTTCGAGGGGTCGGGTGGCGGCTACGTGGTCGTCGAGTCGCCCCGGGCGCACTGCCGGGTCGACCGGATGCCGATCGCCTACGACTGACCTGCGGTGTCGGTCAGCGCTTGCGCTGCAGGAACGCCGTCATCGCCTCGCGTGCCTCGTCGCTGCCGAACAGGCGGGCCGACTGCGCGGCGACGTCGTCGCCGAGCGCGTCGATGCGGGCCACGAGGTCGTGGTTGAGCAGTCGCTTCGTCTCCCGCAGACCCTGCGGGTAGCCCTGCACGAGGCCCGCCAGCACGGCCGACACCGCGTCGGAGAGGTCGGCGTCGGGGACGGCGCGGGTGACGAGCCCGGCGGCCTGCGCCTCGCGGGCGTCGAACTGGCGGCCGGTGAGGAACAGCTCGGCAGCGGCCCGGTCGGTGAAGCGTTCGAGCAGCGTGAGGGAGATGACCGCCGGCGCCAGGGCGAGCCGCACCTCCGTGAGCGCGAACGTGACCGACTCGGCCGCGACGACGACGTCGGCGGCGCCGACGATGCCGAGCCCGCCCGCCCGCACCGGCCCGGCGAGCTCGACCACCACGGGCGTGCCGGCGGTCGCGATCTGGCGCTGGAGCGCCACGATCGCCCGCGCCCCCTCCTCCATGCCCCCGCTCGCGGCCTCCGACAGGTCGGCACCGGAGCAGAACACCCGGTGCGCCGACCGCACCAGCACCGCGCGGACGTCCGCGTCGGCGTCCGCCTGCGCGAGCCGGTCGGCCAGCTCCGTCACCAGCTGACGGCTCAGCGCGTTGCGGTTGTGCTCGCTGTCGAGCGTCACCGTCGCGACCCCGTTGGCGACGTCCAGGTGCACCAGCTCTGCCATGACCAGCTCCTCAGCTCTCGTGGGCGCCCGAGATTCCCAGGTCGACCTGGGAATCCCAGCGAAGCACGGAGTGCTTTCCGTGCAAACGTCAGAAAATCGTGCCCCGCGGCAGATTCCCAGGTCGACCTGGGAATCTGCGCTCAGTAGGACTTCGGCAGCCCCAGCGAGAACTGAGCGACGAAGTTGAGTGCCATCTCCTTCGACACCGGCGCGATGTTGCTGAGCCGGGAGGAGGCGACGGCCTGGACGAGACCGTACTCCAGCGCCAGGCCGTTGCCGCCGTGCGTCTGGATGGCCTGGTCGACGGCCTTCGCCGCCGCCTCGCCGGCCGCGACCTTGGCCATGTTGGCCGCCTCGCCGGCGCCCATGAGGTCGCCGGCGGCGTAGAGCGCGGCGGCCTTCTGGGTGAGGAGGCGGGCCATCTCGACGTCGATGTGCAGCCGGGCGAGGGGGTGGCTGATGGCCTGGTGGGCGCCGATCGGCTTGCCCCACACCTCGCGCTCCTTGGCGTAGGCGACGGCCTTGCGGATCGCCCAGCGAGCCGTGCCCGTGGCCATCGACGCGGCCATGATGCGCTCGGGGTTGAGGCCCGCGAACAGCTGCTCGAGGCCGGCGTCCTCCTGCCCGACGAGCGCGTCGGCGGGCACGCGCACGTCGTCGAAGAACAGCGTGAACTGCTTCTCCGGGCTCACCACGCCCATCTCGATCTGCTGCTTCGTGAACCCGTCGGCGTCGGTGGGCACCATGAACAGGGCCGGCTTCAGCTTGCCGGTCCGGGCGTCGGAGTACCGCGCGACGACGAGCAGGTGGCTCGCCTCGTCGACGCCGGAGATGTAGGTCTTCGTGCCGTTCAGCACCCAGCTGCCGTCCTCGGCCTTCTCGGCGTGCGTGACGATGTTGTGGGAGTTGGAGCCGGCGTCGGGCTCGGTGATCGAGAAGGCGTACGTGGCGGTGCCGTCGGCCAGGCCGGGCAGCCAGCGCTCCTTCTGCTCCTGCGTGCCGTACTGCGCGATGGTGGTGCCGACGATCGCCGGGCTCACCACCATGAGCAGCAGCGGGCAGCCGGCCGTCGCCAGCTCCTCGCACACGGCCGCGAGGTCACCGATGTCGCCGCCCCCGCCCCCGAACTCCTCGGGGATCGACACGCCGAGGTAGCCCAGACGACCCGCCTCCGCCCAGAGCTCGGTGGTCTTGCGTCCCTCGGCGGCAGCCTCGTGGAAGTACTTCTCGCCGTACTTCGCGCCGAGCGACGCGACCGCCTTGCGGAGCTCGCGCCGCTCCTCGGACTCGGTGAACTGGCTCATGCTGGATCCCCTTCGATGACGGCCAGGACGGCCCCGGACTCGACCTGCTGGCCCGCCGTCACGGCGAGCTCCGCGACCACGCCGTCGGTCGGCGCGGTGATGGTGTGCTGCATCTTCATGGCCTCCAGGACGACGACCACGTCGCCCCTCGCGACCTGCTGACCGGCCTCGACGCCCACCTTCACGACGCTCGCCGGCATCGGCGCGAGGAGGGACCCCTCGGCCACGACGTCCGCCGGGTCGACGAACGTCGGCACGACGTCGAACGAGACCGACCCGGCGGGTCCGTCGACGTCGACCGTCGCGTCGGCGACCGCGACGCCGTACGTCTCGGCCACGCCGTCGACGGTCAGCACCACGCGGGTCGGCTCCGCGGAGACGACCTCGGCGAGGTCGCTGACCAGCCGGCCGCCCTGGGCCCGGTACTCGACCACGATCTCCTCGTCGCCGACGCGCAGCCGACGGGTGCGGGGCTGGCTGGGCACGTTGCGGAAGGCGGTCGGGATGCGGGAGAGGACCGGCGACGTCGTCGACGCGGTGCGCGCCTGCGCGAGGGCGGCGGCGAGGGCCGAGCGCTGCACGGCGGCGTCGTCGAGCAGCGGTGTCGTCCAAGCGTCGAGCCGCTCCCCGAGCAACGCGGTATGCACGCGCCCGGCGGCGAACTCCTCGTCGGCGAGGGCCCCGCGCAGCAGCCCGAGGTTGGTCGTCAGGCCGTGCACGCGCGTGCGACGTAGGGCGTCGTCGAGCCGGCGCACCGCCTGGGCGCGGTCGGCGCCGTGCGCCACGACCTTCGCGATCATCGCGTCGTAGAAGTGCGTGACGACCGAGCCGGACTCCACCGCGGAGTCGGTGCGCAGGCCCGGGCCCTCGGGCACCTCGAAGGTGCGCAGGGTGCCGGTCTGCGGCGCGTAGTCGTCGGCCGGGTCCTCGGCGTAGAGGCGCACCTCGACGGCGTGGCCGGTCGGCCCGGCAGGCTGCTCGGCGGGCAGCGGGTGGCCCTCCGCGACGGAGAGCTGCAGCGCCACGAGGTCGACGCCGAACACCTCCTCCGTCACGGGGTGCTCCACCTGCAGGCGGGTGTTCATCTCCAGGAAGTAGACACGGCCGTCGTCGGCGTGCCCGTCGGCCACGAGGAACTCGACCGTGCCGGCACCGACGTACCCGACCGCCTCGGCGGCGTTGCGCGCCGCGTCGTGCAGGGTGCGGCGCACGGGGGCGCTCAGGTTCGGCGCGGGCGCCTCCTCGACGACCTTCTGGTGACGTCGCTGGAGGGAGCAGTCGCGGTCGCCGAGGATCCAGGTGGTGCCGTGGGTGTCGGCCAGCACCTGCACCTCGACGTGGCGGGCGGTCGGCAGGTACGGCTCGACGAATACGGTGTCGTCGCCGAACGCCGACGCCGCCTCCGCGGCGGCCGCCGTCAGCTCGCCCTCGAGGTCCTCGGCGCGCTCGACGACGCGCATGCCGCGACCGCCGCCGCCGGCCGACGCCTTCACGAGCAGCGGGAAGTCCTCAGGGCGTGCGGTCCCGGGATCGACGCTGAGGATCGGCACGCCCGCGTCGGCCATCAGCTCTTTGGCGCGGATCTTGCTGCCCATCGCGTCGATCGACTCGGGCGTCGGGCCGATCCACGTGAGGCCCGCGTCGGCGACGGCGCGCGCGAAGTCGGCGTTCTCGGACAGGAAGCCGTAGCCGGGGTGGACGGCGTCGGCGCCGGCGCGGCGGGCCGCGTCGACGACGAGGTCGGCCCGCAGGTACGTCTCGCCGGGCGCGTTCCCCTCGAGCCGGACGGCGACGTCGGCCTCGGCCACGAACGGCGCGGAGGCGTCGGCGTCGGAGTGGACGGCGACGGTGCGGATGCCGAGGTCGCGGCACGTGCGGAACACCCGCCGGGCGATCTCCCCCCGGTTGGCGACGAGGACGGTGCGGATCATGAGATCGAACCCTTCAGGAGGAATCCCAGGTCGACCCGGGAATCTGCGGCGGGGGCAGCGGTGCTCACAGTCGGAACACCCCGTAGCCGCGGGCGCCCTCGACGGGGGCGGTGTGGATGGCCGACAGGCAGATGCCGAGGATCGCGCGGGTGTCGCGGGGGTCGATGACGCCGTCGTCGTAGCCCATCCCCGACGTGAAGTAGGCGAGCGACTGCTCCTCGATCTGCTGCTCGACGTAGTCCTTCACGCCCTGGAAGCCCTCGGCGTCGAACGGCTGTCCCTTCGACTCCGCCGACTGCCGCGCGACGATCTCCATGACGCCCGCGAGCTGCGCGGGGCCCATGACCGCCGACTTCGCGCCGACCCAGCTGAACATGAACCGCGGGTCGTACGCGCGGCCGCTCATGCCGTAGTGCCCGGCGCCGTAGGAGGCGCCCATGACGACCGACAGGTGCGGGACCTTGGAGTTGGAGACGGCGTTGATCATCTGCGCGCCGTGCTTGATGATGCCGCCCTGCTCGTACTCCGCGCCGACCATGTAGCCGGTCGTGTTGTGCAGGAACAGCAGGGGCGTGTCGGTCTGGTTGGCGAGCTGGATGAACTGGGCGGCCTTCTGCGCCTCGGCGCTGAACAGCACGCCCTGCGCGTTGGCGAGGATGCCGATCGGGTAGCCGTGCAGCTGCGCGTAGCCGGTGACGAGGCTGGAGCCGTACAGCGGCTTGAACTCGTCGAACCCGCCACCGGCCCCATCTGGCCCGTCGACGAGGCGGGCGATGACCTCGCGCGGGTCGAACGGGATCTTCAGGTCGGTGGGGACGATGCCGAGCAGGTCCTCGCCGTCGAGCACGGGCTCGGCGTAGTCGGCGCGCGGGCTCGCGCCCTTCTTGCGCCAGTTGAGCCGCCGCACCACCTGGCGGCCGAGCCGGATGGCGTCGTGCTCGTCGACGGCGAGGTAGTCGGCCAGGCCCGACGTCTTTGCGTGCATCGACGCGCCGCCGAGGGACTCGTCGTCGGACTCCTCGCCGGTGGCCATCTTCACGAGCGGCGGTCCGCCGAGGAACACCTTGGCGCCGCCGTCGACCATGATCACGTAGTCGCTCATGCCGGGGATGTACGCGCCGCCGGCGGTGGAGTTGCCGAACACGAGCGCGACGGTCGGACGTCGGTCCTCGCTGGCGCGGGTGATGTTGCGGAAGCTCGCGCCACCGGGGATGAAGATGTCCTTCTGCGTGGGCAGGTCGGCGCCGCCGGACTCGACGAGGTTGATGGTCGGGAGGCCGTTCTCCTCGGCCACCTGCGCGGCGCGGAAGCCCTTCTTGACGGTGACCGGGTTCGAGGAGCCGCCCTTCACCGTGGGGTCGTTGGCGACGATCATGCACTCGACGCCCTCGACGACACCGATGCCGGTGACGAGCGAGCCGCCGACGGTGAAGTCGGTGCCCCACCCGGCCAGCGCCCCCAGCTCGAGGAACGGGGTGTCGGGGTCGAGGAGCAGCTCGATGCGCTCGCGGGCCGTCAGCTTGCCGCGCCCGTGGTGCCGCGCGACGTACTTCTCCCCGCCTCCGGCGAGCGCCTTCGCGTGCTGCTCGGCGAGGTCGTCGACGCGTTCGAGCATCTGCGCACGGTTCTCGGCGTAGGTGGCCGAGCTCGGGTCGATGGTGGTCTTCACGGCATGCCTCTCAGTAGCCCAGCAGCTTCGCGGACAGGTCCTTCATGACCTCGGTGGCGCCGCCGCCGATGCCGAGGATGCGGGCGTCGCGGTAGTGGCGGTCGATCTCGGACTCGCGCATGTAGCCCATGCCGCCGAAGACCTGCACCGCCTCGTGCACCACGTGCTCGACGGCGGCGACGGCGACGTTCTTGGCGGTGACGGCGTCGAGGATCAGCGACGGGTCGGTCTTCGGCGTCTCGAGCGAGCGCACCAGCGCCTGGCGGGTCAACGCCCGCGCGGCCGACGTGCGGGCGTGCATCTCGACGAGCTTGTGGCGGATGACCTGCCGGGCGATGAGCGGCTTGCCGAACGTGTCGCGCTCGCGGGCGTAGGCGACGGCCAGGTCGAGCGCACGCTGGGCCGTCCCGTAGGCCTGCACGGCGAGCCCGAGCCGCTCGCCGACGAACTGCTGCATGACGAGGTAGAACCCGCCGTTCTCCTCACCGACGAGGTTCTCCACGGGCACGCGGACGTCGTCGAAGGCGAGCTCGGCGGTGTCGGAGCAGTGCCAGCCCATCTTGCGCAGGCTCCGGCTCACGGTGAACCCGGGCGAGTCCTTGTCGATGACGAGCAACGAGATGCCGGCGTGGCCCTCACCGCCGGTGCGGACGGCGGTCGTGACGAAGTCGGCGCGCACGCCGGAGGTGATGAACGTCTTCGCGCCGTTGACGACGTAGTGGTCGCCGTCGCGCACGGCGCGGGTGCGGATGTTCGCGACGTCGGAGCCGCCGCTGGGCTCGGTGACGCCGAGCGAGCCGATCTTCTCCCCCGCCAGCGTCGGCCGGACGTACAGGTCGACGAGCCTCGAGCCTCCGGCGCCCGACGATGCCGCGTCGATGATGTGCGGCAGGGCGATGGAGTGCGTGAACAGGCTCGCCTGCAGTCCGGTGGAGCCGCCGGCCGCGAGCATCGCCTCGGTGACGACGCACGCGTCGACCGCGTCGCCGCCGGCACCGCCGACCTCCTCGGGGTAGCCGACGGCGAGGAAGCCGGCCTTGGCGGTGGCCGCGTGCAGCTCGCGCGGGAGCTCGCCGTCGTCCTCCCACTGCGGGAGGTGCGGCGCGATCTCGCGACTGGTGAACTGCTCGACCGCGGAGCGCAGGGCCTGCCGCTCCGGGGTCTCGAAGAGGTCGGTGGTGGTCACGGACGTCGGCCTTCCAGGAGTCGGGTGGGCACCGCGGTCACGCGGGCGCGCAGCCACTCGCCGACCGCCTTGGCCTGCGGGTCGAGCCGGGTCGACGACGACACGCCCTCCCCCAGCAGGCCGCGGACGACGACGTTGACGCCGCCGAGGTTCGGCAGGGGGTGCACGTCGACGTCCAGGTCGGCGGCCTCGGGCAGCATCCCCTGCACCCAGCCGGCGTTCACGACGCCGACGAGCCACGCGACGGCGTCGGCGCGGCGTGGGTGGTCGGCGGGGATCCACAGCCCGACGTTGGCGTCGCCGCCCTTGTCGCCCGAGCGCGCGTGCACGAGCTCGCCGAGCGGCCGGGGCTGGCTCTCGCCGAGGTCGGGAGCGGCGGTCACGTCAGCCGGCTCCACGGCGACCTCGGCGGTCGTGGCGGGTGGGGCCACGTCCTCACGCCGGCCGTCGGCGTGCACGACGACGTGCGGGACCTCCGACTGCGCGACGTACGCCGGGCGGTACACGCCGTACGGCGTCCCGCGCCCTGGCGGCGCGGAGAGCGTGAAGCCCGGGTAGGACGCGAGCGCGACGTTGACGAACGCGTCGCTGAACGTGCGGCCGACGGGCTCGGGCCGGCTGCTCTTGGCGGCGCACCGCAGGTACGACGTGGCAGCGGCCTGCGTGGGCGGGTCGTAGACGTCGGTGCGGTCGAGGGTCCACACGAGCTCGTCCGGCGGGTCGTCCTGCAGCGCCGCCTCCACCTCCCGACGCACCCACGCGGCCTTGGCCTCGATGTCGAGGCCGGTGAGGAGCAGGTCGACACCGTTGCGGAACCCGCCGAGCAGGTTGAGGCAGACCTTCGTCGTGGCGGGCGGCGGCGTACCGCGGACGCCGCTGATCCGGACCCGGTCGGGGCCCTCCTGCGTCAGGGCGACGGTGTCGAGGTGCGCGACGACGTCGGGGTTGAGGTAGGCCGGACCCTGCACCTCGTAGAGCAGCTGGGCGGTGACGGTGTCGACGGTGACGGCCCCGCCGGTCTCGGTCGTGCCGGTGGTCGCGTGCTTGGTGATGACGCTGCTGCCGTCGGCGTCGACCTCCGCGACGGGGAAGCCGAGCGGACGCCAGGTGTCGAGGTCGCGGAAGCCGCTGAAGTTGCCGCCGGTGGCCTGCGTGCCGCACTCGATCACGTGCCCGGCGACGAGGGCGCCGGCGAGCGCGTCGAGGTCGTCGCGGCCCCAGCCGTGCGCGTGGATGGCCGGACCCATGACGACCGAGGCGTCGGTGACGCGACCGGTGACGACGACGTCGGCGCCGGCGTCGAGTGCTGCCGCGATGCCGAACGCCCCGAGGTAGGCGTTGGCGGTGAGCAGGGTGCCTCCGCCGACGTCGCTCAGACCGAGCTCGGCAGCCCGTGGCAGGAGGTCGTCGCCCTCGACGTGAGCGACGCGCACGTCGATCCCCTGCTCCTGCGCCAGGTCGCGGATGCGGGCGGCGAGGCCGGCCGGGTTGAGGCCGCCGGCGTTCGCGACGACCTTGACGCCCTTCTCCCGCGCCAGCGCGAGTCCGTCCTGCAGCTGTCGCAGGAAGGTCTTCGCGTAGCCGGCCTCGGGGTCCTTCATCCGGTCCTTGCCGAGGATGAGCATCGTCAGCTCGGCCAGGTAGTCACCGGTGAGGTAGTCGAGGTCGCCGCCCTCCAGCATCTCCCGGAACGCGGTGGGCCGGTCGCCGTAGTAGCCGGAGCAGTTGCCGATGCGGACGGTCACCTCGGCAGCATCGCACCGGACGTAACAAACAGTCAAGCCTGCTTGTTTATCCGTGGACCCCGTGTCCAACGACCGGCATGATGACGTACGGCCGCTTTCCCCCGACCGCGACGCGTTCGTAGGAATCCGTCGTCGCGCCGATCGCGGATATCCGCACGTGGTCGATGCCTGATGCAGACCGTCTCAGCCGCTGCGAGGCCTGAGCACGCGCGATGCCGCGCCGATGCATCTCGATCCAGCCGTCCGCCCCAACCGGCGGTAGTCGCCCCCTTCAGTCCTCGACCCTCCTCGGGCACACTGAGCGAGAGGACAGCATGAGGCGCGGAGAACACATCGCTCCCCGTCGCAGGTTCCTCACTCTCGCCCTGGGGATCATCGGAAGACGTTGCGTGATCGAGGGTCACGGAGAAGGGGGTCGAGGTGGACGCAGACCCAGACGACGAGTACGAGCGTCTGTGGCGCAGCAACTCCGCCGACGGATACACGGGCAGCGGATTCGGAGTGAATCAGAACGCTGATCTAGGAGCGATGAGGACGCCACACGGTCCGGCGAGCAGCGGTTCGCCGTGGATCGCGGTGGTGTCCCTCATCTGCGCCATTGCCGTGATCACCCTCATCGTCATCTTCGCTGCCTGAGGCACGGCAGGGACCATATTCAGGCCCCTCGAGAGGGGCATTGCGGGGCGACGACCCATCGCCCGCGCACCACGTGAGCGATTGCGCGGCGAGACTGGCATGCACAGCGGCGATCGTCGGCGCTCGTTGCACGCTAGACGAGGCCTGACGGGATCGGCTCCGGGCGAGCGGACTACTGACGTCACCAGGGAATCCTCCGCAATTCGAGGATCGACCTGCCTCCGCGATCACGACCTGCACCATGCTGTCCGCGCTGGCGTAGCCACAGACGTCGCCCTGAAGGAGAGCAACGTGAAGTCATCGGCGCGTACCAACCGTTCAGTACTGCTCCTGATCTCTCTCGCCGTGTCTTCACTTTTGGTCGTTGCGACAGAAGCGCCTTCGACAGCCGCAACCTACACGTGGTTCCAGGGCAAGGCGCAGAACAACCGGATGCTCTACGAGACGAACGGCGCACGCCAGTTCTCTCGAACGGGAGTGGCTGGGTCGGTCAAGGCGACGGGCAACGCATTCCGCATGACCGTCTGGATCGGGAGCGCTTCTTCGACGGGCCGAATCTCTGCGCAGATCGACCTGGGCTATCTGACAACCAAGGCGACGAAAGCTCGTTGGGTCTTTGACGTCGACCCGACCGACCCCGGCAAGCTCGAGGCTGGCGTCTGCTTGACGGGGGTGTCCAGCGGTGGCATGCGGTCGAGCTCCGAACCGTCAGCGATGGCAGACGCCGCGAAGAGTACCGTTCCCGGAGCCGAGCTCGGCTCGGTGATCACACTCGGAGGTCAAGCCCTGCGGATGGTCGGGAAGACTCCGGAGGCGACCTACTGGACGTACGGTGACGACGCGGGACAGCAGCACCTCGTTGCCGACTTCGGCTCGTACGTCGCATCGGCGGCGGTCCCTGTCGCCGAGTACCTCGCTTCTGGCGTCGAGCTAGTTTCCAACGCGGGACGAGGTGAACAGGACCGCAGAGCCATTCTCCTTCCACCAGGATTCACCGTGCAGACGGAGCACACTTCTTTGGACTTCGAACACGTTTCGTCAGAGCTCATCACTGCGACGGGCTCGAGTGAGAACGAACGACTGGATCTCGTGGGCAAAGACGGCACCCTGGCAGCAGTTCGGACTCTGGCGCCCGTCAGTTGACGCGGGAAGCGGAGTCGGGTTGCGCTGCACCCCTGCCCCTCTCCGCCTCTACCGCGCTGGCCGGGCGAACGTCCGTTCACCATGTTCGGCCCTTGTTGCTGCAACCACGTGAGCCGAAGAAGGTCGAGACGAACGATGCGCACATGGCCAGTCACCATGGCTCTCTTCGCAGGATCAACGGAGTTCAACCCTGCGTGCGAGTCCGTGGACCGCGCGCGCTCCGCCCAGCACCATGAGGGCATGACCACGCCGCCCGACCTCGACCTCACCCTCGAGGAGCTGCGTGCCGTGGCGCGCTTCGCCGCTGACTGCGCCGCGGAGCTCCTGCCGGTGTACGAGTCCAGCGTCGTCGACGACGCGAGGCCGCGAGAGGCTCTCGAGGCCGCACGGGCCTTCGCCAACGGTGCCGCGCGCTCGAACCGCCAGCGCACGACCGCCTTCGCCGCGCATCGGGCCGCGCGGGAAGCACCCGACGAGGTGGCTCGTCTCGCCGCACTCGCGTGCGCGGACGCGGCGGGCGCGGCCTACCTGCACCCGCTCGCCCAGGCGACCCAGGTCGGGCACGTCCTACGGTCGGCAGCCTGCGTGGCACGCGTCGCCGAGCTGCGGGGCGAGGACGTCGACGTCGTCGTGGCGACCCTGGCCGACCGCGCCGCGCCTCCTGTGCCCGCGGTGCTGCGCCGCTACCCCACCCCGCAGGGCGGGCGCGCCCGACTGGCGGAGCTGCTCGTCGCCCTGGACACGGCAGTGCGCGGCAGCGACGCGCGCTGACCTGCCGCATCCGCGTTCAGGCGGATCACGCTACGCGTTCTCCTCCTCGCGGCTACTGAGGTCCTGGTCGGATCCGTCCGACCTGCCCTCGCCGCGCGCAGCGTGGGGAGGAGCGCGGCGGCACCGGGACCGTTGCGCCCTCCTCGGAGCAGGGAGCCACCGATGACACCTCACAGGACCGGCGACCAGTCGATCGACCAGGCCGCCCGCACGGGCGGCGGCGAGCCGTCATGAGCAGCCTCGTCAACGAGAAGCCGGCGCCCGCCACGGGCGTCGTGGTGCTCCTCCAGCCGCGTCCCGTGTGGGTGGGCTGCCTGTGGCAGCACGACGACGGGCAGGTGAAGGAGACCGTGCCCGCCTGGGCCACGCACCGGTCGGGAAAGCTGATCCTCTGCGACTTCTGGGACCCGAGGACCGGCGACGAGCGAGCCCACTGGATGGAGGCGTCGTTCGTGCGACCGCGCCCGATCCACACGCGCACCCCTCAGCCGCGCCGGCACCCGGCCGCGGCGCCGAGCCCCCGCACCGTCGTGCCCGGCACGCCGCGACCACGGTCGCAGGAGTGACGCACCCCCTATGGCCCGTGGTCAGCGCTCCGAGAGCCGCTTCGGGTCCGCGCCGGGGAGCCCGGCGAAGGCCTGCGCGACGTCGAGCCAGTGGTCGGCGTCCGCGCCGTCGGCCCGGACGTCGACGTCGTCGCGGTGCCGCCGCCGCGTCGCGAGCAGCGCGAAGTCCCACGCGTCGCCCGTGACCCGCTGCTCCGCGCCCTCCTCGCCCCACGTCCACGTCTCGCCCGACGGCGCCGTGAGCTCGACCCGCACCTCGCTCGTCGGCGGCTCCTCGCCGCGCATCACGTAGGCGAAGCCGCGGGTGCGGACGCCGAGGTGGCAGACGTGCCGGACGCGGTCGGTCCGGGGCACCTCGATGCCGAACGTCTCCGCGACGTCGTGCGCGTGCGCCCACGTCTCCATGAACCGGGCCGACGCCATCGACGTCGGGCTCATCGGCGGGCCGAACCACGGCACCCGCTCGCCGTCCGGCACGGCACGCAACGCGTCGGCGAGCCCGGCGCGACCGGCGCGCCAGGCGTCGAGGAGCATCGGCACGGGCTTCGCGGCCCAGGTGTCGGCCGCGTTGTCGACGTACCCGGTGGGGTCCTGCGCAGCCTCCTTGAGCAGCGCACCGAAGGCCTCCGCGTCGGTGACCGCCGCGAGCGACGTCTCGTCGGTCCAGGCCAGGTGGCCGACCTGGTGGGCGACGGTCCAGCCCTCGGGCGTCGTGACGGCACCCCACTCCTGGATCGGGAGGTCGGCGACCCAGCCGTCGAGCTGGTCGCCCTCGGCGGTGAGGTCGGCGAGCACCTGCTCGAGTCGTTCCCGTGGGCTCGTGGATGACATGTCAGCGCTCCAGTCCGGTGTCGAGGGTGACGGCCCACGCGTCGAGCACGGCGGCCCGACGTCGGCTGTCGTCGGTGAGGGTGCCGGCGAGCCCGAGCCCGCGCAGCAGGTCGAGCGTGGCCTGGACGAGCTCGCGGTTGCGACCACGGTGCTCGTCGACGTCGAGCAGCTCGAGGGCGTACGCGTGCGTCTCCCGACCCACCCGACGCTCGAGCGGTGCGACCGCCTCGCGCAGGTCCAGGTCGGTGCGGGCGGCCACCCACAGCTCGAGCGCGGCGAAGAAGACGGGCGACGTGAACTGCGCGGCCAGCACGTCGAGGACGGCACGTGTCCGCCCGACGTCGGGCAGCGTGCGCACCGCGTCGGCCATCGCGTGCCGGCGACGCTCGGTGAGGTGCTCCACCGCCCCGACGACCAGCGCCTGCTTGCTCGGGAAGTGGTGCAGCTGCGCGCCGCGGCTCACCCCGGCGCGCTGCGAGACGACCGTGGTCGACGTACCCGACCAGCCGAGCTCCACGAGGCACTCGACCGTCGCCTCCATGAGCCGCAGCCGCATCGCCGCGGTGCGCTCGGCCTGCGGCGTCCGGGTCGTCGTCACGGGAGCATCATGGGCGCATGGCACACAAACAGGCAAGTCTGACGGTTAGTTCGGAGGTGTGCACGCCCCACCACGTGGCACACGTCTCGTACGTCCTGCCCACTTCTGGTCCGCCGCGGGGTCGAGGATCGGTACGCTGCGACGCACCCATTCTTCGGAGGACCCATGAGCGACGAGACGCCCACCAGCCCCCCGCCCCCGCCCGCACCCGACGGACCGGCGACCCCTGACGCCACCGTCGAGCAGCCCGCCGCACCCGAGGCCACGTCGGCCGCCGGCGGCGGGAACGGCAAGAAGATCGCGCTCGGCATCGGCGCTGTCGTGGCCGTGGCCGCCGTCGGCGGAGGCGCCTACGCCTGGACCCAGCTGTCCGGCGGCGGCACCCAGCCCCACGACGTGCTCCCGGCCGACACCATCGCGTACGTCCGCCTCGACCTCGACCCGTCGGCCAGCCAGAAGATCGACCTCTTCCGGCTCGCGCGGCGCGTGCCCGAGCTGTCGCAGGAGCTCGGCATCAAGGACGAGGGCGACGACCTGCGCAAGATCGTGCTGCAGGACGCGCTCGAGGGCTGCGACGACGTCGACTACGCGAAGGACGTCGAGCCGTGGCTCGGCGAGCGCATCGGCCTGGGCGTCGGCCCGAACCTGCAGGACGAGGAGGAGTCGCTGCGGATCGCCGTGCAGGTCACCGACGAGAAAGCCGCGAAGGCCGGCATCGGCAAGCTCTTCGCGTGCAGCGACGAGGAGTTCGGCATCGGCTTCCTCGACGGCTACGCCATCGTCACCCCCACCCAGAAGAGCGCCGACGCCGCCGTGAAGGCCGCGTCGACGAAGTCCCTCGCCGACGACGCCGACTTCACGCGCGACCAGGACGCGCTCGACGAGCAGGGCGTCCTGTCCGGCTGGGTCGACGTGAAGGACGGCCTCGCGGCGATCAAGGAGGCCGGGATCGACGACGTGCTCGGACCGGACGCGGCCGACCTCGAGACGGTGGCCGACCAGACGAGCAGCTTGGCGTTCGCCCTCTCCGCCTCCTCGACCTCGCTGACCCTCGACGCCGTGGCCCGCGAGGGCGACAAGGCGACGAAGCTGCCGGAGGTCCGGGGTCTCGGCGCCCTGCCCGACGACACCGTGGTCGGGCTGACCGTCCCGGGTGGCGGCAAGGCCGTCGAGGAGAACTGGGACGAGATCAAGTCCAGCCTCGGCGACCTGCTCAGCCTCCGCGACTTCTTCACCGTGCCCGGTCTCGGGTCGCCCAGCCCGCAGCCGGAGTTCGACGCCGAGGCGTACGCGGCCGACCCGGAGGGCTACGAGGAGGAGTACCTCGCCCAGCTGGAGCAGCAGACGGCGCCGCCGTCGCCGAGCAGCACCGACGTCGACGCGACGCTCGAGGAGATCGAGAAGACCCTCGACGTCACGCTGCCGGACGACCTCGTGACGCTCCTCGGCGACGCCTTCTCGGTCTACGTCGGCCGGGACGGCTTGGAGGACATCGCCGGCCCGCAGGGTCCTGCGGACCCGTCCGACGTGGCCGTGGGCCTCGTGACGGAGGGCGACGAGGCGAAGGCCGCCGACCTCGCCGACCGCCTCACGGCGTCGCTGCAGCGTCTGGCCGGCGTCGAGCTCGCCACGTCGACGGGCGACGACGCGGTCTCGATCGCGACCTCGCCGAAGGTCGCGAAGGAGCTCGTCGAGGACGGCGACCTCGCCGGGACCGACCTCTTCTCCTCGGTGATCGACGGCGACGGCGAGGGCGGTGGCCTGTTCGTCGACGTCGGCGCGATCCTCGACGCCGTCGCGAAGGCCGAGCCCGACGTCGAGCAGGACGACGTGTTCACCAGCCTGCGCAACATCGCCGCCGTCGGCTTCAGCAGCACGCGGCCGCAGGACGGCTACACCGGCGTCTCGGCGTCGGTCGCGTTCACCGAGCGGAAGCAGTAGCCCTCGACACCCGGGCGGAGGTGTGGGAGGAAGGACGTCATGACGTCGTTCGTCTCCCACACCTCCGTCGACTGCTCCGACGCGTACGCGCTCAGCGAGTTCTGGAAGCTGGTGCTCGGCTACGTCGACGTCGCCGACGACCCCACCGAGCCCGGCCACGAGGAGTGCATGATCCTCGACCCCGAGACCGGCCACGAGCTGCTGTTCATCGAGGTGCCCGAGACCAAGACGGTGAAGAACCGCCTGCACCTCGACCTGCGCCCGCGTGCGGGCACCCGCGACGCCGAGGTGGCCCGGCTCGTCGCGGCCGGCGCCACGCAGGTGGCCGACCGGCGCGGCATCCACGGCCCGGGGACGGGCTGGGTCGTGCTGGCCGACCCCGAGGGCAACGAGTTCTGCGTCCTGCGCTCCCCCGAGGAGCTCGCCGACGAGACGGCCTGACGCGGCCGGCCTTCGCACCGGCGGCAGAGCTAGGTGCGGGCGTCCAGCGCGCGGCGCAGCAGAGGACGCCACCGTGGTTGGTCCGCGGTCGTGAGGGCCAGGCCGGCCGTGACCACGACGGCCACGACCCATGCACCGACCAACGTCACCGTGAGCCCCTCGTGCACCGCGCGGGGCAGGAGCGCGACGGTGCCGAGCAGCAACGCGATGCCGACGAGGCCGGCCAACGACAGGTCGATCGCGCGGCCCACGGTGTCGGTCCAGCTCGCGTCGCGACGGACGCCGAACCACGCCGCCACCCCGAGCAGCACCACCAGGCTCAGCAGGTCGATGCCGCGCGCGAGGGCCACCAGGGGCAGCAGCACGATGACGGCCTGGAGCGGTCGGGGGCGCACGGACGTCATCCTGTCAGCAGGATCTTTCTGAAGAATTGGCCAAGAATCGCGCGGATGTGATCGGATGTCCTCACCGTCCCCCGATCGAAGTGAGCCGACCCATGCGCCGACTCGTCCTGTCCCTCCTCCTGGCACCTCTGCTGTGCCTCGTCGGTCTCGCCGCTCCGGCGGCCGCCGCGCCGGTGATCCAGGAGTTCACCGTCAACGGCTCCTCGACCGACCTGACGCTGCAGCCCGACGAGGAGCTCGACATCGTCTGGGACGTCACCAGCACCGAGACGCCCACCGTGACCGCCACGGGCACCGGCTGGTCGGGCACGCTCGACCCCTCCGGCACCCAGCGGGTCGCCGGTCCGGCGGCCGGCGAGTCGCTCACGTTCGGCCTGGAGACCACCGACTCCACCGGCACCACGTCGGCCACGACGATCACGGTCACCGCTCAGGACGAGCCCGACGGCGTCACGCCGCCGCCCGTCGTCGTCCAGGGCTGCACCGTCGTCGTGCCGCGCTCGGACTCCTTCGACTACGGGCTCGCCTACTTCGGCGACACCGAGGACACCGAGCCGATCGAGGCCGGCACCTACCGGGCCTCCTCCCTCACCTTCGGCGGCAACATCGACGTCACGATCGTCGCCGAGCCGCGCGCCGACGTGACCGTCGCCGACGGCGCCGTCACCACGTGGGACGTCCCGAGCGGCGAGGACTGCCAGAGCGAGCTGTTCACGGTGAGCACCGCGCCGTGCAGCTTCACGGTGCGCAACATCACCGGCACCTCGATCGAGTTCCTCTACGGCGACGCCGACGCCGAGCGTGCCGACGGCCAGTTCACGCTGGCGCCCGGCCAGCAGCGCACCGTGAAGACCCCGCGCGCCGCCCTGCTGGCGGTCGGCCTCGTCGGCGACGCCGAGGAGGATCCGGAGTTCCAGATCCTCGACGTCAGGGTCCCGCAGACGGGCTGCGACGGCGGCGCCGTGGGCGCGGGCGGCAGCGCCTGGCCGTTCCCGACCAACGCCCCGGCCGCCGGCGTGACGGTCGCCGAGCACGACGGCACCCCGGCCTGGCTGCCGGTCGGCCTCCTGGTCGTCCTCGGCGTCGCCGCCGGAGCCGCCCGCGGCCGTGCGTCGCGCTGATCCACGCCTCCTGGTCGCCGCCGCGCTCCTCGTGGGCGTGGCGGCGGTCGTCGCGTTCCTGCTGACCCGCGGCGAGGACGCCGCGCCCCGTCCTGCGGCCACCGCGACGTCGGCCGCGCCGTCGGCGTCCACGTCCTCCGCGCCGTCGGACGAGCCGAGCGGCTTCACCCCGGCGCGGGTGCTCATCCCGTCCATCGACGTCGACGCCCCGGTGGTCGGGCTCGGCACCGGCGACGACGGCGCGCAGGAGGTGCCCCAGCGGCTCGACGTCACGGGCTGGTGGCGCGACGGAGCGCAGGTCGACGGCCCCGGCAGCGCCGCGATCGTCGGGCACACCGCCTCACGCGGCGCGGCCGTCTTCGACCGGCTCGGCGAGCTCGCCGCGGGCGATCGCGTCAGCGTCGACGGCCGGCGCGACGGCGAGCGCGCGGCGTTCGTCGTCCGCGCGGTGCGCACCGTGCCGGTCGAGCAGTTCCGCCGCATCGCGCAGGCCGTGTACCGCACGTCGGGCCCGACCAGCCTCGTCCTCATGACCTGCGGCGACTACGACGGCAGCGACTTCCGCTCCACCGTCGTGGTCGTGGCGACCCCCGTCCGGTCCTGAGAGCGTCGACCTCGTCCTGGTCCTCCGTCAGCCGACTCGGCCGACGAGGAAGGCGACCCCCTGCACGACCATCACCACGAGCAGGAGCGTCGCGACGAGCCGGACGGTGGGATGTGCGCGGCGGAAGCCCAGCAGGGTGAGCGCGAGCACGAGTGCGCTGATGAACGGGTTGACCCACAGCAGCGCGAAGACCACCAACCCGGCAGCGTATGTGCTGTCGGGGTGGCGCCGGGCGAGTGAGGTGCTCACCATGTCTCGTGCCTCTCGTCGGTGTCCGCCCGCTCAGCCAAGCGCACCTGACGACCCGTGTCCCAGGAATCGCCGCACTGCCGACGAGGGAGGGCGACGGGCGCCCCGCTGAGCCGGGCTCAGCCCGCGCCGAAGGACCAGCGACGGCGGCCCTCGCCGACCAGCTCGCCGTCGAGCACCGCGGCGTCGGCGTGCGTCGCGGGCTCCTCGGGCACGACCTCGCCGATCACGGTCTCCTCGTGCGTCGGGTCGTCGTGGCGTCGCGGGTCGGCCTCGGTCGAGGTCACCGACTCCTCGCCGACCGCCCGGCGGGCGAAGTCGGCGGCGAGCCGCAGCGCCTGCCGGCTCTCGGGCAGCGTGTCGGCGAGCACCGGGAAGGCGTGCACCTGCCCGCGCCACAGGTGCGTCTCGACGGTGACGCCGCGCTCGGCCAGCAGCAGCGCCATCGCCTCCACCTCGGGCCGCAGCATCTCGTCCTCCACCGCGACGAAGAACGTCGGCGACGTGACGTGGTCGGCCGCGTCGAGGGGCGAGACCTCGCCCTCGATGGTCGAGCACTCGGGCAGCCAGCGCTCCCGGATCACCGCGACGCGGCCGATGGGCAGGTAGGCGTCACGCACCCGGGCCACGCGCGCGACGCCCTCCTTGTCGATGCGGTCGGGGTCGAGGCTCAGCAGCGGCGAGAAGGTCAGCAGCGCGGCCGGGGCGGGCAGCCCCCGGCGGTTGGCCAGCTCGGCGATCTTCATGGTCAGGTAGCCGCCGGCGGAGTCGCCCGCCACGACGATCTTGTCGGGCCGGTCGCTCATCTCCACCAGCGCCGCGTAGGCGCGGATGGCGTCGTCGACCGAGTCGGCCACGGAGCCCTCGGGCAGCTGCACGTACTCGACGGAGATCACCGTCGCACCCGTGTAGAGGGCGAGCCGCTCGCAGATCCGCCGGTGCGTCTCGATGCCGCAGGAGAAGAACCCGCCGCCGTGCAGGTAGAGCAGCGTCATCTCGCTCGTCGGGCCGTAGCGGTGCGTCATCGACTCCACGTGCACGCCGCCGAGCTCGAAGGAGACGGGCTCCACGAAGCGCGACCGCGGTCCGCGGGCCGAGAGCTTGTCGAGGGAGCGCAGCGTCGTGAGGGTCCGGTCGTTGAGCGGCGCGAGGCGCAGCAGCGGCTTGAAGACCAGACGGGTGGTGCGCCCGAGGACCCGGCTCTTGAGGCTGACGTCCTCGTGCACCACGGCCTCGTCGTAGACCACACGCATCGGTCGGTGCCGCAGCGGCAGGCCCTGGCGGGCCCGCTGCGTCACGACGGTGACGCGGGGTCGCGGACGCGTCGCGGCGGTGGTGCCGGCGTCGCTCCCGGAGCCGACACCGGGGATCAGCGCCCTCAGACGACGCAGGACGGAACGCACGGACATACCACCACCATACTCCCGGTATGCGCAGGTCAGGCGGCCGTGCGGACGTCAGTCGGCCTGGAACCGCGCGTCGACCTCGACCCGGACCACGATGTCCTCCGGCACCAGCGCGATCCCCGAGCGGTCGGCCCCGACGTCCAGCCCACGCGCCACCGCACCGACCACCACCGCGTCGCCGCGACCGTCGAGCATCCCCGGGTCGGCGAGCTGCAGCGCCACGACACGACCGCGGCGCACGGCGTCGGCGTACGTCTGCGCCTTCGTCACCGCGTCGTCCACGGCGGCCTTGCGGACCTCCGCCTCCAGCACCCGCCGGCTCCGGACGCCGAGGTCCCACTCGACCGGCAGCACCTCCACGCCGGCCACGCCCGCCCAGTGGTCGAGGAAGCCGTTCATGCGCTCGAAGTCGACGAACTCCGCCCGCAGCTGCACCGAGGCCGTGTGCACGACCTCCTCCGAACGCCGGTCGCCGACCCAGGGACGGCTGCCGTGGACCGTCACCTGGTCGCTGGACCAGGTGTCGACGGCCCCCAGTGCGGCGAGGTCGCGCAGGTGTCCCGCGAGCGGTTCCTGCAGGGCCGCCGCCCGGTCGCGGACGTCGGCCCGGTCGGTCCCCTCGACCACGGCCTCGAGCCGCACGAGGGCTCGCTCGGCCGGATGACGCGCCTCGGCCACGCCCCGCACGGTGATCTGCACTCCCATCCGGACATTCTCCCCAGGAACACCGACACGCGTGGACTTTCGCCCCAACCGGATGCGGTCGACCGACCCTCGGGACGGCGTGGCGAGGACCCCGCACCTGAGGGTTCCCTCACCCTAGGATGAGCCCATGGTGACGCTCGCCGACCTCCAGGTCCGCTCCCTCGGTCCGTGCACGGTGCCCTCACCTCTCTCGCACTACGTCGGCGGGCGCGCGACCAACGAGTACTACGTGGGCGAGGACGACCGCGTGCTCTTCGACGACACCGTCGAGCTGATCCAGCGTCGCGGCCTCCCGCTGGAGGAGCTGCCGACCTTCGAGACCGGCGGTCCACGCGCCCGGCTCTTCTTCGACCCCGGCTCCGTGCGCGTCGGCGTCGTGACCTGCGGTGGCCTCTGCCCCGGCCTCAACGACGTCATCCGCGCGATCGTCATGGAGCTGCACGAGCACTACGGCGTGCGCGACGTCGTCGGGTTCCGCAACGGGTACGCCGGTCTGGTGCCAGGTCTCGGGCTCGAGCCGGTCGCACTGACGCCCGACTTCGTCGCCAACATCCACGAGCGGGGCGGCACCGTGCTCGGGTCGTCGCGCGGCGCGCAGGACGTCGGCGTCGTCGTCGACACCCTGCAGGCCCGCGGCATCGACATCCTCTTCGTCATCGGCGGCGACGGGTCGATGCGCGGCGCCCACCGCATCGCCGAGGAGGCGACCGCACGGGGTGCCGACATCGCCGTGGTCGGGGTGCCGAAGACGATCGACAACGACATCCCGCACATCGGGCAGAGCTTCGGCTTCCAGACCGCCTACTCGCGGGCCGCGCAGTCGATCAAGGCCGCCAAGATCGAGGCCGAGGCGTCGCTGAACGGTGTCGGGCTGGTGAAGGTCATGGGGCGCCACGCCGGCTTCATCGCCTGCTACTCCGCCCTCGCCGGCCACGACGCCGACTTCGTCCTCATCCCCGAGGTGCCGTTCGCGCTCGACGGCGACAACGGCCTGCTCGAGCACGTCCGGCGCAAGGTCGCCGCGCAGGGTCACGCCGTGCTGGTGGTCGCCGAGGGCGCCGGTCAGGAGCACCTGCCGCACGACGGCGCCACCGACGCGTCCGGCAACGCCCGCCTGGCCGACATCGGTCGTCTCCTGCGCGAGCGGATCACCGACGACTTCACGTCGCGTGGCGAGGAGGTGCTGTTCCGCTACTTCGACCCCGGCTACTTCATCCGCTCGGTGCCGGCGGAGCCGTCGGACTCGGTGTACTGCTCGCGGCTCGCGCAGACCGCCGTGCACGCGGCCATGGCCGGACGCACCGACATGGTCGTCGGCCGCCGTCGCCACCGGTTCGTGCACGTGCCGATCAGCTACGTGACCCACCGCCCCCACCACGTCTCCCCCGACGGCGACCTCTGGCTCAGCGTGCTGGAGTCGACCGCCCAGCCCTTCGACATGCGCTGACCGACCCCCGCGGGACCAGCCGGCGACGGCCCAGCGCGGGCCGGCTCCCAGCGACTGCTCCGAGTGGTCTCGATACGTCGGGCCCAGGCTCGTCCCTCGCCGGGCCCGACTACTCGACCAGCGGGCGGGGGCGGCGGGTGTAGCCGAGCTCGACGGGGTGGGGTGGGTACTCGCTGGTGCCGGTGCGACCGTCGGGGCGCCAGCCGTGCCGCTCGTAGAACCGGCGGGCGCGGACGTTCTCCTCGAGCACCCAGAGCCGGTCGACGTGCGCGGGGACCTGCGCGAGGACGGCGTCGGCGAGTCCCGTCCCGCGGTGGCGGGCGACGACGCCGAGGTGCAGGAGCGTCGTCCTGTCGTGGGCGAGGTACCCGACTCCCACCCCGTCGACCACCACGACGAAGGCCGCGACGCTGGTCGCCGCGACGCGCTCGGCCCAGCGGTCGCGGACGGCGGCCCAGGGGTACGGCGGGGCGAACACGTGCGCGAGCGCGTCGGTGTTCGCGGCCTGCTCGATGGAGGCCAGCAGGCCCTCGTCACCCTCGGCGGCCGGTCGCAGGTCCATCCGTCGATCCTCGCATGTCCCGGATCCTGAGACGTCTTCTCGGTCCTCGGACCGCGTGCCACGGTGAAGACCCACCCCGCGACACCCCGCTCGCGACACCCGCCGCGACAGCTGAGGAGACACCATGAGTGACCAGTGGTCGTTCGAGACCAAGCAGATCCACGCCGGCCAGACGCCCGACCCGACGACCGGTGCCCGCGCGCTGCCGATCTACCAGACGACGTCGTACCAGTTCCGCGACACCCAGCACGCCGCCGACCTGTTCAGCCTGGCCGAGCCGGGCAACATCTACACGCGCATCACCAACCCGACCCAGGACACGGTGGAGCAGCGGCTCGCCGCGCTCGAGGGCGGTGTCGGCGCGCTGCTGTTCGCGTCGGGCCAGGCAGCCACGACCGGCGCGCTGACCAACGTCGCCGAGGCCGGCGACCACATCGTCGCGTCGGCCAGCCTCTACGGCGGCACCGACTCGCTGCTGCGCCACACGTTCCCGAAGCTCGGCATCCAGGTGACGTTCGTCGAGGACAACAACAACCCCGACGCCTGGCGCGCCGCGGTGCAGGAGAACACCAAGGCGTTCTTCGGCGAGACCATCGGCAACCCGAAGGGCGACGTGCTCGACCTGGAGGCCATCTCGGCCGTGGCGAAGGAGGTGGGGGTGCCGTTCCTCGTGGACAACACCGTCGCGACCCCCTACCTGCTCAACCCGCTCAAGCACGGTGTCGACACGGTGATCCACTCCGCCACGAAGTACATCGGCGGGCACGGCACGGCCATCGCCGGCGTCGTCATCGACGGCGGGACCTTCGACTACGGCGCCCACGGCGACAAGTACCCCGGCTTCACCCAGCCCGACGCGAGCTACCACGGGCTCGTGTTCGCGGAGGCGCTCGGACCGGCGGCCTTCATCGCGAAGCTGCGCGTGCAGTACCTGCGCAACGTCGGCGCCGCGATCTCGCCGTTCAACGCCTTCCTCATCGCGCAGGGCCTGGAGACGCTCAGCCTGCGCGTGGAGCGTCACGTCGAGAACACCCGCCAGGTCGCGGAGTGGCTCTCGGCCCGCGACGACGTCGCGTCGGTGACGTGGGCGTCGCTGGAGGGCAACCGCTACAAGGAGCTCGCCGACAAGTACGTCCCGCGGGGCGCCGGCGCCGTCCTGACCTTCGAGCTGCCCGGTGGGATCGACGCCGGCCGCCGGTTCATCGACGCGCTCGAGCTGTTCAGCCACGTCGCGAACATCGGTGACGTGCGGTCGCTGGCCATCCACCCGGCCAGCACGACGCACTCGCAGGGCACGCCCGAGGAGCACGCCGCCACCGGTGTCACCCCTGGTCTCGTACGCCTCGCGGTGGGCCTGGAGGGCATCGACGACATCCTCGCCGACCTCGAGGCGGGACTGCGCGCGGCCAAGTGACCTCACCTCACCTGACCAGCCAGGATCTCCCTTCCGTCACCGGCGCGTGGCGGGAGGGAGATCCTGTCGGTTCCCGACGCTTCGCCGACGTCGGCGACGTCGCGCTCGAGAGCGGGTCCGTGCTGCCCGACGTCCGGCTGGCGTACGAGACGTGGGGGACGCCGGGCGCTCCTGCCGTGCTGGTGCTGCACGCGCTCACCGGCGACAGCCACGTGGTCGGCCCGACCGGACCGGGGCACGCCAGCCCGGGCTGGTGGGACACGCTCGTCGGGCCCGGCCTGCCGATCGACACCGACCGCTTCCTCGTCGTCTGCGCCAACATCCTGGGCGGGTGCCAGGGCTCGACGGGGCCCGCCTCCCTCGCCCCGGACGGTCGGCCGTGGGGCAGCCGCTTCCCCGACCTGACGGTCCGCGACCAGGTCGCCGCCGAGGCGCTGCTGGCCGACGCCCTGGGCATCGAGCGCTGGTACGCCGTCGTGGGCGGCTCGGCCGGCGGCATGCGCGGTCTGGAGTGGGCGGTCGGGCGCCCGTCGCGGGTGGAGCGGCTGTTCCTGCTGGCGACGTCGGCGCAGGCGTCGGCCGAGCAGCTCGCCCTGTCGTCGGTGCAGCAGGCGGCGATCACGACCGACCCGCACTTCCACGGCGGCGACTACTACGCCGAGCGTCGCGGCCCGACCACCGGGCTCGACCTCGCGCGACGGGTGGCGCACGTGGCCTACCGCAGCGAGGCCGAGCTGCAGCAGCGCTTCGGCCGCGAGCGCGAGCCCGACGGGCGGTTCAGCGTCGCGTCGTACCTGGAGCACCACGGCACGAAGCTGACGCGCCGCTTCGACGCCGGCTCCTACCTGAGCCTCACGCGGGCGATGGACTCCCACGACGTCGGGCGCGACCGCGGAGGGGTCGCCGCGGCGCTCGGCCGCGTGACGGCACGGACGGTCGTCGCGGGGATCGACTCCGACCGCCTGTACCCGCTGCACCAGCAGCAGGAGCTGGCCGACCTGCTGCCGGGCGCCGACGGGCTCGACGTCGTGCACTCGGTGCACGGCCACGACGGGTTCCTCGTCGAGCAGGAGCAGGTCGGCGCCCTCGCCCGCCGCCTCCTCGCCCCCTGACGACCCCGCCTACCCCACGATTCGGAACGTCATCGCCCCTTTCGGGGCGCGGAATGGGCGATGACGTTCCGAATCGTGGGGAGTGATCAGGGTGTGGGGAGGCCGACCGTGGCGGCGAGGGTCGCGACGTGGACGTCGAGGAACGCGGCGGGGTCGCGCAGCGTGTCGGGCCCGTACTGGCCGAACACCTCGAAGGCCACGGCGCCGACGAGGGCCGACCAGAGTCCGAGGGCGCGGGCGAGGTTCGTCACCGGCAGCGCCAGCGCGTACTCGGCGCGGATCCGCTCGAGGTCGGTGCGCAGGCTGCGCGGGAGCGGCCCGTCGACCTCGACGAGGTCGCCCCGGCGGTGGGCGTCCTCCAGCACCGCGAGCAGGGCGACGACGACCCTGGTGCCCGGCTCGACGGTCGCGTCCGGGGGTGCCGCGTAGCCCGGCACGGGCGTGCCGTGCAGCAGCGCGAAACGCGACGGCTCACGCAGCGCCCACGACCGCATGGCCTGGGCCGCGGCCTGCAGGCGCCGGGTGGGGGTGCGTCGGGACGACCCGGCCACCGCCCTCTCGACCTCGGCGCCGAGCTCGTCGTAGGCGTCGACGATGAGGAGGGTCAGCAGCGCGTCACGATCCTTGACGTACCGGTACACGGCGGACGACACCAGGCCGAGCTCACGCGCGACGGCCCTGAGCGACAGCTCCGCCGGCGTCGTGGTCGCAAGCTGCTCCCGGCCGATGCGGACGATGTCGCGCAGCGTCTGCTCGCGGGCGACCTGGCGGGGCGTGGGCACGGCGCCACCTTATCGTGGCTGACATCGACATGTCGACACAGAGAACACTGCTCTTGACATCTGAGGATCACGAGCGCACCCTGGACGCACCATCAACAGAGAGCAGTGCTCTCTTGTCTCAGGAGTCACCGTGAGCACCTTGGTCATCGGAGCCGGCCAGATCGGCCCGCACGTCGCCACCCTCCTCGCCGAGCGCGGCGAGGAGGTCACCGTCGCCACCCGGTCCGGGTCGGGACCCGAGCACCCGCTCGTCACCCGCACCCGTCTCGACGCCACCGACCCCTCCGCCCTCGACCGAGCCTTCGCCGACGTCGACGTCGTGCACCTCTGCGTGCACGCGTCGGCCTACCGCCCCGACGCCTGGGAGCGCGAGCTGCCCCCGCTGGAGCGGGCCGTGCTGGGCGCCGCAGAGCGCCACGGCGTGCACGTGGTCTTCCCCGAGAGCGTGTACGCGTTCGACACCTCCGGCGTGCTCGGGGCGGCGCCGAGGATCGCACCGCGCTCGGCAATGGGACTGGTCCGCGCCAGCCTGCTCGAGCGGCGCGCCGCGTCGTCGGCACGCACGACGAGCGTCGTCGCGTCCGACTTCTACGGCCCGGGCGCCAGCCTGGCCCACGGCGGCGACCGGATGGTCGGGCCGGCCGTGTCGGGCCGGACCGTCCGCCCGCTCGGTCGCACCGACCTGCCGCACGCCTGGACCTACCTGCCCGACCTCGCGGCGGCGATGGTCGCGGCGGCCGACGCGCCCGACGGCCCCGAGGTCGTCCTCGCACCGGTGGTGCACGCCTCGCAGCGCGAGCTGGCGCTGGCCTACGCCCGGGCGGCCGGGCGCGACGAGGTGCGGGTGCGGGCCGTGCCGGCCTGGGCGCTGCGGGCGGTCGGTGTCGTCAGCGCCGACGTCCGCGCGCTGGCCGAGATGTCCTACCTGTTCACCGAGCCGCTGCTCGTCGACGAGGGCGCGACGATCCTGCCCGGCACCCCCCTCGTCGACGCTGCGGCTGCGGTCGTCGACCTGACGCGTCGGGACGTCGTCGCCGGTCGCTGAGACCCGGGTGGACGACGACGTCCCGCGACCGGGCGGTCAGACCAGCTTGCGCACGACACCGCGCGGCGCGTACTTCATGACCTGCCCGAGCGGGACCCAGGGCCACGCCGGGGTCGCCGCGGTGTCGACCTCCTTCTGGATGGCCTTCACCATCGAGCGGACGCCGGTGGCGGTGTCGACCATGAGTCGCTGCTCCTGCTCGACCTGCTCGTTCATCTCCGAGGCGATGTACCCGGGGAAGAGCGTGGTGACCGCGATGTCGAGGCCCCGGCGACCGACGAGGTCCATCCGGATGCCCTCGGCCAGGTGCGCGATGCCGGCCTTGGTGGCGGCGTACGACGTCATCGAGCCGGGCATCCCGCGCATCGCCGACAGCGAGGAGATGACGACGAGGTGGCCGGCCTTGCGCTCGTAGAAGTGCGCCATGGCGGCCTCGCACTGCGCCATCGCGGCGATGAAGTTGGTCTGGGCCGTCTCCTTGTTGGCCTCGAACTTCCCGGTGCCGATGCGTCCGCCCTTGCCCAGCCCGGCGTTGACGATGACGCGGTCGAGCCCGCCGAGGTCCTGGATGGCCCGGGCGAAGACGTCGAAGACCTGGTCGTGGTCGTTCACGTCGAGCGCGTGCACGACCACCTGGACGTCGGGGTGCGCCGCGGTGATCTCCGCGGCCAGGGCCTCGAGCCGGTCGACGCGTCGTGCGGTCAGCGCCAGGGAGTGGCCCTGGGCCGCGAGCTGGCGGGCCATCTCGGCGCCGAGCCCCGAGCTGGCACCGGTGATGAGCACGTTCGTGCGCACGTCAGTCCCTCCGCCCCATGCGCACGGCCGCCTTCGCCATCTCGCGGTAGTACAGCGGCCGCAGGAACCGCTTGGCGGCGTAGGCCAGCTTGCCCTCGCGGTCGGTCAGGACGATGTGCCGGCCCTTCTCGACCTCGGCGATGACGATGGCGGCGATGTCGGCCGCGGTGCGCTTGGAGCCGTCGATGAGCTTGGCCGCCGACTTCTGCGCCGACTCGTCCTTGCCGCGCAGCGAGGCGGTCAGGTTGGTCTTGAAGAAGGTGGGGCAGACGACGCTGACCTGGATGCCGGAGGGCTTGAGCTCGTGGAACAGGGTCTCGCTGAGGGCCACGACGCCGGCCTTGACCGAGTTGTACTCGCTCATCCGCGGCGGGTGGATCAGCCCGGCCGCCGACGCGGTGTTCACGATCGTGCCAGCGCCCTGCTGCTTCAGGAGGGGGACGAAGGTCCGGCAGCCGCGCACGACGCCGAGCAGGTTGATGTCGACGATCCACTGCCACTGGTCCATCTCCGACAGCTCGATCCGACCACCCGCCGCGACGCCCGCGTTGTTGAAGAGCACGTCGAGCCCGTCCCACGTCTCGACGACGTGGTCGCGCACGGTGCTCCAGTCGACGTCAGACGTGACGTCGAGCGTCCGGTAGGACACCTCGGGGTGGGCGGCCGAGAGCGCCTGCAGCACCTCGGGGACCTCGGCGTGGACGTCGGTGGCGAGCACGCGGCACCCCTGCTCGGCCAGCTGGGTGACGAGGGCGAGGCCCAGCCCGGAGGCCGCGCCGGTGACGAGCACGCGCGTGCCCGGGACGAAGATCGACATGCTCAGATACTAACGGTATCCGAAACCTGTCGTCCACGAGGCGGCCCGTCGCGCGACGCGTGTGCACAGGTGTGGACGGTGCTGTGCACGAGTTACACCGGTGTTGTTCACAGGTGTGGACATGCCTGTGAGCGAGTTACACGCGTGTTGTTCACAGCTGTGGGCAACGCTGGGGAGAACGACAGAGATGTGATTCAGCGCACTCAGCCCAGCAGCTGCTGGGAGCGCACCACGACCGCGAGCACCACGACCGCCCACAGGAGGGCGAAGGCCGCCACCTGCACGAGCGTGCGACGGGTCCGCGGACCGTAGGCGAACACCGCGCCGAGGAGCACGCCGGCCACGAACCCGCCCAGGTGGCCCTGCCAGCTGATCGGGCCGAGGAAGCCGATGGCCACGTTCACGGCCAGCAGTGCGAGCAGGCCACGCACGTCCTCGCGCGCCCGGAGCATGAACAGCAGCGCCATGCCGAACAGGCCGAACACCGCGCCCGACGCGCCCGCCGTGCCGCTCAGCGGCGCCGACAGCCACAGCACGAAGACGCCGGAGACGACGGCGGTGGTCACGTACGCCGCGATGAAGCGCACCGTGCCGAGCTTCCGCTCGACGAGCGGGCCGAACAGGTAGAGCGCGTACATGTTGAAGAGGATGTGCAGAGTCCCGAGGTGCAGGAACGCCGACGTCAGCAACCTCCACCACTGCCCGTCGGCCACGCCGACCGGGTACATCGCACCCTGCTGGTACAGCGGGCTGCGCAGGTCACCGGTGAGCAGCTGCACGACGTAGACGACGACGTTGATCCCGATGATCAACAGCGAGACGGCGCCCTCACGCGTCTGCAGCGCGCCGCCGGCGACCGTGCGCGGCAGCCGCACCGACCTCGCACCGCGCTGGACGCACTCCGGGCACTGGAAGCCGACGGACGCGTCGTTCATGTCCTGCGTGCAGATGGGCCGCTCGCACCGCTGGCAGGTGATGAGCGCCTCGCGGTCCGGGTGGCGGTAGCACCGGGGCGCACCGTCGGGGCGCGACCCCGGCGCCGTTCCGGTCATGTCAGCCGCGGTCGATGGTGACCTTCTCGATCACCACGGGCTCGACGGGACGGTCGAAGCCGTCCGTCGGCACCGCGGCGATCGCGTCGATCACCTTCTGGCCGGCCTCGTCGGCGACCTCGCCGAAGATGGTGTGCTTGCGGTTCAGCCAGTCCGTGGGGACGACCGTGATGAAGAACTGCGAGCCGTTCGTGCCCGGCCCGGCGTTGGCCATCGCCAGCAGGTAGGGCTTGTCGAAGCGCAGGTCGGGGTGGAACTCGTCCTCGAAGGTGTAGCCGGGGCCACCGGTGCCGGTGCCGAGCGGGTCGCCGCCCTGGATCATGAAGTTGCTGATGATGCGGTGGAACGTGATGCCGTCGAAGAACGGACGGGTGGCGACCTGGCCGGTGGCGGGGTCGAGCCACTCCTTCGTGCCCTCGGCGAGGCCGACGAAGTTCTCGACCGTCTTGGGGGCGTGGTCGGGGAAGAGCCGCACCACGACGTCGCCGTGGTTGGTGTGCAGGGTGGCGCTCAGCGGGGAAGACACGTCAGTCCTTCGGGGGATCGTGCGGGACGGGACCTTGACATCTTCCCACGACCCGACAACTGGGGCCGGTCGACGCACCGCGACGCGAGACGGCCTGCCGCCCGCTAGCGTGGGCCCATGCGAGAGCACCCCGTCCGTCTGGTCCTGGCCCTGCTCGCCGTCGTCGTCGGCATCGTCGTCGCGCGGAACCTCACCGCCGACCGCGGTGGCGTCTACGACCCGGCCGAGGCGGGCCGGTGAGCGCGCCCCGCGTCGACGTCACGCGCGTCGACGACGTCGCCGTCGTGACGTTCAGCGCGCCCCCGGTGAACCTGTACTCCCTCGAGCTGCACGACGCGTTCGACACCGCGCTCGACGCGGTCGAGGCCGACCTGCCCCGAGCGCTCCTCGTCCGCGCCGAGGGCACGCTGGTCTCCGGCGGTGTCGACGTCGCCCAGTTCCACGCCCGGAAGACGCAGGAGGACACCAAGGACCTCTACGACCGGATGATCGAGCTGCCCGACCGCATCGCGGCGCTCGACGTCCCGACCTTCTTCGCCGCCCACGCGCTGACGCTCACCTGGGCGCTGGAGGTCGCGCTCGCCTGCGACGTCGTGCTCGCCAGCGAGAAGGCGAAGTTCGGCCTGGTGGAGCGGGTCATCGGCCTGACCCCGACGATGGGCGGCACGCAGCGACTCGCGCAGCGCGCGGGCGTCGGTCGGGCCAAGGAGGTCGTGCTGACGGGTGAGCTGTTCGACGCCGCGACCTTCGAGCGCTGGAACGTGGTCAACCGGGTGCTCCCGGTCGACGGGTTCGACGACGCGGTGCTCGACGTCGTGCGCCAGGTCGCGGTGGGTCCGACGCAGGCGTTCGGCGCGGCCAAGCGGATCCTGCGCGCCTACGAGACCGGCGGCGTGCCCGGCGCGAACGAGGTGACGACGCAGATCGCGTCGGCGCTGTTCGCGACCGACGACCTGCAGCACGGCATGGAGTCGTTCCTGCAGGACGGCCCCGGCCGCGCCAGCTTCACCGGCCGCTGAGGTTCAGCGGGGCGCGCCGAGGCCGTCGTGCTCGGCGCGCAGCACCCGCGTGGTGCGGCGCTCGGCCCAGAAGCTGACGAACGGGATCGTGGCGAGCAGCATCGTCGTGATCGTGAACGTCGGCGACCAGCGGTGCCGGCTGGCGAGGATCGCGATCAGCACGAGCAGCGCCATGAACAGGAAGCCGTGCACCTGGTCGATGACGAGGAAGACGTCCTGGTGACGGTTCCACCAGGAGCCCTCGTCGGTGAAGATCTTGCCGAAGAATCCGGCGAACACGACGAGCAGGTTCACGCCCACGACCCAGGCGAGCACCCGGTAGGCGACAGCGATGCGACTCACGGGGTCAGGCTATCGACGGGGTGGTCGTCGGCCTGACGCGCCGTCGTGTGTCGCTCCCGTGCCTCCTCGACCTGGTCGCGACACATCCGCCACCACAGTGCGACGGCGAACACCGCGAAGACCCACCACTGGAGCGCGTAGGCGAGGTTCTTGAGCCCGACCGTCCACGACACGTCGGGGTCGGGCGGGTCCACGGGCGCGCCGAAGCCGGGCGTCGGGTCGCCCGATCCGGCGAACGCGGTCCATTCCTGCACGAGTCCGTAGCCCGACCACAGCCGGTAGGGCAGCTCGTTGACCAGCGACGGCGTCGTGATCGAGGTCGTCACGCGGTCGGCGTCGAGCGGCAGGCCGCCGCCCTGGCTCGGCTGCAGCACCACGCCGAGACTCACGTCACCGGGCGGCACCGGCGGCAGCTCGCCGGGGGCGTCGCTCGAGCCGCGCACGACGAGGAGCGCGCCGTCGGAACCGTCGACCAGGAACGGCGCCACGAGCCAGGTGCGTCCGCCGCTGATCTCGCCGCGGACCCACACCTGCTGGTCGGCGGGGGCGAACCGTCCCTGCACCGTGACCCGCCGGTCCTGCAGGTCGGCCGCGAACGGACGTCCGAGGCCCCAGACCTGCTCGATCGGCGCCGGCGCGGCGGCCGCCGACTCGCGCACGGCGTCGCCCTGGCGCGACTCGTACGCGCCGAGCTGCCAGAACCCGCCGGCCACGCACAGCACGACGGCGACGACCGCGAACAGGTGCAGCGGCGTGAGCCGCAGCCACAGCCGCGCCGTCGACGGCGGGCTGGTGGCTGCAGCGGGCTCGGGCACGGTCAGGCGGTGAACGGCGTGAGGTGCGGGTACAGCGGGAACCGCTCGGCGAGGGCGGTGGTGCGCTTGCGCAGGGCCCTCGACGTCGAGGTCGCCGGGCGTGAGCGCCTCGGCGATGACGTCGGCGACCTCGCGGAACTCCTCGGCGCCGAAGCCGCGGGTGGCGAGCGCAGGCGTGCCGATGCGCAGGCCCGACGTGACCATCGGCGGACGCGGGTCGTTCGGCACCGCGTTGCGGTTGACCGTGATGCCGACCTCGTGGAGGCGGTCCTCGGCCTGCTGGCCGTCGAGCTCGCTGTCGCGCAGGTCGACGAGGACGAGGTGCACGTCGGTGCCGCCGGACAGCACCTGGATGCCGGCCTTGCGGGCGTCGTCGGCGAGCAGGCGCTCGGCGAGGATCTGCGCGCCCTCGATGGTGCGCTGCTGACGGTCCTTGAACTCCGGCTCGAGCGCCATCTTGAACGCGACGGCCTTGGCGGCGATGACGTGCTCGAGCGGACCGCCCTGCTGGCCCGGGAAGACCGCGGACTGCAGCTTCTTGACCATCTCGGGGTCGTTGGACAGGATCACGCCGCCGCGGGGACCGCCGAGCGTCTTGTGCGTGGTGCTGGACACGACGTGCGCGTGCGGCAGCGGCGACGGGTGCAGGCCGGCAGCCACCAGACCGGCGAAGTGCGCCATGTCGACCCACAGGTACGCGCCGACCTCGTCGGCGATCGCACGGAAGGCGGCGAAGTCGAGCTGGCGCGGGTAGGCGGACCAGCCGGCGATGATGACCTTGGGGCTGTGCTCACGGGCGAGCGTGCGCACCTCCTCCATGTCGACCAGGCCGGAGTCGTCGACGTGGTAGGGGACCACGTTGTAGAGGCGCCCGGAGAAGTTGATCTTCATGCCGTGCGTCAGGTGCCCGCCGTTGGCGAGGTCCAGACCCATGATGGTGTCGTCCTTGCGCGCGATCGCGTGCAGGACGGCGGCGTTGGCGCTGGCGCCCGAGTGCGGCTGGACGTTCGCGTACTCGGCGTCGAACAGCTGCTTCAACCGGTCGATCGCGATCTGCTCGACCTCGTCGACGACCTCGCAGCCGCCGTAGTAGCGCTTGCCCGGGTAGCCCTCGGCGTACTTGTTGGTGAGGACGCTGCCCTGCGCCTCGAGCGCGGCGACCGGCGCGAAGTTCTCCGACGCGATCATCTCGAGCGTCGTCTGCTGCCGGGCGAGCTCGGCGTCGAGGAGACGCGCGACGTCGGGGTCGAACGAGGCGAGCGACTGGTTGTGGTCCATGGGTACCAGGGTAGTCGGCCGTCCCCTCCCCGCGTTCTGTTGGGTTGACGCCGGTTCCCGGGCGACGGGCCGTCGTCGACCCGCACGACGAGGGACGGATCCCGGGGACGGGGGTGGGGGTCAGGCGTCGCCGGCGAGCCCGTGCTTCTCGGCGAGCACGGCGGCCTGCGTACGGCGCTGCAGGCCGAGCTTGGAGAGCAGCTGGGAGACGTAGTTCTTGACCGTCTTCTCGGCGAGGTACATCTCGGCGGCGATCTGGCGGTTGGTCATGCCCTGGCCGATGAGCGAGAGGATCTTGCGCTCCTGCGGGGTCAGCTCGGCGAGCGGGTCCTTCGGCGCGGGCGCGTTGCGGATGCGGTCGAGCACCTGCGCCGTGACCGCCGGGTCGAGCAGCGAGCCGCCGGCCGCGACCTGGCGCACGGCCTGGACGAGGTCGTTGCCGCGGATCTGCTTGAGCGCGTAGCCGGCGGCACCGGCCATGATCGCCGAGAACAGGGCCTCGTCGTCGTCGAAGGAGGTCAGGATGATGACGTTGACCTCGGGGTGGGCGGCTCGCACGTCGCGGCAGACCTCGATGCCCGACCCGTCGGGCAGGCGCGCGTCGAGGACGGCGACGTCGGGGAGCAGGCGGGGGATCGACGTGAGCGCGTCGGCCGCCGTGCCGGCCTCGCCCACGACCACCAGGCCCTCCTGCGCCTCCAGGAGGTCGCGGATGCCGCGGCGCACGATCTCGTGGTCGTCGAGCAGGAAGATCCGGATCGGCTCGGACATGACAGGTTCACTACCTTCCGTCGCGGACGTCACGACATCTCCTGGGGGACGCTCCAGCGTATCTGCAGGCCGCCGTGCGAGGGCTCGGAGAACTCGCAGGTGCCTCCGAGGTTCTGCGCCCGGTGGCGCATGTTGCGCAGGCCGTTGCCGAAGGGCTGCTCGGGGTCGAGGCCCAGCCCGTCGTCGGTGACGGTGAGCACGATGCCGTCGGTGACGTCGAGGTCGATGGTCACCTCGCCGGCGTGGGAGTGCCGCACGATGTTCGACAGCATCTCCTTCAGCACGGCCGTGAGCTGCTCGGCGACGATGTCGGGCACGACGCTCTCGACGGGGCCGTGCGTGTCGACGACCGGGCGGTAGCCGAGCATCCGCTCCGCCTCGCCGACGATCGCGTCGATCTCGAGACGCAGGTTGGCGGGCACGGACGGCGAGCTGAGGTCGAAGATCGTGCGCCGGATCTCCTTGATGGTCTGGTCGAGACCGTCGACGGCGTCGGACAGCCGCTCGCCGACCTGCGGCGTCACCGAGGAGGAGATGCTGTCGAGGGACAGACCGATCGCGAACAGCCGCTGGATGACGAGGTCGTGCAGGTCGCGACCGATCCGCTCGCGGTCCTCGAGGATGGCGAGCTTCGCCTGCGACTCGCGCGCCCGGACGACCTGCATGACGAGCGCCGCCTGCTGGGTGAAGCCGTACGGCAGCTCGGGGTCCAGGCTCCACGACGACGGCGGCTGCCCGGCGAACCAGCCCATGACGATCACGGCGGTGCCGTCGTCGAAGTGCAGCGGGTGCGCCTGAACGGCCTGCAGTCCCGGGAACGCCGCCAGCGTCTCGTCGTCGATGCGGGTGTCGTCGAGGACGTCGTCGAGCACGACCGGGGCGTGCGTTCGGACGACCTCGCGCAGGAACGGGATGTCGACGTGGTGCCCGCTCGGGTCGGGCTCGATGCCGGTGGAGGCGGCCACGACGAACAGGTGCTCCTCGCTCGGCACGACGAGAGCGGCGGCGCCGGCCTCGGACACCTCGCAGATGCGGTCGACGATGAGCTGGCTGGTCGCCTGGCGCGAGATGGGCCGCAGGAGCGCGTTGGCCACCTCCGTGGTGGCCCTCAGCCAGCGACGCTGCCGCTCGCTCTCCTCGTAGAGGCGCACGTTCTCGATGACGACGCCGGCGGCCGCCGCGATGGTGACCGCGACCTCCTGGTCCTCCGCGGTGAAGCCGCCGCCGCCGATCTTGTCGGTGAGGTAGAGGTTGCCGAAGACCGTGTCGTGCACCCGGATGGGCACGCCGAGGAACGACGTCATCGCCGGGTGGAGGCGCGGGAAGCCGATGCTCTCGGGGTGGTCGCCGAGGTGCTCGAGCCGCAGGGGCTCGGGGTGGTCGATCACGAGGCCCAGCAGCCCCTTGCCCTCCGGCAGGCGGCCGATGAGGTCCTGGTGCTCCTGGTCGAGGCCGTGCACGGCGAAGGTGCCCATGCGGTGCGACGACGGCGAGTCGAGCACGCCGAGGAAGCCGTAGGTGGCGCCGACCAGCTCGCTCGCGGAGTCGACGATGCGCTGCAGCACGTTGTCGAAGGACAGGTCCTGGGACAGCCCGACCACCGCGTCGAGCAGGTGGCTCTGACGCTCGGCCCCGACTCCTGACTCACGCATGGACGACTCCCTCCGGAGCGAGGATAGGGGCGGGACCGGCTTCGTGGGGCGAGTTGACGAGAACCGGATGGGCACGAGAGACACGAGTCACGACGACGCCGACCATGACGCCGGACGCCGCGGTCGTCACCGAAACGCAACCTGTGGAGGGCTTCTCGTCACCGTCGGACGCGACTAGCGTGCCAGCACACGACGCCCGGGACCTTGACGGCCCGGTCACACCTGCTCAGGAAGGCAGCGCATGCACATCCATCGGGGGGCGGCCGCCGTGGCTGCCACGACTCTCGCCGGCCTGGCGCTCGCGGCGTGCGGCGCCGGGAACACCGGCGACACGGACGCCGGCATCCTCGTCGGCACCACCGACAAGGTCGTCTCGATCGACCCGGCCGGCTCGTACGACAACGGCTCCACGCAGGTCCAGACGCAGGCCTACCAGTACCTGATGAACTTCCCCGCGGGAAGCACGGACCTGACGCCCGACGCCGCGGAGTCCTGCGACTTCGAGAAGCCCACGGAGTACGTCTGCACCGTGAAGGACGGCCTGACGTTCGCGAACGGCAACGAGCTCACCGCGTCCGACGTCGCCTTCTCCTTCCAGCGGATCGTCGACATCAACGACCCCAACGGCCCGGCCTCGCTGCTCGGCGCCATGAAGAAGGTCGAGGCGCGCGACGACTCGACGGTCGTCTTCACCCTCGCTGCGCCGAACGACGTCACGTTCCCGCAGGTGCTCGCGACGTCGGCGGGACCGATCGTCGACGAGGAGACCTACCCGGCCGACAAGGTGCTCGACGACGCCGCGGCCGTGAAGGCGCAGGGCTTCTCCGGTCCGTACACGATCGGCAGCTACAAGAAGAACGAGCTGGCCGAGTTCACGCGCAACAAGGACTACGACGGTGCGTTCGGCACGCCGAAGAACGACGCCGTGACGCTGACCTACTACGCCGACGCCAACAACCTGAAGCTCGACGTGCAGAACGGCAAGATCGATGTCGCGTGGCGCTCGCTGACGCCCACCGACATCGCCAGCCTGGAGAAGGCCGACGGCGTCACCGTCCACAAGGGCGACGGCGGCGAGCTGCGCTACATCGTCTTCAACCTCAAGACCATGCCCGGCGACGACGACGCCCAGAAGACGGCGGTCCGCCAGGCGGTCGCGAGCTCGATCGACCGCGACGAGCTGTCCGAGCAGGTCTACAAGGGCACCTACACGCCGGCCTACTCGGCGGTGCCGGAGGGCCAGACGGCGGCCACCGAGCCGTTCAAGGAGCTCTACGGCGAGAAGCCCGACGTCGACAAGGCGAAGGCGTTCCTCGACGAGGCCGGCGTGGCCACGCCGGTCGAGCTGAACCTGCAGTACAACCCCGACCACTACGGCTCGAACTCCGACCAGGAGTACGCGATGGTCAAGCGTCAGCTCGAGGCGACGAAGCTGTTCACGGTGGACCTGCAGTCGACGGAGTGGACGACGTACTCCGAGGAGCGGGTCAAGGACGCCTACCCGATGTACCAGCTCGGCTGGTTCCCGGACTTCCCGGACCCGGACAACTACCTGACGCCGTTCTTCGCGCCGAACAACTTCCTCCAGTCGCACTACGAGGACACGACGACGACGAAGCTGCTCGACACCGAGCGCACCGAGTCCGACGCCACGGCGCGGGCGAAGACGCTCGGCGAGGTGCAGGAGCGGGTGGCGCAGCAGGTGCCGATCCTGCCGCTGCTGACCGGCTCGCAGGTGGCGGTCTCCGGCGACGACGTCGAGGGCGTGGACGACACGCTCGACGCGTCGTTCAAGTTCCGCTTCGCGTCCCTGTCGAAGGGCTGACGCAGGAGGAGGGGGTGGGTCCGGCGGACCCACCCCCTCTCGCGTGCCCACCCGTCCGACCTCCCTCCACTCCTGAGGAGCCGTATGTCCTCCGCCGAGGTGCTCGCTGCCGGCGAGCCGCCCACCCCCGTCCCGGCCGCGCCGTCGGGCTCGCGCCGCGGCCTGCCGCCACTGGCGCGCTACCTGCTCGTCCGGCTGGCGCTCGTCGTCCCGATGATCTGGGTGCTCGTCACCCTCGTGTTCGTGCTGCTGCGGGTGATCGGCGACCCGATCACGGCCGCGCAGGGCGGGCGCCTGACGCCTGAGCAGATCGCCGAGCGCAAGGCCGAGGCCGGGCTCGACCGGCCGCTCCTGGTGCAGTACTGGGAGTACCTGTCGGGTCTGCTGCACGGTGACTTCGGTCGGTCCCTGACCGACAACCAGCCGATCTCGGAGGTGCTGCGCGTCAACGGCGCGGCGACCCTGGAGCTGTCGTTCTACGCGCTCGTCGTCGCGTTCGCCGTCGGCGTGCCGCTCGGCCGGCTGGCCGCGCGCTACCGCGACCGGCTGCCCGACGTGGCGCTGCGGCTGTTCGCGATCGTCGCGTACGCCGCGCCGGTGTTCTTCGTCGGCCTGCTGCTGAAGCTGGCGTTCACGCCCTTCGGCTGGCCGTCGTCGGGGCGGGCCTCGACGTCGACGCTGCTGACGCTCGAGCAGGTCCACCCGCGCACCAACATCCTCCTGGTCGACGCCATCTTGTGGGGCGACCCGCGGTACGTGCTGGAGGTGCTGCAGTACGCGCTGCTGCCCGCGCTCGCGCTGGGCCTGCTGACCGGTGGCGTGTTCCTGCGCCTCGTGCGCATCAACCTGCTGCAGACGATGCGCGCCGAGTACGTGACGTCGGCGCGGGCCCGTGGCATGGCCGAGGGTCGCGTGATCCGCAAGGTGGCGTTCCGCAACGCCCTCGTGCCCGTGGTGACGGTGATGGGCATGCAGGTCGCGATGCTGCTGGCCGGCGCGGTGCTGACGGAGACGACCTTCGAGTGGAAGGGCATCGGCTACGCGCTCGCGGAGTACCTGAAGGCGCGCGACTTCCTGGCGGTGCAGGGGATCGTCACGGTGATCGCGCTCGTGGTGTGCGTGGCGAGCTTCGTGATCGACGTCATCGTCGCGCTCGTCGACCCGAGGGTGCGGTTCTGATGGCGCGCGCAGGGGTGCAGCGCCTGGTGCCCGGTGTCGTGCGGCAGAGCCACGGGCTGCAGCGGTTCATGCTGCTGCTGGGCTTCGGCCTGGTGCTGCTGTTCGTCGTCGTGGCCGTCCTGGCCCCGTGGATCGCGCCGTACGGCTTCGACGCCGACCGCACGAGCGACGGGGTCGTGTTCGGTGCGCAGCAGCCGCCGTCCGCGGCGCACTGGTTCGGCACGACCGTCGGCGGCACCGACGTGTTCTCGCGGGTCGTGTACGGCACGCGGACCGCGATGATCGTCATCGCGCTGGCCGTCGTGCTCTCCAGCGTCGTGGGCGTGCCGCTCGGGCTCGTGTCGGGCTACGTCGGCGGTGCGCTGGACCGCGTGCTGGTGCTGGTCATGGACGCGCTGTACGCGTTCCCGTCGCTGCTGCTGGCGATCGTCGTCTCGATCGTGCTGTCGGGAGGGTCGAGCGGGGCCTTCGGCGGCATCATGTCGGCGGCGTTGTCGATCACCGTGATCTTCGTGCCGCAGTACTTCCGGGTCATCCGCAACGCGACGTTGTCGGTGAAGACCGAGCCGTACGTCGACGCGGCGCGCGTCGTGGGGGTGCGGACCCCGCGCATCATGTTCCGGCACGTGTTCAGCAACGTGGCCCAGAACCTGCCGATCATCGGCACGCTCAACGCGTCGGAGGCGATCCTGACGCTGGCGGGCCTGGGCTTCCTGGGCTTCGGCATCGAGCCGTCGGCGGCGGCCGAGTGGGGCTACGACCTGAACAAGGCGCTGCCGGACGCGACCAACGGGATCTGGTGGACGGGCGTCTTCCCGGGCCTGGCGATCGTGCTGGTCGTGCTGGGCGTGACGCTGGTGGGCGAGAGCCTCAACGACGTGCTGAACCCGTTGCTGCGCACCCGTGCGGGCGACGGCTCCGAGAGCGAGATCCAGCTCGACGACGACGCGGCCGCTACCGTCGCCGAGGACGTGCCGACGGACGTGCGCCGTGCGGCGGTGCTGTCGTTGTCGGACCTGTCGGTCTCGTTCAGCACCGACGCGGGGCGGGTGCGCGCCGTGCGCGACCTGTCGTTCGACGTGGCACCCGGCGAGGTGATGGCCGTGGTGGGCGAGTCGGGCTCGGGCAAGTCGGTGACGGCTCGCGCCGTCCTCGGGCTGCTGCCCTCGACCGCGTCGGTCGAGGGGTCGGCGGTGCTGCGCTCGGGCGACGGTCCGGGCGACGGGCGGCAGACCGGCCCGGCGGGGGTGCCGGGCGACGGGCGGCGGACCGGCCCGGCGGGGGTGCCGGGCGACGGGCGGCGGACCGGCCCGGCGGGGGTGCCGGGCGACGGGCGGCGAAGCAGCACAGAACGTGAGCTCGTGGGCCGGAGCCAGCGGGAGCTGCGGTCGGTCCGTGGCGACGAGGTGTCGATGGTCTTCCAGGAGCCGTCGACGGCTCTCGACCCGGTGCGCACGGTCGGCTGGCAGATCGTGCAGGGCATCCGCGCGCACCGGTCGGTGAGCGCGAAGGAGGCGCGGGCGCGGGCGGTGGAGCTGCTGGAGCTGGTCGGGCTGCCCGACCCGGAGCAGCGGGTCGATTACTACCCCCACCAGCTGTCGGGCGGGCAGAAGCAGCGGGTGGTGATCGCGATGGCGATCGCGTGCGACCCGGACGTGATCGTGGCCGACGAGCCGACGACGGCGCTCGACGTGACGGTGCAGGCGCAGATCCTCGACCTGCTGCTGAGCCTGCGCGACCGGCTGGGGACGGCGATCGTGCTGATCACCCACAACATGGGCGTCGTGGCCGACGTGGCCGACCGCGTGGTGGTCATGTACCGCGGCCGTCTGGTGGAGACGGCGCCGGTGGACCGGCTGTTCGCCGAGCCGCGGCACCCGTACACGCGGGCCCTGCTCGACGCGGTGCCACACCTCGGCCGCGAGGACGGCCCGGAGCCGGTCGACCCGTCGAACGAGGTGGTGCTCGACGTCGACGACCTCGTCGTCGAGTTCGCCGGACGGCTCGGCCAGCCGGCGTTCACGGCGGTCGACCACGTGTCGCTGCAGGTGCGGCGCGGCGAGGTGCTCGGCCTGGTCGGGGAGTCGGGGTCGGGCAAGTCGACGATCGGTCGCACGGCGGTCGGGCTGCAGCAGCCGACGAGCGGCACGGTCTCGGTGTCGGGGACGGTCGTGTCGGGGCTGTCGGACGCCCGACTGCGGCCGCTGCGCTCGCGGTTCGGGTTCGTGTTCCAGGACCCGGCGTCGTCGTTGAACCCGCGGATGAGCATCGGCGACTGCATCGCCGAGCCGCTGCGGGTGCAGACGGACCTGACGGCGGCGCAGGTGGACGCGAAGGTGGCGTCGTTGCTGGAGTCGGTGCAGCTGCCGGCCGTCGTACGCGGCGCGGTTCGGTCACGAGCTGTCCGGTGGTCAGCGTCAGCGGATCAGCCTGGCGCGCGCGATCGCGCTCGACCCGGACCTGCTCATCGCGGACGAGCCGACGTCAGCGCTCGACGTGTCGGTGCAGGCGACGGTGCTCGAGCTGTTCGCCGAGCTGCAGCAACGGGTCGGGTTCGCGTGCCTGTTCATCAGCCACGACCTGGCCGTCGTCGACTCGCTCGCGAACCGGGTGGCGGTGCTGCAGCACGGTCGGCTGGTGGAGCAGGGGTCGCGCGAGGACGTCCTGCGCCGCCCGCAGGAGGCCTACACGCAGCGCCTCATCGCCGCCGTCCCGGTCCCCGACCCGGCCGAGCAGCGTCGCCGGCGCCCCACCCCGATGCCCTGACGTCGAGGAAGATTCCCAGGTCGACCTGGGAATCTCCCACCAGGCACGGTTTCCCGCGGTTTGCCCGGAAAGCTTTCCGGGCCTATCGAAGATTCCCGTGCCTGGCTGACGTGCAGGAAGATTCCCAGGTCGACCTGGGAATCTCGCGCCGCGCACGGTTTTCTGCGGTCCGCCCGGAGAGCTTTCCGGGCGGACCGCAGATTCCCGTGCGAAGTTCGTCAGCTCGGCGAGACTGGAGGGCATGGACCTCGACGTGCGGGACCGGCTGGGGCGGATGATCTTTGCCCGGGTCGCGGGTGACGAGGGACCGCAGCGGCGTGAGCGGATCATGTTCGCGCCGGGGCCACGGCGCTTCGGGCCCGACTCGGCGATCGCGACGGTGCACGGCGACGCGTCGATGTTCGTCGGTGGCATCCGGGCGCTGCTGCTGCAGTCGCTGCACCCGCTGGCGATGGCCGCGGTCGACCAGAACTCGGGCTTCCGCGGCGATCCGTGGGGTCGGCTGCAGCGCACGAGCGGGTTCCTCGCCGTGACCACGTTCGGGACCGACGCCGACGCGACGCGCGCCATCCGGGGTGTGCGTGCCGTGCACGAGACGATCACCGGGGTGGCGCCGGACGGCCGGCCCTACCGCGCGTCGGACCCGCACCTGCTGCGCTGGGTGCACGTCGCCGAGATCGACAGCTTCCTGCGGGCGCACGACCGGTACGGCCGGCGTCCGCTCGACGACGCCGGACGCGACGCGTACGTGGCCGAGGCGGCCGTGGTGGCCCGCGAGCTCGGGGCGAGCGACGTGCCCACGACGGTCGCGGAGCTCGACGCGGCACTCGCCGCGTTCCGTCCGGAGCTCGCGAGCACGGCGGCGGCACGGCGCACGGCCCGCTACCTGCTGGTGCACCCGCCCGTGCCGCTCGCCGTCCGCGTGCCGTACGGCGTGCTCGCGGCGGCGGCGGTCGGGCTCATGCCGCGCTGGACGCGCTGGCCGTTGCGTCTGCCGTACCTGCCCGTCGCCGAGGCGAGCGCCGTACGCATCGGGGGCGAGGTCGTCACGCGCTCGATCCGATGGGCCATGACACCGCCGGAGCGCCCGCCGACCCCGTGATGCCTCCCTGCGGTTGCGGGACGCGGCCAGTCCCGGGATGCTGTGGACCTCTATGTGTTCCACCATGGGGGAGTCGTCTGCGAAGGGGAACCTGACGTGAACAAGCTGTTCATCGCGGCTGCCGGCGTCGCCGGCTACGTGCTCGGCACGCGCGCCGGTCGCGAGCGCTACGACCAGATCCGCACCCAGACCCAGAAGGTCTGGAACTCACCGACCGTCCAGAGCGGTGTCGACCACGCGGCCGACGCCGCCAAGAGTGCCGCCAGCGCAGCCGGCTCGGCCGCCGCCGACGCGGCCTCGTCGGCCGCGAGCGCCGCGGGCTCCAAGGTCGCCGACGTCGTCAAGGGCCACGGCTCGGACGACGCTCGCGTCTCGACCGACCCGGCCGACGCCTCCTACGACGTCGACGCCGCCCTCGCGGAGGCTGACACCGAGGTCACGTCGGAGCGGCCCGCCAACAACCCGGCGACCGCCGCCGACCTGGCCGAGCCGCGGACGAGGCGCCTGTGACCTCCCCGTCCGACGAGTCGACCGGACGGCTCATCGCGCAGGCCACCGAGGACATCTCGACGCTCATCCGCGCGGAGATGCAGCTCGCCAAGGACGACCTCGCCCAGGCGGGCAAGCGCGTCGGCGTCGGCGCGGGGCTCTTCGGCGCCGCGGGCGTCATCGCCCTGTACGGGCTGGGCGTGCTGATCAGCGCCGCGGTCCTCGGCCTGGCGAACGTCACCGATCCGTGGCTCGCCGCCCTGGTCGTGGCCGTCGTGCTGTTCGCGGTCGCCGGTGTGGCCGCCCTCCTGGGCAAGCGGAACGTCACGAAGGTGACCCAGGCGCCCGCCGCCCGGGTCGAGAGCGTGCAGGCCGACGTGGCCGCCGCGAAGGGAGATCACCCATGAGCGACCGCGCCCGCCTCGAGGCCGAGATCGACGCGACCCGCGAGCACCTCGCCGAGACCGTCGACGCGCTCGGCGACAAGCTCGACGTGAAGGGACGCGCCCAGGAGGCCGTCGCCGAGGCCGACAAGGGCCGTATCGCGATCCTCGCCGGCGCCGCCGTGGCGGCCGTCGTCGGCATCGTGCTCCTGCGTCGCGGCTGAGCTCAGTCCGCCCGCACCCGGTCGACGAACTCCAGCACCCGCAGACGCAGGTCGTCGACGCGCAGGTCGGGCGCGCCGGTGACCGACTTCTCGTGCGCCTTGAGAGGTCGGCGCACCCGCGTCCAGCAGGCGAGGTCGCCGCAGACGTACTGGCCGACCGTGTCGCCGGCGCGTCCGCGCGGCCCGGCACGGCGCGCCACCACCAGCCGTGCGGTCGACGTGCCGTCGTCGGTGCGGCACCAGTCGCAGAGCGTGGTGCGGGCCGGACCGATCGAGTCGGCCAACCTCAGCTCCACGCCGACGGGCTCGTCGACGATCTCCTCGCCGAGCACGACGTAGGCCCGCAGCGGTGCCTTCGGGTCGATCCAGCCGAGGTAGTCACGCTCGTCGAGACGCTCCGGCGGCCACGGCGCCGGGAGCGTCATCGTCGCGATCCGGCTCTTGGTGCTGTTGACGATGCTGGCGCGCACCTGGCGCGGGTCGAGCGGCTGCATGGTCCCTCCTCACCTCGTCACTGTGCCTAATGCTGTTAGGCATCAACCTAACATAGCCAGGCGCGCTGGTAGGGTCGTGACGTGCCCCGAGCCGGACTCTCCACCACCGCCGTCCTGACGGCGGCCGCCGACCTCGCCGATCGCGAAGGCCTCGACGCGGTGACCCCCTCCGCCGTCGCCCGGTCGGTCGGCGTGCGGACACCCAGCCTCTACGCCCACGTCGCCGGGGCCCAGGCGTTGCTCGACGGGGTGACCACCCTGGCCCTGGAGGAGCTGGCCGATCGCGGGACCGAGGCCCTCGCCGGCCGTTCCGGTCGCGATGCCCTCGTCGCGCTCGCCGACGCGTACCGGCTGTACGCGTCACAGCACCCCGGCCGGTACGCCGCGAGTCGACGCGGGACCGACGCCAGCGCGCGCTCCGTCACCGCGGGCCGCCGACACGGCGACCTGCTCGCCGCCGTGCTCCGCGGCTACCCGGTGCCGGAAGGGGAGATCGTGCACGCGACGCGGCTCGTCGGCGCGGCCGTGCACGGCTTCGTCACCTTGCAGGCCTCGGGCGCCTTCGACCACAGCGATCCGTCGGCCGACGTCAGCTGGCACCGGGTGCTCGACGCCGTCGACGTCGCCCTGCGCGGCTGGCCGGGAGCGCGCAGCACCGACCACTGAGCGCCGAGCAGGGAGGGTCTAGTGGCCCCGGTCGATCCACTCCTGCAGGTGCGGCGCCTCGTCGCCGATGCGCGTGTCGTCGCCGTGACCGGTGTGCACGACGGTCTCCGCGGGCAGCGTCAGCAGGTGGTCGCGGATGGAGTCGACGATGGTCTCGAAGCTGGAGTAGCTCCGCCCGGTCGCGCCCGGGCCTCCCTGGAACAGGGTGTCGCCGCTGAACAGGACGCCGAGGTCCTCGGCGTAGAGGCACGTGCTGCCGGGCGAGTGGCCCGGCGTCGCGATGGCGCGCAGCGTGCTGCCGGCGACCGAGAAGGTGGTGCCGTCGACGAGGTCGTGGTCGGGCTTGGCCTCCTGGCCGTGCTCGGCCTCCCAGAGCATCGTGTCCGCGGGCGGGAACCAGATGGGTGCGCCGGTGAGCTCGCGCAGCCGCACCGAGGCGTTGAGGTGGTCGTTGTGCCCGTGCGTGAGCACGATGGCCAGGACGGAGCGCCCGTCGACCGCCGCGGCGATGGCGTCGGCGTCGTGCGGGGCGTCGACGACGACGACCTCGCTGTCGTCGCCGACCAGCCAGACGTTGTTGTCGACGTCCCAGCTGCCGCCGTCGAGCTCGAACTGGCCCGACGTGACGACCTTCTGCACCTGTGCTGCCGGGGACATCAGATCATCACCACCGAGCGGAGGACGTCGCCGTGGTGCATCTTGTCGAACGCCGCCTCGACGTCGTCGATCCCGATGCGCTCGGTGACGAAGGCGTCGAGGTCGAGCCGACCCTGGCGGTAGAGGTCGACCAGCATCGGGAAGTCGCGGCTCGGCAGGCAGTCGCCGTACCAGCTCGACTTGAGCGAGCCCCCGCGTCCGAAGACGTCGATGAGCGGCACCTCGGGGATCTTCATGTCGGGGGTGGGCACGCCGACCAGGACGACGGTGCCGGCGAGGTCGCGGGCGTAGAACGCCTGCTCCCACGTCTCGGGGCGCCCGACGGCCTCGATGACGACGTCGGCGCCGAAGGTGTCGGTGAGCCCCTGGATGGTCTCGACCACGTCGTCCTTCGACGCGTCGACGACGTGCGTCGCGCCGAGCGCCTTCGCCTGCTCGAGCTTGCGCGGGTCGAGGTCGACGGCGATGATCTTGGCCGCGCCGGCGAGTCGGGCGCCGGCCACCGCGGCGATGCCGACGCCGCCGCAGCCGATGACCGCGACCGAGTCGCCGCGACCCACGCCGCCGGTGTTGATGGCGGCACCGATGCCGGCCATCACGCCGCAGCCGAGCAGGCCGACGGCAGCCGGGTCGGCCTCGGGGTCGACCTTGGTGCACTGCCCGGCGGCGACCAGGGTCTTCTCGGCGAAGGCGCCGATGCCGAGCGCGGGGGAGAGCTCCGTGCCGTCGACGAGCGTCATCTTCTGCTCGGCGTTGAACGTGGCGAAGCAGTACTGCGGGCGTCCGCGTCGGCACGCGCGACAGTCGCCGCACACGGCGCGCCAGTTCAGGACGACGAAGTCGCCCGGCGCCACCTCGGTGACCCCCTCGCCGACCGACTCGACGACGCCGGCGGCCTCGTGGCCGAGCAGGAACGGGAACTCGTCGTTGATGCCGCCCTCGCGGTAGTGCAGGTCGGTGTGGCAGACGCCGCAGGCCTGGACCGCGACCACCGCCTCGCCGGGACCCGGGTCGGGGACGACGATGTCCTCGACGGTGACGGGCGCGCCCTTGCTGCGGGCGACGACGGCCTTGACGGTCTGCGGCATGCGGTCCTCCTGGTGCTGACGTGCGGACACCACGACGCTATCGGGTCGCGAGGACACCTGCTCGGGGTGCGGCCGGGGTCCGGTGGACCTACCGTTCAGGCACCGACGCGACCCGCGCGTCCGGCGAAGGGGCCCACCATGCGCATCCTCCTGATCATCCTCGTCATCCTGGCGATCATCTACGTCGCACAGCTGGTCCTGAAGAAGCGTTGACCGCTGTTTCCCCTCGCTCGGTAGGCTCTGGCGACCGACGACGAGAGGACGACATGGGCGTCATCCACCACGGCAAGACCATCGCGCTGGAGATCCTCGGCTGGCTCATGGTCCTGCTGGGCATCGCCGCCATCTTCCTGCCCGGGCCGGGCCTGCTCCTGCTGTTCGGCGGGCTCGCCCTGCTGTCGCAGCGCTACGAGTGGGCGCGGCGTCGCGTCGAGCCGGTCAAGGACGCAGCCCTGCGCACGGCCGCCCAGGGCGTGCAGACGTGGCCGCGCATCCTCGCCTCGCTGGCCGGCGTGGTGTGGCTCGTCGGCCTCGGCGTCGTGTGGGGCCTGCGACCGCCCGCGCCCGACTGGTGGCCGCTGCGCGACTCGTGGTGGCTGCTCGGCGGCTGGGGCACGGGAGCCACGCTCATCGTGTCGGGCCTGATCGCCCTGGCGACCATCGTCTACAGCTTCCGCCGCTTCCGCGGCCGCTCGATGGACGACGTCCGCCGCGAGATCGCCGAGACCTGAGCCTGCCGGGAGGTCCCGGTCAGGCGGGCCAGTCGACGAGGTCGTCGAACCGACCCTCGTGCTTGCGGAGCCAGCTCGCGACGTACGGGCAGTGCGGGACGATCCGCAGGCCCGACGCGCGGACGTCGTCGAGCGCGTAGGCGACGAGCACCGACGCGAGGCCGCGTCCGCCGTAGGCCTCGTCGACCTCCGTGTGCAGGAAGTCGCGCTGCACGCCCGCGCCGTTCCCCTCCAGGTCGCGGTAGTCGGCGTGGCCGATGACGGTGCCGTCGTCCAGGAGCTCGTAGCGCTGCTGCTCGGGGGCGTGGCGCACGACGACCACGCGTCCCTCGTCATCCTGGTGCTCGGTGGGGGGCAGGCTCATCGAAGGTCCTCTCGTCGGGTGCGCGGTCAGCCGCGCGGTCGGATGCGGGCGTTCGGGAGGGCGGGTGCCGGCAGGGGAGCCTCCGGGTCGCCCTCGGGCAGCCCGAACGGTCCGTCGGAGCCCTCCCCGGCCTGCTTGCCGTCGATCTCGGCCTGCCACGCGGCGCGGTACTCGACGACGTCGTCGTGGCTGCGGCCGACGAAGTTCCACCACATGACGATCTGCTCGCCGAAGGGGGGCCCGCCGATGAGCAGCACCCGGCTGTCCTCGGTCGCCCGCAGGGTGATGCGGTCGCGACCCGGCGCCAGGTAGCCGAGCTCGTCCTTCGCGACGGGGTCGGTGTCGGCCAGCACGGCGCCGGTGTCGACGAGCACGCCGTGCTCGAACGTCGGGTCGACGTCGACCTCGAGGACGGTGCCCCGCTCGAGGCGCAGCTCCGCGCCGAGCAGCGGCGTGTGCGTGACGACGGGGGAGGTGGATCCGAGCAGGCTGCCGAGGAAGACCTGCGCCGACCACGCGCCCTCCGCAGTGCGGCCGTCGACGGTCGGCGGGGCGTAGTGCTCGAAGGTCTTCTCGACGAAGCGGGCGTGCTGCGGCAGCGCCACCCAGAGCTGGGCGCCGTGCAGCACGGTGGTGTCGGCAGTGGACCGCTCGGAGTGGCTGATGCCGCGCCCGGACGTCATGAGGTTCAGCTCGCCGGGCCGCACGTCGGCGTGGAAGCCGGCGCTGTCGCGGTGCTCGACGGTGCCCGAGAACAACCAGCTGACGGTCTGCAGCCCGGTGTGCGGGTGCGGCGGGACGTCCATGCCGCCGGTCTCGGACACGTCGTCGGGACCGTAGTGGTCGAGGAAGCACCAGGCGCCCACGAGCGACCGCTCGCGCTGGGGGAGCGTGCGCCGGACGGTCATCGCACGGGGTCCGCCGAGCGGCACGTCCCGCGGCGTGAGGACCTGCAGACCGGCCGGCGCGTCCGCGCCGCAGACCATCTCGTCGGGCGAGGTCTCGGTGTTGCTCATGGTCGTCCGGCCCTCCTGCTGCGGTGGCTGGCCACCCTGCGGCAGCCGACGCGGCCAGCGTATCCCCGCGTAGGCTGGTCGGGTGACGCAGCGTGATCCCGGACCCCCGCGTCGCCCCGACCCCGACGTGGTCGGGCGGCACCGGGTCCCGCGCGCCCGCACCGTGCGCCGCGGACGCGTGGCCGCACTCGCCGCGTCACTGCTGGTGACGCTCGTCGTGGTCGTGCTCTCGGCGGTCCGGCCGTCGCCCGAGGAGCGGGTGGCGACCGAGGACACCGCGTCGACCTGGGGCACCGAGGCCACGCTGCCGACCGTCACGCCGTCCCCCTCGCCGTCGCCGTCGGGAACGTCGTCGACAGCCCGTCGCTCGGCCGAGGTGGAGCCCACGACGTTCCCGCAGTCTGGCGCCGGCACGTTCCGCACGGCAGCCGTCGTCGACGTGGCCGGCTCGGGCGGCGGCCGCGACCGCACCTACACGGTCGAGGTCGAGAAGGGACTCCTGCAGGACCGGGCGACGTTCGCGCGCGACGTGGCGCGCGTGCTGGGGCACGAGCGCGGTTGGCGCACCGACGGCTGGTCGTTCACGCAGGTGGCGCGCAACCCCGACGTGCGCGTCATGCTCGCGAGCCCCGACACGGTCGACCGGCTGTGCGCGCCGCTGCTCACCCGCGGCGAGGTGTCGTGCCGCAGCGGTGACCGCGTGGTGCTCAACGTCAAGCGCTGGGTGCGCGGCGTGACGTACTACGGCGACGACCTGACCGGCTACCGCACCTACCTCGTCAACCACGAGGTCGGGCACGCGCTCGGCAAGTACCACGTCGGGTGCCCCGCGCCGGGCGCCAAGGCGCCCGTGATGCTGCAGCAGAGCAAGGGACTCCAGGGCTGCGTCAAGAACCCCTGGCCCTGATCCGACCGCTCCGGACGTCCTCGACCAACGTCGTGCCCGCGTGACACCGGGCCCGGCGGAAGGCGCCGGGCCCGGTGGGCGTCGGACGGTGCAGTTGGGAGTCTCGTCCACGATCCCGAGTGCGAGACCGCACCGTCCGACGTCTCGACCGTCGCACGGCGTGCCGCGGCCACCTGCAGGGTCAGCGCCGACCTCGGTACTCCGGCGCCTCGTTTGCGTAGACCTCGACGCGGGCCTGCGGTCACCAGTCGACGCTGTGGCACTCCGGCGCGCGGCACCCTTCGACCTGGAGGGTGGCGTGCTCGACGTGGTGCCGCTCGCGGAGCACCGTGCGCGCGTCGGCGAGCACACGGTCGAGCGCGGCCGGACCGGTGCTCGCGCCGGCGGCCACCAGGTGGGCCGTCGCGACGTTCATGCCCGACGTGAGCACCCAGACGTGGAGGTCGTGCACGTCGTCGACCCCCTCGACGGCGCGCAGGTCGGCGACGACGGCGTCGACGTCCATGCCGTCGGGCACGTGCTGGCCGAGGACGGCGAGGACCTGGCGCGCCAGCACCACCGCGCGGACGGCGACGAACACGCCGATCGCCAGCGCCACCACGGTGTCCCACCACGCGGAGCCGGTGGTCGCGACCAGCACGCCGGCGACGACGACCCCGACCGAGCCGGCGGCGTCGGCCACGACCTCGAGGTAGGCGCCGCGCACGACGAGGGACTCACCTGCGCCCGCGTTCAGCAGCACGAGCGAGACGACGTTGACGAGGAGGCCGAGGACGCCGACGACGATCATCGGGCCGGTCTGCACGTCGACCTGCGAGCCGATCCGCGAGACCGCCTCGACGACGACGTAGACCGAGACGCCGAGCATGATGAGCACGGCGAACCCCGACGCGAAGACCTCGGCCCGGTAGGAGCCGAAGGTGCGTCGTCCGGTGCGGTCGGTGCGGGTGGCGATGCGCGTGGCGGCCAGCGCGGCACCGAGCGTGACGACGTCGGCGGCCATGTGGCCGGCGTCGGAGAGCAGCGCCAGCGACGACGCGAGCAACCCGTACACGAGCTCGACGACGAAGAAGGCGGCGACGAGCGCGAACACCACCGCGAGCCGTCCGCGGTGGCGCTGGCTGGCGGGTCCGCCGTGACCGTGACCGTGGCTCATCAGCCGACCTCCTCCGGTGCGGCGAGCCCGACCAGCCGGGCCCCGGTGGCGAGCAGCTCGTCCGTGGCCTCGGGGTGCGCGAGCCGGTAGTAGGAGGAGCGGCCCTCGTGACGGACGTCGAGCAGGCCGCAGTCGCGCAGGCAGGCGACGTGCGCCGAGACGGTCGACTGCGCCAGACCGAGGTGGGCGGTGAGCTCGACCACCCGGTGCTCGCCGAGCTGCAGGTGGCGCAGGATGCGCAGCCGACCGGGGTCGGCCAGGCCGTGGAACAGGCGGGCGGCGACGACCGAGCCGTCGGCCCCCGTGAGCTCAGGGTGACGGTGCCCCTCGTGCTCGCGCGGTGCGTCGTGCCCGCGGGCGCGGTGGCCGTCGCCACTGTGGTGATTGATCGCCATTCGTCGATGATAACGCCGACCGACGCTGCTGGCGAGACCCCCGCCGGCGCGCACGGACGCTCAGGCGACGGCTACTACGATGCGTCGTAGCCGTCGACCGCATCCTGCGGTCGCCCCAGGAGGTCTCCCGTGCGCTCGTTCGTCCTCGGTCTCGTCGCGACCGTCGCCCTGCTCGCCGCTCCGTCGCCCGCCCTGGCCCACGCGTCGGTCGAGTCGTCGGACCCGCAGGACGGCGCCGCCCTGACGGCCCTGCCCGAGACGGTGTCGATCACGCTCAGCGAGGACGTGGGCAGCGGCGCCGTGCTGCGCGTGCTGACCTCGTCGGGCACCCGCCTGGACGACGGCGACGTGACCGTGGCCGGACGTCGCGTGCTCGTGGGGGTCCGGCCGGGCGAGGCCGCCGCCGGCTCCTACCGGATCGTCTACCGCGTCGTGTCGGCCGACGGGCACCCCGTCAGCGGCGAGATCCCCTTCACCGTCAAGCCCTCGACCGACGGCGCCGGCACCTCGGGGGCCGCCTCCGCGCCGGGCTCCCAGGACGACGTGACCGTGACCGACGTCGAGGACGACCCCTCCCAGAAGTGGGCGCCGCTGTGGGTGATGGGCTTCCTCGTCATCTCCTCCGGCCTGCTGATCTACATCGTCAAGGCCGGGCTCACGTCGTCGGCCAAGGAGGACGAGGACTGACGCGCGCCGCGTCGGCCCGCCGTCAGAGCCAGCCGTTGGCCTCGGCCACGCGCACCGCGGCGGCCCGGTTCTCGCCCCCGGTCTTGCCGATCGCGGCCGACAGGTGGTTGCGGACCGTGCCCTGCGACAGGTGCAGACGTTGCGCGACGACCGCCACGCTCGCACCGTCGCGGGCAGCGCGCAGCACGTCGGTCTCCCGCTCGGTGAGCGGTGAGTCGCCGGTGACGAGGCTGTCCGCGGCCAGGGTCGGGTCGACGACGCGCAGGCCCGCGTGCACCCGGCGCACGGCGTCGGCGAGCTGCGTGGCGGGCACGTCCTTCACGACGAACCCCGACGCACCGGCCTGCAGGGCCCGCCGCAGGTAGCCCGGCCGGCCGAACGTGGTGACGACCAGCACCCGCGTCCCGAGGCCCGCCGCGACCACCGCGCGGGTGGCCTCGATGCCGTCCAGGCCCGGCATCTCGATGTCGAGCAGCGCGACGTCGGGGCGGTGCTCCCGGACGGCGTCCAGCACGTCGGCGCCGGAGCCGACCTCCGCGACGACGTCGAGGTCGTGCTCCAGCGACAGCAGCGCGGCGAGCGCACCGCGGACCAGCGCCTGGTCGTCGGCGAGCAGCAGACGGATGGTCACGACGCCTCCCGTCCGACGCGCAGGCTGAGCCCGGGGTCGAGCGAGCGCACCACGACGGTCGCGCCCACCGCTGCGGCACGTTCTCGCAGGCCGGCCAGCCCGTGGCCACCGGCGGACCCGCCCTCGTCCCACCCGCGCCCGTCGTCGCGCACCTCCACCGCTCGGGTGTCGACCGTGACGGTGCACCGACGCGCGGCGGCGTGGCGCACGACGTTCGTGACCCCCTCGCGGACCGTCCACGCGAAGAGGTCGCGCAGGTCGCTGGGGACGTCGTCGACCGTGCCCGGCAGCGACGCCTCGACGTCCGCGGCGGCCAGCGCCGTGCGGGCCCGGGCGATCTCTCCGGGCAGGGTGATCTCGCGGTAGCCCTCCACCGCGCGACGGACGTCGGCGAGCGCGTCGCGACCGAGTCGCTCCAGGTCGCCCACCTCGCCGAGCGCCCTGGCCCGGTCGGCGTCGTCGCCGGACTCGAGCAGCCGGCGGGCCAGCTCGGCCTTGACCGTGATGACGGTCAGCGAGTGGCCGAGGATGTCGTGCAGGTCGCGGGCGAAGCGCGTGCGCTCGTTCTCCACGGCCAGCTCGGCGTTCTCGGCCTGCGCGAGGAGCAGCTGGGCGTTGCGGCTGATCAGGGCACGGACACCGAAGATCGCGACCGACCCGGCAAGGACGGCGAAGGCGAGCCCGGCCTGGCTGCCCCAGTCCTCGAGCGCCCCGAGACCGAGGGAGCCGACGACCGCGAGCACGACGAGGGCGGCGGCCACGACGGGTCGAAAGAGCAGGACCCCGGAGATCGCGACGTAGACGACGCACGCCATGCCGACCTCGCCCAGGAGGGCCACGTCGGCGGCGCACAGCGTGACCAGCCCGACGAACAGACCGAGTGCCTGCGCCGGCGGCGGCGTCCGGTCGGCCATCCAGCGCTCGCGGCGCGCCTGCCACCAGATGAGCATGTAGAGCGAGGCGAACAGGACGGTCACGACCAGACCGCCGACCCCGGCCGCCTCGTCGCGGCGCGCCCAGGCCGCGAGCAGCGGGTCGCCGAGGAAGAACAGCCAGATCAGTGCGAACCACGGACCGTAGCGCCCCGTGGGGACGGCGACGGTCCGTGGCGTGCTCATGTCGGGCAGCGTACGGCTCACCCGCGGGCCGTGTCCCTGCTCATCCGCCAGGCCGCACCGCCCACGAAGACGACCAGCCACGCGACGGCGTTGACGACCGCGTACCAGGGCAGCTCGCCCGTGAGCGGTGCGCGGCTGATCTCCGCCACGCCGAACATCGGGGTGAGCGACGCGACGTGCCACAGCGCGCTGCCCTCGGTGATGGGGATGAACAGGTTGCCGAGGAAGGCGAACAGCGCGAGCCCCGGCCCGAGCAGCTGCATGGCGTTCTCGCCGGGCACGACGTAGCCGACGAACAGGCCGAGGGCGGCGAACACGAAGGAGCAGAGCAGGGCCAGCAGCGCACACGCCAGCCACCGCCCGGTCGGCATCTCCGCCCGACCCTGAGCCACTGCGGCGACGTTGACGACGCCGACCGCGAGCGCGCCGAGCACCAGGGCGCAGGCAGCCTTCGTGGCGATGTACGCGAGCGGGTGCAGCGGTGTCAGGCGCAGCTGCCGCGACCAGCCGACCGACCGCTCGAGCGCGACCGACGAGCCCGCCGACGCGGTGGTCAGCGCGGCGCCGTAGAGCGCCATCGAGACCATCACGTAGGCCGACACGTTGCCGTGCCCGACGCGCTCGTCGCCGCCGCTGCTGCCCGCGAAGGCGAAGAAGAGTGCCGCGGGGAACAGGAGCGAGAAGAAGACGGTGCGTCGGTTGCGCAGCATCCGCCGCAGCTCGAGCGTCAGCAGGACCCGGTTGAAGCCCCCGAGTCGAGGAGCCGGGCGGGTGGCGGCGGTGGCGGTGCTCATGCGGGGGTCCTCTCGTCGGCGCCGGTGAGGCTCAGGAACGCGTCCTCGAGGCCCCGCCCGACGATCTCCAGGTCGCGTGCGGTGGTGCGGGTGAGCAGGTGGCGGGCCACGGCGTCGGAGTCGGTGCCGTGCACGACGACGCTGCTGCCCCGCACGTCGACGCCCTCCACGCCGGGCAGGGCGGCGATCTCGGCGACCATCGCGTCGTCGACGTCGGGGCAGGTCGCCCGCACGGTGCGGCCGACGGCACGGGCCTTGATCTCGGCCGCCGTCCCGTCGGCGACGATGCGACCGCCGCTGACGAGCACGATCCGGTCGGCGTAGGCGTCGGCCTCCTCGAGGTAGTGGGTCGCGAACATGACGGTGCGGCCGTGCCGCGCGTCGTCGCGGATGGCGCTCCAGAACGTGCGGCGTCCCTCGACGTCCATGCCGGTCGTGGGCTCGTCGAGCAGCAGCAGGTCGGGGTCGCTGAGCAGGGCGAGCGCGAACCGCAGGCGCTGCTGCTCACCACCGGAGCACAGCCCGACCCGGCGGTCCGCGACCGCCGTCAGCCCGGCGCGCTCGAGCACGTCGTCGACGTCGCGCACGTGGGTGAAGAGGCTGCGCACGTAGCGGACCGTCTCGGCGACCGTGAGGTCCTTCAGCAGCCCGCCGCTCTGCATGACCGCGGCGACCCGGCCCTGGCCGACGGCCTCGCGCGGGTCGAGGCCGAGCACGTGGACCGTGCCGGAGGTGGGTCGAGCGAGGCCGAGGACCATGTCGAGGGTCGTGGTCTTCCCGGCGCCGTTGGGGCCGAGGAAGGCCACCACCTCGCCGGGGCGGACGACGAGGTCGATGCCGCGCACGGCCTCGACGTCGCCGAAGGAGCGACGCACCTGCTGCAGGCGCACCGCGTCAGGTCGGGTCGTCGCGGACCGCGGCGACAGGGTGCTGGTCTGGTTCATGCCTCGAGCATGGTCCGCGCGGCGGGTCCGGTCCCGGATCGCGCGTCACGACCTCACCGTGACGGATGTCAGGGGTCCGCCCCGCCGGGTCAGCGGCGCAGGAACCGCTCGAGCAGCGGGCCCGCGGTGGCCGAGCCGGAGTCGCCGTCCGCGACGAGCACGGCGACGGCGAGGTCGCCCTGCGTCGCGATCATCCAGGCGTGCGTGCGTGGTGGCTGGTCGTCGCCGTACTCGGCGGTGCCGGTCTTCGCCCGGACCGGGCCGCCCGGCACGTCGCGCAGGAACGCGCCACTGCCGTCCGTGACGACGGCCCGCATCAGGCCGGCCAGGCTCCGGGCCTGCGCCCGGGTCACCGGCTCGTCGGGCTCCGGCGCCTCCTTCGCCCGCCGGTCGGGCAGGAGCACCGGCGTCACCGTGCCACCGTGGGCGACGGAGGCGGCGACCACGGCCATGGCCAGCGGCGATGCCTCCACGCGGCCCTGGCCGATGACCGATGCGGCGCGCTCGGTGCCGTCGGCCTCCGTCGGCACCTGCCCGAGGAAGGCAGGCATCCCGAGGTCGACGTCGCGGCCCAGCCCGAGCCCGGCCGCCGCGGCCGCGAGCTCCTCCTGCGACGCTCGGTCGCGCTCGGCGATCATGGCGGTGTTGCAGGACTGCGCGAAGGCGGTCCGCAGGGGCACGTCGCCGAGCGCCGAGGCGGGGTAGTCGGAGTAGTTCGTGAACCGTCGTCCGTCGACCGTGACGGTCGGCGTGCACGGCACCCGGTCGTCGACGGCGAGTCCCGAGCGTAGGAGGGCGAGGGCCGTCGCGACCTTGAAAGTCGAGCCCGGCGCGTACCGGCCCGTCAACGCCGTGTCGGCACCGTCGCCGCCGGGGCCACTGGAGACGGCCAGCAGCGCACCCGTCGACGGTCGGATCGCGACGATCGCGCTGGCCGGACGGACGTCGGCGAGGATCCGGTCGGCCGCGCCCTGCAGGTCGGGGTCAAGCGTGGTGCGAAGCGGCTTCCCGGCCTTCGGGGCGCTGGAGAAGAGTCGCCGGGACTCAGTCTCGGGGTCGTCGTCGACGGCGAGGACCTCGAGGCCCGGGGTGCCGCGCAGCTGCTCGTCGTAGCGCGCCTGCAGCCCGGACAGTCCCACCTGGTCGCCGGGCCGGACCGCACCGTCGGACTTCTCGACGACCTCCGCGGTGGCCTCGCCGACGGTGCCGAGCAACGGCTGCCCGAACGCACGCGTCGGAGCCAGCGGCAGGGTGCCCTCGACGGCCAGCGACCCGGGGATCGCGGCGAGCTCCTGCCGGGTGGGCACGTCACCGTCGGCGCGCAGGACGAGTCCCTCGACGAACGCCTGGTCGCCGGCCGCCTCGACCCGCCGGCGGTACGCCCCCGGGTCGATGTCGAGCCGACGCGCCAGCCGCTCGGCCGACGTCGCGGCAGTTCCGGCGTCGACCGCGGACTTGTCGATCCCGACCCGCACGACCGGTCGTGCGGTGACGAGGACGGCGTCGTCGGCGCCGAGCACGTCGCCCCGCTCGGCCGGCGTCGTCCGCACCGCGAGCGTCTCGCCCTCCCTGACCGGTGCGACGACGGACGGCTCCCACCGCACGCGCCAGGTGCCGTCCTGCTGCACGAGGGTCGCGGTGGTCTCGTACGACCAGGTGGACCCGCCGATCGTCCACCGGTGCTGGAGCTCGGCCGTGGCAGAACCGTCGTCCTCCTCGACGGAGGTCACCTCGACCTGGCGCCTCCCACCGACGTCGGCGACGACCCGTTCGAGGTCGGCCTGGTGGCGCGCGCCGTCTCCCGTGGTCGGCACCGACGTGACGTCACCCTTCGACAGCCCCTCGGCGAGCGCCCGGGCCGGATCCTCGGGGTCGGGCCCGCCCAGCCTGCACCCGACCAGGACCCCGGCAGCCACCAGCGGGCCGGCAGTCGCGGCGACGATGCGGAGACGGGCTGGACGACGCTGACGCATGACGGCAGTAGACCAGCCTGGACCAGCAGGGGCGAGGACGACGCGCGGCAGGCTGCACTGGGCCCTGTTCAGGTTGTCCGCAGGTTCGCGTCCCTACGGTCCGACCCATGACGACGCGCACCTTTGCCGCCACCAAGGTCCCGTCCGTCCTGGCGACGTTCTGGGTGGTGAAGCTGCTCACCACCGGCATCGGCGAGACCGGGTCGGACTACCTGGGCACGGTGAGCATCCCGCTCGCCGCAGCCATCGGCGTCGGCGGCTTCGCCGTGGCGCTGTGGACGCAGCTGCGGGCCGACCGCTACCACCCGGTCCGCTACTGGACCACGGTGCTCGCGGTCGCGGTGTTCGGCACGATGATCGCCGACGGTCCGCACGTCGTCCTCGGCACGCCCTACTGGGTCGACTCGCTGGTCTACCTGGTGCTGCTCGGTGCGGTGCTCGCGTGGTGGCGGCGCAGCGAGGGCACGATCTCGGTGCACTCGATCACGACCGCACGGCGCGAGCGCTTCTACTGGGGCGTCGTGCTGCTGACGTTCGGGCTCGGTACCGCGCTCGGCGACGCAGCCGCGGTCGACGCCGGCCTCGGCTTCGTCTGGTCGATCCTCGTCTTCGGGGTCGCCATCCTCGTGCCGTGGGGTCTGTGGCGCGCGGGCCTGAACCCGACCGTCACCTTCTGGTCGGCGTACGTGATGACCCGCCCGCTCGGTGCGTCGGTGGCCGACTGGCTCGGCAAGGGGACGAGGGACGGCGGGGTCGGCTGGGGCACCGGGCCCGTGACGCTCGCCGGTCTCGCGCTGTTCGCCGGGCTCGTCACCTTCCTGGCCCTCACCCACCGCGACGTCGACAGCGCCGTCGACAGGGCCGTCGACCGGGAGACGGGCGATGCCGGCGCGGGCGGTACCCCCGTCGACGACACCCCGCGCGACGCCGTCCCGCAGCGGTGACCTCTAGGGTCGCGCACTGCTCGTAGCATCGCGGTGTGTCCCCCTCCGTGCGCCTGGTCCCGATGACCGCCGAGCAGTTCCCCGCCTATCGCGAGCTGGCCGAGCAGGAGTACGCGGAGAACATCGAGGCGGCGGGGATGATGCCCGAGGAGGAGGCCCGCCGGAAGGCCGCCGACGACTTCGCGAGCTCCCTGCCCGACGGGGTCGACACCGCGGACCACGAGCTCTGGACCGCGTGGGACGACGACCACGAGATCGGCATGCTGTGGCTCGGGTTCACCGAGCGGTCCGACGGGCTGGTCGCCTTCGGGTACGACTTCATGGTCACCGCGGAGCAGCGCCGCCGGGGCTACGGCCGGGCGATCATGGAGGCGGCCGAGCAGGTGTGTCGCGACCGCGGGGTGGTCGAGGTCGGGCTGTCGGTGTTCGGCTTCAACTCCGGCGCCAGGGCGTTGTACGAGCAGATGGGGTTCGAGGTCACCATCCTCCAGATGCGCAAGCGCCTCTGAGCCGGCCGGCCGCGCCCCACCAGGAAGGCCGCCTGCTACGGAGGCGCCCCGACCCCGCTACTGGTCCTGCGCCGGCGACCACGGCGACGTGCTGAGGCCTCGAGAGCCGCCGACGCCAGGGAACGCCGGAGACGTGTCTGCCGGCACAGGTCGAGGACGTCGACCTCCAGGACGCCGGAGTCCTACAGTTTCTCCAGCGGTGCCGGGACGAGCTCGGCACCCACAGTTCGGGGGAACTCATGACACGAAAGATGATGGGCTGCGTCGCGGCCATCGTGACCGCGACGACAGCCGCCGGCATCGTCGGGCTCGGCACCACGAGCGCGTCGGCACGCGACGGGGCACCGACGGTCGCCGCCGCCGACTCCTACGCCCGGCACCACGGCGCACCGCGCGCGGACCTGCGGCTCGACCGCACCGTCCAGGTGCCCGGCGGCAGCGTCGCGCACTTCCAGCAGTACCTCGCCGGCAAGCCGGTGATCGGTGCCGAGGTCGTCGTCCAGCTCGACGCCCGCGGGAAGATCCACGGCACCACCGGCGCCGTCACGTCGGCGCCGCGCAGCGTCACGGCGGCACCCGCACGGACGGAGGCGAGCGCCGAGAGGACGGCCAAGGCGTCGCTGCGCAAGGCCGGAGCGGCGGAGGTCGACGCGACCGCAGCCGCCGCGACCGACCTCGCCTGGTACGACGCGGGCCTGTTCCAGGGGGCGCCGTCGAGCGGGGCCGTGACGCTCGTGCACGACGTCGAGGTGACGCCGACCGCGGTCGACGCCGTCGGCGGCCGGGTGCTCGTCGACGCGAACGACGGCACGCCGGTCTACACCGAGACCACGCAGCGTGAGGCGACCAACCGTCGGGTGTGCGACGCCCGCAACCAGTACGTCACCAACCTCGACTGCCCGAGCCCGGTGCGGACCGAGGGGTCCGCGGCCAGCAGCGTCTCGGAGGTCAACGTGGCCTACGACCAGCTCGGTGCGACGTCGTCGTTCTACAGCAGCCGGTTCGGGTACGACCTGACGACGCAGATCGGCGGCGGAGCACTGCGGGCGACGGTGCGCGCCTGCTACCGCGACTCCGGTGGCGACTACGGCTGCCCGATGGAGAACGCGTTCTGGACGGGACGCAGCATGGTCTTCGGCCAGGGCTTCGCCTCCGCCGACGACGTCGTCTCCCACGAGCTGACGCACGGCGTCATCCAGAACACCGCGGACCTGGTGTACTCCTACGAGCCCGGCGCCATCAACGAGTCGATGGCCGACGTGTTCGGCGAGTTCGAGGACCTCGACAACGGCACCGGCACCGACACGTCGTCCGTCCGGTGGCTGCTCGGTGAGGACCTGCCCATCGGCGCGATCCGCGACATGCGCACGCCCGAGCGCGGCAGCCAGCCCTCGTCCTACCGCGGCCAGTACTGGCAGAGCGGCTCGAGCGACAACGGTGGTGTCCACACCAACTCGGGCGTCGGCAACAAGGCGGCGTTCCTGATCACCGACGGCGGGACGTTCAACGGCCAGACCATCACGGGTCTCGGTCAGGCCAAGGCCGAGCAGCTGTACTGGCGCACGCTCAACGCGCTGACGAGCTCGTCGAACTACGCCCAGCTCGGCCAGACGCTGAAGTCGTCGTGCTCGGCCCTCGCCTCGGGCGGGACCGCCGGGTTCACGTCGAGCGACTGCCAGCAGGTGAGCAAGGTCGTGACCGCGACGCGGATGTAGGCAGACGACCGAGTGGATCGCCCGTACCGCCTGCGCGGTGCGGGCGATCCGTTCATCCGCGGTCCTGCCCTGAGGTGTCCGCGTACGTGCTGACGGCGAACCTCGACGCGAGGGCGTCGAACATCTCCTGCTCGGCACGCACCCGCGCCAGGACCTCCGGCGCGGCAGTGGCGCCGTGACCGACGAACTCGCGCCCCGCCGTGACGCCGGCGTACGCCGCGTCGGCGAAGACGTCGACGGGGGCGCCGTGCGGGGCGTCGAGGCCGGACAGGCCCGTGGCCACCGCGGGCGGAGCGAGCTCGGTGACCCGGACGGCGGTCCCGGCGAGCGCGTGGCGCAGGGTGAGCGTGCAGCTGTGCAGGGCCGCCTTCAGCGCGGAGTAGAGCGGCGCGAAGGGCTGGGGGACGAAGGCGCCTCCGGAGGTGACGTTGACGACCTGTGCGGGTGTGCCGCGACGCACCAGGTGCGGGACCAGCAGGTGGTTCAGGTGGACGGGGCCGCTGAGCAGCACGTGCAGCTCCCCCTCCCGCACCGACCACGGGTCGTGGTCGTCCGCGAGGGCGACCCGGCGCTGGATCCCCGCGTTGTTCACCACGACGTCGACGTCGGGCAGGACGTCGAGCACGTGGTCGTTCCTGGTCACCCGACGAGGCTGACGCGCCGATCTCCGGCCAACAGGCGACCCTCCATGCTGCAGGCGCTACCGGTCGTGTACTCGAGCGTACGACGAGTCTGCAGGCTAAAGATGTGCTGAATCGGTGGGCCGACCTCCCAACGCCTGGCGGCAGTCAGCACGACGAACTGCTCAAGAAGTCCGGCGATGACCGTCGCGCTGAACGCGGCAACGTTCGGAGCGCCGTCTTGGCTCTGGCGTCCGGCCTGCTCCAGGTACCCAGGGTTGTCCAGGAGGCCCTGCCGTTCGAGGGTCACCTCCGACATGTTGATCTGTCGGGAGCAAGCGAGGCAGGGATTTCCGGGCACAACCGTCTGGAATCGTGCGCTGGCACGCAGGATTCCACCCTGTGGATGGGGAGCGAGGTCGAGGCCGCCGTCGATGACCGGGATGAGATCGGCATACGCGATGGAACTGAGCACGGCACGGGGCCAGGGCCTGTCGACACAAGAAAAGATGACGTCGTAGTCGAGGGCAGCCGCTACCCCCTGCTGTGTGCACAGGCTGAAGGCGTGCTGTTCGACCGTGAACTCGTCGGCCGTGGCGGCACGTCGGGCGAGGCGGGCGGCGACAGCGACCTTCCTGCGACGCAGTCGAGCGTCCCATCGGGTCGCGCCAACGAGCCGGTCAAGGTTGCGGCGCTCCACGACGTCGGCGTCCATGACCCCGACATGCTGAACGCCGGATGCCGCGAGGCGCAGCGCGACGTCGAGCCCGACACTGCCGACTCCAACGACGAGGACCTTGAGACGAGCCATGTCAGCCTGCGCAGCTTCGCCCCAGGCCGAGACAGTGCGAGCCTGTGCGGCTTGCGCGGCGGGCTTCGGGACGAGCGCGTCGTTCCACGACACCTCGAGGCGGCCGCCCACCACCCGCACCGACTCGCTCCACGTCGGCTCGGTCGTGTCCCACGACCGTGCCGACCAAGCTCCGTCGCCACCAGCCAGCGTGAGCCCGATGAGCGGAAGGCCTGTCACCTCGCGGACCAAGGTGGCGTAGGAGCGCTCAGCGTCGTGGTCGTACCGACTGAGTTGCTGCCAACCGCGTCCTCGCGGGTGGCTGTGCAGGATGGCTAGGCCGCGCCCTGCCGCTGCTGCGGCCGTAGCCTCACGGAGGACGTACTCGCCGCGGATTGTTGCGTTGCCGTGGACGATCCGGTCCTCGCGTCCTGGCAAGAGGACATCATCGATCAAGTGTGTGACGCGCCGCGCCCCGGTCGACACAGAGTAGGTGGCAAGACAGATGTCCTCGTCGCCATCTGGCCGCAACAGGTGGCTCCGGAGAGCCGTGTTGAGTTCAGCGGTCATCGCGACTGACAGCGACGCCCCGGTCACAGCGCCTCCCCAAGGACGCCGCGCACGTGAGCCAGCCAGACGTGGATGGCGGGACGGTCGGTGTCCCACTGGCCGGTGTCCCGCGAGTGACGCCTCCAGCCGGGCGGGCAATACTGCCCATCTGCGTTCGTCGCGGCGAACTCGACGTCGTCCTTGAGGTGCACCCAGTGCGGCGGCGCGGCCGGCCACCCTGCGAGCTCCGCGACCGTGACGCCAGTACGAACCGTCTGGCCGGCGAAGGCGCCGGCGACTGGGACGAGGTCGTAGTAGACGACGTCCCCGTCTCGCTCGGGGCGTAGACCCTCTCGGTGGAGGTCGGCGACGAAGCCGTCCGCGCCGTCCGTCACGGTCGTGGTGGACATGGTCAGGCGACCGGGGCGCTGTGTCGGACGGTGACGAATCGGTCCCCGTCGTCGATGTCGACGACCTTGCGATCCTTGTACGTCTTGGTCTCGCCGTTGCGCTTGACCTTCGCGAGGTCGTACTCGTCCGGGTTGAGACCAGCGAGACGGAGAAGCTGAGCGGCCTCCTGGTCGTCGTCGCGCGTCTCGTACTGAGTGCCGTCGATGGTGAAGTGGATCTTCTTCCGCTTCTCGTTCATGGAAGTTCCTCCTGTGAGTTGTCCTACGGGCTATTGCAAGGTCGGTACCGCTGGTCTACCTTGCAAAGGTGACGCTACCCGGGTTTGTTCGACATTTGCAACCTATTCGACTCTTGCAAATGTTCGCGACGCCTTCTCGCACCGCGAGTAGCGACCGGCCGACACGAGGCCGATGAGCCGAAAGCGCTGCAACTGCAGCACCGAGACGCGTGACGCGTCGCCGCCAGTTCCGTCTCGGGACTTTGGTCACAACTTCCCAAACTTCGCTCAACGCCAGGAACGTGAATGTCCGAACGCGCAACCTTCGACCACGACAGCTTCTTCTCCGCCATTGACAAGACCCGAGCCAGCGAATCCAAGACATGGCGACAAGTTGCACTCGAAGCCGGGGTCAGTCAGTCCACTCTGACCCGACTTGCCCAAGGAAAAAGGCCCGATGTGGACAGCCTCGCCGCCCTCGTGTCATGGGCGAGGCTCAACGCCAACGACTTCGTACTAGCTCCCGACGACGCCGGACGCCGAGACACCAACCGTGGCACGCATCGCCACGTTCCTTCGCGCAGATAAGAGCCTCAGCCCCGAAGCAGCCCGCGCGCTCGAGACGGTAATCGAGGCGACATACGCCGCCGTGGGCGGCGGGAAGAAGCTCTAAGTCGCGGTGGCCTCCTACAAGCTCCCGGGTGCCTTCACGAAGATGGCCGAGGAACTCGCCCTCGAGATCCGCGATGAACTTGGCCTTCGGCCCTCCGACCGCCTTCGTCCGCTCGAACTCCTCGAGCACCTCGATCTGCCCGCCATGCCAACTTCCGCACTGATCGCTCTCGCGCACCCAGGGATCGCGGACGCGGTCGAGTTGCTCGCGAAGAACGGGAGTTTCTCGGCTCTCACTGTGTTCCGGGGCACCGAGCGTCTCGTCGTCTTCAATGACACGGCGACGGCAGGCCGGCAGGCCGCCGACATCACGCATGAAGCAGCCCACGGACTGCTCCTCCACGAGCCGACAACCGCGATCGACGAGTTGGGCTGCCGCGCGTGGGATGACCGCGTCGAGGCGGAGGCAACCCACCTCGGCGCGTGCCTACTCATTCCGGCTCGCGGCGTCCGCTACTGGGCAAAGGTCGGCAAGGGAATCGACGAGATCGCGCAGCACTTCGGCACGAGCATCGAACTCGCGCGGTGGCGGTACAACATTAACGGCGGCCGGCGCATCGCCGCCAGCAGTTCTCGGCGTTAGTCCGAGGTTGAGGCAGGCGCTGTCCACTGACGAACAGCGACGACGCCTCGCACCGGCTCTGCAGATTGGGTAGCCGGCGGGACGACTCTCAGGCGCCGGTCGACTCGATCAACTCGGTGACGCGAGCTCTCGCAACTTCCTCACCTAGCCACTGGATGACCCTCACGACAGAATCGACGTCGAGAAGGACCGCGGCGACAAACGCGACGCCCACGACGTCGCGGGCGCGGCGAGGCGCGGCACGGAGCAACGGCGGCACCCACTCGACCCACGACATGTCGCCATTCTGAACGCGAGCACCGACACCTAACTCACAGACGCGCGCATCCAGGTTCTGGCGGACCGTGCGCACCTTGGGCGAGGGGTAAGACCCGCCGACGGCATCGAGGCCTTCGGTGGAGCTGAGGGGACTCGAACCCCTAACCCCCTGCTTGCAAAGCAGGTGCGCTACCAATTGCGCCACAGCCCCTCGCGGGATCAGACCGAGTCGGTGGCCTGCTCCCAGGTGGTGCGGGTGGCGGCGGTCCCGTCGTCGCGACGAGCCACGGCCCACAGCACCCCGAGCGCGGCGAGGACGACCGCGAGAAGCTTCTTCATCGCCGTCCTCCTCGGGCGTCCGGTGGTGGGCCTAGCTGGACTTGAACCAGCGACCTCTTCCTTATCAGGGAAGCGCTCTAACCGAGCTGAGCTATAGGCCCGCAACAGCGATGAACTCTACCCCACGCCCGGGCGACCGGGCGAACCGGGGGCAGCACCGCCGGAGTTCGCGGATCAGTGATCCGTGAACGTCACCTCGATGCCGCCCAGCAGCTGGGCGGCGAGGTTGTACAGGTGGGCAGCGATCGTGGCGATCGCCGTCATCAGCACGACGTTGACCGCGCTGAAGATCAGCGTGAGGCCGACGAGGCGACCCAGGCCGAGGTAGTCGGTGAGGTCGAAGCTGCCGGCGCTGTCGGACAGCACGTTGGAGACCGTGCCGTTCAGCTGGTCCCAGATGCCGGTGAGGTCGAGGACCACCCAGAAGATGGTGACCGCGACGACCGAGACGATCATGAGGGCGACCGAGACGACGAACGCCAGACGGGTGACCGACCACGGCTCGACGTGCGTCAGCCGCAGCCGGGCCTGACGACCCGACGCCGACGCCGCTGCCGGCGAGGCGGAGGCCTTCGGCTCGTCCTTGACGGCAGGGATGACCGCCGTGCTGTCGGGCGACTGCGACGTGGTGCCGGCGTAGTCGGCGGCCGTCGGGGTCTTCTCCCGGGCCGCCGCACCCTTCTTGGCGGGGGCCGACTTCTTGGCAGGGTCGGGCCGGCCGACCGGGCTCGGCGTCGCCTTCTTCGCCGTGCTGGGACCGTCGGTGGACGGCTTGGACGCCGCAGGCTTCGCGGGCGAGGCGCTCCCCGAGGTTGAGCCGCTCGGGCGACCACGGCCGGAGGCCGGGCGGGCGGGACCGGCGGGACGGCGGTTCGCGCCGCCCTGCGTCGCGTCCTTGCTGCCGCCGACGGGCTTGCCGTCACGGTCGAGGCGCGGGATCTGCTGCGTCCGCGCGGCGTCACCGGCGCCCGAGCTGGGTGCCCGGTCCTGAGGCTTCTGCTGGTCGCTCACTCGTCGTGCCCCTCGTCAGTCGTGTCAGTGACCTCGGTGCCCGTCTCGTCGGGCGTCACCGGGTCCACCGTACCGGCCGGGGCGTCGTCGGCCTCGCTGTCCGGCTCCGCCGCGCCGCTCAGGTCGGTGTTCCGTGCGATGGTCACCACCCGGTCGTCGCCCTTGAACTTCACGAAGGTGACGCCCATCGTGCCGCGACCCTTGGCCGGCACGCCCGCCACCTGGCTGCGCGTGACCTGGCCCCCGGCGGTGACGGAGATGACGTCGTCGGAGTCCTTCAGCACCAGTCCGCCGACCAGCTCGCCGCGGGCCTCGGTGATCTGCATGGCCTTGATGCCCAGGCCGCCGCGGCCCTGCAGGCGGTACTCGTCGATCGAGGTCTTCTTGGCGTAGCCGCCGTCGGTGACGGTGAAGACGTAGAGCCGGTCCTCCTCGGGCACGTCCTCGACGGCGACGTCGGCGTGCTCGTGCCGGATGACCGTCATGGAGAGGAGCGCGTCGTCCTCGCGGAACTTCATGCCCGTGACGCCGGACGTCGCGCGACCCATGGGCCGCAGCTGGTCGTCGTCGGCACGGAACCGGATGGCCTGCGCCTTCTTGCTGATGAGCAGCAGGTCGTCGTCGGGTCCGGCGATGTCAGCGCCGATGAGGGCGTCGTCCTCGTCGCGGAAGTTGATCGCGATGACGCCGGCCTGGCGCGGGCTGTTGTAGTCGGCCAACCGGGTCTTCTTGACCAGGCCCTTGCGGGTGGCGAGCACCAGGTAGGGCGCCTGGTCGTAGTCGCGGATGGCGAGGACCTGCGCGATCTCCTCGTCGGGCTGGAAGCTCAGCAGCCCGGCCACGTGACCGCCCTTGGCGTCGCGGCCGGCCTCGGGCAGCTGGTAGGCCTTCGTGCGGTACACGCGGCCGGCCGTCGTGAAGAACAGGATCCAGTGGTGGGCCGTGGTGGGGAACAGGTGCTCGACGAAGTCGCCGTCGCGCAGCTGCGCGCCGCGCACGCCCTTCCCGCCGCGACCCTGCACCCGGTACTGGTCGGTGCGGGTGCGCTTGGCGTAGCCGCCGCGGGTGATGGTGACCACGACGTCCTCGTCGGGGATGAGGTCCTCCATCGACAGGTCGCCGTCACCCGGGACGATCGGCGTGCGGCGGTCGTCGCCGTACTTGTCGACGATCTCCGCCAGCTCCTCGCTGACGATGGCCCGCTGACGCTCCTCGCTGGCGAGGATGGCCTTGAAGTCGGCGATCTTGGCCTCGAGGTCGGCGAGGTTGTCGATGATCTTCTGCCGCTCGAGGGCCGCGAGGCGACGCAGCTGCATGTCGAGGATAGCGCGCGCCTGCAGCTCGTCGATCTCGAGCAGCGCGATCAGGCCGTCGCGCGCCTCCTCGACGGTGGGGCTGCGGCGGATGAGCGCGATGACCTCGTCGAGCGCGTCGAGCGCCTTCACGAGACCACGCAGGATGTGGGCCTCGGCCTCGGCCTTCTTGAGGCGGTAGGCGGTGCGCCGCTGGATGACCTCGATCTGGTGGGCGATCCAGTGCGTCACGAACCCGTCAAGGGTGAGCGTGCGCGGGACGTCGTCGACGAGCGCCAGCATGTTGGCGCTGAAGTTCGACTGCAGGTCGGTGTGCTTGTAGAGGTTGTTGAGCACGACGCGAGCCACGGCGTCGCGGCGCAGCTCGATGACGATGCGCATGCCGGCACGGTCGGACGACTCGTTGCGCAGGTCGGAGATGCCCTGGACGCGGCCGGCGTTGACCAGGTCGGCGATCTTGCGCATGAGCGCGTCGGGGTTGACCTGGTAGGGCAGCTCGGTGACGACGAGCTGGATGCGACCCTTCGTGTCCTCCTCGATGTTGACCACGGCACGCATCTGCACCGAGCCGCGGCCGGTGCGGTACATGTCCTCGATGCCGCGCGTGCCCACGATGAGGCCGTGCGTCGGGAAGTCGGGGCCCTTGACGCGCTCGATGAGCGCCTCGAGCAGCTCGGCCTTGCCGGCGTCGGGGTGGGCGAGCGCCCACTGGACGCCGTCGGCCACCTCGCGCAGGTTGTGCGGCGGGATGTTCGTGGCCATGCCGACCGCGATGCCGGCCGAGCCGTTGACGAGCAGGTTGGGGATGCGCGCGGGCAGCACCGTCGGCTCGGAGGAGCGGCCGTCGTAGTTGGGCTTGAAGTCGACGGTGTCCTCGTCGATGTCGCGCACCATCTCCATGGCGATGGGCGCGAGCTTGCACTCCGTGTACCGCATGGCGGCCGCCGGGTCGTCGCCGACGGAGCCGAAGTTGCCCTGGCTGGCGATCATCGGCGCCCGCATGACCCACGGCTGGGCGAGCCGGACGAGGGTGTCGTAGATCGCCGTGTCGCCGTGCGGGTGGTACTGACCCATCACGTCACCGACGATGCGGCTGCACTTGGAGAAGCCGCGGTCGGGACGGTACCCGCCGTCGAACATCGCGTAGAGCACGCGCCGGTGCACCGGCTTGAGCCCGTCGCGGACGTCGGGCAGGGCCCGCGACACGATGACGCTCATCGCGTAGTCGATGTAGGACCGCTGCATCTCGTCCTGCAGCTCGACGGGCTCGATGCGGTCGCGCTCGATGGGGGTGTCGGTCATGTGTCGGTTCTCGTTTCAGGAAGGCGTCGCGGGAGCGGGTGGGCGGCCGGACGGCCTAGATGTCGAGGAAGCGGACGTCTTTGGCGTTGCGCTGGATGAAGCTGCGACGCTGCTCGACGTCCTCGCCCATGAGGATCGTGAAGATCTCGTCGGCCATGGCGGCGTCGGCGAGGGTGACCTGACGCAGCACGCGGGCGTCGGGGTCCATGGTGGTCTCCCACAGCTCGCCGGCGTTCATCTCGCCCAGACCCTTGAACCGCTGCACCGGCGCCTCCTTGGGGAGGCGGTAGCCGGCCTCCTCGCCGGCCGCGAGCAGCGCGTCGCGCTCACGGTCGGAGTAGGCGAGCTCGTGGGCGTGGTTGGTCCACTTGATCTTGTACAGCGGCGGCTGCGCGAGGTAGACGTGACCGTTGTCGATCAGCGGCTTCATGAAGCGGAACAGCAGCGTGAGCAGCAGCGTGGAGATGTGCTGGCCGTCGACGTCGGCGTCGGCCATGAGCACGATCTTGTGGTACCGCAGCTTGGCGATGTCGAAGTCGTCGTGCACGCCCGTGCCGAGCGCGCTGATGATCGCCTGGACCTCGGCGTTCTGCAGGATCTTGTCGATCCGCGCCTTCTCGACGTTGAGGATCTTGCCGCGCAGCGGGAGGATCGCCTGCGTGCCCGGGTCGCGGCCGTTCTTGGCCGAGCCGCCGGCGGAGTTGCCCTCGACGACGAACAGCTCGCACTTCTCGGGGTCACGGCTGGAGCAGTCGGCCAGCTTGCCGGGGAGACCGCCACCGCCCAGGAAGCCCTTGCGGTTGCGGGCGAGGTCGCGGGCCTTGCGCGCGGCGAGCCGGGCGGAGGCGGCGTCGATGGCCTTGCGGATGACGATCTTGCCCTCGGCCGGGTTGCGCTCGAGCCAGGCGGCGAGCTCGTCGTTGACGACCTTCTGCACGAAGCTGCGCGCCTCGGAGTTACCGAGCTTCGTCTTCGTCTGGCCCTCGAACTGCGGCTCGGCGAGCTTGATGGAGATGATCGCGGTGAGGCCCTCGCGGATGTCCTCGCCCGACAGCTCCTCCTTGCCCTTGAGCAGGTTGTTGGTGTCGGCGAACCGCTTGACGGTCGTGGTGAGCGCGGTGCGGAAGCCCTCCTCGTGGGTGCCGCCCTCGTGGGTGTTGATCGTGTTCGCGAACGTGTGCACCGACTCGCTGAAGGAGTCGTTCCACTGCATCGCCAGCTCGAGGGAGAGGCCGTTCTCCTCGTCGTCGCGCTCGATGGAGATGACGTCGCCGTGGATGGGCGAGCGGGTGCCGACGTTGATGTGGTGCACGTAGTCGACGAGTCCGCCGTCGTAGCGGAAGCGCACCTCGCGCTCGAGGTCGTCGGCACCGTCCTCGTCGTCGCTGCCGAGGTCGCGCTCGTCGCGCAGGTGGATCTCCAGGCCCTTGTTGAGGAACGCCATCTCGCGGAAGCGGCTCTTGAGGGTGTCGAAGGAGTAGTCGGTCGTCTCGAAGATGTCGGCGTTGGCGTAGAACGTCTGGGTCGTGCCGGTCTCGTCGGTCGCCTCGCCCTGCTCGAGCTCGCCGGTGGGCACGCCGTTGTCGAACGTCTGGCGCCAGACGAAGCCGTCGCGCTTGATGACCGTGTGCATCGTGGTGCTGAGCGCGTTGACCACGGAGATGCCGACACCGTGCAGACCGCCGGAGACCTTGTAGCCACCGCCACCGAACTTGCCGCCCGCGTGCAGCGACGTCATGACGAGGGTGACGGCCGGGATCTTCTCGGTCGGGTGCATGTCGACGGGGATGCCGCGACCGTCGTCGACCACGCGCACGCCGCCGTCGTCCTGCAGCACGACCTCGATGTGGGTGGCGTGGCCCGCGAGCGCCTCGTCGACGGAGTTGTCGACGACCTCGTAGACGAGGTGGTGCAGACCGCGCTCGCCCGTGGAGCCGATGTACATGCCGGGACGCTTGCGGACGGCCTCGAGACCCTCGAGCACCTGGATGTTGCTCGCGTCGTACGAGCCCTCGACCTGGGAGCGGGAGACCAGCTCCTCCGCGATGGGCTCGGGCGTGGTCTCGTCGTCAGGAGAGGTGGTCACTGTTCCAGTATACGGGCGATTGTGTGGCTCCCAGCGCACCTGCCCTCGTGTCACCGCGGGCTCGGCGGGTCCAGAGTGGTGCTGAGCGGGCTCGCAGCCCCTCCAGGAGCGCCGCGCGGGGTGGGGACCCATGCCCCGATCGCCCCCGAGGGGAGTTCGGGCGTCTGAGGCCCGTTCGCGCGCCTCGACGCAGTTGACCCCGTCCGTCATCGTAGGAGGCATGACCCTCGTGGACCCCGACGTCGCTCCCGCGCCGGCCCGATCGACCCGCCGGACGGGCTCGAGCGTGCGCGGCACCGCCGCCGTCGTGGCCCTCGGCGCGACGCTCGCGTGCACGGTGCTGGCGTGGTTCGTGCTGCGGACGCCGCTCGGGCAGCGCCTCGACGAGCGCGCGATGAACACCGTGGTCGCCGGTCGCGACACCCAGCTGCAGGTGCTCAGCGTGCTCGGCTACGTCTCCATCGGCGCGATCGTCGCCGTGGCGCTCGCCTGCGTCGTCGTCGCGCTCGTCCGCGGTCGCGCCGCCCTCGCCCTCGGTGCCCTGACCGTGATCGCGGGTGCCAACGTGACCACCCAGGTCCTCAAGCACGCCCTGCTGACCCGGGCCGACGTCGTCGACGGGGTCGTCGCCCCGCTCAACAGCTTCCCGAGCGGCCACACCACCGTCGTCGCCGCCGGGGTCGGGGCACTGTGCCTCGTGTCGCCGCGCTGGATGCGGCCCCTCGTCGTGCCGTTCGGCGCGTTCGCCGTGACCCTCACCGGCGCATCCACGGTGGTGGCCGGGTGGCACCGACCCTCGGACGTCGTCGGCGCCGTGTTCGTGACGACGGCCTGGACCGCCGTCGTGTCGTGGGTCCTGGGTCGCGAGCACGTGGCCGTCCGCGGCACGTGGCTGCTCGCCCTCGTCGGCGCCGTCGCCGCGATCGGCGCCCTCGTCGCCATCGGCGTGCGCCCCTCCTACGGCTGGGACGGCTTCACCGACGCCGCCCTCGTCCTCGGCGCCGTCGGCGTCACCCTCGGCCTCGCCGTCGCTGCGGGGAACCGGGCGACGCCGACGTCTTAGGACGGGTCGGGTCGCATTCTCGCCGGTAGGGTGGTGCGCGGCCTGCGGTCGTCGTGACCGCGCTGGTGCGATGCCTGCGGGGGTCTCGTCCTGCTGGTGCGCGGCCGCAGGGGGCTTGTGCCTGCTGGTGCGCTGCCTCGGCCTGCGCTGGGGGCGGTCTCCGAAAGGGCCTCGACCGGCAGCGGGGCTGGGGGCGGCTTGGGGTCGCGGGGTCTGGCCCGCGCCCGCCCTTGGACGGACGATTCTTCGTTGGTGCGTTCTGGAGCCACGGTTCTTCGTTGGTGCGTCCTATCGGTGGATCTGCAACCGCAGGAGCGCTCCTCCGGTTGCAGATCCACCGATGGCGAGCGGGGCGGCAGGGATTCTCCCTTCGCGTGGAACGGTCCACGAGAAGGGAGAATCTCGCGTCACCCCAACGCAAAGGGCACCCACGATTCTTCATTCGAGCGTTCAAGGCCGAACGCTTCTGCGTTCACGACGGGATCCCGTCGCCAACGCAGAAGCCTTGGCCCTCCCGCACACGAACGCAGCATCGTGCGTCCCCCAGCACCAACCCACAGCCCGAGACCCCGGACCAGCGCGCCCGCCAGCCACCCGGTCGAGGCCCCTTTCGGAGACCACACCCAGCGCGAGCCGAGGCAGCGCAGCAGCAGGACGAAACCCCCTGCGGCAGCGCACCAGCAAGGTCAGGACCCCACGATCAGCGGCTCAGGACGCCAGGCCCAGCGATCAGCCGTACGTGTCCCGCGGACCGCGACCCTTGACCGACCGGGGGCCGCGCTTCCAGGAGGGGGCCTGGGGGCCGCGGACCTCGATGCGGAGGACGGCGCCGTCGCCGAGCTCCTCGTTGAGGCGGGCGACGAGGCGGGGGGCGAGCAGGCGCAGCTGGGTGGCCCACGCCGTGGAGTCGGTGGTCACGTGCAGGACCGCGTCCTCGTAGCCGTCGACGGTCGAGTGGCGGGCGACCTCGGGGCCGACGATGGAGGCCCAGTCGGTGAAGACGCGCTGTGCCGACAGCCGGTCGTCCCAGCCCTGCTGTCGGACGAGTGCACCGAGGGCGTCGGCGACGGTGGTCGGGTCCTCCCGACTCTTGCGGCGGCGAGGGGTGGAGCCGTCGGTGCGTCGACGACGGGGACGCAACGGAGCGCCCGTCCCGCGGTAGCTGTCGGCGATCTCACGGGCCAGGCCGAGCGGGTCGTCGGAGTCGGGCGGCTCGGTCCCGTCGTCGTCGGGTGGGGTGCCAGACACCTCAGGCCTCCGTGACCTTGCCGGCGTGCACGTCGAAACGGTGCCCGGCGAGAGCCGTGGGCACGTCGTCCGCGACGGCCGCCGTGACGAGCACCTGCTCCGCATCGCCCACGAGCTCGGCGAGCTGCTCGCGACGACCCTCGTCGAGCTCGGCGAAGACGTCGTCGAGGATCAGCACGGGGTCGTCGCCGTCGTCGTCGCGCAGGAGGGTGAACGACGCGAGACGCAGCGCGAGTGCCAGCGACCACGACTCACCGTGGCTGGCGTACCCCTTCGCGGGGAGCTCGCCGATGGCCAGCTCCACCTCGTCGCGGTGCGGTCCGACGAGCGTGACCGCCCGGTCGAGCTCGTCACGTCGACGCTCCTCGATGCCAGCGAGCAGCGCCTCGCGGACGCCCGCCGGACTCTCGTCGTCAGCGACGACGGACCCCCGGTAGCTGGCCGTGACGTCACGACGCTCGGGAGCGGCGCGCGTGGCGACCGTGCGGTAGGACTCGACGAGGAACGGGGCGAGGTCGTGCAGCAGGGCGATGCGGGCGGCGACGATCTCCCCGCCCAGCGTCGCCAGCTTGTCGTCCCAGATGTCGAGAGTCGACAAATCTACTTGTCGGTTTGTATATCTGCCGGAGCGCGCCGATTTCAGCAGCGTGTTGCGCTGGCGCAGCACGCGCTCGTAGTCGGCCTTGACGCCCGCGAGGCGCGGCGTGCGCAGCACGAGCAGGCCGTCGAGGAAGCGCCGACGGTCCGACGGGTCACCCTTGACGAGGGCCAGGTCCTCGGGCGAGAAGGTCACCGTGCGCAGGACGCCGACCAGGTCGCGCGTGCGCGGCAGCGCCGCTCGGTTCACCCGCGCCCGGTTGGCCCGACCGGGCGTGATCTCGAGCTCGAGCAGCGCCGTGCGGTCACCACGCACGACCTCGGCCCGCACGACCGCTCGCTCCGCACCCGCCCGCACGAGGGGGGTGTCGGACGAGACGCGGTGCGAGTCGAGCCGGGACAGGTAGTCGATCGCCTCGACCAGGTTCGTCTTGCCCTGGCCGTTCGCCCCGACGAACGCGGTCGGCCCGGGCTCCAGCGCGATCTCGACCTCGGGGTAGGACCGGAAGTCGTGCAGCGAGAGACGGGCGACGCGCATGCGTCAGGAGGGGTCGGCGTCGAGGTCGGCCGGCGCGTGCCCGGTCTCCTCGGCCGCCTGCACGGCGTGGCCGCCGAACTGCTGACGCATCGCGGCGACCGCCTGCATGGCGGGCGACTCGTCCTGGCGCGAGACGAACCGCGCGAACAGCGACGCGGCGATCGTCGGCGCCGGGACGGCGTGGTCGATCGCGGCCTCGACCGTCCAGCGACCCTCGCCCGAGTCCTCGGCGTACCCGCGGATCTTCGACAGGCCCGGGTCGTCCTGGAGCGCCTTGACGAGCAGGTCGAGCAGCCACGAGCGGACGACGGTGCCGACCCGCCAGGAGTCGAAGACGTCGGTGACGTTCTCGACGAGCTCGGCCTTCTCGAGCAGCTCGAAGCCCTCGGCGTAGGCCTGCATCATCGCGTACTCGATGCCGTTGTGGACCATCTTGGAGAAGTGGCCCGCGCCCACGCGACCGGCGTGCACGAACCCGGACTCGCCCTCGGGCTTGAGGACGTCGAAGACCGGCTGGACCTTCGCGATGTCGTGGGCGTCGCCGCCGGCCATCAGCGCGTAGCCGTTCTCCAGGCCCCAGACACCACCGCTCACGCCGCAGTCGACGAAGCCGATGCCCTTGTCGGCGGCCAGCGCCGCGTGCTTCTCGTCGTCGGTCCAGCGGGAGTTGCCGCCGTCGACGATCACGTCGCCCTCGCCGAGCAGCTCGAGGAGCTCCTCGACCGTGGCACGGGTGATGTCGCCCGCGGGCACCATCACCCACACGACCTTGGGCGAGGGCAGCTCCTCGACCAGGGCCTGCAGCGAGTCGACGTCGCTGACGTCGGGGTTGCGGTCGTAGCCGGTGACGGTGATGCCGCCGTTGCGCAGACGGGTGCGCATGTTGCCGCCCATCTTGCCGAGTCCGACGAGTCCGAGGTGCATGGAGGTCCCTCCAGGTGACGACGTGTGGTGCGGTGCGGTGGGCGGGTCAGCCCTGGAGACGCACCGGCATGATCAGGTAGCGGAACGCGCCGTCGGGCGCGTCACCGATCTCGCGGACGCCGGAGATGGCGGCCGGCTTGGTGTGCTGGGTGAACGCGAGGTGCACGACGGGGTCGGACATGACGCCGAGACCCTCGAGCAGGTAGCCGGGGTTGAAGCCGATCGAGATGTCGGCGCCGTCGATGGTGGCCTCGATCGACTCCGACGCCTGCGCGTCGTCGCCGCTGCCGGCCTCGAGCAGCACCTGGCCGTCGGAGAACGTCAGCCGGACGGGCGTGTTGCGCTCCGCGACGAGCGAGACGCGCTTGACGGCGTCGACCAGGTCCGACGTGCGCACGTGCGCGACGGTCTCGGACTGCGCCTGGAAGAGCTGGCGCACCCGCGGGAAGTCGCCCTCGAGCAGGCGGGTCGTGGTGCGGCGGGTGCCGTTGCCGACCGTGCCCTCGAAGCCGATGAGACCGTCGCCGGTCTCGCCCGAGGAGATGGCGATGGTGATGTCGGAGCCGGAGACCAGGGACCGCGCCGTCTCGCCGAGCACGCGGGCAGGCACCAGGGCGTGGCCGGAGGCGTCGCTCGCCTCGGGCGACCACTGCAGCTCGCGCAGGCTGGCGCGGAAGCGGTCGGTGGCCATGAGGGAGATCGTCGAGCCGTCGATCTCGAGCCGGACGCCGGTGAGCAGGGGAAGCATCTCGTCGCGACCTGCGGCAGCACTCGCCTGCGCGACGGCCGTCGCGAACTCGTCGGCCTTGATCGTGCCCGAGGAGGTCGGCATCTGCGGCAGCTGCGGGTACTCCTCCACGGGCATCGTGGAGAGGCTGAACCGTGCGCTCCCGCACGAGACCTGGACCTTGGTGCCGTCGAGGCTCACGTCGATCGGCTTCGACGGCAGCGACTTGACGATCTCCGACAGCAGCCGGCCCGAGACGAGGGCCCGGCCGTCGTCGGCGACCTCGGCGGGCAGCGTCGCGCGGGTGGAGGTCTCGTAGTCGAACCCGGACAACGTCAGACCGTCGCCGGCGGTCTCGATCAGGAGCCCGGCGAGGACGGGCACGCTCGGCCGGGTGGGCAGGCTGCGTGCGGTCCACGCCACGGCGTCGGCGAACGTGTCGCGATCGATGCGGAATCTCACGAATCGAGGCCTTTCGGGCATGAGAAGACTAGGACTGCATCCTGCCACGGACACGGTGTGAAGCGTAGGTCGGGCGAGACGTCCTGAGGACGTCGTCCCGCTCGTCCACACCCAGGCCGTCCCGTCACTCTTGCGGGGGATCCGGACATGTAACTCTCTCGTCGTCGTCGTAGGCGGTGTGGATCCCGTGGACAACCGGCGTCGGCGCTGGTCAGGCGGCGTGTCGTCCCGTGGACGACCGTGTGGGCGTGCCGTGGACGCACCCCGAGGGGCTGTGCACGTCCGCGCGTCGTTCACACCTCGTTCACACGTCGGTCGCGTCTGTCCACCTGAGGTCGAGACTTTCCCACAGTGTCGTCCCCAGGTGTGCATGAAGCCTGCGGGCACCACGCGACGAGGCCGACGTCCCTCGGACGTCGGCCTGGTGGCTGCGGCAGGTGCCGCGTGGGGGTCAGTTCTGACGGGCCTGCTGCTTGATGCGGTTCGTCAGCTCCGTGACCTGGTTGTAGACGGCGTGCTTCTCGGCCATCAGCTTGCGGATCTTGCGGTCGGCGTGCATGACCGTCGTGTGGTCCCGGCCGCCGAAGTCGGCGCCGATCTTCGGCAGCGACATGTCGGTCAGCTCGCGGCACAGGTACATCGCGATCTGGCGGGCGAGGACGAGGTCGCGGCTGCGGTTCGTTCCGCACAGCTCCTCGATGGTGAACTCCGAGTAGGCGGCGGTCTGCGCCAGGATGACGCCGGCGGTGATCTCCGGCTCCTCTCCCTCGGCGACGAGGTCCTTCAGCACGATCTGCGCGAGCTGGAGGTCGACCGTCGCGCCCTGCAGGTTGGCGTAGGCCGTGGCGCGGATGAGCGCACCCTCGAGCTCGCGGATGTTCGTCTGCACCTTGCTGGCGATGAACTCGAGCACGTCGGCCGGTGCGGTGAGCTTCTCGATCGCGGCCTTCTTGCGCAGGATGGCGATGCGGGTCTCGAGGTCCGGCGGCAGCATCTCGGTCTGCAGGCCCCACTCGAACCGGTTGCGCAGCCGCTCCTCGAGGGTGCGCAGGTTCTTCGGCGGGCGGTCCGACGTCATCACGATCTGCTTGTTGGCGTTGTGCAGCGCGTTGAAGGTGTGGAAGAACTCCGTCTGCGTCGACTCCTTGTTCTCGAGGAACTGGATGTCGTCGACGAGCAGCACGTCGATCTCGCGGTACTTCTGGCGCAGCGCGGCGGTCCGGTTCTCACGGATGGCGTTGATGACGTCATTGGTGAACTCCTCGCTGTTGACGTAGCGCACGCGCGAGGAGGGGTAGAGGTTCAGGACGTAGTGGCCGATGGCGTGCAGGAGGTGCGTCTTGCCCAGTCCCGAGTCGCCGTGGATGACCAGCGGGTTGTACGCCTTGCCGGGTGCCTCGGCGGCCGCGACCGCGGCGGCGTGGGCGAAGCGGTTCGACGAGCCGATGACGAAGTTCTCGAACAGGTACCGAGCATTGAGCCGCGCCTCGTGGGCGCTGGTCCGGCGCTGCACCGGGTCGGGCTCCTGGGCCCAGCTCGGGACGAACTCGTCGACGTCGATGTCGTCGCCGTCCTCCTCGGGCGCCGGGGGCACCACGGAAAGTGGATGTGTCGACTTGTCGTCATTTTGCGGTCCCGGTGCCTGCGGCGCGGTGTTCTGCGGGCCGGCGGGGTGCGGACGGTCGTCGGCCTGCGACGTCGTGGAGGACGGGCGGTCCCGCGCGCGGTCGGTGAGCGACGGCTCGATCGTGACGACGAGCCGGACCTGCTCGCCGAGGTGCGACGAGAGCGCGTGCTCCAGGGCGGGGCGCACGCGGGACTCCAGCTGCGCACGGCTCAGGTCGTCGGGGACGCCGACGATGAAGATCCCCGGGTGCCGGCTGATCGGCTCCGCGCTGTAGACCCAGACGCGGGCACCGTTCGACAGCGTCGAGACGGCGTGGTCCCACGCCGTGGAGAGCTCGAGGTCGTCCGAGGTCTGCCCTGAGGCGTCGGTCATGCAGGTCTCCCGAGGGGTCGCGTGGTCCACAGAGTTGTCCACACGGTGTGCATCCAGCTACCCGCTGGTCCTGCGCTGTGGAAAAAGGCGCAGAGCGGCGACGCTAGCAGCGGTCGCGAGGTCGTTTCAAGCGGGTTGGGAAGATTGCAGCAGTGCGCCCGGCGTGTCGCGTGGACCGGTTGGTCGCAGGTAGCCTATGGGGCGGGTTTGACCACGCTCCGACCGCCCCGTACCGTGGAGCAGTCGTGCAACACGACCGTTGCCGCATGCCCACGACCGAGATCTTCGCCGTGGGCGAGCGGTGGCCGTCGATCCCCGGCCCGAATCGTCGAAGGACCAAACTCGTGAGCAAGCGTACGTACCAGCCGAACAACCGTCGTCGCGCCAAGAAGCACGGCTTCCGCCTGCGCATGCGCACGCGTGCGGGCCGCGCCATTCTGGCCAACCGTCGCCGCAAGGGCCGCGCGAACCTCTCCGCCTGAGCCGTGCTCGGGCGGCCCCACCGCATGCGTGAGGCCGGTGACTTCAAGGTCGCCGTCCGCCGCGGGGTGAAGGCGTCGTCGCCGACCCTCGTCGCGCATCTCTCGATCGGAACCGACGGAGACACCTCCGTCGGTTTCGTCGTGTCCAAGGCCGTGGGGCCGGCCGTCGTGCGCAACCGCGTCAAGCGTCGTCTGCGGCACCGCGTGCGCGACCACCTCGAGCACGGGGCGCTCGCCTCGGTGCCCGCGGGGTCCCGGCTCGTGGTGCGGGCGCTGCCCCGCGCGGCGTCCGTCGACGGTCCGACGTTGTCGGCCGACCTCACGGACGTGCTGACCTCCGCGGTCGAGAAGGCGGAGCGTCGGGGCGGGGTGCGTCGGTGAGGACCGTGCTCGTCTGGCTGCTCCGGGCGTACCGGTTCGCGATCAGCCCGCTGTACGGCCAGGTCTGCCGCTACTACCCGACCTGCTCCGCCTACGCGCTCGAGGCCGTCGAGACGCACGGCGCCGCCCGCGGGTCGTGGCTCGCCGCACGACGTGTGTGCCGGTGTCATCCTTGGGCTGCCGGCGGCGTCGACCCGGTGCCGCCACGCCGCGGCACCGAGGTCACGCCCGAGGACGAGCAGCATCCCTCTGAACCTCCCGTCGCCGCGGCGACGGTCACCCCCACCCCTGGAGAACCATGTTCGACTTCCTAGGTTCGATCGGCTCGGCCATCATGACGCCGCTGTACTACGCGGTGTCCGGCGTGCTGCTCGTCTGGCACGAGATCTTCACGCGGCTCGGCCTCGACCCGTCGGGCGGGTGGTCGTGGGCGCTGGCGATCGTCGGCCTGACGGTGACGATCCGCGCGCTGCTCATCCCGCTGTTCGTCAAGCAGATCAAGAGCAGCCGCAACATGCAGCTGCTGCAGCCGCACATCAAGGAGCTGCAGAAGAAGTACGGTCACGACCGGGAGCGCCTGGCCCAGGAGCAGATGAAGCTCTGGAAGGAGCACAACACCAACCCGTTCGCGTCGTGCCTGCCGCTGCTGCTGCAGATGCCGGTGTTCTTCGCGCTGTTCCGCGTGATCGACCAGGCCGCCAAGAACGGTGCCGACGGCGCCCGCGGCTTCATGACGGCCAAGCTGGCCGAGGAGCTGCAGGACGCGGTGTTCCTCGGCGGCCGCATCGCCGACACGCTCGTCAGTGCCACGCACGTCGAGACGCGCATCATCGCGGTCATCATGGTGCTGACGATGTGCGCCACGCAGTTCATCACGCAGCGTCAGCTGATGAGCAAGAACATGCCGCCGGACGCGCTGTCGGGACCGTATGCCCAGCAGCAGAAGCTGCTGCTCTACGTGCTGCCCGTGGTCTTCGCCGTCGGTGGTATCGCCTTCCCGGTGGGCGTCCTGATCTACTGGACCACCTCGAACTTCTGGACCATGGGCCAGCAGTTCTACGTCATCCGCAACAACCCTGCGCCGGGGACGCCGGCGTTCAAGGCGAAGCAGGAGCGCGACGCGAAGCACGGCAAGAACGTGCCGGAGGACCCGCTGAAGGAGATCGAGAAGCCGCACCCCGGTCTGCAGCGCAACCAGCCGAAGAAGCAGACGCGCAACCAGCGGACCTCCGGGTCCAAGCCGAGCCCGAACAAGAAGAAGAGGAAGTGATCCGGTCATGACCGACGCTGCGAAGCTGGAGGCCGAGGGCGACATCGCCGCGGACTTCCTCGAGGAGCTGCTCGACATCGCCGACCTCGATGGCGACATCGACATGGACGTGGAGAACGACCGCGCGTCGGTCTCCGTCGTCGGTGGCGGCCTGGACCACCTGGTGGGTCGTGGTGGTGAGGTGCTGGAGGCGCTGCAGGAGCTGACCCGCCTGGCCGTGTACCGCGAGACGGGTGAGCGGAGCCGGCTGATGCTCGACGTCGGTGGCTTCCGGGCGCAGCGCAGGGTCGCGCTGGAGTCGGTGGCGGCGGGCGCGATCGAGCGGGTCCGCTCCGGTGAGGCCCGTGTGGCGCTCGACCCCATGAGCCCGTTCGAGCGGAAGGTCGTCCACGACGCCGTGGCGGCTGCTGGACTCTCCAGCGAGTCCGAGGGCGCCGACCGGAGTCGTCACGTCGTCGTGCTGCCGGCGGCGGACGCCTGAGGTCCGCATGAGTGTTTCACGTGAAACACCCCCGCCGCCCTCCTCGGCTGCGGGGGTGTTCCATGACCAGCTGCCCCTCATGACGCAGTACGCGGCGATCCTCGCGAACGACGGCGTAGAGCGCGGGATGATCGGTCCTCGCGAGGTCCCCCGACTGTGGGACCGCCACCTCGTCAACAGCGGCGTGGTCGTGCCCCGACTCCCCGCTGGTGCCTCCGTGGCCGACGTCGGATCGGGTGCGGGTCTGCCTGGTCTCGTCTGGGCCATCGCCCGGCCGGACCTGAAGGTGACGTTGATCGAGCCGCTGCTGCGCCGGACGACCTTCTTGCAGGAGGTGGTCGACGAGCTTGAGCTGGCCAACGTCGAGGTGCTCCGTGCCCGCGCCGAGGACGTCGATCGTCAGTTCGACGTGGTGACGGCGCGCGCGGTGGCCGCTCTGGAGAAGCTCGCAAAGTGGTGCATGCCGTTGGTCGCGCCCGGTGGGGTGCTGCTCGCGCTCAAGGGCCAGTCGGCGGCGGACGAGGTGAAGGATGCCAAGCGCACCCTCGGACGTCTCGGGGCGACCGCTACGCTGATCCGGACGTACGGTGATGTCGAGATTCCGACCACCGTGGTGGAAGTGTCGAAGTGACGACCCTCGCCCGGACCGGGCGGGGCATGTTTCACGTGAAACGAGGTTCTGTGAGCGCTGACGACAAGCAGACCCCTGGCCCGTCGACGCCGCTGAGCTCGGTGGCCTCAGGCGCGGCACCGGCGTCGAGCTTCACGTCGTCCGAGCCGGACCAGCCGTTCGACACCCCGCTCGCCCGCGAGGCGCGGGACCACGTGGACCTCGCCCGTCGGGCCCGCAGCACGACCCAGCTTCCCCGTCCCGACCGCACGCGGATCTTCGTCGTGGCCAACCAGAAGGGAGGGGTCGGCAAGACGACCACGGCGGTGAACGTCGCTGCGGCCCTCGCCCAGAAGGGACTGCGCATCCTGGTGGTCGACCTCGACCCGCAGGGCAACGCGTCGACGGCGCTCGACATCGCGCACACCGAGGGGACGCCCGGGGTCTACGAGGCACTGGTCGAGGACGTCCCCCTCTCCGAGCTCGTCCGGCCCGCGCCACAGCTGCCGGGCATCACGGTGCTCCCCGCGACCATCGACCTGGCCGGCGCCGAGATCGAGCTCGTGTCGCTCGTGGCGCGTGAGACCCGCCTGAAGAAGGCGCTCGCTGCCCACCTGGAGGAGCGCGAGCGAGCCGACGATCGGATCGACTACGTCGTCATCGACTGCCCGCCGTCCCTCGGTCTGCTCACCGTCAACGCGCTGGTCGCCGCGCGCGAGGTGCTCATCCCGATCCAGTGCGAGTACTACGCGCTCGAGGGCCTGGGCCAGCTGGTGCGCAACATCGAGCTCGTGCGCGCGCACCTCAACCAGGACCTCGAGATCACCACCATCCTGCTGACGATGTTCGACGCACGCACGCGCCTGTCCGCCGGCGTCGCCGAGCAGGTGCGCAGCCACTTCGGCCCGAAGGTCCTGGCCACCGCGATCCCTCGCTCGGTACGGATCTCCGAGGCACCGAGCTACCAGCAGTCCGTCCTCACCTACGACCCGGGCTCGTCCGGTGCGCTCTCCTACCTGGAGGCCGCCCGTGAGATCGCGCAGGCGGGGACGTCCGACCCGACCACCAGCGAGAGGGGCGCCTGATGGCACCACGTCGTGGACTCGGCCGAGGGCTCGAGTCGCTCATCCCGTCGACCCCCGCCGAGGCGAAGGAGTCCGGGCTGCAGGAGGTCCAGGGCGCCCGCTTCGCCGAGCTGCCGTTGGACGCCGTCGTCCCGAACCCCCGACAACCGCGTCAGGTCTTCGACGAGCAGGACATGGCCGAGCTCGTGCACTCGATCCGCGAGGTCGGTCTGCTGCAGCCGGTCGTGGTCCGCGAGACGGCGCCGGGTGCCTACGAGCTGATCATGGGGGAGCGTCGGTGGCGTGCCTCGCGCGCGGCGGGACTCGAGACCATCGGCGCCATCGTGCGCGACACGACCGACGAGGACCTCCTGCGCGACGCGCTGCTCGAGAACCTCCACCGGTCGCAGCTCAACCCGCTGGAGGAGGCCGCCGCCTACCAGCAGCTGCTCGACGACTTCGGCTGCACCCAGGAGGAGCTCGCCGACCGCATCGGTCGCTCGCGCCCCCAGGTGACCAACACGCTGCGCCTGATGAAGCTGCCGCCTGCAGTACAGCGCCGGGTCGCGGCCGGCGTGCTGTCCGCCGGGCACGCTCGCGCGCTGCTCTCGGTGTCGCACCCCGAGGTGCAGGACCGGTTGGCTGCACGTGTCGTCGCCGAGGGCATCTCGGTGCGTGCGCTGGAGGAGATCGTGAAGTTCGGCGACACCGGAGACCCGGCCACCTCTCGGTCGCGCACCCCCGGCCGCACGGTCTCCGCTCCCCGCCTGGCCGACCTCGCCGCACGGCTCTCCGAGCGCTACGACACCCGCGTCAAGGTCGATCTCGGCAAAGCGAAGGGCAAGATCACCGTCGAGTTCGCGACGATCGACGACCTGGAGCGGATCGTGGGTCTGATGGACCCGCCGCGGAACCATTGATCGACATGTCGACAAAGCGATAGATTGTTGTGTCAGTCCGCGTCGGAACCTGCGGTGCTCCACATACGACGAGGCCCCGGTGCATCGCACCGGGGCTTCGACGCTTGCCAGGTCTCGATACAGCGGGGCGCCTGCGGCGCGCACCACTCGACCTGCCTGAACTGCTCAGGCGCTAGGCGCCTTCGGGTTCAGGCATACTCCGAGAGCTCGTTGAGGATCGCGGACTTGGGGCGGACGCCGACGATCGACTTCACGACCTCGCCCTTGTAGTACAGGTTCATCGTGGGCAGGCCGGTGACGCGGTAGTCGCTCGGCGTCTTCGGGTTGGCGTCGGCGTCCATCTTGACGATGGTGAGCGCCTCGCCCTTCTCGGACGCGATCTCCTCGAGGATCGGCGCGAGCTGACGGCACGGGCCGCACCAGCTGGCCCAGAAGTCGACGAGCACGGGACCGTCGGCCTGCAGCACCTTCTCGGCGAAGTCGGCGTCGGTGACGGGGGTGATCTCGGGCATGGGGTTCTCCTTCAGCGGATGGGGGTCGTGGGGATCGGGGTCACTCGGCCCACTGGGCCATGGCGACGTCGGGTGCGGGCTGACCGGCCTGCTCGCGGTCGGCGAGGAAGCGCTCGGCGTCGAGGGCCGCAGCACACCCGGTGCCCGCGGCGGTGATCGCCTGGCGGTAGGTGTGGTCGACCAGGTCGCCGGCGGCGAAGACGCCGGACAGGTTCGTGGCCGTGCTGCCCTGCTGGACCAGCACGTAGCCCTCGTCGTCGAGGTCGACCTGACCGGTGAGCAGCTCCGAGCGCGGGTCGTGGCCGATCGCGATGAACAGGCCGGTCGCGTCGAGGTCGCGGGTCTCGCCCGTGACGGTGTCGCGCAGCGTCACCTTCTCCAGACGGCCCTCGCCGTGCAGCTCGGCGACCTCGGAGTTCCAGGCGAACTCGATCTTCTCGTTGGCGATCGCGCGGTCCTGCATGATCTTGGACGCGCGCAGCTCGTCGCGACGGTGCACGAGCGTCACCTTCGACGCGAAGCGGGTGAGGAACGTGGCCTCCTCGACGGCGGAGTCGCCGCCGCCCACGACCACGATGTTCTGCTCACGGAAGAAGAAGCCGTCGCACGTGGCGCACCAGCTGACGCCGTGGCCCGAGAGCTCGTCCTCGCGGGCGACGCCGAGCTTGCGGTAGCCCGAGCCCATGGCCAGGACGACGGCGTGCGCACGGTAGGTCGTGCCGTCGGCGAGCGAGACCGACTTCACCTCGCCGGTGAGGTCGACCGACGTGACGTCGTCGGCGATCAGCTCGGCGCCGAAGCGCTCGGCCTGCGCGCGGAAGTTGTCCATCAGCGCCGGGCCCATGATGCCCTCGGGGAAGCCGGGGAAGTTCTCGACCTCGGTCGTGTTCATCAGCGCGCCGCCGGCGGTGACCGAGCCCTCGAAGACGAGCGGGGCGAGGTTCGCGCGGGCCGCGTACACGGCTGCGGTGTAGCCCGACGGGCCGGAGCCGATGATGATCAGGTTGCGGACGTCATTGGCGGACGACTCAGTGCTCATGGGTGCCTTCTCGTAGACGGTCTTGCTCTGCTCAACGCAGTCTAGGTGGGGATCATTCCGCTGCCCGACCAGAGCGACGGGGGCAGGATCGTCAGCGTCGGCCCTTGAGGCTGATCTCGCGGACGTCGCCCTGGAACTCGCCGGGACCCACCTGCGGCAGGGCCCTCAGCCACACCACGACCCGGCGGGTGATGGTGTTCGCCGGGAACGTGACGGTGACGTCGGTGCCGGCGTCGTCGAGCGTCGCGATGCGGCGCAGGTCGCGCAGGCTGCCCGGGACCTCGCCGCCGGGGCTCGTCGCGTAGACGGTGAGCGCGGTGCCGGCTCCGCCGAGGAGGATCCGCATCGAGTCGACCTCACGCGGGCCACCCAGGTCGACCACGAGTCCCACGCCGTCCTTCAGGCCACCGAGGTCGGCACGGCGGTAGTAGGTGCTGGTGCGCCAGCCCGTCTCGGGGTTGCCGTCGACGGCGAGCCCCACGTCCTCGGGGTTCTCCTGCCCGTCCTGGCCCTGCGGGTCGAGGTCGCGCACCGACGCGATCCCCAGGGTGCGGGCCGGCGCCTCCTCGGTGGCGACGGAGGCGGTCGGCGGTCGGCGGTCCTCCCCGGTGAACCGTCCCACGGCGAAGGCCAGCAGCCCGACGACCGCGAGCGTCAGGGCCACGCCGGCGAGGACCAGCTTGCGGTCGCCGCCCGCGGTGGCACGCCTCGCGCGGTGCACGCTGCGCTCGAACGTGGTGGGCGGGGCCGGCTCGAAGGCCTTCGGCCGTCGTCGGGGCGGCTCCAGACCGGGCGGCGGGCCCTCCGGCACGATGACGGGGTCGAGGCGCAGCAGGTCGGGCGAGGAGATGTGCAGCGGGCTCGGGTCGTCGACGTCGGCCTCGTCCTCACCCGTGAGCCGCAGCGCGCGACCGATGTCGGCGGCCGTGCGCAACGGCGTGCGGTGGTTCAGCGGCGGACGCCCGAGGATCCGGTCGACGACGGCGTCGACGTCGCGGGACACGCCGGCGCGCACCTGACGGGGTCGCAGGAGCTTGCCGCCCTCGGCCGGCGCGGCGCGCAGCCCGTCGACGCCGACCCCGGGCCAGCGGGCCACGAGGCACGCGTACAGCAGCTTGCCGAGGGCCTCGACGTCCATCTGCTCGTACGCCCGCAGGTCCTCGAAGGTGTCCTGGTGGCCGGCCGGCGCCAGGGCGGTCGCGACGCCGAGGCCGACGATGCGCACGGCCCCGGTCTGCTTGAGGAGCACGTGGTGCGGCGTGAGGCGGCGGTGGAACAGGTTCTTCTCGTGGGCGTGCGCGAGGGCCTCGGCGACCTCCGCGACCACCGTCGCGGCTCGTCGGTTCGGCAGCGGCGACTGGCGCAGCAGCTGGTCGAGCGGGAACGCCCGCGCCCACTCCCGCACGATGACGTGGTGGTCGTGGTCGGCCTCGACGAGGTCGAGCACGCGGAGGAACCGCGGGTCGGTGACCGACGTGGACTGGCGGGCCGCCTCAAGGAAGTTGTCGGCGCGCGGGTCGTCGCTCGGGACCATCTCGATGCCGACGTTGCGTGCCAGCACGCGGTCGTGCGCGCGCCACGTGGACGACCCGAGCTTCTCCGTGACGAGGTCCTGCAGCACGTAGCGACCGTCGAGCACGTCACCGGCGCCCAGGGCCCGCCGCTCGGTCATCGTCACCTCTTCCGTGTGCGGTCCATCGTAGGCCGACGGACCCCACGGCGCCCGCACCCCGAGCGGTCAGCCGACGAGGAAGCCGGGTGGCGGGGCGGCCGGTGTGATGAGCAGCGTCATGCCGGCCTCGGCCGGGGTGCGGTCGGCCTTGCGGTGGTTGCACCGCAGGCACGCCGCGACGGCGTTCTCCCAGGTGAGCGCACCGCCGCGGCTGCGCGGCAGCACGTGGTCGACGGTCTCGGCGCGTCCGCCGCAGTAGGCGCACATCTGGTCGCGGGCCTTGACGGCCGACTTCGTGCACAGGTGCCCCCGCCGGTGCCGCCAGCGGGTGACGACGTAGCGCACGAGCCGCAGGACCTTGGGCTTGGGGAACGGGCCGAAGGTGCCCTCGGCCTCCTCCTCGATGACCGCGACCTCGCGCACCAGCATCTTGATGGCGTGCCGCAGGGACACGCGTTGCAGCGGCTCGTAGCTGGCGTTCAGGACCAGGACGTGCTCGGCCATGGGCGGACCCTTTCCACGGCCAGAGTATCCGCCACGCCCGACATCGGGGCGTGAAGCGCCGGTGTCGCGTCGGTGAAGGTCAGATCACCCAGACCAGACCGGCCGCCGACGGGACGAGCGAGAGCAGGACCCACGGCCACGAGAGGACCGGCCGTGCGGCCAGGATCGCGCGCACGGCGACGCTGATGCCGATGGCGAGGAACGCCGACATGACGACGAGGATGACGGCCCCGCTCTGCCGGCCCTGGCGGGCGATGACGTCGGCCACGACGACGAGGCCGACGACGCCGTGGATCGCGACGACGAAGAAGCAGATGGCGGTCGTCCGGCGGCGCACGACCTGCAGCGCGCGGGTCTCCTCGGCCGACATGGTGCGGGCCGAGGGGCGGGGCTGCGAGCCGTGGCTGCTCATGGCAGCAGCCTAGGAGCCGTCAGTCGTCGCGGGTGGAGCGGCCCAGCACCGCGCCGAGGAGCGTCCCCAGCCCGAGGCCCACGACGAGCGGGCGTACGTAGCCCACGTCGACGGGCTCCTCCTCGAGGTCCGCGGCGTCAACGCGAGCGGCCTGCGCCTCGTCGTCGGCGTCCTCCAGCTCGGCGAGCTCGGCGAGCGTGGACTCGTCGGTGCACGCCCACGAGATCCCGTACATCACCAGGCGGGAGAAGAAGTAGATCCAGACCACCAGCGTCAGGGCGATGGCGAGCGAGGCCACCGGCACCGAGCTGGCACCGCGCAGCACGAGGCTCGCGAACTGCTTGATGAGCTCGAAGCCGACGGCGGCGAACAGGGCGCCGCGCCAGAGCGCGTGCTCGGGGAGGTCGGGCTTCGGCAGCAGGCGGAAGATCGCCCAGAACAGCACGGTGCTGACGGCGACGCCGACGACCACCGACAGCAGCGTCAGGAGGACGGCGCCGACCGGTCCGGGCAGTCCGACGAGGTCGAGCAGGAACGAGCCGAGCGCGACGGGCAGCCCGCCGACGGACACCGAGAGGAGCAGGATGAAGCCCAGGACCACGAGCGTGACCAGGTCGGTCCCCTTGGCCTTCACGAGGTTGCCGGTCTCGGACGTGGGCAGGTCGAGCATCTGGTTGAGCCCGTCGCGCAGCCCGCTCACCCAGTTGAGGCCCGCGTAGAGCGCGGTGAGCAGGCCGACGGTGTAGATGGCGGGCGCGTTGGACGCGATCTCGGTGAGGGCGATGCGTCCGGGCTCGGGGTCGACGGAGACGATGCCGGGCAGCACCCCGCTGAGGGCGTCGACGAAGTCCTGCTGGGCGCCGGGGTAGATCTCCGACAGCTGCCCCACGACCGCGAAGGAGACGGCCAGGAGCGGGAAGAAGCTGAGGAAGCCGAAGTAGGTGGCACCGCCGGCGGCGAGGTTGCCCCGGTGCGCGCCGTAGTGGTCGAGGGTGCGGATGACGTGGGCGAGCACGGGGTGCCAGCCCGCGATCCGGTCCTTGATCCCGGGCTTGGACTCCTCGCCCGACTCCGTCCGCTCCCCGTCGCCGCTCATGGCTCGACCCTAGGAGGAAGCGCGGGTCGGGGCCAACCGGCCGGGCCTTCTGGGGTGCAGGCCGACCGGCTCTCCGCTAGACAGGTCACGAAACATGATCGACACCTCTCCTCCCTAGGGTGGCCCCCGTGAGCGACGCGCACCTCTTCGACGGCTACGGACCTGTGGCCGGGTTCGACGAGATGTTCGACGACTCGACCCTGCGGTCCGAGTACGCGCAGGTGCACGCGGCGTTCACCCGGATGGGCAACGACGAGATCCGGGCCCGCGCGGAGTCGCTCGCGTCGGCCTACCTCGACCAGGGCGTCACGTTCGGCGTCGGCGGCGAGGAGCGGCCCTTCCCGCTCGACATCGTGCCGCGCATCATCGAGGCGCGGGACTGGACCGACGTCGACACCGGCGTGCGTCAGCGCGTGAAGGCCCTCGAGGCGTTCCTGGCCGACGTGTACGGACCGGGCGAGGTGTTCACCGACGGGATCGTGCCCCGCGAGACGGTGCTGACGTCGCCGCACTACCACCGCGTCGTCGCGGGGATCGAGCCTCCGAACGGGGTGCGGGTGCACATCTCGGGCATCGACCTGATCCGTGACGGGCAGGGCGACTTCCGGGTGCTGGAGGACAACTGCCGCGTGCCGTCGGGCGTCTCCTACGTCATGACCAACCGGCCGGCCATGTCCGCGGCGCTGCCGGAGGTGTTCGCCGACCACCGCATCCGTCCGGTCCAGCAGTACTCGCGCAACCTGCTCGCGGCGCTGCGTGCCGCGGCACCGTCGGGCGTGAGCGACCCGAACGTCGTGGTGCTGACGCCGGGCGTCTACAACTCCGCCTACTTCGAGCACACGCTGCTGGCTCGCACGATGGGCGTCGAGCTGGTGGAGGGCCGCGACCTGGTGTGCCAGCAGGGCCGGGTCTCGATGCGCACGACGCGCGGGCTGGAGCCGGTGCACGTGATCTACCGGCGCATCGACGACGAGTTCCTCGACCCCATGCAGTTCTACCCGGAGTCGGTGCTGGGCGTGCCGGGCCTGGTCAACGCGGCCCGCGCCGGCAACGTGACCATCGCGAACGCCGTCGGCAACGGCGTGGCCGACGACAAGCTGATCTACACCTACGTGCCCGACCTGATCCGCTACTACCTCGGCGAGGAGCCGGTGCTGCGCAACGTCGACACGTGGCGCCTCGGCGACGCCGACCAGCGCGAGGAGGTGCTCGACCGTCTGGACGAGCTCGTCCTCAAGCCGGTCGACGGGTCGGGCGGCAAGGGCATCGTCATCGGTCCTGCGGCGTCGCGCGAGGAGCTCGACGAGCTGCGGGTCAAGATCGACGCCGACCCGCGCGCCTGGATCGCGCAGCCGGTGATCTCCCTGTCGACGGTGCCGACGCTGGTGGAGCAGGGCATCCGACCGCGGCACGTCGACCTGCGGCCGTTCGCGGTGAACGACGGCGACGACGTCTACGTGCTGCCGGGCGGCCTGACGCGGGTGGCGCTGCCCGAGGGCGAGCTGATCGTGAACTCCTCCCGGGGAGGTGGCTCGAAGGACACGTGGGTGCTGGCCGACCCGTCGACGCCCGCGGACCCCAAGGACGCGGTCGACGAGGAGGCCGACGGTCCCGAGAAGGCCAAGAGCATGCGAGCGGCCGCGCCGTCGGTCCTGACCGAGGACGGGGGCGACCTCTGATGCTGAGCCGGATCGCGGAGTCGTTGTTCTGGATCGGCCGCTACCTCGAGCGTGCGGACGACACCGCACGGATCCTCGACGTCCAGCTGCAGGTGCTGGTGGAGGACCCGGCGATCGACGAGGCGGCGTCGTGCCAGCAGCTCCTGTCGGTGATGGGGGTGGAGGGCCACACGGGTGCGGTCAACCGGTGGACGATCCTCGACCTGCTGGCCCACAACGTCGACTCCCCGGGCTCGATCGCGTCGGCGATCACGGCCGCACGCGAGGGCGCGCGGGGCGCACGCGAGACGTTGTCGACCGACATCTGGGCGTCGATCAACACGATGTGGCGCGGTCTTCCGTCGGCGCGGACGAAGCGGCCGCCGGACATGTTCGCGTGGGTGCGGAACCGGACGGCGATGGTCAACGGCATCGCCGACGGGACGATGCCGCGCGACGAGGGCTGGAACTTCTTCGTGCTGGGACGCAGCATCGAGCGGGTCGACATGACGGCGCGGCTGCTGTCGACGGCGGCGCTGGCGTCGGACACGCAGGTGGCCTGGCCGACGACGCTGCGGGCGTGCGGTGCGTACGAGGCGTTCATCCGCGCCTACCGGGGTCTGGAGGGTGACCGTCAGGCGGCGGAGTTCCTGCTGCTGGACCGGTGGTTCCCGCGGTCGGTGGTGTCGGCGTTGATGGAGGCCGAGCGCGCGCTGAGCCGGCTGGAGGCGCGCGGGCAGCGTTCGGGGTTCGGCGACGAGGCGCAGCGGCTGCTGGGCCGGGCGCGGACGGAGCTGGAGTACCGGCCGCTGGCGGAGATCGTCGAGGCGATGCCGATCGAGATGGAGCGGCTGCAGCGCACGTGCGCGGCCGCGAGCGAGGCGGTCGGCGCGCGGTACTTCTCGCACTCGGACACGCACGCGTGGACGGGAGGGGTCTCGCTGTGAGCATGCAGGGACAGGTGGGCCAGGGGTCGGCGTCGCAGTGGCAGAGCGGGTCGCCGCGACCCATGCAGCTGCGGGTGCGGCACACGACGGGCTTCACGTACGCCGAGGGCGCGGAGGCGTCGTACAACGAGGCACGGATGACGCCGCTGACGACGTCGGACCAGGTGGTCCTGCGGTCGCGGGTGGAGGTGTCGCCGACGGCGTGGTCGCAGGAGTACCGCGACTACTGGGGCACGGTCGTCACGGCGTTCGAGGTGCACGAGCCGCACGACGCGCTCACGGTCGTCGCGACGTCGACGGTCGAGAGCACGCCGCACGCGGTCGACGTCGCGCCCGTGGGGTGGGCCGACCTCGCCGCGGTGAGCGACGAGTGGTGCGAGTTCCTCGTGCTCGACACGTGGGTGCGTCCGCACGACGACCTCGGGGCGCAGCTCGACGCGCTGCAGGCGTCGTCGGACACTCCCGGCGAGTACGCCGTGGGCGTCTTCGGCCTGGTCCACGACCACCTGCGCTACCTGCCGGGCGTCACGCAGGTGTCGACGACGGCGGCGGAGGCGTGGGAGGCCGGCGCGGGGGTGTGCCAGGACGTCGCGCACGCGACGCTCGGCGCCCTGCGGCGGGCGGGGATCCCGGCCCGGTACGTGTCGGGCTACCTGCACCCGTCGACCGAGCCGGTGGTCGGCGAGACCGTCGAGGGCGAGTCGCACGCGTGGGTCGAGTACTGGGACGGCGACTGGCGCGGGTTCGACCCGACGAACGCGGTCGTGCCGGGCGACCGGCACGTGCTCGTGGCGCGGGGGCGGGGCTACGGCGACTGCCCGCCGCTCCGCGGCATCTACTCGACGCCGGGCGCGTCGGAGCTGTTCGTGAGCGTCGAGGTCACGCGTCTGCGCTGACGGGTGTCCCGTCGTCGATCCCGGGCGGCTGCCGTCGGGCCGTGGCCGAGCCGGCGACCACCAGCAGCGCGGCGAGCGCGAGGGCCGCGGTGGAGGACCCGAGGTCGACCATCGAGTCGAGCGCGTCGGGCCAGCCGCGCAGGCCGTTCTCGTCGCTGAAGCCACGCAGGTAGGCGGCCCAGGCCACGACCGCGCCGACGGAGCCGACCACGGTGAGGACCTTCGCGACGCGTCGGGCCGATGGTGCCGCCGCCGGCTGGGCGACGACGGCCAGCATCGCGACCCCGATCAGCCCGACCACCCACGGTGTCGGCGTGACGAGGAACGGTGCCGTGCCGAGCGCCGCGGCCGTGACGATGCCGAGGGCACACGCCCCGAGCACCACGCCGACGACCGTTCGCATGCCCCTAGGGTGACGGGTCGCGGGCGTTTCGTCACGTCAGGACGGAGCGTGTTCCGTCACGCGTCGCGCGACGTCGCGGTCCTGGCTGCTCAGAGGCGCGAGTGCCGAGGGGCGGGGTCCGTCGGCGGTCGCTAGCGTCGGGACCATGACCGAGGAGCGCTACTGGGCCGACGCCGTGCCCGAGACCCACCGTCCGTACGTCGCGGCCGAGGACCGCTACCAGCACCTGGACTACCGGCGGGTGGGCGACAGCGGGCTGCTGCTGCCGCCGATCTCGCTGGGCCTGTGGTGGAACTTCGGCGACGACCGGCCCTTCGCGACGCAGCGCGAGATCCTGCGGCACGCGTTCGACCGCGGTGTCACCCACTTCGACCTCGCCAACAACTACGGCCCGCCGTACGGTTCGGCGGAGGAGAACTTCGGGCGGATGATGCGCACCGACTTCAAGCCCTACCGCGACGAGCTGGTGCTCTCGAGCAAGGCCGGCTGGGACATGTGGCCGGGCCCGTACGGCAAGCTCGGGTCGCGCAAGTACCTGCTGAGCAGCCTCGACGCGTCGCTGGAGCGGATGAGCGTCGACTACGTCGACATCTTCTACTCCCACCGCACCGACCCCGGCACGCCGGTGGCCGAGACGATCGGCGCGCTCGACACCGCCGTGCGCCAGGGCAAGGCGCTCTACGTCGGCATCTCGTCGTACTCGCCGGAGCGGACGGCCGAGGCCGTGGCCGTGGCGAAGGACCTCGGCACGCCGCTGGTCATCCACCAGCCGTCGTACTCGATGGTGAACCGGTGGATCGAGGACGGCGGGGGTGCCGGGCCAGGGGCAGCAGGCGGGAAGAGTCTGCTGACGGTGCTCGACGAGCACGGCATGGGGTCGATCGGGTTCACGCCGCTCGCGCAGGGCCTGCTGACGTCGAAGTACCTGGGCGACGAGCCGGCGAAGCGCTCGGGCGAACGCGGCTCGTTCACCGACGACGTCGTCACGCCCGACATGGTCGAGCGGCTGCGCGGGCTGAACGAGGTCGCCGAGCGGCGCGGCCAGAGCCTGGCCCAGCTCGCGATCTCCTGGGTGCTGCGGCCGGGCGGCGTCACGTCGGCCCTCATCGGCGCGTCCTCGACCGAGCAGCTCGACGAGAACCTCGCCGCCGCCGCGCAGACGGACTTCAGCGACGAGGAGCTCACCCGCATCGACGAGCTCGCCGGCACCGTCGAGGGCGTCAACATCTGGGACGTCTCCAGCGACCTCTGACCCGCAGCGGAGATTCCCAGGTCGACCTGGGAATCTCCGCTGGGCACGGTTTCCTCAGGTGAGCACGGAGAGCAACCCGTGCCTGCCTGAGAAAACCGTGCCTCGCTCGACCCTGTGTGCTCAGGCACCCAGCTGCGCGGCCCGGCTCACCACGTCGGCCGGTACGTCGTCGTGCGAGTCCGCCGCCGACACCGGGCTCGCCGCGACGGTCGACAGGGGCACGACGCCCGCCCACGCGCCGGCCTCGACGTCGGCGTCGTCGTCCACCGGGTCGCCGGCGCGCACCTTCACCGACGCCTCGCGCAGCGGGATCGCCAGCACGGCGGTCGCGGCCACCTCCTTGCGGGTGGGCGGGCGCAGGGTCGCCGAGCGGCCGGGCACGACGTGGTCGACGGTGAGGTCGAGGGCGTGCGCCTTCTCCTGCGGGTCCTCGACGATCCGCGCCTCCCCCACGACCACGGCGGAGCGATAGTTCATCGAGTGGTGGAAGCCGGACCGCGCCACGACCAGCCCGTCGAGCAGCGTCGCCGTGACGCACACCGTCCGTCGGTCCGAGCGGGTCAGCCACCGCGCGGCCACCGAGCCGTGCACGTAGAGCGTGCCGTCCGCGTCGGGACCGTCGAGGTCGACGGCGATCGCGACCGGGAGCACGACCGGGTGGTCGCCGACGTCGACGCCCAGGTGCGCGACGAGCGTCTCGCGCAGGATCGCGTGCAGCGCGGCCCGGTCGGTGAGGCCCCGCTCGCGCGAGCGCCCGAGGGTCGTGCGCGGGGTGGGCGACAGCGGTGTGGCATCGATCGTCGACATGACCCCAGCCTCCTGCGCAAGTGGACCGACGTCCAGGTCCACTATCTTGCAGGACGTGCAGACCACTTCGGGACCGCCGACGTTGCCGCTCCGCCTCGACCGGACGGCCGACGCCCCGCTGGCGACGCAGCTCGCCACCGGGATCCGTCGCCTCGTGGGTGCGGGCACGCTCCGCCGCGGCACGCGGCTGCCCGCCAGCCGGGCGCTGGCCGTCGAGCTCGGGGTCTCCCGCGCCGTGGTCACGCAGGCCTACGAGCAGCTGGTCGCCGAGGGCTGGCTCGACGCGAGCCACGGCTCGGGCACCTTCGTCGCCGGGACGGCCACCGCCCGACCCCCGTCCGGCCCGGCGCCGACCACCCCGACGCCACGCGCAGCGGCCGACCCCGCTGCGCCGACCCTGGTGCGCCTCGACACCGGCACCCCCTGGATCGACCCACGTCACCGGGCGGGATGGCGGCGGGCGTGGCGCGACGTGGCCGCCGCCGTCCCGCCCGCCGGCTACGACGACCCCTGCGGTGTCCCCGCGCTGCGCGCCGCGCTCGCCGAACGTCTCGGCCGGCTGCGTGGCGTCGACTGCGACCCCGACCAGGTCGTCGTCACGCAGGGCACCACCGACGGCCTGCGCGCCCTGCTCGAGGTGCTGCCCGACGGCGCCGTCGCGGTGGAGGACCCCGGCTACCGGGCGGCGGTCGCCACCGTCCGCGCGGCGGGCCGCACGGTCGTCGACGTCCCCGCCCGCGGTGTACCGGTCGTGCCCCCGGACGTCGTCGCGACCTACGTGACCCCCGCCCACCAGCACCCGCTCGGCCACGTCATGCCCGCAGCCGACCGGGTGGCGCTGCTCGCGGCGGCGACGGCACAGGACGCCGTGGTCGTCGAGGACGACTACGACTCCGAGTTCCGCTACGACGTCGCACCCGTCCCTGCACTGTCGTCGCTCGACCGCTCCCGCGTCGCGTACCTCGGCACCGCGTCGAAGTCGGTCTCGCCGAGCCTGCGCCTCGGCTGGCTCGTGCCACCGCCGCACCTGCTCGACGCCGTCCGCGCCGCCCGAACGCTCCGGCACGAGAGCGTCTCGTGGCCGGTGCAGCGGGCGTTCCTGTCGATGCTGCGCGACGGGTACGTCGACCGCGTCGTCCGTTCGGCACGTCGGGTGTACGCCGACCGCGCGCCCCGCGTGGCCGCCGTGCTGGCCGCCCACGCGGAGCCGGCCGGTCCGAGCGCGGGCATGTACTCGACCTGGCTCCTCCCGACCGACCGTGCGCTCGCCGCGCGCGCCGCAGCGCGGGCCGTCGGGTTCGACGTGCCGCTGCTCGCGGACTACACGCGCGGCTCCACCCTCACCGGGCTCGTCGTCGGCTTCGGCGGCGTGAGCGACGTCGAGCTCGACACCGCGCTGGACGCCATCGCCCGGGGTCTCGACGACCACACGGACGGAGCGGACCCGCGCCGACGACGGTGACGCGGCTGCAGGCACCACGGCCCTGGGGTTCACTGGTGCCATGGGTGACGAAGCCTCCACGATGCCGCTGCCCGGCGGCGGGCACGCCGACCCGCCGGAGCGGCTCACGCCGTTCCAGCAGTGTGTCGCCGACGTGGTGGAGGCCCTGCGACCCGGGGACCTGCTGACCTACGGCGAGGTGGCGCTCGAGGCGGGTCACCCCGGCGCGGGCCAGGCGGTCGCGAACGTGCTGCGTCGTGTCCCGGGACTGCCCTGGTGGCGCGTCCTGCCCACGAACGGGCGGCTGTACCGCCAGCACCGCGAGGCGGCCACCCCGCTCCTGCAGGCCGAGGGGCACGTCGTGGACGACGAGGGACGCGTCCGGTCGGGCTCCCGTCAGGCCTGACGACGTGCCGTCGCGAGCGCCTCGCGGCGCAGCTGCGCGGCGTCGTCGGGGCTGAGGTGACGCACCGCCACCAGCCGGGCAGGGCCCACCGACAGCACCCCGTCGCCGAGCGGCTCGCTGCGGATGCCCGCGTGGCCACGCATCGCCTGGTGGGCCCCCGGCGCGAGCACCACGTCCATCCACGCGCAGGGGTTCGCCCGGGTGAGCGAGCGGAAGGTGAGGCTGCGGCCCCCCTGCTCGAGCGTGAACTCGCTGTGCACCAGCGACTCGACGTCGAGCCCACGCGTCAGCACGTTGCGGCGCGCCAGGAACGGGTCGAGCCCCGGCGCGTCGAGGCTCGCGCCGACCCGCTCGACCTCCTCGACCGCGAGGAACGTCACCGCCGCGAACCGGTGCCGCGTGCCGAAGTAGCGGTCGCCGACCACGCCCTTGTGCGCCCGCACGTCGATCGACGTCTGGCGGTCCGAGCCCATCGCCGGTCGCGGACCGTCGGAGGGCCGACCGTCGTAGCGGTGCCGTGGCGACACGACCAGGCCGACGATCTCGAGGTCGACCGGCTCGACGTCGAGGGGGAGGGCGTCCTGCACCCTGACACGCTAGCCCCCGGGTGGTCGGGACCCCGCGATTTGGCCCGGGATCGTGGGCACGGCTAGACTTCCGTGGTTGCCCGATCCGGGCACACCTCCTGCTGCGGACCGTCCGTAGCCGTTCAGACCGAAGGAGGACGCACCTTGTCGTTGCGTCACTACGAAGTCATGGTCATCCTCGACCCCGAGCTCGACGAGCGCACCGTCGCCCCGAGCCTCGACACCTACCTCAACGTCGTGAAGAACGACGGGGGCAGCGTCGAGAACGTCGACGTGTGGGGCAAGCGCCGCCTCGCGTACGAGATCAACAAGAAGAACGAGGGCATCTACGCCGTCATCGACCTGACCGCCACGCCGGACACGGTCAAGGAGCTCGACCGCCAGCTCGGGCTCAACGAGTCCGTCGTCCGCACGAAGGTCACCCGACCCGACGCGAAGTAAGGGCTCACCCGAGCTCCCTGTGGACGGTGACCCGCTCACTGTCCGCACCCCGGGGTTCACTGGTACAGCGTTCACTGGATCGAATCCCACCCCCGGCAACCACAGCCACCATCGAAAGGCTGGTCCCATGGCAGGCGAGACCGTCATCACCGTCGTCGGCAACATCACCGACGACCCCGAGCTGAAGTTCACCCCGTCCGGTGCGGCGGTCGCGAACTTCACCGTCGCCTCGACGCCGCGGTCCTTCGACCGTCAGTCGAACGAGTGGAAGGACGGCAACCCGCTGTTCATCCGATGCTCGGTGTGGCGCCAGATGGCCGAGAACGTCGCCGAGTCGCTGCAGAAGGGCCAGCACGTCATCGTGCACGGCGCCCTCAACGTCCGGCAGTACGAGCGCCAGGACGGCGGACGCGGCACCAGCGTGGAGATGAACGTCTACGAGGTCGGAGCGTCGCTGCGCTTCGCCACCGCCAAGGTCACCAAGGCCTCGCGCGGTGGCGGCGGTGGCGGCGGCGACTTCGGTGGCGGCGGCGGTGGTTTCGGCGGCGGTGGCGGCAGCTACGGCGGCGGACAGGGCGGCGGCAACGCCGGTGGCGGCAACGCCAACCCCTGGTCGCAGCCGCAGTCCGCACCGCAGGGTGGGAACGACGCCTGGGGCGGCGGCGCAGCCGCCGACGAGCCCCCGTTCTGATCCAGTCACACCCCGTTCTTTAGATACACCGTTCAAGGAGAACCATGGCCAAGCCAGTTGTCCGGAAGCCGAAGAAGAAGAGCAACCCGCTCGCGGCCGCCGGCGTCACCACCATCGACTACAAGGACACCGCGCTCCTGCGCAAGTTCATCTCCGACCGCGGCAAGATCCGCGCGCGTCGGGTGACGGGTGTCTCCGTCCAGGAGCAGCGTCAGATCGCCAAGGCGATCAAGAACGCCCGCGAGATGGCGCTCCTGCCCTACACGTCCAGCGGACGCTGAGAGAGGGACTGATCCACCGATGAAGCTCATCCTGACGCACGAGGTCAGCAACCTCGGAGAGCCCGGCGACATCGTCGAGGTCAAGGACGGCTACGGACGCAACTTCCTGCTCCCGCGCAACTATGCGATCCGCTGGAGCAAGGGTGCGGCCAAGCAGGTCGAGTCCATCAAGGCCGCCCGCGACGCGCGCGCCGTGCACGACCTCGAGGAGGCCCGCCAGATCAAGGGTCGTCTCGAGGCCGAGCCGGTCAACGTCGCGGTCCGCGCCGGCGAGGGCGGCCGCCTGTTCGGCGCCGTCACCGTCTCCGACATCGCCACCGCCCTCGAGGCGGCCGGCGGCTCGGTCGACAAGCGTCGCATCGAGGTCGGCAACCCGATCAAGGCGCTCGGTGCCCACACGGTCACCGTCCGCGTCCACCCCGAGGTGACCGCCCAGGTCCGCCTCAACGTGGTCGCGTCCAAGTAGGTCCTGCGACGGGGCTCGGTCCGGCACTGCCGGGCCGGGCCCCGTCGTCGTTCACCCGTCCCGAGACCCCGTTCCCCCGAGACCCCGTTCCCCCGAGGTTCCCGTGCCCCGTCCCCCGCGCACCGCCCTGGTCCCGCTGCTCCTGCTCGCCCTCGTGCTGGCCGGGTGCACCGGCGGGTCCGACCGCGACGCCCGACCCCGGCCGTCGGCGTCGGCCGAGGCGCGCGACGGGACCACCGCGTGGGTGCGCGCCGACGTCTCCGACGTCCGACGCGGCGGCACGTTGAGGATCGGTCTCGGGTCGCTGCCCGCCACCTTCAACCCGCTGCACGCCGACGCCGTCGGCACCGACGTCGAGCGGCTCGCCAGCCCGACGACCGGTCAGGTCGTCCGGATCACCGAGGACGGCGGCTGGGAGGTCGATCCCGACCACGCCCGCCGGGTCGAGGTCGTCGCCGACGACCCGCTCACCATCGCCGTCCGCCTGAACCCCGACGCCGTGTGGGACGACGGCACACCCGTCACGGCTGCCGACATGGTGGCCACCTGGCGCGCCCTGCGCGGCACCGACGAGCGCTACGCGGTGGCGAGCAGCGACGGGTGGGACGCGATCGCCGACGTCCGCCCCGGCCGCGACCGGTTCGGCTACACGGTGCGCTTCGCCGAGCGGCGGAGTGACTGGCCGCTGTACGTCTCGCCGCGGCTGCCGGCGCAGGTCGCGTCGAGCCCGCGCGCCTTCGACCGCGGCTTCCGCGACCGTCCGCTGCCGTCGAACGGTCCCTTCGTCACCCGTGAGCTGGACGAGGACACCGGCACCATCACGCAGGAGCCGAACCCGCGCTGGTGGGGCGACCCGCCGCGGCTGCGGCGCATCGTGTGGCGCGTGGCGGAACCGTCGGTCCAGGCCGAGGCGTTCGCCGCGGGCGAGCTCGACGTCGCGACGCTCGACACCGACCGCGACGTCCCAGCCGCCCAGGTGCAGCGGACGTCGGGCTCGCAGTGGTCGCACCTGACCATGAACGCCGGGCGAGGTCCGCTGCGCGACGTGGCGGTGCGCCGGGCCGTCGCCCTCGCGCTCGACCGCGACGCCCTCGCGCGCGACGTGGCGGCCCCGGTGGGTGCCGAGCCGCGCACGGCCGACAGCCTGCTCGTCCTGCCCGGACAGCGCGGCTACGACGCCGTGGCCCGTCCGACGACGCGCGACGTCGACCGTGCGCGCCGCCTGCTCGCCCAGGCCGGCTACACCGAGGCCCGTCCCCTGCGGCTCTCCCTGCCGGTGGCCGGAGGCAGCGAGGCCCTGGCGGCCCGCGCCCGCGCGATCCGGTCGCAGCTGGCCGAGGCGGGGGTCGCGGTGCGGCTGCGCACCGTCGCCCCCGACGACTTCGCCGCCCGGGTGCTCGTGCCGCTCGACTTCGACCTGCTGACCTTCAGCTGGGGTCCGTCGCTGCTCGGCCCCGACGCCGCACGCGACCGGTTCCTGCCCATCACGTCTCCCGCGAACGTCACCGGGGTCGCCTCCCCGGCGGCCCCCTGGGACGCCGTCCGCGCCGCCCGAAGCGCGCGGGCCCGGACGGCGGCCACGGCGCGGCTCGAGGCGGCGCTGCGCCGCGAGGCCGTCGTCGTCCCGCTCGCGGTCACGCCCACGGTCCTGGCCGTCCGCCCAGGCGTCGTCAACGTCGGCGCCGCGTCGTTCGAGCAGCCGCGATGGGCCACGGTCGGCTTCCAGGCCGACGACTGAGCCGGTCTAGGGTGTGCGCGTGCCGAAGCTGCGACGAACGACGACGACCCACGTGGCGGTGCTGCGCGAGCTGGAGGTCGTCCGCGTCGAGGACGTGACGCCGGGCATGCGTCGGCTCACGCTCGCGGGTCCGGCCCTCGCCGAGCGCAGCCTCGACGGGTCGACGCTGCCTGCGTTCGCCTCGCCCGGCTTCGACGACCACGTGAAGGTCTTCGTGCCCGCCCCGGAGGCCGACCGGCCGGTGCTCCCGCGGCAGCGTCCCGACGGGCTCGACTACACGACGGAGGGCGTGCGCCCGCTCGGCAAGGACTACACGCCGCGCCGGGTGACCTCCGACGAGGTCGACCTCGACTTCGTGCGGCACGGCCACGGACAGGCGGCCGGCTGGGCCGAGCAGGTCCGGCCCGGCGACCTCGCGTGGATCGCCGGACCCACCGTCGGGCAGGCCTTCCCGCACGACGTCGACGCGTTCGTGCTGGCCGGCGACGAGACCGCGCTGCCGGCGATCGGACGCTTCCTCGAGGAGCTGCCTCCGGGTCCGCCGGCCCACGTCGTCGTGGAGGTCTCCGGACCCCAGGACGAGCAGGACCTCACCACGCGCGACGGCGTCGAGGTGACCTGGCTGCACCGACCGGCGGGCGCCGAGGCGGGGACCACGACGCTGCTGCTCGACGCCGTCCGCGACCTCGACTGGCCGGCTGGGCAGGTCTACGCCTGGATGGCCGGCGAGTCGACCGCCGCCCGCGACGTGCGGACCCACTGGCGGGCCGACCGGTCCGTCCCGCGCGACTGCCTCGACGTGTCCGGGTACTGGCGACGCTGACGCTCAGGCGCCCAGCACCATCCAGGCGGTGCCGCGCTGCCGCAGCCACAGGGTGACCAGGCGGGCGAGCTGGAACCCGCCGTAGGCGAGCCACAGCCAGGCGAGCCCGGCACCGAGCGAACCGGCCAGCAGCGCGAGCGGCGCGTAGGCCGCCAGCACCGCGAGACCCGCCCACGCCAGGTACACGCCGTCGCCCGCCCCGATGAGGACACCGTCGAGCACGAACACCACACCGGAGACGGGCTGCACCGCCGCGACCACCACGAGCGCCGGGACGAGCGCCGCGTGCACCTGCTCGTCGGAGGTGAACCACGACCCCACGACCGGGGAGACGGCGAGCAGCAGCAGCCCCGCGAGCAGACCGGTGCCGACGCCCCACGTGATCATGCGCCGCGTGAGCTCCCGGGTGCCCTCGGCGTCCCCGGCGCCCAGGGTGCGCCCCGTGAGCGTCTGGCCGGCGATGGCGATCGCGTCCATCGCGAACGCGAGGAAGGTGACGAGCGACGTCGCGATCTGGTGCGCCGCGAGGGGCGCGTCGCCGAACGTCGCGGCCACCGCCGTGCCGAGGAGCAGCGCGGCGCGCAGGGTCGCGGTCCGGGCCAGCAGCGGCACGCCGTCGCGCGCCGCGCTCACGACGCTCGCCACGTCGGGACGTCCCGACGACCCGGCCGCGCGGGCCCGCCGCAGCACCACGACGACCAGCCAGAGCGCTGCCACCCACTGGGCGATGGCCGTGCCGGCAGCGGACCCGGCCACGCCGAGCCCCGCCCCGTGCACGAGCAGGAGGTTCAGCGCCACGTTGAGCAGGTTCGCGACGACGGTGACGACGAGCGGTGTGCGCAGGTCGAGGACCCCGCGCAGCGCGCCGGTCGCCGCGAGCACGAGCAGCATGGCGGGCACCGCCGGTGCGGAGACGAGGAGGTAGGTCGTCGCGTGTCCCTCGACCTCCGGTGAGCTGCCGAGCACGCCGGCCAGCGGACGGCTCGCGGCCGCGAGCAGACCGCCGAGCACCGCGCCGAGCCCCACCGCGAGCCACAATCCCCCGGTGGCACCGTCGAACGCCGCCCGTTCCCGGCCGGCGCCGTGCAGTCGCGCGACCGTCGCGGTGCTGCCGTAGGCGAGGAACACGCACAGGCCGACGACCGTGAGCAGGACGCTCGACGCGACCGCCAGGCCGCCCAGCTCGGCCACGCCGAGCCGGCCGACGATCGCGGTGTCGGCGAGCAGCATCAGGGGCTCGCTGACGAGGGCGAAGAAGGCCGGGACGGCGACCGCGACGATCTGCCGGTCGGCGGCCCCCCAGGTGAACAGGTTTCTGTGCCTGGCTGTGGATTTCACCGGAACTTCACCACCGCTGTCGACATGTCGATGCGACCAGCAGGTGGCCGGAGGATGACGTCCACGTAATGTGGGCCCACAGTGTGTGCACGGCATCGCCGCAGGTCAGACGCCGTTTCCACGCCCCGTTCCCCCCGTTCTCCACAAGGCCGTCCACGGACTGTGCACAGGCTTTCCGGCGATTTCCACATTCTCCCCAGCCTTGTCCACACGGGCTGTGCGTGCCGGGCTTTCCTCGGCCCCCGCCGGGCCCCTAGTGTGACGCGTCGGCTGTCGCACAGGACGAGGGACCTGCCCACCGGGGAGGCTGCGCGAACGTGTCGGAGGTTCGACCTACCGTGGGGTGGGTCGAGAGAGGAAGGCTGCTGCGTGACTGTCGCAGATCTGCACGCCATGGGGCCCGAGCCCGAGGACGACGTCCCCGCCGGACGTGTCCCGCCGCAGGACCTTCCGGCCGAGCAGAGCGTGCTGGGGGCCATGCTCCTCAGCAAGCAGGCGATCGACCCGGCGAACGACCTCCTCGAGGGCCGCGACTTCTACCGTCCCGCGCACGAGGCCATCTTCGAGACGATCGTCGACCTCGCGCAGCGCGGTGAGCCGGCCGACGCGATCACGGTCGCAGCCGAGCTGCAGCGGCGTGGCGAGCTGACGAAGGTCGGTGGCGCTCCCTACCTGCACACCCTCGTGGCGGGCGTCCCGATCGCGTCGAACGTCGACTACTACGCCGAGATCGTGCGCGAGAAGGCGATCCTGCGCCGCCTCATCGAGGTCGGGCAGAAGATCGCCGGGCTCGGCTGGGCCGAGACCGGCGAGATCGCCGAGATCGTCGACCGCGCCCAGGCCGAGGTCCTGGACGTCGACGGCAGCAGCGGCACCGACGACTACAAGGTGATCTCCGAGCTGATGGCGCAGACCATCCAGGAGATCGACGACATCCAGTCCCGCGACGGCGACATGGCCGGGCTGGAGTCCGGGTTCCCCGACCTCGACAAGCTCACGACCGGCTTCCGCGGTGGCCAGATGATCGTGGTGGCGGCCCGCCCCGGTGTCGGCAAGAGCACCCTCGGGCTCGACTTCTGCCGCGCCGCGTCGATCAAGAACGGCGTCCCGTCGGCCATCTTCAGCCTGGAGATGTCGGGCGCGGAGATCGCGATGCGTCTGCTGTCGGCCGAGGCCAAGGTCGCCATCCACCACATGCGCGGCGGCGGCATGACCGACCGCGACTGGGACGCGGTCAGCCGGGTCATGCCGCGCGTGCAGTCGGCACCGATCACCATCGACGACTCGCCCAACATGACGATGCCGGAGATCCGCTCGAAGGCGCGTCGCATCCAGAAGGCCGCCGACGGCAAGCTCGGCCTCATCGTCATCGACTACCTGCAGCTGATGACGTCGGGCAAGAAGGTCGAGAACCGTCAGGTGGAGGTCTCGGAGTTCAGCCGGCAGATCAAGCTGCTCGCCAAGGAGATCAACGTCCCCGTCGTGGCGATCAGCCAGCTGAACCGTGGCTCTGAGCAGCGCACCGACAAGACGCCGCAGATCTCCGACCTGCGCGAGTCGGGCTCGATCGAGCAGGACGCCGACATGGTCTTCCTCATCAACCGTCCCGACGCGACGGGTGCGGGCGAGTCCGAGCGCCCCGGCGAGGCCGACATCATCGTCGCGAAGAACCGTTCGGGCCCGGTCAACAAGGTCGCCGTCAGCTTCCAGGGCCACTACTCCCGCTTCACCCCCATGGCCCGCGAGGCCGAGGCGCCCCCGGGCGCGGCGGCCGGCGAGTTCTACGGCGGCTGACGCTCCCGCGCCTACGACCCGATCGGCGGCGTGCCGGGCTCGACGGCCTCGAGCACCTCGACCGGGTCGCCGACCGCGATCGTCGCGCCGGTCGGCACCGGGCGGTCGGGGATGACGTTGACGCCGAACCAGACGCCCTTGCCGAAGCGACGCAGTCGGGCGAGGGTGCGGGTCGGCTCGGGTCCGCGGGCGACCGTGCCGGCGTCGTGGTCGGGTTCCATCGTGGTCATCACGCACCGGGCGCAGCCCTTGACCACGCGGAACGTGACGTCGCCGATCCGGAACCGTCGCCAGGTGTCCTCGCCCCACGGTTCGGTGCCCTCGACGACGAGGTTCGGACGGTAGCGGTGCATCGGCACCGGCGTCTCGGCCGCCGCCGAGACGGCGTCGGCCGACGCCGCGGTGGTGAGGAGCAGCGGGTACCCGTCGGCCAGGCTCACGCGGTCGTCCGGCTCGGAGTACGTCGGGCTCGTCGGCCGGCGTCGGGGGTCGTCCAGGTGGACCAGCCGCACGTCACGGCCCAGCACCTCGCCCAACCATGCCGCGGCGCCGTCGCCGGCGTCGGCCGCCGTGAGGCGGGACGACCAGATCGAGATCGGCACCTGGCCCGCTGGGTCCGGAGCCGGCACGTCGACCGCCTGCGCACCGGGGGCCGTGAGCCGCAGCCCGACGTCGGTGAGCGTCGGATGCACGACCAGCAGCCGGTTCAGCTCGCGGGCGGTGACCATGGTCCCGGCCAGGTCGACGACCATCCACCGCCGGTCCTGCCTCAGTCCCCACGGCTCCACCTCGACGCGCGCGAGCGACTCGCCGCGGCACGACTTGACCGGGTAGCGCCAGAGCGACGCGACGGTGGGCTGCACGCCGACACTGTCGCACGGGCCAGGTGCGACGCGACCGCGCCACCGCTGCGAGGCGTTCGCACCGACGTCGCAGCGGGTTCGCAGTGCCGAGGAACAGGCTCGTGGAGCGACGGCCCGACCCGCGGGCCCCTCGACGGCAGGAGCACCTCATGAACCGACGATCAGCCCTCACCTCGACCCTGGCAGCAGTCGCCCTCTGCGCCGGCACGGCCGTGTCCAGCGTGGCAGGAGCGGCGGGTGCAGCCGAGCAGTCGACGACAGTGTCCGGGGCGTCGACCGCCGCCGCCGAGCGACCCTCGCTCGAGGTCCCGTTTCCCTGCGGACAGGAGTGGCGCGGCAACACCCGCAAGAACCACGACCCGCTGAACGCCATCGACTTCAACCTGCCGACCGGCGGCGACAGCGACCTCGGCAAGCCGGTCCAGGCCAGCAACGGCGGTGTCGTCACCTTCGCGGGCACGGGGCCCGGCGGGTACGGCAAGATGGTCGACGTCTACCACGCGAACGGGTGGTCCACCCGCTACGCGCACCTCAGCGTCATCTCCGTCGCGAAGGGTCAGAAGATCCTGGCAACGAACGGAATCGGCCGGGTCGGCAAGAGCGGAGGCCAGTCGTCGGCGCACCTGCACTACGAGCAGCGCTACAACGACTCCGCTGCCGGCATCTACTTCAAGACCACGAAGGCGAAGTACTGGGGCGACGCCCTGTACAAGCGCACCACCATGTGCAGCTGACGGGCTCCCCAGCCGCCGGGTCCTCGGACCCGTCGGCCGGGCCGCGCGCGGGCCGCTCAGCCGACACGTGTCGCCCTCGGGTCCACGAAGGAGCGTGACAGCAGCAGGATCGGCGCGACCAGCACGAGTGGCACGAGGAACGCGAGCCGCAGGCTGCCGGCCTGCGCGACCGCCCCGATGACCGCGCCGCCGAGGATCGCGCCCACGTAGTTGGCGATGTTCATCCGGGCGATCGCCGCGTCGGCCGCCTCCGGGGGGACGGCCGCACCGACCGCGGCGAACGACAGCGGTGCGACGACGGCGATGCCGAGCCCGGCCACGAGGAACGCCGGGACGGCGACCGTGGCGTCCGGGGCCGCGACGACGCCCGCGAAACCGACCAGCCCGAGGGCGGCGCCGCCCGCCACGACGCGCGCTGCTCCCACTCGTCGCACCAGCTGGTCGCCGACGACCCGCGAGGCCAGCGCGCCCACCTGGTAGGCGGCGTAACCGAGCGGCACGACCCAGCCGGGGGCCGCCAGAGCCTCGCGCAGGTACACGCTGCTCCACGTCCCCGTGCCCGTGTCGGCCGAGTAGAACAGGCAGATCACCAGGCCGAAGAGCAGCACGGGTCGCCAGGGGACAGGGACCGTCGCGGCGGTCGCGAGGTCGTCGACCTGCGTCCCCGGCGCGTCCGCGGCCAGGTGGCGGGCCGACGCCACGGCGAGCGCGACGACGACCACCGCCACGACCGACAGCCCGGCGCCCAGGGGCAGACCGAGGGCGGCGTAGCCGGCGCCGACGATGCCGCCGACGCTCCAGCACGCGTGGAACCCGGTCATCACGCTGCGTCCCCGCAGCGCCTCCACCCGCACGCCCTGCATGTTCATGCTGGCGTCGACCCCACCGAGCGCGATGCCGTAGGCGGTGAAGGCGGCGACGAGCAGCGGGTACGACGGCGCCCAGCCGACCAGGGCAGCCCCCACCCCGATCCCCACCAGCGACGTAATCAGCGCCGTCCCGCTCGAGCGACGGGTGGCCAGGACGCCCGCGAGCACGCTGCCGAGTCCTGCCACGACCGCGACCACCACCAGCAGGACGGTCACGTCGCCCTCGCCGAGGTCGAACCGGTCCTGCAGGCGCGGTGTCTGCGTGACGAGCGCCGCGAACGTGAAGCCCTGGAGCAGGAAGCCGGTGCTCACGGCGACGCGGGTCCGGTCCATGCCGTCAGGTTAGGACGGCGCGGGGGTCGCGCGGCCGCGTCGACCTCAGGCCACAGGACGCAGCTTGAGGGTGACCGACCGCCCGGCCGACCGCGCGGAGTCGTGGGACTCGGCCAGCTGCGCGCGGGCCAGGTCCCGCAGCTCCGCCATCTGCGGAGTCACGTCGGCGAGGGTCAGCTCGGTCTCGATGACGTCGAGGTCGAGACCCCACACGTCCTCCAGGATGCGTCGCAGGTACGCCGTCGCGTGGTCCCAGCCCTCACGCGGTGTGCCGGGGCCGTAGCCGCCGCCCTTCGCCACCACCAGGAACGCGGGGCGCCCCTTCACCGTCTCCGTCCCCGGCGCGAAGCGGGGGTCGGTGATGACGGTGTCGATCCAGAGCTTGAGGTGGGCGGAGACGCCGAAGTTGTACAACGGTGCGGTGATGATGAGCGCGTCGGCGGCGGCGACCTCGTCGGCGAGCTCCGCAGCGAGGGCGCGCGCGGCCCGCTGCTCCTCGGTCCACGTCTCCTCGGGCGCGAAGCCGGCGAACGCCGACGCGGCCCACGCTGCGCCGGGCAGCGGCCGGGTGCCCACGTCGCGACGGACGACGGTCGTGCCGCCGCCCTCGGCCTCGACGATCGCCTCCTCGAGCGTGTCGGCCACGGCGCGGCTCGTCGAGCCGTCGAGGCGGATGCTGGAGTCCAGCCGGAAGATGGTGCTCATGGGTGCTCCTGACGACAAAAGATAGTCTGCTCGACAGATCATATATGTAGACGATGATCGTGACGAGTGATCGTCGTCACGACCACCTGAGGCCGGGTACCCTGGCGCTGTGAGCCAGAACCCGCCCGCCGTGAGCCGAGCCGACCTCGGCCAGGCGCTGGGTGCGGTCCTGCGGCGCTACCTCGACGCGGCGCACGACGTGGTCGCGGACCTCCCCGGCGGCGCCCGTGGCTTCCAGGTGCTGACGGTCGCAGGCTCGGAGTCGTGCAACAGCCAGGCGATGATCGCGGCCGACCTGGGCATCGACCGGACGGTCATGACCTACCTCGTCGACGACCTCGAACGCGCTGCGCTCGTGGAGCGTCGACCCGATCCCGCCGACCGACGTGCCCGCCGGGTCGTGCTGCTCGCCGAGGGCGAGCGGGTCCTGCGGGAGACCTCGCAGCGGATCGAGGAGGTCGAGCGGACGGTCCTGGGCGGGCTCTCCGACGCCGATGCCGAGACGTTCAGGACGCTGCTGGCGCGGGTGGCGGAGGGCAGCAGTGCCGATCCCTCGCTCTGCACCGGCGACGTCCCCCAGTGCTGAAGGGCCAGTGCTGAACGCCGACGCTGAACGCCCGCGTCGCCGTCACTGGTAGGTCACGAGGTCCGGTCGAGGTCGGACGTCGCGCCAGGTCTGCGGCACGGTGAGCATCGGCTCGTCCTCGTCGAGGAAGTTCTTCCAGCCCCAGTGGACGCCCTTCGGGGAGCCCTGACGGATCGTGTTCCAGGTGCCGGTCTTCGCGCCGGGCGTGCCCTGGCCGTCGACGTGGACCACGGTCGACAGCTCCGGGTGGCCGACGTCGAGGGTGCTGCGGTCGCGGATCATCGACGTCGAGAACTGGTGGAGCACGAAGAGCTTCTGCGGCAGCCGGCGCTCACGGGTCAGGTCGGCCAGCCAGTCGGCGACGGCGTTGACCTCCGAGGCGCCGACCGACCCGATCTGGGTCAGGTGCTTCTGGTCGCGCGCGAGCCGCCACTCGGGATCGAGGGCGAGGCCGACGTGCGGTCGCTCCAGCAGCGAGCGGTAGCGCTTGGCCTGGGTGAGGAAGTCGGTCCGGCCGGGCTGCAGGTCGATCACGACGTACTGGCCGGCCTTCTCGGCCGCGTTCACGAGCGGCGTCAGGTCGCGCACGCTGCTCTCCGCGGAGTAGTCGCCGTCGTCCCCGGCCTCGGAGGAGGCCACGGTCGCGATGATCTCCAGCGCGGGCACGACGGGCTGGTCCGAGAGCTCCTGGTACTCGCGCGCCAGTCGCGCGGCCCGACGCACCGTCGCGGCGGTGCCCTGCTCGCCGAGCAGGCCGAGGGACGGGGTGCCGGGGTGCCCGTAGAGCGCGACCACGTGACGCCCCGGGAACACGAGGAGTCCGCCGCCCGGCTGGGTCAGGTCGCGGCGCACGGCGGTGACCTCGTAGCCGAGGCCGCGACGGAACGTCGTCCCGACGCCGACCACGGGTGCGTCGGGCTGGTTGCGCAGGGCTCGGATCGCGCGTCGGTCCGCACGCGGGTCGCCGCCCTTCACCCCGACGACCGTCGCGCCGGCAGCGCGCGCGGTGCCGACGGAGGTGAGGTCGGTACCGGGCGCGTGGACGAGCACCACCACGTCGTGGTCGCGGGGCGAGGTGCGTGGGAGCCGGGCCACGGCGCGGTCGACGTCGGCCTGCTCGTCGCCGACGAGGCGACGTCCGGGCAGGTCGGGCCAGTCGGCGTCCTTCGGCCCGACGGCGAGCGTCGTGCGTACGCCGAGCCGGTCGAGCTCGGCGCGGGTGGTGGGTCCGACGAGCAGCACGGGGACGCCCAGCCGCGCGGCCGCCTTCACGGACCGCTGCTGCGAGCGGGCGTCGCGGGCCGACACGATGGCCACGTCCGAGCGTTCGAACAGCCGCCGGGAGGTGCCCACGGCGTTCTGGGCGGGGGTGCGGCCGGCCACGACGTCGACCGCGCGCGACGGGGTGCGGAACGTCGTCGTCGCGTCCCCGCCCTCGTCGTGGCCGCCGGTGCAGCCGGAGAGCAGGAGGAGCGTCGCGGTGAGCACGGTGGCGCTGCGTGTGACCCGAGATCGCATACCGCGACGGTATCCCCGGGTCGGCGTCGGACCCTGGCTCGGGTGCGCGCAGGTACCCTCGCCTGGTGATCAGCGCAGCCGTGACGTCCGCCCTCGTGCAGTCCGCCAGCTCGACGGGCCCGGACAGCGGCCTGGCCGGTCTGACGGTCGACCTGATGGAGAAGCTGGGCCTGTTCGGCGTGGCGCTCGCGGTCGGCGCCGACAACATCTTTCCGCCGATCCCGAGCGAGATCATCCTGCCGTTGGCCGGCTTCGCCGCTGCGCAGGGCACGTTCAGCCTGGCCGGAGCGCTGTTCGCGACCACGGCGGGCTCGGTGATCGGTGCGGCGATCCTCTACTGGCTGGGCCGTGCCTACGGCCGCGACCGCACGGTGTGGGTGTTCGAGAAGGTGCCGCTGCTGAAGGTCAGCGACCTCGAGCGGACGGAGGCGTGGTTCGCGAAGCACGGCACGAAGGCGATCTTCTTCGGCCGGATGGTGCCGATCTTCCGCAGCCTGATCTCCCTGCCGGCCGGCGTGGAGCGGATGTCGTTCGGCCTGTTCCTGGCGCTGACGACGGCGGGCAGCCTGATCTGGAACAGCATCTTCGTCGTCGCCGGCTACCGGTTGGGCGAGAACTGGGAGCAGGTCGAGCCCTACGCCGACACGTTCCAGAAGCTGGTGATCCTGGCGGTCCTGCTCGTCATCGCCGTGTTCGTGGTGGTGCGGGTGCGGCAGCTGCCGCGCTACCCGCGTCGCCGTCCGCGCCGCCCCCAGTGAGCGGCGCGCGCAGGATCGCGTCGTTGCTGCCGTCGGCTACGGAGATCGTCTACGCCCTGGGCCTGCAGGACCGGCTCGCGGCCGTCACGTTCGAGTGCGACGAGCCGGTGTCGGCGCGGTCGGAGCACCGTGTGGTGGTGACGGGTGCCGACACGAGTGGGTGGACGCCGGGAGAGATCGACGCCTACGTGCGGGCGCGGCGTGAGGAGGGCGTGGACCTGTACACCCTCGACGAGGGTGCGCTCGCCGACGTCGACCCGGACCTCGTGCTGACGCAGGACCTGTGTCGGGTGTGCGCCCTGCCGACCGACCGGGTGGATGAGGCGTTGGCGCACCTCGGGTGCAGCGCCGAGGTGCTGACGCTCGACCCGCACACGTTGGACGACGTGCTGGCATCGGTGGAGCGGGTGGCTGCCGCGGCTGGTGTCGTCGACCGCGGCCGGGCGGTGGTGGCGGGTCTGCGGGGGCGGCTGGCCGACGTCGAGGGCCGGGTGGCTGGTCGACGGCGTCCTCGGGTGGCCGTGGTCGAGTGGGTGGACCCGCTCTTCACGGGCGGCCACTGGATCCCGGACCAGGTGGCGGCCGCGGGTGGCGAGCCGGTCGGCATGCACGCGGGGACGCCGTCGGGTCCGTCGGGCTGGGGCGCGCTGCGGGCGAACGACCCAGAGGTGGTGCTGGTGGCGCCGTGCGGCTTCGGGCTCGACGGGGCTGCCGAGCAGGCGGCTGTGGTGGCGCGGGAGCTGCCGGGCGCGCAGGTGTGGGCCGTCGACGGCAACGCCGTGGTGGTGCGACCCGGTCCGCGACTCGTCGACGGCGTCGAGGCGTTCGCGTCGGTGCTGCACCCGGAGCTCTTCGACCGGTCCGCCCTGGTCCGCCGCGTGCCGTAGCTACTCAGCCGGCTCGGGTGCGGCGGGAGCTGGCGTGTCGGGTGCGCAGGGTGCGGTGGGTCTGGTGGGTGTGGGGGTCGATGGTGAAGAACCCTTGGTGCACTGCTGCATGCTCCCCCACCGCTACGCGCCTTGTGTGGGGGGACCCCCAGGCTCGGGCAGAGTCCGATGAGGTTGGCGAGGTCGGTGGTGCCGCCGTCGGACCAGTACTGGACGTGGTGGACGTGGACGACGGGTCCTCTGCAGCCGGGTCCGGCGCAGGTGCCGCCTTGTCGGGTGACGATCGCCTTGCGCTGGTTCGGGGTGGCGAGGCGGTGGGTGCGGCCGACGTCGAGGACGGCGTGTCTGCCGGCGGTGAGGATGGGGGTGAGGTCGGCGTCGCAGAGCATCTGCTGCAGCTGGGCGGGGCCGACGCTCCCGAATCCGGCGAGCTCGCCGGTCGCGGTGCTCGCGTCGGTGGCGAGCTGGGCGAGGTCGACGGTCAGGTCGACGTGGGGGCGCACGCCCTTGTCCTGCGGCAGGCCGGAGGCGAGCACGGAGGAGAGCAGGGCGTCGAGAGCCGTGACGCGGCGGATGCTGACGGGTCGGTCGTCCTCGGCGCAGGTGGGTGCGGACAGTGACTGCAGGAGGGTCTTGAGCTTGGTGCCGGTGTCGAAGGGCAGGAACCCGGTGACCGCCACGCCGTCGCCGACGACGGAGACCTTGATGTCGTGCCGGTCCATCCCCTTGATCCAGGCCTCGTCGAGGTCGTCGGGGTGGGCGGTGGCGCGCAGCTTCTTGACGGCCTTGCGGATCTGGACCGGCTCGGCCCGCTCGGCCAGACGCAGCATCCAGTCCATGGAGCGTTCCACGACCATCGGGTCGATGTACTTGGCGGCGTAGCCGAACGCGTCCACATGGTCGAGCGAGACGGCGCCCTCGACGGCGAGTGACTCCAGGTCGGGCATGTCCCGCAGCGTCCGAGCGGAGCGGACCAGCTGGGACGCCTGTCTGCCGTCGAGGTGGAGCTGGTCACGCAGCCAGTTCTTCAGGCTCGAGCAGCCCTCGGTCTCGAAGTCGCGATGCTCGTCCACCTCCGCGACCAGCGCCACCTTCTCCGCGTCGATCGCGTTCGAGAGTCCCTGCAGCAGCCGCAACGCATCGGTGCTCGTCGGGAAGGCGCGCAGCTCGGCGGCGACGGCCTCGAGCCGGTCGGCGAGCTTCGTGCTGGACATGGATCAAAGATATCGAACACAACAGCGGAAAAACACCAACCAAAGCCATCATTGCAGGAAGTCGAAGGTCACCAGGTGCCGACCTGTCGCGTCCGTCGTAGCCTCGGGACATGACCTCCTCCGCACTGCCCGACGTCCCCACCCAGCTCTTCATCGGCGGCTCCTGGCGCGACGCGAGCGGCGGTGCGACCTTCGCGGTCGAGAACCCCGCGGACGGCTCGACGCTGGTGGAGGTCGCGAACGGGACCGTCGCGGACGGCAAGGCGGCCATCGACGCAGCCGTCGCCGCGCAGCCCGACTGGGCCAAGGTGCCGCCGCGCGACCGCGGCGAGATCCTGCGCTCGGCGTTCGAGACGGTCGTCGACCGTGCCGACGAGCTCGCCACGATCATGACGCTCGAGATGGGCAAGCCGCTCAGCGAGAGCCAGGCCGAGATCACCTACGGCGCCGAGTTCCTGCGCTGGTTCTCCGAGGAGGCCGTCCGCGTGTCGGGCCGCTACTCCGTCGCCCCGAACGGCGCTACACGCTCTGCTCACCCTGAAGCAGCCCGTCGGACCGTGCCTCATGATCACGCCCTGGAACTTCCCGCTCGCGATGGGCACCCGCAAGATCGCGCCTGCCATCGCCGCCGGCTGCACGATGGTCGTGAAGCCCGCCGGACTCACCCCGCTCACCATGCTGTGGCTGGCGAAGGTGCTGGAGGAGTCGGGCGTGCCCGAGGGCGTGCTCAACGTCGTCACGACGAAGAGCACGGGCGAGGTGATGGAGCCGATCATCCGCGACCCGCGGCTGCGCAAGCTCACCTTCACCGGCTCCACCGAGGTCGGGCGCTCCCTCGTCGAGCAGAGCGCTGAAGGCCTGCTGCGGGTGTCGATGGAGCTGGGTGGCAACGCGCCCTTCCTCGTCTTCGCCGACGCCGACGTCGACGCGGCGGTCGAGGGCGCGATGCTCGCGAAGATGCGCAACATCGGTGAGGCGTGCACGGCCGCCAACCGGTTCATCGTCCACGCCGACGTCGCCGAGGAGTTCTCCTCCAAGCTCGCCGAGAAGATGGGCGCCCTGAAGATCGGCCCCGGCCTGGAGGACGGCGTGAAGGTCGGCCCGCTGGTGGAGGAGAAGCAGCGCGACAAGGTGGCCGAGCTCGTCGACGACGCCGTCGAGAAGGGCGCCACCGTGGTCACCGGCGGCGAGGTGCCTGAGGGTCCCGGCTGGTTCTACCCGCCGACCGTCCTCACCGACGTGCCGCTGTCGGCGAAGGTGTCCACCGAGGAGATCTTCGGCCCGGTCGCGCCGGTCTTCACGTTCACCGACGACGACGACGCGATCCGCATGGCGAACGACACCGAGTACGGCCTCGTCGCGTACGCCTTCACCACCGACTACGCCCGTGCGGTGAAGGTCTACGAGGGTCTCGAGACCGGGATGGTCGGGATGAACCAGGGCATCGTGTCGAACCCGGCCGCCCCCTTCGGCGGCGTCAAGGCGTCAGGCTTCGGCCGCGAGGGCGGCGCCGAGGGCATCGAGGAGTACCTCGAGACGAAGTACGTGGGCCTCGGCGGGCTCTGACCGCAGCTTGACCGCTCACGCCGCGTCGTGGTGCGCTGCGTGACGGTCGACGCGCGCGAGCCAGTCCCGGACGAGGGCGCCCGTGACACCGGGCTGCTCGAGGTGGACGTTGTGGCCCGCCGTGTCGAGGACCGCGTAGGTGCCGCGTGGGTAGTGGTCGCGCAGGGTGAGCGCGTCCTCGTAGCCGACCACGTCGTCCTGGCGTCCAAGGACGTGCAGGGTGGGTGCGGCGAAGGGCTCCGGGTGCGCCACCTCGGGGACCATGGGGAGGGCGTACGCCGACGCGATGCGCTCCAGGGCGCCCGGGTCCGCGCCGCGCAGGCCGGGGAGGACGTACTCCTCGAACGACTCCAGCGAACGATCGTCCTGCACGACGCTCACCGCCGCAAAGTCGTCGCGTGCGTCGCCGGCGCGCTCGAGGACCGCGTCGTCGCGGTGCAGGACCGTGCGTGGCGGGACGTCGCGTGCAGCGTGGTCCGGTTGGACCAGCCCGGCGACGGTGGCCAGACCGAGGACCCGGTCTCGACGCTCGTGCGCGAGCCACCGCGCGATCATCCCCCCGAAGGAGTTCCCAATCACGGCGAACGGCTCGGTGCCGAGATGCTCCTCGACCTCGGCCAGGACGCCCTCGGCCACGTCCTGCGCGCTCGAGGCGGCCGCGTCGTGCACGCCCTCCGCCCATGGCAGGTCGACGTACACGCGGCGCCAGGACACGTCGCTCACCATGGACTCGAGCGGGAGCATGATCCGGTGGTCCACCCCGAAGCCATGCAGCACGACGAGGGGGCGACCCGTCCCTTCGACTCGAGCGATCACGCGACGACGGTAGCGCTGCCCTCCGACGGAAGCCGCCCGCCAGGGAAGGCGGGTCACACGCTGACGTCGGCCCGACGCTCGTCGACGCGCCGCGGGCCCCGGCCCGACTGGAACTGCTCGACGTAGAGCCGGGCGTAGAGGCCGCCGGCGGCCAGCAGCTCGTCGTGCGTGCCCTGCTCGACGACCCGCCCGTCCTCGACGCCGAAGATCACGTCGGCGTCGTGGATGGTCGACAGGCGGTGGGCGATGGCGATGGTCGTGCGGTTGGCGCGGGCGCGTTCGAGCGCCTGCTGCACGAGCCGCTCGGTCTCCGTGTCGAGCGCCGACGTGGCCTCGTCGAGGATGAGGATGCGGGGGTCGGCGAGCAGCACGCGGGCGATCGCGAGCCGCTGCTTCTCGCCGCCGGACAGCCGGTACCCGCGCTCGCCGGTGACGGTCTCGTACCCGTCGGCGAAGCTGAGGATCCGGTCGTGGATGTTGGCGTCGCGGGCGGCCTGCTCGATCTCCTCGGCACTCGCGTCGGGTCGGGCGTAGGCGAGGTTGTCGCGGATGGTGCCGTGGAACAGGTACGGCTCCTGCGTGACCATGCCGACGGCGCCGGTGACAGTGTCGAGGGTCAGGTCGCGCACGTCGTGCCCGTCGATCAGCACGGCACCGCGCGTGACGTCGTAGAAGCGCGGCACGAGGTAGGTGGCGGTCGTCTTGCCCGACCCCGACGGCCCGACGATGGCCGCCAGCTGGCCCGGCTCGACGCGCAGCGACACGTCGCGCAGCGCCCAGGCGTCGTCGGACACGGGAGCGGCGACGCCGTCGGGCCGGTCGATGCGCACGGTCGAGTCGCCGAACCGGTCACCGGTGCGGCCCCCGCTGAGCGAGCGCGGCTCGGGGTAGCGGAACCAGACGCCGCGCATCTCGACCTCGCCCCGGACGGCGGGCAGCGCGACCGCGCCCGGCTTCTCGACCACGGCGGGCTGGAGGTCGAGGTACTCGAAGATGCGGCGGAACAGGGCGAGCGACGTCTGCACGTCGAGCGTCACGCGCATCAGCTGCAGCAGCGGCATCTGGAGCCGGGCCTGGAGGGTCGTGAACGCGACGAGCGTCCCGGCGGTGAGCGTGTCGGCCCCACCGGGCAGGCTGCCGGTGATCATCAGCCCGGCCAACAGGTAGATGAGGGCCGGCGTGATCGCGAAGAACGTCTGGACCGTCGCGAAGAACGTGCGGCCGGTCATCGCCTGCGCCACCTGCAGACGCGCCTGCTCCCGGTTGGCCTCGCGGTAGCGCTCCGTCTCGGACTCGGCGCGACCGAACACCTTCGACAGCAGGATGCCCGAGACGCTCAGCGACTCCTCGGTGATCGCCGTCATCTCCGACAGCGACTCCTGCGTGCGGCGCGCGAGCTTCTGGCGACGGCGACCGACCCGCAGCTGGATGGCGATGAACGCGGGCATGAGCACGAGGGTCAGGACCGTCAGCTGCCACGACAGCAGCACCATCGAGACCACGGCCGCGACGACCGTGACCGTGTTCTGCAGGATCGTCGTCGCGGTGTCGGTCAGCACCGTCCGGACCCCGGCGACGTCGTTGGCGAGCCGCGACTGGATGGCACCGGTCTTCGTGGCCGTGAAGAAGGCCAGCTCCATCGTCTGCAGGTGCGCGAACAGCTGGCTGCGCAGGTCGGCCATGGCGGAGTTCCCGATCGTGGCGGTGAGCCAGTTCTGCCCGACGGAGATCAGGGCGGTCACGACGGGGATGAGGCACATGAGACCGACGAGCCGCCCGAGCAGGCCGAGGTCGGCGGGGCTCCCGTCGGTGGGGAAGAGCGCCTGGTCGAACACGGCGCGGGTGAGGAACGGGATGACCGACGTCAGCGCCGCGCCGGCAACGACGGCGACGCAGACGAGCACCAGCTGCCGGCGGTAGGGGCGCAGCAGGGAGGCGATGCGTCCGAGCACGGGGCTGTCCGCGGCGGCGACCTCCTCCCGCGACAGGTGCGTGACCTGGGCACCCCGCGGCATCAGGCGTCGACTCGCGACAGCTGCAGCTCCTCGCGCACCGTGACCAGCTCGGGGGTGCCCCACACGCCGACGTCGGTGCGCAGCATCGCCCAGAGACGCAGCGTGTCGGCGTCGGGGACGAGCGCCGCGTCGACGGACAGCTCGAACGGCGTGGGGCCGTCGCCGGCGACGCTGGCGGAGGCGGCCAGCACCTCGCCGTCGGGCGAGACGAGCTTGACCGTGAGCACGCCGCCGTCGGGCAGCGCGACCTTCTCGCGGATCGAGGCGGTCCCGGTGACGGAGAGGGTGCTGATGGAGGCCATGCCCTGAGCCTAGGCCGTCAGCCCTCGGTGAACACCTCTGGCGAGTCGGCGCCGGGCCTGCTCAGGTGGAGGCATGGGACGGTGGCTGGTGCTCGGCGGGACGGCATGGCTCGGCCGCGAGGTCGCGCGGAGCGCGCTGGAGCGGGGGCACGACGTCACGTGCCTGGCGCGCGGCGAGAGCGGCGAGGTCGTCGACGGCTCGCGCTGGGTGCGCGCCGACCGCGACGCTGCCGACGCCTACGACCAGGTGGCCGGCCCGTGGGACGCCGTCGTCGACGTCGCCCGCCAGCCGGGACACGTCCGGACCGCCCTGTCGGCGCTGGCTGCGACGAGCGCCCACTGGACGTTCGTCTCCACCGCCAACGTCTACGCGGACCTGTCGGGACCGCTGCACGAGGACGATCCGCTGCGCGAGCCGGTGACGACGGACGAGGTGGACGCCGAGCTGTACGGGGAGGGCAAGGTCGCGTGCGAGCAGGCGGTCCTCGAGCACGCTGCTCCGCTGGTGCTGCGGTCGGGCCTGCTGGCCGGCCCGGGCGACCCGTCCGACCGGTTCGGCTACTGGCCGGCCCGGTTCGCCCGGGCCGACACGGGCGACGTGCTGGTGCCCGACCCGCCGGGAGCGCGGTGCCAGGTGGCCGACGTGCGCGACGTCGCGACGTTCGTGGTGAATGCGGCCGAACGTGGCGTCACGGGTGTCCTGAACGTCGCCGGAGAGGGCGTCGCGCTGGGCGAGGCGCTGCTCCGGGTCGCGCAGAGCGTCGGGTTTCCCGGACGGCTCGTGCCCGTCGGCCCGGATCGGCTGGAGGCGCTCGACGTGCGGCCGTGGTCGGGCGGGCGGTCGCTGCCGCTCTGGCTGCCCGACGGCTACGGCGGCATGACGCGGATCGACACCGCCCGGGCGGAGGCTGCCGGGCTGGTCCGACGTCCGCTCGAGGAGACGGCTGCCGACGTGCTCGCCGACGAGCGCGCACGAGGTCTGGACCGACCCCGCCTGGCGGGCCTGACGCGCGAGGAGGAGCTGGCGGTCCTGGCCGCCGCGACGGCGTGACGCGTCAGCGAGACGCGGTGAGGGCCTCGGCGAGCGAGAGGGCCGGCCGCCCCAGCAGGCGCGGGACGTCGTCGCTGACGGCGGCGAGCTCGCCGTCGCGGATCGCGGTGTAGGTGCTCACCCACGCGTCCACCTGCCAGTCGGGGGCGCCGTAGTGCGCGCGACTGGCGCGGGCCTCCTCGAGCGTCTCGTCGTGGAAGCGGTGCGGTCGGCCGGTGACCTCGGTCAGGACGGTGGCGATCTCCGCGAGCGTCAACGCCTCGGGCCCGGTGAGTTCGTAGGCGCGGTCCGCGTGGTCGTCGGGGTGGAGCAGCACCTCCGCGGCCACGGCGGCGACGTCGCGCTGCGAGACCGCCGCGACCCGTCCCTCGCCAGCGGGGCCGCGGATCACGCCGTCCTCGTCGGCGAAGTGCGGGAACACCTCCGCGTAGAAGCTGTCGCGCAGGAACGTCCACGCGAGTCCGGCGTCGCGCAGCAGGTCCTCGGTGGCGCCGTGGTCGCGGCCCAGCGTGAACGTGCTGTCGGCCGACGCGCCCACGAACGACGTGTAGACGACGTGCCCGACCCCGGCCTCGACGGCAGCCTCGACGACGGAGCGGTGGTCGGCCATCCGGTCGGCGCTCTCGTGCCCGGAGACGAAGAAAAGGGCGTCGACGCCGGCCAGCGCCTCCCCGAGCGCCGGCCCCTCGTCGTACGCGCACTGCCACACCGGCAGCCCCAGGTCGGGTGCGCGGCTCGGGTCGCGGACGAGCAGGCGGGCCTCGGCCCCGGCCTTGGCGAGGTGGCGGGCGACGAGCCCGCCGACGGTCCCGGTGGCGCCGGTGACGGCGATGGTGGTCATGCCCGGTGCAACGACACGAGCCCGGCCCGATGTTCCGCGCCGGGGACGGACGCAGGGCGACGGCACGTCACGCTCTCGTCCTCACGTTGACGCGCTTGAGCCAGCGGTCCGTCCCGTCGAAGCGCGGCGTGAACGAGCGCCGACCGTGCACCGCGACCGCGTTGTCGACGAAGGCGATGTCGCCGGGGGCGAGGGGGAGGTCCTGGAGGTTGGCGTCGAGGACCTCGACGAGGTCGTCGAGCGCGCGGGCCGCCTCCGGGTCGTCGGCGACGGCGTCGGTGAAGTCGCGGTCGACGCGGATCCTGCGTGCGTCGGACGGGTCGACCAGCCAGGTGCGCGCCAGGTCGTCCGGGTGGACGTCGTGGGCGTCGTCGGGCCGCAGCAGGAAACGTGGCTGCTGGAGCACCTCGACGACGTCCGCCGACAGCTGCGCGGGGTCGAGGAAGGACACCGTGGTGGCGCCGCCGGTCGCCGCGCGCAGGCAGAAGAGGCCGACGAAGTCCGCGCGCTGCTCGAAGTAGGCGTCCTCGGTGTGCCAGGCCAGCTCGGCGCGGCTCGACGAGCTCACGAGCGAGTCCTCCTGCCCCGGTGAGGGCACGACGTCGGTGACGACGCGACCGTCCTGCTGCGAGGCCCAGCCGAACGACTCGCCGAGGAGGTCGGCGACGAGCAGCAGCACGCACGCGTGGACGACGGAGCCCGCCGTCTGGGCCTCGCGCCAGTGCTGCGGCGTGGGCTCGAGACGCTCCGCGAGCAGCGGCGCGCCGGAGACGACGCAGGCGTGGGGGAGGCGACGCTCGCGCACCTGCGCGACCTCGGCGACCAGCCGGGCCGGCAGCCGGCCTGCAGCCTCGCCGAGCAGGCGCGTCGGCAGGGGCGACCGCCCCCCGACGAAGGCGGGAGCCAGCTCGGTCGCGAGCCTCGCGACCTGGTGTCGCTCCTGCTCCGACAGCTCGATCCGCTCGATGCTCGCGCGCTCCATCGTGGTGTGCTCGCGGACGTGGTCGTTCATGATCCCCCGATCGTCGTGGCGTCCCGGTGCGCACGCGGCGAGGAGGAGACGCCTCCGCGATCTAAGGTAGTCGAGTCCACTCCACACTCGGGGGCGTCAGGTGGGCGCGTCCTGGCAGAAGGGTCGCTCCGTGGTCGATGAGATCGTCCGACCGCCACGACCTCGTCGCGGCGACCTGGTCCGCGTGGTGAGCCCGTCGTTGCCGTCGCTGGCCTACTCCCGCGGTGTCGTGGACGTGCCCGTGGCGCGTCTGGCCGCCATGGGTCTGCGGTGCGACTTCGCGCCGAACGCGTTCGAGATCTCCGACGACGGCCGGTCGGCGGGGACGGCGGCCCAGCGCGCGGAGGACCTGCACGGCGCGTTCCTCGACCCGGACGTCAGCGTCGTGATGAGTGCCGTCGGCGGCCTGGCCAGCCACGAGCTGCTGCCCCACCTCGACGCCGACCTGCTGCGCAGCCACCCGACGGCGTTCGTCGGACGCAGCGACAACACCTTCCTCAACGCCTTCCTCTACTCACGGGCCGGGCTGACGTCGTTCACCGGCGCCTCCTTCGTGACGCAGTTCGGGGAGTCCGACGTCCCGCCGGAGACGTCGCGATCCGTCGAGGACGTGCTGCTGGGGTCGGGGCCGCTGCGGCTGGAGAGCTCACCCGTGCGCACGCAGAACTCCGTGCCGGCCAGCTACGCGGGCGAGGTCCACCGGTGGTCGGGGGGACGCGCCGGCACGGACGTCTGGCTGCAGCACGGCAGGAGTGCCGGTCGCCTGCTCGGCGCGGAGGCGGGCATCCTCGCCGACCTGCTCGAGGCGGGTCTGCTCGACGTGACCGGCTCGGTGCTCTGGCTCGACGTGGTCGACGACGGGCCCGAGTACGCCGAGGAGGTGCTGGACCGGTTGTGGCCGCTGCTGGAGGGCGTGCCGGTGGCGGCGCTGCTGGTGGCGGACAACCCCTCGCTCCCGTTCGAGGACTGGACCACGCAGATCGGCGCGCGGCTTCGGGAGGGTGGGCCGCGGGTGAATGGACCGGTCATGGTCGGTGGCGACCTGGGGCACTACCAGCCCGCGTGGCTGCTGCCGTACGGTGAGGTCGTCGTCGTGGACGCCGCTCGCGGCATCACGATCGACCGATGACGCACCAGGTCGCGGTGCGCGACGCTGGAGAGATCGGGGGCAGCGGTGGACACCGAGGTGCAGGAGACGGTCCTGACGGTCGTGCGTGACGTGCTCGGACGAGCCGACGTCGGCCTCGACGACGACTTCTTCGAGGCGGGAGGATCGTCGCTGCTCGTCGTGGAGGCGATCGGTCGCCTGCGTGAGCTCGGGGTCGCCGTCCCGGCGCGGGTGTTCGTGGAGAGCACGCGGCTGCTCGACGTCGCGGAGGCCGCGCGGCCGACGGCCTGAGCCGATGCCCCGGCGCGGGCCGTTCAGGACTCCTGCGGGTCCTCGACCACGGCGAAGCTCCTCCGAGCGCCGGCCACCAGGACGGCGCCGAGGACGAAGAACCCGGCCGCCACCGCGAACGGCGCGGTGTACCCGAGGTAGCGGGCGAGGAGCCCGCCCAGGGCGGCACCCGCAGCGAGACCGGCGATGCCGACGAAGCGTCCCACTGCCCCGACCCGGCCCATCATGTCGGTCGGTGTGATCTTCTGGCGCACCGTCACCGCCATGACGTTCCAGACGACGGAGTGCGCGATGTAGGTGGCGAGCGCGAGGCCGACGACCCAGACCTGGTCGACGACAGCGATGACGGCGAAGGACGCGGCGCCGACGAGCAACGCCCCGATGGTCGTGGTGCAGTAGCCCAGGCGACGTCTCAACGGCGCCGCCACCAGGCTGCCGAGGAGTCCGCCGACGGCCGAGACCGACAGCAGGAGCCCGTAGCCCTCCGGACGGAGCCCGAGCACCTCCTTCGCGTACAGCACGAGGTAGGAGAACGGGATCATGTACCCGACGCAGGCGAGGCCGCCGACGATGACGAGGGTCCTCACCAGCTCGTGGCGCCACGCCCACCGGGTGCCGTCGGAGATCTGCTGCGTGAACCTGCGGTGCTCCTGCGGGGGCGGGAGGGTGTAGTGCCCGCGCAGGCTCAGGTAGGCCAGGCCTGCCAGGGTGAACGCGACGGCGTTCAGCAGCGACGGCGCGAAGGCGGCGAGCCCGAAGAGGAATCCGCCGAGCGGCGGCCCGACGAACTCGTCGATGACGACCTGGGTCCCGGTGATCTGGGAGTTGGCGCGGTCCAGACCCGCTGCCGGAACGGCCTGCGGAAGGATGGCGACGGCGGCGCTGTCGGCGAGCGTCTCGACGACACCCATCAGCGCGTAGACGACGTAGAGCGCGACCATCGAGACGTGGCCGCTCACGACGAGCATCGTGAGGGCCGCGAAGAGCACGCCTCGCGAGAAGCTCGCTGCCTGGAGCAGGCGACGCCGGTCGACGCGGTCCACGAGGACACCGATCCCCAGCACCGAGAGCAGCCGGGGGACGGTGTAGGCGACCGACAGCGCCGAGATCTCGAGGGGATCCTGGGTGAGGGTCACGGCGAGCAGCGGCAGGGCCACGAACGTGACGCCGTCGGCGAGGTTCGACGAGGCGTTGCCGGTCCAGATCTTGCGGTAGTCGCTCATGCGTCCTGTCCTGCTGTGGCGAGCGTCGTCGAGACGGTCGCGTGGGGGTCGAGCGCGGCTGCGAGGAGGACCCGACGGTAGGTGTCGACGAGCTGCGCGACGTCCTCGTCCGTGAGGGCGTCCGCGGCACGCTCGACGACGAGGCGTGCGCCGTCGTCACTGGTGTCCAGCGTGACGAAGAGGTCGAACTTGGACGTGTCCTGAGGTGCCGTGACGGGGGTGACCCGGAGACCGTCGAGCGTCAGCGGGGTCCCCGCGCCGTGGTCGTGCGCGAACAGCACCTGCACGAGCGGGTTGGTGCCCGGTCGACGTTCCGGCGCCGCGGCGTCGACGAGCGAGGCCAGCGGCACCGGCGCGCTCGTCACGTCGAGCACCTGGCGGGCGTGTGCCAGGGCGAGGTCGATGATCGCCGGGTCGTCCGCTGCGTGGACGCGCAGGACGGCGGTCTCGACGAACATGCCGACGACGCGCTCCAGGCTGGGGTCGTCGCGCCCGTTGGCCGGCGTGCCGAGGAGGAGGTCGCGTCCACCCGTGAGGGACATGAGCGTGAGGGCCTGGACCAGGGAGCCGACGACGAAGACGGTGCTGTCGGCACGACGGGCCAGCGTCGTCAGGGCCCGCGCCGCGTCGGCGCCGAGGTCGTGCTCGCTGGCACGGCCCACGAAGGCACGGCGGGCGGGGCGATCGAGCGATCCGACGTGCAGCACGGTCGGCGCGCCGTCGAGGGCGTCGGCACGACGTCGCACGAGGTCGGCGAGCTCGGTCGGGTCCCAGGACCTGGTGGTCACGGAGTGTCCTTCGTGCCGGCGGACGTCCGCGAGCACCGCGACGGCGTCCCTGCGGCACCGGGCGTAGAGCTCGGCGAGGTCCTCGGCCACGACGCCGAGGGACCAGCCGTCGGCGACGAGGTGGTGGACCTTCAGCGCGAGAGCGTTGTTCCTGGTGTCGCGTGGCCACAGCTCCGCGACGAACAGCGGCTGTCCGCCGTGCACGTCGAGCGGTGCGTCGGCGAAGGACCGGAACCGCTCCTGCAGGTCGCTCGGGCCGAGCGGCTCGCCCCGCCGCAGCGGGGTCGGTGGCCCGGGTCGGGTGGCCGGCGGCATGGCGGCGGGGTCGATCCGGTGCCGCAGCAGCGGATGGCGCCACTGCAGGGCCTCGACGGCCGCCGCGAGCGCGTGCTCGTCGAGCGGCCCCTCGAGCTGCCAGGCCAGGGGTATGACGTAGGCGGCGCCGACGTCCTGGGCCGCCTCGACCCACCAGAGGGACTGCTGGGCGGGTGACAGGACGACGGGGTCCTGGGAAAGGCACCGTGCGGATGGCCGGCCCCGAGGCCGGCCTCGGTCGGGCCCGGACGTGGGCGGCGAGCGCCTCGACCGTGCGTCCGGTGAAGACGTCTGCGAGGGTCACGCGCGTGCCGGAGCGGTCGGTCAGTCGCAGTGCCAGGCGCAGGGCCGTGAGCGACGTCCCGCCCTCGGCGAAGAAGTCCCCTCCGTGACTGGACCCGAGCAGCTCGATCCAGCACTCGCGCACGAGTCGCTCCGCGTCGTCGTCCTCACGCTGCGTGCCGACCGCCGTCGGCGGCGGCTCGGAGGTCGTCCGGACCGAGGTCCCGAACGCCGGCAGGAGGTCGCGCACGGCCGTGACGTCCGTCTTGCCGTTCGCCAGACGCGGGAGCGAGTCGACGGGCACGACGACGGCGGGGACGAGCGCTCGGGGGAGCCGTCGGGCCAGGTCGCGACGCAACGCCCGCGGGTCGAGTCCGACGTCCCCCGTGACGGCAGCGGCGAGGCGCGCCGACCGAGCGTCCCGTTGCACCAGCGCGACGGCGGAGGTGACGCCCGGTGAGGCGAGCAGCGCAGCCTCCACCTCGCCGAGCTCGATCCTCAGCCCGTTGACCTTGACCTGGCGGTCGGAGCGTCCCAGGTAGACGAGTGCACCGTCCGGCCGTAGCCGCGCCAGGTCGCCGGTGCGGTAGCAGCGTCCGCCCGGCTCGTCCCCGACGGGGTCGGGCACGAACCGCTCGGCGGTCAGCCGTGGGCGGCTCGCGTACCCGTCGGCGAGCCCGGCGCCGGCCAGGTGGACCTCGCCGACCGCGCCGGGAGGCACCACGTAGCCGTCGCGGTCGAGGACGTACGCCCGCCCGCCGGGAACGGCCCATCCGATCGGTGGCGCCTCGCCGGCGGCCACGACGGCTGCGGTCGAGTAGGTGCAGTCCTCGGAGGGCCCGTAGATGTTGACCACCCGCTGCGCGCCGGCGGCCGTCAGGCGCTCGACCAGGCTGCGTGGCAGGGGTTCGCCACCTGCCGCCACGACCATGCCGGAGACGTCGAGCGACCCGATGTCGAGCGCGGCCGACAGGAGCGTGGGGACACCGGCGGTGAACGTCGACGCCGGAACCTCGCGGGGGCCGTCGAGCAGGGAGTCGACGAGGTGCACCGTGCCACCCGTCGACAGGGTCGGGTACAGCTCGACGGTCGAGACGTCGAAGGAGATCGAGGTCGCGGCGAGGGAGCGACGCAGCGGCGCGGTGCCGAAGACCTGCAGCGACCCTCGGACCATGGCCAGCACGGCGCGATGCGGGATCGACACGCCCTTCGGCGTGCCGGTCGACCCGGAGGTGTAGAGCAGGTAGGCCTCGTGCTCGGCCGTGACCTGGGTGACGGGGAGGTCGTCCGTCGTCGGTCCGGCTGCGTTGCGCACGTCGATCGGGTCGCACACCTCGCCGAGGGGCTCGGGGACGGCGTCGTCGACGAGCAGGGCCCGGCATCCCGCGTCGCGCAGCATGAAGGCGAGCCGCTCGGTCGGGTAGGTCGGGTCGAGGGGCACGTAGGAGGAGCCGTGGGCCCAGACCGCGAGCAGCGCCGGGACGAGCTCCTCGGAGCGCGCCAGCATCACGCCGACGCGCGAACCGGGGGCCACGCCCTCGGCGTGCAGGCGGCGGGCCAGCACCCCAGCGCGTCCGACGAGCCCGGCGTAGGTGAGCGAGGTCGTCGCCGTGCGCACGGCCACGGTCTCCGGGGTGCGGCGTGCCGCGGCGCGCACCAGGTCCCACACGTGGTCCGCGGCCGGCAGCTCGACGTCGACTCGCTCGGTGTCCCAGGCGGGGGTCTGGGGCAGTGCTCCCGGGAGGTGGCGGAAGCGGCCGCGGACGTCGTCGTCGGGGTCCTGCGTGGCGGCGTCGGCGAGCAGCTGGACCAGGTCGAGCACACGATCGGCCGAGGCGCGGTCGACGACGGAGGTGGCGTGCTCGAGCTCCAGACGCAGGCGGTCGCCCCGCCGGTGCAGGGTGAGCGCGAGGTCGAACTTCGCGCTCCCGCCGTCGACCTCGACCGGCTCGGCCACGAGGTCCGGCCACGCAGCCCGCTCCCCGGTGTCCTCGGCGAGGGCGAAGGTCACCTGGAAGACGGGGGGTCGGCTCGCGTCACGATCGGCCCCGACCGCGTCGACGACGGCGTCGAGTGGCACCAGCTGGTCCTCCACCGCGTCGACCCAGGCGTCGTGGACGCGCCGGGCGACGGCACGGGGGACGGTCGTCCCTGTGAGGTCGAGGCGGACCGGGACGGTGTTGACGAACATGCCGACCACGTCGTCGAGCCCCAGCGAGGGGCGTCCGAGCACCGGGACGCCGACGACGAGGTCGTCCTGACCGCTCGTGTGGCGGATCGCGTCGGCGAACAGCGCGAGCCCGACGGAGAAGAGCGTCGTCCTCGCCGCCTGGGCCAGTCGCAGGAGTGCCGCGCTGGTCCGAGGGTCGAGCTCGCGCACGACGGTGGCCCCCGCGAAGTCCTGCGTCGACGGACGGGGCTGGTCGGTGGGGAGGTCCAGGAGCGCCGGTGCGCCCGCGAGCCGGTCGAGGACGCGGCGCAAGGCTTGCTCGGTGCCTTGGTCCCGCTCGGCCTGCTGCTCCCCGAGGACGTAGTCGGCGTAGCGTCCTGCCGGTGCCGGCCAGACGCTGTCGAGCCGGCGGTGCGCGTCGTCGTAGCAGCGGGCCAGGTCGCGGTCGATGATCTCGAGCGACCGACCGTCCGCCACGGCGTGGTGGACGTCGAGGAGGACGAGGTGGTCGGTGGCGTCGTAGCGCACCACCTGGAGCCTGGTCAGCGGTGCGCCGAGCACCTCGAAGGGGGTCGCGGCGGCGGCGCGGGCCCGACGGCGTGCATCGTCGGGCCGGTCCTCGGCGGGGATCGCCACGTCGAGGACCGGCCGGGCCTCCCGGGGCTCGCCCGGCAGGGCGAGCAGCATGCCCTCGTGGTGCACGAAGCGCCGGGTGAGCTGCTCGTGCCGGAGCTGCAGCCGTCGGTACGCCTCGTGCAGGGCCACCACGTCGAGCGGACCGTGGAACCGCGTGGCGGTCGACAGGTTGTAGGCCGCCGCACCACCGCTCCAGGACGACATCACGATCATCCGCTCCTGCACCGCGGACGGCGTGATCGCGGCGCGTGTGACGGGGTCGTCGAGCGCCCGCTCCACGAACGTCGCGCGACGGGCCGCCGGGAGCGACTCGAACTGCTCGTGCAGCGCCATCGACTAGACCTCGCTCGTCGGCGGGGCGGTGTCGGCGGCGCGTGCCAGGAGGACCTCCGGCGCGAGGCCGGTGGCCGTCGGCTCCGTCCTCAGGTGCGTCGTGAAGAGGTCCGTGCGCGGGAAGCGGAACAGCGTGACCAGCGCGATGGAGCTGCCGAGCGCCTCGTTCAACGCGCTCACCACGCGGATCGCGGTGAGCGAGTCGCCGCCGGAGCGGAAGAAGTCGAGGTCGTCGGTGGCCGCGGTGCCCGGCAGGTGCGCCGACCACACCGCTCGGACGAGCTGGTCGAGAGGGTCGACGGAGGTCGTCGCCGGCGGGGGCGGCGGGGGCGGCGGGGGCGCGCTCACCTGTGCATCGACGAGGCGGGCCAGCGCGGCCCGGTCACGTTTGCCCTGCGCGTCGCGGGGCACCTCGGGCAGGATCGCGACGTGCGCCGGCACGCTCGAGCGCGGCAGCGTGGAGAGCAGCTGTCGTCGGACCTCGAGGGCGTCGAGATCTGCCGAAGGTGCGGGGACCACGTAGGCCACGGGCACGGTCGGCACACGCTCCCCGGTCAGCAGCTCCCACGCGCGGAAGGTCCGTCCGGGCTCGAGCTCGCCGAGGCGCTCGACGAACTGCTCGATCGAGACCCCCATCACTTCACCGCCGTGACGACGCACATGGAGTCGGTCCACCAGTACTCGCAGTCCGGTGGCGGAGCCAGTCCGTCCACGACCTCGACGGCGAAGGAGGAGAAGTAGCGCAGGAGGCTGCGCTGGTGTCGCCGGCTGAGTGAGTCGCGCTCGTTGGTGTAGTAGGTGAAGACGCCACCCGGACGCAACCGACTGGCTGCGGCCGGGAAGAACGCCTCCGCCACGGTGGAGTCGCGCAGGACGAACTCGTCGAACTCCTGCTCGCTCGTCGGGAAGGCGTCCCAGAAGACCCCGTCGTAGAGGCCGAGCCGAGGCACCTGCTCCTGCCAGTGGCCCGACACCACCTCGATGTCCGCGTGGGGGCGCGTGGCCGCCCAGTCGCGGGCCACCTCGGCCACGCGGTCGTTGAGCTCGACGATGGTGTGGGACCGCACGCCGCAGTCCTCGATGAAGCCCGCCGAGAGCCCCAGGCCGAAGCCGATCTCCAGCACGTCGCCGTGCGAGGCGGTCACGACCTCCGCCATCCGGCGCATGAGCGGGATCTCCCAGTCCTGCATCACCTGCTGGTCCTCGATCAGCAGCTGGCCGTCCACGTAGGTGGCGTCGCTCTTCTCCCACGCACCCGGGCTGATGGCGCGTCGGGTGTCGCTGCCGACGAAGTCGGGGGCGACGAGGTCGAGGTGGTGCAGCTGCTCCACGAGCTCGTCGACGGCGCGGTTCGTCACCCAGTGACGCTGTTCCCCGCGCGGCGCGCCGATGTAGGAGGACCGCAGGAACTCGAGGGTGATCTCGACGTCCCGCAGCCGTCGGCGCACCTGACGCGCGCGCAGGGACCTGTCGGTGCTGTCGTCGTTCACGTGTCGGTCTCCAGCTGGTCGAGGATCGAGTCGAGCAGGTCGTGCAGCTCGGGGTCGGTGGACCGGGCGGCGAGGTGCGTGCCCAGGCGGCGCAGGACGTCGTTCTGCAGGGACACGGACGTGACGCCCGCGTCGGCCACGCCGTCGAGGTCCTCCAGGGCGCGGACGATCTCGGCGGTCTCGACGCGGACACCGTTGATGGACAGCTGGTCGTCATCGCGTCCGAGGAACGCGAGCGACCCGTCGCGGCGCACGCGGGCGAGGTCGCCCGTGCGGTAGACACGGCCCAGGGACGGGTGGTCCAGGTAGCGCGCTCGTGTGCGGACGGCGTCGCGGTGGTACCCGAGTCCGACGCAGGCGCCGCCCAGCACGAGCTCGCCCCGCACGCCCCGCGGGACCGGCTGGAGGTGCTCGTCCAGGACGGCCGCGGAGGTGTTCGTGATCGGTCGCCCGATCGGCACGTCGCCGTGCTCGGAGGGGTGGAGCTCATGGGCGACGGAGCCGATGGTGGCCTCCGTGGGGCCGTAGAGGTTGAGGAACCGCGCCCCGAGGTCGAGCCGCGGGAGGAGGGCTGCGACCCCCGGGGTCAGCTCCTCGCCGCCCACGACCACGACCTCGAGCGCCCGCAGCATCGACGCGGCCGCCGGGTCGTGCGCGGCGTGCTCGAGCAGACCGCGCAGGACCCCGGGCACGAGGTCGATGGTGGAGACCTGGTGCTCGGCCACGGAGCGGCAGAACGCCTCCGGTCTCGCCTGCAGCGTCGGGTCGCCGACGACGGTCGCGCCGCCGAGCGTCAGCGGCCACAGGGACTCCCAGACCATGCTGTCGTACTGCGGGGCGGTGGTCCACAGCACGCGTCGGGCTGCTCGGGTACCCAGCTCCTGACTCATCCACGCGAGCCGGTTGAGGACGCCCCGGTGAGCGATCTTCACCGCCTTCGGCTCGCCCGTCGTGCCGGACGTGAACATCGCGTACATGGGCTCGTCGAGCGCGCCGACGAACGACGCCGCGAGTCCGGACGGCGGGGTCGGGCGGGCGTGTCGAGGCACGGTGACGACGGTCCGCGAGCCGTCGAGAGCCGACAGGACCTCCTCGTCCCCGACGACGACCGGGCTGCCGATGTTCTCCAGGGCCCGCTCGAGTCGCGCGGCGGGCCAGTCGGGCGCCAGCGGGACGAACGCCGAGCCCGCCGTGTTGACCGCCAGCATCGCCGCGACGAGCTCGGGCGACGACGGGAGGACCACAGGCACCAGTGGCGGTACGGCACCGGCCTCGCGGAGCCGGCCGACGACGTCGGCCACGAGGTCGCGCAGCGCGCCGTACGTGACGGAACGGCCACCCGAGACCACGGCCGTCGCCTCAGGATGGTCCCGTGCACCGTCGAGGAAGGCCTCGGCCACGGTGCGGGAGGGGACGTCGCCATCGCCGCCCCCGAGCACCGAGGCGAGGTCGTCGGGCAGGTCGACGGGGTCGAGGCAACGTCGTTCCGGATCGCTGAGCACCGCGTCCACCAGGAGCGCGAACGTGGTGGCCATGCGCTCCGCCTCCTCCTCGGACACCACGTCGAGGTCGTGCACGAGGTGGATGCGTGGGTCGCCCGGCGTAGGCCGGACGACGAGGGTGAGGTCCATCGTCGACGTCGACTCCGGCAGGTCGAAGGCCACGGCCTCGAGGGTGTCGAGGCGCATGGTCAGCGGCTCGGCCGGCTCCAGCACGACCATCGTCTGGAACAGGGGGTTCGTGTCGGCGCTGCGACCGACGCCGAGGTCCCTGAGCACCTCCTGCAGCGGGACGTCCTCGTGCTGCTGCGCGGCGAGCAGCTCGCGGGCGGTGCTGCGCAGGTGGTCGGAGACGGTCGGGTTCGTCGGTCGGTGGCAGCGCACGGGCAACGTGTTGACGAAGAAGCCGACGACGTCCTCCGTGCCGGGCGGCCGGTTGGCGCTCGGTGCTCCCACGACGAGGTCGTCTGCGCCGCACTCACGTGCGAGGAACAGCGAGAACAACGCGAACCACCACTGGTAGGTCGTCAGGCCCTCGCGTCGCGCGGACGCCTCCGCGCGGCGGAGAGCGTCGGACCCGAGTGGGACGGGTCGGCGTGCGCCGCGCCCGCTGCGCTGGACTGCGGTCGTGCGGTCGACGGGGAGGTCGAGCGCGGTCGGCGCTCCCGCGAGGAGGTCGCGCCAGAACGTCCGCCCCGCCGTCCGCGCCGGGCCGGACGACCGCTCGTGGATCGCTGCGTCGAGGTAGCTGACCGTTGGCGTGGGCAGTCGCGGCGTCGTGCCGCGGGCGATGGCGGTGTAGGCCGAGGCGACGTCGTCGAACAGCCGGCCGAGGGACAGCTCGTCGACGGCCACGTGGTGCAGGACGAAGAGGATCCGGGTCCCGCCGCTGGCTCGGGGAAGGACGCCCACCCGCAGGAGCGCTCCGGAGGAGAGGTCGAACGGGACGTCGACGAACGCCTGCTCCCCGACGGACAGGCCGGACCGGTCGTCCGCGACGGTCGCGTCGACCCGGGTCACCGTCGTGGGGTTCTCGGCTGCTGCGCTCTCGACCACCTGCTGCTGCAGCGTGCCGTCGACCATGCGCAGTGCCGTTCGGAGCGCGGGATGCGTCTGCTCGACGGCGCGGACCGCCTGCTCCAGCACGTCGACGTCGACCTCGCCGTCGACGTCGAACACGAAGGGTGAGTGGTAGGCCCGGGAGCCCGGGGCGAGCTGGTCGAGCAGCCACAGCCGCTCCTGCGCGAAGGACGCGGGGCCGACGGAGAGGCCCTGGGCCACGGGCGAGTCCCGGCCCCCGGTGGTGACCGACGGTGCGTCCTCGGGCCCGCCGGTCGATGGACGCACGTCGCCGAGCAGGGCGGCGGTGCCGCGTACGGTCGGGGCGGCGAAGAACTGCTCGGCCGCGAGGTCGGTGGAGTACTGCGACCGCAGCCGCACGAGGACGCGGGCGAGGTTCAGGCTGTTGCCACCCAGGTCGAAGAAGTTGTCGTCCGGGCCCGGCAGCTGACCGAGCACCTCGGACCACACGGCCGCGACCTCGCGCTCGAGCGGCGTGCTGCCCGCACCCGTCTCGGCGGTCGCCGACTCGGTGCGCAGCGAGACAGGCACGACGACCGGCGTGCCGTCCCGGACGACCCGGTAGACCGAGGGGCGCTCGTGGGGCGCCAGGGCATCACGTGCCTGCTCCGCGGCGCGGTGCACGAGCGTGGAGTCGTCGTCGACCTGCGGCTGGTTGACGGTGCGGGGCGCCGCGTAGGAGCGCGCCACGGTCGCCAGCGCCTCCTCGGCCTCCGCCCGGTCCTGCTCCGTGAACAGCACCACGTCGAGGTGGTCGGGCGACAGCGGGTGCGGCGCGGCCTCGCACGAGAGTCCGAGCGCCTGCGCCTGCGACCGTAGCGTGGCGACGCCCGCGCCCCGCGGCAGGGCACGCGCCACGATGGGGGCGCCGGGCTGCACGTGCTGCTGGAGATCATGCACGGTGAGGTCCGCTGCGGCGAGCTCGCGGACGGGGCGGGTGGCACGAGGGTCGGCGTCGAGCTCGAGCACCGCGTCGTAGCGGAACAGCGACATCTCGTCGACGGTGTCGACGTCCTTGCTCCGCGTCGCCACCCGTACGGGCCTGTCGTCCAGCACGGCGAGGTCGTGGAACCAGCGCGGTGCCAGCTGCAGCTCGATCTCCGCGCCCGACCGTGCGCCCTGCGGGGAGAAGCCTGGTTGGGCGGCGAGCCAGTCGCGGTAGGCGGGGTCGAGGTCGAGGTTGCGGACGTCGCCGACCACGACGTGTCCCCCCCGGCGCCAGGGCAGCGGCCGCGCGATCCAGCACGGCGCGCAGCTCGCGCCCGCCGCGCAGGTACTGCACGACCGAGTTGAGCACGACGACGTCGAAGGTCTCGTCCCTGATCGGCAGGCTCGACCGGATGTCGCCGACGTGGAGCTCGACCGAGGCGCGGACGCCACGCTCCCGGACCTGCGTCTCGAGGGTCTCCACCACGTCCGGGACGAAGTCGATGCCGACGTAGCGCTCGACGTGGTCCACGATGCCGTGCAGGACCATCCCGGTGCCGCAGCCCAGCTCCAGGACCCGGCGGGGCTCCAGGTCGAGCACCCGCGCGACGGCGGCGTCGCGCCACGCCTCCATCGTCGCGAGCGGCACGGGCGAGCCGTCCACGGCGCTGAGCCACGACGTCGCGTCGAGACCGAGAGGGTAGGACGTCCGGTCGTCGGCGTAGAGCGCCTCGTAGACGGGCCTCCAGTCGTCGTCACCGGGCGGGCTGGGCTGGAGGTCGGCGACCAGCGTCGTGACGCCGCCCTCGCGCACCGTGTGCACCCGGGCGGACTCGATGCCGTGGACCTGGCCGAGCACACGGGCGACGCCCTCGGGACGGACGGAGAAGCCGTTGACCGAGAGCGTGGCGTCGATCCGGCCGTGGTGGACGAGGGCACCGGTGGCGGTCTCGCTCACGCAGTCTCCCGTGGCGTACATGCGCCCGCCGGGCTCGACGGCGAACGGGTCGGGCACGAAGGCCGTGGCCGTCGCCGCAGGAGCCTGGCGGTAGCCGAGCGCGGCGACGTCGGCTCGCACGTACAGCTGGCCGCGCCCGCCTGCCGCCACCGGCGTCAGGGACTCGTCCAGCACGTAGCCCACCACCCCGGGAAGCGGGTGACCGAGCGGCGTGCCTTCCTCGGTGTCGTCCTGGAGCGTGAGCGGGCCCGCCGCGTGGGTCGTGATGCCGGTCTCGGTGGAGCCGTAGAGGCTGTAGAGGGCGGGGCCGGGCCCGCAGGTCTGCAGCCACCGCGCGATCGCGTCGCGCGGCACCGGCTCGCTCCCGACGCCGACCACCCGCAGGTGGGTCGGCGGGCGGGGGACCTCCCCCCGTTCGATGGCCTCGAGCCAGACGATCCACAGGGACGTGGGCAGGTCGACGACCGTCACCCGGTGGTCGCGCAGGTGCCGGTCGAGCCCGACGAGGTCGGTGCGGACGTCGTCGGGCACGGGAACGCTGCGGCACCCGGCGCGCCAGGTGGTGACGACCTCCTCGAGAGAGATGTCGACGGACGACGGGTGGAGCTGGAGCACCCCGTCGTCCGGGACGAGCCGCAGGTGGGTGGCCAGGCGCGTCGCCAGGCGCGCCAGACCCTGGTGCGAGCTGACCACTCCCTTCGGCTCGCCGGTGGTCCCCGAGGTCAGGGTCACGTAGGCCGCATCGGTCGCTCCTGGGGAGCGGGTGCCGGCGGTCCCCTGCGCCGCAGGGTCCGCGAGGTCGACCCGCAACGGGCGGAGCCCGAGGTCACGGGCGCGGTCCTCGTCGGGCCCGCCCATCACGAGGGCCACGGCACCGCGGTCACGGCCCACCACGCGTGCGTGTCGCGCCGGGGCCGCGTCGGGCTCGAGCGGCCGCCAGACCGCCCCGAGCCGCCAGGTGGCGAGCAGGGCCGCGGCGAAGTGCGGCCCTCTCGTGCCGACGTGGAAGACCGGGTCGCCGGGCGTGACGCCGAGCGCCTCCAGCTCGTGCCGGACCCGCTCGGCGCGACGGTCGACGTCGGCGAAGCTCAACCGGCCGTCGACGCCGTCGACGGCGACCGCGTCGGGGTCGCGCTGCAGGGCCGCGGCGAAGTGCTCGACGACGGAGGTCTGGTCCACCATGAGGGGTCTCGTCTCTCGATCAGCGGGCCGACGCGGGCCGGATGTCGGTCCAGACGGACTCGACATGGTCGAGGCACGCCTCCTTCGAGCCGACGAACCCCTCGGCCTGCCAGCCGACAGGGAGAGGTCGGCTCGTGGGCCACGTGGAGTACTGCTCCTCGTGGTTGACCACGACGGCGTGCTCCTCCGGTGTCACGTCGGTGCTCATGTCAGACGTCCTCCAGGTCTCTCATCAGGGTGTCGAGTCGCTCGTGCGCCTGCGCGGTGTCGGGTCGCGTCGTCTCGACCTCGACCGGTCGGGCGCGATGGGCGATCGCGGTGGCCGTCCGTCCGTCCATCACGTCGCGAAGCGTCACCGCAGCGACACCGTCGGCGGCGAGCGTCCACACGAGGCGGTTGGCCAGGAGCGAGTTGCCGCCGAGATCGAAGAAGTCGCTCGTCGGGCCGACGGCGGGCCTCTCCAGGACGCTCGCGATACTGCTGGCGACGGCGGCCACGAGTGGATCGTCGGCCGGTGCGACGGGCTCGCGCTCGACGTCGGTGCGGGCCCAGCGGTCCTCGAGGGCACGCGCGTCGATCTTGCCGTTCGGGGTGAGCGGGAAGCTCTCGACCTCGTACAGCCTGGCGGGGAGCATCGCCGGGGGGAGGTGGTCCGCGAGGTGGCGGCGCAGGTCCTCCTCGGTGGTCCCACCTTCGCCGGACCGCCGCCAGTAGCCGAGCAGCTCCGCGTGACCTCCCGCGCCACGCGTCGTGACGTAGGCCTGGGCGACTCCGTCGGCGGCGTCGAGCACGGTGCGGACCTCCTCCAGCTCGATCCGGAAACCGCGGATCTTGACCTGGGAGTCGCGGCGGCCGAGGTACTCCAGTGCACCGTCCTCGGTGTAGCGCGCGAGGTCACCCGTCCGGTAGGCCCGCTCGCCCGGTCCAGTCCCGCGGGCGTGGGGCACGAACGCGCGCGCCGTGGCGACCGGCATGCCCGCGTATCCCTGCGCGAGGCCGGGGCCGCTCAGGTACACCTCCCCGACGGCACCGGGGGGCACCAGTCGACCGTGGTCGTCCAGCAGGTGCACGCACGTGGCGCCGACAGGAGCGCCGATCGGGAGCCACGCCGGCCACGTGTCCGGGTCCTGCGCAGCGGCGTACATCGTCGCGACGTGCGTCTCGCTGGGTCCGTACTCGTTGTGGAGGCGAGCCGCCGGCACGGACCGGAAGAACGCGCGGAGGGCGTCGGTCACCACGAGCTGCTCGGAGCCGGACACGACGACCCGCAGGCTCGCGGGTGCGACACCCTGCGCCACGGCCCCAGCGGTCGCCTCCAGGAGTGCGGGAGCGGGCATGAACAGCCTCGAGACCTCGTGCTCCTGCACCAGACGCATCGTCCGGTGGACCGCGTCGCGCTGCTCCTCGCTGATGAGCACGAGCGTGCCGCCGGTCTGCAGCGTCCCGAAGATCTCCTGCGCGGACACGTCGAAGCCGAGCGACGCGAACTGCAGCGTCCGGTCGCCGGCCCCGATCCCGGGGTAGGTCCGCTCCTGCCAGTCGAGCAGGTTCCCCACCGCCTGGTGGGTCATGCGGATGCCCTTCGGTCGCCCGGTCGAGCCGGACGTGTAGGTGACGTAGGCGAGGGCCTCTCCCGCGGGCCTCCTCGCGACCTCGGGTACCGGGAGCGGCGCCTCGTCGAGGGCTGGGCGGTCGATGGTCTCGACGCCGAGCGCAGGAAGGACTCCGACGTCCTCGCCGGTGAGCGCCACCCGGACGGCGCAGTCCGTCACGACGTGACGCAGACGCGCTGCGGGATGGTCGAGCGTGAGTGCGACGTAGCCCGCGCCCGCGCCGAGGACGCCGAGGACCGCCGCGACCATGTCGGGCGAACGGGGCACGGACACCCCCACGACGTCACCGACGGCGACCCCGCGCGAGACGAGGGCGGCGGTCCACCGGGACGCCTGGTCGAGGAGCTCGGCGTAGCTGGTCGTCCGCCCCTCGTGCAGGACGGCCGGGTCGTCCGGCCGGGCGCGCGCCCAGCGCAGGATCGGCTCGTCGAGCTGGTGGGCGACCGGGCCCCGTCCGGCGTCCGGACCTCGGCCGAGGTCGAGCAGGCGGCGCTCCTCGGCGTCGTCGAGGAGGTCGATCTGGGCAAGGGGAGTGCCGGGCGACCCGGTGACCTCCCGCAGGAGGCGACCGTAGCGTCGCAGCAGCGACTCCGCCGTGGCGGTGTCGACGGCGTCGGCGCGGTGCTCGAGGTGCAGGCGCAGGCCCTCGTCCGTCGGCTCGACGAAGAGGGCGAGGTCGAACTTCGCCGTCCGCGTGGGCAGGTCGATCCGTCGTACGTCCGCGACGTCCTCGAGCACGAGACCGTCACCGGGGGGCTGCCAGGCGAACCAGACCGTGAAGAGCGGCCCGTCCGGCTCGCGGCCCGTGACCGCGCGCGCCACCTCCTCGTACGCCATCTCGGTCGAGGCCTCGAGCGCGTCGAAGAACGCGTCCCGCGTGGACTCCACGACGTCGTCGAACGTCCGGTGCCCCGGGAGGTGCGGGCGGACCACCAGGGTGTCGAGGAAGTAGCCCACGAGGTCGCCCGCGCCGGGACGGGACCGCTGCGCGAGGGGGGTGCCGACGGCGACGTCGTCGTGCTGGCCGTGGAAGGCGACCAGCGTCGCCCAGGCAGCGAGGTGCACGACGTACTCCGTGCAGGCGTGGGCGGCGGCCAGGTCGCGGACCGCGGCGCTGGTCGCGAGGTCGACCGTGGAGGTGGCATGTGCGCCACCGACGTCGGGACCGCTCCCGCTCGTCTCGCGACGCGGGAGGTCGAGCCGTGCCGGCGGGTCCGCGAAGGCCCGTGCGCGTCGGGCGATCCGGTCGTCCCGTCCCGGACCACGTGCCTGGAGCTCCTCCTGCCAGGCGCGCAGGTGGGTGGGCAGGATCTCGTCGTCCGAGGGCGGCGCCGCGGAGGCCCCGTCGCGGTAGCACCGGGCCACCTCCTCGAGCACGAGGTCCATGGACCAGTCGTCGAACACGAGATGGTGCACGACGACGGCGAGCACGTGGCGGTCCTCCGCCTCGAGCAGCAGCGCTCGGACGGGGAGGTCGTGGGCGAGGTCGAAGGGCCGGTCCGCCAGCTCGTCGAGGACACGATCGACCTCGTGCGCGTGGACGCGGCGCCGCTCGACCCGGGCCCCGGTGCCGGGCTCCGAGGCCCACCCGAACGGACGACCCCCGTCGCTGCGCACCCGCATCCGGAACGCGACGTGGGCGTCGAGGACGGTCTCCACGGAACGGACCAGACGGTCGGGGTCGAGGCCGTGCCCGATCGCGTAGGCGAAGGGCACGTGGTAGGCCGCGCCCCGGCCCAGCGAGTCCTGGATCCAGATCCCCTCCTGGCCAGGGGTGAGGGGGATCGTCGTCATCGAGGTCCTCCGGAGGACCAGCTCATCGGCTCGATCCGACGCGCCGCTCCAGCGCGTGGTCGGGGACGGCCTCGAGCGGGTCGACGTCGCGGGCGGCCACGAACTCCGGACGGGGGTCCTCGACGGTCGCCAGCGCGTTCTCGACGCTGTTGTAGGTGAGCACCACCATCCGGCGGTCGAAGGGCGACAGGTTCGACGACGACGCGTGCAGCAGGAGGCTGTCGAACATCACCACGGTGCCGCGCGGCCCCTTCGGTGCCACCATCTCCCGGCCGGCGAGAGCGGCCTCGAGCGTCGCCGGCGTGATCTGGTGGCGCAGCGTCGAGGACAGGGTGTCCGTCCACGAGGTCCCGGCCCGCGTCTCGGTCGAGACCTGCCCGCCGCGGTGCGACCCGGGCACGAACGTCAGGGGTCCGTTGAACTCCGTGACGTCGTCCAGGAAGAGGGCGAAGTTGACGGCACGGGGCCGGGGCATCCCGTCCTCGAGGTGCCAGAAGGTGAAGTCCTGGTGCCACTCCCAGTGGTCCCCGACGAGCGCGCGCTTGGCGTTGATCTTGAACTGGTGCACGTAGACCGGCCCGCCGAGCACGTCCTCGGACAGGCTCAGGAACCGCGGGAGCCTGACGAGGTCGGCGAAGACGTCGCTGACGAGGTGGCCGCCGTGGTGACCCCGCACCGTCGTGCCGTCCGACTCGAGGATGAGCGCGGGTGACGGCGTCGCGACGAGGTGCTCGAACTCCGTGACGAGCACGTCCACCTCGGCGGGTGCGAGGTGGTCCTGGAGCACCACGAATCCGTCGCGGTCGTACGCGGCCTGGTCGAAACCGGTCATCGAAGTCCCCCCCCGGGATGCATCGGTCGTGACGACCCTAACACCGCCCGTGGACGGCAGGACGCCAGTGCATCGCCGCCGCCACGACACCGTCGCGTGCGCCCCAGCACCCCGGCAGACGGGCCGGGAGCGACGTTCGGAGGTCGGCGTCGAGGGTGACCTCGAAGGTGCCGTCGAGGTCGAGGTGCACGGTCGCGTCCTCGAAGCCCAACCACCGCCGTTCCAGGGGGAACCAGACCTTGTAGCAGGCCTCCTTGGCGCAGAACAGCAGTCGGTCCCAGGGGACGGAGCCGTCCTGGTCGGCTCGTTCGGCCAGGTGACGACGTTCCGCCGGCGAGGCGACCACCTCGAGCACGCCGGGTGGCAGCGGCAGGCTCGGCTCGACGTCGATCCCGAGCCCCCGGACCTCCCCGGCCCGCGTCACGGCGCAGGCCGCGTAGTCGTCGCAGTGCGTGATGCTGCCGACCACGGGGGTCGGCCACAGCGGCTCGCCCTGGTCGCCTCGCGGGAGGACGGGCACGTCCCGGCCGAGCTCGGACAGGGCTGCGTGCGCGAGGAGTCGTCCGGTGGCCCAGTCGTCCCGGCGCCGCTCCCCCGCGCCGGGCACCTGACGGCGCTCCTCCTCGGCCAGGAGGTCCCAGGTTCGACCGGGCGTGCCGGACCGTCGAGCCTCGTGGACCACCACATCGGGGGGCAGCAGCGACGCGACGAGCGGGGTCACGGCTCGACCCTGCGGCCGGCAGGTCGGCGGCGACGGTCCACGGCGACAGGCTAGTCGTCGCGGGTGCGAGGATCGGACGCATGACCCACGTCCGCCCTGCGGCGCTCGCCGACGACACCGCCCTGCTCGGTCTCGACCTCGCGACCTGGAGCCCTCGGTGGTCGCCGGGCGAGCCGCCGGCTCGCGACACGTTCTTCGGCGAGCGCAACGGCGGTCCGGGCGGCTTCCTCGTCGCGGAGCGGGACGGTGCGGTCGTCGGCTACGTGGCACTCCACCCGGCGGGCGACCTGGCCACGCACGCGCACGTGCGCACGATCGACGGCCTGGCGGTGGACCCGTCGGCCCAGGGTCGGGGGATCGGCGAGCTGCTGGTGCGTGCGGCCGTCGAGCGGGCGCGCGCCGAGGGCGCCGCGAAGGTGACGCTGCGGGTGCTGGGCACGAACCCGGCGGCGCAGCGGCTCTACGAGCGCTGCGGCTTCGGCGTCGAGGGGGTACTCGTCGGCGAGTTCCTCATCGACGGCTCACCCGTGGACGACACGTGGATGGCGCTGCACCTGCGCTGACAGGCACCGCTCAAGGCGCCGCTCAGATCGTCTGGGCGACGACGTCGAGCTCGACCGGCACGCTACGGGCGCTCGACCCGGCGCTGATCCACAGCCCGACGGTGCGGGCGGCGTCGGGCTCGCTGGGGACCCACTCCGCGATCCACGCGGCGACGGCGCGGTCGGCGGTGCCGGGCCAGACGCGGTGGACGGTGACACGGGCGGGCGTCTCGAGGACGGGGAGGTCGACGTCGGGATCGATCTCGACGACCACCTGGCCGTACACGTCGTCGGGCAGCAGGGCCAGCGCCGACTGCAGCACCACGAGGTCGTCGGCGCAGCCGGCGAGCAGCACGTGCTGCAGCGGGACGCGGCGACGGTGGGACCTCATGAGGTGAGTATAGGCTTACCTGCGCCGCCTGAGGCAAGGGTTGCCTATCTCACACGAGCGGTTCGGTTTGCTTGTGGCGCGGATTGCGTCGCTTCCGACCGTCGTGGGCGCGGGGCTGCGTTGGTGCGGCCGGTACGGGGCGGGGGCCTCCGCAGGGGCCTCGACCGGATGACCCCAGCGCCTCGACCGGGCCTGGGGGCTGCCGCTGCGCTGTTCCCTCGTCGGGCGGTGACTTCTCCACCGAATGGACCGGTCGGCCGGGGTGCGCGGTGTGGTTTCCACCCTCTGAGCGCTGGGACGGTGGAGGAGTCGCCACCCGGGGCGGGGATTCGGTGGAGGACGCACCATGGCCCCGGCATGGGTGGCTCAGCAACCGCAGCGGCCTCTCTGAGGTTGCAGATCCACCGATGGGGGCGAAGGCCGGGACGGCCGACCACGCGGGGCGCGCCTGCTCCGTCGCGGCCTTTCGGAGACCGCCCCCGGCACCGGCCGCACCAACGCAGTCCCGACCCGAAGCTGTCGACGGCGCCGAGGGCAGACCGCGGCCGAGGACGCAGCGAGCCCGGCCCGCGTGTGGCGGACCGGGCTCGACGACCGGGCTATCAGGCGGCGATGTGCGCCTGGAGCAGCCAGCGGTCCTTCGTCAGGCCGCGCTCGATCTCGATGGCGACGTCCTGGCTCGACAGGTCGATGTCGTCCAGGCCGGTGATCGCGGTGCGGATCGTGACGAGGGCGGCGTCGATCTGGGCGACGGTCTGCGCGACCGTGGTCTGCCAGGGCTGGAAGCCGTCGGACAGCGCGGGCAGCGTCGACTTCGCGGCGATGGTGGCCAGACGCGAGTCGAGCGGCAGGCCGAGGGCGACGATGCGCTCGGCGGCGGTGTCGGCGTAGTCCTGCGCGTGGGCGACGAGCTGGTCGAGCGTCTCGTGCACGCCGGCGAAGGCGCTGCCGCGCACGTGCCAGTGGGCCTGCTTGCCGTCGACGACGAGGGCCTCGAGGTCGTGGACGACGGGGGTGAGGAACTGGGCGACGCCGGCCGCGATCTCCGACGTGGTCGCGAGGGCCGAGGGGGCGTCGGTGTGGGTGGTCGAGGTCATGGTGCACGTCCTTCTCAGTCAGGGTCTCTGATCTCTACAACGCACATCGTTCCCAAGAATTCCATCGTGTGCAACGTAGATCAGGCTCGCCTCACGGAGCCCAGGCTTGCCTCGCCCGCCTGGAACGACGGGCGAGGCGAGCCGTACGGAGCGCTCAGCCGACCGGCAGGTCCTCCCGCGGGCGGTCGGCCTCGTCGGCCGCGGACCGACGAGCGCGGGCGGCCAGCACGAGGTCGAGGAGCAGGAACACCGCCAGGGAGGCGCCCAGCAGCGGCACGAACCACCCGACCGCCAGCGTCACCAGGACCACGCCGACGAGCACCCCCGGCGAGAGGCGTCGCCACGTGCCGCGCGCCGGCGCACGCCCGACCCGGGCCGTGCCGCGCGTGGGACGACGCTGCCACCACGACCGGTAGCCGAGCAACGTCACGGCGATCAGCCCGAGCGCGACCGCGGCCAGCACCAGCTGGTTGAGCAGCCCGAACAGGACGCCGACGTGGGCGTCGATGGTCCAGCGGGTGAGCTGCGCCGCGAGCGGCTCGTCGGCGAAGCGGATCTCGTCGACGACCGATCCGTCGCGGGGGTCGACGGCCACGGAGTCCAGGCGCGTGGGCGCGCTGCGCTTCTTCTCGGCGACGGTCCACGCCGACGCGTCGTCGACGGGCGCGGTGAGCAGGAGCGGGTCCTGCAGCCCCGCCGCGCGCGCCGCCGCGAGCACCCCGTCGACGCCGACGCCGCGGCTCACGACGTCGTCGGAGACGCCCGACCCGGGTCCCCCGTGACCCCCGTGCGCACCGTGGCCCGACGACCCGCTGTCCTCGCCGTCGAGCGACGTCGTCAGGGTCGTGCCGGTCCAGGAGAGCGCCGTGCGCACCTCGGCCACGTGCTCGCCGGCGAAGCGTGACCAGGTGAGTCCGGTGGCCGACAGGAAGAGGGCTCCGAGGGCCAGCCAGATGCCGAGGGTCGCGTGCCACGACAGGGTGCGGCGGCGTCCCGTCGCCGACTGCTCCGGCAGCAGCAGGCGGCGTGCGCGTCGGTCGGTGCGCCGCTTGGTGAACCAGAGGGCGAGGCCGCCCAGCACGACGACCCAGAGCCAGCTGGCGGCGAGCTCGCTGTAGTAGCGCCCGACGGTGCCGAGGTGCAGGTTGCTGTGCAGCTCGTTCAGCCAGGCGCGCACGCCCAGCCACTGGCCGTACTGACGCTCCTGGCCGAGCACCTCGCCGGTGTAGGGATCGACCATGACGGCGCGGTAGGAGTTCTCGGGCACGTCGGCGTCGGTGAACACGACCCGGGTGCTGCTGTCGGGGGTCGCGGGCGGCCGGATCTCGACGAGGGTCCCGTCGGGGTGCGCCTCGCGGGCGACGGCGAACTGCTCCGAGAGCGGCAGCTGCGCACCGCGAGGCTCGACGGTGAGCTCGTCGGCGTAGACGGCGCGCTCGATCTGTGGTGCCGCGGTGTAGACCAGCCCGGTCACGGCGGCGACGAGGATGAACGGCGCGACGAGGACGCCGGCGTAGAAGTGCAGGCGCAGCACGAGGGGCTTGAGCTGCGCCCAGACGCCCGGTCGGGCGTCGGTGGTGGAGGTCATGGTGGTCCTTCGCAGGGGAGGAGGTCAGGTGAGGAGGGACTGGCCGAGCTGCTCGCCGCGGCGGGCGCCGGGCAGCACCGCGAACACGGCGGAGCCGATCGGGGTGGTCCACTGGTTGAGCAGGTCGAGCTCGGAAAGCCGACGCTGCAGGGGTACGAACTGCGCCTCGAGGTCGGCCTGGAAGGACACGAAGACGAGGCCGGCGTCGGTCAGCTCGCCGGCTGGCGGCGGGTCGTCGTAGTTGTACGGCCGGCGCAGGATGCGCTGACGACGGTCCTTCGTCCTGGCCCGGCGGACGTGGGCGAAGGGGTCGATGACCTCCAGCCCGTTGGCGTCGAGCGCCTCGAGGTCGGGGTCGTCCTCGAGGCGTCCGCCGGTGAGCGGCCGCCCGTCGTCGAGCCGGCGCCCGATCGTGCGCTCGCGCGCAGTCCGGTCGACCTCGTCCCACGTGTCGAGCTCCATGCGGATGCGCCGCACCACCATGGTCGTGCCGCCGTCGAGCCAGGCCGGACCGTCGGGCGTGGTCGTGGCGCTGCGCCACACGAGTGCGTCGTGGTCGGCGGGCCGGGGGTTGGCCGTCCCGTCGACCTGGCCCATGAGGTTGCGTGGCGTGCGGTCACGCCCGAGTGGGCCGCGGAAGCCACGCTGCACCCACCGGACGGTCGTGAACGTGCGTGCCTCCTTCGTGAGCAGACGGAGGGCGTGCGAGACGACGAGCTCGTCGTCGGAGCAGATCTGCAGCAGCAGGTCCCCCCCGCTCCACCGGTCCTCGAGCCGGTCGACGGTGAAGTCCGGCAAGGGACCGAGCCACGACGGCACGGCGACGCCGGCAGCCTCCACCGCGCCGGGCCCCACGGCGAGCGTGACGGTGAGTCCGCTCGGGCGCAGGGCCAGCTCGGGCTCGGTGTCGGCGAGGCCCGCGCGTCCCGCCGTCAGACGCTCCACGTCGTCGGTCCAGATGGCGAACAGCCGGCGGAGGGCGTCGGCGTCGACACCGTCGCGGAGGTCGTAGGCGACGAGCACGCCGTGGTCCTGCGGCGGGGTGACGACGCCGGCCTGGTGCGCCCCACGGAACGCGACGGTCCGCGTGCCGGGGTCGGCGGCGGGCGGTTCGTGGGCCACGGCCGACGCCCCGGCCGCGCCCACGACGACACCGGCCGCACCGACCGAGCCGGACGTCAGGAGCGCCCGCCGCGAGAGTCCGCGACGCGGCTCACCCATGGTCGCCGTGGTCCGCGTGCTCGCCGGTGTCCCCGTGGTCCATGTCCCCGTGGTCGGTGCCGCCCTGGTAGTCCTCCTCGGCACCGGAGAAGGAGCGGGCCGGAGCCGTGAACGACATCGTCGAGTCGTCGGAGAACCGGATCGTCACGCGCACGTCCTGCCCGGGCTCGACCGGTCGGGTGAGGTCCATGAGCATGATGTGGTCGCCGCCGGGCTCGAGCGTGTGGGTCTTCCCGGCGGGGACGACGATGCCGCCCTTCTTCTGGCGCATGACCATCTGTCCGTCCTCGTCGGTGGCCATCTCGTGCAGCTCGACGCGGCCCGCGACGCCGTCGGTCGTGGCGGAGACGATCGTGACGTCGCGGTCGGCGGCGTTGCGGAAGGTGCCGAACGCGGCGGTCATGCCGGAGTCGGCGGCCTTGACCCAGGGGTCCTGCACCGAGACGGTCGACGCCTCGGTGGCGGTCGAGGCGTCGGTGGAGGAGCCGCAGGCGGTCAGGCCGACGGCGGTGACGGTGACGAGCAGGAGGGTGGTGAGTCGCTTCATCGGGTGTGGTCCTTGTCGGAGGTCGGGGTGGTGCGGGAGCGGCGCACGAGGACGACGACGGCGGCGAGCAGCACGAGGGCAGCGAGGCCGCCCAGCGCGTACGCGCCGTGGCGCGACGTCGAGGAGACGTCGGTCGCCGTGCGCTGGGTGGGTGCGGCGGTGGCCGGGGTCCGACCGTCGCCGAGGGTGAACGCGACGACGCCGTCGACCGGGTGTCCGTCGGCCGACACGACGCGCCAGACGAGCGTGTAGCGGCCGTCGGGCAGCGTGGTGCCGGGTGCGTCGGCCAGGAGCCGGGTGCCGTCGGCACGAGGCGTCAGCGTGGCCACGGTGTCGCCGTCACGGCGCAGCACCATGGCAGGGCTGATGTCGCTGACGGGCTCGTTGAAGCGCAGCTCGAGCTGCTCCGGCAGGGCCTGGACGGTCGAGCCGGTCGGGGGGTTGGAGCCGATCAGTGCGCTGTGCGCCGACGCGGCGAGCCCGGGCAGCAGCACGAGCAGGCCGGTGAGCAGGCACAGCAGCACGGACCGACCCCGGAGGGTCGGGTGCATGGGTGTCTCTTCCGGGAAGGGGGTGGATCGGTGGTCAGACCGATGCCGGGGGTGCCCTTCCGGGAGGCAGCGCGATGCGCGCGACGGCGTGCAGCGACGACGTCGTCGAGACGAGGAGGACGGTGCGCGGCGCAGGCGTGAGGACGCGCCGGATGCGCAGCGCCCGCAGGGCGAGGTGGTCGAGGATCGACAGGAGGGCGCGCTCGGCGCGGGGGACCACGGCCACGAGGAGCGCGGCGGCCAGGCCGTGGGTGAGCAGCATGAGCGTGCCGCCGCCGCCCATGGCGGGGTGCTGCGCCATCGACACGCCGTGGACGGCGCCCTGCGTGAGCAGGAAGGCCGCGAGGAGCGTGCGAGGGGTCCAGCGCTGGCCGCTCAGCATCCACGCGAGCGCACCGACGCCCACCGTGATCGCACCCAGCGCACCCAGCGAGGGCGCGGCGCCCCCGGCGGCCTCGTGCGCCCCGACGCCGAGGCCCGTGGTGAGCGCGCCGACGAACGCAGCACGGACCGTGCGGGCGTGGCCCGAGGTCAGGCGGCGGTCTGCGCTCACCGGCACACGGTACTACGCGGTGTCGTAGACGCAGGAGCCACACGCACTGCGGGCAGGACCCGGAGGTCCTGCCCGCAGTGGTCTCTCCCCAACCGGGAGATCAGTTTCCGTCGTCACCAGAGGTGGTGTTCACGGTGATCTTGGCGACGCCGACGAGGAGGTCGGACGTCACGGCGTCGGTCTTGAACGTCTGGTTCAGCAGATCGGCGGCGACCGGGCTCACGAAGACCTTCGTGCCCTCGAGGATCGCCGTGTCGCCCTCGGTCTGCAGCGGCTTCAGCGTGCTGCCGTTCAGCGTGAAGATGTACGCACTGTTCACCACGGACTTGCCGTTCACCGACACGTCGCCGTAGACGCGCGAGACGCCGGGATCGACGTTCAGGTTGGTGATCTCGACGGTCGTGCCTCCGGCGGACAGGGAGAAGCCGGAGCCCTCGTGCTGGATCTGCCCGATCACGTACGGCGAGACCTGACCCGGCTTGAACACCTCGACGTTGCCGCCGGTGATCGGGAAGACGAGCGATCCGTCGGTCAGGGCGCCGTCACCGACGGTGCCGGGGGTGAGGCCGAGCGAGGTGAGGGCGTCGGTGAAGCCCGAGTCCAGCGCGACGGCGGTGTCGTCGCCGGTGAGCGCGGTGATGGAGGCGACGGGCTTCGGGGGCGTCGCGCTCGACGAGGTGCTGCTGGAGGAGCTGGCATCGGAGCCGGAGCTGCATGCGGCCAGGGGCAGCGCGGCGACGGCCACGACGGCCAGGCTGGCGAAGAACTTCTTGCTGGGGTTCATGGTGCTCACGAGAGCCACATCCTTGATCTGTTGGTGTACCTGTGGTTCGCGGCGGCGGCACCGAGAGATGGGCCGGGAGCGTCGATTGCGCTCGAGAGAGACCCAGGTCACGCCAGCGGCGGCGGATCGGTGGCGCCCCGACGACGGTCAGGAGAAGCCGCGCAGACGCAGGCTGTTGGTCACCACGAGCACGCTGCTGGCCGCCATCGCGACGCCGGCGATCATCGGGTTCAGCAGGCCGGCGACGGCGAGGGGCAGGGCGGCGACGTTGTAGCCGAACGCCCACACCAGGTTGGTCCGGATGGTGCGCAGGGTCGCCCGCGACAGCCGCACCGCGACGACGGCCGACGAGAGGTCGCCGGAGACGAGCGTCAGGTCCGAGGCGGCGATCGCGACGTCGGTGCCGGTGCCCATCGCGATGCCCAGGTCGGAGGCGGCGAGGGCTGCGGCGTCGTTCACGCCGTCGCCGACCATGGCCACCACGCGACCCTCGGCCTGCAGCCGCTGGACCGTGCGCAGCTTGTCGTCGGGCGTCACCTCGGCCTCGACGTGCTCGATCCCGACCTCGGCGGCCACGGCGTCGGCGACGCGGCGCGCGTCGCCGGTCAGCAGCACCGGCTCGAGCCCGAGGTCGCGCAGGTCGGCGACCGCCTGCCGCGACGTCGGCCTGACCGTGTCGGCCACCGTCACGGTGCCGACGAGCCGGCCGTCGGCCTCCACGACGATCGTCGTGCCGACGACGTCGGTGGGCTCGACGTCGTGCCCGAGCCACGACGCGCGTCCGGCCCGCACAAGGCTGCCGTCGACGACGCCGCTCACGCCCTGGCCGGGGTGGTTGGCGAACTCGCGCACGGGGAGCGGCTGGTCGACGAGGGCGGCGACGGCGCGGGCCACCGGGTGCTCCGACGCGTGCTCGAGCCCGGCCGCGAGGGCACGCAGCCGTCCGACCTCCACGCCGGGCGCGGGACGCACGTCGACGACGCGCATCTCGCCCGTGGTGACGGTGCCGGTCTTGTCGAGGACGACGGTGTCGACGCGGCGAGTCGACTCCAGCACCTGGGGGCCCTTGATGAGGACGCCGAGCTGCGCACCGCGACCGGTGCCGACCATGAGGGCGGTCGGCGTCGCGAGCCCGAGGGCGCAGGGGCAGGCGATGATGAGCACGGCCACGGACGCGACGAACGCCTGCGTCACGGTGCCCCCGAGCAGGATCCAGCCGAGGAACGTGACGACGGCGAGGGCGATCACGGCAGGCACGAACCAGGCGGCGACGCGGTCGGCGAGCCGCTGCACCTCCGCCTTGCCCTCCTGGGCCTCCTCGACCAGCCGGGCCATCTGCGCGAGTCGGGTGTCGGCGCCCACGGCCGTCGCCCGGACGACGAGCCGGCCGCCCACGTTCACGGTCGCGCCGGTGACCGCGCGACCCTCGTCGACCTCCACGGGCACGGACTCGCCCGTCAGCATCGACTCGTCGACGGCCGAGGCCCCCTCGACGACCTCGCCGTCGGTGGCGATCGTCTCGCCCGGCCGGACGACGAAGTGGTCGCCGACGCGCACGTCGTCGACCGGCACGCGCGTCTCCCGCCCGTCGCGCAGCACGGCGACGTCCTTGGCGCCGAGGTCGAGCAGCGCTCGGAGCGCGGCGCTCGACTGACGTTTCGCGTTGGCCTCGAGGTAGTGGCCGAGCAGCACGAACGTGGTCACGACGGTCGCGACCTCCAGGTAGATCTCGTGTGCCCCACCGCCGGTGAACGACCACTGCATGCGCATGCCGATCTCGCCGGCGCCGCCCAGGAGGAGGGCCCACAGCGACCAGAGGTACGCCGCGCCGACGCCGACCGAGACGAGGGTGTCCATCGTGGCGGCGCCGTGGCGCAGGTTCGTGGCGGCGGCGCGGTGGAACGGCCAGGCGCCCCAGGTGACGACGGGGGTCGCCAGCGCGAGGGCCAGCCACTGCCAGCCGGGGAGCTGGGTCGCCGGCACCATCGACAGCACGAGGACCGGGAGGCTGAGCACGCCGGAGACGAGCGCGCGTCGACGCATGGACGCCGCCCCGTGGAGACCGTCACCGTGAGGACCGCCCGTGTGGTCGTGACCACCGCCGTGGTGCTGGTGCGGCAGCGTCGCGGAGTAGCCGGTGGCGGCGACGGTGTCGAGCAGCACCTGGTGGTCGGTGCCCTCGGGCACGCGCACGGTCGCCTTCTCGGTGGCGTAGTTGACGCTCGCCTCCACGCCGTCGAGCCGGTTGAGCCGCTTCTCGATGCGTGCTGCGCAGGCGGTGCAGCTCATGCCGTGCACGTCGAGCCGGACGGTCTCCTGGCCGATGACCTGGCCGATGACCTGGTCGGTGTCGTGGTCGGTGTCGTGGTCGCTCACGGTGGCCTCCTCAGGCCAGGGCGTACCCCGCCCTCGGCGACGGCCTCGCGGACCGCGTCGGACGAGGGGTCGCCGGTGACGGTGACGTGGGAGGTGCCGCCGGCGACGAGGTCGACGCTGACGTCGGTGACGCCGTCGAGGGCCGTGAGCTCCTCGGTGACGGCGGCGACGCAGTGGGCGCAGGTCATGCCGGTGACGTCGTAGGTGGTGGTCATGCTGGTCCCCTCTCGGGACGGGGTCGGGTGGGTTCGGGTCAATTCAGGAGCGGACGAGTCGGGCGATGGCGTCGGAGGCCTCCTTGACCTTCGCGTCCGCCTCCGGCCCGCCCGCGCGCGCCGCGTTGACGACGCAGTGGGCGAGGTGCTCGTCGAGCAGCTTGAGTGCCACCGCCTCGAGCGCCTTGGTGGTCGCGCTCACCTGGGTGAGCACGTCGATGCAGTAGGTGTCGTCCTCGACCATGCGGGTGAGGCCGCGGACCTGGCCCTCGATGCGTCGCAGTCGCGCGAGGACCGCCTTCTTGTCGTCGGAGTAGGCCGGGTGCCTCGGGGTGCTCGTGCGTGGCGCTCATCCGAGCAGTCCCTTCATCTGGGTGATCTCGGCGGTCTGGGCGTCGATGATGGCGCGGGCGAGCGCCTTCGCGCGGGAGTCCTGGCCGTCGGCGATCTCGGTCTGGGCCATCTCGACGGCGCCCTCGTGGTGCTCGACCATCATCTCGAGCCAGAGTCGGTCGAAGGTCGCGCCGTCGGCGTCGGCGAGCCGGGACATCTGGTCCTCGCTCATCATCCCGGTCATCGAGTGGCCTGCGCCTCCGTGCCCGCCGTGGTCTCCGTGCCCGCTGGGCACGTCCTCGCCCCAGCCCTCGAGGAAGCCGGTCAGCTCCTCGATCTCCGGCTTCTGGGCGGCGCGGATGCGGGTGGCGAGGCCGGTGACGTCGGCGGAGGCGCCGCGGGCGGGGTCGAGCGCGAGGTCGCTCATCTCCACGGCCTGCTCGTGGTGCGGGATCATCTGCTGCGCGAACGTGACGTCGGCGTCGTCGTGGCCCTCGTCGCTCGTGTTGGGCGAGCCGCACCCGGCGAGCAGGAGGGCCGCGGCGGCCAGGACGATGGCGAGCAGGCGTCGGTTCATACCTCCTGTATACCCCTAGGGGGTACGGGTTTCAAGTCGTAACTGTCTGAGGGAAACGTCCCGGACCCGAGCGACCGGCGTGGTGGAATGTGCGCATGCCCGACCAGCGCGACGCGCCCTTCCGGCCGGTCCTGCAGGACCACCAGCCGGTCGAGCCGTCCTACAACGTGTTCTCCGGGGTGTTCCCCGCCATCATCGGCGGCAGCGTCGGCACGACTCTCGGCATGCTGGCGATCGCGCGCCGGCTGCGGGTGTCGCCTGCCGTCCAGGCTGCCGTCGTCGGGATCGGTGTCGTCGGGGTGGCGATCGGTGTCGCGCTCGCGCTCGGGACGACGCTCAGCAACGCCGTGTCGTTCCGTGCGGGCGGGCTGGCCGCCTTCGCCGGCCAGCTGCCGCTGCTGCTGCGACCCTTCCGCGCCTGGCAGGCCCGCGGTGACGACGTGGCATCGTTCTGGGGAGTCGGCGTGGCGGCGACGATCGCCGGCCTCCTGGCGTCGGTGGTGATCGGTCTGTCCGTCCCGGGCATCCGGGACACCCTGTGACGAGCGACTCCGCGCTGGCGCGAGCCGAGCACTGGCTCGAGGTAGGGCGCCCCGAGCGGTGCCTCGAGGAGCTCGCGCGGGCGGGTGCGGAACCGGACCCGCACGGGTTCGCCCTGCAGGCCATGGCGCTGCGTCAGCTCGAGCGGTGGCAGGAGTGCGTCGACGTCACGGCCCGCGGTCTGGCCCTCGCCCCCGACGACCTCGAGCTGCGCTTCCAGCGCGCCGTCGCCGTCGAGCAGCTGGGCGACGTCGCGCAGGCCGAACGCCTCCTCCTCGCGTGCCTCGAGGCGCAGCCCCGCAACGTCGTCCTGCTGAACGGTTACGCGTCGCTGCTGCTGCGCCACGGACACGCTGACGAGGCCGAGCGGGTGCTCACGCGTGCTGCGGCGGAGGCGCCCGGCTCGCCCGACGTCGAGATGGTCCGGGCACGCCTGCTGATGGTCCGGCGGCGCGACGCGGACGCCGTCGAGGTGGTCCGCCGAGTGCTCGCCCAGGACCCCACACGTGCGGACGCCTTGTGGCTGCTGGGCGCGCTGGAGCACGAGCGGGGTCTCAGCAGGCAGGCGGCACCCCGCCTGCGCAGTGCTGCGCTCAGCAACCTGGACGACCGCGAGCTCGCGAGCGGGGCGCGGGAGGTCGGTCGCGAGGCGCGCTGGTTCGCCTGGCCGCTGCGGCTCGTCCGACGTCTCCCCGATGCGGCGGTCGTGCCTGTCCAGCTCGGTGTCGTCCTGGCCGCAGCTCTCCTGCTCGGCTACCGTCCCACCCAGGCGGCCGGTGCGGTGCTCCTCGCGGCCTTCCTGGTCTTCGTCGCATGGTTCTGGATCGCCGTGCTCGTCAGTCGTGCTGCCAGCAGGAGGAACCGATGACCGACCCGAGGATCGACGCGCTGCGGGCCGCCGTCGCCGCCGACCCGACCAACGTCGCGCTGGTGGGGCTCCTCGCCGACCTGCTCGTCGACGCCGGTCGGATCGACGAGGCGGTCACGCTGCAGGCCGGTCTCCTGGCGGCCGGCGACCTCGGACCCGAGGACGCCCTCGTGCTGACCCGACGCGCCCTCGACGTCGACCGGCTCGACGTCGCCCGCGGTGCGCTCGAGGTGGCGCGCGGTGGCGGTCTCGTCGAGGGCCTGGCCGAGCTGGAGGCCTCGTTGCAGCAGGCGATCGCGCGGCGGGGCGTCGCGCTGGACGCCGGTCCCGACACGGCGCCGAGCCTGGCCGAGGACGTCAACCTGACCTTCGCCGAGGTCGGCGGCATGGACGACGTCAAGAAGCTGCTGCACCGGATGATCATCCTGCCGTTCGTCCGGCCCGAGCTGTACGCGAAGTACAACCGCAGCGCCGGCGGCGGTGTGCTCCTCTACGGGCCTCCGGGGTGCGGGAAGACGCTGCTCGCCCGGGCGATCGCCGGGGAGTGCGGCCTGCCGTTCTTCTCGGTCGGCATCGACGACGTCGTCTCGCCCTTCCAGGGCCAGGCCGAGCTGAACGTGTCCGAGATCTTCTCCCAGGCGCGCGACCTGCGGCCGGCGGTCGTGTTCATCGACGAGATCGACGCCATCGGCTACGCGCGTCAGCGGGCGCAGGGTGAGATGGGCCGCCGGCTCACCAACGCCCTCCTGCAGGAGCTCGACGGCGTCGGACGCTCGACCGAGGGTCTGCTCGTGCTGGCGGCGAGCAACGCCCCCTGGGACGTGGACAGCGCGCTGCTGCGGCCCGGCCGCTTCGACCGTCGCGTCTTCGTGCCGCCGCCCGACGAGGCCGCGCGCGAGGCGATCCTCGACGTCAGGCTGCGGGGTGTCGAGACCTCGGGCGTGGACCTGCGCGCGCTCGCACGGGCCAGCGAGCTGTTCACCGGTGCCGATCTGCGCGCCACCGTCGAGCGTGCCCTGGACGACGTGATCGAGACGGTGCTCGACACCGGCGAGGAGATCCCGGTCGGCCAGCAGCACCTGACGTCGGCGCTGGCGCAGGTCACGCCGTCGGCGTTGGACTGGCTGGCGCGGGCCCGAGACTACGTCGAGTTCTCGAACGCGAGTGGTCAGTGGGCGGACGTCGAGTCCTACCTCGGCCAGCGTGCCGTGCGGCGGCGGCTCACGGGTCGCTGACGTGGACGAGCGCAGCCTCACCCTCGCCTGGCACTGGTTGCAGACCGACCGTCCCGACCGTTGCCTGGAGGTCCTCGACGGTGCCGACCCGACCGACCCGCAGGTGCAGCTGCTGCGGGCGTGGGCGCTCTCCGGGCTCGAGCGCTGGGCCGACGCCGAGGCCGTGGCACGGTCCGGTCTCGCGCAAGATCCCGGGTCGGTCGAGCTGCGCCGCGTGCTCGCGCACGCGCTCACCGGCTCCGGGCGTCTGAAGGAGGCGGCCGAGGTGCTCGCCTCGACGGTGGCCGACGCCCCGGAGGACGTCGACGTGCGCGCGCAGCTCGCGGCCAACCTCGTCGCCCGCCGGTTCCGCGAGGAGTCGCAGCGGGCGGTCGAGGCGCTCGCCGCGCTCGAGCCGGGGTCGGCGCGCGTCGCCCGGCTGCGTGCGCACTGGCACCTGGAGTTCGGACGTCGCGAGGACGCCCGGCGTCACGTCCTGGAGGCACTCGAGGTCGACCCTGCCGATCCGCAGGCCCGAGCAATGCTCGGCGAGCTGACGGCACGGTCCGGCGACGTGGCCGGAGTCGGCCATCTGCGTCGTGCCGCGCTCGACGACTTCGGTGACCGGTTCACCGTCGCCCGGGCCCGCCAGGCGGGCGTGCTGGACCGCTACCCCGGGCGTCTGCTGCTCCCGGCATTGCGCGTGCACCCGGGCTGGGCCGCAGCGGGCTGCTTCGTCCTGCTGTGGGTGTCGGCGCGGGTCTTCGTCGTCGGCGACGCGGTGGTCGGCGGGGCGATGCTGGCGGTGACCCTGCTGCTGGTCGTGTGGCTGGCCGTGGCCCACGCGGTCGCCGTCTGGGTCCTCGACTGATGCCGAGGTCTAGGCTCGCCCCATGAGCGACCTCCCCGGACTCGACGGCGTGCTCGGCGTGGAGCACGTCGAGCTGACGGCAGACAAGGTGGTCGTGCGCTTCACGATCACCGAGAAGCACCTGCAGCCCTTCGGCATCCCGCACGGCGGCATCTACTGCGCCGTCCACGAGTCGACTGCCAGCGTGGCCGCGCAGATCTGGCTCGGCGAGAAGGGTGTCGTGGTCGGCACCAACAACTCGACCGACTTCATCCGGCAGGCGAAGCTGGGCGACACGATCACCGTGACCGCGACCCCGATCCACCGCGGCCGCACCCAGCAGCTGTGGCACCTCGACTCCGTCGGCGCCGACGGCCGGCTGGTCGCGCAGGGCCAGGTGCGCCTGGCCAACCTCGACCAGCCCGTCCCGCCGGAGGCGCTCGCCGCCTTCACGGGGACGACGACCGGCTGACCGTGCGCCGCGCTCCCACGCCGGCCGAGGCCGACGCCGTCGGGCGCGCGCTCACCGAGCGGTTCCTCGACCCAGCACGGTGGGGCATCCAGGCGCCGCCCGAGGGACGCTGGGACGAGAGCACTCGCAGCATCCTGATCACGTCCTACCTGGGACACGCGCTGGAGCCGCCCTGGGCCCTGCGGCTCAGCGACCGCACGGCCCTCGGCCTGCCCTGGAGGCGGCGCCGCTGGTGGCAGCGCGACCTCCAGGACCTCGACCGCGTGACGCTCGAGATGACCTGGATCGCGAACGAGGAGTTCGCGGTCGACGACCGTCTCGCTGTCGTCGTCGTCTGAACGAGGGCCGTCCACGACCCGGTAGGCTGGGGTCGTCGGCGCGACTGGCGTTGAGGTGGACATCCACCAGGGAGCCCGGCACCGCATCGACTGCACCACCCGACAAGGGACCGTTCGCCTGGGCCCACGCGTCAGCCCCCACCACGCTGACCGGAGGAATCCCCCATGATGATGACCGTGAACGCACTCGCCACCCAGACGCCCACGACGCTCGACGACGCCGACGTGAAGGTGCTGCTGCTCGAGAACATCCACGCCGACGGCCGCGACTTCCTGCGCGGCAAGGGCTACGACGTGCAGACCAACGCCGGCGCGCTCGGCGAGGACGAGCTGATCGAGGCCATCCAGGGCGTGCACCTGCTGGGCATCCGCTCCACCACCTACATCACGCCGAGGGTGCTCGACGCCGCTCCTGACCTGATCGCCATCGGCGCGTTCTGCATCGGCACGAACCAGATCGACCTCGAGGCGACGACTCAGCGGGGCATCGCCGTCTTCAACGCGCCCTACTCCAACACCCGCTCGGTCGTGGAGCTCGCGATCGCCGAGATCATCTCCCTGGCGCGGCGTCTGCACGAGAAGTCGACCGACATGCACCGCGGCGTCTGGAACAAGTCGGCCGCCGGCAGCCACGAGGTGCGCGGTCGCACGCTCGGCATCGTCGGCTACGGCAACATCGGCAGCCAGCTGTCGGTCGTGGCCGAGGCGCTCGGCTTCAAGGTGATCTTCTTCGACATCGACGACAAGCTCGCCCTCGGCAACGCGAAGCGCTGCTCGACGCTGGAGGAGCTGCTCGCCGAGGCCGACGTCGTGACGCTGCACGTCGACGGCCGACCGGGCAACGCCGGCCTGTTCGGCGACGAGCAGATGCGCCTCATGAAGCCGCGCGCCCTGTTCCTCAACCTCAGCCGCGGCATCGCGGTCGACACGAGCGCCCTGCGCGCGCACCTGGAGTCGGGGCACATCGCCGGCGCCGCGCTCGACGTGTTCCCGGTGGAGCCGAAGCGTCAGGGCGACCCGTTCGAGTCCGAGCTGCGCGGCATCCCCAACGTCATCCTCACGCCGCACGTCGGCGGCTCGACGGAGGAGGCCCAGCAGGACATCGGCCGCTTCGTCGCCTCGAAGCTGCGCTCCTACGCCGCGTTCGGCAGCACGTCGCTGAGCGTCAACTTCCCGGAGATGAACCTCCCGGCCGACGACACGCGCTGCCGCCTCGCGCTCGTGCACGAGAACGCCCCCGGCGTGCTCGCGCGGATCAACGGTCTCCTGGGCGAGCACGACGTCAACATCGAGGCGCAGTCGCTGTCGACGCGCGGCCCGCTGGGCTACGTGGTCACCGACGTCGCCGACGCCGTGCCGTCGGAGGTGCTCACCGAGCTGGCCGAGCTGCCCGAGACGGTCCGGCTGAGGCTGCTGAGCTGACCTCGTGCCCGCCGCGCCGGTCCGCCTGCGACCCAACCTGATCGACCACTTCTACCGAGGTGGTCGGCGGATCGCGGACCTGCGCGGCGTGGTCACGACGTCGCCGCGCCAGCCCGAGGAGTGGATCGCGGCGACGGTGTCGCGCGACGGCCACGCCACGCTCGGGCTGTCCTCGACCGAGGACGGCACCGTGCTGCGCGACCTCGTGGCGGCCGACCCGGTCGGCTGGACCGGCACCCCGGGCGCCTGGCCCGGCGACACGGGTCTGCTGCTCAAGCTGCTCGACGCCGGTCAGCGGCTGCCCGTGCATGTCCACCCCGACCGTGCGTTCGCCGCTCGGCACCTCGACTGCCCCTACGGCAAGACGGAGGCCTGGCTGGTCCTCGAGGCCGAGCCGGGAGCGGCGGTGCACCTCGGCTGGGACCGCGACGTCGACCCGGCCGACGTGGTCCGGGCGCGCGACGAGCAGGACGGCGCCTGGATGCTCGAGCGCATGCACCGGCTGCCGGTGCGACGAGGCGACGCGTTCCTGGTGCCGGCCGGCACGCCGCACGCGATCGGTGCGGGGGTCTTCGTGGCCGAGGCGCAGGAGCCGACCGACTTCTCGATCCTGCTGGAGTGGTCGGTCACGACCTCGACGCGCGACGAGTCGCACCTCGGCCTCGGGTTCGACCTCGCCATGCAGGCGCTGGGGCACGAGGCGATGACCGCCGACCGGCTCGCGTCCGTCGCCACCTGGACGGACCTCGACGGGTCGACCCGTCCGCTCACGTCGCTGCTGCCCGCCGAGGCGGACCCGTTCTTCCGCCTCGACCTCGCCACCGAGGGCGCGGAGCTCGACGCCGGCTTCGCGGCGCTCGTGGTGCTCGACGGCACCGGGGAGCTGGTCGGCGGCCACGGCTCGACGTCGCTACGTCGCGGCGAGGTGCTCGCCGTGCCTGCCGCGGCGGGGGACTGGACGGTGGCGGGCGACGCGCGCGTGCTCGTCGCCCGCCCCGGCGTCAGTCGAGGCTGAACGGCGGGTACTCGTCGGTCAGCAGGACGTAGTAGGCAGAGGCCCGCTGGCTCCAGCGGAGGTACCCGACCACGAAGTCGCGCAGGCCCTCGGGCCAGCGCGCGGTGAAGACCACCGCGAACCAGCCGATGAACACGAGCACGCCCGCCGCGATCGACAGGAAGTACAGGACGACGTAGTGCGGGATGATCATCAGGGCACGGAAGAAGATCGTGAGCCGGCTGCGCCCGTCGACCTGTGGCACCACGTCGAACCGCACCTGCGGGTAGCGCCCGGAGTCCGCGGTGCCGACCGTGAGGTCGAACGGCGGGTACTGGTCGGTCAGGAAGTACACGTACGCCCCGACCCGCGCGCTGTAGCGCAGGGCCATCGCGAGGAACCCGAGCAGGGGCGCGGGCACCTTCCCCAGCACCACGCCGCAGAACCATGCGGCGATCAGCACGAAGAACAGGCCGATCCCGACGAGCCCGAGCACGACGTAGTGCGGGATCGCGAGGATCCAGTGCAGGAACGGCCGCCAGCGGGCGATCCGCTCCGGCAGGGCGAACGTGAGGGTCGCCGGGTAGGCGGGGGCCGGGGGCCCGGCCGCTGCTGCAGGCTGAGGGGGCAGGGTGGTCATGGGCGTCGCCTTTCCTGAGGTCAGGCGAAAGGTACCGCGAGAGCGCCGAGCGTCTCAGCACATCCAGCATCCAGCTTCAGGTCCGCCAGGTGGTCGCCCCGGGTGCTGCCGCGGTTGACGATCACCACTGGTGTGCCGAGCGCGGCGGCCCGGCGGACGAACCGCAGACCGCTCATGACCTGCAGGCTCGAGCCCATCACGACCAGGACGTCGGCGCGCGCCACCAGCTCGAAGCAGTGCTCCACGAGCGGCTTCGGCACGGAGTCGCCGAAGAACACGACGTCGGGGCGCAGCCGTCCGCCGCACACCAGGCAGGGCGCGACCACGAAGTCGCTCGTGTCGTCGAGCTGCACGTCGCCGTCCGGTCCGTGCACGACGGTCTGGGCGCTCCAGCCGGGGTTGAGCCGGTCGTGCCGCGCCTGCACCGCCTCGCGCGGGGTGCGGTCGCCGCAGTCCATGCAGACCACCCGGTCGACCCGGCCGTGCAGGTCGACGACGTCGCGGTGGCCGGCGCGCTCGTGCAGGCCGTCGACGTTCTGGGTGATGAGCCCGACGAGGCGGTCGTCGCGCTGCCACTGCACGAGCGCGTGGTGCGTGGCGTTGGGCTCGGCATGGCCCATGCGCGACCAGCCGAGGTGCGCGCGGGCCCAGTAGCGCTGCACCGCCTCGGGACTCGACCGCAGCTGCTGGATCGTCATGGGCGTCGGCACGACGAGCCGGTCGGGGCCGCGATAGTCGGGGATGCCGGAGTCGGTCGAGACGCCGGCGCCCGTGAGCACGAGCGACCGTCGCCCGTCGAGGAGGTCCGCGAGCCGGTCGACGTCGGCGCTGCCGGGCGTCCTCGAGCCGTTCACCCGTCCAGCGTAGGTCGGGGCACCGCGGTGTTCAGGTCGAACGTCCGTCCGGAGGGAAAACCGGAGTTTCCTGCCAGGTCCGGGGATGACGGGTAGGGTCGCCGCCATGCCGACTGCCCGCAGGCCCCAGCAGCAGCGGTCCGTGGCGATGCGCGAACGCCTCCTCGAGGCGGCGTACGCGAGCCTGCTCGAGGGTGGCTACGGTGCAGCGACCGTGGGCGACGTCCAGCAGCGTGCGGGGGTCGCCCGGGGCACGTTGCTGCACCACTTCCCGACCCGTGACCTGCTGATGGCAGGGGTGCTCGAGGACGTCGTCGACCGCCGGCTCAAGCTGTCGGCCGCGGCGGACGACGCGTCGGCGCCGGCGGGGTGGAACGACGTCGTCGACCTCGTGTGGACGGAGCTCCGCTCGCCCGCCTTCGCGGTGCTGCTCGAGCTGTGGGTCGCGGCGCGCACCGACGACGACCTCCGGGAGGCGCTGCTGCCGATGCAGGAGCGCATCTACGAGACGGTGCACCGCAGCGTCGTCCGGCTGGTCGGACCGTCCCACCCCCGCGGACCGATCCTGGTGCAGTTCACGATCAACCTGCTGACCGGTGCCCACCTCGCCGGCATCCTGCGGTCGCGCTCCGGCACGTCGTCGGTGGTCGAGGCCTGGAAGCACGCGCTGCGCGAGCTCGCCGCGCCGCCGCGCCGGTCGTGACCCTCAGTCGCGCCGGCTCCACGCGACGGCGGCCGAGCCGAGGGCGACGAACCCGAGGGTGAGCACCACGCACGTGACCGCGACGGTCCCGGTGCCCAGCTCGCCGGCGTCGAGGAAGGCGTAGGGCACGGGGCCGGTGGTCGTCGGGGTCAGGGTGAACGTCGGCCGGACGACCTCGGCGCGCGTGAGCGTGTAGGCCAGCCAGACGACCGGGAACGCGAGCCCGCCGAGCGCCGACCACGCGAGGTGGGTCCGGGGCCGCAGCGCGACGAAGCCGATCGCCGTCAGCAGCGGCACGACGTAGTGGAAGGCCTTGTCGAACCACCACTCGGCACCGGAGAGGTCGACGTTGCCCGCCAGGACGGTGGCGTAGACGACGCCGGTCACGGTGATGCCGGTGAGGCTGGCGAGCCGCAGCATCCCGAAGGCCCGCCCACCCCGGTCCGGTCGCAGCGCGAGGAGGGTGCACGTGACGACGACGAGGATGTTCGACTCGATGGTGAAGTAGCTGAACAGGTTGACGAGGTCGTCGCCCCGTCGAGCCGACACGATCGTCTGCCCGACGAGCGCGACGAGTCCGACGACGGCGGTCAGGGCGTGCCAGGTGCGGGTCACGGGATCACGCTAGTCGCGTGAGGGTCAGCGCCGACGCCGTCGTCGACGCCGCTTGGGTGTCAGAGCCGAGACGATGATCAGAGCCAGGAGCAGGTAGACGGCGATCAGCAGCTCGGGTGCGTCGGCTCGCTGAACGAAGGGGCTCAATGCCTGGAACGTGAAGGAGCACAGGACGAGCCACGTCAAGAGCCCCAGCGCGGCCCGCGAGACCCATGCCGGTCGACGACGCCGGGGCGCGTGAGGCGCGGACGTCGCCTTGGGCTCACGCTCCAGCCGGGCGGTCGGCGCGGGTGCGGCGGTTCGTCTCCGCTGCGGGGCTTTGTCCCCTCCCTCCATCTCGACGATCTCCAACGAGCGCACCCTGTCGACGACCTGACGCACGTCGTGGGCGTCCCAGACCGTCGGGCGCGAGGTGAGCAGCTCGACCAGCGTCGACGTCGAGCAGAGCAGCACGCCGTTGCTTCGCTCGTGCATCGGATCGTCGCGGGTGAAGCACAGGACGGGCTCGACCTGCGCAGTCAGATCGGGAAGCCGTAGGGCGACGGCTGTCGCCGCGTCGGCGCACCCGCTGATGGCCCACTGACGACGTCGGCCGTTCTGCAAGAGCACGCCGTCCGCCAGCGTGATGCGACCCGACCAGTTCTTGGAGTCGATGACGAAGACGCCCGTCGGCCCCACGGCGAGATGGTCGATGTTCGCGCGCTGTCGACCGGGCCAGCGGACGTCGTGCAGCACCGTCCACGCCGGGCCGAGGCCCGACGCCAGGACCTCTGCGGTCCGGGCCTCGCCCGCGGCACCCTTCTCCCACTTCTCGGCAGAACGCTGTAGCCGCTCTGCCTTCTCCCGCGTCTTGCGCGCCCGCTCACGCGCCGAGTCTCCCGCCATCCCTCATCGGTACCAGGCGCAGGACGGTCGCGTCGAGGAGCGCGTGCCTAGGACAATGCGACCGTGCCGGTCACGCCGACGACGGTGTGCCCGCCGACCCAGACGGTGCCGTCGACGACGTCGACGTGCACCCGGCCGCGGCGGCCGAGGGCGGTGCCCTGGGCGGCGACGTAGTGCTCGGGCAGGACACCGTCGGCCACGAGCCACTGGGCGAGCGCGGCGTTGAGGCTGCCGGTCACGGGGTCCTCGCCGACGCCGCCGGGGAAGAACGCGCGCACCTCGAGCTGGACGTCGGAGCCGTCGGCGTGCAGCCCGGCCAGCCCGACCTTGTCGTGCGCGCCGGACGCGCCGAGCAGGTGGGCGCGCGCACCGTCGACCCCGAGCACGAGGTCGGCGTCGCGCAGCAGGAGGCCCATCCAGCCCGGGCCGTTGTCGCACCAGTGCGCGCCGACGACGTCGGACGGCCCCAGGCCGAGCGTGGCGACGACGGCGGCCACCTCGGCGGGGTCGACCGCGTCCTGCGCGAGCACGATCGGGGGCGGCGAACGCCAGCCGCTCGCCGTCGCGCCGCACCCTCACCAGCCCCACCCCGCACTCCTGGACCAGTGCGTCGTCGGAGCGGGGTGCACCCCCGGCCTCGAGCCAGGCGCGCGCCGTGCCGAGCGTCGGGTGGCCGGCGAACGGCAGCTCCCGACCGGGCGTGAAGATGCGGACGCGGTAGTCGGCCGCCGGGTCGGTCGGGCGGAGCAGGAACGTGGTCTCGCTGAGGTTCGTCCACCGGGCGAACGCGGCCATCGTGGCGTCGTCGAGGTCGTCGGCCGCGTGGACGACGGCGACCGGGTTGCCCAGGCCGAGCGTGTCGGAGAAGACGTCGACCTGGTGGAACGGCAGCATGCTCCGACCCTAGGCGAGGTCGATCAGCTTCTGCACCGTGGTGAGGTTGCGTCCGGTGCCGTGGTGCCCGAGGAGTCGCTGCACCCGCGCCGGCGTGATCCGGGAGCCGGCCACCCCGTCGCGGTAGCGCACGTGCAGGTCGCGACCCAGCACCCGGACATCGTCGCCGCGCCAGTCCTCCGCCTCGAACGCGCGGACGGCGTCGGGCGTCGGCTCGTCGAGCAGGAAGTAGACGTGCGAGAGCTTGGGCTCGACTACCTCGAAGGGGTGGTCGGCCAGGGCGGCGCGCAGCTCGTCGGGCGAGCGTGACACGACCTCGCGGAAGAAGCCGAAGCGTGCCTCGATCGCCTGCTCGAGCGCGCGGTCGAACACGGCGGGCTCGGTGGGCGGGGTGCACAGCAGGTTGCCGGACGCGATGTGGGTGCGGACGTCGCTCGCGCCGAGGTCGGCGGCGAGCTCACGCAGCTCGGCCATCGGCAGCGTCGCTCCACCGACGTTGACCGCACGCAGGAGGTGGACTCTCATGCGGCCAGGATGGCAGCGTCCGCCGACACGAGGGCGGACGCGACGAGACCCCGCACCGTTGAGCGGTGCGGGGTCTCGAGGTCGCGGGTCAGGCGCGCGCGCGGACCTGGCGGTAGATCAGCAGCGCCACGATGGCGCCGACGATCGACAGGATCAGGCCGCTGGTCGTGAAGTCCAGCACGCTCCGCGAGGAGAACAGGGCGCCGATCATGCCGCCGACGAACGAGCCGACGACACCGAGCACGATGGTGGCGAGGATGCCCATCGAGTCGTTGCCGGGGACGATCGCGCGGGCGAGGAGGCCGGCGACGAGGCCGACGATGAGAAGCGTGATGAGTCCCATGACAGTTCCTTTCGGTTGGGTACCGGACCGGTTGCGTCCGGTAGCTCCACGCTAGGGATTCTCAGGAAGTTCGCATGTCGAGCGCCTTGACGGCACGGGCGGCCACCCGGTCGGCGTAGGCGTGCGTGAGCGGCGCGGTGCCCTGCTGCCAGCGGTGGAACACCGGTGCGACGAACAGCTCCATCGCCTCGAGCGGGTCGACGTCGCCGATCTGGCCGGCCTCGCGCGCGACCGCGAACCGGTCGGCGAACGTCGCCAGCTGCGGCCGGAAGATGGTCTCCAGCACCTGGTCGCGCAGGCGCGGGTCGAGGAGCGTCTCGACGCTGAGGGCCCGCAGCAGCGCGTCGTAGGTCGGGTCGGCGAGCTCGTCGACGATGGCGCGCAGGACCGCGCCGAGGTCGGTGCGCAGGTCGCCGGTGTCGGGCAGTGCGTAGGCAGACTGCTGCCGGTTCTGCTCGGCCAGCGCCTCGACGACGACCTCGCCCTTCGACGTCCACCACCGGTAGAGCGTGGCCTTGCTGACCCCCGCGCGACCGGCGATGGCCTCCATGGTGAGCCGGGCGTACGGCACCTCGACGACGAGGGCGAGTGCCGCGTCGAGGACGGCGGTACGGGCGCGGTCGGACCGGCGCGAGGGCGAGGCTGGCACGGGACCATGCTACCGTGACGAAACGAAACGTATCGTTCAGTTTGAGAGGAGCCGGCCATGGCCCACGTCGTGATGGCGAGCATCCCCGCGCCCGGCCACGTCAACCCGCACGCCGAGGTGGTGCGCCGCCTCGTCGAGCGGGGGCACCGCGTGAGCTACGTCCAGGACGCGTCCTGGGCCGCGCAGGTCGAGGCGCTCGGCGCGACCTGCATGCCCTACCCCTCCGTCCTGGCCGACCACGCCTTCGACGACCAGGCCGACGCCGTCGACCACCTCGCCCTCTTCCAGCGCGAGTACGAGGCGATGCTGCCCGCCGTCGAGAGCCTGCTCGACCGCGACCCGGCCGACCTCGTGCTCCACGACATCGCCGGCGTACCCGCACGTCTCCTGGCGGTCGAGCGTGGCGTGCCGGAGCTGCAGCTGTCGCCCACCTACGTCGCCTGGCAGGGCTACGAGGACGACATGGCCGAGTTCCTGGACGGCGTCCGCGCCGACCCCCGGGGTCAGGCGTACCTGGCCGACGCCGCACGGATGCTGGCCGACCACGGCGTCGACGCGGACCCGCTCTTGTGGGTGGCGCACCCGGCGCGCAGCGTCGTGGTCGTGCCGGAGGCCCTGCAGCCGTACGCCGATCGGGTCGACCGTGACGTGTACACGTTCGTCGGTCCGGCCGTCCGGCGCGCCGACCCGACGCTGTGGTCGCCGTCGGACGACCGGCGGCTGGTCCTGGTCTCCCTGGGCAGCGCCTTCACCCGCCAGCCGGCGTTCTACCGCGCCTGCCTCGCCGCGTTCGCCGCCCTGCCCGACACACGGCTCGTGCTCCAGGTGGGTCGCGACGTCACGGTCGAGGAGGTGTCCGGTGGGACGCCCCTTCCCGCTCACGTCGAGGTCCACCCGTGGGTGGCCCAGCGCGAGATGCTCGAGGTCGCCGACGTGTTCGTCACCCACGCCGGCATGGGCGGGTCCAGCGAGGGCCTCGTGACGGGGACGCCGATGATCGCCGTGCCGCAGGCCGTGGACCAGTTCGAGAATGCCGACGCGCTCGTGTCCCTCGGCGTGGCCGTCCGGCTGGACACCGCCGACGCCACCGTCGACGCGCTGCGTGACGCCTACGCGACGGTCACGTCGGAGGAGGTGCGCGCACGGTCGCGCGAGGTCGCCGCGCAGCTGGGCCGGGCGGGTGGCGCCGCGCGTGCCGTGGAGATCGTCGAGGAGATCCTGAGAGGATCCACATCCTGACCTCATCGTCCGCTCATCGACGGTGCCTAGCGTGGAGGTCATGGATCTCAGCACGCTCCTCGCCCGTCCTGACGCCGTCGTCGACCTCGTGGTGAACACGGGGGCCCGGCAGGGGGCGACGGCGCTGGAGCGTGCGACGCGGCTCGTCGGTGACCGCGCCGTCGTGCGCACCCACGCCGTCCACTCCGGCGCAGAGCTGGTGGAGACGCTCGACCGCGTCGCGGCCGACGAGCCGCAGCTGCTCGTGGTCGGCGGCGGTGACGGCACCGTCTCGGCCGCCGCGGCTCGCGTCGCGGGGACGTCGACGGTGCTCGCGGTGCTGCCGCTCGGGACGGCCAACGACTTCGCCCGCACCCTCGAGATCCCCGCCGACGTCGGCGCCGCGGTCGCGTCGGTGCTCGACGGCGAGGTGGTCGACGTCGACCTCGGGCGCGTCGACGGTCGCGCGTTCGTCAACGTCGCGTCCATCGGTCTGTCGGTCGCCGTCACCGAGCGGCTCACCCCGGGCCTGAAGCGTCGTCTGGGACCCGTCGCGTACCCGGTGGCCACGCTCGGCGCGTTCCGCCAGCACCGTGGCTTCGCGGCCCGCCTGGAGTTCCCCGACGGCGACCACGACCCGGTCGAGCTGACCGACCTCCTCCAGCTGGCGGTCGGCAACGGTCGGCACTACGGCGGCGGCAACACCGTCGCGCCGAACGCGTCGCTCGACGACCACCTGCTCGACGTCTACGCCATCGAGCGCGGCCGGCTCGCCGACCACGTGTCGATCGCGCGGCTGCTCAAGAGCGGCCGGTTCGTCGAGCACGAGCGGGTGCACCACCTCACGACCCGCCGGGTGCGGGTGGTCACCGACGAGCCGCTGCCGGTGAACCTCGACGGCGAGATCGCCGCCACCACCCCCGCCGAGGTCACGGTCGAGCGCAACGTCCTGCGCGTCGCCGTCCCCCGCGGCAGCCGCGCCGCCCGCCTCGACGCCGCCGCCTGACCCGCGGAACGTCTCGCTGGTCGAGTAGGCGGAAAGTCTCGCTGGTCGAGTGCCTCCACGAGCGCCAGCGAGGGGAGGTGCTGGAGCCGTCGCAGGAGGGGCGTAGCCGCGACGGAGCGAGACCACTCTGGGCTGTCGCTGGGAGCCGGTTCGCGCTGATCCGTTGCCGGGTGGTCTCGATACGCAGCGACCAGCAGTATCCACCGCTGGTCGAGTGCCTCCACGAGCGCCAGCGAGGGGAGGTGTATCGAGACCACTCTGGGCTGTCGCTGGGAGCCGGTTCGCGCTGATCCGTTGCCGGGTGGTCTCGATACGCAGGGACCTCGCAAGCTCGTCCCTGCTACTCGACCGGCGAGACCCACCGCTGGTCGAGTAGGCCGACCGGCGACGAAGGAGCTCGGTCGGGCGTATCGAGACCACTCTGGGCTTCCGCTGGGGAGCTGACCCGCGCTGGGCAGTTGCCGGGTGGTCTCGATACGCGTCCAGCGGAGGGGGTGGGGTCAGCGGGTGGGGTCGTCGCCGACCTTCACGAGGAGCTTGCCGACGTTGCGGCCGGTGAGGAGGCCGCGGAAGGCGTCGACGGCGTTCCCGAGCCCGTCGACGACGTCCTCGAGGTAGGCGACGTCGCCGTTCGCGACCCACTGGCCCATCTCGCGGGTGAACGCCTCGGTGTGGGTGGGCACGAACTCGTCCTGGATGAAGCCGCGCACCGTCAGGCTCTTCGCCAGCACCGCGCCCATGAACGCCGGGAAGCCGAACGAGGACGCGGCGGGACCGTTGTAGTTCGCCACGAGACCGCACACCGGCACGCGACCGTAGGTGTTCATCCGGCGCAGCACCGCCTCCCCGACCGGGCCCGCGACGTTCTCGAAGTAGACGTCGACGCCGTCGGGGGTGGCTGCCTTCAGGTCGTCGACGAACGTCGGGGAGCGGTGGTCGAGGGCGACGTCGAAGCCGAAGTGCTCGCGCAGCAGGCGCACCTTCTCCTCGCCGCCGGCGATGCCGACGGCCCGCGCGCCCTTCTGCTGGGCGATCTGGCCGACCGCCGAGCCGACCGGTCCGGCGGCCGCGGCGACGACGACGGTCTCGCCCTCGGCGGGCCTGCCGATCTCCAGCAGGCCGGCGTAGGCGGTGAACCCGGGCATGCCGAGCACGCCGAGCGCGGTCGAGACCGGCGCGGTGGAGGGGTCGAGGCGCTTCATCTGCCGTGCGTCGACGACGGCGTGCGTCTGCCAGCCGATGAAGGCGAGGACGACGTCGCCGGGCTTGCGGTTCTCGGCGCGCGACTCGACGACCTCGCACACGGTGCCGCCGAGCACGACGTCGCCGAGCTCGAGGTGGGCGGCGTACGACTTCGCCTGGCTCATCCGGCCACGCATGTACGGGTCGAGCGACAGGTAGATCGAGCGCAGCAGCACCTGGCCGTCCTGCAGCTCGGGCAGGTCGACGGTGACGGTCTCGAAGTCGGAGTCCTGGGGCTCGCCGTCCGGGTAGGCGGCGAGTCGGACCTGGGTGGTCTGTCCGGGGGTGGTGGACATGGTGTTCTCCCTCTCTCGTGGTGCGGGGTTCAGAGGCGCGCGGCCAGCTCGGTGGCCTGCTTGATGGCGCGCTTCGCGTCGAGCTCGGCGGCGACGTCGGCGCCGCCGATCACGTGGGTGGTCACGCCGGCCGCCTCGAGCGGCTCGACGAGGTCGCGCACCGACTCCTGTCCGGTGCACAGGACGATGGTGTCGACCTTGAGCAAGAGCTCCTCGCCGGTCTCGTCCTTCTCGCTCGAGCGGACGGTGACGTGCAGGCCCTCGTGGTCGACGCGGTCGTAGGTGACGCCGCCGACGAAGTCGACGCCGGAGTCCTTGAGCGTCTGGCGGTGCACCCAGCCGGTCGTCTTGCCCAGGCCCTTGCCGTGCGCGCTGTGCTTGCGCTGCAGCAGGTAGACCTGCCGACGCGGAGGCGCCTGCACCTTGGTGGTCAGGCCGCCGCGCGAGCCGCCCTCCACGTGCACGTCGGGATCGGTGACGCCCCAGCGCTCCATCCAGTGCTCGAGCGACTCGTGCGGGTCGTGCAGGAGGAACTCGGCGACGTCGAAGCCGATGCCGCCGGCGCCGAGCACGGCGACGGCCTGTCCGACCTCGGCGCCGCCGCCGACGACCTCGTCGTAGCGCAGCACGGTGGGGCCGACGCCGGAGTCGAGGCCGGGGATCGACGGCACGCGCGGCTCGACGCCGGTCGCGAGCACGACCTCGTCGAAGGGGCGCAGCGACTCGACGTCGGCCCGACGGCCGAGGTGCACGGTCACGCCACGCACCTCGAGCATGCGCGTGTAGTAGCGGAGGGTCTCGGTGAACTCCTCCTTGCCGGGGATGCGCGCGGCGAGCTTGAACTGCCCGCCGATCGTCTCGTCGGCCTCGAACAGCTCGACCGTGTGACCGCGGCCGGCCAGCTCGACGGCGGCCGCCAGTCCCGCGGGTCCGGCGCCGACGACGGCCACGCGCTTGGCGCGCTGCGTCGGGAGCAGCACCAGCTCGGTCTCGTGCCCGGCGCGCGGGTTGAGCATGCAGCTGGCGCGCTGGTTCTTGAACGTGTGGTCGAGGCAGGCCTGGTTGCACGCGATGCAGGTGATGATCTCGTCGCTGCGCCGCTCGGCGGCCTTCGCGACGAAGTCGGGGTCGGCGAGCAGCGGCCGGGCCATCGAGACGAGGTCGGCCTGGCCGGAGGCGACGATGCCCTCCGCGACCTCGGGGGTGTTGATGCGGTTGGAGGCGACGACCGGCACGGGAGTGCCGTTCTCGTGCAGGGCCTCGCGCAGCCGCGCGGTGTACGACACGAACGCCGCGCGCGGCACCGACGTGACGATGGTGGGCACCCGCGCCTCGTGCCAGCCGATGCCGGTGTTGATGATCGAGACGCCCGCCTGCTGCAGCGTGAGCGCGAGCTCGACGGTCTCGTCCCACGACTGCGCGTCGTCGACGAGGTCGAGCAGGCTCTGGCGGTACATGACGATGAAGTCCTCGTCGACCAGCTCGCGCGTGCGCCGCACGATCTCCAGGGGGAACCGCATCCGCTTCTCGGCGGTGCCGCCCCACGCGTCGTCGCGGGTGTTCGTGCGGGCCGTGATCATCTGGTTGATGAGGTAGCCCTCGGAGCCCATGATCTCGACGCCGTCGTACCCGCCGCGCTTCGCCAGGGCCGCGGCCTTCGCGAAGTCGGTGGCGGTGCGGTCGATCTCCCTCGCGGAGAACGCGCGCGGCCGGAACGGGCTGATCGGGCTCTTGCGCCGCGACGCGCTCTTCACGAACGGGTGGTAGCCGTACCGACCGGCGTGCAGGATCTGCATCGCGATCTTGCCGTCGTGCTCGTGCACGGCGTCGGTGACCACACGGTGCGCGTCGGCGAACGAGCGGTTGTTCATGGTGCCGCCGAACGGCAGCAGCCAGCCGGTGCGGTTGGGCGAGAAGCCGCCGGTGACCGACAGGGCGACGCCGCCCTTGGCGCGCTCGGCGAAGTAGGCGGCGAGCTTCGGCAGGTCCTTGCGCCGGTCCTCGAGCTTGCTGTGGATCGAGCCCATGACCACCCGGTTGCGCAGCGTCGTGTGACCGAGGTCGAGCGGCGTCAGCAGGTGCGGGTAGTCCGGGTGGTCGGGCTGGGTGAACGGGCTGCTCATACTGGTCCTGTGATCTCGAGAGTCTCGGCGTGGGTGCTGGTCGTGGCGGGCGTGTTCAACGTGGTCATCTGGCCGCGGTTCGCGAAGGCGATCGTCGACGACGACCGGGCGTGGTCGGGCGAGGCGTGGAGCAGCGCCCCGACGTCGTTCCTGTGGGTGCACGCCGTGCTCATCGCCACGGCGATGACGCTCGGGATCTGCGTCCTCGTCATCGGGGTGCGCGCCCTTCGAGGCGCTCGAGGATCTCGTCGCACCAGCTGAGCGCCGTCTGCTCGCCGATGATGCCGCCCCGCAGCACGAGCCAGGGGCCGACGTCGGCGGGGTCGAGCGAGTCGGGGTCGGGGTAGAAGCGCTCGGCGCTCGTCTCGTAGTAGGCGAGCCGCTCGGCGTGGTGGGCCCGCTTGCGGCGCACGTCGGCGAGGATCGCCTCGCGGTCGCCGTGCTCGAGCGCGCGCAGCTTCACGGCGAAGCTGGAGCGCAGCGGCTCGGGTGCCGACGGCTCGGTCGTGAACCGCGCCAGCTCGGAGCGACCGGCGTCGGTCAGGGCGTAGACCTTCTTGTCGGGCCGACCGTCCTGGGTCACGGTCTGCGACGTCACGAGCGCGTCGGCCTCCATGCGACCGAGCACCTTGTAGATCTGCTGGTGGCTGGCCTTCCAGAAGTTGCCGATGGAGGCGTCGAAGCGGCGGGCGAGCTCGTAGCCCGTGCCGGAGCGCTCCGCGAGGGACACGAGGATCGCGTGCTCCAGGGCCATGCGTCCGAGGGTACATATGCAACCAGTTGCACAGCAACTGTGGCGCCTACGCTGACGTCATGTCGATCTTCGCCGTGACCTACACCTACGGAGCCCCCGAGGACCAGCTCGCGACGCTGCGCGCCGAGCACCGGGACTACCTCGCCCACCTGCCCGAGCTGCTCGTGAGCGGTCCGGCGTCGAGCAGCCGCGAGGCGCTGCTCGTCTTCCGCGCCGACACGCGCGAGCAGGTCGAGTCGCTCGTGGCTGCCGACCCGTTCGTGTCCGCCGGCTTCGTCGCCGAGCACGTGGTGCGCGACTGGAAGCCGATCCTCGGTCCACTGAGCGGGCACTTCGACTCCTGACAGGAGGCGCGCCGTACGCTTTCCGGCATGCGCCTGACCCCCCTCGCGGCCGCTGCTGCCACGCTCGCCCTGGCCACCGCCTGCGCCCCCGCCGACGAGTCGCCCTCGTCCGACAGCTCCTCCTCGGTCTCCCTCGACCAGTGCAAGCCCGCCGACCTGGACCTCTACAAGGCCGGCACGCTGACCATCGCGACCGACTCGCCGGCCTACGAGCCGTGGTTCACCGACGACGACCCGACGAACGGCAAGGGCTACGAGGGTGCCGTCGCCCGCGCGGTGGCCGAGAAGCTCGGCTTCGCGCCCGAGAAGGTCACCTGGGTCACCCAGGGATTCAACGAGGCGATCAAGCCCGGCGCGAAGTCGTTCGACTTCGACATCAACCAGTTCTCCATCACGAGCGAGCGCGAGAAGGTCGTCGACTTCTCCAGCCCGTACTACAAGGCCAAGCAGGGTGTCATCACCCTCGCCGACTCCAAGTACGCCGACGTCACGAGCCTCGCGGGCCTCAAGGACGCCAAGGTCGGTGCGCAGGTCGGCACCACGTCGCTGGAGGCCACGCAGCAGCTCGGGCTCACGACCGACCCGCTCGTCTACGACGACACCACGAAGGCCGCCCAGGCCCTGCAGAACGGGCAGGTCGACGCGATCATCGCCGACGTGCCGTCGGCCTTCTACCTCGTCGCCGCCGAGCTCGACGGCGCGAAGCTCGTCGGGCAGTTCGAGCCGCGCACGGGTGAGTCCGAGGAGTTCGGCCTGCTGCTCGACAAGGACTCGGCGCTCACCCCGTGCGTGAGCGCCGCCGTCGACGCGCTGAAGGACGACGGCACGCTCGAGAAGCTGCAGCAGCAGTGGCTGTCGGACGCCGTCGACGTGCCCGAGCTGAGCCAGTCCTGAGCACCCACCAGCCGAGCGAGCGCCAGCAGGCCCGGGAGCGGTACCGCCGCTCCCGGGCGCTGCGGCGCGGGTCGGTCGCCGCGGTCTCGACGGTCGTGGTCCTCGGCCTGCTCCTGCTCGGCGTCGTCAGCTCACCCGGCTGGGACCGGGTCCAGCGCACCTTCTTCGACTGGCAGGACGCGAAGGACTCGGTCGGCCCGATCACCGAGGCGTTCTGGCTGAACGTCCGGTTGTTCGTCGTGTGCGAGGTGTTCATCCTCGTCGTCGCGCTGGTGGTCGCGGTGGTCCGCGTGGTGCCGTCGCCGGCGATGGCGCCGCTGCGGCTGCTGGCGACGATCTACACCGACGTCTTCCGCGGCACGCCGACGCTGCTCGTCGTCCTGCTGGTCGGGTTCGGCGTCCCGGCCCTCGACCTCGCGGGTGCCCCGACCAGCCTGTTCTGGCTCGGCGTCATCGCCCTGACCCTCAGCTACGGCGCGTACGTCGCCGAGGTGATCCGCGCCGGCATCCTGTCCGTGCACCCCACGCAGTGGGCCAGCGGACGCGCGCTCGGCCTGTCGTACGGACGCACCCTGCGCCACGTGGTGCTCCCGCAGGCCCTGCGCCGGGTGACGCCACCGCTGCTCAACGACTTCGTGTCGCTGCAGAAGGACACCGCGCTGCTCTCGGTCATCGGCCTGGTCGAGGCGCTGCGGCAGGCCAACATCATCTCCAACCGCGACTTCGTGTTCACGCCGCTCGTGGTCGCCGCGGTCCTGTTCATCGCCGCGACCATCGTGCTGGCCCGGCTGGCGGACTGGCTGACCGTCCGCAGCATGCGCCGCGAGGCAGGAGGGCTCTGATGCTGAGGATCGAGCAGCTGCGCAAGAGCTACCACGGCACCGAGGTGCTGCGCGGCATCGACCTCACGGTCGAGCCGGGCCAGGTGGTCTGCCTCATCGGCGCCTCCGGCAGCGGCAAGTCGACGCTGCTGCGCTGCCTCAACCTGCTGGAGACCGTCGACGACGGCACGGTCTGGCTGGCCGACGAGTCGGGCGCCGAGCAGGACGTGACCGACCCCCGGGTCGACGTCGACGCCGTGCGACGTCGCGTGGGCATCGTGTTCCAGGCCTACAACCTCTTCCCGCACCTGAGCGTGCTGCAGAACCTCGTGCTCGCGCCGACCCGTGCGGCGGGGGTCTCGCGGCAGGCCGCGCGCGAGCGGGCGCTCGTGCTCCTGGAGCGGGTGGGCCTGGCCGACAAGGCCGGCGCGTACCCCGACGCACTGTCCGGCGGCCAGCAGCAGCGGGTCGCGCTCGCCCGTGCGCTCGCGATGGACCCGGAGGTGCTGCTCCTCGACGAGATCACGTCGGCCCTCGACCCGTTGCTGGTGGGCGAGGTGCTCGACGTCGTCAAGGGCCTGCGCGCCGACGGCATCGCGGTCGTCATGGCGACGCACGAGATGGCGTTCGCCCGCGAGGCCAGCGACGTCGTCGCCTTCCTCGCCGACGGGGAGATCGTCGAGATCGGGCCGCCGGAGCAGCTGTTCGACGCCCCGCAGGACCCGCGCACCGCAGCCTTCCTGGCGCGGTTCCGCGACTAGCCTGACGGCATGGACGACCTCGAGGACCTGCTCGGCGCGGGCGCGTACGGCTACTTCGCGGGAGGTGCGGGCGACGAGCTGACCCTGCGCGCCAACGAGACCAGCTGGAGCGACGTGCGGCTCGCGCCGAAGGTGCTGGTCGACGTCGGCGAGAGGGATCTGTCGGTCGAGCTGCTCGGCCGACGTCGCGCCCACCCGCTCGTCGTCGCCCCGATGGCCTACCAGCGGCACGCGCACGAGGACGCAGAGCGCGGCACCGCCGAGGCCGCCGCGGCGACCGGGTCGACCTTCGTGCTGTCGTCGCAGACCACGACGGCGCCGCGCGACGTGGCCGAGGTGGCGGGCCCCGACCGCTGGTTCCAGCTGTACGTGTTCAAGGACCGGCAGGTCTCGCTCGACCTCGTCGCCGAGGCGCGGGAGTCCGGCTACGAGGCGCTCGTGCTCACCGTCGACTTCCCGGTGGCCGGCTGGCGCGAGCGCGACAAGCGCACCGGGTTCAGCATCACCCACCCGATCGCGCTCAACCCGGGCGGGACCCCGCTGACGACCGAGCAGATCTTCGCCATGCACGACCCCACGCTCACCTGGGACGACGTGCACGCCTTCGCCGAGGCGGCCGGCATGCCGCTGCTGCTCAAGGGCATCCTGCGCCCCGACGACGCGGAGCGGGCCGTCGACGTCGGCGCGGCGGGCGTGATCGTGTCGAACCACGGCGGCCGACAGCTCGACACCGTGCTCACCGGGGCCGAGGCGCTGCCGCCGGTCGTCGACGCGGTGGCCGGCCGGGCCGCGGTGCTCGTGGACGGCGGGATCCGTCGCGGGTGGGACGTCGCCAAGGCCCTGTGCCTCGGTGCCGACGCGGCCCTCGTCGGGCGTCCCGTCCTGTGGGGTCTCGCGCGCGACGGTCGCGCGGGCGCCCAGGCGGTGCTGGAGCAGCTGGTCGCCGAGCTCGACTCCACCCTCGCCCTGCTCGGCTGCCCCAGGGCCGTCGATCTGGACCTATCCTTCCTGGCATGAACGAGCACGCGGAACAGTCCGCGTTCGACCCGAGCCTGCTCATCGACGTCGCCGGCGAGTACCTCTTCGACAGCGCCCCGACGCTCACCCAGCGGGAGGTCGCCGACCGGGCCGGCATGGACCTCGACCTCGCCAACAGCCTGTGGCGCTACCTCGGCTTCCCCGAGGTCGAGGACGACCGTGTTGCCTTCACCGAGGCCGACGTCGAGGCGCTGCGGGTGACGAAACGGCTGATCGACCTCGGCGTGCTCGAGGAGGACCGGCTCCCGCAGTTCGTGCGCTCCCTGGGCCGGACGTTCGCCCGGCTCGCCGACTGGCAGACCAGGCTGCTGCTCGGCGTGCTGCAGACCGCCGAGGACGGCGAGCAGCCGCCGCTCGACGTGCTCGCCGAGGTGATCCCGATGGTCGAGGAGGTGCAGGGATACGTCTGGCGTCGTCACCTGCTCGCCACGGCGTCGCGGATCGCCCTGCGCGACGTGCGCTCGGAGACGGAGCGCCAGCTCGTGGTCGGCTTCGTCGACATCGTCGGCTACACGTCGCGCAGCCGGCAGATGAGCCCCCGCGCGCTGGGCGCCATGGTCGAGTGGTTCGAGCGGGTCGTCACCGAGCTGGTCGTGCAGCACGGCGCGGCAGGTGATCAAGACGATCGGCGACGAGGCGTTGTTCACCGTGGACGACCCGACGGAGGGGGCCCTCCTCGCGCTCGAGCTCGTGGAGCGGGCCGAGGCCGACGAGCAGTTCCCCGACGTCCGCGTCGGCCTCGCCCACGGCCCGGTGCTCGCGCGCCTGGGCGACGTGTTCGGCTCGACGGTCAACATCGCGGCGCGCCTGACCTCCGTGGCGCGCCCCGCCCGCGTGCTCGTCGACGCCGACCTGGCCGAGCTGCTCGACCACGACGAGTTCCGCCTCCGGCGCACGCGGCGGGTGTCGGTGAAGGGCTACGAGCACCTCGAGCCGTGGTCGCTCAAGCGTCAGCGCGAGCGCTGAGCGTCCGCACCACTGCACTCGCAGCGATCCTCCCGGCGCGGTTGGCGCCGATCGTGGACGCCGAGGGTCCGTAGCCCACCAGCTGCACCCGAGGGTCGGCGACGGACGTCGTCGACGTCGCGAGCGTGGCGCCCAGCTGGATGCCGCCGCGGGGCGAGCGCAGGTGCAGCGGTGCGAGGTGGTCGACGTCGGGCCGGAAGCCGGTGGCCCACAGCACGACGTCGACGCGCTCGAACCGTTCCATCTGCCGCCCACGGCCCGGCACCCCCGCCGGGGCGCCCCGCCGCCCACGGCCCGGCACCCCCGCCGGGGAGCCGCCCCACACCGCGCCGTCGGCGACGAGCCGGTCGAACATCGGCAGCCGCTCGTAGGCGCCGAGCCGCTCGGCCTCCCGCTCCTGCTCGCGCAGCATCAGGCCGGTCACGCTCACCACGCTGCGCGGCGGCAGCCCCGCCCGCACCCGCTCCTCGACCCGGGCCACCGCCTCGCGGCCGGCCTCCGGGTCGAACGGCTCGGTGCGCCACACGGGCTCGCGTCGGGTCGCCCAGAGGGTGTCCGTGATCGGACGCAGCGCGCCGAGGAACTGGACCGCCGACGCGCCGCCGCCGACGACGAGCACCCGCTTCCCGCGGAAGTGCTCGGGCCCGGGGTAGTCGACGGTGTGCAGCTGCTCGCCGCGGAACAGCTCCTGGCCGGGGTAGCGCGGCACGAACGGGCGACGCCAGGTGCCCGTGGCGTTCACCAGGGTCGGGGTGCGCCACGTCCGCTCGCCGGCACGAACCACCAGGAGCTCGTCGTCGGAGTCGACCCGGTCGACCGCCACCGGTCGCTCGACCGGCAGGTGGTGCTCGCGCTCGTAGGCCGCGAAGTACGCGGGGACGAACACGTTGGCCCTCTCGTGCCCCTCGGCCGGTGGGCGCGGGGCGTCGGGCAGGTCGGCCACCCCGTGCACGTCGGCCATCGTCAGCGCGTCCCACCGGTGCTGCCAGGCTCCGCCCGGTGCGTCGTCGGCGTCGAGGACCACGTGCTCGACGCCCCGTCGGGCCAGGTGGTACGACGCCGAGAGCCCCGCCTGACCGGCACCGATGACCACGCTCTGCAGGACGTCCACGTCGTCGGCAACGTCGTGCGCCCTGCGCGTATGCCCGTCAGTCGTGCAGCCGCGTGCCCTTCAGGGCCTTGTCGACGGGGTTCTTCGGACCGTGCACCGCGATGCCGACGAGGTCGAGCTCGGCGGTCGGCACGGCAGCCACCGTCGCGCGGTTGGCGGCGTCGTGACCGGTCGAGAACATGTCGTGGGTGTAGACGGCCAGCGGCATGCCCCGGGTCACGACCTTCGCGTGCACGCGCGCGAGGGTCGCGGCGTCGGCGCTGAGCACGACGACCGGCTGACGCAGCAGCGGGAGGTAGCGCTGGCCGTCGGCGTCCTCGTACGGCTCGCCGAGCAGCTCGGGGTTCGCGGCGATGCCGCTCACGAGGAACGCGGTCACGTTGAGCTCCTGCCAGGGCAGGAGGTCGTCCCGCAGGACGACGGCGATCTTGGTGTCGAAGCGGATCTCTTCCATGACCGACACGATGTGCCTTGCGATGACCTCCCGTCTTGTACGTTCCGAGCATGGTCGAGAGGGTGCGGGCGTGGGCGCCTGACGTGCCGCTCGTGCGCGAGGTCTTCCACGCGACGATGACCGGCCACGCGTACCCCGCGCACACCCACGACACGTGGACGGTGCTGCTGGTCGACGAGGGGTGCGTGACCTACGACCTCGACCGCCACCCCCGCACGTCCCCCCAGCGACGGGTCAGCCTGCTGCCCCCGCACGTCGCCCACGACGGCAGGTCGGCGCGCGCCGGTCTGGGGTTCCGCAAGCGGGTGCTCTACCTCGAGGCCGACTGGCTGCCACCGACCATGACCGGTCGCGCCGTCGACCAGCCCGTCGTGCCGCGGGCGCGGGGGCTGGTGGAGGAGCTGCACGCCGTGCTCGACGGACCTGCTGACGCGTGGCAGTCCGAGTCGTTGCTGCTGGGGCTGCGCGACGTCGTCCTGCGCCACGACGCGGGTGCCGACGCCTCGGACGCGCCGGCCGCGAGGGCGCTGCGTGACCTGCTCGACGCGCACGTCACCGACGGCCTGAGCCTCGAGGAGGCGGGTCGTCTGCTCGGTCGCTCGCCGGCCCACCTGGCGCGCACCTTCACGCAGACGTACGGCATCGCGCCGCACCGCTACCTCGTCGGTCGGCGGGTCGACACGGCCCGACGGCTCCTGCTGCGCGGGACCTCCGTGTCCGAGACGGCCGTCGAGGCGGGGTTCTGGGACCAGGCGCACCTGACGCGGCACTTCCGCCGCACGGTCGGCACGACCCCGGCCCGGTTCGCGTCGGGTACCTGAGCCTGAGCTAGGACGTCACGGCCTGGAGCGAGCGGGCGAGGTCCGCCCGCACGACCTCCGCGGGGCGCGTGTCGTCGATGGCGGTGAGGCACAGGGCCCGGATGCATCGGGCGAGCCAGTCGACGTCGTGCGTGGGGCGCAGCTCTCCCGAGGTGCGTCGTTCCTCGAGCAGTCGCGCGATGGGCTCGCCCGGCACGATCAGCCGGGCCAGCTCGTGCAGCTGTCGGTGGCCGGCGTCGAGCAGCTCGCGGTGCTGGCGGGCGACGTCGACGACGTCGGCCGCGAGCCGGTCGAACGCGTCGGCGAGCGGGAGTCCCTCGAAGGTCTCGAGCAGGCGGGCCACGACGAGCGGGCCGAGGTCGCGCGCGAGGGCGTCGAGCACGTGCTCTCGGTCGGGGAAGTGGCGGTAGAGCGTGGGCCGGGTGACGCCGGCGGTGCGGGCGAGGTCGGTCATGGACAGGTCGCCGTGCTCGAGGAGCAGCCGGCCGGCGGCGTCGAGGATGGCGCGACGGTTGCGCACGGCGTCGGCGCGCTGCGCTGTCCCGTGCGTCATCCCACCATGCTAGACGGCGGTGCGCCAGGGGTTGACCACTCAAACGAGACAGGTGTAAACCTTCGTTGCATGTCTGCCGAGAGCCAGAGCCCGTCGTCCGTCGCCTCCCGTCGCACCGTCCTCGCCGCGGGAGGGATGGCGGCCGTCGCAGCGACGATCGGGGCCAGCGCCCGCCCGGCGTCGGCGAGGGTTCGCCTGACCCGTGAGCAGCGGCGCGTCGTGATCATCGGCTCGGGCTTCGGTGGAGCGGTCACCGCGCTGCGCCTCACGCAGGCCGGTGTTCCCGTCACGCTGCTGGAGCAGGGCCGCCGCTGGCCCAGCGGACCGAACAGCGACACCTTCCCGACGGTCAAGACGATCGACCAGCGCGCCCTCTTCTACGGGTCCGCGCCGCGGCTCTTCGGTCGCCCCGTGTCGCTCGCGCCCTACGCCGGCCTGTTCAACACGCTCCTCGGACCGACGATGTCGATCATGAGCGGGGTCGGCTACGGCGGTGGCTCGCTGACGTACCAGGGCATGTCGCTGCAGCCCTCCCGGGCGGTGTTCGAGCACGAGTTCCCGGCCGCGCTCGACTACGACGAGATGGTCGGGCACTACGCCACGGTCGCCCGGATGCTGCGTCTGCAGACCGCGCCCGACGGCATCGTCGACAGCCCGAACTACGCGACCTCGCGGGAGTTCAAGCGTCGGGCGGAGGCCGCCGGCTTCGACGTCGAGCGCATCCCGATGCCGGTGGACTGGAGCTTCGCCCTGCGTGAGCTGCGGGGTGAGATGAAGCCGTCCTACACCAATGGCGACTGCGCCTTCGGGGTCAACAACGGCGGCAAGCAGTCGCTCGACGTCACCTACCTCAAGGCCGCCGAGGCGACGGGTCTGCTGGAGGTGCGGCTGCTGCACCGCGTGGACGCGGTGTCGCGCACGTCGACCGGTGCCTGGCAGGTGGAGCTGACCCGGACGGACGAGCGGGGCACCCCGCTCGAGCAGCAGGTCATCACGACCCCGACCCTGGTCATGGGTGCGGGCAGCGGTGGCACCAGCCGCATGCTGGTGCGGGCCAAGGCCACTGGTCGCATCCCGGACCTGCCGGACGCCACCGGCCACGGCTTCGGCACGAACGCCGACCGCATCTACGTGTGGACCAGCCTGCTCGGCTCCTTCCCGACGCCGCAGGGCGGACCGGTGGTCTTCGGCAGCAAGGCCTGGTCCGACCCCGCCACGGCGAACACGGTCATCCAGGCGTCGCTGCCGCCGATCGGGATCGCGGGGCTCGACCTCGACCTGCGCAGCACGATGATGGTCGCCTACGGCGTCAGCCGGGAGCGCGGGCGCTTCGTCTACAACGCGCTCACGGACGACGCGACCCTGTCGTGGCGCTACGAGGGCGACCGGGAGCTGCAGACGCGGACGATCGCCCCGCGGGTCGCGGCCATCGCCGGCCTCGACACCCTGCTGGTCGACACGAACGCCCTCGTCCCCTCGACCTGGCACCCCATGGGCGGCATGAACATGGGTGACGCCTGCGACCACGAGGGTCGGGTGAAGGGTCAGAAGGGCCTCTACGTCCTCGACGGCGCGCTGCTGCCCGGCTCGGCCGCGGCCTGCAACCCGTCGATGACCATCGCGGCCGTCGCCGAGCGCGCGCTGAGCCGCATCGTCCGCGACGACGTCGGGACCATCATCTGAGGAACGTGCCGCCGTTTCGGAACGTCATCGCCCATTCCTGGGCGAGGAACGGGCGATGGTGTTCCGAATCGTGGGGAGTGCTCAGACCGCGGTCTCGCGGATGAGCCGCAGGACGCGCTCGGGGTCGTCGGCCATGGGGACGTGCCCGCTGCCGGGCAGGGGCTCGTGGCGGGCCTGCGGGAGGCGCTGGCGGGCGACCTTCGACTGCGCGTAGGGCAGGATGCGGTCACGGGTGCCCCAGGCGATCGTCGCGGGGACGGGCACCTGGCTGTCGAAGCGGTAGATCACGCCCTCCTTCGCCGTCCGCTCGAAGGCGGTGGCGTGCTTGAGCGCGAGGGAGTCGCCGTAGGTGTGCTCGGCGTCGTGGCGCTCGGGGTGGGCGTAGAGGATCCAGCCGATGGCACGGCGACCGCGCAGGTCGGCGGCGAGGCGCTGCAGGAGGCGCTTCGGCGTGACCATCGCCGAGAGCCGCATGAGGAACAGGGGCAGCAGGGCCTGGAAGCGGTTGATCGGTCCGAAGAAGCCGGCGGGGCTGAGCGCGGTAGCCGACGCCACCAGCCCGCGCGCGCCGAGCTCGAGGGCGATCGCCCCGCCGAGGGAGTTGCCGGCGACGTGCGGCTTGGTCACGCCCCACCGCTCGAACTGGGTCAGCAGGTGGTCGCACGCGTTGTCCATCGAGTACCGGACGCCACCGGCGAAGGCGGGCGACTCCCCGAACCCGGACAGGTCGGGGGCGATGACGTCGTAGTCGCGGGCGAGCTCCTCGATCACCGGGTCCCAGGCCTGGCGACGGTGGCCGATGCCGTGCAGGAGGACGAGCGGAGGGGCACCGGGGGTGCCGCGGCGGGTGTAGGCGAGGTCGGGGTGCACGGGGAGATGCTGCCACATACCGGCGGTATCCGAACAGGGTGAGGGTCAGCACAGAGGGCGCTCGACATCGTGACAGTACAACTGTCACAATGGTGGTGTGACGATCAACCCTGGACCCCTGAACGGCGTACGCGTCGTCGAGATGGTCGGCATCGGGCCCGGGCCGTTCGCGGCCATGATGCTCGCCGACCTCGGCGCCGACGTGGTGCGCGTCCACCGGCCCGGCGGGGGTGGCCTGCAGGTCACGCGCCCCGAGCAGGACCTGCTCGGCCGCGGTCGACCGTCGGTCGCCCTCGACCTGAAGGACCCGCGCGGCGTCGAGACCGTGCTGCGGCTCGTCGAGCAGGCCGACGTGCTGCTCGAGGGCTTCCGCCCGGGCGTCACCGAGCGTCTCGGCATCGGCCCGGACGACTGCCTCGCCCGCAACCCCGCGCTCGTCTACGGCCGGATGACCGGGTGGGGCCAGGACGGCCCGTTGAGCCAGACGGCCGGGCACGACATGAACTACATCGCCGTCGCCGGTGCGCTCGACCCGCTCGGTCGACGACCCGACGACGCTCCTGCCTTCCCGATGAACCTGCTGGGCGACTTCGGCGGCGGCTCGCTCTACCTGGTGGCCGGCGTGCTCGCGGCGCTGCTGCACGCCCGCGCGTCGGGCGAGGGCCAGGTCGTCGACGCCGCCATCACCGACGGCACCGCCCACCTCCTGACCATGGCCGTGACGATGCAGCAGGCCGGCATCTGGGACGGCCGACGCGGCACGAACCTGCTCGGCGGAGCCGCCCCGTTCTACGACGTCTTCCGGACGTCGGACGGTCGCTGGATGTCGGTCGGCCCGCTCGAGCCGCAGTTCTTCGCCGCGTTCGTCGAGCTGGTCGGGGGCGACCTGCCCGGCCAGTACGACCTGCAGGACTGGGGCACGCTGCGCGGCGAGCTGGAGCGCCGGTTCGCGTCGCGCACGCAGGCCGAGTGGACCGACGTCTTCGACGGCTCCGACGCCTGCGTGCACCCCGTGCTCCCGCTGACCGAGGCGTACGAGCACCCCCACAACGTCGCCCGCGGCACCTACGTGGAGCACCACGGCACCACGCAGCCCGCGCCGGCCCCGCGCTTCTCGCGCACCGCACCTCACCTCACGACCCCGCCCGTCGGGCCGGGCGCCAACACCCGTGAGGCACTGACCGCCTGGGGCATCGACGACGTCGAGACCCTCATCGCCGACGGCGTCGCCGTCCAGGCCTAGGAAGGAACACACCATGAAGCGCACCATCTTCGACGCCGACCACGAGGCGTTCCGCGACACCGTCCGCACGTTCTGCGAGAAGGAGATCGCGCCGCACCACGACCAGTGGGAGAAGGACGGCATCGTCCCCCGCGAGGTGTGGGAGAAGGCCGGCGAGCTCGGCCTGCTCGGGTTCATGATGCCCGAGGAGCACGGCGGAGGCGGGATCACCGACTTCCGCTACAACGCGATCCTGTCCGAGGAGGTCACCCGGATCGGCGCGAGCGGCATCGGCTTCGTCATCCAGACCGACCTCGTGTCCGGCTACCTGCTGTCGTACGCCTCCGACGAGCAGAAGGCGCGCTGGTTCCCGAGGTTCTGCAGCGGCGAGATGATCACCGCCATCGCCATGACGGAGCCGGGCACCGGCTCGGACCTGCAGGGCATCAAGACGCGGGCCGTGCTCGACGGCGACGAGTACGTCATCAACGGCTCCAAGACGTTCATCACCAACGGCATCAACGCCGACCTCGTGCTCGTGGTCTGCCAGACCGACCCCGAGGCCGGCGCGATGGGCTTCTCCCTCATCGCCGTCGAGCGGGGTACGCCTGGCTTCGAGCGCGGTCGCAACCTCGACAAGATCGGCCTCAAGGCGCAGGACACCGCCGAGCTGTACTTCGAGGACGTGCGCGTGCCGAAGGAGAACCTCGTCGGCGAGCCGGGTCAGGGCTTCATCTACCTGATGGAGAAGCTGCCGCAGGAGCGGCTGTCGATCTCGGTCGTGGCGGCCGCCGCCTGCCGCGCGGCCATCGACATGACGCTCGACTACGTCAAGGAGCGCAAGGCGTTCGGCAAGCCGATCGGCTCGTTCCAGAACAGCCGCTTCGTGCTCGCCGAGCTCGAGACGGAGGCGCGGATCGCGCAGGTGTTCGTCGACGAGTCGATCACCCAGCACAACCGCGGCGACCTGACGGTCGCCGACGCCGCCATGGGCAAGTGGTGGACGACCGAGCTGCAGAAGAAGACGGTCGACCGGTGCCTGCAGCTGCACGGCGGCTACGGGTTCATGTCGGAGTACCCGATCTCCAAGGCGTACCTCGACACGCGCATCCAGACGATCTACGGCGGCACGACCGAGATCATGAAGGAGATCATCGGCCGCGGCATGGGACTCTGACCTCCGCACACGACGACGGCCCCCACGCAGCTGCGTGGGGGCCGTTCGCGTGAGGGTCAGACGAGCGGCTCGTCGCCCTCCTGGACCTTGGCGTCCTCCTCCTGCGCCTTCTCGCGCTTGTACGCGGGGAGCGAGGCGACGACGCCGGCGCCCAGGATCAGCAGCACGCCGCCGAGCGACCACTCCACACCGACCTTGGTGTTGAGGACCTCGCCGTAGACCATCTTCGCGGCGATGAAGACCAGCAGCGCGGCGAGCGCGGCCTTGAGGTGCTTCAGGCGGGCCACCAGCTCCGCCACCAGGAAGAAGAGCGGGCGCAGGCCCAGCAGGGCGAAGGCGTTCGCGGCGAACACGACGAACGTGTCGGTCGTGATGCCGAGGATGGCGGGCACGGAGTCGACGGCGAAGATGATGTCGACGACGGCGATGGCCACCAGCGCGGCGCCGGCCGTGGTCAGCATCCGCTTGCCGTTCTCCTTGGCGATCAGCTTGTCGCCGTGGTCGCCCTCGGCGATCGTCATGCGGTTCTTCACGCCCTCGACGAGCTTCTCGTCACCGTCGTGGTCGTTGCGGTGCTTCCAGAGGCGCCAGCCGGTCCAGGCGAGCAGCGCGGCGAACGGGTAGGTCAACCAGGAGGCGGCGTCGAGCGCCGCGGCGCCGACCAGGATGAAGATCAGGCGCAGCACGAGCGCCAGCACGATGCCGTACGTCAGCAGACGCACACGCTTCGGCGTCGGGATGGCGAAGGCGCCGAGCACGACCAGGAAGACGAAGACGTTGTCGAGCGACAGCGACTTCTCCACGAGGTAGCCGGCGAGGTAGGTGCCCGCCTGCTCGGAGGTGCCGAACAGGTACAGCACGCCGCCGAAGGCGAGGGCGATCGCGATCCAGGCGATCGACCAGACGGCGGCCACCTTGACCGGCATCTCGTCGCGCTTGCGGGTGAGCAGCAGGTCGACGGCGAGCAGGACGATGATCGCGACGAACAGCAGGGTCCAGTCGAGTGAGGAACCGAGAGGCATGGGGGAGTGCGCTCCTTCGCGGTGACGATGTCAGGGATGACAGGGATGTCGCGAAGGTTTCTCCACCCGGGAGGGCCACCTGGCGCGGGTCCGGATGGCCGGACCGTGCTGACGCACCAGGTCGTCGGGATACTTCCCTTCGTGTGTCAGCGTACCGAGGGCACGGAAGGGGCGCTCGACGAGCGGGGCGTGACCTCAGTCGCGCTCGTTGGCCCGACGCCGGACCGTGCGCCGCTTCTCGTCGTCGACGGCCTCCTCGTACGACGTCACGAGGGCCTGCACGGTGAGCGGCTTGAACCGCTCGATCATCGCCGTGATCAGCTCCGGCGGCTGACCTGACGCGACCAGGTGCGGCCAGACGAGGGTGCGGAACAGCTCGGTCAGCTCGACCGCGAGCGCCCGGCCGTGCTCCGTGATCACCCTCCGTGCGGCGAGTGCCGCGTCGACGGGCAGGCCGGCGTCGAGAAAGCCCATGCCGACGGCCAGGTGGGCGGGCGCGAGCCGGAACACGTCCTCGGTCGGCGTCGGCTCGACGACGCCGATGGCCACCAGCACCTCGAGGTCGTCGTCGCTGAGGCTGCGACCGGCGCGCCTCTCGAGCATCGAGCGGTCGAGCGTCTCGGGCATCTCCGGCGTCCAGGGCGCGAGGAGCGTGCGGTGCAGAGCCACCTGCTCGGGCGTCGCGTCGGCGGGGATCTGCTCGAGGTAGCCCTCGATGGCGGCCAGGGTGAAGCCGTGCGCCTGCAGCTCCTTGACGAGCTCGAGCCGCGCCAGGTGGTCGGGCCCGTAGTAGCCGTTGCGCCCCGCGCGTCGGGGCGGCGGGATGAGCCCCCGACCGGCGTAGAAGCGGACCGTGCGCACCGTCATGTCGACACGTGTGGCCAGCTGCTCCACGCTCATCGTCTCGTTCGGGCCGTCGGTCACCTGCGAGAGCGTAGCGTCAAGACCGGCGGCCGGTCGGAGTGACCCGCGTCACGATCAGCCGGGTCACTAGCGACTCTGACAGCAGTGGTGTCACAATCGGCACCGAAGGTTCTACACGAAGGACACTGACATGACCGAGGCTTTTATCTACGACGCGATCCGCACCCCGCGCGGACGCGGCAAGAAGACCGGCTCGCTGCACGAGGTCAAGCCGATCTCGCTGCTCAACGGCCTGCTCGAGGAGATCAAGACCCGTAACCCCGACCTCGACGCGAACCAGGTCGACGACGTCGTCCTCGGTGTCGTCTCCCCCGTCGGCGACCAGGGCGCCGACATCTCCCGCACCGCCGTCCTCGCCGCCGGGTTCGGCGAGCAGGTGGCCGGCGTGCAGCTCAACCGCTTCTGCGGCTCCGGACTGGAGTCCGTCAACCAGGCCTCGGCCCGGGTGAAGTCCGGCTGGGAGGACCTCATCGTCGCCGGCGGCGTCGAGTCCATGAGCCGTGTGCCCATGGCCTCCGACGGTGGCGCCTGGGCGATGGACCCCCGGACCGCGCTCGACACCGACTTCGTGCCGCAGGGCATCGGCGCCGACCTCATCGCGACCCTCGAGGGCTTCAGCCGCGACGACGTCGACCAGTTCGCCGCCGAGAGCCAGGCGCGCGCGGCCAAGGCGATCGCCAACGGCTACTTCGCGAACTCCGTCATCCCCGTCAAGGACGTCAACGGCATGACGATCCTCGACCACGACGAGTTCGTGCGCGAGGGCACCACCGCCGAGTCGCTCGCCGGTCTCAAGCCGTCGTTCAAGGACCTCGGCGACTTCGCCGGCTTCGACGCCGTCGCGCTCGAGAAGTACACGACGGTCGAGAAGATCAACCACGTCCACCACGCGGGCAACAGCTCGGGCATCGTGGACGGCGCGTCGCTCGTGCTGATCGGCAACGAGAACGCCGGCCAGCGCCACGGCCTCACGCCGCGCGCCCGCATCGTCTCCACCGCGGTCATCGGCTCCGAGCCGACGATCATGCTGACGGGCCCCGGCCCCGCCGCCCGCAAGGCGCTCGACAAGGCCGGCCTCTCCATCGAGGACATCGACCTCATCGAGATCAACGAGGCGTTCGCCGCCGTCGCCATGAAGCTCATGCGCGACCTCGACGACTACCCGCACGAGCAGACCAACGTCAACGGCGGCGCGATCGCCATGGGCCACCCGCTCGGTGCGACCGGCGCGATGATCCTCGGCACGCTCGTCGACGAGCTGCACCGCCGCGAGAAGCGCTACGGCCTGGCCACGCTGTGCATCGGCGGCGGCATGGGCATCGCCACCATCGTCGAGCGCGTCTGACCCAGGAGAAGAGAGACACCATGACCGAAGCAGTGCGCTACGAGGTCGAGGGCGGCATCGTCAACCTCGTCCTCGACGACCCCAACCAGAACGCCAACACCATGAACGACGCCTACGCGACGTCCATGGCGAAGGCCGTCGACCGCCTGGTCGACGAGATCGCGGCCGACGCCGACAGCATCAAGGGCGTCATCATCTCCTCGGCGAAGAAGACCTTCTTCGCCGGCGGCGACCTCAAGCTGATGACGCAGGCCACCCCGGCCGACGCGCAGAAGCTCTTCGACAACGTCGAGGGCATCAAGGCCACGCTGCGCAAGCTCGAGACGGCCGGCAAGCCCGTCGTCGCGGCGATCAACGGCGCCGCGCTCGGCGGTGGCCTGGAGATCGCGCTCGCCGCGCACCACCGCATCGCGGCCGACGTCCGCCTCGAGATCGGTCTGCCCGAGGTGACCCTCGGCCTGCTGCCCGGTGGCGGCGGCGTGACCCGCACGGTCCGCATGTTCGGCCTGCAGGACGCGCTCATGAACATCCTGCTCCAGGGTCCGCGCATGCAGCCGGCCAAGGCGAAGTCGATCGGCCTCGTCGACGAGGTCGTGCCCGCCGACCAGCTCCTCGACGCCGCGAAGGCGTGGATCGAGTCGGTGCAGGGCGACGACGACGCGGCCAAGCAGCCGTGGGACCGTCAGGGCTACCGCATGCCCGGCGGCACCCCGTCGAACCCGAAGCTCGCCGCCAACCTGCCCGCGTTCCCGGCCATGCTGCGCAAGCAGACGAAGGGTGCGCCCTACAAGGCGCCGCGCAACATCCTCGCCGCCGCGGTCGAGGGTGCGCAGGTCGACTTCGAGACCGCCAGCCGCATCGAGTCCCGCTACCTGGTGGAGCTCCTCGTCGGCCAGCAGTTCAAGAACATGACGCAGGCCTTCTTCTTCGACCTCGGGTCGATCAACGCCGGCGGCTCGCGTCCGGCCGGCATCGAGCCGAAGACGTTCCAGAAGGTCGCCGTCATCGGCGCCGGCATGATGGGCGCGGGCATCGCGTACGTCTCGGCGCAGGCGGGCATGGAGGTCGTGCTCAAGGACGTCTCGCTCGAGGCGGCCGAGAAGGGCAAGGCCTACAGCGAGAAGCTGCTGGCGAAGAAGCTCGAGCGTGGCCGCACGACGCAGGAGAAGGTCGACGCCTTCCTCGCGCGCATCACGCCGACGGCCGACTACGCCGACCTGGAGGGCTGCGACCTCGTCGTCGAGGCCGTCTTCGAGTCGGTCAAGCTCAAGCACGACGTCTTCGGCGAGATCCAGAAGGTCGTCAAGCCCGACGCCCTGCTCGGCTCCAACACGTCGACGCTGCCCATCACGGGTCTGGCCGAGGGCGTGGAGCGTCCCGAGGACTTCATCGGCATCCACTTCTTCTCCCCGGTCGACAAGATGCCGCTGGTCGAGATCATCGCCGGTGAGAAGACCGACGACGCCGCCATCGCGGGTGCGCTCGACTACGTCCAGCAGATCCGCAAGACGCCGATCGTCGTCAACGACAGCCGTGGCTTCTTCACGAGCCGCGTCATCGGCACGTTCGTCAACGAGGGCATCGGCATGCTGGCCGAGGGTGTCGACCCGGTCTCGATCGAGCGCGCCACGACCATCGCGGGCTTCCCCGCGCCGGTGCTGCAGCTCAGCGACGAGCTGAACCTCGAGCTGATGACGAAGATCCGCAACGAGTCGAAGGCGGCCGTCGAGGCTGCCGGCGGCACGTGGCAGGGCAACGCGGGCGAGGGCGTCATCGACACGATGATCGAGCTCGGCCGCTCGGGCCGCCTCAAGGGTGCGGGCTTCTACGACTACGAGGACGGCAAGCGCGTCGGCCTCTGGTCGGGTCTGCGTGAGCAGTTCCCGACGTCGGACACGCAGCCCGACTTCGAGGACCTCAAGGAGCGTCTGACGTTCATCATGAGCCTCGAGACGATCAAGTGCCTCGAGGAGAACGTGCTCCGCACGGTGCCCGACGCCAACATCGGCTCGATCTTCGGCATCGGCTTCCCGGCCCTGCAGGGTGGCGCGATCCAGTACGTCAACGGCTACGAGGCTGCCGACGGCTCGATCGGCGTCGAGGCGTTCACGCGTCGCGCCCAGGAGCTGGCCGCCACCTACGGCGACCGCTTCGAGCCCCCGGCCCTGCTGCTGGAGAAGGCGAAGAACGGCGAGAAGTTCGTCTGAGCCGACCGCTCGTCCGACGCCCCCGCGACCTGCTGGTCGCGGGGGCGTCGGCGTTCAGGGGCGTGCATGTGTGGATAGCCATGGCTCGCTATCCACACTTCTGCGGCGATGTGTGGTTAGCGCTCGTCGTCGCTGAGGCCTCGCGCGACGGCGCGTTCGACGTCGGAGGTGTTGCCGTCGGGGACGCCGTGGGTGGCGGGTTCGGCGTCGACGGTGCGTCCGGAGGGCAGGATCCAGCGGAGCGTCCTGTGGCTCTTCATGGCGTGGTGTCGGCGGTGCAGTGCCCAGAGGTTGGATCCCTGGGTGGGGCCTCTGGGGTGGGGTTCTCGGTGGTCGAGGTCGCAGTCGCGGGCGGGGCGTAGGCAGCCGGGGGCCTGGCAGACGCCGTCGCGGAAGCTGATGGCGGTGGCGAGGACGTCGGGCGCGAACCGGCCGACGTACTCGTGGGCGAGGACGTCGCGCGTGATGGGGTCGACGAGGAGGCGGTGGAAGAAGGTGTCGTCGGGGTCGAGGTGCTCGAGCACCCACTCGGCCGGGACGGTCCAGGTGCCGTCGTCGGCCACGGCGGGTCCGGGCTCGGCGCCGGCGAGGACGTCGGCGTCGATGACGACGCCGATGTCGGTGCGGGCGCGGCCGGTGGTGGGGGTGTCCTGAGCGAGGAGGAGGTCGACGAACGCGTCGGCGCGCAGCTGGCTGCGGGTGCGGTCGTCGCCGTCGGGGCGTGGGGTGCGGCGCAGGCGGGCGTCGATGGCGGCGGCCTGGTGGGAGGGGATGAAGGCGTTGATCCAGGCCATGGCGTCGTCGACGTGGGTGACCTGCACGTCGCGCTGGCGGCGGGCGGCCTCCGCCCGGGCTGCGGCCTCCTCGGCCTCCACCCGGGCGACGAACCGCTTCAGCCAGGCCCGCAGCTCGGCCACGGTGTGGGCCTTGGCGTAGGCGACGACGGTGTCGTCGAGCCGGTCGTGGGACTCGGGTCGTTGGAGGAGCAGGAGGGTGGAGGCGATCTCGCGCCCGCGGGCCCAGTCGACGTCGCCGCGGCGGAACGCGAGCCAGGTCTGGGGCGCTCGCTCGCGCAGGCGTTCGGCGGCGGCGAGTCGGCCGGTCACCTGCCCCTCGGACAGGCCCATCGCCTGGCCCATCTCCAGCGCGATCGCCGAACGATCGACGAGCCGCACCATCGGCGACTCGATGCCGGCGGTACGGACCAGCTCGGCGTCGCGGAACCGCAGCATCGCGACCAGCTCGGAGGCCTCGGCCCGCGCGCGCTCACGCGCGAGGGACGTGAGTCCCTCGAGCACTCCCGCGTTGCCGTTCCCGTCCATGTCCCCAACCTAGGGACACCCTCGGACACCCCCCTTCGGCCCGGATCCGCCCTGTGGATCAGCCGTAGAGCGGGGGCCTGGACTCGCGAGACGCCCGGACGGTCGTGAGCCCCTCGGCGTCGAGCAGGCGGGTGATCGCCTCCTCCGACGCACCGACGCCGGCGAAGTGCGCGTCGACGTCGAAGGCGACGCACCACGTGCGGTCGGCGGGCCACGCGAACGCCGGGGGGAAGGCCCGACCGTGCGGCTCGGCAGCGTCCGCCACCCACCGAGCCCAGTCGCCGACCGTGCCCCGGGCGAGCACGTACTGGCGCAGCCCGACGAGGTCGAACCGTGACGTGGCGGGCAGCGCGGGCCGGTAGGGGTACCCGTCCCACAGCAAGAAGCGGAGGTCGTCCGACGACGAGCCGAGCACGTCGACGATGCCCGTGACGAGCTCGACGTCGCTCGGTGCCCCGTCGAGCACCTCGTCGGCCAGCTCGGCCTCGGGCTGCCGGTCGTACGCGGGATCGGGCAGCTGGAGCACGCGCGCGTGGGCCTCGAACCCTGCCGACCCGAACCACAGGGTCGACTCGGCGGCGACGTGGTCGGACTCAGAGGCACACAACCACGCGGCCTCCGGGACGTCGTCGACGAGCTCCAGGGTCACGTCGCTCCTCCTCCGCTCGTCGCACCACGGGTCAGCCAGGAACGGTAGCCGACCGGCCGGGGACGACGGTCGCGTGACCCCGCTCACCGCCCCTTGCGTAGTTGAGGCTCACCTAAGTTAGTGTGTCCTACGGCCTACGAGAGGACGTCCCATGACCCTGCGCCCGCGCTTCACCCTGCTGGCCGCCGCGGCAGCACTCGTGCTCGCCGGCTGCGGCTCCGGCTCGGGGGACGACGCAGCCTCCGGCGACGCCTGGACCTACACCTCCGGCGACGGCAAGACGTACACCGCCGAGGAGGTGCCGACGCGGATCATCGCGCAGGGCGAGTCCGCCGCCGCGCTCATCGCGCACGGCATCCGGCCCGTCGGCATCTTCCTCAGCCAGCCGCTGAAGGACACCAAGGCGCTGCAGGGCGTCGACCTCGACGGCATCGAGATCATCGGCGAGACGTGGGGCAAGATCGACGCCGAGAAGGCCGCGGCCCTCAAGCCCGACCTCATCGTCAGCGGCTACTGGACCACCGAGAAGGCGTACGGCGGCCTCGAGAACGGTGTCGAGGAGTCGAGCAAGAAGGTCGCGAAGCTCGCGCCCGTCGTCGGTCCGGTCGCCGACCAGTCCGTCGAGAAGATGCTCGACGGCTTCGAGGAGCTCTCCGGGACCCTCGGCGCCGACCTCGACTCCGAGGAGATCGTGTCCGACAAGGAGGCCTTCGAGCAGGCGCGCGAGCGGTTCAAGACGACGGTCGCCGAGGCCGACGGCCTCACCGCGATGGGCGTCTCCCCGGCCGACGACATCCTGTACGTGGCCGTGCCGAAGCACTCGGCCGAGCTGTCCGACTTCGCCCGCTACGGCCTCGACATCATCGTGCCCGACTCTCCGGATCCCGACTTCTCCTACTGGGAGAACCTGTCGTGGGAGAACGCCGACAAGTACCAGCCCGACCTCGTCCTCATGGACGACCGCACCCTCGAGCAGAGCACGAAGACCGCCGAGAAGCAGCCGACGTGGCGCAAGATCAAGGCCGTCGAGGCCGGCGCGGTCACTCCCTGGCCCGCCTACTGGATCAGCACCTACCGCGACTATGCCGAGCAGCTCGACCAGCTCAGCGATGCCGTCGAGAAGGCCGACCCGGACCTCACGTGACCGCCACCGTCCAGCGCCCGCAGCCCGTCGAGGCCCCCGCCCCGCGGCACCGCTCCACCGTGGGGCTGGGGCTCGGCGCCCTCCTGCTCCTCGGCGCGCTCGCCGTCGTGATGTTCGTCAGCATCACGATCGGCGCGCGCGGTGTCGGGCTGCACACGATCTGGACCGCGTTCACCGACTACGACCCGTCGTCGGCGGAGCAGACGGTCATCCGCGAGCTGCGCGTGCCCCGGACGCTGCTGGGCCTGCTGGTCGGGGCCGGCCTCGGGCTCGCCGGAGCACTCCTGCAGGGCGTCACCCGCAACCCGCTCGCCGATCCCGGGATCATGGGCATCAACATGGGTGCCGCGGCTGGCATCGTCGTCGCGGTCATGCTGTTCGACGGGCTCAGCCAGTCGACGTCCGTGTGGGTCGGGTTCGCCGGCGCAGGCATCGCGACCGTCGTGGTCTACGGCGTGGCCTCGTTCGGACGCGAGGGGGCGACCCCGGTCAAGCTCGCCCTCGCCGGCGCCGCGGTCAGCGCATCGCTGTACTCCGTCACCACGGGCGTCACCATGACCGACCTGCAGGCGCTGAACGAGCTGCGCTTCTGGCAGGTCGGCTCGCTCAGCGGACGCTACCTGCCGGTGCTGTCGCAGACCTGGCCGTTCCTGGTCGCCGGCATCGCCGTGGCCCTGCTGCTGGGTCGTTCGCTCAACGGGCTCGCGCTCGGCGACGACCTCGCCGTCGCCCTCGGCCAGCGCGTGCGCCTGACCCGTGTGGTCGTGTTCGTGACCGTCGCCCTGCTCGGTGGCGCCGCGACCGCCGCCTGCGGGCCGATCGTGTTCGTCGGCCTCGTCGTCCCGCACATCGCACGCGCCCTCTGCGGACCCGACTACCGCTGGATCCTGCCGTACACGTTCCTGCTGAGCCCGATCATCCTGCTCTGCGCCGACGTGCTCGGTCGGGTGCTCGTCAGCCCCAGCGAGCTGCAGGTGGGCGTGGTGCTCGGCGTGGTCGGTGCGCCGGCCTTCATCCTGCTGGTCCGACGCAAGGACCTGGCGCAGCTGTGAGCACCCTCGAGACGCCCCTGCGTCGCGCCGTCCGCGCGCAGCGCCGCGCCCACCGCGCCCGCACCACGACCATCACGCTGGTGCTCGCCGCGGTCACCTTCGCCCTCTTCGTGGTCACGATGATGATCGGCAGCTTCGTCCTGTCGCCCTGGGAGGTCGTCGGCAGCGCGTTCCGGCTCACCGACGACCCGAGCGTCGACTTCATCGTCCTCGACCTGCGCCTGCCCACCGCGGCGACGGCCCTGGGCTCGGGCCTCGCGCTCGGCGTGGCGGGCCTGGTGTTCCAGCGTCTGCTCGCCAACCCGCTCGCCTCGCCCGACTTCGTCGGCATCTCCGGTGGCGCGAGCCTGTTCGCCGTCTCGGCGATCCTGTTCACCGGCTGGGGTGCCGTCGCGACGTCGGTCATGGCCCTGGTGGGCGCCCTGCTCGCCTCGATCGCCATCTACCTGCTCGCGTGGCGCGGCGGCATCACCGGCTACCGCTTCATCCTCGTCGGCATCGGTCTCTCCCAGCTGTTCACCGCGCTCACCGGCTACGTCATCGCCCGTGCCGACCTCAGCGACGCGCGCGAGGCCATGACGTGGCTGGTCGGGTCCGTCGGCTCGGCCGGCCCGTTCGAGCTGCGCGCCCTGCTCGTCGCCGTGGCCGTGCTGCTGCCCGTCGCCTTCGTCCTCTCGCGACGCCTCGGCGCGCTCGAGCTGGGCGACGACGCCGCGTCGGCGCTCGGGGTCCGGGTCGAGCGCTCGCGGCTCGGCCTCCTGGCGCTCTCGGTCGTGCTCGTCGCCCTCGCGACGGCCGCGGCCGGGCCGCTGTCGTTCGTCGCGCTCATCGCCGGGCCCATCGCCGTCCGACTGGTCGGCAACGCCGCGAGCCTGCCGGCTGCCGCGTTCGTCGGCGCGATCATCGTGCTCACCGCCGACCTCGTCGCCCAGCACGCCCTGCCCGTCTCGCTGCCGACGGGCGTCGTCACCGGCGCCGTCGGGGCGCCGTACCTCATCTGGCTCCTCGCCACCGTCAACCGGGAAGGACGCGGAGGATGACCGACTCCCGCGAACACGATCTCAGGGCCGAGGACCTCACCCTCGGCTACGCCGACACCGACGTCGTGTCCCACCTCGACGTCCAGGTGCCGCCCGGCCAGGTCACGGTGATCGTCGGCGCCAACGCCTGCGGGAAGTCGACGCTCCTGCGCGGGCTCGCGCGCCTGCTCAAGCCGCGCACCGGCACGGTCCTGCTCGACGGCACGTCGGTGCACGACCAGCGTCCGACCGACGTGGCGCGGGTGGTGGGGCTGCTGCCGCAGACCCCGGTCGCCCCCGACGGCATCACGGTGGCCGACCTGGTCGGTCGCGGCCGCTACCCGCACCAGGGCTGGTTCCGGCGGTGGAGCGCGGAGGACGACGCCGCCGTGGCGCAGGCGCTCGAGGCCACCGGCACCGCCGATCTCGCCGACCGGCAGATCACCGCCCTGTCGGGTGGCCAGCGGCAGCGGGTCTGGGTGGCCATGGCGCTCGCGCAGGACACCGACCTGCTGCTGCTCGACGAGCCCACCACCTACCTCGACATCAACCACCAGGTGGAGCTGCTCGACCTGCTCACCGACCTGAACCGCGAGCACGGCAAGACCATCGCGATGGTCCTGCACGACCTCAACCTCGCGTTCCGCTACGCCGACCACATCATCGCGATGAAGCACGGCGCGATCGTCACGCAGGGACGTCCGGCCGACGTCATCGACGCCGACGTCGTCGAGGACGTGTTCGGGCTGGCCTGCCAGGTCGTCCCCGACCCGGTCAGCGGGACGCCGCTCGTCGTGCCGCGCAGCCGCCACCACGTGCGGGCGCTGACGTCGGAGGCGGAGTCGCCGGCGGCCGTCTGACGTTCGCCTGCACTCCACCCGATCGTCATGCACCGGGCCTAGCGTCGCGCGCATGCCCGGACTCCGTGAACGTCTCGCGCGGCGGATCTGGACGCCTCCGCCCCCGCCGCGCGACCCCGACCTGGTCGAGCTCGACCGGCTGCGCGACGAGTGGACGCACGGCCCCGTGCGCGACGAGCGCATCAACGAGCACCTCGCGCTCGTCCTCGCGAAGTCCGGCATCACCGGGGGTCGGGTCCTGGAGATCGGCGGCCGCGGTCACCCCCGCGACCGCGTGTTCGACGCGGAGCGCTTCGAGTACCTCAACCTCGACCTCGCCGAGACGGGCCCGGGCGTCATCCTCGGCGACATCACGCACTGCCCCGAGATCGAGGACGACTCGTTCGACGTCGTGCTCAGCGTCGACGTGTTCGAGCACATCGACCGCCCGTGGCTCGCGGGCGAGGAGATCGTGCGGATCCTGCGGCCCGGGGGGCTCGTGTACACGTCGACGCTGTTCAGCTGGCGCTACCACCCGTGCCCCATCGACTACTGGCGGTACACGCCGGAGGCGCTGGAGTCGCTCATGCGCGGCACGGACACCCTCGACCTGGGCTTCGACACCACCGAGCGGCGTCGCGACGTGCGCAAGAAGGCTGCGGAGGACCCGATGCCGTACGACGCGCTGGGCGGCTGGCGAGAGAACGTCCGCGTCTTCCACGCGGGCGTCAAGCGCGGCTAGGCCCTGCCGGCCGCCTGGTCGATCCCGAGCCGGGAGTGACGGCGTCCGTACACGAAGTACAGGACGATGCCGAGCACCATCCACACCAGGAACCGCAGCCACGTCTCGACCGACAGGTTGACCATCAGCCACAGGCAGGCCGCGATCGACAGGACGGGGATCAGCGGCACGAGCGGCACGCGGAAGGCGCGGTCGAGCTCGGGTCGGGTGCGACGCAGGACGATGACGCCGGCCGAGACGACCACGAAGGCGAACAGGGTGCCGATCGAGACCAGCTTGCTGAGCTCGTCGAGCGGGACGAAGCCCGCGAGCACGGCCACGAACACGCCCGTGATGATCGTGATCTTGTAGGGCGTCCCGAAGCGGGGGTGCACCTTCGCGAGGCCCTGCGGCAGCAGGCCGTCGCGCGCCATGGCGAACAGCACGCGCGCCTGGCCGAGCATGAGCACGAGCACGACGGTGGTGAGGCCGGCGACGGCGCCGACGGAGATGATCTTGCTGGCCCACTCCAGGCCGTTGGCCGAGAAGGCGGCGGCGAGCGGCGCCCCCGTGTTCATGCGGTCGTCGCTGTACTTGAGCATCCCGGTGACGACGAACGCGACGGCCGCGTAGAGCACGGTGACGATCGCGAGGGAGCCGATGATGCCGCGCGGCATGTCGCGCTGCGGGTTCTTGGTCTCCTCGGCCGACGTGGCGACGATGTCGAAGCCGATGAAGGCGAAGAACACGACCGACGCGGCGGCGATGATCCCGTAGATGCCGAAGACCGTCGGCTCGACGCCGAAGATCGACTGCAGCAGCGTCGAGTCGAGGCCGGAGCCGACGCTCTTCGGGTCGGCAGACTGCGACGCGGGCACGAAGGGGGTGAGGTTCGCGGCCTTCACGAAGAACAGGCCGGCCACGATCACGAACAGCACGACGGCGACCTTCACCACCACGAGCACGCCGGTGAAGCGTCCCGACAGCTTGGTGCCGAACACGGCGAGCGTCGTGAGCCCGACGACGATCGCGATGGCGGCGATGTCGGGCAGGGCGTCGCCGCCGGCGAGCCACGTCGGCAGGTCGAACAGCTCCTGCAGGTACGCCGACCAGCCACGCGACACGACCGCCGCACCCAGGGCGAGCTCCAGCACGAGGTCCCACCCGATGATCCAGGCGATGAACTCGCCCAGGGTCGCGTAGGAGAACGTGTAGGCGCTGCCCGCGACGGGCACCGTCGACGCGAACTCGGCGTAGCAGAGCGCGGCCAGGCCGCACACGACGCCGGCGATGACGAACGACAGCACGATGGCCGGACCGGCGTTCTTGTGCGCCTCCTGGCCGGTGAGCACGAAGATGCCCGTGCCGATCATGACGCCCACGCCGAAGACCGTGAGGTCCCAGGCGGAGAGGTCCTTCTTCAGGCGGTGGTCGGGCTCGTCGGTCTCGGCGATCGACCGTTCGACGGTCTTCGTGCGGAAGAGGCTCACCGAAGGATCGTGCACCCGGCCGGGGTGTGACGCAAATTTCCCGGTCCCACCCGCGTCGGCTCGGTTACTAGCGACGCCGGATGCCGTGGTGGGCCTTGGGGTCCTCACCGCGCTCGAGCCGCTCCGCCGCCTGGGCGATGTTGCGCTGCATCGAGCCGAACACGATGCCGTGGAACGGCCAGACCGCCCACCAGTACGCGTGGCCCAGCAGCCCGCGCGGGTGGAAGAGCGCCCGGTGGTGGAACGTGGTCGTGCCACCCTCCGTCGAGCCGACCTGCAGCTCGAGCCAGGCCAGGCCCGGGACCCGCATCTCGGCCCGCAGCCGCAGGAACGTGCTGTCGTCGGTGGCCTCGACGCGCCAGAAGTCGAGTGCGTCGCCGACCACGAGGTCCCTCTGGTTGCGCCGACCGCGCCGCAGCCCCGGTCCGCCGACGAGCCGGTCCATGAGACCGCGGATCCACCAGGCCAGCGGCCAGGAGTACCAGCCGTTGCGTCCGCCGATGCCCTCGATGATCGTCCAGAGCGACTCCGGCGACGCGTCGACCTCGCGCGTCCGCTCGTCCTTGTACAGCGACCCGCCCGCCCAGTCGGGGTCCGACGGCAGGGGCTCCGACGGTGCGCCGGCGGTCGCGGCCGACGACCAGCGCGTGGGCACGTCGAGCGTCTGGATCTTGGTGAGCGCGAGCTCGCAGGCCCGCTCGAAGCCGATCAGCCCCTCGGGCGGGTCGGGCACGTACTGCCTGATGTCGTCCTCGGCCGCGACGACGGTGTTCTTCAGCGAGTCCACGAGCGGGCGGGCGATGCTCGCCGGGACGGGGGTCACGATGCCGACCCAGTGGCTCGACAGGCCCGGTGTCAGCACGGGGACCGGCACCACGCGGCGTCGGGACAGACCCGCGACCTGCGCGTAGCCCTGCATCATCTCCAGGTAGGTGAGGACGTCGGGGCCGCCGATGTCGAAGGTCCGGTTCACGTCGGACGGCATCGACGCGCTCCCCACGAGGTAGCGCAGCACGTCGCGGACGGCGATGGGCTGGATGCGGGTGTGCACCCACGTCGGGGTGACCATCACCGGCAGGCGCTCGGTGAGGTAGCGGAGCATCTCGAACGACGCCGAGCCCGACCCGATCACCACGCCGGCCTGCAGCACCGTCGTCGGGACGCCCGACGCGAGGAGCACCTCGCCGACCTGCTTGCGCGAGCGCAGGTGCTCCGAGAGCTCCTCGCCCTCGGGGTCCATGCCACCGAGGTAGACGATCCGCTGCACGCCGGCCGCCGCTGCGGCGTCGGCGAACGTCTGCGCCATGCGACGCTCGGTCTCGACCCAGTCGCGACCCGCGCCGATCGAGTGCAGCAGGTAGTAGAGGACGTCGACGCCCTCCATCGCGCGCTGGACGTCGTCGTCGGAGGTGGCGTCGCCGGGCACGATCTCGACGCGGTCGGCCCACTCGTGCGCCTCGGCCTTCTCGGGGCTGCGGACGAGGACGCGGACGTCGTGGTCCGCGTCGAGCAGCTGGGGCACGAGGCGTCCGCCGACGTAGCCGGTCGAACCGGTGACGAGCGAGAGGGTCATGCCTCCATCGTCGGGGCGGCGGGTGCTCGGGGCATCCCGAGTCGCCGCGGCCGGTCAGCCTGCGCGGTGGAGCTGCTCCACGTCGTCGTAGGCGAACCGGTTGGGGAACTCGAGCGGACGGGTCGGCCGGCCCGACGGCTCGGCGCGGTCGGGGTGCTCGACGGCCTGGGCGCAGCGCCGGTTGCCGCAGTCGTTGCGGCGCACGAGCCGGTCGCCGACGATCGAGGCGAGGTAGTGGCCGCGCTCGTCGACGACGTCGGTGCCGTCCCACGGGATCCACCCGATCCAGCGACCGGACGTGTCGAAGACGTGCTCGTCGTCCCAGGACCGTCGGAAGGCGATCACGTCGCCGTCGAGGTCGTAGAGGTAGTCACTCATGGGTTCAGCTCCCGAGATCCAGCTGTTGCCGTCGTGATGAAGACGGTAGAACGGCGAGGTCATGACGCGGGTCGAACCCGCCGAAGATGATCCGGTCGGACTAGTTCGGCAGGATGGGGGCATGAGCGACACGCATCGTCAGGTCGGCCTCGAGCGGCTCGGCCGGGGCCGGTACCGGGTCACGAACGCCCGTGGCGGGGAGATGGTGATCGGCGACGGCTCGAGCGACGACTTCACGCCCGTCGAGCTGCTGCTGGCCGCCGTCGCCGGCTGCACGGCGATCGACGTCGACCTCCTCACCACCAAGCGCACGGAGCCCGAGCGGTTCTCGGTGACCTCGGCGGGGGAGAAGGTGCGCGACGACGACGGCAACCGGATGGAGGGGCTGACGGTCCGCTTCGACGTCGCGTTCGGCGACGACGAGGCCGGCCGCGCCGCGACGGAGCGCCTCCCCGACGCGATCCGCCGCTCCCACGACCGCCTGTGCACGGTGAGCCGCACGGTCGAGCTGGGCACGCCGGTCGACACGCAGTAGCCGCGGACCCTCCTCAGGTCAGGAGGTAATAGGCGCCGGTGGCCGACCCGGCGTACGCGCCGACGGCCGCCGCCGCGACCCACCGCGTCGGCCAGCGACGACCCCGCTCCGCCGCCTCGCCCGAGAGGACGGCGTCGAGCTCTGAGCCCAGGTCGGCGGCGCTGGCCTGACGTCGGGCCGGGTCGGCGGAGAGCGCACGCTGCAGCACCGCGGCGGTCCGCGGATCGGTGCGGGCCAGCGGACGGAACGGGTCCGACGGGAACGCGCCGGTGAGCAGGACGCAGGTGAGCACCGCGAGCGCGTACACGTCGGTCCGGACGCTGATCCCGTCGCCGCGAGCCTGTTCCGGGGCCATGTACGCGGGCGTCCCCGTCGTGACCGTGTAGCCCGACGCCTCGGCGACCCGCTTGGCGCTGCCGAGGTCGGCCGCGAGCACGCGGCCGTCGTCGGCGAGGAGCAGGTTCGCGGGCTTCACGTCGCGGTGCACCACCCCGGCGTCGTGCAGCACCTGCACGGCGCGGCACGCCTCGACCGCGAGGCCGAGGGCGACGTCGGGCTCGAGGGAGCCGTCGGCCACCGCGTCGAGCGACCCGCCTCCCGCGAAGTCCATGACGAAGTACGGCCGGTCGTCCTCGTCGGTGCCGACGTCGTGGACGCGCACGACGCGCGGGCTCTCGATGCGGCGCAGCAGCCGCGCCTCCTCGAGGAACCGCTCGCGCACGTCGGCATGGTGCGACCAGTTGTCGGCGAGCACCTTCACCGCCACGCGCACGTCGAGGGCCGTGTCGTGCCCGCGCCACACCGTCGCGAACGAGCCCGACCCGTGGACGGCGTCCAGCCGGTAGCGTCCGATCTGTCTCATCACGCGACAGTATGGGGTCTCATGGACGACCAGGAGCTGCTTCCGCTCGTGGACCGTGCCCGGGCCGGGGATCCGGACGCCCTCGACGACCTGCTGCGTCGGCTGCGTCCGCACGTCGTGCGCCGGTGCGCGGCGTTCCTCCCGTACGCGCACGACGCGGAGGAGGCCGCCCAGGAGGCGCTCCTGCTGGTCGCGCAGAAGCTCGACACGTACAGCGGTCGCGGCTCGTTCGGCGGATGGGTCACCGTCGTCACCTCCAACACCGCCCGTCAGGTCTACCGCTCGCTGCGGCGCCGCTTCGACGAGCAGTCGAGGGACGTGCTGCCGGACGCCGTCGACCCCCGCACGACGAGCGTCATCGCGGGCACGCGCATCGACCTCCTCGAGGCGCTGGAGCAGCTGGAGCGCACGCACCCCGCGGCGGTCGAGGCCTTCGTCCTGCGCGACCTGGGCACGCTGCCCTACGAGGAGGTCGCGGCGCTGACGGGTGCGCCGCTCGGCACCGTGAAGGCGAGGATCCACGCCGCGCGCCGCGAGGTGCGCGAGAAGCTGCGCGACGTCGACAACTTTTCGGGCCCGGCCGGCATCTGAAGGGTGGACAGACACCTTCAGGAAGAGGAACACCATGATGAGGACCAGGATCGCCGCCGCCGTGCTGGGGGTCGCCGTCGTGCTCGGCGTCGCCACCGCGTGGGTCGCCGCAGCCCCCGAACGGGGCTCGCAGGGCGGGGAGCAGGGCGTGCCGTCGGCCGGACCGGGCCTGCTGGCGCCGGACCGGCTCGTCGTCGCGCCGGGTGCCGTCGGTCCCGTGCGGGTCGGCATGACTCGCCAGCAGGCGCTCGCGACGGGCTACTTCGTCGCCGACGTCGCCGACCCCACCGACGGGTGCCCCGTCCGGCCGCTCGCGTGGCGCGACGAGTACGTGGACGCCGTGGACGTGCAGACGTCGCGGGCCGGCGAGGTGCGCTCGATCGGCGTGCGTGGCGAGGGCGTGGACACCGAGGCGGGCTTCGGCGTCGGCAGCAGGTACGGGGAGCTGAAGGGGTCGACGTCCGAGCCCGAGGCCGTCGGCTACGGGCAGACCGGCGTGTTCATCGAGGACAGCGCGGCCGGCACCTGGATCGGCTTCCTGTTCGACGAGTCGCCGGACCGGCTGACGGACGCGTCGCGCGTCTCGTTCGTCGAGGTGACGAAGGGCGCGCGGCCCGAGCTCGTCCGCGACGGCTGCTGAGGCCGGCATGAGGACGAGGCTCGCGGTCGCCGCCCTGTGCGTCGCGCTCGCGCTCGGCGGCGCCACCGGTGTGGTCGCGTCGGTGGTCGCTCAAGGCGACGCTCCTGCACCGCGGACGGCGGCGAGCGCGACGCCGAGCCCGACGTCGTCGGCCGAGCCCACCGGGCCGTCGGCCGCGCTGGCGACGTTCACCTACGACCCCGACGAGTCCTTCAGGCTGCCCCTGCTGAGCAGCACGCTCTCCACGCGCAATGGGTGCGTCGTGATCGGAACGGGGACGGAGGTCGTGGTCCCCGCCTTCGCGCGGACGCTGGTCTCGTGGGACGGGACCACGCTCGTCCGGCGTCGGGTGGACGGGACCCGGGAGGTCACGCGCATCGGGCAGGAGATCGAGGTCGGCGGCGTCGTCAGGTCGCTGGAGAGCGGTGCGACGGAGGGATCCGTCACTCTCCCCTCTGCCTGTGCCGCCCTGCGCGGGGCGCAGTTCGTCAAGGTCGTCCCGTGAGCCGGGCCCGGACGCCGACCCGCCGCGGAGCAGCGCCTGCGGCGTGGCGGAAAACCTGAGAGAATAATCAGACTCGCGTCCTGGCCGGACCGGGACACCAGGGAGTGTGCTCGTGGGGTGTGCAGGATGTCGCGACGACGCGGAGTCGCTGGACTTCACGATGGCCTTCCAGCCGATCTTCGACGCCGAGCACGGGCGGGTGTGGGGGCACGAGGCGCTCGTCCGCGGCCCCGGCGGTGAGTCGGCGACGTCGGTGCTCGGTCAGGTCACGGACGCGAACCGCTACCGGTTCGACCAGGACTGCCGGGTGCGGGCGATCGAGCTGGCGGCGCGGCTGTTCCCCGCCGACGACGACCTGCGGCTCTCCATCAACTTCCTGCCGAACGCGGTCTACGAGCCGGTGGCCTGCCTGCGCGCCACCCTGGCCACCGCGGCCCGTGTCGGCTTCCCGCTCGCCTCCCTCGTCTTCGAGCTCACCGAGGACGAGCGCGTGGACGAGCCGGAGCACCTCGTGTCGATCGTCGAGGAGTACCGCCGCCAGGGCTTCACGATGGCCGTCGACGACTTCGGCGCCGGCCACGCCGGACTCACCCGGCTCGTCGACCTGCGGCCGGACCTGGTGAAGATCGACATGCACCTCGTGCGCGGGATCGACACCGACCCTGCCCGCCAGGCCGTCGTCCAGGCCGTCGTCGTCATGGCCTCCACGCTCGACGTCGTCGTGCTGGCCGAGGGGGTCGAGACCGAGGCCGAGTACGCGACCCTCCTCGACCTCGGCGTACCCCTCTTCCAGGGGTACTGGTTCGGCCGTCCCACGCTCGAGGCGCTCTCCCCCGTCCATCCGGACGCCGCTGCGGTCGCGGCAGCCGCGCGGTGAGGCCGAGACGTCAGCCGACCCTCGCGCGAGCGCGGTGCGTCGCCGGACTGACGCCCCTCACCCGGCTGAACGCGGCGCTGAGCGCGAACGGGCTCCCGTGGCCGACCTGGCGGGCCACGGACTCGAGGGTGGCGTCGGTCCGCTCCAGCAGGTCAGCCGCGACGGCGAGCCGCCACGAGGTCAGGTACTGCCCGGGAGGCTCGCCGACCAGCTCGGTGAACCGACGTGCGAACGCGGCCCGGGACACACCGGCCTCGGCGGCGAGCGAGGCGACCGTCCAGGGCTGCTCGGGTCGCTCGTGCACCGCTGTCAGTGCCGGCCCGACGACCCGGTCGGCGCCGGCGCGGTGCCAGGCGGGCGCCCGGTCGTCGGTCGCGAGCCAGGCGCGGACGGCGGCCAGCACCACCAGGTCGAGCAGACGGTCGAGGAACACGTCCTGCCCCGGGGCGTCGCGCTGCACCTCCGCGCAGAGCAGGTCGACGAGGTCGGCCGACCAGCTCTCCCGCGCGAGCACCACCACGGGGGGCAGCGCCCGCAGGAGCCGGTCGCCGACGGCGGCCGTCGTCGCGTAGGTCGATCGCGACGGCGCCCGCGACGACGGCGAGGACCAGCAGGACGGCTCCGCCGACGACGGCACGCGCGATGGAGCGGTGAGGCGCAGGGCTCATGCGCCGACCGTCGCACGGCCGACGCCCGGCGGCATCTCCTACAGCCGCTTGCTCGCGTCGTGGGGACCCTTCGGGTCGACCCAGAAGTCCAGCGCGAGGCCCTCCTCGCGTCCGCCGTTGAGGTAGACGGAGAAGTCGGTGACGCCCTCGGCCTCCAGCACGTCGTCGTCGATGAAGAAGTTCCCCGTGCACTCGCGGCTCGGACGCGTGAGGATCGCGTAGGCGGCGTCGGCCATGATCGCCGGCGTCCGCGAGCTCGACTCCAGGCCCGGTCCGACGACGTTGCGCACCGCGGCGGTGTCGATGGCGGTGCGCGGCCACAGCGAGTTGCAGGCGATGCCGTCGGCGCGCAGCTCCTCGGCCAGACCGAGCGTCACGAGGCTCATCGCGTACTTCGCGATCGCGTAGGCCGTGAACGTGCCGAACCAGCGCGGGTCGGTGCTGATCGGCGGGCTGAGGGTGAGGACGTGCGGGTTGGCCGACGCGCGCAGGTGCGGGATGCACAGCTTCGAGAGCAGGAAGGTGCCGCGGGCGTTGATCTGCGTCATGAGGTCGTACTTCTTCATCGAGATGTCCTCGGTGCGGGACAGGTCGATCGCGCTGGCGTTGTTCACGACGAGGTCGATGCCGCCGAAGGTCTCCACGGCCCGGGCGACCGCGTCCTCCACGAACGCGTCGTCGCGGACGTCGCCGACGAGCGGCAGCGCGCGACCGCCCGCCTCCTCGATCGCGGCGGCCGCGGTGTGGATGGTGCCGGGCAGCCGCGGGTGCGGCTCGGAGGTCTTCGCGAGCAGCACGACGTTCGCGCCGTCACGGGCCGCGCGGACGGCGATCGCCTCGCCGATCCCGCGGCTCCCGCCGGACATGATCATCGTGGTTCCGGCCAGGGTCATGGGTGCCTCCGAGGTGGTCTGCTGTCATCGGTAGCCTGCTGGGGGGATCAGGAACAGTCAAGGCTGATGGTTTCTCTGGAGGCGACGTGGAGCGACCCGCGTGGTTCGACGAGGCACTCGCCTGCGCTCCGGAGCACGCGTCGGTCGAGGTCGACGGCGCCCGCATCGCCTACCGCGCCTGGGGCCCGGCCGACGCGCCCGTCACCGTGCTCGTCCACGGCGGCGCCGCGCACGCCGGCTGGTGGGACCACGTCGGGCCGTTGCTCGACGCGCCCTCCTCCCCGCACCGGGTGGTCGCGCTCGACCTGAGCGGCCACGGCGACAGCGACCACCGCGACGCCTACACGCTCGAGACGTGGGCCGACGAGGTGGTCGCGGTGGCGGCCGACCAGCTCAGCCCGTCACCGCCGGTCGTCGTCGGGCACAGCATGGGCGGCTTCGTCGCCCTCACGGCCGCACGCGACCACGGCGCCTCGCTCGCCGGTGCCGTCGCCGTCGACTCCCCCGTCCAGGAGATGTCGAGCGAGACGCGTGCCTGGGTCGCGTCGGGCCGGGGGCTGCCGCCGCAGAAGGTCTACCCCGACCTGCCCAGCATCCTCCGTCGCTTCCGCACGCTGCCGGCCGACGACGCGACCCTCGACTACGTGCACGAGCACGTCGCCCGCACGTCGGTCCGCGAGGTGGAGGGCGGGTGGCGCTGGAAGTTCGACCCGCGCATCTTCCTGCGCTCGCGCATGGAGCCCGAGGAGCTCGCCGAGGCCGACTGCCCGGTGGCCCTCCTGCGCGGCGACCGCGGCATGGCGACGACCGACATCACCGACACCGTCGCCGCCCGCCTCGGCGGGAACGTGCCGGTCACGGTGGTCCGCGACTCCGGGCACCACGTGATGCTCGACCAACCCCTCGTCCTCGCCGCCGTCGTGCAAGCGATCACCGGAGAATGGAGACGACCGTGACCGAGTCGACCACCGACGAGCCCGACACCGCGTCGGAGCTGCTGCTCGACGACGCCGAGGGCGTCCTCACGATCACCCTCAACAGGCCGCAGGTCATGAACGCCGTCGACGGCGCCATGCTCGCGCGGGCCGCCGAGGCCGTCGAGACCACCGACGCCCGCGTCGTCGTGGTCACCGGAGCGGGCGCGGCCTTCAGCGCGGGCGCCGACCTGCGTCGGCTCGAGCGCGGCGGCACGCACGAGAACGGCAACCGGCTCGTGCGCGCGATCGTGGCGACCGAGCGTCCGGTCGTCGCCGCGGTGAACGGTCCGGCCGCCGGCATCGCGATGTCGGTGGCGCTCGCCGCCGACGTCACCGTCGCGCACGAGTCGGCGTACTTCCTCCAGGCGTTCGTCAACATCGGCCTGATGCCCGACGGCGGCGCCACCGAGCTGCTGGCGGCGTCGGTGGGTCGGGCCCGGGCGGCTCGGCTCTCGCTGCTCGGCGAACGCCTCCCCGCCAGCCGGGCGGCCGAGATGGGACTCATCGACCGGTGCTGCGGCGACGACTACGCCGACCAGGTGGCCGGGCTCGTCGCCACGCTGGCCGGCGGTCCCACGCGCGCCTACGCCGCCACCAAGCAGGCCATGAACGCCACCACGCTGCGCAGCCTCGACGAGACCCTCGAGCGTGAGCTGCGGCTGCAGCGCGAGCTCGCCGACACCGCCGACTCCCAGGAGGGCATCCAGGCCTTCCTCGACAAGCGGCCCGCCCGCTTCGAGGGCCGATGAGCGCGCCGATCGACGTCCTGGAGGGTCTGCTCGCCGACCGCTGGAGCTGTCGCGGCTACACCGACGAGCAGGTCGACACCGCCACCATCGAGCGGCTGCTGGCCGCCGCGCAGCGCACGCCGTCGTGGTGCAACACGCAGCCGTGGCACGTCGTCGTCACGGCCGGCGGCGAGACCGAGCGGCTGAAGCAGGCCATGGCCGACGACGAGCGGTTCGGGCCCGACCTGGAGTTCCCGCCCTCCTACGAGGGTGTCTACGCGGAGCGTCGCCGGGAGTCGGGCTGGCAGCTCTACGAGGCGGTCGGCGTCGTGAAGGGCGACCGGGCCGGCTCGGCCGCCCAGACGATGCGCAACTTCGAGTTCTTCGGCGCGCCCCACGTCGCGATCGTGACGACGACCCGCTCGCTCGGCGTGTACGGCGCGGTCGACTGCGGGCTCTACGTGCAGTCGTTCCTGCTCGCCGCGCAGGCGCTCGGGCTCGGCGCGTGCGCGCAGGCGGCGCTCGCCATGCGCTCGGAGCTGCTCCGTGAGTGGTTCGAGCTCGACGACGACCGTCAGGTGGTCTGCGGCATCTCCTTCGGCCACCCCGACCCCGACCACCCCACCGCCTCCTACCGCACCACCCGCGCCCCGCTCGACCAGGCCGCCGACCTCCGCCTCTGACCCCAGCCCGCCCCCTCCCCGCGTTCTGTGGACTTGGTGACGGTTTCTGTCCCGAAAACCGTCACCAAGTCCACAGAACGCGGGGAGGGCAGGGGGCGGGTGGGGGGAGGGTAGGGGGGAATCAGCTGCGGAGGGCCCCGACGCCGAGGACGGCGGCGAGGCCGAGGGCGGAGCGGGGGTGGTAGGCCGCGGTCCAGAGCCCGCCGTGCGCGGCTCCGCGCGCCTCGTCCCGCCACGGCTCGGCCTCCGGCGCCAGACCGGCCCGCAGGTCGTGCACGAGGAGCGCCGCCATGAGCGTGTTCGACGTCGCCGGATCGAAGATCTCGACGCCGAAGCGGTGCGCGCCCGCGTACGCGGCGGCCAGCGCCTTGTTCTTCACCACCGACCGCGTGCGGGTGGCGGGCGCGACGTTGAGCGACACGGTCGTGCCCCCGGCTCGCGCGTCGGTGGCACGCCAGCGCTGGACGCGCTTGGCCAGGGCGTAGTTCGGGCCCTGCTGCGGCACGAGCGCGTCGCAGAGCCCGGGGTCGGCGCCGGGCGGGTAGTTGCGCTGCAGCAGCCGGCCGCCGCTCACCACCCGCGTCGCGTGCCGGGCGACCCGCCCCACCCGGCCCTTGCGGTACGCCTCCTGCGACCGGGCCACCTCCTCGGCGGGCACCGCGAACACGTCGGTCGGGGTCGCGAGGAACGCCAGCGCGGTCCGCGGGTGCTCCGCGACCAGGTGCGCGGCGAGCGCGTCGGCCGCCATCGACACGCGCACGTGCAGGCCGCCGTCGGCGTAGCAGTAGTTGCCGAGCACCAGCCGCGACGACCCGGCGAACGAGCCCAGCCAGTGTACGACCGCCGGCAGCTCGCGCACGAGGTCGGCGCCGACGTCGGCCCCGCCGTCGCCCCGCCCGCTCGTGACGATCCGCGTCGGCACGTGCACCCGCCCCGCACCGTCGGTCGCGACCCGGGCGATGCGCTCCTGCACGTCGGCGCGGGGCAGGTCGAGCGCGACGACCTCGGCCCCCCAGCGCTGCAGCGCCCGGTACGGGCCCATCTCCGCTCCCGCGCCGAGCACCGCCACGACGTCGCCCTCGAGCCGCAGCCAGTCGGGGTTCTCGTGCACGTGCCGCACGGCCTCGGCGCACGAGGCCGTCACCACGCCTCGCTCCACCCACGCGTCGAGCTGGCGCAGCAGGGCGTCGCCCCGGAGCCGCTCCCCGCGGTAGGGCAGCGTCAGCTCCGTCTCCGGCTCGGCGCCGCCCTCGACGGTGGTCGTGTGGAGCACCTGGTCCAGCGGAGCGTCGGTGACGGCGGCGTCGAGGCCGACGTCGCCGAACCGCATCGCCGCGTGCGCGCTGCGCAGCCCGGCAGCCGCGATGGCCTGCGCGGCTGCTGCGTCGCCGATCCCGGCCTCGACGGCTCTACGGAAGTGCTCGAGGTACTGCCGACGCCAGGCGGTCTCCCGCTCGACGGCGCGCGAGCCGACCGGGTCGGCGGGCCGCAGGGCGTCCGCCAGCACCTCCCGGGCGGTCGCCGACGTGCTCTCGGAACGGAACGCGACTCCCTCGTGCGTGTTCATGGGACCACCCTAGGAACCCTGCAAGGGCAGGGCAGAACGGGCATCGAAGGTAACTGGGAGTGACGTACCAGGTTGCTCATCCGCAGACCCCTTGAACAATTTTTTCCGTGAGCACCCATCCAGACGGCGACGGGCCCCGAATCAGGGGCATGAGCGAGACGACCACCGCAGCACCCGCCACCCGGGCCACCGCCCCGTGGTGGACCGGCGCACTGTCGGGTCTGCTCGCCGCGGTCGCGGGCGTCGCCCTCGGATCGGGTGTCGCGACGCTGCTCGGTGTGCCCACCCCGATCGAGTCGGTCGGCAACCGGGTGATCGACCTCGTCCCGAGGCCGCTCAAGGAGTTCGCCATCGAGCAGTTCGGGACGAACGACAAGCCCGTGCTCATCGGCAGCGTCGCCGCGACCCTCCTGGTCGCCGCGGCCGTCGCCGGTTGGTTGGGCCTGCGACGGCCGCGGCTCGCCCTCGGCATCACCGCCCTGCTGGGCCTGGCCGCCCTCGTCACCGCCGCACTCGACCGGACGTCGACCGCCAACGTCGTCGTCACCGTCATCCCCTCGCTCGTCACGCTGGCCGTGAGCCTGCTGCTGCTGGCCCGTCTGCTCAAGGCCCTCGAGCTGTCCCGCAAGGTCGGCGACGAGACCCCCGCCGGCTTCGACCGCCGCGCGTTCCTGCAGGCCGTGCTGATCGCCAGCGCCGCCATGGCCATCGGCGGTGGCGTCACCCGCTTCCTCGGCTCGTCGGCGGCCAAGGACTCCCGGGCCGACGTCATGCTGCCCCAGCCCGCGACCCCGGCCCCGGCCGTCCCGGCGGGCGCCCAGGCCGACGTGAAGGGCGTCAGCCCCTACATCACGCCGAACCGCGACTTCTACCGCATCGACACCGCCCTGCGCGTCCCGCAGGTCCCGGCCGACACGTTCAACCTGCGCATCCACGGCATGGTCGAGAGGGAGCTCAACCTCTCCTTCGAGGACCTGCTCAAGGAGCGCCTCGTCGAGAGCCGCATCACCCTGACCTGCGTCTCCAACGAGGTCGGCGGGCCCTACGTCGGCAACGCCGCGTGGCTCGGCGTCCCCGTGGCCGAGCTGCTCGCCCGGGCCGGCGTGAAGGACGGTGCCGACGCGGTCAAGACCACCAGCGCCGACGACATGACCATCGGCACGCCCCTGGAGGCGCTCACCGACACCGAGCGCGGTGCGCTCATCGCCGTCGGCATGAACGGCGAGCCGCTCCCGCTGGAGCACGGCTTCCCGGTGCGGATGGTCGTCCCCGGTCTCTACGGCTACGTCTCCGCCACCAAGTGGCTGGTCGACATCGAGGTCACGAAGTTCTCGGACTTCAAGGCCTACTGGACGACCCGCGGCTACGACGCCGAGGCACCCATCAAGCTCTCCTCCCGCATCGACGTCCCGAAGGCGTTCGAGGCCCTCCCGCGCGACAACGTCCGCATCGGCGGCGTCGCCTGGGCCCAGTCCGTCGGCATCGAGCGCGTCGAGGTGAAGATCGACGACGGTGACTGGCAGGACGTCGACCTCGCCGCCCAGGACAACGTCAACACGTGGCGTCAGTGGTCCTGGACCTGGGAGGACGCCACCGAGGGCACCCACCAGGTGACCGTCCGGGCGACCGACGCCGACGGCACCACACAGACCTCCGACCGTGTGCCCATCGCACCGGACGGGTCGACCGGCTGGCACAACGTCAGATTCCGCGTCGAGTAGCAGGACGAAACACCCAACCAAGGAGAAGAAACATGCGCACGACCACCAAGAGCAAGAGCCTCGCGATCGCAGCCGTGGCCTCGCTGTCCCTGTTCACCGCGGCCTGCGGCTCGTCCAGCGACGACAGCGCCTCGTCCGACAGCGAGTCCTCCTCGACCCCGTCGTCGGAGGCTGCGTCCGACGCCGGTTCCGACCTCGTCGGCCCGGGCTGCGCCGACTACGCCAAGGCCGTCCCGGACGGCGCCGGCTCGGTCGAGGGCATGGCCCAGGACCCGGTCGCCACCGCCGCCAGCAACAACCCGCTGCTGAAGACGCTCGTCCAGGCCGTCTCGGGCCAGCTCAACCCCGACGTGGACCTCGTCGACACCCTCAACGGTGGCGAGTTCACGGTGTTCGCGCCGGTCGACGACGCGTTCGCCAAGCTGCCGGCCGACACGGTCGCGACGCTCAAGACCCCCGAGGGCGCCAAGACCCTCGAGTCGGTCCTGACCTACCACGTCATCCCCGGCCAGATCGCGCCCGACGAGATCGACGGCACGCACAAGACGGTCAACGGCGCCGACCTCGAGGTCACCGGCTCCGGCGACGACATCAAGGTGAACGGCAACGCCGCCGTCATCTGCGGTGGCGTCAAGACCGCCAACGCCACGGTGTACCTGATCGACTCGGTGCTCATGCCGCCGGCCAGCTGATCACGGCATCCCTCCGGTCACGGGGCCCGGCTCTCCTCGGGGGAGTCGGGCCCCGTCCCGTTGCCGGGCCCGGCGGCCCGGCTGGTTCGCCCGTAGGCTGCTGACGTGCGGACACCTGGGACCCGGCTCGCGGACGAGTTCGACCGCGCAGCCCCACGCTACGACCTGCTCACCGCCCTGAACCCTGGCTACCACGGCGCCCTGCGCGACGCGGCGCGCCAGCTCGTGGCCCGGCTGCCCCGCCGCGAGACGTGGCCGACCCTGTGGGACCTGGGCTGCGGCTCCGGGCTCTCCACGCAGGCCCTCGTCGAGGCGGCCGGCCGCGAGGCCCGCATCGTCGGGCTCGACGCCTCCGCTGGCATGCTCGCCGAGGCGCAGGAGAAGACCTGGCCCGACGGCGTCAGCTTCGTCCAGGCCCTCGCGCAGGACCTGCCCGACGTCGCGCGCCTGCACCTCGACGGCCCCGCCGACGGCGCGCTCGGCGCCTACCTGCTGCGCAACGTGCCGGTCGACCAGCGCGACGCCACGGTCGCGGCGATCGCCGACCAGGTCCGTCCGGGCGGCTGGATCGCCCTGCAGGACTACCACGTGAAGGGCTCCGCGGCGGCGCAGGCGGTGTGGAGCGCCGTCTGCTGGGGCGTGGTCACTCCGCTGTCCGTCGCGGTGCGCGGCAACCCCTCAATCTACCGCTACCTCTGGCGCAGCGTGCTCGAGAACGACTCCACCGCGGAGCTGCAGGCCCGGCTCGAGCGGGCCGGGCTGACCGACGTCACCTGGTCGACCGCCGGCGGCTGGCAGCACGGCATCCTGCACACCGTCCTCGCCCGCAAGCCCCTCTGACGCATGGTCCGACGCATCCCGCCGGGGCGTGACCGCCACGCCGTCCTGCACGCGGCCGCGCCGGGGAGCGCCCGGCTGGCGGAGCCGCGGCACGTCGTCGTGGTCGGCGGCGGGATCGCCGGTCTCGGGGCTGCGGTCGTGCTGGCCGAGCGCGGGGTGCGGGTGACGCTCCTGGAGGCGTGCGAGCAGCTCGGTGGACGCGTGCGGTCGTGGCCGCTCGACGACACGGGCGCCGCCGGGGGAGGGCGCACGATGAGCCGCGGGTTCCACGCGTTCTTCCGGCAGTACTACACGCTGCGCTCCCTGCTGCGCCGCGTCGACCCGACGCTGGCGCACCTCGTGCCGGTGCCCGACTACCCGCTGCGGCGGGGCGACGGGCTCACCGACTCCTTCGCCGCGCTCCCCACGACGCCGCCGCTCAACCTGCTCGCCTTCGTGCTGCGCAGCCCGACGTTCCCGGTCGCGGCGCTGCCGTCGGTGCACGTGCCGAGCGCGCTCGAGCTCGTCGCCGCCAACTACCCCGCCAGCCATGAGCGCTACGACGGCGAGTCGGCCCAGGACTTCCTCGACCGGCTGAACTTCCCGGAGGGTGCCCGCCACCTGGCGCTGGAGGTGTTCGCGCGGTCGTTCTTCGCCCACCCGAGCGAGTTCGGGGCCGGCGAGCTGGTGGGCATGTTCCACACGTACTTCACGGGCAGCTCCGAGGGGCTGATGTTCGACGTCCCCGACGACGACTACGACACCGTCCTGTGGGCGCCGCTCGGCCGCTACCTCGAGGGGCTCGGCGCCGACGTGCGGCTCGGGACCGTCGTGCAGGGCCTGCAGCCCGAGGGAGACGGCTGGCGGGTCGACGGCGCGGGCGGGTCGCTCACGGCCGACGCGGTCGTCGTCGCCACCGACCCGCGGACCACCCGTGCGCTCGTCTCGTCCCTGCCGGCGGGGGACGACGAGCGCACCGCCTGGCACCGCAGGGTCGCGGCGGGCCGCAACGCGCCACCCTTCGGGGTGCTGCGCGTGTGGCTCGACGGGCGGGTCGCGCCCGAGCGGGAGGCGTTCCTCGGGACCAGCGGCTACGACCTGCTCGACAACGTCACCGTCCTCGAGCGCTTCGAGGCGGGCGCGGCACGGTGGACGGCGGAGCACGGGGGATCGGTCGTCGAGCTGCACGCCTACGCAGCCGACCCGACCCGCGACACCGAGCTGGCGGGCGACGGACCCCACGGGATCGACGTCGAGCGGCTGCGCGCACGGCTGCTCGCCGGGCTGCACGAGGTCTACCCGGAGGACGCGCGACCTCGGCGTCGTGCACGAGGAGCTGCTCGTCGAGGACGACTGCGGGCTCGTCGGCACCGGGCTGTGGCGCGACCGGCTCACCGTCGAGACCCCGTACCCCGGGCTGGTGCTGGCCGGCGACGGGCTGCGCGTCGACTGGCCGATCGCCCTCATGGAGCGCGCCGCGACGACCGGCGTCCTCGCGGCGAACCGTCTGCTGGAGGGCTGGGGCGTGCGCGGCGAGGACGTGTGGACGGTGCCCCTGCAGGGTCTCGCGCACCGGCTCCCCGGTCGCGGTCGGCGACCGTCGTGAGCCCGACCGGGCAGGGCCGGCGGCGTGCCGTCGTGGAGGACGAGCCGGACGCACCCCGCGTCGAGCGCGTCGACGGCGGGGGCAGGCCCGGCGTCAGCACCGTGTGGCGGCTGCGCTCGCTCGAGGCCGCGCGCCAGGTGCTGCGTGCGCGGCACGCCACCACGCAGGCGGGGTTCACCGCCGAGGCCATCCCGCAGGGCTACCTCGAGCACCACCCGATCCTCGTGTCCGACGGTCCGCAGCACGACGAGCAGCGACGCAAGGTCGCGCGCTTCCTCGCGCCCACCGTCGTCGCGGACCGCTACACCGACCTCATGCACGCCACCGCCGACCGTCTGCTCGCGGAGGCGGTCGCGGCGGGCGGCTGCACGCTCGACGAGCTGGCCCTGCTCTACACCGTCGAGGTCACGGCCGAGGTGGTCGGACTGACCGAGTCGTCCGTGCCGCGCATGGCCCGGCGGCTCGAGGCCATGTTCAGCCAGCCGCCCTTCGACGTCACCCGCCGCGACCTCGGCCGCACCCGACGGCAGTGGATGCAGGCCGCCGTCAACGGGCTCGTCCCCGTCGGGCGGCTCTTCCTGGCCGACGTCCGCCCCGCGGTCCGGGCACGTCGGCGCGAGCCGCGCGACGACATCGTCAGCCACCTGCTCGCCGAGGGGTACTCGACGGCCAGCATCCTCGTCGAGTGCGTCACCTACGGCACCGCGGGCATGGTGACGACGCGCGAGTTCGTGGTCATGGCGGCACTGCACCTGCTCGACGACGACGCGCTGCGCGCGCGGTACCTCGTCGCGTCGGAGCCCGAGCGGCTGGCGATCCTCGGCGAGGTCATCCGTCTGGAGCCGGTGGTCGGGCACCTCTACCGGCGCGCGCAGCGGCCCATCGACGTCAGTGACGGCGACCAGTCCTGGACGATCCAGCCGGGCGACCTGGTCGACGTGTGCGTGCGGTCCACGAACGCCGACCCCGAGGCCGTCGGCGCAGCGCCGCTCGACCTCTGCCCCGGGCGGACGCTGCCCGCCGGCGTGGGCGAGCCCGTGCTGGCGTTCGGCGACGGCGAGCACAAGTGCCCCGGCCAGCCTCTGGCCCTGCTCGAGACCGACGCGCTGCTCCTCCGGCTGCTCGCCCTCGAGCCGCGTCTGGTGGCCGAGCCCGAGCTGGGGTGGGACCACCTCGTCGCGGGCTACTGGTTGCGCGGGGCCAGGCTCGCCCTCGGTGACGGTGGACCCGACGGCGGCAGCCCGCGGCGGGGACCCCGCACGAGCACGTCGGCCAGGATCGCGACCTTCGTGCGCGGCCTCACCCGGTGGCGGCCCGAGAAGACGTCGTAGTCGGCGGCCTCGACCAGGTCGAGGATGCGGGCGTACATCCGCAGGGCGGTGGCGACGCAGCGCGCACCCGGTGGCGGCAGCATGGCGACGCCCGGTGCCGCCTGACGGTAGAGCGCCCGGTTGCGCTCGACCTGCTCGGCCATCATCGAGCGCCACGCCGGCGTCACACGACGTTCGGCCGGGTCGACGCCGTAGCGGGCGAGGTCCTCCTGCGGCAGGTACACGCGACCGCGGTCGAGGTCCTCGCCGACGTCGCGCAGGAAGTTGGTGAGCTGGAACGCGTGGCCGAGCGCGCGCGCTGGCTCCTTCGCCGCGGGCGTGAGCGGCTGCAGGACGGGCAGCATCATCTCCCCGATCACGGCGGCGGAGCCCTCCATGTAGCCGTCGCGCAGCTCCTCCCAGGTGGCCCAGGTGGTGCGCGTCAGGTCGAGCTCCATCGCCCGGAAGAACCGGTCGAAGCACTCGGGGTCGGTGCCCCTGCGCTGGAGGCTGTCGACGACGGCCGCCATGACCGGCTCGTCGGACCCGCCCGCCGCGATGCTGTCCCAGAAGTGCTGCTCGAAGCGACGCAGGCGGGCGGCCGGGTCGGTCTCGTCGTGCCCGGGCACCGCGGGGTCGACGCGCTCGGGCTCGTCGACGATGTCGTCGGCCAGCCGGCAGAGGGCGTACACGGTGTACACGTCGATCCGCTGCTCGCGGGGCAGCAGCCGGGCGCCCCAGTAGTAGGTGGTGCCGTGCGCCCGCGTGAGCTCGGCGCACCGGGCGTAGCCGGCCGCGAGCCGCGGGTCGGGGTGCAGGGGTCGGGCCATGGTGACACCCAGCCTAGGGCGAGCGGCCGTGCCACGATGGGTCCCGTGGATCGCGGGCGGACGTGAGCGGCGGACGGGTCGACGTGGCCGTCGTGGGTCTCGGGCCCGCGGGACGCTCGCTGGCGTCGGCGTGCGCGGCGCGGGGACTGCGCGTCGTCGCCGTCGACCCGCGTCCCGCCGCCGTCTGGACGCCCACGTACGGGGTCTGGGAGGACGAGCTCGCCGAGCTGTCCCCGACGGTGGTCCGGTCCCGTCTGGCGGCGCCGGAGGTCCGGGCCGTCGGCGTGCACCGCCTCGCGCGTCCGTACGTCGTGCTCGACAACCCCGCGCTGCAGGGTGCCCTGCCGCTGGACGACGTCGAGGTGCGCCGCGCCCGGCTCGACGACGCCGAGGTCGCAGCGCTGACGTCGTCGGCGCGGGTCGTGGTCGACGCGCGCGGCGCCCGCACGCAGGGCCTGCGTCCCGACGATCCCGCCCCCGCGCAGACCGCGTTCGGCGTGGTCGTGCCCGCCGACGTCGCGGCCCCGGCGCTGCAGGACGCGGAGGCGCTGCTGATGGACTGGCGGACGGACTGGCGGACGGACCAGGTCGGGGCGGGGACCGCAGGTCTGCGTCCGTCGTTCCTCTACGCGATCCCCCTGGGGGACGGGACCGTCCTGCTGGAGGAGACCTGCCTCGCCGCCGTTCCGCCCCTGCCCGTCGAGGAGCTGAAGGCGCGGCTGCGCCGCCGGCTCGCGGCGCGCGGCGTCGACCCGTCGGCCGTCGACACTCCCCTGCACCGCGAGGCGGTGCACATCCCGATGCGCGGTCGAGGTCGTCCGCCGGTCGACGGGACCCTGGCGCACGGGGTCGCCGGACGCGGCGGGCACGTCGTCACGGGCTACTCGGTGGCGCACGCGCTGCGTCGGTCCCGTGCGCTGGCCGACGAGCTGGCTGCCGGACAGGTGCCGCGTCGGGTCGACGCCCTGGCGCCGGCCGACGCGCTGCGCGAGGCGGGCCTGCGTGCGGTGCTGCGCCTCGACGTCGACGGCACGCTCGCCCTCTTCGACGGCTTCGGCCACCTCCCCGCCCACCTGCAGCGCGCCTACATGTCGCGCGACGGCGACCTCGCCGACGTCGCCGCCGCCATGTGGTCGATGTTCCGCCAGATGCCCTGGTCGGGCCGCCGCGAGCTCGCCCGCGCCACCCTCCTCCCCTAGCCCTCCCCGCGTTTTGTGGAGTTGGTGACGATTTCTGCACCGAGAACCGTCACCAACTCCACAAAACGCGGGGGGGGGGGAGGGGAGGGGGAGGGGTGGTCAGCGGACGAGCTGGTTGACGCGCTCCGCCGCGAGACGGCCCGACGGGAGCACCATCGGGACGCCGACGCCGGGGACGGTGCCCGAGCCGGCGAAGACGAGGCCGGGGACCCGCTTGTCGACGTTGGCCGGACGGAACGGGCCCGTCTGGGCGAACGTGTGCGCCAGCGCGAACGGGGTGCCTGCGGCCATGCCCTGCTCCTGCCACTCCAGCGGGCTGACGAGCTCGTCGACGACCACGTCGGTCGGGTAGCCCGACCGCTCCAGGAACGCCAGCAGTCGCTCGCGCATCGGCTCGCGCTCGGCCTTCCAGTCCAGACGTCCGACGTCGAGGTTCGGGGTCGGCTCCAGCACGTAGAGGGTGCTGTGTCCCTCGGGCGCGGCCTCGTCGTCGTCGAGCGAGTGGACGGTGACGAGCCGCGACGGGTCGCGCATCAGCGTGCCGCGCTTCATGAGGTCCTCGAAGGCCTCGTTCCACTGCTGCCCGAAGTGGATGTTGTGGTGCGCCTTGCCCTCCGGCACGCCCTTGACGCCCACGTGCCACACGACGCACGACGGCGAGTAGTCGCCGCCCAGCCGCCCACCCACGCCGCGCACCGCACGCGGCGGGCGCAGGTCGGGCAGCAGCCACGTGTACGCGGTCGGCAGGTCGATGGTGCACACGACGGCGTCGGCGGCGACCGTGCCCTCGCCCGTCGCGACCCCGCGCACCCGACCTCCGGAGTCGCGCACGAGCGCCGTCACGGTGGTGCCGTAGCGGATCTCCGCGCCGGCGTCGGTGGCCGCGTCGGCGAGTGCCCGGGGCACGGCACGCATGCCGCCCTTCGGGAAGTAGACGCCCTCGATCGAGTCCATGTAGGTGATCACGGCGTAGAGCGCCAGCGCGTCGTCGGGCGCGAGCCCGGCGTACATCGCCTGGAACGAGAACAGGCGGTGCAGGCGCTCGTCGGCGAACCGGCGCCGGATCATCGGACCCAGCCGTCCGAAGCCACCCATCGCGAGCAACCGGGCCGCCGCAGCGGGCCGCGACAGCAGGTCCGTCGGCCGGTCGAAGTTCCGGTCGATGAAGTGCGGCATCTCCGTGAGGTACAGCCGCCGCAGCCAGGTGACGAACTCGTCGAACGCGGCGGCGTCGACGCTGCCGCACTCGCGGTGGATCTCCGCCCGCATCGCCTCGTGGCCGTGCCGCACCTCCAGCGTCGAGCCGTCGGCGTAGAACGCGCGGTAGGCGGGGTCGAGGAGCGTGAGCTCGAGCCGCTCGGCCAGGCTCGACCCTGCCGCGCGCAGCGGCCGGTCGATCAGGTCGGGCATCGTCAGCACCGTCGGTCCGGTGTCGAACGTGAACCCGTCGCGCTGCAGGATGCCGGCCCGGCCGCCGGGCACGTCCTCGCGCTCCAGCACGGTCACGCGGTGCCCATCACCCACCAGGTGGCAGGCAGCGGCCAGGCCCGCGAGCCCCGCTCCGACGACGACGACGTGACTCATGCGGACCTCCAGGAGACGGTGCGGGCGACCGCGCGCAGCCCGGCGACGCCGGCCGCGGTCAGGGGGGAGCCGACGAGGGCGCGCGCGGCACGCTCGGTCTCGTCGACGATGCGCTGCTCGACGTCCTGGCGGACGCCGCACTCCTCCAGCGCGCGCTGCAGCAGGGCGACGTCGCCAGGACGCGCGTCGGACGTGCCGACGCGGGCCATCGCGGTGGCGGCCTCGCCCGTGAGGCGTTCGGCGCCGAGAGCCCAGATCACGGTGGCCTTGCCCTCACGCAGGTCGTCGCCCGAGGGCTTGCCGGTGACGTCGGGGTCGCCCCAGACGCCGAGGACGTCGTCGCGCCAGGCGAACGCGCGGCCGAGGTGCAGCCCGAACCGCTCGAGCACGTCGCGCTGCGCGGCGGTGGCGCCGGCGGCGATCGCACCCAGCTGCAGGGGTCGGCCCACGGTGTACGCGCCCGACTTCAGGGCGGCGACGGCCTCGACGTGCGCGAGGTCGGTCCGCCGGCTGGCCGCTCCGGTGAGGTCGGCGCGCTGTCCGGCGATCAGCTCGAGGGTGAGCTGGTACCAGAAGTCGCGCAGGGCGGGCGGGAGCGTGTGCACCAGGCGGTCGGCCTCGTGGTGGGCGAGGTCGCCGAGCAGGATCGCGACGTTTTCGCCGAAGCGGGTCGCGTCGCCGTGGGCCGCTGCCCCGCGGTGCTGCGCGGCGGCCACGACGTGCGCGGCCGCCGCCCCGCGACGCTCGCTCGACTGGTCCATCACGTCGTCGTGCACGAGCGCGAAGAGGTGCAGGGTCTCCAGCGCCGCAGCGACCCGGACGACGTCGTCGTGCGCCGCGGTGCCGAGCGACCCGCCAGCGGCGACGAACCCCCAGTGGCACATCTGCGGACGCAGCCGCTTGCCCCGACCCTGCAGCAGCGTGTGCAGCCAGCCGGGCAGGTCGTCGGCGAGCGGACCGGGGGTGCCCGCAGGCGCCAGGCCGTCCCAGACGGTGCCCACCCACGCGAGCTCGGCCGTCAGCAGGTCGCTGACGGCGTCGAGCGTGACGTGCACCGACGCGTCCGCGTCCGACGGCTCGAGCGGGACCGCGGGCTGGGGGCCGAGGGGGAGCCGGGCACGCTCGGCGTCGAGCTGCGGCACCTGCAGCACCGACCACGGGCTGTAGACCGCGGGCGTGGCGCGGGCGGCGGCCACGAGGTCGGCCCAGGCGACCCACGTGTGCTCGCCGACCTCGGCAGGGTCGGGGGCGAGCGGCCCGTCGACGCGGGCCACGAAGACCGGACAGATCTCGTTCTCCACGACGCCGCTGGCGTCGACCGCGCGGTAGCGGAAGTCGGGCAGCAGCAGCCGCAGGTCGTGCACCCCGACGCCGAGCTCCTCGCGCACGCGGCGCTGCACGGCGTCGGCGATCGGCTCGTCGGGGCGCGGGTGCCCGCAGCAGGAGTTGGTCCAGACGCCGGGCCAGGTCCGCTTCGACAGCGCCCGGCGGGTCAGCAGCACGCGGCCGGCGTCGTCGAACAGGTGCACCGAGAACGCCTGGTGCAGCGGCGTGTCGGCTCCGTGCACGTCGAGCCGTGGTGCCGTGCCTGCGGGCGTGCCGTCGTCATCCAGCAGGACGACCAGGTCCTGCTCGTTCTCGATCGCGGTCATCGCGCCGCATCCTCCGCTCGGTCGGTGCTTCCATCCTCGGGGACGCGGGCCGAGTCCGCCCGGCGACGTGACCGGCCGGCACCCGCTAGCCTGCGACGGTGGGCGCCATCCATCTGATCCGTCACGGCCAGGCCTCGTTCGGCAGCGACGACTACGACCAGCTCTCCGCCCTCGGCACCCGTCAGGGCGGCTGGCTCGGGCTCGCGTGGGAGGCGGCCGACTTCCGGCCGCACTGGTCGGTGGCGGGCTCGTTGCGACGCCACGCCCAGACCGCCGTCGCGGTGCTCGACGCGGTCGACGGCGACCTCTACGACCTCGACGCCGGGTGGGACGAGTACGACCACCTCGCGCTGGCTGGCGAGAAGGTCACGCCGACGACGGACCCGCGCGAGTTCCAGGCGCACCTCGACGCCGCCCTCGGGGCGTGGGTCAGCGGAGCTCCGTCACCGGTGGAGTCGTTCGCGGAGTTCTCCGCCCGGGTGCTGCGCGCGCTCGACGAGGCCGTCGCGCGGGCGGGGTCGGGCAGACGGGTCGCGGTGTTCACGTCGGGCGGGCCGATCGCGCTGGTCGCGTCGCACCTGCTGGCCGGCGACGCGTCGTTGTTCATCCCGCTCAACCGGGTGGTGGTGAACGCGTCGGTGACGACGCTCATCGTCGGCCGTGGCGGCACACGCCTGCTGACCTACAACGAGCACGGCCACGTGCCCGCCGACCAGGTCACCTTCCGGTAGGGCTCACTCCCACTTCATCGCGAAGCCGAACGCGGCCACGATGAAGCCCATGCCGATGACGATGTTCCAGTCGCCGAGGTCGGAGTAGACCGGGATGGTGATGTCGGTGCCGGAGATGACGTAGAAGACGACGATCCACAGCAGCCCGACGACGGCCGACGCGATCATCAGCGGCGCGGCGAAGCGGCTGCCGGTGGGCGTGCCCGGCTCGGGCTCCGGGCGGGTGCGCGAGGCGATCGACGACGCGGCGAACGCGATGACCGCGGCGATGGCGAAGTTCCAGCCGCCGAGGTCGAAGAGGCCGGGGATGGCGCCGATCTTGGGGAACGAGCGGTCGGAGACCGTGAAGAAGGCGCCGACCGCCCAGGCGACGGCCACCACCAGGAGCAGCAGGGCGAGCGGGTGCGCCCAGCCGCCTCGGCGCGTGCGGACCGTGCTCGGGGTGCTGTTCTTGGCCACGGGGATCTCTTTCGGTGCCGTCTGCGGGTTCTGGGCTAGCGTAGTCGGCGTCGCGGACGGTGTCGGAGTGGGGAGAGGTGCTCGCATGTCGGGGACGCGTGCACGCTCGCGGACGACGTCGTCGCGCGCCTGGTCCGTCGCGGTGCTGGGCGTCTGCCTGGTGGCCGGCCTGACCGCCGCGGCCGCGCACCGCACGTCCGACGGCCAGGACCTTCGGCCGGCGGGCGGCGACGTCGCGTCGCTGGTGGGCGAGCGGGAGCGTCGGGTCGAGCGACGCCAGGCCGACGTCGTCGACCTGCAGCGCGAGATCGACGCCGCGACCGCCGCCGCCGACGACGCCAGCGGGGTCGAGTCGATCGTGCGACGGCTGCGCACCATGCGCGACCTGGCCGGGCTCAGCACCGTCCGCGGGCCCGGCATGCGGGTCACGCTGACCGACGCCCCGCGCGACGCCGACTCGGCCGGGATCGACCCCAACTACCTCGTCGTGCACCAGCAGGACCTGCAGGCGTTCGTCAACGCCCTCTGGGCCGGGGGCGCCGAGGCGGTCAGCCTGCAGGGTCAGCGGCTCGTGTCGACGACGGCGATCGTGTGCGTCGGCTCCAACGTCATCATCGACGGGCGGCCCTTCTCGCCGCCGTACGTCATCGAGGCGGTCGGCGACGTGCCTGGCATGACCTACTCGCTCGGCTCGTCCCCCGAGGTGGCCAACTTCGAGCGCTACGTGACGAAGTTCCGGCTCGGCCTGAAGGTCGCGACCAGCGACGACCTGGTCGTCGCGCCCTACGGCGGCGCGACCGTCCTGCGGTACGCGTCGGCGCTCTCCTGACCGCCGTCGCCGCCGGCCAGGAGAGCCCGGCTACTGCCCGGGGGTGATGTCGAGGTCGGCGCCGCCGTCGACGTTGCCGTCCGCGGGGGCGTCGCCGTTGCCGTCGGCCTGGTCGCCGCCCTGGTCGTCGCCCTCGTTGCTCGACACCGTGATCTCGATGGTGGTGCCCGGCGGCACCGACGTGCCCGCCGGCGTGCCCTGGTTGGTGACCTGGCCCTTCGGTGCGGTGGCGGCCGGGTCCTCGGTGACCGAGACCTCGAGGTCGGCCTCCTGCAGCGTCTTCTCCGCCTCCTCCTGCGTCATGCCGACGAGGTTGGGCACCTGCACCTCGCCCTGCGACACGATGACGGTCACGGTCGTGCCGGCGTCGACGCTGACCCCGGCCGCAGGGTTGGTGTTGATGACGGAGTTGCGGCTCTGGTCGGACGCGCGTTCCTCGCGCTTGACCTTCAGCCCCTGCCCCTCGAGCGCGGCCCTCGCCTCGTCGAAGGTGTAGCCGACGACGTTGGGCACCTGGACCTGCGCCGGCCCGGTGGAGACGACGAGCGTCACCTCGGTCCCCTTGTCGACCTCGGTGCCGCCCTCGGGGTCCTGGGAGACGACGTTGCCCTCCTCGACGTCGCCGTCGGCGCGCTCCTGCGTCTGCACGGTGAACCCGTCGCGCTCGAGCGTGCGCTGCGCGGCGACGGCGTCCTGGCCGGTGACGTCGGGTACCTCGACCTGGGCGGGCGCCGGCGGGGGCTGGTTGGCCTGGTTGTAGGCGTAGATGCCGATGCCGGCGAGCAGCAGGAGCAGCAGGATCGCGAGCGCCCAGTACAGGGGCTTGCGGTTCTTGCGCTCCTCCTCGTCCTCGACGGCGGGCTGCGTGCCGGTGGCCGCGGTGGCAGCGACGGCCGGGGCGACGGCGGTGGCGGCCGGCACGACCGATGTCGCGGCCGTCGGGGCCTCGACCTGCTGGCCGGCGATGGCCCGCTCGAGGTCCTTGCGCATGTCGGCGGCCGACTGGTAGCGGTCGTCGGTGCGCTTCGCGAGCGACTTCGCGACGATGTGGTCGACCGCCTGCGTCACCTCCGGGTTGAGCTGCGACGGCGGGCGGGCGTCCTCGCGGACGTGCTGGTACGCGACCGACACCGGGCTGTCGCCGACGAACGGCGGACGGCCGGTGAGCAGCTCGTAGAGCAGGCAGCCGGTGGAGTAGATGTCGGAGCGGGCGTCGACGGTCTCGCCGCGCGCCTGCTCGGGCGACAGGTACTGGGCGGTGCCGATCACCGCGGCCGTCTGCGTCATCGCGCTGGAGGAGTCGGCGATCGCGCGCGCGATGCCGAAGTCCATGACCTTGACCTGGCCCGACGGCGTCAGCATGACGTTGGCGGGCTTGATGTCGCGGTGGATGATGCCGGAGCGGTGCGAGTAGTCGAGCGCGCTGAGCACGTCGGCCGTGATCGACAGGGCGCGCTCGGGCAGGATCTTGCGGTCGTCGCGCATGATCTCGCGCAGCGTCTGGCCCTCCACGTACTCCATGACGATGTACGGGATGTGGTTGCCGTGCTTGTCGGTCGACTCGCCGGTGTCGTAGACGGCGACGATGGCGGGGTGGTTCAGGGCGGCGGCCGACTGCGCCTCGCGGCGGAAGCGGGCCTGGAAGGTGTCGTCGGAGGACAGGTCGGCGCGCAGCTGCTTGATGGCCACGGTGCGGCCGAGGCGCAGGTCGCGCGCGACGCGGACGTCGGCCATGCCTCCGCGACCGAGCAGCCCGCCGAGCTCGTAGCGCTCGCCGAGCAGGATGGGCTCGTCGCCGGATCCGGTCATGGGGTCACTCTCCCTAGGGGGGTCGAAGTCACTCACCGAGCACCGCCTCGATGACGGAGCGTGCGATGGGGCCGGCGAGGCGTCCACCGGCGATCTCGTTGCGGGCCGTGCTCGAGGACTCGACGACGACGGCGACGGCGACCTTGGGGTCGTTCGCCGGCGCGAGAGCCACGAACCAGGCGTAGGGGGGTCGGTCGGGGGTCGACTGCGCGGTGCCGGTCTTGGCGCCCACCTGGACGCCCGGGATCTGCGCCGACGTGGCGGTGCCCGACTGGACGGTCGCCACCATCATCGAGCGCAGGATCGCGGCGTTGTCGGCGCTCATGGCGCGGTCGAGCTCCTCGGGCTCGAGGGAGTCGAGGACGCGCAGGCTGGGCGAGCGGACCGACTTGACCACCTGCGGCTTCATGACGACGCCGTCGTTGGCGATGCCGGCGCCCACCATGGCCATCTGCAGCGGGGTGGCCGCGACCTCGAACTGGCCGATGCCGCTCTGCGCGAGCTGCGGGGCCTCCAGGTCGGTGCCCTCGGCCGTGAACTGGCTGGCGCTGCTGGCCAGGCCTTCGAGCGGGTCGGTGCCGAAGCCGAACTTGCGGGCCTGCTCCTCGAGCTTGTCCTGGCCGATCTTGCCGGCCAGGTCGCCGAAGGAGACGTTGCAGGAGACCTGCAGCGCCTGCTCGAAGGTGATCGGGTCGCCGCCGCAGTTGCCGCCGTTCTCGTTGGGCAGCGTGTACTGGATGCCGGGGAAGGAGAGACTGGCGCCACCCTTCACGCGGCTGTCGGCCTTGAGGTTCAGGTCCTCGAGTGCCGCGGCCGCCGTGACCAGCTTGAACGTCGAGCCGGGCGGGAGGATCTGCTGCGTCGCACGGTTGGTCAGCGGGTCGTCCTCGTTGGCCTGCAGACGCTTCATCGCCTCGGTGACCTTGGAGAAGTTGTGGCTGGCGAGCACGTTCGGGTCGTAGGAGGGCTGGCTGACCATCGCGAGCACGGCGCCGGTCTTGGGGTCGAGCGCGGCGACGGCGCCCTTGGTGCCCTCGCCGAGCGCCTCCAGGCCGCTCGCGGCGACCTTCTGCGCGCGCGGGTTGATGGTCAGCTCGACGCTGCCGCCCTGGGGCTTCTTGTTGGCCAGCAGGTCGACGACGCGGCTGACGAAGAGCCGGTTGTCGCTGCCGGACAGCACCTGGTTCTGCGAGCGCTCGAGGTTGGCGCTGCCGTAGATGTAGGAGAAGTAGCCGGTGAGCGGCGCGTACAGCGTCGACTGCGGGTACACCCGCTGGAACTTGTACTGGTCCTTGCTCGGCTTGCTCTCGGCGACGGGCTCGTCGCCGACGAGGATCGCGCCGCGGTCGCGGCTGAAGTCGGCGTCGATGACGCGCTTGTTGCCCTGGCGCGCGTTGAGGTCGCCGGCCTCGACGAACTGCACGTAGTTGACGTTGATCAGCAGCGCCGCGAACAGCACGAGGCAGGCGACGGCGAGGTTGCGGATGGGCTTGTTCACGACAGCTTCACCACCTGGGTCTCCTCGTCGTGGTCGAACTGCGACACCTCGGGCGCGGGGCGTCGGGTCTGGTCGCTGATGCGCAGGAGCAGCGCGATGATGGCCCAGTTCATGACGACGGACGAGCCGCCCTGTGCCATGAACGGGGTGGTCAGGCCGGTCAGCGGGATGAGGCGGGTGACGCCGCCGATGACGACGAAGATCTGCAGAGCCATCGAGACGGCGAGGCCGGCGGCGAGCAGCTTGCCGAACGCGTCACGGCAGGTCAGCGCGATGCGCATGCCACGCTCGACGACGAGGCCGTAGATGACGAGGATCGCCATGAGTCCGGTGAGGCCGAGCTCCTCGCCCATCGCGGAGGCGATGAAGTCCGAGAACGCGAACGGGGTGAGCTGCGGACTGCCCTGCCCCCAGCCGGTGCCGAGCACGCCGCCGTAGGCCATGCCGAACAGGCCGTTGATGATCTGCCCGTTGCGGTCGGGGTCGGAGAACGGGTCGAGCCAGGCGTCGAAGCGCACGCGCACGTGCCCGAACGCGAGGTAGCCGAAGTAGGCGCCGGCCACGAACAGGCTGCCGCCGACGACGAGCCAGCCGGGCCGCTCGGTGGCGATGTAGAGCATGACGACGAACAGGCCGAAGAACAGCAGCGACGAGCCGAGGTCGCGCTGGAAGACGAGGATGGCGATGCTGATCAGCCACGCCGCGCCGATGGGGCCGAGGTCGCGACCGCGCGGCAGGTCGATGCCGGCGAAGCGTCGGCCGGCGAGCGCGAGGGCGTCGCGCTTCACGACGAGGTAGCCGGCGAAGAAGATGGCCAGGCAGATCTTGGCGGCCTCGCCGGGCTGGAAGCTGAACGGGCCGATGTTGATCCAGATGCGCGCGCCGCGGATGTTCTGGCCGATGACGGGCAGCAGCGGCAGCACCAGCAGCGCGAGGGCGACGAAGCCGAACGTGTAGGTATAGGCCTGCAGGCGGCGGTGGTCGCGGATGACGAGCAGCACGACGGCGAACAGCGCGATGCCGATGCCCGACCACAGGAGCTGGTTGGTGGCGAGCGGGCCGAACGCGTCGTTGCCCATCGCCTGGTAGCCGAGGTCGATGCGGTAGATCATCGCCAGTCCCAGGCCGTTGAGGCAGATGACCAGCGGGAGCAGCACGGGGTCGGCGTAGGGCGCGACCTTGCGGACGAGCAGGTGCGTGGCGACGGCGGCCGCGACCAGGAAGATCACGAGCCGCAGCGCGTCGGCGGGCACGCGACCCTCGGCGCCGAGGCCGACGGCGCAGTAGGCGCCGACGCCGATGAGCACGGCGAGCAGGGTCAGGGTGAGCTCGGCCCCGCGTCGCTTGCGCGGGACCAGGGTGGGTGTGCTCATGCGGACCGCTCCCGGTCGGCGGTGCGCGACGCGGAGGGGGACGGCGAGGGGGAGGGGCTCGGCGAGGGCGACGGCTCGGGCTCGTCGGCGAGGCCGCGCAGGTTCTCGACGATCTGCTCGGCGTCGGCGCGGCTGTCGGCCTCGATGCCGCCGCGCACCTGCTGGGCGCGGAAGGTGGGCAGGGTGTCGAGCTCGACGTCGGTGACCTCGTCGACGTGCTTGAGGGTGACGAGCGGCAGGTCGGCCTGGACGCCGCGGTAGATGACGACCTTGCCGTCGGCGGATGCCACGTAGTACTGGTCCTGCGACCAGCGGTAGGCGTAGAACGCGCCGGCGGCGACGATGCCGACGACGACGGCGAGGGCGACGAGGCGGCGGACCCAGCGCCACTTGCTCGGCGGGCGCGGCGCGTAGCGCAGCTCCTCTGGGTCGATTTCCTTCTCGCGCCTGCGCTCCTTGCGCTCCTCGCGCGAGCGGGCCTTCCCGGAGCCACCGGCGGCGTTGCCGGTGCGGGGGCGGGGTCCCTCGGCGGCGGCGCCGACGAGCTGCGGGCGTCCGTCGGCCGACGAGAGCTCCTCCTCGGACACGGCGCCGGAGGGCACGAGCTCGCCGATGACGACGGTGACGTTGTCGTAGCCGCCGTTCTCGAGCGCGGTGCGGACCAGGTCGGACGCGGCCTGGTCGATGGTCTCGGCGCTGAGCAGCTGCTGGATGGTGGCGTCGTCGACCATGTCGGACAGACCGTCGCTGCAGAGCAGGAAGCGGTCGCCGACCTGGCCCTCGAACCACTCGAGGTCGGCGTCGTTGTCGTCGCGGCCGAGCATGACGCGCAGCAGGAGGGAGCGGTGCGGGTGCACGCGCGCCTCCTCGGGCGTCAGCTTCCCCTCCTCCACGAGGCTCTGCACGAACGTGTGGTCGGTGCTGATCTGGGTCAGCTCGCCGTCGCGCAGGAGGTAGGCGCGCGAGTCGCCGATGTGGGCGGTCGCGAAGCGCTCGCCGTCCCACAGCATCGCCTCGAGCGTGGTGCCCATGCCCTCGACCGACGGGTCCTCGGCGACGAGCTCGCCGAGCCGCTGGTTGGCGTGGGCGACGGCCTTCTGGAGCGCCTCGAGCGGGTCGATCTCGGGCAGCTCGCGGTCGAGCTGGCGGATGACGTTCATCGTCTCGGCCGAGGCGAGGTCGCCGGCGGCCGCGCCGCCCATGCCGTCGGCGACGGCGATGAGGCGGCTGCTCGCGTAGCCGGAGTCCTGGTTGCTGGAGCGGCGCAGACCGACGTCGGTGAGCGCGACGTAGCGCAGGGTGAGGGACATCGTCCTACTTCCGCAGCTCGACGATGGTCTTGCCCAGCCGGACCTGGATGTTCAGGCCGATCGGGGTGGGGGACGTGATCCGCTGGCTGCCCAGGTAGGTGCCGTTGGTGGAGCCGAGGTCCTCGACGAACCACTGCTCGCCGTTGGTGGCGAAGCGGGCGTGGCGGGTGGAGACGTAGTCGTCGTCGAGGCGGATGGCCGCGTCGGTGCCGCGGCCGAGGAGGACGGGTCCGTCGCCGAGCGGCACGCTCTGGCCGGAGTTGGGGCCGGAGACGACCTGCAGCTTGGTGGGCGCGCCGCGCGGGGTGCGCTGCTTGCGGCTCTTGGCGGGCTTCGCGGCGGCTGCGGCGCGGGGCTGCTTGGCGGGCTTCTGGTTCGGTGCCTTCGCGCCGAAGATGTCGGAGCGGATGACCGACACGGCGGACAGCACGAACAGCCACAGGACGGCGAGGAAGCCGATCTTGATGAGGGTGAGGGTCAGGTCCGTCATCGGTCCTCGCTCGTCGTGATGCGGATGGTGAGGACCGTGTTGCCGAGGCGGATCTCCGAGCCGTTTCCGACCGACGCGGTCTGCACGCGGTGCCCGTTGAGGACGACGCCGTTGGTCGACTGCAGGTCGGTGATGGTGACGGTGGTGTTTCCGCCGGACTCGTGGACCTTGATGTCGGCGTGCCGGCGGGAGATGCCGGGGTCGTCGATGCGCAGGTCGGCCTCGCTGCCGCGTCCGACGACGACGCCGGGCGGGCTGAGGGGGTGCTTGAGGCCGTTGACCTCGAGCACGACCTGCGAGCTGCGGACGGCGGTCTCGGTGATGCGGGCGCCCTCGACGGGCCGGACGGCCGCGTTGGTGCGGCTGCGCACGCGGAAGCGTCCGGTGCCGAGGTCGGGCGACTCGACGAGCTCGATGCGCAGGGGCCCGGCGAGGGTGTAGCGCTGCTCGGTGACGTGCTCCTGCACGAGCGTGGCGAGCTCGGTGGTGAGGGTGTCGCCGAAGGGGGCGAGCCGGCCGTGGTCGGTGGGCGAGAGCTCGACGGTGAAGTCGTTGGGGACGAGCATCCGCTGGCGTGAGAGCACGTGGGCGGAGTTGTCGACCTCGCGCTGGATCGCGGCGGCGATCTCCACCGGCTGCACGGCGCTGCGGAAGGCTCGGGCGAACGCGCCGGTGACTGCGCCCTCGAGCCGCTGCTCGAAGCGGCTGAGCACACCTGCCATCGGTTCTCGCCTCCTGCCGGGTCACGTGCGTGGGGTCGTCGGTGGTCCCGACGATGGTATCGGCAGGCACGACGCACGCGAATTGACGTGGGAACGCGTTCCATTCTTCCTGCCCCACCCCAGCCCCGCCGCCCTCTCCATCGGTGGCTCAGCAACCCGCGCGCCGGCATCGGTGCCTCAGCACCCCCAGGAGCCCTGCTGCGGTTGCCCCGCCGCCGACGGGCGGGTGCGGGGGCGGCGGAGCCGTGGTGTTAGACTCGGCGACTGTTCCTCAGGGAACGACGCGCGAGTGGCGGAACGGCAGACGCGCTGGCTTCAGGTGCCAGTGTCCGCAAGGGCGTGGGGGTTCAAATCCCCCCTCGCGCACCAAGCAAGCAGCATGACGGAGATGGCAAGAGCCGTGGGCGACAGCGCCCGCGGCTCTTTTCTTGCGCCAGGACCTCCCCTCGCTCTGGTCCTCAGGATGCGCCTCCTACCCAGTTTCCGTCCGCTCACACTAAAACATGAAAAATTTCTGAGAAAAAGACTCGTGACCAGGACGTCCGCTGGTAGACAGTGCCTGCGCAACTCACTCGGGGTGGCGTTGTGAGCTGCTCTGGAGGTCGCCGTGCGCCGTCTTGTCGTTGGTCTGGTGTCGTCGTGTCTGGTGGTGACCGGCCTGCAGGCGCAAGCGCAAGGCGAGGACACGGCTCCTCTCGATCCTGAGGCGAAGGCTTTCGCGGAAGCCGCGGCGACGGGCAAGAACGTCGAGATCGTGGAGGACCGAACGGAGACCGAGACCGTGTGGGCGACGCCGCGGGGAACCTTCTCCACGAAGATCTCGAACGCGCCCGTGCGGGTCAAGGGCGACGACGGATGGGAGTCCATCGACTTCGATCTCGTCGAGCGTGACGGCGTGGTTCGACCTCAAGCCGCGCCTGGCGACGTCGAGCTCTCGGCGGGTGGGCGCGACCCGCTGCTCCAGGTGACCGTCGGAGACGTCACGACGTCGATCTCCTGGCCCGGTGCGCTGCCGGCGCCCGTGCTGGACGGCCCGACCGCGACCTACGTCGACGTGATCGATGACGTCGACCTCCGCATGACGGTCACCGACGGCGGTGTCTCCCAGGTCCTGGTGGTGAGGACGGCAGCGGCGGCAGCGGACCCGCGCCTCGCCCAGCTCAAGCTCGCGACGGACGTGGACAACGGACGCGTCGAGGTGGCGGACGGCGGCGGACTCAGCGTCCTCGACGACGTGGGGCGCACGGTCGGCGATGCGCCCGCTCCGATCATGTGGGACTCGAGCGGGACGGTCGTCGGCGACGGCGGCCATCCTGTCGTCGACAGCAGCGCGGAGGCTGTCGATCGGCGGACCCAGGGGCCGGTGGAGAACGACGACGTCGCCCCGGTGAAGCTGGCAGTCACGGGCGGCGACATCGTGCTGGAGCCGCACCGCGACGCTCTGACGGGTGCAGACGTGCAGTATCCGGTCTACATCGATCCGAAGGTCGGCGGGCGCGCGTTCGCGTGGGCCATGGTGTTCAAGCAGCACCCGAGCTCCTCGTTCTACAAGTGGACAGACGAGGAGGGTCAGGGCACCGGCTACCAGAACTACATCGGGGTCTCGAACAAACGACTCTTCTTCCAGTACGGCATCAGCTCGCTCTCGGGGCACCAGATCCGATCGGCGACCTTCAAGGCGACGATGGTGTGGTCGCCCTCGTGCACGACGCGGCCGATCAAGGTCTACCGGTCCGGGGGAGTGTCGTCGGACACGACCTGGAACGACCAGCCGTCGCTGGGGGCTTTCCAGGACAGGAAGTCGTACTCAGCCGGCCACTCCGGGTGCAACCCCGGCGGTCGGGACGTCGTGTGGAACATTAAGAACGGCATGGCCGCCGCGGCCGGCGACGGCCGCCCCACCATCGGCCTCGCGCTCATCGCCGAGGACGAATCAGACCCGGTGAACTGGAGGCGTTTCAAGCACAACGCGTCCATCACCGTCGAGTACAACCGACGCCCGAGCGTCCCGACGTCCCGCACCATCAACGGCATCGCCTGCCCGACGACGGGCGCCGTCCGGCTCGGCAGGATGACGTCCTACCCGGTCATGCGGGCCAAGCTGGCCGACCCCGACGGCAACAATGTCCGCGCTCTCTGGGACTGGAACGCGGGTTCCGACATCACCTCCGCCCACAGTGACATCACGGGCAGCTACGTGGCGAGCGGCTCCACCGCCGCTCGCAGCCTCAGCGCGCTGAGCCGGGACGAGAACGACACCGTCAAGTCCGGTACCTGGACCTTCAGGGTATCTGCCGAGGACTCCGGAGGCTTGCGGAGCGCGGCCTCCGACGAGTGCACCTTCACCATCGACTCCACCCTTGCCGCACCTCCTCGGGTCCTCGGCTTGCCCGGCGTCGACGACCCGTCCACGAGCTGGGAACCGGACAAGTCCTACCAGCTGACCTTCGCGCCGGGATCGACGAAGGACGACGTGGTCGGCTACCGGTACAGCTTCACGTCCGACCAACCTCCCACGACGGCGATGCTCGCTGCGTCCGGCTCGGGCAAGACCCACACTCTCGACCTGCCTGCGCAGAGCGTCGGTACGCACAAGCTGAGGGTCTGGGCCTACGAGGCCTCAGGGAATCGGAGCGAAGTGCCCTTCGTCCACGAGTTCGAGGTCCTCGACCCTGAACGGTTCGTCCGCTCGACCTACACGTTCGACGACGAGGACGGGTCGCTGGCGGTCGACAGCACCGGTGAGTTCCCGCTCGACATCGGCGACGCCACCCGCTCGACGCGTTCGCTCTACGTGGACGACGACCCCGACAACCGTGCTCGTGACGCCATGATCAGCCTCTCCGAGAGCTCGCAGCCTCCGGCGATGGTCGGCTCCTTCGTCGACCCGAAGAGGTCCTTCGACCTGGCCTTGTTCGTCGATCCCGCGAAGACGGCGACGAGCAGCAACCAGATGACGGCTCTCTCGCTCGGAGGGGAGAACTCTCCCGGCCTCGAGATCGGCGCGGAGGTGAACGGCACAGGCTTCGACTACGTCCTGCGCGTCTGGGACAGCCAGACGGCAGCGTGGGTCGTCGCGCGCGTGCCGGGCGACGATGGCCAACCGGGGACGCGACCCGTCGTCGCCTCGTACGACGTCGTGACGAAGAAGGCGACGCTCCGAGTGCTCGGAGCCAACGCCGCGACCGCGGTCACGCCAGGGACGGCCACGCTCCCTGAGTCCTTCGTCCGCCAGCGGTTGACGGTGGGAGCTTCCTACGACGCGACCCGTCGGTGGACCGGCTTCCTCGACCAGGTCGTCGTCGCCCGCGGTCCTCTCACCGATGACGAGATATCCAACTTCCTGAAGATCTGGGACCGCACCGAGTGCGTCGCCGTGAGCGGAGGCTGCTGACATGACCACACGTCGTCGCTGGACGATCTGGGCGCTCGTGGGAGCTCTGATCACCTCCCTCCTGGCCGTCTCGGCCACTGTGTCCGCTTCTGCCGAGGGGGACGACGCACCTCCGAAGACGCAGGTGATGCCCTCGGTGCCGGTCGCACCGGTCGACGCTGACACGTTGTCGATCAAGCCGTCGGGCGAACCCGTCACGGCCGACGAGCTCCCGCGTGCGGGCGTCGAGATCGAGACGAGCGTCGCCGACTCGTGGACGCGGGAGGTCGAGGGATTCTCGGTCCGCTCGAAGGGGGCCGAGGAGTCGGCCAAGGCCACGCTCTCGACCGAGACCGTGACGCTCGACGGCGAGCCGGTTGCCGCCCCGGCGTACACGATCGACCTGACACCCCAGCCGGTCGCTGCCGAAGAGGCGAAGACCGACGCGAGCGAGGAAGAGGGAGCTCCGTCGGCGTCGGTGGCCAGCCCCTCCCCGGAACCTTCTGCCGCGACCGCGCGCCAGGAGGACCTGCCTGCGACCGTCGACGTCAAGCTCGACTACACCGACTTCGTCAACGCCTTCGGGGCCGACTGGGCAGGTCGGCTGCGGCTGGTGACCTTCGAGGACTGCGACGAGTCAGGGAGCGGCCTGGACTGCGGCGCGATGAAGGCGCTCAAGACCACCGCGGACGCGAAGAACAACACCCTCACCGCGACCGTGCCGACCCAGCGCTCCAGCTCGACGTCGGCCTCGACCATGACGGTGGCGGCAGCGCCGGGTCCCTCGGGACCGCAGGGCGACTACAAGGCGTCCTCCCTCGCGCCCTCGTCGTCGTGGTCCGCCGGGAACCAGTCCGGCGACTTCGCGTGGTCGTACCCGATCGCGACGCCGCCGGCGATCAACGGCCCCACGCCGGACCTCGCACTGAGCTACTCCTCAGGTTCCGTCGACGGGCGGACCTCGTCCACCAACAACCAGACGTCGTGGATCGGTGAGGGTTTCTCCCTCGATCCCGGGTTCGTCGAGCGGTCCTACGAGTCGTGCGACCAGGTCGGCGGAACCCCCGAGGACGTCGGCGACATGTGCTGGCGCGACGACAACCTCACCATCTCGCTGAACGGTCAGAGCTCCGAGCTCGTCCAGGACGGCTCGACCAGCCAGTGGCGGATGAAGAACGACGACGGGACGCGCGTCGAGCTGCTCAAGCAGGACGGCATCAACCGCGACGACAACGGCGAGTACTGGCGGGTGACCACGCCCGATGGCACCCGGTACTACTACGGCAGGAACCAGCGCTTCGACGGTGACGACCGCCGGACCGACTCGGTCTCGACCGTCCCGGTCTACGGCGCTCGCGCGGGTGAGCCGTGCCACGGCTCAACCTTCGCGGCGTCGGCCTGCGACCAGGCGTGGCGCTGGGGTCTCGACTACGTCGTCGACCCGAACGGCAACACGATGTCGTACTTCTACGACCAGGAGAAGAACAAGTACGGCGCCAACAAGAACGCCATCGTCCGCAGCTACGACCGACGCGCGGCGCTGCTGACGTCGATCGAGTACGGCACCCGTCAGGGCAGCGACGCCGCCTCGGCGAAGGTCGTCTTCACCTCCGCCGAGCGGTGCCTGAAGACCAGCGAGGTCACCTGCGAGTCCCTGACCAAGGACACCGCCTCGCACTGGCCGGACGTCCCCTACGACCGGATCTGCACCAGCGACACCTCCTGCGCCACGCGCACCTCTCCCACGTTCTTCTCCCGAAAGCGTCTCGCGAAGATCACGACCTTCGTGAAGGCGACGAGCAACTCGTGGTCGGCCGTGAACGAGTGGAACCTCACGCACGAGTTCCCTGCGACCGGCGACATGACGAACGAGGAGAACGCGGAGCAGGCCCAGGTCCGCACGCTCTGGCTCGCGCAGGTGCAGCAGACGGGCAAGGTGGGGACCGACGTCAGCCTGCCGCCCGTGCGCTTCAACAAGGAGCTTCTCGACAACCGGGTCTACGACACGAACGGCGTGGACTCCTTCGCCCGCTTCCGCGTCAACGCCATCGACAACGGCACCGGCGGGTCCATCGCGGTGAACTACTCGCCTCGCGACTGCACGGCGAGCGACAAGCCGGCCGCCGGTTCGCTCGACACGAACGCCAGGCGTTGCTTCCCGGTCTGGTTCAGGCCGTGGTGGAGCGAGGACTCCCAGCTCGAGTTCTTCCACAAGTACCGGGTCGACAGTGTCGTGGAGGCCGACAACACCTCGGGCGGAGCGAACGTCACCACGAGCTACACCTACGGCGGAGGCGACGGCTGGCACTACACGACGTCCAACCTCGTCGAGCCGAAGTACCGCACCTGGGGCGAGTGGCGTGGCTACTCCCGGGTGAGGACCGAGGTCGGGGCGGAGTCGGGCAAGACCTGGAGCGAGTCGCTGTACCTGCGAGGCATGCACGGTGACCGCGCGGCAGGGGGAGGGACCAAGTCGGTCACCGTGACCGACCCGCTCGGGGACAGCGCCGACATCCAGGACCGTGACGAACGGGCCGGCTTCGAGCGCCGGACACGCACCCAGCTGGGAGCCTCGGGCGCGGTCGTCGACATCACGGTCAACACGCCCTGGACCTCCCCCGCGACCGCCACGTCGAACGGGCGGTCCGCGCACATCGTGAGGCTCGGGGAGACCGAGACCCGGACGCGGCTCTCGTCAGGCTCGTACCGCACGGTGAAGACGACGACGGACTACAACGACCGCGGTCAGCCCGTCGCCGTCAACGACCTCGGGGACACGTCGACGGCGGCCGACAACCGGTGCACCACGACGTCGTTCGCCACCAACGCCACTCTCGGGATGTACGACTACCCCGCGTCCCAGGTCACCACGGCACTCGCGTGTGGGACGGCACCGTCGGCGCCTGGTCACATCATCTCCGCGAGCCGCACGTCGTACGACGGGCAGGCGTTCGGCGCAGCGCCGACGCAGGGGCGCCCGACGCGCCTCGAGACGGTCTCCGGCTGGTCCAACGGCATCACCTACCAAGTGGACGCCGAGACCCAGTACGACGTGTACGGCCGTCCGACGAGCGTCACCGACGCCAAGGGCAAGACCACGACGACTGCCTACGTCCCGGCCACCGGCGGACCGGCCGAGGAGGTGAGGGTGACCAACGCACTGGACCACGTCACGGTCGTCAGTCCCTCCCGCTCGTGGGGCACACCGACGAGCGAGACCGACGCTGCCGGCGCTGTCACCAACTACTCCTACGACGGCCTGGGCCGTGTGGTCGCGGTCTGGGGACCGGGTCGGGACAAGGCGACGCAGACGCCGTCGGTGAAGTTCTCCTACAAGGTGAGCGCGACGGCACCGAACACCGTCACGACCGAGCGGCTGAACGCTGCGCAGGAGTACGTCGCGACCGTGGCATTCTACGACGGCCTCATGCGGGAGAGGTCGACGCAGAAGGCCTCGCCGAGCGCCGATGGTGGACGCGTGATCACCGAGAAGATCTACGACGACCGCGGGTGGGTGAGCTCGTCCCGCGGCCCGTACTACAACTCCGGCGACGTCGATACGACGCTCGTGTCGGCCGCGGAGAACGCCGTCCCCCGCTACGCCAACTACACGTACGACCTCGCCGGCCGCGTCACGAGGGAGGCGCTTGCCTCCCTCGGTGGAGTCAAGTGGTCGACCAGCACGGCCTACGGGGGCGATCGGGTCCTCGTCACGCCGCCGACAGGCGGAACCGCTACGACCACGGTCTCCGACGCGCGAGGGCAGGTCACGAGCCTCACTCAGCACACCGCGTCGACTCCGACAGGCGGGGGTGACGTCACCTCCTACACGTACACGCCGTCGGGCCAGCTCAAGAAGGTCACCGACGCCTCGGGCACCGAGTGGTCGAAGACCTACGACATCCGTGGGCGCCTGATCGCCGACGACGACCCGGACAAGGGCGAGAGCACCTTCACGTACGACGAGCTCGACCGCCCGGTCTCGGCGACGGACAAGCGCGGTGTGACCTTGTGGACTGACTACGACGCGCTCGGCCGGAAGATCGCGCTGCGTGACGACTCCGCCACTGGTCTCGTCCGAGCGAGGTGGACGTACGACACCGTCCGCAAGGGCGCCTTGGCGTCCGCCGTCCGTGTGGCTGACGGCAAGGAGTACAAGGACGAGGTCACGGCCTACGACAGTGCAGGTCGACCCACGTCGAGCACGCTGACGATCCCTACGGAGGAGGGCCTCCTCTCGCGTTCCGGCGGCTACGTGACGGGTGTGGACTACAACCCGGACGGCTCGGTGCAGAAGATCACCCAGCCTTTGGTCACGGGGATCACGAACGAGAACCTCACGTACACGTACGACCGGCTCGGCAACGTGAAGAAGCTGACCGGCGCCGTCGTGATCGTCACCGACAACCTCTACTCGCCGTTGGGCGAGGTGCTCCAACGGACGTCGGGAAGCACGGCCGGGAAGGCCGTGTACGACACCCGCGAGTACGACGACGCCACGCGTCGGACGACGCGACGTGCCTTCTCGCTGCAGGGCAGTGCCACGGCTCCGAAGCTGGACCTGCGCTACACCTACGACCCCATGGGCAACGTCAAGAAGCTGAACGACGTCGCTCCAGGTGACACGAACCAGACGTCCGCGACGACGTGGCGCCAGTGCTTCACGTACGACTACCTGCGTCGGATGACGAACGCCTGGACGTCGTCGGGGAACTCGTGCGTCGCTCCCACGGCGAGCAACCTGGGCTCGACGGCTCCGTACTCGGACGTGTACACGTTCGCGAAGAACGGCAACCGCGAGAAGGTCGTCTCGATGCGCGCGGGGACGTCGGGCATCGTCACCACGACGCATGATCCGGCTTACCCTGCGGCGACTTCGGATCGTCCTCACGCTGCCCTGACGACGACGAGGTCTGGTGGGCAGACGGGTACGACGACGTACGCGTACGACGAGGTCGGCAACATGAAGAAGCGGTCGACCTCGAGCACGGAGGGCAAGTCGTACGAGTGGGACCGTGAGGGCAACGTCAAGAAGGTCACGGACCTGGCGACCGGCAAGAGCGTGGAGTACCTCTACGACGCTGACGGCAATCGTCTGATCGAGCGTGACGGGTTCGATGGTTCGACGACCCTGTTGTTCGGGTCGACGCAGCTGAAGGTGAAGGGCACGACCCGCTCGGCGGTGCGTACGTACTCACTGGACGGTGAGGCGGTGGCCACGCGTGACTCTGGTGGGCTCAAGCACACGGCGGTGGATCATCAGGGCACGCCGTTGGTGTCGGTGACGTCGACGACGGCGAGTGTGGAGAAGCGTCGTTACTCCCCGTTCGGGGAGGCGTTGACGGATGCGTCGGCGACGTGGTTGTCGAACCGGGGCTTCTTGAACAAGATCACTGATGCTGGTCCGGGGACGGTGCACCTGGAGGCGCGTGAGCTCGATCCGGGTGCGGGGCGGTTCATCTCGGTCGACCCGATCGCGGACTATGGCGACCCGCAGCAGCTGAACGGGTACGCGTATGCGAACAACTCGCCGGTGACGCTCTCTGACCCCAGTGGTGAGTTCGTCTCGTGTGAGTGTGGCAGCAACCGGACGGCTCCGACGAAGACGAAGAACGGGTGGCACCAGACGGCGGGCACGGTGACGCCGGGGCGTTACGTCGGGTACTCGGGCGATCCGTGGCAGCTGACCGAGTCTCGGATCCAGGCTTATGACACGGCTCGTGCGCTGGGCGAGAACCACGCTGCGAGCAAGCGGGTCCAGGCCAGCCACGACGCGCTCGTCGCGGAGTACCAGAAGCAACGCACTGCGCCCGCGAAGTCCTTCAAGGACATGGCGCTCGGCCTCTGGCGAGTGGGGGTCTTCGACGAGAGAAGCTGCACACAGGGAAGCAAGGGAGCGTGCGCGGCCGAGATCGCGATGGCCATCCCGATCCTGAAGGTCGCGAAGCCGCTGAAACTTATCGACAACGTCGGTGGAGCCGGCTCCAAGGCGAAGAAGGGCAGCGGTTCGGCTCGCAGTGCGGGAGACGCTGAACGCGCCGGCACCACAGGCGCGCGCTCCTGTCTGCGCTCCTTCGCAGGCGAGACCGCTGTGCTCATGGCTGATGGTTCGCAACGACCGATCAGCAAGATCAGGGTCGGCGACAAGGTCGTCGCGACCGATCCCGAGACCGGTGAGAGAGTGATCCGCAGGGTCACGCGTCTCTGGGTCCATGAGGACGAAGTTCTCGACCTGGTTCTTGACGGCGAGGTCATCACCACTACCGAGGACCACCTTTTCTGGTCGGTGTCAGATCAGCAGTTCGAACGAGCTGACGACCTTGGTGCAGGCGAGCTCGTGTTGGGTGACGGCGGTCGTCACGTCAAGGTTCGCGGGTTCCGGCCCGGCACGAACCGCACCGCGCTGGCCTACAACCTTTCCATCGCTGGGGTGCACACCTATCACGTCGGCGGCGATGCGATCCTCGTCCATAACGATTGCTCGGATGCAGCGTGGGACATCGCGATGAAGGCGTTCGACAAGCACGGCGCCAAGATGGGTTTCAAGTCCGTTGAAGAGATGGGAGCATACGTCGACAAGGTGATGAGTTCCAGCGCTGGGCATCTTCGTGAGGACGGTTCACGGTTCTGGGTCGACTATGGCAACTCCGCTATCGTCTTCCGAGGTCCGAATGCTGGCGTTCCGGGCTCGGTCTACCGCCCGGACAACTTTGCGCATGCTGTTGATGAGGCAATGGATAGGACGGTAAACAAGTCATGAAGGCACGTTTCAGAAGGGACGGTGTCGAACTCGATCTGACCAAGGACGAGTACATCTTCGTGTATCTGCTGCTTTCGTACGGACTGCACGGTGTCGAGTTGGAGGACCACGACTTCCGCAACATCCTGGGTATGTCTCGAGTCGACGCGGAGCGACTCATGCAGAGCATTCGCGCGGTTGAGCGCGAGGCGCGAGCCAGGGGAGATCACTGGAATCCGCTGCGCGCGTGAGGCAGGCCAGTCGGCGGGCGCCGTCCGTCTTGCTGTGGAGTGTCGGCCCCCGACATCCACGGACGGCAAACGAGATGGGTGCATCGATCATGAAGGACGACGCGAGATTGCTTATCATCGTGGTGGACTCGCACGAGGACGGCGTCCCTCACGCTCATAGTGTCGAATAGTAGGGGTGGCATGTTTACGTCGCGGACTCCGACGCGGCGGCCGCGCTGGGGTGGAGTCCGGCAACACGGCATGGAGTGCTTCGTACAGGCCATAGGGAAACGCTCGTCCAGAAAACTGCTCGCGCGACGAGTCGGAGGTGACCGGCGACCTCTTTGAACCCGTGAGGGAGGCGGCGTGCCGGGCGCGAGCCAGGAGAGGCATCTTTCTCAGGTGGGACGGCAGTGGCGGCAGTGGGCCTCGACGTCTTGCGGGGGCAGAGCCACGATCTCCCCGTCGGCTCGCGCGGATGTCGATCCGTCGAGCCCACCAGCATCACGAGGTTTGTCGGGAAGGGATGCGCGGACTGCTGAATAGCGTGCTCAAGATCATCGACAGAGGTACTGCCAGCGCCGAGGTCGACCGCATCAAACTCACCGATGCTGAGGGCGAGGCCTTGGGAGCGGGACTCCACGAGTTGTCTCGGCGCGTCGCGCTTCGGCACAGGGGCACGCGCTACGGTGGCCCTGAAGGGGGAGGCCGCTGCACAACTCGGGCCCGCAGGCAACATCGTGGTGCTTGGACGGCAGACCGTTACGGCGATCGCGCAGTCCTGGCCGGGGCATTCTGTCCTGGCATCGAAGAAGTGGTCGCTGGACCTGAACGACGAGTTCATCCGAGGCGCGATAGCGCAGAATAGGACCGTCTGCCGTGCCTCTCCGACGAAGGGAAACATGGTGCAGCGCAAAGGTTCCTTCGCAGGCCAACCGACCATTTTCGCCCGAGAGCTTCGACAACTTCGAGATGCTGGCTACAGGCGAAACGGGGACTACCTGGTACCGCCCTCATGAGGTTGACGGAAAGCCTGAAAGATGCGCCGGCGGCACTTGAGGACCTGGGAGGACGCTGGGACCAGGCCGTGAAGAAGGCGGTCTCCAAAGCCGCGCCGGTTGAGTTCCAGCACTTGACGGTCGAACAAGTCTGGGCCCTGCTCGGTTGGAGCGAGCGGTGCGCCTCAGTTGCCCTGGGCAGCGGGGATACCGAATGGCTCGTCGCTGGGACGCGTGCGGTCCTCCTCGTTGAGGATGCCGTCGAGCGTCGCGACCGTGCAGTCGTGCTGGAGCTTTTGGCGTACACGGCAACGAGATTGGGGAAGTTCCGGGACGTCGCAAGACGGCTGTCTGGAACTCCTGCGCTGAGTGGAGCGAGTTTCGAGAGCCGCGACACCCCGCCCCCCACCCACGTGGCGAGAGGCACTGGACGCCGGAGAGTTCTCGCGAGGGTCGATGAGTGGGATCCTCTGGTTGAGCTGAAAGACTTCTTGGACTAGGGCGTGGTCCGCTCTTCCCGGCGGGCTCGCTGGTCGCACCTCGACGGTCGAGAGAAGGCGGATGACGCAACGGAGTGGCGAGCCTTCGGGCGATGGCGATGGCGATGGCGATGGCGATGGCGGTGGCTCGTCATCGTTGCGCTCGGCGTGGTCATGAGCCTGTTCTGCATAGTCGTAGCGGCCAGCGGTGGGTGGTCCGTCGCGCTCGTCGTCAGACCAGCGCTCCTGTGAGTCATCTGGTGGCCCGGCGAACCCGGGCGGGCTTTATGGCGGGACGGCCGCAACATCATCATCAGCGACCCCACACCAGCACACGGCGGCACCGCGTCGAGTGAGCCGAGTATCGAGGCCGCAATCCATTACCATGACGAGTTCTTATGATCGAGATCAGTCTTGAGGTGACGTACAGAGAGCTCCACGGCGCTCGGGCGGCTGTGCTGGAGGCGGTCACCGACGAGATCTTTGACGTTGAGCCTGACATCCTCGCTCGAGCCGACGAACTCCTGGCAGACCTATCGAGCGGGAGACAGGTTTCAGGCGATGTCGCCAGTCTGGAGGTCATTGATCGCTCTCTTCGCCATGTCGCAGTGTCGATCGAGCCTTGGGAGATGGCCATCAGAGTAGGTCTCACCATGACGGAACTTGACTTGCTCAGCAGACGAGTAGCGACGGCGCGTCGAATTCACCTGACGCAGTCGCCGCAGTCCGGCGATGGCGCGGATCGGCCGGAAGGGAGCCGATGAGACTCCCTGGGAGGCACCTCGTGGGGTGCGTGATCGCCAGGATTCCGGGCCTTGGTTGCCCGGAGAGGACTCGCTCCTCCCGCAGCGGCCGCCGCCAAGACGTCAGCGCCGTCCCGCCTGGCTTTCCGCTGCTGCAACCCCGCCAGTTGCGTGCCGGGCTTCGCGCGACTCGCGCACCGCTGCCCGCCTACGAAGCACGACCAAGGCAATACCTGCGACGCCAACGACCCCTGGTTGCGCGGCGCTTTGGCGTCCCTGCAAGGTACTCACCGGGACGGTGATCATGACAGACCTTGAAGGCATCCGCGTCCAGCTGGCGCATGACCGTACCTTCACGATGCAGGGAGTGGTCGTTGGTTGGCAGCGACACATCGCGCGCCTCGCTGAGGAGATGCGAGGTCCAGTGCGTCAGGAGACGTGGGGAGCGCACGACTACTTCGCTGCGCTCAGTCTTCGGGATCTCGTCGAGACTGGCCGCTACGGCCTGGCCCGCAGACACGATCACCTCGTCGCGGCCAGCGTGGCGGCAACGGACGAGCTGCTGCGCGAGATCACCGAGGAAGACCGTCGTGGCGTGGTGGTCCGTTACGGCGAGCCGGAGCCCAGCCTGTCCTCGAGGTGGTGGTGGCATCGCTTGCCGACTCGCGGACTCGTGCGTGAGGAGTTGGACTCGTGGTATGCGAACGAAGAGTGATCCGGCGAGCCGCGAAGAGCGCGGAGGACAGCACTTCGCTCAAGGTGCCGTACTCAGAGGGCCGGAGTTTCGAGAGGTGTGACGCCCCGCCTCCACCCGGGGGGTCAGGGGAAATGCAGCCAGTTCGGCACGCACATTTATAGGATGGGGAAGAGAGAAGCTCTGCCACCTGAGTTCGATGTCTCGCTCGGTCCGACCATCAACGTGCGGAATCGGCCAGCGGGCGAGTTGACGGGGGAACCTCTATGGCACATGAAGCGCAACTGCTGGCCGTCGTGGTGCGTTACTCGCACTACGACGGCGCCACTCCCGAACAGTGCGTTGATCTGATGCGGTGGTATACCAATCTCGATGACGCTGACGCCGAGGCCGTCCGTCTGAATGAGGTTCGGGTCGAAGGCGTTGAGTACTTCGTGAAGATCTTGCAGAACCGTTCGCCCAAGCGACCAGCTGTGGGCCCGGTCGTACTTGACTCGCGGCCTGCCTCCGAGGAGGAACATGCGAAGGACGGTGAACGGCCATGATGGCCAGATTCCATCGCGGCTGATGGCGAACGGATGGAACCTATGAGCGACTGGACTACGGCTGCTGCCGATTGGGCCCGTCGGTCGCTGGCTCGCGGATCCACTTTCGAGCAGGTTGATATCGACGAGCTGACTGACGAGCAGTTGCCCGCTGCGGCAGTTCCGTTGGCGGTGGACTGTGTCCGCGCTGTGCGCTCCGTGCTCGATGAGGCGCACTCTGTGCTCGAGGTCGCTGCGTGCGTTCCCTTGCCGCCGCTCGAAGATGAGCGGATTCCGACGGCCGTTCCCGACCTGGGAGAGCTTCTCGACCGCGCGTGGCGGAACGGTCCCGGCCACGAGGTCCCGGGCCTCTATCTGCTTGAACGCGTGCGTTGGTTGCGTGAGGAAGAGAGCGTGGAGTACCGGAGGGTGTTCGAACATCCACGAGCGCCGGAAGGTTTCGACGTGGTCTACTCGGCGTGGCGTTCCAGCCCTGAGGAAGAGAGCGGGTGGCCGTTCAACAGGTGCATCTGGCTGCGATGTCGACCGAACTGACGGAATCACCGCGGACGCATCCACGCCAGCGTATGGCGTTTGGCCGACACGGCACGGCGCCTCTCTGATGATTCGTAGACTCGGCGAAGTCGTCGCACTCTATGGCGCGACTGAGCACACTCCCGAGGCGAACGACACGGTGGGCGAGATTTTCAACTGATGCGTATCCGGACCTTCTTCAATCCCGTGATGCCCTGCTGGACCTCGGCGTTCTGGCATCGTGGGTGGTGGTCGTGGTTGCGGGCAGCTCGGAGGGGCCTGTGGAGCTCTGGCAGCACGTTGACCGACGCGCACATCGCCCGAACTGACGGCAAGTACTTCGTGGCGCAGTTCGACCGCGGGAGCGGTGACCTGGTCACCGCGTTCGTCCCGAAGAACGATCAGCGCAGCGCGATGCTGCGACTGCTGGGGCAGTGATGACAGATCTGTATCCAGACCCGCCCCACCTGTCAGCATTCGTCGCGCCCGCGTTGGATTCGTGGGAGGCGCTCGGACTGGCTTGGGACGTGCTCAACGGCCAGGGCTGTGCGTTCGCTGGCGAGGTCCTGGTCGCGCGCGAACACGAGTGGTTCCGAGGCGTGAGCGATGTCGAGCGCGAGGTGATCCGGCCGAGCGGTTCGCCGCGCGACCTGCTGGTGCGACGCGACGTTCTTCGGATCCAGTTCCGTCACCGGAGCATCGGCATTGTTGCGCTGGGTCTCTCGTCGGCCGGCGAGTTTGGTGAACCGCATCCGCTTGAAGTCGCGATCCACGCTGGACCCTTGTCCATGCCGGTCGAGCTCTGGTCCAAGTCCGACCGGCAATCCGCGAAGCGCCTCATGGGTTGGATGGAGAGGTTGCTGCTCGCCCTGGTCGGGCCGACCAAGGCTCAGTACGGAGCGATCGGGATCGAGGCAACCTTCCCGACGCCGGCCGCTTTGGTGGGGAGCCAGCGCTCAAGGCTCTGGCCGACGACATGGTTCTGGGCACCTCAACTTGGCTCGCGTGCAGTGGCCGAAGAGGAGCAGTTGTTGTCGGGCCTGAACCAGAGCGCCCTGTCGCGATCCAATGCGGGCACGATCTTCCGAGCCTGGCGACCGTGGAGCGAACCCCAGGCCGATGAGCCCGGCTTGGAACGAGTCGTCGGTTTTCTAGGCCGCTTCGTCGAGAATTCCCGCTAACCGTCCGATCAGCTGGTCTCGGCGAGTCGCCGTGCTTGGTGGCGGAGGAGGGCGCATTCGATGCGGGCGCGGATGCTGTTGCGTTCGTTGGGGTCGAGCTGGTCGAGCGCGGCGAGGTGGGGCCGCAGGGATTCGTCTTGGGGTCCGCGTTCGTCGGGAGCGATGTTCGTGGCGCTGGCGGACGTCCTCGCGACGAGCTTGGTCAAGGTCGTCACGGGCTAGGGCGGAGAGCCGCGCTCGCCGCGGGCGACGAGGCGTGGAAGCGGTCCGACGCCGAGGCAGCGGGCGCGCACTGGCGCCCCTTCAGACGGGAGCTCGACTTGGCGCGAAGGGTCCAGTATGAGGCGGCGTGCCGGCAACTCGAGCATGCGAGTTGAAGCTCGTCCAGCCGGCAGACAGACGCCGCCGCCTGGGGAAGGTCGGGCCAGCTGAGAGGCGCTTGAGAGGCCATCTCGGAGCGGCGGAGTGCCGTGGGCCGGCTGGGTGGCGGCGTGCTGAGAGCCTCGCCGGTGGAAGAGGACACTCGCGTCGTGGCTACATTCGCGTGACCGGGTACGGCCTCGGCCATGGTGTGGGGTGAAGGGATCGCGCATGCTCGAGCTAGGACTCGTCGTCCTCCTCACCACTCTTCTTGTCGTTCGGACCTGGCAGGACCGAGTGTGGCGTCATGAGGATCGTTGGCTGCCGGCGTTGTCGTGGCTCGGTGTGTATCCCGCGCTGCGCCTCAGTGGCGCGATCACGAGAAACGCTGATGCCGCTCAGGCGCTGCGCGATGCGGCTGTGGTGCTGGTGGTCGTGACGGTGGTGACGGGCGCGAGGCCGGCTCTCGTCATGGTCGACGGCTGGCCCGACCGGGAGGCTCAGAGCGCACGAGACCTGCAATGGGGCCGCGCGTCTCAGGTCGCACTCATCGTCGCCATCGGAGTGGTGAGCTGGTTCGGATGACGTGAACCGTCCGCCCAGGTGGTTGTGGCAGCAGAAGCGCGCGTCAGTGCACCAAGCAGGCGTCGACTGCACCGGCGGGGAGTTCCTGCAGTCATCGCAGCGACACGATGCGGGCATACTGGGTCGCGAGCCTTCTTCATGAGTCAGGGGTACTGATGGAGTGGTCGGTTCGACGACCTGGGCCGTTCGTGTACGTGTTTTGGCTCGTCACGTGTGGCGTGCGCGTCGCGATCGGCTGCCATGGCAGAGCCTGAGCCCGTGCGCGTCGTATCGGCCGCCGGTACCCGCGCGGCCGTTCGATGCATGAGGAGCGCATGATGCTCGTGCTTCGCGGAGACCCGAGCTACCCAAGGTTCTGGCTCAAGAGTCGCGGATGGATCCCCTTCGTCCCCCTGCTCCTGATGGTGGCGGGCAACGAGGACGGCAGCCCGCTGCGGTCCGGTCAGGTCTACGGTCTGACAGCAGCAACCCTCGTCATCGGCGCGTACCTCCTGGCGGTCCACGTGTACATACGTCGCCGCATCCTGCCGGTCGAGTACCGGTTCTTCCAGGATCGTGTCGAGGCTTGGCGGGGCGACGAGAAGGTGGCATCCGTCCTCATTCGAGACGTCGTCGCTCTCGCGGAAGGTTGGTACACGTACAACACGTCGTTCGAGGCCCTCTACTCGCCGGACACTCCACGGGCAGTCTTCACCCTCCGGGACGGGACGCACGTGACCTTCCCAAAAGTCTGCGTCCGTTCGGACGAGGAGATTCCCGGGCGCGTGGCTGAGGTCACGGGTATCCGCACCGACTGACAGTGCTGGTTAGCATCGCGAGCGAAGGAGCTGACGTCCATGACGGTCGCCGTCCGATGCTGCTTCCAGGCGGACTGCCGCGCTCACGACGGAGAGCGCTCTTCCCGACGGTCTCGCTGGTCGCGCCTCGACGGTCGAGAGAAGGCGGATGACGCAATGGAGTGGCGAACCTTCGGGCGATGGCGGTGGCTCGTCATCGTCACGCTCGGCGTGGTCATGAGTCTTTTCTGCACGGTCGTGGCGGCCAGCGGTGGGTGGTCCGTCGCGCTCGTCGTCACACCGATGACAGCAGCGCTCCTGTGGGTCATCTGGTGGCCCAAAGCGTCGCTCGACGAGGCGACGGTGGTGATCAGGACCTGGCGCCGCACCGTCCGTCTGCCGGTCGAAGACCTCGCCCGGATCGAGTCGACCTACGAGGGTGCACGCTTCACGACGGTGGACGGTCGCTCGGTCACTGCCAGTGCCCTTCAGAAGGGGAACCTGAGTCTCATGCTTCGTCTCGACACGGCAACCGACCGCGCGGTCCGAGCCATCCGGGACGTGGCTGCCGGACGCGGCCGTGAGGTGATCCTTGAGGGGTACGTCGATTCGCCCGAGCCCTGAGGTTCTGCTGGACGTTGGAGATGCGGCTGCGCCACGATCAGCAGCATCGTCGCGGGATCGCTGGCACGGTACGGTCTCGCGATGACGGACCTCCACCCTCGTACTCTCGCGACGTTCGTGCGGAGTGTCGCTCTGCTGGCGATGCCGGCCGACGCTCAGATCGCCTGGCTCGAGTCGCTGGGTCTGGGCGCTCCTCTGTACGCCGATGAGCTCGCACTCGAGCTCGAGAGCGGTGTGCTCTTGCTGCCGCAGTTCGAACGAGCCGGCTGGGTCACGGCTGAGGCTCGCCGGGCTGTCGAAGCACTGGATGCTGTGCTCGGAGAGTGGAGCGGTTCGGTTCACAAGGACTTCTGGCACGTCGACTCGTTGCGTGAGTCCCCGGAGTGGGCGCGGGTGCGGGAGCTGGCCTCCGAGGCACTGATCAAGCTCTAGTCTTGTTCCGCCGGTCACGGCACCTGCGCACCCGGTGGAGCGAGCTTCGAGAGACGTGACGCCCCCCGCCCGGGAGGCCAAGGGAGACGGAGGCCAGTCTCGGATGCAGATCCATACAACGAGGAAGGCAGAATCTCTGCCACCTGACGCCGCTGTCTCGTTCGGTCCGACCGGCGATACTTGAGATCCGAGGACGGGGGACGAGTTGATGGGGAGCAATGCTCATGGCGGTTGAGGGGCAGGAACTGGCCGTCGTCGTTCGGTACAGGCACTACGACGGTGCTACACCTGCTCAGTGCGTCGATCTGATGAGGTGGTTCACCGACCTCGCCGAGGCGGACGCCGAGGCCGCGCGACTGAATGAGGTCACGCGAGATGGTGTCGAGTACTTCGTGAAGATCTTGTGGAACCGCCCCCGAAGATCGTCAGACTTCGCGTCCGGGTCGGACTCGACTCACGAGGCTCCTCTCGAGAGAACGCGGTGGGACGGTGACAGCCATGATGGCGAGATTCAGAAGTGATGGTGTCGAACTCGACCTGACGAAGGACGAGTACATCTTCGTGTACTTGCTGCTGACGCATGCGCTGTACGGGGTCGCGATGGAAGATCACGACTTCCGCAACATCCTGGGCATGTTCCGAGAGGACGCGGAGCGGTTCCTGGACAGCATTGGCGCGGCTGAGGACGAGGCGCGAGCCACGGGAGAGCACTGGAACCCGCCGCGCCCGTGAGGTTCGCAAAAGCTGCGCCGGTCCCGGCGCAGACTTCATCGGCAAGTTCGCCGAGGCACGAGTGTCACCGTGAACGCCATGACCTTCATCCTCGGCGATCGTGTCTACGACGTGCGCCTGTCGGGGGATGGCGCCGCCCGGTTGGCGGTGCTGACGGTGACGGTGGACAGTCGGTATGAATGGTCGACGACCGTTGCGGGGTGGCGAACGGTGTCGTTCGGTGCCTGCGGTGACGTCGGCTACGTCTGGTCGGCTCGGGAGCTGGTCGAGCTGCCCACTTCGGCGGACTCCGGGCTGACGGTGATCGACGTCGCCAGATGGGAGGGCGAGGTTCTGCTCGTCCGTGACGCGGCGGACGGCGAGCATGCGTGGCGCGTGGATGGTGATCGCCTTCTGCGCGACGGGTAGTGCGGCAGGAACAACATCTCGCTCGCGACGCGGGAGTTCGCACGACCCTCGAACACCGATCGGGAGAAGCGTGGGGCGCGGGAGGCCTTGTTGGAGACGACATTCAGTGGCCACGCCTTTGATCGCGAACTGAGCCTTGTGAGCCTGACGTGCGGCTCCGTCCTGGGAAGATCGAGCCCATGATCAAGGCATCTCTTGCCATCGAGAGCCGCGACCTGACGCTCGACGAGATCAGTGCCGCCATGACGCGCGAGCCCGATCGAGGCTTCGAACGCGGATCTGTCGCGCCCTCTTCCACATGGACAAGGGACTGGACCTCGTGGTCGATGGAACTGCGGCTGCCACGTGACACTCATGCAGGCACCGGGGGGTTGGCGACGGCGATCGCATCGCTGGGCATGGCGATGGCCGAACGAGCAGCGAAGCTCGCCGCGACAGGGCGCGAGGTCGTGCTCATCGTCCACCAGGAGCTCGCCGAGCGGCCTTAGGACACCGGCTTGAACCTGGACTCCGCAGCCATCAGGTGGCTCGCGGCGGCGGGCGCGGTGCTGTCTGTCCATCAGTACGTCGACACCGATCCGACGTGAGCCGACGCGTGGCCACGGGATGAGAGAGTCGCGAAAAGCGATCGGACGGCGCGGAACGGGCACTCATGATCAATCACGGCCGGTTCGTCTCCACCTTCGATGCCACGACGGCTGACCTGCCGACGGGTCCACCCGACGTCACCTGTGCTGCCGAGGGCTCTGGGTCGCGGTCCAGGGTGGTGACGGTGCAACCGCGGGGCGGGCAGGTGTGGACCGGGACGTTCGCGGCGCCCGACCCCGGCCGCCCTGCTCTGAGTGCGCTGCTCGGCACTCCCGATCCAGCGGGTCTGTGCATCGTGGAGCGGGGCGCCGCGTTCCTCGGCGACGTGCTCGAACCCGCGAGCTTCGAGGAGATCGCGACCACAGGGCCTGTCGTGAGTGCGGAAGCACTGCCGCGCGAGCAGGTGCTGCTCCTCCTGAGCCCGTGGGCCATCACGGCCGTCGGCGGGCGCGGCGTGCTCTGGACGACCCCACGCCTCGCCGTCGACTGCATCCGCCTGGACGAGGCCGACGGCGGGTGGGTCCGAGGGGTGGCGGATCCGGACGATGACGAGCCACGCGACGTCGCGGTCGAGCTCGCGACGGGCCGGGTGAGAGGTGGACGCATGATCGGCTGAGCCCGGGTCGTGCTGGCGTGGTGAACACGGCTGGGGACAGGATGACCAGGGGCCCGTGCCAGCGACGAGGAGGAGCATGCAGCTCACGTACGACCGGCTCTGCGCGGACGAGCTGAGGGGGACCACGCAGGCGGACTACCTGATCGCCCTCGACGCCCACCTCCAGATGCTGGAGAACGACGCCGTGATCTTCGACGAGCCGGCGTTCCCTGTCGTGGAGCTCGCGCGAAGCCTGCTGTCATGGCTGCCGCGGGTTGAGGGCGAGGACTTCGAGTTCGACTCGATGTCGTTCGAGGAGCGGGGCACCGTCTTCATCCGACGCACTGCCTCGGGCTGGACGTTCGGGTCGGTCCTCGAGCCTGACGCCACCAGCCGGCCAGTCGAGCTCGCCGACGTCGTCCGGTGCTGCAGGCGATTCGTCGACAGGGTCGCGACGGACTTGAGCGCACGAGGGATCGATCCTGGGATGATCATCCGGAGGTGAGCGACGCGCCCAGAGAACGGACGACGCGACGTCCGGAGCCGCTACTAGTCTGCGAGCGATGACCGGCTTCGACCTCTTCCCGCGGGACGGCGACGCGTTCGCCGCCTTCGAGGACGATCGCGCGTCCGTCGCCCCGGGCGCCCGGACGCTGCCGCACTCACCGTTCGCCGGTCGACTCACGAACTTCCGTCTGGGTCAGTTCGACGCGGTCCTCTCCGGACGCTTCGGCTCTGACCTGTCCGACCTCGTGCAGGCGTTCGGGGACGACCAGGTCTCCTGCGTCGCGCGAGATCCCTCGCCGACCTCCTACCGACTGCACTACGGCGGTTATCCCGCCTTCAGGATCGCCGCAGCCGACCTGGAGGAGAGGTTCTGGGACGCGCTCAGCCACGAGCCGGACGATGACCCGACCGGCTCGATCTTCGAGTCGGCGGACATCGTCGCGATGTGGGGCAGTTCCCACCGGTGGGCGGTCTGGGCCGAGCGGTCGTGGGATGTCGGCGTGGTCGCGACGGAGCGACCGTGGGAGCCTCCTGCGGCGAGTGACGTCGCCTGGGTGTCCGCGCAGGAAGCGCTGGACTGGTTCACCGAGCCCGACTTCAAGATCCCCTTAGCCCCGGCAGACCGCGCACGATTTCTCGCGACCTTCCGAGCGCACTGATGCGCGCCGTGCATCGGCGACCTCCTCCTGGAGCGCCGCGGCACGGGCGACGACGACGTCAGCCTCCCGACGAGACGAGACGAAAGCCGGCCAGACGATGGATCCCATGTCCCTGACCAAGGTCGACGCCACACTCCGGCCCTATCTTCTCGAGAGCGAGGCGGACTCGGTCAGTTCGACCGTGGCGGCGTGGCTCGAGGGTGGTCTTGCCGCCCGCGTTGTTCGAGGGAGGAAGGCCCGGACTCTTCAGGGACTGTTCGATGAGTTCGCGGCCGCGCTCCAGTTCCCCACCTACTTCGGCGAGAATCTCGACGCGTTCGACGAGTGCATCGCAGACCTCGAAGGGCTTCCACGCGGCAACGGCTACGTCGTCGTGATCGTCGAGCCGGCTGAGTTGTTGGCGGAGGAGAGCGACGCTGCGTTCGAGTGGTTCGCGCATTCGCTGGCGTCGGCAGCCAGTCAGTGGGCCCAGCCCGTCGAGGTCGGTGCGTGGTGGGATCGGCCTCCCGTCGCCTTTCACGTGGTGCTGGCTGGGGATCGTGCACGGCTCGAGGCCGAGTCGCGCCGGTGGGCGCACGTCGGACTGCCTGGTGTTGCGTTCGGGTCAGCCGGGAACTGAGACAGGTGAGCGCTGACGGTGTCTCCGCGCCGAGCGAGCGCCTGCCTCGCCGCGTGGACGTTGAAGGACCCTCAGTCCTGGAGCCGAGCACGTCACCGCGGCAGCCGCGCGCGGGGCGGATCTCACGGTTCATTCCTCGTCGAGGAACCCCACCACCTCGCGCGCGAACCTCTCCGGCGCCTCGATCTGCGGCCAGTGCCCGACGCCGTCGAGGGTGACGACGCGGACGTCGGGGACGGTGCGGGCGAAGCGCTCGACGTCGCGGGCGGTGGAGAGGGGGTCCTCGGCGCCGCGGACGATGAGTGTCGGCGCGCAGATGCGCTCGAGCCCGGCGGACGGGTCGCTCCTGAACGCCGACAGCAGCGCCGGCAGCGACCCGCGGGCGCCCAGCTCGCGCATCACGTCGCGGACGACGTCGGGCGGCAGGTCCGCGGGGCGCGCGACGTAGCCGCGCATGAGGACGCGTCGCACGAGCGCCGACTCCGCGACGACGCTGGCCGCCGCCGCCGGCAGCGGGAGCCCGATGGTCGCGAGCTGCTTGACGAGGGTGGTCACGGCGCGCGGCTCGCTGGTCAGAGTGCGGAACGGGTGCCGCGGGAGGTCCGTCAGGGCGAGCACCGGACCTCCGGTGAGCACGAGACGCCGGACCCGCTGCGGGTGGTCGACGGCGAGTCGGGTGCCGACGATCGACCCCATCGAGTGGCCCACGACGTCGACGACCCCCAGCCCCAGCCGGTCCGCCAGCTCGTCGACCGCGGCAGCCATGCCGTCGAACGTCAGCCCGCCGGGCGGCATCGCCGAGCGCCCGAACCCCGGAAGGTCGACCGCGAGCACGCGTGCCCGTTCGGACAGCGCCGGGATGACGGGCGTGAACCAGCGCCAGCTGGCCGCGATGCCGTGCAGCAGCACGACGACCCGCTCGGCGTCCGGGTCGCCGACGTCGACCAGCCGCAGGTCCGCCCCGCCCACCTGCACCGTGCGCTCGCTGCTCTCCCACTCGACCTCGCGACCCATCGCCCGACCCTCCCCTCAGATGCCGCGGCGCGCGGCCTCGCGACGCGCGAACTGCGCGTACGACGTCGGTGCTCGGTCGAGCAGGGTCGGCAGGTGGGAGAGGTCGCCGGCCGGCAGGCCGTGCTGGTCGTAGTGGCTCATCATGATCCGGTACGTGTCGACGGCATCCCGGCTCCAGGTGTTGATGCCCCGGACGTTCCGCGCACCGTCGAGCGCCTTGAGCAGACGCACCGCCGACGTCGCCCGCGGCGACGGCAGTGCGGCGACCAGGCGGGGGAGGACGTGCACCGACCGCAGCGGGTTCGTGATCGACGCCGGCGGGATCCGCACCGCCGTGACGCGATGACCCACGACCTCCGACCACGCGGCCGCCATCTCCTCCCGCGTCAGCTCCTGCGCCGACAGGTCGTACGTCTGCCCGACGTGACCTGACGGGTCGCGCAGCACCCGCACGGCCGCCTCGGCCACGTCCTCGACGTCGACCACGCCCATGACGCTCTGCGTGCTCACCGGGTAGGGCATGGAGCCGACCCGGATGAAGTCCCACAGCTCGAGGTAGTTCTGCATGTAGTGCGACGGCCGCAGCACGGTGACCGGGATCCCGGACTCCTTCAACCGCTGCTCGGCGACGTCCTTCTGGTGGTGGTGCGGGAGGACGTGCAGGTCGGGGTGGACCACCGAGTGGAACACGAGGTGCCGCAGGTCGCCGCTCGTCGCCGCGTCGATGAAGGCGTCGAGCAGCGGCTGCTCGTCGATGATCTGCGTCGGGGCCGCGTGGTACGCGCGACCCGCGCCGCGCAGCGCGTCGGTCAGGGCGGACGCGTCGCGCAGGTCGCCGACGACGACCTCGGCGGCGCCCGCCCGACGCGCGACGCCCGCCTGCTGGTCGTTCTTGACGAAGGCGCGAACGTGCTCGCCCGCGGCGGCGAGGCGCTCGACGAGCGGTCGACCGACCCCGCCCGCAGCGCTCGTCACGACGATCAGGTCCGACATGAGCGTCCACCCTTCACCTCTGGCGGCCTCGGCCGCGGGCTCCTTGATGCGAACTATGCACGATGCAGACGTCATTCGCAAAACTCGCAGATCTGCTCTACCGTCCCGTCGTATGACCTGGACACCTCCGCCGGACGTCGCCGGCACACGCGTCGTGCTGACCGGTGCCACCGGCGGCCTCGGCTTCCACGTGGCACGTTCGCTGGCGGACCGTGGGGCCGAGGTCTACATGACCGTGCGCGACCTCCGCCGCGGCGCCGACCTGCTCGACCGGCTGACCTCCGGTGCCTCGCAGGAACGTCTGCACCTGGTCGAGGCGGACCTCGCCGACCTCGGGTCGCTGGCCCGCGGAGCCCAGGAGGTGCGCGAGCGGACGCCGTCGATCGACGTCGTCGTCAACAACGCCGGCATCATGCTCGCCCCCGACGTGCCCACGGCCGACGGCCTACCGCTGCAGATGGGCACCAACCACCTCGGCCACTTCGCGTGGACCGCGCACCTGCTCCCGCACCTGACGCCCACGGGTCGTGTGGTCACCGTGAGCTCCGTCGCCGCCGCGAGCGCGCGCCGCCTCGACCTCGACACGTGGACGTCGCCCGGCGCCCGACGCCGCGACCGCCGCTGGCGCGCCTACGCGGAGTCCAAGCTCGCCAACCTGCTGTTCACGCGCGAGCTCGCGCGACGCCTGTCGTCTGGCGGGAGCGCGCGGACGGCCGTGGCCGCCCACCCGGGCCTCGCGGCGACCGAGATCACCCAGACCGGCATGGCGATGGGCCACCCGGTCCTCGGCTGGCTCCTCACCCGTGCGATCCGACCCGGGCTCCAGAGCGCGCACGCCGGTGCGCAGCCGATCCTGCGCGCCGCCCTCGACACCACGCTCGCGTCGGGCGACTACGTCGGACCGTCGTGGCCGGGCCACACCCGCGGTCGCCCGGTCCTCGTGCGCATGCCGTCCCGCGCGCGCGACGAGGAGCTCGCCGAGCGTCTCTGGTCGGCCTCCGAGCAGGCGGTGGGTCTCGCCTTCCCCGTCTGACGGGCGACGGTCACCGTCGGCGGCGTCCCTATGCTGAGCCCGTGAGCCGACCGTCCCGCTTCGACGTCGCACGACGTCGCGCCGCGGTCGTCCGCGCCTTCGACGAGGGCGTGGGACCCGAGCAGGTCGCGACCGAGCTCGACGTCCACCCCGCCACGATCTACCGGTGGGCGGGAGAGCTCATCGGGAGCCGCGCCGAGCAGCGTCCCGACGGTCACGAGGACGTGTCGAGCCGGCTGGTGCGCAGCGCCCAGCAGCTCCTGCGCGAGCACGAGTACGCGGCCGTCACCATGAAGATGCTGGCGGGCCGCGCCGGGGTCTCCGTGCGGTCCGCCTACCAGCGCTTCGACACCAAGCAGGACGTCTTCGGCGCCGCCGTCGACGCGGCCGCGACCGAGATCATCGAGCGGATCGCGCAGGAGACGCCTCGCCACCTCAGCCCGGAGCCCCTGGAGCAGCTGGAGGAGCTCCTGGTGGTCGCGGCGCGATGCGTCTACGCCGTCCAGGGCGCCCACGTGCTGTTCTGCGACGTCGGCCTCCCGCGCGAGGTCGTCGACACCGGCCGCTGGCACCTGCTGTTCGTCGACGTGGTCGCGCGGCTCCTGCACGAGGCGCAGCGGCTCGGCCAGCTCGGCCCGGACGACGACCCTGACCACCTCGCGGTCGGGATCGTCGCCGGGGTCCGCGGCGTCCACGCCGCCGTCCTCGGTGGATCGACCGACGCGACCACCGGCCAACGACTCGTCCGCGTCCTCGCTCAGGTCGGCTCGGCGTCGCCCCGTGCGGTCGGGGGCTGAGACGCGCGAGGCGACGACGCCGGACTCATCGACGTAGCGACTGCAGGAACTGGGCGACGCCGTCCTGGTCGTGGGCAAGGGCTCGGTGAGTGGCGGCGGCCGCGACCTCGGCCGCCGCGTTCCCCATGGCCACCGACGTCCCGGCCGAGCGCAGCATGCCGATGTCGTTGAGCCCGTCGCCGAAGGCCGTGATCCGTGGTGCGCCGACACCGTGCCTGCTCGCCCAACGCAGCATCGCCATCGCCTTGTCGGCGCGGCGCGACGACACCTCGATCACGCCGCCGGCCGAGTCGGTGACCGAGGTGCGGCGGCCGAGGTGGGACCTCAGCCGCTGCAGGTCCGCAGAGCTGTGCGGGGTCGTCGTGGCGATCACCAGCTGGTGGATCGGTCCCGTCGGCCCGTCCGCCGGGGGGTGGTCGAGGAAGCGGGTGATGCTGCGCTGGGTCGCGATGCCCGCGAAGGACGGATCGTGGAAGAAGCCGTCCCCGCGCTCCCACCCGATCCCGCAGCCGGGCCACAGGCGACGTGAGCGGGAGAGCACGTGGGCGACGCGGCGGGCGGGCAGAGGTGCCTCGTCGACCAGCGTGCTCGAGGGGCCCTCGTGCGTCGCGGCACCGTTGGACACGATGAGCGCGTCGACGAGCCCGACGTGGCGCCCGAGCGCTGACCGCGCGAGCCGCAGCGGTCTCGCTGTCGCGACCGCGAGGAGCGACCCCCGCGCCCTCTCCTCTCGCAGTGCCTCGACGGTCGCCGCGGACAGCTGGCCATCGGAGTCGAGCAGGGTCCCGTCGAGGTCGAAGACGAACGCGCGCCGCATGAGGTCAAACGTATAACGTCGGGGGAGGGGCCCCGCTGCTGGACCGACAGGTGGAATGACGAGAGGATGCAGCGATGTCCGAGTCGCCCGAGAGGCCCGCCCGTCCCACGGGGCACGACGTCGCCGCACGGGCCGGCGTCTCCCAGGCGACGGTCTCGCTGGCCCTCTCCGACCCGTCGTCCACGCGTGTCTCCGCGGCGACCCGTGCGCGCATCGTCCAGATCGCCGACGAGCTCGGATACCGACCGCAACGTGCGGGACGAGCCCTCCGGCTGGGCCGCACCGGACTGCTCCTGCTGGCCGTCCCGGACGTCCGCTCCACCTTCTTCGCTCGCGTCCTGCACGGCGCGCAGCGGGCGGCCGAGGAGGCGGGCGCCTCCGTGGTCCTCGCCTCCGGATGGTCAGGACGTCAGGTCTCGGAGGCGGTCGCCGGCGCTCGGTTCGACGGTGCCATCCTGTGCTCGCCGACCGACGGCATGCTCCGCGGCGACCTCGGCGCGACGCCGGTGGTCCTCGTCGACGCCGACCCGCACACGAGCGGGGTCGAGCGCGTCATCACCCTCGACGTCGCCGAGGGCATGAACCTCCTGGTGTCCCACGCCCGCCGACTGGGACACGTGCGCGTCGGTCGGCTCGAGTCATCGATCGCCTCCCACACCTTCCGGGCGCGGCAGCTCGCCTTCGACGTGGCGGCGCAGGACCTCGACGTGGTCCGTGCGCCGGTCGACCTGGAGCAGGGCGTGAGCGGCAGTGCCGCGGCAGCGGGATTCCTGCTCGACCTTCCCGACCCTCCGACGGTCATCCTCTGCGACGACGACGTCATCGCTGCGGGTGTCTACCACGCGGCCCGCGCGCGAGGGCTGAGCATCCCGGGCGACGTCGGCGTGCTCGGCATGGACGACTCGCCGACGGCGCGCCTCCTCGACCCGCCGCTGAGCACCATCTCCTTCCCGGCGGAGGACCTCGGCGCGGGCGGGGTGCGCGCGGTCCTCGACACGGCGGCACCCGTCGCGGCCGTGGCGCCGCCGCGCATCGTGATCCGAGGCTCGGTCACGCGAGTCCGCGTCGGCTGAGCTCGCGCCTCGGGCGACGGGCGCGCAGTCACGTGCGTTCCTCGGCAGTCATCCACCGTCGTAGGGACGCGACGGCGACCAGCAGACCGACGGCTGTCGTGCCGGCTGCGACCCAGGCGGAGCCCGAGAGGCCGCCGTCGGCGGCCAGGCCGGCCAGCGGCGAGCCCACCGCGTTGCCCATCGTGAACAGCGTGACGAGCCAGGCGAAGGCCTCCGTGACGTGCACGGGATCGCAGAGGCGGCCGACCATCGAGAACGACACTGCCAGCAGCGGGGCTAGGAAGACTCCAGTCGCGAACATCGCTGCGAACATCCCCGGGGGGCTCGGGATCGTGACGAGGGTGAGATAGGTGGCGCACATGCCGACGCAGCACACGACCAGGCGTCGGGGGTGCGGCATGGTCCAGCGCAGGGACCCGTAGATCAGGGCCCCGGCGAGCGCGCCGACGGCGTTGACGGCCAGGAGGAGGCCCGCGCCGCCGGGGGAGCGGGTGTCCTCGGCGTAGGAGACGGCCGTGATGGTGAGGGCACCGATCGCCGCCCCCGAGAAGAAGAGCGTCGAGAACAGCAGCACGAGGCCGACGCTGTTCAGGGGTCCGAACCAGTGCCGCTCGCCGGGCTGCGGTCGCCAGAGCCGGGACGGCTCGGAGCGCGCGAACACCAGCGCGCCGGCGACCCCCAGCGCGGCGGCGAGCCACAGGGCGGCCGACGGGCCTACGACGGCCGTGCTGACCGCGACCATGAGGGGGCCGACGATGAAGACGATCTCCTGGGCCGCCGCGTCGAGACTGAGGGCCGCGTCGAGCTGGTCGTCGTCGACCAGGTCCGGCCAGAGGGCGCGGAGGCAGGGCTCGAGAGGTGGCGTCGCGAAGCCGGCGACGAACATCGCGACGCAGATCAGCTGCCAGTGGTCGTCCACGGCGTCGACCGTCAGGAAGCCCACGGCGGCGACGAGGGACGAGACGACGAGGACGCGTGGTTGTCCGCGTCGATCCACCCAGCGTCCCAGCGTGGGTCCACCGACGGCCAGCCCGAGCGCGAAGAGCCCGACCGCAGCGCCCACGCGGTCGAACGGTAGTCCCGCGTCGCGCATGACGAGGGTCGCCGCCAGCGCAGCGATCGCGCTCGGAATCCGTCCGATGAGTCCACTCGTCAGGAGGCGGGGGACGTGCGCTCGTTGCAGGACCGCGATCTGGCTGGTCATGCGAGCCTCCTCTCGACGTCGTGACGGCTCAGCGAGACCTCGGTCAGCTCCCGCGTCGGAGGCATCCTCGTCGTCGACGAGAGATCATACGTATGACTTGACGCGTGGACAAGACCGTCGAGGACCAGCAGACGGGGTGACAGTGAGCCGTCCCGCGACGACCCGCCACGGTGCCTCGGACACCGCCCTCGGTCAGTCGTCGAGCGCGTCCAGCTCGTCGAGCGCCTCGCGGGCTCGGGCGAGGCGGGCGGCGGGCTCGTCGTCCCACCAGCGGGGTCCGCGCTCCCCGAGACCGTGCTTCGCCAGGCCGACGCGGTGCCGGGCGGCCGCCACTGCGTCGTCGTCGCCCGCCTTCTTCGCCACGCGCACGCCGGAGCGGCCGCGACCCAGGTGCGACGTCAGCCGCTCGACGACGTCGTCGGGCAGGCAGGGGTCGGTGCGGCGCCAGCGTCGACCCCTGACGACGAAGTAGTGCTCGTCCTCGGCAGGGCCGTCCGAGGGGCCCGCGTCGCTCAGGGTCAGGCCTTGACGGCCACGACGGGCGCGTCGGCCTCGAGGAGGATGCGCTGCGAGGTGCTGCCGAGCACCAGCTTGCCGACGGGCGAGCGGCGGCGCTGGCCGATGACGACGAGCGACACGTCGTCGCCCTTCGCGTGGTCGAGGATCGAGTCAGCGGCACCGCCCGCGCCGCGGAAGTGCACGACGTCGCCCTCGACGCCGGCCTCCGCCAGCCGCGCCTGCAGCGCGTCGATCTGCTGCTCCTCGGAGATCGCCTCGGCCGTGTCGGCGCCCGGCGTCGCGACCACCGTGAGCCGCGCGGAATCGCGCTGGGCCTGAGCGAGTGCCCATGCGAGCGCGGCCTCACCCTCGGGGGTCGGGACGTATCCGGCGACGATCGTGGTCATGCTTCCTCCTGGTCGGTCCCTCCCACCGTAGCCCTCAGCGGCGGCCACGCGCGGCGAGCGCGTCGACGCTCCAGCGGCCGGGTCCGACGAGCGCGAGCAGGAACGCCACGGCCGCGAGGACGAGCACGAACTCCGACCCGCCGTCGGAGACGAGGAACGCGTCGCGGTGGGCGTACCAGGCCGCGCCGAGCATGCCGAGCCCGAGCAGCGGGGCGACGACGGTCGTCAGCGCGCCGAGCACCAGCAGGGCCCCGCCGACCACCTCGAGCGTGGCCAGCGCGACCGCGGACACGTCGGCCAGCGGCACGCCCATCGCGGCGAAGCCGTCCTGCGTCCCGCCGATGCCGCCGGACCACTTCTGCCAGCCGTGGACCACGAACGTGACGCCGACGACCGCCCGCCCGATGAGGAGGCCGAGGTCCTGCGCGGTGGCGTGTCGGCGGTGGTCGAGCGTGCGAGCGATGGTGGACATGGGAACCCCCGAGGTATGTGGACGGTACGTGTGAGGGACGAACGACTATGGGGTCGAGTTCCGCGCGGCCCGTGTGAGGCGAGTCGCGCGAGGTCGTGAAGGGGTCCGCGCGAGCGGCCACGAGGCCTACGATCCTCGGGTGGCGACCTACCTCTCCTTCCTGGCCTTCGCGGCGCTCCTCGCTGTCGCGCCGGGCCCCGACACCTTCCTGACCCTGCGCGCCAGCGTGGTCGGCGGACGACCTCGTGGACTGTTCACCGCTGCCGGCATCTCGACGGCCGGTGCGCTGCAGGGTCTGCTGGCCGCGATGGGACTCGGTGCGGTGCTCGCGGCGTCGGAGCCGGTGTTCCAGACCATCCGCTGGGCCGGTGTCGTCTACCTGACGTGGCTGGGCGTCGGCGCCCTGCGCGCGGCGCTGCGTCGCGACGGGTCGGCCTGGACCGTCGGTTCCGGTCGTGCCCAGGTCCGCCGCCGTACCGCCTTCCGGCAGGGCTTCGTCTGCAACGTGACGAACCCGAAGGTGCTGGCGTTCAACCTGGCCGTGCTGCCGCAGTTCGTCGGGCGCGACCAGGGGGTCGCGGTGCTCGCGGCCTACGCCTTGACGCTCGTGGTCGTTGGCGCGGTGGTGCTGCTCGCGGTCGTCCTGGCGGCCTCGGGTGCGGCGTCGCGCATCGCGCGCCCCGGCTTCCGCCGCGGGGTGGACGGCGGGACGGGTGTGGTCATGCTCGGCTTCGCCACCGCGCTCGCCGCCGAGGGCTGACCGGCCACGTCCCCCCGATTCGGGACGTCATCGCCCGAACGGCGCGCTCAGATGGGCGATGACGTCCCGAATCGGGCGGAGGGCTCGTCGGAGAGGCCGGCGTCGACCCGTCCCCGCATCTCCTCGGTCATCTCCGGGAGCGCGTCGCGGGGGAACCAGCGGGCGTCGGTGTTCTCGCCGTCGGCGGGGTGCGGCTCGCCCGACACCCACTCCAGGCGGAACGTCAGGTCGACGAACTGCGTCCGGTCGCCGTTGGGGTAGACGACCTCGTCGGTCACGCCCACCGACGCGAGCCGCACGGGCCGCGCCACGACGTCGGCCTCCTCGAGCGTCTCCCGCACGGCGGCGTCGGCCGGCTCCTCGCCGGGGTCGATGATGCCCGTGACCGGCGTCCACTGGCCCGTGTCGGCGCGACGCACCATGAGCACGTCGTCGCCGCGCGTGACCACCGCCGTCGTCCCTGGGAGCCAGAGCGGGTCCGTGCCGATCTTGGCGCGGAGGGCGAGGACGAAGTCCGGGGTGGCCATGCCTCGAGCCTAGACGTCGCGGAATGGTCCACCGGTCGCGTCCGTTGACATCTCCATGCGTGCCATGACCTATGCCCAGTACGGCGACGACGACGTCCTCGAGCTCACCGACCAGCCGACCCCCAAGGTCGGGCCGGGCGAGATCCTCGTGGAGGTGCGCGCCGCCTCGGTCAACCCGGTCGACTGGAAGCTGATGAGCGGCGGCCTCGACGCGATGATGGACGTCCGCTTCCCGGTGGTCCCGGGCTGGGACGTCGCCGGCGTCGTCTCCGCCGTCGGGATCGACACCCCCGAGTTCGCGGTCGGTGACGAGGTCGTCGCCTACAACCGCCAGGACTACGTGCACCGCGGCACCTTCGCCGAGTACACGACCGTCCCGGTGCGCGCCGCCGCCCGGAAGCCGCGCGACCTGTCGTGGGAGGAGGCGGCGTCGCTGCCGCTCGCCGGACTCACGGCGTTCCAGGCGCTCGAGCGGCTCGAGGTCGGCCCTGAGGACACGGTGCTCGTGCACGGCGCCGGCGGTGGCGTCGGCTCCTTCGCCGTACAGCTCGCCGCGCGCGCCTTCCGGGCCCGCGTGATCGGCTCGGCGTCCGCGTCGCAGCACGACCGCATCCGCGACCTCGGCGGCGAGCCCGTCGAGTACGGCGACGGTCTCGTCGACGCGGTCCGCGAGCTCGCGCCCGACGGCGTCTCGGTGGTGCTCGACCTCGTCGGCGGCGTGGTCGAGCAGACCGTCGCCGTGCTGGAGGACGACGGGCGCCACGCGTCCATCGCCGACCCCGACGTGCTCGAGCACGGCGGCCTCTGGCTGTGGGTCCGTCCCGACGCCGACGACCTCGGCCGCCTCGTCGGCCTGGTCGACGACGGCACCGTCCGCGTCGAGGTCGACGGCGTCTACGACCTCGAGGACCTCGCCGACGCGTTTGCGCGCAGCCGCGAGGGCCACGTCCACGGCAAGCTCGCCATCCGCGTCAGCAACGGCTGAGCCGCCGCAGCGACGTCGACGCCCTCCCACCCCTCGGGTGGGAGGGCGTCCTGCGTCCGCGGGATCTCACGCAACTCTTCACCACATGAATACACGATGTGTATAGTCGCGCCATGGCTCTCGCTCACGTGCTGCTCGGCATCCTCGCCGACGGACCCGCGCACGGCTACGACGTGAAGCGCGCCCACGACGCCCGCTTCCCAGCAGCCAAGTCGCTCGCGTACGGGCAGGTGTACGCGACGCTCAGCAAGCTGTCGGACGACGGGGCGGTCGAGGTGGTGGAGACCGCTGACCCGTCCGGCGGTCCCGAGCGCACCACCTACGCCCTCACCGATGACGGGCGCGCCCGTCTGGAGGCCTGGCTCGACGACGTCGAGCCGCCCGCTCCGGCGGCCGCGGACGACGTGGTCCGCAAGACGATCACCGCGCTGCACGCAGGGGGCGATGCCGTCGGCTACCTCCGCCGACAGCGCGAGGCCCACCTCGAGGCCATGCGCCGGCTCGTGCGTCAGCGTGACGGCGCCACCGACGTCGCCGCGCGCGTCAGCGTCGACCACGCCGTCGCGCACCTCGATGCCGACCTGCAGTGGCTCCAGGCCGCCGCCGACCGCTTTGCGCGAGCCTCCCTCGAACCCCGACGCCCCTCCAGTGCAGGAGCCACCCGATGACCACGTCCCCGCCCGCCGTCGTCGCACGCGCCCACGAGGTGCACCAGTCCTACGGCCGTTCGCTCGCCCTCGCAGGCGCCTCCGTCCAGGTGGCGGAAGGTGAGCGGGTGGCGGTCACCGGGCGGTCCGGGTCCGGCAAGTCGACGCTGCTGCTCGCCCTGGCGGGTGTCCTCAGGCCGCAGTCGGGGACGGTCGAGGTCGTCGGGCACGACCTCGACACCCTCGACGACGCACAGCGCACGCGGCTACGGCGGCGCGAGATCGGTCTGGTGCTCCAGTTCGGGCAGCTCGTCCCCGAGCTCACAGCCCTGCAGAACGTGGCCTTCCCGCTGCTGCTCGAGAAGTCGGCTCGAGATGCGGCCGAGGCAGCCGCCCACCACTGGCTGGATCGGCTCGGGGTCGGGGACCTCGCCGGCGAGCGGCCGGGCGCCTTGTCGGGCGGTGAGCAGCAGCGGGTCGCGATCGCCCGCGCCCTCGTCACCTCGCCCCGTCTCGTGCTGGCGGACGAGCCGACCGGCGCGCTCGACACCGTCACCGCCGAGGAGGTGATCGACGTGATGCGCTCCGCCACCGCGGAGTCCGGCGCGGCCCTCGTCGTCGTCACCCACGACAATCGCGTCGCCGCAGCCCTCGACCGCGAGGTCGTGCTGCGCGACGGTCGTGTCGTCAGCGAGGAGACGGCCCGATGAGGACCGTCGTGCCCGCGCTCCTGCGCGCCGGGGCAGGGTCGCGCGCGCTGGTCGTGGTCGCCGCGACCGCGGTCGCGACCGCCGTGCTCATGGCGGCCGCGTCGATCGCGATGCTCTGGTTCGACGGCGTCCCCTCCGACCTCGTGGTCGACGCCGTCGGCTACGGCACCGACCTCGAGGCCGTCAACTGGATCGTCGCCGACCCAGGGACGCGCGGCGGCGTGCTCTTCGGCGCGATCGTCCTCGTGCTGCCCCCGCTGCTGCTGCTCGACCAGGCGGTGCGGCTGGGCGCCACCTCCAGGCAACGACGCGACGCGGCCCTCCGGCTCGCGGGGGCCACCCGGCGCGACGTGCGAGCCCTCGCGGCCCTCGAGGTGGCGCTGCCCGCGCTCGTCGGAGGAGTGCTCGGCATCCCCGCGTTCCTGCTGCTCCGGTCCCTGCTCGCGGGCCCGGGCTTCCTCGCCCCGACGTCGTTCCCGCCTTTGTGGCTCGTCCCACTCGTCCTCGTCGGAGTCGTCCTGGTCGGCGCCGGTGTCGGTGCGCGAGCGGGCCAGGACGACCCGCTGGGGGTCACACGCCGGGTCGATCTGCGCTCGGGGTTGTCGTGGCGGGGTCCCGCAGCGCTGGTCGTCGGTGCCGTCCTGCTGGTCACGCAGCTGGGGTCCGGGTACGGCAGCGACCTCTACCTCGTGCTCACCTTCGCGGCCCTCGGACTCATCGTCCTCGGCCTGGTGGGCTCCGCGCCATGGGTCGCCTACGGCGTCGCCCGTCGTGCTCTCCGACGTGCGAGCACGGCCCCCGAGCTCCTGGCGGCGCAGCGCGTGCTCGTGGCTCCTGGTGCCGCCGGCAGGGCGGCGGCTGGTGTCGGCGCGATCGGACTCACGCTCGGGACCACGGCCGTCTTCTCGGGGGACGTCATGGCGATGGGCCAGTGGGGCGGCGGTGACACCTATGACGTCGGTGCGGTCGCCACCGCCGTGGCGGCCCTCGTCGCGCTCGCGGTGGTCGCCGGCTCCCTGGCCGTGCACGCCGTCGAGTCGATCTGGGAGTCGCGCCGGGAGACAGCCTTCCTCGCGGCGACGGGCACGACCCAGGCCGACCTCGACCAGGCGCTCCTGCGCCAGGTGCGGCTCGTCGCCGTCCCGCTCGGCGTGACGGGTGCGACGATCGGTGCCCTCGGCTACTCCGGTCTGCTGCTCGTCGGGGAGTCGCTCGCCGGACCCCGGCTGGTGGCGGTCGTCGTCGGGATCCTCGGCACCTGGGCGTGCGTCAGCCTCGCAGCTTGGGCGGCCGCCCGACTCGTCAGGCCGGTGGCGGTCGACGCGGCCCGCCCAGTGCACCTGCGGACGGAGTAGGCCGTGGACCGATTCACCACGGCGACCCGACGTCGCGCTGCGCTCAGCCGACGCCGGCAGCGCGTGCAGCAGGTCGTGGCCACGGCGCTGCTCGGGTCGGCGTTCACCCGTCCCGACGTGGTCCGCCGTCGGGACGACGCCTGATCGTCGCCGGGGTGCGCGCGCCCGTGCGGATGGCTACCGTCGGTCCCATGCCCAGTCGCGCACCCTCGAAGCAGCCCAGCACCTCGGCCAAGCTCCTCTACCGCCCCGTGGGGATCGTGAGCTCGATCCTCGGCGGGCTGCTGTCGAGCCTGATCTTCAAGCAGATCTGGAAGCGGGTCAGCCCCAGCAGCGACGAGCGCTCCGACGCACCCGGCCCGCTCGAGAGCGAGTACCCGATCAAGGAGATCCTCGTCGCAGCGGCGCTGCAGGGCGCGATCTACGCCGTCGTCAAGGCGGTCATCAACCGCCAGGGCGCCCGGACGTTCGAGAAGGTCACCGGCGAGTGGCCCGGCTCCTGACGCGCCTCGCGCACGACGAAGGCCCCTCGGTCGACGAAGGCGCTGTCACCCCGGTCGGGTGACAGCGCCTTCGTCGTCGTTCGGGGGTCGCGGGGTTCAGCCCGCGAAGACCTCCACGAGCTTGGCGTTGAACGCCGGGATGTCGTCGGGGTTGCGCGAGGTGATGAGGTCCCAGCCGTTGGCGGGGCAGTGGAACACCTCGGCGTCCTGCCAGGTGCCGCCGGCGTTCTTCACGTCGGTCGCCAGCGACGGGAACGACGTGAGCGTCTTGCCGGGGAGCACGTCGGCCTCGACCAGCGTCCACGGTGCGTGGCAGATCGCGGCCACCGGCTTGCCGGCGTCCACGAACGCCTTGACCAGCGCGACCGACGTCTCGTCGGAGCGCACCTTGTCGGCGTTCACGGTGCCGCCGGGCAGCACCAAGGCGTCGTAGTCGGACGCCGAGGCGTCAGCCACGGCGACGGTCGCCTCGAACGTGGCGTCCTTGTCGGTGTCGTTGACCATCGACTGGACGGTGCCGGCCTCGGGCGCGATGTGCACGGGTGTGCCACCGGCCTCGACCACCGCCTTCCACGGCTCCTCGAGCTCGGGCTTCTCCACGCCGATCTCGGCGGTGAGGAAGGCGATCGTCTTGCCGGACAGGGATGCGTCGGACACGGGGAGTCCTCTCGGTAGGGGTCAGGCAGCGCGGTGAGGGTGCGGGCTGCGGCTGAGGATGTCGCGCCGCTCGGCCTCGCTGAGCCCTCCCCACACACCGTACGGTTCCTGCACCGAAAGCGCGTGTTCACGGCACTGCTCGATCACCGGGCAGCGCAGGCAGAGTGCCTTCGCGGCCTGTTCTCGGCGGGCCTTCGGCGCTCCGCGCTCGGCCTCCGGGGAGAAGAAGCTCTCCGGATCGACCTCACGGCAGAGACCGTCGTACTGCCAGTCGTACGTCTCCTGCAGCGGCATCGGCAGGCGTCTGATGTTGACCATTTCGTGCCCCCTCTCGGTCGCGTCGGAGTCTCCGGCGACCTTGATGGGCTCCGGGACGGAGAGGCTCCGACCAGAAACACAACTTGCTCACAATCTATGCACCTTGAACCAGAATGGCAAGATCCTGGATCCTCCGTAACATGAGCAACCTACCCAGGAAGGCTGGGAGGTGGCGTGGGTGAAGGAAACACCAGGACGTCCCGAGGAACCCCGTCAGCCCGCGGGACAGTGGAGCGACGTCGCCGACGCCGGCACTGACCTGACGTGGGGCGTGGGAGCGGTCTCCTCGCGACTCGGTGTCGCTGCGTCGACCCTGCGCACCTGGGAGCGTCGCTACGGCATCGGTCCGAGCCACCGCACGCACGGCGGGCACCGCCGCTACACCGAGCGCGACATCACCCGCGTCGAGCTGGTGCGCCGCATGGTCTCGCGCGGTGTCTCGGCGCAGGACGCGGCGCGCGTCGCCCGGCACCTCGACCGCGACGATCTCGCGTCGGCGTTGCGGGGCGAGACCGGCCACACGGCTCAGGTGGAGACCGACGACCTCCTCGACTCCCTGCTCGCCGCAGCGACCGCCAGCGACGAGACACGTATGAAGCAGCTCGTCACCGGCGTGCTGGAGTCGTCGTCCGTGCTCGAGGCGTGGCGCGACGTGCTGTCTCCCACCCTGAGCCGCCTCACGCAGGAGGCCACCCGCGGGAACCTCGAGCGCGACGCGCTGACCCTGGCGCTGCGGGCGGTGCTCGACGCGCTGCTCGAGGTGCGCGGACCCAGCGCCCCGCCCGCCCAGGGTGGGCTCAAGCCGCAGGTGCTGCTCGCGACGTTCACGGAGGAGTCGCAGGCGCTCCCGTTCGTCGCCTGGGCGGCCGCGCTCGCGCAGGCCGACGTCGTGCTGCGCGTCATCGGTCCCGACATCGGCCCGCGGGAGGTGCTCGACCTCGCCTGGAGGCTGTCTCCGTCGGTCGTCGTGCTCTGGAACGCTCCGGGCGACTCGGCGGGGATCGTGCGTCACCACGTCGAGAACGGTGGACGCGCCGCCTTCATCCGGGCCACTCCCGGCTGGCCCGACGAGCTGCGGATCCGCTACGGCACCGAGGCCCCCGAGGTCGCCGCCGACGTCGGCACCGCCGTGCGCAAGGTCCTCGACCGCGTGCGCTGACCGCGACCGCGTCGGGGCGAGGTCTAGCCTGGGTCCATGACCACGTCTGCCGTCCTCACCCGCATCGACGGGCCCGTCGCCTACGTGAGCCTCAACCGGCCCGACAAGCTCAACGGCGTCGACTTCGACGTCCTGCAGGGTCTGCTCGACGCCGCCGCCGAGGTGCGCCGCGACCGCGGCGTTCGCGCCGTCGTGCTCCAGGGCGAGGGCGACTCCTTCTGCGCCGGCCTCGACTTCGCGTCGGTGCAACCCCAGCGGGCAAAGGTCGCCCGGTTCTTCCTCACCCTGCCCTGGCGGGCGACGAACGGCTTCCAGCAGGCGCTCTGGGCCTGGCGCGAGTTGCCGGTGCCCGTGATCGCCGTGACGCACGGCCACGTGTTCGGTGCGGGCATCCAGCTCGCGCTCGCCGCCGACTTCCGCTTCACCGCGCCCGACGCGCAGTGGTCGCTCCTGGAGGCCAAGTGGGGCCTCGTGCCCGACATGAGCGGCACCGTGCCCCTCGTGGAGCTGGTGGGCGCCGACGTCGCCAAGCGGCTCGCGATGACCGGTGAGACCGTCTCGGGCGCCGAGGCTGCGGAGATCGGTCTGGCGTCCGGCGTCGCCGACGACCCGCTGAAGCCGGCGCTGGAGCTGGTCGACGCGATCGTCGCCCGGTCGCCCGACTCCGTCGCAGCCAGCAAGAAGCTGCTCAACCAGGTGCGCCTCGGCGGGCTGCGCTCCGCGTTCCGCCGCGAGCGCCTCTACCAGCTCGCCATGTTCCGCTCCCCGAACACCGTGATCGCCCGCAAGGCCGGGATGAAGCGCGAGCAGCCGGAGTTCGGCCCCCGCACGTTTGGCTGAACCTGAAGGCGCCCAGCGCCTGAACGGTGAAGCCAGGTCGAGTGGTGCACCGGCGAAGCCGGTCCCGCCGTATCGAGACCAGCGGTGAGTGTTGCTGGTCGAGTAGTCGACGCCGCGACGGAGGAGCTGGCGGAGACGTATCGAGACCATTCCAAGTTTTCGCTGGGAGCCGGTTCGCGCCGAGCCGCTGCCGGGTGGTCTCGATACGCAGCCACGGCGCTCCTTCGTCGCGCGTGGCCGCTACTCGACCAGCGGTGAGTGTTGCTGGTCCAGTAGCGCGGAGCCGTGAGGGAGGAGCGTGCTCCGGGTGTATCGAGACCACTCCAAGCGTTCGCTGGGGGTTGGTTCGCGCTGGGCTGCTGCCGGGTGGTCTCGATACGCGGCGACGAGCTCGCTGGCGCTCGCCGTCGCCGCTACTCGACCAGCGAGACAACCGTTGGTCGAGTAGCGCGGAGCTGCGACGAAGGAGCGTGGTCCGGGCGTATCGAGACCACTCCGAGCGGTCGCTGGAGGTTGGCTCGCGCTGAGCTGTTGCCGGGTGGTCTCGCTCCGTCGCGGCTACGCCCCTCGTGCGACGGCTCCATCGCAGGGACCTCGCAAGCTCGTCCCTGCTACTCGACCAGCGGTGGGCGCGGCTCCGTAGCACCGACCGGCGGAGGGCGGGGCGCACCGCACGGGCTGGGGGCGGGGTGCGTTGTTAGGCTGGCGCGCGTGACGGACGAGAAGCGCAAGAAGGTTGCCGACCAGTACGACCGCGGCTACGACTACACGGCCTACTGGGACAACCGCGACTACGAGCACGCTGCCGAGGAGGCGGCGATCCGCCGTCTGCTGGACGGCCGTCACTTCGGCCGGGCGGCCGACGTCGGCGGCGGCTTCGGCCGGCTCTGCCTGCTGCTGCGCGAGTACGCCGACCACGTCACGCTCGCCGAGCCGAGCCGCACCCAGCTGGAGGCGGCCGAGCGCGTGCTCGCCGGCACCGACATCGCGCAGGTGCAGATGCAGGCCGACGACCTGCAGTTCGACGACGCCTCGCTCGACCTGCTGACGATGGTGCGCGTCATGCACCACATCCCCGAGCCGACCACCGAGTTCTCCGAGATCGCGCGGGTGCTGAAGCCCGGCGCGACCGCCCTCATCGAGGTCGCGAACTACGGCCACTTCAAGAACCGTCGCCGGTTCAAGAAGGAGGGCAAGGCCCTGCCGAAGGAGCCCGTCAGCATCCGCACGGCCACGGCCGAGGAGCCCGACGCGATCGCGTTCGTCAACCACAACGTCGACACCGTCGTCGAGCAGCTCGCATCCGCCGGGCTGCACCTGGAGCGCAAGCTGTCGGTCTCGAACCTGCGCAGCGAGAAGCTGAAGAAGGCGCTCCCGACCGGTCTGCTCGTCTCGGTCGAGAAGGCCCTGCAGGAGCGGCTCGCGTCGCGCGACTTCGGCCCGAGCATCTTCCTCGAGCTGCGCCGCCGCTGACCGCCGACCAGTACCTGGTGCCTGCGGGCTCGGCCGACGCCGAGCTCGAGGTCAGCCGTTCGCGGTTCGTCGCGCACGTCGCCCCGGTCGGCGACGAGGAAGCGGCTCGCGCCGTGGTCGGTGCCGTGCGGGCACGGCACCCGACGGCCGGGCACCACTGCACGGCCTTCGTCGTCGGCCCGGACGCCCGGCTGCGCCGCTCGAACGACGACGGCGAGCCGTCCGGCTCCGCGGGTCGGCCGATGCTGGAGGTGCTGACGGGACGTGGCGTGAGCGACGTGGTCGCCGTTGTGTCGCGGTGGTTCGGCGGGACGCTGCTGGGCGTCGGCGGCCTGGTGCGGGCCTACGGCGACGCGACCGCGCTCGCCCTCGACGCCGCTGGCACGCGGGTGCGTCGACGTCGACTCCTCGTCGACGTGACCGTGCCGGTGGACCTCGTCGGCGTGGTCGAGAACCGCCTGCGCTCCGGGTGGGACGTCGTCGACGTCGTCTACGGGACGCGCGTGGCGCTGACGCTCGCCGTCGAGCCAGGCCGCGACGGTGAGCTGGGCGCGACCGTCGCCTCGCTGACGTCGGGACGCGGCGACGTCTCGACGGTCGGCGAGACCTGGCGGTAGGTCAGCAAGAACGGTCGGGCGTGGCCCGGGTCGTGGCGTCCAGACTGGTCGCATGCCCGCTCCTCCGCCGGACCGTCTCGTCGCCCTGCTCGACGCGGTGCTGGCTGACGAGCGTCCTCGACTGGGGGACATGGCCGCAGGCGCGCACCTGTCCGCCTTCCACCTCTCGCGCCAGCTGAGCGCGGCCACCGGCGAGCCGCCCGTCGCCCTGCGCCGCCGGGTGCTGCTGGAGCGGGCGGCCTGGCAGCTGCAGCGCGGCGCCCGCGTCACCGACGTGGCCCTCGCCGCGGGCTACGACTCGGTCGACGGCTTCGCTCGCGCCTTCGGTCGCGCGTTCGGACACCCGCCGTCGCAGCTGCCGCCCGCCGTGGAGCGAGGGCACTGGCTCCCGGCGCCGAACGGCATCCACTTCCACGGCCCGTCGGTCCTGTACCTCGATGCGGGGGAGGCGCGGGAGCACCCCGCCGGCGACGTCCTGGAGATGCTCGTTCGGCACGACGTCGACGACGTCGGGGCGCTGCTGCGGGCGGCGCGGTCGCTCGAGGCGGAGGTGCTGGACGCCGTGCGGATGCCGGGCCACCGCCTCACCGACTGGCACGGGCCCGAGGAGACCCTGCGCGCCGTGCTGACCCACCTCGCCCTCGGCGTGGAGCCGTGGCTGGCCGTGGTGGAGGGCGGCGTGGCGCCGTCCGACCTCGGCGTCGTCAGCGTTGCGGACCTCGTCGAACGGCACGACGAGCTGTCCCCGCCCTGGCTCGCCTGGGTCCGCGACGTGCAGCGACGCTCCGCCTGGGGCGACGCCGTGGTCGACGCGCTGTGCGAACCCCCGGAGTCCTTCCGCCTCGGTCAGGTGGCGTCGCATGTGCTGACGTTCTCCATGCAGCGTCGGCACGTGGCTCGGTGGATGCTCGCGCAGGCCGGCGCCACCGACCTGCCCGACCCCGACCCGATCCTCTGGCACCGCCGTGCCGGGCACGACGACCCGAGAGGCCTCCATCCATGACCGAACGTCCCCGCGTCCGCTACGTCACCGCCACCACGCTCGACGGCTTCCTCGCCGACGAGAACGACTCGTTGGACTGGCTGCTGGAGCAGGACCACGACCCTGAGGGCGCCGGCGGGCACGAGCACATGGACGGTGCCGGTGCCCTCGTGATGGGGGCGACGACCTACCGCTGGATCGTCGACCACGTCGCGCGCTCGGGGGAGGACTGGCCCTACGCGCAGCCGACCTTCGTCGTCACCCATCGGACGCCGGACCTCGCCTCGTCGAGCGTGCGGCTCGTCCACGGCGCGCCGACGGCCTGGTGGCCGCAGGTCGTCGCGGCGGCCGACGGTCGGGACGTGTGGGTGGTCGGGGGAGGTGGGCTCGCCGCCGACCTCGCCGGGGAGGGACTGCTCGACGAGCTGGTCGTCTCGATCGCACCCGTCACGCTCGGGTCGGGCAGGCCGCTGCTGCCGGCGCGCCTTGACCTGCGCCTGCGCGACGTCGACCGCAACCGGGCCTTCGTCGTCGCCCACTACGACGTGCTGGGCCGCCGCGCGGGCTGAGCGCGGCTCAGCGGCGCTTCTGCCAGGCGGCGCGGGCTGCGACGGCGGAGTCGGGGTAGTCGGCGAAGACGCCGTCGACGCCGGCGTCGAAGTAGCGGAACAGCTCGGTGCGCACGTCGCCCTGCGCGTTCGGGTCGGTCCCGATGCGCAGGTCGGTGGGCAGGAACTGGTTCTCGTTGCGGATCGTGTAGACCACGACCTTGAGCCCGGCGCGGTGCGCGTCGGCGACGAGCGACGTGGGCGTCGTGTGCGCGCCCTTCGCGTCGCGGGGGATGACCTGGCTCTTGTCGGGCCCGATCCAGCGGGCGTAGCGGGCGACGGAGCGCAGACCCTGCGGCGTCGTCAGGTCGGCGTACGTCGTGTCGTCGCCGCGCGAGACCAGGTCGTACGGTGCGCCCGACGCCGACGTCAGCTGCACGAGCGGCACGCGGGTCCAGCGGGCGAGCTCCTTGAGGTTGGAGGTCTCGAAGGACTGGACGACGATCGGCGCGTTGCGCCGGTCCCAGCCGGCCTTGCGGATCGCGCGCACGAGCGGACGGTTCAGGTCGAGCCCGATCGAGCGGAAGTAGGTGGGGTGCTTGGTCTCGGGGGCGACCGCGATGGTGCGGCGGCCGCGGCTCTCGCGCTTCGCCAGCTCGACGACCTCCGCGAAGGTCGGGATCTCGAAGCGCCCGTCGTACACGGTGTTGCCCGGCCGCACCTGCGGGAGACGCTCGACCGCGCGCAGCGTCTTCAGCTCGGCGAGCGTGAAGTCCTCGGTGAACCAGCCGGTCACGTCGACGCCGTCGATCACCTTGGTGGTGCGCCGGTCCGCGAACTCCGGGTGCGAGGCGACGTCGGTGGTGCCGCTGATCTCGTTCTCGTGCCGCGCGACGAGGACGCCGTCCTTCGTGCTGACGAGGTCGGGCTCGATGACGTCGGCGCCCTGGCGGATGGCCAGCTCGTACGCGGCGAGCGTGTGCTCGGGCCGGTGGCCCGACGCGCCGCGGTGCGCGAAGACGGTGACGGTGCGGGTCGGCTTCTTGCCGTGCTGGACGACCGGCTTGTCGTGCGTGGGTGCGACCGGCGTGGCGACCGCGACGCTGGGGGTGGCGATCGCGCCGGCGGCGGCGAGACTGACAGCGAGCAGCTTCATGACACCAGGGCAGCCGCCGCGGGTGAACATCGGGCGACATCGCGTCGCCGATCACATGACGGTCAGAGGGCGCCGAGGCGCTGCAGCACGTCGCGCACGTGCTGGAGCGCGTTCTTCTCCGCCAGGCCGGTAGTGTCGTCGAAGTAGAGGCCGTCGCCGATGAGCTGGATGGTGCGGGCCAGGGGCTCGTCGCCGAGGTGCTCGTGCAGGACCACGAACCAGGCCTCGCGCAGGTCGGCGAGCGCGTCGGAGGCGCGCGTGTCGTTCTCCTGGGAGACGCGGGCGGCGGCGATGAGGGCGCGGTCGAAGTCGGAGCCGGAGTCGACGGACGTCTCGAGGTAGTAGTCGACCGGGCCCTGGGTCGCCTCGCGCATGGCCGCGGCGTCGCGCGCGCCCTGCTCCCGCAGCCGGGTGAGCATGCCGTCGACCAGCTCGTCCTTGCTGTGGAAGTGGTACAGCAGACCACCCTTGGAGACCTCGGCCTGCGCGGCGACGGCGTCGAGGGTGGCCGCGCGGCTGCCCTGGGTGACGAGGAGCGTCTCGAACGCGTCGAGCACGCGGTCGCGGGTGGAGCGCTCGGCCGGCGGCATGGCGTGAGCCTACCCGGCCGGCTGCGACACGGATCACCGACGCGAGCGTCCGCCCGGGTTGGGAACTGTACCGGCTGGACGGTATAGTGGAGGGCATGGTCCGGGCGTCGCCCGGACCCTTCCACGTCCGCCGAGAGGAGGCCCCGCCATGACCACCATCGACCCCCGCTTCGACGACACCCGTCCGTCGAGCCCCCACGCATCGGCACTGCCCGAGGTGCCCCCCGTGCGCGCGGGCCTGCGCGAGTGGTGCGCCCTCGCCGTCCTGATGATCCCCGTGCTGCTCGTCTCGGTCGACAACACCGTGCTCAGCTTCGCCCTGCCGTCGATCAGCACCGAGCTGCGTCCCACGGGCTCCCAGCTGCTGTGGATCGTCGACGTCTACGCGCTCATGCTTGCGGGTCTGCTCATCGCGATGGGCAGCATCGGCGACCGCGTCGGCCGGCGCCGGCTGCTGGTGATCGGCTCGATCGGCTTCGGCGCGGCCTCGCTCGTCGCCGCCTACGCGAGCAGCGCCGAGATGCTGCTCGCGGCTCGTGCGCTGCTGGGCTTCTTCGGCGCCACGCTCATGCCGTCGACGCTCTCGCTGCTGCGCAACGTCTTCCACCACGCCCACGATCGCCGGCTCGCCATCGCCGCGTGGGCGGCCATGTTCTCCGGTGGTGCAGCACTCGGCCCGGTGCTCGGCGGCTACCTCCTCGAGCACTTCTGGTGGGGCTCGGTCTTCCTCATCAACGTGCCGCTGATCGTGCTGCTGGTGCCGCTGGCGCTGTGGCTCGTGCCGGAGTCGAAGGACCCGAACCCGGGCCCGCTCGACCCGACGTCGATCCTGCTCGCGGTGGTGGCGATGCTGCCGGTGGTCTACGGCATCAAGCACCTCGCGAAGGCCGGCCTCGACGACGTGACGCTCGCGTCGTTCGGTCTCGGGGTCGCCGCCGGTGTGCTGTTCGTCCGCCGTCAGCGGCGCAGTGCGTCGCCGATGCTCGACCTCACGCTGTTCCGGAACCCGGTGTTCAGCGGGGCGCTCGCCGCCAACCTGTTGAGCCTCATGGGCCTCACCGGCTTCCTGTTCTTCGCAGCCCAGCTGCTGCAGCTGGTGCTGGGGCTGTCGCCGATGACGTCGGCGATGGTGCTGCTGCCCGGTCTGCTGGTCACGATGGCGTGCGGCTTCGTCGCGGTGCGGCTGGTGCGCCGCTTCCCGGTGCGCGTGCTGGTGAGCCTGAGCTTCGTCGCGTCGTCGCTCGGCTACGCCGTGGCGGCGTTCACGGGGCACCCGACGGTCGTGAGCGTCCTCGTCGCCTTCGCGGTGATGGGCGTGGGCATCGGTCTGGCGGAGACCCTGACGAACGACCTCGTGCTCGCGGCCGTCCCGCCGCACAAGGCAGGGTCGGCGTCGGCGATCTCCGAGACCGCCTACGAGATCGGTGCCGTGCTGGGCACGGCGGTGCTGGGCAGCATCCTCACGGCCACCTACCGGGCCGAGCTGACCGTGCCGGCCATGCTGCAGCACGGCGAGCGCGACCACGCGTTCGAGACGCTCGGCAGCACGCTGAGGATGGCCGACCGGTACCCGAACGAGATGGGTGCCGCGCTCGCGGAGTCGGCGCGCGCCGCCTTCGACCTCGGCGTGCAGCGGACGTCGGGCCTGGCGATCGGCGTGGCCCTGCTCGCCGCCCTCGTGTCGTGGCGGACCCTCAAGCACGCGCCGTCGGTGGAGAACGTCTCGCACTGAGGACGGGCTGCGTCCCCGTTCATCGGGGACGCGGCCGTCCGTAGTTCCAGACCAGGAAGAGGACGAGCGTGCCGAGGAGCACGATCGACCCGGCGAGGTCCCAGTCAGGTGTGGGATCGACGCCGACGAGGTGCCGCGCGTACACGTAGGCGAGCGCGAGCAGGGTCATCTCCGTCCAGTGGACGAGGATGCCGGGGATCGTGGTCCAGCTGCGGCTGGGGCGGTGCATGGCTACCTCCGGTGGTCAGTCGTGTTGATCGCGGTGGGGGCGTCGGTAGATCGCTCCGAGGACGGACGCGAAGGTCGTGAACAGCACGAGCTGGGCGTAGAGGCCCCAGTTCATGGTGGCGTCGACGTCGAGTGCGCGGCGCGCGGCGACGAAGACGAGGGCGAGTACGGCCAGTGCGAGCGCCTGGACGACGAAGCCCAGGACGACGCGCGGCACTGGCGAGGTGGATGGCATCAGGACGTCCCTATCCGAAGAACCTGCACCGGGCGGCGTAGTACGCGAGCGTCGCAGCCAGGCCCGCGGCGTTGCGCTTGACCCCCTGCTTCGCGAGGTACTTCACGGCGGCCTTCGCCGCCTCGAGGTACTTCTCCCGCCCGATGAGCGCCGCGATGGCGTTCACGTTGAAGATCGACCGGATGTCCCTGCCGACGCGGGCCTTCATGCACTGCATGAAGGAGCGCTTCTTCAGGGTCCGCACCTCCTCGCCGAACAGTGCGTCCGCCGACGCACCGACCTCCTCGGCCAGCTCGACGACGGCTGCGACGCCGAGGGTGTCCTCGAGTACCGCCTGGGCCTCGGTCGGCGTCGTGGCCGCCGAGAGGGCCGCCAGGGCATGCTCGAGCGTCGCGTCGTCCGTGTGCAGCTCGAGGCCGACCGTCCGGACGGCGCTCGCGCCGTCGAGACCGGTGTCGGGGTGCGGTGCGGACTGGGCGGGTGCGGACTGTGCGGGCGCGGACTGGGCGGGTGCGGACTGGGCGGGTGAGGCCAGCAGACTCAGGGCGAGCGCGCCGGCCAGCGCGGTGGCGATGTGTCTCATCGTGGTCCCCCTGGATCGTCGATGCCTCGACCCTCTCGACCTCCGAGGTCGACGACCAGACCTCTTCACGATGTCTGTGGATGGGATTGACAACGGCAGGTCCGGGCTGTGGGCAACGTCCCGGGGCGCTGGGGGACCGGTCAGGAGACAGCCGCGGCGAGGGTGTCGCGGAGGGCCCGGCGCGCCGGGTTGCCGGTGGTGGCCCGCCGCCACACGAGACCGATGCGGCGCTCCGGGACGGGGTCGACGACCGGCACGCACACCACCTCGTCGGGGAGCGGGCCGCGACCCAGGCGGGGCACGAGCGCGACCGCCACGCCAGCGGCGGCCAGCGCCACGTGCGACGCGTACTCGTTGTCGGTGAAGCGCAGGTCGGGTCGCAGGCCGTGCCGGGCGAACATGACGAGCAACCAGTCGTGGCAGAGGGTCCCGGCGGGGGTGCACACCCAGCGCTCCCGGACGAGGTCGCGCGGCGTGACGGTCTCGCGGTCGGCGAGGGCGTGCTCGCGGTGGACGACGAGGTCGGCCCGGTCGAGCAGGAGGTGCTCCTGCTCGACACCGGGCGGGACGTCCAGGTGCACGCTCTCCCAGTCGTGGACGATCCCGGCGTCGGCAGCGCCGCGCGCCACCTGCAGCACGACGTCGCGCGGGTCGGCCTCCGTCACGGTCACGCGCAGCTGCGGAGCCGACGCCTCCAGCGCCGCGAGCGCGGGGGCCAGCAGACCGCGGTGCGCCGTGGTGAACGTCGCGACGTGGAAGGAGCCCTGGGGCTGGTCGACGTCGTGCCCGAGGTGGCTGAGCGTCTCGAGCTCGTCGAGCACCCCCGCGCCGCGCTCGGCAAGCAGCCGGCCGACGTCGGTGAGCACCACGCCGCGGCCGACACGCTCGAGGAGAGGACGGCCCTGCTGACGCTCGAGCCGCTTGACCTGCTGCGACACGGCCGACGGCGTGTAGCCGAGCGCGTGCGCCGCGGCGACCACGCTGCCGTGCTGGTGCACGGCGAGCAGCGAACGCAGCGCACTCAGGTCGATCATGCACGAAACGTACATCGAATCGTGAAGAAAGCATCACTGGACCTACATCGTCGACCCGACGAGACTGAGCCCGTGACCCGCCGTGACAGCCTCCTTGCCGTGCTCGTGGCCGTGCTGTGGGGGTGCAACTTCGTCGCCATCCACCTGGGTCTGCGCGACGTGCCGCCGTTCCTGTTCCTCGCGATCCGGTTCGTGCTCGTCGCGTTCCCGCTCGTGCTGCTGGTGCCGCGGCCGAGGGCGTCGTGGCAGGCGGTGGTCGCGGTCGGCGTCTTCATGAGCCTGGGCCAGTTCGGTCTGCTCTACCTGGCGCTGGCGATCGGCATGCCGGCCGGGCTGGCGTCGCTCGTGCTCCAGGCGCAGGTCGTGCTGACGATGGTCATCGCGTCGCTCGCGCTGGGCGAGCGGGCCACGCGTCGCCAGGTCGGCGGGGCGCTCGTCGGCACGGTCGGTCTCGCGACCGTGGCCGTCGGCTTCGGTTCCGGCGCGTCGATCGTGCCGCTGCTCGTCACCGTCGGCGCAGCGCTCTCGTGGGCGATCGGCAACGTCGTGGCCCGTGCGGCGAAGGTCGAGTCGGGACTCTCGCTCGTCGTCTGGTCGGCGCTGGTCGTGCCCCTGCCCTGCCTGGCCGTCTCGCTCGTCGTCGACGGTCCTGCCGCCATCGGGGAGGCCCTGGCGGGGTTCGGCTGGACCGCGCTGCTCAGCACGCTCTACACCGTCGTGGCCGCCTCGCTGGTCGGCTACACGATCTTCAACGGCCTCGTCGCGCGCCACCCGGCGTCGTCGGTCGTCCCGTACATCCTGCTCGTGCCCCCGATCGGCATGCTCTCCGCGTGGCTCGTCCTCGACGAGGTGCCCAACCTGCTCGAGACGATCGGTGCGGTCGTCATGCTCGTGGGGGTCGCGGTGGCGGTGACGTCGGCGCGACGGCCCGTCGTCGTCGCAGCGACCGCGACGTGAGCGCGTCCTGGGCGGTGGATGTGCCACCGAACGTGCTGGGGCGGTAGGTGCCCCACCCTTCCGGCGGCTCGAGGCGTGCGTCACCCACCGCCAGCGGCCGAAAGGTGGGCAACCTACCGCCGGGTCAGGCGAGGAGGGCGGCGCGGGCCATGCGGGCGAGCAGGGTGCGCAGGGCGTCCTCGCCGATGCGCGCGCTGTGCGGGGTGGAGTTCAGCAGCCCGAAGACCGCCTGCACGACGGCCCGGGCCTCGGCGCGCTGCAGGTCGTCGCGCAACGAGCGGACGACGTCGACCCAGAGGTCGACGTAGGCCAGCTGCAGGGCCCGCACCTCCGCACGCGCGTCGGCGTCGAGCCGCGACCACTCGCGCTCCTGCACGACGATGTAGGCGGGGTGGCTGACGGCGAAGTCGATGTGCCAGTCCACGAGGGCGTCCAGCCGGTCCGACGCGTCGTCGTGCGCCGCAACCCGGGCGCGCCCGGTGTCGAGCAGCTCGGTGCTGATGTCGACCAGCGCCTGCGCCAGCACCTCCTCCTTGCCGCGGAAGTGCTTGTAGATCGCGGGGCCGGAGATGCCCGACGCCGCGCCGACGTCGCCCACGCTCACGCCGTGGAACCCGCGGTCGGCGAAGAGGTGCACCGCGCTGCGGGCGATCTCGCGTCGTCGGGTCGTCATGGGAGCACGATACCGCAGCAGGTTAATGGGTGTTAACCTCGCCGCATGACGTCCTCCCCGACGATGCGCGACCTGGTCGACCAGCTGCACGAGCGGCTCGCGGTGGTGCGTCGCGGTGGCAGCGAGGCGTCGCGGGAGCGGCACGTCGCCCGCGGGAAGCTGCTGCCCCGTGACCGGGTCGACCGCCTGCTCGACCCCGGCTCGCCGTTCCTGGAGATCGCGCCGCTGGCGGCGTACGGCATGTACGGGCAGGACGGCCAGGAGCACGCCGTCCCGTCCGCGTCGATCGTCACCGGCATCGGGCGCGTGGCGGGCCGCGAGGTGATGGTCGTGGCCAACGACGCGACCGTGAAGGGCGGGACCTACTACCCGCTCACGGTCAAGAAGCACCTGCGCGCGCAGACGGTGGCGCTGCAGAACCGCCTGCCCTGCGTGTACCTGGTCGACTCCGGCGGCGCGTTCCTGCCGATGCAGGACGAGGTGTTCCCCGACCGCGAGCACTTCGGCCGCATCTTCTTCCACCAGGCGCAGCTGTCGGCGCGCGGCATCGCGCAGGTCGCGGCGGTGATGGGCTCGTGCACGGCCGGCGGTGCGTACGTGCCGGCGATGAGCGACGAGACCGTCATCGTGAAGGAGCAGGGCACGATCTTCCTCGGCGGACCGCCGCTCGTGAAGGCCGCCACCGGCGAGGTCGTCACGGCCGAGGACCTCGGCGGTGGCGACGTGCACGCCCGCACCTCCGGGGTCGTCGACCACCTCGCCGACGACGACGCGCACGCGCTCGACATCGTCCGCTCGATCGTGGGCACGCTGGGCCCGGCGCGCACCCACCTCGAGCCGCAGCCCGCCCTGCCGCCGCGCGAGGACCCCGAGACGTTGCTCGACGTCGTGCCTGTCGACGGCCGCACCCCCTACGACGTGCGCGAGGTGATCCGGCGGGTCGTCGACGACTCCCGGCTGCACGAGTTCAAGCCGCTCTACGGCGACACCCTCGTCTGCGGGTTCGCGCACGTCGAGGGCTACCCCGTCGCGATCGTCGCCAACAACGGCATCCTGTTCAGCGAGTCGGCGCTCAAGGGCGCGCACTTCGTCGAGCTGGCCAACCAGCGGGGCATCCCGCTGCTCTTCCTGCAGAACATCACCGGATTCATGGTCGGGCGTTCGTTCGAGAACGGCGGCATCGCGAAGGACGGCGCCAAGCTGGTCACGGCCGTCGCGTCGAGCGTCGTGCCGAAGCTGACCGTGGTGATCGGCGGCTCGTTCGGCGCCGGCAACTACGGCATGTGCGGCCGCGCCTTCGACCCCCGCTTTCTCTGGACGTGGCCGAACGCGCGCATCTCCGTGATGGGCGGCGAGCAGGCCGCCTCCGTGCTCGCCACCGTCCGTCGGGACGGCGTCGAGGGGCGCGGCGAGGCGTGGTCGGCTGACGAGGAGGAGGCGTTCAAGGCCCCGATCCGCGCCCAGTACGAGGAGCAGGGCAACCCCTACTACGCCACCGCCCGCCTCTGGGACGACGGCATCATCGACCCGCGCGAGACCCGCCGGGTGCTCGGCCTCGCCCTGCAGGCCTGCGCGAACGCGCCCGTCCCGTCCTTCGCCGACCGACCCGATGCCGACACCGGTGCGCCCGGTTTCGGCGTCTTCCGGATGTGAGCCGACCATGACCGAGACCCGCCTGATCCGTACCGTCCTCGTCGCCAACCGCGGCGAGATCGCGCGCCGCGTCGTGAGTGCCTGCCGGGCCGCGGGACTGCGGAGCGTCGCCGTCCACACCGACCTCGACGTCACCTCGTTGCACGTGGCCGAGGCCGACGACGCCGTGCGCGTCGGCTCCTACCTCGACGGCGCGGAGGTCGTGGCCGCTGCCGTCGCGTCGGGTGCCGACGCCGTGCACCCCGGCTACGGCTTCCTGTCGGAGAACGCCGGCTTCGCGCGGGCCGTCGGCGACGCCGGCCTCGTGTTCGTGGGGCCGACGCCCGACGTGATCGAGCTGATGGGCCGCAAGGACCGCGCCCGTGAGGTGGCCGTGCGCGCCGGCGTGCCCGTGACGCCGCGCCACGACACCGAGCACGTCCCCGCCGACGCCTACCCCGTCCTGGTGAAGGCCGCTGCCGGTGGAGGCGGCAAGGGCATGCACGTGGTGCGTCGCCCCGAGGACCTCGCCGACGCCGTCGCCACCGCCCGGCGCGAGGCGTCGTCGTCGTTCGGCGACGACACGCTCCTGGTCGAGGCGTACGTCGAGGGCGGTCGGCACGTGGAGGTGCAGGTCTTCGGCGACACCCACGGCACCGTCGTGCACCTCTTCGAGCGCGACTGCTCCGCCCAGCGCCGCCACCAGAAGGTCGTCGAGGAAGCGCCCGCGCCCGACCTCGACCCCGCGCTGCGCGACCTGCTGCACCGCTCGTCGGTGGCGCTGTGCGAGGAGGTCGGGTACGTCGGCGCCGGGACGGTCGAGTTCCTCGTGGCCGCTGCCGTCGGCGACGGTGGGCAGGGGCAGACCGCCTACTTCCTGGAGATGAACACGCGTCTGCAGGTCGAGCACCCCGTCACCGAGCAGGTCACCGGCCTCGACCTCGTCCAGTGGCAGCTCGACGTCGCCGCCGGCCGGCCGCTGCCGCTCGCCCAGGACGACATCACCTGCACCGGGCACGCCGTCGAGGTGCGCGTGTACGCCGAGGACCCCTACACGGGGTTCCTGCCGCAGGCCGGACACGTGCTCGACGCACGGTGGGGCGGGCAGCAGGGGCACGAGGTCCACGCCGCGATCGAGGGCGAGGCTCACGTGTCGTCGGCGTACGACCCGATGCTCGCCAAGCTCGTCGCCCACGGCCCCGACCGCGACACGGCGGTCGACGCGCTGCTGGACGTCGTCGACGGGTCCGCCGTCGAGGGCATCGCCACCAACCTCGGGTGGGTGCGGCGGCTCGTCGACTCCGCGCCGTTCCGCTCCGGTGAGGTGCACACGGGATGGCTCGACGCCTACGACGGACCGCTCCTCGAGCGGCCCGACGTCGCACCCGAGGCACTGCGTGCGGCCGCGCTGCTGCTCGGCGAGCCCGAGGACACCTCGCCGTTCGGCCGGGGCGACGGCTGGCGCTCGGCCGGACCCGCGACGCCGCTCGTCGTGCACGTCGCCGAGCCCGACGGCACGACCCACGCCGTCACGGTGGACCCCCAGGAGGAGCACGCCGACGCCACCGCGCGCGGGCGTCGCGTCTGGGCCACCTGGCAGGGCCAGACCTGGGTCCTCGAGCAGGCCGACGCCATGCGACGCACCTCCTCGGCGGCGGTCGGTGACGCCGACGTCGTCGCACCCATGCCCGGGTCGGTCGTCGCGCTCGACGTCGAGGTCGGGGACGTCGTGATCGAGGGCCAGCGGCTCGGTGCCGTCGAGGCGATGAAGATGGAGCTCGCGCTCGTCGCCCCCCACGCCGGCACCGTCACCCACGTCGGCGCCGCGGTCGGCGACCAGGTCGCCATGGGCCACGTCGTGGTGCACGTGGAGGAGGACGCGTGACGGCCCCGGGGACGTCGACCGCCGCGGGCCCCGGAGCCCTGCCCGTGCGTGTGGCCGAGCCCGGGCTGCCGGCCCGCGTGACCATCTACGAGGTCGGCCCCCGCGACGGCCTGCAGAACGAGAAGACGGTCGTCCCGCTCGACGTGAAGGCCGCGTTCGTGCGCCGGCTGGTCGCCGCGGGCCTGCCCGTCGTCGAGGCGACGAGCTTCGTGCACCCGCGGTGGGTGCCGCAGCTGGCCGACGCCGCCGACCTCGTCGAGGAGCTGCGCGAGGGTCCCACGTTCCCGCACCCCGTCCTCGTGCCCAACGAGCGCGGCCTCGACCGTGCGCTCGAGGCCGGCTGCGCCCACGTGGCCGTCTTCGCCAGCGCCACCGAGACCTTCGCCGAGAAGAACCTCAACAGCACCGTCGCCGACCAGATGACGATGTTCGCGCCCGTCGTGCGACGCGCGCTCGACGCCGGCGCCGACGTCCGCGCCTACGTGTCGATGTGCTTCGGTGACCCGTGGGAGGGTCCCGTCGACCCCGGCGCCGTGGTGCGGGTCGGGTGCGCGCTGCTCGAGCTCGGCGCGACCCAGCTGTCGCTCGGCGACACCATCGGCGTCGGGACCGCCGGCCAGGTCGGCGACCTCGTGCGCCGCTTCGGTGCGGCCGGCGTCGGTCCGGAGCGGTTGGCGCTGCACTTCCACGACACCTACGGACAGGCCCTCGCCAACGTCCACGCGGGGCTGCAGGCGGGGGTCACGACGTTCGACGCGTCGGCGGGCGGGCTCGGCGGCTGCCCGTACGCGAGGAGCGCGACCGGCAACCTGGCCACGGAGGACCTCGTGTGGTTCCTCACCGGGCTCGGGATCGAGCACGGGGTCGACCTCGACGCGCTCGTCGCCACCAGCACGTGGATGGCCGAGCAGCTCGGCAAGGCGCCCGCGAGCGCCGTGGTGCGGGCGCTGGGCACCTGAGCGACGCGCTGCATCGTCCGCCCGGTGCGAGGATGAGGACATGACGTCGGCAGTGGTGGTGGGCAGCGGTCCGAACGGTCTGGCGGCGGCGGTACGACTCGCGCAGGAGGGTCTCGACGTCACCGTGCTGGAGCGCTCGGACCGGGTCGGAGGCGGCACGCGCACGTCGGAGCTGACGGTGCCCGGCCTCCTGCACGACGAGTGCTCCGCCTTCCACCCGATGGGCGTCGCCTCGCCGTTCCTCGGCTCGCTCGACCTCGAGCGGCACGGGCTGCGCTGGCTCTGGCCCGAGATCGACCTCGCCCACCCGCTCGACGACGGCCGTGCCGGGGTCGTCAGCCGCGACATGGACCGCACGGCCGCGTCGCTCGGCGTCGACGCGCGCAGGTGGCGTCGGCTGTTCGAGCCGCTCAGCGACGGGTTCGACGACCTGCTCGCCGACGTCCTGCGGCCCGTCGTCCACGTGCCGTCCCACCCTCTGGCGCTCGGTCGGTTCGGGCTCAACGCGGCCCTCCCCGCCACGTTGCTCGCCCGCCGTTTCGACGACGAGCCGGCGCGGGCGCTGTTCATGGGGGTCGCCGCGCACGTGTTCGGCCGCCTCGACACCCCGCTGAGCGCCTCCGTCGGTCTCATGCTGACCGCCGCGGGCCACCGGTACGGCTGGCCGGTCGCCGAGGGCGGGTCGCAGGCCATCGCGGACGCGCTCGTGTCGCTGCTGGAGGAGCTCGGCGGCACCGTGCGCACCGGCGTGCAGGTGACGAGCCTCGACCAGCTGGCCGACCGCACCGGTGCGCGTCCCGACGTCGTCATGCTCGACACCTCGCCGCGCGGTGCCCTCGGCATCGTGGGCGACGCGATGCCGTCGATCGTCGCGCGTGCGCTTCGTGCGTACCGGTACGGGCCGGCGGCGTTCAAGATCGACCTCGCGGTCGAGGGCGGCATCCCGTGGACGAACGACGACGTGCGTCGTGCCGGCACCGTCCACGTCGCGGGCGACGCGTCGGAGGTCGTCGAGGCCGAGGGTCGCACGGCGCGCGGCACGATGCCCGAGCGTCCGTTCGTGCTGCTGGGCCAGCAGTACGTGGCGGACCCGAGCCGTTCGCAGGGCGACGTGCACCCGGTCTGGGCGTACGCGCACGTGCCGCACGCGTGGCCCGGGGACGCGACCGAGCAGATCATCGGCCAGGTCGAGCGCTTCGCGCCCGGCTTCCAGGACCGGATCGTGCAGGTGGTCTCGAAGGGCACGGCGCAGCTGGAGGCGTACAACCCGAACTACGTCGGCGGCGACATCGGCACCGGCGCGAACACGTGGCGTCAGATCCCGCTGCGCCCCCGTCCGACGCTCGATCCCTACTCGCTCGGCGTCGAGGGCGTGTACCTCTGCTCCGCCGCCACCCCGCCCGGCGGCGGCGTGCACGGCATGGGCGGCTTCAACGCCGCCGAGACCGCCCTCCGCCGCCTCTGACCCCAACCCCCCGCCCGCCTGCACCCTTCCGCTGAGTGTGACGTTTGCGGGCCGAGAACGAGGTTTCCGGCCCGCGAACGTCACGCTCAGCGGGGAGGGGGGAGAGTCAGCGGCGGGTGGCGACGAGGATGCTGTCGCGCACGACGTGGGCGCCCATGCCGGTGTGGGTGCGCTCGACGACCTCGGCGCGTGCGTCCCACGTCTCGTCGAGCGCCGGCAGCAGCGCCTCGGGCTCGAAGAGGTCGTCGCGTGCCCTCACGCCGGCCGGGACGTCGCCCGGGTGGTGCCCGACGACGAGCAGCGTGCCGCCGGGTGCCACGGCCGACGCGAGCCGGCGCACGACGTCGAGCATCGGCTCCGGGGGCAGGTGCAGGTAGTGCGCCGTCACGAGGTCCCACCGCTCGTCGCCCGGCTCCCAGGTACGGACGTCGCCGACGCGGAACGACGTCCGCTCGCCCACCCCGGCGTCGTGCGCGTGCTGCCGCGCGCGGTCGAGCCCGGCGGGCGAGAAGTCCATGCCGGTGACCTCCCAGCCGTGCTGCGCGAGCCAGATGACGTCACCGCCCTCGCCGCAGCCGACATCGATCGCCCGGCCGGGCTCCAGTCCTTCGGCCTTGGCGGGGACCTGCGGGTTGACGCGGCCGCTCCACACGGCGGCCGCCGCGCCGTAGCGCTCCTCCCAGGCCTCGGGCTCGCGCATCTCTGCCCGCGACCGCTCGACGGCGGCCTGGGTGTCCTCCTCGACGAGCCCGGCGTTCAGGAACGCGCCTGCCTGCACGCCCGACGCGACGGCCGCGGCGACCGTGACCATGGGGGCCGCGGCGTTGCCGACCGCGACGACGCCGGCGACGGGCGTGGCGCCGTTCGCGTCGGCCTCGAGCCCGACGGCGAGGGTGGTGCCGTGCATCTCCAGCGGCCGGGTCGGCACCCCGAGCAGGTCGGCGACCTCGGTCCGGGCGCGGGGGAACGACTGCACGGCGATCGCGTCGAGCTCGACGGTGGTCCCGTCGGCCAGGCGCACGCCGACCAGGCGGTCGTCGGCGGACAGGACCTCCTCGACCCGGCCCTCGACCACCGCCTGGCCGCGAGCCCGCAGCGGCTCGCGCTCGCCGTGGCCGAGATCGACGTCGTGCGCGAGCACCGTGAGCTCTTCGGTGAGCTGGCCGAACAGCCCGGCCTGGTGCAGCCCCATCGGCGACGTCAGCAGCACGCCGACCCGCTGGTCGCGCACCTCCCACCCGTGGCAGTAGGGGCAGTGCAGGACGTCCTTGCCCCACCGTGCGGCGAGACCCGGCACGTCGGGCAGCTCGTCGACGACGCCGGTCGCGAGCACGACGCGGCGCGCGAGGAAGCGACTGCCGTCGTCGAGCGTCACGGCGAAGGTCGGCACGTCGCCGGGCAGCGCCTCCGCGGCGAGGACGCGACCGGCGACGACCGTCGCGCCGTAGGACTCCACCTCCTCGCGGCCGAGCCGGGCCAGCTCGAGCGGCGGGGTGCCTTCGCGGCCCAGGTAGTTGTGCATGTGGGCGGCGGGCGCGTTGCGCTGCTCGCCGGCGTCAACCACCACGACGGATCGGCGGGAGCGGGCGAGCACCAGCGCGGTGCTCAGCCCGGCGGCGCCTCCTCCCACCACGACGACGTCGACGGGGGTGCCGGAGGAACGGGGAACCTCGATGTTCGTGCTCATGGGTCGAGCATGCGCTCCGCGGCGTTCAGGCGACAAAGAACTTTGCTGTTCTGGCAACCTCGGGGTGCTGCAGCGTCTGGCACGATGGGTTCACGACTTCGGTGCCGCGTGAGCGGCCACACCCTGGGGGGAAGACATGACCGACCAGCCAGATGGACGCCGGCAGATTCCGCCGGTGCTGTACCTGCCTTGCCGTCCGACCATCCCGGGCGAGTCCCCGCAGGTCGAGCTCCGCACCCTCGAGGACGGTCGGCTCGCCCTCCTCGCATACACCGCGCTCGACCGCTTGGCGCGCTGCTGCGGGGACCACCAGCCCTGGACGCTGATGGAGACCGGCCACCTCTCCACCCTGCGTGAGCAAGCGCGTTACGACGTCGTGCTGCTCGATCAGGAGCTGCCCGCCGAGGTCCGGCACACCGGAGGTTCCTTGTGAGCGACCTGCGGATCGAGCCCGGTGCCGGCGAGGCGATCCGCGACCTCCACCTCGAGGGAGCCGAGCTGATCGAGGGCACGGGGGAGTCGGCGCCCGGCACCGTCGACGCCGGTCCCGGGTCCTCGGCGATCTCGGCGATCCTGTCGAACGTCATGTCCGAGGCGAGCGACCTCGCGGCCGTCCACCGGGCCGTCGCGACCGTGATGGGCCAGGTCGTCGACCAGTACGACGCCACCGACGAATCCATCCGCGACGCCTTCGACCAGGTCACGCGCGGGCTCCCTGCCGACGAGGGCGGACGATGATCGAGACGAAGCTGGAGGGGGACCCGGCGGCGGTCCGTGCCGCCGCCACGTGGGTCTCGGACACCCTGCGCGCGAAGGTCGGCGAGGCGGGCGAGCGGGGCACCTCGGCCCGGCAGCGCGCCGGTCGCGACTGGGAAGGAGCCGCCGCCGAGGCCTACCGTGACGTCGCGAGCCAGGTGATCGACGCCGGTGACGAGCAGGAGGAGCACCTCGGTCGCGTGGCGGAGAAGTTCCGCACCTACGCCGTCAAGCTGACGCACGCCCAGGAGCACATGGCCGATCGCCGTGCCGAGGCCACGGAGGGCGGGCTCACCGTGGCCGGCACCGTCATCCAGACCCCGCCGGAGCCGCAACGTCCCGCCGACCTGCCCGCCGGGTCGACGGAGGCGGAGCGCACCGCGTGGGACGCGGAGAACGACCGGTTCGAGCAGGCGAACGACAAGGTCGAGCTCTACAACCGGCTGCTGGGGGAGGTCGAGCAGGAGCGCACCACCCTCGATGAGTGGATCGACGCGAACCTCACCCACATCGCGACGGCCGACGACCCGACTCTGCTGTCCTACCTCGTCAAGCAGCTGCAGAAGCTGCCCGCCACGGCCATGCTCTTCACGATCGACCTGCGCAAGGGTCGGCTCGAGGAGCTGGCGAACCACCACGGCAGCGAGGCGGCACGCCTGCGTCGCGAGGCGGCCGAGGCGCGCCGTGCGCAGCGCTCCGGCAACCCCGCCCGACGCGCGGCGGGCGACGCCGTGGACGTCCGCGGCAACCGTCAGGCCGCGCGGGGCCTGGACGCGCTCGCCGAGGGGTCGGAGCGGATCGCCCGGCGACTCCCCATCGTCGGGGGGCTGCTCACCGTCGGCCTCGCGGGCAACGACATCGCCAACGGTGACTCGCCCGGTCAGGTCATCTCCAGCGAGGTGCTCGCGACGGGGGCCGGCATCGCCGCCGGGGCCATCGCGGTCACGGCAGGTGCTCCCGTCCTGGCCGTCGCCGCGGTCGGCACCGTCGCGGCCGTCGGCGTCGGCATGCTGGCGGAGTACGCCTGGGACCACTGGGTCCCCGAGGACGTCACCGAGGCGATCGACGAGGGTCTGCGCGACTTCGGCGAGGGCGTGAAGGACACGGCGAGCGACGTGTGGGACGCGGTGACCCCGTGGTGAGCGGCGCGGACGCGCGGCCGTCGTCGCCGAGACCGCCGGTGGGCCAGGTGCTCGGCATGGGTGCGGCCGCTGTGCTGCTCGGGCCGGCCCTCCTCGCGGCGTCGGTGCTGCTGCTCACCCGTGGCGACCTGCTCCTCGCCCTGGCCGGTGCCGCCATGGCGGCGACCGCCGTCCTCGCGGTCGGATACCTGCTGCGCTTCCTCGCCACGCCGCGGGGCGCCCACGCGTCGACGCTCGCCGACGCCGCCACCGTGCTCCCGGAGTCGCGCCTGGCGCGGTTCCTCGCGTGGGGCACCACCGGGGCCGCCGTGCTCTTCAGTGCCCTCCTGGTCCTCTCGGCGGTCGCGGGGTCGGGCTCGACGGGGCCGTCGGTCGGGCTCGTCGGTGCGGCGGTCGTGCTGGTCCTCGCCGTGCCGACCGTGGTCGCCGTGGTCGCCGGTCGCCGCCCTCGGGGCGCCTTGGTGCTCACCCCCGACACCGTCCGGTTGCGCACCTGGAGCTCCGAACGCGAGGTCGCCTGGGACGACGTCGTCGAGGTGGTCGCGTTGCAGCAGCCGCGTCGTACACTCGTCGTCTACGCACGCACGGCGGACCAGGTGCGGGTGCTGCGCGCCCCGACCGGGTTCGGCGAGCAGCAGGCACGACCGATCCCGGAGGCCGAGAGGGCGCTGGCGATCTCCTTCCCGCACCTGAGTGGAGACCCGGCCGTCCTTATCGCCGCGCTCGACCACTGGCGTCGTGTTCGCCGTGACCGTGCCGAGCTCGGCACCGAGGCGTCGCTGCGTCGACTGGAACCCGGCGCATGACCGCCCCCTCCGACCTCGGCGAGGTGCTGGCGGGCGTCGGGCCCCGGCTGCGCCAGCTGCGCCTGGAGCGCGACGCGACCCTCGCCGACGTCGCGGAGCAGACCGGCATCTCCGTGAGCACCCTGTCGCGGCTGGAGTCGGGGCAGCGCAGGCCGACACTCGAGCTCCTGCTGCCCCTCGCCGCCGCGCACGGTGTCGCACTCGACGAGCTCGTCGACGCGCCCGAGACCGGCGACCCCCGCGTGCGGGCCCGTCCGGTGGTGCGGCACGGTCGCACGTTCGTGCCGCTGACGCGACGTCCGGGCGGGCTGCAGTCGTACAAGATCGTCATGCCGGTGGAGGCGGACGCCGAGCCGAGCCTGCGCACCCACGACGGCTACGAGTGGATGTACGTCCTCTCGGGGCAGGTGCGCCTGGTCCTGGGCTCGCGCGACCTGACGATCGGGCCCGGCGAGGTGGTCGAGTTCGACACCCGCACCCCGCACTGGGTGAGCAACCCCGGCCCGCACCCCACCGAGGTGCTGGCCATCTTCGGCCCTCAGGGCGAGCGGATGCACGTCCGCACCTGACCCCGCCTCCGCTGCGCGTTTGCGTGGGGCCCCACCCAAGCGCGCAGATCTGGCGCATCCTTGCGTGGGGGCGAGCCCGTTTGCGTGGGGCCCCACGCAAACGGGCGCTGCCGGCGAGGGTGGGGCGGGCGGCTCAGGTGGGCGGCAGCGGCTCGACCGTGGGCGACGTCGCCCCGTGCTCCTCGACGTGCCGGGGCTCGCCGACCTTCACCAGCACGACGCCCGCCAGGACGAGGAGGCCGCCGAGGAGCTGGGCCGTGGTCGGCAGCTCGTCGAGCAGCAGCCACGCGAACAGCACGGCCATGAGCACCTCGGAGAGGGCGACGAACGACGCCACGCGCGACCCGAGCCGACGTCCCGCCGCGATGCCTGTGACGTAGGCCAGCGCCGCGGTCACGACGCCCAGCAGGCCGACGAGCAGCCACCAGGGGAGCGCGACGTCGCCCAGCGTCGCGTCGGCGGTCGACGCGGTCATCGGCAGCACGCCGACCAGCCCACCAAGACCGAGGGCGGCGCTGCCGACGAGCAGCCCGCCGCCGGCGAGCGCGACGGGCGGCAGCCCGACCCGGTCGTCGGCCGACAGCAGGAAGTAGGTCGCGGCACCGATGGTGGCGCCGAGGGCCCACAGCACCCCGACCCCGTCGAGCGAGACACCCGACAGCAGGCCGAGCACGAGCGCGAGACCCGCCATCGCGACGACGGCGCCGGCGACGGTGAGCCGTCCGGGGCGCTCCCCGCGGGCCACCCACAGGAACACCACGACGGCGACGGGCGCCATGTACTCGATGAGCAGCGCCACGCCGACCTGCAGCGTCTGCACGGCGTAGAAGTAGCAGAGCTGCGCGCCGGCGACGGCGAGCAGGCCGTAGAGCAGCACCATCGGCGTGGCGCGGCGCACCAGGCCCCAGCGGCCGCGCATCGCGAGGGCGGCCGGGAGGGCCACGACGGCCGCGGCCACGCCCATGCGGACCCCTGCGGCCGCACCGGCGCTCCAGCCCGACTCCAGCAGCCCGCGCGCCAGGGACCCGGAGAGCCCGAAGGCGGAGGCCGACACCAGGGCGAACGCGAGGCCCGACGCGGTGCGCCCGCTCCCGGCGTTCGGGGAACGTCGCGGCGTCGCCGAGGCACTCGTCAGCGACGTTGCGTCAGGAGCGTTCCCAGTCATGGGTCCTGACGATAGGGCTCGGTGTCATAAGGTGTCAACATGGTCTTCGCTCATGACACCGAGGCGAACCTGCTGGCCGCCGTCGAGCTGGCGAACTCGGCCGAGCAGCCCGACACGCTCACCTCCGTGGCGGAGCTCGACGGCTACTACGAACGGCACGGCTACACCGGCCGGCACGACCGCGACCGCGCGGAGCTCGAGGAGGTCCGCGCGCTGCGCGCCACCCTGCGTCGACTGATGACGGCCGAGCTCGACGAGGCCGTCGCCGTCGTCAACGACCTGCTCGCCGCGTTCCCCGCGCAGCCGCGACTCGTCAACCACGGTCCGTTGGGCTGGCACCTGCACGTGGTCGACGACGACCGGCCGCTGCACGAGCGGATCGCCCTCGAGACTGCCGTCGCGTTCAGCGAGGTGGTCACCGCGGGCGAGCTGTCCCGCTTCGCGACCTGCGCCGACGACGGCTGCGACGGCATCGTCCTCGACCTCTCCCGCAACCGCTCCCGCCGCTTCTGCAGCACCACCTGTGGCAACCGCCACGCCGCGGCGGAGTACCGCGCACGCCAGCGCGAGCAGGAGCAGGCGTGACGCTCGACCGCAAGCGCACCCTTCCCCAGTACCGCGCGCGGCGAGGGGTCTTCGACGTGCTCGAGGTGCCCCTGATGACGTACCTGGCGGTCGACGGCCAGGGCGACCCCAACACGTCGGCCTCCTACGCCGAGGCGCTCGCCGTGCTCTACCCGGTCGCCTACGCCCTGCGCTTCGCCGGCAAGGAGCGCGGGCACGACGAGACGGTCATGCCGCTCGAGGCGCTCTGGTGGTCCGACGACATGGCCGCCTTCACGAGCGCGCGCGACAAGAGCCGCTGGAGCTGGACCGCCCTGGTCCTCGCGCCCACCTGGGTCGACGACGCCGCGTTCGCCGACGCCGTCGCGACCGTCGCGCGCAGGAAGCCGGGGCTCACCGGCCTCGCCCGCGTCGACCTGCGGGTGCTGCACGAGGGTCTGTGCATCCAGACGCTGCACGTCGGCCCCTACGACGACGAGGGCCCGGTGCTGGCGCGGATGCACGACGTCGAGATCCCGTCGGCCGGGCTGCGCCTGACCGGCCGCCACCACGAGGTCTACCTCGGAGACCCCCGGCGGACCGCGCCCGAGCGCCTGCGCACGATCCTGCGGCAGCCGGTCGCGCCCGTCGAGTCCTGACCCGCTGTCATCGTCAGGCCGCTGATTCCCATGACGTCAGGGGAATCCCTCGCTCACCCTCGGAATCATCCGCAGGTGAGTGAGGGAAACCATGGTCAGATGCTGATTCCCATCAGCTGATGGGAGTCAGGGATGGAACCGGCGGTCAGGCCTGCCGCTTCGGGATGTTGCGGTCCTTCAGCTCCCGCGCGGCGTACTGGCCGATCTGGCGGGTCGACCAGCCGTCGGACCCGCCCGCGACGGCACCGCCGATGAGCGGCACGCGGCGGGCGACGAGGGTGACGGCGCGTCGGCCGACCGTGCGGGTGACCAGCTCGGCGGTGACCTCGTGGGAGATGATCCGGTCGAGCTCGGGGGAGTGCACCGGCGACGTCGCGAGCGTCATCGGCGGCGAGGGCAGCTTGCCCGACTTCAGCAGGTCCTTCACCGCGTCCTCGCCGAGCATGCAGACGAGGATCGCGTTGCGCACCCGCGGGTCGGTGAGGTCGTAGCCGCGCAGCGCGGCCACCCCCGCGACCATGTGCGCCTGCACCAGCGTGACGCCGACGACGTTCGCCGGCACCGCCACGGCCACCGCCGCGATGCCGCCCAGGTTCGTCACGAACCCCTGCGCGCCGGCCAGCGCGGTGTGGCGGCGCACGAGACGCGTGATCGCCGCCTCGACGTCGCCGTCGGTGTCGACCAGGTGGGCGTCGGCGGCCTTGCGCGCCGACGGGAGCGGCCCGACGCCGTCGATCGCGCGGTCCAGCACCTGGCGGACGAACCCGCCTGCCACCTGCGGAGCGAACTTGTTCGTCGCCGCCACCGCGGCCCTGCCTCGAAGTCCAGCCATGCCCACAATCCTAGGGACGCGGTCGAGGTCCGCCCCCCAAACGGCCGCGGGCCCTACGCTCAGCGCATGGACCAGGCGTTCAGCCGGCAGGTCACCTCGCCGGGCTGGCTCGAGGAGACGCACGCCTGGATCCACGCCCGCGCCGAGGAGGCCGGGCACGCGCTCGCCGGCCCGATCGAGCAACGTCGGGTCCGGCCGTGGTCGACGCAGCTGGTCGTGCCCACCGACCGCGGGCGCCTCTGGTTCAAGGCGAACTGCCGGTCGATGGCGTTCGAGCCGGCGCTGCACGCCCTGCTGGCCGACGTCGCGCCCGACCAGGTGGCCGCACCGCTCGCGGTCGACCCCGGCGCGGGGCTGGATGCTCACCGCCGACCGCGGCGTCACGTTGGGCGACTCCCGCGAGCCGACCCTCGCCGACTGGCGCGGCGTCATGATCGCGACGGCGCGCCTGCAGCGTCGTCTCGTCGACCGTCGCGACGCCGTGCTCGCCACCGGCGTCCCCGACTGCTCGCCCGAGACCGTCCCCGCCCGTTTCGACGCGCTGCTCGAACGCCTCGCGACGCTGCCGGCCGAGCACCCCTCGGCGCTCGACCACGCCGGCGCCACCGCGCTCGCCGGACGCCGGGAGCAGCTGCTCGAGGCCGTCGCGCGCCTCGCGTCGTCGAGCGTCCCGGTCACCGTGCAGCATGGTGACGTGCACCCCTGGAACGCCTTCGCCGACCTGCGCGTGTTCGACTTCGGCGACCTGCAGTGGTCCCACGCGCTCGAGGTCCTGAGCGTGCCCTACGGCTGGATCACGACACGCAGCGCGCTGGCCTGGGACGACGTGCTCGCCACCTACTCCGAGATGTGGTCCGACGTCGCCGACCCGCGCGACCTCGCCGAGCTGCGCGCCGCCACGGCCTTCACGCAGCCGGTCAACCGTGCCCTGACCTGGTGGGACTCCCTCGAGGGCGCCACCGACGAGGAGTGGCGCGAGTGGGGCGGGATGCCCGCACACCACCTGAGCCGCGTGCTGGAGGCCTGACGTGCCCGCCGCCCCGCTGCCCCCGTCCCCCTGGGAGTTCCGACCCGACCTGTGGCCGCGGTCCGACTGCGTCGCGGCCGGCGCCGACCTCGAGCCGTCGACGGTGGTCGAGGCCTACCGCCACGGCGCGTTCCCGATGCCGGACGAGGGCGACCTGCTGTGGTGGTCGCCGGTCGAGCGCGGCGTGCTGGAGCCGTCGGCGCTGCGGGTCTCGCGGTCGCTGCGCCAGGCGGTGCGCCGGCTGACGGTCACGATCGACACCGCGTTCGCCGAGGTGGTCGACGCGTGCGCCGACCCCCGCCGGCCCGGAGCCTGGATCGACCGCGGCATCCGTGACGCGTACGTGCGTCTGCACGAGCTCGGCTGGGCGCACTCCGTCGAGACCCGCGACGCCGACGGGGCCCTCGTCGGCGGGCTGTACGGACTCTCGGTCGGACGCCTGTTCGCGGGGGAGTCGATGTTCCACCACGCACGTGACGCGTCGAAGGTGGCGCTGGTGGCGCTGGTCGACGCCGTGGGTCCCGAGGGGCTCGTCGACGTGCAGTGGGCGACCCCGCACCTGGAGTCGCTGGGGGTCGTGCGGTGGCCGAGGGAGAGGTACCTGGAGGCGCTGCGCGGGCTCGTCGACGCCCCCGGCCCCGACTGGGACGCCCTCCGAGGCCCGATATCACGGGCAGAAGGCACGCCGTAGGGGCCGGGGTGCACCGGAATGTCGGGGTTTCCTGCCTAGACTGCTGAGCGCACAACATCCGAACTCTCTAGGAGTCCCCGTGGCTATCTCCCGCAGCGACCTCGTCTCGGCCCTCGCCGAGAAGGCCGACACCACCAAGTCCACCGCCGACGACGTCCTCAGCGCGCTGGCCGACGTCCTCATCGACGCCGTCAGCAAGGGCGAGAAGGTCGCCATCCCCGGCATCCTCTCGGTCGAGCGCGTCTCGCGCGCCGCTCGCACGGGCCGCAACCCCGCGACCGGTGAGACCATCGACATCCCCGCCGGCTACGGCGTGAAGGTGAGCGCCGGCTCGAAGCTCAAGGCTGCCGCCAAGTGAGCTAGGCCCGTCAGCCACGGAGAGGCCCCCCGGACCACACGGTCCAGGGGGCCTTTCCGCGTCCGGGGACGCTCAGCTCTCGGTGGGTCGGCCGGCGGCCTCCCACGCGTCCATCCCGCCGGCCAGGTTGACGACGTCGTGGCCCTGCTGCCCGAGCCAGGCCGTGGCCCGCGCCGATCGACCACCGAGGTGGCAGACGACGAGCGTGCGCGCCTGCGGGTCGAGCTCGCCGACACGCGTCGGGAGGTCGCCGAGCGGCACGTGCACGGCGCCCGGGACGTGCCCTGCGTCCCACTCGTGGGGCTCGCGGACGTCGAGCACGACGAGGTCGTCGGGCAGCGGGTCGGGCAGGTCGGCGACGGTCGTCGTGGGCACGTCCACGGGGGGCTCCTCGAAGGTCTGGTGCCTGTGCAGAGCGGCTCTCGCGCGGCGTCCGCGGCGGGAGGTGGGCCACACGGGCTGGATTATCGGCTGCTGACTGGTTACTTTGGACTATATGCACCCGGGCGGAGAACAGGTCGACGGCAACGCCGCCGCGACCACCCGTCCGTCCGCGACCGTGCGTCTGCCGTTCGAGCCCTCGACGCCGAGCATCGCCCGCACCAAGCTCGCCGGCTTCCTCACCGTGCACCGCGCCTCGTCGACCGTCATCGACGACGCCCTCATCGTGCTGAGCGAGATGGTCGCCAACGCCGTCGCGCACGGCCAGCCGTCCGACGACGGCACGATGGAGCTGGCGTGGACGATCGACCCCGAGCGGCAGCTGCTCGAGATCAGCGTCCACGACGACGGCCAGGGCGGATCGCTCAAGCCGATCGACTTCGACGAGGACTCCCTCAGCGGCCGTGGACTCTCGATCATCAACCGCGTCGCCGACCGCTGGTGGGTCGACATGTCCGCCGGCACCCGCGTGGGCGCCGAGCTGCCGCTCGCCCGCTGACCACGCTGGGCCAGCTGACTACCCGGGCCAGCTGATCACCCTGGGCCCACTGAGCACCTCTCGGTCAGGGGCGACCCTGCGGCCTGCCGCCGCCCGCACCTCTGGCTAGGGTGCGACCCATGGGAAAGAAGTCGCGCCGCACCAAGGCGCCGAAGCCGGCCCGCATGCCCTTCGTCGCCCGCACGTTCGAGGGCCTGCCGCACGAGGGTGACTGGATCGCGCTGCGCGAGTTCGTGCCGTCCGCGACCGCCACGGTCACGCTCACCGACGGGGAGCAGGTGCGGGTGTGCTCGCTGCTGCCCGGTGGCGGTGCCGGCATCCGTCGCCCCGACGGCGAGATCTGGCTGGGCCTGCAGGTGCTGCACAACTACGGCGACGTGAGTCGCGACCTCGCCGGCGCCATCGAGGCCGCCCGCGAGACCGAGCCCGGCAACCCGGTGCGCCTGACCGACCCGGGCGTGGGCGACCGGCTGCAGCAGATCGTCGACCCGGCGTCGTCGTTCGACGTGGAGGTGCACGACGGCTTCGACTTCTGGGTCGAGGGCACCGACGCCGAGGGCTCCGACGCGCTGGCCGCCGCCAACGAGTCCATCGCCCCCACCGAGCGCCTGACGTCGGTCGAGGCGGCCTACTGGGTGCGCATGGGCGACAAGCGCTACCTGCGCTGGGTCGTCACCCAGAGCGAGGCGACGGTGCTCGACGGCTTCGCGCGTCTCGCGGCCGCCGGCGAGGAGACCCTCGGCGACGGCACGAAGCTCATCGGCATGTTCCGAGCCCACGGACTGCTGGTGCCGGTGTGGGAGATGGACCCCGCCGTCGTCGACGACGGCGCGGCCGCGCTCGAGGAGCCCGTCGCGGCCCTCGCGCAGCGGCTGGAGGGTGCGATCGCCGATGACGCGCCCCTGACCCAGGAGCAGCGCAACGCCCGCGCCAACCTCACCAGCCGTCAGCTCACCATCCGCTGACCCCAGCCCGTTTGCGTGGGGCCCCACGCAAACGGGCTCGCCCCCACGCAACGGTGCGCACGATCTGCACGGTTGCGTGGGGGAGACGCGCCGACCCCGACGTGGGACGCTGACCCCATGAGCGAGCTGGACGCGGTCCGACGGGCCGGCATCGAGGTCACGGGCATCGAGATCGTCGACGAGGCGGAGCGCACCGCGAAGCCGTCCGACCTGTTCTGGCCGTGGTTCGCCGCGAACGTCTCGGTGTTCGGCATCTCCTACGGCAGCTTCGTGCTCGGCTTCGGGCTCTCGCTGACGCAGGCGGTGCTCGTGACCGTCCTCGGCGTCGTCGTGTCGTTCGCGGCGTGCGGCCTCGTCGCGATCGCCGGCAAGCGCGGCTCGGCGCCGACGATGATCCTCAGCCGCGCACCGTTCGGCGTCGTCGGCCAGAAGTTGCCCGGCGTCTTCAGCTGGCTGATCTCGATCGGCTGGGAGACGTTCCTGGCCATCACCGCGACCCTGGCCACCGCCACCGTCCTGCGCGAGCTCGGCTGGGGCGGCGGCACGGCCACGAAGGTCGTGGCGTGCGCCGTCATCGCGGCCCTGATCGTCGCCGCGTCGGTCGCCGGCTACCACGTGATCATGCGGCTGCAGTCGGTGCTGACCTGGCTCACGGGTGCCGCGACCATCGGCTACATCCTCCTGACGTTCGACCAGATCGACCTCGACCGCGTGACGTCGCTGCCCGGCGGGTCCGGCCAGGCCATGGTCGGGGCGTTCGTCATGGTCATGACCGGGTTCGGGTTCGGCTGGATCAACATCGCCGCGGACTGGTCGCGGTACCAGCGGCGTGACACGTCGGGCGCGCAGATCGTCGCGTGGAACACGCTGGCCGGCGCGCTCGCACCTGTCGTGCTCGTGGTCTACGGCATCCTGCTCGCGGGCTCGTCGGACACCCTCAGCGCGGGGATCGTGGACGACCCCGTCGGCACGCTCGCGTCGGTCCTGCCCACCTGGTTCCTCGTGCCGTTCCTCGTCGCGTCGGTGCTGGCGCTCGTGTCGGGCGCCGTGCTCGGCATCTACTCCTCCGGCCTGACGCTCCTCAGCCTCGGTGTGCGCATCCCGCGCCCGGCGGCCGCCCTCGTCGACGGCGTCATCCTGACGGCCGGGACGGTGTACGTCGTGTTCGTCGCGCAGACGTTCCTCGGGCCGTTCCAGAGCTTCCTCATCACGCTCGGCGTCCCCGTCGCCGCGTGGGCCGGCATCATGATCGGCGACATCGCCCTGCGGCGTCGCGACTACGACGAGGCGGCGCTGTTCGACGCGTCGGGACGCTACGGCGCCGTCGCGTGGACGTCGGTGGCGACGATGGTCGGCGCGTCGGTCGTGGGCTGGGGCCTCGTCGTCAACCAGATCTCCGGGACCGCGTGGAACGACTGGCAGGGCTACCTGATCGAGCCGTTCGGGCTCGGCACCCGTCTGCCCGACGGCGCCGGCTGGGACGGTGCATGGCCCTACGCGAACCTCGGCGTGCTGGCCGCCTTCGCGATCGGGCTGGTCGTGACCCTCGTCGCCCGACGGTCGACCGTGCGTCGCCAGGAGGCCGGTGCCGCGTGAGGGTCGGGGCATGACGCAGACCTGGTTGGTGGTCGTCGACCCGCAGCGGGTCTTCGCCGACGTCGGCTCGCCCTGGGGATCGCCGATGTTCGCCGCGACCCTCGAGCCGGTGCGCGCGCTGGCGGCGACGCTGCCGACGATCGTCACGCGCTGGGTGCCCGCGCCCGACGCCGAACGGGTCGGCTCGTGGCGTGCGTACTTCGACGCGTGGCCGTTCGCCGACCGCCCGGCCGACGACCCCATGTTCGAGGTCGTCCCCGAGCTGGCCGACGTCGCGGCCGTGGCGACCGTCGTCGACGCGCCGACGTTCGGCAAGTGGGACGTCGTGCGGGCAGTGACGGGCGAGGCGCCCGACCTCGTCGTCGCCGGCGTCTCGACCGACTGCTGCGTCCTGTCGACCGTGCTCGCCGCCGCCGACGCGGGAGCGACCGTGCGGGTGGCCGTCGACGCGTGCGCCGGCTCGACCCCCGAGAACCACCGTCGCGCCCTCGACGCCATGGCCCTCTACGCGCCCCAGGTCACCCTCGCCTGACGTGCACGTTTGCGTGGGGCCCCACGTAAACCGGCTCCGCCCCACGCAAACACGCGCCGAAAGTGCGCGTTTGGGTGGGGCCCCACGCAAACCGGCTCCGCCCCACGCAAACAGGCGCCGGAAGTGCGCGTTTGGGTGGGGCCCCACGTAAACGCGCACGGGCGGCGAGGGGGAGGGGGAGGGGAGGGGAGGGGTGGGTCAGTCGCGGAGGACGGGGCAGGACATGCAGCGGGGGCCGCCGCGGCCCGACCCGAGCTCGGAGCCGCTGATGGCCACGACCTCGATGCCGTGCTCCTCCAAGCGGGCGTTGGTCTGCTCGTTGCGCTCGTAGGCGACGGCGAGACGGGCGTCGATGGCGAGCGTGTTGTTGCCGTCGTCCCACTGCTCGCGCTCGGCGGTCACCGGGTCCAGGCCGGTGTCGATGCGGTGCAGGCGCTCGATGCCCATCGCGTCGGCCGCGGCCTCGAAGAACGAGCGCTCCGGCGCCACGCGCAGCGTGCCGTCGTCGTCCAGCGTCACCGCCAGCGCCCGCAGCTCGTCGGCCATGTTCGGGTAGATGACCACCGTGTCCACGTCGACCATCGTGACGATCGTGTCGAGGTGCATCGTGGCGCGCTCCTGCGCGATCGGCACGGCCAGCACCGTCTCGGCGAGCCGGTCCCGCAGCACCTGCGCGGCGAACCGCTCGAACCCGGCGGGGGTGGTCCGCTCCCCGACGCCGACCGCGACGACGCCCGGCGCGAGCAGCAGCACGTCGCCACCCTCGAGGTGCTCGAGGTGCGGACCGTGGACGCGCTCGACACCCGCGAAGCGTGGGTGGTGGGCGTACACGAGGCCGGTCAGCTGGGTCTCGCGGACGCGCGCCGGCATCGCCAGGCTCGTGACGGCCACGCGGTCGGGCAGCCACACGGAGGAGTCGCGCGTGAAGAGCAGGTTGGGCAGCGGGTCGACGAGGAAGTCGTCGGGGCGCAGCAGGCTCGTGACGATGCTGCGGTGCGCGACCTCGTCGTTGCGCAGGCCCGCGGTCACGACCGCGGCGAGGTCGGCGGGCGCGAGGTCCGACAGCGCGGCCACCAGGTAGCGACGCAGGCTGTCGCCGAGGTGCAGCGTCGACGTCGTGCTCTCGACGATCTCGGCCCGGGCGTCGGCCTGCTCGAGCGTCTCGGTGAGCAGCTCGACGAGGTACAGCACCTCGACGTCGTGGTCGCGCAGCGCCTGCGCGAACGCGTCGTGCTCCTCCTGCGCGCGGCCGAGCCAGGGGATGCCGTCGAACAGCAGCGAGTCGTTGTTGCGCGGCGTCAGCCGCGCGAGCTCCTGGCCCGGCCGGTGCAGCAGCACCGTCCGCAGGCGGCCGACCTCGCTCGAGGCACCCCACGTCGTCATGGGGCCCACCCTAGGTGGCGTCGGGCTCCAGCCAGAGCACCCCGGCCGGGGGCAGCTGGACGACGGCCGACGCCGCGAACCCGTGGTGCGGGATCCCCTCGGCCTCGACCGCCCCCAGGTTGCCGACGCCCGAGCCGCCGTACGCCTGCGCGTCGGTGTTCAGCACCTCGCGCCACCGGCCCAGGAGCGGCAGCCCCACGCGGTAGTCGTGGTGCGGCGCTCCGGAGAAGTTGGCCAGGCACGCCAGCTGCGACCCGTCGCTGCCGAGCCGCAGGAAGCACACGACGTTGCCGGCGACGTCGGACGCGTCGATCCAGCGGAACCCGTCGGGGGTGGTGTCGGCGGTGTGGAGCGCCGGCGTCGCGCGGTACGTCTGGTTCAGGTCGGCGACGAGCTCGAGGACGCCCGCGTGCAGCGGGTCGCGCAGCTCGTCCCAGTCGAGCCCGCGCGACTCCGCCCACTCGCCCTCCTGCCCGAACTCACCGCCCATGAACAGCATCTGCTTGCCGGGGTGGGCCCACATGAACGCCAGCAGGGCGCGCACGCCGGCCGCCTTGTTCCACGCGTCGCCCGGCATCCGGCCCCAGAGCGAGCCCTTGCCGTGCACGACCTCGTCGTGCGACAGCGGCAGCACGAAGTTCTCGGTCCAGGCGTAGTCGATCGCGAACGTCATCTCCCCGTGGTGGTACGAGCGGTGCACGGGGTCGTGGCCGAGGTAGGAGAGCGTGTCGTGCATCCAGCCCATGTTCCACTTGAAGCCGAACCCGAGACCGCCCGCGTCGGTGGGCGCGCTGACGCCCGGCCAGGCCGTCGACTCCTCGGCCACCATCATCACGCCGGGGTGGTGCTTGTAGACCGTCGCGTTGAGCTCCTGGAGCAGCTGCACGGCCTCGAGGTTCTCGCGGCCGCCGTGCTTGTTGGGCACCCACTCGCCGTCGTTGCGGGAGTAGTCGAGGTAGAGCATCGACGCGACGGCGTCGACGCGCAGGCCGTCGAGGTGGAACTCCTCGAGCCAGAACAGCGCGTTGGCGACGAGGAAGTTGCGCACCTCCGGACGTCCGAAGTCGAACACGTAGGTGCCCCAGTCGGGCTGCTCGCCGCGGCGCGGGTCGGGGTGCTCGTAGAGCGCGGTGCCGTCGAAGCGTGCCAGGGCCCACTCGTCCTTCGGGAAGTGCGCGGGCACCCAGTCGACGACGACGCCGAGGCCCCGCTGGTGCAGCTCGTCGACGAACCAGCGGAAGTCGTCGGGAGAGCCGAACCGCGACGTCGGCGCGTAGTACGACGTGACCTGGTAGCCCCACGAGCCGCCGAAGGGGTGCTCGGCGACGGGCAGCAGCTCGACGTGGGTGAAGCCCATCTCGAGGAGGTAGTCGCCCAGCTCCTCGGCGAGCTCGCGGTACGTCAGCCCGGGACGCCACGACCCGAGGTGCACCTCGTAGATGCTCACCGGCGCCTCGGTCCAGCGGGTGGCGTCACGCTGCTCGACCCAGGCGTCGTCGCGCCAGCGGTGCGTCGGCTCGACGACGACCGACGCCGTCGCGGGCGGCACCTCGGTGCCGAAGGCGAGCGGGTCGATCTTCTCGTGCCAGGCGCCGTCGGCACCCTCGACCCGGAACTTGTACCGCGCGCCGGCACCGACGCCGGGGACGAAGAGGTCCCAGACGCCCGGGCCGCCGAGCGGTCGCATGGCGTGCGCGCCGCCGTCCCAGCCGTTGAAGTCGCCGACGACCTGCACGCTGCGGGCGTTCGGGGCCCAGAGCGCGAACGAGGTGCCCTCGACGGGCCCGGCGGTGCCGTCGTGGGCGCGGACGTGGGCGCCCAGCACGTCCCAGAGCCGCTCGTGGCGACCTTCGCCGATGAGGTGCAGGTCGAGCTCGCCGACCGCGGCGGGCCAGCCGTCCGCCGGCTCGCCGCTGGTCGATTCGCTGGGGGTGGGGGTGTCCTCGGACGTCATGTCAGGCCTCCTCGGTGAGGATGCGGGCGATGGAGCCGAGCGGCACGTCGGTCCAGTCGGGCCGGTTCGCGTGCTCGTAGCCCACCTCGTAGACCGCCTTGTCGAGCTCGAGCCCGCGCAGCAGCACGGCCTCGTCGCGCGGGTCGTGCCCGGCGGCCTTGGCGTAGCCGTCGCAGAACGCCGTCCGGTTGTGGACGGCCCACGCGTCGGCGCGCTCGCGTCGGTCCTCGTCGTGGGGCTGGCCCACGAGCAGCTGGTGGGCGGCGTAGTCGAAGGAGCGCAGCATGCCGGCGACGTCGCGCAGCGGCGACCGCAGCGCGGAGCGCTCCGCGAGGCTGGCCGCGGGCTCCCCCTCGAAGTCGAGGACGAGCCAGCCGGAGACGGTGCGCAGCACCTGGCCCAGGTGCAGGTCGCCGTGGACGGGCTGCAGCGGGAGCGCCAGCTCGACGTCGACCACGGCGTGGAACGCGTCGCGGATCCCGTCGGTGTGCTCGCGCAGGGCGGGCACGGCCGCGGCCACGCGGTCGAGCCGGCGCTCCATGGCCTCGACCGAGCGGGCAAGGTCGTCGCCGGCAGCCGTCTCGGTGCCCAGGGCGCGGGCGAGGTCGGCGTGGACGTCGGCCACGGCGCGACCGAGCCGGTAGGCCTCGCCCGCGAAGTCGCCGCCGAGGTCGCTAGGGGGCAGCCCCGCGTCGTCGGCCATGTAGTCGCGGACGCTCGTGGTCGCCATGACCCAGCCGTCCGCCGCGTCGGGCAGGAAGCGCTGCAGCATGGCGAAGGTGACCTCGTCGTCGCCGAGCGTGCCGCTGATCGAGCCGAGCGGCTCGGCGACGTGCGACGACCCGACCTCGCGCAGCGCGCGGTGCAGCACGAGGTCCTTGTTGGTGCCGGGCGTGAGCCGGCGGAAGAGCTTGAGGATGTACTGCCCGCCGTACACCAGCGACGTGTTGCTCTGCTCCGACGTGATCGGGTGGGCGCGCAGGCCGGTCACCAGCTCGGCACCCGGCTCCGGCTCGAACCGCAGGTCGCCGACGACGTCGCCCGCGGCCACGTGGTCGAGCAGCACCCCGGTGAGGTCGGCGTCGCCGCTGGCCTCGTACCAGACGGGACCGTCCTCGACCCCGATCGCTGCCGTCGCCGGGACGTCCGGCAGCCCGTCGCTGCGCCGGCCCAGCAGGAGCTGGTACGGCTCGGTGCGGTCGTCCTGCCCGACCTCGACGACGAGGTGCACGAGGGCGGGGTCGCCGTCCTCGACGACCGTCCAGTCGATGGGGCGCACGGAGGTCACCGGACGGTCCTTGCCGCCGAACCACCGCTGGGACGGCAGCCACCCGGGCAGGGCGGCTGCGACCTGGTCGACGTCGTGCTGGGTCACGGGCTGGCTCACAGCATGCTCCTTCGTTCGCCCTCGTCGCCGAGCTCGACCAGCTGGAACCAGTAGAAGCCGTGACCCGGGAGGGTCAGCAGGTAGGGCAGCTCCCCGACGCGCGGGAAGCGCACGCTGCCGGTCAGCTCGACGGGGGTGCAGCCCTCGTGCTCGCCGAGCTCGAGCTCGACGGGCTGGGGGAAGCGGGACAGGTTGTTGACGCACAGCACGACGTCGCGCTCGCCGTCCGGACGGGTCCAGACGCGCTGGTAGGCCAGGACGCTCGGGTTCGAGCCGCCCAGGTCGACGAAGTCGCCCTCGGCGAAGGCCAGGTGCTGCTTGCGGACCTCGATCATGCGCCGCGTCCACGACAGCAGCGACGCCGAGTTCCCCATCTGCGCCTCGACGTTGACCGCCTCGTAGCCGTACGTCGGGTCCATGATCGGCGGCAGGTAGACACGACCGGGGTCGGAGCGCGAGAAGCCGGCGTTGCGGTCCGGCGACCACTGCATCGGCGTGCGCACCGCGTCGCGGTCGCCCAGCCAGATGTTGTCGCCCATGCCGATCTCGTCGCCGTAGTAGAGCACCGGGGAGCCCGGCAGGCTCAGCAGCAGGGCGGTGAACAGCTCGAGCTGGTTGCGGTCGTTCTCGAGCAGGGGCGCGAGCCGGCGGCGGATGCCGATGTTGGCCTTCATCCGCGGGTCGCGGGCGTACTCGCGGTACATGTAGTCGCGCTCGTCGTCGGTGACCATCTCGAGGGTCAGCTCGTCGTGGTTGCGCAGGAAGATGCCCCACTGCGTGCCCGCCGGGATGGGCGGCGTCTGCGCCAGGATCTCCGAGATCGGGAAGCGCGACTCGCGGCGCACCGCCATGAAGATGCGCGGCATGAGCGGGAAGTGGAAGGCCATGTGGCACTCGTCGCCGCCGACCTCGGGGTCGCCGAAGTACTCCACGACGTCCGACGGCCACTGGTTCGCCTCGGCGAGCAGCACCCGGCCGGGGTACTCGCGGTCGATCGTCGCGCGCACCTCCTTGAGGTACTCGTGGGTGCGCGGCAGGTTCTCGCTGCTCGTGCCCTCCTCCTCGAACAGGTAGGGCACGGCGTCGAGCCGGAAGCCGTCGATGCCGAGGTCGAGCCAGAAGCGCAGGACGTCGAGCATCGCCTCGCGCACGGCCGGGTTCTCGAAGTTCAGGTCGGGCTGGTGGCTGAAGAAGCGGTGCCAGAAGAACTGCCCGCGCACCGGGTCGTACGTCCAGTTCGACGTCTCGGTGTCGACGAAGATGATGCGCGCGTCGCTGTACTCGGTGCCGGTCTCGCTCCACACGTAGAAGTCGCCGTACGGCCCGTCGGGGTCCTGGCGCGACGCCTGGAACCAGGGGTGGGCGTCGGACGTGTGGTTGAGCACGAGGTCGGTGATCACGCGGATGCCGCGTCGGTGCGCCTCCTCCAGCAGGTGGACGAAGTCCTCGACGGTGCCGAACTCGGGCAGGACGGCGCGGAAGTCGCTGATGTCGTAGCCGCCGTCGCGCAGCGGCGACGCGTAGAACGGGGGCAGCCACAGGCAGTCGACACCGAGCCACTGGATGTAGTCGAGCTTGTCGGCGAGGCCGCGCAGGTCGCCCGTGCCGTCGCCGTTGGAGTCGTTGAACGCGCGGACCAGCACCTCGTAGAAGACGGCGCGCTTGAACCACTCCGGGTCCGAGGGCGCCTGCTCGGCGTGGTCGAAGTCGTCGGCGCTCGGCTCGGAGAGCGTCCCGTCGGCGGCGACCTCGTCGCCGGTGTGCGGGGTCTGCTCGAGCCCGTCGAGCGCAGCGTCGGGTGCTGTCGCCTCGGGTGGTGCGTCGGCCATCTGGTCTCCTCCCGGGAGGGGGCGCGGGGTCATCGGGGGGTCACGTGCAGGATGTGCGCGGGCGCGCGGGCGGGGTCGAGACGCACGTACGTGGCCGGACCCCAGGGGAAGGTCTCGCCGGTCACCTCGTCGTGCGCGACGAGCTCGGTGTCGGGCGACAGGCCGAGCACGTCGAGGTCGAGGAAGACCGTGCCCTCGCGGGCCTCGTGCGGGTCGAGCGAGAGGACCACGACGACGAGGTCGCCGGTCTCGGGGTCCCGCTTCGACCAGGCGAGCAGCGCGTCGTGGTCGACGTGGTGGAAGTGCAGGGTGCGCATCTGCTGCAGCGCGGGGTGGGCGCGGCGGATCTCGTTCAGACGGGTGATCCACGGCTCCAGCGAGCGCCCCTCGGCCAGCGCTGCGGCGTAGTCGCGCGGACGCAGCTCGAACTTCTCCGAGTGCAGGTACTCCTCGGCGCCCGGGCGGAGGGCCTCGGCCTCGAACAGCTCGTACCCGGAGTAGACGCCCCACGTGGGGGCGAGCGTGGCCGCGAGCGCCGCGCGCAGCGCGAACATGCCGGGGCCACCCACCTGCAGGTGCTCGGGGAGGATGTCGGGCGTGTTGACGAAGAGGTTGCCGCGACCCTCGTCCCAGTGGTCGCGCAGGTCCTCGCCGAACTCGACGATCTCCTCCTTCGTGGTGCGCCACGTGAAGTAGGTGTAGCTCTGCGTGAAGCCCAGGCGGGCGAGCCCCCAGAGCCGCGCGGGACGCGTGAACGCCTCGGACAGGAACAGCACGTCGGGGTGGCGCTCCTTGACCTCGGCGATGAGCCACGCCCAGAAGCTCGGCGGCTTCGTGTGCGGGTTGTCGACGCGGAAGATGCGCACGCCGCGCTCGACCCAGTGCAGCGTCACGCGCAGCACCTCGGCGTAGATGCCGTCGGGGTCGAGGTCGAAGTTCAGGGGGTAGATGTCCTGGTACTTCTTCGGCGGGTTCTCGGCGTAGGCGATGGTGCCGTCGGGCAGCGTCGTGAAGAAGTCGGGGTGCTCGCGCACCCAGGGGTGGTCGGGCGCGGCCTGGAGGGCGAGGTCGAGGGCGACCTCGAGCCCGAGCTCCTCGGCCCGTGCCACGAAGGCGGCGAAGTCGGCCTCGTCGCCGAGCTCGGGGTGGATCGCGTCGTGACCGCCCTCGGCGGCGCCGATGGCCCAGGGCGAGCCGACGTCGTGGGGGCCGGGGGTGAGGGTGTTGTTCGGTCCCTTGCGGTTCTCGCGCCCGATCGGGTGGATCGGGGGCAGGTAGACGACGTCGAACTGCATGGCCGCCACCCGGTCGAGCGCGTCGGCGGCCGTGCGCAGCGTGCCGTGCACCGGGCGTCCGTCGGCGTCGACACCGCCCGTGGACCGGGGGAAGAGCTCGTACCAGGAGCCGAACGCGGCGCGCCGCCGGTCGACCCACACACGACGGACGGGGCCGCGGGTGAGGAGCTGGCGCACGGGGTGGTCGTGCATCACCGTGCGGACGGCTGCGTCGAGCGCGGGGCCGACGCGGGCACCGAGGGGCAGGGTGTCGTCGCGCAGCGCAGCGGCGGCACCGGTGAGCGTGCCGGCCTCGGCGCGCCGGTCGCGTCGGGCGGCGACCTCGTCGATCAGGCGGGCGGCGATCTCGAGGTCGTTGGCCAGCTCGGCGGGGGTCTGGCCCGCCGCCAGCTTCGCCTCGAGGGCGTGCACCGCGGTGGCCCACGGGTCGCTCCACGCGTCGACGCGGAAGGTCCACAGCCCGGGGGCGTCGGGGACGATCGTGGCGGCGAAGAGGTCGAGGCCGGTGCCCTGCTCGTGCATCCGGACGGTGCGGTCGCGCCGCTCCCCGGGACCGCGCCAGGCGACCGTGGCCGCCACGGCGTCGTGGCCCTCGCGCCAGACCGTGGCCCGCACGGGGACGTGCTCGCCCACGACCGCCTTCGACGGGTAGGTCCCGTCGCCGGACAAGGGTCGGACGTCGTCGATGCCGATCCGGTCCGTCATGCGGTGCACTCCCGTCGCTCGGGTCCGACGACTGGTCCGCCGTCGTCTCGAACGTACCCAGGATCGAGGGGTTGCGCGATCCGCCGAGGCGTCAGTCCTGGCGCGGTGCCTTCAGCAGCAGCAGCGATCGGCCCTGCACCGTCACGCGCCCGCCGGCCGGGAGCGGGTCGGTCGTGGAGGGCGACCCGTCCGGCGACGTCGTGTCGAGGGTCGGCTCGAACGTCTCCCCGAACTCCGGCCCGGGCAGGACGACCTCGAGCGGGTCCGCGCCGGCGTGCAGCAGGAGCAGCCAGGAATGGTCGGTGAGCAGCTCCCCGTCACGGGTGCGGGACTGGCTGTGGGAGCCGTCGATCCACATGCCCAGGGTGCGCCGCTCCGGGTCGAGCCAGTCGGGCTCGGTCATCTCCTGGCCGTCCGGCCGCAGCCAGATCAGGTCGGGGCGTCCGGTGGGCGTGGTGCGGCCGTCGAAGAACTCCGCCTGGCGCAGGGCCGGGCTGTTGGCGCGCAGGTGCACGACGCGCCGCGCGAAGGCGAGCATCGCGTCGCTCTCGGGCGTCGAGGTCCAGTCGACCCACGAGGTCGCGTCGTCGAGGCAGTAGGCGTTGTTGTTGCCGCCCTGGGTGCGCCAGCGCTCGTCGCCGGCGACGAACATCGGCGTGCCGGTCGACAGCAGCAGCGTGGCCAGCAGGTTGCGCGCCTGACGCGCCCGCAGCGCCACGACCTCGGCGTCGTCGGTCTCGCCCTCCACACCGTGGTTCCAGGAGCGGTTGTCGTCGGTCCCGTCGCGGTTGTCCTCGCCGTTGGCCTCGTTGTGCTTGTGGTCGTAGGAGACGAGGTCGCGCAAGGTGAACCCGTCGTGGGCGGTGACGAAGTTGATCGACTGCCAGGGTCGACGCAGCGTGTGGTCGTACAGGTCGGAGGAGCCCGACAGCCGGTACGCGAGCTGGTCGACCCCGCCCGACGCGCCGCGCCAGAAGTCGCGCACCGTGTCGCGGTACATGCCGTTCCACTCGGCCCACTGGGCCCCGAACGCGCCGACACGGTAGCCCTCGCCGGTCGCGTCCCACGGCTCGGCGACGAGCTTGCAGCGGGCGAGCACCGGGTCGGTCGTGATGGCGGTCAGCAGGGTGCTGTCACGGTCGAACGCGCCGCCGCGCGGGCGGCCCATCGTCGAGGCGAGGTCGAAGCGGAACCCGTCGACGCCGAGCTCGGTGGTCCAGTAGCGCAGCGAGTCGGTCACGAGCCGGACCACCGCGGGCGACCCGGCCTCCAGCGTGTTGCCGCAGCCCGTGATGTCGGCCATGTGCCCGTCGTCGTCGTGCAGGTAGTACGCCGGGGCCTCGAGCCCGCGGAGGCTGAGCGTCGGGCCGTCCGGGCCGCCCTCGCAGGTGTGGTTGTAGACGACGTCGACCAGCACCTCGATGCCCGCGGCGTGCAGCGCGGCGACCATCGTCCGGAACTCCTCGACCTCGCGTCCGGGCTCGCTCGCGTACCCGGGGTGCGGCGCGAAGTAGCCGAGCGGGGAGTAGCCCCAGTAGTTGTGCCGACCGGCGGCCACGAGCGACGGCTCGTCGGTGAAGGCCTGCACGGGCAGCAGCTCGACGGTGGTGACGCCGAGCCGCAGCAGGTGCTCGACCACGGCGGGGTGGGCGAGGCCGAGGTAGGTGCCGCGCAGGTGCTCCGGGACGTCAGGGTGCTGCTGCGTGAAGCCCTTGACGTGCAGCTCGAGGACGACGGTCTCCTCGAACGGCACCTCGGGCTTCGTGCCGGTGTCGGGTCCGCCGGGGCTGGTGACGACGGCGAGCGGCACGTGGCCCAGGGAGTCGACGGTCGACATCTCGACCCCCTCGGGGTCGTCGGCCCACCCGCGGGCGGCCTCCATGTCGGTGAGCGCGCCGGTGACGCGGCGGGCGTACGGGTCGAGGAGGATCTTGTGCGGGTTGCACCGCAGGCCGGTCTTCGGCTCGTACGGCCCGTGCACGCGGTACCCGTACGTCTGCCCGGGCAGCACGCCCTGCACGAGGCCGTGCCACACCCCGAAGGTGCGCTCGGTCAGCTCGATCCGTCGCTCGCTGCCGTCGTCGTCGACCAGGCACAGCTCGACCCGCTCGGCCACGCTGCTGGCGACGGCGAAGCGGACACCGCCCGCCTCCGGGTGGGCCCCCAGCGGGAACGGGCGGCCGGCGAGCACGGGCAGGTCCTGGGGGCTCGACGTCATGCGCCCCAGTCTCTCAGGCGCCGGGTCCGGCGCAGGCTGGTTCGCCTACGGGGCGGCGTGCGTCGGGTGGGCGTGACGGTGTGGTGCGCTGAGCCGTTGCCGGGTGGTCTCGATACGACCCTCCGTGCTCCTTCGTCGCCGGAGGGTCTACTCGACCAGCGGGCGGCGGGTGGGTCTGGTCGACCAGCGGGGGAAGGGGCGGGTCAGGTGTAGGGGCCCGAGAACGGGGCGGGCGCGTCCGGGGCGTCGACGTCGCCCTCGACGCCCGGGTCCTGCTTCTTGTGCTTCTGGTCGTCGTCCCAGTCCTCGCGCTTGCGCGGGTCCTCGCTCGGCATGTCGCTCATGCCTCAGTGTGCGGCGGGCGCGACGTCAGCGCTCGTCGGAGGACCAGACCACCTCGTCGTCGCGCCGGACCTCCGCCCGCTCGGTGCGCAGGTCGACGTCGACGACGAACGGCCCGCGGTGCAGGACCACGCGGCGATCGTCGTCGGCGACCTCCACCCTCGTGTCGACGAGGGACGGGTCGCGCAGCTCGGGGTGGGCCCGGCGCAGCGCGACCAGCGAGCGGTAGACCTCCAGCACACCACGGTGCCGGGGCTCGTCGAGCTCGTCCCACCGCAGCGTCGAGCGCTCGAGCGTCGCCGGGTCCATCGGGTCGGGCACCTCGGACTCGCCCCAGCCGTGGCGGCCGAACTCGCGCCGACGTCCGGTGCGCACGGCCTCGGCCAGCTCGGGGTCGGGGAAGGAGGCGAAGAACTGCCACGGCGTGCTCGCGGCCCACTCCTCGCCCATGAAGAGCATCGGCGTGAACGGTCCGAGCAGCACCAGCGCGGCGCCGCACGCCAGCCGGTCCGGAGAGACGGTGTCGGAGATACGGTCGCCGGTGGCCCGGTTGCCGACCTGGTCGTGGTCCTGCAGGTAGGTGACGAACGCGTGGCCCGGCACGGCGTGGACGTCGACCGGGCGACCGTGGGTGCGGCCGCGGAACGACGACCACGTGCCGTCGTGGAAGAACGCGCCGCGCAGCACCTTGGCGAGCGCGCCGGGCTCGGCGAAGTCGGCGTAGTAGCCGTCGGTCTCGCCGGTGAGCGCCACGTGCAGCGCGTGGTGCACGTCGTCGGCCCACTGCGCGTCCATGCCGAGACCGTGCTCGTCGCGCGGGACGACCGTGCGCGGGTCGTTGCGGTCGGACTCCGCGACGAGCGACAACGGCCGGCCGAGCCGCTGCGACGCGCGCTCGGTCTCGAGCGACAGCTCCTCGAGGATGGTCAGCGCCCGCGCGTCGGACAGCGCGTGCACCGCATCGAGGCGCAGGGCGTCGACGTGGAAGTCCTCGAACCACGAGATCGCGTTGTCGAGCACGTAGCGACGCACCTCGTCGGAGCCCTCGCCGTCGAGGTTGAGGCCGGGGCCCCAGTCGTTCTCGCCGGCGAAGTACGGGCCGAAGCGGTCGAGGTAGGCGCCCGAGGGCCCGAGGTGGTTGTAGACGACGTCGAGCACGACGCCGAGGCCTCGCGCGTGGCAGGCGTCGACGAACCGCTTGAACCCGTCGGGTCCGCCGTACGGCTCGTGCACCGCGCCCCACAGGACGCCGTCGTAGCCCCAGCCGTACGGGCCGTCGAAGCTGTTGACCGGCAGCACCTCCACGAGGTCGACGCCGAGGTCGACGAGGTGGTCGAGCCGCTCGACGGCGGCGTCGAAGGTCCGGCCGGGCGTGAACGTGCCGACGTGCAGCTCGTAGACCACGGCACCGCGCAGGGCGCGGCCCTCCCAAGCGTCGTCGGTCCACGCGAACGCGTCGTGGTCGTAGGTGCGCGACGCCGCGTGCACGCCCTGCGGCTGCCAGACCGAACGGGGGTCGGGCAGCGGGGTGTCGTCGTCGCCCAGCAGGAACGCGTAGTCGGTGCCCGGCGCGACGTCGACGTCGTGCCACCACCACCCGGAGCGCGCCTCGCCCGGCTCCCACGCCTGCATCCGGTGCTCGACGCCGTCGATCCGCACGCGGACGCGGTCGTGGTCGGGGGCCCAGAGGGTGACGGCCACGCTCAGACCACCCGCGTCGGCGGCGACGCCGTCTTGCTCGGGTCGGTCGTCGGGATGCTGCCCAGCACCTCGTCGATCGTCGCGAGCACGTCGGCGTCGAGGGTGATCCCGCTCGCGGCGGCGTTCGACTCGACCTGCTCCGGACGCGAGGCGCCGACGATCGCGCCGGCGACGTTGTCGTTCGCGAGTACCCAGGCGATGGCGAGCTGGGCCATCGTGATGCCGAGGTCGTCGGCGACCGGACGCAGCCCCTGCACGGCGGTGAGCACCTCGTCGTCGAGGAAGCGCTTGATCATGTCGGCGCCACCCTTCTCGTCGGTCGCGCGACTGCCCTCGGGCGGCGCCGCGCCGGGCTCGTACTTGCCGGTGAGCACGCCCTGCGCGATCGGCGACCACACGATCTGCGACAGGCCCAGCTCCTGGCTCGCGGGCACGACCTCGCCCTCGATGACCCGCCAGAGCATCGAGTACTGCGGCTGGTTCGAGACGAGCCGGAAGCCGAGGTCGCGGGCCAGCTCCTGCCCGGCGCGGATCTGGTCGGCGGTCCACTCGCTGACGCCGATGTAGTGCGCCTTGCCGGCACGGACGACGTCGGCGAACGCCTGCATCGTCTCCTCCAGCGGCGTCTCGTGGTCGTAGCGGTGCGCCTGGTAGAGGTCGACGTAGTCGGTCTGCAGCCGCTGCAGCGAGCCGTCGATCGACTCCATGATGTGCTTGCGGGAGAGTCCGGTGTCGTTGGGTCCGCCGGGGCCGGTGGGCCAGTAGACCTTGGTGAGGATCTCCAGCGACGCGCGCCGCTCGCCCTTCAGCGCCTCGCCGAGGACGCTCTCGGCCTTGCCGTTGGCGTACACGTCGGCGGTGTCGAACGTCGTGATGCCGGCGTCGAGCGCGGCCCGCACGCACGCGGTGGCCGCGTCGTTCTCCACCTGCGACCCATGGGTCAGCCAGTTGCCGTAGATGATCTCGCTGACCTTGAGGCCGCTGTTCCCGAGGTACCTGAACTCCATGCCTTGAGCCTAGGCGCGCTGCGCCGTCGCGCGACCCGGCCGCCACCCTCCCCTCCCCGCGTTATGTGGACCTTGCGACGATTCCTCGCGCGGAAACCGTCGCGAAGTCCACACAACGCGGGGGCAGAGAGACGTCAGCGGGTGAGGAGGGCGACGGGGTAGGTGGCGAGGAGGTCGGCGAGCCGGACGTCGCCGCCGTCGAACGCCTCGCCGGTGAGGGTGTCGGTCCACGCTCCCGGGGCGAGGGACAGGGTGGTCCCGCCCCAGCCGCCGCGGCGCTCGAGCCCGACCGGGAGGCGGGTCGCGACGGCCACCAGGTCGGCGCTGCGACCGAACGCGACGGCGTGGTCGGCGGCCTCGCCCGACGCCGCCAGCGGCGTGTACCCGCGGAACAGCGCCGGCTCGTCGCGACGCAGGGTCAGCACCCGACGCACGAGCGACGTCTTCGCGGCGCCCGACGCATCGACGTGCGGCAGCCAGCCGTCGTCGAGGCGACGCAGCAGGGTGCGGAACGCCTCGTGGTCGACCGGGCGCCGGTTGTCGGGGTCGACGAGCGAGAAGTCCCAGCCCTCCGTTCCCTGGTAGACGTCGGGGACGCCCGGGCCGGCCAGCTGCAGCAGCTTCTGCGACAGCGACACCGTCCAGCCGAACGCCTGGACCCGCCCGACCAGCGCCTGCACCTGCGGGCCGAGCTCGGCCCGCACGCGCGCCGGCCACGCCGCGATCGACTCCTCGAACGCCTCGTCGGTCTCGGTCCACGTGGTCCGGATCTTCGACTCGCGCGCGGCCTTCAGCAGGTAGTCCGACAGCCGCTCGTCGCTGATCGGCCAGGCGCCGAGCAGCGTCTGCCACGCGAGCAGGTCGAGCGCGGGCTCGTCGATGCCGCAGCGCGCCGACCAGTCCGCGACCGTCGACGTGACCTCCTCGCCGAGCTCGGCGAGCACCAGCATGCGCGCGCGGGTGTCCTCGGACCGCTTCGTGTCGTGCGTCGTCAGGGCGGTCATGGCCGTCGGGTGCTCGGCCTCGCGCGCCGCGGCCAGTGCGTGGAAGCCGTCGACGTCGACGCCCCAGACGTCCGGGGAGCCGCCGACCTCGTTGAGCGCCGCGAACCGGGTGAAGCGGTAGAAGGTGGTGTCCTCGGTCCCCTTCGCGACGACCATCCCCGACGTCTGCTGGATGCGCGTCGCGAGCTCGCCGGTCGGCTCCCCGGTCACCTGCAGGTCGAGGGCACGGATCGCCGGGTCGACGTCGGGCCGACGCGTGCGCGCGCGCTCGATCGCCGCGTCCCACGCCTCGCGTCCCGCCTCGGGCAGGTAGGACCGGTACACGCCGAACGCGACCATCGTCTCGGCCACGGCGGTCCGGGCAGCGTCCTCGTGGACGTCGCGCACCAGGGCGGCGATGCGGCGCACCTCGGCCACGAGCACCTTCTGGGTGACCATGCGCCGGGCGTCCTCCTCGACCGCCGCGTAGTCCGCCGGTGCGCCGAGCCGCTCGGCGAGCGCCTGCCAGGGTGCCTCGCCGGCCGGGTCGAGCAGCACGCCGGCGACCTCGCGCATCGCGTCGTAGCCGGTGGTGCCGTCGACGGGCCAGGTCGTCGGCAGCTCCTCACCCGGGTGCAGGATCTTCTCGACCACCAGCCACGCGTCGGGAGCGGCGTCGTGCAGTCGCCGCAGGTAGCCGCCCGGGTCGGAGAGCCCGTCGGGGTGGTCGATGCGCAGACCCGTGACCCGCCCCTCCTCGACCCAGCGCAGCACCTCGCGGTGCGTGTCGTCGAAGACGTCGGGGTCCTCGACCCGCACGGCGGCGAGCGTCGTGATGTCGAAGAAGCGTCGGTAGTTCAGCTCCGACCCGCCGCGCCGCCAGCCGACCAGCTCGTAGTGCTGCCGGTCGTGCACCTGCTGCGGCGTCATCGACGCGAAGCCCGGGTCGTCGAGGGTGGCGCGGTCGACCGGGAACCGGTGGTCGTAGTAGGTCAGCTCGTCGCCGTCGACGGACAGCTCCGCGACGTCGGCGTCGTCACCGAGCACCGGTACCAGCACGCGACCGCGCGACCAGTCGACGTCGAAGTGGCCCGCCCAGGGCGACGCCTCGCCCGCGGCCAGCACGGACCACCACCACGGGTTCGCGCGGGGCACCTCGACCGACATGTGGTTCGGCACGACGTCGACGACGAGGCCGAGTCCCGCGTCGCGCACGGCAGCCGTGAACGCGTTCCAGCCCTCGGGGCCACCGAGCTCCGGGCGCGCGCGGGTGGGGTCGGTGACGTCGTAGCCGTGCGTCGACCCGGGCGTCGCGTCGAGCACGGGCGACACGTACACCGCGCCGACGCCGAGGTCGCGCAGGTACGGCACGAGCGCCTGCGCCTCGGCGAAGCCGAACTCCGGCCGCAGCTGCAGGCGGTAGGTCGAGGTGGGCGCGCTCACGACTCGACCCGCTGCAGCACGACGAGCGAGCGGGCGGTGACGTCGATCGTCGCGCCGCCGGCGACGAGGTCGTCGTCGGGCTCGTGCACGCTGCCGGTCGCCGTGTCGACGACGACGCCCCAGGTGCTGGCGTACTCGCCGTCGGGCACGGTGAACGTGATGTCCTCGTGGTGGGCGTTGAAGGCGAGCAGGAACGAGTCGTCGACGACCCGCTCACCGCGCTCGTCCCGCTCGTCGATCGCCCGGCCGTTGAGGAACACCGCGACCGCCCGGCCGAAGTCGTCGTCCCAGTTCTCGTCGGTCATCTCCTCCCCGGACGGCGTGAACCACGCGATGTCGCGCAGCTCGTCGGCCTTGCGGACCGGCTTGCCCTGGAAGAAGCGACGCCGACGGAACACGGGGTGCGCCGTGCGGAACGCCGCGAGCGCCGACGTGAAGCCGAGCAGGGCGTGCTCGTGCTCGTCGAGGTCCCAGTCGACCCACGACGTCTCGTTGTCCTGGCAGTAGACGTTGTTGTTGCCGCCCTGCGACCGGCCGAGCTCGTCGCCGTGCAGCACCATCGGCACGCCCTGCGAGAGCAGCAGCGTCGCCAGGAAGTTGCGACGTTGGCGCCGGCGCAGGTCGAGCACCTCGGGATCGTCGGTGGGGCCCTCGACGCCGCAGTTCCACGAGCGGTTGTCGTCGGCGCCGTCGCGGCCGTCCTCGCCGTTCGCGTCGTTGTGCTTCTGCTCGTAGGAGACGAGGTCGTCGAGCGTGAACCCGTCGTGCGCCGTGACGAAGTTGATCGACGCGTAGGGCCGGCGGCCGGTGTCCTGGTACAGGTCGGACGAGCCGCTGATGCGCGACGCGAACTCGCCGAGCGTCGCCGGCTCGCCGCGCCAGAAGTCGCGGACGGTGTCGCGGTACAGCCCGTTCCACTCGGTCCAGAGCGGCGGGAAGTTGCCCACCTGGTAGCCGCCCGGGCCGACGTCCCACGGCTCGGCGATGAGCTTGACCTGGCTGACCACCGGGTCCTGCTGCACGAGCTCGAAGAACGTCGCGAGCTTGTCGACGTCGTAGAACTCGCGCGCGAGCGTGGCGGCGAGGTCGAAGCGGAACCCGTCGACGTGCATCTCGGTCACCCAGTAGCGCAGCGAGTCCATGATGAGCTGCAACGGGCTGGGGTGACGCACGTTCAGGGAGTTGCCGGTGCCCGTGTAGTCCATGTAGTGCTGCGGGTCGTCCTCGACGAGCCGGTAGTACGCCTGGTTGTCGATGCCGCGCATCGAGAGCGTCGGGCCGAGGTGGTTGCCCTCCGCCGTGTGGTTGTAGACGACGTCGAGGATGACCTCGATGCCGGCCGCGTGCAGCTCGCGCACCATGCCCTTGAACTCCTGCACCTGACGTCCGGGGTGCGAGGCGTAGGCGTCGTGCGGGGCGAAGAAGCCGATCGTGTTGTACCCCCAGTAGTTCGTCAGGTCCTTCTCGACGAGGTAGTGGTCGGTGACGAACTGGTGCACCGGGAGCAGCTCGATCGCCGTCACCCCGAGGCCGGTCAGGTGCTCGACGATCGCCGGGTGCGCGAGGGCGGCGTACGTGCCGCGCAGCTCCTCGGGCACGTCGGGGTGCGTCATCGTCAGGCCCCGCACGTGCGCCTCGTACACGATCGTCTCGTGGTACGGGTGACGCGGCAGCCGGTCGTCGGCCCAGTCGAAGTACGGGTCGACGACGAGCGAGAACGGCACGTGACCCGCGGAGTCTTCGTCGTTCGGCTCCTCGGGGGAGCCCATCTCGTAGGCGAAGAGGGACGGGTCCCAGTCGGGCTGGCCCTGCACCGCCTTGGCGTAGGGGTCGATGAGCAGCTTCTGCGGGTTGCAGCGCAGGCCCTGCTCGGGGTCCCAGGGGCCGTGCACGCGGTAGCCGTAGCGCTGGCCCGGGCCGATGCCGGGCAGGAACCCGTGGTGCACGAACCCGTCGACCTCCTCGAGCCGGACGCGGGTCTCGGTGCCCGCCTCGTCGAAGAGGCAGAGCTCCACGTGGTCGGCGACCTCGGAGAACAGGGCGAAGTTGGTGCCGGTGCCGTCGTACGTGGCGCCGAGCGGGTAGGGCGATCCGGGCCAGGTGCGCACGGGGGTCTCCTCGTCGTGGGGGGGGGGGGTGGAGCAGGTCAGGGGGTCGGCCGGGCGGCTCGCAGGGGCGCCACCGCTGCTCGTACCCGGTCGTGGTCGAAGAACGCGTCGAGGTCGACGGGCAGGCGCACCCGCCAGTTCGGGTACTCGTCGACGGTGCCGGGCAGGTTCGGCTGGCGCACCTGCCCCACGGCGTCGGCGGGCGAGCTGAGGACGAGCCGCGAGGCCGCCGGAGCGATGACGGCGTGCAGCGCGACGAGCAGGTCGCCGGTGTCGATGCCCTCCTCGCGCAGCAGCGCGAGCAGCGCCTCGCGGTCGGCGGCGGCGGTGGCGAGCGCGTCCTCGACGGGCTCGCCGAGCAGGTCGAGGTCGGCCTGCACGCGGATGCGCTCGTCGCGCAGCCACCCCTCGACGGTCGGGAGGTCGTGCGTGCTGATGCTCGCCATCGTCTCCGGCTCCCACTCCCGAGGGGGCACGTGCGGCTGGCCGGGTGCGTCCCAGTCGCGCTCGAACCAGAGCACGGCCGAGCTGAGCAGGCCGCGCTGGTGCATGGTCTCGGTGACGACGTCCTCGACCGTGCCGAGGTCCTCGCCGACCACGACGGCGCCGGCGCGGGTGGCCTCGAGCAGCAGCACGGCGAGCATCACGTCGGCGTCGTAGTGCACGTAGGCGCCACGGTGGGCGGGCTCTCCCGGCGGGATCCACCACAGCCGCCACAGTCCGGCGACGTGGTCGACGCGGATGCCGTCGCCGTGGCGCAGCACGCTGCGCACCACGTCGCGGAACGGGGCGTAGCCCGTCTCGAGCAGGCGGTCGGGCCGCCAGGGCGGGAGGCCCCAGTCCTGCCCGAGGGGGTTGAAGGCGTCCGCGGGGCAGCCCACGCGGACGTCGGAGGCGAACACGTCCTGCAGCGCCCACGCGTCGGCGCCGCCCGGGTGCACGCCCACGGGGAGGTCGTGGACGAGGCCGACGGCCATGCCGGCGTCGTGCGCGGCGTCGCGGGCGGCGTCGAGCTGTTCGCGGCACAGGTGCTGCAGCCACGCGTGGAACGCGACGCGGTCGGCGAGGTCGGCGCGGCTGCGCGCCACGGCGTCCGACGTCGGGTCGCGCAGCTCCTCCGGCCACTCGCGCCAGTCGGCACCGTGCCGCTCGGCGAGGGCGGAGAACGTCGCGAAGGCGGCGAGGTCGGGCTCGGCGTCGAGGTCGGGGTCCTCCTCGGGCGCGGCGAAGGGTCGCAGCAGCTCCAGCGCCTGGCGCTTGGCGGCCCAGACGGCGTCGTGGTCGAGCAGGTCGTCGGCCGGCTCGGGCTCGGGCGCGAGTCCCAGCACCTCCGCGCGGGTGGCGTCGTCGGCGGCGGCGAACGCGGCCACGTCGGTGACGCGCAGGTAGAGCGGGCTGGCGAAGCGTCGGCTCGACGGCGAGTACGGCGAACGGACGAGTGGGCTCGACGGCACGAACGCCTGGACCGGGTTCACGAGCAGGACCCCCGCGCCCTGCTCGGTCGCGGCGCGCCGGGCCAGCTCGGCGAGGTCGGCGAGGTCACCCATCTGCCACGAGCCCGACGAGTGGACCGAGTACAGCTGCAGCATCCATCCCCAGGTCCGCGGCACCTCTGGCAGCCGGGCCGGCGCCACGACGACGGTCACCTCGTCGCCGTCGTCGGTGACGAGGCGGTGCCAGCCCAGCGGCAGGTCGGCCGGCAGCGCGTGGTCGACGTCGAGGGTGGTGCCGTCCTCCAGCTCCATCCGACCGCTCACGCCGAGCTCGCGGGGCTCGCCCTGCACGACGGCCACCGTGCCCGGCACGGGCGAGCGCGTCGACCGGACGTCGTCCAGGGCGCTCGCGACCGACTCCGGCGTGCTCGCGTCGACACCGAGCTCGGACAGCACCGCGACGACGACGTCGGGGTCGACGTCGACCGGACTGCGGTCGGACCCCTCGTAGGACACGGCCACGCCGTGGGCCGCGGCGAGGGCGGCGAGGTCGTCGTCGGGGAAGGGCATGACGCCCAGCATGGTCGCGACCGGCCCCGCCCACCACTTCGGTGAGGTCCGTGTGTCCCGACGCACGCGCGGGACGGGCCGTCGCGAGCTGCGCCGAGGGCACGCAAGGGTCTGCATCCGTGTGTCCGGGCTCGGACGATCCTGCGTCCACGACGGGATCCCGTTGCGAACGCAGAAGCGTCGACCTCCGCACCCGAACTCGACACCGTTCACGTGGCCGACACGAGACCGGCCTACGCTTCTCGCGTGGACTGGAGCGACTACGACGCGGCCCTCTTCGACCTCGACGGCGTGATCACGCCGACCGCCGAGGTGCACCGGCGCGCCTGGGACAAGATGTTCAACGACGTGCTGACGGAGCGGGGTGTCGAGGAGCCGTACACCGACGACGACTACTACCGCTACGTCGACGGCAAGCCGCGCTACGACGGCGTCCGCTCCTTCCTGGAGTCGCGCGGCATCGAGCTGCCCGAGGGCACGCCCGACGACGCGCCCGAGGAGGAGACGGTCGGCGGGCTCGGCAACCGCAAGAACGTCCTCTTCGAGGAGATCCTCGAGCGCGACGGCGTGGAGGCCTACCCCGGCTCCGTCGCCCTGCTCGACGCGCTCGCCGACCGCGGCACGCGCGTGGCGGTGGTGTCCAGCTCGCGCAACGCGCCGAAGGTGCTGCGCGCCGCCGGCCTCATCGAGCGGTTCCCGATCATCGTCGACGGTGCCGTCGCCGCCGACCGTCAGCTGGCGGGCAAGCCGGCCCCCGACACGTTCCTGTTCGCCGGGCAGCAGCTCGACGTCGAGCCCTCGCGCGCGGTGGTGCTCGAGGACGCGACGTCGGGCGTGGCGGCGGGTCGGGCCGGACGCTTCGGACTCGTCGTCGGGGTCGACCGTGGGGCAGGCGCCGACGCGCTGCGCGAGCACGGCGCCGACGTCGTCGTCGACGACCTGCAGGAGCTCGTCTGATGTCGCCGCTGGACCAGCCCACCGAGTCCGTCGACGAGGACCGCGGCCTCGGACCGTCGCACGAGGCGCCGCCCGTGCGTGACTTCCTCGACCGCTCGCGCTGGCCCGCCGACGAGTGGCGGCTCACCGAGCGCCGCTACGACGCCGGCGACCTCGGCCTCACCGAGACGCTGTTCGCCGTCGGCAACGGGTACCTCGGGCTGCGCGGCAACGTCGAGGAGGGCCGCGACTCCCACACCCACGGCACCTTCGTGAACGGCTTCCACGAGACGTGGCCGATCCAGCACGCCGAGGAGGCGTTCGGGTTCGCGCGCGTCGGGCAGACGATCGTCAACGCTCCTGACGCGAAGATCATCCGGCTCTACGTCGACGACGAGCCGCTGCTGCTCTCGGTGGCCGACCTGCACGAGTACGAGCGCTCGCTCGACCTGCGCGACGGCGTCCTCCGACGTCGCCTGCTGTGGCGCACCCCGTCGGGCAAGCGGGTGCTGGTGGAGTCCACGCGCATGGTCAGCCTCGAGCAGAAGCACCTCGCGGTGATGACGTTCGAGGTCACCCTGCTCGACGACCCGGCCCCCGTCGCGATCTCCTCGCAGATCCTCAACCGCCAGGACGGCGAGGACGAGTACCACGTGCGGCACAAGGCCATGGGCGAGGGCAGCGACCCGCGCAAGGCCGAGCAGCTCACCCGTCGGGTGCTGGAGCCGCAGACGAACGAGGGCGACGCCGGCACCGGCCGGGTCGCGCTCGGCTTCCGGTGCGCCGAGAGCGGCATGACGCTCGGCGTCATGGCCGACCACGACATCGTCACCGAGAACGAGTTCACGAGCCGCGTGGTCACGGGCGAGGACCTCGCGAAGACCACCTACCGGATCGCGGCGCAGCCCGGCGTCCCCGTCCGGCTCACCAAGACCGTCGCGTACCACACGTCGCGCGGCGTGCCGTCGCGCGAGCTGCTCGACCGCTGCCGTCGCACCCTCGACCGCGCCCGCGACCTCGGCGTGCCCGAGCTGCGGGCCGAGCAGCGTGCGTGGCTGGACGCGTTCTGGACGCGCGCCGACGTGGAGGTGCCCGGCCAGCCCGAGGTGCAGCAGGCGATCCGCTGGAACCTGTTCTCGATCATGCAGGCCGCGGCCCGCGCGGAGGGCCAGGGCATCCCGGCCAAGGGCGTCACCGGGTCCGGCTACGGCGGCCACTACTTCTGGGACACCGAGGTCTACGTCATGCCGTTCCTGACGTACACCACGCCGCGGGCCGCGCGGAACGCGCTGCGCTTCCGCTACTCGCTGCTCGACGCGGCACGTCGCCGTGCCGGCCAGCTCGCGCAGAAGGGCGCGCTGTTCCCCTGGCGCACCATCAACGGCGAGGAGGCGTCGGCCTACTACGCGGCGGGCACCGCGCAGTACCACATCGACGCCGACATCGCGTACGCGCTGAGCCAGTACGTCGGGGCCACGGGCGACGTCGAGTTCCTCGACCGTGAGGGCATCGACGTGTTCGTGGAGACCGCCCGGCTCTGGGCCGACCTCGGCTTCTGGCGCAGCGAGGAGGGCAGCACCTTCCACATCCACGGCGTCACGGGGCCCGACGAGTACACGACGGTCGTGAACGACAACCTGTACACGAACGTCATGGCGCGCTTCAACCTGCGGCGGGCCGCCGAGGCGGTGCGCACGCTGCGTGACGTGAACCCCTCGGCGTACGCCGACGCGAAGGCGCGGCTCTCGCTCACCGACGAGGAGGTCGAGGAGTGGGGTCGCGCGGCGCGCAACATGAGCATCCCGTTCGACGAGCACCTCGGCATCCACCCGCAGGACTCGCACTTCCTCGAGCGCGAGATGTGGGACCTCGACCACACGCCGCTCGACAAGCGTCCCCTCCTGCTGAACTACCACCCGCTCGTCATCTACCGGTTCCAGGTGCTGAAGCAGGCCGACGTCGTGCTCGCGCTCTTCCTGCAGGGCGAGGACTTCACGCCCGAGCAGAAGCGCGCCGACTTCGAGTACTACGACCCGATCACCACGGGCGACTCGACGTTGTCGGCGGTCGTGCAGTCGATCATCGCCTCCGAGGTCGGCTACCACGACCTCGCGTACCGCTACTTCCTGTCCGCGCTGTTCGTCGACCTCGCCGACCGGCACGGGAACACGTCCGACGGCGTGCACGTCGCGTCGACCGGTGGGGTGTGGAGCGCGGTGGCGGCCGGGTTCGGCGGCTTCCGCGACCTCGGCGCAGGCCAGTGGACGATGGACCCGCGCCTGCCCGACGACTGGGAGTCGCTCACCTACCGGCTCACCCTGCGCGGCACCCGCGTGCGCGTGACCGTGCGTCCCGACGAGCTCGAGCTCGTGGTCGAGGACGGCCAGGGCCACCTGGCGTTCGAGGTCCGGGGCGCCGAGGTCGTGGTCGGGCCCGACGCACCGGTCACCGTGCCGCTGGACGGTCAGGGTCCGCGCCTGGAGGGCGAGCCGCCCAGCCCCATCGGCACCCGCCGCTCCGACGGCACGATCATCTCCGCCATCGTCCCCGGCGCCTGACCCACCCTCGCCTGCGGAGCCGGTTTGGGTGGGGGCCCACGCAAACCGGCTCTCCCCACGGCAAACGTCCGCGGTTTCTGCACGTTTGGGTGGGGGCCCACGCAAACGTGCGCGGGCGGGGCGGTCCGTCGCGCGGGCCCTGTCAGACCCGCCCTAGACTGCAGGGTGTGTTGATCGTCAGGTACGAGGTCAGTGACGGCAGGTCCGGGGAGGACGTCGTCCTCGTCGACCAGAAGTGGTCGTTCGGGCGGGTCGGCGGCGACGAGGCCCCCACCGTCGAGACCGACGACCGGCGGGTCAGCCGCGGTGCGCTCGTCATCCGCGACAGCGGCCCGGGCCCCGTCGTCTTCCGCGGTCAGCGCGGCGAGCAGGCGCGGGTCGGCCTGGTCAGCGACGACGGCAGCACCGAGTGGCTCGCCGAGGGCAAGGCCGGCAACCTCACCGCGACCGCGCGGCGGGTGACCTTCGACCTGCAGGACGAGAACGTGCTGTCGCTCGAGGTCGAGTTCGCCGACCGCGGCAGCGTCGTCGAGCGGCAGCAGGCCGCGCAGCCGCACCTCACCCTGGTGCCGGACCCCGACGACACCACCGAGCAGCCGTGAGCGGGCCGCAGGACGTCGAGTCGGTCGACCTCGCGTTCCTGCAGGGCCTGCCGAAGGCCGAGCTGCACGTGCACCACGTCGGCTCCGCCTCCGTCGACGCCGTCGCGGAGCTGGCGGCCCGGCACGAGGGCAGCACCCCGGTGCCCACGAACCCCACCGCGCTCGCCGACTACTTCCGCTTCACCGACTTCGCGCACTTCGTCGAGGTCTACCTGTCGGTCGTCGACCTGCTGCGCACCCCCGACGACATCTGGACCCTCACGCACCAGGTCGGCACCGACCTCGCCGCGCAGAACGTGCGCTACGCGGAGCTGACGCTCACCCCGTACACGTCGATCGTCCGCGGCATCCCCGTCGAGGCGTACCTCGAGGCCGTCGAGGACGCGCGACGTCGGGTCGAGGCCGACACCGGCCTCGTGCTCCGGTGGATCTTCGACATCCCCGGCGAGTCCGGCCTCGAGGCCGCCGACGTCACGCTCGACGTCGCCCTGAACCACGCACCCGACGCCCTCGTCGGCTTCGGCCTGGGCGGGCCCGAGATCGGCGTGCCCCGCCCGCAGTTCGCGGAGCACTTCGCGGCGGCGCGCGCGGCCGGGCTGCACAGCGTCCCGCACGCGGGGGAGTCGACCGGACCCCGGACGATCCGCGACGCGATCGAGCACCTCGGTGCCGAGCGCATCGGCCACGGCATCGCAGCGGCGCAGGACCCCGCGCTCATGGAACTGCTCGCCGAGCGCGGCATCGTGCTCGAGGTGTGCCCGACGTCGAACGTCTGCACCCGGTCGACGCCCTCGCTCGACGAGCACCCCCTGCCGGCGCTCGTCGCCGCGGGCGTCCCGGTCACGATCAACAGCGACGACCCGCCGATGTTCGGCACGACCCTCACTCGTGAGTACGCCGTGGCGGCCGACCTGTTGTCGCTCGACCGCCCCGGCGTCGTCGACCTCGCGCGGGCGGCGGTCGACGCGTCGTTCGCCCCCGACGCGGTGAAGACGTCGATCCGCGCCGAGCTCGACGCCGTCTGACCTGCTCGGGCGACGTCAGCCCTTCTGCACGGTCGGGGCCACCGGCACCCGCACGAGCAGCACGCCGGGTCGGACCTCGGCGGTGATCTCGGTGCCCTCGTCGACGGGGTCGCCGTCGAGCTGCATCGGGGTCGGGCCGGTGGCCTTCACGTGCACCCGGCGTCCGGTGAACCGGTCGAGACGGTCGTTGGTGCGCTTGCGGCGGGTGATCACGCGGACCGCGATCGACACCCACCCGAAGAACCGGCGCGGCGCGATCACCACGACGTCGAGCTCGCCGTCGTCGATCTGCGCCTCCGGGAGCAGCGGCAGCCCCGCCTGCAGGTAGCCGACGTTGCCGATGACGACCGTGCGGGCGCGGAACGTGCGCGGCTCGCCGTCGTCGACGGTGATCGTGACCTTGGTGCCGGAGTAGCGGAGCGCCTTGACGCCCGAGACGACGTAGGCGACCCAGCCGACCTTCTTCTTCAGCTCGTCGTTGACGCCGGTCATGATCATCGCGTCCATGCCGAGGCCTGCCATGACGAGGAAGCTGGTCTCGACGCCGGCGTCGGTGCTGAACCGCGCGAGGTCGATGGCCTTGTCCTGGCCGCCGAACGCCACCTCGAGGGCGTCGCGCGGGTTGAGCGGGATGCCGAGGTTGCGCGCCAGCAGGTTGCCGGTGCCCTGCGGGATGATCGCGACGGCGACGCCCGTGCGGGCGGCCTCCTCGCACACCGCGCGCACGGTGCCGTCGCCGCCGGCGGCGATGATGAGGTCGGCGTCGGCCTCGAGCGCCGCCTCGGTCTGGCCGTAGCCGGGGTCCTCGACCGTCGTCTCGAACCAGGCCGGCTCGTTCCAGCCGTGCTGGCCGGCGACCAGGCGCACGAGGCTCTTGAACTCCTCGACGTCGGTCAGCTTGGAGGGGTTGAGGACGACCGCCACGCGCTTGCGGCCCGTGCCCGTGACCACCGCGAGCTCCGGCGGGAGCCGGGTCGCGTCGGTCGCGACCGCCAGCCAGAGCACGACCGTGACCAGCGTGCCGAGGGTCAGGCCGGCGGTGACGTCGGAGAGGTAGTGCACGCCGAGGAGCACGCGGTCGGCGGCCGTCACGAGGGCCAGCAGGACCCACAGCGTGATCAGCAGTCGACGCCGCCACCCGCGGCCGGTCAGCACGATGGTCAGCAGCGCGAGGACCGTGAACAGCACGCCGGCGCCGGCGGAGTGCCCGCTCGGGAAGGAGTAGCCGCCGATCTCGTGGATCGGCTCCTCCCACGCCGGTCGCGGACGCTGGAACACGAGCTTGACCAGGGCGTTGCCGCCGATGCCGACCACGCCGCTGAGCGCGATCCAGGTGGCGATGCGCCACTCGCGTCGGGCCAGCGCCGTGCCTGCCAGCAGGGCCAGGACGATGCCGACGCCGACGTTGGACAGCACGACCGCCAGCACCTCGAGCACGTCGACCAGCCACGGTCGCGCGACGCTCACGTCGAACGCCTCCCGGGCCACGCCGTCGTCGACGTCCTGCAGCCAGGCGGCGTCGGTGCCGACGAGGAACGCGAGCAGGGCGAGCAGCGTCACGAGGACGACGAGCACGGTGGCGTACACGCCGTCGCGGCCGGGCTCGGCGCGACGCAGGTCGATCGACACAGGCGTCCTTCCGGTCGGGGTCTGGCCGGGTTCAGCGTAGTGCGGACCGGGCCCGGACGCGCCGAGGCGGTGTCGCCGGACTCCCAGGGGGAGGACCGGGCGACACCGCCTCGGGGTCACGCAGGGTGGCGGGTCAGCGCTCCTCGGTGCCGGAGATGAAGGCCTCGAGGCGCGCGCGGCCGACGTCGTCGGGACGCTGCTCCGGCGGGCTCTTCATCAGGTAGGACGAGGCGCTCAGCAGCGCGCCGCCCACGCCCCGGTCCTTGGCGATCTTCGCCGCGCGGATGGCGTCGATGATGATGCCGGCGGAGTTGGGGGAGTCCCAGACCTCGAGCTTGTACTCCAGGTTCAGCGGCACGTCGCCGAACGCGCGACCCTCGAGGCGCACGTAGGCCCACTTGCGGTCGTCGAGCCACGCCACGTAGTCCGACGGGCCGATGTGCACGTTGCGGTCGTCGGCGCCCACGCCGGCCAGCGAGCCGGTGAGGTTGGAGGTGACGGCCTGCGTCTTCGAGACCTTCTTGGACTCCAGACGCTCACGCTCGAGCATGTTCTTGAAGTCCATGTTGCCGCCGACGTTCAGCTGGTAGGTGCGGTCGAGCGCGACGCCGCGGTCCTCGAACAGCTTCGCCATGACGCGGTGCGTGATCGTCGCGCCGACCTGGCTCTTGATGTCGTCACCGATGATCGGGACGCCCGCGTCCTCGAACTTCTTCGCCCACTCGGGGTCGGAGGCGATGAAGACGGGCAGCGCGTTGACGAAGGCGACCTTCGCGTCGATCGCGCACTGCGCGTAGAACTTGTCGGCCTCCTCCGAGCCCACCGGCAGGTAGGAGACGAGCACGTCGGCCTGCGTGTCCTTGAGCACCTGGACGACGTCGACCGCGGGGGCGTCGGACTCCTCGATGGTCTGGAGGTAGTACTTGCCGAGACCGTCGAGCGTGTGACCGCGCTGCACGGTGACACCGGTCGGCGGGACGTCGGTGATGCGGATCGTGTTGTTCTCGCTGGCCGTGGTGGCGTCGGCGAGGTCGAAGCCGACCTTCTTCGCGTCGACGTCGAACGCGGCCACGAACTCGATGTCGCTGACGTGGTAGTCGCCGAACTGGACGTGCATGAGTCCGGGGACCGTGCCCGCCGGATCAGCGTCCTTGTAGTACTCGACGCCCTGGATCAGGGAGGTGGCGCAGTTGCCGACGCCGACGATGGCGACGCGGATCTGGTGGTTCGCCGAACCCATGGGTTCTCCTTCAGGTGGGTGGTTGGTTGCTCGTGCTCGGTGGAAGAGGGTCAGGGGGACCCGGGCCGCTCGGCCGGGTCGGGATGGGGGTTGCGCTCGCGCTCGATCAGGTCGGTGAGCCAGCGCACCTCGCGCTCGACGGACTCCAGGCCGTGGCGCTGGAGCTCGCGGGTGTAGGCGTCGGCGCGGTCGCGACCGCGCTGGTTGGCCTCGCGGACGTGCTCGAGCCGCTCCTGCAGCCGGCTGCGCCGGCCCTCGAGGATGCGCACGCGGACGGCCGACTCGGTGCGGCCGAAGAACGCGAACCGCACGCTGAACGTCTCGTCGTCCCAGGTGGCCGGTCCGGAGTCCTCCATCGCGGTGGCGAAGTGCTCCTTGCCGGCGGCGGTGAGGTGGTAGACGATCCGGTTGCGGCGTCCGCGCACCTCGACGTCGCGGTCCTCGTCGGCCTCGATGAGACCGGCGCGGACCAGCGTCTTCAGGCAGGGGTAGAGGGTGCCGTACGAGAGCACCCGCCCCAGTCCCAGCAGGCTGATGAGCTCCTTGCGCAGCTCGTAGCCGTGCATCGGCGTGTCGTGCAGCAGGCCCATGACCGCCAGCTCGAGGGTCGCGCCACGACGTGCCATCGGACCCTCCCCGCTGCTCGGTGGGGCGTCCGGCGACGACCCGCTATATCGGGACGATACATCAGATCGGCATTTCATGTCAGCCCATGTCAGGTGCTGGTGTCAGGTCATGTCAGGTCCTGTTGTCCGGTCATGTCCGGTCCCGGCGAGGGCTTCCGCTGGTCGAGTAGCCGACAAGGCGAGCGCCAGCGAGCTCGTGACGGCGTATCGAGACCACCCGGCAGCGGCTCAGCGCGGGTCGATCCCCAGCGTCCGCTTGGAGCGGTCTCGATACGCGCGGAGCACGCTCGTTCCTCGCGGCTCCGCGCTACTCGACCAGCGAGACCTTCCGCTGGTCGAGTAGTCAGGACGAGCTTGCGAAGTCCTGACGTATCGAGACCACTCGGGAACGGTCCAGCGCGAGCCAACCCCCAGCGTCCGCTTGGGGTGGTCTCGATACGTCGCCTCACGCCTCGTCCCTCGGCGGAGCCGACTACTCGACCAGCGAGGGCTTCCGCTGGTCGAGTAGTCAGGACGGGCTTGCGAAGTCCTGACGTATCGAGACCACTCGGGAACGGTCCAGCGCGAGCCAACCCCCAGCGTCCGCTTGGGGTGGTCTCGATACGTCGCCTCACGCCTCGTCCCTCGGCGGAGCCGACTACTCGACCAGCGAGGGCTTCCGCTGGTCGAGTAGCCGACAAGGCGAGCGCCAGCGAGCTCGTGACGGCGTATCGAGACCACCCGGCAGCGGCTCAGCGCGGGTCGATCCCCAGCGTCCGCTTGGAGCGGTCTCGATACGCGCGGAGCATGCTCGTTCCTCGCGGCTCCGCGCTACTCGACCAGCGGGACCGTTCCGCTGGTCGAGTAGCGGCACGCGCGACGAAGGAGCGCCGTGCCGTGTATCGAGACCACCCGGCAACGGCCCAGCGCTGCCCGGTTCCCAGCGAAACCGTGGAAGGACCTCGATGCACCTCTCCTCGCCGGCGCTGGTGGAGGCACCCGACCAGCGAGAGGTGCCGCGGGAGAACCGACGGAACTGCCGACGGGTCCGGCGTCGACCCGCGATCCTTGGGTTCTCAGGATGATCGGGCACACTGGAGCGATGCCGCGCCGTGTCCCGGGCGCACGCACAGCACCACGCCCTGCCCGCAGGGCCGAGACGGAGGAAGTGGTCCGTGGCCACCAGCACGCACCGAACCAAGCCGAAGAGCACGCCCCGCAAGCCCGGTCTGTTCCGCCGCATCGGCGGCGACGGACCGCGCTGGAAGCGGGCGCTCCGCTGGCTGGCGCTCCTGCTGGTGCTCGGCATCCTCGGAGCGGCGCTGCTGTTCTTCGTGCTCTACCGGATCATCTCGATCCCCGACGCGAACGCCGACTTCCAGACGCAGACGACGAAGGTCTACTACTCCGACGGCAAGAGCGAGCTCGGCACCTTCGCGATGCAGGACCGCGAGAGCATCCCGCTCGACGAGGTGCCCTCCGTCATGCAGGCGGCCGTCATCGCCGCGGAGGACCGCACCTTCTACGAGAACCAGGGCATCGACTTCAAGGGCATCCTGCGCGCCGTGCGCGACAACGCCACGAGCGGGCAGATCACCAGTGGTGGGTCGACCATCACGCAGCAGTACGTGAAGGTGCTCTACCTGAACCAGGAGCGCTCCTACAAGCGCAAGGTGCGCGAGGCGATCCTCTCGATCAAGATCCACAACCAGCTCTCCAAGCAGGAGATCCTCGAGGGCTACCTCAACACCATCTACTTCGGCAACGGCTCCTACGGCGTCCAGGTCGCCGCGCAGACGTACTTCGACCGTCCGGCCTCGAAGCTGAACTACGCGCAGGCCGCGCTGCTCGCCACCATCATCAACAGCCCGAGCTACTACGACCCGTACGCCGAGGGGGCGAAGGAGCGGATCCTCCCGCGCTACCGCTACGTGCTCGACGGCATGGTCAAGTCGGGCGCGATCACCGCCGACGAGGCCGCGAAGTACCAGGACCAGCTGCCGCGCGTCGTCCCCAAGAAGAACAGCAACCGGTTCCGGGGCACGAGCGGCTACCTGCTCGAGCTGGTCCGCACCCAGCTGCGCCAGGCGGGCTTCTCCGACAACGAGATCGACGGCGGCGGCCTGCGGGTCACGACCACGTTCGACCGTCGCCTGCAGCGCGACGCCGTCAACGCGGTGCGCACGATCATCCCGCAGAACCTCGACGAGCTGAACGTCGGACTCGTCTCCGTCGAGCCCGGCACGGGCGACGTGAAGGCCATGTACGGCGGCCGCGACTACCTCAAGAGCCAGCTCAACTGGGCGATGCAGAGCGTCCAGCCGGGCTCGACGTTCAAGGTGTTCGCCGTGATCGCGGGCCTCGAGGACGGCTACGGCCTGCGCACCACGCTGAACGGCAGCTCGCCGCTGCGCATCGGCAACAGCATCGTCGGCAACCAGGGCGACAGCGGCGGACGCTCGTTCGGTCCCGTCACGCTCGAGATGGCGACGCAGGAGTCGATCAACACCGCGTTCGTCGACCTGACGCAGCAGATGAGCGGTGGCGCCGACGCGGACGCGAGCATCGGCGCGCGCAAGATCCTCAAGGCCGCCAACCAGGCCGGCATCCCGCGCTCGGTGACCGACAAGATCAACCCGGTCGCGGTCACGTCGCTCGGCTTCGCCGGCGTGCCGGCCGTCGACATGGCCAACGCCTACGCGACCATCGCCGCCGGTGGCGAGCGCGCCCAGTGGCACGTCCTGAAGAAGGTCACCGGCCCCGGGGGCAACGACCTCGAGCTGCCGAAGCGTGAGACGCGCCGCTCGATCCCCGAGGACGTCGCGGGCGACACGGTCGCGGCGCTGCAGAAGGTGACCTCGGCGGGCACGGGAACCAACGGCCGCACCATCTGTCCGACCATCGGCAAGACGGGTACCGCCACGGCGGGCAAGGACGACGCGGACCAGCACGTCTCGTCGTCGTGGTTCGTCGGCGCGACGCCCAAGCTGGCGACGGCCGTGACGTTGAGCCGCGGCGTGGGCAACGAGGACATCGAGGGCTACCTGGTGCCGTTCTTCGGCGGCCAGTACCCGGCCCGCACGTTCAAGGCGTTCATGGACCCGGCCCTGCAGGGCACCGACTGCGGCAGTTTCCCGCCGCCCGGCAACATCCAGGCCGACAAGGGCCGCACGTACGTGCCGCCGGCGCCCACGGCGACCCCGTCGCCGACGCCGACGCCGACGCCGTCGCGGACCCCGCGTCCCACCCCGACGCCGACGCCGACGCCCACGCCGACGCCCACGCCGACGGCGACGGAGCCGACCCCGCCGACAGAGACGACGGCACCTCCCCCGTTCGGAGGCTGAGCCAGGACGACGACGCGGCGGTCACCCCGAGGGGTGACCGCCGCGTCCGCGTCGTGGGCGTGAGGTCAGTCCAGGACGACCCGGTCGAAGGTGGCGGTCGTGAACCGCACGGCGCAGCGCACGTCGTCGCCGACGGCCGGGGCCGTGGCCGACGCGGGCAGCAGCACCTGCGACGCGTGCATGTGCGGCGGCTCGGCGAACCAGCGCTGCCGGCCGTCGACCGTGAACGGGCTGAGCATCAGGCCGGCGGCCTCGAGACTGCCCTTGGCGAGGGTCTTGCCCCGCTGCACCACGCCCGCGCTGGAGCGCGGTGCCTCGAGCCCGACGCCGTGGCTGGTGCCGCCGGAGATCACGAGCAGGTAGCCGTCGCGGGGGACGGGACGCTGCCGGTAGCCCACCCGCTCGCCGCGGGAGACCCGGTGCACGTCGAGCACCTTCGCGCGCACGTCGAGCGCACCGAGGTCGCCGAGCCACAGCGACGTCCCGACCCGCGGGCGCACGGTGAGCCCGGGCCGGCGCTCGCGCAGCTGGCTGATCTCGCCGGGGCTGAGGTGGGACACGAAGAAGGTCGTCGTGTCGAGCTGCGACGCCTCCAGGGCCGCCGCCCACGACTCCGCCTCCGCGAGGTTGCTCCCGGTCATCGGCAGGTGAGCGGCGAAGCCCACGACCTCGAGGTCGCCGAGCGCGGCCACCGCAGCGGCGAGCTCGTGCCGGTCGAAGCCGTGGCGCGCCATCGACGTCTCGCCCTCGACGACCACCCGCGCACCCGGTGCGCGTTCGGCCAGCGCCGCCACGTCGGCCACCCGGCCCACCGTGTGCACGACCCGAGGGTCGGCGAGCGCCTGCTCGACCGCGGCGCCGTCGAGGAACGGGCGCCACGGGCCGAGGACCATCACGTCGCCGCTGAACGCCTCGAGCGCCTCCGGCACCTCCGCGTAGACGCCGACCGCGACGGTGTCGGCGCCGAGCGCCGCGCTCTCCGCGGCGAGCCGGTCGCGACCCAGGCCGTAGCCGTTGCCCTTGATCACCGGGACCAGCCCCGGCAGACGCTCCGCCGCAGTCTTGAGATGACCGCGCCAGCGCTCGACGTCGACGTGCAGCTCGAACGTCATCCTCGTCTCCTCATATCGGATCCTGCGTCGCCGCACTCGTCGCTCGGCTGAAACGCGATCGTGCGCGCAGCGGGTGCATCGCTGCCGTGGTCGTGCACGGCGCGCACGTCGCGCTTCATCCTCGTCTCCTCATGTAAGCGGTGAAGGCGGCGTAGAGGGGGCGGTTGAGGGGGAGGTCCCACTCGCCGAGGTACTCGACCGCCTCGCCGCCCGTGCCGACCTTGAACTGGATGAGGCCCACGTGCGGGTCGTCCGGGTCGAGCGTGTCGGTGATGCCGCGCAAGTCGTACACCGTGGCGCCCGCGGCGAGCGCGTCGCGCATCATCTGCCACTGCACGGCGTTGGACCCGCGCACCTCGCGCTTGGCCGACGTCGACGCGCCGTAGGAGTACCAGGCGTGCGTGCCCACGCGCACGAGCGTGGTCGCCGCGACGAGGTCGCCCTCGTGCTGCGCGAGGTACAGGCGCATGCGGTCGGGGTCCTCGCCCGTCAGCGCGTCCCACATGGTCAGGAAGTACGACAGCGGACGCGGCGTGAAGTGGTCGCGCTCGGCCGTCTCGACGTAGACGCGGTGGAACGCCTCCACGTCGTCGCGGCCGCCCAGCGTCACCTCGACGCCCGCCTTCGCGGCCTTGCGGATGTTGCGCCGCCACAGCTGGTTCATGCCGGCCAGCACCTGCTCCTCGGTGCGTGGGGTGCCGTCGGCGTCGGCCAGGGGCAGCCAGAAGTTGTACTGCGGCTGGCCGGCGCTGAACCCGCCCTCGGTGGCGAGCCGGCGCCAGCCGAGGTCGTGGAGCCGGTCGGCGACGGCGAGCGCTGCGGCGTCGTTCACGTCGGCCGGCACCTCGCCGAGCGTGCCGAGCGCAGGGTCCGCCACGGCGGCCTTGACGGTGGCCGCGTGCCAGCGGCGGGTCACGACCGGCGGCCCCATCCGGATGCCGAACGCCTTCTTGGCCTTCAGGTGCGCGGCCAGCGGCTCCAGCCAGGCGCCCAGGTCGGCACCCGCGTCGACCCAGGGCAGCACCGGGCCCTCCGGCAGGTAGGCCAGGTAGCGCCTGACCTTCGGCACCTGGCGGTAGAGGACCAGCGCGGCACCCACGACCTGGCCGGACGCGTCGACCCAGCCGACCGACTCCGACCCCCACTCGGCCTTGACCTGCGCCCACGCGGGCGTCTGCAGGAAAGAGACGGAGGGTCGCCCGGCGACGAAGTCGAGGTGCTCCTCGCGGGTGATCGTGCGGACGGTCACGGGGGAGGGGCTCACCCGGTCGAAACTACCAGCGCGACGTCCGGGGAGCAGGGTCAGTTAGGCTAGCCTAAGCATCACGCCACACCGTCGTCGTCCCGCCCGGGGAGGAGAACCATGAGCGAGGTCCCACCGGTCTGCCGGGCCACCGTCGTGCGCAAGGTGCGGCTGTCCGCCCACCTCGTCACGGTCACGCTGCGTCCGGAGGAGTTCACCTCCACCGGCGTGCCCGACGAGTACGTGCGGCTGATGATCGCGCCGGAGGGGGTCGAGCTCGCGATCCCCACCTACGACGAGAACTGGGTCATGCGGGTCCCCGAGGGCGCGGTCGAGCCCGCCGCCCGCGTCTACACGATCTCCGACCACCGGGTCGTCGACGGCGTGCCTGAGGTCGACATCGACATCGCGGTGCACGACCACGGTGTGGGTGCCGACTGGGTCAGGCGCTGCGTGCCGGGCGACGAGGTCGGGATGATGGTGCCGCACGGCCTCTACGCCGCGCCCGTCGACACCGCCTGGCAGCTCCTCGTGGCCGACATCACCGGACTCCCCGCGCTGGCCCGCATCCTGCGCGACCTGCGCCCCGGGCAGCGGGTCGAGGCCGTCGTGGTCCTCACCGACGAGGGCGACCGCATCGCCCTGCCGAGCCCAGCCGACGTCGACGTGCGCTGGGTCGTCGTCGAGCGCGAGACCGACATCTGCGGTGCGCTCGAGTCGGCCGTGACCGGACGCGGTCTACCCGCCGCCGGCGAGGCGACCGACGACGTGCCGCTCAGCCGGTACGTGTGGCTGGCCGGCGAGGCACGCGCCAGCCGCGCGGCCCGCAAGCTCCTGCGACGCACGCTCGGCTGGCCGCAGACCGACTTCTACACCTGCGGCTACTGGCAGATCGAGGCCGAGAAGTGGAACGCCCGCTACGAGGAGGTCGCGGAGGAGGTCGGCGAGAAGGCCCGCCAGGCCTACCTCGAGCTGGCCGAGACCGACCAGGGCGCCTACCTCGACGCGATCGAGGAGATCTACGAGAAGGCCGGTCTCTAGCCGGTCGTCCTCGTCAGGCGCCGCGGCCGCGCAGCGAGCGGACCAGGTGCGTGAGCTCCTGCATGCGGGTCAGGCGCGTGCCCACCAGGTAGGCCGCGGCACCGAGGCCACCGGCCACGACGAGCGTCACGAGCGCGCCGACGGGCTCGCCGCGGTCGAGCCCCAAGGCGTCGAGGGCGGCCACGGAGCCGAGCATCGCGCCGACGGCCAGGGCCAGCGAGATCAGCAGCCGGACCGCGAAGACGCGCGTCTCGCGGTCGACCAGACCGCCGAGGCGGCGCGACAGCAGCGTCGCCGAGACGGTCGCGCCGACGGCGTAGGCGATGCCGAACGACAGCGCGAGCATCGGCGCGACGTGGCGCGGCTCCACGTCGTGGGTGAGCACGAGGGCGGCGACGATGTTGGTCGCGGCGACGACCAGCTGGACGAAGAACGGCGTCCGCGTGTCCTCGTCGGCGTAGAAGCCGCGCAGCACCAGGTAGTGGATGGTGAAGGCGACCATGGCCGGCGCGAACGCGGCGACGGCGAGACCGATGGCGTCGGCGTTCGGGCGCAGCGTCGGCACGAACCCGAGCACCGCCGCCGCCGACCAGCCGAGACACCCGACGGCGGCGGCGAGCGGCGCGATGATGGCGAGCGTGACCCGCAGGGTGCGCTGCAGCTCCAGCGCCATGCGGTCGTAGCGGCGCTCCGAGGCGAGGGCCGAGAGGGTCGGGATGATGGCGGTCGCGAGCGAGACCGTGATGACACCGTGCGGCATCTGGCTCACCAGGAAGCCGATCTCGTAGACGGCTGACCCGGTGGCCGCAGTCCCCTCCCGCTCTCCGGCGAGCGTGCCCGCCACGCCGAGCCGCTGGATGACGATGAACGCGACCTGGTTCGCCGCGATGAAGCCGAGCGTCCAGGCGCCGAGGCGCAGCGTGTGGCCGAGGCCGACCCCGCGGAAGTCGAAGCGTGGTGCGTACCGGAACCCGGCCTGCCGCAGGAACGGCACGAGCACCAGGGTCTGGACGGCGATGCCGAGCGTCGCGCCGCCGCCGAGCAGGAGCGCCTGCCCGGTGGAGAATCCGCCCGTGCCGCTCGAGGCGCCGTAGAGCACCAGGTACACGGCCAGGGAGCCGATGGCCACCAGGTTGTTGACGATGGGCGCCCACATCATGGGTCCGAACTTCTGCCGCGCGTTGAGCACCTGCCCGACGAGCACGAAGGCGCCGTAGAAGAACACCTGCGGCATGCACAGGTACATCAGCAGCTGCGCCGACTCGCGCTGCGCCTCGTTCCGGTCGGAGAACAGCTCCCCGTCGAACACCACGTGCATGATCGCGGGGACGAGGAGGGTGAGGACCACGGCCGCGACGCCCAGGACCAGCAGGCCCAGCGTGATGACCCGGTTGGCGTACGCGTCGCCACCGTCGGCGTCGTTGCGCATCGCTCGGACGAGCTGGGGGACGAGCACGACGTTGAACACGCCGCCCGCCACCAGGATGTAGAGCGCGTTCGGCACCGTGTTGGCGTTGTTGAAGAGGTCGGCGTTCAGCGCGGTGCCGATGGTCGCCGCGAGCATGAGCAGCCGGCCGAAGCCCGTGACCCTGGAGACGACCGTGCCGATCGCCATGCCGGCACTCGCGCGGGCGACGTTGCGCTCAGCCATCGGTCGGGGTCTCCTCGGGGGTCGTGGCGGCCCGGCGGCCGCGCAGGAAGCGTCGGCCGAGCGCGAACAGGACGAACAGCCCCGCGGCGCCCATGAGCGCCCACAGGGCCACGCCCACCCGGCTCGACCGCACGTTGAAGGAGTCGGCGCGGCCCACGGCGGTCCCGTCGGGCGAGATCAGCTGCGCCGTCAGCGTCGACGACGTCTGGTCGCCGACGTCGACCTGCACGGTGACCGTGCGCCGCTCGCCGGCCTCCACCTGCACCGGGTCGACGTCGGGGATGCGCAGTGCGGGGTTGCTCGCGCTGATGCGCACGCCCACCCGCACGGCGGTGTCGGTGTCGTTGCTGACCGTGAGCGGGAAGCTGCCCTCGGCGCTCGAGAGCGTGATGGCGGGCGGACCCTCGACGGCGAGCCGGCCCAGCTCCGCACGCACCCGACCGAGCGCGCCCGTGGCTGCGCGCAGGCCCTCGGCGCGGTCGGAGCGCCAGGCGGTCGACAGCAGACCCGTCGAGGTGCGGTCGGTGCGGGCGGCGAGGTCGTCGCCCTCGACGGCCAGGCCTGCCAGCACGCCACCCTCGCGCGCCAGCTGCTCGACGGCCGTCACCTGTGCCTGCGAGAGCGGACGCGCCTCCGCGGTGCTCGCGACGTCGCCCCGGTACGCGGCGCGACGGGTCGTCATGAGGTCCTCGAGGTCCTCGGGCGAGACGAAGTCGGGGTCGAAGGCACCGGCGAAGGCGTCGTCGTCGGTGTCACCGGGGTTCCAGCGCGGGTCGACGAGCACGAACGCGTCCGCCTTGGACTCCGCGTCGGCGCTGCGCTCGAGCGACGCCAGCGCGGCCTCGCTGAGCAGCCGCTGACGCAGCGTCGCGACCGTCGCGCCGCCGGGCACCCCGACGTCGAGCCCGGCGTCGACGAAGAGGGGTACCGGTCCGCTGTCCGACCGGAGGGTGACGACGGAGCCGAGCCGCGGCTCCCAGTCGGGCACGGCGTCGCGGGTGACGATGACGGGTCGGTCGCCGCTCCCGCGCACCTGGTCGATCAGCTCCGCCGTCGTTCCCCCTCGCGTCGGCCACGTGACCCGGCGACCCGACACCTGGAACTGCGCGAGGGCCGACGACGTCGCGCGCTCGATCGTGCCGGTCAGCCGGTCGTGGGCGTCGGAGCGGCTGAGCGCCAGCCAGTCGGGCCGGGCGTAGCCGAGCGTCCACGTGGCGACCCGTCGCGACAGGCCGGTGAGGTCCTCGACGAACGTGCGCGCGGCCTCCCGCTGAGCGTCGTCGAGACGCACGTCGCGCGGCAGGCGCCGACCCTCGGCCAGGTCGTCGACGGCTACCAGCAGGGCGGGGTCGAGCACGAGCGACGTGCCGCCCGAGGGCGCGGAGAGGGCCTGGTCGAGCAGGTTGCGGAGCTGGCCGCCCGGCGCGACGCGCTCGGCCAGACCGGGGGCGTCCATCCACGTGCCGGACGGGCCGAGGCGGTCGGGCAGCACGAACGGCCACACCAGGCCGCCCGGCACGCGCGTCGAGTCGCGGTCGAGGCGCGGCAGGAAGGTGGTGGCGCGGGCGATCGCGGCGTTGTCGCGCGTGCCGTCCTCGGCCGTCGCGAGCACCTGGACGCCCACCGGGTAGACGCCCTCGGCGTCGGAGACGCGCAGCTGCGCGTAGGGCACCCGCACGCGGAACGGTCGGGTGCTGCCGGGGGCGAGGGTGCCGACCTCGTCGATCGAGTCGAGCTCGACGACGCGCTCGCCCGTGTAGCTGGCCTGGCTCTCGACCGCGTCGCTCACCTGCTGGCGCGTGGTGAACGGCGTCCGCGCGATCACGAGGTAGGCCTGCGCCTTCGTCCAGCGCTCCTTGCCGCGGTTGGTGATCGTGCCGGTGAGCGTGACGGTGGCGCCGTCGCGCAGCTCGGTGGGGCTCACGCCGGTGATCCGCACGGCCACGTCAGGGTCGACGGCGGCCTGAGAGGGTGCCGCGACGGCGACCGTCAGTGAGCTGCCGAGCAGCATCGCGAGGGCGCACACGACCAGGCGGACCAGACGTCCCGGGCCCGGACGCACACGTCGGGCCGGGTTCGTCACCCGCCCATCGTAGTGGTCGGCCCCCATCGCTCCGGCCACCTCGACGGCGCGCGCTGCGGTCGCGCTGGCACGGCCCCGGGCCGACCGGGCAGCGCGCACTACACTCGGGCCCCGTGTCCGCCCCCTCCTCGCCCTACGACGCCTCCGCCGTGCGCGCCGCCGCCGACGCGGTGCTGCGCGACCACCCCGTGCTCGCCGAGCTGGGCGATCTGTTCGCGACAGCGGGTCACGAGCTGGCGCTCGTGGGCGGGCCGGTGCGCGACGCGCTCCTCGGCCGTCGGGTCAGCGACCTCGACCTGACGACGTCGGCCCGGCCCGACGACGTCGAGCGTCTCGTCGCCGGCTGGGCGGACGCCGTGTGGGACGTGGGCCGCGAGTTCGGCACGCTCGGCCTGCGCAAGGGCGACGACCAGATCGAGATCACGACCTACCGCACCGACGCCTACGACCCGACGTCGCGCAAGCCGCAGGTGGCCTTCGGCGACACGCTCCAGGGCGACCTGTCGCGCCGCGACTTCACCGTCAACGCCCTCGCGCTGCGGCTGCCCTCGGCCGAGTTCGTCGACGAGTTCGGGGGTCTCGGCGACCTCGCCGCCGGGGTGCTGCGCACGCCGGTCACGCCCGAGCAGTCCTTCAGCGACGACCCGCTGCGCATGATGCGCGCCGCGCGGTTCGTCGCGCAGCTCGGCTTCGAGGCCGACGAGGCCACGACCGCGGCCATGACCGCGATGGCCGACCGGATCGAGATCGTGTCGGCCGAGCGGGTGCGTGACGAGCTGGTCAAGCTCGTGTGCGGGCGCGAGCCCGTGGCCGGGCTGCGCCTGCTCGTCGACACCGGCCTGGCCGACCACGTGCTGCCCGAGCTGCCGGCGCTGCGGCTGACCGCCGACGAGCACCACCGCCACAAGGACGTCTACGAGCACTCGCTGACCGTGCTGGAGCAGGCCGTGGAGCTGGAGCACCGGCTCGAGCAGCGTCCCGACTTCGTCGTCCGGTTCGCTGCGCTCGTCCACGACATCGGCAAGCCGCGCACGCGACGTTTCCTCGACGACGGCACGGTGACGTTCCACCACCACGACGTGGTGGGCGCCAAGATGACGCGCAAGCGCATGAAGGCGCTGCGCTTCAGCAACGAGCAGATCGCGCAGGTCAGCCTGCTCGTGGAGCTGCACCTGCGCTTCCACGGCTACGGCTCGGGGGAGTGGACCGACGCCGCCGTGCGTCGCTACGTCCGTGACGCGGGCGACCAGCTGGAGCGACTGCACATCCTCACCCGTGCCGACTGCACCACCCGCAACCGGCGCAAGGCCCAGCGGCTGCAGCGCACGTACGACGACCTCGAACGCCGCATCGAGCAGCTCGCCGCGCAGGAGGAGCTCGACGCCATCCGGCCCGACCTCGACGGCAACCAGATCCAGCAGCTCCTGGGCATCGGCCCGGGCCGCGAGGTCGGCGAGGCCTACCGGTTCCTGCTCGACCTGCGCCTCGACCGCGGACCGTTGGGCGAGGACCTGGCCGCCGAGGCCCTGCGCGCCTGGTGGTCGGCCCGCTCCTGACCGCGCGGCCGACGTCGACGGCCGCACCTGCGGGGCCGCTGGCGCCTACGCTGTGGGCATGAACGCAGCAGGAGCCCTCTGATGGCCGGCGGACTGGTCGCCCTCCTCGACGACGTCGCCGCGCTCGCGCGCCTGGCGGCCGCCTCGGTCGACGACGTCGGCGCCGCGGCAGGCCGGGCGAGCGCGAAGGCAGCGGGCGTGGTGGTCGACGACGCCGCCGTCACGCCGCGCTACGTGCAGGGCCTCGACCCGAAGCGGGAGCTGTCGGTCATCGGCCGCATCGCGCGGGGCTCGTTGATCAACAAGCTCGTGATCATCCTTCCCGCGCTGCTGCTGCTCAGCCAGTTCGTGCCGTGGCTGCTCACGCCGCTGCTCATGCTCGGCGGTGCCTACCTGTGCTTCGAGGGCGCCGAGAAGCTCTGGGAGAAGGTGTCCGGGCACGCGAAGACCGAGGAGCCCCGCTCCGTCGGCGGCGCCGACCAGGAGAAGGTCGTCGTGAGCAGCGCCGTGCGCACCGACTTCATCCTCTCCGCGGAGATCATGGTCATCGCGCTCAAGGAGGTCACCGACGAGCCGTTCGTGTCGCGGGCGGTCATCCTCGCCGTCGTCGGCATCGGCATCACCGCGCTCGTGTACGGCGCGGTCGCGCTGATCGTGAAGATGGACGACGTCGGCCTCGCGCTCACCGAGCGGTCGTCGTCGGCAGCGCAGTCCCTCGGGCGGGGGCTCGTGAAGGCGATGCCGAAGGTGCTGGCCACGCTGGCCGCGGTGGGCGTCGTGGCCATGCTCTGGGTCGGCGGGCACATCCTGCTCGTCGGCACCCACGACCTCGGGTGGCACGCGCTCTACGACCTGGTCCACCACGCCGAGGAGGCCGTGCACGACGCGGTCGCCGGCGGCCTCGGATCCGTCCTGGCGTGGCTGACGAACACCTTCTTCTCCGCCCTGCTCGGGCTCGCGGTCGGCGCGGTGGTGGTCACCGTGCTGCATCTGGTACCGCGCCGCGGTCGGCACTGAACGGCACGAACGTCCAGGTCTACCCCCCTCCGGTGGTCGAGGCGTCTCCCGACGTCGCTAGGGTCCCGTCTGGGAAGATCCACCAACATTCGGGAGACCATCGTGACCATCCGTCGCACGTGCACCGCCGCCGTCGCCACCCTCGCCCTGCTGGGCCTCGCCGCCTGCGGGTCCGACGACGAGCCGCAGGCCGAGTCGAGCAGCTCGGCCTCCGCGAGCTCCTCGCCCAGCGCCGAGGCGACCGAGGAGTCGACGTCGACCGAGGGCGCGCCCGCCTGGGCCAAGCCCGTCACCACCCCCGGCACGAAGATCGGCACCGTCAAGGCCGGCGACGTGACCGTCGACGTCTACCAGGTCGGGACCACCAAGGCCACGAAGACCGGCAACTTCGTCGACCCGAAGGACAACAAGCCGATCATCGCCGTGGGCGACGAGATCGTGTTCGTCAACTACGTCGTCACCAACACCGGCGACCCGATCGACCTCGGCTCCTCGCTCGTCGACGTCTCGGCCCGCTACGTCGACTGGCCGTACGTGCAGGGCATGGACGGCATCACCGACAACGACCTCTACGAGGCGCAGGACGTCCAGACGTCCGGCGTCGCCCCCGGCGCCTTCGCCGACCCGTCCGTCTACACCCTCGGGAAGGGCGAGACGTTCTCCTACGGCGAGAACTTCCGCTACGAGAAGGGCACGAAGCTCGACGTCAAGGTCACCTACACCCCCGTCGACGCCCAGGGCGAGCTGCTCCACGACGACCGCGTCGAGGGCGAGGGCTCGGTCACCATCTCCTGACCCCCCAGCGGTAGTTAGCGCGCGGAATACGGACCAGCGGTAGGTGGCGCGTGCCAAGAGGGACGCAGACCGCGCGCCAACTACCGCCTGGCCGGGGGAAGAGGGCGAGGACCGGCCGGCGAGAGCCGGGGCGCCAGGGCCATGGCACGAGCCACCGGAAGCGTGAGGGAGTCGGTCGCGGCGCCGAAGGTGGGCGCAGGACCGTCGTAGCCGCGCTCGACCAGAGCCCCATGGATCCGACGGACCATCGTCCGGGGCATGGCGTACAGCTCGCGGGTGATCTGCACGTAGTCGGCGTCGAGCGAACGGATCCGTCGGTAGCGGTCGATGTCGGCCACGTACTGGTGTCGATCGACCTGGTGGTGCAGGCCCTCGTACTCCGCGGCCAGACGCCAGGAGCGCCACCACCAGTCGACGATCGCCACGAGACGATCCCCGTCGCGTACCTCGGCGTTCGACTCAGGTCGGGGCAGGCCCGCAGCGTGGAACCAGGTACGGATCCTCGACTCCTGCGGTGATCTCGATCCCGGGTCCAGCAGCGGCCACACCCACCACGCCTCCGGCACGCCCTCGCGCCAGTGGTCCCTCGTGCAGAACTGCCGGAACCGCTCGGTGCCCACTCCGTGCTCTTGCCGCAGCCAGTCGCCGGCTGCCACGGCGTCGAGCAACGAGAGCGTGCGACACGCCTCCACCCATGCCGCCAGCGGTGAGACGAGGCGACCGCGATGCTCGGGCATCGCGTCCGTGCGATGGATGAAGACGTCCGGAGACGTGCGGTGCAGGTCGCGGGCCACGACGAGCTGCAACGGCCGGTGCGGTCCGATGTCGAGTCCGAGCTGCTGCAGACGGGTGACTCCGGTGAGGCAGGCATCGTCCGGTGCGTACAGGAGGGCGGCCTGGTGCCAGTCGGGCTCGGACATGACGTGCGTGCGCACGACCCACACGCGCGGCAGGAGTCGGCGGTAGGCAGCGCCGCGTAGGCGGTCGTGGGTGACGCCGACGGCGGCCGCGTCATCGACGTGGAACGGTCCGCGCAGGAGGGCCTCGGGAATCTGGGCTGGTCTGGGCATGTACCCACTCGACCGCGCGGCGAGCGGCGCGGACAGGACGTGACGGCTGCCTGTGGACGGCGGGTCCGCAAGCAGGGGCCGGCATCGTCGGCGGTGGATGAAGCGCGTCTTCGCAGCCCTCGAGCGCACGAGACTTACCGGAGGCCGGAGTTCCGCGTTCTACCTACCGCTGAGGGGGAGAGAGCAGCCGGCACGGATAGGCTGGCGGGGTGATCGACGCCAGGCTCCTGCGAGACGACCCCGAGTCCCTCCGAGAGGCGCAGCGGCGCCGCGGGGAGGACCCCTCCCTCGTCGACGCGCTCGTCGCCGCCGACGAGCGACGTCGCTCGACCATCGCCGCGTTCGAGGCGCTGCGCAGCGAGCAGAAGTCGATGGGCAAGCAGGTCGCGCAGGCGAAGGGCGAGGAGAAGCAGGCGCTGCTCGCGCGCACCAAGGAGCTCAGTGCGCAGGTCAAGGCCGCCGACGCCGACCAGACCGCGGCCGGCGAGGAGTTCACGACCCTGCTCAAGGCGCTGCCCAACCCCGCCCCCGACGCCCCGCCCGGCGGCGAGGACGACTTCGTGGTCCTGGAGGAGGTCGGCACCCCGCGCGACTTCGCCGCGGAGGGCTTCGAGCCGCGCGACCACCTCGAGCTCGGCACGCTGCTCGGCGCGATCGACGTCGAGCGCGGCGCGAAGGTGAGCGGCTCGCGGTTCTACTTCCTCACCGGCGTCGGCGCCCAGCTCGAGCTCGCGCTCACCCAGCTGGCCATGTCGAAGGCCGCCGAGTGGGGCTTCACGCCGATCATCCCGCCCGCGCTCGTCAAGCCGCAGGCCATGGAGGGCACCGGGTTCCTCGGCCAGGCAGCCGACGACGTCTACCACCTCGAGAAGGACGACCTGTACCTCGTCGGAACGTCGGAGGTGCCGCTCGCGGCGTACCACTCCGACGAGATCCTCGACGGTCCGCGTCACTACGCCGCGTTCAGCCCCTGCTTCCGGCGCGAGGCCGGCTCGCACGGCCGCGACACGCGCGGCATCGTGCGCGTGCACTGGTTCGACAAGGTCGAGATGTTCGTCTACACCTCGCTCGAGGAGTCCTACGCGCAGCACGAGCGCATCCTCGGCTTCGAGAAGCAGTGGCTCGACCTGCTCGAGCTGCCCTACCGGGTCATCGACGTCGCCGCCGGCGACCTGGGCCTCTCGGCGGTCCGCAAGTTCGACTGCGAGGCGTGGATCCCCACGCAGGGCAAGTACCGCGAGGTCAGCTCCGCGTCGAACTGCACGCAGTTCCAGGCCCGTCGCCTCGACATCCGCAACCGGCTCGACGACGGCGGCACGGAGCCGACCGCCACCCTCAACGGCACGCTCTGCGCCATGCCGCGCATCATCGTCGCGCTGCTCGAGAACGGGCAGCAGGCCGACGGCTCGGTGCGTCTGCCGGCGGCGCTGCACCCCTTCCTCGGCGAGGTGCTGCAGCCGGTCGGGGCGCGCGCATGACGGGCTGGCGTCCGAAGATCGTCGCGCTCGACGTCGACGGCACCATGGTCGACTGGGAGAACCGGATGACCGACACGGTGCGCGAGGCCGTGCACGCCATCAAGGACTCCGGCGTCCACGTCGTCATCTCCACTGGTCGCGCCATCCCGGGCGTGCTCGACGCGGCCCGCAACCTGCGCCTCGACGACGGCATCGCCGTGGCCAGCAACGGCGCGGTCGTGCACACGTACTCGCCCGTGGAAGTCGTGCACACCGTCACCTTCGACGCGAGCGAGGCCGTGCGCCGCGTGCTCGAGCACATCCCCGACGCGCTCGTCGCCGTCGAGGAGGTCGGCACCGGCTACCGGATCAGTGCGCCGTTCCCGGAGTGGGAGATCGACGGCACCGTCACCATCCAGACGGTCGACGAGCTGGTCGCCGAGCCGGTCACCCGCGTCATCATCCGCGCCCCCGAGCACGACGTCGAGGAGTTCGGCCGGCTCGTGCACGGGCTCGGGCTGAACGAGGTGAACTACAACATCGGCTACACGGCCTGGCTCGACATCGCCCCCGACGGCGTCTCGAAGGCGTCCGGCCTCGAGGTCGTCTGCGAGCGGCTCGGCGTGGACCGGGCCGACGTGCTCGCCGTCGGTGACGGCATGAACGACTACGAGATGCTGCGCTGGGCCGGACGCGGCGTCGCGATGGGCCAGGGCTCGGACGAGCTGAAGGCCGTGGCCGACGACGTCACCGGCACGGTGCTCGAGGACGGCCTGGCCACCGAGCTGCGTCGCTGGCTCTGAGGGCTCAGTCGTCCGCGACGACCTCGGCCTTGAACCCGTCGGCGTCCTCGAGCCAGCCCGCGTAGTGCTGCGGGCCGCCCGCGTGCGGGTAGCGGTCGTGGTACAGCGGCTGCCAGCCGTGCGCCGGCGCGTCGGCCATCAGGGCGTCGACGTCGGATCGTGAGCCGCCTCGGAACGCCAGGTGGTTGACGCCGGGCCGGCGGCGGTCGTGCGGCTCGCCGGACAGGGCGGGCGGCGTGGTGACGGTGAGGTAGGCGCCTCCGGCGGACCAGGAGGAGCCCGCCGGCCAGGAGTCGTCGAGCTCGAACCCGAGCCGCTCGAGCAGCCAGGCCCACCGGGGTCGCGCGCTGTCGAGGTCGGCCACCCAGAGCTCGACGTGGTGCAGCCCGCTGGCCATCGTCGTCCGGTCCAGGGGGTCAGGCGAGGCGCGCGGCATCGAGCGTGTCGAACGCGTCGAGGACGTCGTCGACGGTCGGCACCCGGCGGGGGCTGGGCGCGACCTGCACGTCGGCCTGGGCGGCCTCGGCGCGGGCCCGGCGCAGGTGGCGCTTGATGGTCGACGTCGAGCAGCCCAGCCGCTCGGCGAGCTGCTGGCAGGTGTCCTTCGGGTGCGTGGTGCGCGCCGTGAGGACCGCCTCGTGGCTCACGGGTCCGGCGCCGCTGCGGGCGGGGCCGTACGAGCCGGTGGGTGCTGCGTCGACGACGATGCCGAGGCTGTCGCGGATGGCCGCGCGGTCGGCCTCGGTGGTGCAGGCGACGAAGCCGGACACGTCGACCTCGACGACCGCGCGGTAGAGGCAGTCGACGAGCATGGGGCAGCCGGCGCAGCGGCGGTGCGCCTGCGCCAGCACCTCGCCCATCCCGGCGCGGCTGGCCGCGTCGAGCTCGTGGGCGCCGAGGTACAGGCGCTCGTCACGGAAGACGGGCTCCCGGGTGCACGGAGGCGCGTCGATGTCGGTCACGATGGTCATGGGTCCCTCTCCCGTTCGCATCCTTTGGCGACACCCTAGAGGTACATGCCTCCCGTGGGAGCCGATTGCGACGAATCGGTACTTTGGTCACCTTCGGTGCCGTTTGACTGCGGAAGTGCCAGCCTCATGTTCTGGAACTGCGCCTGCGCCTGCACCTGCTGCGCGTAGAGCGCGGCCTGGATGCCGTGGAACAGCCCCTCGAGCCAGCCGACCAGCTGCGCCTGGGCGATCCGCAGCTCGGCGTCGGAGGGCGCCTCGTCCTCGAACGGGAGGCTGAGCCGCTGCAGCTCGGCCACCAGCTCCGGCGCCAGGCCGTCCTCGAGCTCCTTCACCGACTGGCGGTGGATCTCGCGCAGACGGACGCGGCTGGCGTCGTCGAGCGGTGCGGCCTTCACCTCCTCCAGCAGCTGACGGATCATGCCGCCGATGCGCATGACCTTCGCCGGCTGCTCCACCAGGTCGCCCAGCGCGGTGCCACGCTGCTGCGGCTCGACGTCGCCGCCGGGCGCGGCCGAGCCGTGCACGGGGGAACCGTCGGGGCCGATCACCTGGGGCGGGATCGCGGACTCACGGGGAGCATCACTCATGACCCCACCCTAGGAGAGCACGCCGACACGCACCCCTCGGCCGCGCGTCGCTCAGAGCGTCAGCAGCACCTTGCCGGTGTGCGAGGAGTCCTCGAGCAGCTGGTGGGCGTCGCGCACCTGCTCCAACGGCAGGCGCGCGTGGATGATCGGACGCACGGTGCCCTCGGCCACCAGGGGCCACACCTGCGCCACCATCGCCGACACGATCGCCGCCTTCTCCTGCGTCGGTCGTGCCCGCAGCGACGTCGCCATGACCGCCGCACGCTTCATGAGGAGCCGGTTGAGGTTCAGCTCGCCCTTGACGCCGCCCTGCAGCCCGATGACGACCAGACGTCCGGCCGTGTTCAGCGCGCGGACGTTCTGGTCGAGGTACTTCGCGCCGATGATGTCGAGGATGACGTCGGCCTTGAGCCCCGCCTCGTCGAGCGCGTCGACGAAGTCGGTCTCGCGGTAGTTGACGACCAGGTCGGCGCCGAGGTCGCGGCAGAAGGCCGCCTTCTCCTCGCTGCCGACGGTGACCACGACCCGCGCGCCGAACGCCTTGGCCAGCTGGATCGCCATCGTGCCGATGCCGCTCGCGCCACCGTGCACCAGCAGCGTCTCGCCGTGCTGCAGCTTGGCCATCATGAACACGTTCGACCAGACGGTGGCCGCCACCTCCATGAGGCCGGCCGCGTCGACGAGGTCGATGTCGCGCGGCGCCATCGCGACCTGCCCGACCGGCACCGCCACGTACTCCGCGTAGCCGCCGCCGGACAGCAGCGCCACGACGTGCTCGCCGACCGTGTACTCGCTGACGCCCTCGCCCAGCGCGACCACGTCGCCCGAGCACTCCAGGCCCAGCACGTGCGTCGCACCCTCCGGCGGGTCGTAGAACCCCTGGCGCTGCATCAGGTCGGCCCGGTTGACGCCGGCCGCGGTGACCCGCACCAGCACCTCACCGGGCCCCGGCTCAGGCGTCTCGACGTCGACGACCTGCAGGGCCTCGACCCCACCCGGCTCCGGAACCACGACAGCACGCATGCGTCCGAGGCTAGCCGCGCCACCTTGGGTACGCCTCGGCGGTCACGGGATGGACGGGTGGGGTGGTGTGTGGGGGTCTCGTCGTGCTGGTGCGCCGCCTGCGCGGGTCTTGTCGTGCTGGTGCGCTGCCTCGGCCGTCGCTGGGGGTGGTCTCCGCAAGGGCCTCGACCGGGCGGCTGGGTGCTTCGGCGGCTCGGGTTCTCGGGCTGCGGGCCGCGTGGGGCGCAAGAATCTGCGTTCGTGCGTCGGAGGGCCAAGACTTCTGCGTTTTCTGCGGGATCCCGTCATCGATGCAGAAGCGTTCGACCTTCGACGCACGAAGGAAGAATCGTGGGTGGACTTGGGGGTGGGGTGGGCAGTGCTTCTCCCTTCTCGTGGCACGGTCCACGAGAAGGGAGAACCTCTGCCACGTCTGACCCCTCGGAGGTGGATCTACCACCTGTACAGCGCTCAGAAGGTGGCAGATCCACCGCCAACGGCGATGCGGTGGCAAACCCACCGCTCGACCCTCAACACCGACCCGCAGCCCGAGACCCCGGACCGGCGCCCGCCCAGCCGCCCGGTCGAGGCCTTTCGGAGCGCAGGTCCACGACAAGCCGCACCGACGCAGCCCCACCCGAGAGAGAAGCCACGCCAGCGCAGCCCCACCCGAGCAGAGAGCTGCACCCCACTGGACAGGCGGACCCCCGCACCCCGCCCTAGCGTGGACGCGTGAGTCGACGCATCCGCCTGGTGCTGCCCCACCAGCTGTTCCTGGAGCACCTGGAGGCGCCCTCGGGCACGACGTTCGTCCTGGTCGAGCACGACCTGCTCTTCCGGCAGTACGCGTTCCACGCGCAGAAGCTGGTGCTGCACCGGGCGTCGATGGAGCGGTTCGCACAGCGGCTCGCCGACGCCGGTCACGAGGTCGTGTGGGTGCGGACCGACGGGCGGACGACGAGCCGGGCTGCGCTGGCGCGCGAGCTCCGGGCGACGGACGAGGTGAGCGTGTACGACGTCGTCGACGACTGGCTCGAGCGCGACCTCGAGGCGTGCGCCGACGACGTGCGCGTCGAGCTGAAGTGGCTGGAGACGCCCTGCTTCCTCACGACCCGCGAGCAGGTGCGCGAGCAGCTCGGCGGCAAGCGACCGCGCATGCAGCACTTCTACGCGTGGCAGCGGCAGCGTCTCGACGTCCTCGTCGACGGCGACCAGCCCGTGGGCGGGAAGTGGTCGTTCGACGAGGACAACCGCAAGAAGCTGCCGAAGGGCGTCGACGTGCCCGACGTGACGCGACCGGAGCGTGTCGACGCGGTCGACGGCGCGATCGCCTGGGTCAAGCAGGCCTTCCCCGACGCGCCCGGCGACGTCGACGCCTTCGCGTGGCCGACCGACCACGACGAGGCCGCCGAGATGCTCGAGCAGTTCGTCGAGGAGCGGCTCGAGACCTTCGGTCCCTACGAGGACGCGATCACGACCCGGTCGGCGACCGTGTTCCACTCGGTCCTCACCCCGGCCCTCAACATCGGGCTGCTCACGCCTCAGCAGGTGCTCGACCGCGTGCTCGCGCACGCCGACGACCACGACGTGCCGCTGGCGTCGCTGGAGGGCTTCGTCCGCCAGGTGATCGGCTGGCGCGAGTACATGCGCGGCGTCTACGTCACCCACGGACGGCGGATGCGCAGTACCAACCACCTCGGCCACACCCGGTCGCTCGCGAGCGGCTGGTGGGACGCGACGACGGGCCTGGCGCCCGTTGACGTCGTGCTCGAGCGGGTCCTGGAGAGCGGCTACGCGCACCACATCGAGCGGCTCATGGTCGTCGGCAACGCGATGTGCCTGATGCGCATCGACCCCGACGACGCCTACGAGTGGTTCATGGCGCTCTTCGTCGACGCCTACGACTGGGTGATGGTGCCCAACGTGTACGCGATGAGCCAGTTCGCGGCGGGTCCGCTGGTCACCACGAAGCCGTACGTGTCCGGGTCGGCGTACCTGCGCCGCATGTCCGACCTGCCGAAGGGTGACTGGTGCGAGGCGTGGGACGGCCTCTACTGGACGTTCGTCCGCGACCACCTTGACGTCTTCGCGACCAACCCGCGCTCGCGCATGATGGCCCGCTCCTACGAGGGCATGGAGCCCGCGACGAAGGCCGCGCACACCCGGGCCGCCGCGCCGTTCCTGCGCGACTGACGCCTGGCATTGCAGGGTTGACCGGCACCCGAAGGTCGTCGGGAACCGGTCTCATCCCGCTCTCAGTCCGCCCCTGTCACACTGGACGGCATGCGTGTGGCGGCTGTGCAGGTGGCGTCGACGATCGACTCCACCGCGAACCGGGGCCTCGTCGAGGCCCGCCTGGGCGCGCTCCCCGCCGACCTCGACCTCGTCGTCCTGCCCGAGGCGACCATGCACGACTTCGGTCCCGCCGACCACGACCTCGCCGCGGTCGCCGAGCCGCTCGACGGACCCTTCGTCGCGACGCTGGCCGCGCAGGCCCGACGTCTGGGCGCGACCGTCGTGGCCGGCATGTTCGAGGAGACCGACGACCTGCCCTACAACACGCTCGTGGTGCTGGGTGCCGACGGCGGCCTGCGCGCCACGTACCGCAAGATCCACCTCTACGACTCCTTCGGCTACACGGAGTCCTCGCGGCTGCGCGGCGGCGACGTCGATCCGGTGGTCGTGGACGTGCCGGTGGCGGACGGCTCCTCGACGTCGGTCGGCCTCATGACCTGCTACGACCTGCGCTTCCCCGAGCTGGGCCGCGCCCTCGTCGACGCAGGTGCCGAGACGTTCGTGGTGCCGGCCGCCTGGGTGGCGGGCGAGCACAAGCTGCACCACTGGCGCACGCTGCTCACCGCCCGCGCGGTGGAGGACGTCGTGCCCGTGGTGGCGGCCGCGCAGGGTGGCGAGCGGTACACGGGACACTCCCTCGTCCTCGACGCGTGGGGCACTACCCTCGCCGAGGGGGATGCAGGAGAGGACGCCGTGGTGACCGCCGAGATCGACCCCGCCGACGTCGCGCGAGCCCGCGAGGTCAACCCGTCGCTCGCCAACCGACGGATGGGCCAGCGGTGAGCCGCACGCACGCCACGAGCAGCGGCGGACGCCGTCGGCTCGACACCTCGGTGCCGGTCGACTACGACGTCCCGGTCCGTCAGCCGCGGCTGGAGTCGCCGACCGCCACCCGGTACGCGTTCGCGGCCACGATCGTCGCGTGGGTCGTGGGTGTGGTGGCCGCGGGCTCGTCCCTCGTGGCGGTCGCGCACCCGCAGTGGATCGAGCGGGTGGGTGCGGCGCTGCTGCTCGTCGTGTTCAGCATCGGCCTGACGCACCGCGGTGGTGGCCACATGCGCATCTGGACGGTCGCGTCGTCGGTGCTCGCCGTGGCAGCGTTGGCGACGGGCGTGAACCTGCTCGTGGCCTCCGCGGCGGCGGTGTCGGCGATCCTGGCGAGCGTGTGGGCGGTGGTCGCGACCAGGCCCGCACGAACCGCAGTCGGTGCGGTGAAGGAGTTCGCGATCGCGCTGCTCGTGGCGTTGAGCGGCACGGTGGCGGTGGCGGCGTGGAACGCGCCGGTGGCCTACCAGCGGTTCAACCTCGTGGTGCTGGCGGCGTCGCTGACGGTGGCGATCGCGTTCGTCTGGAACCTCGGCGCCGGTCTGCACGGGCTCGGCAAGCAGAACCTGGCGATCATCTCGGGCGTCGCGATGGTGCTGGTGGTGCTGCTGGCCTACTCCAGCGTGGTGCGCACGCACGGCTCGGAGTCGTTGGTCGAGGGCATCTCGAACGCCGTCACGTGGATGCGGGAGACGGTCGGTGGCGTGCCCCGGCCGGTGGAGGTCTTCATCGGCTTCCCGGCCCTGATCGTCGGGGTGTCGTTGCGGTCGAAGCGGCGCGACGGCTGGTGGGTGCTGGTGTTCGCGGTGCTGGGCACGGGCGTGCTGACGACGTCGCTGGTGTCGCCGGGGGCCTACCCGTCGTACATCGCGTTGTCGACGGCGTACTCGGTGGTGCTGGGCGTGCTGGTGGGCCTGGTGGCGCGGTTCCTGCTGGTGCGCGAGCGCGGGTCGCGGTCGTCGCGGGTGCTGATGCCGACGCTGCGCTCGGAGCCTGGCCGGATCGCGCCGCTGAAGTAGTGCGAGAATCGGCGGTGGCGTCGCCTCGGTCCTGACCTGGCGGCTGCCGTGGAGGGGTGCCGGAGTGGCCGATCGGAACCGCCTTGAAAGCGGTCGTAGCGAGAGCTACCGCGGGTTCGAATCCCGCCCCCTCTGCCACCGGCGCGAAGCGCCCCCTCGCAGAGGGCTCCGGATTCGGGGAGGAGCGCGCGACGCCCTGCGCGTAGCGCCTGCGTCGTCGTGCGCGACGGAGTCCCGCCCCCTCTGCTCAGCTCCGCGCAGCGGCCCCTCGCAGAGGGCTCCGGATTCGGGGAGGAGCGCGCGACGCCCTGCGCGCAGCGCCTGCTTCGTCGTGCGCGACGGAGTCCCGCCCCCTCTGCTCTGCGCCGCGCAGCGCCCCACCCCCGTTGAGCGTGACGTTTCGGGCCCCGAATACCACGAATCGGGCCCCAAACGTCACACTCAGCGGGGTAGGGCAGACTGAAGCACCTCATGACCACCTACCGCCTCGACCGCGCCCCCGCCCTCGCCGTGGTGGGGGTCGTCGTGGTGGTCGCGGCGGTCACGGGCTTCGTCGCGTTCGTGGCGACGTCGGCGCTCGCCGGGGTGGTGACGGTGCTGCTCCTGCTCGCGGCGGTGGTGCTCGTGGCGAGGCCGCCCGTGGTGGCGCGGCTCGACGAGCACGGCATCCGCACGCGTCGGGCGCGGGAGCGCTGGGTCGACGTCGCCGACGTGTCCGTGCGCGACGGCATGCTGCTGCTCGCGCTGGGCGAGGAGGGGGCGGACCAGAAGGCGCTGCGGCTCTCGCTCGCGACGGTGGGTGCGCGGGCGCCAGAGCTCGTGCGCGAGGTGTACGACCGGCTGAACACCGCGCACGGCTACCGCCGCTTCGAGTGACCGGCGGGTCGTCCGGACCTCCCGCCCCCGTTCCATTCGGGGTGCGCGATGCGCGAGAACGCTTCACAGTGAAGTGAGTCCACTCGCTGAGGAGCAACCCATGACCCGACCCACCGTGCTCGTCACCGGCGCGAGCATCGCCGGACCCGCGCTGGCGTGGGGCCTGTCGCGCGCCGGCTTCGACGTCACCGTGCTCGAACGCTCGCCCGAGCCGCGCACGACCGGCCAGAACATCGACGTCCGCGGCCTCGGCCGACAGGTCCTGCGTCGGATGGGGGTGGAGGAGGAGGTGCTGGCGCACCTGACCGGGGAGGACGGCACCCGCTTCATCGGCCCGGACGGGACCCCGGTCTCCGTGCTGCCGAAGCAGGAGGGCGCCGACGTCGACGGTCCCACCGCCGAGATCGAGATCCTCCGCGGACGTCTGTCGCAGATCGTGCTCGGCACCGTGCCGTCCGACGTCGAGCAGCGGTGGGGCACCTACGTGACGGCCGTGGCGCAGGATGCCGACGGCGTCGACGTCGAGCTCGCCGACGGCACGCGAGAGCGGTACGACCTGCTCCTCGTCGCCGAAGGGCGCGGGTCGCGCACCCGCCGGCTCGTGATGGGCGACCGCACCGAGGTCCGCGACGCCGGCGTCTCGATGGCGTACGGCACGATCGACCGTCGCCCCGACGACACCGACTTCTGGGACTGGTACACCGCCCCGCGCGGCCGGTCCGTCACCCTGCGGCCCGACGACGTCGGCACGATCCGCGCCACGCTGACCTTCGCGTGCGAGCCGTTCGGGTTCGAGCGGCTCGACACCGACGCCCAGCTCACGGTGCTGCGCGAGCGCTTCGCTGACGCCGGCTGGCAGACCGAGCGCGTCCTCGACGGGTTCGAGCAGCACCCGGAGGAGCTCTACGCCCAGCGGTTCGCGCAGATCGTGCTCCCGACGTGGAGCGAGGGCCGGGTCGCGTTCCTCGGCGACGCCGCGTGGGGCTCGGGTCCGACCGGCATGGGCACCACGCTCGCGCTCGTCGGCGCGTACGTCCTCGCCGGGGAGCTAGAGCGCACACTGCACGAGGAGCGCACCCACGCCGACGCCTTCGCGACGTACGAGTCGATGCTGCGCGCCTACGTCGACCGGCACCAGTCGCTGCCGCCCGGCGGTGCCCGGGTGATGCACCCGTCGTCGCGCTTCGGGGTGCGGGTGATCAACACGATGTTCCGGCTGGCGGGGACGAAGCCGCTGAGCTCCCTGCTCGATCGCGTGTTCCTGCCCGACCGCAAGGGTGAGCCGATCCTCCCGGACTACGCGTTCTCCCGGCGCGAGGGGCGTCCGGCGGCGTAGAGTCCTGCTCCGACCAGGAGGTGCTGGATGACCGAGTCGGCGGCGAGGATGCTCGAGGCGCTGCGTGGCTACGTGGTCGCGTACCAGGAGTCGGTCCAGGACCTCGCGCGCTGGATGGGCCTGCCACTGTCCGACGGTGCCGCGTTCGGCGAGGTCCTGTGGGCGGAGGCGACGGGGCGGCCGATGTCGCCGGCGCGCCTGTCGGAGCGGGTCGGGCTGACGTCGGGCGCCACGAACGCCCTGGTCAACCGGCTCGAGCGCGACGGGATGGTGGCTCGCAGCCGCGAGAGCGACGACCGTCGGGTGGTCACGTTGCGCCCGACGCCGGCCGCGCGACGTCGAGCCGAGGAGTTCACGACGCAGGCGGGGCTGGCGCTGCAGGCGCTGCTCGCGGAGCACGACGACACTGTCCTCGACGCCGTCCGCGCCACCCTCGACCGTTTCGCCGCCGTCCTCCCGCGTCATCCCTGACCCACCTGACGCTGCGTGGTCCTGGTGACGGCTCGCTCCTGAGCCTCGAGGACGACGTCGCGACGTGGCCGCGCCTGGTCGACGTCGGCCGGCTGTTCTGAGCCGACGCCGGAGCCAGGCGCGTCGGCGCTCAGCCATCGCGGATCGTCATGCGGGTGAGCCGGTCGCCCGCCACCTCGAACGCGAAGCGGGAGCGACCGTTGGCGTGGGTGGAGCGCCAGTCGCCCACGACCGTGACGTGGCTGTCGTCCTGGATGCTGACCTCCTCGACGGTCAGGACGCCCTGGGAGCCGATGAACTCCCGATCGCTCCAGGCCTTGATCTCGTCGCGACCAGTGAAGGTGCGACCCCAGTCGTCGACGACGGCGCCGGCGGCGAACGCGTCGAGGAAGCCCTCGTCGTCGTGGCGGTTGACGGTCTCCACGAAGGAGGCCACGGGCTCGGGCAGGTGTGGTGCAGTCATGGGAGGTCTCCTCAGGGTCAGCGGGTCGTGTATCCGCCGTTGGCGAAGATGGTCTGGCCGGTGATCCACCAGCCCTCGGTCGCGAGGAAGCGGACGATCGGGGAGATGTCCTCGATCTGCGTCAGCTGGTTGCCCATCGCCTGCGACCGGTGGAACTCGACGCGCTCGGGCGTCTCCTGGCCGTAGAAGAACGGGGTGTCCATCGGGCCCGGTGCGATGGCGGTGACGGAGATCCCCCGCTCGGCGAACTCCTTCGCCGCGGCGCGCGTGAAGTGCTCGACCGGCGACTTGCCTCCGGCGTACGTCGAGTAGCCGTCGGTGAAGGCGCCGAGGAGCGACGTGACGATCGTGATGACCTTGCCGCCGTCGGCGACGTGCCGGCCGGCCTCCTTGATGAAGAAGTAGGCCGCCTTGCTGTTGATGTCGAACATCGCGTCGTACTCGGCCTCGGTCGTGTCCGCGATGGGCTTGCGCAGCACCTTGCCGACGGTGTTGACCGCGACCTCGACGCGCCCGAGCGCCGACTCGGCGTCGGCGAACAGCGTCGCGACGTTGTCGGGGACGGTGAGGTCGCCGGTGAGGATCACGCCCTTGCTGCCGGTGGCCTCGACCGCGGCGAGCGTCTCCTCGGCGTCGGCGCGCGTGGACGCGGAGTTGTAGTGCAGGGCGACGTTCGCGCCCGCCTCGGCGGCCTGTCGGCTGATGAGTCCTCCGAGGTTCTTGGCACCTCCGGCGACGAGGACGGTCTTGCCCTCCAACGTGTGGGTGGACATGGTCACTCCTTCTGTGTCGGGTGGATAGGAACGTGTATCATCGATACACGAGTACTGTAGCGATATGACAGAGGAAGTGCGAGCCGATACACGGACTCGTCTTCTCGACGCGGCCGCCGAGATGATCGCGAGCGCTCCCGGCGAGGAGGTCTCGCTCAGGGCGGTGTGCGCTGCGGCCGGCGTGCAGATGCCGACGCTCTACCACTTCTTCGGCAACAAGCAGGGCCTGACCGACGCCGTCGTCGAGCGTGGGTTCGACCTCTACCTCGCCGAGAAGTCGGCTGGCGAGAGCACGGGAGACCCGATCCAGGACATCCGCGACGGGTGGGACGCCCACGTCGCGTTCGGCCTGAGGAACCCCGGGTTCTACACGCTCATGTACGGGAAGGTCCGCCCCGGCTACTCGCCGTCGGCGCAGGCCCGGCCGAGCGAGCTGCTGCGCGAGCTGACGAAGAAGGCGCACGAGCAGGGACGACTCTGCACGACCCCGGAGCAGGCGGCAGCGCACGTGCTCGTCACGAACATCGGCGTCACCCTCCGCCAGATCGTCCTCGCGACCGAGGACCGAGATCTCTCGATCGCCGTGCGCGAGGGAGTGATCGCCGCCATCACCGGCTCCGCGAGCTCGTCGCCGTCCCTCCAGGCCGACGTGCGTCGCGTCCTCGAGCACGCCGTGACGCAGCGTGACCTCCTCGGAGGGGAGGAGACGGCGCTGCTCACGAAGTGGCTGAGCCGTCTCCTGGCTGCGGGGTCGGACGGCTGACTCCTGCATCGCCGGCGGTGCGCCCACCCCATCGCCGGCGGACGACGCCGCCCACGGCACTGTGGTCCCACTAGCGTGCAGGGATGAAGCCGGACGGGTGGGTACGTCTCGTGCAGGCGGGCCTGTTGCCCGCCGTCGTGACCACCGTCCTGCTCGCCCTCGCGCTCGGCGTCGAGAACGTCGGTGTGGCCGCGACGAACGGGGTGCTGACGGGCCTGGTCGGGTGGGCCGTGTCCTCGTCGCAGCACGCCGGGTCGCTCGGACGGCCGACGCCGGTCCTGGCGCTGGTGCTCGCTGCGGCGGTGGGCCCGGCGGTCTGCTTCGTCGTGAGCATCTGGGTCGGCCTGGGGAGGTCCGAGGCGGCAGGCGACTGGATCGTCCGTGGGGTGCAGGTCGGAGCGTGCTGCCTGCTCGTCGCGGCGGTCCTCGGTTTGCTCGGGCCGCGCACCCGCGAGGTGAGCGTGGGGCTGTGCCTCGTCGGGGCCGTCGTCCCGGTGCTTGTCGCCGTCCCGATGGGGATCGTCGCCCTGCGTACCGACGAGCGGGTCGAGGCGGCCGTGGACGACTTCCCGGCGCGCGGCCCGAGCCGCCCGGCGGACGGAGACGAAGCGGTCGATCTCTCCGAGAACGAGATGGTCGAGGTGGTCCGCGCGTGGCCTGGTGCTGATCTGACCTGCGCCGACCTCGCGCGGAGGTTCGAGGACTGGACGGGACGTGCCGTGGCGTCCGTTCCTGGCGACCGCACGTGCAGGCTCGAGCACACTTCGGCATGGCTCGGCCGTCGCGCCGCGCTCCGTCCCGACGGGACCCTGCTCGTCGCCGCCTGGTCGCCGACGGCGTCGTGGGTCGCGCAGTAGTCAGCGACCCGTAGCTCCGTCAGGGCTCACGAGCCGAGGCGCAGTGCACCGTCCGGGCGCTAGCGTGCCTCATGGCATCGGCCGGGTGGTGGAGGTTCGTCGGGAGCTTCGTGGCGCCCGCGGTCGGCATCCCCGTGGTCGCGACGCTGGGCTCCGGCATCGAGGTGCTGGAGTCGGCGCTGTGGTCCGGCATCGGCGTCGGGCTGCTGGCCTGGAGTCTCGTCGAGGTGCTGGTGGCGCTGTTCGGCCCTGCCCCGCAGGCGGGTCGGCGGAGGGTGCCCCGCGCAGCCCTCGCCGTCCTCGCCACGCCTGTGCCGGTGGTGTGCGGGGCCGCGGGCTTCTGGATCGCACTCGGGACGTCGGACGCCGCAGGGACGGTCATGTGGTGGGCTGGCTGGATCGGTCTCGCGTGTGCGGCGCTGGCCGTGGTCACGGCGTTGCTCCTCCCGCGCCGGCGTGGACTCGCCACCGCGCTCTGCGCCGCCGCCGTGCTCGTGCCGGTCCTCGTCGGCGGAGCGATGGCGTTCTACGCCGCCCGGGTGGAGGCGCGCCTCGCGTCGGCAGCTGCCGACTTCCCGTCCGAGGGCGAGAGCCGACCGGCGCAGCCCGACGAGCCTGCCGCGGACTCGTCACCCGACGAGCCGCCCCAGGCGCTGCGGGTGTGGGACGACTCCGAGGTCACCTGCTCCGAGCTCGCCCACCGGTTCGAGCGCTGGTCGGGCCGACCGGCTCTCGAGAGCCCAGTGCTCGAGGGAGAGTCGTGCGCCGTCGAGGCCGAGACGTCGTGGACGGGCTGGCGGGCCGCCGTCCGCTCCGACGGCCGGTTCGTGTCAGTGGTCTGGTCGCCGACGGCGGACCTCTTCGTCTTCTAGCCGTTACCGCCAATCAAGACCCAGGACCAGTCCGGGGCGCAACGCTGCGGGTCCGATGGCGGGCGCTCGACGACGTACACCTATGACGGGCTGGATCGTCAGCGCTCGATGGCGGTCACGGGCGACAGCGTCGCGGCAGCGAACGTGACGACCCGCAACGTCTATGACGGCATGACGACGACCATGGTGGGTCAGACCGATGCGGTCAACGGCGCGAACTCGGCGCCGGACATCGTCTACCAGCTGGGTGCCGATGGTCAGGCGATGGCCTACGAGCAGTCCGGTGCGGTGCGGGCAAGGCGTTCCTGGACACCGATGGTCGGGGCAACGTGACGACCGTCGTCGGGACCGATGATGCGGTGCAATGTGCTGCGCCGTTGGATCCGTTCGGCAACCCGGTGAACCCGGCGACCACGGGCGGCAACGACGTCTGCCGCTCGGGGACGGCGATGAGTGCCACGGCGAACAGCCTCTGGTATCGGGGTCAGGCGCGTGACGCGGTCGACGGGTTCGTACCAGCTGGGCACGCGCACCTACGACCCGTCGGATGCGGCGTTCACGACGCCGGACACGTATCGGGTGGCTGCGCCTCCGACGGACCTGTCGGTGACGACGGATCCGTTGACGGCGAACACGTACACGTACGTGAACGGCAATCCGGTGAACATGATGGATCCCGATGGTCACCGGGTGACTTGCACGGAGGGGCCGAGTCCGTGCAGCGTGACGGAGAACGGGAAGACCCGTGAGACGGGCAAGACGGTCCGTCCGGACGGGTCGATCTACACGGCGGCTGAGCTGCAGCGTCGGGGTGAGGCGGAGCTGGCGGCGTCGATGTCGCGTCGCGAGGCGTTGGCGAAGAAGGCTGCTGCGGAGTTCGACTGGAAGGGCGCGTTGGTCGACCTGGGGGTGGAGGCCTCGGGTCTGGGTGACATCAAGCGGTGCGTGATGGACCGCGATGTCGGCGCGTGCGCGTGGGCCGTCGCGGGGACGGCTGGGGCGGCGATCTTCAAGGCCGGCAAGACGATCAAGAAGGTCAAGAACCTGATCGACAACGTCCGCTCGTTCAACGCTGCGAAGCGGGCTGCGTCGGCGGCGTTGAGCAAGCTCGATGGTCAGATCTCGAAGCAGGCTGCGGAGCTGAAGTCGCTGGCGGCGAAGGTGAAGCGTTCGCCGAGCAGTGGTGCTGGTGGTGCGCGCAAGGCGAGCGCGAAGACGGAGGCTCCGAGGCGCGGGGGTGGGGGTAGCAGCAAGAGCTCGGGCCCGCGCGAACACGCCTGTTCGTTGAACTCGTTCGCTGGTCGCACGTTGGTGTTGATGGGGGACAAGTCCAAGAAGCCCATCGAGAAGGTCAGGGTCGGCGAGAAGGTCTGGGCCACTGATCCCAAGACCGGCGAGAAGGGTCGACGGACGGTCACGCACGTGTGGAAGCACCGTGATGCGCTGGTGGATCTGAAGGTCGACGGCGAGACGATCACCACGACCGAGGACCACCCGTTCTGGTCCGAGAGCGAGGGCCGGTTCAAGGACGCCGAAGAGCTCTGGATCGGTGAAAGTCTGCTCAGAAGCGATGGCCATGCCGTTCGAGCAGTGGGGCTGGACGACCCGACGTGGTCGGGAGGTACGGCTTACAACCTGACTGTCGAGGAACTCCACACTTATCACGTGGGCCAGGCAAGCGTCCTGGTCCACAATTGCGGCACCGCCAGAACGGGCGGAGGGGCCTCGCTCGAGAACATCTCTGTCGGTGAATCCAAACGAATCCAGAACGCGGCGGATCGTATCGGGCTTCCGATCTCAGTCGTGGGGAGCCGCGCAAGCGGAACGGCCAACGCCATATCGGACTGGGACTACGTGATCACCGGCGTCCGTTCTCGCACGAAGCACTCGGTCTCGAGTTCTCTTCCGCGCGGACCGGAAGAGCTAGGCTTTGGACGACGGCTTGACATCTTCGACGCAGAACTGGACGAGACCCTCCCACACATCACCTTCAATCCCAGGAGAAGATAGCAATGGAGATCGAAGCTTTGGGCCGCGCTGGGAACGTGCAGTTGGCGCGAGACTTGGAGCGCAAGTTTCCGGGACTCCTGATCCAGGGGGACACGCTCCGTGTCCTGCTGTCAGATCTTCAGGAAGAAGCGCCCGGAAGCTTCGCGTTGGAAACCGTTCAGCAATGGATCAGTGCATATGAGGAACTCATGTCGGCTAGAGGGCTACGACTTCCGTATTGAGATTTCGCACGCCGTCCCAGTGCGCCTGCGGGATGTGATCGAGGAATTCGAGCGCCCTCCCACAAGTCAAGCGCTGGCAGCAACTATCGCGGGTCGGGTACACCGGCGACAGACTCACTGCCGTATGTGACCACACAGCAACGGGCCTTTGAAGTGGACCGCCCGAGCAGGCAACGGCGGCAGTCGGAAGAGCTCGGCGCGCGAGACTCCGAACTTCGAGAGCGTCGCCTGCGACTGCTGAACCTACAGACGATATGCGACCTGGGGTAACTCGTCCGGTGGAACGCTGCGAGACGGTGGGGTGCGCCGCGATACAAGCCATTCTTCGCACGGTCTGTTGTCTCGCGCTCGTTCTCTTCATGCGATGAGGCGAGTCGGAGAGCAACAGTCGACTCTTCGTTGGACTTGCATGCGTTGCTATGGGCTCCTTGTGCACTGCTGCTGCTCTCCTCGGTCCGCGACGACAAGTGGATCCGGTGGGGTAAACCGGACTGAGGCCGGCGGGGCTGCGGAGATGGCGGGAACCGTCGCTCGTTCCTCGCTCCTCCCAAATCCCGGCGTCCTTCATCGAATGCCGAAGGCCCCCAGCAAAGAGCGCTGGAGGTCCTCTCGCGTCTGCGGAGATGGCGGGAGCCGTCGCGGCTCGTCCCTCGCCGCTCCTCCCAAATCCCGACGTCCTTCATCGAATGCCGAAGGCCCCCAGCAAAGAGCGCTGGGGGCCTTCGGCATTCGGCGGAGATGGCGGGATTTGAACCCGCGAGAGGTTTAACCCTCAACCCGCTTAGCAGGCGGGCGCACTAGGCCACTATGCGACATCTCCACGTCGCCGCCGGGCGGCAACCGGTACAGGATAGCGAGGCCCCGCCGCGCAGGACGAATCGGGCCGACCCTCAGGCTCTCGCCGGCACGCCACGACGCAGGGCGACGGTCGCCGCGACCGCGCCCAGCAGCGCCCCCGACGTGTTCGCGACGACGTCCGACACCGTCGCGAACCGCTCCGGACGCAGCAGCGCCTGGCCCACCTCGATGCCCGACGACAGCACGAAGCCCGCCGCCGTGACCTGCCACCACGACAGCCGCGTCAACGCGACCGCCAGCCAGCCGAGCGGCACGAAAAGCACGACGTTCGCCGCCGTCTGCACCACGTCGTAACCCGTCGGGCGCGGCATCCCGAACGACGACTCCAGCCAGCGCACCGGCCACGAGTTCAGCACGTCGACGCCCTGGTCGACCGGGGTCGGCCAGAACGCGATCGCCGCCAGCACCGCCAGGTACACGAGCGCCAGCACGACGTGGGTGGGGGAGCGGCGCATCCCCCGAGCCTAGGGCGAGCCCCCACCCGGCCACCGCCGTTCGTGACCCAACACACCGCACCTCTGCCACCATGAGCGACATGCGCGTCGAGCACCTCAGGGCAGCCGTCATGAACCCCCTCACCCTCCCCGGGCTCCCCGCACACGTCTTCCTGCTGCACACCGACGACGGCCTCGTCCTCGTCGACACCGGCTTCGGCACCGCCGACGTCGCCGACCCGGCCCGTCGCTTCGGGCCCATCCGTCACCTGCTGCGACCCGACGGCGACCCCGACCGCACCGTCCTGCACCAGCTGCGGGCCCGCGGGCTCGACGCGTCCGACGTCGCCCACGTCGTGCTCACCCACCTCGACCTCGACCACGCGGGCGGACTCTCCGACTTCCCCGACGCGGCCGTGCACACCACCGCCGACGAGCACGCCGCCGTCACCGACCCCGACCTGCTCGACCGCACCCGCTACCGGCCGCAGCAGCTCGAGCACGGGCCCCGCTTCGTCCTGCACGAGGGCCGCGGCGACGAGTGGCGCTACGGGCTCACCGGGCACGAGGTGCTGCCCGGCATCGTGCTCGTGCCCATGCCCGGCCACTCGCGCGGGCACGCGGCCGTCGCCGTCGAGACCCCCGACGGGGTCGTCGTGCACGCGGGCGACGCCGTCTTCGACGCCAGCCACGTCAGCGACCACAGCCCGCACGGCCAGCGTCTCTCGCCGGTGCGCACCTTGCGCGCGTTCGAGCAGACCGTCGGCCGCGACCGCGCCCGCATCCGCGCCAACCACCGCGAGCTGCGACGTCTGTCCTCCCTGCCCGACGTGCTCGTCGTCCCCGCGCACGACCGACGCATCACCGACGAGCTCGTCGACGGCCCCGCCACGTGAGCGACGCCTACCGGCACGTCGTCCTCTTCCGGCTGCACGACGGCACCGACGACGCCACCCGCGACGCGGCCGTCGCGGCGCTCGCGAGCCTGCACGACCTGCCGGGCGTCCTCGAGTGGACCGTGCGGGTCTCTGACGACACTCGCAAGGGCGTCGTGGTCGTCGAGAACGCGCTCTTCGAGAGCGAGGCGGCGTTCCGGGCGTTCCAGGCCCACCCGCGGCACGCCGAGGCCGGAGCGCTGCTGCGCGAGACCGCCGACTGGTGGGTGGGCGACTACCCCGAACCCCAGGGCCGGGACGCCGACGACATCACGTGACCCGGTCTGCGCGAGTAGGCCCCGGTGGGCCGTCCGGCCCCTAGACTCGGCCACGTGCCGAAGCCCCTGTCCCTGATCGCGCTCGTCGCGTTCGTCCTCGTCGACGTCGTGCTCGTCGTCCTGGTCTTCCAGCACGTCCACCGCGCGCCGCCCGGCAGCGGCCTCGGCCCGGCCGCCGCCACGGAGTCGCCCACCCCGGAGCGCAAGACGAACCAGCAGGCGTTCGACTTCAAGCCCGCCCAGGCTGCCTCCATGGACCTCGCGAACGACGGCACCTGGGTGTTCGCCACCCGTGGCGCCTGCGAGGGACGTACGAACGCCACGCTCTGGACCTCCACGAAGAACGGCGCTTCGCCCACCAAGCGCGACCCCGAGCTCAAGGTCATCACCGCAGTCCAGGCACGCTCGGGCGGCGAGCTGACCGTCGTCGGCGCCGGCGAGGACTGCCAGGCCCGCCAGCGTTCGTCCACCGACGGCGGCGCCACCTGGGTCGACGACCCGACGATCACCCGCTGGTACACGTCGCCGTCCGACCCGACCGTCGCCGTGTCGCCCTCGAAGGGTGAGTCCAAGCCCGGGTGCACCTTCTCGTCGCTGTCGCAGATCGACGACGACTTCGCGCGCGTCACCTGCATCGACGGCGACGTCGTCGGCAGCGGCGACGGTGGCGGCAAGTGGCTGCTGCTCGGTCGCCTCGACAACAGCCGCACCGCCGTGTTCACGACGTTCAACGCCGGCTACGCGCTCGCCCGCTTCGAGGGCTGCGCCGCCCAGCTGTTCAGCACGAAGGACTCGGGCCGCACCTGGGCGCCGGGCGGTTGCATCGTCGGCGATCCCGCCCGCGGCATCGCCGCCAACGACACCCTCGTCGCGGCCGTGGTCGGCGAGGACCCGCAGAGCTACGTCAGCGACGACCAGGGCCAGAAGTTCACGCAGCCGTAGGGGTGGCGCGCCCGCTCCGGCGGGTGGTGAGGACGGCCGTCGCGCCGACCGACAGCACCGACACGAGCACCAGAGCGCCGGCCGGGCCGAGCACCGTCCACGGGGCACGCTCGACGTAGGCCGAGCCCTCGGCGAGCACCAGCCCCCACTCCGGCCGAGGAGGCCGTGCGCCGAGCCCCAGGAAGCCGAGCGACGCCAGGGCGAGCACGATGCCGGGGAGCCGCAGCGCTGCGTGGCGGGTGACGGCCGGCATGACGGCGGGCAGCGTGTGCCGCACGAGGCGGCGCACCGGCCCCACCCCCAGCACCGGCAGCACGGCCACGTGCGGCTGTGACCTCGCCTCGCGCAGCAACGCCGACGTGTGCGCGGCGAGCGGCGCCCAGCTCACCGCCGTCACCGCCACCGCAGCACCCAGCTGCGACGGTCCGGCGACCGCGGCCACGACGAGGCCCGCGAGCACCGGCGGGGCGGCGTTCGCGATCTCGATCGGCCCGGTGGCGGCGTGCGAGAGACACCCGACCGCCAGCCCGATCAGCAGGCACAGGACCAGCACCACGATCCCCGTGCCGACGGTCGTGAGCGCGCCGTGACCGACCCGAGCGAGCAGGTCGCGACCGCTGGCGTCGGCACCCAGCCAGAGCCCGGGCGACGGCGGCGCGAGGCGGGGGTGCGCCGACGTCGACGGATCGCCGAGGAGGCCAGCGACCACGACGACGAGCAGGAGCGCACCGGCCACGCCGGGGACGAGGAGGTCGCGACGACGCAGGACCACCACCGGCTCCGGCAGCGACAGCGCCGACAGCCGCACCGCCCGACCGAGCATCAGCCGGCCGACCAGCGACGCCAGCCCGCCCGCGACGGCGGCGACGACCACGAGGAGCAGCAGACCGGCCTGCAGGGCGGGCAGGTCCTGCGCGGCGGCCGCTCCGAGCAGCGCGCGACCGATACCCGGGATCGCGAAGATCTCCTCGACCGCCACCGCACCGCCCGTCAGGCCCACGACCACGAGACCGAGCTGCGGCAGCACCGACGGCACCGCGCGACGCAGCACCGCCAGCGCCACCTCGCGGCGGCTGAAGCCGGCGCCACGCCACGTCGTCACCCACGGCTCCGTGAACACGGCCGTCACCGCGGTCGCCGTGAGTCGGCCGAGCAGACCGCCCGCCGGCAGGCCGAGCGCCAGGGCCGGCAGCACCGCCTGGCCCGGGCCGTCCCAGCCGAACGGCGGGAACCAGCCGAGCCACACGGCACCGACGAGCAGCAGCACCGTCGCCAGCAGGAACTCCGGCAGGGCGGTCAGCAGCACCGAGCCCGACCCGGACCCGAACGACGGACGCCCGCGCAGACCCGCCCGCATCGCCACGGCGACGCTCACGGTGGCCACCACGAACGCGACCACGAGCGAGAAGCCGACGAGCGTCAGCGACACGCTCAGGTTGTCGAGCAGGCCCGGCCCGACCGGACGTCCGCTGATCCACGACGTGCCCAGGTCGCCGCGCAGCAGCCCCGACACCCACTGCCCCAGCAGGGTGAACGGTCCGGCGTCGAGGCCGAGCTCGGCGCGGACCGCGGCCAGCGCCTCGGGTGTCGCCTCGCGGTCGGCGTACCGGGCGCGCAGCACGGTGAGCGCCGGGTCGCGCGAGGCGAGCCACGGCAGCGCGCCGACCAGGGCCAGCAGGCCCGACGCCGCCAGCAGCCGCGACGCCGCCGTGACGACGGCGTCGCGGCGCGGCCGGGGCTCAGGCACCGGCGCTGCTGTCGCTGTCGATCAGGTCGCGCTCGCGCGGGTCGCGCTCGACCCCCGACACGCCCTGCGCCTCGCCCTGGATGACGCGCTCGTGCAGCAGCGGGACGGCGGCGTCGAGGCCGAGCACCTGCGCCTCCGCGAGCATCGTCAGGCGCTGACGCTCCGCGCCGGGCTCCACGCGGGCTGCGCGGTCGAGCGCGGCGTCGACGTCGTCGTTGCAGAGCTGGGCGATGTTGAAGCCGCCCTCGCAGCCGAAGTCGGACGCCATGTAGGCCACCGGGTCGCCGGAGTCGAGCACCGTGGCGCGGGACAGGATGAACGCGTCGAAGGCGCCGTCGAGCGCGTCGGCCTCGATGAACTGGTACTCGCGCACGTCCTGCTGCACGACGAAGCCGGCGGCCTCGAGCTCCTGCTCCAGCAGCACCGCCACCTCGGGCAGCTCGGCGCGGTCGGTGAACGTGCCGAGGGTGATCCGCACGCCGTCGACCTTCGCGGGCTCCGCGCGCTGGGCGAGGAGCTCGGTGTACTCGGGGTCGGCGCGCAGGTCGGCCGCCCAGGGCAGCGCCGGACCGAGCAGGCCGCTCGCCTCGTCGGCGCGCCCCTCGTACACGTCCTTCACGAGGCGGGCGCGGTCGATCGCCTCGCGTGCGGCGGCGCGGACGGCCGGGTCCTTGAACGGCCCCTTCTTGGTGTTGAGGTAGAGCGTGTTCGTGCGCGGCATCGGCACCTCGACGACGAGGTCCTCGTCGAGCTGCGCCACCTGGCCCACCGGCACCGCCTCGACGACGTCGGCGTCGCCCGTGCGCAGCGCGGCCGCGCGGGCGGTGCCGTCGGGAACGAAGCGCACGTCGATGCCCGACGCCTTCGCCTTCTCGCCCCAGTAGTCGTCGTAGCGGTCGAGGGTCGCGCCGGAGGTGCCGTCGACCTTGGTGAGCTCGAACGGGCCGGTGCCGGCGCCGACCGGGTCGACGGCCTTGGCCGCGTACGCCTTCGGCGCCAGGACCGACAGCTGCGGGCTCGAGAGCCGCTGGGGGACGAGCGGGTCGGGCACGGCCGTCGTGACGACGACGGTGTCGGGGCCGGACGCCTCGACGGTGAGCTCCACGCCGTCGAGGATGCGCGGCACGGGCGACGCCTGGGCTGCGGTCTGCAGCGACGCCACCACCTCCTTCGACGTCAGGGGCGTGCCGTCGTGGAAGGTGACGTCACTACGCAGCTCGAACGTCCAGGTGCGGTCGTCGGTGCGCTGCCAGGAGGTGGCCAGCATCGGCTGAGCCACGCCGTCGGCGTCGAGCTGCACGAGCGTCTCGGCGGTGCTCCAGCGCGACAGCTTGAAGGCGTCGTCGCTGAGCGGGGAGAGGCCCGAGCGCGGCGGCTGCAGCATGGCGACGGAGATGCGGCCGTCGCTCGCCTGGTCGCCGCCACCGCCGGCGAAGCAGCCGGAGGCGAGGGTGAGCACCAGAGCGGCGGCGCCGGTGCACAGCAGGGGACGGAGGGGGGTCATCGAGGTCCTTTCGAAGGGGAGGGGGTGGGTGGTGCGGAGCTCTGGGGGTCGAGAGGTGGTGCGGCGAGGGGACGGCGCAGGAGGACGGCGGCGGCCACGCTCGAGCAGAGCGCGAGGGCGGCGAGCAGTGCCCACGGACGCGACGCCGTGAGCGACGTCGTGCCGGCGTCGGCGTACAGCGCGCCGAGCGGGACCGACAGCACCAGCACGGCCACGCCGCCGCACGTCGCCAACAGGCCGTAGTAGGAGCCGAGCCGACGGCCGGCAGCGAACGTCGGCACGAGGTCGAGCGCGGCCGGCCCCACGACGAGGTGGCCGAGGGTCAGCAGCACGACCGAGGTGGTGACCGGGGCGACCGACGTTGACGCCGCCGGCAGGGCGGACGCGACGGCGAGCGTGCCGAACGCCGACGCGAGCAGCCCGTAACCGACGGGCAGCACCATGCGGCTGGGGAGGCGGCGGGCGAGGCGTGCGACGGGAAGCTGCAGGCCGATGGTGACGGCCGAGACCACCGCCAACAGCGCGGCGTAGGTGCCGGCACCGCGTCCCACGCGCTCCAGCTCGACGGGCAGCCCGAGGTACAGCTGGTTCCAGGCGAGCAGGTTGACGGCGTGCACGACGGCGAACAGGACGAAGGTGCGGTGCCGCAGGCTGAGGCCCGAGCCGACGTCGCGCAGGCCGGCGCGCAGGGTGTGGCCGTCGGGTCGGGCGGGGTCGGCGGGCAGCAGTCGTGCCAGCGCGAGGGCCGTGACGCTGAACAGTGCCGCACCCGATCCCGCCACGGTCGAGAAGCCCCAGTCGAGCAGCAGCGCCCCCACGAGCGGGCCGACGACGGCACCGGTCTCCCCGACCACGGTGAGCCAGGCGAAGAGCGTCGCCCGGGCGCCTGATGCGCTGGGGCGCGCCTGCTCGGCGGTGGCCACGAGCGTCTCGATCGCGGGGGAGAACAGCGCCCCGCCGAGGCCGGTGAGCACGGCTCCGGCGACGAACGTCGGCAGGTCGTCGGCGAGCGCCAGCGTGCCGAAGCCGGCCACCCGCACCGCGCAGCCGGTGAGGATCAGGCGACGTGCGCCGAGGGCGTCGACCAGCACGCCGCCGAGGAGGAAGAGGCCCTGCTGGGCGAACGTGCGAGCGCCGAGCACGAGGCCGATCGCCGCCCCCGACAGCAGGTAGTCGTCACGCAGGACGATCGCCAGGAACGGCACGACGGCGTAGAAGCCCACGTTGAAGACCAGCTGCGCCCCGAGCAGGGGTGCAGCCGTGGCACGGCGTGTCACCCCAACGCCCCCGGACGGGACGCGTCGACGAGCGCCCGGGTCGCGGGGTGGGTGGGTGCGTCGAGCACCTGCGCGGTACTGCCGTGCTCCACCACGCGGCCCTCGTGCAGCACGGCCGCCGTGCTGCACACCGACGAGACCGCGTGCAGGTCGTGGGTGATGAGCAGCAGCCCGAGGTCGTGGTCGACGTGCAGGTGGTGCAGCAGCGCGGCGAGGTCGCGACGCAGGCCGACGTCGACGGAGCTGAGCGGCTCGTCGGCCACGAGCAACGTCGCGCCGGTGCCGATCGCGCGGGCGATCGCGACCCGCTGTGCCTGCCCGCCGGACAGGCTCGAGCAGCGACGTCGCGCGAACGTCGTGTCGAGCCCGACGGCGTCGAGGGCGCGCTCGACGCAGGTGTCGTGGTCGTCGTCGATGGCCAGGCTGCGCAGCGGCTCGGTGAGGCAAGCGGCGACGTCGCGGCGTGGGTCGAGGCTGCCGGCGGGGTCCTGCGGCACGTACTGGAGGCAGCGCCGGAACCGTCGCAGGCCCGCGCGACGTCGGGGCAGCGCGGCGCCGTCGAGCAGCACCTCGCCCGACGTCGGGCGCTGCAGGCCGAGCAGCACGCGGGCCAGCGTCGACTTGCCGGCTCCGGAGCGTCCGACGAGGCCGAGCGACGTCGCCGACGTGAGCCGCAGGTCGACGTCGGCCAGGGCGTCGGTGCCGTCGGGCAGGCGGACGCCGACCCCCTGCGCGTCGACCGTGGGGCTGGTCGCGGCTGGGGTGAGGGTGGCTGTGCTCATGCGACGAGTCCGAGGTCGTGCGTGAGGTACCGGTCGGGTCCGTCGAGCAGCGTTCTGAGGTCGACGTCGGCGACGAGGCGGCCGCCGTCGACGAGCAGCGCCCGGGTGCAGAGCGCCTGCGCGACCTCGAGGTCGTGGGTGATGAGTAGGAGCGTCGACCGGGTGGCGCGCAGCGCGTCGACCACCTGGCGACGCGTGACGACGTCGAGCGCGCTGGTCGGCTCGTCGGCGACCAGCAGGGGACCGTCGACGGCGATCGCGAGCGCGATGCACACCCGCTGGCGCTGGCCACCGGACAGCTCCGCGGGCAGCCGGTCGAGGACCGCGGCGGCGTCGAGGTCGACGTCGGCGAGCAGGGTGGTGAGGCGTGCGTCGAGGGCGTCGCCGCGCAGGCCCGCGGAGCGCAGCGGTCGGGCCAGCTGTCGCCGGACGGGGGTGAGCGGGTTCAGCGCGACCTGAGAGTCCTGCGCGACGAGCGACGCGCGGGGGCGGTCGGGCTGGCTGCCACCGACGCTGACCCGCCCCTGGACGCGCAGCGTCGGCGGGCTGACGTCGGCGACGGCACGCGCGATCGTCGACTTGCCGGAGCCGGAACGTCCGAGCAGCGCCACGCGCTCCCCGGCCGCCTGCTGCCACGACACGTCGCGCACGAGCGGGGTCGCCCCCACCCACACCGAGAGGCCCTCCACCTCCACCGCTCCCTGCGCCATCACATGGGAATGGTAGTCACTTCGATGTGGCGTCCCGAGGCCACCCCACGTCGAGGTTTCCCGCCGCAACCACCCTTCGCTGACCGACCAGCGGAAGAGTTCGCTGGTCGAGTAGTCGGGCTTGGCGAGGAACGAGCCGGAGCCCGACGTATCGAGACCACCCCAAGCTGTCGCTGGGCGTTAGCCGGCGCTGAGCCGTTGCCGGGTGGTCTCGATACGCCGTCACGCGCTCGCTGGCGCTCGCCGTGACGTCTACTCGACCAGCGGAGGGCGTCGCTGGTCGAGTAGCCCGACGTCGCGACGAAGGAGCAGGCGGAGGCGTATCGAGAGCACTCCGGGCAGTCGCTGGGAGCTAGCCGGCGCTGACCCGTTGCCGGGTGGTCTCGATAGGCCGTCACGCGCTCGCTGGCGCTCGCCGTGACGTCTACTCGACCAGCGGAAGGTCTCGCTGGTCGAGTAGCCCGACGTCGCGACGAAGGAGCAGACGGAGGCGTATCGAGACCACCCCAAGCTGTCGCTGGGAGCCGACTCGCGCTGAGCCGTTGCCGGGTGGTCTCGATACGCCGTCACGCGCTCGCTGGCGCTCGCCGTGACGTCTACTCGACCAGCGGAAGGTCTCGCTGGTCGAGTAGCCGACGTCGCGACGAAGGAGCAGGCGGAGGCGTATCGAGACCACCCCAAGCTGTCGCTGGGAGCCGGCCCGCGCTGAGCCGTTGCCGGGTGGTCTCGATAGGCCGTCACGCGCTCGCTGGCGCTCGCCGTGACGTCTACTCGACCAGCGGAGGGCCTCGCTGGTCGAGTAGCCGACGTCGCGACGAAGGAGCAGGCGGAGGCGTATCGAGACCACCCCAAGCTGTCGCTGGGAGCCGGCCCGCGCTGAGCCGTTGCCGGGTGGTCTCGATAGGCCGTCACGCGCTCGCTGGCGCTCGCCGTGACGTCTACTCGACCAGCGGAGGGCCTCGCTGGTCGAGTAGCCGACGTCGCGACGAAGGAGCAGGCGGAGGCGTATCGAGACCACCCCAAGCTGTCGCTGGGAGCCGACTCGCGCTGAGCCGTTGCCGGGTGGTCTCGATAGGCCGTCACGCGCTCGCTGGCGCTCGCCGTGACGTCTACTCGACCAGCGGTGGGTTTCGCTGGTCGAGTAGGCCGACCGGCGACGAAGGAGCTCGGGCGGACGTATCGAGACCACTCCAAGCGCACGCTGGAAGCCGGCCCACGCTGCCCCAATGCCTGGCAGTCGGTAGGAGCCAGGCCAGAGCTGTGGACGACAGCTCGACCGACTCCGCCGACGTCGATGCACTGACTGGATGGCCTACATGTACATCCTGCGCTGCTCCGACGGCAGCTACTACGTCGGCAGCACCCGGAACCTCGAGTCACGTCTCTACCAGCACCAGACGGGGATCGGCGCGGAGTACACCCGCTGTCGCCGACCGGTCGAGCTCGTCTACGCCTACGAGTTCGAGGACGTCGCCGACGCCTACGCCGCGGAGAAGCGGGTGCAGGGGTGGTCGCGGGCGAAGCGCGAGGCGCTGATCCGCGGCGACTACGACCTCCTCCCCACCCTCGCGCGCAAGGACTTCCGTCGACGCGACCCGCGCCCCTGGCGCGATTGAGCCTGACCGCTGGTCGAGTAGCCCGGAGCCGCGACGGAGGAGCGTGCTTTGGGCGTATCGAGACCGCTCCAAGCCGACGTTGGGAGCCGGCCCGCGCTGGGCCGTTGCCGGGTGGTCTCGATACGCGGCCACGGCGCTCCTACGTCGCGCGTGGCCGCTACTCGACCAGCGGAGGGTTTCGCTGGTCGAGTCGTCGACGTCGCGACGAAGGAGCAGACGGAGACGTATCGAGACCACTCCAAGCCGTCGCTGGGAGCCGGGTCGCGTTGATCCGTTGCCGGGTGGTCTCGATACGCGGCCAGCGAAACCGTTCGCTGCTCGACCAGCGGGGTCAGGAGCAGGAGGTGGGGAAGCGGCGGTCCTGGGTGAAGGACTGGACCCCTGGCGTGGTCGTCACGACCGCGCCGCGACGTTGGTCCTTGCCGGTCGTCATGGTGGTGCGGATGGTGACGGTCTGGCCGGGCTTGATGACGTAGGCCGTGTAGGCGACGGGGCGGGTGCCGAGCCGGCCGCTCTCGTCGAGGGAGATGGCGTCGTCGGCCTGCACCTCGTCGACGGTGCCGCCGGCGGGGGCGACGACGCGGACGGTCAGCTGCTGGTCGCCGCGCGGTGCCCGGTTCCCGTTGCCGGTGATGTACTGCGGCAGGTCGGCGGCGTCGGCCGGCGCATTCGAGGTGATGGTGGTGGTGGCGACCAGGGTCTGGCGACCGTCGGTGCGGCACCCCTCGGACTTCACGGTCGTCCTCCAGTCGAGGTAGTACTGCATCTTCGAGCTGGTGGTGTCGTTCAGGTACACGCCGACGTGGGGCGTGGTGCTCGGCTCGGGCAGCTCCCCGGACAGGTGCGTGCCGGCGAGGTCGTCCTCGACCGTCTGGTCGGCGCTCCACAGCAGGATGCGGCGCTCGTCGACGGCCTTCGTCAACCCTTCGAGGGTCTTGCGGGAGTCGCCGCGTCCGCCGAGGACGGAGCTGAAGATGCGCTGGGCGGCGTCGGCGAAGAAGAGGTCCTGCACCTGCGGGTCGGGGAACCGCGCGTACACGGTGTTGAGCAGGATCTCGACGGCGTTCGCCGACGTGAGCGTGGTGCCGTCGGTGAGCCGGATGGAGCCGGTCCCCTCGAGCGCGTAGGAGAGGGCGACGGGGTCGATCGACAGCACACCGTCGACCTTGGTGCCGAGCGAGCGCTGCACCATGGCGCGGGCGATGGTGGCGACGCGGGGGAAGTCGGGGGTGATGGTGGTGTCGCGGATGTCCTCGGCGATGAGGCTGCCGAAGGTGCGCTCCTCGTCATCGCTGACGGGTACGACCGGGTCGTTGAACTCGCCCAGCTCGCGGATGGTGAACTGCTGGTTGAAGCTGAGCCGACCGTTGCGGGCGGTGACGAGCGCGAGCGCGCCGGGGATGCCGCCGAGCGAGCGCGACTCCGCGTTGTTCTGGAACAGGACCAGGTAGGTGCGCGTCCCGTCGGCGCCGAGCATGCGGGGGGCGATGCGCAGCGCCTTGGCGGCGGCGTCGGCGGCCTGCTGCGCGGTGCCGAGCTTGTCCTTGAGCTCCTGCACCGGCTTGCGGAGGGGGCCGACGATGGCGGAGTCGTCGATGGCGTCGATGCGGCGACGGTTCTCGGTGAGGACGTTCGCGGCGGTGCTGACGGGACGGACGAGCCCGGCGAACTCGCGGAGCGGGAAGCGGCCGTCCTTGGGCCGGAAGGTGTTGGCGTCGAGCGACTGCGCGGTGTCGACGACGGGCGGCAGGGCGCGCTGGGCGATGTCGTCGAGGGCGTCGGCGGCGGTCTGCACGGCGTCGACGCTGGAGCCGACGAACGGCACGTGGGTGGCGGCGCCCCAGAGGGGCCCGTCGGTGCGGGTGCGGGCGGTGGTGGTGCTCTGCTGCAGGGCGCGCAGGGTGTTGCGCGCGAGGTCGGTGTCGCCGCTGGTGATCTGGGACTGAAGGTCCTGCGCCTCACCGGTGGCCGAGGTGATGGCCTTCTGCGCCTGCGACGCCTCGTAGCCCATCCAGCCGACGACACCGATCACGACGAGGACGACGACGCCGAGGCCGATCCACAGCGGCTTGCGGTTGCGCTGCTTGCGGCTCTTGCGCCGTGCGCTGCCTGAGGAGCGCGACGAGCGGGTACGGGAGGCCATGGCGTGATCCTAGGGTCGCGGGTCGAGCCGACGGTTTCGGCGCAGACATGACTCCGCCACCTCCCCAGCCCGGAGGCTGGTGGAGGTGGCGGACGTCAGGGTCGTGCTTCGCGGAGCGACGCGATCAGCTGTGACGACGGCGGGCGACGATGACGCCGGCGCCGGCGAGCACGAGGGCTGCGCCACCCGCGAGGAGGAGGACGTTCGAGCCGCCCGTGTCGGGCAGCGCGCCGCTGGCGTTGTCGCCACCGCCGGAAGCCGCGCCGTTGCCGGCGACGCCGTCACCGACGACGAGCTTGAGCGTGCGGGTGTAGGTGGCCTGAGCCGGCTTGAACGCGGAGGAGAGGCCGGAGGCGCTGACGTTGAAGTCCTCGTTGGTCTCGACCGTGAAGACGATGTCGTAGGTGCCCTCCTCCGCGGGAGCCGTGCCGTTGACGGTCCACGTGGTGGTGTTCTGGCCGCTGCCGACGCCCTGGCCGAGCAGCGTGGCGCTGTAGGACTGGACCTCGGCGCCACCGAAGCTGCCCGACTTGGTGAAGGGGCCGCCGGGGGCAGCGGTGACGGTCGCGCCGCCTCCGCCCGCGGGGGTGAGGACGGGCTCGTCGCCGTAGGCGAACGCCGAGCCGGCGGAGAAGAGGGTGACCAGACCGGCCACGAGGCCAGCGATGGCCAGACGAGTGCTGCGCATGTGAAGCTCCGAGGGATGTAGAAGACGACCACGAGACCTGTGGTTCCCGGCTAACAGTAGCGGTGAAATCCCGTCACGAACCAAACTTGTCCAAACTATTCACACGGACGCAACACGGGCCAACTCGCCGACGGCGCGTCGCCGAGATTTTTCCCGTCTTTTCAGGAACCCGCCATGTGACTCATGACACAAGCCCAGTGGTGCGGGCGACCCGTCCGTACGGACTGAGAACGGGGAAAAGCCTGCAGACTCAGCTCTCGTCGTCGCGCTCGCCGCGCTGGTGGTCGGTCTCGGGCTCGGGGTCCTCCAGGCCGCGGCTCGCGTCGAGCCGGGTGCGCGACTGGCGTCCGACGGCGTCCTGGACGGCGTCGAGGTCACCTGAACGGTCCGTGCGCCGGGGCGCGGTGAGGTGGGCCTGACGCTGCTGCTGTTGCTGGGTGGTGTCGGCGCGACGCTTCGAGCCGCGTCGGGTCGACATCGGCTCGGGACGGTCCTCCGCGGCCTCCACGCTGTCGGAGTCCGTGGGCGCGTAGCCGTACCCGTACCCGTAGCCGTATCCGTAGCGACCGGACTTCACGGGCGTCATGTTGAAGACCGCCGCGACGGGCTTGGCGCCGACGCCCTCGAGCCGGTCGACGGCTGCGCGTACCTGGTCGGCCGTGGTCTTGCCGTGGCGGACGACGAGGACGGCACCGTCGACGACGCTGGAGATCAGCGCGGCGTCAGTGACGGGGAGCAGCGGCGGGGCGTCGATGAGGACGACGTCGTACTCGGCACGCAGCTGCTCGACGACCGCGACCATGGCGCGCGACTGCAGCAGCTCGGCCGGGTTGGGCGGCGTCTTGCCACTGGAGAGCACCGACAGGCCAGAGACGCCGGTCTCCTGCATGGCGTCGGGCAGCTCCACACGGCCGACGAGCACGGTGGTGAGGCCGACGGCCTCGACGAGACCGAGGTACTGCGCCACGCGCGGTCGGCGCATGTCGCCCTCGATCAGCGCGACCTTCTGGCCGCCCTCGGCGAGCGCGAGCGCGAGGTTGACGGCCGTGGTGCTCTTGCCCTCGCCCGGCAGCGCGCTGGAGAGCACGAACACCTTCTTGTTGGCGTCGGGGTCAATGAACTGCAGGTTGGTGCGCAGCACGCGGAAGGCCTCGGCGCGCGGGGAGTACGTGTCGATCTCGGAGATGAGCGGGGCGCCGTCCGCGGCGTTGTCGAACGGGATCGCGCCGATGACGGGCGCCTCGGCGAGCTCCTCGAGCTGCTTGTGCGTCTTGACGGACGAGTCGAGGGTCTCGCGCAGCACGGCGATGCCGGCGCCGAGCAGCAGGCCGAGGATGAGTCCGAGGCCGAGGTTACGCAGCGGCTGGGGCGAGACGGGCGACGTCGGCGCGGTGGCCTGGTTGGTGACGGTGGCCTTGATGGTGGCCTGATCCTTGCCGGGCGGCGTCTCCAGCTCGCCGACGTAGCCGACGAACACGTCGGCGGTGGTCTCGGCGATGCGCTGCGCGCGCTCGGGCGACGGGTCGGTGACCGTGATGGTCAGGATGACGGTGTCGAGCTGCGACGTGGCGGTGATCTGCTGGCTCAGCTCGGCGGGGGTCTCGTCGAGGTCGAGGTCGCGGATGACGCGACGGGTGATCTCGTTCTGGTTGACCATCTCGGCGTAGCTCTTCACGCGCTGCAGCGAGAACTGGCTGCCCTGGAAGGCCTGGCTGTCGTCAGCGGCCTGCGAGGTGGAGATGAACAGGTCGGTGGACGACGCGTACTGCGGCGTGGTGCGCCAAGTGGCGAGCGCTGCCAGGGCGACGACACCGAGGGCGACGGACGCGATGAGCAACCAACGGTGACGAAGGATGGTCAGGTAGTCCCGCAGGTCCACGTACAGCTCCCGAGTGGTGATGACGGCGGCCCCCGAGACCGAGGGATGCGCCTCACTCTAGGCGAGGCGCGTGGTGATCGTGGACGACTTGGCTGTGACGTCGTGCCGCAGGACGTGGGGCGTTGCACAACCAAAGCGCGATGAGGGACCTGTGCGGGCTGCCAGGATGGGCGCATGAGGGAGCTTGCCGTGCGAGGAACCGAGATACCGGGCCTGTGGATCGTCGACATGCCGGTCCACGGCGACAACCGCGGCTGGTTCAAGGAGAACTGGCAGCGCGAGAAGATGGCGGCGCACGGTCTGCCGGACTTCGAGCCCGTGCAGAACAACGTCTCGTTCAACGCCAACCGAGGAGCCACGCGGGGCATCCACGCGGAGCCCTGGGACAAGCTCATCTCGATCGTCAACGGCAGCGCGTTCTGCGCCTGGGTCGATCTGCGGGAGGGCGAGACGTTCGGTCGCGTGGCGACCTTAGAGCTCGGGGTGGACCAGGCGGTGTTCGTGCCGAAGGGGGTGGGGAACTCCTACCAGGCGCTCGAGGACGAGACGATCTACAGCTACCTCGTGAACGAGCACTGGAGCCCGGAGGCGTCGTACACCTTCGTCAACCTCGCCGACGAGACGCTCGGCATCGAGTGGCCGATCGCCCTGTCGGACGCTGAGCTGTCGGAGAAGGACCGTCGCCACCCACCGCTGGCCGACGTGACGCCCTTCGCTACCGACGAGGTGGCACTGCTCGAGGTCGACTCGCCGCGGACGCTCGTGATCGGGGCCGGCGGCCAGCTGGGCCGTGCCTTGGTCGAGCGCCTGCCGCACGCCACCGCGTGGGACGTCGCGGACCTCGACATCACCGACCCGGGCGCGGTCTGGGCCGTCAACTGGTCGCAGTTCGACACGATCATCAACGCCGCCGCGTACACCGCTGTCGACGCCGCGGAGACGCTGGAGGGACGGCGGGCGGCCTGGCTGGCCAACGCGCACGCCCCGGCCCACCTGGCGAAGGCCGCGGTGGCGCACGACCTGACCCTCGTGCACGTCTCGTCCGACTACGTCTTCGACGGTGAGCGGGAGACCCATGCGGTGGACGAGTCGTTCGCGCCGCTCGGCGTGTACGGGCAGTCGAAGGCCGCCGGCGACGTCGCCGTGAGCGTGGTGCCCAAGCACTACGTGGTGAGGACGAGCTGGGTGATCGGCGATGGTGCGAACTTCATCCGCACCATGCAGTCCTTGGCCGAGAAGGGCGTGGATCCGGCGGTCGTCGACGACCAGGTCGGACGTCTGACCTACACGTCGGACCTCGCCGACGGCATCATCACGCTGCTGCGTCAGCACGCGCCCTACGGGACGGTGAACGTGACGAGCGGCGGCGAGCCGCGCTCGTGGTTCGAGATCGCGCGCCAGGCGTTCGCGGACGCCGGCCACGACCCGCAGCGGGTCTCGCCGACGAGCACGGAGGAGTACGGGCGAGGCAAGCAGCTGGCTCCGCGCCCGCGCTTCAGCACCCTGGAGTGAGCAGCGGACGGTTCAGCGGTCGAGCAGCCCCAGCAGGTAGCGGCCGTAGCCGCTCTTGACGAGCGGCTGGGCGATGCGGTGGAGGTCGTCGTCGCTGAGGTAGCCGAGGCTCCAGCCGATCTCCTCCGGGCAGCTGATCTTGAGGCCCTGTCGGTTCTCGACGGACCGCACGAAGTTGCCGGCGTCGTTGAGGTCGTCGATGGTGCCGGTGTCGAGCCAGGCGGTCCCTCGCTCGAGAAGCTCGACCTTCAGGCGGCCCTGCTCGAGGTAGACCCGGTTGAGGTCGGTGATCTCCAGCTCGCCGCGGGCCGAGGGCTGCAGCTCGCGGGCATAGTCGACGACGTCGCTGCTGTAGAAGTACAGCCCTGGCACGGCGTAGTTGCTCTTGGGCTTCTCGGGCTTCTCCTCGAGGGAGATCACGCGGCCGGTGTCGTCGAACTCCACCACGCCGTAGGCGGTGGGGTTGGCCACGTGGTACCCGAACACGGCCCCGCCGTCGAGGTCGTCGAAGCGGCCGAGGGTTGAGCCGAGACCGGCGCCGTAGAAGATGTTGTCGCCGAGCACCAGGCCGACGTTCTCGTCACCGACGTGGTCGGCGCCGATCGTGAAGGCCTGGGCGAGCCCGTCGGGCGACGGCTGCTGTGCGTAGGTGATCGAGATGCCGAACTGGCTGCCGTCGCCGAGCAGCCGCTCGAAGCCGCTCGCCTCGTGCGGCGTCGTGATCACGAGGACGTCACGGATGCCGGCGAGCATGAGCGTGGAGAGCGGGTAGTAGATCATCGGCTTGTCGTAGACCGGCATGAGCTGCTTGCTGATGCCCTGCGTGATCGGGTGGAGTCGCGAGCCTGTACCGCCGGCGAGGATGATCCCCTTCATGTGACGAACCATACGGATTTCCGGAGTTCCGCGGACCATCTCGACGGTAACGTCTGCCACATGCAGCGGATCCTGGTCACGGGCGGTGCCGGGTTCATCGGCTCCAACTTCGTCCACTACGTGGTGGAGCACACCGACCTCGTCGTGACGGTCGTCGACAAGCTGACCTACGCAGGCAACCGCGCCAACCTCGACGGACTTCCCGAGGACCGCGTGCGGCTGGTGATGGGCGACATCGCCGATGCCGACCTGATGGACGACCTGGTGTCGTCGCACGACGCCGTCGTCCACTACGCGGCCGAGAGCCACAACGACAACTCGCTGCGCGATCCGAGGCCCTTCCTCGACACGAACATCATCGGCACGTACGTGATCCTCGAGGCGTGCCGCAAGCACGACGTGCGGCTGCACCACATCTCCACCGACGAGGTCTACGGCGACCTCGAGCTCGACGACCCGGCGCGGTTCACCGAGTCGACCCCCTACAACCCGTCGAGCCCTTACTCGTCGACGAAGGCGGGTTCGGACCTGCTCGTCCGGGCCTGGGTGCGCTCGTTCGGTCTACGCGCCACGATCAGCAACTGTTCGAACAACTACGGCCCGCGTCAGCACATCGAGAAGTTCATCCCTCGCCAGATCACCAACGTGCTCGATGGTCGACGTCCGAAGCTCTACGGCGCTGGACTGAACGTGCGCGACTGGATCCACGCCGACGACCACAGCTCTGCAGTCCTCACGATCCTAGAGAAGGGTGCGATGGGCGAGACCTACCTGATCGGCGCGGACGGCGAGAAGAACAATCTCGAGGTCGTGCGGTTGATTCTGCGGCTCCTCGACCAATCTGAGGATGCCTTCGACCACGTGACAGACAGAGCTGGACACGACCTGCGGTACGCGATCGACTCGTCGAGGCTCCGCGCAGAGCTTGGATGGACGCCGTCCGTGGGGGACTTCGAGTCGGGCTTGGCCGCGACGATCGACTGGTATCGGTCGAATGCGAAATGGTGGCAGCAGGACAAACAAGCCGTGGAACGCGCCTACTCTGAGGCGCGCAAGTGATCGCGCCCGCCGAGCGCCGGACGGGCGATCGCGCTGCAGCGGATGGTGTCAATCGAGCTGTGCTCTCGAATCGACATGATCTTCGCCGGAACGCATGTCGCCGGCCCGTGATGGTGCTACCGCGGACCCAGCCGTGGAGGGCTTCGTCGTGTGGTGCTCCGGACTCGCAGCCAGGGCGTGCTCAATGAGCCTGCTGCTCACGCACGAGTGGATCGCCGGTGCGGGCGGTTCTGAGAATGTGTTCGAACAGTTCGTGCGAGAGTTCCCGGACGCTGATCAGGTGTGTCTGTGGAACGACGACGAGCAGAGGTTCCCCGACGCTCGTGAGACCTGGTTGGGCAGGACGCCTCTCAGGCGCAGCAAGCCACTGGCGCTCGCGTTCGAACGGCAGGCGATACGCGGAGTGGATCTGAGCGGCTACGACGCCGTGCTTAGCAGCTCGCACGCCTTCGGGCACTACTTCGCGACCCGGGCGGCGCGCGCGGGTCGCCCCGCGTTCGCCTACGTCCACTCGCCTGCTCGATACATCTGGTCACCCGAAGAAGATCGGCGTGGACAGGGCCGGGTCGTCCGCACCTTGGCGAAGCCCCAGCGCGTGCTAGACCGGCGGACGGTGAGCCCGAAGGTGAGTTACGCGGCAAACAGTGTGTTCGTCCGCGACCGGATGCTGAAGAGCTGGGGGGTAGGCGGAGAGGTCATCCACCCGCCCATCCGAGTGGTGGAGATTGGCAAGACTCTTTCGACTGAGCTCAGCCCCGACGATAAGCGAGTCCTCTCAGAGCTTCCTTCCAACTTCATCCTCGGCGCATCCAGACTGGTCGACTACAAGCGTCTCGATCTGGTTCTCCGCCTAGCCGAGTCCCTGCGGTGCCCAGCGGTCATCGCTGGTGACGGTCCTGCGAGGGGGGACTTGGAGGCATACGCACGGAAACTGGACGTCGACGTCCACTTTCTGGGGCGTGTGAGTGATCGGGCCCTCTATGAGCTTTTTCGTAGAGCACGGTTGTACGTGTTCTTGCCGGTTGAGGACTTCGGCATCATGCCTTTGGAGGCAGTAGCAGCGGGCGCGCCAGTGCTGGTGAACTCGCGGGGTGGTGCGTGGGAAGGGGTCGCGCGAACGCAAGCTGGAGAGAGGTGCGATCCGCGGGACTGGGACGGGGTAACGCGAGCCGCTTTGAGCGCGATCGAGCGAAAAGGCGAAGCTGGACTCGAGTCAGTCGCATCGTTTGACGACCAGGAGTTCCGGAGCGCTGTGCGCGCATGGGTAGGCGCTCGTTGATGGCGGGTGACCAGCCGGGCGGCACGTCCATGCCCCTCCCTATCGGCGTCGCTCTCCCCCGGGAGCGCCTCACGCGTTTGTTGATCGCATGACGGCGGCAGCATCGTTTGTTGCTCGGCTCGGAACGCTCGTGTCCGGGTTCCTGTGTGCACTGCTGACAACACGCTTGATCCTTTCCTCGACGGGCGTCGAGAACTTTGCGCTGTACTCGCTGGTCGTTGCACTGCCCGCGTTGGTGCCCTTCACAGACCTCGGCTCGGGCGCTGTCCTCGTCAACTCTTTCGCGCTGCGCAGGTCAGTGGGGAACGATCTACTCAAATCTCAGACTCTCGCGGTCGCCCGCATTTCGGTCGGGTTCGCGTGCGCTCTGATGGCATTGAACGCAGTGCTCTACGCGACCGACGGGTGGAGCCGAGTACTCGGATCCGCTGGCGAGGCCGATAACTCCTCTCTCGTCGCCTTCGTATGCGTGACGTCGTTCTGCCTGTCTGCGCCCCTCGGGATGTGGACGAAGATCCTCCTAGGTCTAAGCAAGAATCACTGGACAATCCTGATCCAGGGAGCACAGGCTCCCCTCACGCTCTTACTGACATGGGTCTACCTCCAGCACGCTCCGGGAAAGCATCAAGAGTTCGTCGTCACGTGTGCTTACCTATCGATCTTCATCGTCTCGAGCATCGGGTTCTTTGCCGCCAGCCGCGAGAGTGAACGGATTCCTGGGGCAGCGATGCGGCAAGTCCTGCGGTTCCTCCGCACGAGGGAGTCGCGTCATGAACGTGGGCCTTCCGATGTTGGTTCAACTATTGACGCCACCGATCACCACCCAGGTGACCAGGCTCATCGTTGCCCAGACTGTCTCCGTCACGGCGCTGGCTGAGTACGGAGTGCTCATGCAGATCTTGATACCTGCCATGGGGCTGGTTAGCGCCGTTGGCATCACGCTGTGGCCGTACTACTCGGGCGCTCGTGGCGAAGGGCGGGACGTTCGCGGTCCCTTCCAGCTCTCGGCGCTCTTCCTGGCTGCGGCGACGGTCGGTGTCTTCGGCTGGGTAGCCGTGGCTCCATGGCTGTTCGACGCCATGACTGGTGGGACGGTAGAACCATCACGCGCTGTTGTCCTGTGCTTCGGATTACAGATGGCAGCGCAGGCCGCCCTCTACCCGCTGGGCATGTATCTGATGAGCCCGAGGGGGATCCGGTTTCAGGTGGTACCCGCGGTGTTGGTATGCGTTTCGTCGCTCGCGTTGGTCACCTTCTTCGCACCGTCCCTGGGGATCGTTTCGGTTCCTCTGTCTGTCGCGCTCTCCACTCTGATCTTCCAGATCGTCCCGTTCGGAGCTTTCATCCTGAAGGAGAAGAAGAATGGGTAGATGCCTCCGAGCCATGTTTCTGTCGACGCGAGGGGATAGCCGATGACAACCGAGAGGCTCGGGGTGGTGGTTGTCAACTACGGGACGACACAAGAGGTCGCTGCTCGACTGCCAGCTGGTATGTACGACCAAAGCGTCTTGATCGTTCTTGTCGACAACTTCCACTCGTTGAAAGAGCAGGAGGACGCTCGTCGTCTCGCGGAGGACCGAGGCTGGATCTTCATCGCGCATGCAGAGAACACGGGTTTCGGGGCCGCCTGCAACGCGGGCGCGCATCGGGCGTTCGATCGGGGCTGTAGCCATGTGCTGTTCCTCAACCCTGACGCCAGCATCGATCGCTCGTCCCTCCAGCGTCTCTGGAGGACCGGCATGGAGCACCCCGACGCGATGGTGTCGCCGGTGATTCTTCGCGAGAGTGGTGGATCGACATGGTTCTCGGGCGGCGTGCTGGATTCTGTGCGAGGGCGGGCAAGACACACGAGTTCCGGTGATGTCGGCCGGGAAATCGACTGGCTCACGGCGGCCTGTCTCCTGGTCTCGCGAGCCGCGTGGGAGAGAGTCGGCGGCTTCGACGTCTCCTACTTCCTCTACTGGGAGGACGTCGACCTCACATTCCGTTGGAAGAAGCTGGGTGGCGATCTCATCGTCGCCACGGACGTGGAGGCGACGCACGGTGTCGGCTCGTCGCAGCCAGGACATCGACAGAAGTCGCAGGTCTACGTCTTCTACAACCTCGCCAATCGAGGACGCTTCTGTCGGAAGAATTTGTCTCCTGCGCACCGGCTCTGGTGGCTGCTCTTGACACCGACTTACATGTTCAGCATGATCCGCGTCAGCAGACCGGAACCTGGAGGTCCCGCCAGCGATCATTACCTCCGGACCTACGTTTTCGCGTTTCTCGCTGCAATCGCGGAGTTCTTCTCGGATGCTCAGTGGGTAAGCCGGCGGTGGAGGCACAGATGAGTTCAGGATTGAGCGGCAGCACCGAGCGCGCCGTCCTGAGCAGCCAACCTAGGCTGGAGGGGGATCAGCGGGACGCTCTAGCCGTCCTCGTCGCGCTAGTCCTTGTCCTCACCCAATTCCTCGGTCCCATTGGCGCCCTTGCTGCTCTCGTCGCTTCGCCGATCTGGTTTCCCACTCTTCGCAGGTTCGACTACGCGCGGCTCTTCTTCGTGGCCATGGCAGCCTGCGTCTGCGGTGCTCTCGTGCTGTGGGTGGTGAACCCCGCGGAAGGTTCCTACAGTGCTTCGAATGCGGTGGGCGACCTCACCTTGATCGCGCGCGCCGGGGTGGCGTTCGGGGTCTTCGTTTGGTGCCGTTCGGTCCTAGGAATCATCAACCTCGCGTTTGTCTACGGGGCGCTCGGGCTGCTCAGAGCCTTCGTCGATTATGGAATCACGACTGACGCAGTTCAGTTGAAGTATCACTTCTCGTGGTGGATGGTCGTTCTCTTGCTGGCTTTCGTCTCTCGTCTCGAAAGGAGGCTAGCGATCGGCCTCATGGCGACCGGGGTGCTGGCGATCGCAGCGATTGCCGAGTACCGCGCGCTCGTCGCGTTCCTGACGTTGAGTGTGGCGCTGCTCCTCCTTGCAAGATTCACGGCCCGGAGAGGTCAGGCACTCACTACAAAGGCTCTCGGCCGAGATCTCCTCAAGATCGGACCCCCGATCGTTCTCCTCACGTACTTGACGTACAAGGCGGTTGAGAAGCTCCTTCTAGGAGGCGCCTTCGGGGAGTCGCTACAACTCAAGACCGAGCTCCAGATTGCTCAGTTCGGCTCGATCATCCTGGGCGGACGCGCCGAGGCGCCAATCGCTCTCGGCCTCATGCGGGACAACCCGTGGGGCTATGGGCCCGGATACGTGCCAACCGCCCAGGATTACTACGCGGGTGCGTACCAGAGGCTTGTGGACGCGAACGTGAACTATCTCGACACCTACTCGTTCGCGGGCCACATCAAGTTGCACTCGTTCTGGGGCGATCTCTGGGTCAACGCTGGGATCGCGGGCCTTTGCGCCGCAGGACTCATGCTGATCCTGGTCGGTACTGGCCTTTCGACGGCTCTCCGGCATAGGAGCCCGGAGCTGCTCACCATCTTCCTCTGCGTCTGGGGGGTCTGGCACGTGCTCTTCTCCCCGATCTATTCGAATCTGCTCGAGTTTGCTTTCATCGCCGCGGTCGTCGCGCGCTCGAAGAGCCCCGTACAAGTCGACGCAGGATTGGTCAGGGGTGATGGCGTGAGGCCACCATCAGGGCGTGGAAGAACTTTGCGTGCTTGACCGCTGCGTCCGGCCACTCTCGAGCGGCCATATCGGGTTCAGAATCTCCTGGAGCGGTTCTCGCGCGGTCCAAGGCTGACGTCAGGTCAGTTCCTGACAAGACGCCGGTGAAGGTGTGCACCCACGATTCGCCGAACTCGTCGCGGAGTTCACGTGCTGTTGGACCGTCGCGCAGCAGCACAGGTCGGCCGAGCGAGAGCGCGAGTAGAGCCGCTCCCGAATTCACCACGTAGTCGTACGGCAGGACTACGAGCTCGGCCGCGCTGATGATCATCGCTGTTTCGTCTTCCGGCAAGAACCTGGCGTCGAGGCTGATGCGGTCGTCCCGATCGACCTCCGCGGCGAGCGCTGCGTGGAACGTCGCGGTATCGGGGGCGCCGGCGAGGTGGAGACTGAATTCTGGTCCAGGTTGCTCTTGGAAGGCGGCGACTAATGCCGGGACGCCCTTGTAAGCCCGAAGGAGGCCGAAGTACACGAATCGCCCTCTAACCCGTTCGGTTGTCTCGTACCGTGCGAACCAATCGCGATAGTGACCATGCGGGATGTGAACCTTGGTTTCAGCCGGCGTCTCGGCCACAGTCCATGCACTGAGGTGAATCTCAGCCGTCCGCGCTCCGAACAAGCGACTCAACAGCCATGAGCGGAAGGGCCCAAGTGGCGCGTGGGCGTCGAGGTTGTGGACTGTTCTTGCAACGGGCTTGTTGCCGATTTTGACGCGAATGAGCAGCACGACGAACAGGAGCACGGCCACGGAGCTGCGCGTCCTCGACCGTTTCCGTACGAGGACCTCTGGCCAGTGAACGTGGAGTGCATCGAACGGCCGAAAAACCGCGCCGGCAGACATCGGGATCAGCACTGTGTCGGGGAGCGCGTTCACAGCGTCGAAGAGCTGTGCGATGTAGGGGTTGGACGGCGGGCGATTATTGGGTTCGCTCGAGAGAACGCGGAGAGGGCGAATGCCGTCCGCGGCCAGCGTTGCGGATCGTCTCATGCAGATTGGCCGCCCACGTCTCGGGCTGGATCGCTGTGCAGCCACCTGTCGGCTTCCAGGCGACCGTCCGTTTCCGGAAGAGCGGCCTGGATGCTGGCCCTCGTCCTCGGGCTGCCTATGGCGTCTGAGATCGCACGCGCGAGCTCCATTGCAGTTGAGGACCATGGCACGACGATGTGGCCGTGGCTCTCGAGCCACTCCGCGAGACCTGTCTCGTCGCTTGCAACAACTTCGAGCCCCAAGCTCAGCGCTTCTACGATGGGCAAGCCGACTTGCTCTTTCCACTGAAGCGAAGGCTGCGAGAACAGACAGAGCACGTGATGCGAGGCGAGAGACCTCCAAATTAGCTCTCGGGGCGGTGCAACCTGCAGGTCAACATCTCGCAGATCCCTACATTGCGTTCGGACCTCAGCTTCAAGCGAGCCGCGCCCAAGGACTGTCAGACGGGCGGTGGGTTGGAGGCGTTTTACTTCCGGCCAAGCCTCGAGGAGCTGAATGATTCCTTTCCTGTGCTCAAAGGTCCCGACGAAGATCACGCTGTCAAGACGGGTCGGCGCAGGGTCGATTTCGTGCGGTGAGGGCAACGCGGGGATCACGCGGGTTTCGGCGCGCGCGACAGTGCGCGTGTACCGAGGAGCCGCCGGTAGTTTCGTTCGGCGTCGGTAGTCCCGAAGCACACTCTCGTCATCGAGCGGTATCCAAACCCAGAGAGGCTGCGATAAGCGAGTCGAGCCAGAGTGACAGGAATCGGCAGCTTCGCGGCGAGCTTCTCTGGTAGATCGGCATTCTCGATCGCGTACGTGACCAAACGCGTCCCATTGCGTCTGCCACGAAGGCGGGTCACGAGCGAGATCGCAACGGTCTCCACAATGGCGCTCGGAGCTAAGGGTTCGACAATTTCCATCGTGTCATACGTTCCCCGCCAGGCGTCGCGGAGCACCTGGGACAACGACACTTTTTTGACTCGGGCGTGCGTGGGGGCTCTCGTGAGATCGAAGTCGTACATCGCTTTGCGATAGAAGAAGTCCCCGGGAACCATGTCGTGCAGTCGTTCGAGGTGAGCAGTGCGAGCCACTCGGTAGTACCGGGCAACGCTCATGCTTACGGAATCTCTCTCGACGGGGTGAGGTCGTGCGCGGAACCACCATTGACCGCACGCCGGTGGTCTTTCGCCTGCCGATGAGCACGGACCCCATCAAATACACCCTGCGCCACGAAGTGCGGAGATCTCCGTGTCACCAACCGTATGAGGAGTCGCCCTGCGACACGGAACGGAAGGCCAAACCAGAGGGCCGGGCCCCGCCTCTTCAAGCAGAGCACTGTAAGGCCGCGAGCACTGTACCGGTCGATAACCCCTCCGGCTTTCGAGTGGGAGACAGACTTCTCGTGCACGGCGATCGCATCCGGGACGGTCAGGAGGTGCAGGCCGCCGTCCAGCACCCGTAGTCCGTAGTCGACGTCTTCCCAGTACATGAAGAATGACTCGTCTAACAATCCGATGCGTTCCAGCGAGGTCGATGGGACGAGCACGCACGCCCAGGTGAGGTAATCGATCGCGCGGCTGCTGAGGTCGTCGGTCGAAGCGAACCAAGGATTGAATGAGCCGCCTGTTGATTGCGGGCTACCGTCCGTATTCATGACTCTAGGGGCGATGAGTCCCACGGGAACCCCATCGCTACGCGTGACCTCGAAGGCGTCGCGCAACCGTTCGAGGGCGCCCGGTAGAAGATAGGCATCGGTGTTGATCACCAGCACCGCGTCGACGCCGCGCTCGAGCGACGACCTCAAACCCGGGTTGATGCCGCCAGCAAAGCCTCGGTTCTCTGCTTGCTCGATGAGTCCGACCCGTGGGCGCACCTGGGGACGCAAGCGCCCCGAGCTCTCGTTGTCGACGACGATGACATTCCGCACGAGTTCCTCGTCGAGAAGCCGGTTGATGGCCTCGGTCGTCCGTTCCTCGTCGTGCCAGTTCAAAAGGAGTGCATCGATCTTGATGCTTCGTCCCTCGTCAGAGATGGTCTGATCGAACGTCACGCTACCTCCTCTCCAATGCACGCTGAAGGCCGACGTCGACCCGTCCGGCCACCTCGTCCCAGGTGGGGCGACTGGGCGGAGTCACCCTCGTTGGATGTTCGAGAAGCTCCGTGACCGCCTCGACCCACGCCTCGATGTCGTCAAGTTCGCTCACGGTCACCGAGCAACCGAGGGAAGCCTCGCTCAAGGCAGGGCAGCCGCGCCAGTGCACGACAGGCGTGCCGCACGAAACGCTCTCCAGAGCTGGCAGCCCGAACCCTTCGGTGCTTGAAGGCACGAGCGTGGCCGTTGCGCCTCGATACTCTTCCGCGAGCTGTTCGTCGCTAGGCGACGAGAGCCACCTGATCCGGGTCGAAACACCCGCGGCCGAGGCCAGCGCCTCCCCGCTCGCTCGTTCGCCGAGTGGCACGAGCACCCGAGCCTCCAATCGTTCTAGAGCGGCGAGGATCTTCAGAACGATCGGAAAGTTCTTGTGCGCGCGGAGGTTGCCCACGAAGAGGATGTACGGAACGGCTGGCTCTTCTCGCGGGGCTCCCGGACTGAATGCGTCAGAGCAGGCATTACCGGTGTTGACGATGTGAACGGAGTCATCGCCAATCCAGCGTCGAATTGCTTCTTCCGAGGTGGACGAGACCGTGAACACCAAGCCCGCTTGTTTCGCTCGCGGACGGATGACGAGGTTGTAGTACGCGTTGTACTTTGCACGGCCGGGCCAGGAAGTCTCGAGATGGATGAGGTCGTGCAGCGTGAGGATTTGGTGGCGTCTGGAGGCGAAGGCGGCGTAGCCAGGTGAGTAGATGACCTGGTCCTGTTCGAGGCTCTTCAGAGATCTCAGCGCATCGAGCGGGGACGCAGGGTGTCCGCCAAGCCCGAGGGGCTCCCAGCGAATACTCAAGCGAGAGAGAACTTCGCGAGCGTAACGGCCGATCCCGTGCTGACCCGTGTACCGATCGTCAACTAGCAAGCGACTCACGTGTTCAACATCCTTCATGGGCGGCGGACGATCGGCGGGGCGCCCGCGGCGGATACGCGCCAGGTCTCATCTTGCGCCTGAGCGACCCAGAACCGCTCGGACTGTCCTCCACAAGATTGCCAGGTCAGCGACCAGCGACCAGTTCTCCACGTAGTACGTGTCGAGTCTGACGGTGTCTTCCCACGAAAGGTCCGATCTACCGGACACCTGCCATAGCCCGGTCATGCCGGGTAGGACTGCCAGCCTCCGTCGGGCGATGTGGTCGTACAGGTCGACCTCGAACTGTCGTTGCGGGCGAGGCCCGACCAGGCTCATCGAGCCGGTGAGGACGTTAAAAAGCTGAGGTAGCTCGTCCAAAGAGAATCGCCTGAGGAATCCCCCCACTGGCGTCAGGCGGGGGTCGTTTGTCAGCTTGGCGAGAGGCCCAACCTCTGCTCCTTCCGCCTTGATCAGGCTCGCGAGCCTCTGATCGGCGTCAGGATGCATCGACCGGAACTTGATCATGGCGAAGGGCTGCCCGTCCTTACCGATGCGTTCCTGTCGATAAAAGATGGGGCCAGCGCTGGTGAGCCTGACCAGGAGAGCTGCGCCAACGAGCAGAGGGGACGTCAAGACCAGTAGTGCTGTGGCGCCGAGGCGATCGAAAACTTGCTTGGGCCATGTTGCAGCGTCGCCGTACGTCGGCTTGTCAACGCTGAGGAACGGCATCGTCCCTACACGACTGAGCTGAATGCGAGATCCCGAGACGTCGACCACGTTGGGCGAGACGAGGAGATCAACGTCAAGACTCTCCAGTTCCCAGGTCAGCTCCTTCAGGCCGGCGTGACCCAGGTGCTCCGTGTCGGTGACGATCACCATTTCAGCCTCCGCCACGCTCAGCGCGGCGTCGAGGTTGCGCTCGGTCCCCATCACGGGCACGAAGGCGTCCGGCACCGGGAGCCACTCGCACAGCGATGTAGCGCGGTCCGGGACCCACACGCCCGTCACGCGGACACCAGACTGCGGGCTGTTGCCGAGGTGGCGCGTGATGTCCTCGGCCGATCGCATGCCGCCGATCACCAGGGCGTTCGTGATCATCGCGCCCCGCTGACGCTGGCGGTTCAGCCACGAGCGCCACACGCGGCGGGTGACGATCAGCCCCAGGAGGCCGAGAGGGAACGTGATGGCGAGGTAGCCGCGCGACGAGTCGATCTTGAAGACGAGGGACGCGATGGCCACGAGCCCGAAGAACGTGACGGACGCGCGGACGATGCGGCGGTACTCCTCGACGCCGTCGCCCAGGACGCGGCTGTCGCGGGTGCGGTAGGCCTGCAGGGCGACCGACCAACCCACGGCAAGAGTGGCGCCGAACGTCCAGTACGAGACGGAGAGCGGGCCGTTGGTGGTGACCTCGGCGTCAGCGCCGAAGCGCAGGACGGCTCCCAGGATGACCACGGCGAAGAGAACAGCGGTGTCGGACAGGAAGACGCGGTGCGCGACCTGCTTGTGCCAGGGCGCGCGATGTGTCGCTGAGCTGTCGATGGCGGGGTCCTCTGGAGGTTCGACGGCGACACCAGGCTCCTGAGTTCGCCGCGCTCTCGAGAGGTCCGCATGGGTTGAGGTCGTCCGACTGACGTCCTGAATGGTCATGTGCACCGTTCTCCGAGCTTCTTCAGTGTGCTCCCCCGGGCCAGCACCCGCTCAGGTTAGGGGGAATTCCAGGGAGAAACGACCACTTTGTGTGAACGAGGTGTGACATCACATGCGGCAAACGGTGATCCCCGACACCTCCGGGACCTGTGCCTCCTGCAACGACAGGGCAATCGACCCGGACGGCGTGCGGGCGAAAGTCAGCGCGGATGCAGTCGGGTCGGACGGGATCGGAGAACGTCGAGACGAATGTGGAGAAAACGCTGACGCGCGTGGAGGCGGTGGGTAGTGTTCTTCTCGAAGCCCCGCTGATTCACCCCCCGAGATCAGCGGGGTTTCTCTATGCCGGAACCGCGCTTCCGCTGGTGACGCAGCCCACCTGGAAGTGACACGTTCTTGTCATCTTTCTTCCCTACCTTCGGATCAGAAGGAGGAGGGTGATGAGACGCACCTGGAGGCGCTGGCGCTGCCGGCTGAAGTACGGATACGCCTGCCCCCACCTGGAGCTGCACACCAGGGAGGGCAGAAAGGGCCTCGGCACGCGGAAGCGCTGACGACCGTCAGTCGACCGAGACCGTGTTGTTGCTCAGGTTCGGGTCGGTGCGACCGGGCGACGTGACCGTCGCGAAGAAACCGGAAGCCTCGGGGGGCGACCAGGACGCCACGAGCGGTCCGGGGTTCGGCCCCGACGCCGTGCAGATCACGACCCTCGACGTCCCGCCTCCGGTGCACGACCAGCCGTTCTGCTGCACCCAGCCCACCGAGAGCTCCTGCGGGAACGTCAGCGTCACCTGCGGGACGTCGCGCGTCGCCACCACCGTCAGTCGCACGATGCGCTCGAGTGCGGTGCTCTCCACCGTCGCCGAGATCGACAGGTCCTCGTCCGGCGTGGGCGTCGGCTCGGGAGTGGGCTCAGGCGTCGGCTCAGGGGTGGGTTCGGTGGTCGGCTCCGGGGTTGGCTGGGTGGTCGGCTCGGGCGTGGGCTCCGGGGTGGGCTCGGTGGTGGGCTTCGGCGTCGGGTCGGGGCGCGCCGGCCGCGGGGTGGGCACGGGCTTCACCGGTGCAGGCTGGGGCCGGGCGTGCTGATCGGCTGGGGCCGGCCGTGCCGCGGGCGGGGACGCCGAGGGCGTCGCCTGCGGCACGGTAGAGGCGAGCGGTCGGAGGGACGGCGCGACCGTGGGCTCGACGGTGGGGGACTCGGACGCCTCAGGCGTGACCTCGGGCAGCGTGGTCACGGCGTCGGGGGACTCCTTCGCGGTCACCCGTGAGGAGTCGTCCTGGCGCGACACGAGCACGGCGCCCACCGCCACTGCCGCGACCAGCACGGTCGCGGCCACGGCGGCGACGACGCCGAGGCCGGCACCGGCCAGGCCGCCCACCCCCGACGCGCCAGCGGCGCCGCCGGACGACGACGAGCCGCCCGACGACGAACCGCCGGTCGTCGACGACGTCGCGACCAGACCGGTGCCCACCGTGCTGCTCGTGGCGCCGAACGCGGCCACGCCCGGCGCGCCGAGCAGCGCGGGCAGCAGGAGCAGGCCCAGGTTGGCGGTGATGCCGCCGACCATCAGCGCGGCCTCGTTGCAGCCCTCGCAGTGCTCGAGGTGCGCCTCGACCTTGGCCAGCGCGCGCGGCCGCAGCTTCCCGCGGTCGTAGGCCGGCAGCAGCTCGCGCACCTCGCGGCACTCCGGGTCGTCGGTCTGGCCCAGGTGCGCGGTGAGGTACGCGTTCCGCAGGCCCTCACGGGCGCGCAGCGCCAGCGACGAGACCGCGTTCGGGCGGATCCCCAGCGTCTGCGCCACCTGCTCGGGCGACTCGTCGTGGATGGTCGTGTGCCACAGCACCGCCTGCCACCGCTCTGGGAGCGTCGCGAACGCCTGGGCCAGCAGGCTCGACTCCTCGCGCAGGTCCACGCCGTCGCCCGCCGCCGGAACCGGCGCCTCGTCGACGTCCTCGTAGAGGTCGACCCGCGACGCTGCCTTCGACGCGCGGTAGAAGCCGTTGCGCACCGACGTGAGCAGGTAGGGGCGGAACGCGAACTCCGGTCCGGCGCCGTTGCGGATCGCGCGGAGCACACCGACGAACGCCTCGGAGGCGAGGTCGTCGGCGGCGGAGCGGCCGGCCAGGGCCGTCGCGAGACGGACGGCCGGGGGGTGGTGGCGCTCGAACAGGGGACCTGCGGCGTCGTCGTCTCCATCGCGGTAGCGCTGGATCAGCTCGGCGTCGCTCGGGTCGAGAAAGAGGTCAGGCATGGGTCGCCATTCGGCTGGTGAAGAGGGATCTGGGGGGTAGCCCTGTCACCAAGAGTGCGTCGTCATCGTCCCGTCACGCAAAATTCGGAAAAAAGATCAAGGAGATCCGCGTGATCGTCCCACCGTGACCCACTCCTTTCCTCTCGTCGGCGGGAACGTCCCGTCATTCCAGGGGCGAGAGGAAGCGGCACACCGTGAGCATCCGAGCCCTGCCCTGCCGACCCCCCACGTTGCGTCTCGTCGGGGGTCCCGGCGACGACATCGCGCACGTCGCCGGACTGCTGGCGCGCTGCACGCCGGGAGGCGGCTGGCAGCCCACGCTCGCGGCACGCCTCGGACGGCTGCACGCCCAGGAGGGCGCCGACCTGCACGGCCTGCTCGCCTGCATCGACGACACCCTCCTCGCCGCCGGCCGCTCGCCGGCCACGCCGCACGTGGCGCGCGCGGCGCTCGAGGCATGGACCAAGGAGCGGTGCCGACGCGGCGAGGACGTCGACAACCCGCTCACCGGCACGCCGGGGGCGGAGCACCTGCGTGGCCAGCTCGAGCGGGTGTGCCTCGCGGCGTCGCCGCGCGTGCTGGTGGCCGAGGTGATCGTCGATGAGCTGGTGCAGTGCGACCGTGGCGCGCTGCGTGATGTGGAGGCCGAGCTGAGTCTCGCGCTGGTGCGCGCCGTCCTCGACGACCAGCTGGGCGCCACCGACCATCGGCACTGCGGGCGTTGGTCGCGCCTGGGCCCGCACCGGCTCGCGGCCCTCGTCGACGTCGCCGACGTCGCGGCCCTCGTGGCCGGGGTGAGCCGGTCACGTCGCTGGCTCGGACGGTGGCGCGCCGACATCGACGTCGCCGCCTGGTTCGAGCCGGTGCCGTCCGAAGCGGGCGCACGGGGCGCGCTCGTCAGGGACCTCGCCATGTGAGGCGAACGAGACCGCCGTCCACGGACGTGACCAGGGGTGCAGGTCCGCGGTGGGGAGCACGCTCCCTCGGGGGGACGGCGCACATGAAGACGCCGGCGGCGACCGACCGGCTCAGAGGTGCTGCGGAGGGAGCAGCACCGGGAGCAACGGCGGTCGCCGCCGGCGACGCGTGCGAAGGATCAGCTGCCGACGTCGAACTTCGGCGACGGTGCAGCGGCAGGGTGCTCGGACGTCGGTCGCTTCGGGGGTGCGATCGACGTCGGACGATCTCGGACGAACTCGCGTTCCATCCAGTGCAGGCGGTTCGCGCCCGTGCGCGGATCCCAGAAGTCGCAGAGCACGAGGCTCTCGTAGGTGTGGGTTGCCATGGCGGGCACGAGCTCCTTGACCTGCTCGCCGCCGTGGTCCCAGAGGCAGCCGACCCAGACGGGCCGGGGGTTCGCCAGCGGCACCGGCGTCCCCGAGGGCGTCGGTTGCTGGTTGATCAGGAGGGACATGTCCCTAACCTATTCACTGAACAGGTTCTGACCAACTTCTGGTTGAAAATTTGTTCACCGACCAGGTCACACCAGCTCGCGGTTGGCGAACTGGTTCAGCTTCTCGCAGACGAACACGACGTGGCGGTGCAGCCACACGGTCGCTGCGGGACCGAACGACGCCGACGTCGCGTCGACCGAGTACGTCAGGCGGCTGCCCGTCAGGTGGTCGTGCAGCTCGATCGTCTCCAGCAGGTCCGCCATCGGCGTCTCGGTGCGCAGCGCGAGGCACTGACCCGCCCTGAAGTCCGCGACGTGCACCGTCGCGTCGACGCCGTGCAGGCCGTTGTGGTGCTTGCACACGTACGACGACGCAGGATCCAGGACCGGGCTGTCGGTGGAGACGCACTCCTCCAGCGCGCTCCACTCGGAGATGTTCTCCAGGGACACGAGCTCGTCCCACAGTCGCTCGCGGGCGAGCGAGGACTCGATCTCGTGACCATCGATGAGCATCCTTGAACGGTAGGTCCGGTTCGGCGCGTCCGCAGTGCGAGAAACCATTGAAACCTCAATCATCTGCGGGGCTGGAGCGCGCGAGCGTCGGCGCTCCTCCCCCGGCGAGCGCTGGCAGCACAGGCGCCACGACGTGCAGGCACCCGTGACATTTCCCACTTGTTACGACCAGGTAGATGAAAAGTTCTTCAACTCCGGTACGGTCGCTCCAACCGATTGCGGGGGAGGACCCCCCGGAACGTGTCCCCGGACGGGGCAACGAGAGGAAACGACACGATGGCAGACGTGGCGGCGGCGCTCGACAAGGCCGGACTGACCAACACGCACGTGCGCGAGTACGTGGAGCACTGGGCGGGGGTGACCGGCGCCTCGCAGATCGAGGTCGTCTCGGCCGCCGACGACGCCCGACTCATCCAGGAGGCGCTCGACGCCGGGGAGCTCCTCCCCGCCGGCGAGGGTCGCTACTACTCCCGCTCCTACTTCAAGGACACCGCACGCGCCGAGGAGCGCACCATCGTCGCCACGCACGACGAGGCCGACAAGGGCGTCTACAACAACTGGCGCCCCGCCACCGAGATGAAGGAGAAGCTGGTCGGGCTCATGACCGGCGCCTCCGAGGGCAAGACGATGTACGTCATCCCCTACCTCATGGCACCGAAGGGCTCGCCCCTCGAGGAGTACGCCGCCGGCGTCGAGCTCACCGACAACCGCAACGTCGTGCTGCAGATGATCCGCATGGCCCGCGTCGGCGCCGAGTACATCAACGACCTCGGCGACTCCTTCGTCCGCGCCGTGCACGTCACCGGCGACCTGGAGAACCTCGGCCAGGGCACCCCCGACGACAAGCGGTACTTCGTCACCGTCGCCGACGAGCGCACCATCCTGCACTTCGGCTCCTCCTACGGCGGAAACGCGCTGCTCGGCAAGATCGCCCACGGCCTGCGCCAGGGCTCCTACGACGGCTGGAAGAACGGCTTCCTCGTCGAGCAGTTCATGCTGCTCGGCATCGTCGACAAGGAGACCGGCAAGAAGTACCACATCTGTGGCGGCTTCCCGTCCGCGTCGGGCAAGACCAACCTCGCCATGACGCTCGCCCCCGACGCCCTCGGCGACCGCTACTACGTCGAGTTCTACGGCGACGACATCGCCTGGCTGTGGGTCGGCGACGACGGCAAGCTCTACGGCATGAACCCCGAGAACGGAGTCTTCGGCGTCGCGAAGGACACCAACGAGAAGACCAACCCGACCGCCGTCGACTCCATCGTCGAGGGCACCGGCGCCATCTTCACCAACGTCGCCTACAACCCCAAGACCCAGGAGGTCTGGTGGGAGGGCAAGGGCGACAAGCCCACCGACCTCGACGGCTGGGAGGACTGGAAGGGCGACCTCATCGCCGACCGTCAGGGCGAGGAGGTCGACGCGCCGTGGGCCCACCCCAACAGCCGCTTCACCACCACGCTGGAGAACGTGCCCAACGTCGCGAAGGACTTCGAGGAGCCGCAGGGCGTCGAGATCCACGGCGTGATCTTCGGTGGCCGCACCCGCGACCGTGAGCCGCTCGTCCGCGCCATCGACGACGTCGCCGAGGGCGTCTACGACGGCCTGACCCTCGGCGCCGAGGCCACGGCCGCCGCCGACGGCCTCGAGGGCGTCCTGCGCTACGACCCGATGTCGATGCGTCCGTTCATGTCCTACTCCGAGGGCGACTACGCCGCCCACTGGCTCGAGGTCTTCTCCCGCGCCCAGAAGAAGCCCGTGTTCGCGCACGTCAACTGGTTCCAGCGCGGCGACGACGGCCGCTTCCTGTGGCCCGGCTACCGCGAGAACCTGCGCCCGCTCGTGTGGCTCATGCAGTACATGAACGGCGAGGTCGAGGGCGAGCGGACGCCTGTCGGCGTCATCCCGAAGCGCGACGAGCTGCTCCTCGAGGGTCTGGACGAGCAGGCCCTGGCCGACCTCGACACGATCCTCACGATCGACGTCGACCGCTGGCGCGAGGAGATCGGCCACCGCCAGGTGCACCTGGAGCAGTTCCACGGACTGCCCGAGGAGATCTGGGAGGCGCACCGCCGCGTCGCCGCGGCACTCGACGACGCCTGAGCCGGTGTCCGCCACGAGCGCGCCGCTGCACCACAGCAAGGCCGAGCTCTTCCGCACGCTCGGGCACCCGGTCCGCATCCGGGTGCTCGAGCTGCTGGAGGACCGGCCGATGGCGGTACGCGAGCTGCTCGCCGACATCGAGGTCGAGTCGTCGTCGCTGTCGCAGCAGCTGGCCGTCCTGCGTCGGGCCGACCTCGTGACGTCGACCCGACGCGGCGGCACCGTCGAGTACGCGCTGGCGACCGACCGCGTCGCCGAGCTGCTCGCCGCCGGCAGGGCCCTGCTCAACGTCCTGCCCTGACCCACCCCCACCCGACCCCGTCCAGCGTCCGCTGGGCGGGGTCGCGTGCGTCTGCGTCCGACGAACGGCTGCGACCGCGTCGCAGTGGTTTCGCAGCGAGCGCCGGGACGGTGGAGCGGTGGCCCGCGCCGGGCGGGCCGAAGGAGGAAGTCATGCCCATCAGTCCGACCCTGAGGCGTGCCACCGCGGGAGCGACGCTGTCACTCGCTGCGGCGGGGCTCGCGCTCGGACCACTCCCCGCCCAGGCGGTGGACGTCGAGCCCGCTGCCGCGGGTCTCACGATCACCCAGCAGAAGCAGCTGCAGGAGAAGGTGGAGCGAGGAGAGATCTCCGCCCAGACCTTCGACTCCGTCGGCTCGACCAGTACCTCGAGGACCGCCGCCGCGTCTGACGACGTCCCCACCCCGACACCTGCTGCACGCAAGCTCCCGTTCAAGCACTGGGGACAGAAGAACGGCTACTTCTGCGGCCCCGCGTCCGGCCAGATGATCGCCCACGCCTACCTCGCCGCGCGGAACGTCTCCACCGCCAGCAGGGCTACGGGTGCCGCGCTGTCGCAGGACGCGATGGGCAACTCCAGCCACATGAAGACCGCGGCCAACGGCAAGACGAGCTGGGGCAGCGGCAACTTCGTGAAGGGGTTGAACGCCTGGCTCGGTGCCGACCACTACCAACAGCTCAACACCCCGACCAGCAGCCAGGTGCGGTCGGCCGTGCTCTCGAACATCGGCCGCAAGGGGATGCCGGTTGCCGCCGACACGGTCGAGTTGGCCGGTGAGCGGCACTACAACGGACACCCGGTCAACCAGACCATCGGCCACTGGATCGTCTTCTACGGGTACCACACCAACGGCGACTTCCTGCAGATCGCTGATCCGTCGTCCAGCATCTGGGGCGACCGCTACGGGACGGTGCCCTACTTCGAGTGGGGAACCAGCTCGTTCACGTCGCAGTGGCTGCGCCACAACGGGATCGCCTGGTGACCGTGCGCATCGTCGGCGTGGCGGTGGCGACGCTCGTCGCCACCGCCACGCTCACCAGCTGCTCCCCGCAGGCCCCGTCGAAGAACGCTGCACCGTCGGCCAGACCCACTCTGACAGCCCTGCCCGACGCACAGCCGGCCGGCGCCGACGAGCTACGGGTCCTCGGCACCAGGCCGGGTCGCCCTGGAGTCACCGTGCTCGGAACGCAGGCGTCGGGCGACCTCGACATCGCCACTTCCCAAGGAAGCGGCACGGACCTCGGGACGCCTCGGGTCGGGACCCTGGGTGACGCGGGGGATCGGACGCTCTCGTACGACACGGCGCCGTCGCGCGCCACGCAGGTCACCGCGCTCTCACACAACGGACGGCATCGGGTGTGGGTGGAGACGTCGAGCACCACGATGGACGCCTTCGACTGGCGTGTGTGGTCCAGCGACGGCAGCGGTCGCACGCTCCTCGGCGACTCCCGTCGGCTCACGGACAGCGTCGCGCGAGCCGTCGGCGAGACGCGCCCCGTGATCGCCGGCAGCACGGCCTACTGGGCAGCCACGGACGGTCGTGGCAGCGACGTCCGCCAGGTCGTGCTCGGACGCGACCTCGACGGTCACGGCGAGGTGCGCCGACTCAAGGACGTGGAGCTACCCGCCTCGGACGGCGCGCACCTGCTCGTCCTCAGCTCGCCACGTTCCCAGGGGCGGGCGGACGGTGGCCCCGCGCACGTGCTGAGTGTCGACCCTGAGACGGGCTCGTCGAACCGTGTTCTCACCATCCCCCTCGACGACGGTGAGCAGGTCAACGCGCTCGCTGCGACGCCGACGCATCTCTCGTGGGTCGTGGCAGGTGACGACGGACGCTCGTCACTCGTCGTCCACGACCGAGCCACGGGCGACGAGCAGGCTGTCGAGCTGCACCAGCCCGGTCTGCCGACCATGAGCCTGCAGCTCACCGACACGTTCGCCGTCTGGGGCAACGGGTCTGCCCCTGGTGATGCGGGCCAGTACCTGCTCGACCTCGACGACCACGACATCTGGAGACTCGGCGACCTTCCGGGGCTCAGCGTCGTGCACGCGTCGGACGACACCGTCGCCTGGGCTGTCGAGGACGAGCACGGCGACGTCGAGTACCGGATCGCGCGCTGGGTCGGATGACGCGTTCGGCCACGGGACGGGCAGGGCGTGCGAGGTCCCTGCGAGGGAGCGCGGCCGCTCGGCACGGGATCAGAGTGGGCCAGCGCCCAGCGGTGGCGTGGGGTGGGGCGGTTTGCTCGACCAGCGAGGGGTTTCGATGGTCGAGTAGTCAGGACGAGCTTGCGAGGTCCTGACGTATCGAGACCACTCGGCAGCGGTTCAGCGTGGGTCGGCCCCCAGCGGTGGCGTGGGGTGGTCTCGATACGTCCGACCGAGCTCCTTCGTCGCCGGTCGCCCTACTCGACCAACGAAACCCGCCGCTGGTCGAGCCGTGGGGTCCCTGTGACGTATCGAGACCGTTCGGCGGCGGTTCAGCGTGGGTCGGCCCCCAGCGGTGGCGTGGGGTGGTCTCGATACGTCCGACCGAGCTCCTTCGTCGCCGGTCGCCCTACTCGACCAACGAAACCCGCCGCTGGTCGAGCGGTGGGGTCCCTGTGACGGAGCGAGATGGTTCGGCGGCGGCTCAGCGTGGGTCGGCCCCCAGTGATGGCGTGGGGTGGTCTCGATACGTCCGACCGAGCTCCTTCGTCGCCGGTCGGCCTACTCGACCAACGAAACCCGCCGCTGGTCGAGCCGTGGGGTCCCTGCGACGGAGCGAGACCGTTCGGCGGCGGCTCAGCGCGGGTCGGCCCCCAGCGGTGGCGTGGGGTGGTCTCGATACGTCCGACCGAGCTCCTTCGTCGCCGGTCGGCCTACTCGACCAACGAAACCCGCCGCTGGTCGAGCCGTGGGGTCCCTGCGACGGAGCGAGACCGTTCGGCGGCGGCTCAGCGTGGGTCGGCCCCCAGCGGTGGCGTGGGGTGGTCTCGATACGTCCGACCGAGCTCCTTCGTCGCCGGTCGGCCTACTCGACCAACGAAACCCGCCGCTGGTCGAGCCGTGGGGTCCCTGCGACGGAGCGAGACCGTTCGGCGGCGGCTCAGCGTGGGCCGGCCCCCAGCGGTGGCGTGGGGTGGTCTCGATACGTCCGACCGAGCTCCTTCGTCGCCGGCTCGGCCTACTCGACCAACGAAACCCGCCGCTGGTCGAGCCGTGGGGTCCTTGCGACGGAGCGAGACCGTTCGGCGGCGGCTCAGCGCGGGCCGGCCCCCAGCGATGGCGTGGAGTGGTCTCGATACGTCCGACCGAGCTCCTTCGTCGCCGGTCGGCCTACTCGACCAACGAAACCCGCCGCTGGTCGAGCGGTGGGGTCCTTGCGACGGAGCGAGATGGTTCGGCGGCGGTTCAGCGTGGGTCGGCCCCCAGCGGTGGCGTGGGGTGGTCTCGATACGTCCGACCGAGCTCCTTCGTCGCCGGTCGGCCTACTCGACCAGCGAAACCCGCCGCTGGTCGAGCCGTGGGGTCCCTGCGACGGAGCGAGATGGTTCGGCGGCGGCTCAGCGTGGGTCGGCCCCCAGCGTCGGCTTGGGGTGGTCTCGATACGCCCGGAGCACGCTCCTTCGTCGCCGGTCGGCCTACTCGACCAACGAAACCCGCCGCTGGTCGAGCCGTGGGGTCCTTGCGACGGAGCGAGACCGTTCGGCGGCGGTTCAGCGTGGGTCGGCCCCCAGTGATGGCGTGGGGTGGTCTCGATACGCACGGAGCACGCTCCTTCGTCGCGGCTCCGCGCTACTCGACCAGCGGTCGGGTGGGCCGCTCGAGCAGCGGTCGGGGGGTCAGTCGCTGCCGAAGAGGTCGCGGGTATAGATCTTGTCGGCCACGTCGGCGAGGTCGGGGGTGTGGCGGTTGACGACGATGACGTCGCTGCGACGCTTCAGCTCCTCGAGGTCGCGCAGGACCTCCGAGCCGAAGAACGGCTCGTCGGGCAGCAGCGGCTCGTACACCAGCACCTCGATGCCCTTCGCCTTCAGCCGCTTCATGACGCCCTGGATGCTCGACGCGCGGAAGTTGTCCGAGCCCGACTTCATCACCAGCCGGTAGATGCCGACCGTCTTCGGCTGACGACGCAGGATGTCCTCGGCGACGAAGTCCTTGCGGGTCGAGTTGGCGTCGACGATCGCGCCGATCAGGTTCTGCGGCACGTCCTCGAAGTTCGCGCGCAGCTGCTTCGTGTCCTTCGGCAGGCAGTAGCCGCCGTAGCCGAACGACGGGTTGTTGTAGTGGCTGCCGATGCGCGGGTCCAGGCCCACGCCCTCGATGATCTGCCGCGAGTCGAGGCCGTGGATCGCCGCGTACGTGTCGAGCTCGTTGAAGTACGCGACCCGCAGCGCCAGGTAGGTGTTGGCGAACAGCTTGATCGCCTCGGCCTCCGTCGAGTCGGTCAGCAGCACCGGCACGTCGTCCTCCAGCGCGCCCTCGCGCAGCAGCTCCGCGAACGCCTCGCCCTCGGCGGTACGGGCGCCCACGACGATCCGCGACGGGTGCAGGTTGTCGTACAGCGCCCGACCCTCGCGCAGGAACTCCGGCGAGAACAGGATCGTCAGGTCCGGGTGCTGCTCGCGGATGCGGGCCGTGAACCCCACGGGCACGGTCGACTTGATGACGATCGCCGCAGCCGGGTTCACCTCGCCGACCGCCGCCACGACGCTCTCGACGGAGCGCGTGTTGAAGTAGTTCGACTGCGGGTCGTAGTCGGTGGGCGTCGCGACCACGACGAACGCCGCGTCCTCGTACGCCGACGCGGCGTCGGTGGTGGCGGTCAGGTCGAGCGGCTTCTCGGCCAGGTACTGCTCGAGCTCGACGTCCTCGATCGGCGACGTGCGCGCGTTGATCTGCTCCACCTTGGCGGCGTCGATGTCGACGGCCACCACCTGGTGGCGCTGGGCGAGGATGACGGCGTTCGACAGGCCGACGTAGCCGGTTCCCACCACTGCGATCTTCATGGCCGCAGCCTAACGTCCGCCTCAGCGGCCCAGACCGCACGCGGTGGTGTGACGTCGTGCTGCGACAGGCCCCCTCAGGTGCTGTCGCGGCACCCGTCCACGCCGCTACGATGATCGCACCCCCGTCGCCTTCCTCACCCCTGGAGAAGGCGGCGGGGCCTCGTCGTCGCCCTCAGCGGGTCAGGACTCGTCGACCGCGTAGGCGTCGGTCCGCTGGACGAAGCGGGTCAGCCGCTCCTGCACGAGCGCCACGTGGTCGTGCAGCCACACCGTGACGGCCGGGCCGAACATCGACGACGTCGCCGCCGCCGTGTAGCGCACCATCGTGCCGCGACCGTCGGGCTCGAGCACGATGCGCTCGTTCACGACCGCCATCGGCGACGCCGTGCGCAGCGCGAACTCGTGCGGCGGGTCGAGGTTCGTGACCACGATCGACGCGTCGAGCTCCTCGTCGCGGTGCTGCAGGACGCACAGGTACGACTGCGCCTGCGCGAGCACGTCGGTGTCGGTGGACAGGCAGCGGCCGACGGCACTCCACTCGCCGAGGGTCTCCAGACGCAGGAGGCTCGCCCACAGCTGGGCACGCGTCTGGGGCGACGCGATCTGGTACTCCTCCGCGATCATGTTTTGACGGTAAGCATCCTGGAGGGCACGCGCATCTCAACGCGCCGTGCGGAGCATCTGGAGAGGTTGACGGTGCGTCAGATCCACCGGCGCCGACGGAACACGGCCCACAGACCGACGCTCACGCAGCCCATCAGCAGCAGCGCGAACGGATACCCCAGCCGCCAGTGCAGCTCGGGCATGCGGTCGAAGTTCATGCCGTAGACGGTGCCGATGAGGGTGGGCGCGAACAGGATGGCCGCCCAGGCCGAGATCCGCTTGACCTCCTCGTTCTGGTCGAGGCTGGCCTCCGTGAGCGCCTTCATCTCCTCGTTCTGCTTCTGCGCCACCAGCGTGGCGTTGACGGTCATGATGTCGCGCAGCAGCTGGCGGAACCCGTCGATCTGCTCGGTCACCTGGGTCAGGTGGTCCTCGACGTCGCGCAGGTAGCGCTGCAGCTCGTCGTCGATGCGGTACTTCGTGAAGCCGCCGGCCAGCGAGCGCAGCACGCGTGCGAGCGGTGCGGCGGCGCGCTGGAACTCGATCACCTCGCGGGTCAGCTCGTAGATGCGCCGCGAGACGCGTGGGTCGCCGGAGAAGACCTCCGTCTCGATCTCGTCGATGTCGTTGGAGAGGCCCGCCACCACCGGCAGGTAGCCGTCGACCACCCGGTCGAGCACCGCGTAGAGGACGGCCTCCGGGCCGAGCCGCAGCAGGTCGGGGTTGCTCTCGAGCCGGCGACGCACGGCCGACAGGTCGGGTGCCTCGCTGTGCCGCAGCGTGACGACGAAGTCGGGCCCGACGAACACGTGCACCTCGCCGAACTCCACCTCCTCGACGTCGTCGAGGTAGCGGGCGGCGCGCAGCACGACGAAGAGGGTGTCGTCGTAGCGCTCGAGCTTGGGCCGCTGGTGGGCGACGATCGCGTCCTCCACGGCGAGGCTGTGCAGGTCGAGCTCGTCGGCGAGCGACCCGAGCTCGTGCTGGTCGGGCCGGTAGAGGCCCACCCACGCGAAGGCGTCGGCGTGCTCGCGCAGTGCGCCGTAGGTGTCGGCGAGCGTGCGGGGCGACGCGACGCGGTCGCCGTCGACGTAGACGGCGCTGTCGACGAGGCTCTCGCGACCGTCGGCCTGGCGGTCGGTGGTCTGGTCCGCGGGCGGCAGGTCCGCGCGGCGACGGTCGGGGGTCGGGTGCTGGCGGCGCACGCGGGTGGTCAGGGTGCGCAGGGACGTGAAGGAACGATCGGACATGACGGACTCCGTCGGGGTGGGCCGCAGGGCTGCGGCGGGCCGGTGCTGACGACGGTGCTGGTCCCGGTGCGGGCGACCGGGGCGACGACGGCGCTCAGGAGCGCGGTCGTCGACTGGGAGGTTCACCGGACACGGCAACCACCTCCCTCGTCAGCCTGCGGACGTTCCACCGACCAGGGTAGCTCGTCCGCCGCGCCTACTCGTCCGTACGGCGGACGGGCGTCACGCGCGAGAAACCTCGGGACGGCAGGATGGTGCCATGACCTCCCCCAGCACCCGGTCGACCGAGCAGATCCTCGCGTCCGACCGCCGTGAGCCCGACGTCGCCCTCTTCGCCGGAGGGGTCGGTTCCGACGAGGAGCACGCGGCGCTGCGGGCGTCGGTGCGACAGCTGACGACGCTGCTGGGCGAGGCGCTCACCCGCCACGAGGGCGCGGAGCTGCTCGAGCTGGTGGAGCGGGTGCGGCACCTCGCGCGACGGCCCGGCGCGGGGTCGGGCGAGCTGCGTGAGGCGCTCGACGGCCTGGAGCCCGAGCGCGCCGTGGTGCTGGCCCGGGCGTTCGCCCTGTACTTCCAGCTGGTCAACATCACCGAGCAGCTGCACCGCTGGCAGGAGCTGACGCTGAGCAGCGAGGGCCCGCTCGCGAGCACCTTCGGGCGCATCGAGGAGGCCCTCGCCGACGGCAGCCTGTCGGCCGAGGAGCTGGCCGACGTGCTCACCCGCGTGGAGTACCGCCCCGTGTTCACCGCCCACCCCACCGAGGCGAGCCGGCGCACGGTGCTGCGGCTGCTGCGCAAGGTCGCCGAGGTCGTGCGCGACCTCGAGGACCCGCGTCGCCCCGCCGCGCACGCCGCGGCCGACGAGCGACGTCTGGCCGAGCTGGTCGACCTGCTGTGGCAGACCGACGAGCTGCGGGTCGTCAAGCCCGAGCCGCTCGACGAGGCGCGTACCGCCGTCTACTACCTGCGCTCGATCGCGTCGGAGGTCGTGCCGGGCCTGCTCGACGAGCTCGACCGGCAGACCGCGCGCGTCGGCGTCGAGCTGGCGCCGGCGGCCCGACCGCTGCGCTTCGGCACGTGGGCCGGCGGCGACCGCGACGGCAACCCGAACGTCACGCCGGAGGTCACGCTCGACGTGCTGCACCTGCAGCACACGTCGGGGCTCGCCGAGCTGGTGACGATGGTCGACGACCTGCTCACCGAGATGACCGCGTCGACGCGCGTGGTCGAGGCCAGCCAGGAGCTGCTCGACAGCCTCGCGGAGGACGCCGAGGCGCTGCCGATCACGTGGAGCACGATCCGTCGCCTCAATGCCGACGAGCCCTACCGTCTCAAGCTGAGCTTCGTGCGCGTGCGGCTGCTGCGCACCCGCGACCGTCTCGTCGACGACACCCCGCACGAGCCCGGTCGCGACTACCTCGGCTTCGACGAGCTGGTGCGCGACCTCGCGCTCGTGCGCGACTCGATGCTGGCGGCCGGCGACGACCTGACCGGCAACGGGTCCATCCGTCGCCTGCTGCGCACCGCGGTCACGTTCGGGGCGGGGCTGGCCACGATGGACGTGCGCGAGCACTCCGCCAAGCACCATGCGGCCCTCGCCGACCTCTACGCCAGGGTCGGCGAGACCGGGTACGGCGACCTCGAGCGCCCGCAGCGCATCGAGCGGCTCGCCGAGGAGCTGCGGTCCGCGCGTCCGCTGCTGGGTGCCGCGGCGGCCGCCGACCGCGAGCGGCTCGGCGACGCGGCGTCGGCGTCGCTGGCGCTCATGGAGACCATCCGCACCGCGCTCGACACGTACGGGCCGGAGGTGGTCGAGACCTACATCGTCTCGATGACGCACGACGTGGACGACCTGTTCGCCGTCGTCGTGCTGGCCCGCGAGGCCGGTCTCGTCGACCTGACAGGCGAGGAGCCGGTGGCGCGCATCGGCTTCGCGCCGCTGTTCGAGACCGTCGCCGAGCTCGAGTCGGCCGGACCCCTGCTCGACGCGCTGCTGTCGGACCCGTCGTACCGCCGCGTGGTCGCGGCGCGAGGCGACCTGCAGGAGATCATGCTCGGCTACTCCGACCCCCCCTGCTCGCCGCTCCTCCCGCTCCTCGAAGGACGCCGGCATCGCCGCGTCGCAGTGGCAGATCCACCGCGCCCAGCGCGCCCTGCGCGACGTCGCCCGCGAGCACGGCGTCCGGCTGCGGCTGTTCCACGGTCGCGGCGGGTCCGTGGGCCGCGGAGGCGGTCCCACGGCCGAGGCGATCATGAGCCAGCCGTACGGCTCGCTCGACGGCGCCATCAAGATCACCGAGCAGGGCGAGGTCATCTCCGACAAGTACGCCCTGCCCGGCCTCGGCCGGCACAACCTCGAGGGCGCGCTCGCCGCGGTCGTGGAGGCGTCGGCGCTGCACCGCACGTCGCTGCTGCCGCGCGAGGTGCTCGACGGCTGGAACGGCACGATGGACGTCGTCGCCGAGCAGGGCAAGCAGGCGTACCGCGCGCTCGTGCGCGACGACGCGCTGGTGCCGTTCTTCGTGGCCGCGACGCCGGTCGACGAGCTGGGCAAGATGAACATCGGCTCGCGCCCGGCGAAGCGCCCGGGCGGTGCCGGTGGCCTCGACGACCTGCGCGCCATCCCGTGGGTCTTCGGGTGGACCCAGTCGCGGATCATCCTGCCCGGCTGGTTCGGCGTCGGCTCGGGCCTGCAGGCTGCGTTCGACGACGGCCGTGAGGACACGCTGCGCGAGATGTACGGGTCGTGGGCGTTCTTCCGCACGTTCCTGTCGAACGTGCAGATGACGCTCGCGAAGACCGACCTCGAGATCGCCTCGTCCTACGTCGACGCGCTGGTGCCCGACGACGCCCGCCACCTGATGGACGTGATCCGTGCCGAGCACGAGCGCACCGTGGGGCAGGTGCTGCGGGTGACCGGCCAGACGTCGCTGCTGGAGTCGGCGCCGGTGCTGCGTCGCACGCTCGAGCTGCGCGACGCCTACCTCGCGCCCCTGCACGCGCTGCAGGTGTCGCTGCTCGGTCGGGCCCGGTCGGCGGAGTCGCCGTCGGCCGAGACCGAGCGGGCGCTGCTGCTGACGATCAACGGCATCGCCGCCGGTCTGCGCAACACCGGCTGAGCGGTCCCGCCACCACGACGACGGCGCTGCCTCCCCGAGCGGGAGGCAGCGCCGTCGTCGTGTGCGGGTGACGCGGGGGTCAGCGGTAGCGGACCCTGAAGTACAGCAGTCCGTCGACGATCGACGTCTGGCGCAGGCGCTTGTCCTGGTTCACCAGCACGCGCTTGCTCGAGCGCTTCGACGGCTTCGTGAAGTAGTCCTGCGACACGAGGAGGTCGTCGTTGCGCACGTCGTTCGCGAGCTGGTCGGCCACGCCCTGCGCCGACGTCGGCTGCTTGGCCGGGAGCGACAGCTCGTCCTCGTCGTCGTAGTAGTAGTCCTCGTCGTCCCAGGGAGCGAAGTCGTCGTAGTAGTAGTCCTCGTCGTCCCAGTTGTTGGTGTTGCCACCGGTGATGACGATGCGGCCGGTGCCGATCGCGGTCGACGCGGGACGCACCTCGGTGGTCACGTAGCGCTTGGTGGCCTTCGAGTACCGGTTCGCGCGGTCGAGGGTGATGCGCAGCTTGATCGTGCGTCCCTTGGTGGCGGTGATGGTGCCACCCTCGCGCAGCTTCACCCAGCGGCGCTTCTTCGTGTCGTAGCGCTCGGCGGCCGTGACCTTGAGCGCCTTGTACGGCGACGTGAGGGTGTCGTCGATGGTCACGTCGGTGACGTCGATGTTCGAGAACGGGTTGTCCTGCAGCGCCTCGATGTTCGACGCGACACCGGTGCCGACGAACTCCGCGAGGTAGTCCCGGCGGCTGTAGCGGTCGGTGCGGCGCATCTCGACGGGCTTGCCGTTGACGGTGCTCGTGCCCTTGACCGTCCAGGTCACGAGCGACTCGCCGCCGGCCAGCTGGTCCTGGGCGAGGGCGGCGTCGCGGTAGGCGTGCGTGGCGGCGATCTCGGCCAGGGCGTCCGGGTTGGGGACGGACGACAGGTAGGTGCGGGCCGGCTTGCCGTCGGACGAGGCCGTCGAGGTGACGGTCGTGGTGAGCGGCAGTGCGCCGAGGCGACCGAACACGCCGGCGAGGCCGTCGTGCAGGAGCGTGCCCTGCGGGGCGCCCAGGTTGGCCAGCTTGTACGACTCGCCGCCGTCGGCCTGGATCAGCGCCGTCGACGCGTTGTGCAGGGTGCGCTGGGCGTTCGCGAACTCCATGGGGTGGCCGAAGCCGACGACGTCGCCGTCGCACACGAGCGACGCGGTGCCGAGCGCGTAGGAGGCGATCGACCCGTAGGAGTCGGCGACGGCCAGGTTGCCGCCCGCGACGATGGGTGCGTCGGCGGCGGCACCGCCGCTGGCGCCCGCGATGACGGTGCGGGCCGTGTTGCCGGCGCGCTTGGCGATGCTGGCGTAGCCGCGGCCGAGGCTGCTGGGCAGCGTGATGGCGGTGACGGGCTTGATGCTGCGCGCGCCGGTGCCGAGCTCGCTGCGGTCGGCGCCGGCGGCGACGAGGCGGTTCTTCTCGCGCGACGTCAGGCGGATGCTGGCGGGCGCCTGGCCGCCGTTGGCGCGCAGGGCCTGCAGGGCCGCGGCGGGCGTGACGCCGGCGATCGAGGAGCCCTGCGAGCCGCCGAACGTGTAGGCGACGGCGCCGATGAGGCGGCCGTCGGCGGCGTACACGGGGGAGCCGGACATGCCCGACCAGACGCCGGCGTCGATGGTGCCGTCGGCCTTGGTGATGCGCGAGCCCTTGAGGTCGAAGACGAGCGTGTCGCCGTCGTCGCTCCTCAGGGTGTCGAGGTAGGTGCCCGTGAACGACTCCGGCTCGACCTTCGACGACGGGCGACCGGGGGTGACGCCGGCGGTGGTGAGACCGGTGACCTCCTGACCCTCCTCGAGCTGGTCGGCGGGGTACGTCTCGCACGCGGCGGACGACGAGGGGGCGTCGGTCGGCTCGGCCTGGGCGGGCGCGGCCACGAGGCCGACGGTGCTGGCGACGAGTGCGGCGGATGCGCACAGCGCCGGCAGCGCCAGACGACTGCTGGTCATGGGTCCTTCTCTCTCCACGGTGCCCCACCACGGGGCGGCTGCGCTCACCGTAGTGGGCGCGGACGTGGTTCCTGGGCGGATTCACCAAACAGACACCTGTCGTCGGTGGACCGGGCGGGACTTTGCGTAGCGACGGCCCCGGTTGCACGACGCCGAGGGGCGTCCCGTAGACTCTTCGCTGTCCTTCGGGACGTGCGCCCGTAGCTCAACGGATAGAGCATCTGACTACGGATCAGAAGGTTTGGGGTTCGAATCCCTACGGGCGCGCAGACGAGGCCCGGAGCATCTGAGGATGCTCCGGGCCTCGTGGGCCTCGTGGGCCTCGTGGGCGTCGTGGGGGACCGGGGGCAGTCCGGGGTGGACGCACGACTCTGCGTCCGCGTGCCACGGTCGAAGGATGTTGCGTTCGCGACGGGATCCCGTCGTGAACGCAGCATCGTCGGGTGCCGTGGACCTCGACGGAGGACCGTAAGGTCGGTCTCAATGCACGGAGCAGGTATCGAGATGGCTGGGAGGGGCAGGCGATGCTCGACTCTCTCTTGGCTCTGGACATCGTCTGCGAGGTCCTGGACCGGCTCGACCGCTCCCAGACCCCCGCCGCGGCGTACCGAGCGGCATGGAAGAAGCGTGGGACGAACGGCGACGCGGGTCCCGATCTGCTCCTCGAGGAGATGAAGCGCCGCTCGGTTCCCGGCGCCTACGCGCCTCTCGACGACCCTCGGCTCGCCGTGCCGCTCGCCCTCTGGCACGCGGGGGTCGAGCCGCGCGCAGCGCGCCGCTCCATCAAGGCCGGACGCGTCCGTGACTGACTCCGCGCTCGTGCCAAGGGTCGAAGGATGCTGCGTTGGCCACGGGATCCCGTCACGAACGCAGCATCCTTCGGGGCTGGACGCAGGACGGCAGAATCCTGCGTCCAGCCGTCCCCTCACCCCCGCCTCGGTCCCCTCAAGGGGCCGGCCATGGCGTGGTAGCCGCCGTCGACGTGCAGGATCTCGCCGGTGACGGCTCGTGCGAGGTCGGAGAAGAGGTAGCAGACCGAGTCGGCGACGGGCTTGGTGTCGCGGGGGTCCCACGGCAGTGGCGACCGCTGCTCCCACGCGCCGAGCAGCTCCTCGAAGCCGGGGATGCCGCTGGCGGCGCGGGTGTGGACGGGGCCGGCCGCTACCAGGTTGGTACGGATGCCGATCGCGCCGAGGTCGCGGGCGAGGTAGCGGTTGAGCGACTCCAGCCCCGCCTTGCACACCCCCATCCAGTTGTAGACCGACCACGCGCCGGCGGCGTCGAAGTCGAGACCGACGAGGCTGGCCCCCGACGCCGGACTGAGACGGCGCAGCACCTCCGCCAGCTCCGCGTAGGAGACGGTGCTCGTGCGGAACGCCTGCTCGAGCTGGGCGGGGTCGACCCCCAGCATCGAGCCCGACAGCGCCGCCCTCGGTGCGAACGCGATGGCGTGCAGCGCCGCGTCGAGACGTCCGTAGCGGTCGCCGACGGCCTCGACCAGCTCCACGCCCGCGCCCGGTCGGGTGACGTCGTAGGTGAGGACGGTGTCGACGTCGAGCGACTGCGCGGCCTCCGTCGCGCGCTCGAGGTCGCGGTCGAGGGCGGTGAGCACGACCTCGGCGCCCAGGTCGCGGGCCCGTCGGGCCACGCCGTAGGCGATGCTCTCGGTGGTGACGACGCCCGTCACCAGCACGACCTTGCCGACCAGCAGCCCCGCGCTCACGCGAGCACCCCGGCGATCGCGTGGTACAGCGGGATGCCGAGGACGATGTTGAACGGGAACGTGATGCCGAGCGACATCGTGAGGTAGCGCGACGGCAGCGCCTCCGGGATCGCGTGGCGCGCCACGGCCGGGACGACGATGTACGAGCCGCTGGCGGCCAGCACGGTCAGCAGCGTCAGGTCGCCGACGGACAGACCGGTCAGGACGCCCAGGACCAGCGCGAGCGTCGCGCCGAAGAGCGGCATCACGACGGCGAAGCCGATCAGGAACGGCGGGACCCCCTTGACCTCGCGCAGCTGCCGGGCCACGACGAGGCCCATGTCGAGCAGGAAGAACGCGAGCAGCCCCTTGAAGAGGTCGTGCAGCAGCGGTGCCATGGTCTCGGCGCCGGTCGAGCCGGAGGCGACGCCGATGACCAGCGAGCCGACGAGGAGCAGGAACGTGCCCTCCGTGAACGCCCCGCGCAGGACGCTGCCCACGGTGGTGCCGGCCGGGGGCAGGTCCGACGTCGGCGGCGTGGGGGCGTCGGGTCCGGAGTCGGTGGCCCGCGCGGCCACGAGGGCCGGCTCGGCCACCTGCCGCTGCGCGCGCACCCAGGTGGCGAGCAGCACGGCCATGACCACCGCGGGCGTCTCCATCATGACGAGCGCCACGGTCATGTAGCCGCCCGGCTCGTCGCCGCGTGAGGTCACGAACTGCGTCGCCGCGACGAAGGTGACGGCGCTGACGGAGCCGTACGTGGCCGCGATCGCCGCCGCGTCGAAGGGCGCCACCCGACGCCGCAGCACGCGGTACCCGACGACCGGGATGACGACGGACAGGAGCACCGCGAGACCCATCACGGTGAGGGCGGTGCTGGTGATGCCGGTGGCCGCGAGCGCCTCGCCGCCCTTGAAGCCGATCGACATGAGCAGGTAGAGGGACAGGAACTTCGTGACGGCAGGCGGCACCTCGAGGTTCGAGCGCAGGGTGCCGGCGAGCAGCCCGAGGACGAAGAACAGGATGACCGGGTCGGTGAGGTTGCTGAGCATGGAGAGATCCATGGGGACTCCTGGGCTGGCAGGGGGATCTCGTCCGCGCGGTGTCGCCACCCCGTCCGGCGCCGAGCGGTGAGAGATCGTTAACGGGAAGCACGATACCGGTATTGAGATGCCGGTGTGGCAGACGTGAGGCACGACACCTCCGCGGCTAGGCTGTGCGCGTGACGTCGGAGCGCTCCTCGTGGACCTTTCTCAGCAACCACGGCCACGTGCTCGTCCTCGTCGCGCGTGAGCCGGGCATCCTGCTCACCAGCCTCAGCGAGCGGGTCGGCATCTCCGAGCGCGCCGCCCGCACGATCCTGCGCGACCTCGAGGAGGCCGGGTACCTCACGCGCACCAAGGTCGGACGTCGCAACCGCTACGAGGTGCACCCCGACGGTCCCCTGCGCCACCCCGAGGAGTCGACCACCATGGTCAGCGACCTCCTCGCCGCCTTCGGCCGCTGAGCGGCGCGTCGGCCTCTACGGGCGGGACGGCTCGTCGTCCCAGCCGGGCACGACGACGACGTCGATGCCCTCGGACTCCCACAGCGAGATGACGTTCGGGTTGTCGTCCCAGGCGCGGACGACGCGGTAGCGCTGGCGCACCTGGGCCAGGACGTCGCGCTTGACCTCGACGTCGGGGCGGCCGTCGTGCTCGCCGCGCAGGCACAGGTGGTCCGACGGCACGTCGTGCAGCGCCAGCCAGAACGACGTGCCCGCGCGCCAGTGCTCGCGGCGGGCGGTCACCACGACGACGGCCCGACCCTCCCGCGCCGCGGCCCGTGCGCCGTCGACGACCCAGGCGTGCGGCGGGCAGCCGAGCGCAGCCTCGTGGAACGCCTCGAAGTTGCGTCGCTCCCCACGCACGTGGTGCCGGACGCCCGAGACGTCGCACAACGTGCCGTCGACGTCGAAGATCTCGGCCTCCCTCATGGGCAGGAGCCTACGAGGGCGAGTGCCGCGGACGGTCCAGGTCGGCGAAGTCGAGGGACGAGCTGCCCCGTGCCGGCCACATCACCGGTACAGCGGGATCGTGATCGTTCGGGAAGGCCCGCGGCCTCCCTCCCCGCTCCATGTGCACGTCAACGCCGCCTTGAGGTAGTCGGCGTCGTACGCCAGAGACGCCTGCGAGACCTCAAGATCACTCGGCGCGGCCTCAAGGCATCGCTGAGCAAGATCTCCACGGCCCATCCACGCGGCTGCGATCACTATCGCCACAGTCGTCAACGCGCACCCGACCAGGACGCCGGCGAGGAACTGACGATTTACCCGTGATCGTGCAGATGTCGATGACATGAACCCATGGTGGCGCATGACGTCCCGGGCGGTTCGCGCGGTCGAGTCTGGATCAAGCTCCTCGTGATCGACGTGCAGCTGGCGGTGCTCGGGAGCCTACGAGGGCAGGACGGCCAGCACGCCGTGCACGAACAGCTCGACGCCGATCGCGAGGATGAGGAAGCCCATCACGCGGGTGAGGGCGCCGATGCCGGTCGGGCCGAGCCGGTCGACGACCGGCGTGGCGAAGCGCAGCGCGAGCGCGATGAGCAGACCGATCGCGAGGCCCGCGACGAGGATGCCGACGCGGTCGAGCGGGTCGGGGTGGCGCGCGGACAGCGCGATGACCACGCCGATCGCCCCGGGCCCGGCCACCAGCGGCAGCGCCATGGGCGAGAAAGACACGTCAGCCTTCGCGGCGGCATGCTCCTTCTCGGCGTCCGTGCTCGTCTCCCGCGGCACGATCATGCCGAAGCCCGAGTGCGCCACGACGAGGCCGCCGGCGATCTGCAGCGAGGCGATCGTGATGCCGAAGGCGCTCAGCACGAGGCTGCCGAGGAGCGCGAAGACGCCCAGGATGGCCGCCACGTAGATGCCGGTGCGCCACGCCTGGCGTCGCACCTGGTCGGCGGGCTGTCCCTCGGTGAGGGCCGCGAAGGCGGCCACGGCCCCGAGCGGGTTGGTGATCGGCAGCAGCGCCGCGAGGGCGGCGATGGCCACGGAGACGGACGTCACGCCTCCATCGTGGCAGCCACGGACGACGCGGGCGCGTCGGCCCTCTCGTAGTCCCCGTCGCCGGTGCGACGCACCAGGCCCTGCTCCTCGAAGGCGTCCAGCCAGCCCTGCATGGGCCACCGCCCCCAGCGGTCGCGGAACAGGCGGCCGTTGCGGAGCACGTCGTCGAGGTGCTGCACCGGCGGGGTCTGCGTCGGGTGGTGCTGGTGCGAGGCCCGCGCGCCGCCCACCCACGCGAGCGGCACCCCGGCGGCCGCCGCCCGCTGCCCGAAGTCGGTGTCCTCGGCGCCGTAGCCGGCGTACGCCTCGTCGAACCCGCCGACCCGCTCCCAGGTCTGCGGCGTGAGGGCGAAGGAGAGCGACCAGAACAGGTCGTGCCCGTCGGTGTCGACCACGACGTCACCGGGGCACGGACAGGGGCGAGCGGCGTGAGGGGTCGCGAGGGCGTGCACCGTGTGCAGGTCGTAGCCGCCGGCTGGTGGCGGGGGGAGGTAGGAGACCGGTCCGCAGAGCACCGCGTCCTCGGTGAGTGGACGCCGCGACGCCTCCTCGTAGGCGAGGACGAGCCCGGGGGAGGCGATGCAGTCGACGTCGAGGAACACGAGCAGGTCGGCTCCGCGCTCGATGGCCGTGCGCGCCCCGAGGTTGCGGGCCGCGGCGAGTGGCAGCCGCTCGTCGGTGCGGGGCAGGTGCACGACGTGCGGACGTCGCCCGGGCGCCGGCCACGACGCGGCGCGGGGGTCGTCCATCGCGACCACGACGTGGTCGTCGGGTGGCACGGCACCCTCCGCGAGCGACCGCTGCTGCAGCCACAGGTGTCGGTGCCGCCCGTGCACGACCGTGACGACCGCGACCCGGCCCGGACCCTGCGGCGTCATCGGTCGGCCGTCCGTGCGTGCGCCACCTCGAGGACGACCTCGGCGGCGCGGGCGGCGCCCTTGCCGTCGTTCCAGACCTCCCAGTCGCGGCCGTCGCGACGTACCGCCTGCTCCAGCAGGGTGGCCCAGTCGTCGTCGGCGGGCGCCTCGGCGACGACGACCGGCAGTCGCCCGTCGGCCCGCAGCGCCGCAGCGGTGGTCCGCTGCTCGTCGTGCGGGCGCTCCTGCGGCACGACCACGGCGGGTCGACGGGCCGCGGCCACCTCGGCCAGCGCGTTCTGCCCGGCGTGGGTCACGACGACGTCGGCGCGCAGCAGGGCGGGCCACGGGTCGTCGAGCCAGGTGCCGGCGTGGCCGCCGAGCACCGTCCACGTCCAGCCGGGGGTGCTGCGTCGGGCGCGCTCGAGCGAGGCGTCGTCGATGCCGGGTCCACCGGTGCCCGACAGGACGGTCACCTGACGGGTGGCCGGTGGTGCGACGGCGTCCGGCTCCGGCCGGTCGTCGAAGCGGGAGAACGCGCCCACGTGCACGAGTCGTGGGTCGTCGGCGGCGACCCCCTCGACGACGCCTGCGACGTCGGCAGGCCACGGTGCGACGATGCGGTCGGCGAGGTCGAGGGCCAGCTGGTGCGGCCGATCGGTGCGCACGCCGGGCTGCAGCATCTGCACCACGGGCACGCCGTGCAGGCGGCAGAGAGCAGCCACCTCGACCGACGTGTCCACGACGACGACGTCGGGGTCGGTCGCGTCGATCCACCGCGAGATCGTCGACATGCGCGAGCGCAGTCCGTCGTGCCCGCGAGGCACCCAGTGGAAGACGCCACCGGCGGTCGGGTCCGGCGGGAGCTCGAACGGGTCGTCGTCGGCGTCCGGGTCGAGCCCGATCCACAGCTGCGGCCAGCTGCGCGGGGCGCGCAGCGTCGACAGCCCGGTCACCTCGTGCCCGACGAGGTGGGGCAGCAGCGTCGTCGCCCGCATGACGTGCCCGTGCCCGTGGTGGTGCACGTAGTAGCCGATCATGAGGCCTCGGCCGGCCGGGTCGGGCTCGAGGCGCGGGCGTACAGCTCCTCGTAGCGGGTGACCATCCGGTGCACGGAGCAGAGCCGCACCGCGTGGTCGCGGACGGCGGCGCGGTCGAGCGCCACGGCCTCGCGGGCGGCTCGGGCGAGGTCGTCGACGTCGTCGGGCCGGGCCAGCCGCCCGGCCGAGACCCCGACCACCTCGGCCAGAGCGCCGCGCGCGAACGCCGCGACCGGGGTGCCGCAGGCCATGGCCTCCGCCGCGACGAGGCCGTACGGCTCGTCCCACTGCGGCGTCACGAGCGCCACGCCGGCGCGCCCGACGAGGTCGCAGAGGGCGTCGGTGTGCAGGTGGCCGACCAGGCGGGCGTCGTCGCCGAGCAGCGGCTCGACCTCGCGACGCACGTAGTCGGCGTCCAGCACGGGTCCCGCGAGGTCGATCGCGAGCCCGGCGCGTCGGGCGGCGAGGATGGCCAGGTGCGGAGCCTTCTCCGGCACCAGCCGGCCGGTCCACACCGCCCGCCCGCCCCCCGGCCCAGGCTGCCACCGGGACGTGTCGACGCCATTGGGCACCACCTCGGCCTGCACGGCGTGGGACCAGGCGGCGGCGGTGTGCCGGCTGACCGCGGCGAACGTCGACGCGTCGCCCGACATCGCGATGGCCGACTCGAGCCAGCCCAGCGGCGGGGTGTGCAGCGTCGTCACCATCGGCACCGACAACATCGGCGCCATCGCGACGGGGAGGTGGTGGAGGCTGTTGTTGTGCACGACGTCGAAGCGCGACTGCCCGCCGCGGGCGAGCCGGAGCATGAGCGCCAGGTACGCGTGGTGCTCGCGCATCCATGCGTCCGGATGGGCCCCCACGTCGGCGCGCGCCGCCGCGCTCGGCTCGAACGGCGGCACGTCGAGCTCCTCGACGTCGAGTGAGGGGTCGGACCCGGGTGCGGCGAAGACGCTCACCCGGTGGCCGCGGTCGGCGAGCGCGTGGGCCAGCGTGGCCGTGTGCGCCTCGAGGCCTCCCTGGAACGGCTCGGCGACGGGGAAGCGGGCGGACGCGACGAGGCAGATCCTCATCGGCCACCCACGGTCGCGATGCTGCACGCACCCGTCAGGGCGTCGGTGTAGACGGTGGCGTGGGCCTCGGCGAGCTGGCGACGCTGCGCCAGCCGCTGCGCCACGGTGGGTGCGGGGGTGGGCGTCGACGTCCACGCGTCGCGCACCGCGGCCACGAGGCTGTCGGCGTCGAACCGGTGCTCGTCGAACGTGAACGCGTGCACCGGCCCCTGGTCGGCGTAGTAGCCGCAGCTCGGAGCGGCGACGGGGGTGCCGACGTCGCGGCAGAGCTCGAGCCAGCCCGAGTGGGTGCCGAAGCGGTAGGGCAGCACGGAGAGGTCCAGCGACGCCAGGTAGTCGACCAGCTCGTCGTCGGTGAAGTAGTCGTGCACGCGCACGTCGACGACGACGGGGGCGTCGGCGAGCCAGGCGGCGAGGTCGGCGTCGAAGCGCGCGCCGCCCGGGTCGAGCACGTCGGTGTGGCCGTCGACCTGCAGCACGCCGCCCGGCACCTGCTGGACGGCGCGGAGCAGCGTGGGCAGGAGGGTGGCCGGGTCCATGCAGGCGCGCAGGCTCTTGACGTGCAGGCCGACGCGGAACTCGCCGCCGCGCTCCGCGGGTGCGGGACGGTGTCGGGCGAGCCGCTCCATCGTGGTGGGCTCGACGACGTGCGGGTGGGGGAGCACCAGCGCGTCGCGGTCCCACCGCCGGCGCACCTCGGCCGCCGCTCCGTCGGTCAGGGTGACGACGACCGACGCCGCGGGCACGAGCACGTCGAGCTGGGCGTCGTGCAGGGCACGGTCGAGGTGGTGAGGGTTCCGCAGGTCGTGCACGGTGAGCACGAGCGGCTTGCCGTGCGTGCGCAGCGCCTCGACCAGCGCGGTCAGCTGCGCCGGGGCGAGGGCATCGAAGCCGAAGTGCACGTGCATCAGGTCGAAGGAGTCGTGCGACCGCTCCACCCAGGCTGCGTCGAGCATGGCGGGCGGCCACCACGGCTGGCCCGCGGCGGCCGGGCCACCCCCGGGCGCGGGGTCGGCCAGGCGGCGGACGGGGTCGTCGAGGTCGCGGTCGGGCGACGACAGGTGCCGCACGTACACGTGCCCGGAGGGCACGGACGCGATCCTGATCTCGGGCCGACCCTGGCGTGAGGCCGTGGACTGCCCGCTGGACGGTTCCGTGTCGGCGAGCGGCATGCTGACTGACCCCCTCGAGGCTGTGGGCGACCGCGGACCGGTCGCGTCCCAGGAGGTACCCGTGCCCGAGGGGGTCAACCCCTCCGCGGACGCAGCAGGGGGAGAGCGTCGCTCGACGCTCTCCCCCTGCTGCGAGCCCTCGGCCCATCGGGGGTGGGGCTCAGAGGTCGAGCGTGCCCACCCAGCGCTCGCCCTCGTCGCCGCCCCACGCGTCCCAGGCGACGCGACCGGGCGACGGGAAGCCGTCGGAGCCGTTCTTGAAGCCCTCGGCGTCCTTGTCGACGTCGTGCCGCTTGAAGTAGGCGCGCATCTTCGTGGCCTGCTCGTCGGTGAGCTTCTCGCCGTTCGCGAGCTGGTGGGCCCGGTGGTCGCCGGTGTCGGTGAAGCCCTTGCCGGCCTTGCCGTCCTCGATCCAGCGGACCGCGCGCTGTGCGGTCTCCTGCACGCCCTTCGGCGGCTGGTGCTTGCCCTCGCTCATCGTCGGACCTCCTCCGTCAGGCTGATCAGGGGTTCTCGACGACGCCGTGGTCGCTCTTGTACGGCTCGCCGGTCAGCTTCGACTTCACGAGGCTGATCGCGGACGCCACCTTGCTGCCGGGCGTGTCCCAGTACTCCGCCTTGTCGACGCGCACCTTGATCAGCGTCGAGTTGTCGCCCTCGGGGCCCTCGGGCAGCCACGCCTCGGCGAAGGTGTTCCACAGCTCCTTCAGCTTGGCGAGGTCGTCGACGACCTCCGCGTGGCCCGTGAGCGCCACCCAGGAGTCCGACGAGCTGAACGTCAGCTGCACGTCGGGACGCTGTGCGACGTCGCGGGTGTGCTCGGTGTCCTTCGCCGTGATGAACCACAGCTCGGCGGGGTCGAGGTCGGTGTCCTGGCGCGCCATCGGGATGCTGCGCAGGGTGCCGTCGTCGGTGATGGTCGTGAACATCGCGATCCGCAGGTCGGTCAGCAGGTCGTCGAGGGTCTTCTCGTCGGTGGTGTCGCTCATGGTGGCTCCTCGTCTCGGGGGTCCTTTCGACCGTAGGACGGGGTCGGCAGGTGCGCCTCCCGAACGCCGCGGGCCTGGACCCGGACGGCGTGCGGCGCGGGTGGCGCTGCGGCGGCTCGAGGTGCAGGGGTCGGGATCGTCGCCGAACCTGGAGGCATGACCGAGATCAGCCGCACGTTCACCGTCCAGCCCGCTCCGTCGACCGTCCTGGACTACCTGAAGGACTTCTCGCACGCCGAGGAGTGGGACCCGGGCACGGAGTCGTGCCAGCGGATCGACGACGGTCCGGTGGCCGTCGGCAGCCGGTGGCGCAACACGTCGAAGATCGCGGGCGTGAGCACCGAGCTGGAGTACGAGCTCACCGAGCTCGACGACACGCACGTGCAGTTCGTGGGCACCAACGACACCGCCCACTCGACCGACACCATCACCGTCCAGCCGCACGGCTCGGGCAGCGAGATCACCTACGTCGCCGACATCCAGCTCAAGGGTGCCGCGAAGCTCGCGACGCCTGTCGTCAAGCTGGTCTTCGAGAAGATCGGCAGCGACACCGAGGACGACCTCGTGCAGGTGCTCAACCGGCTCTGAGGCATCTGCTGCTGGACCGGACCTCGGGGGCGGGGCGGGAACATCCCGCTGCCTCCTGACGTTCACCCCCAGGTCCGCGCCGTGGTCGACGATGGAGTCCGCGCGCCACGAGCACGCCCGGCACCGACCCCAGGGGACCGCATGAGCACCGCCACGACCGACCCGACCGCGACGACGGACACGCCGCCGCTGCCGCGCGAGCACCTGCTCGTCATCGGCACGCTGCTGGTGGCGTCGTTCGTGGTGATCCTCAACGAGACGGTCATGAGCGTGGCGGTGCCGGTGCTCCAGGACGACCTCGGCGTGCCGCCGTCGACGGGCCAATGGCTGACCACCGCGTTCATGCTCACGATGGCCGTCGTCATCCCGCTCACCGGCTACCTGATCCAGCGCGTCGCGACCCGCACGCTCTACGTCGCGGCGATGTCGCTGTTCACGGCGGGCACGGTGCTCGCGTTCGCGTCGCAGGGCTTCGCGATGCTGCTGGTCGCGCGGGTCGTGCAGGCGTCGGGCACCGCCGTGATGCTGCCGCTGCTCATGACGACGGTCATGACGATCGTGCCCGTCGCCCGGCGCGGTGCGATGATGGGCAACATCACGGTCGTCATCGCGGTCGCCCCCGCGCTCGGCCCGACGCTCTCGGGATTCGTGCTCGACCACTTCGGGTGGCGCTGGATCTTCGGCGTCGTCGCACCCGTCGCGCTCGCCGCCCTCGTGGTGGGCGCCCGGTACGTGGTGAGCGTGGCAGCCACGGGCGACCAGAGGATCGACGTCGTGTCGGTGCCGCTCTCGGCGCTCGGCCTCGGCGGCCTCGTGTACGGACTCGTCGGCATCGGCGAGCACGCGCAGGGGTCGTCGGGCACGCCCACCTGGCTGCCGTTCGTCGTCGGCGGCGTGGCCCTGGCCGCCTTCGTCGCCCGCCAGCTGCAGCTGCAGCGCGACGACCGGGCCCTGCTCGACCTGCGCGTGTTCACGTCGGGCCAGTTCCGCATCGCCACCGGCGCGATGCTCATCGCCATGGCAGCCATGTTCGGCTCGTTCCTCCTGCTGCCGCTGTTCGCGCAGCAGGCGCTCGGCCTCAGCGCGCTCGAGACCGGACTCATCACCCTGCCCGGCGGCGTCGTGATGGGCGTGACCGGACCGTTCGTCGGCCGGCTCTACGACCGGTTCGGCCCGCGTGTGCTCGTCGTGCCGGGCTCGCTGCTCGTGTCGGCGGGCCTGTGGCTGCTGGTCGACGTCGACGCGGACACGTCGGTCGCGTGGCTGGTGGGCGCCAACCTGGTGCTGATGCTGGGTCTGTCGGCCACGTTCACGCCGCTCATGACGACCGCCCTCGGGTCGGTCGAGCCTCGTCTGTACTCCTACGCGAGCGCCGTCGTCGGCAGCTTGCAGCAGGTGGCCGGCGCGGCCGGCGCAGCCCTGTTCATCACCATCATGACCGTCGTCTCCGCGAGCGGCGTCGACGCCGGGCTCGGCGAGGGTCCCGCCTTCGTCGACGGCGTGCAGCGCGCGTTCCTCGTCGGCGCGATCCTCAGCCTCGTGCTCGTCGCCTTCTCCCCCTTCCTGCGCAAGGCGAGTGGGTCGGGGGAGGTCGTGCACTGAGGGTCTGACCTTGCTGGTGCGCTGCCTGCGGTCGGTCTCGTCCTGCTGGTCTGCTGCCGCAGGGGGTCTCGTCGTGCTGCTGCGCTGCCTCGGCCCCCGCTGGGGGTGGTCTCCGCAAGGGCCTTGACCGGGCGGTTGGCGGCGGCGCTGGTCCGGGGTCTCGGGCTGTGGGTTGGTGCTGGGGTGGACGCAGGATGCTGCGTTCGCGCATCGGAGCTCGAAAAGTTCTGCGTTTGCTCCGGGATCCCGTCGTGAAGGCAGAAGCCTTCGGCCGCGACGCCCCTCATCGGTGGATTCTCAACCGCAGAAGCGCTCCTGCGGTTGCTGATCCACCGATGAGACGCGCCAACGCAGCATCTTGGCCCGAGAACGCAGAAACGAAGAACCGTGCATCACCCGAGAGCCCAGACCAGACCCCGAGACCCGAAACCAGCCCCAGAGCCGCTGCCGGTCGAGGCCCTCTCGGAGGCCAGACCCAGCGAAGGCCGAGGCAGCGCACCAGCAAGGTCACGACGACCGCAGGCAGCGCACCAGCAGGACGAGACCCGACGGGCACCACCCCGTCGGGACCACGTGGATCCGGCGCCACAACTGGGCAGAACGCGCCAAAGGAACCACTCTCGTCTACACTTGCCGGAGCAGGAGCCGTACGGCCCGCACTCGTGGGTGGGTGCTCAGCCACCGACCCGCCGCCGAGATCACTGGCGGCCGAGTCGCCGTACGCCCTGTCGCGGTGACGGGCACGACCCGTCCGCCGCCGGCCGAGGCAGACGTCCGGCCGTGGAGGAGGAGCCTGTTGGCCACGAGAACGCAGCAGCGGAACCCGCAGAAGGCACGCCAGAACGGCAGCGGGGCCCGGCGCAAGAAGCACGACGACGACACCGGACTCATGCCCGTGCTCGCGAAGGCGGTGCGCGAGGTCGAGAACGCCGTGCAGCGACGACGCGTCACCGCGTCGACCCGCGCCACCTTCCAGGCCGTCGGCCTGCTGGTGCGCGAGGAGCGCGCCCGCGTGAAGACCGACCCCGACCTCACCGAGCCGCAGCGCGCCGACCAGCTCAAGCGCCTCGACGGCGTCGCCACCATCCTGGCCAAGACCGCGACGCGCGAGCCCGCGCTGCTCATGCTGCTCACCGACGACGCCGAGATCTCCAGCTCGACCCTCGCCCTCAAGCGTGAGCTGATGGCAGCCGCCGGCCTCGAGCTGGCCGCCGAGCCGCCCGCCTCCACCACCGAGCTGCGGGTCGACCGCTCCGTCGTGCCCCGCTCCGTCGTCGCGCGCCAGCTCGCGAACCCCTTCATGCCGCCGGAGTTCTCCCCCGAGCCGCCGCCCCGCACCGGGCCGAGCCGACTCGCGACGTGGGAGCTCATCGGCCCTCTGCTGTCGTCGTTCGAGCGGGCCGCCGCCGGCGCGCCCGCCTGCATGGAGCTCCCCGAGCCCCTGCCGCTGAACCACCGCGGACCCGAGCTGATGCGTCACCAGGCCCAGCTCGTGTCGTCCGCCGCCGAGGGACACCGCACGTTCCTGCTCGCCGACGAGCCCGGCCTCGGCAAGACCGCGCAGTCGCTGCTCGCCGCGCACGCCGCGCAGGCGTACCCGCTGCTCGTCGTCGTGCCGAACGTCGTCAAGGCGAACTGGGCGCGCGAGGTCGGGCTGTGGACGCCGCAGCGCGCCGTCACGGTCGTGCACGGCAACGGTGACGACATCGACGCGTTCGCCGACATCGTCGTCGTCAACTACGAGATCCTCGACCGCCACGCCGGCTGGCTCGGCGACCTCGGCTTCCGCGGCATGGTGCTCGACGAGGCCCACTTCATCAAGAACACGTCGTCGCAGCGGTCGCGCCACGTGCTCCGCATCGCCGACCGCATCCGCAGCCGCACCGCGCGACCGCTCATGATGGCGCTCACCGGTACCCCGCTCATCAACGACGTCGAGGACTTCCGCGCCATCTGGCAGTTCCTCGGCTGGATCGACGAGAAGAAGCCGCTGCCCGAGCTGATGCACCGGCTCGACGAGACCGGCCTGACGCCGCTCGACCCCGGCTTCTTCCCCGCCGCCCGGCAGGCCGTCATCGACATGGGCATCGTCCGCCGTCGCAAGATCGACGTCGCCGCCGACATCCCCGCCCGCCGCATCGCCGACATGCCCGTCGAGCTCGACGGCGAGGCCGGCCGTTCCATCCGCGCCGCCGAGGCCGAGCTGGCCCGCCGGCTCGTCGCCCGCTACGACCGGGCGGCCGCCGCGCGCGTCGAGGCCGGTCACCCGGTGGCCGAGGTGCTCGACCTCGACCTCGTCCGCAAGGTCGCCGCGTGGGAGCGCGAGGAGGCCAACGAGTCGACCGGCGAGAACGTGTTCTCGATGGTGCGTCGCATCGGCCAGGCCAAGGCCGGTCTGGCCGCCGACTACACCGCCCAGCTGGCGCGCAGCGTCGGCAAGGTCGTGTTCTTCGCGAAGCACCTCGACGTCATGGACGCCGCGCAGAAGGCGTTCGAGGAGCGCGGCATCGGCTACTCGACGATCCGCGGCGACCAGACCGCCGCGGCCCGGGCGAAGGCGATCGACGCGTTCCAGAACGACCCGGGCACGCAGATCATCGTCTGCTCGCTCACGGCGGCCGGTGTCGGCATCAACCTGCAGGTGGCGTCGAACGTCGTCCTCGCGGAGCTGTCGTGGACCGACGCCGAGCAGATGCAGGCGATCGACCGCGTGCACCGCATCGGCCAGGAGGAGCCGGTCACCGCGTGGCGCATCATCGCCTCGCAGACGATCGACACGCGCATCGTGGAGCTCATCGACAGCAAGGCCGGGCTCGCCGCGCGCGCCCTCGACGGCGAGGACACCGAGGTCGACGTCACCGACGTCCAGCTCGAGGCACTCGTCGGCATCCTGTCGGACTCGCTCCGTTCGCGTCGCCGCTGACCCGACCCGCCTCCACCCGCGCGTTTGCGTGGGGCCCCACCCGAACGTGCAAGAACGACGCATGGTTGCGGTGGGGGGAGCGGGTTTGCGTGGGGCCCCACGCAAACGGGCCGGCGGACGCGAGGCGGACGGGGGCCGCGCGGATCAGCGCCGGGCGGTGACGTCGCGCGGGACGTCGGGGACGTCGCCGGGCCAGTCGCCCAGCCGTTCGCGACCGGGTGAGCCGTCGTCCGTGCGGACGTTGACGAGGCTGAAGGTCGTCTGTCCCGGCACGGGTTCGCCGCGCTCCACCCACCCGGCCTCGGCCGCTGCCGCGTCGACCTCGAACTCGGGTCCGTCGCCGGTGTCGACGCTGACCGTGATCTGCGTGTTCGGCAGGTACCCGGTGCGCACCGACCACGCCGACTCCACGAGGAAGGTGACCAGCGCGGGCCCGTCGACGATCCGGTACCCCGGCGCGACCGTGACGCGGACGTCGTAGCCGGTGTTGCCCTTGATGTTCGGCGGCTCGCCCCCGGCCAGGTCGATCGTCAGGCCGGGGATGCTCGAGACGGCAGCCTGCGCCTGGCGCAACGTCTGCCCGCCCGACTCCGCGTCGTGAGGGATGTCGTGGCGCGGGCCGCCGGGAGCCCCGCAGCCCGCGAGCGCGACGAGGACCACGAGCGCTGCCCGGATGCCTCTCGCCCTCGAGCCACGGCGCGTCGTCGTCGGGGTGCCCATGCGGGAGATCCTGGCATCTTCGGGGTCGTGCCGTAGCGGGGTGGGTCGTCCTGCTGGTGCGCTGCCTGCTGCAGGCGCGGCCTGCTGCTGCGCTGCCGCAGGCGGTCTCGACTCGCTGCTGCGCTGCCTCGGCTGGCGCTGGGGCTGGTCTCCGAAAGGGCCTCGACCGGGCGGCTGGCGGCGGCGCTGGTCTGGGGTCTCGGGCTGCGGGTCTCGCTCGGGGTGGACGCAGGATGCTGCATTGGTGCGCTGAGGGTCCAACGGTTCTGCGTTGGCTACGGGATCCCGTCGCGAATGCAGAAGCGTTCAGCGTCGACGCGCGAAGGCAGCATCGTGGCCGCGGTTTGCCGTGGGAAGTCGCACGATTCTTCCTTCTCGTGGACCGGTCCACGAGAAGGAAGAATCCTTCCGCGCTCGCGCCCGCCAGCGGTGGATCTGCCACCGAACACGGGCTCAGAAGGTGGAGGATCCACCGCCCGCACGCGCCAACGCAGAACCTTGGCCCGAGAACGCAGAAACGAAGAATCGTGCGCCGAGGGCGGGCCCAAGCCAGACCCCGAGACCCGAGGCAGCCCCCGGCCCGCTGCCGGTCGAGGCCCTCTCGGAGGCCAGACCCAGCGCCAGCCAAGGCAGCGCACCAGCAGGACGAGACCCCCGCAGGCCGCGCAGCAGCAGGACGAGACCCCCGCAGCAAGCGCACCGGCCTGGAAAGGCCCCGCGTCAGGCCAGCGCGCGGTCGAGGTTGATGGCGGCGCTGATGAGGGACAGGTGGGTGAAGGCCTGGGGGAAGTTGCCGAGCTGGTCGCCGGTGGCGCCGATCTGCTCGGCGTAGAGGCCGAGGTGGTTGGCGTAGGTGAACATCTTCTCCAGCGCGACCTCGGCCTCGCGCAGACGGCTGGCGCGGGTGAGGGCCTCGACGTACCAGAACGAGCAGAGGCTGAAGGTGCCCTCGCCGTCGCCCACTCCGTCGCCGTCGGCGTCGGCGTCCTCGATGCCGTCGGGCGCGGCGTGGACGTCGTAGCGGAAGACGAGGCTGTCGGCGACGAGCTGCTCCTCGACGGCGGCCAACGTCGACAGGAACCGCGGGTCGACGGGCGAGCAGAACTTCACCATCGGCATCAGCAGCACGCCGGCGTCGAGCACCGGGTCGGCGTCGGGGTCGGCGTCCGGGTCGTGCTCGGCCATGAGGAACGTCTCGTGGTGCGGGTCCCAGTGGTCGCTGAGGATCCGCTCGTGGATCTCGTCGCGCACCCGCGACCACGCGCCCACGTCACCGGGCAGCCCGCGGCGCCGAGCCATGCGGATCATCCGCTCGACCGCGACCCAGCACATGAGCCGGCTCGTGGTGTGGGCGCGCACGTCGCCGCGGATCTCCCACATGCCGGCGTCGTCGGCGTCCCAGTGCTCGAGCACCCAGTCGAGCACGCGCCGCAGGTCGTTCCACGCGTCGTGGCTGATGCCCGGACCGTACTTGTCGAACAGGTAGACGGCGTCGATGACCTCGCCGTAGATGTCGAGCTGCAGCTGGTCGACGGCGGCGTTCCCGACGCGCACCGGACGCGAGTCGCGGTAGCCCGCCAGGTGGTCGAGCTCGTGCTCGTCGGTGGGGGCCGATCCGTCGATGTCGTAGAGCACGCGCAGCGGTCCGAGCTCGGCCTCGTCGTCGCGCTCCTCGCCGAGCCGCTCCGACAGCCAGCGCGTGAACGCGTTAGCCTCCGACGTGAACCCCAGGCGCAGCAGCGCGTACAGGCTGAAGCCGGCGTCGCGGATCCACACGTACCGGTAGTCCCAGTTCCGGGTGCCGCCGATCGTCTCCGGCAGGCTCGTCGTGGGGGCGGCGACGACCGCGCCGCTGGGCTCGTGGGTGAGCAGCTTGAGGGTGATGGCGGAGCGGTGCACCGTCTCGCGCCAGCGTCCGGCGTACGTCGACTGCGACAGCCAGCTGCGCCAGAACTGCGACGTCGCCTCGAACAGCGCCGACGTGTCGGTGTCGTCGCAGCCGTCGGTGGGGGTGTCGGCGTGCGGGTCGAGCACCTCCAGCACGAACAGGGCCCGCTCGCCCTCCTCGAGCGTGAACTCGGCGGTCACGTCGCCCGCATCGACCTCGAGCGGCACCGTCGCGCCGAACGCCATGCGCACGCCCGGGTCGTCACCCCGGCCCTCGCAGGTGAGGGAGACCCCGTGGCCCGACGCCACGTCGAGCGGCTCGAGGTCGGGCGTCGTGCGCCCGTAGTGGGGGCGGGCCGCCACTCGGGTGCGGACCACGGAGCGTCCGCGGACGGCCACGACGCGACGCACGAGGCGCTGGCGGTGGTCGGGGTCCTCCGCGCGGAGCACGGGCATGAAGTCGTGCACCTCGACGACGCCGTCGTCGGTGAGGAAGCGGGTGGCGAGGATCGCGGTGTCGGGGAAGTAGAACTGCTGCGACCGCACCGACCCGTCGACCGGCTCGAGCTCCCAGGCCCCGCCGCGCTCGTCGTCCAGCACCGACGCGAACACGCTCGGCGCGTCGAAGCGCCCGGGACAGAACCAGCCGATGGTCCCGTCGGTGCCGACGAGCGCGGCCGTGCGCAGGTCCCCGACCAGGCCGTGGTCGGAGATCGGCAGCGGCCCCGACGTCGGACCCGGTGGGATTCCCGTCATCGCAGGTGCCAGCCGCGCTCGCCCGCAAGGTCGAGCGCCGCCTGCGGGCCCCACGAGCCCTTCTCGTACGACTGCACCGGCGGCGGGTCCTCCAGCACGGGCGTGATGACCTGCCAGAGCCGGTCGACCTCGTCGCCTCGCGTGAACAGCGTCTGGTCGCCGTGCATGACGTCGAGCAGCAACCGCTCGTACGCCTCGAGCGGGCGGTGCTCCGGGTCGTCCTCGGGCAGCGTGAAGGTCGCCGACGCGCGGGTGAGCTCGAACGTCGGGCCGGGGCGCTTGACGTGCAGCGCGGCCGTCACCTCGGGCGCCTCGCCGAGCTCGAGCACGAGGCGGTCGTCGCCGTCCTGACGCTCGTCGAACAGCGGCTCAGGCGCCCGGAAGAACAGGGTCGCGGTGCGGCGGGTCGCCGCCATCGCCTTGCCGGTGCGCAGCAGGAACGGCACGCCGCGCCAGCGGTCGTTGTCGACGTGCACGCGGACGGCCACGAAGGTCTCCACCTCGGAGTCGTCGTCGACGCCCTCCTCGTCGCGGTAGCCCTCGTACTGGCCCCGGACGACGTCCTCGGGGCGCAGCGGCTGCACGTCGGCGAACACCGCGGCCTTCGCGTCGCGGAGGTGATCGGCGTCGATGCTCTCGGGCCGCTCCATCGCCAGGAAACCGAGCACCTGCGAGAGGTGCGTCGAGACCATGTCGCGCAGCGCGCCGGTGGCCTCGTAGAAGCTGCCGCGGCCCTCGATGGTGAGCTCCTCCGGCACGTCGATCTGCACGGCGCAGACGTGCTCGGCGTCCCACGACGGCTCGAGCAGACCGTTCGCGAAGCGCAGCGCGAGCACGTTCTGCACGGCCTCCTTGCCGAGGAAGTGGTCGATGCGGAACACGCTGTCCTCGCCGGCGACCTCGTCGAGCGTCGCCTGCAGCGAACGCGACGACTCCAGGTCGGTGCCGAACGGCTTCTCCACGACGATGCGTGCGCCGTCGGCGATGCCCGTCTCGCCGAGCATGCGGATCATCGGTTCCATCGCCGCGGGCGGGACGGACAGGTAGACCAGGCGGCGTGCGTCGCCGCCCAGCTCGGACTCGGCGTCGCGCACGGCGGCCGCGAGGTCGCTGCCGTCGTCGGCGTCGGAGGTCTGGAAGCTGGTGCGCGACACGAGCTGCTCGGCGACGTCGACGTCGAGGTCGTCGACGAACTCCTTGAGCCCGTCCATCACCTGCTCGCGGAAGTCCTTCTTCGGCTCGTGGCGCCCGGACCCGATGACGCGGTAGTCGGCGGGCAGCCGGTCGGCGAGCGCCAGCCGGTAGAGACCGGGGAACAGCTTGCGCTTGGCGAGGTCACCGGTCGCGCCGAACAGCACGACGACCTGCGGAGGGAGGGAAGAGGAGGAGCTCACGACACGTCCTGGCGTCAGGGGAACGGGGTCACGTTCCACGCTAGGAGCGACCGTGGTGGAGCGCATGCCGACTGGACGTGACGTGGTCGTGCGACGGACGCCCGTGGTGGTCCGGCGGGAGCAGCGTCAGGTCGGGCCGGGTCGGGGGTCCGGGACGGTCTCGACGTCGGCGACGGTCTTGTCGGCGCGCAGACCGCGCCAGACGGGGTGGCGCAGGTGGCCGGAGTCGGTCCAGCCCGCCGCGGTGACCTCGCCGACGAGCTCGGCCGCGGTCCACACCGCCTCCCGGGCGACGTCGCGCGGAGCCTGGACGGTCGGCTGCTCACGCCGCAGCGGCTCGAGCCGTCGCGCGAGGTCGGTCAGCGCGCGCTCGTCGAACCCGGTGCCCACCCGACCCGCGTAGCGCAGGCCGCCGGTCGCGTCAGGCACCGCGACGAGCAACGAGCCCACCCCGCCGGTGCGCCCGCCTCGGCCAGGTCGCCACCCGACCACGACCACCTCCACGTGGTCCTCGTGCTTGAGCTTCACCCAGTGCGCCGAGCGGCTGCCGGGTCGGTACCGGCTGCTGCGCCGCTTCGCGACCACGCCCTCGAGGCCGAGCTCCTGGCTCGACGCGAGCGCGGCGTCGAGGTCGCCGTCGAAGGCGACGGGCACGTCGAGCCGGTCGGCGTCGTCGAGGTCGAGACCCTCGAGCAGCTCGCGTCGCTGCACGTAGGGCAGGCCCCTCACGTCGGCCCCGCCCAGCCGCAGCAGGTCGAAGACGACGTACCGCACGGGGACGGCCCGGCGCGCAGCCGTGACGTCGCGCGGCCGGACGAGCCCGATGCGCTGCTGGATGCGCCCGAACGACGGCGCCCCGTCGTCGCCGAGCGCGACGACCTCGCCGTCGACGACGGCGTCGTCGAGGTGCAGCCCGGCGAGGGCCTCGGCGACCTCGGGGTACGTCGTCGTCACGTCCTTGCCGCTGCGTCCCACGAGGCGCACGGCCTCGCCGTCGCACGTCGCCACCACGCGGACGCCGTCCCACTTCATCTCGAACGCCCAGGCGTCGGCGTCGCGGTGCGGGTCGAGGCCGTCGGGCCGGCTCGCGAGCATGGGTGCGACGGTCCCGAGACGGCCGGCGTCGGGCGGGCTCCCGCCGTCGGGCTCGTCCGTCGTCGCAGCGTCGCGCGCCTCTGGTTCCGGCGTCGCCGGGTCGGCCGTCTCCGGGTCGGGGGCCGCCGGCGGGTCCATGCGGTGCATCAGCCAGTTCTCACCGGTGCGGAGGAGGGCGAACCGCACGCTGCCGCCCAGCCCGCCGCCAGCGGAGCCGTGCAGCACGGCGATCACCTCGCCCTCCTTCCACTTCTCCAGCGTGTACGTGCCGTGGTCCCAGACGCTGACCTGGCCCGCGCCGTACTCGCCCTTCGGGATGGTCCCCTCGAACGTCGCGTACTCCATCGGGTGGTCCTCGGTGGGGACGGCGAGGTGGTTGCGGCTCGGGTCGGTGGGCGGCCCCTTCGGCACGGCCCACGACACGAGCACGCCCTCGCGCTCGAGCCGGACGTCGTAGTGCAGGCGGGTGGCGTGGTGCTCCTGCACCACGAAGATCGGGTCGTCGCCGCGCTTCGTGGGCGCCTCCGCGGGCACCGGCTCAGGAGTGCGCGACGCGTCGCGCATCGAGCGGTAGACCGTCAGCCGGTCCGGCGCGGCCGCAGGCCTCTCGTCGCCCGACGTCGGCTGCGGGTCCAGCCCCGCGAGCGGGTCGTCGTCACGTTCCAGCACCTCCTCCATCGTCAGGTGGCGCAGGTCGGGCCCCAGCTCGTCCCACGACCGCGGCGCGGCGACGAACGGACCCTCCCCGTCGGCCGCGGCGCGACCGCGCAGCGAGTACGGCGCGATCGTCGTCTTCGCCTGGTTGTTCTGGCTCCAGTCGACGAGCACCCGACCCTCGCGCAACGACTTCTTCATCGACGAGACCACGAGGTCGGGCAGCTCGTCCTGCAGCGCCGCAGCCACCTGCTTCGCGAAGGCGTTCACGTAGTCGGCGTCGTGCTCGCCCGTCAGGTGCGCGTACAGGTGCAGGCCCTTGCTGCCGCTCGTCACCGGGAACGCCTCCAGCCCGACGTCGGACAGCAGGTCGCGCGCCGCGTGCGCCACCTCCACGCACTCCGCCAGCCCCACGCCCGGGCCGGGGTCGAGGTCGAGCACCAGGCGGTCCGGGTGGCGCGGCGTCCCGTCGGCCTCCACCCGCCACTGCGGCACGTGCAGCTCCAGCGCCGACACCTGGCCCAGCCACGCCAGCGCCGCCGGACCGTCCACGAGCGGGTACACGTTCACGTGGCTCTTGTGGCGCACCACCACGCGGCGCACCCAGTCGGGCGCGGAGTCCGGCAGGTTCTTCTCAAAAAAGAGGTCGCCTGGTCGATCTATCGTGCCGACGGAGTCCGGCCAGCGCTTGCGGGTGACCGGTCGTCCGGAGGCGTGCGGGAGGAGGCGGTCCGCGACGGCCACGTAGTAGGAGATCACCTCGGCCTTGGTGGTGCCCGTCGCCGGGTACAGCACCTTGTCGGGGTTCGTCAGACGCAGGCGCCGACCGTCGATCGTGACGGTCTGGCTGCTCGACGACCCGCGGCTGGGCATGCCGCCGGGTCAGGCCTTCTTGCGAGCGCGCGACTTCGACGCGCTGCTGCCACCCTGGCCGCGACGCTCCTTGCTCCGCTCGACACTGCGCTTGAGCGCCTCCATCAGGTCGACCACCTCGGCGTCGTCACCCTCGTCGTCGCTCGTGCCGAACGTGGCCGCCGTGTCGATCGTGTCGCCCTGCTCGAGCTTCGCCTCCACCAGCGTCCGCAGCTGCTCCTGGTAGTCGTCGGTGAACTGCGACGCGTCGAAGTCGGCCGCGAGCGAGTCGACCAGCTGCGAGGCCATGTCGCGCTCCTTCGCGCTGATCCGCGGCACGGTCTCCAGCACGTCGAAGTCGGCGGTGCGCACCTCGTCGTCCCACAGCATCGTCTGCAGCAGCAGCGTCTTGTCGCGCACGCGCAGCACCGCCAGACGCGACTTCTGCCGCAGCGCGAACCTCACCACCGCGCTGCGGTCGGTGTCCTCGAGGGCGCGGCGCAGCAGCGTGTAGGGCTTGATCGCGGTCTTGTCGGGCTCCAGGAAGTACGCCTTGTCGAGCCGGATCGGATCGATCTGCTGGGCCGGCACGAACTCCAGCACCTCGATCTCCTTGGCCGACTCCGCCGGCAGCGACGCGAGGTCGTCGGCGGTCAGCACCACCGTGTTCTCGCCGTCGTCGTACGCCTTCGCGATGTCCTCGTAGGCGACGACCTCGCCGCAGACCTCGCACCGGCGCTGGTAGCGGATGCGTCCGCCGTCCTCCGCGTGCACCTGGTGCAGCGAGACGTCGTGGCTCTCGGTGGCGCTGTAGACACGCACCGGCACGTTGACCAGGCCGAAGCTGATCGACCCCTTCCAGAGCGAACGCATGGGATCAGTGTTCCGCACTGGAACGTCGGCGGCCACTCCGTGACGCACGACGGGCCGGGACCCGAAGGTCCCGGCCCGTGCGTGGGGTGATGCGGTCGACTAGTTCGTGCCCGGCGCGTCGACGGAGTCGAGCGAGTCGGCCGGGGCGGCCGGCTTCGGCGGGGTGGGCGGGGGCGTCGCCGGCTGGTACGGCGGCGGGGGCGGCGTCTGCTTGCCCTTCAGCGTCGCGAAGGCGGCAGCGCCCGCGCCGAGGATCAGGCCGATCCCCACGATGCGGCGCAGACGACGCTTCTTCTTCGGCTTCACCTCGTCGGGGAGACGGTCGGCGACGCCCTTGGGGAGGCGGTCGTAGGTCTTCTCGCTCAGCTCCGGCGCGCGGTCGAGCAGGTCGTGCCCGATCTCGGGGAGACGCTCGCGCAGGTCGGCGACACCGGACTGCGCCTTGGCGACGACGGTGTCGCGCACCTCGGGCGCACGGTCGGCGAGCTGCTGGCGGACGCTGTCGGCCTGGGCGACGAGGTCGTCGAGGCGGCCCTCGAGGCGCTCCTGGACCTTGTCCCGGACGGTCTTGTTCTTCCTCAGCGACATGCTGGCACGGCTCCTCGGTCGGCGTGGATGCTTCTGCTCACGACACTATCGCCGGGGCCTGGGCGACGCACCCTGGCCGTCGACGCGACCGGACATTCACCCAGTTTTCGACGTTCGGCGGCGCGAGAGACCCCCTTCTTGCGATCATGGCGGGCGTCGTCGGAGTGCCGTCCAGGGGAGGTCCAGGTGCTGCGCAAGGTCTCCGGGCTGCGGAGGGCCGTGGGATGGCCGGCCATGACCTCGGCGACGGTGCTGCTCAGCCTGACCGCCCTGTGCATGCTCGCGCTCACCCTCGCCACCTGGCAGCCGGACAACAACCCGCGATGGGTGCTCTACCTCCTCGTGGTCGTGGCGCTCGGCGGACTCGGCTGGACGGTCAGGCGCGGTCCGCTGCTCGAGCCGCGCGAGGTCGCGGTGATGGTCTCGCTCTGCTTCGTGGCGCTCGCCGTGCTGACCTGGGGCACCGAGCGCCAGATCGCCGTCCTCGCCAACGGCACGAGCACGCCGACCCTGGCCGTCTTCGCCGTGTGGTTCCTTCCGCTCGCGCTGGCACGCGTGGTGTCGTACGTCGGCACCGCGCTGTGGGTGCTCGCCGTCGCGTCGCACCACGATCCGCAGATGCTCGGGCCGACGGTCGGGGTCGTCGTGCAGGTGCTGGTGGGCACCGAGGTCCTGGGTCGGCTGCGGCGCCGGCTCGACCGCCTCGCCCGCACCGACCAGCTCACCGGCGCGCTCAACCGGTGGGGCGTGCAGGCCGTGGTCGACGCGCAGCTGGTCCGGCGCCGCCGGCTGGGCACGCCGCTGACCGTCCTCGCCCTCGACGTCGACGACCTGCGAGCCGTCAACACGCTCGGTGGTCACGCGGCGGGCGACCGGCTGCTGACGTCGGTCGTCGAGCACCTGCGGGCGGGGCTGCGCGAGGGTGACGTGCTGGGCCGCCTCGGCGGCGACGAGTTCCTCGTCGTCATGCCTGGAGCCGACCACGGCGTCGCGGACGTCGTCGCGCGGCGGCTGCAGGTGGGTGCCCCGGCGTCGTGGTCGTGCGGGGTGGCGCAGGCGCGCGCCGACGACGACGTCGCGTCGCTGCTCGCGCGGGCCGACGACCGGATGTACGCGCAGAAGCAGGGGCGTCGCCCGGAGCCGGATCAGACCTGACTGACGCCGGGGGCAGGGTCGGGGTCGTCGGCGACCGACGTGAGCAGCCCGCGGCGCTCCGCCGAGGTCTCGAACCAGATCGTGAAGAACGGCGGGATGGACGCCGCGAGCGCCAGGGCGAGGGTCTTGAGGTTCCAGCGGAACGTCGACCACGCCACGACCGCGAGCGAGCAGTAGGCGAGGAACAGGACGCCGTGGATCGGGCCCACGATCGGCACACCGCCCTCCAGGCCGGTGTGCGGGTCGTCCTGCACGACCCACTTGAAGAACATCGCGACGAGCAGCGCGCCCCACGACACCGCCTCGGCGAAGGCGAAGATGCGGAACCAGCGCCGCACCGACCGGGCCCGGTCGTGAGGCTGGGGGACGGTCTCGGAGGCCGCAGGATCGGTCACGACCCACAGCGTAGTGGCGTCACACAAAGGAAACAGCCTCGTGGTGAGATGGGGACATGGCCTTCCTGCTGCGCGTCGAGCTGCCCGACGTCCCGGGCTCGCTCGGTGCGCTGGCAACGGCGCTCGGTGGTGCGGGTGCCGACATCGAGGCGATCGAGATCGTGGAGCACCGTGCCGACGGCAAGGCGGTCGACGACGTGCTGCTCGAGCTGCCGCCGAGCGTGATGGCCGACGCCCTCGTGACGGCGTGCCACGAGCTCGACGGCGTGCGGGTGCACTGGATCTCGCGCTACAACGCGGGCGCCAACCTGAGCATGGACCTCGAGGCCGTCGAGCAGTTCACGTCCGAGCCTGAGCACGCGCTGGAGCGGCTCGTCGAGGTCGTGCCGGCCACGTTCCGCACCGACTGGGCCATGGCGCTGCGTCGCGTCGACGGCGAGGCGTCGGTGCTGTTCGCGTCGCCGTCGGCGCCCAAGCTCGTGCCCGAGGCCGCGGAGTGGTTGTCGATCCGCTCGTCGTCGCGCCTGGAGGGTGTCGAGGCGTGGTCGTCGACGCTGCTCGCCGGCACGCACGCGAAGGACCGCCAGGGTCGCGGGTTCGTCGTCGTCGTCGGACGGCACGGGGGCCCGGAGTTCCTCGCCTCCGAGCTCGCCCGCCTGGGCCACATGACCTCGCTCGCGGGGTCCGTCCAGGCCTGACCCCCGCTTCACCCTTGGGGTGGGGCCCCACCCCAAGTGTGTCCTCCCACCCCAGCGCTGGGGTGGGATGAACCCCTTGGGTGGGGCCCCACGTCAACGCGCGCTTTCGGCCGTCGTTGGCGTGGGGGAGTTGACCTTGGGGTGGGGCCCCACCCCAACGGTGCGTCCCACCCCAGCGCTGGGTGGGGGAGTCACACCTAGGGTGGGGCCCTACCCCAAGGGCGGCCGGGGTGGGTCAGGGGGCGGAGGGGGTCTCCTCGAGCGGCTTCTTGGGGTCGGTGAGGGGGACGTGCGCGTGCTGGAAGCGGCCCAGGGCGGCGACCTCGCGCTCGAGGTCGGGCACGTGGCGCTTGAGCTGCGGACGCATGAAGAGCCACGCGACCGGGGAGTTGAGCAGCGGCTTCGTCCAGTTGGCGATCAGCACGCCCCGCGGCACGTACACGCGGGTCTTGCGACGACGTAGGCCGGCGACGATCGCGTCGACGCAGTCGGCCAGGGTGGTGGTGCTGTTGGCGGGGTAGGGGAGCTTGCCGCGGATCAGCTTGAACGTCGGCAGGTCGGCCTCGGCGCCACGCACGATGTCGGTGTCGATCCACGACGGGTGCGCCACCCCGACCTTGATCCCGAGGTGGGCGACCTCCTGGCGGGTCGCGAGGGCGAGCGACTCGGCGCCGGCCTTGCTGGCGTTGTACGACGCGAGCCCCGCGAGGTTGGTGAAGGCGGCCAGCGACGCGACGACGAGGGCGTACCCGCGGGTGCGCTCCAGGTGCGGGATCGACGCGTGCAGCGTGCGGTAGACGCCGTTGACGTTGATGTCGACGACCCGCTCGAACGACGCCTCGTCGATCTGGCGGACGGTGCCGTACGACGCGATGCCGGCGTTCGCGAGGACGTGGTCGATGCGGCCGAAGTGCGCGGCGGCGGCGTCGATCGCCTCGGTCATCGCGCGACCGTCGCGCGCGTCTGCCTCCCACCACGCCGCGGCCGGGCCGAGCTCGGCGGCGAGCGCCTCGAGCAGCTCGGGCTCCAGGCCCAGCAGCGCGACCTTGCCGCCCTGTGCCACGTACGCCCGTGCCACGCCCGCGCCGATGCCGCGTGCGGCGCCGGTGACGAGCAGGACCTTGCCGGTGAAGCCCTTGCGGGCGAACAGTGCCATGGCGTCAAGATACCGACGGTATCTGAGCGCGTCACGCGGGTGTGACCGATTCCCGACGCGCGCCCTGCAGCCGCCCACCAGTAGCCTCGCGGCCATGAGTGCGCTGCCCGGTGTGTCCGAGACCTTCGACCCGTCCGCCTGGGACGAGGTGCCCGGCTTCGAGCACCTCACGGACGTCACCTACCACCGCGCCCGCACGCACGGCACCGTGCGGGTCGCGTTCGACCGGCCCGACGTGCTCAACGCGTTCCGCCCGCACACGGTCGACGAGCTGCTGCAGGTGCTCGACCACGCGCGCACGTCGGCCGACGTCGGCTGCGTGCTGCTCACCGGCAACGGCCCGAGCGAGAAGAACGGCAAGCGCTCGTTCTGCACGGGTGGCGACCAGCGCATCCGCGGCCGGTTCGGCTACCAGTACGAGGACGGCGAGGCGTCCGGGTCCGACACGGGTGCGGAGGAGCCGTCGCCGATCGACAAGGCCCGCCTCGCGCGGCTGCACATCCTCGAGGTGCAGCGCCTGATCCGGTTCATGCCGAAGATCGTCATCTGCGTCGTCCCGGGCTGGGCGGCGGGCGGCGGGCACAGCCTCCACGTCGTCGCCGACCTGACCCTCGCCTCGGCCGAGCACGCCCGCTTCAAGCAGACCGACGCCGACGTCGGCAGCTTCGACGGCGGCTTCGGGTCGGCGTACCTGGCCCGCCAGGTCGGGCAGAAGTTCGCCCGCGAGATCTTCTTCCTCGCCGACGAGTACTCCGCCGAGGACGGCGTCCGCATGGGCACCGTCAACCGGGCCGTCCCGCACGACGAGCTCGAGGCGACCGCCCTGGAGTGGGGGCGCAAGATCAACGCGAAGAGCCCGACCGCGCAGCGCATGCTCAAGTACTCCTTCAACCTCATCGACGACGGGCTCGTCGGCCAGCAGGTGCTGATGGGCGAGACCACCCGCCTGGCCTACATGACCGACGAGGCGCAGGAGGGTCGCGACCAGTTCCTGGAGAAGCGCGACCCCGACTGGTCGCCGTTCCCCTGGTACTACTGAGCGGGCCGGACGTCGCTGGGTCCGCCACCGTGTCCTGCGGCAGGATGGCGCGGTGGACACGACGACGCTCTGGAGGCCGACCGGGCCGCAGGAGCTCGCCCTGGTCGAGGCCTCGGGGTGGCGCGCGTGGCCGCCACGGCTGCCCGACCAGCCGATCTTCTACCCCGTCCTGAACGAGGACTACGCCGTGCGGATCGCGCGCGACTGGAACGTGCCGGCGAGTGGTGTGGGCTACGTGACGCGCTTCGAGGTCGAGACGTCGTTCCTCGACGCGTACGACGTCCAGCAGGCGGGCGGCGACACCATCCTGGAGTACTGGATACCTGCCGAGGACCTCGCCGGGCTGAACGAGCACATCGTCGGCACGATCGACGTCGTGCAGGTGTTCCGCTGACCCTGGATCCGGCACCGCAGCGACGCTAGGGTCGTGCCCACCGGGAGAACCGAGGGACGGAGGGCTCGTGTTCGGACGCAGGCGCGCGCGGCGTCGGGAGCACCCGACGACCCTCCGTCACCAGGAGCGGGAGCGACCGTTCGAGCCGGCAGGCCTCGGGTGCTCGGAGACGGTGGACGCCGTCGACCGTCACCTGGAGCAGTGGGTCGGGCCCGTGGAGACGGTGTTCCACGAGATCGTGTCGGACCTCGTGCACGTCGACGTGCACCTCGTGCCGGCCGGCGAGGGTCGGCCGTTCCACACGTTGGCGACGTCGGGCATGTCCGATCGCAGGATGACCGTGCCGGAGAACCTGCGCGGGCAGGTGCCGGACCGGCTCGAGGTCATGGTCATGCTCCCGCCGGACTGGCCGGTCGACGAGGCGTCCTGGGTCGACGAGCGCTCCTACTGGCCCGTGCGCGCGCTGAAGGTGCTCGCCCGCTTCCCGCACGAGTACGGGACCTGGCTGGGTGCCTGGCACTCGCTGCCGAACGGCGACCCGGCCGAGCCGTACGCTGACGACACCCGCTTCTGCGGCCTCATGCTCGCCCCGCCGATCCGGCTGCCGCAGGAGGCGCGGACCTTCCGCACCGACGACGGTCGAGACGTCGCCTTCCTGGCGATGCTGCCGCTCCTGCCCGACGAGCTCGAGGTGAAGCTGACGGAGGGGGTCGACGGCCTCCTCGACGGCCTCGACGCGCACGGCGTGACGGAGCTGCTGGACCCGCACCGGCCGAGCGTCCTCGGCCCTCCACGGTGAGGTGGTCTCGAGGTCGGGACGCCCGGCGTGAGCGCGACGACGCGGCCACCGAGGCTCGTCGCCGTACGCTCGCGGCGCTGTCCGGTCTCGGTTTCCCGCAGCCCCCGTCGCACCTGCCCCTGGTGGCCGACGCTGCCGATCCCCTCGTGCTCGTGGACGAGGAGCACGTGGTGCAGCGTGCGCTGGTGCTGACGGTGCGCGTCAACCTGGCGCTCGGCATGCCGCCGGAGCTCGCGCGGACCTGGTTGGCGGAGCAGGGACTGCTCGCGTCCCTCAGCCCGCGCGAGCGTCACCTCGTCGCAGGCGAGGTCGAGCCGGACGACTCGGACGAGGCGCAGGTCGAGGCCCTGTGGGCGCTGGCCTGGGTGCTCGGGCTCGTGCCCGACCTCGACGCGGGCACACCGTGCGGCGACCAGCTCGCGTCGCTGATGCCCGACCTGCGGACCGGCGAGCCGGTGACGGCGTGGCGCTCCCGCACGGGCCCTCGGCGCCGATACGTCGAGGAGGTGCTCCCCGTGCTCGACCTGCACCTCGCCCTGACGTGGGGGATCGCCGACGCACGGCTCGCGGGCCGACCGCACCCCGGACACGTCGATCCGTCCGTCCTCTGGGAGCGACGTCGCGCCCTGGAGTGGACCGTCGGCAGCGGCGGCCACGACGCGTGGGACGTCGTGGACCTGTCCACCTGAGCGGGACGTCGAGCCTCGATCCCTACCCGCGTGGCCTCACCGAGGTCTACGCTTCTCCGCAGGTGGAACGTCGGGAGGGGACTGCCTGAGATGGAGCGGCTGCTCGGCCTCGAGAGCAGCGCCCCGCGCACGCGGACGCGATCCGCGGCGCTGGCGCTGGGCTTCGCCGTGCTCTTCGCCCTCGCGTTCCTCGCCGGCCGCGCGACCCGCGTGCCCCCGGCGCAGCTGGCGCTCGCCTGGCCCGCTGCCGGCGTGGTCATCCTCTGGCTGCTCGTGGCCCGCAGCTCGCTCGAGCGGCTCGTCGCGTGCGTCGTCGTCATCGTGGTGAGCGGTGTCCTCAACCAGCTCACCGGCACCGAGCCCCTCGGCGCCTGGCTCTTCGGCCTGGTCAACCTGTCGCACGGCGCCGTGGGTGCGGCTCTGCTGCACCGCTGGCGTCCCGCGTGGCTCCGCTCGACGTGGACGACGCTCGGCGACGTCGGCGTGCTGCTCGCCGTGGCAGCCGCGGCTGCCGCCACCAGCGGCCTGCTGGGATCGCTGGTCGCGTGGTGGCGCTTCGACGAGCCGTTCCTCGAGGGCCTGCTGATCATCGGCTTCCGCAACGTGGTCAGCTCCTTCGTGGTGCTGAACGCGCTGCTGGCGCTGCCCAAGCTCTGGCGCACGCGGCGCGAGCGCGGCGCGGAGTGCCCGCTGACGATGGCTGCGGCGCTCGCCGTCACGGGCGTGCTGCTCTGGCTGCCGTGGCCGGTCGACTTCGCCATCGTGCCGATCGTCGTCGTCGTGGCGCTGCGCTGCGGCGCGCAGGCGACGTCGGTGCTGGTGGCGCTGCAGGGCGTGCTCGTCGTCGCCGCGACGGTCGCCGGCAACGGACAGTTCGCGTCGCTCGACGACCCCCAGGCGAGGGTCGTCGCGGCGCAGGCCTTCGTCCTCGTGCTGGCCGTCGTGGGCGTGGTGCTCGCGACGCTCGAGGACGCCCGCGACGCCGCGCTCGTGCAGAGCCGGCGCGACCGCGACCAGCTGCAGGACCACATGGAGGCGGCGCTGCTGGCATCGGCGCACGTGGTGGTCGACCCCGACGGGTTCGTGCACGTCGACGCCGTGAACACGGCGCTCGTGACGCTCACCCGTCGACCCCGCCACGCGCTCCTCGGGGTCGACCCGCGCGACTGGTTCGTCGACGACGACGTCGAGGCGTTCCGCCAGGGCATCTGCGAGCTGACGCTGGGCCGCGCGCTTGGCTGGCGCACCCAGCTGCGGCTCGACGACGCGTGGGGCGGTGGATGGGTCGACGTGGCGCTGGCGCTCGTCGACCCCGACCTCGACCCGAGCCTCTCGCTCGGAGGGTCGGGCGCGTCGTCGGCGGCCATCACGCTGCAGATGATCGACGTGACGGCGCAGAAGGAGGCCGAGCAGGCACTCGCCCACGCTGCCCTCCACGACGACCTCACGGGCCTGGCCAACCGAGCCCTCTGGGCGGACTCGCTGGAGCGCGCCGCGCAGGGCGTCGGGTCCGAGCGGTCCGCCCTGGCGGTCATGTTCATCGACGTCGACCGCTTCAAGCAGGTCAACGACGGCCGCGGCCACGCGGTCGGCGACGCGGTGCTCGTCGAGCTCGCCGAGCGACTCTCGGCCCTCGTCGGCGACGGGGCGACCGTCGCCCGGCTCGGCGGTGACGAGTTCGTCGTCCTGTGCACGTCGGCGGGGACGCGCGAGGAGCTCGCCGCCGAGGCGCAGCGGATCATGGACCGGCTGTCCGAGCCCGTCGTGCTCCAGGACGGCGCCGCGGTCTCGGTGACCGTCAGCATCGGCATCGCCGCCGCCGACGAGCAGGCCGAGGCGCCCCTGCTCCTGCGTCACGCCGACCAGGCGCTCTACGCGGCAAAGGACCGCGGTCGCGGCCGGGCGGAGTTCTACGACCCGACCGTGCACGCCGGCATCGAGTCGTCGGCGCGGCTGCTCGTCGACCTCGAGCGGGCGCAGGCGTCGGGCGAGTTCTCGCTGGTCTTCCAGCCGATCGTCGACGTCGCCACCGGCTACCTCCACGCGGTCGAGGCCCTGCTGCGCTGGGACCACCCGATCCGGGGCCAGCTGCGCCCGGGCGACTTCATGCCCGTGCTCGAGGTCAGCGACCTGATGCACCAGGTGGGCGACGGGGTGCTTCGCGCGGCGTGCGCGCACGCGGCCTCGCTGGCCGCGCAGGGCACGCCGGTGCCGGTGCACGTGAACGTCTCGGCCGTCGAGCTGGGCAGGGCAGGCCTGGTGGCACGGGTGCTGTCGGTGCTCGACGAGGTCGGGCTCCCGCCGTCGATGCTCGTCCTCGAGATCACCGAGACGCAGCTGCTCGACGTGACGGGCGGTCTGGTCGTCGACCTCTTCGCCCTGCGCGACCACGGGGTGCGGATCGCGGTGGACGACTTCGGGACGGGCTACAGCACCCTGGCGCACCTCGTCGACCTGCCCGTCGACGTCGTCAAGCTCGACGGCTCGTTCGTCGCCCGCATGACGCACTCGCGTCGGGCGCGCTCGGTCTGTGCCGGCGTGGTCGCGATGGCCCAGGGCATCGGCATCGACGTCGTGGCCGAGGGGGTGGAGACGGCGGAGCAGCAGACGGCGCTCGAGTCCCTCGGCTACCGGTTGCTCCAGGGATACCACCTGGGTCGGCCGGCTCCCGCCGCGCCGCCGACGGCCGGTGTGGGCGCGCAGGGACGCGGTTGATGACGTTCGGGTGAACGTCTGGTTCCGAGGCTTCCGTGCGGACGACGGCGCGGCCTAGGGTCCTCTCGACCTGACCAGTGACTTCGGGGGGAGTCCCACCATGCCGCTTCGTGCTGCCACGTCCACCGTCCACGTCCGTCCCGCCGTCGTGCGGCGACGGCACCGCCTCGCCCACGTCGTCGGCGTGCTGGTCGCGACGCTCGTCGCGACCGTCCTCGTCGCGCCGGCCGCGTCGGCGTCGCCGGAGTCGCAGCTCGCCGAGCTCACGGTCCGGGCGGAGTCGGACGGCTCCACCTACGACCGCGACGCGTTCCGGCACTGGATCGATGCGGACGGCGACGGCTGCAACACGCGCGCCGAGGTGCTGATGGACGAGTCGTCGTCGGCGACCGGGCGCACCGGCACCTGCACGATCACGTCGGGCTCGTGGCTGTCGCGCTACGACAACGTGCGCTTCACCGACGCGGGAAGCCTCGACATCGACCACATGGTGCCGTTGAAGGAGGCCTGGATCTCCGGTGCGTCCGGCTGGACGGCGAGCCGGCGCGAGTCGTTCGCCAACGACCTCGGCGACGCCCGCAGCCTGATCGCCGTGTCGGCGTCGACGAACCGGTCGAAGAGCGACCAGGACCCGGACTCCTGGCTGCCGCCCGCCACCGGCTACCGCTGCACGTACGTGTCGGACTGGATCGCGGTGAAGTACCGGTGGGGCCTCAGCGTCGACTCCGCCGAGAAGTCGGCCCTGCAGGACGTCCTGGCCGGGTGCTGACGCCCGGCTCGACCCGTCGCCGTCGCCGTCGATGCTGATTCCCATCAAGGGATGGGAATCCCTCGCTCACCTGCGGTTGCATCCGCAGGTGAGCGAGGGAAACCATGGTGGGCTGCTGGTTCCCATGAACTGATGGGAATCAGGCGGCGGTGCGGGCGCGTCGGTGGGCAAGGACGTCTTTGGCGACCAAGGTCCAGAGCAGGAGCCCCAGGGCGAGCGTGACCGCGCCGCGCAGGTTCTGGTCCGGGTTCGTGGACCAGAACAGCGGCCCGGAGGAGAGGAACACCAGCAGGCTGCCCATCACGACGTACCCGCCGCGTGCCACCGGACACGGAAGGCGCGCGATGCGCCACGTCGTCCGGGCAAGGATGAACGAGAGGAGCCCGACGACGGGGAGCATCACCGCGGCGTCGCGCCACGCGAGATGCGGCACGTCTCGCCAGAAGGTGGGGTCGACCACGGCCGGCACGAGGAGGATCGACTGCAGGCAGAACCACAGGAACACCCGGCTCTGCTCGGGCGTGAGCTCGGGGCGCGGCGTCCGGCTGGCCCGGTCCTGCAGGTCGGTCATGGTCTCCCTCGTGTCGGGGTCAGCCTCCCACGACGCCGTCCGGCTGGCCGGAAGTTTCAGATACCGCCAGTACCTGAGACACCGGTCTCATCCAGTGGTCGGTTCCCGAGGCCTCCGCTAGTGTCCGCGGAATGAGGATCGGAGTGGTCGCCGAGTCGCGTGCCGGGGAGACCCGGGTCGCTGCGACTCCCGCGACGGTCGCACGTCTGCTGAAGCTCGGGTACGACGTGAGCGTCGAGTCCGGGGCCGGGGCGAAGGCCGCGTTCGCCGACGAGGCGTTCGCGGAGGCCGGTGCCTCCGTCGTCGCGGGGGAGGAGGCCTGGACGGCTGATGTCGTCCTCAAGGTCAACCCGCCGACGACGGCCGAGATCGACCGGCTCAACGACCACGCGACACTGGTCAGCCTGATCGCGCCGGCCACGAGCCCCGAGCTGCTCGAGGCGCTGTCGGCCCGGCCGCTGACCGTCCTCGCGATGGACGCCGTGCCGCGCATCTCGCGGGCGCAGTCGATGGACGTCCTGTCGTCGATGGCCAACATCGCGGGCTACCGCGCGGTCGTCGAGGCGGCCCACGAGTTCGGTCGGTTCTTCACCGGGCAGGTCACGGCCGCCGGGAAGGTGCCGCCGGCCAAGGTGCTCGTCGCGGGTGCCGGCGTCGCCGGGCTGGCGGCGATCGGCGCCGCGTCCAGCCTCGGCGCCATCGTGCGCGCCACCGACCCGCGCCCCGAGGTCGCCGACCAGGTGAAGTCGATCGGCGGCGAGTACCTCGCGGTCGACGTCGAGGTCGAGAAGTCCACCGACGGGTACGCGAAGGCCACCAGCGAGGAGTACGACCGCCGCGCCGCGGAGATCTACTCCGAGCAGGCCGCCGACGTCGACATCGTGGTCACCACCGCACTCATCCCGGGACGTCAGGCCCCGCGCCTGCTCACCGAGGCCGACGTCGCCTCGATGAAGCCCGGCAGCGTCATCGTCGACATGGCGGCGGCGCAGGGCGGCAACGTCGCGGGCTCGGTGGCGGGCGAGAAGGTCGTCACCGCGAACGGCGTGACGATCCTCGGCTACACCGACCTCGCCGGTCGCCTGCCCACGCAGGCCTCGCAGCTGTACGGGCAGAACCTCGTCAACCTGCTGACGCTGCTCACGCCGGCCAAGGACGGCCAGCTCGTCCTCGACCACTCCGACGTGGTGCAGCGTGGCGTGACCGTGGTGCACGACGGCGACGTCCTCTGGCCGCCGCCGCCCGTGCAGGTCTCGGCGACACCCGCCCCGACGGCCGAGATGCCCGCCGTCCAGGAGAAGCCGGAGCCGCGCCCCGGCCTCACCCAGCGCGGCAAGTACCTCCTCATCGCCGCGGGCATCGCCGCCCTCTTCCTCGTCAACGCGTACGCGCCGCCGCCGCTGCCCGAGCACTTCTTCGTGCTCACGCTGTCGGTCGTCATCGGCTACTACGTGATCGGCAAGGTCCACCACGCCCTGCACACGCCGCTCATGAGCGTCACCAACGCCATCAGCGGCATCATCGTGGTCGGTGCGCTGCTGCAGATCGGCGTCGGCGACGGGGCCGACAACGCGTGGGCGATCCGCCTCCTCGCGTTCGTCGCGGTGCTGCTGGCCTCCATCAACATCTTCGGCGGCTTCGCCGTGACCCGCCGCATGCTCGGCATGTTCTCCAAAGACACCGTGGCGAAGGGCTGATCGCAGTGACCGCACAGAGCATCGCGACCGCGGCGTACATCGTCGCCGCCCTGCTGTTCATCCTCAGCCTCGCCGGGCTGAGCAAGCACGAGACGGCACGCTCCGGCGTCGCCTACGGCATCGCCGGCATGACCATCGCCCTGGTCGCGACGATCGTGCTGGCCGTCGAGGACGCCGAGACGGTCGGCGTCGTCCTGCTGGTCGGCGCGATCGCGATCGGCGCGGGCATCGGCATCTGGCGGGCCCGCGAGGTCGAGATGACCGGCATGCCGGAGCTCATCGCGCTCCTGCACTCCTTCGTCGGCATGGCGGCCGTGCTCGTCGGCTGGAACGGCTACCTGGAGCACCCGGTGTACCCGTTGGAGTCGCTCGAGCGGATCCACTCGGCCGAGGTCTTCGTGGGCGTCTTCATCGGCGCGGTGACGTTCACCGGGTCGATCGTCGCGTACCTGAAGCTGAGCGCACGGATCAAGTCGTCCCCGCTCGTGCTGCCGGGCAAGAACTACCTCAACATCGGCGCGCTCGTGCTGTTCTTCGTGCTGACCGTCGTGTTCGTGGCGAGCCCGAACATCTGGCTGCTGATCCTCGTGACGGCGCTCGCGCTCGCCCTCGGCTGGCACCTCGTCGCCTCGATCGGCGGCGGCGACATGCCGGTCGTCGTGTCGATGCTCAACAGCTACTCGGGCTGGGCTGCGGCCGCGGCGGGCTTCCTGCTGAGCAACAACCTGCTGATCGTCACCGGAGCGCTCGTGGGCTCCTCGGGTGCGTACCTGAGCTACATCATGTGCCAGGCGATGAACCGCTCGTTCATCTCGGTGATCGCGGGCGGCTTCGGCATCGAGGCCCCGGCCGGCGAGGCGACGGACTACGGCGAGCACCGCGAGGTCGACGCCGAGGGCGTGGCCGAGCTGCTGAAGGACGCGTCGAGCGTCGTCATCACCCCGGGCTACGGGATGGCCGTGGCGCAGGCGCAGTACCCCGTGGCCGACCTGACCCGCAAGCTGCGCGAGCGCGGCGTCGACGTGCGGTTCGGCATCCACCCGGTCGCCGGCCGCCTGCCCGGGCACATGAACGTGCTCCTCGCCGAGGCGAAGGTCCCGTACGACATCGTCCTGGAGATGGACGAGGTCAACGACGACCTCGCGGACACCGACGTGGTGCTGGTCATCGGCGCCAACGACACCGTGAACCCGGCCGCCGCGGAGGACCCGACCAGCCCGATCGCCGGCATGCCGGTGCTGCGGGTGTGGGAGGCGTCGAACGTGGTGGTGTTCAAGCGCTCGATGGCCGCCGGGTACGCGGGGGTGCAGAACCCGCTGTTCTTCCGGGAGAACAGCCAGATGCTGTTCGGCGACGCGAAGGACCGCGTGGAGGACATCCTGCGCGCGCTGTGAGTCGGAGGTGCACGACGGCCGGTCGCCCACGGGGGCGGCCGGCCGTCGTGCTCCGAGGGAGAAGGGACGACGGATGAGGTTGACATGCATGAATTGCTATATAAGGATGTGTGCATGAGTGAGCGGGGTGACGTCGGCCGGGGGGACATCGACGCCTACGCCGCCGTCGCTGCACTCTTCGACGCGATGTCGACGCCGCTGCGCGCCGCTCTCGTGCACCGCCTGTGCGCGGGGGAGCAGACCGTCGGCGACCTCGTCGAGTGGACCGGGCGGTCGCAGCCGCTCGTGTCGCAGCACCTGAGGATCCTGCGCACCGCACGTCTCGTCTCGGGCGAGCGCCGCGGACGCGAGGTCGTCTACTCCCTCACCGACGAGCACGTGGCCCACGTGCTCCTCGACGCCTTCCAGCACACCCAGGAGAACCACCCATGACCGTCATCGACCACCGCGAGGCCGAGAAGCACGACCACACGCACGGCCCGGGCTGCGGCCACGACGCCGTCGTCCACGAGGACCACGTCGACTACCTCCACGACGGCCACGTGCACCGCGAGCACGACGGCCACTACGACGAGTGCGCCACCTGTTCCTGTGCGCACTGCAGCGACAGCTGTGCGACCTGCACCTGCACCGACTGCACGTGCGCGACCTGCAACCACAACACGTGCTCCTGCGCCCACTGCTCGGACAGCTGCGCCAACTGCGTGTGCAGCGACTGCACCTGCAGCACCTGCAAGCACGCCGCCTGAGCCGGGCTCAGCCCTCGATCCGCGCCCACTCCGGGCGCAGGTCGTCGGGCACCCAGCGCATGAGCGCCGCGTGGTCGTCGGGCGCGACCTCCTCCTGGAGGTCGCGCCCGACGTGCGTCAGGGCGACCTCCGCCGCGCGCTCGTCGAGCGTCGGGCCGAGGGCCACGAGGCGGCTCGTCGGCGCGGGCCTCGGTGCCGGGGTCACGCGCGGCAGCCCGCCGACCCGGTGCACCGTCCACCAGCGTGCACCCCACGGCACGTCGAGCCGGACGACGCCCTTCAGCCGGTAGGCCGACGGCAGCCCGCCGTCGAGCAGCTCGGCGAGACGACGCGGGTGCACGAGCCCGTCGTGCTCCCAGGTGCTCGCGTGGACGTGCTGGTGGCCGCCGGGGAGGGGGAGGGCCTCCGCGAGGGACAACTGACGGGGGCCGTCGTCCAGCGGCGCCGAGGCGTCGGCGAAGAGGTCGGGGTCGACGGCGCCGTGCGGGGCGTCGACGATGGGCACCCCGGTGCGCAGCATCGGCTCGAGCCGACGTCGCGCCTCGCCGACCGGGACGGAGCCGGGCAGGTCGGTCTTCGTGAGCGCGACGAGGTCGGCGCGTGCCAGCGCGGCGGGGTCGAGCACCGTTACGTCCTCGGACCACGCGCGCGCGTCGAGCACGTGCAGCAGCCCGCCGACCTGCCCCGGGTGGCGCACCGCGCGGTGGAGACGAGCGGCGAGCGTCGCCGGGTCGGCCACCCCGCTGGACTCGACCAGCACCAGGTCGAGCCCGGCCCGTGGCGACGTCAGCTGCTCCAGCGTCGAGTCGAGGGTGTCGTCGTCGACCCGGCAGCAGACGCACCCGCCTGCCAGCGAGAGGGTGGCCGCCGAGCCGGCGTCGACGAGCAGCGCGTCGACGTCGACGGCGCCGAAGTCGTTGACCAGCACGCCCACCCGACGTCGGCCCCGGTGGGCGAGCAGGTGGTTGAGGATCGTCGTCTTGCCGCTCCCGAGGCTGCCGGTGAGGGCGACGACGGGGACGGTGGCGGACATGGCCCGAGGATACGGACCCTGACCGTGACGATCTGGCCCCGGATGGCCCCGTTCGAGGGCCGGAACGTCACGGTCAGCGGGGCTGGCGGGCGGTGCGCCAGGCGAGCAGCGCCGCCGCGAGGGCGAGGGCCAGCACGACGAGCGCGACGAGCAGCGAGACCTGGATGCCGGCGTCGCCGTCGGAACGGCCGGCGACCACCTGGTAGGTCGTGGCCAGCAGGGCCGCGCCGAGCGAGGAGCCGATGCGCTGGCCCGTCTGCAGGGCCCCACCGGCCGCGCCACCCATCCGCGGCGGCACCTCCTGCAAGGTCAGCGTGATGTTCGGCGACACGACGGCGCCGCCGCCGAGACCGGCGAGCAGGAGGAACGGGGAGAGCGCCCACCAGAGGTCGTCGGTGGGGCGACCGGGCGCGACCAGCGCGGCACCGAGGACGCCGACCATCATGACGCCGAGCGCGATGACGGTCAGTGGTCGACCGACCGTGCTGACCAGGCGTCCGGCGAGTGGGGAGGTGATCGCCGACCCGAGGGCGAACGGCGTGAGCAGCAGACCGGCGTGCAGCGCGCTGACGTCGCGCGCGTCCTGCAGCCAGACCGACGCGACCAGGAACACTCCGGTGAAGCCCGTGAAGTAGACGGTGCCGACGAGCAGCCCGTTGCCATACCCGGGGAGGCGGCGCAGCAGGTCGAGGTCGAGCAGGGGATCGTGCCCGAGCCGCTTCTCGCGGTGCTCCCAGCGTACGAACGCCCACGCGAACACCGGCACGCCGACGAGCAGTGCGAGCGGCCAGCGCGCCCCCGACTCGAGGCTGACGAGCGGGTAGAGCAGGCAGAGCACGGACACCCCAAGAAGCGCCGCGCCGAGGGTGTCGATGCGGCCGGGCGTGCTGTCGTCCTCGCGTCCGGGGACCATGCGGGCGACGGCGATCGCGGCGACCACACCGATGGGCACGTTGACGAGGAACACCAGCCGCCAGCCGAGGTCCTCGCCGACGAGGCCGATGACGAGGCCGCCGAGGAGCGGTCCGGTGGCCGACGCGAGTGAGACGGTGAGGCCGAAGTAGCCGAACGCGCGGCCCCTTTCGGCGCCGGAGAACAGCTGCTGGATGAGGCCCGAGCTCTGGGGCGTGAGGAGCCCGGCCGACGCGCCCTGGAGCAGTCGCGCGACGACGACCAGCTCGGCGGTGGGAGCGAGCCCGACCGCGGCACTCGACGCGACGAACCCGCCCAGGCCGATCAGCATGAGGCGTCGGCGCCCGTAGGCGTCGCCGAGGCGTCCGCCGGCCACGAGGGTCAGGCCGAAGGTGAGCGCGTAGCCGGAGACCACCCACTGCACGGTCGAGGCCGACGTCTCGAGCCCCTCCTGGATCGAGGGGATCGCGACGTTGACGATGGTGACGTCGAGCAGTGACATGAAGCCGACGACGAGGGTGACCGCGAGGATCCGCCAGCGCGCCGGGTTCGGTTCGTCCGAGGTGGTCGGTCGGTCCTCGTGGGTGTCGACCGGCTCCTCGCTCACCAGACCAGCGTGGCCGAGTCCAGGGTCGGCGCAAGCCGAACGGTGTGGCGTGGGATCAGATCACGGCACCGGGGTCGCTCATGGCCCTGCGCCCGTGAGGGCCCCGATCAGGTAGCCGGCGACCAGGCTCGCTGACACGAGCACGACGACACCCACCGCGACTCGGGTCGAGCCCTGCGCACGGAGCGCGTCGGGGAGTCGCTCGACGGCGGTGAAGCACTCCGGCATGCGTCGCCGGGCTCTGGTGTGGGTCAGCCGCGGCGCGGGCACCTCGGCGGCGAGCGTGATCGCCCCGAAGTGGGCGATCCAGCGTGCGTCGCCGAGGCGGAAGCCCGTGGTCCCGTCGGAGACGGCGAGGTGGATGAGGCCCAGGGGCCGGCCGACCGGCCAGGGCACGTAGCGCGCGGCCCGCAGGGTCGGACCTCGTCGGAGACGGGCACGTAACCGCTTCCCGCGCCACCACTCCACCGTGCTCGCGGTGACGACGACCCGCTCATGGCGCACCATCAGCAGCTCCGTCGCGTAGGCCCCGAGCACCGCCAGCACGCCCGCCAGCACCACCACTGCGACCAACGGGTGCTGCTCGCTCCCGAGGGCCAGCCAGAGGACCCCGGGTGTCAACGGCACGGCCAGCACCAGCAGGTCCCGCCACAGCCGCGCCACGCCGTCGGCCTCGCGCCAGCCCAGGGGGCGCAGCACGAGCGCTGATGCGTCCGCGTCAGGACCCTGCTCGGTCATGGCGCACACCCTCGCACGCCCGCGGTCGTCACCGCAGCCGATTCACCGGACGGCCCGTCCGATCAGCCGGAGACGAGGGCGAGGACCACGACGCCGACGAGGAGGGCGACGATGACGCCGAGGACCGAGAGACCGGCGACGAGGTTCGGTCGGCGCTCCCACAGCGCGAAGGCGCCCGGCACCTCGCGGTGGGCGTCCGGTGCGCGCAGGAGCGGGGCGTCGAGGCCGATTGCGTCGAGCACCGCCCCGTGCTGGGAGTGCCAGCGAGCACTGGTGAGACGCAGGTGCTGGGCGCCGTCGGTCAGGAGCAGCTGCTCGAACCCGATCGTCCGGCCCGCGGACTCGGGTACGAAGCGCAGGGCGCGGAGCGTCCCGGTGGTGCGGTCGAGGCGCGCGAGGAGCTTCGTGCCGCGTCGTTTCTCGACGGCGTCGGGCGACACGAGCAGACGTTCGCGCTGGTAGCCGAGCCGCTCGAAGAGCAGCGCGACGGGCACGGTCACCAGCACGGTGAGCCCGGCGACGACCAGCAGCGTCCCCCCGGACAACGAGCGCGACGCCACGAGCAGGAGGGCCACGGCAGCCACGAGCGCCGGCCAGGAGCGGCGGACGTTCTCCAGACGGTCGCGGGAGTCCCAGCCGCCCGGACGGAGCTCCTGCACCGGCCTCACGGTCAGTCGGCCACGCCGTAGAGGCGGTCGCCGGCGTCGCCGAGACCGGGGACGATGTAGCCGTTCTCGTCGAGCCGCTCGTCGAGTCCGGCGACGACGAGGGTGACGGGCACGCCGACCTCCGCCATCTCGCGCTCGATCCGTTCGATGCCCTCCGGGGCGGCGAGCAGGCACACGGCGGTGATGTGGTCGGCCCCGCGCTTCACCAGGAAGTGGATGGCGGCGGCGAGGCTGCCGCCGGTCGCGAGCATCGGGTCGAGCACGTAGCACTGGCGCCCGGACAGGTCGTCGGGCAGCCGCTCGGCGTAGGTGTCGGCCTCGAGCGTCTCCTCGTTGCGCACCATCCCGAGGAAGCCGACCTCGGCCGTCGGCAGCAGTCGCTGCATGCCCTCGAGCATGCCCAGGCCCGCGCGCAGGATCGGCACGACGAGCGGACGCGGGTCGGCGAGCCGGACGCCCTGTGCCTGCGCAACAGGCGTCGTCACCTGCACCGTCTCGACGCGGACGTCGCGCGTGGCCTCGTAGGCCAGCAGCGTCACCAGCTCGTCCGCGAGCCGACGGAACGTGGGGGAGTCGGTGGACGCGTCGCGCAGCACCGTGAGCTTGTGGGAGACGAGCGGGTGGTCGGCGACGTGGACGTGCATGACGCCGAGCCTAGTGCCAGCGCCGTCCGCTCCCCACGATTTGGAACCCCATCGCCCGTTCCGGGCGCGAGAACGGGCCACCACGTTCCGCATCGTGGAGACGTCTGTCGTCGGGCTAGGCCAGGACGCGGTCGTACCAGGGGCCGGCCAGCACGCCGTCGGGGTCGAGGCGTCGGCGCAGCGCCTCGAAGTCGGGCAGACGCGGGTAGAGGCCGCGCACGTCGAGCGCGAAGTGCTTGCCCCAGTGCGGGCGCGGCGCGAACGGCTCGAGCGTGTGCTCGACCACGAGGGCCGCGGCCGAGGAGAGGGTGAGGTCGGCCGTCCAGGTGAAGTGGAAGGAGCAGGTGTCCTGCCCCGACTGCGGGCTCAGCCACAGCTCGTCCGCCGCGACGGCGCGGATCTCCGACGTCAGCAGGGCGGAGTCGAGCAGGTGCCCGACCTCCTGCAGGGCGCGCACGGCCGCGGGTCCGTGCTCGGCCGCCAGGTGGTACTCCGACTGCACCTCGTCGCCCGCGCTCGGCAGGAACCCGGGTCGGAAGTGCGGCAGCCGCTCCACCCACGGCCCAGGCACGCCCTGCTGGGCCGTGCAGTGCACCGGGTCGAGGCCGGGGATCGGGTGCAGCTCCTCCGTGGCGGGCCTGAGCCCGAGCGCCTCCCACCCCGGGGCGGGGTCGGGGTCACCGTCGCGCCACTTCACCCACACGTGGCTCGGTGCGTCGTCCCAGCGGGTGAAGACGCTGACGCTGCGGCCCAGCCGGTGCAGGTCGGCGAGCCGGTCGGCCAGGCTCGCGACGTCGGCGTCGGGGAGCACCACCTGGCGGTGGTCGACGGCGGGCACGACGTCGAGCTCGAGGGCGGTGACCACGCCGAGCACGCCGAGGTTGACGACGACGCCGGGGAAGTCGGGGTCGCCGCGGCGGACGCCCAGGACGTCGCCGGAGGCGAGCACGAGCTCGACGGCGCGCACCTGCGTGGCGAGGTTGCCGGTGTGCGTGCCCGACCCGTGCGTCGCGGTCGCGACCGCGCCCGCGACGTTGAGGTGCGGCAGCGAGGCCAGGTTGGCCAGGGCCAGGCCGTGCGGCGCGAGCTCCTCGGCCAGTCGTGCGTGGGTCAGCCCGGCGCCGACCCGCACGGCGGCGCCGTCGTCGAGGACCTCGACCGTGTCGAAGGCGGTCAGCGCGACCGCCTCGGCGCCGTCGGCGACGTCGTTGAAGGTGTGCCCGGTGCCGACCGGGCGCAGTCGCGGCGTGGTGGTGACCAGGCGGCGCAGTGCGTCGAGGTCGTCGGGGCGGTGCTCGGCGGCGAAGTGGTACGGGACGGTGCCGGACCAGCTGGTGCGGCGCGGGGTGGTGGTCACGACACATCCTCCCACGGAGGTCGGCCATTGTGAGCGCTCACAATTTCTTTCCCGAAGTGCTTGACGCGTCCCGTTGTGAGCGTTAACAATCAGGCATCAGTGATGCAGGTCACGTGCCCGCGTCGCCAGTGTGTCCGGTTGTCCGCCCGCCACACGAGCCCCCCGCAGGTGCCGTCCCGGCGCCGAACCAGATGGAGGAAAGCAGTGTTCAAGAAGGTCATCACGGTCACGGCAGGCCTGGCCCTGCTCGGTGGCATGACGGCGTGCGGCAGCAGCTCGGACGGCGGCAACGGTGGATCCGGTGGCGACGGCCTGACCATGGGCTTCGCCCAGGTCGGTGCCGAGAGCGGCTGGCGCTCCGCCAACACGACGTCGATCCGCGAGACGGCGAAGAAGGACGGCGTCGACCTCAAGTTCTCCGACGCCCAGCAGAAGCAGGAGAACCAGATCAAGGCGATCCGCTCCTACATCCAGCAGAGGGTCGACGTCATCGCCTTCAGCCCGGTCGTCGAGACCGGCTGGGACGCGGTGCTGCAGGAGGCCAAGCGCGCCAAGATCCCGGTCATCCTGACCGACCGCGCCGTCGACTCCGACGACGACTCGCTCTACGTCACGTTCCTCGGCTCCGACTTCGTCGAGGAGGGCGAGAAGGCCGGCCAGTGGCTCGTCGACAACGCCCAGGACGCCGACGTCGACAAGGACGGCGACGTGAACGTCGTCGAGCTCCAGGGCACCACGGGTGCCGCGCCGGCCATCGACCGCAAGAAGGGCTTCGAGGACGTCACGTCCTCCGACGACGCGATCAAGATCATCGCCTCCCAGACGGGCGACTTCACCCGCGACGGCGGCAAGAAGGTCATGGAGGCGTTCCTGCAGTCCCACGACGACATCGACGTGGTCTACGCGCACAACGACGACATGGGTCTCGGTGCGATCGAGGCGATCGAGGCGGCCGGCAAGAAGCCCGGCACGGACATCAAGATCATCACGGTCGACGCCGTGAAGGACGGGATGACCGCGCTGAGCGAGGGCAAGATCAACTTCATCGTCGAGTGCAACCCGCTCCTCGGACCCCAGCTCATGGAGCTGGCGAAGAAGGTCGTCGCCGGTGAGGACGTGCCGAAGCGGGTCGTCACCGAGGAGACGACCTTCACCCAGGACCAGGCGAAGCAGGTGCTGGCCGACCGCCAGTACTGAGCCTGCCCGTGACGGGGCGGGGTCGCTGCCACGACCTCGCCCCGTCCCACCCCCGACCGTCCGTCCGCTCGACCGTGAGGAGCACGTCATGAGCGCAGGAACCGCCGCAGCGAGGGCCGAGACCCCCGCCGCCCGACCCGCTCCGCCCGCCGACAGCGCGGTGGAGCCCGTGGTCGAGCTGACCGGCATCGAGATCGGCTTCCCCGGCGTCAAGGCGCTCGACGGCGTGAGTCTGCGACTCCTGCCGGGGGAGGTGCACGCGCTCATGGGCGAGAACGGCGCCGGCAAGTCGACGCTGATCAAGGCGCTGACCGGCGTGTACGCCATCGACGCCGGCTCCCTCAAGGTCGACGGTCAGGAGCACCGGTTCTCCGGCCCGGCCGAGAGCCAGGCCGCGGGGATCAGCACGGTCTACCAGGAGGTCAACCTCTGCACGAACCTCACGGTCGCGGAGAACATGCTCCTCGGACGTGAGCCGCGACGGCTCGGACGCATCCACACCCGGGCCATGAACCGCCGGGCCGCGGAGGTGCTCGCGCGGCTCGGTCTCGACGTCGACCCGACCTCGACCCTCGGCAGCCACCCGATCGCCGTGCAGCAGCTCGTCGCCATCGCGCGGGCGGTCGACGTCGACGCCAAGGTGCTCGTGCTCGACGAGCCGACGTCGAGCCTGGACGCCGACGAGGTCCGCGTGCTCTTCGACGTCGTGCGCTCCCTGCGCGACCAGGGCGTCGCGGTGCTCTTCGTGTCGCACTTCCTCGACCAGGTCTTCGAGCTGTCCGACCGGATGACGGTGCTGCGCAACGGTCGGTTCGTCGCCGAGCACCGGACGGCGGAGATCACGCAGCTCGAGCTCGTGCAGGAGATGATCGGCCGCGAGCTGGAGGTGCTCGAGCGGCTCGACCGCCAGCCCGCCGACCCGGCCGCCCCCGCCGCCGAGCCCGTGCTGAAGGTCGTCGGCCTGGGCCGCTCCGGCGAGCTCGAGGCCACCGACCTCGCCCTGCACGAGGGGGAGGTCGTCGGCGTGGCCGGGCTGCTCGGCTCGGGTCGCACCGAGCTGGCGCGACTGCTGGTGGGCGCCGACGCCGCCGACCGCGGCGAGGTGCAGGTCCGCGGCCGGACCCGCCCCTGGCGCTCCCCGCGCCAGGCCATCGACGCCGGCGTCGCGTTCTCCAGCGAGGACCGGCGGGCCGAGGGCGTCGTCGGCGACCTGACCGTCGCCGACAACATGATCCTCGCGCTGCAGGCGACGCGTGGCTGGCTGCGCCCCGTGCCGCAGCGCACGAAGGACGAGCTCGTCCGCCGCTACATCGAGGCCCTCGACATCCGGCCGGCCGACCCGAACGCCCTCATGCGCAACCTCAGCGGCGGCAACCAGCAGAAGGTGCTGCTCGCCCGCTGGCTGATCACCGAGCCGCGGCTCCTGGTGCTCGACGAGCCCACCCGCGGCATCGACGTGGGCGCGAAGGCGCAGATCCAGCAGCTCGTCGCCGAGCTGGCCGCCGACGGGATGGCGGTCGTGTTCATCTCCGCGGAGCTCGAGGAGGTCCTGCGGCTCGCCGACCGCGTCGTCGTCATGCGCGACCGTCGCAAGGTGGCCGAGCAGGTCAACGACGGACTCGAGGTCTCCGACGTGCTCCGCACCATCGCGGGCGCCGGCGAGTCCGCCGTGGCGCTCGAGGTCGTGCCCGACTCCGAGGAGGCTCCCCGTGCCTGACGTCCGTGCGCTCCTGCGCAGCTCTCTCGTGTGGCCCGTGGTGGCCCTGCTCGCCCTCGTGGCGCTCAACGTCGTCGTCAACCCCGGCTTCCTGTCGGTGCGTCTGCAGGACGGTCGGCTCTACGGGAGCGTCATCGACATCCTGCGCAACGGCGCCCCGGTCCTGCTCGTCGCGCTCGGCATGACCCTCGTCATCGCGACCCGCGGCATCGACCTCTCGGTGGGTGCGATCGCCGCGATCTCCGGGGCGGTGGCCTGCGTGCAGATCGCGGGCTCGAACCAGGAGTCCGCCGCCGGCACGGCGATCGTCGCGATGACGACGGCGCTCGCCGTCGCCGTCCTGCTCGGCCTCTGGAACGGCTTCCTCGTCTCCGTGCTGGGCATCCAGCCGATCATCGCGACGCTGGTGCTCATGACCGCGGGCCGCGGGCTGGCGATGCTCGTCACCGACGGGCAGATCACCACGGTCACGAACCCGACGTTCAAGCTGATCGGCGCCGGCTTCTTCCTGGCCGTGCCGGTGGCGGTCCTCGTCGCGCTGGCGGTCTTCGCGGCCACGGCGCTCCTGACCCGACGCACCGCGCTCGGCATGCTCATCGAGGCCGTCGGCATCAACCCCGAGGCCAGCCGGCTGGCCGGGGTCCGCAGCCGCACGATCATCTGGACCGTCTACGTGTTCGCCGCGTTCTGCGCCGGGGTCGCCGGCCTGATGATCGCCTCGAACACGAGCGCGGCCGACGCCAACAACGCCGGCCTCTGGATCGAGCTCGACGCGATCCTCGCCGTCGTCATCGGCGGCACCTCGCTCGCCGGCGGCCGGTTCTCGCTGGCCGGCACGTTCGTCGGGGCGCTGTTCATCCAGACCCTCGCGACGACCATCCCCAGCATCGGCATCCCGGCGGAGACGAACTACCTGTTCAAGGCCGTCGCCGTGATCGCGGTCTGCCTGCTGCAGTCCCCGCAGGTCCGCAGCACGCTCGCGGCCCGCCGCACGACCCCCTCCCGCGCGAAGGCAGGTGTCCCCGCATGACCACCGCGACCGTCCCCGCCGGCTCGGCCATCGACCGGCTCAAGGGCTTCACGCCCCCCGACCGCTACCTGCCGGTCGTCGCCACCCTCGCCGTCTTCGTGGGCATGTTCGGCCTCGGGTCGATCCGCTACGAGGGGTTCGCGTCGCCGCAGGTGGTGGCCAACCTGTTCGTCGACAACGCGTTCCTCATCGTGCTGGCCGTCGGCATGACGTTCGTCATCCTCACCGGCGGCATCGACCTCAGCGTCGGCTCGGTCGTCGCGTTGTCCACCATGGTGGCCGCGTCGACGCTGCAGGCCGGCTGGAACCCGGGCCTCGCCATCGCCGCGGTGCTCGCGACCGGTGTCGTGATCGGCCTCTTCCACGGGGTGGTGATCCACTACCTCGGCATCCAGCCCTTCATCGCGACGCTCGCCGGCATGTTCCTCGCCCGCGGGCTCTGCTACCTGATCGACGTCGAGTCGATCCCGATCCGCGACCCGTTCTTCACCGACCTCGCGAGCCGCACCGTGACCCTGCCGGGCGGGGTGTACGTGACGTGGACGGCGCTGCTCGCGCTCGGCGTGGTGGCCGTCGCCGCCTGGGTGCTGCACCTGACCCGCTTCGGCCGCACCGTCTACGCCGTCGGTGGCAGCGAGGCGTCGGCGCTGCTCATGGGCCTGCGCGTCGCGCGGGTCAAGGTCGGGGTCTACGTCGTGAGCGGCTTCTGCTCGGCCCTGGCCGGGCTGCTGTTCTCGCTCTACATGCTCTCCGGGTACAGCCTGCACGCGGTCGGCATGGAGCTCGACGCCATCGCCGCGGTCGTCATCGGCGGCACGCTGCTCGTCGGCGGACGTGGGATGGTGCTGGGGTCGCTGCTCGGGGTGCTCGTGCTGGGGACCATCCAGACGTTCATCTCCTTCGACGGCACGCTGAGCTCCTGGTGGACCAAGATCTCGATCGGGGTCCTCCTGCTGGTCTTCGTCGTCATGCAGCGCTTCTTCACCAGGAGGCAGGCATGACCGTCAGGCCGGACCAGTCCCGCACCCCCGTGATGGCCGACGTGGCCGCGCTCGCCGGGGTCTCGCACCAGACCGTCTCGCGGGTCGTCAACGGGCTCCCGCACGTCGGCGAGGCCACCCGGCAGCGGGTGCTCGCCGCGATCGAGGAGCTCGACTACCGGCCCAACACGGCCGCGCGGACGCTCGTGACCCGCCGGTCGTCGATCATCGGCATCATCAGCACCGAGACCGGGCTGTACGGGCCGAACAGCATCCACCGCACGGTCGAGGAGGCGGCACGCGAGGCCGGCTACTTCGCCGGCTCGGTGGGGCTGAAGACGATCACCGCCGACGGCCTCGCCGCCGCCGTGGACCACCTGCGCCGCCAGTCCGTCGAGGGCATCGTCATGATCGCCGCGCAGCACGAGGCCCTCGACCTCGTGCGTCGGTCCGACCCGGGCGTCCCGCTCGTGGTCGTCGAGGGCGACCTGTCGCGGGCGACGTTCGCCGTCGGGGTCGACCAGCACCGGGGCGCCGTCATCGCCACCCAGCACCTCGTCGACCTCGGTCGTCGCCGGATCGCCCACGTGAGCGGACCGCACGGCTGGACCGAGGCGGAGGCTCGTGCCCAGGGCTGGAGCGACACCGTCGCCGCGGCGGGCCTGCAACCGGGGCCGCTGCTCGAGGGCGACTGGACGGCCGAGCGGGGCTACGCGCTCGGTCTCGAGCTCGCGGTGCTGCGCGACGTCGACGCCGTCTTCGTCGCCAACGACCAGATGGCGATCGGCGTGCTCCGCGCGCTGCAGGAGTCGGGGCTGTCGGTGCCCGACGACGTCAGCGTCGTCGGCTTCGACGACTCGCCCGAGGCGGGCTACCTGATCCCGCCGCTGACGACCGTGCACCAGGACTTCCCCGAGGTCGGACGTCGGGCGATCGCCGTGCTCCACGCGGCCATCGTCGGCGGTACCGAGGACGTCGACCGGCTGGTGGAGCCCACGCTCGTGGTCCGCGCCAGCACCACCCCGCGCGTCCCGCGCGACCGCCCCGCCGAAGGAGCGCGATGAGCGAGCACCAGCACGACCACGACGGCGCCTACGTCGTCGGCGTCGACTACGGCACCCTCTCGGGGCGCGCCCTCGTGGTGCGCGTGTCCGACGGCACCGAGCTGGGCTCGGCCGTGCACCCCTACCGGCACGCGGTGCTGGAGCGGAGCCTGCCGTCCAGCCTGACCGGCGGCGCCGAGGTCGCGCTCGAGCCCGACTGGGCGCTGCAGGTGCCGCAGGACTACCGCGAGGTGCTCCAGGTCGCCGTCCCCGCCGCGGTCGAGGCCGCCGGCGTCGACCCGAGCCGCGTCATCGGCATCGCCACCGACTTCACCGCCTGCACGATGGTCCCGACCCGGGCCGACGGCACGCCGCTGAACGAGGTCGACGGGTACGCCGACCGGCCGCACGCCTACGTCAAGCTCTGGAAGCACCACGCCGCCCAGGCGCAGGCCGACCGCATCAACGCGCTCGCCGAGCAGCGGGGGGAGTCGTGGCTCGCCCGCTACGGCGGCCTGCTGTCGTCGGAGTGGGAGCTGGCCAAGGGGCTGCAGCTGCTCGAGGAGGACCCCGACGTCTACGCCCGCACGGAGCGGTGGGTCGAGGCGGCCGACTGGATCGTCTGGCAGCTGTGCGGCACCTACGTGCGCAACGCGTGCTCCGCGGGCTACAAGGGCGTCCTGCAGGACGGCGCCTACCCCTCGGCCGACTTCCTCGCAGCGCTCAACCCGGCGTTCGCCGACTACGTCGAGACCAAGGTCGAGCAGCCGATCGGCCAGCTCGGCGACCGCGCCGGCTCCCTGTCCGCCCGTGCCGCCGCATGGACCGGGTTGCCCGAGGGCATCGCGGTGGCCGTCGGCAACGTCGACGCGCACGTCAGCGCCCCCGCCGCGCAGGCCGTCGACCACGGCCAGATGGTGGCCATCATGGGCACCTCCACGTGCCACGTGATGAGCGCCGGGGTGCTGCGCGAGGTGCCCGGGATGTGCGGTGTCGTCGACGGCGGCATCGTGGCCGGGAGCTGGGGCTACGAGGCCGGGCAGAGCGGCGTCGGCGACATCTTCGGGTGGTTCGTCGAGCACGGCGTGCCGCCCTACGTGCACGCCGAGGCGGCCGCCGCCGGCCGCAGCGTGCACGAGCACCTCACCGCCCTCGCCGCCGAGCAGGAGGTCGGCGAGCACGGGCTCGTCGCGCTCGACTGGCACAGCGGCAACCGTTCCGTGCTGGTCGACCACGAGCTCTCGGGTCTCGTCGTCGGCCAGACCCTCGCGACCCGGCCGGAGGACGTGTACCGCGCCCTCATCGAGGCGACGGCCTTCGGCACCCGCACCATCATCGAGGCCTTCACCTCCTCCGGCGTCCCCGTCGAGGAGCTCGTGGTGGCCGGCGGGCTGTCGAAGAACCACCTGCTCATGCAGGTCTACGCCGACGTGACGCGCTTGCCGCTGTCCGTCGTCGGGTCCGAGCAGGGCCCAGCCCTGGGCTCTGCTCTCCATGCCGCCGTCGCGGCCGGCGCGTACGCGGACATACGCGCCGCCGCGAAGGCCATGGGGTCCGTGCAGCGCGGTGTGTTCGTCCCGGACGAGGAGTCGGCGCTCGCGTACGACGCCCTGTTCGCCGAGTACACCGCGCTGCACGACCACTTCGGCCGGGGCGGCAACGACGTGATGCACCGCCTGCGTGCGGTGCGGCGCGACGCCGTACGGCGTCGCCGGACCAGGAAGGACGCCTCATGACCGTGACCGCCGACGTCACCGAGACGCTGCGGACGCTGCGCGCCCAGGTGAGCGCGCTGCACGCGGAGCTCACCCGCTACGAGCTCGTCGTCTGGACGGCCGGCAACGTGTCGGCGCGGGTGCCCGGCCACGACCTCATGGTGATCAAGCCGAGCGGCGTCTCCTACGACGACCTCACGCCCGACAACATGGTGCTCTGCGACCTCGACGGCCAGGTCAAGGAGGGCGACCTCGCCCCCAGCTCCGACACCGCCGCGCAGGCCTACGTCTACCGGCACCTGCCGCACGTCGGCGGGGTCGTGCACACCCACTCCACGTACGCGACCGCGTGGGCGTCGCGCGCCGAGCCCATCCCGTGCGTGCTGACGATGATGGCCGACGAGTTCGGCGGCGAGATCCCCGTCGGGCCGTTCGCGCTGATCGGCGACGACTCGATCGGGCGCGGCATCGTCGAGACGCTGCGCGACAGCCGCTCACCGGCCGTCCTCATGCAGAACCACGGCGTCTTCACCATCGGCAAGGACGCCCGCGCCGCGGTCAAGGCCGCCGTCATGTGCGAGGACGTCGCCCGCACGGTGCACGTGGCGCGCCAGCTCGGCGAGCCCGTGCCGATCCCCGAGCAGCAGGTGACGAGCCTGTTCGACCGCTACCAGAACGTCTACGGCCAATGAGCCCCGAGGGAGAGCACCGCATGAGCACCCAGCAGCAGACGCGCGAGGTCTGGTTCCTGACCGGCAGCCAGTCCCTCTACGGCGAGGAGACGCTCGCGCAGGTGGCGTCGCAGTCGCGCGAGGTCGCCGCCATGGTCGACGGCGACGACCGGATCCCCGTGCCCGTCGTGTGGAAGCCCGTGCTCACCACGGCCGACGCGATCCGGCGGGTCGTGCTCGAGGCGAACGCCGACGACGCGTGCGTCGGGCTGATCGGGTGGATGCACACCTTCTCCCCGGCGAAGATGTGGATCCAGGGTCTCGACGCGCTGCAGAAGCCGTTCCTGCACCTGCACACGCAGTGGCACCGCGACATCCCCTGGGAGTCCATCGACATGGACTTCATGAACCTCAACCAGGCGGCGCACGGCGACCGCGAGTTCGGCTTCGTGCAGACCCGCCTGGGGGTGGCGCGCAAGACCGTGGCGGGCCACGTCAGCGACCCGAGCGTCGGCGCGCGGATCGCGACCTGGGTGCGGGCGGCCACGGCGGCGCAGGACGTGCGGACCCTGCGGCTCGCGCGCTTCGGCGACAACATGCGCGACGTCGCCGTCACCGAGGGCGACAAGGTCGAGGCGCAGCGTCGCTTCGGCGTCTCGGTGAACACGTTCGGCGTGAACGACCTCGTCGACGTCGTCGACGCGGTGGAGCCGGGCGCGGTGGACAAGGTCGTCGCGGAGTACGAAGACCTGTACGACGTCGCGTCCGACCTGCACGCGGGCGCCGACCGGCACCACCTGCTGCGTGACGCCGCGCAGATCGAGGTCGGGCTGCGCCGCTTCCTGGAGGAGGGCGGCTACGGCGCCTTCACGACGAGCTTCGAGGACCTCGGCGGGCTCCGCCAGCTGCCGGGCATCGCGGTGCAGCGGCTCATGGCCGACGGCTACGGCTTCGGCGGCGAGGGCGACTGGAAGACGTCGGTGCTGGTGCGCACCACCAAGACGATGACCGCGGGGCTGCCCGGCGGCACGTCGTTCATGGAGGACTACACGTACCACCTCGAGCCCGGCAACCAGAAGTCGCTGGGTGCGCACATGCTCGAGGTGTGCCCGACGATCAGCTCGCAGCGGCCGTCGGCCGAGGCGCATCCGCTCAGCATGGGCAACCGTGAGGACCCCGTGCGGCTGCGCTTCGTCGCCGACCCGGGCGAGGCGGTCGTGGTCGGCCTGGCCGACCTCGGCGACCGCTTCCGGCTCACCGCGAACGACGTGACGCTGGTCGAGCCCGACGCGCCCCTGCCGAACCTGCCCGTCGCGTGCGCCGTGTGGCAGGCCCACCCGTCGCTCCCGACGGCCGCCGAGGCGTGGCTGATGTCGGGCGGACCGCACCACACGGTGCTCACCACCGCCGTCGGCATCGAGGCCTTCCGCGACCTCGCCGAGATCCTGCGGACCGAGCTCGTGCACATCGACGCCGACACCACCCCCCACCGCTTCCTGCAGGAGCTGCGCTGGAACGCGGCGTACTACCGGCTGGCGGACGGGATCTGAGGCGTTCCCGGCGGTCGTCGTGACCTTGCTGGTGCGCTGGTTGCGGGGGGTCTGTACTTGCCGCTGCGCTGCCTCGGCATTCGCTGGGGGCGGCCTCCGAAAGAGCCTCGACCGGCAGCGGGCCCGGGGGTGACTTCGGGTCTCGGGGTTTGGTCTGGGCTCTCGGGTGACGCACGATTCTTCGTTTCTGCGTTCTTGACCCACCGTTCTGCGTTGGCGCGTCCGATCGGTGGATCTGCAACCGCAGAAGCCGTTCTGCGGTTGCAGATCCACCGATAGCGGGCTGTCGGCGCGAAAGTCTCTGCGTTCGTGTCGCCCGGGCGACACGAACGCAGAAAGTTCCGTCGCCCCCACCCCTCCAGGCGTGCACGATGCTGCGTCCGCGCTCGGAGATCGAACACTTCTGCGTTCACGACGGGATCCCGTAGCAAACGCAGAACCTTGCGCTCATCCCGTGCCCAAGCCGCAGCCCGAGACCCCAGACCAGCGCAGGTGCCAGCCGCCCGGTCGAGGCCTTTTCGGAAGCCACCCCCAGTGCCAGCCGAAGCAGCGCAGCAGCAGGTCGGGACCCCCGCAGGCAGCGCAGCAGCAGGTCGGGACCCCCGCAGGCAGCGCAGCAGCAGGTCGGGACCCCCGCAGGCAGCGCAGCAGCAAGGCCAGACCACCGCAGGCAGCGCACCCCCACCGACCCCCGCCCCGTCTGGGACGATCAAGGCGTGAGCAGCGGGGTGCGGCGGGTCGACGACGCGGCGGCGATGCGTCGCGCGCTCGTGCTGGCAGAGCGGGCGCTCGCGGCCGACGACGTGCCGGTGGGTGCGGTCGTGCTCGACCCCGCGGGCGAGGTCGTGGGGGAGGGCTTCAACACGCGGGAGCGCGACCAGGACCCGCTCGGTCACGCGGAGCTGGTGGCCCTCCGGTCGGCGTCGTCGCGGCTCGGCACCTGGCGTCTCGACGACTGCACGCTGGTCGTCACGCTCGAGCCGTGCACGATGTGCGCTGGCGCGATCGTGTCGTCGCGGGTCCGTCGGCTCGTGCTGGGGGCGTGGGACGACAAGGCCGGGGCGGTCGGGTCCCTGTGGGACGTCGTGCGCGATCGTCGCCTCAACCACCGCCCCGAGGTGACGTCGGGCGTGCTGGCGGAGGAGTCGTCCACCCTCCTGCGCGCCTTTTTCGCCGAGCGTCGCTGAGCGCCGTCCCGGTGCCTTCCTCCGGGTTCGGGAGTGTGGTCCCGTCCAGGGTGCAGGGCGCTGGTTCCCCTGAGGTCATGGGAACCAGCGCGCGGCGCCACCGCGGAATAAGTTGAAAGTTGAACTAGTTGGTGCGAGCATGAGGACCAGGAGGCTTCCATGAGCAGCATGCAGTTCGGCATCTTCACCGTCGGCGACGTCACCCAGGACCCCACCGACGGGACGACGCCCACGGAGAACGCGCGCATCAAGGCGCTCGTCGAGATCGCGAAGAAGACCGAGGAGGTCGGGCTTGACGTCTTCGCCAGCGGGCAGCAGCACAACCCGCCCTTCGTGACGACGTCGCCGACCACGCTCATGGCCTACATGGCCGCGCAGACCGAGCGCATCGTGTTCTCCACGGCCATCGCGCAGATCACGACGAACGACCCGGTCCGGCTGGCCGAGGACTACTCCGTGCTGCAGCACCTGTCCGACGGCCGCGTCGACCTCATGCTCGGGCGCGGCAACTCCGCCCCCGTCTACTCGTGGTTCGGCCAGGACCCGACCCGTGCCGTCGAGCTCACCGTCGAGAACTACCAGCTCCTGCGTCGCCTGTGGGACGAGGACGTCGTCGACTGGGAGGGCCGGTTCCGCACGCCGCTGCGCGGCTTCACCGCCACGCCGCGCCCCCTCGACGGCGTGCCGCCCATGGTCTGGCACGCGTCGATCCGCACCCCCGAGGTGGCCGAGCTGGCCGCCTACTACGGCGACGGCTACTTCGCGAACAACATCTTCTGGCCGAAGGAGCACTACATCCGGCTGATCAACTTCTACCGGCAGCGCTACGCCCACTACGGGCACGGCGAGCCGGAGCAGGCGATCGTCGGGCTCGGCGGCCAGGTGTTCATGCGCAAGAACAGCCAGGACGCGATGCGCGAGTTCCGCCCCTACTTCGACAAGGCGCCGGTCTACGGCCACGGGCCGAGCCTGGAGGACTTCACCGCGCAGACGCCGCTCACGGTCGGCAGCCCGCAGGAGTTCATCGAGAAGACGCTGACCTTCGCCGACTACTTCGGCGACTACCAGCGTCAGCTCTTCCTCGTCGACCACGCCGGACTCCCGCAGAAGGAGGTGCTGCACCAGATCGACATGATCGGCGAGGTGCTGCCCACGCTGCGCAAGGAGTTCGAGGCCCGCCGGCCCGCTGGGGTCCCCGACGCGCCCACCCACGCCTCGCGCGTGGCCGCCCGCGACGCCGCGCAGGCCGAGAGCAGCGACGAGGAGGTGCGCGCATGACGCGGGTCGTCATCGTCTCCGCCGGCCTCGGCAACCCCTCGACCACCCGCCTGCTCGCCGACCAGCTCGCCGCCGGCGTGCAGCGCGCCGACGTCACCGCGTCGATCGAGGTCGTCGAGCTGCGACCCCTGGCGCACGACGTCGTCGACGCCACGCTCAGCGGCTTCGCGTCGCCGCGGCTGCAGCACGTGATCGACCAGCTCGCCGCGGCCGACGCGGTCGGGTTCGTGACCCCTGTCTTCCAGGCGTCGTACAGCGGCCTGTTCAAGTCGTTCGTCGACGTCCTCGAGCCCGACGCGCTCATCGGCAAGCCGGTGCTGCTCGGTGCCACCGGCGGCACCGCCCGGCACTCGCTGGCCGTCGAGTACGCGATGCGTCCGCTGATGGCCTACCTGCAGGCCGTGCCGGTGCCCACCGGCGTGTTCGCATCGCCGCACGACTGGAGCGCCGACGGCGAGGGGGCGCTGACGACCCGGGTCGACCGCGCCGTCGGCGAGCTCATGAGCCTGCTGGGCGGTGCCGGCACGGGGCGCACCCGCGACGACGACATCGACCTGTTCAGCGACACGATGTTGAGCATCTCCGACCCGCAGCGTCGACCCTGACCTCACGTCCCCGGACCGTCGCCCAGCTCCCGTGGCGGACGTCTTCCGCGGCGACGTCGTCGGGCGTACGGTCGGAGGATGTGCCGGAACATCCGCAGGCTCCACAACTTCGAGCCGCCCACCACCGACGACGAGGTGCGTGAGGCCGCGCTGCAGTTCGTGCGCAAGACGAGCGGCTCCACCCGGCCCTCGCGCGCGAACGCCGAGGCGTTCGAGCGAGCGGTGGACGAGATCGCGGCGGCCACCCGGCGGATGCTCGACGACCTCGTGACGAGCGCCCCGCCGCGCGACCGGGACGTCGAGGCGGTCAAGGGCCGCGAGCGGCACGAGAAGCGCATGGAGCGCGAGGTGTGGCTGCGCACCGGCGCCGCGTCCTAGGAGACCGCTAGCCGGACGTCGACGCGGGCAGGTGCTCCTCGAACCACTGCAGCACGAGGTCGCGCGCCACGAGCGTGCCGAACGACAACGTCCCCAGGCCTCGACCGAGCGTGTGCTCCTGGCCGGGCAGCTCGACGTAGCGCGTCGTGATGCCGGCCCGGCGCGACGCGTCGGCGAACCGACGCACCGGGTCCGGGAGGATCAGGTGGTCGGCGCCGCCCTGGACGACGAGGACCGGAGCACCATCGCACGCCCCGACCACGGTCCGGCACTGCTGCAGGGGCTCCTCGACGTGCTCGGCGGAGTCGGTGAACGCGTACCGCTCGGGGAACTCCCGTGGCGAGCCGCCGACGTACAGGTCGCCGTAGCCGCGTCCCAGCGCCGACTCGTCGTAGGCGGCCGACCCGTCGACTGCCGGGTAGAGCCCGACCACCGCGGACACCCGCGGCAGGTCGTCGCGCGACCCGCACGACGGGTCGAGGCTGCGGCCCAGGTTCGCCGCGTTGATCGCCAGCTGACCTCCGGCGGAGTCGCCCATCGTCCCCACGCGGTCGGGGTCGAGGCCGACCCGCGGGCCCCGTCGGGTGACCCAGGTCAGGGCGCAGCCGACGTCGGCCACGGCGAGGTCCCACGTCTGGCGGTCGCGGGTCGCCAACCGGTAGCTGACGTCGAGGACGGCGTACCCGCGGTCGAGCAGGGGCGGGAAGTAGGGGGTGGGGCGCGGGGCTCCGCTGGTGAAGCCGCCGCCGTGCACGTTCACGACGACGGGCACGCGACGGTCGGCCGAGGCGCCCCGCGGCAGGTAGAGGTCGGCCGACAGCGCGTCGCCGTCGACCCGCCCGACGGTCACGGTCCGGTCGGGCTGCACCACGCCCCGCTGGAACGGCAGGGTGGGCGCGAAGACGCCCACGTCGGCGCCGACCCTCTGCGCGTCGACCACCTGGTAGGTCCACAGCCCGAGCGACGAGACGAGTGCGACCGCCGTGACGACCGGGAGCGGCCGCCACGGGTCGAGCCCGCGACGTCGGGCACCCACGAGCGCGATGACGAGCAGCAGGGCCGCGAGCACCACGTTCCAGACACCCAGCGCGTCGCGCCACACGCCGACGGCGACGACCACGTACTGCGCGGCATGGTGCTGGAGCACGGGCTCCCACCAGGAGGGCCGGGTCCAGGCGACCACCTGACCGAGCACGGTGACGAGCACGAGCACCACCAGCACGGTGCGGCCGAGCCCACGCACGGCTCCGCCTCCCGCCCGATCCGCTGCCACGTCGTCCCTCTCCTCGTCCGGCCCCCCGGCCGCGACCGTACCCGTGGTCGGCCCAGGTCGCGAGCGGGGCCCCGGGCCCTACCGTGGAGGGATGGTCGCCTCCCCGTACCGGCTCGTCCCCGCCCGCGCGGAACGTCGGCTGAGCGAACGGTTCTTCGGCCGGTTCCGCCGGGTCGGGCTGCGTGGCGTGCTGGCCGACCTCGACCGTCGGGCGACGCCGGCGCAGGTCCCGGGCGACGCCGCGGCGGAGGGCATCACGTGGGAGGACCGTGACGCGACCACCGACCGCTGGTGGCCGCAGGGCGTGACGACGTCGGCCGACGCGTACGGCCCGGACCCGCAGTCGGGCACCTACGCGGGCCGCCTGGTGCTGCTCGCGAGCTGGTACGCCCACGGAGCGCTCGGCTGGTTGACGCTCGGGTCGCGGGTGTCCGTCGTCGACCTCACGGATCCCGCGGACCCTCGCTACCGGCACGTGCTGCTCGTGGAGCCACGGCGCCGGTTCGGCCTGCACCGGCTGCGGCCCGTGCGGGTGCACGCGGGCGGGATCGTCTGGTACGGCGACCACCTGTTCGTGGCGGGCAGCTCCCGCGGCATCCGCGTGTTCGGCGTCGACGACGTCGTGCGCGTGCGGAACCGTTGGCGCACGCGCGGCTACCGGTACGTCCTGCCCCAGCGGACGACCTACGACGCGTCGACCACGGGCGACGCGCGACCGATGACCTACTCCTTCCTCTCGCTCGACCGCGCGGGCGACGTGGACCACCTGGTGGCCGGCGAGTACGGCCGCAAGGGCGCCACCCACCGTCTCCTGCGCTACGAGCTGGACCGAGAGACGCAGCTGTTGCGTGGCGGCGAGGCGGGCCCGGCCGAGCCGGTCGAGGCCCACGACGGCGTCGCTCCGCGCATGCAGGGAGCCGTGCTCGTCGACGGCACGTGGGTGATCACGGCGAGCGCCGGTGAGGACGTCGCGGGGGACCTGTGGGTCGGGCGTCCTGGCGCGCTCAAGCGGCACCGCGGCGTGCTGCCGACCGGTCCGGAGGACATCACGTGGTGGCCCCAGCGAGGTCAGCTGTGGACGCTCACCGAGTGGCCCGGGCGTCGCTGGGCGTACGGCATCGACGTCGACCGGTGGGTGCGTCCGGACCCGCCCGCCTGACCCACGACCCGCGACGGGCGACCCGCGTCGACGGCGGTCAGAGGCCGAGCAGGGTCCGGGACTCCTCGCGCATCTCGACCTTGCGGACCTTGCCGGTGACCGTCATCGGGAACTGCTCGACCACGTGCACGTACCGCGGCACCTTGTAGTGGGCCAGGCGTCCGTCGCAGAACTGCCGCACCGCCTCGACCGTCAGCGTGCCCACGCCCTCGCGCAGCCGGAGCCACGCCATGAGCTCCTCGCCGTAGCGCTCGTCGGGCACGCCGACGACCTGCACGTCGAGCACGTCGGGATGGGTGAGCAGGAACTCCTCGACCTCGCGCGGGTAGATGTTCTCGCCGCCGCGGATGACGACGTCCTTGATGCGACCCGTGACGCTGACGTACCCGTCGTCGTCCATGACGGCGAGGTCGCCGGTGTGCATCCACGCGTCGGCGTCGATCGCCTCGGCGGTCTTGGCCGGCTCCTCCCAGTAGCCGAGCATCACCGAGTACCCGCGGGTGCACAGCTCGCCCGCCGTGCCGCGGGGGACGACGTCGCCGGTGAGCGGGTCGACGACCTTGACCTCGAGGTTGGGGTGCACGCGTCCGACGGTGCTGACGCGACGCTCGACCGAGTCGTCGGTGCGGGTCTGGGTGGAGACGGGCGACGTCTCGGTCATGCCGTAGCAGATCGAGACCTCCTCGGCGCCCATCCGCTCGATGACCTGCTTCATCACCTCCACCGGGCACGGGGAGCCGGCCATGATCCCGGTGCGCAGCGCGGACAGGTCGTGCTCGTCGAACGACGGGTCGGACAGCATCGCGATGAACATGGTGGGCACGCCGTACAGCGACGTGCACCGCTCCTGGGCCGTGGCGCGCAACGTGGCGGCGGGGTCGAACATGGGCGCGGGGACGACCATCGTCGCGCCGTGCGACGTGGCTGCGAGGTTGCCCATGACCATGCCGAAGCAGTGGTAGAAGGGCACGGGGATCGCGATCCGGTCGTCGGCCGTGTAGTGCAGGAGCTCACCGACCGCGAAGCCGTTGTTGAGGATGTTGCGGTGCGAGAGGGTGGCGCCCTTGGGGAAGCCGGTGGTGCCCGACGTGTACTGGATGTTGATCGGGTCGCCGGGGTCGAGCGTGGCCTCCACGGCGTCGACGTCGAGGTCGCTCGCGCGGCCGGCGTCGGTCATGGCTTCCCAGGAGGGGGTTCCGATCAACACCACGTCCGTGAGGTGCGGGTGGTCGGGTCGGACCTGCTCGATCATGGCGGCGAACGAGGCCCCCTTGAGCTCGGGCACCGCCACGATCGCGCGCATGCCCGACTGGCCGACGACGTAGCCGAGCTCGTGGGCGCGGTACGCGGGGTTGACGTTCACCAGCACGACGCCGAGGCGCGCCGTGGCGTACTGCACGAGCGTCCACTCCGCGCAGTTCGGCGCCCAGATGCCGACGCGGTCGCCCTTCTCCAGCCCCAGCGACGCGAGCCCCCGCGCCACCGCGGTGACGTCGTCCCACAGCTCTCGGTAGGTCCAGCGCCGTCCGGTGGCGCACTCCACGAGCGCCTCGCCGTCGGGCACGCGCGCGACGGTGGCGGCCAGGTCGGCGCCGATGGTGGTCTCGAGCAGCGGGACGTCGGTGCTGCCGGTCGCGTGGCTGGGTCGGGCTGTCATCGGTCCCCCCGAAGGCGGTGTGTGCTGGGTCACGTCGAGTCTGCCACGCGCCGACGACGCACCCTCGGCCACACCTCAGGAGGTGGCGTCGAGCACCCTCAGGATGTTGCGTCCCGTGAGGCGGGACAGGTCGTCGGCGGACCAGCCGCGTCGGGCGAGCGCGTCGAGCAGCGCGGCGTGACCGGTGACGTCGTCCATGCCGACCGGGAAGTGGTCGAAGCCGTCGTAGTCGCCGCCGAGCCCCACGTGCTCGACGCCGGCCACCTCACGGGCGTGGTCGACGTGGTCGGCGACGTGCTCGACGGTGACGACGGGCTTCTCGCCGGCCGTGGCGGGGTCGGTCTCGTACTGCTCGAACCAGGCCGCGAACTCGGCGCTGACGAAGGACGGCACGTAGGTGACCATCACGAGCCCGCCGTTGCCGGCGAGCCGTTCCAGCACGTCGTCGGGGACGTTGCGCGGGTGGTCCGTGACGGCGCGGCACGAGGAGTGGCTGAAGATCACCGGCGCGCTGCTGACGTCGAGCGCGTCGTGCATGGTCGTCGCGGCGACGTGCGAGAGGTCGACGAGCATGCCGACGGCGTTCATCTCGCGCACGACGTCGCGGCCGAAGGCGGTGAGGCCGCCGTGCTGCGGCTCGTCGGTGGCCGAGTCGGCCCACGGCGTGTTCTCGTTGTGGGTGAGCGTCATGTAGCGCACGCCGAGGCGCGCGAGCTGGCGCAGGACCGCCAGGGAGCCGTCGATGCTGTGCCCGCCCTCGGCACCGAGGAGCGACGCGAGCCGCCCCGAGGCCCAGGCGGCGCGGACGTCGTCGCCCGTCCAGCAGAGCGCCGTGCGCTCGGGGTAGCGGGCGGCCAGGCGATGCACCCAGTCGACCTGCTCGAGCGTGTAGGTGACGGCGTCGGCCCCACGCCGCTCGCAGGGCGCGTAGACCGACCAGAACTGCCCGCCGACGCCCGCGGCGCGCAGCCGGGCGAGGTCGGTGTGGAACGTCGGCTCGACGCCGTCGGCGCTGCGGTCGGCGTCGAGCCCCTCGACGGAGTACCCGGCCGCCTCCCGCGCCTCCCACGCGAGGTCGTCGTGGCCGTCGACGAGGGGTGCGACGCGCACGGCCTCCTGGGCGGCGGGTTCGGTGAGCAGGGAGCCGAGGGTCGCGTCCATGCCTCCACGGTAGGACGCCGGGCGTCAGCCGCCCGGGCAGGTGTTGCTGCCGCCGCTGTGCACCGCGCACCCGCCGTTCGGTCGTGCGGGCGTCGGCTCGGGTGCGGCGCGGTCGCGCCAGTCGCGTGCGGCGTCCGGTCCCACGGCCACGACGGGCACGAGCGCCAGCGCCACCGCAAGACCGAGCCCGACGGCGGCCAGGGCGCGACCCTGCACGAGCGCCAGGCACAGGCCCATGAAGGGCAGCACCGTGGTGAGCGCCATGGCGACGGTGGCGCCCACGAGCACCTTCGTCTCCTCGGACGGCGTGAGACCGTCGAGGCTGAAGCCGGTGGCGACCGTCCAGAGGTAGGCGAGGAGCCCGGCGACCCAGGACGCCCATGCGAGGGCGATACCTCGGGACGTCGAAGGGTCTGCCGTCGTCCGGTGCTCTGTCACGGGCCACCTCGGGGCTCGGGGTCGACGTGACTGTCCCGTGGCGTCGGCTGCGGTGTCAAGGCTCGACGCCGGTGGCAGGGTGGGTCGTATGCACCCGTTGCACGAGCTGACCCTGGCCGACCTGCGTCGCCGCACGAGCGTCAAGTGGACGCTCTACGCGCCCGACGTGCTGCCCGCGTTCGTCGCCGAGATGGACGTGCCGCTCGCGGAGCCCGTCGCGCGGGCGCTGTCCGAGGCCGTCGCGCTCGGCGACACCGGCTACCCGAAGGCCGGGACGTACGCGCAGGCGCTGGCCTCGTTCGCGGCCGACCGCTGGGGCTGGACCTTCGACCCTGCCAGCACGCTCGACGTCGCCGACGTGATGGTCGGGCTCGAGGAGGTGCTGCGGCTGCACGACGCCCCGGACGTGCCCGTCATCCTGAACCCGCCCGTGTACCCGCCCTTCTACGACGCGGTCGCGCACGTCGGGCGCTCGCGCGTCGAGGTGCCGCTGGGTGCTGACGGACGGCTCGACCTCGACGGCCTGGCCACCGCGTTCGCCCGCCACCCGGGCGCCGCCTACCTGCTGTGCAGCCCGCACAACCCCACCGCGGTCGTGCACACCCACGAGGAGCTGTCGACCGTGGCCCGGCTGGCCGCAGAGCACGGCGTGCGGGTCGTGGTCGACGAGATCCACGCGCCGCTCGCGCCGGTGTCGGGCGAGGCCGACGCGTTCGTGCCGTACCTGTCGGTCGAGGGGACCGACGACGCCTACGCCGTGCTGTCGGCGTCGAAGGCGTTCAACCTGGCGGGCCTGAAGGCTGCCGTGGTCGTCGGCGGGGCGGCCACCGCTGCTGAGCGCTCGGCGGTCCTCGAGATCGTCAGCCACGGTCCGAGCCACCTCGGAACGCTGGCGCACACGACCGCGTTGCGCGAGGGTCGCGACTGGCTCGACGCGCTGCGCGCCGACCTCCGCGCGAACCGCGAGCTGCTCGAGGCGCTCGTGGACGAGCACCTGCCGTCAGCGCGGCTGGTCGCCGGGCCCGGCACCTACACGGCCTGGCTCGACCTGCGCGCGTACGACGTCGGCGACGACCCGGCCGTGCGCCTGCTGGAGCAGGGTCGGGTCGCCCTCGGCCCCGGCCCGACGTTCGGCGGCACCTCGCGCGTCGGCGACGGCCGCGCGCGCCTCACCTACGCCACCCCGCCCGACGTGCTGCGCGAGATCGTCGCCCGCGTCGCCTCCGCCTTGCCCTGACCCCGCCCGCCGCGCCTGGGGCCGCGTTGTGCGGAGATGGTGACGGTTCTCCGGCGCAGAACCGTCATCAGCTCCGCAGAACGCGGGGACCGCGGTGGGGGTCAGGGGGAGGGGACGACGAGGTCGGCCTGCTCGCGCCGGGCGAGCACGCGCCGGGCGTTCGGCTCGTCCACGCCGTCGACCCACGCCTGCGCGTCCTCGCGCGACTTCCCGTGCTTGACGTGCCGCATCACCAGGCGCGACCGGCGACGTCCGTCGTCGAGGTCGACGAACCAGACGGCGTCGAGCTCGCGCCGGACGTCGGGCCACGGCTCGTCGGCGTCGAGGAGGTAGTTGCCCTCGGTCACGACCACACGGTGCTCCGGCGTGACCGTGATCGACGCGGCGATCGGCTGCTCGAGGTCGCGCTCGAAGCCCGGCGCCAGCACGTCGTGGTCGGTCTCCGCGCGGAGGCGACGCAGGAGCGCGAGGTACCCGTGTGCGTCGAACGTCTCGACGGCACCCTTGCGGGCGCGGAGCCCGCGCTCGAGCAGGGCGGCGTCGGCGAGGTGGAACCCGTCCATCGGCACCCGCACGGCCGGGACCCCGCGCGCCGTCAGCCGGTTCGCGAGTCGTCGGGCCAGCGTCGACTTCCCGCTCCCCGGGGCGCCGACGAGGCCGAGCAGCACGCGACGGGCCGGGTTGGCCTCAGCCAGCGCGGCCACTCGCGCGGCAAGGTCGTCGAGGTCCACGACGCTCATCCTCCTCCTGCACGGGGTCGCTCCCGCTCGCCAAACCCACCGCCGGGTGGCGTGCAGGGGTCCGGTAAGGTACCCCGCGGTGGCGTGTCCGAGCGGCCGAAGGTGCATCACTCGAAATGATGTGTGGGGTCAAACCCACCGTGGGTTCAAATCCCACCGCCACCGCCGAATGAGTCACGTGAGAACCCTCGACAGGTTGATGCCTGTCGGGGGTTCTTTCGTGTCGGATCCCACCAGTGAGCTCCGTGGGTCGGCCCACGCGGCACGCGATGGCAGCGACGCGTCGAGGAGAATGACTGCTGCGGTCGATCTCTTCTGATGGATCGACCTACGTCTGGTTCCGGAGATGTGAGTCGATGACCGAGTCTGAGCAAGAGCGTCTGCAGCGGCTGCTGACGGAACACATTCCGGGATGGAACGATCCCGAGAACGTCAAGAAGCGTCAGGACAGAGACGACGAGCTCGAGAGAATCCATCGGAAGAGGAGAGAGTCGGAAGCGCCGTACGTGCAGCTCCTGCGGGATCGCGGCTTCGTCCTTAAATCGGTCTGGGACCTGGTCCAGGTGCACGGTGCGCTGGATCTCACGAACGCCTTGGACATCCTGCTGGAGGTGGTCCAGGACGAGTCGGTCGACGAGTGGGTGAGGTCAGGCGCGGCCAGAGCCATGGGCACGAAGGCCGGGCATTCCGTCTACGACGAGCTCGTCAGCCTGTTGCGTCACTACGGGGAGAGCACGGTCGGAGAGGGGCTGGCGGCCGCGATCGCCGACCTGTCCGTGGCCGATAGCGACCTCCCGCTGCTGATCGAGCTCCTGAACGATGAGCACCTGGGTGGAGAGCGACTCCTCTTCATCGAACGGATCGCCAGACTGCGGCCGAAGGAGACGGCTGAGGCCGCCATCGTCGCGGCTCTCGCAGATGAAGGGCTCGAGCTGGAGGCGGCCAAGGCACTCAGGAAGACCTTCGGCTACAGCCGTGCCGAGGTCGTCCAGGCACAGAAGACCGGGAAACCTCGCTAGTCAGCACAGTCGTGCCATCCTTCTCCGACCATGCTGGTTCCACGATTGCGCCAGCGGGGCGGCCAAACGAGTGACGCGAGGAAGCGATCGTGGCGATCGCCACTGGACCGACGATCGGTCGAGGAGTCTGAGCGATGAGTGAGTCCGAGGAGGAGCGCCTCGAGCGCCTCCTGTCGGAGAACATCCCGGGCTGGAACGACCCGGAGAACGTCCGAAAGCGAGAAGCCAAGGCGGCGGAGCTCGAGCGCATCGCCGAAGCGCGCCGAGTGGCCGAGGCTCCGTACGTGGCGAGGCTACGAGGGCTGGGATACAACGTGGACTCGGCATAAGGTCTGCATCCCCTCCGTGGAGTCATCGACCTGGCGCCCGCGATCGACGTGCTGATGGAGATGGTCGTCGACCAGTCTCTGGACGAGGTGCTGAGGACAGGCGCAGCCCGAGCACCCGGGACGAAGGCGGCCCACGCCGTGTACGACGAGCTCGTGGACCTCCTGCGCGGCGAGGGCGACACGAGGGCGGGCGAGGCGCTCGCGGGCGCCATCGCGGACCTTTCCGTTGTGGACAGCGACCTCCCTCTCCTGACGGAGCTGATCTTGGACACGAGCCTGGGATTCTCCAGGTACGCGTTGATCGAGCGAGCTGCACAGCTGAAACCACGCGAGCAGGCAGAGGCGGCAGTTCGTCTTGGGCTGACAGGCGATGACGAGATACTGCATACCGAGGTTTCCAGGATCCTTCGAAAGAAGTTTGGCTACACCAAGGCCGACGTCGAGCAGGCGCAGTCAGCCGTGCGGCCGGACTAGTCGTCCTCGCGCCCCTGCGCCCCGCAGGTCTATGCTGACGAGGTGTTCGAGACCGCGACGCTGAGCCGGGTGACCGGGCTGCTCGCGTTCGTCCTGTGCCTCGCGGCGCCGTCGGAGTCCACTGCAGCAGCGGGGGTGGCGGTGCTCATCGCCGCGGCGCTGGTGGTGGCGGTGGGCTCGCGCGTCGTCGTCGAGCACCGTGTCACGGGGGTCGGGGTGCGGCCTGGCGAGGCCGTGCGGCTGGTGCCCGTGCTCTCCTCGCGCATCGCGGACCCGGTGCGGCAGCCGGTGCGTCCGCGCGCTCCCGGTCTGGTCTGAGGTCGCCTTCGGGCGACGTGCCCGATCCGATCCTCAGACCAGGAGAAACCCCATGCTCGACCCGTTGAAGGACGTCCTGTCCGCCCTGCTGTCCCACACCCACGCCCTCCTCACGCACCTCGGGGCCGACCCCGGTGGTGCCGTCGGCTGGTGCCTGAGCATTGCCGCGATCGTCGTCGTGGTGCGCTCGCTGCTCCTGCCGATCACGGTGCACACGGTCCGCAACGCGCGCCGGTCGGCCCACGCGCGACCCCAGATGCAGGAGATCGCCCAGCGGTACAAGGGCCGCACCGACACCGAGAGCGTGCGCGCCATGATGGAGGAGCGTCGCGCCGTGTCGGCCGAGCACGGCGTCTCCCGGCTCGGGTGCCTGCCCGTGCTGCTGCAGCTACCGCTGTGGATCGCGCTCTACCACCTGCTCTCCGACGTCGCGGCCGGCTCGCCGGTCGGCTCGATGGACGCCGAGCATGTGGCGCTCTTCGACCGTGCCCAGCTGTTCGGCGTCGGTCTGGCCGACAGCGGCATGCTCGGCCATGGCGGGCTCCACCTGGCCGTCGTCCTCACGCTCGCAGCCGTGGCCGCGCTGGTCTCGTTCGCGACCCAGCATCTCTTCGTGATGCCCAACACCCCGACGGACGGGATGCCCGAGGCGATGCAGCAGGCCACCCGGATGATGCCGACCCTCTCGGCCGGAGGGCTCCTGCTGGCCGGGACGTTCGTGCCCGTCGGCCTGCTCGTCTACTGGGTCGCCAGCCAGGTGTGGACGCTCGGCCAGTCGTTCGTGGTGTGGCGCTGGTTCCCGACGCCCGGGACGCGGGCGGCGAGCCGACGCTCCTGACGTGCGGCGTCCCAACCGAATCGCGCCCCCATCCCGTCTAGGAGGTGACAGAGTTCAACGGGACGAGGAGTGCACGTGCGACGGACGACCGAGGCTGCGTACAGCGAGTTCGCTCGAGCTGCGTGGCCGCACCTCTACCGGACGGCGGTGCTCATCGTCGGGGACCGGCAGCTCGCCGAGGACCTCGTGCAGTCGGCCCTGGTCAAGACCTACCTGGCCTGGCCCCGACTGCGCGAGCCCGAGAAGGCGAGGGCCTACACCCGACGCGTGATGGTCACCGTGTCGCGCGACTGGTTCCGCAAGCACGCATGGAACCACGAGGACGTCCGGGACGTCGACGAGTCCGCCGCAGGCGCCGCAGACCACACGGCCGACCTTGCCGGCGACCTCGCCGACCGCATCACCCTCGCCGACGCCCTACGGGCCCTGCCCCTCGGGCAGCGCTCCGTGCTCGTCCTTCGCTTCCTCGAGGACCTGTCCGTCCAGGAGACCGCCGACCTCCTGAACGTGTCCACCGGCACCGTCAAGAGCCAGACCGTCGTCGCCCTCGCGGCACTGCGAGCCCGCGCCGACCTCGTCACCGAAGGAGCCCAGGATGACTGAGAACCTCACCGACCTCATCCGACAGCACGCCACCTCCCAGCCCGTCCCCGAGCTCGACCTCGACGGGGTGATCCGCAGCGGCCGTCGGGCCGGTCGTCGTCGCGCCGTGGTCCGCCGCTCCGTCGCGACCCTCGCCATCGGGGCGGTCGCCGGCACCGCGGTCGCCGTCAGCGGCGTGGGCCGCGACGCCGGATCGTCGCTGCAGGTCGAGAGCAGCATCTCCGCCTCCGACGTCGACCTCGTGTCCAGCGCGTACCGGACGGGCGGTGCCTTCTCACGAGGTGACACCGTCTGGTTCAGCGACCCGGACTACTCCGTCGACCTCGGCACGGCCGTCCAGACGCTGTACTACACGGCGGACGGCGTGATCGCCGCCGTGTCGGACGACGACGCGGGCGACGCGCCCCGCGGCTGGGTGTACGTCGGCACCGACGGCACGGTCCGTCGGCTCGACCTGCCGCGCAAGGTCGTGCCCGGCGCCGACGCCTCCGCGGACCGTCTCGCGTACGTCACGAAGGCCGGCAGCGGGTACGAGGTGCACGTCGTCGAGGCGTCCTCCGGCGACGAGCTGGCCGTGGTGCCGTTCGACGGCGGGTACACGTGGGCCGGGTGGAGCGTCCCGCCCATCGGCCTCACGGGCGACTACGTCGTGGTCGGCACGAACGAGGCGCAGAAGGTGCTCAACTGGCGCACCGGCCGGGAGGTCGCCTCGGTCCCCGGCGAGCAGCTCCCGTCGACCGGGGGCGGACGCGCTCTCGGTGGTGACCACGGGTCGACGGCCTACCGCCTGGGTGACTCGCGTCAGCTGCGGTCCACCGCCGACCTCACCGTGGGCTCCGGCGACGCACGCTGGGCCTCGAACGAGCTGTCGCCCGACGGCCGCTTCGTCCAGACCACGACGACCTTCGTGAGCACCGACGAGGACGGCACCAGGACGGTCGTCGACGGGGTGGACGGCGACGAGGTCCGGAACCCGGTCGTGCACGTCACCGACCTCGACACGGGCCGGCGGATCACGCTGCCCGGGGACGGCTTCACCTACGGCTGGACTCCCGACGGCCGGCTCGTGAAGGTCGAGGGCAGCCGGGTCACCACGTGCGACGCCGCCACAGGAGACTGCTCGACCCGCACGGTGCCGGACGGCCCCGGAAAGATCCGCGTCGCCGGGACCTACGTCGGCTCCTGACGACGACTGCGACGCCGTCGCCCGTCCCCACGAGAGGACGGGCGACGGCGTTCGTGCACCTAGAGCAGGCCCTCCACGAACTGCGCCACGCCGTGGCCGAAGGACCAGTCCTCCTTGGTGTTCTCCGTCAGCGACACGATCAGGTCGGACGGGGCGAGGCCGCACTGGGCCTCGAGCCGCTCGGCGAGGGTCGCGTAGAGCGCGCGCTTCTGGTCGAGGTCGCGGCCCTGCTGGGTGATCTGCAGGATCACGAGGTCGTCGGTGCGCTCGATGCCGAGCCCGGTGTCCTCCGCGATCATGAAGCCCGGCTTGTGCTCGGAGATCAGCTGGTAGCGGTCGCGTTCGGGCGCGGCGAACACGTCGAGCAGGGTCTGCTGGACGACGTCGGCCAGGCGGCGGACCTCCTCGGGCGTGCGTCGACCCTCGACGAGGTGCAGGTGGACGAGCGGCACGGGGGCTCCTGACGTCGGGACGCGGTCACCTCATCGTCGGCACGCTCGGTGCGGCGCGCGACCCGAGCGGGCGTGAGGTCCGGCACCCCGCCCCCGCCGCGACCGGTCAGGTGGCGGGGCTCGGGCGACCGAGGGACGCCGCCAGCTCGGCCTGGTAGGCGGCGTAGGCCTCGACCAGACGTGGCGCGTTCCAGCCCGACGGTCGCAGCTCGGGCGGCAGGGCCGGGTCGGTCCGCAGGTGCCGAACCAGCGCGGCGGCCACGGCCAGGCGTTCCACGGGCGGTCGTGGCTCGTCGAGGGCCGCGAGCAGTCGGGCGCCGGTGTCCGTCCAGGCGGGGAGGTCCCACAGGCGAGCGGTGAGCCCCTGCTCGTCGAGCGGGCGCGAGCTCGCCACGACGACGAGGTCGTCGGGCCAGGTGGGGAGCGGCCGGTCGAGGTTCGCCGGGCGGGTCCAGACGCCCTCGCGCAGCTCGGCGAGCCGCAGCCTCTCCATCTCCTGGCGCAGCGCGGCGCGGTCCGGCGCCGACCGGCCGGCGGCGACCACGACCGCGGTCTCCCACGTGCCGTCCCACGGCCGGTACGGCGGGTCCAGGGCGGCGTCCTGCCGACGTTGACGCTCCTGCAGCCGGGCGCCGATGCGGTAGGTGCCGCCCGAGCGCTCGAGGTCGCCCGCCGCGACCAGGCGGGTCAGGGCTGCGCGAAGGGTCGACTCGGGGACGTCGAAGACGTCGCCGGAGGCCACGAGCTGCGCCGGCGTCATCTCCGGGGGGTGCACCGCGAGCATGAGGCTCAGCACGATCGACCGGGCGCTGAGGGGGCGGACGTCCATGCGCACAGTCTCCATCCTTGCAGATCGGCCTTGCAGATCCTTGACAACTGTCACGATGATGCAATGCTTGGACCATGACGCTCACCCCGCCCCGCACCGTCAGCGACGTCCGCCCCGGCACGGTCACCGGTGCCGACGCCAACCAAGCGCCGCCGCTGGCGCCCTACGACGCGTCGGCCGACGTCGCGCTCGTCGAGGCGCTGCACCGCGAGGGCGCCGGCTGGGCGGAGGACGACGTACGCCGACTCGGCCGCCTGGCGGGCAGTCCCGAGGCGCAGCGCTGGGCGGAGGACGCCAACCGCTTCGAGCCGGAGCTGCGCGTCGTCGACCGCTACGGCAACCGGGTCGACGAGGTCGAGTTCCACCCCGCCTGGCACCAGCTCATGGACACCGCGATCTCCGAGGGCCTCGGCGGCGCCGCCTGGGCCGACGAGCGAGCAGGCGCCCACGTCGCCCGCACGGCGGGCAGCCTCGTGTGGGGGCACACGGAGGCCGGCCACGGCTGCCCGGTCACGATGACCTACGCCGTCGTGCCAGCGCTGCGGCACGCCCCGGCGCTGGCCGAGGTGTACGAGCCGCTCCTGACGTCGCGTGTGTACGAGCCCGGTCTGCGCGTGCCCACCGAGAAGCAGGGACTGCTCGCCGGCATGGGCATGACGGAGCGTCAGGGCGGCTCCGACGTGCGCACCAACACCACCGTCGCGCAGTCGACCGAGGAGCCCGGCGTCTTCACGCTGCACGGTGCCAAGTGGTTCACGTCGGCGCCCATGTGCGACGTGTTCCTCGTGCTCGCGCAGTCGCCGGGCGGCCTGTCGTGCTTCCTCGTCCCGCGGATCCTCCCCGACGGGTCGCGCAACCGCTTCCACGTCGTACGGCTCAAGGACAAGCTCGGCAACCGCTCCAACGCCTCCTCCGAGCCCGAGCTCGACGGCGCCGTCGCCTGGCTCGTGGGGGAGGAGGGCCGCGGCGTGCGCACCATCATCGACATGGTCAGCTGCACCCGGCTGGACTGCGCGACGGGCAGCGCCGCGCTCATGCGCAAGGCGCTCGTCGAGGCCGGCCACCACGTGCAGCACCGGGCTGCGTTCGGTCGCCGGCTGGTCGACCAGCCGCTCATGCGCAACGTCCTCGCCGACCTCGCCCTCGAGTCGGAGGCTGCGACGGCGTTCACCCTGCGGCTCTCGGGCGCCGCCGACCGCGCCCTGCGCGGCGACGAGCAGGAGCAGGCGTTCCGACGCATCGGCACGGCGGTCGGGAAGTACTGGATCACCAAGCGTGGCCCCGCCTTCACGGCCGAGGCCATGGAGTGCCTCGGGGGCAACGGCTACGTCGAGGAGTCGGGCATGCCGCGGCTCTACCGGGAGGCGCCGCTCAACTCGATCTGGGAGGGCTCGGGCAACGTCAACGCGCTCGACGTCCTGCGGGCGCTCGGCCGCGAGCCCGTCGTGGCCGACGCCCTGATGCACGAGATCGGCCTCGCCCGCGGTGGCGACGCCCGCCTCGACGCCGCGGCCGACCGCCTGGGCGCCGACCTCGCCGCTGCCGCGCGCGACCTCGGCAGCATCGAGTTCCGGGCGCGCCGGCTCGTCGAGCAGATGGCCCTGACGCTGCAGGCGTCGCTGCTGGTGCGGCACTCCTCGCCCGCCGTGGCCGACGCGTTCTGCTCGAGCCGGCTCGACGGGCACGGCGGGCTGGCGTTCGGCACGCTCGACGCCGACGTCGACGCAGGCGCGATCCTCGAGCGGGCCCTGCCCGGTCTGGCCAGCGCCTGACCCGGCTCTAGCCGTCGAGGACGCTCCCGGGGTTGAGCCGGCCCTCCGGGTCGAGAGCGGCCTTCACGGCGCGGTGGACGTCGAGGGCGACCGGGTCGAGCTCGCGAGCCAGCCACCCGGCCTTGAGCCGACCGACGCCGTGCTCGCCGGTCACCGTGCCGCCCAGATCGAGGGCGAGCGCCGTGATCGCGTCGAACGCGCGCCGGGCGGCCGCCTCGGACTCCGGGTCCTGCTGGTCGAAGATCACCGTCGGGTGCATGTTGCCGTCGCCGGCGTGGCCGAACACGCCGATCGTCAGCCCCTCGGTGCGGGCCACCTGCTCGACGCCCTGCACGAGCGCGACGATCGCGCGCCGCGGGACGCACACGTCGTCGAGCAGCCAGTCGCCGAGCCGCTCCAGGGCGGGCAGCGCCTGACGTCGGGCCTCGAGCAGCTGCCGCCCCTCCTCGACGTCGGTCGTGACCGCGACGTCGACCGCTCCGGCTCCCTCGCACGCCCGCTGCACGGCCGCGAGCGTCGCCGTGGGGTCGGGCTGGTCCGACTGCACCAGCAGCATCGCGGCCGCGTCGAGCCCCATGCCGGTGTGCGCGTCGATCGCCCGGAGCGTGGTCGCGTCGAGCAGCTCCAGCAGCGACACGTCGAGCGCGTCCGCGGTCATCCGTTCCACCGCCCGACCCGCGTCGGGCAGCGAGGCGAACGTCGCGACGACGGTGGCGGGTGCCGGGGGAGCCGGCCGCAGCCGCAGCGTGACCTCGGTGATCACCCCGAGCGTCCCCTCGGAGCCCACGAGCAGGTGGGTCAGGTCGTAGCCGGCGACGCCCTTGACCGTGCGGCGCCCGGTCCGCAGGACCCGCCCGTCGGCCAGCACGACCTCGAGCCCCAGCACGTAGTCGCCCGTCACCCCGTACTTCACGCAGCACATGCCGCCGGCGTCGGTCGCGACGTTGCCGCCGATGGTCGAGATGGCGACGCTGCCGGGGTCGGGCGGGTAGAACAGTCCGACCTCCTCCACCGCCGCGCGGAGGTCGCCGGTCAGCACGCCGGGCTGCACGACGGCCACCCGCTCCTCGACGTCGACCGCGACGATGCGGTCGAGCCGTCGGGTGCTCAGCACGACCGAGCCCGCCGGAGCGTTCGCGCCGCCCGCCAGGCCCGTGCCGGCGCCGCGCGTGACGACCGCGAGCCCGGCCGCGCGCGCGGCCCGCAGGCACGCGGCGACCTCGTCGGTGTCGCGCGGCGACAGCACGGCGACGGGCGTCGAGCGCGCCACCAGTCGCGCCTCGTCGTGCGCGAACCCGGCCACGAGGTCCGGGTCGGTCTGCACGATCGCCGGGGGGAGGTCGTCGAGGCTCACCCGTCGATCGTGCCACGCGCGACGGCTCGCCGTTCTTGACGTGGATTTGAGGTCCGGTTGGGTTGGGGCTGACCCGTCCCGTCCGATGCTCGGGGTGCCGCCGCAGGAGCGGCACCGACGAGGAGGACACCATGAGGACCGACGTGAGGACCAGGGCCCGCCGCGTGGCGGTCGGCGCCGGCGTGCTGGGCGTCGTGGCGACCGGCGGCTTCGCGGCCGTCGTCGCGCAGACGAGCTCCACCGCCGCGAGCGCCGGGCAGAGCACGCTCTCGAGCACGTCGTCGGGGAGCGCGTCGTCGCAGGACTCGAGCCAGGGTGGCTCGTCCGACCAGGGCGGGAGTGGTCTGCAGCATGGCAGCTCCAGCGGCCAGGGCGACGCGTCGAGCAACGCGTCATGAGCGTCGTGCGTCGGTGGGACGCCTGGTCGTGCACCGTGTCCGTCACCGTGGAGGGCGGATCGCCCGACCGTGCCGAGCGTGTCGTCCGCGACCTGATGGCCGACGTCGACGCCGCCGTGAGCCGGTTCCGCGACGACGCCGAGCTGGTGCGGGTCGCTCGGCACGGCGGCCGGCTGGTGCCGGCGTCGGCGCTGACCGTCGAGCTGGTCCAGGTGGCTCTGCAGGCCGCGCGCGCGACCGACGGTGCCGTCGACCCGACCCTCGGCGCCGACCTGGCGGCTCTCGGCTACGACGCCGACCTCGACGTGGTGCGTGGCGCGCCCCGAGGTCGCTCGGCCGGGACGAGGCACGGCGGGCCCGACGAGCCCCACCGACCTGGCTGGCGCAGCGTCCGGGTCGACCCCGAGCTGCGGCTGGTGGGGGTCCCGGCCGGGGTCGGGCTCGACCTCGGTGCCGTGGCGAAGGCGTGGACGGCCGACGAGGCGGCCCGACGGGTGCACGCGCTCGACGGTCACGCCGCCCTCGTCGAGATCGGCGGCGACCTCGCTCTCGCGGGCCGACCGTCCCGACCGTGGCAGGTCGACGTCGCCGAGCTACGCGGCGAGGCGGGCACGCGCGTGGCGCTGACCGACGGCGGGCTCGCGACGTCGTCGACCCAGGAGCGCCGCTGGACCACCGCCGACGGCACGCCGGCCCACCACCTGCTGGACCCCCGCACGGGCCGACCCGCCGACGGACCCTGGCGCACGGTCACGGTCTGGGCGCCGACCGCGGTGCTGGCGAACACCCTCAGCACGGCCGCGGTCGTCCGCGGCCCGGAGGCACGGCCCTGGCTCGAGCGCGACGACGTGGCGGCGCGCGTGGTCACGCTCGACGGTGCCGTCGAGCACGTCGGCGGCTGGCCGCCCGAGACGGAGGTCGCGGCATGACGCTCTGGTTCCTGGCCCGTGCCCTCGGCATGGTGGCCCTCCTCGGCTTCACCGCGTCCGTGTGCCTCGGCGCGCTCGCCTCGTCGACGGGGCGCGGCGGTCGTGCGCTCGAGCAACGCGCGGTCCGCCAGCTCGCGCACCGCTCGGTCGCGCTCGTGGCGCTGGGCGCCCTGGCCCTGCACGTCGGGCTGCTCGTGCTCGACACCCACGTGGCGCTGTCGCTCACCTCGGTGGTCGTGCCCTTCACGTCGGGCTTCGCGCCGTTCGCCGTGGGGCTCGGCACCCTCGGGGTGTGGGCGTTCGTGGCCACTGCGCTGAGCGGACTGTCCCGGGGCCGCCTCGCGGGCTCGCGGGTCTCGCCCCTCGTGTGGCGCACGGTGCACGGCGCCGCCTACGTCGGCTGGGTGCTGAGCATGGGGCACGGCGTCCTCGCGGGCACCGACACCGGTCGCGCCTGGACGACGATCGTCTACGCCGGCTGCGCCCTGGCCGTCGCCGCGGCCGTGGCGCTGCGCGTCCTCGCCCGTCCCCGGCGGACCACCGCCCCTACCGACTCCGTCCCAGGCCACCGTGTGCTCGTCCGAGGAGGATTCCGATGACTGTCCTGACCCGTCCCAGCGGTCCGCCCGCCGTGCTCACGTGGGGAGCGGACGCGCTGCTCGCCGGCGCGCGCGGCACCGGCCACGTGCCCCTCGTCGAGCACGAGCTCCTCCACGGCGCGCTCCGGGCCGACGCCGCGCCCATGCTCGCCGCCGACGTGGCGTCGGTGCGGCTGCTGGGCCGCGGCGGTGCGGCGTTCCCCGTCGCCACCAAGCTCGCCGCCGTCGCGCCCGGTCCCGACGTGCGGGTGGTCGTGAACGGCAGCGAGGGCGAGCCCGCGAGCTGGAAGGACCGGGTGCTCATGCGCCGCGTGCCGCACCTGGTGCTCGACGGCGTCGTCGTCGTGGCGGCCGCCCTGCGCACGACGCACGCCGTGGTCGCCGTCCACGACGCCCAGGCGGCCGCGGCCCTGCGCGCCGCGCTCGCGGAGCGGGCCGACGGACGCCACGTGCGGGTCGTCGACGCTGCGGGCACGTTCGTCGGTGGCGAGGCCCGGTCGCTCGTCAACCGGCTGTCGGGGTCGGCGCCGGTCCCGGGTGGCCGGCGGACGCTGCCGTCGGTCGACGGGGTCGACGGGCACCCGACGTTCCTGTCGAACGTCGAGACCTTCGCGCAGCTGGGGCTGCTGGGCCGTCGCGGCCCGGCCGGGTTCGCGAGCGTCGGCACCCTCGACGAGCCGGGGAGCACGCTCGCCACGCTCCTGGGCCACGTGCCGCACCCGGGCGTGGTCGAGGTCCCGCACGGCCGACGGGTCGCCGACCTCGTCGGCGGTGCGGACCGGACCGTCCTCCTCGGCGGGTACCACGGCCGCTGGACCAAGGCTGACGACCTGGTCGTGGAGCGCGCCGCCCTCCGCGCGCGGGGCACGACGTGGGGTGCTGGCGTCGTCGCCGTGCTGCCCGACGCCACGTGTCCCGTCGGCGAGGTCGCCCGGGTGGTGCGCTGGCTCGCCGGGGAGTCGGCCGGCCAGTGCGGACCCTGCGTGTTCGGTCTCGACTCGCTCGCCTCCGACGTCGAGGAGCTGGCGGCGACCACGCCCGTCGACCACTCGCGCCTGTCCCGACGGCTCGGTCTGGTGCGCGGCCGCGGAGCGTGCGCCCACCCCGACGGTGCCGTCGGCTTCCTGGCCAGCGCGCTGGTCGCCTTCGCCGACGACGTCGCCGTCCATGCGTCGGGCCGCGGGTGCGGACGTCCGACGCTCGGCGTGCTCCCGACGGGTGCCGACCGATGAGCGCGCGCCTGCTGGTCGACTGGACCCGCTGCGACGGTCACGGACTGTGCGCCGCGCTCCTGCCCGAGCAGGTGACCCTCGACGAGTGGGGCTTCCCCGTCGTGGGCGACGACCTCACGGAGCGGCAGGCCCGTCAGCTGGCGCAGGTGTGCCCGGCGCTCGCCCTGCGGGTCGAGCCTGCACGGGACCGGTCGGGCCGGTCGTGAGCGTGTGCGAGTCGACCCCGTCCGGCGTCGTCGAGCACTACGGTGACCCCATGGTCCGGATCCTGGTGGTCGAGGACGACCTCGCCATCCGCACGACCCTCACGCGGGGTCTCACCGACCACGGTGCCGTCGTCACGGCCGTCGGGACGGCCGTCGAGGCCATCCGCAGCGTCGGCGCCGAGCAGCCGGACGTGGTCATGCTCGACCTCGGGCTGCCCGACCTCGACGGCGCCGACGTGCTCGCCCTCGTGCGCTCCTCCAGCGACGTGCCGGTGGTCGTGGCCACGGCCCGCGACGACGAGCGGGAGATCGTGCGCCTCCTCGACGCCGGCGCCGACGACTACCTCGTCAAGCCGTTCTCCGCCGCGCAGGCCATGGCGCGGGTCCGGGCCGTGCTCCGACGCACTGCGCCGGCCGGTGCAGCCGACCGCACCGTCAGGGTGGGTGGACTGGTCGTCGACCCCGTGTCGCGAGAGGTCGCCGTCGAGGGCCGTGCCATCACGCTGAACCGCAAGGAGTTCGACCTGCTGCTCGCCCTCGCCACCCGTGCCGGCGAGGTGGTGAGCAAGCGCGAGCTGCTGGCGGACGTCTGGCAGATGCCGTGGGGCGGCGCCGACCGCACCGTCGACGTGCACCTGTCGTGGCTGCGCCGCAAGCTCGGCGAGAGCGCCGCCGCACCGCGGTACCTGCACAGCGTGCGAGGGGTGGGCGTCAAGCTCGTCGCCCCCGACCCGGCGAGCGGCGCCGACGCGTGAGCCTGCGCGCCCGCATCCTCGCGCTGGGCGTCGGGTCGGCTGCGGCGATGTTGCTGCTCCTCGCCGTGCCGGTCACGCTGACCGTGCAGCGCAACGTGCAGCAGGACGAGGAGCAGTGGGCTGCGTCGGTCGCGCAGGGCGTGGCCGACCTGGTGAGCACGGGACGGGGCGACCGCGACGACCTCGTCGCGGTCGTCGAGCGCATCGACGCCCGCGACGGCGGTCGAGTGACCGTCGACGCCGGAGACGGCGCGCCCGTGGGATCGGCCCGACCCGACTGCAGCGTCGACTCGGACGCCCGTTTCGGTCCCCTCGCCGACGCCGGCACGCCCCCAGGGCGACGCGACGACGACGCACGGTCCAGCGACGGCGACTCCTACGGCCCGCCCAACGCCCGGGTCGGGCGCGTGTACGGGGCAGAGGTGGCGTCGGTCGACGGCGGCAGGCTCGTGCGCGTGGTCGCCGAGCAGCGGGGTCGCGACGTCGCCGTGTGCTCGTTCGTGCCGAGCAGCGTGGTGGGGAGGGAGACGCTCGAGCAGGTGGGCGTGCTCGGCCTGGCCGGGCTGGTCACGCTCGCGGCGGTGGCGGGGCTCGCCGTGGTGGTGGGGCGTCGTCTCGCAGGCCACCTGACGGCCGCGGCCGCGACGGCGGAACGTCTCGCCGACGGCGACCTCGAGGCTCGCGCCCCGCAGGACGGCCCGCGCGAGGTGCGCAGCGTGTCGGCGGCGCTGAACCGCCTGGCCGGGCGCATCGACGAGCTGCTCGTGGCCGAGCGCGAGACCGTCGCCGACCTGTCGCACCGGCTGCGCACCCCGGTCACCGCGGTGCGGCTCGACGTCGAGGCCCTGCCGGAGTCGCCGCAGAAGCGTGAGCTCGAGGACCACCTCGACCACCTCGAGCGGACCCTGACGGCGGTGATCCAGGCTGCTCGCCGACCACAACGCGAGGGGGCGGTGCCCCGGACCGACGTGGTCGCCGTGGTGCAGGACCGGTTCGCGTACTGGGCTCCGCTGCTGGAGGACCAGCGGCGAGACGCCGTGCTCGAGCTGCCGGACGGCGCCGCGGGGCGGGAGGTGCGCCTGGCCGACGCGGACCTCGCCGCCGCGCTGGACGCGCTGCTCGAGAACGCCGTCGCGCACACGGCCGAGGGAGTGCCGGTGGCCGTGACCGTGTCGTCCGTCGGCACCGGCACCGTCGTCGAGGTCCGTGACCAAGGGCCGGGCGTGCCGCCGACGGCCTTGCGGCGCGGGACCAGCGACCGGGGCTCCAGCGGTCTCGGCCTCGACATCGCGCGGTCGTGCGCGGAGGCGAGTGGCGGCCGCCTCGAGCTCGACCGCGACGGTCCGTGGTCCCTGGTCCGGCTCGTCCTCGGCGCACCCTGACCCCCTCCACGTCGGCGCTCGCCGCACGGGGACGTCCCACGAAGGAGAACACCATGCTGGACACGTTCAACGGCCTCCCGCTGCACCCGCTCGTCGTGCACGCGGTGGTCGTGCTGCTGCCCCTGTCGGTGGTCGGTGCGATCGTCGTCGCGCTGCGCCCGGCCTGGCGCCAGACCTACGGCTGGCTCGTGGCCAGTCTGCTCGTCGTGGCGACCGCGCTCACCCCGGTCGCGACCTCGAGCGGCGAGGCGCTCGAGAAGAGGGTCGGCGACCCGGGCCGGCACGCGGAGCTCGGCGACCAGCTCATCTGGTTCGAGATCGCCCTGCTGGTGGTGCTCGTGGCGATGCTCGTCCTGCACCGTCGGGGCGTCGTGTCCGCGGCGGCGCGGGGGGTGGCCGTCCTCGTCCTGATCGCCTCCGTCGCGGCGGCCGTGCAGGTCTACCGCGTGGGCGACTCGGGCGCGAAGGCGGTGTGGGGCGACACGACCAGCGAGGCTGGCGGCAGCTGAGCAGCCGACGTCCGAGAGGTACGTGCCGGGACCGGCGACGAGGTCAGCGCGCGGCCTTGACGGCGACGACCGGGCAGTCGGCCTCGAGCAGGATGCGCTGCGAGGTGGAGCCCAGCACCAGCTTGCCGACGGGCGAGCGCCGGCGCTGGCCGATGACGACGAGCGACGCGTCGTGACGGGTGGCGTGGTCGAGGATCGCGTCAGCAGCACCACCGCTGCCCACGAAGTGGACCACCTCGTGCTCGACGCCGGCCTCGCCGAGCCGCGACTCGAGCTGCTCCACGACGGTCTCGGGCGAGACGTCCGGGTGCGGCGCGTCGGACGCGATGACGACGAGACGGGCGGACGTGCTGCGGGCGTGGTCGACGGCCCAGGCCCAGGCGGCCTCGCCCTCGGGACTCGCGACGTAGCCCACGACGATCGTGCTCATGTGGTTCTCCTTCTCCCCGGCACCACGCTACCGGGCACCCGTGTCGTCGTCGCCTCGGGTGAACAGTGACTGACGTCCCGGAAGTATTCGGGACCAAAGAGGTGCAGACGACTCTCAAAAGGACTAAAGTCCCATCTAGTTAGGGACCAGCGTCCGTTCTTCGCGGTGGGGAGACCACGAAGGACCAGGTGGGCACCAGTGCAGCCGGTCGTGGATCCCTTCACCGAGGGAGAGAGCACCATGGAACGGGTGACGTCTGCACGTCCGTCGAGCGCGACCGCGAAGGTGGTCGCGCTCGTCCTGGTCGCCCTGGCGGCGTCGACGCTGGTCGTGGCCCAGGCCGACGCCGCGCGGAGCCACCGCGTGACCGTGACCAAGACCGCCACCGTCGCGAAGACCGCGACCCGCGTGGTGCACGTCGACGGTCACCGCGGCGAGGCGACGGTGCGGCGCAGCGCGACGGGTCGTGGCACTGCGACCGTCAAGGCGGCCACCCCGCAACGGGCGCGCGCGCAGGCGGCGACGAAGGCACGGAAGCGGGCCGTGGTGCAGGCCCGTCAGCGCGCCTTCAAGACGGCCTCGGCCGCCGCGGCGAAGATCGCGACCTCGCGCGCCGAGCAGGCCGCCGCCGCAGCCGAGCCGGCCCCCGCGCCGACGCCCTCCGTGACCCCGTCGCCCTCGCCGGCGCCGACCGCCACCCCGGCGCCCGAGCCCACGGTCGCGCCCAGCCCGGATCCCGTCGCGACGCCCGAGCCGACGGTGACGCCGTCGGTCGAGCCCACTGCCGCCCCCTCGCCCGAGCCGACGGTGGCTCCGTCGCCCGAGGCGACGACCGCTCCGAGCCCGGAGCCCACTGCCTCTCCGACCCCCGAGCCGACGCCGACCCCTGAGCCGACGGCGACCTCCGACGACTGCGGGAAGGTCCGCTCGAAGGACGACGGCTCCGCGTGGACGTGCACCTTCGCCGACGACTTCGACGGCAACGCCCTCGACCGCAGCAGGTGGAGCCCGGCGACCACCGAGGCCACCGGCCTGACCTACGGGGACTGCTGGGTCGACCGGCCGCAGAACCTCGAGGTGAAGGGCGGCGCCCTGCGCCTGACGACGCGCAAGGAGTCCGAGCCCGTCACCTGCACCGCCAACGGCTCCACCGTCACGACGCCCTACACGTCGGCGTCCGTGACCACCTGGGGCCACTACACGATGAACCGGGGACGGGTCGAGATCCGCGCGAAGATGCCCGCGAGCTCCGGCCCCGGCGTCCACAGCGCCCTCTGGCTGTTCCCGCAGACGCTGAAGTACTGGGGCGACGGCCTCGGCACCGGCGAGATGGACATCGCGGAGTTCTACTCCCAGTACCCGGACCGCCTGATCCCGACCGTCCACTACGCGACGTCGACCCGCGACTACACGAACTACTTCTGCCTGGTCGACGACCCGACCGCCTGGCACACCTACGCGCTGGAGTGGGACAGCGAGCGCATCCGCGTCGAGTACGACGGGCAGGTCTGCCTCGACCACGCCATCCGCCCGACGGACACGTCGGTCGAGCAGGGCAAGCCGTTCGACCAGGACTACTCGATCAACCTCACCCAGATGCTCGGTGTCGACGGCAACAAGCCGACCGCGGACACCACCTTCCCCGCCACCCTCCAGGTCGACTGGGTGCGCGCCTGGCAGTGACGGCTCGGTCAGCGAGGAACGACGACCGGACGTGAGCGGACACCGTCACGCGCCGCCCCTCGGCTGGCGACGACACGCACCCGCACCGTGCGTCCGGCGTCCGCGCGCTGCAACCGGTAGCGCGGACCGGTAGCACCGGCGATCGGCCTGCCGTCGCGGTACCAGCGGTAGGCGAACCGTGTGGGGTGGCCGTTCCACACCCCGCGGTCGGTGGCCAGGACCTTCCCGGGAAGTCGCCGACCGGACACCCGTGGCGCGACGATCGGCGTGAGTCGCTCCACGAGACGGGCCCGCAGCACCTTCGTGTAGCCGATGTAGGGCCGGTGCATCGCGGCCGTGGCGAGGCTCGTGCCGCCGCCGACCCACAGGTTCGCGGTCTGACCGGTCGGGTCGACGCCCCGCACCTTGTAGTTGCCCTTGGGGACCAGCGGTCTGGAGTCCCAGGCTCCCGTGTGGACGAGCCGATCCCCGTCGTCGGCGTCGAAGTACTGGGCGATCAGCCCGAGGGGATCCCGGCGTCCGAAGTCGAGAAGAAGCACGAATTGTCCAGGAGGCTCGGCTCCCGAGGCCCGCGGCACCGGTCGAGCGGGGATGCCGTTGCGTGAGGGACCGAGATCGATCTGCGTGCTGTCGTGGTACGCAAGTGTGCGTCGCACCGTCGGGTAGCGCCCGGCCGGGTCACTGACCGTGACCGTGATGGGCCCTTGACGTGTCGGCAGGTTGATCGGGTAGAACTCGTCGATGTTGTTCAGGGCCAGCAGCACCTCGGTCGGCTCGTCCGCCGAGCGCGCGACGATGGAGAGACCGTCCGGGGGCGCACCGCTCGAGTCGAACGGTGAGACGTTGGGACTTTGCAGGCGCGGCATCGCAGGGAGGGTGAGCGTCTGCCCCTCGCGCACCTCGACGATGGGACTCCCGCGGTAGGAGCCGTAGCTCGTGCCTGCCCAGAGCACTTCGTACACAGACGACGAACCCCTCATCCAACCGTAGAAGTAACGGCCGGCGTCGACGCGCGGGTCCGGGTCGTCGGGCCCCACGACCTGCGCCGGGCGCGAGCCGTCGACAGGTCGCAGGACAGCCGGGCGCTCGCCCAGCACCTTCACCCGTCCCTGCGGGCCCGGCCGGGGGATCTCGACGCGGACCGTCCCGGTGTCCACCACCGCGCCGGGCTCGAGATCCCACCACCCCTGCAAGGGCGACGGGTCGGGATAGTGATCCGCCCCTCCAAGCGGCCGCGTACCGACCCCGATGACGAACCTGTACACGCCCGCGAAGACGACATCGTCGTCGAGAGAGAAGTAGCCGTCCTTGTCGGCGTAGACGAAGGCCTCACGTTCCTGGGTGCCGAGGAGACTGACTTCTGCGGAGGGATAAGGCTTTCCCTCACCATCCACGATCCGTCCGCGGATGGTGACGGGTGCGCGCAGCTGGATGTCGCCGACGTCCTGAGTGCCTGTCTCGGCGCGCCTCTCCACGTAGATGGGGACTCCCGGACGTTCCCTGTCTGCAGGCGATTGCCTCGCCCACACCTCCCTGTACGACGTCAGACGTGCTGCTGGGTCGCGGATCATGACGTCACAACCACGCTGGCTCACCCACGGGAGCTCGAATCGACCATCGGTCCCGGTGCGGAATCGGTCCTCGGGTGGCGGAGAGGGTTCGCCACTGCACCAGGTCCAGACCTCGATCCCGGCCACCGGTCGTTCGTCCTCGTCGACCAGGCGGCCGACGTAGGTGCCGCTGCGCTCGGCAGCGACGGACGGCGAGTTGCCGAGTGCCAGGGCAAGAGCCGTGACGAGCAGGGCGATGACAGGGACGCGCACGATGACCACCTCGAGTGGCGCCAGGAGGGGGACGGCCCGGCGGTGAGGTCACCGTAGGGGCGCATCGCGTCGTCCGCACCCCGGACGACGACGGGGCCGCGCTCCGGTCGGTAGCGTGCTCCCGTGAGCGACTCGCCCCCGCGCCGGCTGCTGCTGGTGAACGGCCCCAACCTGAACCTGCTCGGCACGCGCGAGCCCGGCGTGTACGGGCAGGAGACGCTGGACGACGTCGTCGCGCTCGTCGAGCGGACCGCCGACGAGCTCGGCTACGCGGTGCGGGCGCTGCAGAGCAACCACGAGGGCGTCCTCATCGACGCGATCCACGAGGCCCGCGAGGACTGTGCGGGGGTCGTCATCAACCCGGGCGGGCTCACGCACACGTCGGTCGCGCTGCGCGACGCCCTCACCGGCGTGGCGCTGCCGTTCGCGGAGGTGCACGTGTCCGACGTGCACGCCCGCGAGGAGTTTCGCCACTTCTCCTACCTGAGCGACGTCGCCGCGGTCACCGTCGTCGGCGAGGGGGTCGCGGGCTACGGTCGCGCGGTCCGCGAGCTCGTCGCCGTCCTGGCCACCGAGGAGGACGCCTCGTGAGTGACGGACCCCGCCACGTCCCGCACAAGAAGCAGCTCGCCGTCTCCCGACGCGTGCGCGTGCCCGGGCCCGACGCCGACTGGGCGGCCCTGCACGCCTTCGCGCGGACCTTCGACGCGGCCTTCTTCCTGTCGTCGTCCACGGCGACGATCGTGCAGCTCGCCTACCGGCCCGCCTTCGAGGCCGTCGAGCGCGGAGAGCACCTGGGTGGCGACCTGGGCATCGCCCTGCTGCGCGCAGCCCTGTGGTTCCAGGCCAGGTCCGACACCTTCGCCGGCGCCTCCGACTTCTCCAGCCCCGAGGTCGAGCGGTTCTACCGCACCGTCTGCGAGGAGCTGCACACCCGCACCCACGGCTGGGTCGAGGACGCCACCTGACCCCTCCGCCGAGCGGATGGTTTCGCTGGTCGAGTAGCGCGGAGCCGCGAGGCACGAGCGTGCTTCGGGCGTATCGAGACCACTCCAAGCGGACGCTGGAGATTGAGTCGCGCTGATCCGTTGCCGGGTGGTCTCGATACGCAGGGACCTCGCAAGCTCGTCCCTGCTACTCGACCAGCGGAGCGTTCCGCTGGTCGAGTAGCGCGGAGCCGCGAGGCACGAGCGTGCTTCGGGCGTATCGAGACCACTCCAAGCGGACGCTGGAGATTGAGTCGCGCTGATCCGTTGCCGGGTGGTCTCGATACGCAGGGACCTCGCAAGCTCGTCCCTGCTACTCGACCAGTGGAGCGTTCCGCTGGTCGAGTAGTCGACGCCGCGACGAAGGAGCAGGCGGAGACGTATCGAGACCAGTGTGGGCGTTCGCTGGGGGTTGGTCCGCGCTGGGCCGTTGCCGGGTGGTCTCGATACGCAGCCGCGACGCTCGTTCCTCGCGCCCGGCTGCTACTCGACCAGCGGTTTCGCTGGTCGAGTAGCGCGGAGCCGCGAGGCACGAGCGTGCTTCGGGCGTATCGAGACCACTCCAAGCGGACGCTGGAGATTGAGTCGCGCTGATCCGTTGCCGGGTGGTCTCGCTCCGCCGCGGCTACGCCCCTGTGCGACGGCTCCATCGCAGGGACCTCGCAAGCTCGTCCCTGCTACTCGACCAGCGATATCGCTGGTCGAGTAGTCGACCTCGTGACGAAGGAGCAGGCGGAGGGCTCGGCTCGTGCTCGTCGGCGGGGAGGGGAGATCGTGCCTACCGTGAGGCCATGACCCGCTACCTCACGATCTGCGCTGTGGCGCTCCCGCCGCTGTTCACCGCTGCGCTCGGGCTGACGCACCCGGCGGTGCTGACCGTCGAGGACGCCGCGCACTGGCAGATGATGCACACCGTCCTGCTGCCCGTCTTCCCGCTCCTCGCGCTGGGCCCGTGGCTCGTCGCCCGCCGGCACGACCGCGTCGTCGGCGTCGTCGTCGGGGTGCTGGCCTACGTGTACGCCTGCTTCTACACGAGCCTCGACATCCTCGCCGGGATCGCCGGCGGCGCGATCAAGGACGCCGAGGCGGGTGGTCTCGGGATCGTCTTCCCCGTCGCGGGCGACCTCGGCGCCATCGGCTCCTACGCCTACATCGCCGCGACCGCGCTCGCCGTCGGCGTCGCGAGCCGCGCCGGGGTGGTGCGGGCGCTGCCCGGCGCCGTGCTCACGCTCGTCGGCTCGGTGATGTTCTGGCAGGAGCACGTGTACCGGCCGTGGGGCGTGCTCTCGATGGTCCTGCTCGCCGCGGGCTGGACCTGGCTCGTCGTCGCTACAGGTCCGCGAGCAGCCGCACCGTCGACGCCCACGCCTCGCTCCGTGGGTCGATGACGACGAAGTGGTCGCCGTCGACGGGCGTGAGCGTCGCGTCGGCGCCGGCGTCGGTGGCTGCCGCGACGTAGGCCTCCGACTGGCTGATCGGCACGGTCGAGTCGTCGCGTCCGTGGACGCAGCGCACCGGCACGTCGAGCGGGACCTGGCCGGTCGGGTCGGCGTCGGGCACCTGGTCGACCGGCCGGCCGAGGAACGCCTCCACGGCCCCGCCGCCCAACGAGGCCGCCCCCGCAAGGTCGAGCACACCCGCCTGGGAGATCGCCGCCGTCACCGGGACCTTCGCATCCCTCCACGGCTGCAGCCGCTGACGTCCCGCCGCCCACACCGCGAGGTGGCCGCCGGCCGAGTGGCCGAGCGTCACGACGCGGGAGAGGTCGAGGCCGTCGACCTCCGCGAGCTTGTCGATGCCCGCGCTGACGTCGTCAGGCGTCTGCGGCCACCCGCCACCGTTCCCGACCCGGCGGTACTCGAGGTTCCAGGCGGTCCAGCCCTCCTCCGCGAGCGACGCGGCGAGCGGACGGCCGAGCGAGAGGTCGTACTGCGCGCGCCAGAAGCCGCCGTGGATGACGACGACGACCCCTCGTGAGGCTCCCGAGGGACGGGTCAGCTCGGCGAACTGCGACGGGTCGGAGCCGTAGGCGATGCGTTCCACGTCGCCCATGCTGCCACCGCCCGACGTGGGTGCGCGGGGGCCGGAGCAGGCGGCGAGCGCGGCCGTGCCGACCGCCGCGGCCCCGAGCGAGAGGAATCGACGACGGTGCACCGCTCCATCCCACCGCACGGTGTGCGTCCCTGCAGGTCGATGCGCGGTCGGCGCTCGATAGGATCGGGTCTCGGCGAGGGTGGGAGGTCGGTGCATGGACGTCCACGACCTCGACGTGTTCCTCCTGGTCGGCTCTGGCGTCCTCATCGCGGCGATCCTCGCGGTCCGGCTCTCCGTCAGCGTGGGCCTGCCGTCGCTGCTCGTCTACCTCGGTCTCGGGCTCGCGCTCGGCGAGGAAGGCCTCGGCGTGCAGTTCGACGACGCCGACCTCGCCCTCGCGGTCGGCTTCGGCGCGCTCGTGCTCATCCTGGCCGAGGGCGGTCTGACGACCCGCTGGGAGCACGTGCGCCCGGCGATGGGCCTCGGCCTGCTGCTCGCGACGCTCGGCTCGGTGGTCAGCGTGCTGGTCGTCGCGGGCGCGGCGCACTACGTGCTCGACCTGCGGTGGGAGATCGCGGTCCTGCTCGCCGCGGTGCTCACGCCCACCGACGCGGCGGCGGTGTTCTCCGTGCTGCGCGCCGTCCCCATCGCCCCACGGGTGAAGGGCGTGCTGGAGGCGGAGTCAGGGCTCAACGACGCGCCGATCGTCGTGCTCGTCACCGCGCTGAGCGCCGGTGAGATCGCCGACAGCGGCGCCCTCTCCTTCGTCGGGCTGATCGTGTTCGAGATCGTCGTCGGCGCGCTCGTCGGCCTGGCGGTCGGGTTCGGCGCCGCGCGACTGCTGCGCCAGCTCGCGCTCCCGGCGTCGGGCCTGTACCCCCTCATCGTGCTGGCGTTCACGGTGCTCGCGTACGGCCTCGCCGTCCTCGGCCACGCCAGCGGCTTCGCGGCTGTCTACCTGTGCGCGCTGGTGCTCGGCAACACCGAGCTCCCGCACCGCGTCGCCACCCGCTCGTTCGTGGAGGGGATCGGCTGGCTCGCGCAGATCGGGCTGTTCGTCATGCTGGGCCTGCTCGCGAGCCCGTCGGAGTTCACGCTCTGGCACCTCTGGACGGGACTGGTCGCGGGTGCCGTGCTGACCTTCGTCGCCCGGCCGTTGTCGGTCCTGGTCTGCGCCACCTGGTTCAGGGTCGGCTGGCGCGAGCAGCTGTTCGTCGGCTGGGCGGGGCTGCGGGGCGCCGTGCCGATCATCCTCGCCACGATCCCGTTGGCCGCCGACGTGCCTGGCTCGCGCGACCTCTTCGACATCGTCTTCGTGGCGGTGGTCGTGTACACGCTCGTGCAGGCCCGCGCCGCTCGCCCGCCTGGCGCGCTGGTGCGGGGTGCTGCGCGACGACGTCCGCGACCTCGAGGTCGAGGCGGCGCCGCTCGAACGCGTCTCGGCCGACCTGCTGCAGGTCCACGTGCCGCGCGGCTCACGGCTGGCGGGCGTGGAGGTGGGCGAGCTGCGACTGCCCACGGGGGCGTCGGTGTCGCTCGTCGTGCGCGACGGCACGCCGTTCGTGCCCCACCGCACCACGCGGCTCGTGCGGGGCGACGACGTGCTCGTCGTGGCCACGCGCGACGTCCGCGAGCTCACCGAGCAGCGGCTGCTCGACGTCGGCCGCCACGGGCGACTGGCCGGCTGGGACGCTGCCGACCCCGCCTGACCCGCCCCACCTGTCGTGGTGCCGGTTCCGTCAGGCGGCCGGGACCGTGGGCAGGCAGACCGTGAAGCGACGGTCGTTGCTGGTGTCGCGGACGTCGCGCCCGAGCTGGCGGAACCCGTCGCCGACGACGACCGTCACCGACCCCTCGTCGACGGGGATGTCGGGCTCGACGTACTGCACGCGGGAGCCGAACTGCGCGCCGACGAGCCGCACGCGCGGGTCCTTCGGGTCGTCGGTGAGCACGGCGGCCACCCGCGGGCGGACCTTGCTCTCGGAGTTGCCGATCTGGCCGGCGAGGAAGCCGCGACGCTGCAGGTTGATGGAGACGCGGTTCGCCAGGCCGGCCCGACTGCTCGCGTTGTAGACGTCGACGCTCACGAGGCTGCTGGTCACGCGGTCGTCCTTCTCCACCACGCGGCGCTCGCAGGTGGGCGCGGCCTCGCCGGTGTCGGCCTCGGCGGTGACGAGACGGAAGCCGACGAACAGCCCCAGGAGGAGCACCAGCGCAGAGCCGAGCAGGACGAGGGGGCCGACGGCTCCGCTGCGGGGGTTCATCGTCGGGCTCCGATCGTCAGGACGCGGGCGTGCAGCATGGACCGCTGCTGCAGGGCGGCGCGGACGGCGCGGTGCAGGCCGTCCTCGAGGAACAGCTCGCCGTTCCAGGCGACGACGTGCGCGAACAGGTCGCCGAAGTACGTCGAGTCCTCGTCGAGCAGGTTGGCGAGGTCGAGCTGCGTCTTGGTGGTCGTGAGGTCGGAGAGGTGCACCTGCGTGGGCGACAGGTCGGCCCACTCGCGCTGCGACAGTCCGTGGTCGGGGTACGGCCGACCGTCGCTCACCCTCCGAAAGATCACGACGTCAGTGTAGACAGCACGACCGCCGCGCAGCGGTAGCCTGACCGCCATGAGCACGGCTGACGGGGACGGTCGACCCACCGACGGCGACGCGAGCGCCTCCGCCCTCGCTGCGGAGGCCGCGCAGGCTGCCGCTGCGGCGGAGGCGGCGGCCGTCGAGGCCCGACGTCGCGCCGACGAGCTGGCCCGCGCCGCTGCGGCCGAGCAGCAGGCGAGCGCCGCGGTCCCGGACGACCCTGTGCCGGACGACTCTGTGCCGGACGACCGTGGGCCCCAGGACCCGGTGGTCGAGGAGGTCCGCGCGGGCTACGCGTTCGACGGTCCGGTGGTGGAGATCGGCGCCCTCGTCGTCGACGACGTGGCCGTGCCCTCGGCGCCCGTGCGCCTCCCGCTCGGCATGCTCAACCGGCACGGTCTGGTGGCGGGCGCGACCGGCACCGGCAAGACGCGGACGCTGCAGCTGCTCGCGGAGCAGGTCTCGGCGCACGGCGTGCCCGCGTTCGCGGCCGACGTGAAGGGCGACCTCTCCGGCATCGCCGTCCCCGGTACGCCGAGCGAGCGCCTCGCGGAGCGGTGCGCCGACGTCGGTCAGACCTGGCAGCCGCTCGGCTCGCCGACGGAGCTGCTGACCCTCGGCGGACTCGGCACGGGCGTGCCGGTCCGCGCGAGCCTGGAGTCGTTCGGCCCGCTCCTGCTCGCGAAGGTGCTGGGCCTGAACGAGACCCAGGAGTCGTCGCTGGGGCTCGTCTTCCACCACGCGCGCGAGCAGGGACACCGGCTCGTCGACCTCGGCGACCTGCGCTCGGTGCTCACCTGGCTCGTCGGCGACGGCAAGGCCGAGCTGAAGGAGCTCGGCGGGCTCTCCTCCGCGACCGTCGGCGTGATCCTGCGCGAGCTCGTCGCCTTCGCCGACCAGGGCGCCGACGTCTTCTTCGGCGAGCCGGAGCTCGACGTCGCCGACCTGCTCCGGCTGGCGCCCGACGGCCGTGGCGTCGTGTCGCTGCTGGAGGTGCCGTCGGTGGTCGACCGGCCGACGCTGTTCTCGACGTTCCTCCTGCACCTGCTGCGCACGCTGTTCGCGACCCTGCCGGAGGTGGGCGACGTCGAGAAGCCGCGCCTCGTGTTCTTCTTCGACGAGGCGCACCTGCTGTTCGCCGACGCGTCGAAGGACTTCCTGGCGCAGGTGACCCAGACCGTGCGGCTCATCCGCTCCAAGGGCGTCGGCATCGTGTTCGTCACGCAGACGCCGAAGGACGTGCCGTCGGACGTGCTCGCCCAGCTCGGGTCACGGATCCAGCACCAGCTGCGCGCCCACACGCCCGACGACGCCAAGGCCCTCCGCGCGACCGTCTCGACGTACCCGACGTCGGGGTACGACCTGGGCGAGCTGCTCACCCGGCTGGCGATCGGCGAGGCCGTCGTCACGGTGATGGACGAGCGGGGTGCCCCCACCCCCGTGGCGTGGACCCGGCTGCGGGCGCCGCAGGGGTCGATGGCTCCCGCGCCGGCCGACGTCGTCGCGGGACTCGTCGCGGCGTCGCCGCTGCTGCCCCGCTACGGCACGCGCGTCGACCCGCCGTCGGCGACGGAGGCGGTCGAGGCCGCCCGCGGTGCTGCCGAGGCGCGCGCCGAGGCCGACCGGGCGGCGCGCGACGCCGCCGCCGAGGCCGGACGGGTGGCTCGTGAGGCCGACCGTCTCGGGCGCGGACCCCGGCGTCGGTCGCGCTCCCGCAGCACGTCCGCGGGTCGCTCGACGCTCGACCGTGCGGTCGGCGAGGCGTCGCGCACGCTGGCGCGCGAGCTGGCGAAGAGCCTGTTCCGCCGACGTCGCTGATCGCGCCCGGCGGGACTGCCGACGGTGGCGGGCGAGGTCGCCGGGGCGGCCTCAGGGTGACGTACGGGTGACCGATGGGTGACGTCCCCGAGGTGCACGCGGGGCGGTTCACGCCATAGTGGGGCCATGAGCCTCACTCCCGTCGGCACCCGTACGCGCCTCGGGTTCCGCGCCGTGGTGCTGGAGGTGGCGCTGATCGCCGTGCTCTACGTCGGCTACAGCGCCTCGCGGATGCTCGCCTCCGACGACCGCGGTGCGGCGCTCGACCGTGCGAAGGACCTGCTGGGCCTCGAGAAGGCCTGGCACCTGGACGTCGAGCAGGCCGTCAACACCTGGGTGGTGCACCACGACCTCGTGGCGGTCGCGTCGAGCTACTGGTACGCCACGGCGCACTACGTGGTCACCGCCGTCGTCCTCGTGTGGTTGTTCGTCCGCCGCCGCTGGCTGTACGGCCGTGCGCGGACGTCGCTCGTCGTGGCCTCGCTCGCCGGGCTGGCCTGCTACCTGACGGTGCCGATGGCCCCGCCACGCTTCGTCGAGGGCTACACCGACGTGCTCGCCCTGCACTCGGCCGCGGGCTGGTGGGGGTCCGACGCGTCCGCCCCGCGCGGCATGGGCGACCTGACCAACGAGCTCGCGGCCTTCCCGTCGCTGCACGCGGGCTGGGCGCTGTGGGTCGCGCTCGCCCTCACCGCGGCCGGGGTCGGTCGGGTCTGGCGCACCCTCGGCTGGGCGCACGCCCTCGTCACGGCCTTCGTCGTGGTCGGGACGGGCAACCACTGGCTGCTCGACGTCGTGGGTGGCTGGGCGGTCGTGGCCGTCGCGTGGGCCGGTGTGGAGATCGTCACCCAGCGGCGGGCGCCGGCGGATGCGACGGCGGCGGCACCGACTTCCTAGTCTGGGGGCATGAGCGAGCACGCCCCCTCTCCCGTCCCCGTGACCGTGTCGGTGACGCGGCACGTCGACCCAGCGCACGAGGACCAGATGGTCGCGTGGCTGCGGGCCGGCTCCGAGCTGGCGGAGCGCTTCGACGGCTTCCTCGGATCGGGCTGGGTGCGGACGTCGCCGACGTCGGGGGAGTGGCACATGCTGTTCCGCTTCGCGAGCGACGCCGACCTCGACGTCTGGATGTCGTCGCGGCAGCGCCGGTGGTGGCTCGACAGCGCCCAGGGCATCGCCGACGAGACCCGGCTCGAGCGTCGCACCGGCATCGAGGGCTGGTTCGACGACCCGTCCCGCGTCGACCTCGAGGACCTGCGCTCGGTCCCGGTCGCGCCGCCGCGGTGGAAGCAGATGGTCTCGATCTTCATCGTCTTCTTCCCGCTGAGCGTCGTGACGAACGAGATCGGCGTGCACTACCTGGCCGACGTGTGGCTGCCCCTCCGCGTGCTCATCACGGTCTGCGTCATGACGCCGCTCATGACGTACGTGCTGCTGCCGTGGGTCACCCGGCTGCTCGGGCCGTGGCTGCACCGTCAGCCCCGGTCGCGCTGAGCCGGGCGGGACCCCCGGCTCAGCGAGGGTCAGGCCTTCTTCGCGGCCCGGCGCACCGGCTTGCGCGCCGGCTTCGGACCCGGACGGTGCACGAGCACCGGGCAGGTGGCCTGGTTCAGGACCTTGTGCGAGACCGAGCCCATGAGCACCGCCTGGGTGCGGGTGCTCTGGCTGGCGAGCACGATGAGGCCGGAGTCGAACCGCTTGGCCGCCTTGATGATCTCGTTCGCCGGCGCGCCGCTGTAGACGTGCGTGCTGACGGGCGGTCCCCAGCCGTCGAGCGCCTCGGCGACCTTGAGCGTGGCCTGCTCGGCCTCGCGGCGGAACGACAGCTCCACGCCGCCGTCGGCGCTGCCCTCGGCCGCGAACGGCACGGCGGCGAGCGGGCTGACGACGGCGACGACGCTGACCTTCGTGACGCTGTCGGCGTCGACGACGTGGCGCAGGTACGTGGCGGACTGGAGCGACTGCTTCGAGCCGTCCGTGGCGACGAGCACGTGCATGGGCTTCTCCTGGGTGTGTCGTTGCGGGTGAGGCTAGCCGGACAGGTCGGTGGGGTCGAGGGCCTGCGGCTGGTGACGCATCGCGAAGGCGTTGACGCCGTACATGACGACGCCGATGAGGACGATCGCGCCGCACCACAGGATCGAGCCCGGGTCGTCGATCATCGTGTGCACGAGGATCGCCACGTTGGCGACGACGCCGACGACGAGGATGACGACCGGCGCGGAGTAGTGCTCGTGCTCGACGGGCGTCCCGCGCAGCTTGAGGGCCGCGAGGCAGACCATGCCGTACACGACGATGAGGAACAGGACGGTCACCGTCGCCAGCCGGTCGACGTCGGCCACGGCCAGCAGCACGCACACGAGGGCCGCCGTGAAGACGATCGAGACCCACGGGGTGCGGCGGGTGGCGTGGGTGCGGGCGAAGATCCGCGGCACGATGCCCTGGCGCGCCATGCCGTACATGATGCGCGACTGCGCCACGAGCGAGACGAGCGTCGTGTTGGTGACGGCCACGAGCGCGATCGCCGAGAAGACGAGCTCGGGCACCGGGATCGGGCCGTTCTGCACGACGGTCAGCAGGCTGCCGTCCTCCCCCTTGTTCGCGGTGAGCTCGTCGAGGGGCGCCACCATCGACGCGATGAACGCGATGACCATGTAGAGCACGCCCGCGAGGGTCATGCCGCCGAGCAGCGCGCGAGGGAAGGTCCGGCTCGGGTCCTGCGTCTCCTCGGCGATGTTGGCGGCGTTCTCGAACCCCGTCATCGCGAAGAACGCGAGTGCCACCCCGCCCAGCACGACGAGCGTCGGGTTGCCCTCGTTGAGCTCGAACGGCTGCTGCAGGTTCGCGTCGCCCTCGGCCAGCACGACCACCCCGACCGCGAGGATGATGAGCAGCCCGGTGGTCTCGATCAGGGTCATGACCATGTTGGTCCACACCGACTCGGTGATGCCGCGGAAGTTCAGCAGCGACAGCGCGACGATGAAGATGATCGCGACGAGCGTGACCGACGCGCCCTCGACGAAGGACTGGAAGTAGGTGCCACCGAAGACGCGCGCCAGCGTGCCCGCGGCGGCGATCGTCGCGGCCAGCAGGCAGAACGTCACCATGAACGTGAGGAACCGGTTGCCGAACGCCTTGTGCGTGTAGAGCGCAGCCCCCGCCGCCTGGGGGTACTTGGTGATGAGCTCGGCGTAGGCGAAGCCGGTGAGCAGGGCGACGGTGACGCCGATGACGAAGGACAGCCAGAACGCGCCCCCGACCGTGAACGCCATGACGCCGATGAGGGCGTAGATGCCGGAGCCGAGCACGTCGCCCAGCACGTAGAAGAACAGGAGACGTCCCGTGATGGAGCGCTTCAGCTCCTCCTGCTGCCCGGAACCCCCGGATGCGTTCGTGATCTGGTCGCTCATGCGGTCCCTCCCGATCGCGTGTTCCGTCGATCGTGGTGGCACGGGCGGGTGGGCGCAAGCCCAGCGGGGTTGCGGCGCGGTTACGAGCCGCGGACGTACCCGAGCCGCGCCGCCCGTTCCAGGATCCCGAGGGTGGCCTTGAGGCCGTCCTCGTCGACGATCGGGAACCGGTCCTTCCACTCGTCCCGCGCGTGGCTCCAGTCGAGGACCGACGTGACCCGCGTGCCGCCGTCGACGGGCTCCAGCCGGTATCCCCAGCGGTGCCCGATCGGCGGGCGCACCCGGCCGATGATCGACCAGGTGACCAGCTGGTCGGGCTCGTACTCCTCGATGACGACCGTGACGTCGTACTCCTTGAGGTCGGGGATGTCGCCGTAGGACTCACGGTCCATGTGCACGAGGAACCGGTCGCCGACCGCGGCGACGAGGTCGCCCTCGACCGACTGGAGCATGCCGGAGGCGTCGATCGCGACGTGACCCCACGGGTCGCGCAGCACCGCGAAGATCGTGTCGGCGGACGCCTTCACCACGCGGCTGGTCTCGATGCGTTCGTCGGGGTAGCGCTCGCTCATGCGTCCATCGTCGGCCGCCGCCCGCGGTCGCGCACCCCGTCCGCGCCCGGCGAGCACCCCCGCCCGGACCGCCTGTTTGCGTGGGGCCCCACGCGAACAGGCTCCGCCCACCGCGAACGTGCGCCCGATCTGCGCGTCTGCGTGGGGCCCCACGTCAACGCGCGCGTGGGGCGGGTCAGCAGCAGCGCGCCATGGGCGCGTGCTCGACCCGGTCGGCGCGGTGGCGCTCGAAGGCGCGGCGGGTGGTGGGCTCGACGCCGTCGCGCTCGCACGCCACGAGGTAGTCGTCCCACGCCGCCTCGCCCGTGAACTCACGCACGAGACGGCGGAAGCGGGCGAACCGGCTCATCGGTGACCCCGCGGGCTCGTCAGCTCGCCCCGCTCGGCCTCCCACGCGGCGACCGCCTCCTTCTCCTCGCGGGTCGCGACGAAGTCGGCCGGTGCGACGATCTGCGACGGCACGTGCGGCACCTCGGTGGTGGGCAGCGACCCGGCCCGGACCGCGCGCACCCAGATCACCACGGCGTTCGCCACGACCACGATCACGAGCAGCGCGAACACCGCCTGGATGACGCCGTTCGTCGTGGAGTTGCGGATGATCTGGTCCATCTGGCCCGCGTCGGCCGCGGGCGCCAGCACGTCGCCGGCGTCCCGTGCCTCGCGGTACCGGTCGGCCTGGGCGAAGTAGCCGATGGCGGGGTTGTCGCTGAACACCTTCTGCCAGCTCGCCGTCATGGTGACGATCAGGTCCCACGCGAGCGGGATGCCGGGCACCCACACCCACCTCAGCTTGCCGTGCTTGAGCAGCAGGGTCACGCAGAGCGTCAGGGCGATGGCGGCGAGCAGCTGGTTGGCGATGCCGAACAGCGGGAAGAGCTGGTTGATGCCACCCAGCGGGTCGCTGATGCCGATGTAGAGGAAGTAGCCCCACGCGCCCACCGTGACGGCACTCGCACCCCACGCGGCGGGGGCGCCACGAGACGTCGCCGAAGCGGGACCAGACGTTGCCGATGGTGTCCTGCAGCATGAACCGGCCGACGCGGGTGCCGGCGTCGACGGCGGTGAGGATGAACAGCGCCTCGAACATGATCGCGAAGTGGTACCAGAAGGCCCGCAGGTTGCCGCCGAACGCCTCGTGGAAGACCTGGGAGAGGCCGAAGGCGAGGGTCGGCGCGCCGCCCGTCCGCGACACCAGCGTCGACTCCTCGATCGACGCCGCTGCCGCCGTGAGGTCGCCGGGCGTGATCGTGAAGCCGAGCTGGCTGACGAACGCCGCCGCGCCCTCGGGCGTGCCGCCGGTCGCGCCGGCGGGGGCGTTCATCGCGTAGTAGAGGCCCTGGTCGATGACGACGGCCGCGATGAGCGCGCTGATGGCCACGAACGACTCCATCAGCATGCCGCCGTACCCGATCATCCGGACGTGGCTCTCCTTGGCGATCATCTTCGGCGTCGTGCCGGACGCGATGAGTGCGTGGAAGCCCGACAGCGCACCGCAGGCGATGGTGATGAAGACGAACGGGAACAGCTTGCCCGCGAACACCGGACCGTCGCCGTCGACGGCGAAGCTCGTGACCGCGTCGGCCTGCAGGGTCGGCGCGGCGATGACCAGGCCGACGGCCAGCAGCACGATGACGCCGATCTTCATGAACGTCGAGAGGTAGTCGCGCGGTGTCAGCAGCATCCAGACCGGCAGGATCGACGCGACGAAGCCGTAGACGACGAGCGCGATGACGAGGTGCTCCTTGCTGAGCGTGAGCGCGTCGCCGAGGCCCAGCTGGTCGACGTACCCGCCGCCGACGATCGCGAGCAGCAGGAGCACGACGCCGATGGCGGTGGTCTCGAGGACGCGACCGGGCCGCAGGTAGCGCAGGTAGAAGCCCATGAAGAGCGCGATGGGGATGGTGAGGCCGATCGAGAAGACGCCCCACGGCGACTCCGCGAGCGCGTTCACGACCACCAGCGCCAGCACCGCGAGGATGATGATCATGATCGCGAAGACGGCGATCAACGCCGCCGTGCCGCCGACGACGCCGATCTCGTCGCGCACCATCTGGCCGAGGCTCTTGCCGTCGCGGCGCATCGACAGGAACAGCACGACCATGTCCTGGACGGCGCCGGCGAGGATGACGCCGACGATGATCCAGATGGTGCCGGGCAGGTAGCCCATCTGCGCCGCGAGGACAGGACCGACGAGCGGACCGGCGCCGGCGATGGCGGCGAAGTGGTGGCCGAACAGCACCCGGCGGTCGGTCACCTCGTAGTCGACGCCGTTCTCCAGGCGCTCGGCCGGGGTCGCGCGCGTGTCGTCGACCTCGAGGACCTTGCGCGCGATGAACCGCGAGTAGAAGCGGTACGCGATGGCGTACGACGACAGCGCGGCGAACAGGATCCACAGCGCCGACACGTCCTCGCCGCGCGAGAGCGCGAGGACGGCCCAGCAGACGGCGCCGACGAGGGCGACCGCCGACCAGACGACGATGGTGCGGATCCGACTGTCCCCACCTCCGGTGCCGGTGGGCTGCGGGGCGGTCGGGGTGCGGGTGCTCATGGGTCTCCCGGGGAGGTGCAGCAGGACAGGACTCGGGCGCCGGTCGGCGGGACGGGCCGGCGCGCCGATCCATCCGACCATGCGTGACCCGGGTCACGCCAGTTGCGTACGTTGAGTCGCGCCGAGCGGTGCCGGTCCGTCGGCGAGCGGTGCACGCGGCACCGGTCCTCCGGAGGTGTGTCGGGGGCCGCGGACTGCGGGCCGGACGCCTGCACCCGCCCATCGGCTCAGGCTCTCGACGGACGGACGGTTCAGGCGTACGGTGCGCTGTGAGGCAGGTCACACCGGCCGCCTCATCGGGGGGTCGCCCGTGGGCGTCCCAGGAGAAGGGGTTCACCATGAAGCGATCGATGAGACTTGCAGGCGCAGCGGCCATGGCGGTGGGAGCACTCGTCGCCGTCGGACCGACGACGGCTGGACCGGCGGCCGCCGCCAACGACTGCACCGCACCCCGGTGGGACGTCCACCCGGACCTGATCAGCACCGGCACGTTCAGCTGGGGCGACGGCACCGCCATCCGCACCGCCGGCTACAACGACTGCACCATCGTCGGCCGCGGGTACCCCAACCAGGGGATCGACGTGCACTGCAGCCGCCAGAACGACAACGGCGTCTGGTGGGTGTACGCCCGCAACACCAGCACGGGGAAGGCGGGCTGGGCGAGCTACAGCGCCGTCTACACGTCGGGCAGCGTGCTGCCGCCCCGGTGCTCCTGACCGCGACGTCCACCCGCCGCGCACTCGCGCGGCGGGTGGACGTCAGTGGCTCCGGGCGGTCTCGCGGCGGGCGTATCGTCGAAGCATGAAGGCGTTGGTCACCGGCGGGGTCAGGTCGGGCAAGTCGTTCCACGCGGAGTCGCTGGTGGTGGCGCACGAGCAGGTCGTCTACGTGGCACCCGGACCGCCGGCCGACCCCGACGACGACCCCGAGTGGGCCGAGCGCGTCGTCCGGCACCAGGACCGGCGGCCGTCGCACTGGGTCACGCTCGAGACCACCGACCTGGTCGCGGCCATCGAGGACGGCGGGGCCGCCGGTGGGGACGAGACCGCCGTGCTCGTCGACTGCCTGGGCACCTGGCTCACCGCCCAGCTCGACGAGCTCGACGCGTGGGACGCGATCCGCGAGGACTGGGAGCCGGTGCTGATGGCGAGGGTCGACGCCGCCGCGTCGGCGCTCGCCCGGACGCCGCGCACCGTCGTGCTGGTGACCAACGAGGTCGGGATGGGCGTGGTGCCGGAGCACCGGTCGGGCCGCGTGTTCCGCGACCTGCTCGGCGTCGTGAACCAGCGGTTCGCCGCCGAGTGCGACCAGGTGCTCCTCGTCGTCGCCGGGCGCGTCCTCGCCCTCTGACCCTCTTCTTCCCGCCCCCTCCCCGCTGAGCGTGACGTTCGCGGGGTGATTCCGGCGTCGTGACCCCGCGAACGTCACGCTCAGCGGGGTGGGGAGGGTTCGGGGGAGTGGGGTGGACCCGGGGAGGGGCTAGCGTCGGGGAGTGCACCCCGACGTCGAGATCCTGCGCGCGGCGATCCGCGTGCCCACCGTGGCCGACCGCGACCCGGCGCTCACCGACCCCGAGCCGTTCGCGCGCCTGCACGAGCTGCTCGCCGAGCACTTCCCGCTCCTGCACGCGCAGCTCGAGCGCGTCGACCTCGGCGACGCCGCCCCGCGGGCGCTGCTGTGGCGCTGGGCCGGCACCTCGGCCGACCGTCCCGTGGTGCTCATGGCCCACCAGGACGTCGTCCCTGTGACCCCGGACGACCCGTGGACGCACGACGCGTTCGCCGCCGACGTCGTCGAGACGCCCGACGGTCCGGCCGTCTGGGGGCGCGGCACGCTCGACGACAAGGGCCAGCTCGTCGCGATCTGCACGGCCGTCGAACGGCTCCTCGCCGACGGCTTCGAGCCGGCGCAGGACGTCTGGCTGTCCTTCGGGGCCGACGAGGAGGTGTCGGGCCCGTCGGCGCCGGCTGCCGTCGCCGAGCTGGCCCGTCGCGGGGTGGAGCCGTGGTTCGTGCTCGACGAGGGGGGCGCGGTCGCCGGGCAGGCGTTCCCCGGCGTGTCGGCCCCCGTCGCGGTCATCGGCTCGACCGAGAAGGGCACGACCACCCTCTCGCTCACGGTCACCGGACGAGGCGGGCACTCGTCCACGCCCCCGACCCGCGCACCCGCTGCGCGGCTCGGTCGGGCCCTGTGGCGGCTCGATCGTCAGCAGTTCGGGGTCAACGTGCCCGGTCCCACCGTCGACCTGCTCCGCCGGCTCGCCGGGCACCTGCCCCTCCCGCTGCGCGCGCTGCTCGCGGGCGCCACGCGGACCCCGTCGGCCGTGCTCGGTCGCGCGCTCGTGGCCGCCGGTCCGGAGACGGCGGCGATGGCGCGCACCACCATGGTCGCGACCACGCTCGAGGGTGCGCCCGCGCACAACGTGATCCCGGCGCGGGCGCGCGCCGAGGTCAACCTGAGGATCATGCCCGGCGAGAGCGTCGCCGCGGCGCTGGAGCACGTGCGCTCCGCGGTGGACGACGGCGAGGTGGTCGTCGACGTCGTCGAGGCCAACGAGCCCAGCCCGCTGTCGCCCACCACCGAGCCTGAGGCGCAGGGGGCGTTCGCCCTGCTCGAACGGACGGTCGGTGCCGTGTTCCCGGACGCCGTCGTCACGCCCTACGTGATGATGGCCGGCACCGACAGCCGCACCTTCACCGCGATCTGCCCCCGTGTGTACCGCTTCGCGCCGCTGCGGATGAGCAAGGAGCAGCGGGCGTCGATCCACTCCTACGACGAGCACGTGCACGTGGCGGCCTGGTTGGAGGGCGTCGACTGGTACGTGGCGCTCCTGAAGGGCCTGTGACGTGACCGCGACCGCGACGCTGCACCGCTCGCTCTGGTCCGTCGTCGGCTTCCTCGTGGCCGTCGAGGTCGTGAGCGGCGTCCTGCAGGGCTTCTACACCCCGATCTTCTCCGACATCGCCCGTCACCTCGGCATCCGCGACGCCGACGTCAACTGGTTCGAGGCCGCGCAGCTCGTGCTGTCGGCGCTCGCCGTGCCCCTGCTGGCGCGGCTGGGCGACCTCTGGGGGCACCGCAACGTGCTCCTGCTGTCGACGGCCGTGACCGCGGTCGGGTCGTGGACGCTCGCCCTCGCGCCGGGCTTCTCGACGTTCCTCGTCGGCTGGGCGCTCCAGGGCGCCTACGTGGTGTGGCTGCCCGTCGAGGTGGCGATCATCCACCGTCGCACCGCCGGCCGGGTCGACCAGCACCGCACGACGCGTCGTGCCGCGGCGTTCCTGGTGGCCGCGCTCGAGGCCGGCGTCATCGTCGGCGCGCTCACCTCAGGCGCCCTCGTGGAGGCGACGTCGATGACCGTGCTGCTGTGCCTCCCCGCCGTCGCGGTGACGGCCTGCCTGCTCGTCGTCTGGTTCGGGGTCGAGCGCGACCGCGGGCAGGCCTCGGGCGGCTACGACTACGCGGGACTGGGCTGGCTCACGGTCACGCTCGGCCTGCTGATGGGCGGGCTCATCGCCATCCGGCTGCTCGGCGCCGGGTCGCCCGTCCCGTGGCTCCTGGTCGCGCTCTCGCTGGCGGCGCTCGCCGGGCTCGTGCGGTTCGAGCGGGCGCTGGGCGAGAAGGCCGACGGCACGGTCGCGCCGTTAATCGACGTGCGCACCTTCGCCCTGCGCGCCCAGTGGCCCGTCCAGCTCACGGCGTTCCTGTTCGGGATGTCGGTGCTCGGCGCGCAGATCCCGCTGTCGACGTTCGCGCGGACCGACCCCGACGTCGCGGGCTTCGGCCTCGGCGCCTCGGCGGCGTTCGTCTCGACGCTCATCGGCGTCTACGTCGTCACCATGGTGGTCGGCGCGCTGTCGCTGCCGCTGCTCGCCCGCCTGCTCGGCCCGCGCGTCGCGATGGTCGTGGGCTGCACGCTCGTCGGTGTCGGCTACGGCCTGTTCCTCCCCCTGCACGACAGCGCGGGGCAGACGCTCACGAACATGGGCGTCGCCGGGGTCGGGTCGGGCCTGCTGGTGGCCGCGCTCCCGGCCGCCGCGGCGGCAGCAGCACCGGCGCACGCGACGGGCTTCGCCACCGGCATGACCAACGCGACGAAGACGGTGGGCGGCGCGATCGCCTCCGCGGTGTTCGCCATCGCTCTCGCCTCGACCGGCTCGATCGACGATCCTGCGCTCGGGCACGCGCCGCTGTCGGGCTACCTGACGGTGTGGGCGGTGTGCTCGCTGTCGGCGCTCGCGGCGGCGGTGGTGCTGCTGGTCACCCGTCGCGGTGCCGGCGCGACGTCCGAGGGTGGGCTCAGCGCGAGGTGAGGCGGCGTCGACGTCGGGCCCACGGGGCCAGGACGAGTGCCACGGCGGTCGCACCGGCGGCGCCGAGCAGCCACCAGGCCAGCTGGTGGCGCGTGTCGTCGAGCGGGTCGCGTCCGGCGACCGTCGGCAGGATCTTCGTGTCCTGCGGAGCCGACGCCGCCCGAGCCGTGCCTGGGGCGGCGTTCGAGGTGCTCGTCATGGCGGCGACGGGCTGGATCGTGCCCCAGCCGCGGGTGTCGTCGCGCTGGTCCTCGACCGGTCGGTCCGCCGTGGCCAGAAGCCGGTTGACCACCTGGCGGGGCGAGTCGTCGGGGAAGCGCTGGACGAGCATCGCGGCCAGGGCGCTCACGTAGCCCGTGGCGTAGCTCGTGTACGGGTGGTCGAGGCCCACGAGGCAGTCGCCGTTGGAGCGGAACGCGGTGAGCACGTTGGCTCCCGGGGCGGCGACGTCGACGTGCGGGCCGTGCACGCTCCAGTCGTCGACGGCGCCGGCGGCGTTCGTCGCCGCGACGCCGACCACGCCGTCGAAGCCGGCCGGGTACTGCACCTGGGTGAAGGGGGCGTCCTCCTGCGTGTTGCCCGACGCCGCGACCACGATGGCGCCGCTGCGCAGGGCGAGCTCGGTGGCTCGACGCAGGGCCGGAAGGTCCTTGTCGGACGAGCCCGTCGTGAGCGAGACGTTGATGACGTCGACGCCCTGCTGGGCCGCCCACCGGATGCCGGCGGCGACGTCGGCCGTGGTGCTGCCCTCGCCGAGCACGCGGACCGGCACGATCGTGGCCTCGGGCGCGGCCCCGATGAGCACCGACCCCGACGCGCGGCGGGCCGCGATGATGCCGGCGAGGGCCGTGCCGTGGGCGTAGGGGTCCTCGGTGGCGCGGCCGCCGATGAAGGAGCGACCGGGCTCCACGCCCGAGCCCAGGTGCTGGTTGCGGGTGTCGACCCCGGTGTCGACCACGGCGACCCGGACGCCCTTGCCGGTGCCCTCGCGCCAGGCGTCGGGGAAGCCGGCGTCGCGCACGTTCGTCATCGCGGTCGGGTCGGAGACGAGCTGGGTGCGACCCACCTCGCAGCGTCCCTCCTGCGCGTCGGGCGGCTGGTCGACGGCCGCGGCCGGTGCGAGCGGCGTCAGGGTGGTCAGCAGCAGGGCCGCGCCGGCGACGACGTGCGGGAGGCGCAGCGTCACTGCTTCGCCCCGTCGGCCGCCTGCACGGCCGCGGCGAGCGAGAGCTCGGGGCCGCTGGCGAACAGCTCGACCCACGCGCGCGGCGTGGCGATCGGCTCGACCGACTCGTAGCCGAGCGCCCGCAGGACGGTGGGCACCTGGTCCTTCGGCCCGATGGCGAACCGGGTCCCGCGGGAGTCGACGAGGAAGGTGGTGTCGTTCGTGCTCGCACGCGAGCGGGTCGTCGAGCGCACCAGCGCCCCGCGCCCCTGCTCGACGCGGACCAGACGCTGGGCGCCCGTGGCGCGCGCCTCGTCGCGGGTGGCCTCGGCCAGCACCGGCGTGCTGGTGGCGCCGTCCTCGCCGGCCACGAGCTGCAGGCACGGCCGTCGGTCGTCGCTCTGGGCGGGCAGCTCGGTGGGCCAGTCGCCGGGCACGACGCCCGACGCGCTCTGCGCCGGGACGGACTGCACGTCGCCGACGTCGACCTGCTGCTCGGGGAGCCGGCTCGTCGCGGTGTAGACGGCGTAGGCGAAGTCGCTGAGCTGCACGAGGCCGCGGCGGCCGAGCACGTAGCCCGTGCCGTCGACGGAGACCGGGGTGCCGACGACGTCGAGACCGGACACCCCCGTGCTCCCGCTGAAGCGGCTGCCTGAACCGGGCACGGTGAACGGGGCGAGCGACGTGCCCTCGGGCACGAGCTGCAGCCACGCGTCCGACGCCGGGAACGGGTCGTCCTGCCCGACCCCGACGCCGCGCAGCACCGACTGGCCGAGCCGGCCGGCCGGCACGGCGTAGCGCCGGGACCCCGACACGAGCCAGAGCCGGTCCTTCGTGTCGCGGGCGAGCAGCGAGTCCTGGCTCGAACGCTGGGTCCCCGGGGTGTCGCTGACGTCGACCGTCAGCCCACCCTGCTCGTTGGTGCACGCGCTCCACCGGTCCTGCACGAGCAGCGACGCGGGGGTCAGGTAGTCGGGGGCGCCGGGGATGCCGACGGGCTGCGACTTCGGCTCGTCGACGAGCACGTCGTCGGGGACGTAGGAGACCTTCACCTGGTCCTGGCCCGCCAGGGCGAGCCGGGCCGAGGTGATGTTGATGACGGGGAACAGCGTCCCCTCGTACTGCACGAACCGCGAGCCGCTGTCCTTCGCGATGACCAGGCCGTTCTCGCGCCAGCCGTCGCCGACGGCGGGCTTGAGCACGCCGGCGACGGCGGCACCGGCCACCAGCAGGGCTGCCAGCACGATGCCGCCGGCGAGCGTGCGCCCGTAGCGGACGGGTTCGACCTCCCGTCCGCCCGGGGCACCGCTCAGGAACGCCGTGACGAGGCGACGGCGGTTGAAGGAGTGCGCCTCGACCAGGTCACGCTTGCTCGCCATCCGTCAGACGAGACGGTGGCGGGCCGAGTACGGCCGACGCAGGAGCACGCCACCGATCAGCAGGAAGACGGCGCCCAGAGCGGCGAGCAGGTTGAGCCCGTCCTCCACACCCGTGGCGGGCAGCTCCTCGCCGCGGGGCGTGGCCGCAGCGCCGGAGCCCGACGCGACGAGTCCGCCGAGCGAGGAGTCGAGGCCGCTCAGGCCCTGCGGCACGGAGTTGCCGAGGCCCGGGGCAACCGCGCCGCCGTCGGAGACGTTGCCGCCGCCGCCGTTGCCGACTCCACCGCCGTTGCCGCCCCCGTTGCCACCGCCGTTGCCACCGTTGCCACCGCCGGGCGTCGGGATGGTGGGCGTGGGCGTGGTGGGCTGCGGGGTCGTCGGCTCAGGGTCCGGCGTGGGGATGGTCGGCTCGGGCGTCGTGGGCTCCGGGTCCGGGGTGGGGATGGTCGGCACCGGGATCGTGGGCACCGGGATGGTGGGCTCGGGGTCCGGGTCGAGGATGGGGAAGCAGTCCGGGTCGAGCGGGTTCACGAGCAGGTCGCAGTCGCCGTCGGCGAGGGCGGCCGCGTCCGCGGTGGCCGCGCGGGCGGTCGCGTCGGCCGTGGTGTCGGTGTCCGCGGCGAACGCCAGCTGGGGCAGCGAGAAGGACAGCAGGACGGCGCCCACGGTGAGGGCGGCCCCGGAGGTGGCCTGGCGCAGCTTCATGAGGTGTCTCCTTGGTAGTTCAGGACCGGACGGCGGCGACGATGCCGACCGCGATGACGAGGAGTGGGAGGAGGGCGACGAGTGACGCGAGCTCGACCACCTCGACGAGACGGCCGCGCACGACCGACTCCTCGGAGCGGACCAGCGTGGCCACGAGGGTGGCCGCGGCAGCGACGACGAGGACGATGACGAGCTCCAGGCGCCACTCGGGCTGGAGCACGAGCACGCTGAGCGCGACGGCGAGCAGCCCGGCGCCGGCGCCGGCGAGCCCGACGCCGACCTCGGTGCCGGAGCGCAGCTGACGCGTGCGGGCGAGCAGGACGACGCTGACGCACACCGTGGCCAGCGCACCGGTGACCCCGAGGGTGACGGCGAGGGGGGCGACGAGCAGGAGCAGCACGCCGATGGACGCGGTGAGGGCCAGGAAGATGCTGTGGCCGGTGGCGGCGCTGGACCGCACCTGGTCGATCGAGACCTCGTCGGGGTCCTCGACCTCCACGGTCGGGTCCTGCGGCTGGGTGGCCGAGCCGCCGACGAGCGTCAGCGACAGCGCGGGCAGCAGGCTGGAGAGGATGGTCAGCACGGCGAGCAGCGTCAGGTACGCCTCCGCGGCCCCGATGTCGGTGGACGCGACGATGGAGCTGGTCATCGCCACCAGCGCGCCGACGACCAGGCCGGGCGCGAGCAGCACCCGTCGCTCCACGGTCCCGACGAGCGCCAGGGCCGCGGCGACCGCGGCCCCGCCGCCGGCGGCGGCGAGCGGCCAGCCCAGCAGGCCGGGCTCGTCGAGCGCGGTGAAGCCACCCACGGCGGCGAACACGGTGGCGCTCCAGCCCAGGACCAGGGCGACCTCGGGCTCGCCCTCCAGCCGGGCGAGCACGATCGCGGCGGTGACGAGCACGAGTGCGACCACGCCCGCGAGGGCGCCGGCGACGACGCTGGGTCGCTCGAGGCTGATGGTCAGGGCCCCGAGGGCGAGCAGCGCCGTGGCGGCGACGAGGGCCGTGCGGCGGGCTGCGGTCGGCGCCCAGGGGGAGGTCGTGGACTCGACGACGTCGGCCATCGCCTCGACGACGTCGTCGTAGACGCGACGGCGGCCGTCGGGCGCGGGAGCGAGCACGAGCACCGCGCCGTCGTGCACGTGCTGGAAGGTCAGGCCGCTCGTCGAGGAGAGCTCACGGCCGTCGCTCAGGTGCAGCACGAAGCCGCGGTGCGACGTGGTGGGGTCGAGGGCACCGAGCGTGCGGGCGATCTCCGGCACGAGCTCGGCCACGGGCACGGCCGACGGCAGGGCGAGGTCGGCGCTGCGCTCGTCAGTGCGCACCGTGACGCGGACCAGGCCGGTGGGTCCGGCCTCGGTCGTGGTCATGGGCGACTCCGGGGGCGCTGCGGGTGCATGGTCTCGGCTCTCGTGCGGTCGGTCGGACAGGAGTTCCCGCCAGGCCGCGGACGCGACCTGGCGGGGAGGAGGTGGTGGGTCAGCCGCCGAAGGAGGCGCGGTTGGCGTTCTCGGCGCGGCGGTAGTCGGCTGCGGAGTCCGAGACGGCGGTGCCGGTCTGGGCGAGGGTGGCGTTGAGGTCGTTGATGGCCTGGTCCCACTTGGCCTTGGCGCTCTGGTAGGCGGCGGATGCCTCACCGGTCCAGTCGGCCTTGAGGGGGGCGAGCTCGGACTCGAGGCGGTCGAGTCGGCCGCGCAGGGCGGAGACGGCGGCGGAGATCTCGCCGGAGATGCCGTCGAGGCCGCCGAAGTTGACGGCGAGGCGTCCGGTGCTGCTCATGGGGTGCTCCTGACTCTCAGGTGGGTGGGTGTGGGGTGGTCTCAGCCGCCGAGGCGCGAGGAGATCTGGGAGTAGGTGTCGACCTGGACGTCGTCGGTCTGGGTGTAGGTGACGTCGGCGCCGGTGAGGTTGGCCTCGAAGTCGTTGAGGGCGCGCACGATCTTGTCGGTCTCGGTGTTCCAGACGGTGATGAGGTTGGTGAACCCGGCGGCTCCGCCGCCTTCCCAGGCGCCCTTGGTGGAGAGGCGCTGGGGCATGGAGTTGACCTCGCGGGTCAGGTCGCCGTGGGCGCTGCGGACCATCTCGGCGGCGCGGGTGATCGCGCCTTCTTCGCGGCTGAGCTCGCTCATCGTTCGTCCTCCCGGTTCCCCGTGGGCACGGTCGTGGCACGGGCTCGTCGATGCTGGTGGCAAAAGACTAGGTCACCTGGTCCGATTCGACTAGTCAGATCGGGGGGAACGTCCCACATCACGGTCGTCGGGACGTGTGACGATCGTCGCCGTCCCTGCTCCGTAGCCTTCCGGAGCCTGGACCGTGTGGTTCGTCGACGTCAGGACAGCACGCCGGGTGACGTCTCGTCGTCGTCCAGCCACTGGTCGTCGTCGAACGCGAGGTGGTCCTGCGTCGTCTCGTCCTCGTCGCGGTTGCGTCGGCCCTGGCCGCCGGCGCCTGCGCCGGAGCGGCTGGCCGAGCCGTTGGCGCCACGGCCCGCGCCGTTCGCACCGCGTCCCGCGCCGTTCGCACCGCGTCCCGCGCCACTGGCGCTGCGTCCGGCGGTGTTGCCGGCGCGTCCTGCCTGGTTGGCGGCGCCACCCCGCCCGGCACCGGCCCCTTCGGACTGCCCGGCGCGGGTGCCTGCGCCCGAGCGGCTGCCGGTGCCCGTGGCCGAGCGTGACGGCTGGGCGCCGGCGCGGCCGGCCTGGGAGGCCGACGGGCGGGCGCTGGACTGGCTGGCCGGGTTCGCGACGCGGGCGTTCGACTGCGAGGAGGAGGACCCGAGAGTGGAGCCCTTCGCCATGCCGGCAGTGCGGCCCGATCCTCCGCCAGCGGACGACGCGGCACCCTTGGCCGCACCGGCGGCCTTGGCGAGGATGCCCTTGCCGGCACCCAGCAGACCCGCGGCTCCCGCGGCACCGCCGATCCCGCCGGCACCCATGCCGCCGGCCTGGCCGAGGGACGAGCCGCCGTCGGTGAGCCCGTTGTCGAGGTCGGTCAGACCGTCGCCGTCACCGTCGCCGCGGCCGTCACCGTCGCCGGTGCTGCCGTTCTTGACGGGCGAGACGAGCGTGGGGTTGGTGCCACGCGGCCCACGACCGATCGTCGCCGCCGAGGCCATCGCGCTGACCGCGGTCGTGCCGCCCACGACCGGCGTGCCCGACAGGGGGCCGGCGCCACGGGGCGGTGTCGACGACGGGCCGCTCGGTCCTGAGGCGTCGATGGTGTCGGTGTCGAGGGGGGCGGCGATCGCCAGCATCTTCTGGGCGGCGGCCAGGCCGGCGTCGAGCCGCGTGAGGGCAGCGGCGGCGTCGTTCTCGCGTCGCTCCATCGAGGTGGCGTGGCTCGAGGCGGCGCTGTCGTGCTCGCTCTTGGCGGTGTTGTAGGCCTCGACGTCCGCGTCGCTCGCGTCGGCACCCGGCCTCGTGGGGCTCGCACCGGGGGCGGGGGAGATCTCGGGCAGGTTCTGCAGGTCCGAGCGCGCGGTCGAGAGGGCCTCGGCACCGGCGCGCATCCCTGCGGCGGTCTGCTCGAGCTTGGTCTGCATCGTCTCGAGGGTCTGCAGCTTCTGCGTGAACGCGGCGTCGGCGGCCTCGGCGTCGGACCCCTCGGTCCAGGTCTCTCGGGCGCGCTGCTGCGCCGTGGTGAGCTCGGTGCGGAGTGCGTCGAGCTTGGTCTTGGCGGCGTCCCAGTCGATGGCCTTGCCGGTGAGGGCGCCGGGGATGGCGCTCTCGACCTGGCGCAGCTTGCTCTCGTTCGGTCCCATGGTTCAGGCCTCCTCGGAGGATCGGGTGCGTCGACGGGCCACCAGCACGCCGGCCGTGACGACTACCAGCAACGCCGCCGCGCCCACGGCCCACGGGACCGGGGAAGAGGAGTCGCTGGTGCTCGGCTCGGCGGCGGCCGGGCTGCTGTCGGCGGTCGTCGGGCTTGCGGACGGGGTGGTCTCGGTGGGTGACGTCGGGTCGTCGGGGTCGCGGTAGACGGACAGCGGATAGGTCTCGATGGCGTTGACGGGACCCTTCATGAGGGGATTCTCGTCGGGCCAGCCGGTGGGGTCCTTCGCGAGCATGTTGCGCAGCCCGACGGTGCCGAAGCCCCAAGCGCGACGCCAGCCGTAGAACGGCTTGCCGTCGGCGCGTCCGGTGGTGTGGATGAGGTGCTGGACCAGCTGGTTGCCGGTGGCGTCGGGATACTTCTGCTTGACCAGCGCCAGCGCCCCGGCGGTGATGGCCGTCGCAGGCGAGGTTCCCGTGCGCGCGTAGCCCGGCACCCACGTGGCACCGCGCTTCTCGGGGGTCATGCCGCCGGCCGGCACCTCGACGCCCGGCGCGACGATCGAGAGGCTGCCGGTGGCGTTCTCGCTCTGCCCGGGCTGCTCGGCCCACGGCTCGACGGCGGAGCTGAGAGCACCCACCGATACGACACCGGGGGACGCTGCGGGATAGCTGACGCTGGGACGTCCCGCGCGTCCGGCACCGGCGACGACGACGGCGCCGGCGTCGATGGCGTCCTCGACGGCCGCGTCGTTCTCGGTGCTGCCGCCGGCGAGCGAGATGCTGATGATGTCGGCACCGTCGCGAGCGGCCTGGCTGATCAGGGCCGCAGGGGTGCCGATGCTGTCCTCGTAGGGATCGCGGTTCGCCTGGTAGAAGGTGACCTGCGCATCGGGGGCGACGCCGGTCACGCCGCCGTTGCCCTGGCCGGCGATGAGCACGGTCATGGCGGTGCCGTGGTTCGCCTCCCCGGCGCGGGGCACGGACACCGACTTCCTGCCGGTGATCGACGGCCCGAGCCGCACGTCGGCACCGCGGAGCTCGGGCACGGAGAGGTCGATCGATGCGTCGATGACGGCGATCTTGACGCCCTTGCCGGTGTACTTCTGGTGGACCTCGCCGACGTGCATGGCCTTGAACCACCAGGCGTCGTCCGCCGAGAAGCGGGCGAGTGCCGCGGTGGCCGGGGCAGGCGCCAGCAGCGTCGGCACCAGGAGTGCCGACGCTGCCAGGACCCGCGCCAGACGTCTCACAGGTCGCCGGTGTCCGATCCGCTCGAGGTGGCGATCTGTTCGTCGACCGTCGCGCCGGTGTCGCCGCCGAGCTCGGCGGCCACGTCCTGGAGGATCTCCGAGTCACTCTGGGCCAGGGTGTCGAGGTCGACGTCCACCGCGTCGGGGTCGAGGAGGTCCGTCCCCTGGTCGGCGAGCGCGTTGTTGAAGGAGTCTGTCGTCGACGATGCGCTTCCCGCGAAGCGGGTCGCGATGGAGGCCATCGCGCCCTGCACCCCGTCGTCGGTGTCGGCGTAGTTGTCGGCCGCCGTCGTGAGCGCGAGACCGAACTCGTCCATCTCCTGCTGGAGGGCGCCGAGCGTCGTCGCGAAGACGGTCGCGACGCTGTCGTGGTGCTGGGCGAGCGCCTGCGCGGCCGGGTACTGGCCGTACATGGACGCCTCGCCCTTCGTGCTCTCGACGGTCTGCTGCGCCGCGAGCGCCTCGGCAGCCAGCTCGGAGGTGTTCTTGCCGACCTGGCGCAGTCCCTCGATGTCGAGCTCGACGGCGCTGCCGCCGCCGGACCCGTCCGGCGTGCCCATCAGCCGCCGAAGGAGGCGCGGTTGGCGTTCTCGGCGCGGCGGTAGTCGGCTGCGGAGTCCGAGACGGCGGTGCCGGTCTGGGCGAGGGTGGCGTTGAGGTCGTTGATGGCCTGGTCCCACTTGGCCTTGGCGCTCTGGTAGGCGGCGGATGCCTCACCGGTCCAGTCGGCCTTGAGGGGGGCGAGCTCGGACTCGAGGCGGTCGAGTCGGCCGCGCAGGGCGGAGACGGCGGCGGAGATCTCGCCGGAGATGCCGTCGAGGCCGCCGAAGTTGACGGCGAGGCGTCCGGTGCTGCTCATGGGGTGCTCCTGACTCTCAGGTGGGTGGGTGTGGGGTGGTCTCAGCCGCCGAGGCGCGAGGAGATCTGGGAGTAGGTGTCGACCTGGACGTCGTCGGTCTGGGTGTAGGTGACGTCGGCGCCGGTGAGGTTGGCCTCGAAGTCGTTGAGGGCGCGCACGATCTTGTCGGTCTCGGTGTTCCAGACGGTGATGAGGTTGGTGAACCCGGCGGCTCCGCCGCCTTCCCAGGCGCCCTTGGTGGAGAGGCGCTGGGGCATGGAGTTGACCTCGCGGGTCAGGTCGCCGTGGGCGCTGCGGACCATCTCGGCGGCGCGGGTGATCGCGCCTTCTTCGCGGCTGAGCTCGCTCATCGTTCGTCCTCCCGGTTCCCCGTGGGCACGGTCGTGGCACGGGCTCGTCGATGCTGGTACGACAAGACTAGGACATCTGGTCAGTTCTGACTATCCCGTTCTCGAGGACGGGAGAGCCGCCGCCAGGCCGTCGTGAGCCGCCGCCCGTCAGGACGACGTGAGGACGCGCATCCAGTCGAACAGGCCGCTGACCAGCGGAAACGCGCCGACGACGGCGACGAACGCCAGGCCCTCGGCGATCTCGGCGCTGCGCGACCACCACACGGAGGTCCAACCCCGACCGGCCGAGCGGGCCACGAGCGCGAGGACGAGCCCGAGCAGGACGGCCACGGTCGCGCCGGCGACGCGGGCGTCGTCGCCCACCTCGAGCAGCAACGACGCGGCGGTCGCCAGGAGGAGCGCGGTGCCGGTGGTGCGCTGCCAGCGGCGCGCCTGCGTGGCGCGCAGGGTGCGACCGCTCAGCACCAGGGCGGCGCCGGTGGCGGCGCAGACCAGGGTGGCGCCGACGTCGCGGGCGCCGTCGGCCGGGGCGAGGAGCAGCCAGGCACCGCTGGCCGCGACCAGCAGGGAGCACACGACCGTGGCGGCGCCGACGAGCCGCAGCGCACGCAGCGCGACCGCGCGCACGTCGTCCTCCCGGACGACGCCGCGGAAGGAGCGGCGCGGCTGCTCGCGCGCGGTCCACGCCGTGACGGCGAGCCGCTGCAGGTCCACGAGCACGTGGTCCGGGACGTCCACGACGAACGACGGAAGCAGGCGCGCGCCCAGCACGGCCGCCAGCAGGACGAGGGCGGCGAGGGTGGTCGTCGACCAGTCCGGCAGCAACGACACGGTTGCGACGAGCGCGACACCGACGCCGGCGACGAGCTGGACCGCCAGCTCCTCGTCCGCGACGCCCGGCACCGCCGCGCGCAGGGCGGCGCTGCCGCACGCCACGGCCAGGCCGGCCACCGTCACGGCCAGCGTCGTCGCGCCGGCCTGGCCGGGCGGGAGCTGCAGGACGACGGCCGCGGCGAGGAGCAGCGGCACGACGGAGAGCCAGGCGCGGTCGTGCGCACCGGCCGGCACGCGGAGGGCGACGACCCCCGCGACGGCGAGGACGACGAGCGCGAGCGCGCCGGAGGCGGCGTCCGCGGCGGGGCCACCTGCCAGGGCGCCGGCCGCGGCGGCGAGCAGACCGGCCACGGCCACGGCGGCCGGGGCGAGCCGGGCGACGACGGAGCCCGTCGTGGACCTCGCGGCTCGGGCGGTCGGTGCAGCGACGACGGGCTGGGCGGGGGTGTGGGGGACGGGCTGGGCGCGTCGGCCGCGCGACCCGCGACCCGTCGGGGCAGTGCTCACGGGAGCGGCGTCGGCGTCGACCGCGACCAGCAGGTCGCCGTGCTCGAGACGCGCGGCGTGCACCGACGTCGTCGGGTCGAGGACGCGTCCGGTGGCGGTGCTCAGCAGCACCGGACCGCTGCCCGTCTGGTCGCGGAACCCTGCCGCCACGGCGCCGACATCGGCCCACCGGGGCACGGCGAGGTCGACCCGACCCGCGTCTCCGACGACGCTCAGCCGGATCGTGGCCAGCGCGGTGCTCTCGCTCATGCGACCCCCTTCGGGGACAGTGTGACCGATCAACGGCCCGTCCGGGGGGTCGGGCGCGGCTACGATCGTGCGGCGGGGGCGCCGTGCCCCTCCCCGAGACCCACCAGGAGGTCGTGTGGCCACCACGCTGCAGCGCGGACGTCGAGTCGAGCCGCCCCGGGTGCCCGAGGGTGCCCTGGAGCTCGACCCGCCCCCGGAGCTGGCGCCGCACGAGGGCATCGGCGGCGCGCTCATGATGGCGCTGCCGATGCTGGCGAGCGTCGGCTCGATCGTCTTCGTGGCCTCCAGCGGCGGCGGTGCGCGCGGTTTCATCGCCGCCGGCATGTTCCTCCTCGCGACCCTCGGCTTCGTGGCCGTCAGCGTCGAGCGCCAGCTCAAGCAGCGCCGGACGCAGGTCGGCGGGTCGCGCCGCGAGTACCTGCAGTACCTCTCGACCGTGCGGGCCCGCGTGCGGGCAGCTGCCGACGCGCAGCGCGACGGCCTCACCTGGCTGCACCCCTCGCCGTCGGCCCTGGCCGCCGTGGCCGAGGAGGGCAGCCGTCTGTGGGAGCGTCCGGCCGACGACCCGCACGCCCTCCACGTCCGCTACGGCACCTCGACCCAGCCGCTCGCGCTGGAGCTCGTGCCGCCCACCACGACGTCGATCGACCAGGTCGACCCGGTGTGCGCGTCCGCGCTGCACCGGCTGCTGTCCGTGCACCGCGCGCAGCCCGACCTGCCCGCCGCCATCGACCTCTCGGCGTTCAGCCGCGTGGAGCTGCTCGGCTCCGTCGAGCACGTGCGCGCGCTCGCCCGGTCCCTCGTCTGCGAGGCCACGGCGTTCCACGCCCCGCAGGGCCTGGTCGTCGCGGTCCTGGCCGACGACGACGCCGCACGCGACTGGGACTGGGTCAAGTGGCTCCCGCACGCGCACAGCGAGCGCGAGAGCGACGCGGTCGGCCCCGCCCGGATGATCGCCTCCTCCCTCGACGACCTCGCCGCGATGCTGCCGCAGGAGGTCGTCGACCGGCCGCGCTTCGGCGCCGACCAGCCGGTCGAGGGTCCGCACGTCCTGCTCGTGGTCGACGGTCCGGCGCTGCCGCCGGGCAACCACCTCGTGCCCGAGGAGGGTGTCCACGGCATGACCGTGATCGAGCTCCCCGAGTCCTGGGGCGAGCTCGAGGACCCGACCCGGCTGCGGCTGGAGCTCGTGCAGGCCGTCCGTGGCGCCGTCGGCGTCACGGCCTGGCGGCGCCACGACGAGCCCGTCAAGGGTCACGCCGACCAGCTCGACCGGGAGAGCGCCGAGGCTTTCGCGCGCCGCCTCGCGCCGCTGGCGAGCACCGAGGGTCCCGTCCGCGAGGACGCGACGTCGACCACGCCCGACCTCACCGACCTGCTCGGGCTCGGCGACGTCCGCACGCTCGACGTCGCCGACGGGTGGCGGTCCCGGCCGGCGCGCGACCAGCTCCGCGTGCCGATCGGGGTGGGACCCACGGGCGCTCCCGTGCACCTCGACCTGAAGGAGTCCGCCCAGCAGGGCATGGGTCCTCACGGGCTCGTCATCGGCGCGACGGGCTCGGGCAAGTCCGAGCTGCTGCGCACGCTCGTGCTCGGACTCGCGCTCACGCACTCCAGCGAGCAGCTCAACATGGTCCTCGTCGACTTCAAGGGCGGTGCGACGTTCGCCGGACTCACCGACATGCCGCACGTCGCGGCGGTGATCACGAACCTCGAGGAGGAGCTCGACCTCGTCGACCGCATGCAGGACGCGATCTCCGGCGAGATGGTCCGCCGCCAGGAGCTGCTGCGCCGCGCGGGCAACTACGCCTCGCTGCGCGACTACGAGAAGGCGCGCGCCGCCGGCGAGCCGCTCGACCCGCTCCCGTCGCTGTTCATCGTCGTCGACGAGTTCAGCGAGATGCTCGCGGCGAAGCCGGAGTTCATCGACCTCTTCGTCGCCATCGGTCGCCTCGGCCGCTCGCTCGGCATCCACCTCCTGCTCGCCTCGCAGCGCCTCGAGGAGGGCCGCCTGCGCGGGCTCGAGAGCCACCTGTCCTACCGGATCGGCCTGCGCACGTTCTCCGCCGCGGAGTCGCGGACGGTGCTCGGCGTCCCCGACGCCTACGAGCTGCCGTCGGTGCCGGGCCTGGGGTACCTCAAGGCCGACGGCGAGATGGTCCGGTTCAAGGCCGCGTACGTCTCCGGGCCGCCGCCGCGGCGCGCCAGCATCGGCGAGGACGAGTCGCGCTCGCAGGCGCGGGCGATCCTCCCGTTCACCGCCTCCCACGTGCTCGCCCCGACCGAGCTGGCACCCGCCGACGACGGTCCTGCGCCCGCCCCGGTGCCCGCCTCGACGTCGTCGGCCTCGGTGCTCGACATCGCCGTCGACGCCATGCACGGTCGCGGGCCGCTCGCGCACCAGGTGTGGCTGCCGCCGCTCGACGTGCCCGACACCCTCGACGGGCTCCTCGGCGACCTCACGCCCACGGACGGCGGCGGCATGCTCTCGGCCACGTGGCGCGCCCACGGTGGTCTGCGCGTCCCGATCGGCACCGTCGACCGGCCACGCGAGCAGCGTCGCGACCAGCTCGTCATCGACCTCTCGGGTGCCGGCGGCCACGCCGCCGTCGTCGGCGGTCCGCGCAGCGGCAAGAGCACGCTGCTGCGCACGATCGTCGCCAGCATCGCGCTGTCGTCGTCGCCGCGCGACAGCCAGGTGTACGTGCTCGACTTCGGCGGTGGCACGTTCGCCGGCCTCACCGACCTGCCGCACGTCTCGGGCGTGGCCACGCGGGCCGAGCCCGACGTCGTGCGTCGCGTGCACGCGGAGGTCAGCGGCATCATCGACCGTCGCGAGGCGTACTTCCGGCGCCACGGCATCGACTCGGTGGAGACGTACCGGGCCCGTCGGCGCGAGGGCCAGGCCGACGACGGCTACGGCGACGTGTACCTCGTCGTCGACGGCTGGGGCACGTTGCGCTCGGACTTCGACATGCTCGAGATGGAGCTGCAGTCGCTCGCGCAGCGTGGTCTGACCTTCGGCGTGCACGTGCTCGCCTCGGCGGGTCGGTGGGGCGACTTCCGGGCCGCCATGCGCGACGTCTTCGGCACGCGGCTGGAGCTGCGCCTCGGTGACCCGACGGACTCCGAGGTCGACCGCAAGGTCGCGCAGCTGGTGCCCGCCGAGCGCCCCGGTCGCGGTCTCGTGACGACCAAGCACCACTTCCTCGCGGCGCTGCCGCGGCTCGACGGCCGGGGCGAGGCGCGCGACCTCGGCCCCGCCGTCGTCGACCTGGTCACCCGCGTCAGGGACTCCTGGGGCGAGGGCGGCCCGAAGCTGCGCCTGCTGCCGGACCGGATCTCGCTGGAGCGGGTGCGTGAGCTGGCCAGGCTCGGCGAGGGTGACCGTCGGGTGCTCGTCGGCGTCGACGAGCGCGACCTGGCACCCGTCGGCCTCGACCTCGACGCCGAGCCGCACGCGCTGCTCTACGGCGACGGCCGCTCCGGCAAGAGCGCCTTCCTGCGCGCCTACGCCCGTGAGGTCATGCGCACGCGCGGGCCGCGCGAGGCGCAGCTCGTGGTCGTCGACTACCGACGTTCCCTGCTCGGCGAGGTGCCGGACGAGTGGCGGATGGAGTACGTGTCGAGCGCGGCGCAGCTCGAGCCCGTCGTCAACGGGCTGGCGCAGTTCCTGCAGGGCCGGATCCCCGGCCCCGACGTGACGGCCGAGCAGCTGCGCGAGCGGTCGTGGTGGAGCGGGCCCGAGGCGTTCGTCCTCGTCGACGACTACGACCTGGTGGCGCCGCAGTCGCAGTCGCCGCTCGCCCCGCTCGTGCCGCTGCTGGCGCAGGCACGCGACGTCGGCCTGCACGTCGTGGTCGCGCGGCGCGCCGGCGGTGCGGCGCGCGCGGCCTACGACCCCGTGCTGCAGACCCTGCGCGACCTCGCCCAGCCCGGTCTGCTGCTGTCGGGTCCCCCCGAGGAGGGTCCGCTCATCGGCGGCGCACGGCCGAAGCCGGCGCAGGCGGGTCGCGCCCAGCTCGTCACCCGCGACCGCGGCCTCGAGATCGTCCAGCTGGCCTGGGCCGAGCCCACCGCCTGACCCCGCAGTCCCCCCGCTGCGGAACGTGATCGCCCGTTCTCGTCGGAAAAACGGGCGATCACGTTCCACATCTGGGGGACGGGACGGGGCTAGGGGGCGGTCGCGCCGATCGGGTTGGGGTAGGTGATCGCGCCGGAGGCGACGACCGCCCGGGCCGCGGCGGCGAGGGCGGGCTCGACGGCCACGGCGTGCGCCGTGGCCTCGGTGTCGAGCGCGGCGTCGACGGCCCGGTCCGTGGCGTCCTCGAGGCGCTCGCGCGCGGCGCGTCCGGTGTCGGTGCCGTGCCCGTCGGCGTCGACCCACCCGCGTCGGCGCAGGTCCTCCAGCGCCTCGGCCCACTCCTCCTCGGTCCAGCCGCGCGACTCGCGCTGTCGCACGGGCGCTCGACCGAGCGCCACCTGCAGGGCGTTCGCCGCCGCGCCGCCGAGCCCGGCGGTCACGAGCACGGACACGTGCGCGTCGCCGCGCAGCTCGCGCAGCACGCTGGCGTGCCGCCACAGCGCACCGACCGCGTCGTCGGGCACTGGCAGCGAGCGCTCCGCGGCGGCGAGCGGCTTGCCCGCGAGGTCGACCCGCTCCGTCACGCCGGCCAGGCGTTGCGCCAGGGCCGCGACGTCGTGGCCGTCGAGCCCGGGGGTCAGCGCCTCGCGCGCCAGGGCGAGGCGGGTGTCGAGCACGGCGTCGCCGTCGGCCAGGCGCCACGCGTCGGGGATCGCCCGCTCGACGAGCCGCGGCGCGAAGCCGTGGAACGTCGCCACGACGACGGGCGCCGCGGGTGCGCCCAGCGCCGCGGACCTCGACGCGGCGTAGCCCATCCACCACCCCTTCAGCCCCACGGCCTCGTAGCGCTCGCGCGCGTCGGGGGCGAAGTAGACGACCGAGTGCAGCGCCTCGACGGAGCGCCAGAAGTCGATGAGGGGGTGCATGGACGCCAGTGTGCCGGGTGGGCGAGGAGGTGCCACAGAGGGCGGTCGTCCGACCACGACGGTCGATCGAGGAGCGGGCGTGTGAGGGGTGTCACCTGAGGTTGCCCGGCCCGTCCTCACGATGATTAGGTAAGGCTTGCCTTCAGAGGGCACCTCACCACATCTCGGGGAAGGAGCACGGTGGACAGCCACGTGTTCAGCCCGGCCAACGCCGAGCACTATGCCACGACCATGCGACGCGGGATCGACGTCCTGACCGACCACCTCGCCTCGGTCGAGCAGCCCTTCAGCGGACGCAGCGTCGCCGACGTCGCCCGCACCGTCGACGCCGTCGACCTCGACCAGCCGGTCGACGTCGAGAGCGCGCTCGCCGAGCTGCGCGACGTCTACCTCGACGACGCCGTCTGGTTCCACGACGCCGGGTACGCGGCGCACCTCAACTGCCCCGTCGTCGTGCCGGCCCTGCTCGCCGAGCTGTTCGTCTCGGCGGTCAACTCCTCGCTCGACACCTGGGACCAGAGCGCCGGCGGCACGCTCATCGAGCGCCGCCTCGTCGACTGGACCACCGGCCGCATCGGCTTCGAGGAGGGCGCCGACGGCGTGTTCACGTCCGGCGGCACGCAGTCGAACCTGCAGGCGCTGCTCATGGCGCGCGGCGAGACGTTCCTGCGCGGCCACGTCGACCCGGGCCTCGCCTACAACGAGAGCCTGTCGCGCTTCCGCGTGTTCTGCTCCCGCGACGCCCACTTCAGCGTCCAGAAGTCGGCCACGATCCTGGGCCTCGACGCCGCCGCGGTCGTGCCCGTCGACGTCGACGCACGGCACCGGATGGACCCCGTCGCCCTCGAGCGTGCGCTGCACGACTGCCTCGCGCACGGGCTCGTGCCGATGGCCGTCGTCGCGACCGCCGGCACCACGGACCTCGGCGCGATCGACCCGCTCGGGCCGGTGGCCGACCTCTGCGCCGAGCACGGCGTGTGGATGCACGTCGACGCCGCCTACGGGGGCGGCCTGCTCGCGTCGCGACGTCGCCGCCACCGGCTCGACGGCATCGAGTGCGCCGACTCCGTCACCGTCGACTTCCACAAGACCTTCTTCCAGCCGGTCAGCGCGAGCGCGGTGCTCGTGCGCGACGCCGGGGCGCTGCGGCACGTGACCTACCACGCCGAGTACCTCAACCCCCGCACGGCGAACCTGCCCAACCAGGTCGACAAGAGCATGCAGACGACCCGTCGCTTCGACGCCCTCAAGCTCTGGATGACGCTGCGCACCATGGGCGCCGACGCCGTCGGCGACGGCTTCGACAGCGTCATCGACCTCGCGCACGCGGCCGCCGACTGGGTCCGTGAGCAGGACGACCTCCTGCTGCGCGCCGAGCCCGAGCTGAGCACCGTCGTGCTGCGCTACCAGCCCGACGGTGTCGACGACGACCACGCCGACGAGCTCAACCCGCGGATCCGTCAGGCCCTCTGGCGCGACGGGCGGTCGATCGTGGCGGGCACCAAGGTCGAGGGCCGGTCCTGGCTCAAGCTCACGCTGCTCAACCCGGCGACGACGCTCGACGACGTCGTGCGGGTCCTCGAGCGCGTGCGGGCCGCCGGCGACGACCTGCTCGAGCACGACCGCCAGGGGGTGGCCTCGTGACGGCGCTCGGCCGCAGCGCGGCGGGGGACGTGCTGGACTTCGTCGCCGTCGGTGCCGGACCGTTCAACCTCGGCCTGGCCGCGCTCGCCGAGCCCGCGGGCCTGCAGGGCGTGGTGCTCGAGTCGCGCGAGGAGACCACCTGGCACGGCGGCATGATGCTGCCCGAGGCGACCCTCCAGGTGCCGTTCATGGCCGACCTCGTCACCATGGCCGACCCGACCTCGCCGTACTCGTTCCTGGCCTTCCTCAAGGAGACCGGCCGGCTCTACCCGTTCTACATCCGCGAGAGCTTCTACCCCCTGCGTCGCGAGTACGACCGCTACCTGCGCTGGGCGGCCGACCGGCTCCCGGTGCGGCTCGGGCACCACGTGCAGTCGGTGCGCCGCGACGGCGACCTCTTCGCCGTCACCGCCCTCACCGCCGACGGCCCGACGACGCTGCTGGCCCGGCACGTCGTGCTGGGCGTGGGCACGACGCCGCACGTGCCCGACGCGGCGCGCGCGGCCTGCGACGCCGACGGAGGTCTCGCGATCCACTCCGCCGAGTACCTCCAGCGCAAGGAGCAGCTGCAGGCGAGCGGGTCGATCACCGTCGTCGGCAGTGGCCAGAGCGCCGCCGAGGTCTACCGCGACCTGCTGGACGACGCGCGGGACCGCGACTACCGGCTGACGTGGGTGACGCGGTCGCCGCGGTTCTTCCCGATGGAGTACACGAAGCTCACGCTGGAGATGACGTCGCCGGAGTACACCGCGTACTTCCAGTCGTTGCCCACCGCCACCCGCGACCGGCTCGTCGTCGAGCACAAGCCGCTCTACAAGGGGATCAGCGGCGACCTCGTGGACGACATCTACGACACGCTCTACCGCCTGGGCCTCGACGGTCCGGTGCCCACCGACCTGCTGGCCGGCACGACCCTGACGGCCTCCCGCTGGGACGAGGGTGCGGGGCGCTTCGCGCTGGAGCTGCGCCACGACGAGACGGACCAGGCGTTCACCCTCGACACCGCGTCGCTCGTGCTCGCCACGGGCTACCGGGCCCAGCTTCCCGACCTCGTCGAGCCCTTGCGCGAGGGGCTGCACTGGGACGAGCGGGGCCGCTACGCCGTCGCGGCCGACTACACGATCGACGCCGAGCACCGCGTGTTCGTGCAGAACGCCGAGGAGCACACCCACGGCTTCGTCGCCCCCGACCTCGGCATGGGTGCGTTCCGGTCGTCGATCATCGTCAACGCCATGGCGGGACGGGAGGTGTACGCCGTCGAGGAGCGGATCGCCTTCCAGACGTTCGGCGCGCCGAGGCCCGACCGGGACGGGGGAGCCCGCGCCGACGGTGCCCGCAGCCTGACGGGGGTGGACCGATGAGGATCGAGCTCGCGCCGCTGGACGTCGAGCGCGACGTCGACCTGCTGCACGCCTGGGTCACGCACCCGCGGTCGCGGTTCTGGATGATGCAGGGCGCGAGCGTCGACGACGTGCGCCGCGAGTACGCCGACATCGTCGCCAGCCCGCACCACGACGCGTGGCTGGGTCGGGTCGGCGACGGCCCGGGGGCGGCGGACGACGGCCCCGGCGGGGGTGCCGGGCCGTGGGCGGCGAACAATGCAGCGTTCCTGGCGGAGACCTACGACCCCGCCCACTCCGCGCTGAGCGCGGTGCTGGACGTGCGACCCGGCGACCTCGGGATGCACGTGCTGGTGGCGCCCACGGACACGCCGGTGCACGGCTTCACGACCGAGGTCTTCGCCGCGGTCATGCGGCACTGCTTCGCCCTGCTCGGTCACGGCGACGAGCCGACCGCGCGGGTCGTGGTCGAGCCCGACGCCGCCAACACGGCCATCCACGCGCTGAACGCGCGGGCCGGGTTCGTCGTCGAGGGGGAGGTGCAGCTGCCCGACAAGCGGGCGCTGCTGAGCACCTGCACGCGCGAGCAGTGGGAGCGCAGCGAGCTCGGTGCGGCGGTGGTGGCCCGATGAGCACCGTCGTCGACCTGCACGCGACGTCGCAGCAGGCGTTCGACGCAGCCGACCACCTGGAGCCGGCGACGCTGGAGCGCGCGCAGCGTCGGCTCGCGGCCAAGGCCCTCGGCGAGCTGACGCACGAGCGTCTGCTGTCGCCCACGCCCGTCCCCGACGCCGCCGGCTGGTGGGAGGTGCGGACGGTCGCGTCCGTCTGGCGCTTCCACGCGCACGTGCACGAGCCGGAGCACTGGTCGGTCGACCCGGCGTCGCTGCTGCGCGCCGACGTCGAGCAGGACGTGACGCGTCCTGTCGACGTGCTCGAGCTGGTGGCCGAGCTGCACGACGAGCTCGGCATCCCCGAGCACCTGGTCGCCGTGTACCTGGAGGAGCTCAGCGCGACCCTCGCCGCGGCGTGCTGGTCCGACGTGCACCACGACCACAGCGTCGAGGACCTCCTCGACGCCGACCTGGCCACGACCGAGGCGGCCATGCACGAGGGCCACCCGGCGTTCATCGCCACGAACGGCCGCATCGGCTACGGACTCGACGACTACCGCGCCTACGCACCGGAGACCGGCAGCGAGGTGCACCTCGTGTGGCTCGCCGTCCGCCGCGAGCACACGGTGCTGGCCGTCGGCGACGGGCTCGACGAGGAGACCCTCTACGCCGGCGAGCTCGACGCGGACGAGCGCGCGGGGTTCGAGCTGCGGCTGCGGTCGCTGGGGCTCGAGCCCCGCGACTACCTGCTCGTGCCGGCCCACCCGTGGCAGTGGACCAACAAGCTGGCCATCACGTTCGCCGCCGACGTGGCACGCCGTGACGTCGTGCCGCTCGGCCCGGGGCGCGACGCCTACCGGGCGCAGCAGTCGGTGCGCACGTTCCTCAACGTCTCCGACCCGTCGCGGTTCTACGTCAAGACGGCGCTGTCGGTGCAGAACATGGGCTTCATGCGGGGGCTGTCGCCGCACTACATGCGCGGCACGCCGGCCATCAACGACTGGGTGCACCGGCTCGTCGCCGACGACGCCGAGCTGCGTCGCTGCGGCTTCGAGGTGCTGCGCGAGCGCGCCGCCGTGGGCTACACCGGCGGCGTCTACCAGCAGGTCGCCGGCGTGCGGCGGGGTCCGTACCAGAAGATGTTCGCCGCCCTGTGGCGTGAGACGCCCACCCTCGCGGCGGGCGAGCGCGCCGCGACGATGGCGTCGCTGCTGCACCGCGACCGCGACGGTCGCAGCCTGGTCGCGGCGACAGTGCGCGCGTCGGGTCTCGACCCGGCCGACTGGGTGCGGCGCTACCTCGACGTCTACCTGCGTCCGGTCGCGCACTGCCTGTGGGCGCACGACCTCGCCTTCATGCCGCACGGGGAGAACCTGATCCTGGTGCTGCGCGACCACGTGCCCGTGCGCGCCTACATGAAGGACGTCGGCGAGGAGGTCGCGCTGCTCGTCGGCGACGGCCCCGAGGCGCACCCCGAGCACGAGCTCCCCGAGGCGGTGCGCCGCATCCGGGCCACGGTGCCGGAAGGTCAGCAGTCGCTGGCGGTGCTCACCGACGTGCTCGACGGGTTCCTGCGGTTCCTCGCGGCGATCCTCGCCGACGACGGGGTGCTCCCGGGCTCCGACTTCTGGGCGGTGGCCGCGGAGTGCCTGCGCGACCTGCAGGCCGACCACCCGGAGCTGGCCGACCAGCACGCGCGGTACGACCTGCTCGCGCCGGACTTCGAGCACTCCTGCCTGAACCGGCTGCAGCTGCGCAACACGCTGGAGATGGTCGACCTCGCCGACCAGGCCACGTCGCTGCAGCTGGTCGGCCGGCTCACCAACCCCCTGCACGGCCGATGACGGCTGTCCCGCACCCGGGTGGGCTCCCGGCGCATCTCTCGGGCGGGACACGCCGGGGGCCCTCCCGGGCGCGGGACGTGAGGGGGCGGCCATGAGCGTGCTCACCGTGCGCGCCGCCTCGCTCGAGGCGCTCGCCTTCGAGCAGGGTCGCAGGACCGTCGAGGTCGCCGAGGACCGTCTGCTGGAGGACCTCGCCCACGTCCAGGCCGTCACGGGCACCGTCTGGGACGAGTTCTGGAGCCGTTCGCTGCTCGTGCGCACCGCGCGCCGCGCTCACGAGCGGCTCGACGACGAGACCCGCGGCTTCGTCGACGCCTACGCGGCAGGGGTGCGGGCCGCCGGGATCGAGGACTGGCAGGACTGGACCTCGCTCGGCGTCTTCGCCGTCCACCACGCGCTCTTCGGATCCCTCGGTCACCACCTGTGGCGGCGCCACGCCGCGCGCACGCTCGGCCCGGACGCGGCGCGCGCGCTCGCGCAGGAGGTGCCGGCCCTCTCGGGCAGCAACGCCTGGGTCGTGGGAGGCCGCAGGTCGGCCGACGGCGCGCCGCTGATCGGCGCCGACCCGCACCGCGTCGTCACCGTGCCCAGCGTCTACCAGCGGGTCCACCTCGTGGCCGGCGACGCCGACGTCGACGTCGTCGGGCTGACGTTCCCGGGCGTGCCGGGGGTGCAGCACTTCGGGCACACCGGCACGGTCGCGTGGGCCATCACCAACGCGATGGCCGACACCCAGCGGCTCGTCGACGTCGAGGCCGACACGCCGCGCGACGTCGTCGAGGGCGTGTCGGTGACGGCCGACGGCCCGGTCGTCCTCGAGCGTCCGGACGGCTCCGGCGTGGCGGTGCGCAGCGTGCCGTGGCTGCTGGACGACCTCGGGTTCGCCGCGCTGCTGCCGCTGCTGCGGGCCCGCACCACCGCCGACGTCGACGCCGCCCTCGACCACTGGGTCGAGCCCGTCAACGACGTGCTCGTGGCCGACGTCGACGGTGCCGTGCTGCACCGGGTGGCCGGACGCGTGCCGTGGCGCGAGACGTCGGGCGAGTGGTCGGGGTGGGTGGTGCCGCACCGCCGACGGGTGGGGCCGTCCGAGCACGCCGTGGTCGCCAACCACCGGCAGGGTGGGCACAGCGCGGCGCTGGCGGACGAGCTCGCGCCGCCGCACCGCGGTCGTCGGCTGCACCAGCTGCTGGCGTCGTCGCCGACGCTCGACGCCGAGACCGGCGCGGCGCTGCACGCCGACACGCTGCTGCTGCCGGCCGCGCACTGGCAGCGCAGGCTGGGGGAGCTGGCGATGTCGTCGGAGCCGGCCGAGGTCCGCCAGGTGCGCGACCGGCTGCTCGCCTGGGACGGCCACATGGACGCCGCGTCGACGGATGCGGCCCTGTTCGCGCTGGTGCGGTCCGCCGTCGTCCGGCGTCTGGTCGCGCACCCAGCGCTCGCCCCGTTGCACGAGCCGTCCGACGACCCGTGGACGGGCCCCGAGGAGCTGTTCGCGCCCTGGGTGCGCCCCGAGCCGCGCGTGGCGCTCGCGCTCGACCGCTGGCTCGAGGACCCGACGGCGGCGTCACCGCTGCTCACGTCGTTCGACCTCGACTGCACGCTGCTCGCCGCGCTGCGCGAGGTCGCGCCGTCGGTGGGCGACGTGGGGCCCTGGGGCGACGTGCACACCTTCACGACCCCCGACGGCGAGGTGCTGCGGCTCGGCGGCGACGACGGCTGCGTGCTGTCGACGTCGTCGCTGCCCGGCCTGGACGACCGGGTGTGGCGCGGCCCGGTCGCGCGACTGGTGTGGAGCCTCGGGGACCGCTCGCGCAGCCGCTGGACCGTGCCCGACGAGACGGACGTGTGGGCGGCGGGCTCGACCTCGCCCCTGGAGGAGGACCTGGCATGACGTTCACGCACCGCCCGCTCGACCCGGTGGCCGACCTCGACCTGGTCCACGGCTGGGTGACGCAGGAGCGCGCCGAGTTCTGGGGGATGACCGACCACACGCGCGAGGAGGTCGGGGAGGTGTACGCCTACCTCGACTCCCTGTCGACGCACCACGCGTACCTCGTCCACGAGGTGGCCGCGGCGCCTCACGATGCGGTGCCGGTCGCGATCTTCCAGACCTACGAGCCGCAGCACGACCCGGTGGGGGAGGCGTACGCGGTGCAGGAGGGCGACCTCGGCGTGCACCTCTTCGTCGGCCCCGGTGAGCCGCGGTCGGGGTTCACGGGCTCGCTGGTCGCCTACGTGCGGCGCGTCCTGCTGGCCGACCCCGCCGTCCGTCGGCTCGTGGTCGAGCCCGACGTCCGCAACGAACGCTCCGTGTCGCGCTTCCTGCGCGAGGGCTTCGAGCGCGGCCCCGTCGTCGACCTGGGCCACAAGACCGCCCAGCTCGCCTTCCTCCCCCGCCCCTCCTGACCCCCGCCTCGAGGCACGTTTGCGTGGGGCCCCACCTAAACGTGCGTCGGGGACGTGTTTTTGCGTTGGGGGGAGCGTGTTTGCGTGGGGTCCCACGCAAACGGTCAGGCGGTGACGGGGTGGCCGGTGGCCGCGTCGTACAGCTCGACGTCGGTGAGGGGGACGGTGCGGCGGGAGACGCCGACCTTGGTCCACGTGAACCCCTCGGGCGGGTCCTCGCCGACGGCGGTCACCGCGACGAGGTGCACACCGTCGACGCCCTCCTCGAACGCGGCGACGTAGTCTGCGGCACCCCCGCCGGGCGGGAGGTACCGGGCGCGGAGGCCGACGTGGGGCGCCGGGCGCACCGGGCCGCGACCGTTGCGCCAGCCGTAGGCAGGGGTGTCGTAGAAGGAGATGACGCGACGCCGACCGTCGGCCTCGAGCCGCCAGAGCTCCGCGCCGGACGGTGCCCGCGTCTCGCGCAGCACGCCGTCGACGACCTCGACGCCCGGGAGCTCAGGGAGCACGAGAAAGTCGACAAAGCGACCCGCCGACGGGGCAGGGTCCGGATGCCCGAACGCCGCGCGCGCCGCGTCGGCGTCCGCGTAGGTCGCCTGCTCGAGCGGCACGACCGGACCGCCGACGACGTCGAGCCCCTCGAGCACGACGCCCGTGGTCTGCGCCGGGGTGAGCAGCGCGAACCAGTGCCGCCGCACGGTGGGGGTCACGGGACGAGCAGGACCTTGCCGGTCGCGCGACGCTCGTCGATCTCGGCGAGCGCCTGCGCGGCGTCGTCAAGGCCGAACGTGGCGCCGATCGGCGGCGTCAGCGCACCTGAGGCGAGGTGCGGGGCGATCGCGGCCCACTCCTGCGCCACGTGCCCAGGGCGGGCGAGCGCGTAGGCACCCCAGCCGACGCCGACGACGCTCAGGTTGTTGAGCAGCAGCCGGTTCACCTTGACCTCGGGGATGTCGCCCGCGGTGAAGCCGACGACCAGCAGGCGGCCGTCCTCGCGCAGGCTGCGCAGCGAGTCGGTGAACCGGTCGCCGCCGACGGGGTCGACGACGAGGTCGACCTTGCCCGACGCCTTGACCGCGTCGAGGAAGCCGTCGGCGAGCACGAACTCGTCGGCGCCCGCGTCGATCGCGACGGCACCCTTCTCGGCGGTCGACGTGACGGCGACGACGTGACCCGCACCGAAGGCCTTGGCGACCTGGATCGACGCGGTGCCGACGCCGCCGGCCGCGCCGTGGACGAGCACCCGCTCGCCCTCCGCGAGCCGGCCGCGCTCGACGAGCGCGAAGTAGGCGGTGAGGTAGTTCAGCGGCACCGAGGCGCCTTGCTCGAAGGAGACGGAGTCCGGCAGCGGGAACGTCATGTCGGGCTGGGTGACGGCGTACTCGGCGAACCCGCCGAGCATGCAGAACCCGGCGACGCGGTCGCCCGGCGCGAAGCCCGAGCCCTCCGGCGCCGACACGACCTCGCCCGCGACCTCCGAGCCGGGGACGAACGGCAGCTCCGGCTTGAGCTGGTACAGCCCGCGGGTCTGCAGCACCTCCGGGAAGGAGACGCCGGCGGCCCGGACCCGCACGAGCACCTGGCCCTCCGCGGGCGTCGGGTCGGGGAGCTCGGTGACCTCGACGGCCGAGGGCCCGTCGAGCGTCGTGATCTGCACGGCACGCATGGCCCGACCCTAGGGCCGCCGACGGGTCCTAAGCAAGCGCTTAGTGACGACGAGGGCGCGACCCTGCCCGCGTCGGGCACCCACCATGGACGTCCTCCGCTCACCCTGGGAAGCATCCGCAGGTGAGTGCGCGAGAACCGTGGTGGGCTGCTGATTCCCAGGTCGTCCTGGGAATCAGCGGGCGCGCAGGATCACCGGGGCCTTGTCGTCGGGGACGTTGGTGATGTTGCGCAGCCGCGGGCCGGTGGGCTGCTCGGTGTGCACCGCGAAGCGCTGCAGGACCTCACGGAGGACGACCGTGCCCTCCATCAGCGAGAACGCCGCGCCGATGCAGCGCCGCACGCCCCCGCCGAAGGGGATCCACGTGCCCGCCGACACCTCGCCGCCGAGGAACCGGTCGGGCCGGAACAGGTGCGCGTCGGCGAACGACGACTCCCGGCTGTGCGACAGCATGATCGACGGTGCGACCGTGGTGCCCCGCGGCAGACGACGCCCCGCGACCACCTGGTCGCTCTGCAGGCTGCGCGCGACGAAGTCGATGATCGGGTGCAGCCGCATGGCCTCCTTGAGGCACGCCTCCAGGAATGCCTCGCCGGTCACCTCTGCCGCCCCCGGCCCGGCACCCCCGCCGGTCCCGTCGGCGGCACGAAGGGCCCGCTCCAGCAGCGCCGGGTCCTTGCCCAGCTCGTGCAACGTCCACGACAGCGCCGACGCCGTCGTCTCGTGACCCGCGAGCAGCAGCGTGACCAGCTGGTCGCGCAGCTCCTGGTCCGACAACGGCTCCTCGCCGTCGCCGCCCCCCGCGCGCAGCAGCCGCGACAGCACGTCGTCGCGACCCTCCAGCCCGTCGCGCGCGTGCTCGGCCCGACGGTCGGCGATCTCCGCGTACAGCAGCGCGTCGACCTCGCGCAGGTTCGTGAAGAACCCGCGCCACGGCGGCACCTTCCGCAGCCGCGGGAAGATCCACGACAGCAGGATGCCGGCGTCGATGTCGACGATGCGCGTGACCTTCGGGCGCAGCACCGCCAGCCGCTCCTCGTCGGTGACGCCGAAGACCACCTGCAGGATGACCTCGAGCGTCAGCGCGTTCATCGCGTCGAGCGTCACGAGCCGCTGGCCGTCGTGCCAGCCCTGGACGGCCTCCTTCGCCAGGCCCTCCACGAGCGGCCGGTAGCTGCGCATCGCCGGACCCGTGAACGCCGGCATCAGCAGCTTGCGTCCGCGCTGGTGCTCCGCGTCGTCCGTGAGCAGCAGCGAGTGGTCGCCCATGACCGGACGCAGGATCGCGTTGCCCTCGCCCGCGTGGAACTGCGACGGGTCGGCCGCGAAGATCTCCTTCACGTCGGCCGGGTCGGCGTGGACGACGATCGTCCGCGGCCCCGGCAGGATCTGCACGGAGAACGTGTCCCCGTACCGGGCGTGCGCGTCGCGGATGAGCGGACCCCGCTTCCGCATGAAGCGCATGGTCATGAGCAGCGGGTTCCCCCGCGGGCCCGGCGGCACGTCGTAGCCGTGCTCGTCGCCGACGCCGCCGACCTGGCCCGGGCCCGTCACGTCAGGCCGCCTTCTCCCACGCGAAGTCCTGCGCCTCGACCTTGCGCGTCGCCCACCAGTAGCGGAACGTGAAGCCGGGCCAGATCGTGCGGTTCTTGCCCTGGCTGTCGAGGTACCAGCTCGTGCAGCCACCCTGGCTCCACACGCCCTTGCTGACCTTCTCCTGCAGCGCGTCGTTGAACTCGCGCTGCGCCTGCGACGTCGGCTCGACGGCCTGCGCACCACGCTCGTCCATCTCGTCGAGCATCGCGATGATCCACTTCGTCTGCTGCTCGATCATGAACACGACGGAGTTGTGCCCCAGTGCCGTGTTCGGGCCCAGCAGGAAGAAGAAGTTCGGGAAGTCGGCGACCGAGATGCCCAGGTAGGTCTCGATGCCCTTCTCCTTGAACGTCTTCGACAGGTCGCGGCCACCCTTGCCGGTCACGTGCACCCACTCGAACGCGTCGGTCACGTGGAAGCCGGTGCCGTAGATGATGACGTCGGCCTCGCGGAACGTGCCGTCCTTGGCCCGGATGCCGTCGGCCGTGATCTCCTCGATCCCGTCGGTGACGAGCTCGACGTTGTCGCGGTTGTACACCGGGACGTAGTTGTCGGTCTTGAGGATGCGCTTGCAGCCGAGGCGGTAGTCGGGGATCAGCTTCTCCGCGACCTCGGGGTCCTTCACGGTGCGGCGGATGTAGTCGGAGACCTTGTTCTCCATCACCTTCGAGACGTTCTGCAGCGGACCGGTGAAGGCCAGCTGCTGCGCCTCGTTCAGCCAGTACATGGCGTTGCGGTAGGCGCGGGTGCCGCCGGGCAGCCGCTTGATGAACGCGCTCTTGCGGCCCTCGATGTCGTGGTTGTGCTTCGGCACGACCCACGGCGCGGTGCGCTGGTAGACGTCGAGCTGCGCGACGTCGCCGACGATCTGCGGGATGAACTGGATGGCGCTCGCGCCGGTGCCGACCACGGCGACCTTCTTGCCGGTGAGGTCGACGTCGTGCCGCCACTGCGCGGAGTGGAAGCGCGGGCCGCTGAAGCTCTCGGCCCCGGGCAGGTCGGGGATGTTCGGGATGTGCAGGCCGCCGATGCCGGACACGACGACGCGGGCGTCGTAGGTCTCCTTGCTCGTGCTGACCGTCCACCGCAGCCGGTCCTCGTCCCACACGGCGCCGGTGACCTCGGTGCCGAAGTGGATGACGTCGTAGAGGTCGTGCTTGCGCGCCACCGAGCGCATGTACTCCCAGATCTCCTGCTGGCCGGAGTACTCGCGGCTCCAGTCCTTGTTCAGCTCGTAGGAGAAGGAGTACATGTGGGACTGGATGTCGCACTCGGCGCCGGGGTAGGTGTTGTCGCGCCAGGTGCCGCCGACGTCGTCGGCCTTCTCGATGACGACGAAGTCGGTGCGGCCCGCCTCGCGCAGCTTCATCGCCATGCCCATGCCGCTGAAACCGGTACCGATGACCAGGGTGTCGGTGGTGATCATGTTTCGGATACTATCGGTATCCGAGTTCCGTGACCAGTGTCGCGGACCACGTCACAGGGAGGCAGCGGTGAGCGTCGACAGCGAGCGCAGCACCACGCGCGCGGAACGCCAGGCCCAGACCCGTGAACGACTCGTCGAGGTCGCGCGGGAGCTCTTCCTCGCCGACGGCTACGCCGGCACCTCGCTCGACAAGGTCGCCGTCGCGGCCGGCTTCTCCAAGGGCGCCGTGTACTCCAACTTCTCCGGCAAGGAGGAGCTCTGCATGGCCGTGCTCGACACCATCCACGAGGAGCAGATCGAGGGCGTCGTCGCCGCGTTCACGGCCGACACCGACCTCGACGGACGGATCGACGCCTTCGCCGCCTGGGTGCGCGAGAAGCTCGGCAAGCCGCGCTGGACGGCGCTCGAGGTCGAGTTCGCGGCCGTCGCGCGCCAGAGCCCCTGGGTCGCCGGCGAGCTCGTCAAGCGCCACCGGATGCTCGTCGCGTCGAGCGCCGACCTGATCGACCGCGTCGTCGCCGACGCCGGCCTGCGGCTCGACATCAGTGCGCACAAGGCCGCCGTCGCGCTCCTCAGCCTCGGCATCGGCCTGGGCGCCATGCGCTCGCTCGACGCCGAGCTCGACGTCGACGTCTTCGCCGAGACCATGCGCGCGCTGCTGCGCAGCTCGACGTCGGCCTGAGGTCAGGCTGGGTCTGGACGCGCGCCCGGCTTCCGTTGGTCGAGTCGTCAGGACGGCGAGCGCCAGCGAGCTCGTCCTGGCGTATCGAGACCACCCGGCAACGGCTCAGCGTGGCTGCCTCGGCCTGCTCGGGACTGAATTCTCACCGGGTCTCGATCTCCACCGCGGCTACGCCCCTCGTGCGGCGGCTCCAGAGAGACGCCTTCGGCGTGCACCACTCGTCCGTCGCGGCTACGCCCCTGCTGCGACGGCTCCACATCCCGAACCGCTCGGGCGCTGAGCGCCCTCGGGTTCGGTGATCAGTAGCCCCCGTTGTCCTTGAAGCGCTGGAAGCTGCGCTCGATCTCGGCCTCGGCCTCGACGCGGCCGGTCCAGTTGGAGCCCTCGACGGACTTGCCGGGCTCGAGGTCCTTGTAGACCGTGAAGAAGTGCTGGATCTCCAGGCGGTCGAACTCGGCCACGTGGTGGATGTCGCGCAGGTGCTCCTGGCGCGGGTCGGTCGCGGGGACGCACAGGACCTTGTCGTCGCCACCGGCCTCGTCGGTCATGCGGAACATGCCGATCGCGCGGCACGTGATCACGCAGCCGGGGAAGGTGGGCGACGGCAGCAGCACGAGCGCGTCGAGCGGGTCGCCGTCGAGGCCCAGGGTGTCGTCGATGAAGCCGTAGTCGGCCGGGTACTGCGTGGCGGTGAAGAGCGTGCGGTCGAGGCGGATCCGGTGGTCCTTGTGGTCGACCTCGTACTTGTTGCGCTCCCCCTTGGGGATTTCCACGGTCACATCGAAGATCACGGGCCGGGCCTCTCGTGGGTTGCTGATCGTCCGAGCGAGGTGTCGCCGGGGCCGGACGGACCACCGGGCCTGCGCTCTGGGTGCATAGTCTGGCCCATGTGACGCGACGTGACCGAGGCAGGGTCGGGCTGCCGTGGCTGCTGGGCACCCTGGTGCTCGTGGGCGCGCTCGTCGCCGCGGTCGCGTTCGGCTGGACCACCGGACGCCTCAACCCGCTCGTCTGCGGCGGCGCCTGCGGGCCCGAGGCGGTCGCCACCCCGGCCGGGCTCACCCTCGACACGGTGCCCGAGCGCACCGCCCCCGACCCCGTCGTCACCCGACGTCCCGACCCCGACGCGGTCCGCGCCGCCGTCGGGGGCCTGCTCGACGACCCCGACCTCGGCGGGCGCAGCGGCGTCAGCGTCTCGGCGCTCGACGGCACGTCGCTGCTCGACCGCGAGGCGTCGGCGACGTTCGTGCCCGCGTCGACGACGAAGCTGCTGACGGCGTACGCCGCGCTGTCCAGGCTCGACCCGACCGCGCGGTTCTCGACGTCGACCGTGCTGGACGGCGAGCGGGTGGTGCTGGTCGGCGGGGGCGACCCGTACCTCGCCTCGACCCGGCCCAGCCGACCCACGCGCGTCGACCGCGCCGACCTGCGCACCCTCGCGGGGCGCACCGCCGAGGCTCTGCGGGCCGAGGGCCGCACGAGCGTGCGGATCGGCTACGACGCCGGCCTGTTCACGGGGCCCGCCGTCAACCCGACGTGGGAGTCCTCCTACGTCGCCGACCAGGTGGTCACGCCCGTCAGCGCCCTGTGGGCCGACCAGGGGGAGCGCGACGGCGTCCGCAGCACCACGCCCGCGCAGGACGCCACGGAGCGCTTCGTCGGCTACCTGCGCGACGCCGGCATCCGCGTGCGCGGCGACGCGACCCGCGCCGACCCCGGCGCGAGCGCCCAGCCCCTGGCCGTCGTGCGCAGCGCCACGGTCGCGCAGGTCGTCGACGCGATGCTCGTGCGCAGCGACAACGAGGCAGCCGAGGTGCTGCTGCGGCACGTGGGCATCGCCGCCGGCGGCGCGGGCAGCGTGGCTGACGGGACCCGCGCCGTCGTGGCCACGCTGCGCGAGAACGACGTCCCGGTCCCGGGTCTGCGGCTGCGCGACGGCAGCGGGCTGTCACGCGCCAACCGGATCGCGCCGGTGACCCTGGCGGGCGTGCTGCGCGCGGCGTCGGCGCGGGCGGCCACCGCGCCGCTGCTCGCCGACCTCCCGGTCGGCGGGTTCACCGGCACGCTCGCGAACCGGTTCGGGACCGACTCCGCCGGTCGCGGCCTGGTCCGGGCGAAGACCGGCACGCTGACCGGCGTGCACTCCCTCGCCGGCTACGTCACCGACCGCGACGGCACGCCCCTCGTCTTCGCCGTCATGACCGACGACACCGAGGACGTGAACCCCTTCGTCACGCAGGCCGCGGTCGACGACGTCGCGGCCGCGCTCGCCGGCTGCTCCTGCGGCCGCTGAAGAACAGGCCTGTAGTTCACGCGTTCTCGTGGCAGGAGTGACGTGTGGGACGCAGGATGGTGGTTCCGCCGGGTGGGGAAGCCCGACGGGTCGAGGGAGATCATCATGCGCAGGCTCGGGCTCGCGTGTGTCGCCGCACTGCTGTGCGCGACCACGCTCACCGTCATCAGCGGCACCACGTCGACGGCAGCGTCGTCGACCCCGGTGGCGTTCCCGTCGAAGCCGAAGGGGCTCAAGGCGCCCGTGACGCTGCCGAAGGAGGTCGACCCGGCCTCGGCGTACGTCCCGCAGGTGGCCTGCCAGCCGGGCACGCCGCGCGGCGTCGCGCTGACGCGGGACCTGGTCATGCGCACCTACGGCGTCGGCGGTGCGGGGAACACGGCCCGCAGCTGCACCGAGGGGGTCTCCGAGCACGCCGACGGTCGCGCGTGGGACTGGATGGTCGACGTCACGAAGCCGTCCGAGCGCGCCGCGGCCGCGGACTTCCTGGCCTGGCTCACGAAGGACGGCGGCACGAACGCCCGGCGACTGGGCGTCATGTACGTCATCTACAACGAGAAGATCTGGGCCGTCTACCGGGCCAAGGAGGGCTGGCGGCCCAGCTCGGGCCACCGCGACCACGTGCACGTCTCGTTCAGCTGGAACGGCGCCCGGGGCACCACCAGCTTCTGGACGGGCAAGGTCCACCCGGTCGACCACGGTCCGTGTGCCCGGTACAGCGGCCAGCCCGGCGTCGTGAACGGCCAGGCACGCACGACTCCCTGTCCCGCGCTCACCGCCCTCGTGCGCAAGACGTCGCGCAGCATCGAGGAGCTCGGCTCGCGCGCGTCGACCGTGCGCTCGGCGCAGACCGCACTGGGCGTGAAGGTCACCGGCACGCTCGACACCACCACGCGGTCCGCGCTCGCGCGCTACCAGAGGGCGCACGACCTGCCGCCCACGGCGACCCTCGACCAGCCGACGTGGTCCTCGCTCGTCCCGGCCAGCACGACGTGGGACGCTGCCGGCTCGATGACGTCGGCCGAGGCGGCGCGCTACGGCGCGAAGAACTACCCGACCACGCTCGGTCCGTGGGCGACGGGCAAGTCGGTGCTGGTGCTGCAGGTCGCGCTCGCGGTGCCGCGCGCCGACCGCAACGGCTACCTCGGGCCGCGGACCGTCGCCGCCGTCAAGGCACGTCAGCAGGCGCTCGGACGCCCGGTCACGGGTCGCTGGTCGAAGGCGGACTGGGCGGCGCTGGCAGCAGCCTCCTGACCTGCGGCGACGACGGTCCCGTTGGACTGGTGCCCGGAGGTGCGGCGCGCCACGATGGGACCATGAGCGACGACCAGGTGCAGCGACCGGCCCGCGACGACCACGACGTCGACCGCAGCCACGGCAAGGACGAACGACGCTACGTGCCCTCCGAGGTCGACCCCCATCGCTGGGTCAAGCGCCTCGCGGCCGTGCTCGTGGGCGTGGCCGTGGTCTACCTGCTGGCCCTCGTGGCGGGGGCGTTCTTCCCGCGCTGGTGGGCCCAGCGCGTGGCCGACCAGGTCAACGGCGACATCACGAGCGGCGTCCTGTGGGGGCTCTTCTACGGGTTCGTGTTCACCATCGTGCCGCTGCTGCTGGTCCTGCAGCTCCGGCGCAGGTTCTTCAGCTGGACCTGGCGTGGGATCCTGCTCGTCGTGGCCGTCCTGCTGGCCGCGCCGAACTGGTTCACGCTCTCGATCGTCGTCGGCGCCGGCAGCGCCGCGCACGCCGGCGAGCGGATCCTCGACGTCGACGCGCCGGGCTTCCGGGTGGCCACCGCGATCGGCGTGGTGGGCGCCGTGGCACTCGTCGTCATCCTCACCGTCACGGGTGCGCTGGCCCACCGTCGCAAGCGGCAGGTGCGTGACCTCAAGGGGCAGCTGCACGAGCGCGACGAGCGTCCCGGGACGGGCGCCTGACGCCGAGTTGCGACGTCCGCGCACGGTGCCAGGCTGGGTCTCGCGGCACCCGCCGCGTACCCGACTCGAGGAGGAACCTCATGAGCGAGCAGAACCTTGAAGGACCCGCTGACGGTGGCGCCGAGGGCACCCCGGGTGTCCAGGACGGTGGCGCCGACGGTGGCGCCGAGGGCCCCGCTGACGGTGGCGCCGAGGGCACCCCGGGCGTGCAGGACGGTGGCGCCGACGGTGGCGCCGAGGGCCCCGCTGACGGTGGCGCCGAGGGCACCCCGGGCGTGCAGGACGGTGGCGCCGACGGTGGCGCCGACGGCTCGGCGCACTGAGTCGTGACCACCACCGAGCAGGGCGGGCCGACCGGGACGACGTCACCTGACGTCGCCCCCGGTCGTCCGGCCCTGCGTCGGCTGGTCGTCGACCCCGTCGGCTTCGCCGCCGACACCTGGGGTCGGGCCCCGCTGCTGACCCGCGCGGCCGACCTGCCCGGCGCCTTCGACGACCTCTTCGGCGAGACCGCCGTCGACGACCTCGTGTCCACCCACGGCCTGCGCACCCCCTTCCTGCGGGTCGCGAAGGACGGCAGCACCCTCCCCGCCCGCGCCTTCACGTCCGGCGGCGGCGTGGGTGCCGGCATCGCCGACCAGGTCGACGACACCCGTCTCACGGCGTTGTTCGCCGACGGCGCCACGCTCGTGCTCCAGGCGCTGCACCGCACCTGGCCCCCGGTCGTGCGCTTCGCCCAGCAGCTCGTCGCCGACCTGGGCCACCCCGTCCAGGTCAATGCGTACGTCACGCCGCCGCAGTCGCGCGGCTTCGACGACCACTACGACGTGCACGACGTGTTCGTCCTGCAGATCTCCGGTGCCAAGCGCTGGCGCATCCACGCCCCCGTGCACGAGGCGCCCCTGCGCGACCAGCCCTGGACCGACCGCCGCGAGGCCGTGCGCGCCGAGGCGGAGCGCGAGTGCCTCATCGACGAGGTGCTCGAGCCCGGCGACGTCCTCTACCTCCCGCGCGGCACCCTCCACGCCGCGACGGCGCTCGGAGACGTCAGCACGCACCTCACCTTCGGCGTCCACACCTGGAACCGCCACCACCTCGCCGAGGAGGTCGTGGCCGCGGCGCTGGCCGCCGTCGCCGACGACCCCGACGTCCGCACGTCGCTGCCCCTGGGCGTCGACGTCGCCGACCCCGACGACCTCCACGCCCACGCCGAGCTGGTGCGCGACCGGCTGCTGGCCGCCATCCGCGCCGTGCCCACCGCCACGCTCGCCGCCGCGCTCGGGGGGCGCGACGACACCTCGGGCCGTGCCGCACCCGTGGGCCCGCTCGCGCAGCTGCGCCTCGCCCAGGAGCTCACCGACGACACCGCGCTCGTGCTGCGCGGCAGCCTCGCGGCACGCCTGGACGGCGGGCACCTGCGCGGCCGGGGCGTCGACGTCGACGTCGCCGACGTCGAGGCCGACGTCCTCGACGGGCTGCTCGACGGCCAGGTGGTCACCGTCGCCCGCCTCGGCCACGAGACCGCGCGTCGGCTCGTCGCCGCGGGCGTGCTCGTGGCAGCCTGAGTCGCCCGTGGCCGACCTCGACGACCTCTGCGCCGCGCGCGCCCGCGTGCGCGCCGATCCCCTCCCGGGCACGGCGCTGCACGTGCGGCGGCTGCTGCTCGTCGAGCACCAGGGCCCGTGGCCGTTCCACGCGCTCGAGTCCGAGGGGCTCGACCCCGACGTGGTGGCCCGGCTCGTCGAGGCCACCCGCGAGGCGGGCGGTCGGACGGTCCTGGTCCGCCGGCCCGGGCGCCGGACCGACAACGACGGTCCCCGTGCGTGGGCCGTCGTCGACGTCCCCGCCGGCCGGCTGCGGTGGGGCACCTGGACCGAGCCGGCCGACCTGCTCGACTCGTGCCCCGTGCTGCGCGAGCCCGCCGACCACGACGGCTGGACCGACGAGCCGGCCGTGCTGGTGTGTGCGCACGGGCGCCACGACACCTGCTGCGCCGTGCGGGGCCGGCCGGTGGCCGCCGCGCTCGCCGACCGGTTCGGCGACGCGGTGTGGGAGTGCAGCCACGTCGGTGGCGACCGGTTCGCGGCGAACGTCGTGGTGGTGCCCGACACGACCTACTACGGCGGGCTCGACGAGGGCACGTCGCTCGACGTCGTCGCCGAGCACCTCGCGGGGCGCGTGACCCCCTGGGCGCTGCGCGGCAGCAGCGCGATGCCGCCCGTGGCGCAGGCGGCCGCGGTCGCCGTGCACGAGCGGTGGGGTCCGGCGGGCCCGCGCGACGTGCAGTGCGTCGAGGTCACCGCGCTGGCCGACGACCGCTGGCGCGTGCGACTGGCGTGCGCCGGGCCGCTCCCGGCACAGGTGGTGGCCGACGTGCGCGCGGTGCAGCGCGAGGCCGCCGTGCTCACCTGCCAGGCACCTCGGGCGACGTCGGCCCGGGCGTTCGTGGTCGACGCGCTGGAGCCCGACGGACGGTGAGCCTCCCCGGAGTTGTCCGTCCCGCCGCCTAGCGTCGGGGCGTGCGCACCAACCGGTTCGAGGGCTTCTGCGCCGCCTGCACCCTCCACGTGCTCGCGGGTGCCGGTCGGCTCACCGGCACGCCAGGCGCCTGGCGCACGTGGTGCGTCGCCTGCGCACCCCGGCCGCCGGCACGGGGCGGGCACGACGGCTGGCACCGGCTGCCGCTCGCCTCGCTCGACCTCGAGACCACCGGCACCGACGCGCTGCACGACCGCGTCGTGAGCTTCGCGCTGCTCGACGAGCCAGGCTTCGAGATCACCGGCCTCGTCCGGCCCGACGTCCCCGTGCCCGAGGCGGCCGCGGCCGTCCACGGCATCACGGACGCGATGCTGCAGGACGCCCCGACGTCGGCCGAGGCGCTGCCGGTCGTGCTCGACTGGCTCGCGACGGTCGCCGAGCGCCGGGTGGGGCTCGTGGTGTTCAACGCCTGCTACGACCTGTCGATGCTGCGCGCCGAGGCGCGCCGGCACGGACTCGCCGAGCCCGACTGGGAGCGGCTGCTCGTCGTCGACCCCTACGTCGTCGACTGGGGGATCGAGCGGGGCGCGCTGGGCCGGCGTCGCCTCGGCGACGTCGCCGCCTACTACGGGGTCGCGCTCGACGGTGCGCACGACGCCACGTGCGACGCGGTCGCCGCGCGGCAGGTGGCGGTCGAGCTGGCGGCCCGGCACGTCGACGTCGGCACGCTCGACCTGGAGCAGCTCATGCACGCCCAGCGCGGCTGGTACGCCGAGCGCGCGGAGGACTGGAACGCCTACGCCCGGCGGGTCGGGCGCGACCTCGACGACCCCGCCGGGTGGCCGCTCGTCGGCTGAGCCGACGGACGGTCGGGTGGTCGGTCCGGCCTACGCCTCCACGCCCCGGACGCGGGCCAGGATCGCCGCCGCGGCGGCGTCCGGCGCCTGCTCGGGGATCCAGTGCGTCACGCCCTCGAGCACCTCGTAGCGGTAGTCGGCGCTCACGTGCGCGCCGCACGCGTCAGCCCCGGCCCGACCGATGGCGAGGTCGTCGTCGCTCCAGACGAAGGTGGTCGGCACGTCGACCGACGGCAGCCCCGCCAGCTCCGGCGTCATGGCTCGGTACCAGCCGAGGGCCGCGGTCAGCGCCCCCGGCTCCTGGAGCAGCGCGACGAAGGCGTCGACGAGGTGCGCCGGCACGGCCCCCTGGTACATGGCGCGGAGCCGACGCGCGTCGTCGGCGAGCAGGAGGTCCTCGGCCGTCCCCTCCTGGCGGAACAGCCCGATGTAGGAGCCGCGCTCGCGGGCGTCCGCGTCGTGCGCGAGCGCCGCGTTGTAGGCGGCCAGGTGCGGCACCGAGAACGTGGTCAGGGTCTCGAGACGGTGGCCGTGGTGCGCGGCGACGTACCAGGCGACGGCCGCGCCCCAGTCGTGCCCGACGAGGTGGAAGCGCTCGAGCCCGAACGCGTCGGCGAGGCTCACGACGTCCTGCGCCAGGCGGTCGGTGGCGTACGCGGCGACGTCGGTCGGCCGGGCGCCGGGGGAGTAGCCCCGTTGGTCGGGGGCGATGACGCGCAGGCCGGCGTCGGCGAGCGCGGGAGCCACGTGCGACCACGACAGCGAGGACGCCGGGAAGCCGTGCAGCAGCACCACCGGCGGGCCGTCCTCCGGTCCGGCGAGCCGGACGTCGAAGGTGAGGTCGCCGACGGCGACGGCGGTGGTCTCGGAGAACGCCATGAGCACATCGTGGCGCACGAGAGGGGCCACGGCGCCTCGTCGTCCCCAGGACGCGCCGACCGGTCGCCGCCTCAGTCCGACGGGGCGCCCGCCCGCTCCAGCGCCGCGCGGTCGAGCGCGGCTCCGGTGGCCACGTCGGGGGCGGTGCCGCCCCGGTCGGCGTGGACCCACCACCGGTCGGCGTCGGACCGCGGCTGCTGCGGGTAGTGCGCGACGGCGTCGTCGAGCAGCCGCTCCAGGGCCTCCCTGAGTCGCGACGTCAGCTCCGCCACCGACTCGCCCTCCCGGGGCAGGAGCGGCTCGCCGACCACGACGTCGACCGCCACCCCGCGGCGCAGCGTGCGGCGTCCGTCGACCGTGAGCAGCCGGTGGCCGCCCCACACGACGCAGGGCACGAGCGGGACGACGGCCCCGGTCGTCCGGGTGGCGTGCAGGGCGAGTGCTGCGGCCCCCGGCTTCAGCCGCTTGACGCGGAAGGAGCGCGAGATGGTGGCCTCGGGGAAGACCCCCACGACCTCGCCCGACGTCACGAGGCGCCGGGCGTGGCGGTAGGCACTGGCGCCGGTCCAGCGCTCGACCCGCACGTGCCCCATCGCGCGCATGAGCCGGCCGACGACCGGGGCGTCGAAGACCGAGGCCTTGCTCATGAAGCGCACCAGTCGTCCTCGCTGGCGCGCTGCCCACTCCAGCAGGACGAAGTCGAGGTAGCCGGTGTGGTTGGCGGCCAGCACCGCGGCACCGCTACGTGGCAGGTGCTCGAGCCCACGAGCCCGCAGGCGCACGCCCCACGCGCGGAGCAGCAGGGCGCCGGCGCGGTTCACCCAGCGGTAGGTCCGGTCGGTGCCGCGGGTCACCCGTGCGGGCCGGGTCGGGTCGGGTCTCACGTCAGAGGTTCGGCGCTGGGCTGCTGGAGGACGGGGCTGCTCGCCGGGCGGTCGGCCGACACGCGCAGCGCGCCGGCCGTGAGCAGCGCGATCGCCGCGCCGTAGAGGGCCATGACGGCCACCGACACCGTGGCCGACCCCGGGTCGACGCGGCCTGCCTCGCCCAGGGCGATCAGCCCGTCGGAGACGAGGAAGAGGGCTCCGCCGACGCCCGCCAGCACGTCGACGCACGACCACGTGACGGCGGTCGCGAGCAGCAGCACGGCGTAGACCGGCACGACCGGACGCAGGTCGGCTGCGAGGCCGCCCCACGCCCAGGCGACGAGGGCGACACCGGCCAGCAGGTACGTGACCAGCAGGAGGGGGTTCGGGCGACGCTCCCGCACCGCCCCGGCGCGCACGAACAGCGTGACGAGGCAGACGTGGGCCGCCGCGAACGAGGCCATGCCGGCGACGAACAGCCCGTCGACCTCGAGCAGGAGGTCGCCGCCGAGGCACAGGACGAGCGCGGCCACGAGCAGCCTCGGACCGCGCTCGGCGACCACCGACACCACGAGCACGGGTGCCAGCAGGCACTTCGTGACGCTGTCCCACGGGGCCAGGTCGGCGGCCAGGAGCACCAGGTGCACCGCCAGCACGGCGACGAACGCGACCACGTACGGGCGTGCGACGGGTCCGGTGCTGCCGTGCCGAGCGTGCATCGGGGCAGGCTACTACCCGGCGGCGGCGTCGGGCTCGCGTCGTGCGGCTCGGCGGGCCCGCTTGTCCTCGTACATCGACCGGTCGGCGCGCTGGAACGCGAGGTCGACCGGCTCGTCGCCGGGGAACACGAGCGACCACCCGAACGAGGCCTCCACGCCCTCGTGCGCGAGCGCGTCGCGGTAGCGCTGCAGCGTCCGGCTGAGCAGCCTCGGTGACACGTCCTCGACCAGGACGACGAACTCGTCGCCGCCGTACCGCGCGATGGTGTCGTGCACGCCGCGGGCACCGGTGAGGGCGTGCGCGGTGCGCTGCAGGAGGGCGTCGCCGGCGGCGTGGCCCTCCCGGTCGTTGACCTCCTTCATCCGGTCGAGGTCGCACAGCACCACCGCGGCGAGGTCGCCGTACGCGCTCGCGCGGACCGCGGCGTCGGCGAGCACGGAGTCCCAGCCCCGTCGGTTGACGAGGCCGGTGAGCGCGTCGGTCTGGGACAGCGCCTCCGCAGTGCGCCGCTCGCGGTCGCCGCTCTCGGCCCGGCGGGCGAGCGACAGGTGGGCGCCGAGCAGGTCGCCGAGGACGGCGAGGAGCTCGGCGTCGACCTCGGCCCCGTCGAGCGGGTCGACGCCCAGGCCGCAGAGCATGCCGAACATCTCGCCCTCCGCGTCGCGGATCGGCGCGCCGGCGTAGCTGCGGGTGGCCCCGATGCGCAGGTCGCTGTACTGCGGGTGCGTGGTCACGTCGTCGACGATCGCGTCGGCCCCGAGGTCGAAGGCGCGATGGCAGTACGACTGGTCCCACGGCCGACGGTCCCCGACCTTCACGAGGGTCCCGGGGGTGGCGTGCAGGAAGACCTGCTCGCCCTCGATCCGCCGGTTGACCGACCAGTCGCTGATGGGCGTCCTGCGCCTCAGGTACTCCACGACGCGGTTCGCGACGGCGCTGAAGGTGTCGGTCCCCGTGGCGGGGGCGAGCGGCTCCATGGCCTCCATCCTGCCAAGATTCTGTCCGCCCGCTGGACGAGTCGATCTGCTCAGTACCAGGATGGGAGCGACAGTATCCGTCCTGGTACGCTGGCGCCGTCGTCCCCGTCGCCGGAAAGGTCATCATGCCCGCCGATCGTCTGATGCCGACGCCCGAGTCGGCCGACCTCATCGCCCTCACGCGCGAGCTCGTCGACGACAAGCTGCGCCCGTGCGTCGACGAGGCCGAGCGCACCGCGACCTTCCCGCGCGACGTCTTCACGCTGCTCGGCCGGGCCGGCCTCCTGGGTCTGCCCTACCCCGAGGAGCTCGGCGGCGGAGGCCAGCCGTACGAGGTCTACCTGCAGGTCGTCGAGGAGATCGCCTCGGCCTGGGCAGCCGTCGGCGTCGGGGTGAGCGTCCACGCGCTCTCCTGCTTCGGGCTCTTCGAGGCCGGCACCGACGAGCAGAGGCAGCGCTGGCTGCCCGACATGCTCGGGGGAGACCTGCTGGGCGCCTACTGCCTCTCCGAGGCGCACGCCGGCTCCGACCCGGCTGCCATGCGGACGAAGGCGGTCCGCCAGGGTGACGACTACGTCATCACCGGCGCGAAGGCCTGGACCACCCACGGCGGGCAGGCCGACTTCTACAAGGTCATGGCGCGCACCTCCGACGAGAAGGGGCGGGGCATCTCCTGCTTCCTCGTCCCGGCCGACGCCGAGGGCCTCACGGCCGACGTGCCCGAGCAGAAGATGGGGCTCATGTCCTCGACGACGGCCACGATGCTGTTCGACGGCGTCCGGGTCCCTGCGGAGCGGCGGCTGGGTGCCGAGGGCCAGGGCCTGGCCGTCGCGCTCGCCGGTCTCGACGCCGGACGGCTCGGCATCGCCGCGGTCGCCGTGGGAGTCGCCCAGGGCGCACTGGACGCCGCCGTCGCGTACGCGAAGGAGCGCGAGGCGTTCGGCAGGGCGATCATCGACCACCAGGGCCTCGGCTTCCTGCTGGCCGACATGGCAGCGGCTGTCGACTCCGCGCGGGCCACCTACCTGCATGCCGCCCGGCTGAAGGATGCCGGACGCCCGTACGGGCGGGCCGCATCGGTCGCCAAGCTCGTCGCCACCGACAACGCCATGAAGGTGACCACCGACGCCGTCCAGGTGCTCGGCGGCGCCGGCTACACCAAGGACTTCCCCGTCGAGCGCTACATGCGCGAGACCAAGGTCATGCAGATCTTCGAGGGCACCAACCAGATCCAGCGGCTCGTCATCAGCCGGCACCTGAAGTAGGAAGAAGGAACCCATGCAGCTCACCGGAACCTCCGCCGTCGTCACGGGTGGCGCCTCGGGACTCGGCGCGGCGACCGCGGCCGAGCTGGCCGCCGCCGGAGCGGCCGTCGTGGCGGTCGACCTGGCGCAGTCCATCGAGAAGGCGCCCGACGTCGACGGTGTCACGTACGTCGAGGCCGACGTGACCGACGAGGCGCAGGTGCGCAACGCCGTCGCCGCCGCGTCCGAGCAGGCGCCGCTGCGCGTCGCGGTGAGCTGCGCCGGCATCGGCACGGCCGGTCGCGTGCTCGGCAAGGGTGGTCAGGGCATCCACGACCTCGGCCTCTTCGCGCGCATCGTCAACGTCAACCTCGTGGGCACCTTCACCGTGCTCGCGGTCGCGGCCGAGGCGATGGCCGCCACGGAGCCGCTCGAGCACGGCCAGCGCGGCGTCGTCGTCAACACCGCGTCCATCGCCGCGTTCGACGGGCAGATCGGCCAGGCCGCGTACTCGGCGAGCAAGGGCGGTGTCGTCGGCATGACCCTGCCCACCGCCCGCGACCTCGCGCAGTACGGCATCCGCGTGAACACGATCGCGCCGGGCATCATCGACACCCCGATGCTCGCCACGGTCGGCGAGGAGATCCGCGCCGCGCTCGCGAAGGGCGTGCCGTTCCCGCAGCGGCTGGGCCGCCCCGACGAGTACGCCCAGCTCGTCCGGATGATCGTCGAGCACGACTACCTCAACGGCGAGACCATCCGCATGGACGGCTCGCTGCGCATGGCCCCGCGATGAGCGGGACGCCGGACGCACCGGGACACTGGGTCCATGACTGACGCCCCCGTCCTGCTCACGGTCGACGCCGGCGTCGCCCACGTCGAGCTGAACCGTCCGGACGCCTCCAACACGATCGACCTGCCCTTCACGGCGGCGTTCGCCGACGTGCTCACGCAGGTGCGCGACGACGACGCCGTGCGGGTGGTGCTCCTCACCGGTCGGGGTCGGATGTTCTGCGCCGGCGGCGACCTCGGCGCGATGGACGCGGCGCCCGACCGGTCGGCGTTCCTGCAGGAGCTCGCCGACGCGCTGCACGACGGCGTCCGGCTGCTCGATGGGCTCGAGAAGCCGGTCGTGGTCGGGGTGCAGGGTGCGGCGGCGGGCGCCGGTCTGTCGCTGGTGCTCGGCGGCGACCTCGTGGTGGCCGGCCGGTCGGCGGCGTTCGTCACCGCCTACACGTCGGTCGGCCTGACGCCCGACGGCGGACAGTCGTGGCTGCTGCCGCGCGTCGTGGGACTGCAGCGCGCGCTGGAGCTCACGCTGACGCCACGCCGGCTCTCCGCCGAGGAGGCGCGGGAGTGGGGGATCGTCACGCGCGTCGTCGACGACGAGGCCGTGGCCGACGAGGCGTTCGCGCTGGCCCGCCGTCTGGCCGACGGTCCTGCACGGGCGTTCGGCCGGGCGCGTCGGCTCGTGCGCGGCTCCTTCGAGACGCCGCTGTCGGACCAGCTCGACCGCGAGGCGCGCAGCATCGCCACGTCGGTCGCGGAGCCCGAGAGCGCCGAGCTGATCGGACGTTTCCTCTCCCGGGGGCGCTAGACGTCGCGAGGCGCCCTCAGGCGCGGCCGGCGGCCTGGGCCAGGACGGGCTGGATGCACAGCTGGAGCACGTCGACCAGCGTGTCGACGAGCTCCTCGCGCGAACGGGCGCCGGGGTCGGCCAGCCAGCGCGACACGACGGCGTCGGCCAGGCCCACCAGGCCCGTCGCGTAGACGTCGCGGAGCGGGAGCCGGGCGGCGGCGTCGGAGCCGATCAGCTCGCCCGCGAGCGTCGCCACGACCGTCACGACGACGTCGGTGATGCGGTCGACCGGGCTGCCGGAACCGGGTGCGGCGGGGAGCGCCCGCACGAAGTCGTACAGCGGTCGGTGCTCGAGCACGAAGTCGAGGTAGGCGTCGATGGTGCCGCGCAGGCCCGCCTCCACGCCGTCGTCGGTGGTCATGCGCACGATCACGTGGTCGAGCAGCATCGAGACGATCCGGTCGGCGACCGCGACGTCGAGGTCGTGGCGGTGGTCGAACTGGCGGTAGAGCACCTGCCGGGTCACGCCGCAGGCGCGGGCGATCGACTCGACCGGCGCGTCGGCGCCCTCGCCGTCGATCACCGCGACGGCCCGCTCGACGATCTCCTCGCGGCGTCGCTCGCGGTGCCCCGCCCAGCGGCTCGCGCGGCCGTCCCCCGTCGTGGTCATGGCCACAGCGTATCGACGATGCTGTGACAGCGTGTAACCGTTACAGTGCGTAGCAGTCACCATCGTGCTGGAGGTCCTGATGAACCCGTTCGCGTCCATGCCCGCCTGGGCCGCCCGCGTCGTCGCCGTGCAGCTCATCGCCCTGCTGACGATGCTGATCATCGGCCTGGTGATCCTGCTCCCGTTCCTCCCGCGCCTCGCCGCTGCCGGGGTCGCGCTGCCCGAGCTCACCGAGTCCGCCGAGCGGTCGCCGCGCACGCTCGACCAGGTCGAGCGCATCGACGGCAACGTCGCCCGCGTGGTCCCGCCGGTGCTCGAGGCCGTCGCGGTGCTGCCCGAGGTCGGCGACCAGCTGACGCAGCTGCTCGAGGTCGCCCGCTCCCTCGGTGCGACGGCCGACGGGGTGGTGTCGGCGGCCGATCGTGTGGCGGGGGCGGCCGAGCCGCTCGGCTCCGTGGGTGGCGACATCCGGGCCCTGCGCGAGCAGATCGACGGGCTGGAGTCCCAGCTCGCGTCGCTGCAGGGCCTGCAGGAGCCGATCGACTCCCTCGCCACGTCGGCCCGGCCCCTCCCCGGCCAGCTGGAGCAGCTCACCGCAGCCGCCACCGCCATCGCGACCGTCGCCGACGTGCTCGACCAGCTGGTCGGCTCGATCGGCCGCATGGAGCAGCACGTCGCGAACCTCGACCGCAAGACCGGCCCGGTCCTGCTCCCGGACCTTAACTCCCCCTAGCCCTACCCCTGGCCCTCCCCGCGTTCTGTGGAGATGGCGACGGTCCTCCGCGGAGATTCCGTCACCAGCTCCACAGAACGCGGGGGAGGAGGAGGGGAGTGGGGTCAGGTGGTGCGGGTGGCGTGGTCGACGAGGACGGCCAGCTGGTGGAACGCGGCGGCGTCGTCGAGGCCGGTGTCGGCCTCCACGGCGCCGCGATGGATGGCCTCCAGCACGAGCCCGGCGACCGAGCCGACGAAGCGCGGGTCGAGCCGCCGTCGGCCCGACGCCTCCACCAGCTCCTTGACCCGCTGGGCCGCCAGACGGACGTTGTTGCGGTAGACCTCGCGGGCCGGCTCGTAGGCATCGAGGTCGGCGAAGTAGGTCGGCCCGGCGGGCGCGAGCTCCTCGGCGATCGCGTCGAGGTAGACGCTGATCCGCCGTCCGCGGTCGGGCTCGGCAGCCACCCGACGCTCCACGGCGTCGGTCGAGCGACGGAACGACTCGCGCACCGTGGCCTGGATGATCTGCTCCTTGCTCGGCGCGACGACGTAGAGCGTCGACTTCGAGCAGCCGAGCCGCCGGGCGAGGTCCTCGAGGCTGAACGCGAGGAAGCCCTCCGCGTGGAACAGCGGGATCAGCTCGTCGAGCAGCGCCCGGCGGCGCGCGTCGTCGCGGGCGGCGACGCTCGTCGGACGGACCATGCTCCGACCCTACCGTGGGCGAGTACCCGAGATGCCCGCTCAGTACCCTGCTCGCGGCCCGCGTCAGGCGACCGTGCGTCCCAGGGAGCGGATCTGCGCTGGGGAGACGGGGCGTCGTGCGGCTAGGGTCCTGACGTGGACTCCTCGGGGGACAGGGTCGTGCTGACCGTGCTCGCTGGGGTCACGCTGCAGTGCGACGGTGCACCCGTCGCGCTGTCGAGCCTCGAACGCGCGCTGCTCGCCGGGCTCGCCGTGGGGGCCGGGTCCTCCAGCGACACGCTCGTCCGCTGGCTCTACGACGACGCCCCACCGACCTCGGCGCGCAACCGGGTGCAGGCGCTCGTCTCCGGCCTGCGTCGCAAGTGCGACGCACCTCTCGTGCGCACGGCCGCCGACGGCTACCTCCTCGACGACGACGTCACGACGGACGTCGGACGGCTGCGGGCGTGCCGCGACCGCGCGCGGGCCCGGGCGCAGCGCTCCGAGGTGGGGTGCCTCGACGACTTCCGGGCCGCGCTCGACCTCGTGCCCGAGGAGGTCCTGCTCGACGTCCGCCCGACGTCGGCCGTCGAGCTCGAACGCACGCGTCTCGCGGCCGAGCGGCTCGGTCTCTGGGAGGAGCACGTCGCGGCGGCGGTCGCGCTCGGCCGGGCCGACACGGTCGTCGCCGACCTGGCCCTGCTGACCGCCCTGCACCCGTTCCACGAGGGCCTGCTCGCCCACTCCGTGCTGGCGCTCGCGTCGGTGGGGCGTCGCGAGCAGGCGCTGCGGGTCTACCGCGAGGCGTTCGAGCGGCTCGACGTCGAGCTGGGGGTCGAGCCGTCGGACCTGCTGCGCTCCGCGCACGCCCGGGTGCTGGAGGGCGACGTGGTGCCGGTGCGGGCGTCCGACGTCACGACCGTGCCCGGCGCCGACGCGCTGCGCCGACCCACCGCGCCCCGCACGCTGCCGCGGCGCTCGCCCGGCTTCGTCGGGCGCACGCACGAGCTGGAGGCGGTGCTCGACGCCGCACGGCAGGTCGACGACGGCCCGGTCGTCGTGCACCTCACGGGGCTGCCGGGGATGGGGAAGTCGACGCTCGCCGTCGAGGCGGGCCACCGGCTGCGCGACCGCTTCCCCGACGGCTCGCTGCACCTCGACGCCGGCCGCACGCCGACGGGTCCGGACACCGGAGCGGCCCTCGGGACCTTCCTGCGCCTGCTGGGCACCCACCCCGAGGCCGTCCCGGCCGACGTCGCCGAGCGAGCCGCCCTCTACCGCAGCCTGCTGCACGAGCGGCGGGTGCTCGTCGTGCTCGACGACGTGGGGGCGGACGTCGCCGCGCCGGCCCTGCTCGACCTGCTGCCGGCGTCCGCGGGCTCGATGGCCCTCGTCGTGTCGCGTCGGGACCTGCCGTGGCTCGACGCCGACGTGCGCGTGCCGGTGGGCTCGCTCTCCGCGGGCGCCGCGCGGGAGCTGCTCGTCCGCGAGCTCGGGACGGAGCGGGTCGAGCGCGACCAGGCCGACGCCGACCGGCTGGTGGTCGCGCTCGGTGCCGCACCCCTCGCCCTGCGGCTCGCGGCCGGTCGGGCACGGCAGCGGCCCGACGTCGCGCTGGGTCGCCTGGCCGACCGGCTCTCCACCGGCGACGACGGCACCATGGCCTCGATCGCGGCGAGCCTCGCGGAGGTGTGGGAGCAGCTGCCCGAGGAGGTGCAGGAGGCGGCGCACCGGGTCGCCCGGCTGCGGCTGCCCGCGTTCAGCGCCTGGGTGCTCGGGGCGCTGCTCGGCGACGACCACGCGGGGGAGCGGGCGATCGACGCCCTGAGCGCGCTGCACCTCGTCGAGCCGGTGCGGCACCTCGGCCAGGCGACGCAGTTCAGGCTGCACAGCGTCGTCGCACGGTTCCTGCGCGGCGCCGACACGCACGACGACGACACCTCGCCGGCCGAGCGCGTGGCGGAGCTGCTGCTCGAGCGGGGACGTCCGGCGCACCGGGCCCACCCGACGCAGCTGGTCCCCGAGCCCCCGGACCCTGCTCGCCCGGGCGCGCCGGCCGCGGCGTCCCAGCAGGGGATGCAGGCGTGGGACCGGACGTCGGCGGTGCGGTTCTTCGCGACGGAGAACGCGACCGCTCGGGCGCTGGCCTCCTCGTTGGCGCCACGTCGGCCCGACCTCGCGTGGCGGCTCCTGGTCCTGGTCGCCCCCGCGCACCACGGCGCGCCGGCCGAGGAGGACTGGGTGGCGTGCCTCGACCTCGTGGGCGGCGTCCTCGAGGGTGCCGCGTCCGACGACGTCGACGCGGCGACGGGCCGCGCCTACCTCGACCTCTGCCGGGCCTGGCACCTGCAGGCCCGCGCCTCGTCGTCGGAGCAGGCCGGACGGCTGGCGGAGTCCGCGGCGGCCCGGCTGGTCGACGCCGGTCACGCACAGGCCGCGGCCGCCGCCCAGGTGGTGGCGGCCTCGGCGGCGCTCGCGCTCGGGCGTCGGGACGCGGCGGTGGCGGCGCTCGACGCGGCGACGGGGGCGCTCGACGGCGTCCACGACCCGGTCCTCGCCGGCTGGGTGGCGAACGGCCGCGGCACCGTGCACAACGACTACGACGAGAACGAGGCTGCGGCCGTGGCCTTCGCGCAGGCGCGGGCGCTCCTGGAGCCGACGGCCGCTCGGGCCGGGTACCGCCAGGCGACGCTGGAGCTCTCACGGTCGTACCGGCGCCTCGGCGTGCTCGGTGAGGCGCAGAAGCTCATCCTCGAGGTGGTCGGCCTGCTCGAGGACGACGGGGACGATTACGACCGCGGGTACGTGCTGGACGCCCAGGCCGAGGTCGCGGTCGCGCTCGGACGGGGGGCCGACGGTGTCGAGCTCGCCCGCAGCGCGCGGGCGTGGGCCGTCCGGTCGCGCGACGCCTTCGTCGCCGCCCGCGCCCGCCGCACGCTGGCCGGGGCGCTGCGTCTGGAGGGTCGCGCGGCGGAGGCCGAGGCGGAGCTGCGTCTCGCGGTGACCGAGCTGACGGCCCTGGGCCGCCAGCTCAGCGCGGCCGCGGCCTGGCGCGCTCTCGCGGTCCTGCTGGACGAGGCCGGGCGCAGCGAGGAGGCCGCGGAGGCCCTCCGGCTGGAACGGGAGGCCTCCGCGGCTGCTCAGGCTGGGGGAGCGCCCCCTGGCGCGTCCCCCGTCCTCACTCCGCCGACGTGAAGCCGCGGAACGTCTTGTTGTTGATCGTCGGTCCGTCGCCGTCCCAGAGGTAGTACTTGTAGCCGATCTCGTCGCCGCCGACGTTGCCCTCGACGGTGTAGATCTTGTTGCCGTTGACCTGGACGACCACGCCGACGTGACCGCCGCCCTCGTTGTTGTTCTTCCACACCAGGACGTCGCCGGGCAGGGGTCGTGCCGTCGATGACGCAGAGAACGGCTTGAACCGCGATCCGGTCTGGTCCGCCCAGCTCTGCGACGCGGGGTAGGACCGCGGGATGGCGGGGAAGTCGTCCTTCGACGGGACGAGGCGGTTGGTCCAGGCCCAGGCGGCGAAGTAGCCGCACCACTCGTCGCCGTTGTAGTTGTTGAACAGGTTCTTGTTGGTGTTGCTGCCGCCGTACTCGAACAGGTTGCGGTTCTCCACCGGCGTGCTGTTGCGCTTCGTGCCGTAGCGGTCGATGTACGGCAGGGGCTTGCCGAGCGCCCACATCGCACGCTCCACCACGGCCTGACGGTTCGCGGAGATCGCCGTGGTGGACGACGTCGAGCTGGTGCCGGCGGTGTCGGCCTGTGCGGACCCGGCGACGGCCGGTCCGGCGAGGAGGGCCGCTGCGGTGAGGGCAGCGGCGGCGAGACGGGTGCGCTTCATGAGGTGTCCTCGGTTCGTGGGTGCCTGGCGACGCCGGGCGGCGCCGTGCCTCAGCCTGCCGAGGGCCGCTGCGAACTCGCTGCGAACGGCTCGGAGCGTGATCGCAGGGCGCGTCGGCAGGCTCTCGGCATCGGCGCGACGGGGGTCGCGCCACGACACCAGGAGGACTGATGGACCGACGACGCACGATCGCCCTGACGGTCGCAGCAGCTGCGCCCGCGACCCTGCTCGCCGGCTCGCTCGCGGCTGCCGCCCACGCGGCACCCACGGCGAGCGAGGCGACCGCGTCGCAGGCCCGGCCACCGCTGCAGGTGCCCTTCCGCTGCGGCGAGGCCTGGCCGGTGAAGACGTACAGCGACCACACGCCCAACCGTCTGGCGGTGGACTTCAACATCGCCGGGTCGTCCGACGCCGGGCGTCCCGTGCTGGCGAGCGCCTCTGGCAAGGTCATCGGCGTCTCGAAGAAGTCCACGAGCTACGGCCACGCGGTGGAGATCGACCACGGGAACGGCTGGCGCAGCTTCTACGCCCACCTGCAGAAGGACAGCATCGCCGTCTCCGTGGGGCAGCAGGTCTCGCCGATCACGCAGGTCGGTCGCGTCGGCAGCACCGGCAAGAGCACCGGACCTCACCTGCACTACGAGCAGCGTCAGGTGGTGGACGGGCGGTCGGTCCTGCGCCCCGTCATCCTCAACGGGCACGCGTTCAACTACGAGAAGACGGGCACGCAGACGTTCACGCGGCCCTGCTGACCCGCCGCCGTGCGGCGCCGTGGACCCCTGAGCCCGGCGCCGCACGGTCGCGCGTCAGGCGACGACGTCCTCGACCGGGGTGGCGGGGCGCCCGGTGAGGTCCTCCACGGCCGAGGAGACGGCGGCGAGCCGACCCTCGCGGATGGCCGTGCCGAACGACGCGAGCAGGTGGGCGACCGGCGTCGGCAGCCCGGCCTGCTCGAGCCCGGCCACGTAGGCGGCGTCGTCGACCTGGACGACCTCGACCGGCTCGCCACGACGCTGCGAGGCGAGCGCCGCGACGTCGTCGGCCGTGATCGCGCGCGGCCCCGTGACGTCGAGCGCGACGTCGTCGAGCTCGGTGCTCAGCAGCGCGGCGACCGCGGCGGCGGCGCAGTCGGCGCGGGTCACGTAGGCGGCACCGCCGTCGCCGGTGTTGGTGACGTGCTGGCCCGACGCGGCGGCCTGCGCGATCGTGTCGGCCTGCATGTCGGCGTAGAGGTTGTTGCGCAGGAACGTCCACCGCAGACCGCTCTCGCGCAGGTCGCGCTCGGTGGCCACGTGGTCGGGGGTCACGGCGGCGGGGTTGTCGTCGGAGGGGTCGACGACCGAGGTGTAGAGCACGCGGCGCACGCCGGCGGCCTTCGCGGCCTCGACGGCGCGGCGCTGGCCCTCGACGCGGCTGCCGACGGCGTCGGTCGAGACGAGGAGCAGCTCGTCGACGCCCTCGAACGCGGTGGCGAGCGTGGTCGGGTCGTCGAAGTCGGCGGCGCGCACCGTGACTCCGGGGCGGTCGAGCTTCTCGGGGGAGCGGGTGAGCAGGACGACGTCGGACGGGTCGGCCTGCTGGAGCAGGAGGTCGGCGGCGAGCGAGCCGAGCTGGCCGGAGGCTCCGGTGATGGCGTAGGTGGTCATGGCGTCCTCATTCGTGTGCAGAGTGATTGCGGTTGCCACAACTATAACCACGCTGATGACGGATGTGCCAGACTGGGGTCATGGCCAGTCCGCAGAGCACCCAGTTCGCCGTCGCGGTGCACGTGCTCACGTACCTGGCCGGCGCTGGCGCCGGACCCGGGTCGCAGCCCGGCCGTCTCGTCGGCGCCACCGAGCTGGCCGCCAGCACGCAGGTGACGGCCGTCCACGTCCGACGCGTGCTCGCGCCGTTGCGCGAGGCGGGGCTCCTGGCCTCGACGCCCGGCGCCCACGGCGGCTGGCAGCTGCTGGTCGACCCCGCCGACATCCGTCTGGACACGGTCTGGCGCCTGGTGCGCGGGGAGGAGCCCGTGCTGGCGATCCACCTGCCCAGCCCCCGCTGCCCGGTGGGGCGCAGCATCCAGGACGGGCTCACCCAGGTCGACGCCGAGGTCGCGCGAGCCACCGAGGCGACCCTCGCGCGCACGACCGTCGCCGACCTCGTCCCCCGCTGAGCGTGACCTCGACGATCAACCCGTGCGGACGACCACGTCGGTGCCGAAGCGCTGGGTGCCCGTCCGCCACAGGTGCTTCCAGTCGTCCGTGTACGTGACGTCGACACCCTCGATGCGCACCACGCCCGGTCGTCGGGGAGTGATCCGTGCGACCAGGCTCTCGTCGGTCCAGTCGACGTCGTCGAGGTCGAGGTCGGCCAGGGGCTGGAAGGAGGGGCACTCGGCGTTCGGCAGCGACCCCGAGCCGCCGCCGATGCCGGCCCGGTCGCCGTTGGTGCAGACGACGAAGCCGATCGTCGCGTCGGAGGTGTTCTCGGTGACGACGGGACGGAGGGCGTGGACGGTGACGTCCCGCGTCGGGTCCGAGAGCAGCAGGCTGACGAGCCGGGTCTCCTCGACCTGGGCCGGGCCGCGGATGCTGCTGCCGTAGGGGGCGTAGGCCGTCGGCCGCGACCACCAGAGCAGATGGACGGCGAGGAGGCCGACCGCGACCGTGAGGACGCCGCACGTCAGCCAGGTGAGTCGTGCTCGGCTCATGGCACCGTCAGCCGCGATCCGCCACCGGCGCGCTCGGACCCGGACTGCCAGAGATGCTTCGCGTCGCGCGTGTAGGTGACCTCGACGCCGGCCAGCTGCACCACGCCGGCCCGGCGCGGTGTCACCCTCGCCACGACGGTCTCGGACGACCAGTCGACGTCACCGGCATCGTCGAGGGGTCGGACCTCGGGGCAGGTCTCGGCGTCGGGAAGGGGTTCGGAGCTGGAGCCGAGCGTGGTGCCTCCGGCGCCCCGGGTGCAGACGACGAGCTCGATGTCGGCGTCGGCCGTGTTCACCGGGACCACGGGGCGGATGCGACGGGTGGTGATCGGCCCGTCGGGCTCCGCCCCGGCCGTCAGGCCGACGTTCATGGTCCGGCCGACCCGCGTCTCGCCCGACCAGCTGTACGACTCGTCCCACCTGCCGAACGCGTCCGGTCGCGACCACCAGGACAGGGAGGCGGCGGCGAGCAGGGCGATGACGACGACGGCGACCGCAGCGGACGCGACGACGGTGCGTCGGCGGGTCCGCTGCGCCGTGGTGGTGGCGGTCATGCCCGGAGCCTCTCAGGTCCGCGCGCCGCTGTCCGGGGTTTCGCCGAACCTCAGTCCTGCGCACGGCCCGCTCGCAGGCGCAGGCCCGCGAGGAGGAGGTCGAGGCCGGCCTGGAACTGGTCGGAGTCGTCGTGGTCGGCGAAGACGTCGACGATCGTGTGCAGGAACGGCCACTCGTCGGGGTCGAGCTCGCGCCACTCGGCCACGGTCCGGGCCAGGTAGTCCGAGCGTGTGGTGCTGCCGTCGACGACCTCCTCGGGCGGCTGCTGGCCGAGGTCGGCCGCGATGCCGATGACGTAGCCGACGACGGCCGACGCGGCGTTGAACGTCTCGAGCGGGTCCAGGCCCAGGCGGAGCACGTGCTGGCCGACCCGCTCGTAGTAGCGCAGCGAGTTGGGCTGCGACCCGGTGTTGCGCATGAAGTAGGCGCCGAGCCACGGGCGGTCGGCCACGGCGTCGAAGAGGGCGACCGCGGTGCTGCGCAGGTCGTCGACCGGGTCGCCGTCGACGAAGCCGTCCGTGGCGTCCAGGACGCCCTCGAGGACGAAGTCGGCGGCGCGCTCGAGCAGCTCGTCCTTGCTGGAGACGTACCAGTAGATGCTGGCCACGCCGCCGCCCAGCCGTGCCGCGAGGGCGCGGAAGGTCAGCGCGGGCTCGCCCGCCTCGTCGAGGAGCCTGACCGCCTCGGTGAGGACCGACTCCATGGAGTGGGTGGTCCGGCTGCGCGGGGGCGGCTGACGTCGCGGCGGACCGGGCGGGCGCGGTGGGCGCGGCTGGCGGGGCGTGCCGGCAGCAGGTCGTCGAGGGCTCACGCTTGCATCGTATCGAACGATGTTCTATCGTCTCGAACAGCGTTCGATGGTCGAACGCTGTTCGAGACTTCCGGAGGTGGCTCATGACGACCACGACCACGACTCCGACGACCCGCACCTACCCCTCGCTGCGCGCCGCCTGGATCCCCCTCACCGCCCTCTGCCTCGCGTTCTTCGTCGAGATGGTCGACAACACGCTGCTGTCGATCGCCCTGCCCACCATCGGCCGCGACCTGCACGGCACCACGACGTCGCTGCAGTGGGTCACGGGCGCCTACGCCCTGACCTTCGGCGGCCTCATGCTCACCGCCGGCTCGGTGGCCGACCGCTTCGGGCGCCGCCGGGTGCTCCTCGTGGGCCTCGCCGCGTTCGGCACCATCAGCCTGGGCGCACTGCTCGTCGGCTCGACGGCCGAGCTCATCGCCCTGCGCGCCGCACTCGGGCTCTGCGCCGCCGCGATGGCGCCCATCACCAACTCGCTCGTCTTCCGCCTCTTCGACGACGAGGCCCTGCGACGTCGAGCCTTCCCGATCATGATGATGGTCGGCATGGCGGGCTTCGTGCTCGGACCGGTGCTCGGCGGCACCGCGCTGGAGCACGTGGGCTGGGAGTGGCTGCTCGCCGTGAACGCCCCGATCGCGCTGGTGGCCTGGATCGGCGTGCGCGTCGGCGTCGCCGCGGACCACGCCGACGACCTCACCGACGACACGCTCGACCTGCCCGGAGCGGCGCTCAGCGTCGCCGCCATCGGCCTCGGCGCGTACGCCCTCACCAGCGGCGTCGAGCGCGGCTGGCTGTCGGCCGTCACCCTCGCCTGCGTGCTCGGGTCGGTGGCCGCCGCGGTCCTCTTCGTCCGCCACGAGCGCCGCACCGCGTCGCCCATGCTCGACCTCGACGTCTTCAGGCGCGGCACCGTCCGCGGGGCCACGATCGCGCAGCTCGGCACGTCCGTCGCGATGACCGGCGTGATGTTCTCGCTCGTCCTGCACTTCCAGTACGCCTACGGCTGGAGCCCGGTCCGTGCTGGCCTGGCGAGCCTGCCGATGATCGTCACGATGCTGCTGTCGAACCCGCTCACGGAGTCGATGGTCACGCGCCTCGGGCACCGCGTCGCCTGCCTCGTCGGCGCGGGTCTGCTCGCGGTCGGCCTGGTCACGATGGCGTACGCGGTCGAGCACGGGTACCCCGCGATCGTCGTCGCGATGGTCGTCATGGTCGTCGGCCTGCGCACCGTCATGATGACCTGCGCGGTCGCGCTGATCGGCGCGATGCCCGGCAACCGGACGTCGCTCGGAGCAGCCCTGAACGACACGGCGCAGGAGCTCGGCACCAGCGTCGGCACGGCGCTCGTGGGCACGCTGCTCGCCACGCTCGTGGTGCAGGTGCTGCCGACCGGAGCCTGGACGCCGGACCTCGTCGCCTCGTTCTTCCACGGCGAGCGGATCGTCTTCCTCGTGCTCGCGGTCGTGTCCGGGTCGATCGCCGCCTACGGCGCGAGCACCCTCACCGACTCCCGCGACACCGAGGAGGCCTGACCCCTCCCCCCTCCCCGCTGAGTGTGACGTTTGCGGGCCAGATCGACGCGATCCGGCCCGCAAACGTCACACTCAGCGGGGAGGGGGGAGGCGGAGGAGGAAGAGGTCCATGACCCAGCCGGCCTCGGCCTTCGCGGCCGCACGCGCCGACGCGACCTCCTCGGCGACGTCGCCGACCCGGCCCGCGACGAGCCGTTCCGACGGGGAGCCGAGGTTGGCGCCCCACCAGACGTGCCAGTCGTCGAGCCCGGTCAGGTCGGTGCCGGACGTGAGGAACACGGCGACGTTGCGCTGCCCCTGCTCCACCGCCTCGCGCAGACGCCGCTCCGTCGTCACGTGCACCGGCTGCCCGACCTCGTGCAGCACGACCCGGTGCCGCGCGGCGAGCAGCTGCAGCGCCGAGATGCCCGGCAGCACCGACCAGTCGACCGCGACCGCGCCCCGCGCGAGCACCCGCTCCACCACCCGGATGGTCGAGTCGTAGAACGCCGGGTCGCCCCACACGAGCACCACGACGTCTCCGTCCGGGTGCTCCAGCAGCGCCCGCTCCCACGCCTGCGCCCGCGCCCCGTGCCAGTCGCCGACGACGCCCTCGTACCCCGACGTGGTCGACGTCGACGCTGCCGACCGGTCACGCTCGGGGTCGACGACCTCCACGACCTCCAGGTCGGGGGCGTGGACCGCGAGCAGCTCGCGGCGCAGCGCGGCGAGCGGGTCCCCCGTCCGCTTCACCGTCACCAGCGCCACCGACGCCGACTGCAGTGCGTGGACCGCCTCCAGCGTCAGGTGGTCGGGATGGCCGAGGCCGATCCCGACGAGCGTCAATCGCCGCCCACGGCCCGGCACCCCCGCCGGGGTCAGCCGCCGGGTCACGCGTGCCGGTCCTCCAGGTCGCCCTCGAGGTCGAGGTACACCTGCTGCATGGCCGCGACGACCTCCGGGTCGGGCTCGGCCCACAGGCCACGCTCGGCCGCCTCGCCGAGCCGCTCGACGATGCCGCGCAGCGCCCACGGGTTCGACGTGCGCATGAACTCCTGGTTGGTCTCGTCGAGGACGTACTCGGTGGCGAGCTTCTCGTACATCCAGTCGTGCACGACGCCCGCGGTCGCGTCGAAGCCGAACAGGTAGTCGACGGTGGCCGCCAGCTCGAACGCGCCCTTGTAGCCGTGGCGCTGCATGGCCGAGATCCAGCGCGGGTTCACCACGCGGGCGCGGAAGACGCGCGTCGTCTCCTCCTGCAGCGTGCGGGTGCGCACCGCGTCGGGCGTGGTCGAGTCGCCGACGTAGGCCTTCGGCTCGGCGCCGGTGAGCGCACGGACCGTCGCGACCATGCCGCCGTGGTACTGGAAGTAGTCGTCGGAGTCGGCGATGTCGTGCTCGCGGGTGTCGATGTTCTTCGCCGCCACCGCGATGCGCCGGTAGTTGGCGCGCATGTCCTCCGCCGCCGGACGGCCGTCGAGGTCGCGGCCGTAGGCGAAGCCGCCCCACGCCGTGTAGACCTCGGCGAGGTCGTCGTCGGTCTTCCAGTTGCCGGCCTCGATGACCTGCAGGATGCCCGCGCCGTAGGAGCCCGGCTTGGAGCCGTAGATGCGGGTGGTGGCGCGACGCTGGTCGCCGTGCTCGGCGAGGTCGGCCTCGGTGTGCGCGCGGACGTAGTTCTGCTCCAGGGGCTCCTCGAGCTCGGCCACCTGGCGGATGGCGTCGTCGAGGATGCCGATGACGTGCGGGAACGCGTCGCGGAAGAAGCCGGAGATGCGGACCGTGACGTCGATGCGGGGGCGCCCGAGCTCCTCCAGCGGCACGACGCGCAGGCCGTTGACGCGGCGCGAGGCAGGGTCCCACTCGGGCTCGACGCCGATGAGCGCCAGCACCTCGGCGACGTCGTCGCCCGACGTGCGCATGGCCGAGGTGCCCCACACCGACAGGCCGACGGAGCGCGGGTACTCGCCGGTGTCGGACAGGTGCTTGTCGAGCAGGGAGTCGGCCATCGCGCGGCCGGTCTCCCAGGCCAGCCGCGACGGCACGGCCTTCGGGTCGACGGTGTAGAAGTTGCGGCCGGTGGGCAGCACGTTGACCAGGCCGCGCAGCGGCGAGCCCGACGGGCCGGCGGGGATGAACCCGCCCTCGAGCGCGTGGAGCACGTGGTCGAGCTCGTCGGTGGTCTGCGCGAGGCGCGGCACGACCTGCTCGGCGGCGAAGCGCAGCACGTCGCGCACCACCGGGTCGTCGTGCAGGCCCTCGACGGCGGCGGTGTCCCAGCCGGCGTCCTCCATGCCCTGCACGAGGGCGCGGGCCTGCTCCTCGACGGCGTCGATGCGCTGCAGCGACTCGCGGTCCTCGCCGTCGTCGGTGTCGCCCTTGAGCCCGAGCGCGGCGCGCAGGCCGGGCACGGCGCCGGTCTCGCCGCCCCAGATCTGCGCGGCCCGCAGGATCGAGAGCACGAGGTTCACGCGCGCCTCGCCGCCCGGCGCCTGCCCGAGCACGTGGAGGCCGTCGCGGATCTGGGCGTCCTTGATCTCGCAGAGCCAGCCGTCGACGTGGAAGATGAAGTCGTCGAAGCCCTCGTCGTCGGGCTGGTCGTCGAGGCCGAGGTCGCGGTGCATCTCGGCGGCCCGCATGTGGGTCCAGATCTGCTCGCGGATCGCGGGCAGCTTGGCCGGGTCCATCGCGCCGATGTTCGCGTACTCGTCGAGCAGCTGCTCGAGCTTGGCGATGTCGCCGTAGCTCTCGGCGCGCGCCATCGGCGGGATCAGGTGGTCGACGATGGTCGCGTGCGCGCGACGCTTGGCCTGCGCGCCCTCGCCCGGGTCGTTGACGAGGAACGGGTAGATCAGCGGCAGGTTGCCGATGGCGGCGTCGGTGCCGCACGACGCCGACAGCGCCGCGTTCTTGCCCGGCAGCCACTCCATCGAGCCGTGCTTGCCGAGGTGGACGACGGCGTGTGCACCGAACTCCTCTTCCACCCAGCGGTAGGCGGCGAGGTAGTGGTGCGAGGGCGCCATGTCGGGGTCGTGGTAGATCGCGACGGGGTTCTCGCCGTAGCCGCGGGGCGGCTGGATCATCAGCACGACGTTCCCGGCGCGGATGGTGGCGAGGACGATCTCGCTGTCGTCGTTCACGAAGAGCCTGCCGGGCGCGGGACCCCACGCCTCGAGCATCGCGTCGCGCAGGTCGGGGTGGAAGCGCTCGAACCACTCGGTGTAGCGGGCGGCAGGGATGCGCACGTGGCTCTCGGTGAGCTGCGTGTGGGTGAGCCACTCCTCGTCCTGGCCGCCGGCGTCGATGAGCGCGTGGATGAGGGCGTCGCCGGCCTCGGTGAGGTCGTCGTGCTCGAGGCCGGGGATCTCGCCCGGGGCGCCGAGGTCGTAGCCGGCGTCGCGCATGGCGCGCAGCAGGCGGATGGTCGATGCGGGGGTGTCGAGGCCGACGGCATTGCCCACCCGGCTGTGCTTCGTGGGGTACGCCGACAGCATGAGCACGACCTTGCGCTCGGCGGGCGGCGTGTGGCGCAGGCGGGCGTGGGCGGCGGCGATGCCGGCCACGCGGGCGCTGCGCTCGGGGTCGGCGACGTAGCGCGGCAGGCCGTCCTCGTCGACCTCCTTGAACGAGAACGGGGCGGTGATGATGCGCCCGTCGAACTCGGGGATCGCGATCTGGTTGGCGGAGTCCAGCGGCGAGACGCCGTCGTCGGAGGCCTCCCACTCGGCGCGGCTCGACGTGAGGCTGAGGCCCTGCAGGATCGGGATGTCGAGGGCCTTGAGCCGCGCGACGTCCCACGACTCGTCGTCGCCGCCGGCGCTCACGGTGCCGGGCTTGGTGCCGCCGGCTGCGAGGACGGTGACGATCAGCGCGTCGAGGCTCGCCATCTCCTCGAAGAGCGCGTCGGGCGCGGCGCGCAGCGACGAGCTGAAGATCGGGACGCCGACGGCGTCGCCCGTGGCGTCGACGGCGTCGGCCAGCGCGTGCGCGAAGCCGCTGTTGCCGCTCGCCTCGTGGGCGCGGTAGTAGAGGACGCCGATGCGGGCCTTGCCCGCGTTCTCCGCGGCGTCGGCGCCCTGCGGGCGGGGCGCCAGGCCCCACTCCGGCAGCACCTTCGGCGGCTCGAAGCCCTCGCCCGTCAGCAGGACGGTGTCGGAGAGGAAGGCGTGCAGCTGGGCGAGGTTCTCCGGCCCGCCCTCCGCGAGGTACACGTGGGCGTCGGCGCACACGCCGATCGGCACGGTCGACTGCTCCATCAGCTCGGCGCTGGGCGACTGCTCGCCACCGAGCACGACCATCGGCTTGCCGGTGGCGCGGATCCGCGCGAAGCCGGAGCACAGGTCCTGCGGCGATCCGAGGATGCGGGCGACGACGAGGTCGGCCGCCTCGATGGCCGCGGCCATGTCGGTGTGGCCCGGCTTGGCGGGGTTCGCGTACACGTAGTCGGCGCCGCTGGCGCGGGCCGAGAGCAGGTCGGTGTCGGACGTCGAGAGCAGCGCGATGCGGGTCATCGGGGTTCCTCCTCGGGGTTCTCGCCCCGTACGGCGGGAGTCGCCGCGAAGGGTGTCTGGCTGTACCTGCGCGCAGGCGTCACAGTGGCGGAACCGCGCCGGACTCGCACCGGCTTCCCCGACCCGCGGCGACGGGTCCCGGTCAGCCTAGTCGGCCGACCGCCCGAACCCCCTATCGGTGGATCAGCAACCTCAGGACGCCCCCTGCGGTTGATGATCCACCGATCGCCGGGATCGTCGTCACCGAGGTTGCTGATCCACCGATGGGGGTCTGCGGTGGGAGGGGGTCAGGCGAGGACGCAGTCGCCGCAGGTGCCGCCGCCGGGGATCCGGTAGAAGAGGCAGCAGGAGCGGCGCCGGAACGGCAGGTCGGGCTCGCCCGTGCCCACGAGGTAGGGGTGAGCGAGCGCCTGGGCGCCGACGTCGAGTGCCCGGTCGGCGAGGTCGGGCCGGGCGAGGGTGGCCATGCGCAGCGCCCCGAACACGGCCGAGGCCGCGTTGCCGGCCAGCACCCGCTCCGAGACCGAGTGCTCCGTGCGCAGGCGAGCGGTGAGCGGCGCCACGACCTCGGACAGCACGGTGTCGAGGTCGGGCGGCGACCACGCACCGGCGGCGAGCGGGAGGGTGCCGGTCGGCTGCTCGCGCCAGTGCACGTCGGCCGGTGCGTCGACGTCGAGGAGCATCGCACCCACGGTCGGCGACAGCAGGCGCGCGAAGAGACCGAGCGAGGCGACGGAGGCTGCCACGCGCGGCTCCACCGTCGACCGCCCGTCGTCCGGCACCCCCGGCGGGGTCGCGGCGTCGACCCGCGACGCCAGCGCGAGGTGCGTCGCCACCACGCGGGTGTGCAGGTAGGTGCCCTCGACGAGGTCGGCCAGCGGCCGCCAGCCGTCGCCCTCGACGGTCCGCTCGACGGCGAAGAACTCGCCGAGGCGGTCGAGCTCAGGCATGGCGACGGCTCATGACGCGTCGTCGGTGCGGTCCTGGGGGGCCTGGTCCCGGGCGCGTTCCCACTCGAGCTCACGCTTGAGCCGGTCGAGCGTGCGACGGATGTTGCCCCGCTGGAAGGTCGCGAAGGAGTCGCGCCCCGTGGCCACCCGGTCGAACACCGACGCCGTCCAGTCGGGCCAGCCGGTGCGACCGTCGAGCCACGTCTCGGTCACGAGCGTGCCGCCCACGGCGGGCTCGAACGTGTACTCCCACGACGCCACCCGCACCGGCAGCAGACGTCGGCCCGGACCCCAGGCGCGCACGTCGAACGCGAAGCGTCGGCCCGGGTCGGCCGCCGTCACGACGCAGCGGGTGCTCCAGCGGGCGCGGCCGCGGCGGTTGGTGCCCACGAACACGGTGCCGACCCCGATCGGCGCGCCCGGCTCCGCCAGCTCCGCGCCCGTGTTCTCCGGGCTCCAGCGGCCCATCTGCCGCACGTCGCTGAGGGCGGCGTAGACGACGTCGGGCTCGACGCCGACCACGACGGTGTCGCTGACGGTGAGGGCTCGGGACATGCACGGGAGGCTACCCGCGGTGCCGTGGTCGCGCCGACGCGAGGGGCGCCCACGGAGCAGGGTCGCCGCGACCGTCACCCGCACCACCCTCACCAGTGCTGGGCCCAGGCCGCCACCGACCGCACCGTCGGGGAGGAGTCGTCGCAGAGCCGAGCGAGCAGGTCGGGCGAGGCGGCCGGGTTCGCGGCCACCCATCCGCGGACCGTCTCGTGCGCGTCGGTCGCGAGCCGGTCGAGCAGGTCCGGCGGCGTCGCGGGCTGACGCGCGACGGCGCTGCGCACGCCCAGGTCGGGGTCGACCGACAGCCGCTGCAGCACCTCCGTCGACGCCAGCGACGAACCCGCCGCCGCGGCCCGCACCAGCGGGTCGGGCGACGTGGCCATCTCGGCCACCCGCCGCCGCTTCGACGCCGACGCCTCGGGCGACCGGAACGTCGACACCGGGCGGGGGTCGTCGCCCGCGGCGCGCACCCGTGCCAGCTGCTCGGCGGTGAAGAACCCCACGCACGACATGCTCGCCCTCCCTGCTCAGGAGCCCGCGCGGGCGTTGACCTCGTAGGAGGTGTTGATCGACTCGAAGAAGTTGACGAGCTGCAGGGTGTCGTTGGCCGTCGCCATCCACTTGGCCGGGTTCGCCACGCCGTAGTGCGGCTCGAAGCCGAGCTCCTCCAGGCGGCGGTCGGCGAGGTAGCGGACGTAGGTGTTGATGTAGTCGGCGTTGAGCCCGAGGATCCCGTGCGGCAGCAGGTCGCGGTTGTAGGCCTCCTCCATGGCCACCGCGTCGAGGACCATCTGCCGGATCTCCGCCGCGAACTCCTCGGTGGCGATCTCGGGGTTCTCGTCGAGCACCGTGAGGATCAGGTTGATGCCGAACTTCAGGTGCAGGCTCTCGTCGCGCACGATCCAGTCGACGAGGGAGCCGAAGTTGCGCAGCAGGTTCCGCTGCCGGAAGCTCAGCGCCACCATGAAGCCGGAGTAGAACCAGATCCCCTCGAGGATCACGTTGTACGCCACGAGGTTGCGGACGAAGTCCTGCTTGCCCGTGGTGGTCGTGATGTCGAGGGTCTGCTCGGTCATCCGCTGGATGAAGCGCACCTCGAAGGCCTCCTTGGCGGCCATCGACGGGACGTTCACGTGCGACTCGTAGGCCGCGACCCGGTCGATGGGGAACGTCTCGAGCACGTACTCGAAGCTCATGCAGTGGTTGGCCTCCTCCCACATCTGCTTGGCGAGGTAGAGGTGGCACTCGGCCGCGTTGACGTAGGGGTACACGCCGAACGCGAGCGCCTTGTTCACGAGCAGCTCGTTGGGGTTGAAGTAGCTCATGAGGAAGGTGAGCGCGTGGCGCTCGTCGTCGCTCATGCGCTCGAAGTCGGCGAGGTCCTCACCGAGCTGGACCTCGTTGGGGAACCACGTGTTGGCGACGGCCTGGTCGTACAGCTCCATCGCCCACGGGTAGGTGACGGGCTTGAGCAGCAGGCCTTCCTGGATGCCGGTGCCGAGGATGGGCATGGGGGGTTCTCGCTCTCTGGGGTCGGGGTGGTGAGGCGGCCGTCGCGGAGCTGGCTCGCGCGACGGCCGCCGAGTGGTCTCGATACGTCCGTCCCTGTTCGTGCCTCACGGGACGGACTACTCGACCAGCGGGTCCGTCGTTACTGGCAGGACTCGCACTGCAGGCGCTCCTGCGGGTCGATCGGGCAGGCGGACCCGTCGACGACGTCGAGCTCCTGGACCGCGTCGGGGACGACGGGCGTCGGCTCCTCGACGGCTGTGGCCGGGGCCGGGGCGGCGGTCGCGGCGCCGAACCCGCGCCGGGCGCCGAAGCCCCGGCCGCCCGACGTCGTCGCACCCTGCGGGGCGACGGCCTCGGCCTTGTTGACCTTGACGGTGCTCTGCTCGGCAGTGTGCCGCGGCATCATGTGCAGGTAGTAGGTCGTCTTGACGCCCCTGCGCCACGCGGCCGCGTAGAGGTCGACCATGTCGCCGACGTCGCGGCTGGCGAGGTAGATGTTGCGGCTGATCGCCTGGTCGATCCACTTCTGCGCGCGGGCCGCCACCTCGAGGAACGCGTACGGCGACAGCTGGAAGCTGGTCCGGTAGATCTCGACCAGGTCGGCGGGCGCCCCCTCGACCTTGGACAGGTCGCCCTGGTGGCGCAGCAGGTCCTCGCGCAGCGTCTCCCACAGGCCCCGCTCGCGCAGGTCCTCGACGAGGTTGCGGTTGACCTCGAGGAACTTGCCCGCCGCGGTCGCCCGGCTGAAGATCTGGCTGAACTGCGGGTCCAGCCCGGGGGTGGTGCCGGCGACGAGGCCGATCGAGGCGGTGGGCGCGATGGCCATCAGGGTGGAGTTGCGGACCCCGCCCGCGACCTTGGCGCGCAGCGCGTCCCAGTCCAGACGGGAGCGTCGCGTGACGTCGACGGGCACGCCGCGGTCGGCCTCGAGCAGGTCGAGGGAGTCGAACGGCACCATGCCCTGGCTCCAGCGCGACCCGGCGAAGTTCGGGTAGGCGCCGCGCTCGCGGGCGAGGTCGGCGGAGGCGTCGATCGCGTGCCAGCTGACGAACTCCATGACCTCGTCCATGAGGTCGTAGGCGCGCTCGCTCTCGTAGGACCAGCCGAACCGCTCCACGACGTCGGTGAAGCCCATGACGCCGAGACCGAGGGCGCGGTTCTCCTCGTTCGAGCGCTCCGACTCCGGCACCGAGCTGATCGTGATGTCGATGAGGTTGTCGAGCTGGCGGACGGCGAGCCGCGTGGACTCCGCGAGCCGGTCCCAGTCGACGCGTGCGTCGCCGCGGCGTCCGACCACGTGCCGGGAGAGGTTGATCGACGCCAGGTTGCAGACGCTGATGTTCTCGCGGTCCTGCGGCAGGCAGATCTCGGTGCACAGGTTCGACAGGTGGATCGTGCCGGTGTTCTGGTTGAGGGCACGGGTGTTGACCGTGTCCTTCCAGGTGAGCCACGGGTGCGACGTCGTCTGCAACGTCGTGAGGATGGCGCGGAACTGCTCGCGGGCCTTCAGCTTCTTGTGCCGGATCTCGCCGCGCTCGGCCTGCGCCGCGTACTCGGCGTAGCGGCGGCTGAACGCCTGGCCGAACAGCTCCGGCAGGTCGCCGACCTCGAGCGGGTCGAACAGGTACCAGTCGGCGTCGGCCTCGACCCGCTTCATGAACTCGTCGGAGATCCAGACGGCGGTGTTGGCCGTGCGCGTGCGTCGGTAGGGGTCGCCGGAGTTCTGCCGCAGGTCGAGGAACTGGCCGAAGTCGAGGTGCCAGTTCTCCATGTAGAAGCACAGGGCGCCGAACTTCTTGCCGCCCCGGCTCACGGCGCGCAACGTCGAGTCGATGGTGTGCATGAACGGGATGGGACCGGTCGAGGTCGTGTTGTTCGAGCGGATGGGGGAGCCCTCGGCGCGCAGCTGCGTGACCGAGAGACCGATCCCGCCGGTGCCCTTCGTCAGCCACATGACGTCGCGGACGCTCTTGGCGATGTGCTCGATGTCGTCCTCCATCTGCATGACGAAGCAGTTGGAGAGCTGGCTGTACGACGTGCCCGCGTTGACCAGCGTGGAGCCGGCGGCGAGGTACTCCAGCCGCGACATCTTGTCGTAGAACGACAGCGCGGCCGACGTGGCGTCCTCCTCGTTCAGCGCGAGGCCCATCGCCACGCGCATCCAGAAGAACTGCGGCACCTCCAGCGGCGTGCCGTCGGGCTCGGTGATCATGTAGCGGTTGCGCATGGTCTGCGCGCCGACGTAGCGCAGCAGGTCGTCGCGGTCGGGGTCGAGCGCGGACCCGAGCCGCTCGAGGTCGAAGACCTCGGCGAGCCGCTCGTCGAGCAGCCCCAGCTCGACGCCGCGCAGGATCGCGCGGACGAACGCCGGCCCGTGGAAGGCGTACACCTCCTCGCGCGTGACGCCCTCGCCGAAGATCTTCTTGTAGAGCGTCTTGACGAGCAGCCGCGAGGCGATCGTGTCGAAGGCCGGGTCGTCCTTGACGTTCTGCAGCGCGACGCCGATGACGGCCTCGTCGAGCTGCTCGCTGCTGATCCCGTCGAACAGCGTGATCTCCAGCTCGGCGCGCAGCTGCGTCGCCCGGGAGACCTGGTCGGGCAGGCCGGTGGCGGCCTCCTCGATGGACTTCGCGATCTCGTAGCCGTCGTAGTCCGCTCGGCTGCCGTCGCGCTTGATGACGGTGATGGTCATCGGTTCACCCCTCGTGAACTCGTCGTGACTGACGCAGTCCGCGGGCACGCGGGGAGAGGAGGACGGGTCGTCTAGGTGCCACGACGTCGTCTGATCCTTGGACCTTCCCACGAGGTCGCGGACCTCCACCGGTGGCGGTGGAGCACTGGCAGGTCTTCGGACTCGCGGGCCAGGCATCGCTGCCGCCTACTGGGTGTCGCTTCCCAGGCCTGCATCGCTGCAGGGACCCAGTGCTGATGACACCGTTCGTTCCCACTCACCGCTGCGGGGCAGTTCCGGTCTCTCACCGGATTCCCTCTTGCGACGACCCGTCTGGCTGACGGGCCGAACCAGCTGCACGAGCCACCATATACGGGGAACTACACGAATGTAACCCCTACATCTTGGGTTCATGAGAACGCCGCCTCCCCGGGGTCGTGGGGAGGCGGCGTTCGCGGACGAGGTCAGAGCGCGGCGGCGGCCGCCCGGCGCTCGACGTCGGCCTGGTGGGCACGCCAGGTGCGGGCGGTGAGCCCGGTGAGGGCCAGGGCGACGCCGGCCCAGAGGGCCGTGCTCGTGGCGAGCGAGCCGATGCGGAAGGCGTAGAGGGTGGTGGCCGGGAAGCTGTCCGGGACCTCGTCGATCGGGGCGAGGACGAGGCCGGCGACGCCGACCACGGCGAGGTACAGGGCGGCCCCGGCGACGACCGCGACCCACGGGCCGCGGGCCAGGAGGGCGCGTGCGAGGAGGACGGCGGCGACCACCGCCAGCAACGACACGGCGACGAAGCTGAAGTACAGGGCGGTGCGCTCGCCGATCGTGTCGGCCGAGCCGACCGCCGGCGGGTTCGGCGGGTACTTCAGCCAGGGCACGACCGTGTACGCCAGGTACGCGAGCAGCACCACGACGGCGGTGGAGGCCACGGGGCCGAGACCGCCCAGGCGTCCGACGGCGAAGGCGGAGGCGATGCCGACGACCCCGCCGGCGACGAGGCCCACGATGATCGTGGCGGTCGCGAGGCCGGGCCCGGCCTGCTCCCCGCGGCTGATCGCGGCGTCGTCGTCGCCGTGGGAGTGACCGCCGGACTCCTCGTGGGAGTGCGCGCCCTCCTCGTGGGAGTGGCCCGTGTCGGCGGCGGCGCCGCCCGACTCCTCGAGGGCGATCGCGCGGTCGATGGGCGGCTCGCCGACCACGGAGGCGGCGGCGAAGGCCAGCACGCCGCCGAGCAGCCCGGCGAGCAGGCCGTGGACGAGGAAGGTGCGGGCGGTGAGGTGCGGTGTGCGGGTGGTGCTCATGGGTCGGGTCCTTCCCGAGCGGGAGCAGCGCGACACGGCCCGTCGTGGTGACGGGTCGCTCGGGCCGCGGTTCGACGACAGGGAGCCCGCGGTGTCGTCGCGGGCTCGGGGCGGTGACCCGGAGGGCGGGTCCCGCGGGCAGGGCCGGCCAGGCTCAGGCCCGGTCGGTCGCGGTGCCCGTCAGTGGCAGGGGAAGCCCAGCAGGTGGCGTCCGTCGTGGACCCACTCGTGCACGCCGGTGCCGGAGATGAGGGAGGTCGCGCCCTGCTCGGCGCCGACGAAGTAGAGCGCCACGAGGGCGAGGAGCGCGATGAACAGCGCCCAGGGGGCGAGCTCGCGGACCGGGATGGAGACGACCGGCACCGCGGAGGTGTCGACGGAGGGGTTCAGCTGCGACATGGCAGGCCTTTCCTGAGGGATGAGTGCGTCCCGTGGATGGAGGGCTGTCGACGACCAGGGTCTGGCTCCGTCGCCCCGGTGCTGCTGGGGTGACGTCACAGTAGCGCTACTGCGCCGGACTCCCACCGGCTTCCGTGGTGGTCGACGTGCCGAGCGTAGGGCATGGGGCGGTCCGCGCCACCGGGGTGTGGTGCGCGTCTCATCGTGCGAGCGCGGGTGCCTCCTGCTCCGGCGGCTCGTCGGGACGACGTCGTACCGTTCACCCGTGACCGTCGAGCCCGTGAGCACCCCGTCCGCCGTCCGTCCTCCTGACCCGGCGGTGCACGCCGCGGCACGCGAGCGGCTCGCGAGCCTCGCCACGCCTCCCGGGGCGCTGGGTCGGTTGGGCGACCTCGCCTGCTGGGTGGCGGCGACGCAGGGCGAGGTGCCGCCGCGTCCGATCGATGACGTGCGCGCCGTGGTGCTCGCCGGCGACCACGGCGTGACCGCGTCGGGCGTCTCCGCCTTCCCGAGCGCCGTCACGCCCGCGATGGTCCGCACGTTCGCCGCCGGCCGCGCCGGCGCGAGCGTCCTCGCCGCCCAGCACGGCGTGAGCCTGCGCGTGCTCGACCTCGGCGTCGACGACGACCTCGCCGACCTGCCCGACGCGGTGCGCGCCCACAAGGTGCGGCGGGGCAGCGGGTCGATCGACGTCGAGGACGCTCTGACCGCCGACGAGACGGCTCGAGCGCTGGCCGCTGGCAGGACGATCGCGGCGGAGGAGATCGCCGCCGGTGCGCAGCTGCTCGTCACGGGCGACATGGGCATCGGCAACACGACGCCGACGGCCGCGCTGGTGGCCGCGTCGCTCGGCCTGCCGGGGTCGGAGGTCGTCGGTCGCGGCACGGGCATCGACGACGCGTCGCTCGTGCGCAAGGGCGAGGTCGTGCAGGCGGCCCTGGACCGGGCGGGCGACCGCGTGGCCGACCCCGTGGAGCGTCTCGCGGCGCTCGGCAGCGCCGACCTCGCCGCGACGGTCGGCTTCCTGGTCGCGGCGGCAGAGGCCGGTGTGCCGGTGCTGCTCGACGGGTTGATCTCCGTCGCGTGCGCGCTCACCGCCGACGACCTCGCGCCGGGCGCGTCGGCGTGGTTCGCCGCCGGGCACCGCTCGACCGAGCCGGCACAGTCGCTCGCGCTGGAGAAGCTCGGCCTCGAGCCCCTGCTCGACCTCGGCCTGCGTCTCGGGGAGGGCAGCGGCGCGCTCGCGGCCGTCCCGCTCGTGCGCTCCGCCGCCCTCCTGCTGCGCGACGTCGCGCTGCTGTCGGAGGTCCTCGGCTAGCGCCCGTCGGGCACGACGCCCAGGTCGCGCAGACCCTGGGCGAGCTGCTCGATCCCGTCGACGTTGCGGATCGACGGGTCCATCGTCGTGCCGCCGAGGACGACGTAGCGCCGCTTCTTGACGGCGGTGAGCTGACGCGCGACGGGGTCGGACTCGAGGAAGCGGATCTTGGCCTCCGCGCTGTCGCCGTCGCCACCGCGCTCGAGGTCGGCGAGCACGAGGACGGTCGGGTCGGCGTCGAGGATCGACTCCCAGCTCGTCTCGGGCCAGAGCCGCTCGTTGTCGCCGAACGCGTTCGTGGCGCCGACGGCGCGCGTCATCAGCCCCGGGGCGCCGCAGCACCCGGCCATGTAGGGGCTCTTCGTCGACGCGTACCACCAGCCGAGCGTCACGTCGTCGGCGTCGAGGTCGACCGTCACCGTCCGCGCGCGCTCCCTCAGCTCGGCGACGAGCTGCTCGCCGCGCTCCTCGACACCGGTCAGGCGCGACACGTCGCCGATCTCGGCGTACAGGTCGTCGAGGGTGAGCGGCTCCTCGTGCGGGGCGTCCTGGCCGCCGCACTCGCTGGGGGACTGGTAGGTGGGGATGCCGACCTCGTCGAACTTTGCGCGGGGCGCGACGCCCTCGCCGGTGAAGGCGTAGGCGAAGGTGGCGTAGACGAGGTCGGGCTCGAGCGAGAGCATCGCCTCGAAGCCGGGGAACTCGGCGTCGAGGGCCTTCGTCCTGCGGGCCTGTGCCTCCAGCCCCGGCAGGAAGTCGTGGTCGCTGACGCCGTAGCCGGCCATCCGGTCGGCGAGGCCGAGGCTCAGCAGCAGCTCGGTGGCGGGCTGGTTGATGGCGACGATGCGCTGGGGCGGTGCCGCCTCGGTGACGTCGTGCCCGCAGTTCTCGACGGTGACGGGGAAGCCGGCTGTCGCGGCGGCGTCGTTCGCGGGCCGCGAGGACGGGGAGCCGCAGGCAGCGAGCGGTGCGGTGAGGCAGAGGGTGGCCAGGAGGGCGGCGGGGCGACGCAGGCGTGCGCCGACGGGGGAGGGCATGGGGTCTCGTCTCGGGTCCGGGGGCCCCGTGCGCGAGAGCCCCGTGTCGGGTGACGCCGCCCCGGCGGGGTGGCGGCCAGCAGGTCTTCGGACTCGGGGTCGCGGTGACGGACCGCCTTCCCAGGAGCGAGCTCCCAGTGGCGTCGTGGCCCGCCACGTCTCCCACACCGCTGCGCGTCAGTCCCGGAGTCGCACCGGGTTCCCTGACCCTCTGCGAGGGTGACTGGCGCGCTCACCGTAGCAGCGGCGGGGGTGCCGGGCCGTGGGCGGCGAGCGGCGCGGCGGGGGTGCCGGGCCGTGGGCGGCGAACGGGCCCGGCGGGGGTGCCGGGCCGTGGGCGGCGAACGGGCCCGGCGGGGGTGCCGGGCCCCGGGCAGGAGGGAGCGCGGCGAACAGGACCGGGGCCCCGGCGGGCCGGGTGCTACGGTGCGGCTGCCACGTGAGGGAACCCGGTCGAAGTCCGGGACTGACGCGCAACGGTAGGGGCCACGGCCCGAGTCCGACACCCGGTGGCGACCCGCGGCGTCCGCCGCGGGGCTCCCGACGGGTCTCGCGACACGGACCCCTGAGCGAAGGATCGCGATGCGACCACGCCGCCCCCTCTCCCTCCTCGCGTCGGCCGCCTTGGCGGCGCCGCTGCTCGCCGGCTGCGGCTCCTCGACGTCGGCCTCGTCGGCCGGCGGCGCCGAGGCCGCCGGGTTCCCCGCCAGCGTCGAGCGCTGCGACCGTCGGACCACGGTCGACGCGCCGCCGCAGCGCATCGCGTCGCTGAACCAGGGCAGCACGGAGATCCTGCTGAGCCTCGGCCTCGCCGACCGGATGGTGGGCGCCGCCGGCTGGACCGACCCGATCCTGCCGTCGCTGGCCGACGAGAACGAGAAGGTCGACCGGTTGGCCGACCAGGCGCCGTCGTTCGAGGAGCTGCTGGCCACCGAGCCCGACCTCGTGACGGCGTCGTTCGCGAACACCCTGAGCGAGGGCGGTGTCGCGACGCCGCAGCAGCTGGCCGACGTCGGCGTGCCGGCGTACCTGTCGGCCGCGGAGTGCGAGAAGTCCGACTTCGGTGGCGGCGACGGTGCGCGCGACCGGCCGCTGGAGATGTCGACGATCTACGCCGAGGTGCGCGACCTCGCCGCGCTGACGGGCACCGAGGAGCGTGGCGAGGAGGTCGTGTCGTCGCTCCAGGAGCGGCTCGAGGCGGCGTCGCGGACGCAGTTCGACGGCGTGTCGGTCTTCTACTGGTTCGCCAACGCCGAGGCGCCCTATGGTGCGGGCTGCTGCGGCGGTCCCGGCATCGTGACGCGCGCGCTCGGCCTGACCAACGTCTTCGAGGACCAGCGGGCGGAGTGGCCGCAGATCGGCTGGGAGTCGATCGCCGCCGCCGACCCCGACGTGCTGGTGGTCGGCGACCTGACGCGCAAGAGCCAGACCGCGGAGTCGGCGCGCGCGAAGATCGCGTTCCTCGAGTCCAACCCCGTCACCCGGCGCATGACCGCGGTGCAGGAGAAGCGCTACGTGCTGCTGCCGGGCGCCGCCCTGAACCCGTCGATCCGCACGGTCGACGCCGTCGAGGCGGTGGCCGAGGGTCTGCGCGGCCTGGGGTACGAGCCGTCGTGACCCTGCTGCCGCCGGCGCTGCGCAGGACGGCGCCCTCGACCTCAGGATCCGCGCGTCCGGCGCGTGCCGGACGCGCGGCCGTCCTGTGGTCGGCGGCGCTCGTGGGCCTGCTGGTCTCGATCGCGGTCGCGACGACGATCGGGCCGTCGGGTCTCGGGCCGGGCGACGCGTTCGCGGTCGCGCTGTCGCGGCTGGGCGTCGCGCCGTCGGGCCTCACGGGCATCCAGGAGGCGATCATCTGGGACCTGCGCCTGCCGCGGGCCGTGCTGGCGGCTGCCTGTGGTGCGGGGCTGGCGCTCTGCGGCGTGGTGCTGCAGTCGCTGCTGCGCAACCCGCTGGCCGACCCGTTCGTGCTCGGGATCTCCTCGGGGGCCTCGGCCGGTGCGGTCGCGATCGTGGTGCTCGGGGTGGGTGCCGGGGCCGCGACGCTCGCCTCCGGTGCGTTCGTCGGGGCGCTGCTGGCCTTCGGCCTGGTGCTGCTGCTCGGCACGCTGGCCGGCGGCACGACCGACCGGATGATCCTCGCAGGCGTCGCAGCCACGCAGCTGTTCTCGGCGCTGACGTCGTTCATCGTCTTCACCGCGGCCGACGCGGAGCAGACCCGCGGGGTGCTGTTCTGGCTGCTCGGCTCGCTCGGCACGGCGTCGTGGCGCGACGTCGTGGTGTGCGGGAGCGTCGTGCTCGTCGGGCTGCTGCTGTGCTGGCTCGCGGCGGGCTCGCTCGACGCGTTCACGTTCGGCGAGGACGCCGCCTCGGCGCTGGGCGTCTCCGTGCAGCGCACCCGGCTGCTGCTGCTGGTGGTCACCGCGCTCATGACGGCCGTCATCGTGTCGACCTCGGGGGCGATCGGCTTCGTCGGGCTCGTGCTGCCGCACGCCGCCCGCGCGGTGGTCGGCTCGCGGCACCGTGTGCTGCTGCCGGTGTCGGCGGTGCTCGGCGCGGTGTTCCTGGTGTGGGTCGACGTCGGCGCGCGGACGGTCATCGCACCGCAGGAGCTGCCGGTGGGCGTCGCGACGGCACTCGTGGGCGTGCCGGCGTTCGTCGTGATCCTGGTGCGGAGGCGGCGTCGTGGCTGAGGCGGGACGGGCATGAGCATCCTCGCGGTCGACGTGCGGTGGGGCGTGCGCGGCAAGGTCGTGGTCGACGGCGTGAGCCTCGACGTCGCGCCGGGCAGCACGGTGGGGCTGCTGGGCCCGAACGGGTCGGGCAAGTCGTCGCTGCTGCGGCTGCTCGCGGGGCTGCGCCCGGCGTCGTCGGGCGTGGTGCGGCTGGGCGACGACGACCTCTCTGCCCTGGGTCGTCGCCAGGTGGCGCGCCGGCTCGCGATGGTCGACCAGGAGGTCGTGACCGACACCGACCCGACCGTGCGCGACGTCGTGGGCCTCGGCCGGCTCCCGCACCGGCCGTCGTGGGCGCCGCTGAGCGCCACCGACCGCGCCGTCGTGGAGGCGTCCGCGGCGACCACGCGCACCGCGCACCTGCTGGAGCGCCCCTACTCGACGTTGTCGGGCGGGGAGCGCCAGCGGGTGCAGATCGCCCGCGCGCTCGCGCAGGAGCCGACCGAGCTGCTGCTCGACGAGCCGACCAACCACCTCGACGTCCGGCACCAGCTGGAGCTGCTGGAGCTGGTGCGGGCCGCCTCGACCACGACGGTGATGGCGCTGCACGACCTGAACCTGGCGGCGCGCTACTGCGACGCGCTGGTGGTGCTCGCGGACGGGCGGGTGCGGGCGGCGGGGCGCCCGGCGGACGTGCTCACGACCGACCTCGTCGCCGACGTCTACGGCGTCGCCGCGCAGGTGCAGAGCGTCGACGGTGCGCCGCACGTCAGGTTCACCGGGGTGCTCGCGTGACCCTCCTCTCCTGGACGGCGGCCCCGTCAAGCGGGAGCGGTGTGACAGGATCGACGCCGTCCTGGAGCGGTCCGGCAGGCCGCCGGACCCCCGTCCGTGCCCGAGGGACAGGTGAGGAGGCGGCGTGACGAGCTCACGTGAGCGCGCCGACCGGTGCCCCGGCGTGTGCCGGCCGTGGATCGCCGACGACGGTGCGCTGGTGCGCCTGCGTCTGGTCGGCGGCCGGCTGCCCACGGTGGCCCTCGCGCGTCTGCTCGACGTCGCGGAGCGGCACGGTGACGGCACGGTCGGGCTCACGCGTCGCGCCAACCTGCAGGTGCGCGGCATCGCCTCGGTCGACGGCAGGCTGCCGGAGCCGGTCGTGGCCGACCTCGCGTCGACCGGCCTGCTGCCGAGCCGCAGCCACGAGCTCGTGCGCAACGTGATGGTCTCGCCGCTCTCGGGCCGGCTGGGCGGTCGGGCCGACCTGCGGCCCGTGGCCGAGCGCTACGACGCGCTCGTGTGTGCCGACCCGGACCTCGCCGATCTCTCGGCACGCTTCCTCGTGGTCCTCGACGACGGGCGCGGCGACCTCGTCGACCGCTCGCTCGACGTCGGCGCCGTCGCGGTCGACGACGGTCATGCGCAGGTGCGCGCTGGTCGGCACTGGGGCGAGGTCGTGCCGCTCGAGGCGCTGCCCGAGGTGCTGGGCGCGCTGGCCCACCGCTTCCGGCGCATGCGTCCCGACGTGGGCACGTGGCACGTCGACGACCTGCCGCGTGGGGGCGCGGCCGTGCTGGGCGACCTGCACGCCCGCGACCTGCGCACCCAGGTCCGGGCCCTCCCGCTGCCGGAGGGGCCCGGGCTGCAGGACGACGGACGTCGGTTCGTCCACGTGCCGGTCGAGGGAGGCGTGCTGCGTCGGCCCGACGTCGACCGGCTGCTCGCCCTGGCCGAGGGCGAGGTGCTCGTGACCCCGTGGCGCAGCGTGGTCGTGCCCGACCTGACCGTGACCTCCGACCTGTCGAGGGAGACCGCATGAGACCCCCTACCCGGCGCTTCGAGTACGAGGGCAGCGGCGCTGCCATCTACGTCGACTCCTTCGCGACCATCCGGCGCGAGACCGACCTGACGGGCATCCCGGCCGATGCGGAGAAGGTGGCCGTGCGGATGATCCACGGCACGGGCCAGACCGACCTGGTCGACGACATGGTGGTGCACCCGCGGCTCGTGTCGGCGGCGCGCGAGGCGTTGCAGGCCGGCGCGCCGATCCTGTGCGACGCGACGATGGTGGCGTCGGGCGTCACGCGCGCACGGCTGCCGAAGGACAACGACGTGCTCTGCCTGCTGCGCGACGAGCGGGTGCCCGACCTCGCGCGGGAGTGGCGCACGACCCGCTCCGCGGCCGCCGTGTCGCTCTGGGGCGACCGGCTCGACGGCGCCGTCGTCGCGATCGGCAACGCGCCCACCGCCCTGTTCCACCTGCTCGAGCTGCTCGCCGACGGCGCGCCCCGCCCGGCCGCGGTCGTCGGCGTGCCGGTGGGGTTCATCGGTGCGGCCGAGTCGAAGGACGCGCTCGCCGCGTTCGCGCAGACGCACGGCATCGACGTCCCGTTCGTGACCGTGCGCGGACGTCGCGGCGGCTCCGCCATGGCGGCGTCGGCGCTCAACGCGCTCGCGCAGGAGAAGGAGTGAGCGGCGCGGGCCCGCGGCAGGACAGCACCGGCCGGCTGTGGGGCGTGGGCGTCGGGCCCGGAGACCCCGAGCTGGTGACGCTGAAGACCGCGCGGCTCATCCGCGAGGCCGACGTCGTGGCGTACCACCAGGGCGTCGGCAAGCGCTCGAACGCGCGGCGCATCGTCGACGGCCTCGTGCCGGCGGACGTCGTGGAGGAGGTGCTGCAGTACCCGGTGACCACCGGCACGGCGGAGCACCCCGGCGGCTACGCGGGGGCGATGGCCGACTTCTACGAGGAGTGCGCGCAGCGCCTGCGCGAGCACCTCGCGGCGGGTCGCGACGTCGTGGTGCTGGCCGAGGGCGACCCGATGTTCTACGGATCGTTCATGTACCTGCACGACCGGTTGTCCGAGGAGTTCGAGACCGAGGTCGTGGCGGGGGTGCCGGCCTTCGCGGCGGCCACGGCACTGGCCGCGACGCCCCTGGTGCGCCAGACCGACGTGCTCACGGTGCTGCCGGGCACGCTGCCGGAGGCGGAGCTGGCGCGACGCCTCGCCGACACCGACGGCGCCATCATCATGAAGCTCGGCCGCACGTTCCCGGCCGTCCGCTCGGCCCTGGAGCAGGCCGGCCGGCTCGACACCGCGCTCTACGTCGAGCGTGCCTCGATGCCCGAGCAGCGCTGGCTGCCGGTCGCCGACGTCGACCCGACGTCGGTCCCCTACTTCTCCCTCGTCGTGGTCCCCGGCGACGGCCACGGCACCCGCTACGACGAGCAGTCCCCACGATTCGGAACGTCATCGCCCCTTTCCTCGCCCGGAACGGGCGATGACGTTCCGAAACAGGGGGAGGTGGTGGTCGTCGGGCTCGGGCCGGGCCCCGACGCCTGGCTCACCCCCGAGGCCTCCGACGAGCTGGCGCAGGTCGGGCACGTCGTCGGGTACGCGCCGTACGTCGCCCGCGTGCCGCAGCGGGTGGGGCTGCAGCGTCACGCGTCGGGCAACACGGTCGAGATCGACCGCGCCACGCACGCGCTCGAGCTGGCGAGGTCGGGCGAGCGGGTGGCCGTCGTGTCCGGCGGCGACGCCGGCGTCTTCGGCATGGCCACCGCGGTGCTGGAGGCGCAGGAGGCTCAGCCGCACCTGCACGACGTCACCGTCCGCGTGGTGCCCGGCGTCTCGGCGGTGCAGGCTGTCGCCGCCCGCGCCGGCGCGCCGATCGGCGGCGACTTCGCGGTCATGAGCCTGTCGGACCGGCTCAAGCCGTGGTCGGTCGTCGAGAGGCGGCTGCGCGCCGTGGCCGACGCCGACCTCGTCCTCGCCGTCTACAACCCGCGCTCGCGCTCGCGCACCACGCAGGTGGCCGACATGCGGCGGATCCTGCTCGAGCACCGCGACCCGTCCACCGTCGTCGTCGTGGGCCGCGACGTCGGCCGCGCCGAGGAGTCGCTGCACGTGACCACCCTCGCCGACCTCGACCCCGAGTCCATCGACATGAAGTGCCTGCTCGTCGTCGGCTCCTCCCGCACCCGCGTCAGCCCCACCGGCGCCGTCTGGACGTCGCGGTCGGTCGAGGCCTGACCAGCCCCGACATCTGGACACGTCCGGGGCGCCGCAGGCGCCGCCAGTGCCCCAAAACTGTCCACGACGCATGGATGTGCGCGGGAGGTCGAGCGCTGAGACGATCGGCGAGTCGGGAACTCGCCGGCCCGTCGGCTCGTTCCCCCACTGATCCCGACCCTCCACAGAGAGAGCCATGGACCCCAGTCGAAGTCCCCAGACCGTGACCACCCGCGACCCGGAGAGGCGCGTGCGGTGATCACGGTCCTCCTCCTGCTGCTCGGCCTGCTGGTCGTGCTCGCCATCACCGCCGCGACGGGCTACTTCGTCGCCCAGGAGTTCGCCTACATGGCGGTCGACCGGTCGCGGCTCAACTCCCTCGCGGCGCAGGGCGACAAGGGCGCCCAACGCGCCCTCGCGGTCACGAACCGCACCTCGTTCATGCTGTCCGGCGCCCAGCTCGGCATCACCGTCACGGGCCTGCTCGTCGGCTACGTCGCCGAGCCGCTCATCGGCCGCGCGTTCGGCGACATCCTCGGCGGCGTCGGCGTGCCCACCGCGGTCGGCATCGGCATCGGCACGGTGCTGGCGCTGGTCTTCGCGACGTTCGTGCAGATGCTCTTCGGCGAGCTGTTCCCGAAGAACCTGGCGATCGCCCGACCCGAGCCCGTCGCCCGCTGGCTGGCGCGCTCCACCAACCTCTACCTCGCGGTCTTCGGCTGGCTGATCTGGTTCTTCGACCAGGCCTCGAACGTCCTCCTGCGGGCGCTGCGGATCGAGCCCGTGCACGACGTCGACAGCACCGCGACCGCGCGCGACCTCGAGCACATCGTCGCCGAGTCCCGGGAGAGCGGCGACCTCCCGCGCGACCTCTCCCTGCTCCTCGACCGCGTGATCGACTTCCCGCGCCGCGACGTCGAGCACGCCATGATCCCGCGCTCGCGCGTCGACGTCGTGCGACCCGACGACACCGTCGACGCCGTGCGCGAGCAGATGTCGACCGGCCACTCGCGCTACCCCGTCCTCGACGACGACGACCGGCTCGTCGGCGTCGTCCACCTGGTCGACGTCATGACCGCCCGCGAGGGCACCGCCGCCGACCTCGCCCGCGAGCCCGTCGTCGTGCCCGAGGTCATGCTGCTGCCCGTCGCGCGCCGCACGCTCGAGCGCGCCAAGCAGCAGCTGGCCTGCGTGATCGACGAGTACGGCGGGCTCTCCGGCGTGCTCACGATCGAGGACCTCGCGGAGGAGCTGGTCGGCGAGATCACCGACGAGCACGACGACGAGCGACCCCTCGCGGTGGTCGACGGCGACGACGCGTGGCTGTTCTCCGGCGACGCCCCGCTCGACGAGGTCGAGCGGGTCATCGACCACGACCTGCCCGAGCTCGACGACGTCGAGACCGTGTCCGGCCTCGTCATCGCGCAGGCCGGTGCCCTGCCCGAGGCCGGCGACGCCGTCGAGCTCGACCTGCCGCCCGACGCCGCCACCCTCGTCCTCGACGACCAGCCCGCCGCGCCGCGCCTGCGCTTCGACGTGCTCGAGGTCGAGCACTACGTGCCGTCGTCGGTGCGGGTCAGCTGGGTCGTCCGGCCCTACGTGGAGCCGTCCGACGACCCCGACGACGTCGCGCCCCAGCCCGCCGACGAGACCGAGGTGTCCCGATGATGAGCAACCCCTGGGTGGTCCTCGCGGTCACCGTCGTGATCATCGCGGCGAGCGCGTTCTTCGTCGCGATCGAGTTCGCGCTGCTGGCGGCCAAGCGCCACCGGCTCGAGGACGCCGCCCCGCACAGCCGCGCTGCCCGCGCAGCGCTGCGCTCCTCGTCCGAGCTCACGGTGCTGCTCGCCGGCGCGCAGCTCGGCATCACGTTGTGCGTCCTGGCGCTCGGCGCGACCGCCAAGCCCGCCGTGCACTACGCGCTCACGCCCCTCTTCGAGGGCTGGGGCATGCCGTACTGGGTGGCCGACGCCGCCGGGTTCGTCATCGCGCTGGTCGTCATGACCTTCCTGCACCTGGTGGTCGGCGAGATGATGCCCAAGTCGTGGGCGATCGCCCATCCGGAGAAGTCGGCGACGATGCTCGCCATCCCGATGCGGGGCTTCATGTGGTTCACCCGCCCGGTGCTGACGCTGCTGAACGAGGCCGCCAACCGGTGCCTCGTCGTCGTCGGCGTCCAGCCGGTCGAGACGGTCGCGGGCGGCTCCACGCCCGACGACCTGCGCCACCTGGTCAAGCACTCCGCCGAGGTGGGCGCGCTCGACGCGGGCTACTCGGCGTCGCTGTCGCGGGCGCTCGGCCTGCGCGACCTGACGGTCGCGGACCTGCTGAAGCCGGGCGCGGTGCCCACCTCGGTCCCGCCCGGCAGCACGGTCGCCGACGTGCAGGCCGCGGCGGAGCGCAGCGGGCACCTGCGGATCCTCGTCGTCGACGGCGGGCAGGTCTCCGGCGTCGTGCACGTGCGCGAGACCCTGGTGCGCGACGCCGAGGAGGGCGTGGCCGACCTGGTGCGCGAGCCGTTCCACCTCGACCCGGCGACGCCGGTGCACGAGGCCCTCGCGGTCATGCGCGAGACCAGCCAGCACCTCGCCGTCGTCCGCACCGAGCGCGGCATCGGCGTCGTGACCCTCGCCGACGTCCTCCGCCGCCTCCTCGACGAGGTCCCCGCCTGACCCCACGCACGGTCAGCCCCCGTTTCGGAACGTCACCGCCCGTTCTCGTCGCCAGAACAGGCGATGACGTTCCGAATCCGGGGGGAGCTCAGCGGCGCTTGGAGGAGCGGTCGCGGGTGGGGGAGTAGAGGTAGGACTCCGCGCCGTCGGGGCGGGCCACGGCGGGGCCGACGAGGATCACGGCGGCCTGGCGCAGACCGGCGGCCTCGACCTGGTCGGCGACGTCGGCGAGGGTGCCGCGCAGCACGACCTCGGCCTCCTGCGACGCGTTCGCGACCACGGCGACGGGGGTGTCGGCCCCGAGCACGGCGGCGAGCCGCTCGGCCAGCGGGCGCGTGCGGGTGATCGCGAGGTGCAGGGCCAGCGTCGCGCCGGTGGCGGCGAACGCCTCCAGCTCCTCGCTCGACGGCATCGCCGTCGAGCGGGCCTGGTTGCGCGTCAGCACGACCGACTGCACCACCTCGGGCACGGTCAGCTCGACGCCGAGCCGCGCGGCCGCCGCGGCGTAGGCGGGCACCCCGGGCGTCACGTCCCACGGCACCTGCGCCGCGTCGAGACGACGGGTCAGCTCGTGCAGCGCCGAGTACAGCGACGGGTCGCCCGACGACAGCCGCACGACCTCCAGCCCCGCACGGTGGGCGTCGACCACGACCTCGGTGATCTGGTCGAGGTCGAGGTCCTGCGTGTCGACGAGCCGCGCGTCGGGCCGGCAGTGCTCCAGCACGGCCTCGACGTAGGTGCCGGCGTAGACGACGACGTCGGCCCGCTCCAGCAGCCGGGCCGCGCGGACGGTGAGCAGGTCGGCGGCACCCGGTCCGGCGCCCACCACGTGCACGGTCATGCCTGCGCCTCCTCGACGACGGACCCCTCGACGACTGACCCCTTGACGACGGACAGCTGCGTGACCGCCCGCGCGGGCGTCCACGACGTGAACGTGCCGAGCGGCGCGGCGGTCTCGACGAGCAGGCGGACCAGCTCGCCGCCGACCCGGGCACGCCACGCGACCAGCAGCTGCTCGGTCTCCAGCGTCACGCCGTGGACGACGAGCCGGCCGCCCGGTCGCAGCGCCGCCCAGCAGGCGTCGAGCACGCCGTCGACCGTGGCGCCACCGCCGACGAACACCGCGTCGGGGGCGTCGAGCCCGGCGAGCGCCTCGGGCGCGCGACCGGTGACGACGCGCAGGTCGGGGACGCCGAGCGTCCGTGCGTTCCGGTCGATCCGCTCGGCGCGCTCCGGGTCGCGCTCGACCGCGACCGCCCGGCACGACGGGTGCGTGCGCGACCACTCGACGGCGACGGACCCTGCGCCCGCTCCGACGTCCCACAGCAGCGCTCCCGGCGTGGGTGCGAGGCGGGCGAGCGCGCTCGCGCGGACGTCGCGCTTGGTCACCTGCCCGTCGTGCTCGAAGGCGTCGTCGGGCAGGCCCGGGACCAGCGGCAGCACGCGCGCCCCCTCGTCGACCTGCACCGCGAGCACGGTGAGCGGGCCGACGTCGGCCGACCACGTGGCGGCCACGCCGTCGACGCGACTCTCGTGGTCGGAGCCGAGGTCGCCGAGCGCGGTGAGGGTGCTGGTGCCGTAGCCCTGCAGAGCGAGCAGGGCCGCCACCTGTGCCGGGGTGGAGGCGTCCGAGCAGAGCACCAGCAGCCGTGCGCCGGGGTGCAGGCGCGTGACGAGCCGGTGCACGTCGCGCCCGACCAGCGTGACCGTCTCCGACGTCTCGGCCGACCAGCGCATGCGCGCCCGCGCGAGCGACACCGACGAGAGGCCCGGCAGCACCTCCACGGCGTCGGCGCCGAGCAGCGAGACGAGGGTGGTGCCGATGCCCGACACGAGCGGGTCGCCCGACGCCAGCGCCACGACCCGGCGTCCCGCGTGCTCCTCCAGGAGCGCGCGCAGCCCCTCGCGCAGCGGCGACGGCCACGGCACGCGGGTCGCGGTGACGTCGGCGGGCACGAGCGCGAGGTGCCGCTCGCCGCCGAGGAGCACGTCGGCGGCCTCGACCGCGGCGCGTCGGGCGGCGTCGAGGCCGGCCCAGCCGTCGGCGCCGACGCCCACGACGACGACGGTGCCGGAGGCGCGACGGGGGGTGCTCATGTCCGGCGAGGCTAGTGCCTGCACACGGACGCGGCGCGCCCCGGTAGCCTGGCTCGGACAAACTGCACACGCGCGAGGTGCCCCAGACGGTTGGGGAGAATCGGGAAGCCGGTGGAAGTCCGGCACAGGGTCCGCTGCGGTGACCACCTGGAGGTGGAAGTCCGAAGACCGGCCTCGCGCCGCACCAGCCATGGCGATCGAGCGGGAGCCCTCATGCCACAGCACTACCCCTTCACCGCCGTCGTCGGCGCCGAGCCCGACCAGCTCGACGACATGGCGCTCGCCCTCGTCCTCACGACGATCTCGCCCGCGATCGGCGGGGTCCTCGTGCGCGGCGAGAAGGGCACGGCGAAGTCGACGCTGGTGCGGGCGCTCGCCGCGGTGCTGCCCCCCATCGACGTGGTGAAGGGCGACCGGTTCTCCAGCGACCCGGCCGACCCCGCGCCGCTCTCGCCCGACGGTCCGTTCGGTCCCGACCCCGAGGCCGAGACGCGGCCCGTGCGGCTCGTCGAGCTGCCCGTCGGTGCCACCGAGGACCGTGTGCTCGGCTCCCTCGACCTCGAGCAGGCGCTCGGCAGCGGCGTCACCCGCTACGAGCCCGGTCTGCTCGCCCGCGCCCACCGGGGCGTGCTGTACGTCGACGAGGTCAACCTGCTCCACGACCACCTCGTCGACCTCCTCCTCGACGCCGCCGCGATGGGCCGCTCGACGGTCGAGCGCGACGGCGTCTCCGTCGAGCACGCCGCCCGGTTCGTGCTGATCGGCACCATGAACCCCGAGGAGGGGGAGCTGCGCCCGCAGCTGCTCGACCGCTTCGGCCTCGCGGTCGAGGTGGCCGCACCGCGCGACCCGCAGGCCCGTGCCGAGGTGGTGCGCCGCCGGCTCGCGTTCGACGCCGACCCCGCCGGGTTCGCCGCACGCTTCGCCGAGCAGGACGCCGCGCTGACGACGCGCATCCGCCGGGCGCAGGAGCTGGTGGCCGAGGTCGAGCTCGACGACGCGACGCTCGTGTCGATCGCCGAGCTGTGCGCGGCGTTCGAGGTCGACGGGCTGCGCGCCGACATCGTCACCGCCCGCACCGCGGCCGCCCACGCCGCCTGGCACGGTCGCACCACGATCACGCGCGACGACGTCCGCGCCGCCGCACGACTGGCACTGCCGCACCGGCGCCGGCGCAACCCCTTCGACGAGACGGGCCTCGACGAGTCGCAGCTCGACGACCTGCTCGGCCCCGACGAGCCGCCCGCCGGTGGACCCGAGGACGGGCCCGGCGACGGTGGTCCCGAGGGCGGTCCTGACGACGGGGGGCCCGACGACGGACCCGACGGCGGACCGGACGGCGGCCCCGGCGGCGCGCCCGACCGCAGCACCGACGCTCCCGCCACGCCCCCGACGGGCGGCGAGTCCCGCAGTGACGCCGGCGACGGCGAGGGCTCCGGCCCGGCGCCCGAGTCGACCGTCGGCGCCGGCGAGCCCGTGCGGGCGCGGCTGCTGCAGGTCGACGGCGTCGGCGCCGGGGTCTCCGGACGTCGCTCGCGCGCCATCACCGACGACGGCCGCCGCATCGGCGCGCGCACGCCCGCCGGTCGGTCGGGCTCGCTGCACCTCGTCGAGACCGTGCGCGCCGCGGCACCGCACCAGCACGCCCGCGGCCGGGCCGACGGCGGCCGGGTGCTGCTGCGCCCCGCCGACCTGCGCGTGGCCGTGCGCGAGGGACGCGAGTCCAACCTCGTGCTGCTGTGCGTCGACGCCTCCGGCTCGATGGCCGCGCGGCGCCGGATGGAGCAGGTCAAGACGGCCGTGCTGTCGCTGCTGCTCGACGCCTATCAGCGTCGCGACAAGGTCGGGCTCGTGACGTTCCGGGGTGCGTCCGCGTCCCTCGACCTCCCCCCGACGTCGTCGGTCGACGTCGCCGCGCGCCGGCTCGAGGAGCTGCCCGCCGGAGGCCGCACGCCGCTCGCCGAGGGCCTGGCCACGGCTGCCGACGCCCTGCGTCTCGAGGCCATCCGCGACCCGCTGCGCCGACCGCTCCTCGTCGTCGTCACCGACGGCCGCGCGACGTCGGGCCCCGACGCGCTCGCCCGCGCCCACCGCGCCGCCGACCACGTGCGCGCCACCCGCGTGGCCTCCGTCGTGGTCGACTGCGAGACCGGTGGCTTCCGGCTCGGCCTCGCCGCCGTGCTGGCCGACCGGCTCGGCGCCCAGCACCTCCCGCTCGGCGAGGTGAGCGCGGAGTCCCTCACCCGTGCCGTGAAGGAGGCCGCCTGATGCCCCAGGGTCAGCCGCTGGTCGTCCCCGACGACGGCCTCACCACCCGCCAGCGTCGCAACCGTCCGCTCGTCATGGTCCACACCGGGCCGGGCAAGGGGAAGTCGACCGCTGCGTTCGGCCTGGCCATGCGTGCCTGGAACCAGGGCTGGAAGGTCGGGGTGTTCCAGTTCGTCAAGTCCGCCAAGTGGCGCGTCGGCGAGCAGAGCGTGCTGGAGCACCTCGGTCGCCTGCACGAGACGGAGGGCCTCGGCGGGCCCGTCGAGTGGCACAAGATGGGCTCCGGCTGGTCGTGGTCGCGCAAGTCGGGCACCGACGACGACCACGCCGTCGCCGCGGCCGAGGGCTGGGCCGAGATCAAGCGCCGCCTCGCCACCGAGACGCACGACCTGTACGTGCTCGACGAGTTCACCTACCCGATGACGTGGGGCTGGGTCGACGTCGACGACGTCGCCGACACGCTCGCGTCGCGCCCCGGCCGCCAGCACGTCGTGATCACCGGCCGCGACGCCGCCCCCCGGCTCCTGGAGGTCGCCGACCTCGTCACCGAGATGACGAAGGTCAAGCACCCCATGGACGTCGGCCAGAAGGGCCAGCGAGGCATCGAGTGGTGAGCATCCAGCAGCGATCGACCCCACGTCCGGCGGGGGTGCCGGGCTCCGGGCGGCAGACGGCAGAGCGAGGCATCGAGTGGTGAACCTGCCCCGCCTCGTGGTCGCCGCGCCGGCGTCGGGCCACGGGAAGACGACCATCGCGACCGGCCTCATGGCCGCACTGTCGCGGTCGGGCCACCGCGTGTCGGGCCACAAGGTCGGCCCCGACTACATCGACCCCGGCTACCACGAGCTGGCCACGGGCCTGCCGGGCCGCAACCTCGACCCGCACCTGGCGGGGGAGGAGCGGCTGCTGCCGCTGCTGCTGCACGGCGCCGCCGGCTCCGACCTCGCGGTCGTCGAGGGCGTGATGGGGCTGCACGACGGCATGCTCGGCACCGACGGGTACGCGTCGACGGCGCACGTCGCCCGCGTCACGCACAGCCCGGTGGTGCTGGTGGTCGACGTGTCGTCGGCGTCGCGGTCCATCGCCGCGCTCGTGCACGGCATGGTCACCTTCGACACGTCGGTGCGGGTGGCCGGCGTCATCCTCAACAAGGTGGGCTCCACCCGCCACGCCGACGAGGTCGTCCGCGCCCTGGAGGGCACGGGCGTGCCGGTGCTCGGCATCGTGCACCGCGACGACGGGGTGGTGGCACCCTCGCGCCACCTCGGCCTCGTGCCGGCGGAGGAGCGCGACGACGCCAAGGCCGCGCTCGACCGGCTCGCCGCGCGGGTGGCCAAGGCCGTCGACCTCGAGGAGGTCGTGCGCATCGCGCAGTCCGCGCCGCCGCTCACCGGCGAGGCGTGGGACCCGGTCGCCGAGACGGCACCGCACACGACCGACGTGCCGGCGCAGCGCCGGGTCGTCGCGGTGGCGGGCGGCCGGTCGTTCACGTTCCGGTACGCCGAGACGGCCGAGCTGCTCGACGCGCTCGGCTGCGACGTGCGGGTCTTCGACCCGCTGCACGACGAGACGCTGCCGGAGGGCACGTCGGGCCTGTACCTCGGGGGAGGTTTCCCCGAGGTGCACGCCGCCACCATCTCGGCCAACGAGCCGCTGCGGCACGCCATCGCCGACGCCGTCGCCGCGGGCGTGCCGACGGTCGCCGAGTGCGCCGGCCTGCTGTACCTGTGCCGCACGCTCGACGGCGCCCCGATGGTCGGTGCCCTGCCCGCGGACGCCGCCATGACGCCGCGGCTGACGCTCGGCTACCGCACCGCCGTCGCGCCCGAGGAGCACCTCCTCGCGCCGACCGGCGGCCGGGTCACGGGTCACGAGTTCCACCGCACGCACGTGACGCCCGCCCATCCCGAGGCCGGCCTCACCGTCGCGTGGACGAGCGCCCACGGTCCCGCCGGCTTCGCGAGCCCCACGCTGCACGCCTCCTACCTGCACACGCACTGGGCCGGTCACCCCCGCATGGCCGCCCGCTTCGCCGCCGCCGTGCGCGCCCTCCCGTGTGGCGTGGAGGCTCTCGCTGGGCCTGTCGAGACCACCCGGCAACGGCCCAGTGAGCGCCGACACCCAGCGACGGCCCGGAGGGGCCCCGAGGTGTCGACCAGTGCAGTGGACCCCCTCCGCCACCACGGCGACGTGGAGGCCACGGACGGGCTCGTCGACCTCGCCGTCAACGTGCACGACGGCCCGCGGCCCGCCTGGCTCGACGACGCGCTGCGCGGCGCGCTCGACCACGTCGGCCGCTACCCCGACGCGCGGGAGGCCGAGGCGGCCGTGGCGCACCGGCACACCCGGCCCGTCGAGGAGGTGCTGGCCACGGCCGGTGCCGCCGAGGCGTTCACCTTGCTCGCGCGGGCCCGACCCTGGCAGCACCCCGTGGTCGTGCACCCGCAGTTCACCGAGCCCGACGTCGCCCTGCGCCAGGCCGGGCACACGCCGCGCCACGTGCTCCTCGGGCACGACTTCGCGCTCGAGCCCGATGCCGTTCCCGACGCCGCCGACATCGTGGTCGTCGGCAACCCGACCAACCCGACCGGCGTGCTGCACCCGGCCTGGGCGCTGCGTGCGCTGGTGCGTCCGGGACGCGTCGTCGTGGTCGACGAGGCGTTCATGGACGCCGTGCCCGGGGAGTCGGCGTCGCTCGCCGACGCGCGCCTGCCGGGCGTGCTGGTGCTGCGCAGCCTGACGAAGCTGTGGAGCATCCCCGGCGTCCGTGCCGGGTACGTCCTCGGCGACGCCGACCTGGTCGCCGACCTGCGCGCGCAGCAGCCGCCGTGGTCGGTGTCGGCGCACGCCACCGCCGCGATCGTCGCCTGCACCTCCGACGACGCCCGCGCGGAGGCCGCCCGTCGGGCCTCGCAGGTCGCCCAGCACCGCGCCGTGCTCACCGACGGCCTCGACGCCCTCGGGGTGCGACACCTGCCGTCCGCCGCGCCGTTCGTGCTCGCCGAGGTCGGCACGGGCGTGCACGGCGCGCTGCGCTCCGCCGGCTGGGCCGTGCGCCGCGCCGACACGTTCCCGGGCCTCGACGACCGCTGGGTGCGCCTCGCCGTCCGCGCGCCCGACGTCGCCCGCCGCTTCCTCGCGGCGCTCGAGGTCGTCCTGCAGGAGGCACGCCCGTGAGTCGTGTGCTCGTCGTGGGCGGTGGCCTGCGCGCCGCGGCGGCCGTCTCCGCGCACCTCGCGCAGGGCCACACCGTCACGGTGGTGGCCGAGGAGCTCGTCGCCACCCTCGAGGACCTCGCCGACCGGGGCCTGGTGTCCTGGCACGCCCGCGACCTCGTCCTCGACGACGTCCTCGAGTCCGACGTGGTGGTCCGGCTGCCCGACGGCGAGGACACCCCCGCCGCCGAGCCCACGGGTGTCCCTCGTCCGCAGCCGGGCGAGGTCGTGCTCGTCGGCGCCGGCCCGGGCGACCCCGACCTCATGACCGTGGGCGGCCAGCGCGCGCTCGCCGAGGCCGACGTCGTCGTCACCGACCGGCTCGTGCCCCTGGCGGCGCTCGACGCCGTCCGCGCCGACGCGCTCGTCATCGACGTGGCCAAGGTGCCCGGCGGCCGCTCCACGCCGCAGGAGACCATCAACGACCTGCTGGTCGAGCACGCCCTGGCCGGTCGTCGCGTGGTCCGGCTCAAGGGCGGCGACCCGTTCGTGTTCGGTCGTGGTGGCGAGGAGGCGCTGGCCTGCGCCGCGGCCGGCGTGCCCGTGCGGGTGCTCCCCGGTGTCACGTCGTCGGTGTCCGCGCCCGCGCTCGCCAACATCCCCGTGACCCACCGCGGCACCACCCAGGGGTTCACCGTGGTCTCGGGACACGTGCCGCCCGGGCACCCCGACTGCACCGTCGACTGGAAGGCGCTCGCCTCCACCGGCACGACCCTCGTGGTGCTCATGGGGGTGCGCACGCTCCCCGCCATCGCCGAGGCGCTGGTGCAGGGCGGCCTCGACCCGCGCACCCCGGCCGCGGTCGTGGCCGACGCGGGCCTGCCGAGCCAGCGTCGCGTCGACGGCACCGTCGCCACCATCGCCGACGTCGTGGCCGAGAGCGGCATCGGCGCGCCGGCCGTCACCGTGGTCGGCCACGTCGTGGACGTCCTCTCGTGATCCGCCTGTTCTGGATGCGTCACGGCGAGTCCACCTGGAACGTCGCCGGTCGCGAGCAGGGCCGGACCGCGCACCCGCCGCTCACCGAGCGGGGCCGCGCGCAGGTCGTCGCGGCCGCCCACACGCTGGAGGAGTCGGGCGTGACAGCCGTGGTGTGCTCGCCGCTGGTCCGGGCGCGGGAGAGCGCCGACCTCGTCGCCGCGCACCTGGGGCTCGACGTCGTGGAGGACCCGCTGCTCGTCGAGCGTGGTCTCGACGAGACGGTCGACGACGTGCTGGAGCGGATCCGCACCTTCGTGGCCCGCCAGCCGCTCGACAGCACGCTCGTCGTCAGCCACGGCGACCTCATCGCCTACGCCCACGCCCTCCTGACCGGCTCGACGCCCAGCCTGCCCGCGAACGCCGAGGTCCGGGTGACGGTGTCGTGATCCTCGACGCCTGGCGGCTCGCCGTCGGCACGCTCAGCGCCTGGCCGGTGCGACCGCCGCGCACGGTCGATCGGCGGGTGGCCGGTGGTGCGATGCTGCTCGCGCCGCTCGCCGTGCTCCCGCTCGCCGTCGCCGCCACGCTGCTCGTGCTGGTGGCCGACGCCGCCGGTCTCGCGCCGCTCGTCGCAGGGCTGCTGGTCGTCGGGCTCCTCGCCCTCGGCACCCGGGCGTTCCACCTCGACGGCCTGGCCGACACCGCCGACGGGCTCACCTCGTCCTACGACCGCGACCGCACGCTCGCCGTCATGCGCTCCGGCGACGTCGGGCCCGCCGGGGCCGCCGCCCTCGTGCTCGTGCTCGGGCTGCAGGTCGCCGGCGTGGCGGCGCTCGCCGCCTCCGACGCGGCCCTGCTCGTCGGCGCGGCCGTGCTGCTGTCGCGGGGGACGCTCGCGCTCGCCTGCGCCCGCCCGGTGCCGGCCGGCGAGGGCTCCCGGCTGGGCGCCACGGTCGCGGGCACCGTGCCGGTGGTCGCCGCCCTCGCGGCCCTGGTCGTCTGGACCGCGGTGCTCGTGGGTGCCGGGGTGCTCGTCGACGTGGCGTGGTGGCGCACGCTCGCTGCCGCCGGCGTCGCCATGGTCGTCCTGTCGCTGCTCCTGCTGCGGGCCCGCCGTCGCCTCGGCGGCGTGACCGGCGACGTCCTGGGCGCCGGGGTCGAGCTGACCCTCGCGGCCGTCCTGGCGATGCTGTCGTGACGGCGTCGCGCGCGAGAGCCGCGGGACTCGTCCTGGGCTTCGTCGCCGACCGGATCCTCGGGGACCCGCAGCGCCTGCACCCCGTGGCCGGGTTCGGGCGCGCGGCAGCCGCCCTGGAGCGGCGCACCTACGCCGACCGGCGCGCCGCGGGCGTGCTGCACGTCGCGGTGCTGGTCGGCGGCAGCGCGGGGTCGCGGGCGTGCTGACGCAGACGACGGCGAGGCGTCGCGGACCCGTGGCCGAGGCGCTGGTGGTGGCCGGCTGCACGTGGGCCGTGCTCGGCGGCCGCTCCCTCGAGCGCGAGGCGCTCGCCGTGCACGACCACCTCGCCGCCGACGACCTGCCGGCCGCGCGCCAGCGCGTCACGCACCTCGTCGGCCGCGACCCCAGCGTCCTCGACGCCGGCGGCGTCGCGCGCGCCACCGTCGAGTCGGTGGCCGAGAACACCTCCGACGCGGTCGTCGCCCCGCTCGTCGCCGGGGCGGCCGCCGGCGTGCCCGGCCTCCTGGCCTACCGTGCCGCGAACACGCTCGACGCGATGGTCGGGCACCGCACGCCCCGGCTCGAGCGGTTCGGGTGGGCCGCCGCCCGCCTCGACGACCTGCTCAACCTCGTCCCCGCCCGGCTCTCGGCCGCGCTCGCCGCGCTCGCCGCCCCGTTGGTCGGCGGCAGTCCCGCGGCGGCGGTCCGCGCCTGGGCGCGCGACGCGCGGCACCACCCCAGCCCCAACGCGGGACCCGTCGAGGCGGCGTTCGCGGGGGCGCTCGGGGTGCAGCTCGGCGGCGTCAACGTCTACTTCGGCCGTACCGAGGACCGGCACACCCTGGGCGACGGCCGCCCCGTCGCCCCGGCCGACGTCGCGCGCGCCACCCGGCTCGCGCTGCTGGTCGACGGCGGTGCGCTGCTCAGCTGCGTGCTCGCGCCCAGGCTGCTGCGTCGTCGACGTCGCTGACCGTCTCCACGCCCTCGGGCGGGGCCGGCCGACGCACGACCACCACGGCGGCGCCGCGCTCGGCGGCGACGTCGAGCTTCGCCACGGTGTGGTCGCCGCCGGAGTCCTTCGTCACGACCACGTCGACGTCGTGCTCGGCGAGCAGGGCGCGCTCGGACGCGAGGTCGTAGGGGCCGCGGCTCTGCAGCAGCGTCCATGCCGTCGGCAGCGCCACCTCCGGCTCGTCGACCACCCGCACCAGCGCGCGCACGTCGCGCAGCGGCTCGACGAACGGCGCGAGTCCCTGGCGCCCGATGCTGAGGAACGGCCGGTGCCCGAGCGTCGCCGTCGTCGCGGCGGCCTCCTCGTGCGAGTCGACCCAGTGCCAGCCGTCCGCGTCCGGGCGGGTCGACCAGCCCGCGCGCTCGAGCCGCAGCAGCGGCACGTCCTCCGCCGCGCAGGCCAGCGCGGCGTTGCGCGAGATGCCCGCCGCGAAGGGGTGCGTCGCGTCGACCACGGCGGTCACGCCCTCGTCGCGCAGGTAGGCACGCAGGCCGTCCACGCCGCCGAACCCGCCGATCCGCGTCTCGCCGACGGGCATCCGCGGTCGCGCGACCCGACCGGCCAACGACGACGTGAACCGCAGCCCCTCGAGGGAGCGCGCGAGCGCGCGGGCCTCGGCCGTACCGCCCAGCAGCAGCATCATGCGACGCTCCCCGCTCCCGGGGGCAGCAGCGGCAGGTCGGCGGGAGCGCCGTCGCGGGCGAGCGTCCAGAGCGCGTCGACGTCGAGGTGCTCCTCCACGAGGTCGCCCAGACGGTCGAGCCGTGCCTCGCGCAGCGCCCCGAAGGACACGTCGGAGTCCGGGAGGGTCGTGCCCGCGGCAGCCGCCACCTCCGCGAGGAACGCGTGCCGGAACGCGTCGCCCTCGAGGCTGCCGTGCCACATGGTGCCCATCACCGCACCGCGTCGGGCACCGGCCAGGAACTCCTCGTCGGCGCCGCGCGTGATGCGGCCGTGGTGGATCTCGTAGCCCGACGTCGCCGCGCCCAGCGCCTCGCCGACGGGGAGCCGGAGCACCTTCTCCGTGCCGAACGTCGTCTCCACGTCGAGCAGCCCCAGGCCCTCGACGCTGCGCGGTGTCGACGCCTCGACCGCGTCGGGGTCGTGCACGTGCCGGCCGAGCATCTGGAACCCGCCGCAGATCCCCAGCACCGGGCGCCCGGCCCGCGCGTGCGCGACCACGGCGCGGTCCAGGCCGCGGGACCGCAGCCACGCGAGGTCGTCGATGGTGGCGCGGGTCCCCGGCAGCACGACGAGGTCGGCGTCGGCGACGTCGCGTGGGTCCGACACGAACACGACGTCGACCCCGGGCTCCACGCCCAGGGCGTCGACGTCGGTGAAGTTGCTGATCCGCGGCAGCCGCACGACGGCGACGCGCAGCGCCCCGGCGGTGCCGGAGCGACGCCCCTCGAGGTCGAGCGCGTCCTCGGAGTCGAGCCACAACGTCGGGTCCCAGGGCAGCACGCCGAGGAACGGCCGCCCGGTCAGCTCCGTCAGCCGCTCGAGCCCGGGCGCCAGCAGCGAGACCTCGCCGCGGAACTTGTTGACCACGAACCCCGCCACCAGCGCCTGGTCGGCGGCGTCGAGCAGGGCCACCGTGCCGTGCAGCGCCGCGAACAGCCCGCCGCGGTCGATGTCGCCGACCACGACCACCGGCATCCGCGCGTGCTGCGCCAGGCCGAGGTTCACGTAGTCCGACGCGCGCAGGTTGATCTCGGTCGGCGAGCCGGCGCCCTCGGCCACGACCACGTCGTGCCGTGCGGCCAGGTCGTCGAACGCCGCGTGGGCGGCCTGCGCGAGATGACGCCGCCCCTCGACGAAGTCCGTCGCGTCCACGACCCCGCCGGGGCGGCCCATGACCACGGCGTGGCTGCGCCGGTCGCTGCCCGGCTTCAGCAGCACCGGGTTCATCGCCACCTCAGGCGTCGCCTCCGCCGCCAGCGCCTGCACCCACTGGGCCCTGCCGATCTCGCCGAAGCCGGCGTCGGCGTCGTGCCCGAGCGGGACGACCATCGAGTTGTTCGACATGTTCTGCGCCTTGTAGGGCGCGACCCGCAGGCCCCGGCGCGCGAACGCCCGGCACACACCGGTCGTCACGACGCTCTTGCCCGCGTCGGACGTCGTCCCGGCGATCATCAGCCCAGGTGTGCGCACCGGGGCAGACTACCGACCCGAGCGGGACCGCCCGGCCGTGCTCCTGGCGGGGAGCACGGCCTAGGAGGCGCTCGTCGGGCGGGGGAGCGTGAACGGGACGCTGGGCGGCGCCCACTCCTCCTTGCCGAGGCGGGTCATCGGCGCCAGCCGGTCGAACTCGGGGTGGCCGTCGACGAGCACGTGGTCGGCGACGCTGAACAGCAGCACCTCGGCGAGCACCAGCGTCGAGTCGCCGAGCTCGGTCGTCGAGTGCAGCCGGCACTCGATCGACGCGGGGGAGTCGACGACGCGTCGGGGCGCGACCAGCTCGCTCGGCTCGGTCGCCAGCCCCAGCTCCTCGGCCTCGTCGACACCGTGCTCGTACGGCGCGCTCGACCCGTTGATGGCCTCGGTGAGGGGTTGCGTGGCCAGGTTCACGACCAGCTCCCCGGTCTCGCGGACGTTGCGCAGCGTGTCCTTCTCGCCCACCGACGTGAACGCGAGGATCGGCGGGTTCGCGCACGCGACCGTGAAGAACGAGTGCGGGGCGAGGTTGCCGCGGCCCTGCGCGTCGACCGTGCTGATCCAGGCGATGGGTCGGGGGACGACGAGGGCGGTCATCAGCCGGTACGGCTCGACCCCCTCGTCGCCCACGACCAGGCTGGTGCGCAGGCTCACGGCGCGAGGGTGGCGACGTCGATGACGGCGCGGTAGCGGACGTCGCCGTCGACGACCTTGTCGTAGTACTCGTCGACCTGGTCGGCCGAGATGACCTCGACGGTGGCGGTGATGTCGTGCTCGGCGCAGAAGTCGAGCATCTCCTGCGTCTGCGGGAGGCCGCCGACCATGGAGCCCTCGACCGCGCGGCGCATGGTCAGCAGCGAGAACGCGCCGACCTCGAGCGCGTCGCTGGGGGCGCCGAGGTTGATCATCCGGCCGCCCCGGTCGAGCAGGCCCAGGTAGTCGTCGAGCGGGACGGACGCGCCGACGGTGTTGAGGATGACGTCGAAGGAACCCTGCAGGTTCTTGAGCGCGCCCTCCTCCTCGGTGGCGACGTACTCGGAGGCGCCGAACGCGAGCCCGTCCTCCTTCTTGGCGTCGGTGCGGCTGAGCACGGTGACCTTCGCGCCGAGCGCGGCAGCGATCTTGACGGCCACGTGGCCCAGGCCGCCCATGCCGATGACGCCGACGCGCGAGCCCTCGGTGACGCCGTGGCGCACGAGCGGGGCGTACGTGGTGATGCCGGCGCAGAGCAGCGGCGTCGTGCCTGCGAGGTCGACGCCGTCGGGCACCTTCACCGCGAAGTGGTCGCGGACGACGACCTGCTCGCTGTAGCCGCCGTAGGTCACCTCGCCGTCGTAGGTCTTGGCGGAGTAGGTCTGCACGACGCCCTGGTCGCAGAACTGCTCCTCGCCGTCCTTGCAGGCGTCGCACTCGAGGCAGGAGTCGACGAAGCAGCCGACGCCCACCGTGTCGCCGACGGCGTGCGCGGTGACGTCGGAGCCGACCTCCTCGACCGAGCCGATGATCTCGTGACCGGGCGTCATCGGGAAGATCCCGGCGCCCCACTCGTCGCGCGCCTGGTGGATGTCGGAGTGGCAGATCCCGGCGTACTTGATCTTGATGCGCACGTCGTTCGGCTTCAGGTCACGTCGCTCGAGGTCGACGGTCTCGAACGGCTTGCCGGCGTCGGGGACGGACAGGGCGGAGACGGTGGTGGTCATGCTGTCAACGGTAGGCACGCCCCCCGCACCCCGCAGCGCGAGCGGCCGGGATCACCCCCACGTCCCGTTGGTCGAGTGCCTCCACGAGCGCCAGCGAGGGGAGGTGTATCGAGACCGCTCTGGGCCGTCGCTGGGGGTTGGCTCGCGCTGGGCTGTTGCTGGGTGGTCTCGATACGCGTCCACGACGCTCGTCCCTCGCGCGTGGCCGCTACTCGACCAGCGGTGGGTGTCGTTGGTCGAGTAGTCGACGCCGCGACGAAGGAGCTGGCGGAGACGTATCGAGACCACTCCGGGCCGTCGCTGGGGGCTGGCTCGCGCTGGGCTGTTGCCGGGTGGTCTTGATACGCGTCCAGCGGAGGGGTCTGGTGGTCGAGTGCCTCCACGAGCGCCAGCGAGGGGAGGTGTATCGAGACCGCTCTGGGCGGATCAGCGTGGAGTGAGGCAGCGCTGGGCTGTTGCCGGGTGGTCTCGATACGCGTCCACGACGCTTGTCCCTCGCGCGTGGTCGCTACTCGACCAGCGGAGGGGTCTGGTGGTCGAGTGCCTCCACGAGCGCCAGTGAGGGGAGGTGTATCGAGACCGCTCTGGGCGGATCAGCGTGGCGTGAGGGAGCGCTGGGCTGTTGCCGGGTGGTCTCGATACGCGTCCACGACGCTCGTCCCTCGCGCGCGGCCGCTACTCGAACAGCGGCACCTTGCGCCGGTCGAGTCATCGCCTCCGCCGAGGGACGAGGCTCGAGGTGACGTATCGAGACCACACGCGGTCCCTGGAAGGCATCCGGTGCTCGTCCGTTGCGGGGTGGGCTCGACGCGCGGCACTAGGCTGGGGTCATGTCGTCGCAGCTGACCGTCGCCGAGGCCGCCGCCCTGCTCGGCGTCCCGACGGCGGACGTGCACCGGCTCATCGCGACGGGGCGGGTCGAGCACCAGCTGGCCTGTTCAGGTCGGTGCGAGCTGCTCGTCAGCGCCGAGTCGGTCGAGGCGCTGCGGTCGGCCGCCGGTCGGGCCTGACCTCGACCTTCGGACCACGAGGTCCGTCCTTTCGGCCGACGCGGACGCTCGTGGTCGTCCCTAGCGTGGACGTCATGATCGCGGGCCCCGAGACCGAGCTGCGCATGTCCGACGCCGACCGCGTCTGGACGTTCGTGCTGCTGGCCGGCGGCGGGGCGGCGCTGCTGCTCGTCCTGCCGTGGCTGCTCGACCTGGTCAGCGGCTTCCCGTGGGTGCCGTTCGAGGACGTCGCGCGCTGGGTGGCGGGCTTCGACGCCCCATGGGCGTGGGCGGCGCGGCTCGCCGCCGGTGCTGCGGTCGGCGGGGCGCTGGCGGTACTCACCATCGTCGACGAGCACCGGGTGGTCGTGCGCGACGAGGAGCTGGTGCTCGTGCACGGCCGCGACCGCCGCACCGTGGCACGCGACCAGGTCGTGGGGGTCTACCTCGACGGTCGGCGCCTGGTGGTCGACGGGACGCAGGGTCGACGCCTCTTCCACGAACGGCTCGAGGCTCCACGACACCAGGTGCGCGAGGCGTTCCTGGCGCACGCCTACCCGTGGGAGTCCGCGTAGGGCCGGTGCCGTGGGCGGTCGGCGCGTCCTGGGTCGGCGCGCCGGGGCCGCGGTCCCGTGCTTCGATGAGGAGGACGACCAGGACGCAGGAGGCATCACATGGGCAGGTTCGATGGCCACGTCGTGATCGTGACGGGCGGCGGGTCCGGCATCGGGGCCGCGACGGCGCGCCGGTTCGCGTCCGAGGGGGCGACGGTGGTCGTGGCCGGACGGCGCGAGGAGAAGCTGCGCGAGGTCGCCGAGTCCGCCGACGGCACCGTCGTGCCGCACCGCTGCGACGTCAGCGACGTCGCGGCCGTGGAGGAGCTCGTCGCCTCGACCGTCGACGCCCACGGCCGGCTCGACGTGCTCGTGAACAACGCCGGCATCGGGCCCTCCGGGCCCGTGCCCGACGTCGACCGCGACGCGTGGGACGAGACGCTGGCGATCGTCCTCGGCGGCGTCTTCCACACGTCCCGCGCGGCGCTGCCCCACCTGCTCGAGTCGCGCGGCAGCATCGTCAACGTCTCGTCGGTCTCCGGCGTCGGGGGCGACTGGGGTGCGGCCGCCTACAACGCGGCGAAGGGCGGCGTCACGAACCTGACCCGGGCGATGGCGCTCGACCACGCCGAGGCGGGGGTGCGGGTGAACGCGGTCGCACCGAGCCTGACGAAGTCGGAGATGACGGCCGGGATGGCCGACGACCAGGAGCTGCTCGACCGCTTCTGGGACCGGCTCCCGCTCGGACGGGCGGCCGAGCCGGAGGAGGTCGCGTCGGTGATCGCCTTCCTCGCGAGCGACGACGCCTCGTTCGTCAACGGCGTCGTGCTGCCGGTCGACGGCGGCCTCACGGCGTCGAACGGGCAGCCCCGCCTGGGCTGAGGTCGTGGTCCGGGCCCGCGGCCCGGACCCACCTTCGAGGGTGTCGGCGCCGCATGCGACGGGCGCAGTCTCGAGGCGGCCGCCTGCTGGGGGCGGCTCCGACTCGTGAAGGAGACCCCCATGACCCTCCAGGCGCGCCCGACGGACCTGGTCGACGACCTGCTGGCGACGTACGCCGACGTCGGCGCGGACGCGGCCTACCTCGCGTGCGACCGGCACGACCCGGCCGCGACCGCCTTCGTGCTCGTCGACGACGACCTCGTCGCGACGCCGCTGACCTACGGCGAGCTCGCGGACGAGTCGCGACGGATGGCGGCCGTGCTGCGCGAGCACGGCGTCGCGCGCGGCGACCGGGTGCCGGTGCTGCTGGGCAAGCGACGTGAGCTGCCCGTGACGCTGCTGGCGCTGTGGCGTCTCGGTGCCGTGCACGTGCCGCTGTTCACCGCGTTCGCCACCGGGGCGATCCGCACGCGGGTGGAGGGGTCCTCGGCCCGCGTGGTCGTCACCGAGCCCGACCAGCGCAGCAAGCTCGACCCGCTGCCGGGCCTCGACGTGCTGGAGGTGGGTCCGGCGCTCGAGCGCGAGCTGTCGGGCGTCGAGCCGCTCACCGAGCGGGTGGCCGTCGGCGGCGACGGCACGATCATGCAGCTGTTCACCAGCGGCACGACCGGGAGCCCGAAGCCGGTCACGGTGCCGCTGCGCGCGCTGGCGTCGTTCCACGTCTACCTGGAGCTGTCGCTCGACGTGCGCGAGGACGACGTGTTCTGGAACGCCGCCGACCCGGGCTGGGCGTACGGCCTCTACTACGGCCTGGCCGGCCCCCTCGTCGCCGGTCGGCCCAACGTGCTGCACACCGCCGGGTTCACGCCGGCCGGGACGGTCGCGGTCGTCGAGCGGCTCGGGGTCACGAACTTCGCCGGCGCCCCGACGATGTACCGCGCCATCAGCAAGAGCGGTCTCGTCGAGCACCTGCCGCTGCGGCGGGCGTCGTCGGCGGGCGAGCCCCTGACCCCGGACGTGCTGGCGTGGGCCCGGCGGGTGCTGGGGATCGAGGTGCGCGACCACTACGGCCAGACCGAGCTGGGCATGGTGATCTGCAACAGCTGGAACGATGGCGTGGCCCGTCCGGTCAAGGACGGGTCGATGGGGGTGCCGATGCCCGGCTACGCGGCGGACGTCGTCGACGGGCAGATCGCGATCGACGTGCCCGCCAGCCCGCTGTTCTGGTTCGAGGGCTACCACGGCGACCCGGAGAAGACGGCCGAGCGGTTCAGTCCCGACGGCCGCTGGTACCTCACCGCCGACACCGGCTCGGTCGACGAGGACGGCTACTTCCAGTTCACGGCCCGCGACGACGACGTGATCCTGGCGGCCGGCTACCGGATCGGGCCGTTCGACGTCGAGAGCGTCCTCATCACGCACCCGTCGGTGGTCGACGTCGCCGTCGTCGGGCGGCCGGACCCCGAGGGGGTGCGCGGCGAGGTCGTGGAGGCGTTCGTGGTGCTGGCCGACGGGGCGCAGGACGGGCCGGAGCTGCACGCCGAGCTGACCGCGCTGGTGCGCGACGGGTACTCGCGGCACGCCTACCCGAGGCGCATCCACGTGCTCGACGCGCTGCCGAAGACGCCGAGCGGCAAGGTCCAGCGGTACCTGCTGCGCTCGCTGTGAGGGGGTCGGGGCGCCGATCCGCTCGTACCCTCGAAAGGAGGGAGGGCGTGACGTGAGCGGGTCCGGGTCGCTACTGTGACCGGCGACACAGGAGGTGCCCGATGCCCGACCACCTGGCCCCGCAGGAGGTCCTCTCGCGAGGACTCGACGACCTGCGCCGCGTGACTGGCCTGCCGCTGGTCATGGGCGGTCTGGTGCGCAGCCGGGAGCACTTCACGATCTCCGAGCTGCGGGGCGCGCTGACCACGTCGCTGCACCAGCTGCGGGTGCGCCAGGGGGAGGGTCTGGGCGGCAAGACGCTGGCCACCCGTCGGCCGGCGGCGGTGAGCGCCTACCCGCGCTCAGCCGCGATCACGCACCGGTACGACCGATGGGTGGCCCCCGAGCGTCTGCAGTCGGTGGTGAGCATCCCGGTGGGGGTCGAGGGGCGGCAGCCGTCGGCGATCGTCTACCTGTGCGACCGGCGCACCGAGCGGCTCGGCCTGGCCGTCGTCGACGCTGCGCGGCCCGTGCTCGCGGGCCTCGCCGCCGACCTCGGCGCTGCCACGACCGCCGAGGAGCGGATGCGGGCGATCAGCCTGCGGGCCGCACAGGCGACCGACGCCCCGCACGACCTGGCGCGCGAGCTCCGGCAGGTGGCGGACCTGACCACCGACCCGAGCACGCGAGCGCGCTTGGAGGCCGTGCTCGCGCGGCTGCCCGGTGAGGGCGCGAGACGCCCGGCCGGACCCAACCCGCTGGGTCGACGCGAGGTGGAGGTGCTGCGGCTGGCCGAGGAGGGCGCGACGAACGTCGAGATCGCCGACGCGCTCGGTCTCGTCGAGAGCACCGTGAAGTCGTACATGAAGTCGGCGATGGCGAAGCTGGGCGCGGAGAACCGCGTCAAGGCGGCTCGCGCCGCCCGGGCGCAGGGCCTGCTCGGCTGAGGGACGCACCCCCCTCGCGTTTTGTGGACTTGGTGACGGTCCTCGTCGCGAAGATCGTCACGAAGTCCACAGAACGCGAAGAGGCTGGGGTGGCTAGGCGTCGAGGTGCGGGAGGGGGAGCGCGCAGAGCCGCGCGGCCTCGGCCGCGTCGAGCCCGAGCATGCGCAGCAGCTGGCCGGTCAGCTCCTCGACGTCGTCGACGGCGACCAGGTCGGGGTGCGAGGAGCGCAGGCGCAGGAACCCGAGCAGGGATCCCCCCACGGTGCTGAGGGCCAGCGGCAGGTGGGTGACGGTGAAGCGTCCGGCCGTCATCGCGTCGGTGAGGTCGCGCAGGGCCCGCGGCGCGAGACCGTCCTCGAGGTCGAGCAGGTCGAGACCGAACCGGTTGAGCACGTCGGCGAGCGCCGGGTGGGTCCAGGCGAGCCGGGCCGAGATCCGGAACGACAGCGCGAAGCGGGTCGCCGGATCCTCCGCGTCCGCGACGGCGGCGTCGATGAGCCGGGCCCACTCCTCCAGCACGTGGGCGGTCGCGGCCTGGAAGAGCTCCTCCTTGCTCGTGAAGTGGTTGTAGAAGGAGCCGAAGCCGACGTCGGCCGCGTCGGTGATCTGCTGGATGGTGGCCGTCGCCGCGCTGCCGTCGACGATGAGCCGCTCCGCCGCGGCGAGCAGGGCCGCGCGCGTGCGCGCCCGCCGCCGGTCGACGCGGGGGCCGTCGCTCGTGCTCGTGCCGTCGCGCATCTCGTCCCTCCCCCTCCTCCGCTGCCGTCGGGCCAGCCTAGTGGTCGGCTCGTGCGGTCCTGGGCCTTGTCCCGACCACGACCAAGCCCCTATATTGATGATCTCATCAGAAATGTAGAGGTTCATCAGATGTCGGCATCCGACCGTGCGCACGACACCAGCCGCGAGCACGCCCACGACCACAGCCACCGCGACCTGCACAGCGAGCAGGGCCGTCGTCCCGGCGAGCACGTGGGCCGGTCGGCGCAGCCGGTCGTCAAGGTGCGCGACCTCGCCTGGCTGGAGTTCGAGAAGCCCGACCTCGCGGCCGCGGAGGTGTTCGCCCACGCGTTCGGGTTCACCACGACCTACCGGAGCGCGACCGAGCTGAACCTGCGGGGCGCGTTGCCCGGGGCGCCGTGCGTGGTCGTGCGGAAGGGTCGGGGGTCGCGGTTCGTGGGCCCGGCGTTCGCCGCCGAGACGGCCGACCTGCTGCGGCTCTCGGAGCACACCGGCGTGCCCGTCCGGCGCCTGCCCGAGCACCTCGGCGGCCACGTGGTCGACCTGCGCGAGCCGGCGGGGGCGCGCGTGCGGGTCGTCGCCGACGTCATCGAGCACCCCGCGCTGGCGACGCAGCAGGCGCAGACGCTCAACGTCGGCTCGGAGGTCGAGCGGGTCAACGCCGCGCAGCGCCCCCCGCGGCAGCCGGCCGTCGTGGAGCGGCTCGGCCACGTGGTGCTGCAGTCGGACCGCTACCTCGCCTCGCTCGACTGGTACCTCGACCACCTGGGCCTGATCGTCTCGGACTTCCTGTTCTTCCCGGGCCAGCGCGACCGCGGCCCGACGATGGCCTTCATCCGCTGCGACCGGGGCAGCGAGCCGGCCGACCACCACACGCTGGCCATGACCCTTGGGCCCCGCAGCCGCTACGTGCACTCCGCGTACCAGGTGGCGGACCTCGACGCGCTCGCCGCCGGCGGGGAGCACCTGCGCGACCTCGGCTACCGGCACTCCTGGGGCATCGGCCGACACATCCAGGGCAGCCAGCTGTTCGACTACTGGCGCGACCCCGACGGCTTCCTCGTCGAGCACTTCAGCGACGGCGACCGCTTCGACGCCTCCCTCGAGCCGGGCTGGGCGGAGATGACGGCCAGCGGCCTCGCGCAGTGGGGTCCGCCCGCCACCGCCGACTTCCTCGGGGTCGCACCCGGCAAGGAGTCGCTGCGGGAGCTGCTGTCGATGACCACCGCCCTGCGCTCGGACAACGAGTTCGACCTCGACCGCCTCCTCGGACTGATGAAAGTGGCCCGCTCATGACCCTCCCCGTCCTCCGCACCGCCGACGCCTGGTGGCTGCGCCGCCCCGACGGTGCCGTCCGCGTCGAGACGTCGGCGACGACGACCGCCGAGCTCCTCGCCGACCGGGCCGCCGTGCTCGCGGCGCGCGACGGCGGCGACCCCGTGCCGGTCGACTCGCTCGCGCTCGTCTCGCCGGTCACCGCACCCTGCCGCGTGGTCGCGCAGATGGCGAACTACGCGAGCCACGCGAAGGACGCCGGGATGAACCCGTCGCGCGTGCCGCTCGCCTTCTTCCGGAAGTCGTCGGGCTCGATCAGCGGCCCGTCCGACCCGGTCGTGCGACCCGCTCACGTGACGCTGCTCGACTACGAGGTGGAGCTGGGCCTGGTGGTCGGGCGCGCGGTCACGGCGGGGGAGGAGGTCGCAGCCTCCGACCTGCCCGACCTCGTCGCCGCGCTCGTGGTGGCGAACGACGTCTCCGCGCGGGACCTCCAGCTGCCCAAGACCCAGTTCTACGAGTCCAAGTCCTACCGCACGTTCACCCCGGTCGGCCCGGTGCTGCTGGTCCTGGAGGACGGTGAGCTCGAGCGTCTGCCCGAGCTGCGGCTGCGGCTGTGGGTCGACGGCGAGCTGCGCCAGGACGAGCTGGCCTCCGACATGATCTACCGGCCCGCCGAGGCCCTCGCCGCCTTGGCACGGTTCCAGGATCTCGCGCCCGGCGACCTCGTCCTCACCGGCACGCCGGCGGGCACCGCGCTGAGCGCCCCGCCGGCGATCGTCGAGAAGGTCGGAGCCCTGCTCCCGCCGCACGTGAAGTGGCGGATCTTCCTCGGCAAGCAGGTCAAGGACCGTCGCTACCTGCAGGACGGCAACCTCGTCGAGGCGTCGATCGCGACCGACGACGGCGCGCTCGACCTCGGTGCGCAGCGCACGGTGGTGCGGTGGACGCGATGAGCGTCGCGGTGGTGCTCCTCGTCGTCGTCAGCGTCGTGCTCGTGGCGACGGGCCTGCTCAAGCTGGTCGCCGCGCCGCCGATGCGCGAGCGCGCGCAGCACCTGGGCTACCCGGTCGGGGCGTTCCGTGCGGTGGGCGCGCTGGAGCTGCTGGGCGTGGCGGGTCTGTGGGTCGGCCGCGCCGCGTCGGGCCCGCTCGCGACGACCGCGCTCGTGGCGCTGTTCGTCCTCATGGCCGGCGCGGTCGTGTCGCACCTGCGCGTCGGGGACGGCCTGCCTGCCGTCGCGCCGGCGCTCGTCGTGGCGGCGCTGCTCGTGGCGCTCCTGTCGCTGGGCGTCGCACCGTGAGCCCGACGCTGCCCGTCGTCGTCGTCGGTGCCGGCCCCACCGGCAGCGCCGCTGCCCTGGCCCTCGCGGCGCGCGGCGTGCGCACGGTGGTGGTCGAGCGGTGGCCCGAGGTGTACCCGCAGCCGCGGGCCGTGCACCTGGACGACGAGGTCTACCGGGTGCTCGTGCGGCTCGGGCTGGAGGACGACCTCGCCCGGCTGACCCGCCCGTGCGCCGGCCTGCGCCTGGTCGACGCCCACCTGCGGGTGCTGGCGTCGTTCGACCGCTCGGGCGCATCGCCGGTGACGGGCTACCCGCGGGCGAACATGTTCGACCAGCCGGTGCTCGACGCCGTGCTCCGCGAGCGGCTGCGCTCGACTCCGGAGGTCACGCTGCTCACGGGTCGCGAGGTCGTCGGCGTCGAGCAGGAGTCGGCCGACCGCGTGGTGGTGCTGCACCGCCCGCTCGACGACGACGGACCGCAGGAACGTCTCGAGGCGTCGTTCCTGCTGGGCTGCGACGGCGCCAACAGCGTCGTGCGGCGGGAGCTCGGCGGCAGGATGGTCGACCTCGGCTTCGAGCAGCGCTGGCTCGTGGTCGACGTCGACACCGACGTCGACCTGGGCCACTGGGACGGCGTGCACCAGGTGTGCGACAGCACCCGGGCGGCCACCTTCATGCGCGTCGGCGCGCGCCGGTACCGCTGGGAGCTGCAGCTGCTCGATGACGAGACCGCCGACGACCTCGCGTCGCTGCCCGCGGTCCTGCCGCTGCTGCGTCCCTGGCTCGACGACGTCGACGCGGCCGACCTGCAGCTGGTCCGCTCGACGGGCTACACGTTCCGCGCCGCGGTCGCGGAGCGGTGGAGGTGGGGCCGCGTGCTCCTGCTGGGCGACGCGGCGCACCTGACACCGCCGTTCGTCGGCCAGGGCATGGGCGCGGGCATCCGCGACGTCGACAACCTCGTCTGGAAGGTCGCGGGCGTGCTCGACGGCGCGCTGCCGGCCGACGTGCTCGACACCTACGAGGTGGAGCGCTCCGCGCACGCCCGGGCGATGATCCTGCTGGCCCGTCGGGTCGGCGTGCTGATGAGCTCCGGGGGACGCCTCGGCGACCACGCGCGGGGGGCCGTGCTCCCGCTCGTCGCCCGGTCGGCGCGGCTCTACGCCGGTGCGGTGGACAGCGCCACGCCCGCCCTCGTGCGCTCCTCCCTCGTGCTGAGGTCGCGCGGCGACCGGCTGGCGGGGACGCTGTGCCCGAACGTCACCGGGGGCGGAGCGACCTTCGACCGTCTGGTCGGCCACCAGTGGGCCCTCGTGACGGCGGTGCCGCCGTCGCCGTCGGCCGTGGAGGAGCTCGCGTCGCGCGACGTGGCCGTCGTCGAGGTCGGCCCTGCCGCGGGCGGGACCCTCGACCGCATCGCCACCTGGCTCGCCGAGGCGGGCTGCGCGGCTGCCCTGGTGCGCCCCGACCGGACCGTCATGGCGTCCGGGCCCGACCTGCCCGTGCTGGTCTCGACCGCGACGTCCCTCCTGCTACCCGCCCGGACCGAGGTCCCCGCATGAGCCCGACCGCCCCCACCTACCGTCCCGACGTCTACGCCACCAGGGCGATCCTCGACCCGTACCCGCACTACCGACGCATGCGTGAGCTCGGTCCGGTCGTGTGGCTGCCGCGGCAGCGAGCGCACGCCGTCGTGCACCACGCGCCGTGCAAGGAGGTGCTGCTCGCCGACGACCGGTTCCGCTCGGAGCGGGGCGTGGCGCTGAACCCGGTGGCCAACCGGCTCAGCCGCGGCACGACCCTCAACAGCGACGACGCGGACCACGAGCGTCGGCGTCGCCTGCTCGCGAGCCGGCTGACCCCGAAGGCGCTGCGGTCGATGCGCGAGGAGGTCGACCGGCGCGCGGACGCCGTCGTCGAGGCCGCCGTGTCGCGCGGCGAGGTCGACGGTGTCGTCGACGTCGCCCGCGCGCTGCCGACGTCGTTCGTGCCCGACCTGATCGGGTGGCCGCGCGAGGGTCGGGAGCACCTCCTGCCGTGGGCGGGGGCGACCTTCGACTGCCTGGGCCCGACGAACGCGCGGACGCTCCGCGCGGCACCGCGGACCTTGCGCATGATGCGGTTCGCCCGCTCCGTCGTGCGTCGCGGCGACGTGCTGCCGGGGTCGATGGGCGCCGACCTGCTCGCGAAGGTCGCGTCCGGCGAGGTGCGTCGCGAGGAGTGCCCGGCGCTGATGATCGACTACCTGGCACCGTCGCTCGACACGACGATCAGCGCGATCGCGAGCGCGCTCTGGCTGCTCGCCACCCATCCCGACCAGTGGCAGGCGCTGCGCGCCGACCCGTCCCTCGTGCCCAACGCGGTCAACGAGGTCGTGCGCGTGGAGTCCCCGCTGCGTGCGTTCTCGCGCTGGGTCGCCGCTGACACCGAGGTCGCCGGCACGCCGCTGCACCGTGGGTCGCGCGTGGTGGTGCTCTACGCCTCCGCCAACCGCGACGAGCGCGTCTGGGACCGGCCCGACGACGTCGACGTCACCCGCGACGCCAGCCAGCAGCTCGGGTTCGGCCAGGGCGTGCACGGCTGCGCGGGTCAGGGGCTCGCCCGGCTGGAGACGCAGGCGATCCTGCGCTCGCTGCTGGAACGCGTCGACCGGCTCGAGCTCACGGGCCCCGCGAGCTGGGGCCGCAACAACATCATCCACTCGCTCGACCGGCTGCCGCTGCGGCTGGTCCCCGCCCGGAAGGACGCGCCATGAGGATCATCGCCGACTACGACCGCTGCGAGGGCCACGGGCTCTGCGTCGACCAGGCGCCCGACGTCTTCGACCTCGACGACGACGGCGAGCTCGTGCACCACCTCGAGGACCAGGACGTGCCCGCGGCGCTGGAGGAGGCGGCCGGTCGCGCCGTCGACTCCTGCCCCGTGGCCGCCCTGCGGCGCGCGTGAGCACCCCGGTGCCGCGTCGGGTGCTGGTCGTCGGCGGATCGACGGCCGGTGCGACCGCGCTGCGCGAGCTGCGGCGCCGGGGCTTCGACGGTCGGCTCACCCTGATCGACCCGCTCGACGGCACCCATCGTCCGCCGCTGTCGAAGGCCGTCCTGGCCGACGCGGCGCACGAGGCGTCCGTGCTCATGGACCTCGGGTCGCTCGACGTCGTCCGCGTGCCGTCGGCGGCGGCCTCGCTCGACGTCGACGCCCGTGTGGTGACCGACGTCGACGGCGGCGAGCACGGCTACGACGCGCTGCTCGTGGCCACGGGCGGCCGAGCACGACGGCTCGCTGCGGCGGGTCAGGACGGCGAGCTGGTGCTGCGCACCGTCGCCGACGCGCGGCTGCTGCGCGAACGGCTCGCGACGGCAGCCTCGGTCGTGGTGGTGGGCGCGGGGTTCCTCGGGCTGGAGGTGGCGACGGCCGCACGGCGGACCGCGGCGACGGTCACCGTCGTCGACCCCGAGCCGCCCCTCGTGCGCCTGGTGGGCGACCACCTCGCGACCGTGCTGGTGGGCCGCGCGACCGGCCACGGCATCATCGTCCGGCGCTCCGCGGTGCGTCTGCACGGCAGCCCTGTGCGGGGGGTGGAGCTGGACGACGGCAGCGTGCTCGAGGCGGACGTCGTCGTGACGTGCGCCGGCGACGTGCCCGAGACCGCGTGGCTGGAGGGCAGTGGTGTCGCCGGACCGCAGGGCGTGCCGGTCGACGCGTCGTGCCGCAGCCCTCGGGACGGTGTGTGGGCGGCCGGCGACGTCGCTGCACCGGTGGTCGACGGCGCGGTCGTGCGCCGACCGCTCTGGGCCAACGCGGTCACCCAGGGGCGTGTGGCGGCGGCGTCGATGCTCGGCCAGGAGGTCGACGACCCGGTCCTCGACGACTACGCCTGGACCGAGGTCGCCGGGACGTCGGTGAAGGTCGTCGGGCGCCTGCCGTGCACCGGCACGCCCCGCGTGCTCGAGGAGTCCACCGACGGCGGCCAGCTGCTCGCGTTCGGCTCCGACGCCGTGGCCGCGGTCGGGCTCCGGCGTCCCGTCCCGCGGCTGCGTCGGACGCTGAGCGAGCTCCGGTCGGCCGAGCGATGACGAGCCCCCCGTGGACGCCACGTCCGCGGGACCCGTCGACCCGCTGCCGGCTCCGGGCACCGAGGGGATGGTCCGGCTCAGGAGGCTTCGGGCACCAGTCGAAGCGGCAGGGTCTCGAGTCGCTGGATCACGTTGTTGACCGCGCGGGTCGGGGTGTCGACGACGTGGAGGTCGGCGACGTGACGGACGAGCGCGTGCAGCAACGCGTGCGTCTCGAGTCGAGCCAACCCTTGGCCGGCGCACCCGTGGGTGCCGTGTCCGAAGCCGACGTGCAGACGTGCGTCGCGGTCGAGGCGGAAGGAGTCGGGCTCGTCCCACTGCCGCTCGTCGCGGTTGGCCGAGGCGAAGGCCAGGATGACCTGCGACCCCGCGGGGATGAGGGTGCCGTCGACCTCGACGTCGTGGTGCACCCGTCGGCCGAACGCGCGGACGGGAGACTCCCACCGGACGATCTCGTTGAACGCGCTCGGCACCAGGGAGGGATCGGCCTTGAGCCTGGCCCACTCCTCGGGATGCGTCGCGAGCAGCCACAGCGCAGCCGCGATGGCGCTGGCCGTCGTGTCGATGGACGGGGCGAGGTAGTCGACGAGGACCGATCGACGACGCAGTCGTCCGGCCCGGTCGGTCCCTGTCGTCCGGAACACCTCGTCGGCCATGCTCCCCGGCAGGACGTCGGAGCGGCGCGCACGTCGCCGGGCGAACATCAGCATCCTGAGGCCGTGGGGCATGGCGCGAAGGGACCGACCGTTCAGCGGACCGAGGATGTCGAAGGTGGCGCCGGCCCACTCGACGAGGTGCTCGCGGCCGTCCTTCGGCCATCCGACCAGGTCCGGCACGACCGTCAGCGGCAGGCGCAGGGCGATGTCGGCGACGCCATCGACCGTCCCCCGCGCCAGAGCGTCGCGCACCGTCCTGTCGGCCAGGTCCTCGATCTGCTCCTGCAGGGGCCGCAGGGCGCGCGGCGTGAGCCGGTGGGCGAGCTCCCTGCGCCGTGCGCCGTGCTCCTCGCCGTCCGTCATCAGCAGGCTGTGCCGTCCGATGCGTCGCGACACGGCGTTGAGCCCGACACCGTCGGCGGAACGGAAGGCGTCCGGGTCCGCGAGTGCCGCCTTGACCTCGGCGTAGCGCGTCAGGGCGTACGCCCGCTGCTTGGACAGCCAGACGACGGAGCCGAGGTCGCGCACGACGCGCAGCTCTCGGTGCGGATCGACGAGTGACGAGCGGCGATAGAGGTCGCCGTCGTACACGGGGACGCGGCGGTCGATCCGACCGGCGCGCGGAGGCGGGGTCGTCGCGGCCCGGTGGTCGGCGAAGGGGCAGCCAGCACGCGGTGAAGTGTCCACGGCGCCATGCTGGACGGGAGGCGTGCCGCGCGGAAGCACCGACGTGCACCACCTCGGCCACCCGATGGTGCGTTCTGCCCCTCATCGCCGACGCGGGCCTGTCCTAGGGTGGCGGACGTGCTGTCGAGACCCTCGCCGCTCACGGATGCTGTCGCGGCTCTCATGACCCAGGCGTGCGGCCGGCTCGTGGCGACGCAGGACGAGTGGCTTCCCCCGCTCACCGCGGACGCGCTGACGGCCGTGGGCCTCGAGGCGGCCGCGAACGACCCGGCGCTCAGGGCGGCCGCCGAGAGGGCGTTCCACGCGACCTTCCTCGACTGGTTCGGCCACACCATGGTCCACCCCGGAGAGCCGGTCCCCGTCCGGCTCAACGACGCCGTCCGCCAGATCTCGCGAGAGCTCGTCCTCCTCGGTCTGGAGGACGTCGCCATCTCGGCGTACAGCGCCGGCCAGGCACGCGCGTTCGCGCTGCTCATCGACGCGGCCTTCTCGGTCACCGACGACCCGGCCGAGCTGCAGATCCTGCTGGAGACCGCGACGTGGTCGATGAGCAGCTTCGTCGAACGCACGGTGGCAGCCGTGGACGACCTCATGGCCACCGAGCGTGAGGACGTCGCCCGGGCGGGTCGGGCAGAGGTCCGTCAGGCGGTCGAGCTCGTCCTGTCCGGCGCGGAGATCACCGCCGGCCGGGCCGAGAGCCGGCTGGGGTACCGGCTCGACTCCAGCCACGTCGCGATCATCGCGTGGACCGAGCAGGGGGAGGCGGGAGTCAGCGAGCTGGAGACCGCCACCCGCACCATCGTCCATGGCGGACGGCGCGCCCTCGCCGTCGCGCCCTCCAGCAGTACCCGCTGGCTCTGGACCCCTGGCACCGAGCTGCAGGCCGTCGTCGAGCGGGTGCAGGCCACGGCCAGGCAGCACGCACCGGTGCGCTTCGCGCTGGGTGGTCCGCACAGTGGCATCGCTGGCTTCCGGCGCAGCCACCGAGAGGCGCTCAGGGCGCAGCGCTTCGCGTCCGGCCCCGCGAGCGGCGAACGTGCTGTGACGGTCTTCGACGACGTGCACCTGCTGTCCATCATGTTGTCGGACCAGGATGAGGCGAGGGACTTCGTCGAGCGCGTCCTGGGCCCGTTCGCCGGCGCGGACGCCTCCGTGATCCAGACGGTCGCGATCTTCGTGGAGTCCGGGTGCAGCGTGCGCGAGACGGCGGCGCGCGCGTTCTGCCACCGCAACACGGTCCTGCGGCGGCTCGCGCTCGCGAGGCGTGACCTGCCTCGCCCGCTCGAGGACAACGCCGTGCAGGTCGGTGTCGCGCTGCGTCTGGTGGGCCACCTGGAGCGACGCGCGGCCGCTCCCGGGTCCTCGTGACGAGCAGCGCAGGACTCCTGGTGCACTGAGCCCCACGCCGAGAGCAACGAGGTGCTTGACGCCCCTGATGGGCGGCTCCGCGCGCGGGCATCATGAGCTGCGTCACACCCCGCTGACGGTCACAGGAGGTCGAGTCGGTGAAGCCCTTCCGTGAGCGGGATCCGGTGCTGGTCGGTCTGGCCGGCTTCTGCGTGATCGCGTTGCTGCTGGTGGCCGCGTTCCGGGCGGACCGGCTGCCGATCGTCGGCGTCGGGGACCGGTACACCGCGGAGTTCGCGGAGGTCGGCACGTTGACGAAGGGTGCCGAGGTCCGGGTCGCGGGCGTGACGGTCGGACGGGTCACCGACATCGCCCTGGACGGGCCCAAGGCCGTGGTGACCTTCACGGTCACCCAGGCGGTGGACCTGGGGCGCCGGACCGGCGCCGCCATCCGGATCCGGACCCTGATGGGGGCGCAGTACCTCGCGCTGCTGCCCGACGGTGCGGGGAGGCTCCAGCGCGGCGGGGTGATCCCGCTGTCACGGACCCAGGCGCCCTACGACGTGGTGCAGGCGTTCACCGACCTCGGGCGGACCACGGGTCAGATCGACGTGGACCAGCTGTCGCAGGCGCTGGAGTCGATCTCCGACGTCGCGGCCCGCACGCCAGCGGAGTTCAGGGCCGCGATCGCCGGCGTCTCGCGACTCTCGAGCAGTCTCGCGGCGCGTGATGACCAGCTCAACACCCTCCTGGCGAACCTGCGCCGGGTGACGGGGACCGTCAACGCGCGGGACGCGCAGCTGGAGCGTCTCGTCGACGACGGTGACGTCCTGTTCCGAGCCGTCGTCGCGCGCCGGGTCGCGGTCCAGCGCGTGCTGGTCTCCACGCGGCGGCTCTCCGACGAGATCCGTGTCCTCGCCGAGGACACGCGGGCCGACCTACGTCCGGCCCTGGCGAGCCTGGACCGCGTGACCGGCATGCTGCGCCGCAACGCCGACAGCCTCGACCGTGCCCTGACCCTCTTCCCTGCCTTCGGACGCACCTTCGCCAACGCCCTGGGTGTGGGGCCCTGGTTCGACGGCTACGTGCAGTTCTAGGGTCCCGCGTCGGCGCCCGAGCCCCGACCGACCGTCAGCCCACCTGCTCCGCGGCGGCGCGTCCGGCGACGCGGCCGGAGAAGAGGCAGCCGCCGAGGAAGGTGCCCTCGAGGGCGTTGTAGCCCATCATCCCGCCGCCGCCGAAGCCGCTGACCTCACCGGCTGCGTAGAGGCCGGGCAGGGGTGTGCCGTCGCTGGTGAGGCAGCGGCCGGACAGGTCGGTCTCGAGGCCGCCGAGGGTCTTGCGGGTGAGGATGTTGAGGCGGACGGCGATGAGGGGTCCGTTCTTCGGGTCGAGGAAGCGGTGCGGGGTGGCGACGCGGACCAGCTTGTCGCCGCGGTAGCGTCGCGCGCCGCGCATCGCGGTGATCTGGGCGTCCTTGGTGAAGTCGTTGTCGATCTCGCGGTCACGCGCCTCGAGGAGCCGACGCAGCGCGTCGACGTCGACCGTGACGTCGTCGTCGCCGACGCGGTTCATGCCGGCGACGAGCTCCTCGAGCGTGTCGGCGACGACGAAGTCCTCGCCGTGCGTCTTGAACTTCTCGATCGGTCCTGGTGCACCCGGCCGGACGCGTGAGAGCAGCAGCTTGACGTCCTTGCCGGTGAGGTCGGGGTTCTGCTCCGAGCCCGAGAGCGCGAACTCCTTCTCGATGACCTTCTGGGTGAGCACGAACCAGGAGTAGTCGTGACCGGTGCCGCGCAGGTGCTTGAGGGTGCCGAGGGTGTCGAAGCCGGGGAAGTAGGGCGCGGGCAGTCGGGCGCCGGTGGCATCGAGCCACAGGGACGACGGGCCGGGCAGGATGCGGATGCCGTGGTTCTCCCAGATCGGGTCCCAGTTGCGCAGCCCTTCCACGTAGGCCCAGAGCCGGTCGGGGTTGATGACCGACGCGCCCGCGTCCTGGGTGATGGTGAGCATGCGGCCGTCCACGTGCGCCGGCACCCCGGCGACCATCGTGGCCGGGGGAGTGCCGAGTCGCTCGGGCCAGACCTTCCGGACGAGGTCGTGGTTGCCGCCGATCCCGCCGGACGTGACGACCACGGCCTGCGCGCGCAGCTCGAAGTCGCCGACCACGGTGCGGCTCGACGCGACGCCACGGTCGACGCTGGTGGGCTCGAGCAGGGAGCCCTGGGCGCCGACCACGACGCCGTCCTCCATGACGAGGCCGTCGACCTGGTGACGGAAGGCGAACCGGATGCGTCCGGTCGCGACGTGCTCGCGGACGCGTCGCTCGAAGGGGGCGACGACGCCGGGGCCGGTGCCCCACGTCAGGTGGAAGCGGGGGACCGAGTTGCCGTGGCCCTCGGCACGACCGTCGCCGCGCTCCGCCCAGCCGACGACGGGGAAGAGGCGCAGGCCCATGCCGTGCAGCCACGACCGCTTCTCGCCGGCGGCGAAGTCGAGGTAGGCCTCGGCCCAGCGCCGCGGCCAGGCGTCCTCCGCGCGGTCGAACTGCGCGCTGCCCATCCAGTCCTGCTCGGCGAGCTCGCGGGAGTCCTTGACGCCCATGCGCCGCTGCTCCGGGGAGTCGACGAGGAACAGCCCACCGAGGCTCCAGAACGCCTGCCCGCCGAGGTTCTGCTCGCCCTCCTGGTCGAGCAGCAGCACGCTGCGACCACGGTCGGCGGCCTCCGCCGCGGCGACGAGACCGGCCAGGCCGGCTCCGATGACGATGACGTCGGCGTCCATGGGTGCTCCTTCGTGAGCCGGCCGGGTGCGTGCTCGCTGTCACCTAGGATGCATTCGCAGGCCGCAAGGAGCGATGGTCTTCATCACTTGATGAGCAACCGCGTCGCGTGCCAGTGACAGGAGGTCCCATGGGGTCGGTGCAGCGACGGGCCGTGCAGGCGCGGGTGCTCGCCGACGGCGGACGCATCGCCCGGCGCATCGCCGACGCCCTGCGGCGCGAGATCCCCGCGTACGCGTCGCTCGGCGAGGGCCAGCGGCGCGAGACCGAGGCGATCAGCCTCTGGGGCGTGCAGCGTCTGCTCGAGCTCTGGGTCGAGGACGGTCGGCTTGGCGACGCCGACCTGCGCCAGTTCCACGGCATCGGCGTGGCCCGCGGGACCGACGGTCGACCGCTCTCGGCAGTGCTGCGCGCCTACCGGGTCGCCGCGGTCGAGGCGAGCGGGCTCGTGCGCGACAGCGGCGTGGCGGAGCTCGACGTCGAGGACGTGCTCGCGATGAACGTCGTGCTGCTGGAGTCGCTCGACGCCCTGTCGGAGGCGCTGTCGGCGGGGTACGCGGCGGCGACCGAGCGTCTCGCGACCGACCGCGACGAGGTGGTGCGCGCGCTGACGCAGGACCTGCTCGCCGGTCGCCAGACGTCGGCGGCGGCGCTCGCGGACCGCACCCGTCTGCTCGACCTCACGCTCCCGGCGCGGCTGACGATGACCGTGGTCGGTGCCCCGGGCAGCGACGTGACCGCTGGGGACGTGGCCCAGCTGCTGGCGTCGGCGGACACCGACGGGCTGGTGCTCTCGACGACGCGCCAGGGGGTCGGCGTCGTGCTGCACGAGCGACCGCTCGACGTCGGCGTCGACGTGCGGTCCCGCGGCCGACGCACCTGCCGGTTCGACGACGTCGCCTTGCCCGATCTTCCCGCCACGTTCCGGCTCGCCGAGGTGGCGGTGCGTCATGCCCCGCCCGCCGCGGAGGGCGTCGGCGGGGGTGCCGGGCCACGGGCGGCGGACAAGCATGCTGCGATGGTCGAGGCCGACGCCCTGCTGGTGGCGCTGTTGCACGGGCAGCCGCCGGTGGACCCTCGGACCCTGGCCGAGGCGGCCCTGCGCCCGCTGCTGGAGCCCGACCAGGCGCACCTGCTGGCCGGGCTGCGAGCGTTCCTCGAGCACGGGTCGGCCGTGGCGGCGGCGGAGGCGCTCGGTCTGCACCCGCAGTCGATGCGCTACCGGCTGCGGCGGGTGCGCGAGACCACGGGCCGCGACCTCGGCTCGGCGTGGGACCGGCTGCTGCTCGCGACCGCGGTGGCGGTGCTCTCGCTGCAGCCCTGAGGGCGGGGCGTGGTTCGATGGGTGCGTGGCCGACCCAGACCTCCTCGTCGAGCGCTACCTCGCGGCCCTGGAGGCCGCCGACCTCGACGCGGTGCTCGCCCTGTTCGCGCCGGACGCGACGGTCGTGTCGCCGCTGTACGGCACGGTGCCGGCCCGCGCGTTCTACCCGGTCCTGTTCGCCGACACGGCGGAGTCGCGCCTGACCCTGAAGGCGACGATGCGCGGGACGCGCGACGGCCGCGACCTGGTGAGCTTCTGGTTCGACTTCGACTGGACGCTCGCCTCGGGCGAGCCCGCCCCGTTTTCCGTGGTCGACGTCGCGGAGCTGGATGGGGAGGGACGGATCGAGCGGCTGACGATCGTCTACGACACCGCTCCCATCCGCGGTGCGTTCGACCGCCAGCGGCCCGACATCGGCCAGGGCGGGGCGCCTGCAGGACCGTGAGTCTCCAGGGACCGTGCGCCCGTCACGGCATGGCGATCGAGCGGATCGCCATCTGGAACGCGACCCTGGTCCTCGAGGCCGGCTCCTACTCTTGAGCGGTGTCACGCACGACGAAGAGCTGGAACGGCCGATGACGACCCGCGTCCGCGCAGGCGCCGTGGCGGCGCTCGCCGCTGCCCTGCTCGCCGGTGCCGTCTATGCGACTCTTGCGTTGCCGCTCACCACGCCGTACCAGGTGTTCCGAGCGATTCCAGTGGCAACGGCCATCGTCGTCCCAGGCCTTCTGGTCGCAGCAACCCACCTCTCGGCTCTGCAACATCGCGCCAAGCGCCACGTGGCGGCCGTCCAGGTCGTGGTGGGCCGGCTGTGCCTGGCAGCCATCGCCTTCCTGGAGCTGGGCGGCGACCCGAACATCGGCGGCGGGATGGCGCTGGTCGCAGCCTCCTGGCTGCTGATCCTCACGACAGCGGCGACCTGCCTCATCGTTGCCTCGGTCGCGGAGGACGAGCCCGCTCAGCCGTGAGGTACTCGTCGGCTTCTTGCTCGTGATCGCCCGGGTGCGACCGCGCCGACGGTGTGGGCGCTCGGGGGGAAGCCCGCCGAGGTGGCGTGCCGGCCTCGCGCAAGTCGGCCATGTTTCGCGATCCCGGCGCGGAAACAGTCAGGTTGCGCAGACCTTCCGGCGACGTAGTCCGACGGTGACCAGTCCGAAACATCTCGGGCGCTGAATGGAGGCATGCCTCCCGCACCGCTCGACGCGCACCGCCACATCGGCGAGCTGCCCGCGTTCCCGTTCTACGGCGGCCCGCCGATCCGGGCCGACGTCACGGCCAAGGCGACGGTGCGCGACTTCTTGCAGACCCTCGACGACGAGGGGACCGAGCGCACGCTGGTGCTGCCGAACTACGGCGTGCCGGTGCCGGACGCCGCCTTCGACCTGAACCCGCTCGCGCTCGAGGCCGCCCAGCGCGACGACCGCGTGAGCTGCGGTCTGTGGGTCTCGCCGAAGGCGTCCGACGCCGAGCGCAACACCGCCGCGCTGGCCCTCGTCGGCGAGCAGGGCGTCAAGGCGCTCAAGACCAGCTTCCTGCTCGGCGGCAGCCCCACCGACCCCGACTGCGCCGAGGAGATCGACCGCATCTTCACGACGGCCGCCGAGCACGACCTCGTCGTCCACGTGCACACCTCGCCCGGGGCGGCCTCCGACGTCGACCAGGTGGGCACGCTCGTCGAGCGCTACGGCGACGACACCAAGATCCACCTCGTCCACCTCGGCGGCGGGATGAGCGGGCACATGAAGCTCATCGGCGGCCGGCTCTTCGACTGGATCGAGGCCGGCAAGAAGGTCTACACCGACACCAGCTGGACCATCGGCTTCGCCCCCGCCTGGCTCGTGCAGGAGATCGAGCGACGCGGCGTCGGGCACGACCGGATCCTGTTCGCCACCGACGCGCCGTGGGGCGACTTCGCGGGCGAGCACGCCCGCCTCGCCGCCGCGGCCGGAGACGGCGAGCTCGCCGACCTGTTCTTCCGGCGCAACTTCGAGGCGCTCTACGGCACCTGACCCCCTGATCCCTGGCCCCGGCTCGGCGGCCAGTGCACGACCCGCACGACCCACCCGCACGACCCACACCGCAGCACACCGACCCGCAGCACCCCATCCCACACCGCACCAGGAGAAGGCCATGACCGACATCGACGACCAGATCGCCCAGAACATCGCCGCCTCGCTCGCGGAGATCCCGCACCCGTCGCAGGCGAAGGGCACCAACCTCTACGGCTCGACGAAGATCTTCCCCGACTACCAGGCGGAGGACGGCGAGAGCTACTTCACGCTGGTCCACGGCATCCCGCACGAGTCCAGCGTCAGCTTCGTCGCGATCCTGCAGGCCACGCGCGCCCTGCGGAAGGGCTTCGACTCCGCGATGTACTTCTACGGTCCCGGCACCCTCGCCTGCATGGCCACCCGCGGCTTCCCGACGACGGGCGACGCGGGGTTCCCGGGCGAGCTGAACATGAACGCCTCGCTCGAGACGTTCATCGCCGAGGGCGGCACCGTCTTCTGCTGTCGCTTCGGCCTCGCCCTGCACGGTCTGCGCGAGGAGGACCTCATCGAGGGCGTCATCCCGGCGCACCCGCTCGACGTCCAGGACGCGCTGATCCACTACGCGCGCAAGGGCGCCATCATCAACTCGACCTACAACCTCTGAGGGCACGGCCATGACTGTCCCGTCCTCAGCACAGGGCTCGCGCACGTCGACCCGCGTCGACGTCGCCATCCAGGGCATCCGGCTGCTCGACGCGCCGCTCACGCGGCCGAACGGCGCGGGACCGAGCGCCGACGGCCACGTGCTGCTCGACGGGGTCGGTGCGGCCATCCCCCTCAACCCGCGGAGCCCGTACTCGGTGTCCGGCGGCCGCCTCCTGCTCGACGGGGCCGACACCGGCCTCGGCGTGGAGGCGGTCGGCCGACCCCGGTTCTACGACCTCCAGACCGCCGACGGGGTGAGCTACGAGAAGATCGCCCGCCTGCACGCCGCGAACGTGCTGGCCACGACGGTCGTGCAGACCTGCGCCCGCTACGACGAGTCGGAGCGGTGCCGGTTCTGCGCCATCGAGCAGTCGCTGGAGCAGGGCTCGACCATCGCGGTCAAGACGCCGCAGCAGGTGGCCGAGGTCGCCCTGGCGGCGGTGGAGCTCGACGGCGTGACGCAGATGGTCATGACCACGGGCACCTCCCGGGGACGCGATCGCGGCGCCACCCACCTCGCCCGGTGCGTCCGCGCCGTGCACGAGGTGCTGCCCGACCTCCCGATCCAGGTGCAGATCGAGCCGCCCGGCGACCTCGCCTCGATCGCCGAGCTGCACGAGGCGGGGGCGCGGTCCATCGGCATCCACGTGGAGTCGCTCGACGACGACGTCCGTCGGCGCTGGATGCCCGGCAAGTCCACCGTGTCCCTCGACGAGTACCGCGCCGCCTGGCGCGAGGCGGTCCGCGTCTTCGGCCACAACCAGGTCTCGACCTACCTGCTCGTCGGGCTCGGCGAGGACCCCGACGAGCTCGTCGCCGGCGCGCGCGAGCTGATCGACATGGGCGTCTACCCGTTCGTCGTCCCGTTCCGTCCGCTGGAGGGGACGCTCGCGACCGACGTCGACCACGTCGCCGCGCCGGCCACCGTCGACGTCGGGCGCGTGACCCGTCAGGTCGCGACGGCGCTGCGCGTCGCCGGCATGGCCGGCTCCGACCAGGCGGCGGGCTGCGCCGCCTGCGGTGCCTGCTCGGCGCTCAGCTGCGAAGGAGCCTGACATGACCTTCGAGATCGACCACGGCATCCTCACCGGCAGGCGTCCGGACCCGACCGCGCCGGCGGACTACATCGTCGTGCAGGCCGACGCGTCCCAGCGCGACGCCTACCGCCGTCTCCGGCGCGACGTGTTCGTGCGCGAGCAGGGTCTGTTCACGACGACCGACCACGACCGCGCCGACGACGACCCGCGGACGGTGGTGCTGGTGGCCCGCTCGATCGCCGGCGAGGTGCTCGGCGGGGTGCGGCTGCACCCCGCCCCGCACCCCTCGACCGAGGACCGCGACCTGGGCTGGTGGCGGGGCAGCCGGCTGGCCGTCCGGCCCGACGTGCGCGGCGCGACCGGTGTCGGCGCGGCGCTGGTCCGTGCCGCCTGCGCCTGGGCCGAGTCGCTCGGGGCGCTGCGCTTCGACGCGGTCGTGCAGACCCAGCACCACCCCCTGTTCACGCGGCTCGGCTGGACCACCACGGGTGACGTCGAGCTGCAGGGGCGTCCCCACGTGGCGCTCTCCTGGCCGATCGCGCGGGTCCAGCGCCTCGCCGAGGCCACCAAGTCGCCGCTCGGCGGGCTCCTCGCCGGCCTCGGTGCTCCTCAGGGCGGTGCCCCCGCACCCGGCTTCTGGGGGGACGACGGCGTCCCGGTGCCCGGCTCGGACCTCGTCGCCGCCTGCGACGCGATCCTGCCGACGATGGTCGAGCGCGACCCCGAGTGGGCCGGCTGGTGCGCGGCGCTGGTCAACCTCAACGACCTCGCGGCCATGGGCGCGACGCCGGTGGGCCTGCTCGACGCCGTCGGCGCCCGCGACGCGTCGTTCGCGCGCCGGGTCCTGGCGGGTCTGCGCGCGGCGTCCGAGGCGTGGGGCGTCCCGGTGCTCGGCGGTCACACCCAGCTCGGCGTCGCCCCGGCGCTCAGCGTCACCGCGCTCGGCCGCACGGACCGACCCGTGCCCGGCGGCGGCGCCCGCCCGGGCGAGGAGGTCCGGCTGACGGCCGACCTCGGCGGCGGGTGGCGACCCGGGTACACCGGACTGCAGTGGGACTCCTCGTCGCACCGGTCGCCGGAGGACCTGCGCGCCCTCGGCCGCATCGTCGCCGACCTGCGGCCCGCGGCCGCGAAGGACGTCAGCATGAGCGGCCTCGTCGGCAGCACCGGCATGCTCGCCGAGGCGAGCGGCGTCCGCGTCGTGCTCGACGTCGACCGCGTGCCGGCACCCGCCGGTGCCACGGTGGGCGACTGGTTCACGTGCTTCCCCGGGTTCGCGATGGTCACGACCGACTGCGCCGGGGCGCAGCCGGTGGAGCTGCCCCGTCACGTCACGTCGCGCGTGTGCGGCGAGACGCTCGAGGGCGCCGGAGTCGGTCTGCGTTGGCCCGACGGAGTCGTGACCGAGGCCGTCCGCGGCCCGGTCACCGGGATGGGAGAGGCAGCATGACCACGACACGACTCGCCGCGGTCGCGGAGAACTTCGGCCGCGACGTCGAGCAGAACCTGGCGCGCATCGCGACGCTCGCCGACGAGGTGCGACCGCCCGGAGGCGGTGGCCTCCTCGCGCTGCCGGAGGCCTGCCTCGGCGGGTACCTCTCCGTGCTCGGCCGCGGCCGCGACGGCAGCCACGACGAGCAGCCCGACTCGCTGCCGCCCGTCATGGACGTCGACGGCCCGGAGCTGCGTCGCGTGGCCGCGATCGCCCGCGACCTGACCCTGGTGGTCGGGTTCTGCGAGTCCGACGGCGCCACCCGCTACAACAGCGCGGCGGTCGTGACCGGCGACGGCGTGCTCCACGTGCACCGCAAGGTGCACCAGCCGCTGGGCGAAGGCTCCTTCTACGAGGCCGGTGACACGTTCGCCGCCGTCGACACGCCGGCCGGCCGGCTCGGTGCCCTCATCTGCTACGACAAGGCCTTCCCCGAGGCGGGCCGCGCCCTCGCCCTCGACGGTGCCGAGGTCGTCGTGTGCATCTCGGCCTGGCCCGCCTCGCGCACCGCGTCGGCCGGCGACATCGCCGAGGACCGGTGGACCCAGCGGTTCAACCTCTTCGACACCGCCCGGGCGCTCGAGAACCAGGTGGTCTGGGTGGCGTCGAACCAGGTCGGCACCTTCGGGTCGCTGCGGTTCGTCAGCCACGCGAAGGTCGTGGGCCCCGGCGGCGACGTCCGCGCGACGACCGGCGTCGACGCCGGCGTCGCGGTGGCCGAGCTCGACGTGCGCGCCGAGCTCGACACCGCCCGCCGGGCGATGTTCCACCTGCGGGACCGCCGTCCCGAGACCTACCGGGAGCCCGCCCATGCCTGAGATGACCTTCACCGTCCGCTGGCCCGACGGCGACGTCGAGCACTGCTACTCCCCATCGCTCGTCGTGCACGACCACCTGCAGGTCGGTCACCGCTACACCGTGCAGGACTTCGTCGACCGCTCGACCGCGGCACTCACCATCGCGAGCGAGCGGGTCCGGCTGCGCTACGGGTTCGCGTGCACGTCGTCCGCGGCGACGCAGGAGCAGATCCGACGCTCGGCCGCGGCGCACGCCCCCACGGACGTCGTCGAGGTGCTGCGGATGCACCCGCCGCTGCCGGTGGAGGTGACCCGATGACCCGCGTCGCGATCGTCGGGGCCGGCCAGGCGGGACTCTCCGTCAGCCACCACCTCACGAGCCTCGGCGTCGACCACGTCCTGCTCGAGGCGGCCACTCCCGCCCACGAGTGGGCCGACAGCCGCTGGGACAACTTCACCCTCGTGACGCCCAACTGGCACTGCCGGCTGCCCGGCCACGTCTACGAGGGCCCCGACCCCGACGGGTTCATGACCCGCGACGAGGTGGTCGCCTGGCTCGACGACTACGTGCGCTCCTTCGACCCGCCCGTGCGGACGCACACCCGCGTCGCCGAGGCACGCGAGCGCGACGGGGGCGGGTTCGTGCTCGACCTCGAGACGCCCGACGGCCCCGACACGCTCGAGGCCGACGACGTGGTCGTCGCGACCGGCGGGTACCACCGTCCGATCGAGCCGGCGTTCGCGCGGGCGATCGACCCGTCGGTCACCCAGCTGCACTCCCAGCAGTACCGCAACGCCGACCAGCTGCCCGACGGCGCCGTGCTCGTGGTCGGGACGGGCCAGTCCGGCGCGCAGATCGCGGAGGACCTGCACCTCGAGGGGCGTCAGGTGCACCTCGCGCTGGGTGACGCGCCCCGCGTCGCGCGCTTCCACCGAGGGCGCGACTGCATGACCTGGCTCGCCGACATGGGCCTGTACGACACCGCCGTCGCGCAGTACCCGGGCGGGCTCGCGGCCCGCGAGAAGACCAACCACTACGTGACCGGCCGCGACGGGGGGCGCGACATCGACCTGCGGGCGTTCGCCCTCGACGGCATGCGGCTCTACGGCAAGCTGACCGACGCGCAGGGCACCGACCTGACGTTCGCGCCGACGCTCACCCGCTCGCTCGACGCGGCGGACGCCGTCTACACGTCGATCAGGCGCGACATCGACCGCTTCATCGAGCGCGAGGGCATCGACGCACCGCCGGAGCCCGACTACGTGCCGCCGTGGGCGCCGGAGACCGACCCGACGAGCCTCGACCTCGACGCGGAAGGGATCACGTCGGTCGTGTGGGCCATCGGGTACCGGCCCGACTACCGCTGGTTGCGGGTCGGGGTCTTCGACGGGACGGGACGCCCGACGCACACGCGGGGCGTGACGGCGGTGCCCGGCCTGTTCTTCGTCGGCCTGCCGTGGATGCACACGTGGGGCTCCGGACGGTTCCTCGGCGTCGCGGCCGACGCGGAGCACGTCGCGCAGTGCATCGTCGGCGCGCAGCGCTCGGTGCCCGCGGAGGCCTGATGCGCATCGGTGCCGTCGCGGCGCACTTCGGGCGCGACCTCGACCGTGCGCTCGCGAAGGTCAGGGCCATCATCGACTCGGCCCGCGCGGACGGGGTCGAGCTGCTGGTGCTGCCCGACGCGACGCTCGGCGGCTACCTGACCGACCTGCGCGACCCTCGCGCCGACCTGCCGCCGACGCTGGCGCAGGACGACTCGCGGCTCGCCGAGGTCGCGGCCGCCGCAGGCGACATGGTGGTGTGCCTCGGCTACACCGAGGCCGCCGAGGTCGACGGCGAGCCGGTACGGCACAACGCGGCCCTGTGCGTCTCGGGCGACGGCGTGCACGGTCGCCACCGCAAGGTCCACCAGCCGCTCGGGGAGTCGCTGGCCTACGCCCCGGGCGACCGGTTCGAGGCGTTCGACACCCCGCTCGGCCGCCTCGGCATGCTCATCGACTACGACAAGACCTTCCCGGAGTCGGCGCGGTCGCTCGCGCTGGACGGGGCGCACGTCGTCGCCTGCCTGTCGGCCTGGCCGGCCAGCGTGACCGACCGGGCGTCGCGGCTGCCGCAGGACCGGCAGTCGCGGCTCTTCGACCTCTACGACAGTGCCCGCGCGGCCGAGAACCAGGTGGTCTGGGCCTCGTCGAACCAGACGGGGGTGCTCGGCGGGCTGCGCTTCCTGGGCCAGGCCAAGGTCGTGGGCCCCGGCGGCGACGTGCTGGCGCGCACGTGGTCCAAGGGCGGCATCGCGGTGGCCGACGTCGACGTCGAGCACGAGGTCGCACGGTCGCGCCGCGTCCTGCACCACCTCGACGAGCTGCGTCCCGACAGCTACGTCACGGCAGGTCGCGAGCCGTCGTGAGGGTGGCGCTGCTGACGTACTCGACCAAGCCGCGCGGTGGCGTCGTGCACACGCTCGCGCTCGCCGAGGCCCTGGCGCGGACCGGGGTCGACGTCGACGTGTGGACGCTGGCGCGCGGCGGGGACCGCACCTTCTTCCGCGCGGTCGACCCCGCGGTCGGGCTGCGTCCCGTGCCGTTCCCCGACGTGCCCGGCGAGGCGGTGGGCGCCCGCATCCTGCGCTCGATCCGCACCCTGCGCGACGCCCTGCGTGGCGCCGACTACGACGTGGTGCACGCGCAGGACTGCATCAGCGCGAACGCGGCGCTGGCGGCGGGGCTGCGCTGCCTGCGCACCATCCACCACCTCGACACGTTCACGACGCCCGAGCTCGTGGCCTGCCACGACCGCGCGGTGCTCGAGCCGGCCGGGCACGTGTGCGTCTCCGAGGCGGTCGCCCGCGAGGTCCGCCAGCAGTACGGGGTGCAGCCCGTGGTGATCGCGAACGGCGTCGACGCCGGACGGTTCGAGCAGGCCGCGTCGCCCGCGGCGGCGTCGCAGCGCGACCGGTGGACCGACCAGCTGGGCGAGTACGTGCTGGCCGTCGGGGGCATCGAGCCGCGCAAGGGCAGCATCGACCTGCTCGAGGCGTACGCGCTGCTGCGACCACGGCACCCGCACCTGCGGCTCGTCCTTGCGGGCGGGGAGACGCTCTTCGACTACCGCGACTACCGCGCCGCCTTCGACCAGCGCGCCCACGAGCTCGGCGTGGAGCCGACGTTGCTCGGCGTGGTCGACGACGACGCCCTCCCGTCGCTCGTCGCGGCAGCGCAGGCCATGGCCTTCGTGTCGACCAAGGAGGGCTTCGGGCTGGCCGCGCTGGAGGCGCTCGCCGCCGGGGTGCCCGTGGTGGCGCGCGACCTGCCGGTGCTGCGCGAGGTCTTCGGGTCCACCGTCGCGTTCGCGACCGACCCGGCCGGCATCGCCGACGCGGTCGACGGGGTGCTTCGCGGCCAGACCGACGCGGTGCCGGGTCGTGAGCTCGCCCGTTCCTACACGTGGGACGCCGCGGCGCAGGCACACCTCCAGGTCTACGCAGGCCACGCGTCGTGACCGACCTGCCCATCGGCCGCGCCTTCGCGGTGCTGACGGAGCGGGCGCCGGACGCGGTCGCGGTGCACGACGGCGACGACGCCTGGACCCGGCGCCGGCTCGAGGACGACACCAACCGGCTGGCCCGGTCGTGGAAGGACCGGGTGGGTCTCGACGACGTGGTCACGGTGGCGCTCCCGAGCGGGATCGACCTGGTCCGCGCGTGCGTCGCGGCCTGGAAGCTGGGCGCCACGCCCCAGCCGCTGGCCCCGACGCTCGACGTCGCCGAGCGGCAGGCGGTCCTCGACCTGACGGGGCCGGCCCTGGTCGTCGACGGACCGCTCGGCGAGGTCGACGGCGACCCGCGTCCGCTGCCCGACGCCGTCGCCTCGTCGTGGAAGGCCCCGACGTCGAGCGGCAGCACCGGTCGGCCGAAGGTCGTGCGGGCCGCCGCGCCGTCGACCGTCGACCTCGACCGTCCGGTCGCGCCGTTCGTGCCCCGGCACGCCGTGCAGCTCGTCGCGAGCCCGCTGTTCCACGCCGCGCCCTTCGTGTACGCGATGCGGGGACTCATGACCGGGCACGAGCTGGTGCTCATGCCGACGTTCGACCCCGCCGCGTGGCTCCGCCTGGTCGGGCACCACCGGGTGACGTGGTCGGTGCTCGTGCCGGCGACGATGCAGCGGGTCCACCGGCTCGGGCCCGACGCGCTCGCGGCGGCCGACGTGTCGTCCCTCGAGCAGGTCCTGCACCTCGGTGCGCGGTGCCCCGCCTGGCTCAAGCGCGCGTGGATCGACTGGCTCGGCCCGGAGCGGGTGGTCGAGGTCTACGCCGGCACGGAGTCGCAGGGCGTCGCCATGATCACCGGCACCGAGTGGCTCGCGCACCCCGGCTCGGTCGGCCGCGGCTGCGGCGGCACCCGCTTCCGGGTGGCCCGGCCCGACGGCGAGGACTGCGCGCCCGGCGAGCGCGGCGAGATCCTCATGCGGCGCGAGCACCCCACCTACTCCTACGTCGGCGCGGAGCCCACCGTCCGCGACGGCTGGCACACGCTCGGCGACGTCGGGTACCTCGACGCCGACGGCTTCCTCTTCGTCGAGGACCGGCTCGCGGACGTCGTCACCACCGGGGGGACGGTCGTGTACCCGGCCGACGTGGAGGGCGTGCTGGAGGCCCACCCCGAGGTGAGGTCCTGCGTCGTGGTCCCGGCCGACGACGACCGGCTGGGCCAGGTCGTGCACGCGGTGGTCGAGACCGACGCGGACCTCGCCGACCTGGAGCGTTGGGCGACCGACCGGTTGTCGCCCGAGCGGCGGCCCCGGTCGTGGCAGCGGGTCGCCGAGCCGCTGCGCGCGGACACCGGCAAGGTCAACCGCAACCGCTGGCGACCCTCCACCGACGCGTGAGGTGCCTCAGGGCACCTGCGTCGGACGGTCGGGTGCCAGGTCGAGCCACCGCTCGACCAGCTCGGTGAGGTCGCTCCCGTCCGCGTCGGCGAGGCCCGGCAGGTCGAGGAAGTGCCGCGCGATCGTGACGCCCATGATGCTCGCGACGACGAGCGCGGCCCGGGTCGTGGCCTGCTCGTCGTCCATGGTCGCGGCGAGGGTCGCTGCGCGCTCCTGCAGGTAGGTGCGCATGACCTCCGTGGCCTGCGGCGAGGTGAGCATCGAGCGCATGAGCGCGCGGGTCGGCGCGGGCAGCTCGCGGAGGCGGACGTCGAGCACGTCCTCCAGGTGCCGCGGGACGTCGTCGTGGTCGAGGTCGTCGACGGCTCGCACCGCCAGGGCGAACAGGGCCTGCTTCGAGCCGTAGTGCTGCAGCACGAGCGACGGGTCGACGCCGGCGCGCCGGGCGATGCCGCGGATGGTGGCGCCGTCGCCGTGCGTGCCGAACTCCTCCTGGGCGGCCTCGAGGATACGGGCGGCGGTGGCCTCCCGGCGCTGGGCGCGCGTCGGCTGTTGGTCCGTCATGGTTTCACTCTACATCTGTTGAGCGACGTGCTAGCGTCGACTCAACAACCGATGAGCGAAAGCCCGTCGCCGATCAGAGGGGGCACCCATGAGGGACGACACCGACGACACCGACCAGACCGACCTGCACGAGCTGGCCGACACCGCGACCCGCACGACCTCCCGCCAGGTGCTGGTCGTCGGTGCCACCCGCGGGCTCGGCCTGGCCCTGGCCGAGGAGTACGCGGGCAGGGGAGCGCACGTCGTGGCGACGGAGCGGTCGGACGGCCCGTCGGGCCTGCGCGCCCTCGCCGAGCACCACGGCGACGCCGTGGAGGTGGAGCGGCTCGACGTGACCCGGCCCGACCAGGTGGCCGCGCTCCGCGAGCGCCTGCGGGACCGGACGTTCGACCTGCTCCTGGTGGTCGCAGGCATCTCGCTCGCGCCGCAGGACGCCGCGGGCATCGACATCGCCACCGACGACTTCGCGCGCATGATGGAGACGAACGTGCTGGGCGTCATGCGCGCGGTGGAGGGCCTCGACGACCTCGTGGCCGCGGACGGCATCGTCGCGGTCATGTCGTCGGGACAGGGCAGCGTCGCGAACAACACGTCGGGCGGCTTCGAGGTCTACCGGGCGACGAAGGCCGCGCTGAACCAGATGGTGCGCAGCTACGCCGTGCGGCAGTCCGGTGGCTCCCGCAGCATCCTGCTGCTGGCGCCGGGCTGGGTGCGTACCGACCTGGGCGGCCCCGGCGCGATGCTCGAGGTGTCCGAGAGCATCCCGCCGCTGGTCGACACCGTCGAGGCCCAGCGCGGCCGCCCGGGCCTGCGCTTCCTCGACCGCCACGGCGACGACGTGCCGTGGTGACCTCTCGACAGCACGGTGCCCGGGAGGGGCATCCGGGTCCGCCCAGGTCGTGAGCGGGCCGAGAGGCGCGGAGGCCCCGCCCTGGCAGCGCAGGACCGCGCGCCGGCCCTGACCGTCCCAAGTCGTACGATGGCGCAAGATCATCGCGTCGCGGCCTGAGCAGCTGAGGTCGTGGCCCCTGTCCCTCACTCGTCCTACGCCGGAGCCAGCCCATGACGAACGACGACCTGCAGCGCGAGGCCGCCGACCCCCAGACCTCCGCAGCCCGGCTGCACGAGATCGCCCAGGCCGACCGCGACACGTGGCCCCTCATCGCCGCGCACCCCCAGGCCTACGACGGGCTGCTCGAGTGGCTCGGCGAGCACGGCGACGACACCGTCCGGGAGGCGATCGCCTCCCGTGCCGCGGCCGTGCCCCCGCCCCCTCCGCCGCCGGGACCGCCCGCCCCGCCCGCGCCTACCGCGCAGCAGAGCCCGGTGGAGCAGGCCCCGGTCGAGAAGCCGACCGCCGCGCCCGTCGCCGAGCCGACCGTCCCGCTCGAGCCGACGCCGACCGAGGTCACGCCGGCTGCGGCCGCAGCACCCGCGCCCGCGGCGCAGCCGACCACCCCGACCCAGACCACCCCGACCCCCGTCGTGCTCGAGAGCGACGGCACGGGGAGCGACGGCACTGGGGGCGACGGCACTGGGAGAAGCGAGGGAGCCGGCAGCGGCGGGACGAGCGTCGCCCGCGTCCTGCTCGTGCTCGGCGTCATCGCCGCGCTCGTCGCGGGCGGCTACTTCGGCATCCGGGCGCTGACCGGCGACGACGACTCGAGCAGCTCGGTCGCCTCGTCCGCGGCCGGGAAGTCCGACGACAAGGGCAGCGACGACAGCGGCGACGCGAGCGGCTCGGGCGACTCCGAGGAGTTCTGCTCGGTCATGAAGGACCTGCGCGACAGCAGCCTCAGCAGCCTCGACAACCTGAACAGCCAGGGCGGTACCCCGGACCTCGACGCCCTGCGCAAGCAGCTCGACGAGACCGCGGCCAAGTACGAGGCGCTGCGCAAGGCGGCCCCCGCGGAGATCGCCGACGACGTGAAGGTCCTCGCCGACCTCATGTCGAGCTCGGCCTCGGCCAGCAGCTCGGGAGGCACCAGCCCGTTCGCGGACTTCTCGTCCAAGGAGTACCTCGACGCCTCGACGAAGGTGTCGCAGTACTACTACACGCACTGCTCGAGCTGAGGCACCGGTCCCGGTGAGGACCGGCTCCTCCTGACCCCCGCCCGACGGCGCAGGGTCAGGAGGGGCCGGCCGCCTCGCGGGCGCGGAGGATGTCGCACACCCGGTGGGCGTTGTGGTCGACGTGCGCGAAGACGGCCGCGGCCGCAGCCGTCGTGTCGCCGCTCTCGATGGCCGCGAGGATCTCGGCGTGCTCGGAGACGATCGTCGTCGGGTCGTCGTACTCGCGGGTCTCCTTCGACAGCACCGTCAGGTAGTACCTGAGCTCGGTCGTGAGGTCGCGGTAGAAGTCGTCGATCCGGGTGTTGCGCAGGAGCCCGACGATCGACGCGTGGAACGCGAGGTCCGCCGTGACGATGTCGCGCACCTGGTGGGTGTCGGCCGCCCGTGACAGCTCGGCGAGTGCGTCGCGGACGGCGCCGAGCTCGTCGCTCTCGCGCGGCACCCGTACGGCCGCGGTCTCCAGGTGCAGGCGGGCGTCGTAGAGCGCCATGACGCTCTCGGAGGTCGGCGCGATGACGACGGCGCCCCGGTTGACCTCGTAGTTCACCAGGCCGCCCAGCTCGAGGATGCGCACGGCCTCGCGGACGGTGTTGCGGGAGATGCCGAGCTCGGCGGCGATGGCGCTCTCGCGCAGGCGCGTGCCCGGGCTGAAGTGCCCGGACATGATGAGGTCGGACAGGCCTTCGGCGACCTGCTGGGCGGCGGTCGTGCGCCGGACGGCGATGTCGAGTGACGTCATGACTGCACAGTAATTCAGGAATCGTCCTTGCGTCTAGCAGTTCAACTGTCATACAGTTCTTGTCATGACGGATCGAGCCCTCTGGCATGGACAGGCGCACATGCCGACGTCCCAGGCGCAGCGCCTCGTCGTCACCGACGGCGACGGCGCGTGGCTCACGACGAGCGACGGCCGGCGCCTGCTCGACGCGACGGCCGGCCTCTGGCACGCCAACGTCGGCCACGGCCGCGAGCGGATCGCGCGGGCCGCCTACGAGCAGATGCGCAGGCTCGAGACGTACCACGTGTTCGGGCGCTTCGCGAACGAGCCGGCGCTCGACCTCGCCGACCGGCTCGCCGACCTCGGCCCGGTGCAGGGCGGTCGGGTGATGCTCACCAGCGGTGGCTCCGACTCCGTCGACCTCGCCTGCAAGCTCGTCCGCCGCCACTGGCAGCTGGAGGGACGGCCCGAAAAGACGGTCGTCGTCAGCCGGGAGACCGCCTACCACGGGCTGCACGGCTTCGGCACCAGCATCGCGGGCCTGCCCTACAACCGCGAGGGCTACGGCAGCGCCTCGCTCGTGCCGGAGACCCTGCGCATCCCCGCCCACGACCTCGCCGCGGCACTCGCGCAGCTCGACGCCTTCGGGACCGACCGGGTCGCGGCGATCATCCTCGAGCCCGTCATCGGCACAGGTGGCGTGTTCGGCCCCGTCGAGGGCTACCTCGAGGGACTGCAGGCCTTCGCCCGGGAGCGCGACGTCCTCCTCGTGGTCGACGAGGTCATCACCGGCTTCGGGCGCACGGGCGTCATGTTCGCGTCCGAGCGCTACGCGCTCGAGCCCGACCTCGTGCTCATGGCCAAGGGCCTCACGTCGGGGTACGCCCCGCTGGGGGCCGTGCTCGTCGCGCCGCGGGTCGCCGACCGCTTCTTCGACGGCGACGACGCGCCGATGTTCCGGCACGGCCTGACCTACTCCGGGCACGCCACGGCGTGCGCCGTCGCGCACGCCAACCTCGACGTCCTCGAGGAGGAGAACCTCGTCGAGCGCGCCGCCCACCTCGAGAAGGTGCTGGCCGACGCCGTGCAGCCGCTCGCCGACCATCCCTTGGTCCACGAGGTCCGTGCCGGTGCGGGGTTCCTCGCCGGCGTCCAGGTCGTCGACGAGGTGAGGGGCGACGACGTCGCCCAGGAGTGCGTCCGCCGCGGTGTGCTCACCCGGACCATCCACGCCAACACGTTGCAGATCTGCCCCCCGTTCGTCACGACCGAGGACGAGGTCCAGCTCGTCGCGAGGACCGTCGCCGACGCGCTCGACACGTTCTGACCCGCCGACCCCTGCTCACGAAGGAGCCTGCATGACCATCGACCTCGCCGACTACGACGCCCTCAGCTTCGACTGCTACGGCACCCTCATCGACTGGGAGGCGGGCATCGCCGCCGTCCTCGCCCCGTGGGCGGCGGAGGTCGGGCTCGACCTCTCCGACGAGGACCTGCTGCTGGCGTACGCCGACCAGGAGGCGCGGGTCGAGGCCGAGCACGGCGACTGGCTGTACTCCGACGTGCTCGCCGAGGCGTTCCGCGGCACGGGGGAGAAGCTCGGTGCTGCCGTGAGCGACACCTGGGCGGCGAGGCTCGGCGGCTCGGTGCCCGACTGGCCGGCGTTCGGGGACTCCACCGAGGCGCTGCGCTCGCTCGCGCAGGACTACCAGCTCATCATCCTGTCCAACGTCGACCACGCGAGCTTCGCGGGCTCCGCGGCCCGTCTCAAGGTCCCGTTCGACCGCGTCATCACCGCCCAGGACGTGAAGGCCTACAAGCCGGCACCGCAGCACTTCGAGGCGCTCGACGTCGCGCTCGAGGAGATGGGCGTGCCGCGCGAGCGGGCTGCTCCACGTCGCGCAGAGCCTCTTCCACGACCACGTGCCGGCCAAGCGCCACGGCCTGCCCTCGGTCTGGATCAACCGCCGGCACGCGCGTCCGGGCTGGGGCGCCACGCCCGAGCCCCAGGGCGAGTTCTCCTACGACCTCGAGTTCCCCTCGATGATCGCCTTCGCGGAGGCGGCCCGCGCCGCACGGACGTGAGATGACCGCGACCCTGCTCGCGCCGCCGGACGACGACCTCCGGACGCGCCTCGTCGCCGCGTGCCCGGGCGTGCGCGTCGACACCACCGCGGGCACGCGGGCGCGCTACGCCTACGACGCCTCGAGCTACCGGGTCGCGCCGCTCGCGGTCGCCTTCCCCGCCGACGTCGCGGAGCTGCAGCAGCTCCTGCGCGCGTGCGCCGACCTCGCGGTCCCGGTGACCGTGCGCGGCGGCGGCACGAGCATGGCGGGCAACGCGATCGGCGAGGGTCTGGTCATCGACACGTCGCGCAGCCTGCGCCGCGTGCTGTCCGTCGACGCCGAGGCCCGCACCGCGACGGTCGAGGCCGGGGTGGTCCTCGACGACCTCGCCCGCGAGCTGCGGCCGCACGGCCTCGCGTTCGCGCCCGACCCGTCGTCGAAGTCACGCGCCACGATCGGCGGGATGCTCGGCAACGACGCCTGCGGCAACCACTCGGTGCGGTGGGGGCGCACGTCGAGCCACGTCGTCGAGGTCGAGGTGCTGCTCTCCGACGGCACCCACGTGCGCGTCGCGGACGGCGTGACCGCCGTCGATCCCGACGACGCCGCAGCCGTGCGACGAGCCGCCGAGCTCGAGGCCGAGCTGCGCACCATGGCGCGCGAGAACCTCGCGATCCTGCGCACCGAGCTCGGCCGCATCGGACGCCAGGTGTCGGGCTTCCACCTCGACGAGCTCCTGCCCGAGCGCGGCTTCGACGTCGCGCGGGCCCTCGTCGGGTCCGAGGGCACCTGCGCGGTCGTGGTCACCGCCACGGTCCGACTGGTCGAGCCGCCCGCGGCGACGTCGCTGCTCGTCCTCGGGTACGCCGACGTCGTCGACGCCGCGACCGACGTGCCCCTGATCCTGCCCTTCGAGCCCACGGCGACGGAGGGCATCGACGACGCGATCGTCGCGACGATGCTCGCTCGTCGCGGCCCCGACTCGGTCGCCGCGCTGCCGCAGGGACGGGCCTGGCTGTACGTCGAGCTCGACGGCCCGACGCAGGCGGCCGTGCAGGCGCGGACGGAGGAGCTGCTGACGGCCTTGCACGCCGCCGGCCGGCTGGTGGAGGGGGTCGTGGTCGACGACCCCGTGCAGCGCGCCTCGCTGTGGCGCGTCCGCGAGGACGGCGCCGGCCTCTCGACCCGCCCCGACGCGACCACGCAGACGTGGGCCGGGTGGGAGGACGCCGCCGTCGACCCGTCGCGGCTGGCCGACTACCTGCGCGACTTCCGGGCGCTCACCGCCGAGCACGGTCTGTCCGGCGTGCTCTACGGGCACTTCGGTGCCGGGTGCGTGCACGTTCGGCTCGACTTCGACCTCGCGTCCGACGCGGGGCGGGCGCGGCTCGTGGCGTTCGTGCGCGCCGCCGCCGACCTCGTCGTGCGCCACGGCGGGTCGCTGTCGGGCGAGCACGGCGACGGTCGGGCCCGCAGCGAGCTGCTCGGTCGCATGTACAGCCCGCAGATGCTCGCGCTGTTCGGCCGCTTCCGGGCCGCGTTCGACCCGCTCGGTCTGCTCAACCCGGGCATCATCGTCGACCCGCGTCCGGTCGGTGCCGACCTGCTGCCCGTCGCGTCCGACGAGGCCGTCGGCGCCGACGGTCGCCCCCTGCTGTTCGCCTACCCGCACGACCGTGGGTTCGCGTCCGCGGTCCAGCGTTGCGTGGGGGTCGGGCGCTGCCGCAGCGACCACGGCGGGTTCATGTGCCCGTCGTTCCGTGCCACCCACGACGAGAAGGACTCGACCCGGGGCCGGGCGCGCGTGCTGCAGGACATGGTCAACGGCTCGCTGGGATCCGACGCGTGGGCGTCCGACGCGGTGCACGAGGCGCTCGACCTCTGCCTCTCCTGCAAGGCGTGCTCGTCGGACTGCCCCGTGGGCGTCGACATGGCCACCTACAAGTCGGAGGTCCTGCAGCAGACCTACCACCGGCGGCTGCGTCCGGTCTCGCACTACTCGCTCGGCTGGCTGCCGCGCTGGATCGCCCTGGCCGGACGCGTGCCCGCGCTCGTGAACGCCGTGCTCGCGGTGCGCCCGCTGCGGCTGCTCGCCGTGCGCCTCGGCGGTGTCACGCCGCACCGCCGTCTGCCCCGGTTCGCCGCCGTGCGGCGGGCGCGGCTCGCGCGGTCCGACGCGTCACCCGACCTGCTGCTCCTCGTCGACAGCTTCACGCGCGGGTTCCGTCCCACGCTCGTGCAGCACGCCGAGACCGTCCTGCGCGCCTCCGGGGCGCGGGTCGGGGCGACGCCCGGCGTCTGCTGCGCGCTCACCTGGACCACGACGGGCCAGCTGACGGCTGCCCGTCGCATCCTCGAGCGCACCGCGCGGATGCTCGACGGCACCGGTGACGCCCCCATCGTCGTCCTCGAGCCGAGCTGCGCCGCGGCGCTGCGCAAGGACCTGCCCGAGCTGGTGCCGACGGCGCAGGCCCGCCGCGTCGCCGAGCGCGTCACGACCTTCGCCGCAGCGGTCGACGCCCGGCTCGACGCGGGCTGGGAGCCGCCGCCGCTGCCGGCGTCGGTGCTCGCGCAGACCCACTGCCACCAGCACGCCGTGTTCGGGGCCACCAGCAGCACCCGCGTCATGCGCCGCCTCGGGATGCGGACCGACGACGTCGAGGGCTGCTGCGGCCTCGCCGGCAACTTCGGCTTCGAGGCACAGCACTACGCGACCTCGATGGCGGTGGCCGGCCACGACCTCGTGCCGAAGGTCGAGGCGCTCGGCGACGGCGTGGCCGTGGCCGACGGCTTCAGCTGCCAGACCCAGATCGCCCACGTCTCGGGCGACACCGTCCAGGCCCGACACCTTGCCGACGTGCTCCACGCGGCACTGACCGAACACCAGCTCCAGGAGGGCGCATCATGACCATCGTCGACCCCGTGCGGACGGGCGGTGCCGTCCTGGCCGCCGTGCCGACCCGGCTGCTCATCGACGGCGAGTGGCGCGACGCCGCCGACGCCGCCCGGATGGAGGTCGTCAACCCGGCGACCGAGGAGGTGATCACCGAGGTCGCCGACGCGTCGCTCGCCGACGTGCAGGCCGCCACGGCCGCCGCGGCCGCAGCACAGGCGTCGTGGGCCGCGACACCGGCCCGCGTGCGCTCGGAGCTGCTCTACCGCGCCTACGAGGAGGTGATGCGGCGCCAGGACGACCTCGCCGTCGTCATGACCTCGGAGATGGGCAAGCCGCTCGCCGAGGCGCGCGGGGAGGTGGCGTACGCCGCCGAGTTCTTCCGCTGGTTCGCCGAGGAGGCCGTGCGCGTCGACGGCGGCTACTCCCACCGTCCCGACGGCACCGCACGCACGTTCGTGCTCAAGCAGCCCGTCGGCCCCTGCCTGCTCATCACGCCGTGGAACTTCCCGCTCGCCATGGGCGCCCGCAAGGTGGCGCCCGCCGTGGCTGCCGGGTGCACGATGGTCCTCAAGCCGGCGCCCCAGACGCCGCTCACCACGCTCGCGCTCGCGCAGATCCTGCTCGACGTCGGCCTGCCCGCCGGCGTGCTGAACGTCGTGCCGACCTCGCGGGCCGCCGAGGTCGTCGAGCCCGTCCTGACCGGCGGCACCATCCGCAAGCTCTCGTTCACCGGCTCCACGGCGGTCGGGAAGCTGCTGCTCGAGCAGGCCTCGAAGCAGGTCGTGCGCACGTCGCTCGAGCTCGGCGGCAACGCACCCTTCATCGTCTTCGCCGACGCCGACCTCGACGTCGCCGTCGAGGCAGCGGTCCAGGCCAAGATGCGCAACATGGGCGAGGCCTGCACGGCCGCCAACCGGATCTTCGTGCACCGCTCGGTCGCGGAGGAGTTCGCGCAGCGGCTCGCCGACCGCATGGGCGCGATGCCCGTGGGCGACGGCATGGTCGAGGGCACGCTCGTCGGGCCCATGATCGACGCGGCGAGCCGCGACAAGGTGGTCCGGCTCATGGAGGACGCCATCTGCCGAGGTGCGCGCGTGGTCGGCGGAGGCAACGTCCCCGCCGGCACCGGCTACTTCGTGGAGCCGACCGTGCTCACGCACGTGCAGCCCGGCTCGGAGCTGCTGTCGACGGAGATCTTCGGTCCCGTCGCCGCGCTCAGCACGTTCGACACCGTCGAGGAGGTGCTGGCCGCCGCCAACGACACCGAGTGGGGCCTCGTCGGCTACGTCATCACCCAGGACGTCGACCTCGCCTTCGAGGTGGGCGAGCGGCTGGAGGTCGGCATGGTCGGCCTCAACACCGGTCTCGTCTCCACGCCGTCGGCGCCGTTCGGCGGCATCAAGCACTCAGGTCTGGGCCGCGAGGGCGGCCGCCTGGGCATCGAGGAGTTCCTCGACGTCAAGTACCTCTCCCTGCCGATCCGCGAAGGAGCCCGCGCATGAGCGCCTCCCTGTCCCCCCTGCTCGTCACCGCCACCCCGGTCCTGGTCGACCACGCGTCGGGCAGCTACGTCTACGACGCCGACGGCATGCGCTGGCTCGACTTCACGACCGGCATCGGCGTGACGAGCACCGGGCACTGCCACCCGGCGGTCGTCGAGGCCGCCCGCGAGCAGGTGGGTCGTCTCATCCACGGCCAGTACACGACGGTGCGGCACCGCCCGATGCTCGAGCTGACCGAGATGCTCGGCGACGTGCTGCCGCCCGGCCTCGACAGCGTCTTCTACGCCAACAGCGGCAGCGAGGCCGTCGAGGCCGCCGTCCGCCTGGCGCGCATGGCCACGGGCAAGCCGAACATCATCACCTTCCACGGCGGGTTCCACGGCCGGACGGTCGCGGCGGCCTCCCTCACCACCGCCGGCACCAAGTTCCGCAGCGGCTTCTCGCCGCTCATGTCCGGGGTGTTCACCGCTCCCTTCCCGTACGCGCTGCGCTACGGCTGGGACGAGGAGCAGGCCGTCGACTTCGCACTGGGCGAGCTCGACTACCTCCTGCAGACGCAGAGCGCCGTGGCCGACACGGCGGCGTTCCTCATCGAGCCGGTGCTCGGCGACGGCGGCTACCTGCCCACGCCGCTGCGCTTCCTGCAGGGCCTGCGCGAGCGGGCCGACCAGCACGGCATCGTGCTCGTGCTCGACGAGGTGCAGACCGGCGTCGGCCGCACGGGCACCTTCTGGGGCCACCAGCCGTCGGGCATCGTGCCCGACGTGCTCATCACGGCCAAGGGCATCGCGAGCGGCTTCCCGATCTCGGCGATCGCCGCGCCGACGGCCCTCATGAGCAAGGCCTGGCCGGGGTCGCAGGGTGGGACGTACGGCGGCAACGCGGTCTCCTGTGCCGCGGCGGTGGCCACGTTGAAGGTCGTCGCGGAGGAGGGCCTGGTGGAGAACTCGGCCCGTCAGGGGGAGCGGCTCATGGCCGGTCTGCGCGACGTCGCCGGCTCGACCAGCACCGTCGCCGACGTACGCGGTCGGGGCCTCATGGTGGGGGTGGAGTTCTGCGACCCCGACGGCTCGCCCCGCGCCGACCTCGCCTCGGCGGCGCAGCAGGCCTCGATCGACGAGGGGCTCCTGCTGCTCACCTGCGGCACCCGGGGCAACGTCGTGCGCTTCATCCCGCCGCTCGTCGTCACGGCCGAGCAGGTCGACGACGGTGTCGCGGCCTGGGCGAAGGCGCTGGCGCGCATCGGCGCCTGAGCCGCGCGTCTGCGCGACGCCGACGGATCTACGACGAGGGGGCCGGGCCAGTGGCCCGGCCCCCTTCGTCGCGCTGGTGCGCGGAGAGCTCCGTCAGAGGTTCTGGCCCCGTCAGAGGTTCTGGCACAGCCGGCGGGCGTCGTAGATCGCGGCGTGGATGCCACGGTGCGACACCGCGTCGCCGACGCGGAACAGCCGGAAGCCGGTGCCCTCGGGCGACTCGGGCTGGGCGAGCCCGTGCCGGAAGCGCTCGAGGTCGAGCGCGCCGCCGTTGCTGGAGTGCGGCTTCAGCGCCTCGTACACGTCGTCCATCGCGAGGGTGCCCTGCTCGACCACGACGGCGTCGACGACCCGCTGGCTCACCGCGTCGGACGCGACGTTGCGCAGGGTCGCGCGGAGGCGACCGTCGACCTTCTCCACCGACAGCAGCTCGGTGTCGGTCGTCAGGGTCACACCTCCCTGCAGCAGCCGGGTCTTGTAGCCGGGCATGATCGTGTGGCCGACGTCGTGGCCCACGTGCTCGTCGACGGTGACGAGCTCGACCGTGTTGTCCTGGCCCTCGAGGTAGTGCTCGGCCACCACGAGCGCCTGCTCGCCGCCGTGGTCGTCGAAGACCAGCACGGTCCGGCCCGACGGTGCCGCCTTGCCCAGCACGTCGACCGAGCTGAGCGTCAGCTCGCCGCCGCCCTGCGGGAGGTCGGTGTCGGGCATGCCGCCGGTGGCCACGATCACGACGTCGGCCGTCTCCTTCAGGAGGTCGTCCTCGTCGACGTAGTGGTTGGCCAGGAGCCGCGCGCCCGCGTGCTTGGCCTCGGCGACCAGCCACTCGGTGATGGAGCGCTTCTCGGACTGCCGCGCGGACCGGGTCATCGGCAGGACCTGGCCGCCGAACTGGCTCGCCGCCTCGTAGAGCGTCACGTCGTGCCCGCGCTCGGCGCTGACCCTCGCGGCCTCGAGGCCGGCGGGCCCGCCGCCGACGACCGTCACGCGCAGCCGGTGCGTGGCGGGGGAGGTGAGCTGCGGGATGAAGGTCTCGCGGCTCGTGGCCGGGTTGTGGATGCAGAGCGTGTCGTTGCCCTGCAGGCAGTGGCTCGCGCCGACGCAGGGCCGGATGCGCTCCTCCTGCCCGGCCATCAGCTTGCGCACGATGTGCGGGTCGGCGATGTGGCTGCGGGTCATGCCGACGAGGTCGACGAGGTCCTCGCGCAGCGCGTGGCGTGCCGTGGCGAGGTCGGCGACCCGGCCGGCGTGGATCACGGGCACGTCGACGACGTCGCGCACCGCCTGGGCCATCGCCAGCTTGAACCCGAGGGCGGTGCCGGCGGAGGGGATCTGCTGGGCGAGCTCGCGGTGGGTGAAGCCGCTGCCGTACATGACGTCGACGAAGTCGAGGTCGGCGTGGGCGGTGACGTGGGCGGCGATCTCGACGCAGTCCTCGCCGCTCAGCCCGTCGGCCGAGGACTCCTCGCCCGGCAGGCGCACGCCGACGGCGAACCCGCTGCCGACCTCCTCGCGGATCGCCCCCAGCACCTCGACCAGGAACCGGGCCCGGTTCTCCAGCGAGCCGCCGTAGCGGTCGGTGCGGCGGTTGGCGCGCGGCGCGAGGAACGTGTCGGGCAGGTGCCCCGAGCCTGCCATCACCTCGACGCCGTCGAGCCCGCCCTCCAGCGCGTACCGCGCCGCACGCGCGTACGCGGCAAGGATCCGCGGGACGTCGAAGTCCTCGATCACCTTCGGCCACGTGCGGTGGGCCCGCTCGCGGATCGGTGACGGGGCGAGGGTCGGCAGCCACGTGGCGTGGTCGTCGGCGCGACGTCCGAGGTGGCTGATCTGCACGATCGTGCGCGCGCCGTGGGCGCGCACGCGTGCCGAGAGGTCGGCGTAGTCGTCCTGGATCCGGGGGTCGCCGGCGTTGATCGACTCGAAGAAGCTGTGCGCGTCGGGGGCGACGAAGCTGGAGCCGCCGAACATGACGAGGCCGATCCCGCCGATGGCCTTCTCCTCCTGGTAGCGCAGGTAGCGCTCGGTCATGAGGCCGTCGTGCGTGTACCCCAGGGGCGCGTGCGCGGTGGTGACGATGCGGTTCTTGAGGGTGAGGGAGCCGAGGTCGAACGGCTCGAGGAGCGGATCCACGGTGGTGGCCTTTCGGGCGGAAGGGGGCGCGGCGACCGCGCGACCGACGTCGACGCGAAGCGGTGAACTGATCAACACTTCTACAGTCGTGGACGCAGCATAACCCGGAGCCCGGGTCGGGGGGCAAGCCCGTGCGGCACGTCATGATCACTGGCAGTGCAGGCCGGAGCCGCATGTGTCGCGCGCATTTCGGCGGGGTGACGGACTCGCGCCAATTCTCCCGAACGGTTGTCAGTGACCCGAGGAGTGCGTTAGAACTGTCCCACACTTCAACAGTACGGCGACCCGGTTGACGGGTCGCTCGGGGCCGTCCCTCTCAAGGAGCCAATGTCATGAACCGAACGTCGCTGCGCCGCAGCCGCCTCCTCGGCGCCGCTCTCGCGGTCGCCCTCCTCTCGGCCACCGCCGCCTGCGGTGGTGGCTCCGAGAGCTCGACCGCGGCGGCCGCCGGTGGTGGCACCGAGAAGGTCCAGGAGATCGCCGACCTGCTGCCGTCGTCGGTCGCCGACGCCGGCTCGCTGAAGATCGCGGCCGCGGCCTACGCACCCGCCGTCATCGCCCCGACCGGCGGCGCGAACGCGCCCACCGGCTGGGACGCCGACCTGATGACCGCCGTCTCCGGCGTCCTCGGCCTCAAGCCGAACTACGTCATGATCCCCTTCGACGGCATCATCACGGGCCTGCAGGCCGACCGCTACGACGTCGCCGTCGGCGACATCGGCATCAACGACGACCGCCTCAAGAGCGTGTCGTTCGTGCTGAACCACACGACGCGTGACCTCTTCGTGGTCCCGAAGGACAGCGACCTGCCCGACACGATCGAGAGCAACCTCGACGCCTGCGGCATGACGGTGGGCGTGCTCCTCGGCTCCCAGGAGGCCGGGTTCATGACCACGGCCAAGGAGGAGTGCGAGGCGGCCGGCAAGGACCTGACGATCAAGACCTTCCAGGACCAGGCCACCGTCAACCTCGCCGTCGCGCAGGGCCGGGTCGACGCCAACCTCACCGACGAGGGCACGGCCGGCCTGCTGCTCGAGCAGTCGCCCGACAAGTTCAAGACGCTCGAGGTGCCCTTCGTCCCGGTGCTGCCCACCGGGTTCGCGTTCCCGAACAACGACGACGCCGCCAAGATGACCCAGGCCTTCTCGGCCGCGGTCGACCACCTCATCGAGAACGGCGAGTACAAGAAGATCACCGCCAAGTACTTCAAGGACGGTGACAAGGGCCTGGTGGAGAAGGCCGACGTCTACTCCACCGTGGTCGACGGCGCGAAGACGACCACCAAGTGAGCGTCGCCGCCCCCACGGGAGCCGCTCGTGGGCGTCACGCCCACGAGCGGCTCGCCGCCGACCAGCTGCCGCCCACGAGCGTCGTGCAGCTCAAGCACCCCGTGCGTCTCGCCTCGGCCGTCCTGGTCGGCCTCGTGGCGCTCGCGGTCCTGTACTCGATGGCGACGAACGAGAACTTCCAGTGGGGCCGGGTCTGGTTCTACCTCTTCGACCCGCAGATCATGGCCGGTCTGCGCTCCACGCTGATCCTCACGGTCAGCGCCATGTCGATGGGGCTCGTGCTGGGCGTCGTCCTGGCCACCTGCCGGATCTCCCGCAACCCGGTCCTGTCGACGGTCGCCGGCGTCTACCTCTGGTTCTTCCGTGGCACACCGCTGCTGATCCAGCTCATCTTCTGGTTCAACTTCGCGGCGCTGTACCCGCGGCTGAGCCTCTCGGTCCCGTTCGGCGGCCCGGAGATCGTGGGGGCGAGCACGAACGAGGTGCTGACCGTCTGGTTCGTCGCCCTGCTCGGCCTCACCCTCAACGAGGCCGCCTACATGGCCGAGATCATCCGCGGCGGCCTGCTCGCGGTGCCGAAGCACCAGACCGAGGCGGCGCAGGCACTGGGCATGAGCCCGCTGATGCTGTTCCGCCGGATCGTCCTGCCGCAGGCGCTGCGGGTCATCATCCCGCCGACGGGCAACCAGGTGATCGGCATGCTCAAGTACAGCTCGCTGGTCAGCATCATCGCGCTGCCCGACCTGCTCTACTCCGCGCAGCTGATCTACTCCCAGAACTTCGAGACGATCCCGTTGCTGATCGTCGTCTCGTTCTGGTACCTGCTCTGCACGAGCATCCTCACCGTCGCCCAGCGTCGCGTCGAGCGGCACTACGGCCGCGGCACGCCCGGCGCTCCCGCACCGCGGACGCCGGGGTCCCTGCGCCGCAGGATCGCCGGCACGACCCAGGGAGGCACCCGATGAGCATCAGTGTCGACGCGACCCAGCAGACAGGAGCCGAGGCCATGGAGACCGAGCGCGAGCAGGGTCGTCACGAGACGGGGCAGGGTGAGCCCAGCCGGGACGAGTCCAGCCGGGACGAGGCGGTCGTCCGCATCGTCGGCCTACGGAAGAGCTTCGGGGGTCTCGAGGTCCTCAAGGGCGTCGACCTCGAGGTCGAGCGCGGCCAGGTCGTGTGCATCCTGGGCCGCTCCGGCTCGGGCAAGAGCACGCTCCTGCGCTGCATCAACCACCTCGAGCGGCCCGACTCCGGTGCCGTCGTGGTCGACGGCTTCGTCATGGGCTACCGCTGCAAGGGCGACACGCTCCACGAGCTGCGTCCGAGCGAGGCGGCCCGGCAGCGCCAGGCGGTCGGCATGGTGTTCCAGTCCTTCAACCTGTTCCCGCACCTCACGGTCATGGAGAACCTGGTGGAGGCGCCGCGCAAGGTGCAGGGACGACGCCGGGCGGAGCTCGTCGTCGAGGCGCAGGCCCTGCTCAAGGACGTCGGCCTGGAGGCCAAGGCCGACGCGTACCCCGGCACCCTGTCCGGCGGGCAGCAGCAGCGCGTCGCCATCGCACGGGCGCTCATGATGCAGCCCACCGTCATGCTCTTCGACGAGCCGACGTCGGCGCTCGACCCCGAGCTGGTCGGCGAGGTGCTGGAGGCCATGAAGCGGCTCGCCGCCACCGGCATGACGATGATCGTCGTGACGCACGAGGTCGCCTTCGCGCGCAACGTCGCGGACCGGGTCGTGTTCATGGCCGACGGCGTCGTGGTCGAGGACGGACCGCCGTCGCAGGTCATCGACGCCCCTCGTGCCCCGGAGACGCAGACGTTCCTGGCCACGATGCTCTGACGTCGTCACCCGCCCCGTCCCGCCGCCACCCAGGAGAGCCCGCATGAAGACCGTCCACGTCCACGGCGAGCGCGACGTGCGCCTGCAGGAGGCGCCGCCCCCGTCGCTGCTGCGCGGGCCCGAGGCGTCGGGGCGCGACGCGATCGTGCGGGTCGTCGCCGCCTGCGTCTGCGGCTCCGACCTGTGGACCTACCGCGGGTTCCGGGCGCCGGCGCACGACCGCGGCATGGGGCACGAGTTCGTCGGCGTCGTCGAGGAGGTGGGCCACGCCGTGCGGACGGTGCGACCGGGTGACTTCGTCGTCGCGCCGTTCTACGTCGCCGACGGCACGTGCGCCGTGTGCCGAGCCGGGTTCAGCGCACACTGCCTGCACGGAGGTCTGTGGGGCGCCGACATCGCCGGCGAGGGCGGCTCGGGAGGGACCCAGACCGAGCACGTCCGGGTGCCGCTGGCCGACGGGACCCTGTGCGTCGTGCCGCCCGGCTCCACCGGAGAGGACCTCCTGCCGGGGCTGCTGGCGCTCTCCGACGTCATGGGGACCGGGCACCACGCCGCGGTCTCCGGCGGCGTGCGGCCGGGCTCGACCGTGGTCGTCGTCGGTGACGGCGCCGTCGGCCTGTGCGCGGTGATCGCCGCGCGGCGGCTCGGCGCCGAGCGCATCGTGGCGATGTCGCGGCACGCCGACCGTCAGGCGCTCGCCGTCGACCTCGGTGCCACCGACGTCGTGGCCGAGCGGGGCGAGGAGGGCATCGCGCGCGTCAAGGACCTGTTCGACGGGATCGGACCCGACGTCGCGCTCGAGTGCGTGGGGTCGGTCGAGGCCATGCAGCAGTCGATGCGCACCGTCCGGCCGGGCGGCAACGTCGGCTTCGTCGGCGTCCCGGTGACCGGCGGCGAGGTGTCGGTCCGGACGATGTTCGGGACCAACGTGGGGGTGCGCGGCGGCATGGCCACCGTGCGCGACTACATGGACGAGCTGCTGCCCGAGGTGCTCTCCGGCGCCATCGAGCCGGGCCGGGTCTTCGACGTCCAGCTCCCGCTCGACGACGCGGCCGAGGGTTACCGCCTCATGGACGAGCGCACGGCGATCAAGGTCATGCTGCGCCCCTAGCCCTCCCGTCGCTCCTCCCCACGATTCGGAACGTCATCGCCCTTCTCGGCCCCGCAGACGGGCGATGGTGTTCCGCATCGTGGGGATGGAACGCGTCAGGGCCGGCGGGCGCTGGTCGCGGCGTGGGCCAGGGCGGCGCGACACGCGGCGATGCCCGGACGCTCGACCGTGCTCGCGCGCGCGGCCGTGAAGACCGTGCGTCGGGGGGCGTCGGGCAGGTCGACCAGGCGGACGCCGGGTCGTACGCCGCTCCACAGCAGGCCCGGCAGGAGCGCGACGGCGTGCCCGGTCTCGACGAGTCGCACCTGCGCCTGCAGGTCGGCGGTCTCGTAGCGCACGTCCGGCTCGAACCCGGCCGAGCGGCACACCTGCTCGGCGAAGTGGCGCGACGCGACGTCGTCGGGCTCCATGACCCACGCGCGGTCGGCGACGTCGCGGATCGACGCGGTGGCGGTGTCGTCGGCGGGCACGGCGAGCCTGACCTCGTCGGTCACGAGGTCGACGCGGTCCAGGCCCGGCAGGTGAGGGGTCGAGTGGTGCGCGTACTGCTCGGCGACGACGAGGTCGAAGTCGCGCGTCCAGGTCTCCCGCAGCGCGGTCTCGGGCTCGCGCTGCGTGACCGTGACGCGCAGGCGCGGGTGGTCGCGGGCGAGGCGCTCGAGGGTCGCGGGCAGCAGCGCGAGGGCCGCCGACTGGAACATCGCGAGGCGCACGGTGCCCGTGGCCTCGCTCAACGACGCGGCGAGGTCGGTCTCCGCCTGCTCCAGACGACGGACCACCGCCTCGGCGTGCCCGACCAGGATCGCCGCCTGCGGGGTGAGCTGCACCCCGCGACCGACCTTGCGCAGCAGCTCGACGCCCACCTCCCGCTCGAGCTGCGAGAGCTGCTGCGACACCGACGACGGGCTCTGGTGCAGTGCCTCGGCGACGGCCGCGAGCGTGCCACGCGCGTCGAGCTCGAGCAGGAGTCGCAGACGGCGGACGTCGAGCACGGGCGCTCCTGATTGTTCGGTTGAGCAGACGAGTACCGTTCAGAAAAGATCGCTTTATCTTACCGGTCGGCCGGTCCAGACTCGTCGCATGACGACCACGCCCGAGACGCTCCCGCGCCACGACCACCTCGCCGACGAGACCGTCGCCCTCGTCCGCCGCTGGCTGTCCGAGGCGGCGGAGGTGCCCGTGGACAAGGCCGCGAGCCGGCTGGCAGCGGTCCTCGACGACCCGGCCGGCCTGCCGTTCACGGTCGGCTTCGTCGACGGCGTGATCCGACCGGAGGACCCGCACGTGGCCGCCCGCCACTTCGTCGCGCTCGCCGCCGACGTGCCGCGCTTCGTGCCGCTGCACCTGCGGGCGGCGATGAGGCTCGGGGCGCTGGTGGCCCGCGTCGCGCCGACGCTCGTGATCCCCGTCGTCCGCCGTGCGCTGCGAGGGATGGTGGGGCACCTGATCGTCGACGCCACCGACCGGCGCCTGGGCCGCAGCATCGCCCGACTCCGCCGCCGGGGCGTGCGCCTGAACGTCAACCTGCTGGGCGAGGCCGTCCTCGGCTCGCGCGAGGCGGACCGCCGCCTCGCCGGCACCCACGCGCTGCTCGCGCGCGACGACGTCGACTACGTGTCGATCAAGGTCTCCTCGACCGTGGCCCCGCACTCGGCGTGGGCGTTCGACGACGCCGTCGACCACGTCAGCCGCGCGCTGCAGCCGCTGTTCGAGCGGGCCGCCGCAGCGCCGACGCCCAAGTTCATCAACCTCGACATGGAGGAGTACCGCGACCTCGACCTCACCATGGCGGTCTTCATGCGGATCCTCGACCAGCCACACCTGCTCGACCTCGAGGCGGGCATCGTCCTCCAGGCCTACCTCCCCGACGCGCTGGCCGCGATGATCCGGCTGCAGGAGTGGGCCGCGGCGCGACGGGCGCGCGGTGGCGCGGCCGTGAAGGTCCGGCTGGTCAAGGGCGCGAACCTGCCGATGGAGCGGGTCGAGGCCTCGCTGCACGACTGGCCGCTGGCCACGTGGACCACGAAGCAGGAGTCCGACACGCACTACAAGCGGGTGCTCGACTACGCCCTCCGTCCCGAGCGGGTCGAGAACGTCCGCATCGGCGTCGCCGGGCACAACCTGTTCGACGTGGCGCACGCCTGGCTGCTCGCCGGCGAGCGCGGGGCGCGCGAGGGCATGGAGCTGGAGATGCTGCTCGGGATGGCGCAGCAGCAGGCCGAGGTCGTGCGGCGCGACGTCGGCGGCCTGCTGCTCTACACGCCCGTCGTCCACCCGCGGGAGTTCGACGTCGCGATCGCCTACCTGATCCGTCGGCTGGAGGAGGGCGCGAGCCACGACAACTTCATGTCCGCGATCTTCGCGCTGCACGACGACGAGACGCTGTTCGAGCGGGAGCGACAGCGCTTCCTGGCGTCGCTCGCCGACGTCGACGACGAGGTCCCGACACCGCGTCGCACCCAGGACCGCAACCTCCCGCCGGTCCCGCCGACGGACGCCGGGTTCGCCAACGCTCCCGACACCGACCCTGCGCTGCCCGCGAACCGGCGCTGGGCCGAGGCGATCCTGCAGCGGGTGCCGACCTCGAGCCTCGGGGTCGACACGGTGGAGGCGCACCGCGTCGTCGACGTCGCCACCCTCGACACGATCCTCGGGACCGCCCGGACGAGTGGCGTGGCGTGGGGACAGCGCTCGGGCGCCGAGCGTGCCGAGGTGCTGGAGCGCGTCGCCCACCGGCTCGAGGAGCGACGCGGTGAGCTGATGGAGGTGATGGCCGCCGAGACGGGCAAGACGCTCGACCAGTCCGACCCCGAGGTGTCGGAGGCGATCGACTTCGCCCGCTACTACGCGCAGCTGGCCCGTGAGCTCGACACCGTCGACGGGGCGACGTTCGTCCCGTCGGCGCTGACGGTCGTGACCCCGCCCTGGAACTTCCCCGTCGCGATCCCCGCGGGGTCGACGCTCGCCGCACTCGCGGCGGGGTCGGCCGTGGTCGTCAAGCCCGCGCCGCAGGCGGCGCGCTGCGGCTCGGTCATGGTCGAGGCGCTGTGGGAGGCGGGCGTCCCGCGCGACGTCCTGCACCTCGTGCACGTGCCGGAGGACGAGGTCGGGCGCCGGCTGGTGTCGGACCCGCGCGTGGACCGGCTGGTCCTGACCGGCGCCTACGAGACGGCGGCGCTGTTCCGCTCGTTCCGTCCCGACCTGCCGCTGCTCGCCGAGACGAGCGGGAAGAACGCCATCGTCGTCACCCCGAGCGCCGACCTCGACCTCGCGGCGCGCGACGTCGCGCACTCGGGCGTTCGCCCACGCCGGACAGAAGTGCTCGGCCGCCTCGCTCGTGATCCTCGTCGGCAGCGTGGCGACGTCGGAGCGCTTCCGCGCCCAGCTCGTCGACGCCGTGACGTCGCTGGTCGTGGGGCTCCCGGACGACCCGACGTCACAGGTGGGGCCGCTGGTCGAGCCGGCGCACGGCAAGCTCCTGACGGCGCTCACGACCCTCGACCCCGGCGAGGAGTGGCTCGTCGAGCCGCGTGCCCTCGACGCGGCCGGACGGCAGTGGACCCCCGGCATCCGCACCGGGGTCCGGCGCGGGTCGACCACCCACCTGGTGGAGTTCTTCGGCCCGGTGCTCGGCGTGATGACGGCGGCGACCCTGGAGGAGGCCGTCGAGATCCAGAACCAGGTCGACTACGGGCTGACCGCGGGCCTGCACTCCCTCGACCCCGACGAGATCGGACGCTGGCTCGACGGCGTCCACGCGGGCAACCTGTACGTCAACCGCGGCATCACGGGTGCGATCGTGCGACGCCAGCCGTTCGGCGGCTGGAAGAAGTCGGCCGTCGGCGCCGGCCACAAGGCGGGCGGGCCGAACTACCTCGTGGGCCTCGGCAGCTGGACGTCGGCCGTGGCGCACGCGGACGCCGAGCCGCTGTCCCCCGGGCGTCGGCTGCTCGAGACGGCGGGCGGCGACGCTCGTCTGGAGCGCGCGCTGCGCAGCGACGCCGCGGCGTCGCGCGACGTGTTCGCCGCGTCCGACGTGTCGGCGCTGATGGCCGAGCGCAACGTGTTCCGCTACCTGCCGGCCACGGTGCACGTGCGGCTGGCCGAGGCGGGGGACCCGGCCGACCTGCTGCGCACGGTCGCGGCGGCCCTGGCCGCCGACGCCGACCTCACCGTGTCGTCCGCGGTCGACCTGCCGGCGCTCGCGTCCGTCGGTGTCGAGGTCGTGGTGGAGGACGACGCCGCGTGGGCCGCGGGTCTGCCGAACGCCGGGCACCAGCGCATCCGCCTCGTCGGCGCGCCGGCCTCCGTCGTCGCCCAGGCGCTCGACGGTCGGCCCGACGTGGCCGTCTTCGACCACCCCGTCGTCGAGTCAGGCCGCGTCGAGCGGCTGCCGTACGTCCTCGAGCAGGCCGTCAGCATCACCGCCCACCGCTTCGGCACCCCCGACCACCTCACCGACGACGTGCTGGTGACCGCCTGACGCCGGCCACCCGCCACGAGAGCGGGACCTTCCGCTGGTCGAGTAGCAGGGACGAGCTTGCGAGGTCACTGCGTATCGAGACCATCCGGCAGCGGTCCAGCGCGAGCCAACCCCCAGCGAGAGCCCAGAGTGGTCTCGATACGCCTCCCCTCGCTGGCGCTCGTGGAGGCACTCGACCAGCGGAGGATGCCGCTGGTCGAGTAGCAGGGACGAGCTTGTGAGGTCCCTGCGTATCGAGACCACCCGGCAACGGCTCAGCGGGCGGTGCGGCGGGCGACCTCGTCGTCGACGTCCATCCCCTGCTCCGTCGGGACGGTCACGGGCGCTGGAGTCGTCAGACCCTCGTCAGCCTCGTGCGACCGACCGCAGCGCCGCCTGCGCCGCCCAGTAGCCCGACATCCCGTGCGCACCGGCGCCCGGGGGTGTCGCAGCCGAGCAGAGGAGGACGCCGTCGACGCCGGTGGCGTACGGGTGGAGGGTGACGCGGGGGCGGAACACGAGCTGCAGGGGGTCGTTCGCGCCCGACACGATGTCGCCGCCGACGTAGTTCGCGTTCTTCCGCGACATCTCCGTCGTGCTGCAGACGGCCGTGGCGCGGATGCGGTCGCGGAACCCGGGCGCGAAGCGCTCGACCTGCGCGACGATCGCCTCGGTCGCGTCGCCGGTGTAGCCCGCCGGCACGTGCGCGTAGGTGTAGAACGGGTGCACGTCGCCGACGGAGCGGGTCGGGTCGGCCACGTACTGCTGTGCGGCCAGCACGAACGGCCGCGCCGGCATCTGCCCGCGCGCGACGCTCGCCTCGGCCGCCGCGACCTCCTCGAACGTCCCCCCGACGTGGACGGTGCCCGCGCGTCGGCTCGGCTCGTGCGACCACGGCACGCCGCCCTCGACGGCGAAGTCGACCTTGAACGCACCCGGTCCGTGGCGGTAGCGGCGGTACGCCCGGGCGACGTGCCGGGGGAGCCGGTCGCCGACGATGTCGGCCGCCGCGCCGGGGGCGGTGTCGAGCATGACGACGTCGGCAGGACCGAGCTCGTCGAGGCCGGTGACCGTCCGGCCGGTCTCGAAGAGCACGCCACGCTGCTTCGCGGCGGCGACCATCGCCGTGGAGATCGCGGCCGACCCGCCGACGGCTGCGCCCCACCCGTAGCGGTGCGCGGCCGTGCCGAGGGCCACGCCGATCGCCGACGACGCGAGCGACCCGAGCGGCCGGAACGCGTGGGCCGCGAGCCCGGCGAGCAGGGCCCGAGCCTCGTCGTCACGCCACCGCCGTGCCAGCAGCGAGGCGGGCTGCCCCGCGTAGAGGCCGAAGCGTCCGAGGTGGGCCGGATGTCTCGGCACGTGCAGCACGGGCTGGAGGAACTCGTCGGCGATCGTGTCGAAGCGGTCGGTCAGCGAGCCGAAGACGCGGGCCCACGTGCGGCCGTCGCGCCCACCCAGCTGGCGGGCCGTCTCCTCGACCGACCGGTACGCGGCGGCCCCGCGCCCGGCGTCGAGCGGGTGGGAGTACTGCACCTCCGGCTCGACCCAGGACAGCCCGTGCTCGGCGAGGTCGAACGCCTGCGAGAACCGGGTGGCGATCGCCAACGGGTGGATCGCCGCGCACACGTCGTGGACGAGCCCGGGCAGCGTCAGCTCCGCCGAACGGGTCCCTCCGCCGAGGGTGTCGATGGCCTCGACCACCTCCACGGACATGCCGGCGTCGGCCAGCACGAGTGCCGCAGCCAGCCCGTTGGGTCCGCTGCCGACGACCACGGCACGCGTCACGACGTCACCTCCTCGCCCCGCACGGATCAGGCGCCCGCGGCGGTGAGCGTGCTGCGCAGCCGGGGCTTGTCGAACTTGCCGACCGGGTTCTTCGGCACCTCGTCGATGAAGCTGACCTCGGTGGGCAGCTTGAACTTCGCGATGCGCTCGGTCAGGAACGCGAGCAGCTCCTCCCGCTGGAGCGTCGCCCCGTCCTTCAGGACGACGAACGCGACGGGCTCCTCGCCCATCACCGGGTGCGGCCGACCCACGACCGCGGCCTCGAGCACCGACGGGTGTTCGTGGATGGCGTGCTCGATCTCCTGCGGGTAGATGTTCTCCCCGCCGCGGATGATCATGTCCTTCACGCGGTCGACGATCCGCAGGTAGCCGTCCTCGTCGAGGATGCCGACGTCGCCGGTGTGCAGCCAGCCGTCCCGGATCGTCCTGGCGGTCTCATCCGGCTTGTTCAGGTAGCCGCGCATCACGGTGGGTCCCTGGACGACGACCTCGCCGCGCTCGCCGGTCGGCAGCAACGAGCCATCGGCGGCCATGATCGCGACCCGCTGGCCGGGGAGCGCGACGCCGACGGTACCGGGCTTGCGGACGCCGTCGAGCGGGTTGCTCGTCGACGCGCAGGTGGTCTCCGACAGTCCGTAGCCCTCGACGAGCACCACGCCGAAGCGCTGCTCGACCTGGCCGATCAGCGCGGCGGGCATCGGCGCCGCGCCGCACACGACGAAGCGCAGCGAGCTGGTGTCGGGCTCGACCTCGGCCGGCAGGTTGGCGAGCATCGTGTAGATCGCCGGGACGCCCGAGAAGTAGGTGGGGCGCACCGCCTCGAGCGTCGCGAAGAACGTGCGCGGGTCGAAGCGGCCGGCGATGGTGGCCTGTCCGCCCGCCCGCAGCGGCGACAGGATGCTGACGACGATGCCGTTCACGTGGAACAGCGGCAGGACGAGCAGGCTGTGGTCGCGTTCGTCGAGGGCCATGGACGTCACCATCGTCGCCGTCATCGCGTCGAGGTTGGCGTGCGTGAGCTCCACGCCCTTCGGCCGCCCGGTCGTCCCGCTCGTGTAGACGAGCAGGGCCAGGTCGTCGAGGTCGGGCACGAGCCCGGCCACCGGCGCCGACGCCGTGGACGGCACCAGGTCCTCGGGGGCGACGGTGGTGACCCCCTCGAGGGCCAGCCCGTCGTGGGTGACGAGCACCTTCGCGCCGGCGTCGCCGACCTGGTACTCGACCTCCCCGACGGCGAGGGCCGGGTTGACCGGCGTGACCGCGGCACCGAGGCGCCACCCCGCGAACAGCGTGACGACCAGGTCGGTGCGGTTGGCGAGTCGCACCGCTACGACGTCGCCGTGGCCCACGCCGAGCGAGGCCAGCGAGGCGGCGACGGCGTCGACGCGACGGGCGAGGTCGGCGTTGGTGAGGGTGCCGAGGACGTCGTCGGTCAGGCACGGTGCGGTCGGGGCCTGCTCGGCTCGGGTGGCGGGCAGCGTGGCGAGGTGCACGGATCTTCCTTCCTGGGAGAGGGGCGGTGGTGGGGCAGGCCTGGCGTGGCCCGAGCGGACGCGGTCAGACGCTTGACCCGTCGAGCTGCTCGGGTGCGACGCCGAGGGTCCGGCGGCGCACGTAGCCCTCGGCCGTCCAGGTCGCCTGCACGGGGACCGGTCCGTCGGGCAGCCAGGGCTGCTGGGCCACGCAGTCGGCGACGTTCCACGTCCCGCGCTCCACGACGCCCAGGGCGGCGTCGATCACCTGGTACTCCTGGGTGCGCCGGTGGATGGGCTGGGACTCGACCCACATGACGACGAGGTCGCCGGGCTCGAGGCCGAGCCGCTTCTGCACCGCGGCGATGAGGCGCGCGTCGTGCAGGTGGCCGTCGCCGAAGTTGAAGCCGAGGATCGTGGTGCACATCAGCTCGCCCTCGCGGACGGTGCGGCTCTCGATGTCGTCGAGGTGCGTGTAGAGGAGCGAGAACAGGCCGCGACCCTGGCTGTGCATCGCCCGCCAGGCGATCGTCTTCTGCAGGGTGAGGTCGGCGTCGTCGCGCTCGTACGGCGTCGGGAGCATGCGCTGGAGCTGGTCGATCTGGTTCTCCACGCCCGGCAGCTCGTTCAGCCGCTCCTCGACACCGGGCTTCATGGCCCACACCGCCGAGGCCCAGTTGCCGGCGTACTGCCGCATCGACGGCAGGAAGGAGACGAGGTCGGGGCGCAGGTTGCCGAGGATCGGGCCGAACGTCAGCAGGGCGAAGACCGGAACGAGCAGCCAGGGCTCGGAGAAGCTCCAGATGTTGTAGGTGCCGGGGTCGAACCCGACCCACAGGACGATGGCGATGAAGCCGAAGAAGACGTTCCACTCCAGGGGCACCGCGAGCGGGAAGGTCGAGGTGATGAAGAGGTGGAAGGCCAGCATGACGAGCGCACCGACGAGCGCGACCGTGGCGTTGGTGGTCAGCAGCAGCGTGACGGGCACGATGATCTCGACCGCGGTGCCGCCGACGTGCGCCATGAACCAGGCGACGCGCGAGGGCCGCAGGTCGTGGGGGGCGTCGCGGTAGTGCAGTCGCTTGATCCACCGACCCGGCATCGCGGGGCTGTTGGACACCATCGGCGGGATGACGTTCTCGAAGTGGGCGCCCAGCTTGGAGACGCCGGCACCGATCCAGACGACGCAGATGACCACCTTGAACACCACGACGAGGTCGACGAAGTCGGCGGTGCTGGCGATCGTGCCGAACAGGGCGGAGAACAGCATGATCGGCAGGTACTGCTCGGACCGTGCGGCGAGGAAGACGACCTTGTCGCGCAGGCCCATGAGGGGCATGAGCACGAGGATCGGGACGAAGTACTGCGGGGGCACCAGCTCCTGGGCGCCCGTGCCTGCGGGGAGGAACTGGCTCGGGACGGGCTCGGCCTGGGCGGCGAGCGGGTAGACGAGGCTGGCGAGGACGCCCACGTAGAGGGCGACGTCGAACCAGGTGCGCTCGTCGCCGCCGGTGAACGGCACGCGCCGGCCCCACGGCGCCATGCGGATCGTGCCGGGACGGATCCAGTACCTGATGTTGCCCACCATCGGGCGGAAGTGGCCGCACAACGGGCCGAAGGCGCCGCCGAGGCCGATCACCTCCAGCAGCATCAGCCAGACGGCGAGCTTCTGGTAGACGACGATGTTGTCGTACCAGGAGCCCACGTCGGTGAACGCGATGCCCGACGTCGCCGACGCGATCCAGATGCCGACGCCGAAGTACAGCCCGAGCATCTTCAGGACGTACACGACGTGCAGGACGCGCGGGGTGCCGAAGCCGTCGTCGGCCCAGTGCGTGCTGAGGATCCGCACCCGCTCGCGCAGGGGCAGGCGGACGAAGGTGGCCGGCTCGACCGGCGGCGGGGACGGGTTGATGAATCCCATGGCACGTGCTCCTCGGGGTGGGTCCTGACCCGGTCGGCGCCGGGACGCCCCGACCCTAGGCGCGGGTGAGACGTGGAACACTGTGCTCCGAGCACGAAAGTTCCCGCCCGCTTTGTCCCGGGGGAGCGATGATCGCCGTCGTGCCGGTGAGCATCATCGGTGCACGTCCAGTGCGGTTGTGCTCTCGGACCTATCTGAGGGAGGACGAGGCATGACGGGACCCGAGGCTGACGATGTCGCCGAGCGGGCCGCGGCGAGGGTGGCCGACATCGCCGGGTCGACGAGCTCCCAGCTCGACGACGTCGCGCGGATGCTGCAGGTCGAGCTCGCCGAGTCGATCCCCGAGCTGCGCGGCGACCGGCTGATGCTCGACCTGCTCTACGCGAGCGTGGAGAGCAACGTCAAGGTCTTCTTCCACCGGGCGCAGTACGGTCTCGCGCTCGACGCGGTGGAGGCGCCGCGTCCTGCGGTGGAGTACGCGCGGCGGCTGGCCCAGCGCGAGATCTCCTCGAACGCCCTGCTGCGCGCGTACCGGCTCGGCCAGCGGCGGGTCCTGGACTGGGTGGCCGGTGAGCTCGGTGCCGTCGAGCCCGACGCGCGTGTCTGCTTCGCCGCCCTGCAGCTGCTGCAGGACGCCGCGTTCGCGTACATCGACCGGGTGTCAGAGCAGGTCGTCGAGGAGTACGAGACGGAGCGGGAGCGCTGGCTCGCGAACCGCAGCACGATCCGTTCCGCGACGCTCGCGGCGCTGCTGGCGGGGGAGGAGACCGACGTGGCCGCCGGCGAGCGCGTGCTCGGCTACCGCCTGCGGCAGGGTCACCTCGGGCTCGTCCTCTGGGTCGAGGAGCCGGCGGCGTCGGCGGGACCGTTGCAGCGGCTGGGGCACCTCGTCACCGCGATCGGCCACGAGGTCGGCTCCGACGCGGCGCCGTTGTTCGTGCCCCAGGACCACTCCCTCGGGTGGGCCTGGGTGCCGGTGCAGGGTGGTGGCTCGCCGGACCCCGACCGGCTGGCCCGCGTCCTGCGCGAGGTCGGGGACGACGTGAGGGTGGCGGTCGGCGCCGTCGGGGCAGGGCTGGAGGGCTTCCGGTCGACGCACCGGGCAGCGCTGCGGGCGCACCAGGTCGCCGTCGTGGCGGCCGATCGGGCGGGCGCAGGTCACCGCGTACGACGACGCCGGCGTGCGGGCTGCGGCCGTCCTCGCCGGTGACCTTCCGGTCGCCCGCGACCTCGTGGCCTCGATGCTCGGCGACCTGGCGCGCGACGACGACACGGCGGCGCGGCTGCGCGAGACGCTGACGGTCTTCCTGCGCGAGAACCGCAGCTTCGTCGCGACGGCGGAGAAGGTGCACCTGCACAAGAACACGGTGAAGTACCGGGTCGACAAGGCGGTGGAGCTGCGCGGTCGGCCGATCGAGGACGACCGGTTCGACCTCGAGCTCGCCCTGGTCGCGTGCCGGTGGCTGGGCGCGGCGGTGTTGGTCTGAGTCGTCCTTCCGCGGACGCGTCGCCCTTGGTCTGGGGCGACGGCGATCGCAGCGGTCTTTGGTGCGCCGACCTGACGACAGGTCCTCGCGAAGCGTCGAGCCTGGGGGTCTGCCTATGACGGAGGTCACACCATGGACGCGACCGGGATCATCATCATGCTGTGGTGCTTCGTGGGGCCGTTGGTCCCGCCGATCCTCGGAACCGTCGTCGGCACGGTCTACGACGCGGTGACCGCTCGGCGGGTGCGCGAGCGCAGGGCGGCTGCGGCCAGGGCGCGCGCCGTGCCGTCAGCGGCGGCCTGACAGCAGCTCCAGCACCGCGCGCTGCTCCTCGCGCGGCAGGTCGTGCACGAGCAGGCCCTCGACGGCGAAGACGCCCAGGCGGGTCGTCGCCGGCACCTGGTCCTCGGGCACGCCCAGCAGACGCAGCTCGTCGGCCAGCATCGCGTCGGTGAGCGCGTGGAACGCGTCGTGCCAGGTGGCCACCGTCGCCGACGTGGCGGCGAGCGCGTGGACGGTCGTCACGAGCTTGCTGCGCTGCTGCAGCTGCTCCACCACCCAGAGCAGACGGTCGACGGGCGGCTGCTCGGCCTGGCTCTCCAGACCGGCCACGAGGTCGCCGAGGAGGTGGTCGAGCACGCCGACGAGCAGTGCCTCCTTGTCGGCGAAGTACCAGTAGATGGTCGTCGTGGTGACGTCGGCGGCGCGGGCCACCCGTGCCATCGAGGTCTTCTCGTACCCGACGTCGGCGAACAGGGCGGCTGCTGCGGCGACGATCTCGGCGGACTTCTCCTCCCGGCCCTGGGCGCGGCGGTTACGAGGCACACGTCACCTTATCTTGCACGACGTTCAAGAGGCCCCTACCTTTTCTTGAACGACGCTCAAGAGTGTGTCGACGGGACCACGCCGCCCACGAAGGGGAGTGCGCCATGACCGAGCCGGTCACCAGCAGCGTCGCGACGTCGGACGAGTGGTTCGTCTCCGGCGGCACCCGGTGCGCCGCCCGCGTCCACCGGCCGGCGGGCCGGCACGGGGCGTCGCCCGTGGTGGTGATGGCTCACGGGTTCGGCGCGGTCCGGGCGCTGCGGCTCTACGCGTACGCCGAGCGCTTCGCCGCCGCCGGGTACGTCGTGGTCGTCTTCGACTACCGCGGCTTCGGCGACAGCGAGGGCGAGCCCCGTCAGGTCCTCGACATCGCCATGCAGCACGACGACTGGCGCGCGGCCCTCCGCTTCGCGCGGTCGCTCGAGGACGTCGACCCCGACGGCGTCGTGGCGTGGGGGACGTCGTTCGCCGGCGGCCACGTGCTGACGATGGCGAGCCAGGGGGAGCCGCTCGCCGCGGTCGTCGCGCAGGTGCCGCACGTCAGCGGACCGGCGGCCGTGAGGGCCACCGGTGCACGCGCCGCGCTCCGGCTGGCCGTCCCGGCGCTGCGCGACCTGGTCGCGGCCCGTCGTGGTCGGCCGCCGGTGCTCGTCGACAGCGTCGCCCGTCCGGGCGGCACCGGGATGATGACGACGCCGGACGCCTACCCCGGCATGACGCCCCTGTTCCGCGAGTCGGGGCTGGGGGAGGACGTCTACCCGCGCACGGTCGCGGCCCGCATCGCGTTGCGCATCGGTCTCTACTCGCCCGGACGCCGGGCCGCGCAGATCCCCTGCCCGGTCCTCGTCCAGATCGTCACGCGCGACGCCATCACGCCGCGGAGGGTCGCCGAACGGGCGGCGGCCCGGATCCCGCGGTCCACCGTCCGCGTGCACGACGGTGGCCACTTCGACCCGTACGTCGCGCCGCTCTTCGACGCCGTCGTCGCGGAGCAGCTCGAGTTCCTCACCATCCACGTCCCGCCCCACCCGAAGGACCCTGCATGAGCCAGTCCCGTACCGCCCTCGTCACCGGCGCCTCCTCCGGCATCGGCGCCGCGTTCGCCCGCGTCCTCGCGGACGACGGTCTCGACCTCGTCCTCGTGGCCCGCCGTCAGGAGAAGCTCGACGAGCTCGCGCAGGAGCTGCGCGACCGGCGCGGCGTGCGGGTCGAGGTCGTCGCCGCCGACCTGAGCGATCCCGCGGCGCCCCGCGCGGTCGTGGAGGCCGTGCAGGAGCTGGGTCTCGAGGTCGACGTGCTCGTCAACAACGCGGGCCTGTCCGGCGACGCGGCCTTCACGGAGACGCCGTGGTCGGCGCTCGCGGCGGAGATCCAGGTGATGGTGACGGCCGTGACCGAGCTCGCCCACCTCCTCGCGCCCGGCATGAAGCAGCGCGGCCACGGTCGCATCGTCAACGTCTCCTCGCTCGCGGCGTTCGCCCCGCCCGGCGAGAGCCTGCTGTACACCGGCATCAAGAGCTACGTGCTCGACATGTCGCAGGCGCTCGACATGGAGCTCAAGCCGCGCGGCGTCCACGTGACGGCGCTCTGCCCCGGCTTCACCCGCAGCGAGTTCCACGCGACGATGGGCAGCGCCGAGGCCGCCAACCGGCTCCCCGCTCTCCTCTGGCAGGAGGCCGACGCCGTCGCGCGCGAGGGCTGGGCGGCCGTCGAGACGGGCAAGCCGGTCTGCGTCGCGGGTCGCGTGAACAAGGTGCTGTCGCACGCGATGCGCCCGGTGCCGTTCCGCCTGCAGTACCTGATGGGGCGGTCGCTGAACCCGCTCAAGCACTGAGTCTTCTGCTGAGGCGACGGTGAGGCTGGATGGGGTGAACCACGACTGGTCCTGACCCTCGGCGGCTCTGCTGTGCCACACCGGGCGGATGGCCGCGCACGCCTGCTGCTCCGAGCCTCGGCGGAGCGGTCTCCGCAGGCCGTCCGCCACGAGCGGAGCCTCGCGGGGCGGACGAGGTCGCCCCTCGAGGTCGACGCGACAAACCCTGGAATTGTAGGACAAAAAGTCGAACTGAGGGTTGTTTCTCGAACATCTGTTCGGTATCATGGAGTCATGTCCAGCACGCAGCTCGCCGACCGGCTCGAGGTCGCCGTCGCTGAGCTGCGCGCCTTCCCGACGCCCACCGACGCGCTGCGGATCCTGCAGGGACTCTCGAACGCGATCGACGCGGAGAAGGTGGCCCTGGTCGCGGAGGTGGACGAGCACCGGGACTTCGAGGCCGAGGGCTGCTCGAGCCTGAAGAACTGGCTGCGTGACCAGCTGCACCTCGACGGCAGACAGGCGGGCCAGCTGGTCCGCTCCGGCCGGACGCTGCGGGACATGCCCGACCTGGAGTCACTCGCCGTCGAGGGCGCCGTCTCCCTGGACCATGTGGACGCGTTCGGCTACGCCGCCAGGCACATCGACCCGATGGTCGTGGAGCACTCGATGGGCTGGATGCTGCGCCTGGCCGAGCGGGCCGAGCCGGTCCAGATCCGCAAGGCCGTCAAGAAGCTGCGCGCGACCGCCCACCCCGACGACCTCGACGAGGCCTGGATCAAAGGGATGGACCGGCACGACATCAAGGTCTCCGTCGTCGGTGACGGCGTGGCCGTGACCGGGTTCCTGCCCTTCGACACCGGCACCAAGCTCAAGACGATCCTGCAGTCACTGTCCGCCCCCACCTGCGCCGAGGACGACCGACCCGTCGCCGAACGCCGCGTCACCGCCCTCGACCAGCTCCTGTCCGGCATCCTCGCCTCGGGCCTGCCGCAGGACAGAGGCGTGCGCCCCCACGTGGACCTGACCGCCGACCTCGCCCAGATCGCCCAGGACCCCGACCGAACCACCGGCGAGCTCGCCGGGTTCGGGACCATCGGCCCCGGCCAGCTGCAGCAGATGCTCTGCGACGCCGACCTCACCCCCATCCTGACCGCCGGCAGACACACCGTCCTCGACGTCGGCCGCACCCACCGCCTCGCCACCCCGGCTCAGCGCAAGGCCGTCGTCAACCGACAAGACGGCACCTGCGCCGGACCCGGCTGCAGAGGACCCGTCGTCCACGTCCACCACATCACCTACTGGTCCGACGGCGGCACCACCGACCTGCACAACCTCATCGGGTTGTGCCCGAGATGCCATGCGGCCGTGCACCAAGGGTTCTTCACCATCGACCCCCACACCCACCAGACCCACCGCACCCTCAGGACCCGACACGCCAGCTCCCGCCGCACCCGAGCCGGCTGAGTAGCTACGGCACTCAGCCGGGTGGGGGATGGCGAGAGGAGTGTTGCCCGAACGGTGGTGGCGATGCCGAGGCGCGACTGAGGCGCATCAGCTTCTTGGGATGGCGCTGGCTTTCGAACCCGACCTGCGCGAGAGGTCGTGAGTGTCTTCGACGCTCGAGGATCCGCGAGCAGCTCGGTCGACGGTCTCGCGACTGCGCCCGATCGCCCGGGCCTCACTCAAGCACCTCGACGTCGAGACGGCTCGCGAGGACGATGATCTTGAAGCTCAGGAAGTCGAGGAGGAAGGTGCGCCAGCCGTCCCACCGCAGCTCGCACAGCTCGTCGTTCGGGTGGTCAGCCGAGTAGCCCGCCTCGGTCGTCCAGTCCGTCACGACCGCGTCCTCGAACCGGACCCGAGTCGACGGCCCATCGTCGAACGGGGAGGGCAGGACCAGCGTCAGGGTGGGGAGGGGCGCGAACGCGTAGCCGAAGTGCTCGATGCGGATGTGGTGGGTGTACAGCCGGTTGCCGTCGGGCAGGAGGAGGTCGGCAAGGTCTCCGCTGGCCGCAGCCTCGGCCAGCGACGCTGCGTCGACGCCGGTGACCTCGGTGCGGGGGAGGGTGGGGCGCGCCGGACCGCGCGAGAGCGGCAAGGGCCATTCCAGCAGCTCGGGCGGGTAGCCGATCTCCCCGTCGGGACCGATCCAGAACCGCAGGGGCGGGACGTACGTCGGTTGGCGGCGCGCCCGCCGGCGAGTTCTCCAGGACATGGGTCGACCTCGTTCACGAGATGAGGGCGGGTGACGGTCGGTCGCGCGCCGTTCCCTCGGCCGAGGCAACCGACCATTCTGACGAGCTTCGGGCGACCTGTCCACCGCCACGGACGGTCCGCGAGGGCCACGGGTCCCTGCCCCGATGCCCGGTCGGTGATGCGTCCCGCGGCCCCTAGGCTTCGGTCATGGACCGGCTGGGCGTGCAGACGACGCGCGTCGCACTCTTCGGCGGCGACCAGAGGTTGCGGCAGGCCGAGTCGTCGGTGGCAGCGGTGGAGTGGACGATCAACGGCGTCCCGCTCCGGGAGATCGTCGACGACCCCACCTCGATGCCGCCCCTCTACGCCGGAGCGGACGAGGACCAGCGGCGCGAGCTGTTGCTCCGTCTGCGGGGCGACCGCACGGATCTGCCGACGTTCGTCCCGCGCTTCGAACGCACCCGGCTCGACCGGCTGCTCGGGCGGAGCGGGACTCCGTGGGCCCCCTTCGGGGCCGCGTTCGAGGACGGTCGCGTCGTGCTCCTCGAGTGCCCCTGCGGGGACCTGGACTGCGGAGCGCTGACGACCGAGGTCGTCGTCGACGACGACGTGGTCGAGTGGCGCGAGATCGGCTGGCAGGTCACGTACGAGCCGTTCGCCGGCTACAACGCCGAGGTCTGGTCCGCCCGCTTCGACCGCTCCCAGTACGGCGCGGTGATCGACGACGTCCTCGCCATGGACTGGTCGCAGGTGCAGTAGATCCGTCGGCGACGGTCGAGCATCGATCGGTCGTGACCCGGATGTGTCCGCAGCTCGACACGAACCACAACCCTGGTAGGTAGGCCCCGTGGGACTCGAACCCACAACCCGCGGATTAAAAGTGAGTCCTGCGGATGATGACGGACTGTGACCCAGCATGATGCGGTGGCTGTTCTGCCCGCGATTGCAGGCTTTCGCGGGGTAGTCCTATGACGCGGCGTGACGTCATGACACCTGACGCTGCCCCACGTGCTGCCCCACGACGGTCTGCGATGTCGGAGGACGCGAGCATGATGGATCGCATGACCGCCGAGGACGCCGTCGACGAGACCCAGGACGTCGAGCCGACGTCGCGCCCGCGTGACGTGATCACCGAGTCCGACCACGAGCTCATCAAGATCTGGTCTCAAGCGTGGCGGTACCCGGGCATGCGCAACGCGAAGGTCATGGAGGTCACCGGGCTCTCGGTGACCCGAGCAGCGCAGCGGCTCAACGAGCTGATCGACATGCCCGAGGCGCTCGCCGCGCACCCTGTGGAGGTCAACCGCCTACAGCGGATCCGGCGGAAAGTACCAGCGACAGTGACCGGCCCCTAGGGCTGGTAGCCGCCGTTCGGTGGACCGCCCGTCGTCGCGGTGCTGTGGTGGCCGCGGCCGACGTACTCTCGCGTCTCGTCGGTGTGCACGACGACGAGCCGAGGGTCGGCGCCCGCCTCGAGCAGCAGCGCCGAGACGTGCAGGTCGCCGGGGAACTGCGCAGTGGGCCGGGCGAGGAAGTCGCCGAGCGCGCGACCAGCCGCGAGCGCGAGGAGATCCCCGCGGCCGCCGGCGAGCTCCTGCAGCTCGGCCACGGCGACGGCTCGATCTACATAGGCGCGTGCGAGCCGGCGGGCTGTCGAGCTGAGTCGGATCTCGAGGTGCTGGTCGTCGGTCAGCCTGCTGCGTGCCATGGGCGCGAGCGTAGGTCGCACCAGCGACGAAACGCGTGGTTGGAAAGGACGGTCAGTTCTGCCAGTCAAGTACGCCACCTAGGCAGCACGGGTGGGCTCATGCGAGACTCGGTCTATGACCGAGATCCAGATGACTCCGTCGTGGTCTGTAGACGACCTCACGCTGCACCCGATCAACCAGGTCGCGGTGAGCCTCGCTCCGCCCGCCGGCGGGGGAGTTCCGGACGGCATCCTGATTTACCTCGGCCACGCCCTCCCGCCCATCCTCTTGGGGACCGAGGATGAGGTCAGAGCCCAGTTGACCGCTCTGGGTGGAGAACTGAAGGTTCAGGGGCGAGGGCTCTTCTTGTTCTCGCGTGACCGCGCCGCAGAACTTGTCGCTATCCTGCAAGGGTCGATCGATCAGTACGACAACATCATGAACTCGGAAGGGGTGCGCCATGTCTGACGTGAAGACGATGGGTCTCAGCGTGCTCCTTGCTGCTTCGATTGTTTCCCCGCCGGCTGTGGCCATGGGTCGCTCCTTGGTGTCGGACACTGCGTTCGAGGTCCGCACGCTGTCGATGGGTGGGCCGGAAGTCATCAACCTGAACCGTCCACTGCACCTGGAGCCGGTCCGTGAACTGAGCGAGGCCGACTTCGAAACCCTGACGGCTGCGGATATCTCGATGATGCGGGCCGCACTCAGCGCCCACCCGGACGAACTGGACTACTCGGCGTTCTACACCAGCGACGCGTAGGGTGTGGGAGACGACCAAGCCGGGAGTTCAAGACGCTCTTCGGCAGGGTGACTTGCTCTGCGGCATGCCGTTTCCCCGTCGAGGCACCATGGAGCTCACGACCGAGGAGTTGCGGGCCAGCGTCTACGCGTCGAGGAACGCAGTGGTGCTGGATCAGTGCTGCACTGTCGAGCAGAAGCACACCGTGCTGCTCGGCCGGATTGGAGAAGTGCGGCGGCTACCCGACGACCACCAGCTGATGGTCTCGCTCAGAACTGACGCGCCCTCAGAAGGAGTGTCGTACTCGAAGTACTTCCACTTGCTTGAGCCTACGGACGCTCTCGCGGACAAGCCGAACAAGGTTTGGGTAGTGGAGCTGGTTGAGCGTGTTTCGATTGGCGAGAAGAACCTCGAGGATCTGCAGTGGCTCACGAACTTTCGTCAGGCGCGCATGACGCCGCAAGCTCGCGCCCGTCTGCGCGCCAGGCTGGTGTTCCACTTCGCGAACAGCGAGCGAGATGACCAGGAGGCTCTTGCCTCGGCAGGTCTCGATGAGATGGGCCTCCCGAAGAAGGGCTGAGCCAGACAGCGAAAGCGCCCCTCCCGCCGTGGTGGCGAGAGGGGCGCGTAGGCCGTGCTGGGTGGGTCAGGCGGTGGGTCGGGCGAGCCAGTCGGGCAGCGGCACGACGTCGACGGTCTGGCCGGCGAGGAGGTGTGTGCTGTCGGCCAGGAACTCCCACCGACCCGCCCGGACGAAGGAGTGGCAGACGATCGGTCCGCCCGCGGCCACGTCCGGGTGGTGAGGCTTGTGGAAGTCCTCGCCCTCGGCCGACTGCGTGCCACGGACCAGGAGCGACGGGGAGATGGTCGGACGCTCCTCGTCGTGGTCCCACTCCCATGCGGCGTGACCGTCGACGGAGACCCGGTGCGCCTCCTCGCAGCCGGGGCACCACAGCCACAGGCCGCCCCCGGAGTCGCGCCGGACGATCACGACGGCGTCTCCTCGACGTCGGCCGGCGTGGGCTCGAGCGCGACGTCGAGCGCGGTGCGCAGCGTCTCGGCGTCGCCGCCGTCGGCAACGAACGTGCGCGCCTGCTCGGCGAGCTGCTCGGGCACGCGACGCAGTCGCTCGCGCTTCTCCTTCAGCGCGAGGATCGCGTTCAGGAGCTCGTCGAGCTTCTCGTCGGTGTAGTTCTCGATCGCGGGCAGTGCCATGGTCGTGCTCCTTCGGTCAGGCGTTCGGGATGGTGCCGGACGGGTTGCCCGGCAGGGAGGTCGGCCAGGCCGAGGCCGTGTCGTACTTCACGAGGAAGGCGAAGGACCCTTGGCCGGGCGTCAGGGTGCCCAGCGGGCTGACCTGCGCGACACCCTGCGTGTAGCGGAGGTAGTGGTTGACGGCAGCAGCCGACATGCGGAACGGGGTGCGGGTCACGATCTGCGCCTGGATGCTGAACCCGGAGGGCCAGCCCGGCGTGCTCGGGATGAGGTTGTTCTCCGTCGTCATGTCGGCGTTCACGATGACCGCACCCTGCAACGTCACCTCGTAGGTCCTGCGGCGCACGAAGAGCACACTGCCCGAGGCGAAGAGGTTCGTGTCGAGCAGAGAGCTGATGTCCCGCAGGCCGGTGTCGCCGTAGACGAGCTGCTCGCGGCCGGCGACTTCGTCCCACGCGTAGATGGCGATGCCGGCGGACTTGTCGGTGCGCTGCGAGGAGTAGGGCCGCCAGACAGACCACGCGCCGTTTGCGTTCTCGCGCTCGTAGCGCACCCTCATGCCGGTGGAGCTGCTGCCGGTGTGAGGCGTGTACCGCTGAAGGAATCGGGTCGACCCGTTGACGGGCAGAACCTCGAGGGTGCCGCCTACCGCGACAGGGTAGTTAGCGGCGAGAGTGGCGTTCGAACCGGTGGACTGGCGATACGTGCCGGGAACCGTGATCGCGTTGAGGTCTGCGGTGCCAAGGTCGATGTTGGTGACGTGGAGCTGCCGCTCGGTGCCGCTGACCTCCTCGTGGGTGTACACCTCGACGCCCGGCGCGCCGGACGTCGGCAGGACGGAGCGCTGCGCGGGCGTGTAGTACCAGGAGTCCCACGACCCGCCGATGAGGCGCCGCTGCCAGAACCCGCGCGTCGCACCGGACCCGCCAGAGTGGATGGTGGCGCGCTGCACGGTGGCGCCGCTGGCCGCCTGGGATACCTCGATGATCCACGCGCGATTGGGCACAGGCGGGTAGTTGTTGTCCACCGTGGCGTTGCCCACGGTCGCCTGGCCGTAGGTGCCCGGGACGGTGATGGCGTTCAGGTTGACGTTGCCGAGTGCAACGTTCGTGAGCGGCACCTGCACATTGGCGGCGGCGACGTCGTCCCACAGGAGCAGGTTGTTGCCCGGCTGACCGGCAGCCGCCGTCACGCTGGTGCCAGAGCCACGCCGCCAGGTCTCCCACGACCACGAACCGGACACGAGCTGGCCGCGGCGCACCCACTGGTCGCGGTGCCGGTTCACGCCGGCGACGACGGTGACGCGCTGGGTGATGAACCTGCCGTCGACGGTCGACGCCCCCGTGGGCACCACCTCGACGGTGCAGCGCTCGGCCACTGGATAGTTCGAGGCGGTGAGCGCGTTCGCCGCGTTGAGCTGTGAGTAGATGCCCGGCGTCGTGACGACGTTGAGGTCGGCAGTGCCGAGGTCGTAGCCGAACGCCATGAGGCCCTGCTCGCGGTTGTTGACGTCGTCCATCGCGAGCACCTCGGTGCCGGGCTGTCCAGACGGCTGCACCACGCGGGGTGCCGTCGCAGACCTCCAAGGCTGCCAGTTGCCCGCCCAGCGCCACCGCACCCAGCTCAGCGGGCGTCCCGAGTTCTCCACCGTGTAGGTCTGCAGGACGTTCGACGCGTTCCCGAGCCAGCGGACCTCGAGCGTGCCGCCGCGGGTCGCGGGGTAGTTCGAGGCCGCGGTCGCGTTGGTCCCGACACCCTGCTTGTAGATGCCGGGGGTGGTGATGGTGTTGAGGTCGCTGGTGCCCAGGTCGGCGCCGCCGAAGGTCTGCGCGAGGGCCTGGTCGCGAGCGGCCACGGCCGCCGCTCGAGCCGTGTCTGCCGACGTCGCGGAGTTGCTGGCGCTCGTCGCGCTGGTCGACGCCTCGCCGGCCTTCGTGCTGGCGGTGCTCGCCGAGCCCGCCGCGGCCGACGCCGACCCTGCTGCCTGGCCGGCCTTCGTGCTTGCGGTCGTCGCCGACCCATCGGCGGCCGTGGCCGACTGCGCTGCGGCGGTCGCGGACTGGTCGGCCGAGATCGCCGCAGCCTGCGCGGCGTCACGCGCCGCGACGATGTCGTCGGCGACCGCCCACCAGGCGGGGCCCGGGTCGACGGCGTCGAGCGTCTCGGGATCGACGACAGGCAGGTTGACGAGCGCGATCGGGCCGCCGGGGTTCACGACGACGTAGATCGGTCCGTGGAAGCCGTCGGGTGTGCCGATGCTGACCTCGTAGGCGCAGCCTGCGGGGGTGACCTCGAGTGCCACGTCGGTGCCGGCCGCGGCGGTGACAGGCTCGGGGAGCAGCATCGCGTCGCCGACGGTCCAGGCTCGGCTGGGCTTGATGTCGACCTCGGCGTCCGGGCCCAGCGGGACGGGGCCGTCGAGCCCCGGGACGCTGGTGCGGATCTGCACAGTGCGGGTGGTCATGGGTCAGTCCCTTCCCCAGGGTGGCAACGGGGCTTGGCGCCTCCGTCGGGAGTCCGTGCAGTCGGTCGCGAGAGACGACCAGAAGGCGGACCCGGCCCCGGTGGGCCGGGTCCGCCGAGTCAGTGCCGCCCGCTCGAGACGGGGCGACGGTTCGAGATCCGCTCGACGCCGAGGGCGGTCAGGACGCACGTCACGAGCGCGACCCGGACCTCCCCCGCCGTCGGCACGTCGCCGGCGAGCAGCGTCGGGGCGAGGATCACGAGCCCGGGCATGACGAACGCGACGACGGCCTTCCGGCGGGCGTTCACCCACACGCCGGCCGACCGCAGCGCGGCGAGCAGCAGGACGAGAGCGCGGCGCATGGCTCAGGCCTTCCTCGAGTACTTCGAGGACGCGCTCACGCGGTTCCCCTTGGTCGTGATGAACCACTCGCGGTTGTGCGGGTCGCGCCCGCGGATGCGGAACTTCTCGCCCTTGCGCAGCGTCTTCACGATCGGACCCTTGGTGCCGCGTGCGGTGCGCACCGGCAGGCCCTGCTCGGCCGTGACGACGCGCAGACCGGGCAGGCTCGGGAGCAGCTTCCAGCGCATCCAGCGCACGCCGGCGGCCCAGGAGCGGTGAGACAGCGGCCTGTACCCGGGGTCGGGGGCGTTGTTCGCCAGCCCGTTCAGCCTCGCGTCGACGTCGAACTCCTGGTCGATCGCCGCGTCGGCACGGTGCTTGCAGCCGCGCAGGGTGATGTGCGCGTGGTTGATGCCCGTGCCGTTGTTCCAGCCCGCGGGGCGGTGCCACGAGGGATCGGCGCCGGCGATGCGGGCGAGCTTGATCACCAGCCAGTAGGCCGCAGCCAGGGTCCGACCGCCCGTGCTCTGGATGACGAGGTCGATCGCTCCGCCGCCGCCGTGCGTGCCGCCGCTGGGTCCGTAGTCACCCGTGAGCTGGGTGGCGCGGGCCGTGATGCCGTAGCGCGCGAGCAGTCGCAGGAACGTGGGCAGCCAGATCTCGACGCATCGGCACGTCGGCATCCCGTAGAGCTTCGCCATGTTGATGTCCTTCCTTGGACAGGTGGAGTTGCCCGCGCGGCGAGGTGCCGGCGGGTGGGCTGGTGGGTGAGTCAGCGCGCGGGCGGGTGCGTCGCGCGGTACAGCTCGTACTCCTCGCGGATGCAGGCGAGCTCGCGGGTGAGCGCGGCTGCCTCGGCGCGGGTGCCGGCGAGCTCGGTCTGCGTCTCGTCGAGCTGAGTGCGGGTCGCGTCGAGCTGGGTCTGTGTCTCCTCGAGCTGGGTCTGCGTCGCCGCGACCTGCTCCCGCAGCGGGTTGAGGAGCTGCATAGCGGTGTCGGTGATGACCTTGGCGGCGTCCGCGTCGGTGGCGTCGGTCTCGGCCTTGAGCTTGCGGCGCTGGCGCGGGGCCAGGATGAGGGTCGCGAGGCCGCCGCCGAAGGAGGCGCTGACGGCTCCGATGAGCAGGTTCCCGAACCAGTCAGGCATCGAGTGCTCGGCTCGTGCGGCGGAGGTCGTGCAGGTCCCGGGTGATCTGGCGGATGCGCAGCGCCGATCCGACGACGACGCCGGCCGAGATCGCGAAGACGATGCCCGCGGCGCTCCAGGTAGAGTAGGTCGCCAGGATCGTGAGGTAGGTGCCGACGCCGACGACCATCAGGCCCCAGCCGACGCGCTCGACGAGCGCGCCGAGGATCCGGTCCTTGAGGTGCAGGCCGGTGAGGGTGACGAGCGCGGCAGTGAGCACCTGCGCGGACCAGATGGCCCGCTGGGGGTAGTCGAAGGCGAGGTCGATGTTCCGGCTGGGCGGGTCGATGACCAGGCTGTAGAGCGATACCAGGGCGAGGAACACGAGAATGCCGAGGACGACCGGGTGGCGGCCGTCGCGCAGGACGTACAGGTCGGTGCTCATGCGTTCGGCATCCACTGCGCGTCGAACTCCGCGGCCGGGATGCGCACGAAGTCCGCGCCGGGGCGCAGCACGACGCGGTCGCCGACGCGGGCGGTGATCGGGGTGTCGCCCGCCCACCAGGTCACGGCCTGGCGCGCCGGGTCTCCCCCGGGTCCCTGGATGACGTTCCCGTCGCACCAGGCGGCGACCTCGGCGCCGTTGTCCTCGGTCAGGAGCATCGCCTGGCACGTGTCGCGGCGTTCGATGAACTGCTCGGGCTGGGTGGTGGGCATCAGGCTGCCTTTCGGGTGAAGGTGACGCGCTGCTTGCTGACGCTTCGGGTCGCACCGGAGGTCTGGAACGCGCGGAACGCGACGACCTCCCCGGCGGTGAAGCGGCGGGAGATGACGACCTGCTGGCCGACGATGAAGGACCCGGTCGGGGCCATGTCGGTGCGCTCGGGCTGGACGACGCCGCCGAGCTCCCACACGAGCGAGCGGCGGCCGGCGCTGGCGGCGTCCCAGTTGATCGAGACGACGATGTCGTAGACCCCGGCCTGCTGGCACGTGAAGCCGAACGGAGAGGCGGACGCCTTGGTCCATGCGCCGGTGGTGTCGGCCGACGTGCCCGCGATGTCCAGGTAGGCGGTGTCGCTGCTGTCGCCGATGCTCTGTCCCGCCGCGCGGTACCAGGCGGAGTGGTTGGCAGGGGCATCGCGGTCGACGTACTGCTTGTTCGCGACGTCGGCGTCGTCGGTGACGGGCGTGCGCCGGCGCATCATGCCGGAGGCGTCCATCTCCCAGCCGAGCGCCGCGCTCTGGCGCTGCGAGCGCAGGAGGGCGGCGGTGCCGCCCATGGTGTTGGTGCTGGGCACCGATGTCGACCCGCTGGTGGACTTGCCGAGCAGGATCATGGATCGCGAGGCGCTGAGTGCCTCGCTGCGGCGGTAGAACGTGGTCGCGACGCCGGAGGCGGCGTACCCGACCCACACGGCCGCGCCGGTGACTCCCTTGGCCGGCGGCGGGAGGGTCACGGTCACGGCCCGGCGGCGTGGCACGGTCAGCGTGCGGACCGGGGACGCGGCGGTGGAGCCGCTGGCGTTGGTGTCGGCGTAGAGGATCGACCAGGACTGGTCGTTGACGCCCGCGTAGGCGCTCCACTGGGTGAGGATCTGGTCGGCGGAGGTGGAGTAGAACCGGTCACCTGCCCCGCTGGTGAGCGGCTTCCACGCGGCGCCGCCGTTGCTGATGGTCGCGTCGGTGGGGAACGCGGCGGTCGTCTTCTCGGCCACCGAGGTGGCGGAGCCGTCGGCGGGCCATCCGGGGAACGCGGCGAAGTAGTTGCGGTCGCTGGCGGCGAACCAGAACGTCGCCGAACCGAAGTCGAAGGAGCCGATCTGCGTGGCGCGCCCGTCCATCGTGGTCCCGGCCGGGAAGGTCGTGGAGATCTCGATGGCCTTGTTCCCGAGCTGCAGGTCGTTGCCGATGACCGGGCGGGCGTAGATGCGCCGGTTGCTGGCGGTGAGGCGGGAGACGACGAGGTCGCTGGTGCCCTCGTGTCGGCCGACAGCCGGGGTCCCGGCGACGTCGGCCTGGGGGCAGTAGGTGGTGACCGCGAGTCGGGCGCCGTTGTTGCCGAGCGCGTAGCGGGCGATCCGCCAGTAGCGGGAGCCGTCGGCAAACGCCTCGAGCACCATGAGCGCGAACCCGTCGCCGGCGCGGACGATGGAGGAGACCTCGCTGACGAAGTCCAGGCCGCTGGTGGTGATCGCGACGTTGGAGGTGACCTCGCCGGCGGCGTTGACCGCCTGTACGGCGATCGCCTTCTGGGTGGCGTTCCACAGCAGCCGCCACCAGGTCGAGGTGGTGGCGTCCCAGGTGATGCCTCGCTCGACCGAGCCGGTCGGGACGGCCGGCCAGGCGGTGCGCGCCTCGGGGCCCGTCTTGACGTCGGGCGCCTCGCTGGGGTCGGGGATGCCCTGCTGCAGCTCGGTGACCGAGCCGGGGCCGAGGATGAGCTGGCTGTTGATGACCGCCCGCTCGAGGATGGTGAGCAGGTCGGTGACGAGCTCGCCCTTGAACCGGCAGCCGAGGGGGTGGAGCTGGACCAGGGGCACCCCGGTGGGGTTGGCGGGGTCTCGCACGACGATGCCGCCGACGGGTCGGCCCTCGGCGTCGGTGGTGGGCACGGAGATGTCGATGAGGCTGCCGAGCTTGATCGTGGAGACCAGCACCAGCACGGCCTCGAGCATCTCGGCGGTGACGGCGCCGGCCATGATGTCGGCGAGCCCGACCTTGCTGGCGCGCCCGATGATGGGCGCGGAGGGCGCGGCAGCGCCGTCGGCATCCTTGGCCACGATGCGCACGTAGTAGTCGGTGTCGTAGGCCAGCGGCCCGCCGCCGACGGTCGACCGGATGTAGGACAGCAGGCCCGGGGTGTCGTCGGCAAGGGTGGCGGCCGAGGGGACGAAGTTCGCGTCCGGGGAGGCGTGGATCTCGTAGCTGGTGGGGTCAGGGTTCTCGGCGACGTCGAGTGCGGGCCACCTAGCGACGAGCACGCCGAGGAAGGACGTGACGGTCGGCTCGGGCGAGTGCGTGGGCGGCTTGCCGTCGGTGAGCGCGGCCGGCGGGACGGTCGACTCAGGGTCGATGCTTGCGCCGTCGAGGAGCACCTTGTCCTTCTCGACGGACACGATCTGCCAGTCCCCGCCGTCATCGGCGACAGTGACGGTCTCGCCGTTGTCGCCGCGCATGCCGTCCTTGAGGGTGGGCACGAGCTGCTGCGGCACGGCGACCTCGAGCGCCTCGCCGGTCTCCTCGATCACGACGGCCGCCGTGGTGGCGTTGGAATAGGGCCACACCAGGGCCCGGGTGCCAGCTTCGTAGTCGGCTGCCAGGGGAGTGGCGAGCAGGATCGTGTCGGGCTGGCCGGCTTCCTCCTCGTCGGTCGTGAAGCCGGTGTAGGCGAGTAGGTCGTCGCCGAGCTCGAGCAGCCCGCCGTCCTCGTCGAACTCGAAGCCGTCGAACACGGTGAGGGCCGTGGCGCCAGCGGTGTGGTCGACCGTGAGGGCGGTGCCGACGCCCAGCGTGACGACGTTGACGATCTTGCCGACGACCTCCATGGTCACCTCCTCCGCCGGGGCTTGCGCATGCGCCGCTCGGACGCGTAGGTGAAGCGCTTGGTGGGCTTGCGGGCGCCGATCGACATGGACTCTCCGTCGCCGCGCTGCACCAGCGGGAGCGTGAACTCGTCGACGCGGAAGCGGACCGACACGCCCCGGGTGGCGACGTGCAGGATGTCCCACGGCTCGAGGTCGGGAATCGGGAACGTCTCGCAGGTGACCTCGACGTGCTGCAGCAGCGAGTCCTGGATGGTGCGCTCGGCCAGACGCCGGCACGCGGCGTTGGTCTTGAGGTCGGGGTTCTCGATGAACGCGCGACCGTCGCCGGTCAGGTAGAGCGGCTCCCCGTTGCGGCCGAGCTTCCATGGCGAGAGCGTGTGGCCGCGCGGCGCGACGACCTCAGCCGAGGGGCGCGTCTTCTTGCCCTTGGAGGGCTTGCGGCCGACGACCTTGCAGTAGTTGATGATCGAGGAGTCGACGCGGTAGGAGACCCGCGGCTCGCTCCACAGCAGCCCGCTGTCGCCGCCGCGGAGCACGAGGGCGGTCTTGCTCGGCTTGCGCTTCGCCTTCACGATCCCGCGCCCGTCGTAGAACAGGACCCGCCCTGCGGCGGCCTGGGCCTTCCACGCCTTGAGCCACAGCTTCGTCTGCGGACCGATGGTCGCCTGCGCCTTCCCGCCCCCGGGCGGGATCTGCATGTAGCGGCTGGACTCGCCGGCCCGGAACAGGATGCGGCGGGTGACGTCGTCGCGGTCGCCCTTGAGGATCGCGTTGCGCACAGCCGAGCCGAGCGCCCACACCTCCTTGCCCTGGCACTCGACAGCCACTTCGTCCCCATCGCGATCGACGCTGACGATCGGGCCGGTGAACACGGGCACGTCGACCCACCCGAACGAGCACTGCACGCTGTAGATGACGCGCACCATCCGGTTGAGGTAGAACGCGTTGTCGACGGGCGTCGAGTCGTCCAGGGACAGGCTCTGGACCGGGTCGAAGAACCTCAGCGACGCGGTGCGGGAGATCTCCACCGAGTCGCCGTCGAGGCGCGGCGTGGTGACGTCGATCTGGCCGGCGGACAGCGAGTGGCGGATGGTCCGCACCAGGCGGTGCTCGGGCGTGAGGAGGTGGCAGGTCACCTTCATCGTGTGCGAGCGGGTGAGCGTGCGCCGGTACTCGCGGTACTGCGCCCGGCTGAGGCCCAGCGAGAGCATCTAGCCGACCACGATCATGTCGAAGCTGACCGGGATCGTGTCGCCGAGATCCTCGCGGTCCTCGGTGACCACGTTGTAGATCTGGACCTTGAGCACGGTCGTGATGAGCATGAGCCCGACCGTCCGCGCCCGGGGCGCGGTGAACAGCTTCCACGCGTCCAGGTCCGACGCCTTGAGCATCGCCCGCAGGCGACGCCGCGGCTCGCGCACTCCGCCGGCCGTGGCGATCATGACGGGCACCGAGGCGCCGTAGCCAGTGACGATGGCGACGTCCTCGTCGGGCTCGAAGCTCATCGGCTCGGGGTCGGCCGCGCCGCCGGAGAGCTGGAAGGCGACGTCAGAGTTCTTGAGGCTGTAGAGCCAGACGCCCTCGACGAGCACGGAGCCAGTGACGGCGACGGGGTTCGCCGTCGTGGCGCCGGTCTTCGTCGCGACGCCCCACGTGTGGGTGGTGCCCGGCGCGGCCGTGCGGTCCTCGTACCGGTAGGTGGTCCCCGAGACCCGCAGGGTGGCCGCGTCCTCGATCGCGATGGTGCGCCCGTTGCGGTAGATGACGAACTCCTCGGGCGTAGAGCCCGACGGCGTCTGCCACTCGAGGGAAGGGAACGGCTGCCCGGCCTTGACCGACAGGCTCGAGACGGTCGACGTGCCCGTCGTGGCGACCGTGAACAGGCGCGACACCTCGACGTAGGTCGTGTCGCCCGGGGTCGCGCCACGCAGGACCGTGCCCCAGGCGCGCAGGATCGTCAGGTACTGCTTGCCCGGGACGAGCACGAGCCGGTCAGCGGCCGGCATGGCGAACGCGGTGGCGCCGGTCATCTGCTTCCCGGACGTCCACACGACGTCGGTCGGGTTGTCCGGGTCGACCACGAGGATCTGGAACGCGCGCTGGGTGTCCGTCGAGACGGCCGGCTCCCACGTCCACGACCACGAAGGGGTGGGCGTGTAGACCGTCGCGCTCGGGTTGGTGAGCGTGAGCGCCGCCTTGTCGATGCGCAGGAAGTACTGCAGGGCGGAGTAGGGCGACCAGTTGCCGGCGGTGTCCTGCACCCGCCCGCGCCAGGAGAGGACCCGGGCCGTCGCGGCGATGTCCTGCGTCGACGCCCACTCGGGAAGGTCGGTCGCCACCTGGCCGGAGTCGACGACGAGGTTGGTCTGCTGCGCGACCGGGTCGTACTCGTAGACCTGCACCTGCACGCCCTGCACGCCGTCCTCACCGGAGGGGTCGGTGTAGTCCATGCGGAACGTCGGACGGACGATGCCGACGGCCTGGTTGCCGGTCGGGCTGCACTCGGTGGGCGCGTCGGGCGCGTCGGACCACTCGACCTCGAGCGTGGCCATGAACCCGCCGACGTTCGCGTTCTTGGAGTAGAAGAAGATCGGCGCGGCCAGGCTGGCGATGATCCGGAAGCCCCACCAGTCGGCGCCGTCGGCGACCTGCTGCATCGCTGGCTGAACGTTGAAGGTCCACGGACGCCCGTCCTGGGTGCTGTCGCCCTGCGTGCGCGTCGCGGCGGGTCCGGTCGCTCCGGGGCGATTCTGGAAGGTCAGGCCCGTCTCACTCCAGGGGCCGTTGGCCCGCTGCACGGTCACCGTGCGGTTCCCGCCGGTCGCGGGACCGTACTGGTAGATCCGCAACGTGGCGCTGACGATGCTCACCTTGAGCGGGAACGGCCGGTTGAAGTAGACGTAGCCCGAGCGGGTCGCGTCGGCGATCGCGAGGCGCGCCATGCCGCCGTAGTTCTGGTCGGAGTTGCCAGAGAACACGTGCGCGTCGGTGACGACCGTGAGAACGTGCGTCGTCATCAGCGACCTGCCCTTCGGTTTGCGTCTTCGAAGTCGTCGTCAGCGGCGAAGGCGACGTCGATCCGCCCGTCGACGAACCGCCCCAGACCGTCGGCGCCGATCTCGACGCGCGCGCCGGCGAGGCTGGCCGAGAGCACTCGCGGCCCCGGGGATACGGCGCGCGCCGTCACGGCCGCCCCGGCGATGTCGGTCGCGCGCAGTGGGCGTGCGGCCAGGCCGCCGTCGGCGAAGCGGGTCGCGTTGTTCATGCGCTCGAGCAGGGGCAGGTTCGCTGCGGTGGCGCGCGCGTTGACGACGAACTCGCCGTTCGACAGCAGCGCCGGGATGAGGTCGTCACGCGGACCGCCGGGGCCCTCTACCCGCCCGCCGTCGGCCATCGCCTTCTGCGTGCCGCCCTGCACCTTGATGTCCCGGGTGATGTTCTCGCGCGTGGTGCGGATCGTCACGTCCTTGAACGGGCTCAGGTTGTTGAGGCCGTCCTGCAGCGCGCGCAGCGCACGGAGCCCGTAGTCGATCCCGTCGACCCGCACCTTCGTCTGCACCGACGTCGGCACCCGCAGCAGCTGGTCCGCGAGCTGCCGCGCCTGCGTCCTCGAAGCGCCCATACCCTCGGCGGCACGGATGAACGCACGTCGAGCGCGGTCGGCGGCCCCGGTGGCGTTCTGCTGCGCCGGGCTGAGGTTGTTCCATCCCGAGGCGAGGTCCGACAGCAGAGCGAGGTTCTTCCGGCCGGCCTCGGTGTTGCTGTCGACGCCGTTCGCGTTCTCGCGCGCCGCCTTGGCTGCGGCGTCGATTGCGGCCTCGTAGGCCAGCTCGGCGTCCAGCGCCTTGAGCGCCTCGTCCTTCGCCGCGTTCTTCGCGTCCGCGTTCTCCAGCAGCGCAGCGGTCTGCTCGCGTGCCGCGTCTGACGCACCGATCATGGCGTCGCCCAGGCCGGCCTCGGTGAACGCCTGGTCCTGCGCCTCGCGACGTGCCGCCGCGTGGCGGGTCTCGAGCTCGGCGAGCTGCTCGCCGGCCTCGCTCGAGGACGTCGTGAACCTGTCGACGATCGCCGCGACGCCGGCCATCGCGTCGCCGCCGTGCTGGCTGTACTCGGCCCACTCGGCGATCCTCTGACCGAACCCAGCCTCGCCAGCGGCGGCCTTCTCGACCTCCTCGCGCAGCGCCGCCATCGCGGCGTTCCGCTGCTCGATCGTTCCGCCGTCTGCGGCACGGTTCGCGGCGTCGATCGCGTCAGTCAGTCGGTTGGTCGAGGCCGAGAGATCCTGGGTGATGCCAATAGCCGCTCCGGCAGCGGTGCCCCAAGGCCCCAGGGCGGACCCTGCAAGGGCGTAGGTGGCGGCGTTTACGCCGAAGGCGTCATCAAGGTCGAGCATCGAAGCCGCGACGACGCCGGCCGTGCCCGCGATGCCAGCGAGAACTGGCCGATAGCGTGCGACTGACTCGCGTGCAGCCCTGGTCTTCTCGTCGGCGTATTCGGCACGCTGGCCCATGCGAAACAGGACCGTCCCGAACTCGCTGACGGCTGGCACCCCGGACTTCCAGGCGGCGCCCACTCGCGTGTCGGTGAGCAGTGCGGCGAGTGCGGACCCATTCGCCACGTTGTAGAGAGCGATGGCCCGGGAGATCGCGGAGATCCCCGCCGCAGTGCCAATGAGAACCGGCCCGACGTCGGAGTCGGCGATCACGGCAACAGTGTCGGCGAGCGACTCAAGAATGGGCAGCGCCAACGCGCCGACGGGCGCGGCAGCCTCACCGACCTGCAGCAGCGCATTCCCGAGGGCGCCGAGGGTGTCCCACACCTCCGGCCCAGTTTCGTTGATGTACGTCAGGAAGTCCTGGAACCCCTCGGTCTCATCAACTGCGGACGCCCACTGCGAGAAGTCACGGGACATGCGAAGGAACGAGTCAGAGAAGCTGGCGCTCGTCGGGGCGAAAGCTATCCAGAGCTGAGCGAAGCCGTCGGTGAGGTTGCCGACGGTGCGGCCCAGGTCCATGAGGGTCGGCTTGGCCTCGGCCTCGAGGAAGTCGAAGAACTCCTGCCACCGCGGTCCGGCGAGCTCGGTGCCCCCCTCGGCTGCCAGCATGCCGATGGCCGAGGAGATCTGCTCGACGATCCGCTCCGCCTGCGGCAGCTTGGTCATCGCCTCGTCGATGCCGACCTGGAAGCCGGGGAAGATGCCCGCCTGGCTGATGTCCTGCAGGCGCTGCAGTTCGGGCCGCAGGGACTGCAGGTAGACCACGAAGTCACGCCCGGCGGGACCGAGCGTCTCCATGGACTCCTGCAGCTTCTTGAAGTTCGCCGCAGTCGGGTCGATCTGGAAGTCGTTGACCGCCTTGAGGGCCTCGCCCACGCCGGAGAACGCGATCACGGCGACGCCGGCCGCGCCGGCCGTCAGCGCGAGCTGGTTCGACAGCCCGGCCAGGGCGGGTACGCCGGCGGTAGCCAGCGGGACGAGCGCTGGGCCGATCGCCAGGACGGACTGGGCGAGGTTCGCGGCCCGGTCGGTCGAGGTGTCGAGCTCCTTGCTGAACATCTTCGCCGTGGCCACGCCGCTCAGGACCGAGCGGTTGAACTTCGACACGTCACCGTCGAGGACGACCTTCACGACGCGATCTCGCACGACGACCTCCCGCGCTGGCTCGCGCAGCCGTAGGCTGCGGGGATGAGAAGGACCGCGATCCTGTTGACGTGTCTGCTGTGGCTGGGCGCGTGTTCCGCGCCCGATGAGTCATCGGGCGAGGCGGAGGCGTCAGCGACGCCTCAGGTGTCGCTCGCGGACGCGTGCGTCCGGGTGGCGGAGCTGAGCAGCACGGGCGCCGTCAGCAGCGAGGAGTACCGGGCGATGACCGACGATCTGGACGAGCTGATCTCCGAGGCAGACCCGACCGCGGTGGCGGCGCTGTCGACGCTGCGCGATGCCTGGAGCCAGCGGGCCGAAGCGGAGCCGGGGGACGAGGCCGTCGCCGCGCTGCGCCAGGAGCTCACCGTCCTCGACGGCCTGGCGGAGTCCTGTCAGGCGGTCGGGTCACCCATCGGCTGAGAGCGGCGTGGCCACGAAGACGTTGCCGTCGCTCGGTGCAGCCTGACCCGGCAGCACCGGGCGGTCCTTGTGGGCCTCGGTGAACGTGCGCTCGACCAGGGCGCCCGCACCGCAGGCTAGGCAGACGTACTGCTTGACGTCGATCGCGCGGGAGTCGTGCTCGTGCCAGACGACGTTCCGCCGGCCGCGGGGCAGCTCGACGAGAGTGTCGTAGTTGCCGCACCGGCTGCAGCAGGAGGCGCGGTAGGTGGCGGCGGCGAGGTACTCGGCGCGGAGCCGTTCGTCGAACTCCGGCTCGCGGGTGACGGTCGTGGTGCCGGTGACGTTGCCCTCCGCGTCGCGGTGAGTGTGGAGCTCGGTCGCTGCCCAACCGTCGAAGACGCGGAGAGTGACGCCGGCTAGTTCTGCTGCTCGGAGCCGTCGCTGCGCTGCTGGATCAGCAGCGAAGCGAGCGACTCTTTTGGGAGGTCGAGCGCCTCGTTGTTCACGTTCCAGGAGGCTCCGACGAGCTTGCGGTAGTGCACGTGCGACGGCGACAGGGTGCGGAGCTGCTGCTCTCCCGCTGCGAGCCGGTCGCCGATGTCTCGGGTGTCGTCCGGGGAGACGAGGGACAGGTGCAGGAGCGCTCGGGGGAAGACGCTCATGTCCACGCCGTTGATCGCGTCCTCGGCGTTCCCGTCCCGAGCCGGGTGACGCTCGACCAGGTCGTCCCAGTCGAGGTATCCCACCTGGTGGAGGGTGACGGACGCGACGGGCTCCGGCGGGTGCTCACGCAGGTCATCGAACGTCCGCGCGGCGCGCGCCACAGCGGACCGCTGGCCGAAGCGCGCCTGGCCGGCGCTGGCCGACTTGCGGGCTTCGTTCTCGAAGTCGGCGAACGCCTCAGCGAGCCGCTGTTCGTACTCGCCGGGGTACAGCGGGACGCTCACGGCGCGGCGGTGCGTGGTCATGGTCCTCCTCAGGGTGGCGACGGCTCGGGGGGCCGGGGTGGGCGGCGGGAAGTGCCGCCCACCCCGTCCGGTCAGGCGACGAGCTTGCGGTCCAGACGCGCCGGGCCGGTCACGATGAGGCGCTGGGTGACCGTGAGCGGCGAGAACTCGTCCTGGCCGCGCGCCTGCTTTCCCTGCACGCCGCACTCCACGGGGAAGAAGTCGAAGATGTCGTTCGCGGCGAGCGTCTTCGTGGGCAGGATGCCGTAGCCGAGGCCGAGCCAGCCCTTGTTCCCCGGCGCGAGCCCCTCGTACACCTTGTTGGCCGCGTGCCCGGGGGTGCCGAGCTGCTGCGGCAGGTAGGTGTAGACCAGGGGCGCGATCTCCCAGGACGTGCGACCGAACTTCGCCCACGTCTGACGCGAGGAGAACCGGCGGTCCTCACCGGTGTTCTGGTTCGGCGTGGCGCCGTCCCAGTCGGGCATGAGGAAGTTGGAGAGGTTGATGCCGGCGATGAGGGTGGCGGCGCTGTCGGTCGCGAGCGTCGGCACGTACACGCCGTAGACGTTGCCCTCCGCGATCGCGGACTCGGGGATGGTGAGGGTCATGGGTCAGACCTCCGTGGTCTCGGTGGCGCTTCCGCCGTTGGTGGGGTCGGCGACGCGCGCGGCGTCGTGATCGGCGACGGCGGCGCGCTTCTCGTCGGCCGTGCCGGTGATGGGCAGGCCTCGGTCGGTGAGCGCCTGCTCGAGCGCCTTGCCCGTGAGCTTCTCGGGCGGGTCGGCCTCGAGCGGCTTGGGCGGCAGCAGGTTGCCGCTGGCGTCGGCTGCGGGCGCGTCGAGGATCTCGACGACGTTCGGGTCGGGGCGGTACTCGCTGTACTCGCCGAAGATCGGGTGCTTGACGCGGAACGGTCCTTCGGACATGGGTGCCTCCTGGCTAGGTGGGGAGCGTGTAGCGGTCGGCGCCGTAGAAGACGGGCCCGCCCCCGGGGCGGGTGTAGATGTCGTCTCGGCGCACACTCGGGTTGTCGTCGTCGCGCTTGCACAGGCCGCCAGCGATGCGACGACGGTTCAGGACGGCGCGGGCCTTCTCGAGGACAGCCTTGGCCTGCTCGCGGGTCTCACCGACTCCGGTGAGCTGGAACTGCTCGACACGCCCGCGGGCGCCGCCGCTGAACCCGACGACGCGGTCGCGGGAGGACGTCGACCAGAACACGACGTAGGGCAGCTCGACGAGGATGACCTTGTTCGTCTCGTCGACGTCGACCTGGCCGTCGTGCACGTTGAGGTGCGGCACGTCCCGCAGCAGAGCGAGCACGTCGGCGTCGCTCACCGCTCCTCCCCGAGGACGGCGTTCTCGCCGATGTCGCCGAGCGCGCGCTCCAGGTGGGGGAGCTCACGGCGGGTGGATGCACGGTGGTCGAGCACGGGCGCGTTGTTGGATGTGCCGATCGCCGCGACGTTCCCGAGGTTGCCCTGTCCGTCCTTCTCAAACCCGATCTCGTAGCGCAGAAGTGCGAGGCGGTCGTAGGAGACGTACCGAGGGAGCTGGGGGAGGTGCCCGTGGCCGGTTGCGTCGGCGATGAGCCCCTTCTTGATCTTGTTGGCGGCGACCTCGAAGGCCTTCGGCGCCGACCGCTGGATTCGGCCCGGCGCGCCGGACATGTCGACGATCAGACGGTCGAGCTCGTCGGTGTCCCAGTGCGCCATCAGCCGGTCACCTCCTGCACCGCGAGTCGGCGGGTGATCGCGTGCGTCTTCTCGTGCCGGCTTGTGACCGTGTAGACGCGGCCGACGAGCGCTCTGTCGGCGGGGTTGGTCAGGATGGTGACGACGTCGCCGGTCGACACCGAGCCGGTGCCGTCGACGGGAAGCTGCAGTTCGCGGTCACCGATGCGCGCGGTGCGGTCGCCAACCTCGTCGGATCGGTCGCTGTCGCGAGCGATCTGGACTCGACAGGGCCCCTCGTACACGAGCTGGGGGGCGAGCTCGTCGTACTTGAGCGTGTCCGGATTCAGTGGTCCGCGCTCGCTGCTGGCACGAGTGATCTTGCAGGTGGAGGCGAGCAGGGCGGCTGCGGTTGCTCGACCTTCGGCGAGCTCGGCGGACAGGTCGAGCATCAGCCCAGGGGGACGGTGTAGATGCCGCCGAGGGCGACGCGGGGCTGCAGGCGGGCGATCTCGTGGTCTTCGAACTTCAACAGGCCGCTGGACAGCACGCTGTCGCGCGTGAAGGACCCTTCGTCGAGCTCGAACTGTCGCCAGCCGTTGGGGTTGCGCAGCACTCGGATGATCGAGTGCGCGATGGTCGCGGTCACGAGGGATCGGAAGCTGGGGGTGCCGGCGTCGAACCGCTCGGCGAGCGCGACGACGTCGGCCTCCAGCTGGGAGCTCGCGTCCTCGATGAGGTGGGGAACGATGCCTGCCTCGGAGGCGGTGAGGGCCCGGTAGCGGACGACGACGTCCTTCGGTCCGGCGTAGGGGCTGCTCATCGGGCCCTCACCTCCTCTCTGGCGCGCGTCAGTCGACCGGCGTCGCCGTGGTGGCGCCGGTGTCGAGGTTGTGCGTGACGAGCACCTTGGTGCCGTCGGGCTTGGTCGACGTGTAGGTCTCGACCCGCTGGTCCTCCTTCGGCGGCACCTGCGCCGTGGCCACCTCGCCGGTCTTCACGACGCCGTTGACGGTGCCGTGGCCGGCCTGCGCCGCGGCGGCCTTGTCGGGGCTCACCGTGGAGGCGATCTCGTTCGGGTCGGTCGTGTCGGCCGGCCCGTCGCCGGGGGCGGTCGTCGACGGCGCGTCGGTGTGGGAGTCGAGCGTGGTGCTCGTCGGCGTGGGAGTCGGCGTCTGCTCGCCGCCACCAGCGCCGCCGTCACCGTCGCCGGCCGTCGGGGCCGGGCTGTGCGCGGCGTCGTACTCGGCGACGGCGGCGCGCTTCTCGTCGGCCGTGCCGGTGATGGGCAGGCCTCGGTCGGTGAGCGCCTTCTCGAGGTCGGCGCCGGTGAGCTTCTGGTCGGACATGGTTCCTCCTCAGGAACGGGTGTCGAGGGTCGTGCGCGGGCGGTGCGATCGCCGCCGGCCGCGCTGGTGCGCGGCCGGCGGCGGGTGGCGGGTCAGCTGTTGAGGACGCCGCGGATGCGGGCCGCGGCCTTGCCGCCGAAGGTGGCGAGGCCGCAGTAGAACTCGAGCCGGTGACGGTAGACGGGCTTCTCGGAGATCTCTCCGAGGTCGTAGGCGTCGACGCCGCCGTTGGTCAGTCCGGTGACGGCCTGGTCGCCCTCGTCCTCGCCGAACTTCACGACGTAGATCGAGGACGCGGCGCTCGAGGAGCCCTGCGTCTCGGTCTGCGGGATGATGTTCGCGCCGGCCGCGGTGAGGCCGATGTCCAGGACCGGGATGCCGTTGTAGACGGCGACCCGCTTGCCGGTGAGGTCCTCCTTGACGAGCTCCGCGCCACCGAGGCGGCGGCCCGAGGACAGGACGCGCGCGACGATGCCGGAGTTGGCGTAGATCGCGCCGTTCTGGCCGTTGATGCCGGGCACGCGGGCGATGGCCGCGTCGAGGACGTCGAAGAAGTCGTGCCCACCGGAGACGACTCCCATGCCGTTGGTCGCGGCATCGATGACCTGGTTGCCGACGAGCCGCTTGCGCAGGCCGTCGAAGCCCTTCGGGTCGACGGTGATGTCGCCGTTGATGAACGTGTCCTGGAACTTGTAGGACGACGCCTTGATCTTCATGGCGAGCTGCGTCGCGCGCTGGTCGTTGAGGTTGCCGCGCGTCTTCACGATGAAGCGGTCGACGTCGGCGTCGCCACCGAGGATCGACAGCGTCTCCGTGCGCTGCACGACGGTGCCGGTGGACTCGACGTAGGCCTCGTTCACCGATCGGAACGCGACACCGGGCAGGGTCGCCTCCTCGTTGTACGCGTAGGCGTTGCCCTCGATGTCCATGAGGGGCAGCCGGTCCAGGAGCGGGGACTCCTGGACGTAGGTCTCGAGGACGCCGCGCTGCAGGTCGTTCTGGGACAGCACAGCGGCCTGGGCAAGAGTGACAGCCATTGTGGGAACTCCTTGTTCAGGTCGGGACCCGCTGCGGTCGCTGCGGGCTCGGTGTTACTTGCTGGATGCCTCGATCGCCGAGCGGATCCGTGCACGCCCCGGTCCGGGGTCGGGCCGGCCTCCGCCGCCGGTCGCGCCGATCCCGGCGTCGCTGGCGGAGGAGGAGGGCGGCGCGTCCTCGAACAGGTAGGGCTTGTCCTTCTTGAGGTCGTCGAGCAGCTTCTTGAGCCGTCCGGTGTCGACCTCGCCGTTGTCGTCGACCTCGATCTCGCCGAGGTCGGAACGGAGCTGCGTGACCGCATCGCGCGGGTCGCGCATCTTCGCCGTGGCTGCGAGTGCGCGCAGCTCGGCGGAGACGATTCGGGTGTTCGCGGCCTTGGTGGCCGTGGTCTCGCCGTCCTTGCGGGCGGCCTCGAGGGCCTTCTCCTCGGCGCTCTTGCTGGCGTTGCGCAGCTTCTCGACCTCGGCCTCGGCCGCCTTCGCGCGCTTGTCGGCGTCCTTGCGCGCGGCGCGCTCGGCCTCGATGGCCTTCTTGCCGGCCTCGCCGAGGGCATCGCCACCAGCACCGGCGTCGCCACCAGCACCACCAGCACCGGCGTCGCCAGCACCACCACCAGCGCCGCTGCCGTCGCCGCCACTGCCGTCCTCGGACGCTCCACCGATGAGGTAGCGGGCCTGGCCATCCCTCGTCACGTAGAGCGGGACGTCGTACCGGGAGCCGGTCGAGGGGTGGGTGAGCGTGTTCTTCATGGGGTCCTCCATCGCGGGGGATCGGCTCGACCGCCTCGCGCGGTCGAGAAGTCATCGGGTGCGGCGTCGCTCGCGAGATCGGCGCACGGTCTCGCGCAGCACGTCCATGTCGGGAAGCGGCGCGGGAGCGAGCCCGGCGGCGCGCCGCAGCTCCTCGCGGCGGCGCTGACGACGCGCTTCGGCGCTGGCAGCGCGTCGCTTGCGAACCTGGGCGTCGAGAGCAGCGCGTCCCGCGGCACGGGCGTCCAGGTCGACGATCCAGCCGTTCGAACGAAGCATCTGCAGCGCGTCGTCGCGGTCGACCGCGTTGGCGTAGATCGACTCGGGCATGAGGCGTGGCCGGACACTGCTGCCGCGCTGAGCGGTGCGAAGCCCGAGGCCGACCTGCTGCTGCGCGGTCCAGGAGCGATCCGTCGAGCCAGCGGTGGTGAACTTCAACCCGTAGCGGCGCGACAGCGGCGACTGGGCCGCGTAGAGGCCCGAGCTGCGACGGTAGGCGTTGACCAGCTGGTTGATGTTCGCGCCGTCGAGGATGGCCTGGCGGTTGGCGATCGAGCCGGCGAACTTCACCTGGCCGGCTTCGTCGAGGCTGTCGAAGTAGGCCCGGGGGTCGATGGTCAGGTCGCCCGCGAGAGCTTCCGCGGCCGGGATGTGCCGGCAGTCGCACTCGGGGTGGCGGTCGAACGGCTCCGCCATCCGGTAGTACGCGCCGGCCAGGATCACACAGCGCGAGCAGGACGGTGGCGAGAGCATCCGGACGTACCCGGGGACGTCCCGCGTGTACATGCCGAGCGCCTCGGTGGATCGGCCCGTGTCGGACAGGATCGTGCCGACGGCCTCCTCGAGCCAGTCGCCGGCGGTGCTGAGCGCTTCCAGGATCGACGCGCCGCCAGCGATGGCCTGCTTGGCCTTGATCGGCGCGAACGCCGCGGCGTAGCCCACGGGGTAGCCAGCGCCGGTCAGCCCGACGAGCTGCGTGGTGTCGATCGCCGCCTCCGGAGCGATCAGCGCGACCTGCGCGGTGTCCTCGAGCACGTCGGGGACGTAGGAGGCTGCGCCGCGCACGAGCCGGGTCTGCGCCCGGAGGAGGATGCCCTCGACGGTGTCGCCGATGCGGGCCCATCCGAGGTCGAAGTTGGGGCCCATCCGTGACCACTCGGTGTTCACCGCGGCGACAGCCGCCTGGATCTCGAGGCGCTGCGCGCGGGAGTAGTCAGTCGCCGCCGAGGGCAGCGGCTGCCTCAGCATCCGCGGCGTCCTTCGCGTCCAGCGTCTGCAGGTAGGGGCTGCGCGCCTCCTGCTCGGCGAGCTTCATCCAGTCCTCGACGACCCACGGCGTCGCGCCGGGAACCATCTCGAAGGCGGACTGGCGGGGCAGGCCGACCTGGACCAGCTTCACGATCGCGTCGATCATCTGCGCGAACGAACGGACCTCCCCGTCGCCGCGGACGACCGTGTGGCCCTTGCCGACGCTCTGGCCGGCCGCGCGGGTGAGCTTGCGCGCGTGGTCGACCAGCGCGTCGTCGACGACCTGCCAGATGTCGGAGATGAGCGCCTGCAGGGTCGACTCGGCGCCTGCCATCGCGTCGCCCGACAGGTTCGCCATCTTGTTCAGCAGGTACTGCGGCGGGATCTGACCGGTGGCGAACAGTTGGGTGAGGAACTCCTGCAGCACGACCACGTAGTTGTTGAGGTCGGACTCCGGCAGGTCGAACACGCGCGTGTCCTTGCCGGGGAAGACGAGCGCCCGGTCGACGCCGATGCGGCCCGGGGACGACAGGAGGGGCATCGGCTGGCCCTGCGTGTCGAGCTTGATCGTGCCGTCGGCGTTCTTCTGCCAGACGATCTTGCCGTCCTCGTCCTTGATCACCGGGTCGTAGGCGGTGAACACGCGCTGGCGGTAGGCGGAGAACTGCATGGCCAGCAGGGTGTTGAACCGGATGGTGTTGAGGGCGTCCTGCTGGGGGATCAGCGGCACGATCGACGGGTACAGGTCGCCGTTGGCGTCAGCGTTGAGGCTCAGGGGCGTGAACGGGCACTCCCCGAGGGGGTTGACGCCGTCGGCGGCGTACACCCACATGCCGGAGCCGTTGTCGCGGTAGAAGCGGAACCAGGTGTGGTCGTCGTAGACGAATCCCCACTCGCGGGACTGCGCGACGGAGGCCTGGAGGTTCGCCGGCAGGACGAGCTGAGACTTCGCCCGGATGCGCTCGGTGTACGTCTTCACCGCCCAGGCCGTGCGCGTCGGGTCCTGCGGGTCGCGCTCGAGGTGGATGCGAGATCCCGACTCCACACGCGAGATCGGCTGGGACCGCTTGTCGACGTTCTCCCAGGCCGACAGCACGCCGAAGTCGTGGACCATCATGGCCTGCAGGGCGAGCCGGAACGCGCGCTGCATCCCGTTCGCGACCCACGCGTTCTCCCAGAACTTGCTGTCCGGCCGCGCCTGCCCGGGCTTCTTGAAGCCCTCGACGGAGATGCGCTGCACCGGCGTGTTCATCGCCAGGCCGAGCCAGTTCGCCGGCGCCTGCTCTCGCAGCTCCATGTACTCCTGGCTGACGCCCTCGGGGGCGAACGGGAGGCGCTGCTTGGTGCCGTGGAAGTAGCCGTCTCGGTGCTCCCAGTCGGTCTTCTTCCGGGAGATCTCGCCTGCTCCGATGATGAGGCGGTCGAGGGCGGTGCTCTGGTCCATGCCGTCCTCTCGGTGCTCAGGTGAAGCCGTACATGCGGGTGGAGACGCCTTCGGGGACGCGGCCGGGCTCGGGCCAGCCCTCGGCGCGCATGTCGGCCGCGGCCTCGTGCGTCAGGACGCTGCCCATGCTGGCGTCGATCTTCTGGTGCTGAGCCGGCTTGCCGAGGTAGTAGCGCTCGCCCTTCGGGATCTTGCGGGCGTTGGCCATGTGCGTGTTGGTGCGCGGGCATCCGTCGTGCGTGATCGCACCGTTCTTGAGGTCGGCCTCGAAGCGCCGCAGCGCCGGGTACATCCGGCCGAGGATGTTGGTGGGCCACTCGACGAACACGTCGGGTCCGTACTTCTGGTCCCAGTCCTCGATCTCGGTGCGGTAGTCCGTCTCGTTGAAGAACCCCGGGTCGGCGTACACGCGCAGGATGCGGAAGGTGCGCGCGATCTCGGCCCAGGCCTCGTTAACCTCGTGGCGAGGGATCTTGCCGTCCCACTCCGCGGGGTTCCAGATGGTGGGCCGCCGGTCGGGGCCGTAGCGGGGCGTGAAGATGAAGCCCTCGCGGGTCTCCAGCTTGATGACGGTGTGGTCGTCGTTCTCCGACCCGTCGAAGCCGCCGCAGACGCTGGTGCCCTTCGGCGGGTTCGGTAGCCAGAGGCTCTCACTTCCCTGCATACGCCGCCGCCCACAGGCCCTCAGGAAGCCACGCGCCGCCGCCCTGGACGAGCCGGTTCCCGAAGAATCGTTCGGCCTGGGCGGGGTCCTTCTTCATGAGCTCGGCCGCCTCAGCTTCGATCGAGTCGAGGTTGACCCACCAGGACCCCTCGTAGACGAACTCGAAGATCCGACGCCGGTTCGCCTTGATCGAGAACGACAGCGGGCGACCGTCCGGACCGCGCAGCGTCGGCTCGAGGTCGGGGTTGCGGTAGAAGACGAAGATGTCGTCAGACCCGGACTCGTAGACGTGCTGGGCGTAGGAGTCGGCCGTCGGGTCCCACGCGTTCGTCGTGGCGTGCGTGCGTCCACCCATACCGGCCGCGCCACGGCGCTGGGTCTCGGCGACCTCGATGAGCCCGTTGGACTTCGTGTAGAGGCCGACCTCGTCCTGCTCGGCGTCGGAGATCGGGTTGCCGAGCTTGGAGCGCGCCTGAGAGGTGACGCGGTCGATCCGGTCGAGGTCGTCGAGGCCGGACAGGCCCAGCACGCGGATGAACCCTTCGCGCACGGCGAGCATGTTCTTGAGCGGCCCGAGCGAGATCATCCCGCGCAGCGGCCGGTAGATGTTGTCGACCTGATCCTCGGAGGTCGCCGTCAACTGGATGAGCGGCGACGGGTGACGCATCCCCATCGGCTCGCCGGGCTCGTACTCGAAGTACCAGCCACAGTCACACCCGTTCAGGGCACAGTCGTAGACGTCGTTCTTCTTGGCCCACCCGGCGAAGACCGAAGGGCCGGCAGCCTCATACGCGGTGTCCGAGGCGCTGTTCGGTCCCTTGCCGGTCTTCTGGGGCCCGACGATCATCGTCTGGCGGTAGACGAAGGCCTGGTTCAGCACGGGCGGCGAGTCGGGACCCACATCCTCGGGCGGGACGAAGACTGCGTCCTCGCGGACCCGATAGCGGTTCGCCGTGCACCAGAACTGCCAGTCGGCCTTCTGAAACGGCTTGCCGCGCGTGAACCCGTCGGGCACCCGGCAGTGCTGGGTGATCCACTCGTCCCCCAGATGGCCGAGGGTGGGGAAGTCGACGACGCCGACGGCGCCGGAGATCATCGGTAGATCGCACGGCACTCGTCGCAGCCGCCCGCGACGAGCCGCGTCCTGGTGACGCGATTCAAGACAGGGGCGGCGACCAGCCATAGCGCGCGCCATGGCCGCGAGACGGCTACGTCCATGCCCCGTGGCGTGAGGACTCGCAGCCAGCGCCAGCGGACCTCGAGGACCGCGTGGCAGTGCCCGATGTTGTTGTGGCGGGCCATCAGCCAGTGCCCTCGCCAGGTACCGGCTGCAGTCGACGGCGGCGCTTCGGCTGCTCGCCCTCGCCCTCCGTCTTGACCGGCTCGCTCTCGGCGCGCTTCTCGGCGACCTGGTCGACCGCGATCTTCCAGCCCATCTCGGCGAGGCCCGCCGTGGAGAAGCCGATCTGGTCGGCGAAGCGGTGCAGGGACGACTTGTCCGCCGCGGTGGCCTCGTCGCTCTCGCAGATGACGAAGGTGCGCACCCACATCGCGATCGTGTGGATCCGCCACGACTCCGACGGCTGCGCCCAAGCCCACGCCTGCGGGGTGGACCAGGCCCACGCCCACAGCTCGGCCTCACGGTCAGCGACCTCCTGCGTCGCCTCCTCGTCGGTGACCTGAAACCGGCGCTTCTCCTCGTACTCCCAACGGAGCACACGACGGCGCATGAGCGGGAACCGCGGCGCGTCACCCTGGTAGCCGTGAGCCGGAAGAGCGCTGAGCGAGAAGCCCCGAGAGTCCGAGCGGGCGGACTGCTCGTTCGGCGTCGGTCCGGACCTATTGCGGGGGCCGCCACGCGTCATACGTCGTCACTCCCTCAGCGGCATCGCGCCGCATCGGCTGGGCCCCTGCCTCGCGCAGGAGCCGAAATCTTTGAACCCTCCGGATGGTTTACAGCCCTCCCCGGCGGTCCTGGACCGAGGGCCGCTCAGGGGGTGCCCCCCGAGGGTGAGCGAGGCCTCGAGCGGGTCTCGCGTCTGGCTCAGGTGGGGCGGCCGGAGGTGGCTCGGTTGCATCCTCTGTGCTCTGGTGCCAGGGGTGCGGGGCAGTCGGCGTCGGGGTGGCCGAGATCCCAGGGCGAACCTGCGTCGATCAGGTGCCGGCAGCGGCGGCACGGGACTGAGCCAGTTGCGACGATCGGCGCCCACTCGGCTCGAGCTGCGTCGTGCTCGGCGTCGTAGCCTCGCTGCTGCCTGGTGCCTCGCGCCTTGTCGCGTGCGCGCTCGTGGAGGTGGCAGCGGCTGCGGCCTGGCTCGATCAGCTTGCCGCAGCCGGACTGGATGCAGACGCGCTTGGCCACTGCGGTCCCTTCCGAACGGATGCAGGTAGTCCGGCGAGCAGGTGCGCCGCGCTGCACGAAAGGAGGTGAGCAGCGCTTGAGTGGGCGTCCTTCGCGACCGCGCCAGCGCTCATGAGCGGACGCCGTGGGTCTGCGTTGACTCGCCGGACCGTGGTCTCGGGTGAACGTGCAGCGACCCCTGTCCCGGTCCCGGGCAGGGGTCGTTGTCGTGTTGGACTCCACAGTAGCAGTACGCGAGGTCCTCCGCGAAGAAATCTGGTGGGCGGTACGGTCGTGGTCGTGACTTCGATCCCGACAACGGGCGACTCCGCCGATCTGCTTGTCACGTGCGCTGGCTCCGGGGTCACGATGGTCGCCATCATCGCCGGTTTCACGTTGAGCCGGTACCTGGCCATCCAGTCCGAGATCGACGGCGCCGAAGCGCTACTCAGCGAAACCAATGACCGACACACCAAGGCTGTTAAGCGGGTGAACGACGCTCGTCTCGTTCGAGATCGTGCGGGAGCGCTGTACGGTCTCCGTTCCTCCGAGGACGCTCGGGCCTGGGTACTTGTCGATGCCGAGACCGGGACGACCCGTGAAAGCGGCGATCTCACGGAAGCGATGCGGCACATCGCGGAGCTGTCGAATCTCAACCCCGACGACCGCGTTGCGCTCTACGAAGAGTGGCTTGAAGAGGCTCGACGGGTACACGCAAGTGACGTTTGGAGCGCCTTCAAGGTCGCGTCTGAACACGACCAGCCGGACTGGTCGGAGTTCAGGCCGAAGCTTCCGCATCCTCTCGGCATCGAAGCGCTCTGGTACACGTGGTTCAGCTATCAGCGGGATCGGCACATAACGAAGTACGAGAAGCAGGAGGAAGCCCGTCGAGAGGCGGCTCGTTTCCCAAGGCCCACGATCAATCCAATGCCGCGGATCTTCGTGGACGATCCCGATCGAAATCTGAACCGAGGCGAGGTGGTCGATTCGGCGCAGCGGGAGCTCGAGTTCGCACGGCAGGACGCGGCCCTTGCCGAAAGCGAAATGCACGTTGCGCAGACCAGACTGACTCGCGTGGCACAGCCGTCCGGCGCGGAGCTGAGCATCCTTTGGCTGCTTCTAGTCTTCGCCCTTACCGCGGTGCCGTCGTTGCTGCTCCTCACTCCTGAGCCCGCGAGCCTCAGTTATTCAGGCGGGGTGGCTGTTCTTGGGGCGTACTTCGTGGGAGTGGGCACGATGTTCTACTACTTCTTCACCGTTGCGCGGGGCCTCAGACCGTCGCCGGATGGGACGGCGTCCCGTCGTTCGTGAGCAGGTCGATGATGTCGCCGACTCGGTAGGTCTGGCGAGGCCTTCCGCTGACCGTGACGGTGCCACGCGCGTGCAGCCTGCCACGAGATTCCCATGTGCTGATCCGCTTGACGAGGCGGTTCTCTCCTCGGGCGTAGTCGGACCAGACGACGACGGCGCGGGCGATCTCGGTGGCGGTGGCGAGGTGGTCCATGGCGTACTCGAGGAGCGCGGCGCGGCGGGACTGGATGTCGTGGCGTGCGCCGCAGAGGCTGCAGACGATGACGCCGGACTCGTCGTCGGCGTAGAGGTCGCGGGGGCAGTCGCTGTCGTCGGGGCGGGTGGCTGAGCAGACGCCGGCGTACCAGCTGTCGGCGGGGCGGTTGATGACGCCGAGGGCTGTGTCGTGCGCGGCGCTGAGGTCGGCGAGCATCTTGCCGGCGTCGGCGTAGGCGTTGAGCCTGGGTCGGGCGACGAGGAGCCATGTCGCTGCGGCGAGCGGGTTGGGGTAGCGGACGGGGATGCCGATGTGGTCGGCGACGCGGCCCTGCCAGGTGGTGACGACGTCGACGTAGGCGCGGGCTGCGCGGGAGGCGCGGTCGTTCCACGCGATCGGTGTCTCGCCGCTGCTGCCTCCGCGGGTGGCCTTGAAGTTCTCCTGCCGGGCGAGGGCGACCCGCAGTTGGTCGATGACCCAGTCGACCTGCAGCAGCAGCTCCTCGAGCTCGTCGCTGTGCTGCGCGCAGAGCGTGGTGGAGGAGGCGGGCCGGCCGCAGTCGGGCTCGGAGCAGTAGGTCGTCATGGTGGCTCCTTCGTGGTCGTGCTCGCTCGTCGCGCTGAGGATGACATGACCGACCGACACGGTCCCGGCGCTCGGATCTCGGGTGGTCATCGCGTCTAGTGCCAGCAGGTGTCGCGGGCGCGGAAGGTGTCGACGGCGGCCAGGCGTGAGGCGAGGCTGTCGAGGTCGTCGTGGTCGACGTAGGCGACGGCCCAGAAGTCGGGGTCGTCGTCGTTGGTCCAGCGTCGCCACCCGAAGCGGGTCCAGAACGGGGCCTTGAGCGGCTGGCCGGTGGCGAGTCGCCAGCCGAGCAGGGTGGCGCCGATCGGGTGGTGCTCGGTCCACCCGTGACAGCCCGCCGTGCCGTGGCCGCACGGCGGTACGCCGTTGGCCGGCAGGCCAAGGCGACGGTCTCGCGATCCGCCCATCCCGCGCGCGTGACGGTGCTGCGCGGTCAGGTCGGGCCGACCGCAGCCGATGCACCGGTGGTCGCCGGCGGTGTAGATCGCCATGCGTGACTGGTCGCTGAACGCGGACTGGCTCACGGCGACGTCCCGGGGGCCGTGTTCTCCCAGAGCCATCGCGTCAGCCATCCGGCCAGGTAGGCGGACGGTTCGTCATGACCGTCAGTCCCGCGGACGTCGTGTCCTACCCACGTGAGCAGCAGGGTGGCGGCGTGCGCGGCCTCGTGGGCGCAGGTCTCGACGTGATCCAGCGGGCTCAGGTCGGGAGAGATCCAGAACCCCAGGGTCGGCACCGAACGTCCGCCGCCGGCGGGTTCCCAGCGGAGGAAGACGGTTCCGCCTGCGGACTCGCTCAGGCTCCGGTCCACGCCCAGACGCCGACTGATCGTGGACCAGTCCCGACGGGTGTTGGCGAGGTGAAGGTCAACGCCATAGACGTCGAGCGAGTGGGAGACGACGCTCACCGGCGACCGGTCGCCTTGTGCTGCTCCCACCAGAGGCGCGCCTCGGCGCGCTCGGCGCGGGCGATGAGCCGTAGCTCGCGACGCTCCCGCGACGGTGGGTCAGCGAAGTCGCGCCACCGCTGGGAGAGCTCGTCGAGGGAGGCGCGGATCCTCTCGAACGCTCGGATCACCCTCTCGATGTCGGCGTAGATCGTCAGGACGTGCTCGCCGTTCAGTAGGCGTAGCTCCGGTGCGGGCATGGTCAGTTCTCCTGGCTAATCGGGTGGTGCTGGGCGTTCTGCTCGAGTGCGAGGTAGGCGCCGGTGGCGAGGCAGAGGGCGAACACAGCGAGGACGAGCCACTCGCGCCACCGGGGCGTCACGGCTGGTCCCGGGAGGTGTCGGGGGCTCTGCTGCGCCACTCGCCCGCAGCCCAGCCGTGGCCGTCCGGGTCCAGTCGCTCGCGTACCTGCTCGACGAGCTCCTCGACCTCCCGCGCCTGCTCGTCCGCGGCGCTCACCGGACGGCCTCCCGTCGCGGGAAGAGGGCGGTCAGCTGGTCGATCACGACGTGCGCCTGCTCGCTCGTCATCCACTTCGGCGCGGCGAGACACGCCCGGTCGCCAACTCGAAGAGCGATGGAGTCGGCACCGACCATGGCGTCGTAGTCGCGGTCATCTCCGGGGAGCGTGCCAGCGACGCGGAGGCTGCTCACGACGACGCACCCCCGCCGGTCAGGGTGCCGAGGTCGGCGCCGCACTCTGGGCACCGGTCCGAGCCGTTCGCCCGCTCCGGCCAGTCCGGGTGCGTGCAGCGCGGGTCCCGCACGGCGGCGTAGCACGGCGTCGACCGAGATCCGTGGGCCTTGCACCGGTCGCCAGCGCCCTCGCGCACGGGTCGGCCACTGTCGACGCAGTACCACTCCTCGACCTGCACCTGGTCGCTGCTCATGCCTCCGCACCCGCCTTCGTGAGAGTGATCGTGCTGCCCTCATACGGCCCGACGTACTCGGTCGTGACGAGGCCGAGGCGATGCAGGGACCGGGCGGTACGCCAGTTGATGAACGCCGGCCAGGTCTGACCGAGGTGCGGCCAGGTGGCTTCACTGCAGGTGGCGCCGTCCCAGCTCTCTTCGGGGTAGCGCCGTCGCATGTCCTGCAGCAGCGCGAGGGCGGTGCGCTGCTCCTTCGTGAGCTTGCGCTCGGTCTGCGGCGCCTCGACCTGCACGCCCTGCTCGCGGCCGGTCATCGGGAGCCGTCCTTGTCGTACTCGCCGCGCAGGGCCGCGATGAGGCCCGTGGCGTAGAACGCGGGCACGCCCCAGTCGTCCTTGCTGGCGTGCTTGTCGTAGGCGGTCTGGATCTGCTCGACGGTGTACGCCTCCCGCACCGTCCCCTCGTCGTCCTCGACGCTGTCCAGGGCATCGCGCACGTCCTGTGCGCACGCCCGCCAGCCCGCGATGCGCTCACGACTGGCTGGGTTCTCGTCGTCGCGCCCGGGGTCCTCGATCGCGGCGAGCACGGCCCGGCGCACCGTCCCCTCGTCCCGTGCACGCTGGTCGGCGGCGGGGAGCGTGTAGCCGAGCGTCAGCACGACGTCGGCCAGCCAATGCGCCAGTCCTGCGCTGTACACGAGGGTCGGGTGAGTCCTCCGGATCTCGGCATCCAGCGCATCCGAGAGAGCGCCACGCTCGTCGACCGCCTCGCTCGGCAGCGGGGCCGTGACGGGCTCGGGGCGGGGGACGAGGAGCAGCATCTTGGCACGTCCGGACCGGACATAGTCGGTCGCTCCGTCATCGGTCCAGCGGGCACCGTAGGGCCGTGGTTCGTACCAGCGCCAGACCTCATCGACGCTGTCCCGTCGAACTTGGTGACCTTCGGTGGTCACGAACCAGTCCCCGTCGCGCCACCCTCCCTCCGGCACCGCCGCAGGTGCACGCGTGGGGGTGGGCTGGGCGGTGGGGTCGGTGGTCATCGGGACTCCTCCCATGTGGCCCGCAGGCCCACGGTGGTGATGTACGGGTCTCGCTGGGTGCCGGTGTCGGTGTTGATGGCCGACACCTGAGCGTCGGCCGGGACGTCCTTGACCCACTGAGCGATCTGGCCGGCGGTGAGCCTCGCGCGCTTGTCGGTTCGGACGCTGCTCTCGCGTCGGACGGTGACGCTCATCGGGTTGCGCCGTCGGGCTGGTCGACGGTGTCGACGCGGAGCCAGGCGAGGAGGTCCTGCTCGCTGGTGGCGATGTGGTCGACCATCTTGGCCATGAGCTCGGGCTCTTCGCCGTCGCGCGTGAGGATGCAGGTCCGCTTCCCCTTCCCCACGGCCCAGCCGAGCTCGAGGTGGGCGGAGCGTCCGCAGGGCAGGACGAGCACGAAGGCGTCGGCACGCTCCATGGCGTTGAAGTCGCTGTCGTAGCCGGCCTGCGCGATGGGGTGGTCGAGGAGGCGGACGTACTCTTCGGCGCTCCACGCCTGCCAGTTCGGATCGATCTGGGACCAGGAGAAGCCGGTCCCGCCGTCAGGGTTCTTGAAGTCGTAGCAGTCGACGTCGTGGGCCCGGAGCGTCTGGACCACGCTGTCCTGGAGCGGGTTCCTCCAGGAGGAGGCGACGTAGACGTATCGGGCCAGGCGGGCGGCGGCGACCTTGCGGGCGAGTGCGCGGGTCTGGTCGGCAACCAGCTCGGCTGTCCAGTCGAGTGACCAGTCGGTGCGCCAGTGGTCCGGTGCCTCGGGCCAGTAGTCGCCGGAGTGGAGCGTGTCGAAGCCGATCCACTGGTCGCTGCCGAAGGTGAGCTCGCGCGCGCCGCCGAGGAGGTCGTCGAGGTCGAGGCGGTCCTGCACCTCGCTGTAGGACAGGCCGGCGAGGACGTTGCCGGTGGGGATCTTCACGTAGCCGTTGACGGCGCCGAACATGGGCGCGTTGACCGTCGCCCAGGTGATGCCGTCCTCAGTCCCTCCGGCGATCGCTGTCATGCTGACGGGGGCTTCCAGTGTGCTGCTCATCGTTCGTTCCTCTCGGTGGGGTTGGGGCCCGTCCAGGGCCCTGGGTTCGGGTGGTGGGTAGGTAGTCGGCTGGGTCTGGTGGGAGTGGCTCAGGCCCGGGGTCGGCGTACTGCGCGGAGCGCCACTCGTCGTCGTCGTTCACGGCTCGACCGGCTGGAACGCGGTGGCGGGCCGGTGGGGGCAGATGAGGTGTCCGCGCTCGTCGGAGGCGTGCTCGCCGGCCGGGACGCCGCAGGTGCCGCAGGGCGTGTGCTCGGTGACGGTCATCAGTCGAGTCCCAGCACGCGCGCGGCCTGCTCGACGCGGTCCCATCCGGACTGGTCGCCACCGTTCCGGTCCGGGTGTGCGTTCCGTCGAGCGATGCGCAGACGGTTGACGTCCAGTCGATCGCCAGAGAAGTGAGACCACTCCGTCAGTACCTGCTCGGCCTGGTCGCGCGTCATGCCACCCGTGGCGACCGCGCCCGTGCCGGCCTCGAGGGCGAGGAAGCCGCCATACTGCTGGCCGTGGTCGGCGGCGCCGTGCCGGTCGACGGCGCGGAGGTACTCGAGGGTGAGCGCGACGGCGCGGACGTTGTCGCGCCACGGTGGGATGCGGCCCCATGTGCGGGTGTACGCGTCGGCGCGGAAGCGGACGGGTCCGTGCTGGGTGTCGAACGTGACCTCGACGGCGGGCGTGCTGGGCGCCTGGTTGGCCTTGAGGCCGGTCCCGTTGACCTTGAGCTGGCCGGGTAGGACGTCGAGGGCGATGGTGATGAGTCCACCGCGCTCGTCGGAGATCGCGTCGACCTCGGCGCACAGTTTGCTGGCCGTGTCGGACCAGGCGGCGGAGAACAGGCTGTTGCGTCGATCGACGGACGGGCGGAGCCAGTCGCGGTCCTCGAGCGCTGCGTAGGTGATGCGGTCGGTCATGCGGACTCCTGGAACTCGTGTCGGACGGACTCGTGGGCGTTGTCGTTGGCGGCCTTGCAGGCGGACTCTCGGCGGTCGCAGATGGTGCAGCGGGGCTCGGGCGGGCCGACGACCTTGGGTGCGCCGAGGGCCTTCCATGTGCCGATGAACGCGGCCACGAAGGTGGGCGGCTGGACGCGGCAGGTGCGCAGAGCGCAGTCGACCAGGGCCTGGTCGCCGTGGCGGGCGATCAGGTCGGAGATGGTGCGCGTCTGCTCGGCGGTGAGGCTGTCCCAGCGGAGCGCGGAGAGCGCGGAGTAGTGCGCCATGCGGGTGCGGAGCACCGCGAGGTCTCCGGGGAGGTCGTCGGCCTGGCTGCCGCCGCCGCGGGTCTCTGCTGCGGCAGCAGCAGTTTCACCATCACCATCACCATCACCCTCACCATCAACGAGTGGCCCCAACGAGCGCCCCGCGTGCGCACTACGGGCACCCGTCGTGCGCCCCTTGGGCGAACGTGGTTCTGCCCTGGAACCACTGATTTCGACCTCAGCGGGCTTGTTGCAACCGGGCTTGTTGCAGGTGGTGAAGTAGCGCTTGTCGATCCGGTTGTGGATCGCGAGGTTGGGGACGGTCAACCAGCCGTCCTCCCTGTGGATACGTCCACCCGCGGTGAGCTCGTCGAGCAGGTCGTCGACCGAGACGTCGTCGGCCGGGAGGACGCGCATCTTGATCTGGCGGGGACGGTCCTCGAGGTGGCCGTTGTCGCACGCGTAGTTCCACATGCCGATGTAGAGCAGGCGTGCGTGGGCGGACAGCTCGACGATGGCGTCGTCGGTCCAGAAGTCGGGCTTGACGCCTCGGATTTTCGGCATCAGCGGGGGTCCTTCTTGGCGGGGCAGACGTGGATGGTGTGCCAGGGGAAGTCGTCGACCGTCTTCCGCTCGCGGTCGATCGCGAGCGCGTTGCGCAGGCGATCGGTCATCGCGTCCTGGGTGTAGCCGTAGCCGCGGTCGACGATGAGGAAGTCGCCACGCGGTCGCCGGCCCTTGAGTGGGGCGGAGTCGATGGGGACGAACTTCCGGTTCGTGGCGCGCCGGACCCAGGAGATTGGGCGCCGGCAGTGCTTGCACGGGTTGACGTTCACGGGGTGCTCCTCTCGGCGGGACGGAGGGTGATGGCGTGGTGGCGTTCGGTGGTGCGGTCCTCGAACAGGACCCAGACCTCTGCCTTGCGGGGTGCGTCGGCCCAGACCTCGCCCTCGCGGCCGTCAGCGGTCCGCACGCGGGTTCCGGGGGCTGGGGTGGGGTGGTCGGTGGTCATGCGCTGGCGGCCTCTCCGCAGTGCTGGCAGACGTGCCTGACGCCGGCGGCCGCTTCGTAGTCGGCGAACGTGACGCGGGGCGTGGTCGACCAGAACGCGATGAGCTCCTCGGAGGCGTAGGCGCGGGCTCTGGCGTCTGGCCCGTAGAACAGCGAGAAGGCGTCGACGCGTCGCTCCTTCCCCCGGGGGTTGAGGAGGTTGCCGCGGGTCGCTTCCTCGGCGGCCACGAACTGCGCCTCGATGACGTCGCGCCACTCGGTGTTCAGCTCGCGCCACTGCTCGACGGCGGCGGCGAAGGTGGGTGAACGGCTCACTCCTGCTGCACCTCCTCGACGAGGGCGAGCGCGGCGTCGAGCTGCGTCGGGTAGGTGGAGCCGCTGTAGTGGCCACCGGGCCGGGCATGCACCCACCGACGAGACTTGAGCCGGATCGTCTTGCCGACGAGCCTGCCGGCGTGGATGACGTTGCCGCTCTCGGTGATGATCGGTTCGCCTGCCGGGCGACGCTGGGCGGAGAGGTCGGGCGTGAGGTTGAGGTTGCGGTTCATGCGGCGCTCCTCCCTCGGGCCTGGTGTCGCAGCCACATCCGCTCCAGCGCGGCGACGGTCATGCCGAGTCGTGGCGCGAGGACGCGGAACTGCGGTCTGCGGGGCAGGCGACGGTCGAACCCGAGGTGCTCGAGCTCCTCGAGGACGTCGGCGGTCCGGTGCTCGATGCGGACGAGCTCGCCACGCCGCATCGCGCCGGTGTAGCAGCGCCAGCACCGGCCCCGACGCCTCTTGCCGTCGCGGGTGGTGCCGCACTTCTCGCACGCCGGGGCGCTCATGCCGCGAGCCGTCCGGTGAGGCTGACGCCGAGCACCTCGGCGAGCGAGTGGAGCGCGAGTAGGAACGGGATGGCGTTGCCGACCTGCAGGAACTGCGCGGTGCGGCCTCCCTGCCAGGGATGGTCCTCGGGGAAGGTCTGCAAGAGCGTCGCCTCTCGCAGCTCGAGGCGGACGCTCTGGGACGTGTCGACGTCGACAATGCGCCACGACCGGGCCTGGCCGGTGGCGGTCGGCGCCGGGAGGTCGGTCGCACGCTGGTAGCGCTTGGTTCGGCCACCTCCCTGGCGGCTGTTCTGCCCGGTCACGACGTAGCGCGTCCACGACCGGGCCTTCTCGGTGACCGCGAACGACGGTTGATCGGTGGCCCGGAAGTCGCGCGCTCGGTAGTCGACGCCGTTGAGGGTGACCCGGTCGGCGTTGTCGGCACGCCGAGGGAAGCCGACCAGGCCGGGTGGACAGCCGAGAGCCTCGTCCATGCTGACCCACTTCTGCAGGCCCGGGTCGAGGCGCTGCGGTGCACGGGAGTAGTAGCGAGAGTGCGTCGGTGCGGGTGCGCTCACGGTGCGTCGTCGCGAGGCGAGGAGCAGGGCGCGCGGGCGGCTCTGAGGTACCCCGAACTGTTCGGATCGCGCGACCCCGGTCCAGACGTCGTAGCCGTACCGACGCAGCACGATCGCGCACGCCTCCCAAACGGGCAGCACGGTGGGCACCTGCTCCCAGGCGATCGACGTCGGCAGGTAGCGCAGAGCGAAGTGCAGGGGGGTCAGCACGAGTGCCGTCCGCTCGTCGCCGGAGGCGGCGCCGAGCGCGCGCAGCGCCTCCATGTCCAGGTAAAGCTCCTCGTCGATCGCACTCAGCACGTCGACGAGGGCCCTCCTGCCCGCGCCCTTGCCAGCGAGAGAGAACGTCTGGCAGGGCGGGCTGGCGATCTGCAGAGCACGCGCGAACGCGATGCTGTCGGGGTCCGCGTGCTCGAGCGCGTCAAGCACCTCGCCGAGGGTCCAGACGTCGTCGTGGATGGTCGACAGGCCAGCGGCGTCTCGAGTGGCCCGGGCGGCGGGCATGATCTCCACCCCGTGCGCTTCGATGCCGAGCGCGCGGGCAGCAAGGTCCCAGCCGCCCGCGCCTGCGAACAGGTCGAGGGCCTCGCTCACGATGAGGCCACCTTGGTGGCCTGGATGGCGTCGCTGAGGGAGGTGCCGGCGGCCAGGTCGATGTACTCCCAGCCGTCGCGGCCCTTGTGGGTGCGGGCGAGGGCGCGGAGGGCGGCGTCCTCGTTGCCGAAGTAGACGGCGTCGGCGTAGCCCACGCCGGTCTCGTGCTCGCGGTACAGGACGTGCGCCACCTGGCGGCGGCGGCCGGTCGGCTTCTTGTCGTCGGTCTTCGCGGCCTTGGTGCTGGTCGTGGTGTTCGAGCTCATGAGTTGCTCCTGTGGGTGTGGGTGGTGATGGACCATGCGGCGACGGCGATGCCGACGAGCAGGGCGGTGAGGGAGGCGAAGGCGCCGAGCAGCGCCAGGGAGTGGACTCCCGCGGCGGCGACGGTGCAGGTCGCCGGGACGGCCGCGGCGAGCACCGCAACGGCGAGGACGATGACGAGCCACGCGAGGGTGAGCGCGAGGCGCGCGCGACGACGGGCGCTCACGCTCGGATCACCTCGACCTGGCTGTCGGGGTTGAAGTACTGGACGTACCTCGAGGAGCCGACCAGGCCGCGCACGACGATCGCGTCGCGAGGGTTGGTGACGATGGGCCAGAGCCAGGCGTCGGAGTCCCAGGCCCTCGTGGTCACGGATGTGACGCGCGCGGTCGCGATCGACGCGACGCGGATCGTGTCGCCCTCCCGGACCGCGTCCGCGCGGACGGTGACCCACTGGTCGGAGTCGATGCCGTAGCTGCGCGGGCGGCGTGCGGCGTTCCGCTCGCGGGCGAGGTCGACGTAGCGGCGGAAGAGGCGCTTCACGGCAGCACCGCCGCACCGGTGGTCGCGGGGTCGATCTGGGCCAGCGCGTTCGCGTCGATCTGCGCCTTGGCCGCGATGCCCGCAGCGATGGCGGTCTCGAAGCTCATGTGCCCGATGGACCCGTCGCGGTGCCGGACGAGGACGGCGTCGACCGTGGTGTGGTCTACGGCCTCGACGACGTGCAGCTCGACGAGGGTCCCCTCACGCCCCTGCGCGCTCACAGGCGCACCTGGCAGGAGCCGTCGCAGAACACGCTCTCGCCCATGTGCGCGCCGTCGAGCGACTCGTGCCCCTCGCACCGGGCGTCCTCGAGCTCGTCGTAGTAGCCGTACCCGGACAGGTCCGTCATCCAGGTGCGGCCCGGGACGTCCGGGCTGGGGTGGGGCCCGGCGTAGGCGATCATGACGTCCTCGGCCCAGTCGCCGCCGCGGTCGGCGTCGGCGAGGCGCCAGACGGTCACCTTGCCGCCGCGCCCCCTGGCGACCTGGGCCAGCCATTGGGTGTTGGTGAACATGCCCGGGCGGTGGTCGGAGAGCTGGTCGAAGTTGTCCTGCTCTGCCGCGAAGTCCTCGAGCTTCACGCGGTAGATCAGATTGCCCGTGCACTGGTCACAGGCGATGGTGGGCGCCGTGTCGACGGCGAGCTGTCGGTCGCTCATGGGATGCTGCTCCTGTTCGTTGTGTCTGACGGGTCCCGGTCGTGGTAGGCGTGGGACCCGTCGGTCGTTGTGGTGGAACCCGGTGGCGCCGCCGCAGTGGCTGCACCGGCCGTCACCGGGGCTACGTCGCGGGCGGCGGACCGCCGGCCCACCGGTACCTGCGCTGCCACTTCCCGTTGTTGCCGCTGGTCGACGTCGTGCAGGTGTCGAAGCCGCGCACGGTGAGGAACCCGTCGGAGACGGCCCGCGCCCAGAGCGCGGAGTAGCGGCGGGGGTTCATCGCGATGCGACGTCCGGCGACGGTGGCCTCGGTCAGCAGTGGTCGGACGTCGTTCTGGCTGATGTCGTCGAGCGGGCCACGGCGGGCCTGCATGAGCGCCCCGACGAATCGCTGGTAGTCGTCGTCGCCGTGGAACCAGTCGCCCGCGACGGACGCGGCGCGCTCGCGGTGCTCCTGGTCGATCGAGGGGAAGTCGACGGCGGCGGTCATCACGAGCCACCCCGCATCCACGCGTCGAGGTCGTCGCGGTGGATGCGCCAGCGCGAGCCGGGGCTCTTCTGGTACGCCTTCAGCTCGCCCGACTCGCACGCCCGCAGGACGGTGGTGGGGGAGTAGGTCGCGTAGGCGCCGGCCTGCTTGGTCGTGAACCAGATCTGACCGGTCCAGTCGGTGCGCACGGTGGTCATGCCGTCGCCACCTCTCCGCTGGCGGAGTAGAAGCGCTCGACCGGCACGCCGAGCCACTCGGCGACGCAGACGAGCTCGGCGACGTCGAGCGGGACGTCGCCGTGGAACCGCCGCGCCGCGGTGTGCGCGGTGACTCCGAGCGCGCCAGCGAGGTCGTTCTTCCGCTTGCCCTGACGGGCCATCTCGGCCCGCAGTTCGGCTGCCGCGTGGGACGCGGCTGCGGAGCCTGCACTCGCTGCGCTGTGGAACGAAGTCATGCCAATAACCATGGAACGAGTTCGTTCCAGTGTCAAGTATTCGATCCAGATTGTTTACAAACGTTCCACGAGTGTGGGAGCGTGGGCGCATGAGCACAGCAGGAGAGTCCGGCGAGCGCCTGGCCCACGCGTTGATCCAGGTCGTCGAGGCCGCGCGCTGGGAAGCGAAGATCAAGAGCGTGCGCGAGCTCGCGGCGCGGGCCGACATGACGCACACGTCGCTCAACGCGCGCATGTCCGGGCAGGTCGTCTTCAACGCGCGCGACATCGGCGCACTGGCTCACGCGTTCGACATGTCCCCCGTGGAGCTGATCGTGCGAGCGAAGAGGGTCGCCGAAGAGTCGGAGCGCGCGGCTAACGTCTCGTCCATCAGCGACGCCGACCTGGCAGCCCTGCCGTCGGCCGCAGAGCCTCAGCGACGGGACGACGGGACCAGCGAATGACGATCAGCGCCCGGGAGCTCCTCGCCTCCGTGCCCGACGTCGAGGTCCGCTACACGCGCGACCAGGCCGTGCTCAAAGGCCGGAACGCGCAGTGGTACCCGCAGCACCGGATCATCGCCATGCACACCGACCTGCGCGGCAAGCGGTGGCGCTGCTCGATCGTCCACGAGCTCGCCCACGCGATCCTCGACCACCCGGCGCCGTGCGGGAACGACTTCTTCGACCAGCGCGTCGAGATCGAGGCCGACATGCTTGCCGCACTCATCCTGCTCCCCGACCTCGACGTCGTGGCGCGAGAGATCGCGACCACCGCGCACCACGGGCACGCCGCAGCGCACCTCGGGGTCATCTGCGACCTGCTCGACGTGCGACTCGCGACTCTCACGCGCGAGGAACGCGAGCACGTCGACCGGACCGTCTGGTCCATCCACGAGGGGGTCGGTGCCTGATGGCCTGGGCAGAGAAGCTGCCGAGCGGGCGGTACCGCGGCCTATACCGCGACGCCTACGGCAAGCAGCGTTCGGTGGGCACCCGCCCGCACAAGGCGAAGGCGCTGCGCGACGCCGCGGCGAAGGAGGACGAGGTCAGGGCATCGCTCGTCAGGGACGCCGACGCCCACCGTCAGACATGGGGGGAGTGGGAGCCGACGTGGTGGGCCTCGCGCACTGTCGGGGCCGGCACGCTCAAGCGCGACGCCTCGCGACGCGACCAGTACCTGATCCCGAAGTGGGGCGCGGTGCCCCTCGGGCAAATCACCCGTCACGACGTCCGAGCCTGGACCGCCGAGCTGGCGCGCGGCAAGTGGAGCACGAAGCCGCTGTCGAACGCGTCGGTGCAGCGCATCGTGCACCTGTTCTCCGCCTCGCTCGTAGCAGCAGTCGACGCGGAGATCCTGCGGGCCAACCCCGCCGCCCGGCTCAAGCTCCCGACCGTGTCAGCGGCGAAGGACCGGTTCCTCGAGCGCGAGGAGTTCGGCGCGATCCTGGAGAGCCTGCCGTCGATCGACGACCAGCTCGTGGCCATGACGCTCGTGTACACCGGGCTGCGTTTCGGCGAGCTCTCGGCGCTGCGCTGGCGACGGCTCGACCTCGACAGCGGCTGGCTGACGGTCGCCGCCTCCTTCGACGACGCCACCGGGCTGCACGCGCCGTTCCCGAAGGGCAAGAAGTCGCGCAGCGTGCCGATCCCTCCCGGGCTGGTCGAGCAGCTCCGCGCCAAGCGCCTGCGCGACCGGCCGCGACCGCAAGACCTCGTGTTCACCGCGCCGGCCGGCGGCGTGCTGCGCCGCTCGAACTGGGACAACGTCTTCCGCGCCGCGGTCGAGGCGACGAACCTGGGCACAGCGGAGGAGCCGATCGAGGTCGAGCACGTGACGCTGCACGACCTGCGGCACACGTACTGCTCCTGGCTCGCGCAGGCAGGCGTCCCTCTACTCGAGATCGGTCGCCTGGCTGGCCACGTGTCGCCCGCGACTACGCAGCGCTACGCGCACCTGGCCCCGCAGGACGCGAGCCGTGTCCTGGCCGCACTGGGTAGCGCTGCCCCATTTCTGCCCCACGACAGGGGTTCGGAGAGTGGCGGTCTCAGGAGTCTGACGAGGTCAGATGAGGTAGGCCCCGTGGGACTCGAACCCACAACCCGCGGATTAAAAGTCCGCTGCTCTGCCAGTTGAGCTAGAGGCCCTGGCGAGGCCCAGTCTGCCAGCGTCGGGACGGGACGTGGGGCGGGCGCCCCAATCGTGCGAAGCCGGCCCGGCGGGTGAGACGGCGCGTTACCCTGGAGGCACCGTCCCCCGGCGGTCCCCCACCCCTGCCAGCAGTGGAGCTTCTCGTGCTCGAGCCCCTCGACGATCGTCTCCGTGACGACGACGTGCTCGACGAGATCGAGCTGACCAGCCGGCTCATCATCGCCGCGTCCGGGCGCGAGACGCCCATGTCGCAGGCAGAGATCGACGCGTTCCTCGGCCTCGACGTCCACTGACCGGCTGCGCGGGGTCCGGCCGATTGACACCCGGTGAACGCCAGCACCTACAGTTGTCTCGGCTTGAACCGACCCGACAGGAGCCTTGGAGTGCGATTCCGCATCCGTCCGGTGGAGACCACCTTCTACGACCTCTTCGCCGAGTCGGCGTCGCACCTGGTCGACGGGGCCAACCTGCTCGCGCAGGTGCTCGACCCCGACGTCGACCGCACCGCCCTCGCCGAGCAGATGCGCGACGCCGAGCACCAGGCCGACGAGACGACCCACAAGATCGTCAAGCGGGTCAACTCCACGTTCGTGACCCCGTTCGACCGTGAGGACATCTACCGCCTCGCGAGCAGCCTCGACGACGTCATGGACTTCATGGAGGAGACCGTCGACCTCATCGGGCTCTACGAGATCAAGGAGCTGCCCGCGCAGTTCGCCGCGCAGGTCGAGGTGCTCCAGCGCGCCTGCCAGCTCACCGCCGAGGCCATGCCGCGCCTGCGCACCATGAAGGACCTCGAGGAGTACTGGATCGAGATCAACCGGCTCGAGAACCAGGGCGACCGCTCCTACCGACGCATCCTCGCCGACCTGTTCGGCGGCGGCTACAAGTCGCTCGAGGTGCTCAAGCTCAAGGACGTCGTCGACTCCCTGGAGCACGCCATCGACGCGCTCGAGTCGGTCGCCAACACGGTGGAGCAGATCGCCGTCAAGGAGTCCTGAGCCATGGACCTCGTCCTGGCGATGGTGATCGCCGTCGTCGTCATCGCGCTCGTCTTCGACTACACGAACGGGTTCCACGACGCCGCCAACGCGATCGCCACCTCGATCTCCACGCGCGCCCTCACACCGCGCATCGCGCTGGCCATGGCCGCCGTCCTCAACTTCGTCGGCGCGCTGCTCGGCGTCGGAGTCGCGCAGACCATCCAAGGCATCATCGACATCGACTCCCAGGTGTCGTCGGGCGTGTCCATCGACCGCGCCCACGGCCTGACGATCGTGCTGGCCGCGCTCGTCGGCGCCATCACCTGGAACCTCATCACCTGGTACTTCGGCATCCCGTCGTCGTCGTCGCACGCCCTCATCGGAGGCATCGTCGGTGCCGGTGCGGCGTCGTCGACGACCGTCGACTGGGGCACGCTGGTGGAGAAGGTCGCCATCCCGATGGTCGCCTCGCCGCTCATCGGTTTCGTCGGGGCGTTCGCCCTGATGACCGCCATCATGTGGATCTTCCGTCGAGCCAACCCCGGCAAGGTCAGCCGCGGGTTCCGGCACGCGCAGACCGTCTCCGCCGCCGGCATGTCGCTCGGCCACGGCCTGCAGGACGCGCAGAAGACGATGGGCGTCATCGTCCTCGCCCTGGTCGCCGGTGGGTTCGAGGACGGCTCCGACGTGCCCCTGTGGGTCATCGTCGCCGCCGCCTCCGCCATCGCAGCCGGCACCTACTCCGGCGGCTGGCGCATCATGCGCACCCTCGGCCGACGCATCATCGACCTCGACCCGCCCCGCGGGTTCGCCGCCGAGGGCGTGGCCGCGACCGTCCTCTACGTCATGGCCATCGGCCTGCACGCCCCCGTCTCGACCACCCACACGATCACCTCGGCGATCATGGGCTCCGGCGCCACCAAGCGGTTCAGCGCCGTCCGGTGGGGCGTGGCCAAGGGGATCGTCACCGCCTGGATCGTCACCATCCCGGCCGCCGCGGCCGTGGCGGCGGTGTTCTACTTCATCGCCCGCCTCTTCCTGCCCTGAGCGGCCGGCTGGCCGGTGATTCCCAGGTCGACCTGGGAATCGGTGATGAGCACGGCTTGCTCTCCGTGCTCGGCTGAGGAAACCGTGCATAGTGGTCGACGTAGGACTCTGCCGGTGGTGCTTCCCGGTGGACCTGGTCATCCGTGACACGCACGGCTTCTTTTCCGTGTTCGAGTGAGGAACCCGTGCGTCAGCGGAGATTCCCAGGTCGACCTGGGAATCTCACCCTTCAACGCGACAAACGCCCGCTCCTGGGGAGCGGGCGTTCGTCGTGGACGTGCGTCGTGCGGGGGTCTGGACTCTTGCTAGGTCTCGATACAGAGGGGACCGGCTTCGCCGGTGAGACCACTCGACCTGGCTTCGCCGCTCCCTCGCTGCGCTCGGTCGGGCTCAGCCAAACCGCCCCTGGATGTAGGCCTCGGTGGCCTCCTCGTCGGGGTTGGAGAAGATCTTCTCCGTGCGGCCCGACTCGACCAGCTTGCCCGGCTTGCCGACACCGGAGAGGTTGAAGAACGCCGTCTCGTCGGACACGCGAGCAGCCTGCTGCATGTTGTGCGTGACGATGACGATCGTGTACTTCTCCTTGAGCTCGTGGATCAGGTCCTCGATGACGCTCGTCGAGATCGGGTCGAGGGCCGAGCACGGCTCGTCCATCAGCAGCACCTCGGGCTCGACCGAGATGGCGCGCGCGATGCACAGACGCTGCTGCTGACCACCCGACAGGCCCGAGCCGGGACGCGACAGGCGGTCCTTGACCTCGGCCCAGAGGCCGGCGCTGCGCAGCGAGCGCTCGACGATCGCGTCGGACTCGGACTTCTTCATCCGCTTGCTGTTGAGCTTCTGGCCCGCGAGGACGTTGTCGTAGATCGACATCGTCGGGAACGGGTTCGGGCGCTGGAAGACCATGCCGACCATGCGACGCACGTTCACCGGGTCCATCTCGTCGGCGTAGAGGTCCTCGCCGTCGATCAGCACCTTGCCCTGCACGTGCGCGCCGGGGATGACCTCGTGCATGCGGTTCAGCGACCGCAGGAAGGTCGACTTGCCGCAGCCCGACGGGCCGATGAAGGCGGTCACCGACCGCGCCGGGATGGCGATGTTGACGCCCTCCACGGCGAGGAAGTCGCCGTAGTAGATGTTGAGGTCGGAGACGTCGATGCTCTTGGCCATCGGGGTTTACCTTTCGCCCTTGGGAGAGAAGAAGAAGGACACGAGCCGGGCGACGAGGTTCAGCAGCATCACGATGACGAGCAGCGTGAGCGCGGCGCCCCACCCTCGGTCGATGCTGAACTCCGGGGGGACGCCCGGGAAGCGGATGGAGGTGTAGGCGAACACCGGCAGGGTGGCCATGCGTCCGTCGAACAGGTTGAAGTTCGTGGAGTCCGTGGCGCCGGCGATGATCAGCAGGGGAGCGGTCTCGCCGATCACGCGCGCGATCGCGAGGGTCACGCCGGTGACGATACCGGCGAGCGCCGTGGGCACCACGACCTTGGCGATCGTGCGCCACTGGGGCACACCGAGCGCCAGCGACGCCTCGCGCAGCTCGTTGGGCACCAGCTTGAGCATCTCCTCGCTCGAGCGGACGACCACGGGGATCATCAGCACCGAGAGGGCCACCGAGCCGCCGATGCCCATGCGGACGCCCTCGCCGAAGAACAGGACGAACAGGGCGTAGGCGAACAGACCGGCCACGATCGAGGGGATGCCGGTCATCACGTCGACGAGGAAGCGGATGCCCTTGGACACCCGGTTCCCGTCGCCGTACTCGACGATGTAGATCGCCGTGAACAGGCCGATCGGGACGCTGATCAGGGTCGCGGCGCCCGTGATCAGCAGGGTGCCCATGATCGCGTGGTAGATGCCGCCGCCCTCGCCGACGACGTTGCGCATCGAGAAGGTCAGGAACTCGCCCGACATGACCGACAGGCCGCGCGAGAAGACGGTCCAGATGATGCTGCCGAGCGGGATGAGCGCCAGGCCGAACGCCGAGTAGACGAGCAGCGTGACGAGCCGGTCGGTCGCCTTGCGCGAGCCCTCGACGACGCGCGACCAGATCGGCAGGGCGAACGTGAGCAGCCAGCCCAGCAGCACGCCGCGGACGACGCCGAGGCTGCTCAGGGCGCCCAGCACCGCCACGGTGGCGGCGATGCCCACGACGACACGGGGCGCCCACAGGGGCAGCGTGTTGCCGCGCAGGGAGCTCAGCAGCTCCTCGGCGTCGCGGTCACGCTGGGGACGGGGGTCGGTGGTGGTCATCAGTTGGCTCCCGAGAAGTCCTTGCGCCGGTCCACGATCGCGCGGGCGGCGAAGTTGACGGCGAAGGTGATGACGAACAGGACGAGACCGGAGGCGATCAGCGCGTTGACCGTGAGTCCGCTGGCCTCGGGGAAGCTGAGCGCGATGTTGGACGCGATCGTGTTCGGGTTGGTCGAGCTGATGAGGTTCGGCGTGACGACCAGCGCGGGCGACAGCACCATGGCGACGGCCATCGTCTCGCCGAGCGCACGGCCGAGGCCGAGCATCGACGCCGACACGATGCCCGAGCGGGCGTACGGGAAGACGGCCATGCGGACCATCTCCCAGCGGGTGGCGCCGAGCGCGAGCGCGGCCTCCTGGTGCAGGCGCGGCGTCTGCAGGAAGATCTCGCGGCAGATGGCGGTCACGATCGGCAGGACCATGATCGCGAGCACGATGCCCGCGGTCAGGATCGTGCTGCCGGTGGCCGACGGCGGGCCCGCGAACAGCGGGATGAAGCCGAGGTTCTCGAACAGCCAGCGGTAGAACGGCACGATCGTCGGCGCGAGGAAGATGATGCCCCAGGCGCCGTAGACGACGCTCGGCACGGCCGCGAGCAGGTCGATCACGTACCCGAACACGGCGCTGAGGCGCCGCGGGGAGAAGTGGGAGATGAACAGCGCCACGCCGATGGCCACGGGGACGGCCAGCACGAGCGCGATGACGGCCGCCAGCAGCGTGCCGTAGATCAGGGGGCCGACGTACGCGGGGAACGAGAGCCCGCTCTTGACCTCGTCGGCCGAGGCGGTGACGCCGGGGATGCCCTCGGCGGTCAGGAAGATGGCGACGCCCGCGAGCGTCAGCAGGATGACGAGGGCGGCGCCGAAGGAGATGCCGAAGAACACTCGGTCGCCGGGGCGCGTCGGGGTTCGGCGGGCCTTGGCGGGCTCGGGGGCGAGCTGCGAGGTCACGACGGTCCTTCCCAGTGCTTGGAGGGGTGGGGGTGGAGCAGGTCCGGTCCCCGCCCCCGTCCTCGAAGGAACGGGCGGCGGGGACCGGATCCGATCAGCTGGCGGCCTTGATGGTCTTGACGGCCTCGGCGACCTTGCCCGAGAACTCCGACGTCAGCGGGGCGGAGCCGGCCTTGTCGGCGGCCTCCTTCTGACCCTCCTCGCTGGTGACGTACTCGAGCCAGCCCTTGACGAGGTCGGCCTTCGCGGCGTCGTCGTAGGACTCACAACCGATCATGTACGACACGAGGACGATCGGGTAGACCCCGGACTCCTCCGTCTTGCGGTCGATGTCGAGCGCGATGTCGGTGGCGTCGCGGCCCTCGACCTGGGTGGCGGTGTCGAGCACCTTGGCGGCGGCCTCGGGGGTGACCTCGGTGTACTCGTCGCCGACCTTCACCTTGGCCTTGTCCAGGTCGCCGGCCTGCGACTCGTCGGCGTAGCCGATCGTGCCGGAGCCGTTGGTGACGGACTGGACGACGCCCGACGTGCCCTGGGCGGCCTCGCCACCCTTGATCGGCCAGGTCTCGACCTCGCCGCCGGTCCACGAGCCACCGGAGGCGGCGTCGAGGTAGGCGGTGAAGTTCTTTGTGGTGCCCGAGTCGTCCGAGCGGTGCACCGGCGTGATGTCGGTGTCCGGGAGCGTGGCGTCGGGGTTGTCGGCCTTGATGGCCGCGTCGTTCCACTTGGTGATCTTGCCCTCGAAGATGCCGCCGATGGTGGCGGGGGAGAGCTGCAGGTCGTCGACGCCGTCGAGGTTGTAGATGACCGCGATCGGGCTGACGTAGGTGGGGACCTCGACGACCGGACCGTTGCAACGCTCCTTGGCCTGCGCCAGCTCGTCGTCGTCCAGGTAGGCGTCGGAGCCGGCGAAGTCGACACCGCCGGCGATGAACTGCTCGCGGCCCGCGCCGGAGCCGGCCGGGTCGTAGTTGACGGTCACGTCGCTGTTGGCGGTCTGGAACGCGGCGGTCCAGGCGTCGACGGCGGCCTCCTGCGAGCTGGCGCCGGCGCCGTTGAGGGTGCCGGAGAGCGAGGAGTCGGAGCCGGAGCCCGAGCCGCCCTCGTTGGACGCGCCGCAGGCGGAGAGTCCGAGTGCGAGGGTGAGAGCGAGCGCCGCGGGGGCGGCGACGCGCAGCGTGGTGCGGTTCACAGGGGGTGTCCCTTCGATGATCACAGGCTTCTGTCGTCGGCGACGCTAGGGAGCAGAGGTGTATCGGGGGCCCTCCGCGGGTGAACGCAGGGTGAACGACGAGCGAAGGATGGGCTCCCGTCGCAGGTCAGCGGGGTGATGCAGGTCTCCCCAGCGGTTCATCTGCCACGACGACGCCCCGACGCAGGTGCAGCACGACGCCCTCGCCCGGAGCCAGCTCCGGAGCGTCCAGCCCGAGCGCCTCGAAGACCCAGGGCAGGGTCGGCCGGTGTCCGCAGACGACGGCCGGCGACTTCTCGGCGAGCACGTCGGCGACCGCGCGACGCACGTCGTCCTCCGTCGTCTCCTCCGACAGCCGGGGGTCGGGCCGCAGATCGAGGCCGCGGTGCTCGGCGTACGGCGCGACGGTGTCGACGCAGCGTCGCGCCGGGCTCGACACGACCCGGCGCACGCCGTAGGCCTCGAGCAGCGGCACGAGGGCCTCGGCACGGCCCCGGCCGCTCGGCGTGAGCGGACGCAGCAGGTCGTCGCGACGCCAGTGCTCGCGCGCCTTCGCCTTGCCGTGGCGCACCACCACGAGCGTGCGGGTCCGGTGCGCCTTCACGTCGCGCAGCGCCAGGAACGCGTCGAGGAGGTCGAGGTCGTGCTCGTAGCTCAGCAGCCTGCGGGCGTCGCCCGGGCGCACCCAGCGCAGGTCGTCGATCTCGCGGTTCGGCGTGAAGGGCGTCGCGGTCTCGCCGACCACGCGGGCCGCCCAGTAGCTCACCCGCTTCGGTCCGCCGGCCACGCGGTAGCGGGTGTCGGGGAGCGGGTGGCCGAGCCGGACGAGCTGGGCGGTCTCCTCGGCCACCTCGCGCACGGCGGTGGCGACGAGGTCCTCGCCCGGGTCGGGCTTGCCCTTGGGGAAGGTCCAGTCGTCGTAGCGCGGTCGGTGGACGAGGAGCACCTCGACGCCCCGCTTCCCCGACGAGCCCGGACGCGGCGCGCAGCGCCTCCAGGTGACGGCTCCGGCGGCGGTCAGCGGACGTTCACGTGCCATGCCTCGTATTGTTCACGTCCTAGGTGTCCGGACGGTGACGGGCCGATGCGCGAGGAGGTGTGCGGTGCTCCGACGGGTGCGCGACCCGCTGGTCGCGGTCGTGGTGCTGGCCGTCGCGCTCGGCGCGGGCTGGTGGGTCTCCGGCACCGCACGGGCCGAGGTGCGCAGCCCGCTCGCCGCCGCGCTCGCCGCCGCCCCAGCGGGCACGACCGTCCTCGGCCTCACGGACTGGCAGCGCGTGCGCGCCGTCGGGTCGGACGACCCCGGTGTGCGCGACCTGACCACCCGCTCGGTGCTCGACGACCTCGGCGACGCCGTCCCGAGCGCACTCGGCTGGTCGAGCGACGACGTGAGCTGGGAGGCGTACGTGCAGGACCCGACAGCCGCGGGCGTGCTCGTCGTCGCGCCGGGTCCGGACCTGTCCTGGGGTCGGCTCGAGGCGGGGTTCCGGCGGGCCGGCTTCGACGACGCGGGCGGCGGTCGCTGGACCGCGACGGCCGAGGTGCTGGGGACGACGGGGCTGGGCGACCAGCTGGCCGACGTCCGACTCCTGCGGCGCGCCGGGCTCCTGGTCGCGGGGTCGGACTCCGCGGCGGTCGAGAAGGTCGTGCGTGCCGCGACGGGTCGCGCGCCCGCGCTGACGTCGGTGCGGCGCGCTGTCGACACCGCCGGCCCCTTGTCTGACGCCGACACGGTGCTGCTGCAGGCTGGTTCCCTCGGGTGCGAGGACGCGGCCGTCCCCGCCGAGGCGTCGGACGAGGCGGAGGCCGCCCAGGCGCGCGCCGGACGGCTCGCCGGCTACGTCTACAGCGGCCGGGCGCTGACCGACCGCGGCGGCTCCGGCCCGAGTGCGCAGACCGCGACGTTCGCGATGACGTTCGACGACGTCGCCCGCGCCCGTCGGCAGGCAACGGTCCGCGAGCGGCTCGCCACCGGGCCGTTCGTCGGCCGCTCCGGCCAGGTCGAGGACGAGCTGCGCGACCCCGAGGTCGCCGTCGACCAGGCCACCGTGAGCCTGTCGTTCGACCGCTCCGCCGACGGCACCGTCCTCATGCTCGGCACCGGCGCCCTCCTCTTCGCCGCCTGCTGACGACCAGCGGTGGGTCCCGCTGGTCGAGTGCCTCCACGAGCGCCAGCGAGGGGAGGTGTATCGAGACCACTCTGGGCGTTCGCTGGGGGTTGGTTCGCGCTGGGCTGTTGCGGGGTGGTCTCGATACGCGTCCACGGCGCTCCTTCGTCGCGCGTGGCCGCTACTCGACCAGCGGAACCTGCCGCTGGTCGAGTGCCTCCACGAGCGCCAGCGAGGGGAGGTGTATCGAGACCATTCCAGGCGGGCGCTGGGGGTTGGCTCGCGCTGAGTCGTTGCGGGGTGGTCTCGACACGCACCGACGTGCTCGCTGGTGCTCGCCGTCGCCGCTGCTCGACCAGCGGAGCGTTCCGCTGGTCGAGTAGTCGACGCCGCGACGAAGGAGGGGGCGGAGACGTATCGAGACCATGGTGGGCAGACGCTGGGGGTTGGCCGGCGCTGGTCCGTTGCCGGGTGGTCTCGATACGTCCGAGCTTCGCAAGCTCGCTCGGACTACTCGACCAGCGGAACCCCTCGCTGGTCGAGTGCCTCCACGAGCGCCTGCGAGGGGAGGTGTATCGAGACCACTCCAGGCGGGCGCTGGGGGTTGGCCGGCGCTGATCCGTTGCCGGGTGGTCTCGATACGTCCGAGCCTCGCAAGCTCGCTCGGACTACTCGACCAGCGGAGCCCCCCGCTGGTCGAGTGCCTCCACGAGCGCCAGCGAGGGGAGGTGTGTCGAGACCACTCTGGGCGGTCGCTGGGGGTGGGTCAGGAGAGGCGGCTGCGGCGCTTCTTCGCGCGGGCGATGAGGTCGGCCTGGACGTCGCGACCCGAGGGGTGGCGGGTCCAGGTGCCGTCGGGGCCGAGGTGCCAGGAGCTCGTCTCGTCGTCGGCCATGCGCTCGAGGAGGTCGCCGAGCACCTGCGTGTGCTGCTCGCTCGGCACCCGCACCAGCACCTCGACGCGACGGTCGAGGTTGCGGTGCATCAGGTCGGCCGAACCGATCCAGGCCTCCGGCTCGCCCCCGCCGCCGAACCAGTACACGCGGCTGTGCTCGAGGAAACGACCGAGGACGCTGCGGACCTCGATGTTCTCGCTCAGACCCGGCACGCCCGGACGCAGCGTGCAGATCCCGCGGATGACCAGACGGACGGGCACGCCCGCGCGCGACGCCTCGTACAGCCCGTCGATGACGGCCTCGTCGACGAGCGAGTTCACCTTGAACGCGATGCCCGCAGGTCGCCCCGCCCGGTGGTGGGCGATCTCCTGGCGGATGCGCTCGAGCAGACCGTCGCGCAGGCCCGACGGCGCCACCATGAGGCTGCGGTAGTCGCCCTGCTGCGCGAACCCGGAGAGCGAGTTGAACAGCTCGAGCAGGTCGTTGGTGATGTCGGGGTCGCTCGTGAGGAGCCCGAAGTCCTCGTACACGCGCGCCGTCTTCGGGTTGTAGTTGCCGGTGCCGAGGTGGGCGTAGCGGCGCAGTCCGTCAGGCTCGGCGCGCACGACCAGCGCCAGCTTGCAGTGCGTCTTCAGCCCGACGAGCCCGTACACGACGTGGCAGCCCGCGCGCTCGAGCTTGCGGGCCCAGCGGATGTTGGCCTGCTCGTCGAAACGGGCCTTGATCTCGACCAGCACGAGCACCTGCTTGCCGGCGCGGGCCGCGTCGACGAGCGAGTCGATGATGGGGGAGTCGCCCGACGTGCGGTAGAGGGTCTGCTTGATCGCGAGCACGTGCGGGTCGGCGGCGGCCTGCTCGATGAAGCGCTGCACGCTCGTCGCGAACGAGTCGTACGGGTGGTGCACGAGGACGTCGCGGCGGCGCAGCGTGCCGAACAGGTCGGCCGGGCTGGCGGTCTCGACCTCGGCCAGGTGCTCGTGGGTGCCGGGCACGAAGGGGTCGAACTTGAGCTCAGGACGGTCGAGGTCGGCGATCTCGCCGAGGCTGCGCAGGTCGAGCGGACCCTGCAGGCGGAACACCTCGCCGTGGCGGATGCCGAGCTCGGTGACGAGCAGGTCGAGCACCTCCTCGTCGATCGACTCCTCGACCTCCAGGCGCACCGGCGGGCCGAAGCGACGGCGCAGCAGCTCCTTCTCGAGAGCCTTGAGGAGGTTCTCCGCGTCGTCCTCCTCGACCTCGAGGTCCTCGTTGCGGGTCACGCGGAAGACGTGGTGCGCGACGATCTCCATGCCGGGGAACAGCAGGTCGAGGTGCGCGGCGATGACGTCCTCGAGCGGCACGTGCCGACCTGCGCTCGTGACCATCCAGCGGTCGATGATGGGCGGCACCTTGACGCGCGCGAAGTGCTGCTTGTTCGTCTCGGGGTTGCGCAGGACGAGGGCGAGGTTCAGCGACAGGCCCGAGATGTACGGGAACGGGTGCGCGGGGTCGACGGCCAGCGGGGTGAGCACGGGGAACACGCGCTCGCGGTAGGTGGCGGCGACCTCCTCGCGCTCCTGCGGGTCGAGGTCGTCCCAGCGGACGAGGTGGATGCCGGCGTCGGCGAGGGCGGGCACGACGTCGTCGACGAAGGTCCGCGCCTGCTCGACCATCAACCGGTGGCTGGCCTCGAGGCTGTTGGCCAGCACGTCCTTGGGGTGGAAGCCGCTCGCCGACGGCACGGCGACCCCGGCCGCGATCCGGCGCTTGAGGCCGGCGATGCGGACCATGAAGAACTCGTCGAGGTTGCTGCCGAAGATCGACAGGAACCGCACCCGCTCGAGCAGGGGCAGGTGGGGGTCCTGGGCGAGCTCCAGCACGCGTGCGTTGAACGCGATCCACGACAGCTCCCGGTCGAGGAACCGGTCGGCCGGCAGCGCGTCGTCGACGGGCTCGTACGGCGGGTCGACGTCGAACTCGTCGGGCGACGAGGGGTTCTCGACCGCAGGAAGGTCCAGATCGGTGGTGTCCACGCGGACATTGTGGCAAGACGACGTGAACGTCGTCTGAACGACGCGGCTGTCCGCCTCCTGGGGTCGTGGCGCACGTGGTCGCAGAGTTGCGTGGCGAAGCGCTCCGCGGCGGGCGGTGGCGCGCTATGTTGCGCGCATGGTGACGACGTCCGACCTGGTGGCGCTGGTGCAGGCCAAGGGTGCGCAGGCCCTCTTCTCCCTCCCGACCCCGGTCGTCCGACGCCTCGCCGGCCGCCCGGTCCAGGTCGACGGACGCACGCTCGACCCCGAGATGCAGCTGCTGCTGCGGGTGATGGGTCTCAACGGACCGGCGGTGGAGACGCTGTCGATCACCCGCGGCCGTCGCGTGTACACCGAGGCGTTCCGGATGCTCGGCGGACGTCAGCCCGTCGGCGCGGTCACCGACCGGACGATCGACGGGCCGGAGGGTCCGGTCGGCCTGCGCTTCTACACGCCGCGCGGGCTCAGTGGCCGGTCGCCGGCGCTCGTCTACCTGCACGGCGGCGGCTGGGTCTACGGCGACCTCGACGCCTACGACGCCGTGTGCTCCTTCCTCGCCGAGGAGGCGCAGGTCCGGGTCGTCTCGGTCGACTACCGGTTGGCTCCCGAGGCGCAGTTCCCCGCCGGGTTCGACGACGCCTGGGCAGCGTGGCGGTGGGTCACCGAGCACGCACCGGGCCTCGGCATCGAGCCGGGCGCGATCGCGATCGGCGGCGACAGCGCCGGCGGCAACCTGTCGGCGCTCGTCGCGCAGCACGCGGCCCGCTCCGACGACGTCGTCGCGCCCGCGTTCCAGCTGCTGATCTACCCGGCCACCGACTTCGTCGAGGAGCGGCCGAGCCGGACCCGTCTCGGCGAGGGCTTCCTGCTCACCAAGGCGTTCATGGACCTGTGCGAGGAGAACTACCTCGCGGGCGACGAGGACCGCGCCGACGACCGGCTCTCGCCCCTGCGTCAGGACGCGCACGGGGTGGCGCCCGCGTACCTCGTGACCGCCGGCTTCGACCCGCTGCGCGACGAGGGCACGGCCTACGCCGAGCACCTGCGCGCGGCGGGCGTGCGGGTCGAGCACGCGGAGGAGAGCGGGCTCATCCACGGCTTCGCCAACATGGTCGGCATCGGGAGGTCGGCTCCGCGCGCCATGCGTCGTGCGGCGGCCGCCCTGCAGCGCGGGCTCAGCTAGCGGAGGGCCGCGCGTAGAGCACGTCGCGCGCCCGCTCGACGAAGCCGAGCCTGCGGTACACCGCGAGCGCGGGGGCGTTGTCGCCCTCGACGTAGAGGTCGACGACGTCCACGCCCGACTCGGCCAGGTGTCGGAGCCCGCGGGCGGTCAGCGCCGTGCCGAGCCCGCCGCCGTGGTGGTCGGGGTCGACGCCGACCACGTACACCTCGCCGACCGGCGGCTCGCCCCAGCCGGGAGCCTCGACCTTCGTCCAGTGGAAGCCGACCACCTGCCCCTGCTGGTCCTCGGCGACGAAGAGGCCCTCGGGGTCGAACCAGTCGCTGGCCGCGCGGCGGTCGAAGTCGGCGCGGTCCATCGCACCCTGCTCCGGGTGGTCGGCGAACGCGCGACCGTTGACGCGGACGACGGCGTCGGCATCGTCGGGTCGGAACGTGCGGATCCTGATCCCGTCGGGGACCTGCTCGACGACGGGCTCGCCGCCCGCGCGGCGCAGCACGAGCAGGGTGCGGACCGGCTCGAGCCCGAGCGACGACGCGAGCGCCTGCGCCCCGGGCAGGTCGCCGTGCGCCCAGAACCGATGCTCCCCGGCGTCGAGCAGCTCGACCGCGAGGGCGCGACCACGACCCTGGCGACGGTGGTCGGGGTGCACCGCGAGCTCCACGGGCGCGTCACCGACGGCGACTGCGGCCGTGACGCCGCCGTCGAGCACCCGGCCGACGCGCAGCGGGTCGCCGGCGGCGACGGCGAGGCGGGTGGCCTCGTTGAACGGCTCCACGCCGTCGACCTGGTGCGCGGCGTGGTTCAGGGCCAGCAGCCCGTGGTCGTCCGCGGGCTCCTCGCCGGCGGTGGCGGGTGCTGCCGCGGCGGAGGTCGGGGGCTCGACCTCGCCGCGCCGGGACTCGGCGAGCGCCACGCCGATGGCCAGGAACGCACCGGCCCAGACCGGGTTGCCGGTGACGAACGTGAACAGGACGCCGACGACCGTCCAGACGAGCACCATGCCGCCGTACCGACGGTCGCGAGAGTTCTTCACCCGCCCAGCCTAGGCGTGGGTCGAGGGGAGCCCGTTCGCGCCGCGGGCGTCGAGCAGCCCGCGCAGCTGGTGGCCGACCTCCGCCGCGACCGCACGCGCCAGGGCCTCGGGGGAGTCGTCCTCCGGCTCGGGCACGACGTGGTGCACGGTGCCGGTCTCCTGCAGGTCGAGGGCCGAGACGCGCTGCTGCTGGGCCATCTGAGGGGCGTGGTCGACGTCGCCGTGCACGATGGCGCTGGCGCCCTCGGGCGGCAGCGGCGACAGCCACGCGTTCTCGGTGGCGACCACGACGTCGGCCGGGAGCAGGGCGAGGGCTCCGCCGCCGCTGCCCTGGCCGAGGAGCACGGAGACCGACGGCACCTCCAGCGTCGACATGGCGGCGATGCAGCGGGCGATCTCGCCGGCGATCGCCCCCTCCTCGGCGCCCGGCGACAGCTCCGCGCCCGGGGTGTCGATGAGGGAGACCAGCGGCAGGCCCAGCTCGGCTGCCAGGCGCATGCCGCGCCGCGCCTCGCGCAGTGCTGCCGGACCCATCGGGTTGGCCGGGGTCTGCGTGGTGCGGTCCTGCCCGACGACGACGCAGGGCACGCCGTCGAGCCTGGCGAACGCCACCAGCATCGCCGTGTCGCGCTCGCCCTCCTCGGTGCCCTGCAGGCGCACCGTGGCGTCGCTGCCATGGCGCAGCACGTCCCGCGCACCCACGCGCGGCTCGGCGCGGGTGATCTCGATCGACTCCCACGTGCCGTGACGGCGGGGCGTGCCCGGCTCGACCCCGGGACGTCGGGTGCGGGTCGCGTCGGTGACGGGGTCGACGAGCAGACCGAGCGCGCGGTCGACGACGGACGGCAGCTCCTCGTGCAGGACCACGGAGTCGACGATCCCGCGTCGGGCGAGGTTCTCGCTGACCTGGACCCCCGACGGGAACGGTCGGCCCTCCAGCAGCTCGTAGACCTTCGGCCCGAGGAACCCGACGAGGGCGCCGGGCTCGGCCACGGTGATGTGGCCCAGCGACCCCCACGACGCGAACACGCCGCCCGTGGTCGGGTGCCGCAGGTGCACGAGGTACGGCAGTCCGGCGGCGCGGTGGTCCATGATCGCGCGGGAGATGTCGACCATGTGCACGAACGCGGGCGTCCCCTCCTGCATGCGCGTGCCGCCCGAGGCGGTGGAGGCGAGCAGCGGCAGGCCCTCGGCCGTGGCACGCCGGACGGCGGCGACGATGCGCTGGGCCGCGGCACGCCCGATCGAGCCGGCGAGGAACCCGAACTCGTTCAGGACGAACGCGACGGGGCGGCCGCGGACGAGACCGCGACCGGTGATGATCGACTCGTCGCAGCCCGACCGCGCTGCCGCCTTCTCGACGGCCGCGCGGTAGTCCGGCGGGTACCCGGAGACGTCGATCGGCTGGTCCCAGGACTCGTACGTGCCCTCGTCGAGGACCAGCGCGACCAGGTCCAGCGCGCTGATGCGGTCCATCCGGCGGCCGCTAGGCGCGTGCGCCCGGCCCGGGGACCGACGCGCTGCGGCGCGCGGCCGGCTCGTCGGCCTCCGCCGCCGTCGCGACGAAGCGGTAGCCGACGTTGCGCACGGTGCCGATCAGCGTCTCGTGCTCGGTGCCCAGCTTGGCGCGCAGCCGTCGGACGTGGACGTCGACGGTGCGGGTGCCGCCGAAGTAGTCGTAGCCCCACACCTCCTGCAGCAGCTGCTGGCGGGTGAAGACGCGGCCCGGGTGCTGGGCGAGGAACTTCAGGAGCTCGAACTCCTTGAACGTGAGGTCGAGCGTGCGGTTCTCGAGCTTGGCCGTGTAGGTGGCCTCGTCGACGACGAGACCGCTGGAGGCGATGACGTGCGAGTCGTCCTCGGCGCCCTGGCCGGCAGCCACGCGGCCGATGGCCAGCCGCAGCCGCGCCTCGAGCTCCGCCGGGCCGGCGGTCGTGAGGATGACGTCGTCCATGCCCCAGTCGGAGGCGGCGACGGCGAGCCCACCCTCGGTGAGGATCAGCACCAGGGGGCACTCGATCCCCGTGCTGCGGATGACGCGGGTGAGGCTGCGGACCTGCGCGAGGTCGTGGCGGCCGTCGACGAGGACGGCGTCGGAGGGCGGTGCGTCGATGAGCGCGCTGGCCTCCGCCGGGAGGATCTTGACGTGGTGGGGCAGCAGCGCGAGGGCGGGCAGCACCTCCACCGAGGACTGGGTGCTCTTGGTCAGGAGCAAGAGGTGTGACACTGCGGTCCCTCCGTCGGTCCGCCCCGGGCGCCGTGCCCGCGGCTCGCACTTATGACAAGAGGCCAGGTGAAATCACCGTGGCCTCGTTGCATGGCCCAGACTAGTGCATGTGTCGGACGAATCACCACGAGGTGTCGCGAAAGAGAACGACGTCACACCGGCAGGTGGCCGGGAGGCGGACGGGACGTCGACGCCCGTGGTGACGGTGCGCTACTGGGCTGCGGCACGGGCCGCCGCCGGGGTGGAGAGCGAGCAGGTGCCCGCCGGGACCCTCGCCGAGGCCGTCGACGAGGCCGTGCGCCGCCACGACGGCGACCAGCGGCTGCGCGCCGTGCTCGACATGTGCTCCGTCCTCGTGGGGGAGGTGCCCGTCGGACGGCGCGACCGCACCCAGGTGGGTCTCGACGACGGGGCTCTCGTGGAGTTCCTGCCGCCGTTCGCCGGCGGCTGAGCCCGGCGGTCGAGCGCGGGGGCCGAGCCGAGCGGGGCGCACCCCGACGCCTGGCATCATGCGAGGGTGCCTCGACTCGTCCCGTCCCTGCTCTCGGCCGCCCTGGCGGGGCTGCTCGCGCTCGCGGTCGCCACGGGCGAGCTGTGGCTCGTCGCGGTCGGCGTCCTCGTCGTGCAGGTGCTGGTCGCCACGGCGCCTGCCCACGGCGCGGGCGAGCGTCCGCGCCCGACGACCTTCGTGCCCGTCGTCGCGGGCAGCGTCGTCGCCACTGCCGTCGCCTGGGACCCGCAGCTGCTGCGGGGCACCGACGGCACCGTGGCCACCGAGGACGCCCTGATCTCCGCCGGCGTGTTCTCCGGCGTCATGCTCGGGTCGGCCGTCGTCGTGTTCGCCGGACTGGTGGGGCAGATGCTGCGCCGCGACGGCCGGCAGGACCTCGTGCGGGCCGTGGCCGCCACCGTGCTCGTCGGCGTCGTCGCCACGTGCGCGGCCGGTTGGGTGGCCGCGTCGGGCGAGTCGGCCTCCATCGACGTCGTCGCGATGGCCGCCGCAGCGCTCTCCGTGGCCCTCCTGGTGTGGTCGGTGCCCGGTGACCGGGTGCTGCTCGGGTCGGGTGCGGTGACGGCTGGTGCACTCACCGGCGTGCTCGTCTCCGCGACGGTCGAGGGGACCGGGACGTGGGTCCTGGGTCTCGCGGTCGGTGGCGCCGCGGCCGGGTGCGCGCTGCTCGGGCAGGTGCTGGGGCGTGCCTGGAGCATCGGGGCCCTGCCCGGTCCGCAGACGTGGGCCTTCCCCGCCGCGGTGTCGGTGGCCCTGGTCGGGCCTGCGGTGCACGTCGGGGCGTCGCTGGCGGTGCTCACGGTCTAGCCGCTCGCGGGGCGCGCGACCGGCCCCGTCGTAGCCTGGGGACGTGACCGGTGTGATCGTCCTCCTCGTCGCCCTCGCGGCGACCGGCGTCGTGGCCCTGCTGCTGCGCCGTCGTGACGGTCGGTTCTCCACCCCGGTTCCCGCGGCGTCGGCGTCGTCGGTGGCCGTCGACGGAGCGCAGGAGCCCGACCCGGGTGCGTCGTCCGCCATGGCCGCGGAGTCGCGCGAGGTGCTCACGGCGGAGGAGATCGGCGGCCCGCTGGGCGACCGGCTGACCTTCGTCCAGTTCTCCAGCGCCTTCTGCAGCCCCTGTCGTGCCACACGCGCGCTGCTGAGCGACGTCGTGGCGACCCGTCCCGACGTGGTCCACGTCGAGGTCGACGCCGAGTCGCACCTCCACCTGGTGCGTCGGCTGAACATCCTGCGCACCCCCACGGTCCTGGTCGTCGGCCCTGACGGGACGGTGCTCAGCCGGGCCTCGGGCCTGCCGCGCCGCGACCAGGTGCTCGCCGTCCTCGACGCCTGAGCGCGCTCTGCCCGGCTAGGTGCCGGACGTGGGGGCGGGGTGTCGGCGTCCGCCCTCGTCGAGGGCTGCGCGGACCTGGGCGAGCACGGGGAGGGCGTCGTCCAGCGTCCTGCGCTGTGCCGGGTCGAGGTCGCGGAGGATCTCGACGAGGAGGCTCTCCGCGGCCTCGTCGTAGACGCGCAGCTGCTCGCGCGCCAGGTCGGTGAGACCCACCTGGACGCTGCGGGCGTCGGCGTCGTCGGCCCTCCTCGTCACGAGCCCGGTCCTCTCCATGGCCGAGACGAGGTTGCTGACCGTGGGTCGGGCGAGCCCGAGCCGCCGACCGAGCGCCGTCGGGCTCTCCCGGCGGTCGGGGTGGAGGCGACGCAGCACCTCGATCTGGGCGTCCGGGAGCGACGGCAGGCCGGCGCGGGCACGGGAGGCGTTGAGGATCGACCGACGCAGGGGGCCGACCTCCTCGCTCAGGCCTCGGGCGAGAGTCCCGAGAGCATCCTGGCTCGTGGTGTCGTGCACGGCTCCAGACTATGCGATGGGCGACTGATGCGTTTGCAACAAACGCATTTCTTGTCATAGTGGAGGCATGAGCACTCCCACCAGCATCGACCAGCCCGTCCCCGAGCAGGAGCTCGACGCCATCGTCGGCCACCGACTCATCTACACCTACGCCAACGGCTGGCAGTACGAGATGTACGTCAAGAACGCCACGACGATCGACTACCGCATCCACACCGGGATGGTCGGTGGCCGCTGGGTGAAGGACCAGGAGGTCGACCTCGTCGGGCTGGGCCGCGGGGTCTTCAAGATCTCGTGGAACGAGCCGACCGGCACGAGCGTCGTCGTGAACATCGTGCCCGAGGACCGGGTCCTGCACGGCACCATCTTCTTCCCGCACTGGGTCGAGCAGGACGGGTCGAGGACGGTCCTGTTCCAGAACGACCACCTCGACGAGATGCGCCGGTTCCGCGACGAGGGCCCCACCTACCCGATCTACGTCGTGCCGGAGTTCGCGCACATCACCCTCCTCGAGCACGTCGGCACCGACGACGAGACCGTGATCGACACCGCGCCGGGCGACCTGCCCGCCGGTTTCGCGGACCGGAGGAACTGACCATGGGGCCGAGGGAGCCCGACGTGGTGCCGCTCACGTTGTCGCACGGCGGCCGTACGCTCAGGGGCCACGAGCTCAGGCCGGTGGCCGCCGAGGGCGCACCCTCCGTCCTGCTCGTGCACGGGTTCAGCGACTCCAGCACCGGGCCGCGACGCCTCTTCGTGCAGGTCGCCCGGCGGCTGACGGCCCTCGGTGCGGTCGTCCGCGCGTACGACCGTCTCGGTCAGGGCGTCAGCGACGGCGAGTTCGAGGACGTCACGCTGCGTGACGAGGTCGACCAGGTGTCGTCGATGGTCCGCGAGCTCGCGGCCGACCGCTCCGCGCCCGTCCACGTCGTGGCGCACAGCCTCGGCGCGGTGGAGTCGGCCATCGTCGCCGCTCGGCTGCCCCACCTCGTGGCCAGCCTCACGCTGTGGTCGCCCGCCGGCGTCGTCGTCGACGACATCGTCGTGAAGAACGAGATCCAGGGCCGGTCGCTCGCCACCGTCGAGGAGGACGGCGGCTTCGACGTCGGCGGCATGTGGCTCGGCCAGGCGTTCATCGACGACGTGCGCGACGACCTCGACGTGTACGCGGAGGCGGCCGGGTACCCCGGCCCCGTCCAGGTCGTCCACGGCGCGGCCGACGAGATCGTGCCGCCGGGGTACGGACGCCGCTACGCGGAGCTCCTCCCGCAGGGCGCGTTCACGGAGGTCGCCGGCGCCGACCACGCCTGGTCGTCCCGCGCCCTCCGCGAGGGCCTGGTCGACGGCCTCGTGTCGTTCCTCGGGCTGGTGCCGGAGCAGCGGCGTCGGCGGTAGGTGGCGCGCGGCTCGCCCTCTCAGCGGTAGGTGGCACGCGTCAACAAGCCCCAGTGACGCGCGCCACCTACCGCTGGCCCGCATTCCGCAACTCACCTACCGCTGGCCCGCGTCCGGGCTGCCACGCAGGGGCGTCTTGAATGATGAGACGACCATCCAGCATGCGAGACGATCCTCGGGCGTCGCGCGCGGACCGACCTACAGTGGGCGCATGACCGGCTCGACGTACCTGACGCGGCGCCTCGCGGTGGACAACTGCCGCACGCGTTCCGCGCTGTGTCGTCGCTCCTGATCGACCGCACCGGCCACCCGCCCGCGGTCCCGAGCCCGCCCGTCAGTCCGCCGAGCGACGACCCTGCGTCGCGCCGGCCCGTCCAGGAGACCGTCCCATGGCCCGTCCCACCCACGTCGACCCGCGCGGCATGCGCTTCGCGGCTGCCCTGACGTCCGTCGTCCTGGCCGTCGCGCTGGTCGTGCCGACCTCGGTCGCGCTGGTGCTGCTGGCCGTCCAGGGCGTCGTGTTCGCGATCGGCGCCAGCGGTCACCTCGACACGTCGCCGTACGCGATCCTCTTCGCCCGTCTGGTGCGACCGAGGATCGGTCCGCCGGCCGAGCCGGAGGACGCGCGACCGCCGCGGTTCGCGCAGACCGTCGGACTCGGCTTCGTCGTCGTCGCCCTCGTGGGCTTCGGCGTCGGCATCCCGGCACTCGGCTACGTCGCCACGGCGTTCGCGCTCGTGGCTGCCCTGCTCAACGCTGCCGTCGGCTTCTGCCTCGGCTGCGAGCTGTACCTGCTCGCGCGACGCGCCACCGCGTCCCGCGCGCACGCCTGACCACCACCTGCACGCCCACCCGACCCCACCACCGCGTGGGACCACACATGGAGGTATCCACATGAGCCGCGACACCGCGCTCGTCACCGCCGACTGGGTCGAGGAGCACCTCGACGACCCGAAGGTCGTCCTCATCGAGGTCGACGAGGACGTCGAGGCCTACGACAAGGGCCACATCCCCGGCGCGATCAAGCTCGACTGGAAGAAGGACCTCCAGGACGGCGTCCGCCACGACTTCATCTCCAAGGAGAAGCTCGAGAAGCTGCTCTCGGAGAAGGGTGTCGCCAACGACGACACGGTCGTCTTCTACGGCGGCAACAACAACTGGTTCGCGGCCTACGCCTACTGGTACCTGACCTACTACGGCCACGAGAACCTGCGTCTGCTCGACGGTGGCCGCAAGAAGTGGGAGCTCGACAGCCGCGAGCTGTCCGCCGACGTCCCGGACCGTCCGGCCACGACCTACACGGCCCAGGAGCCGAACGAGGCCGTCCGCGCCTACCGCGACGAGGTCGTCGAGGCCATCGGCACGAAGAACCTCATCGACGTCCGCAGCCCTGACGAGTACGCCGGTCGCCTGCTCGCCCCCGCGCACCTGCCGCAGGAGGCCGCCCAGATCGCCGGCCACATCCCCACCGCGGGCAACGTGCCGTGGAGCAAGGCCGCCAACGACGACGGCACCTTCCGCAAGGACGAGGAGCTCAAGGCCCTCTACGCCGACGCCGGCCTCGACGAGGGCAAGGACACCATCGCCTACTGCCGCATCGGCGAGCGCAGCTCGCACACGTGGTTCGTGCTCAACGAGATCCTCGGCTACCCGAACGTCAAGAACTACGACGGCTCGTGGAGCGAGTACGGCTCGCTGCGTGGCGTGCCGGTCGCGGTCGGCGACGAGCGCGGGGAGGCCTGACATGTGCGGAGCCGTCAAGGGCGGACCGAGCCTCGAGGGCGTCGACGTCGCCAACCAGGCCGTCATCCAGGGTGTCGTCGTGCGTGGCGACGAGCCCGTCGGCAACGCGTACGTGCGTCTGCTCGACCGCACCGGTGAGTTCACGGCCGAGGTCCCGACCTCGGCGACCGGCCAGTTCCGGTTCTTCGCCGGACCCGGTGAGTGGACGCTGCGCACGCTCGCGCCGCGCGCCGAGGCCGTCGACCTCGCCGTGGCCGCGGCGATCGGCGTGGTCGCCGACGTGGTCGTCGACATCGACCGGGTGCCCGCCACCGCCTGAGCACCACCTCGCGAGACCCCGGACCGTCACGGTCCGGGGTCTCGTCGTCTTTTCCGGGCATCTCGCGCAGGAAGGACGTGACCCCCCGCCGTCTCGCTCGTTCTAGAGGCGAGCACGCTCGCGCCCGGACGTCGCGCTCATGTCAGATCTTGTGAGGGAGTCTCATGAAGAAGCACCTTGCGGCACTCGTCGCCTCGGTCGTCGCCGCCGTCGGACTGGTGGCGCTGCCCTCCGCGACGCTCGCCCCCGCCCAGGGAGCCACCGTGCCGTACCCCGTGCTGGTGTGCGACATCCAGGTCTCGAAGACCCGCGTCGCCCCCGGTGAGACGTTCACGGCGACCGTCACGGCCGACGTCCCGACGACGATCACCGCCACCTACGAGGGCCAGACGCGCACCGCCAGCAACACCAAGAAGCTGGTCGCGACGTTCACCGCCCCCCAGGTCACGCGGAGCACCTCGACCACCGTGCGCGCCCTCTGCGGCGACAAGGCCGGCTCGGGCGCCGAGGTCATCGTGGCCCCCTCGGGCGGCTCCGACGGCGACGGCGGCGCGCAGGGTGACGCGGACGCCGACGGCGGCTCCCAGGGTGACGCCGACGTCAGCGCCGACGGTGGCTCGCAGGGCGACGCCGACGCCGACGGCGGCTCCCAGGGTGACGCCGACGTCAGCGCCGACGGTGGCTCGCAGGGCGACGCCGACGTGAACGCGGGCGGTGCCGGCACGGACGGCGTGGCCGACGCCGACGCCGGCACGGAGGACCGCAACGGCATCCTGCCCGGCACCGGCGGCACCGACTTCTGGCTGCTCGTCCTCGGCGCGCTGCTCGTCCTCGCCGGCGTCGGCGCCGTGGTCGCCCGTCGCCGCCGCGACGGCTGACCCGACCGTGAGGCCGCCTCGGCGGTTCCTGCCCGAACGCTGGGACCGGGCCGGCTGGGCCCGGCTGGTGCTCTCCGTCGTCGGGGGTGTCGTGCTGGTGTGCGGGGTCGTGCTCGCCTGGCAGGGCGTCCGCGCGGCCATCCTCCTGCAACGAGCCAGCGACGCGTCGCAGGTGCTGCTCGCGCAGGTGGCCCAAGGTGACGCCGACGGCGCTCGGCGCACCGCCGAGGTGCTCGAGGACGCCGCGCGACGCTCCCACGACTCGACGGACGGTCCCCTGTGGGCGGTGGCCTCCTGGCTGCCGGTCGTCGGTGACGACGTCGACGCGGTGCGGGTGGTCAGCCGTGAGGTCGACCGGGTCGCGACCCGGGCGGTCCCCACGGTCGTCGACGTGACCGCCCAGGTCGGCCTGGACGCGTTCTCGCCGCGCGACGGTCGCATCGACATCGCGAACCTCGAGAGCGTCGCACCCCGGCTGGGTGCGCCGCGCCGAGCGCTCGACGAGGCCGCGCGCAACGTGGGCGACATCCGCCCGGAGGACGTCGTCGGCCGGCTGCAGGTGCCGGTCCGACGCCTGCAGGACGTGCTGACGGGCGCCGCGTCGGCAGCCCGGGTCGCCGACACCGCCGCGACGCTGCTGCCCGACATGCTCGGCGCGCAGGAGCGTCGCCGGTACCTGCTGCTCATCCAGAACAACGCCGAGGTGCGCTCCCTCGGCGGCATCCCCGGCTCCTGGGCGGTCATCGAGGCCGACCGTGGCCGGGTGCGCATGACCGAGCAGGGCTCCGCGATCGACGTCCCGCCCGTCGACGACCCGCGCCTGGCGGTGCCGGCGTCGCAGTACGGTGCCGTCCCGGTGTCGGCGGCCGAGGACCTGCGCAACACCACCTCGGTCCCGGACTTCCCGGAGGCGGCACGGTTCGCGGGGTCGCTGGTCGGCGAGGCGACCGACACCCGGTTCGACGGCGTCGTGTCGGTCGACCCCGTGACGCTCGGCTACCTGCTGCAGGGGCTGGGCCCGGTCACCCTCGGCGACGGCACGCGGCTGACCAGCGAGAACGCCGTGGACGAGCTGCTCAACGGCGTCTACCGCCGCTACACGACCGACCCGCTCGCTCAGGACGCCGTGTTCGAGGACGCCGCGCGCAGCATCTTCGACGCCTTCGTCGGTGGACGCGGGGCGACCCAGCCCGTCCTCGAGGCGCTGGTGCGCGCGGCCGTCGACAACCGGGTGATGGTCTGGTCGGCCGACCGGTCGGAGCAGCGCCGCATCCGCACCACGGGCGTCTCGGGCGTCCTGTCGCAGGACACCGACCGGGCGCGCGTCGGCGTGTTCGTGGACGACAGCAAGGGCTCGAAGCTGCAGTACTACCTCGAGACGTCGCACACGCTGACGTCGTCGCGCTGCGTCGACGACCGCAGCCAGGAGCTCACGCTGCGCACCCGTCTGAGCTCCGTCGTGCCGAGGTCGGGCCTGCCCGTCTCTATCACCGGCTTCCGGCTGCCCGGCCTGTCCGCCACGGACCAGCGGCTCTCGGTGCGGGTCGTGGCCCCTGCCGGGGGCGTCCTGCAGCAGGTCCGGCTCGGCGACGTCGACCGTCAGCCGGTCGGTGGACGGCTCGGCGACCGTCGGGTCACCGTCGTGCCGCTGACGCTGCGAGCGGGGGAGTCGGTCGACCTGACCGTCACGATGCGCACGGGCGACGGGCAGACGGGCGATCCCGTGCTGACGAGCACGCCCGGCATCCGCGCGGAGCCGAACGACGTGCGCGTGCGCTCGGCCTGCGGCTGACACCGACCGCTCCGTCGCACACCGTCCGGGCGGTCAGCCGATCTGACGCTCGTCGGCGAGCCGGTCGTCGGGGTACTTGCGCAGGTAGGCGTCCATGCGGTCGTTGCGCAGGGCGTCGAACAGCTCCGCGCACTTGGCCTGGTCGAGCACGACGACGTCGCCGTACGTCGGGTCCAGCTCGGTCCCGGCGACGGGCGCGGTCAGGAAGGTGACGTCGTCGGAGCGGACCCCGCGCAGCGACAGTGCGAGCGCACGCATGTCGCCCGGGTCCCAGTCGGCGTCGACCGTGAGGTTCTTCGTCACCGCGGTGAGGGTGCGGGTGAGCTTGATCGGGTTGCTGAGCGTGTCACGCGCCAGCATCTTCTTCATGAGCGAGCGCAGGAAGTTCTGCTGCCGCGCGATCCGGTCGAAGTCGCCGCGGACGAGGCCGTAGCGGGTGCGCACGTACGCGAGGGCCTTCTTGCCCTCCAGCGTCTGCTGGCCCGCCTGCCACTGCACCTCCTGCTTCGGGTCGTAGAAGGCGCGGGGGATGAACACGGGCACGCCGCCGACGGCCGAGGAGAGCGACTCGAAGCCGTCCCAGTCGATGATCGCCAGGTGGCGCATCCGCAGGTTCGTGAGGTTCTCGACGGTCGAGATCGCCCCGTCGGGCCCGTACTCGGAGAACGCGTCGTTGATCTTCTGCTTCGAGCGCACCGCGCCCGTCTGGTCGTGGATGTCGGTGAACGTGTCGCGCGGGATGGAGACGAGGTAGACCTTGCGCCGGTCGGACGTGATGTGGGCGATCATCAGCGTGTCGCTGCGGTACTTGCCCGCCGGCCAGCGCGACGCCGCAGCGTCCTCCGCGAGCGTGGTGTCGCGGGCCCCCGGCTCCTCCTTGCCCTTGTCCGAGCCGAGCAGCAGGATGTTCAGCGCCCTGCCGCGGTCGGGGTCGGGCCGGTCCTTCTCCTTCAGCTGGGTGTCGACGCGACCGACGTTGTCCAGCTGGGAGTTGAGGTAGTAGGCGTAGCCGCTGGCGGTGCCGAGCACCAGCACGAGCACGCCCACCACGCCGACGAGCAGTCTCCGATGGCGGCGGTGCCAGGGTGTCCCGCCCGCACGACGCTTGCCCGCGACGGCACGACGCTCACGCTTGAGGCGTCGCGACATGGACACGTCCGTTCGGTGGGGGGCGGGGCGCCGGCCGCACCGGACCACGGACGACCACGCGTGATCCTACGCGGCCCACCTGAAAGGACGGTCAGAACGCCGGACCCGCGGCGACCGCGACAGCGTCGTTCACAGCTCCAGCAGGATCGTGACGGGTCCGTCGTTGACCGACGCGACCTGCATGTCGGCGCCGAAGCGTCCGGTGGGCACGTCGGTGCCCAGCGCGCGGAGGGCGGCGCAGAACTCCTCGTACAGCGGCTCGGCGACGGCTCCGGGAGCGGCCGCCGTCCAGCTCGGACGGCGACCCTTGCGGGCGTCGCCGTAGAGCGTGAACTGGCTGACGACCAGCACGGAACCGCCGGTGTCGGCGACCGACCGCTCCTCGCGCAGCACCCGCAGCCCGTGCACCTTCCGGGCCAGGGCGTCGGCCTTCTGCACGGTGTCGTCGTGGGTGACCCCGAGCAGGACGAGGAGGTGGCCCCCGTCCTCGGTCTCGCCCTCGTCACCGCCGCCCACGGAGCCGACGACCTCGCCGTCGACGACGACGGACGCCTGGGTCACCCGCTGCACCACTGCACGCACGGCGGCAGGCTAGCGCGCCGTCGATACGATGGGCAGCATGGCCTTCGAGATCCCGGCAGACCTGCACCCCGACGTGGCCCCGCTCGCGTGGCTGCTCGGCACGTGGCACGGCAACGGGCGGGGTGACTACCCGACGATCGAGCCGTACGCGTTCGAGCAGGACGTGGTCTTCGCCCACGACACGCGTCCGTTCCTGCACTACTTCAGCCGCTCCTGGACGACCGACGAGGAGGGCAACCGCACCGGACCCGGCGACCTCGAGACCGGCTTCCTGCGGCCCGCCGGCCTGGTCGAGGGCGGCAAGGGCATCAACGTCGAGCTCGTGCTCGCCCACCCCACCGGCTACGCCGAGATCTGGTACGGCGTGGCGGAGGGCCCGCGGATCACGCTCGGCACCGACGTCGTCGCCCGCACCCAGACGGCGGTCGAGTACACCGCCGGGCAGCGCATGTACGGGCTGGTCGAGGGGGCGCTCATGTACGCCGTCGACAAGGCCGCCGAGGGCCAGGGCATGCAGTCGCACCTGTGGGGGAAGCTCGCCCGTGTCTGAGCATCCCGCGTCCACGCCCGACGAGGCCGCCCCGGCACGACGCAGCCCGCTGCTCGACGTCGAGGGCGCCGTCGAGGCCGACCCGCCCGACTCCGGCGTCGCCGCCCACTACGGCGAGCTCACCGTCGAGCAGCGCCGGCTGGAGCGCGGCGAGGGGTTCGTCGACCTGTCGCACCGCGACGTGCTGACGGTCACCGGGCCCGACCGGCTCACGTGGCTGCACTCGCTGACCACCCAGCACCTGGAGTCGCTGCCGCCGGGCGTGCCCACCGAGGTGCTGGTGCTCACCCCGCAGGGGCGCATCGAGCACGCCTTCGAGGGCATCGACGACGGCACCACCTTCTGGGCCCACACGGAGCCCGGCGCCGGGGCCGCTCTCGTCACGTTCCTCGACCGGATGCGCTTCATGATGCGCGTCGAGGTGGCCGACGTGAGCGACACGCACGCCGTGCTCGGCCGGGTCGAGCCCGGCGCCGACGGGACGCCCGGACGGTCGGTCTGGGCGATCGAGCCGCGCGCCGACGTCGCGTCGTGGCCCGAGCGTCACGGGCGGCCTGCGGGCACGTGGGCCTGGGAGGCGCTGCGGATCGCCGCCGGCACCCCGCGCCTCGGCCTCGACACCGACGACCGGACCATCCCGAACGAGGTGGGGCTGCTCGAGCGCGCCGTGCACCTCGACAAGGGCTGCTACCGCGGGCAGGAGACGGTGGCGCGGGTGCACAACCTCGGCCGTCCTCCGCGCCGGCTCACGCTGCTGCACCTCGACGGCTCGGCCGACCGGCTGCCGGCGCCCGGTTCACCGGTCGAGCGGGCCGACGCACCCGGCCAGGCGGTGGGCGTGCTCGGGTCGCGAGGTCTGCACCACGAGCTCGGCCCGATCGGCCTCGCACTGCTGAAGCGCTCGGTGCCCACCGACGCGACCCTCGTCGTCGACGGCGTCGCCGCCGCGCAGGAGCTCGTCGTCGACCCCGACGTGGGCCTGCACGTGCGTCCCCGGTCCGGTGGCTGAGGTGGGGGCGCGGCCCGAGCCGGCCCGCTGGAGCATCCTCACCGTCTGCACCGCGAACGTCTGCCGCTCGCCGCTGATGGAGCTGCTGCTGCGCGAGCGGCTGGACCCTGCGCGGTTCGAGATCGCGAGCGCCGGCGTGATGGGCTGGCGCGACGCACCGGTCGACAGCATGGTGCGGCTCGAGCTGGCCCGGCTCGGCCTCGACGGCTCGGAGTTCCGGTCGAGGCCGCTGCACCCCGCCCACGTCAAGGCCGCCGACGTCGTGCTCACCGCGACGAAGGAGCACCGCGCCTCCGTGCTCGAGCTCGACCCCGGGGCGCTGCGCAAGACGTTCACGCTGCTCGAGCTCGCCGCCCTCGTGGAGGACCACACGGCCGACAGCCTGCCCGAGCTCGTCGCCGACGCTGCGCGCCGTCGCAGCACCGCGCCCAGCCTGCTCGACGTGCCCGACCCGTTCCGTCGCGCGCCGGAGGTGCACCGCAGCACCGCCGACCTCATCGACGACGCGACCGAGCGGCTCGCCCGGACCTTCGCCACCCTCGGCTGAGCGGTCCCGGGCGGCTAGCGGCCGCGGCGGGGACGACGTCGCGTCGACTGCGTCGCGTACTCGTACCCGTAGCCGAAGCGTCCTGCGGCGCGGCGCGGCGACATCGAGAGCACCGTGCCGAAGAGCGTCGCGCCGACGGTCTGCAGCCGCTCGACGGCAGCGCGCACCTGGTCGTGGCCGGTGCGGCCGTGGCGCACGACGAGCAGAGCGCCGTCGGACAGCAGGGCCAGGATCGTCGCGTCGGTGACGGGCAGCAGCGGCGGCGCGTCGATGAGCACGATGTCGTAGGCGCGACGCAGGTCGGCGACGAGCTGCTCCATGGCGCCGGTCTGCACGATCTCGGCCGGGTTCGGCGGTCGGGCGCCGCTCGTGAGCACGTCGAGGCCGGGGATCTCGGTCTCCTGCATCGCCTCGTCGAGCTCGACCCGGCCGACGAGCACCGTGGTCAGGCCGACCGTGCTCTCGAGGCCGAACTGCTCGGCGAGCTGCGGCCGGCGCAGGTCGCCCTCCACGAGCGCGACCCGCAGGCCCGACTGCGCGAGCGCGATGGCCAGGTTGCAGGCCGTGGACGTCTTGCCCTCGGCCTCCACCGCACTCGTGACGGTGATGACCGTGCGGTCGTGGTCGACGTCGACGAACTGCAGGTTCGTGCGCAGGATGCGGATGGACTCCGCGCGCGGGTGCTGCGGAGACAACGACGTGAGCAGCGGCGCGTCCTGCACGCTGCGGTCGTAGGCGACGGCGCCCAGCAGGGGTGCCTCGGTGGTCGCCTCGAGCTCGTCCGCCGACGCGACCCCGCGGTCGGCGAGCTGACGCCAGCGCGCGACGCCGAGACCGAGCAGCAGCCCGACCAGCAGGCCGCCGAGCAGGTAGGGCCAGCGGCGCGGCGAGACGGGACCCGTCGAGCCGGTGCCGGGATCGATGACCAGCCCCGTGACCTGCTGGTTCGGGCGCAGCGCCTGCTGGCTGTCCTCGAGCCACGCGGTGAACGCCTCGGCGATCGCGCCGGCGCGCTCGCGGGCCACGTCGAGGCTGCCGTCGCGGACCGTCACGCGCAGGACGTCGCTGTCGCCGACGACGCCCGAGCGCACGGAGTCGGCGGGCAGCGACGACTCGTCGAGCGCCCGCGCGGCGCGGTCGAGCAGGTAGGGCTGGGAGAGCAGACGGCCGTACGACTCGACGGTGCGGGCGGTGACCGCGCGGGCCGAACCGTCGACGCTCGCCGGCGGGGAGGAGACGAGGACCTCGGCCGACGCCTCGTACCGCGGTGTGAGGCCCGACACGACCAGCTGTCCCGCGAGCGCACCGAGCAGACCCAGCAGCACCACCAGGAGCCAGCGTGATCCGAGCGTTCGACGGGGGGTCGGGCTCGGCATCGGGCACCGTCTCCTTCGGTCTCGGGCCACACGGGGGAGGGAGGCCGGGCTCGCCGAGGTTGGTCTCGGGGCCGTCGGTACGGAACACTAGCGGTTGCACCCTGCGTCACGACGGGGTTCCCCCGTCTCGCAGTCAGCACCAGGAGCTTCATGACCGACGACCGTCCCGCGTCCGACCTGTCCGACCAGACCCCCGACCAGGAGGCGTCGAACGCCCCGGAGGCGACGGCCCCCGGCGCCCGCTTCGCTGCCCTGGGCCTCGGTGACGAGCTGGTGGAGGTGCTCGGTCGGCTCGGCTACGAGGCACCCACCCCCATCCAGGAGGCGGCGGTGCCGGCGCTGCTCGCCGGCCGCGACGTCGTCGGGCTCGCGCAGACGGGCACCGGCAAGACGGCCGCGTTCGCCCTGCCGATCCTCGAGAAGATCGACCCCGACCGCGCCTCCACGCAGGCGCTCGTGCTCGCTCCCACGCGTGAGCTGGCCCTGCAGGTCTGCGAGGCGATGACGTCGTACACGCCGCGGTCGCGCCGCATCCGCGTGCTGCCCGTCTACGGCGGGCAGGGCTACGGCGCCCAGCTGGCCGGGCTCGAGCGCGGCGCCCACGTCGTCGTCGGCACGCCCGGTCGCGTCATGGACCACCTCGACCGTGGCAGCCTCGACCTCTCCGGGCTCGACCACCTCGTGCTCGACGAGGCCGACGAGATGCTCGCGATGGGGTTCGCGGAGGACGTCGAGCGGATCCTCGCCGACACCCCCGAGTACAAGCAGGTCGCGCTGTTCTCGGCCACCATGCCGCCGGCCATCCGCCGCCTCGCGAAGCGCTACCTGCACGACCCCGCCGACATCGCGACGCCGCAGGCCCGCTCGTCGACGAGCACCGTGCGCCAGCGCTGGATCCCCGTCTCGCACCACGCGAAGCTCGACGCGCTCACGCGTCTGCTCGAGGTGGAGAGCGGCGACGCCATGATCATCTTCGTCCGCACGAAGTCGGCCACCGAGGAGCTCGCGGAGCGACTGCGGTCGCGCGGGTTCTCGGCCGCCGCCATCAACGGCGACCTCGTGCAGGCGCAGCGCGAGCGGACGGTGACGGCGCTGAAGAACGGCTCCCTCGACATCCTCGTCGCGACCGACGTGGCTGCGCGCGGGCTCGACGTCGACCGCATCACCCACGTCGTCAACTACGACATCCCGCACGACCCCGAGGCGTACGTGCACCGGGTCGGTCGCACGGGCCGCGCCGGTCGCAGCGGCGAGGCCATCCTGTTCGTCACCCCGCGCGAGCGTCGGCTCCTGTCGGCGATCGAGAAGGTCTCGGGACGGCCGGTCGAGGAGACCGGCGTGCCCAGCGTCGACGAGGTCAACGCGCGGCGCACCGCGAAGTTCGCGCAGGCGATCACCGACAGCATGGGCTCCGCCCAGTTCCACGCGTTCCGGGGCCTCGTGGAGGACTACGTGCGCGAGCACGACGTCGAGATGCTCGACGTGGCCGCGGCGCTCGCGGTGATGAGCACCGACGACAAGGAGTTCTTCCTGCGTCCGGACCCGCCGAAGAAGGAGCGTCGCGAGCGTCCGGAGCGGCAGGACCGGCCGGTGCGCGACGCCGGTGACCGGCCGCCGCGTCCGTCGAGGGACGGCTGGGCGCCGTACCGGATCGCCGTCGGCAAGCGGCACAAGGTGACGCCGTCGATGATCGTCGGCGCGCTCGCCAACGAGGGCGGTCTGCGTCGTGCCGACTTCGGCAAGATCACGCTCGGCATCGACCACGCCGTCGTCGAGCTCCCGCAGGACCTGCCCCCGGCGGTGTTCGAGGCGCTCGCCGACACGCGGATCTCCGGACGTCGTATCGAGCTGCAGGCCGACCGCGGCGCCCGGGTCGGGCGGTCCTCGCGCGACGACCGGCCGACCGCGCACCGCAAGGGTTCGGGCGGACCGGGCGGCAAGGGCAAGGGCGGTCAGCGCGGCAGCTGGTCGAAGGACGGCGAGTCGCCCCGCAAGCCGCGCCACCCCAAGGGTCACTGACGGCCGTCGGCCGAGGAGAGGACGAGATGCGACGACTGGACAACCCCGACCGCGACTACGACTGGGGCTCTCCTGACGCCATCCCGCGCTTCCTCGGCCGCACGCCGGACGGCGCTCCCGTGGCGGAGATCTGGATGGGCACGCACCCACTGAACCCCTCGACGGTGCAGGGTGCCGACGGTCCGGTCTCGTTGCGGGAGGTCGCCGGCGAGCTGCCGTTCATGCTCAAGATCCTGGCCGCCGACCGCCCGCTGTCGATCCAGGTGCACCCGAACGCCGTCCTCGCGCAGGAGGGGTTCGAGGCCGAGGAGGCGGCGGGCGTGCCGCTGGACGCGCCGCACCGCGTGTACAAGGACCCGCACCCGAAGCCGGAGATGGTCTACGCGCTGACCGCGTTCGACACGCTCGTCGGCTTCCGCCCGACGGCCGAGATCCTCCGGGTGCTCGCCGCGATCGACGTGCCCCGCGTGCACCAGCTCGTCGAGAGCCTGCGTCGCCAGCCCGGCTTCCTCGGCATCGTGCGCATCGTCGAGGACCTGCTCACGGACCGTCCGTCCCCCGAGGAGGTGGCGGCGGTCGTGGCCGCCTGCCGCGCGGGCGTCGAGCGCGGCATCGACATCAAGCGCGCGTACGCGACGGCCGTGCTCGTCGACGAGCACCACCCGGGCGACGTCGGGGTCGTCATGTCGCTGCTGCTCAACCGGTTGACGCTGCAGCCCGGCGAGGCCGCCTACCTCGGCGCGGGCATCATCCACGCGCACCTCAGCGGCCTGTGCGTCGAGGTGATGGTCTCCTCCGACAACGTGCTGCGCGGCGGGCTCACCGGCAAGCACCTCGACCCCCAGGGCCTCGTCCGCTGCCTCGACCGCGGCATGTCGCGACTGGCCCGCGTCGACGCCGACCAGTTCGGGTTCTCCACCGACGTCTACAGCCCCGGCCTGCACGAGTTCGCGCTCTCGGTGACGCAGTGCTCCTCGGCCGAGCCCGACGGCGCCCGCCTCCCCGACGACGGCCGTCGCATCGTCGTCTGCCTGGGCGGCGAGGTCGAGGTGGTGAACGAGGCCGGCGAGCGCGAGCACCTCGCCCGCGGCGAGGCGGTGTTCGCCGACGAGTCCGACGGCGTCCTGCACGCCGTCGGCACCGGCGAGGTCGCGCAGGCCTACACCCCCGCCCCCGACCTGCCGCCCACCGAGCTCACCGACCTCGTCTGACGGCTGGGCGGGCGTCGGCCTGGGGCCTCGGGGCAGCGGGTCGTGCTCGCAGTGGACACAGGATCCTGCGTTCTCGCTCCCTCAGCGGTAGGTGAGATGCGGAATGCGGGTCAGAGGTAGGTGACACGCGCTACTGGGCGCTGGTGACGCGTTCTACCTACCTCCAGGCGAGGCGAGGCGAGCGTCCCGCGTCCCGCGCAGGCCGCAGCTCGTGGGCCCAGACCAGCGCGCCCGCAGGACGAGACGAGCTGCCCGGCGGACGTCAGACGAGGTCGGTCCGACCCGAGGCGGCGAGGGCGGCGGGGACCTCCTTGACGCGCTGCGCGTGCTCGACGGTGGTCACGAGGAGGGCGTCGTCGGTCTGCACCACGACGGCGCCGGGGATGCCGACGACGGCGACGGTGACGCCTCCGGTGGTGCGCACGAGGCCGTCGGCTTCCACCCAGACGACGCCGGTGTCGCCGCTGACGCCGAGCTCGTGCAGGGCGGCGAAGTCGCCGATGTCGTCCCACCCGAAGCGGCCGGGCACGGTCGCGATGCCGCCGGTGAGCGACACCGGCTCGGCGACGGCGTGGTCGATCGCGATGCGGGTCAGCGTCGGCCAGACGGTCTCGAGCTCGGTCTGTGCGGCCGGGCCGTCCCACGCGGCGGCGATGCGCTGCAGACCGGCGTGCAGGGTCGGCTGCAGGCGCGCGAGGTGGTCGAGGAGGACGTCGGCGCGGGTGACGAACATCCCCGCATTCCAGCTGAAGGTGCCGGCGCGCAGGTAGGCCCGCGCGGTCTCCTCGTCGGGCTTCTCGACGAAGCGCACCACGGTCCGCGCGCTCGGTGCGCCGTCGACCGCGAGCGGCGCGCCCGACTCGACGTAGCCGAACGCGGTCGACGGTGAGCGCGGAGCGATGCCGATCGTCGTCACCGCTCCGGTGCGGGCGGTGCGGACGGCCTGCGCGACGGCGTCGGCGAAGCGGTCCTCGCCGGTGATGACGTGGTCGGCCGCGAACGACGCGACGACGGCGTCGGGGTGCCGGGCGAGCACGACGGCGGTGGCGAGCCCGATGGCCGGCATCGAGTCGCGCGGCGACGGCTCGACGAAGACGCTCGTCAGCCCAGGCAGCTGGGCCCGCACGGCGTCGGCGTGCCGTGGCCCGGTCACGACGTGCACCCGCTCGGGCGGCACCAGCTTCGTCACACGGTCCCACGTCTGCTGCAGCAGCGTGCGGCCCGAGCCGGTCAGGTCGAGCAGGAACTTCGGGCGACCAGCCCGCGACAGCGGCCACAGCCGCGTGCCTGCGCCACCGGCCGGGATGATGACGTGCAGGTCGTCGAGGTCCGAGGGTGCTGTACTCATCGTCGGGGGCTCATCGTCGGGGGCTCATCGTGGGGGCTCGCGATCGTCGGTCGGCAGGGGCGGCACGTCACCGTGATGACGCGGCGAGTCTAGCGGCGCGCGACGCCGTCCCGGGGCGCTTCGGCGTCGCGGGATGGACCTAGGCTGGGGCGATGGACGTCGTCGCCGAGGTCGTGCGGTCAGGGCTCGTGGAGAGCCGTCATCGGGGGACGGCCGTGCGGGTCGACCCGGACGGGCAGACCGTGTGGTCGATCGGCGACCCCGGCACCGTCGTGTTCCCCCGGTCGACGAACAAACCGTTCCAGGCCGCTGGTCTCGTGCGGGAGGGTCTCGACCTGGAGCCGCGACTGCTGGCCCTGGCCGCCGCGAGCCACTCCGCCGAGCCGTTCCACCTCGAGGGCGTCCGCGAGATCCTGGCGCGCGGCGACCTCGACGAGTCGGCGCTGCAGACCCCGCCGTCGTACCCGGTCGACCCGCACGAGCACGCCGCCGTGCTGCGGGCCGGCGAGGGCCGGCTGCCGATCCGGATGGACTGCTCGGGCAAGCACGCGGCGATGCTGTTGACCTGCGTCCAGCGCGGCTGGTCCACCCACGACTACCTCGACCCCGACCACCCGGTGCAGCGGGCGATCACGGCGACCTTCACCGAGCTCGTCGGGCCGCCCGACGTGGTCGGCGTCGACGGCTGCGGCGCGCCCCTGCTGGCGACGTCGCTCGAGCGGCTGGCCCGCGGGGTCGGCCGGCTCATGAGGGCCGAGCCGGGCAGCGCCGAGCGCCGGGTGGCCGACGCGATGGTCGCGCACCCCGAGCAGGTCAGCGGCACGCGACGCCCCGACCTCGCCCTGGCGCGGGCCGTGCCGGGCTCGCTCGTGAAGTCCGGCGCGGAGAGCGTCGTCGTCGCGGGCCTCGCCGACGGCTCCGCTCTCGCGGTGAAGATCGAGGACGGCGGCGAGCGGCCGCTGTTCGTCGTGCTGCACCGCGCCCTGGAGCTGGCGGGGGTCGATGCCGACCTGCTCCGCGAGCGTCCGGTCGTCCTGGGCGGTGGACGTCCCGTCGGCGAGGTGCGCCCCGTCCTCTGACCTGACCGGACCGTGGGCGACGGCGTGTGAGACGTCTCGCATGCAACCCTGCTTGCAGATGCTTGCATTTGCAAGCAGACTGGAGACATGGCCAAGCTGCACGTGGGAGGAGCCGTCGAGACCCTCGGCGACTACCTGCGCGAGCAGCGACGCCAGGCACAGATGTCCCTGCGACAGCTGGCGGAGAAGTCCGAGGTCTCGAACCCGTACCTCAGCCAGATCGAGCGGGGCGTGCGCCGACCCTCGGCGGAGGTCCTCCAGCAGATCGCGAAGGCACTGCGCATCTCGGCCGAGTCGCTCTACGTACGAGCGGGGCTCATCGACGTCGACGAGTCCGGCGCGCGCATGGTCGAGGACGCCATCGCCCTCGACCCGCGCCTGACCGAGCGGCAGAAGACGGCACTGCTGGACATCTACCGCTCGTTCGTCGGCGCCGACGTGGCGACCGACGAGACGCTGGCCGAGACGGTCACCGAAGCCAACTCCGACACTTCATCCGAGGAGACACCCCCATGAGCATCACCGACCAGATCAACGCCCAGGTCAAGACTCTCGTCGACGAGGTCAAGAACCTCACCGAGACCCTCCGCAAGGTCGAGCTCGACGACCTCCGCTCGCAGGCCACCGGCCTCGTCGGCTCCGCCCGCGCCGAGGTCCAGGAGGGCTACGCCGAGCTCGTGCAGAAGGGCGAGGAGTTCGTCGCCCAGGCGCGCGCCCTGAAGCTCGAGGACGTCCAGAAGCGCGGCGAGAAGCTGCTCGACGCGCTGCGCAAGGACGCCAAGAAGAACATCAAGGAGGCCCGCAAGGCCGCCGAGGACGTCGCCGAGGACGTGCAGAAGCGCGCCGAGGACATCGTCGCCGACGCCCAGGCCACGGTCGCCAAGGTGACGAAGAAGGCCCCGACCACCAAGGAGCAGGCCAAGAAGGCTCCGGCCAAGACGTCGGCCGCCGCACGCTCCACCGCCACGAAGGCCACCGAGACCGCCAAGAAGGCGCCCGCGAAGACGACCTCGACCGCGAGCACCGCCAAGAAGACCGCCGCCAAGAAGACGTCGACGGCCAAGAAGACGACCGCCGCGAAGACCTCGGCGGCCAAGAAGTCGACGCCGGCGAAGAAGACCTCGACCGCGGCCAAGAAGACCAGCTCGACGGCCAAGAAGACCACGTCGACGCCGGCCAAGAAGACGTCGACGGCCGCCAAGAAGACCACGTCGACGGCCAAGAAGGCGCCCGCGAAGAAGGCGCCCGCGAAGAAGACGACGTCCAGCAGCACGGGCTCCAGCGACAGCAGCAGCACGCAGTCCTGATCCGACACCAGCACCACCCGCGACGGCGGGCTCCCGGCGACGGGAGCCCGCCGTTCTGCGTCTCCGATAGGGTCCAGACGTGTTCGAGGTCCAGTCCAGCCTGATGCTCCTGCTGTCGCTCGTGCTGTTCGCCGTGAAGGCGTTCGCGCTCGTCGACTGCGTGCTGCGCGACGCCGGACGCTTCAGCGTCGCCGACTCGCTGCCCAAGAACACCTGGCTCGTGATCCTGGGCCTCGCCGTCGTCGCGCACGCCGTGTTCTGGGCGCCGCTCTCGCTGCTCAACCTCGCCGGGACGGTCGCGGCGCTGGTCTACCTCGCTCAGCTGCGCGGCAGCCACGTCTGACGCCTGCCGTCAGCCGCCCGTCGGGGCGTGACGCCCGCCACGAGACACCGTGCAGGTTCGCCATCGGGCGGCGTCCTCGCTATGGTCGAAAGGTTTTCCCACGCACCTACCCCGCGGGGCGACCGGACGAACGCACGACGACCGAGCTGACGACGACTTCACCGATGGAAGAGGTGGTGCCTCATGAGTACCCGCACCGAGCACGAGCATGCACCCGAGGCAGGGTGGCGACGCAGGATCGACCCCGTGGTCTTCGGGGTGACGGGCGTGGTCGCCATCGCCTTCGTCGTCTGGGGCCTGGTGAGCACCGACGGCCTCAAGGCGGCCTCCGACGCCTCCCGCTCCTGGGTGATCGTCAACACCGGCTGGTTCTTCGTGCTGGTGGCGTCGTTCTTCGTCCTCTTCGTGCTGTGGCTCGCCGCCTCCAAGTACGGTCGGGTCCCGCTCGGCGAGGACGACGAGAAGCCGGAGTTCCGCACGGTCTCCTGGATCGCCATGATGTTCAGCGCCGGCATGGGCATCGGCCTGATGTTCTGGGGCGTCGCCGAGCCGCTGTCGCACTACGCCTCGCCGCCTCCGGGCACCGGAGAGCCGCAGAGCGAGGAGGCGCTGCAGAGCGCCATGGCCTCGACGATGTTCCACTGGGGCCTGCACCCGTGGGCCATCTACGCCGTGGTGGGCATCGCCATCGCCTACGGCACCTTCCGCAAGGGCCGCTCGCAGCTCATCTCCTCGGCCTTCCGCCCGCTCATCGGGCGCCGCGCCGAGGGCCCGGCCGGACGCGTCATCGACATCCTGGCCATCTTCGCGACGCTGTTCGGCTCCGCCGCGAGCCTCGGCCTCGGCGCCCTGCAGATCGGCGCCGGCCTGCAGTTCAACGGCTGGATCGACCAGCCCGGCAAGATCGCCCTCGTCGCCATCATCACCGTGCTGACGGTGCTGTTCATCCTGTCGGCCGTCTCCGGCATCGAGCGCGGCATCCAGTGGCTGTCGAACACCAACATGGTGCTGGCGCTCGCCCTCGCGGTGTTCGTGTTCGTCGTCGGACCGACGCTTTTCATCCTCAACATGCTGCCGACCACGCTGGGCGACTACGCCTCCCAGATGACGGAGATGGCCGTCGCGCACGGCCGCCAGCGGCGACCAGGCGATGGAGGCGTGGCTGTCGAGCTGGACCATCTTCTACTGGGCCTGGTGGGTCTCGTGGACGCCGTTCGTCGGCATGTTCATCGCGCGCATCAGCCGCGGTCGCACGATCCGCGAGTTCGTGACCGGCGTGCTGCTCGTGCCCACGCTCGTGAGCCTCGTCTGGTTCGCGGTCTTCGGCGGGTCCGCCATCTTCGAGCAGCGCGCCAGCGGCGGACTCATCGGGTCCGACGGCTCCGTCGCCTCGGACTTCGCGCTCTTCCAGCTGCTGGAGAAGTACCCCGCAGCCGGCATCACGTCGGTGCTCGTCATGGTCCTCGTGGGCATCTTCTTCGTCTCCGGCGCCGACGCCGCCTCGATCGTCATGGGCACGCTCAGCGAGCGCGGCGCCACCGAGCCGAGCCGGGTCTCGGTCATCTTCTGGGGTGCGCTGACGGGCGCGGTGGCCGCGATCATGCTCGTGATCGGCGGGTCGGACGCGTTGACAGGCCTGCAGAACATCACCATCGTCGCGTCGGTGCCGTTCGTGTTCGTCATGGTCGCGCTCTGCGTCTCGCTGTGGAAGGACCTGCAGAGCGACCCGGTGGTCGTGCGCCACCGCCTCGGCCAGGAGGCGGTCGAGGGTGCGGTGGTCGTCGGCGTGGAGGAGCACGACGGCGACTTCGCGCTCGTCGTCGAGCCGACCGACAGCGGTGCCGAGCCGGCCTCGGACGAGAAGCAGCAGTGACCGTGTGACGACGTCCCGGACCGATGGGTCCGGGACGTCGTCACGTCGGGCGGGCTGTCGGGGCGGGTGCCGGCCGCTGGTGGACTGCTCGGACTCAGGCGCCGAAGGTCGGGGGAGCCTGGTCGAGACGTCCGGGGTGCAGCCAGCGGGTGATGATGACCCGCAGGGTGCTCAGGGCGTCGTCGGCGCGGCGCTCACCGGCGTCCTGCACGTCGGCGTGCGTCCGCAGCAGCGCGGCGAGCCAGAGGCCGGCCTCGCCGGGGTCGAGCTCGCGGTCGGCGGTGCCGTCGCGCATGGCCCCGAGGAGCAGCTCGGTGAGCTCGGACTGCACCCCGGCGTCGACGGTGGCGCGGGTGTCGACGATCTCGTCGACCCGGTCCAGCAGGGCGTCCCAGGCGCTCATGGGAGCAGCCTAGTGGGCCCTGCGCAGCGGATCGGACCGCGTCGCGCGCGTCGCACCTAGAACATCTGTTCGAACCGGCCTATCCTGCTGGGGTGTGGTTCCAGGGTTCGCTGCTCGACGTCGGCGACGAGGCGGTCGTCGGCTCGTTGGGCCCGGCGGTGCAGCGTCGCGAGCTGACGCACGGCGCCTGGGTCGACGTCCGTCCCGGCTGGGTGCAGGGCGCCGACCCGCTGTTCCTCTCCTTGCAGACGGAGGTGCGCTGGCGGGCCGAACGTCGCCAGATGTACGACGAGACGGTCGACGTCCCGCGTCTGCTCGCGCACTTCGGCGCCGCTGACACCCTTCCGCACCCGGCGCTCGTCGCCGCACGCGACGCCCTGAACGTGCACTACGCCGACGAGCTCGGCGAGGAGTTCGTCACCGCCGGCCTGTGCTACTACCGCGACGGCCGCGACAGCGTCGCCTGGCACGGCGACCGCATCGGTCGAGGTCGGGCCGAGGACACCATGGTCGCCATCCTGTCGCTCGGCGCACCCCGCCGCCTCAGCCTGCGGCCCGTCGACCACGGCGCCGGCGACACCATCGGCTTCGTCGTCGGCCACGGCGACCTCCTCGTCATGGGCGGCTCCTGCCAACGCACCTGGGAGCACGCCGTCCTCAAGACCGCCAAGCCTGTCGGTCCGCGCATCAGCGTCCAGTTCAGGCCGCGGGGGGTGTTGTAGGGGCTGGGGCTCGGCGGGGGGCTGCTGCTGCGCTGCTGTCGGGGGTCTGGGCTTGCTGGTGCGCTGCCTCGACTGGCGCTGGGGGTGGTCTCCGAAAGGGCCTCGACCGGACGGCTGGGCGGGGGCGGCGGCTCTGGTTCTCGGGCTGTGGCTCTCGCTGTGGACGCAAGCTTCTGCGTTCGTGCGTGGGACTCCAAGGGTTCTGCGTTTGCTACGGGATCCCGTCGCCAATGCAGAAGCGTTCGGCCTCAAGCGCGTGAAGGAAGCATCGTGGGTGCACTTGGGGGTGGGGTGGGCAGCGCTTCTCCCTTCTCGTGGCACGGTCCACGAGAAGGAAGCATCGTTGCCACGTCTAGCCCGGTCGGCGGTGGATCTGCCACCTGTAGAGCGCTCAGAAGGTGGCAGATCCACCGATGGCCCGCGCAAACGCAGAATCTTGCGCTTACCGCGAGCCACAGCCCGAGAACCAGAGCCGCCGCCGCTCCCAGCCGCCCGGTCGAGGCCCTTTCGGAGCGCAGGTCGACGACAAGCCGCGCCAGCGCAACCCCACCCCAACGAGAAGCCGCGCCGACGCAGCCCCACCCGAGCGAGAAGCCGCCCCGCACCTGCAGGACCCCTCAACGCCACGAGCCCCCGACCACACGGTCGGGGGCTCGTCGCGACGGGCTCAGCGCGCGCGGCGCTGGAGACGTTCGAGGTCGAGGATGACGACCGAGCGGGGCTCGAGGCGCAGCCAGCCGCGGGACGCGAAGTCGGCGAGTGCCTTGTTGACGGTCTCGCGGGAGGCGCCGACGAGCTGGGCCAGCTCCTCCTGGGTGAGGTCGTGGTTCACGTGCACGCCGTCCTCGGCCTTGCGACCGAAACGGCTCGCGAGGTCCAGGAGGGCCTTCGCGACGCGACCGGGCACGTCGGAGAACACCAGGTCGCCGACGACCTCGTTGGTGCGACGCAGGCGACCGGCGAGCTGGTTCAGCAGCGCCAGGGCGACCTCGGCGTGGCTGGACAGCACCGGCGTGAGCGCCTCGTGGCTCAGGCTCTGGACGGTGACGTCGGTGACCGACGTCGCCGTGGCCGAGCGGGGTCCGGGGTCGAAGAACGACAGCTCGCCGAACATCTGGCCGGGGCCGAGGATGGCGAGCAGGTTCTCGCGACCGTCGGGCGACGTGCGTCCGAGCTTGATCTTGCCCTCGGTGACGACGTACAGCTGGTTGCCGTCGTCACCCTCGTTGAAGAGGACCTCGCCACGCTTCAGGCTCAGCGGGGACATCGAGGCCTCGAGGGCTCCTGCGGCGTCGTCGTCGAGACCGGAGAAGAGCGGCGCTTGGCGCAGCACGTCGTCGTTCACGGGCATCCTTTTCGGCTGTTGATTCGGTCACAGTCTGTCCTACCAGGAGCTCGAACGCCACACGCCGGGCCGGTGTCGGTGCCGCCACGTACTCTGACGGCGTGCCACCTGCCGCCCCCGAGGCTCCCGTGAAGCCGCCGACGAGTCTCGTGCGCCGGGCGCGCAAGATCCACCGGGTGCTCGCCGAGACCTATCCGGAGGCCGGCTGCGAGCTCGACTTCCGCACTCCCTTCGAGCTGCTCGTGGCCACCGTACTCTCCGCCCAGACCACCGACCGACGGGTCAACGCCGTCACCCCCGTCCTGTTCGCCGCCTACCCCGACGCCGCGGCGCTGGCGGCGGCCGATCGTACGGCGGTCGAGGAGATCATCCGCTCCACCGGCTTCTACCGGGCGAAGACCGACAGCGTGCTCGGGCTGTCCGCCGCGCTCGTCGAGCGGTACGACGGCGAGGTGCCGGCCCGGCTGCGCGACCTCGTCACGCTGCCGGGCGTCGGTCGCAAGACGGCGAACGTGGTGCTGGGCAACGCCTTCGACGTTCCCGGCCTCACCGTCGACACCCACTTCGCCCGGCTCGTGCGTCGGTTCGAGTGGGTCGACGACGACGTCGCGAAGGACCCGGTCAAGATCGAGCACGCGGTGGGTGCGCTGTTCCCGCGCCGCGACTGGACGATGCTCAGCCACCGCCTGATCTGGCACGGCCGACGCCGCTGCCACGCGCGGAAGCCCGCCTGCGGTGCGTGCCCGGTGGCGCACTGGTGCCCGGCCTACGGCACGGGTCCCACCGATCCCGTGGAGGCTGCGCGGCTCGTCACCACGCAGGGTCGCGCGTGAGACGCCTCGCCGTCGCGGTCGCCGCGCTCGCGCTGCTCCTGGCCGGCTGCTCCGACGTCGAGACGAGCAGCGGCAAGCCGACGTTCGGCGGCGGCTCCCTCGACGGCGGCGACCCGCAGTCCGCGTCGGTACGCAGCGCCGTGCAGGACGCGGGCGTGCGTCCGTGCAGCGACCTCCCGCTCGCCGACGCGAGCGCCGAGGGCGACGGTGCGCTGCCGACGCTCGAGCTGCCCTGCCTGGGCGGCGACGGCAGCGTCGACCTCTCCCGGCTGCGCGGACCGGCGGTCGTCAACTTCTGGGCGAGCAACTGCAAGCCGTGCCGCGAGGAGCTGCCCCTGCTCGCGCGGCTGGACCGCGACACCGGCGACCGGCTGACGGTCGTCGGCCTCGACGTGCGCGACGCCGACCCCGACGCCGCGGTCGCGCTCGCGCGACGCTCGGGCGTCACCTACCCGCAGCTGTCCGACCCGACGTTCCGCACCCGCGGCGCGTTCCGGGTGCTCGGACTGCCGCAGACGGTCTTCGTCGACGCGCAGGGCAGGATGGTCGCCACCGAGCGGGTGCCGTACACCTCCTACGCCGACCTGACCGGTGCCGTCCGTCGACACCTGGAGGTGCAGCCGTGAGTCCTGAGTCCTCCGCCGGCTCGTCGTCGCCCGGTGGCGTGGCCGACGGCCTGCCGGAGTGGCTGCGCCCGCTCGCCGAGCTCGCCGGCTCCGTGCAGGCCGAGCAGCTCGCGCCCCGCTTCCCGCACCCGCCGGCCGACGCCCGCCCGGCCGCCGTCCTCATCTGCTTCGCCGAGGGGCCCGACGGCCCCGAGCTGCTGCTCACCGAGCGGGCGCCGACGCTGCGCAACCACGCCGGTCAGATCTCGTTCCCCGGTGGTGCGTGCGACCCCGGCGACGCCGACGCGGCCGCCACGGCGCTGCGCGAGGCCCACGAGGAGGTCGGGCTCGACCCGGCCGAGGTGACGGTGTTCGGCACCCTGCCGACGCTCTGGCTCCCGCCGAGCAACTTCGCGGTCACCCCCGTCCTCGGCTACTGGCGCAGCCCCCGACGACTCGCCGCCGTCTCGGCGGCCGAGGTGGGACGCGTCCTGCACCACCCGCTGCACCTGCTGGTCGACCCCGAGCGGCGGTTCAGCGTGGAGCACCCGTCCGGATGGCGCGGCCCGGCCTTCGAGATCGGCACCGAGATGCCGCTGTGGGGGTTCACCGCCGGCATCATCTCCCGTCTGTTCGAGCGGCTCGGCTGGGCCCAGCCCTGGGACGAGTCGGTCGTCCACCCGCTGCCCACCCCACCCCAGGAGCGCCCGTGAGCTCGCTCGACCTCGTCATCGCCGTCGTCGTGGTGGCGTACGCCGTCTCCGGCTACCTGCAGGGCTTCGTCGTCAACCTGGTGGCCACGGCCGGTCTCGTCCTCGGCGGGCTCGGCGCCATCTGGGTCGTGCCGCACCTGCTCGACCGGCAGAACGGCACCCTGACGACGTCGCTGCTGGCGCTCGGCCTGGTCATCGGCGCCGCGGCGATCGGTCAGGCCATCGGCACCTACATCGGCACCGACCTGCGCGGGGGGCTCACCGCGGGTCCGCTGCGCACGGTCGACGCCGTCGGCGGGGCCGCGCTGAGCGTCGTCGGCGTGCTCATCGCGTCGTGGGCGCTCGGCTACGCGGTCAGCGGCACCTCGATCCCGTGGCTGGCGAAGGCCGCACGCGACTCGACCGTGCTCGCGAAGGTCAACGACGTCATGCCGTCGACCGCCACCGACACGCTGCGTGCGTTCAGCCGCACGCTCGACGCCAACCTCTTCCCGCGCTACATCGACCCGTTCGCCGACGAGAAGATCGCCGCCGTCGGCCCGCCCGACGCAGCCACCCTGTCCCAGCCGGGCGTGCAGCAGGCCTCACGCAGCGTCGTGAAGATCGTGGGCTCCGCCGAGTGCGGCCGGGGGATCGAGGGGTCGGGCTTCGTGTACGCGCCCGGCCGGGTCATGACCAACGCGCACGTCGTCGCGGGCGTCGACCAGCCGGTGGTCACCGTGGAGGGCGAGCGTCGCCTCGACGGTCGGGTCGTCGTGTTCGACCCCGAGCTCGACCTCGCCGTCATCGCCACCGACGACCTCGGCGTGCCGGCGCTGCGGTTCGACACCCAGGGGACGGCGGGCCAGGAGGCGGCCGTGCTCGGCTACCCCGAGAACGGGCCCTTCGACGCACGGGCGGCCCGCATCCGCTCCCAGCTCACGCTGCGCAGCCCCGACATCTACGACCGGGGTCAGGTGCTGCGCGAGGCGTTCTCCGTGCGCAGCCTCGTCCGCTCCGGCAACTCCGGCGGCCCGCTGGTCTCGACCGACGGCACGGTGCTGGGCGTCATCTTCGCGGCGTCGATCTCCGACAGCTCCACCGGCTACGCGGTCACCGCGGAGCAGGCGCAGGACGACGCACGCGCCGGCCGCTCGGCGACCCAGCAGGTCGACACCGGGCGGTGTGCGTGATGCGCGGGTTCCTGGCGGCGGTGTCCGGGCTCGTGGCGGTCGTCGCGCTCGCGGTGACGCTGCCGTCCGCGTGGGTGGCGGCGTCGGTGGCCGACGAGGACGGGTTCGTCTCCCTGTCGCGCGACGTGGTCACCGACCGTGCGGTGCAGGACGCGGCCTCGGACCTGCTGACGACGCGGCTCGAGCGCGAGGCCGGCCTGCCGCCGCAGCTGGCCGAGACCGGGCGCCGGCTGCTCGAACGGGCCACCGACCGCGTCTTCGACGACCAGCAGCTGTCCGGTGCGTGGGCGCAGACGCTGCGCCGCACCCACGCCGCGCTGCTCGACGACCCCTCCGCGGGCTCGGGCCAGGTGCCCGTCCCCCTCGACCTCGCGCCCCTGGCACGGCTCGCCGCCGAGCGCACCGACGGCCTCGTCGACGCCCCCGACCGGCTCGTGGTCGAGCTGCCCGGCGGACCCGACGCGCGGGCGCTGCGTCTGGTCGACCGGTCCCCGGGAATCGCGCTGGCCGCCGGCCTTGTCGCGGCGGTCGGGGCGCTGGTGGCGGTGCTCGTGGCCCGGCGTCGTGGTGTGGCGCTGGTGTGGCTCGGCGTGGGCGCCGCGGCTGCCGCAGGGCTCGACGCGGGCCTCGCGCGCCTGGCCCGTGAGCGGACGGTCGACGCCTCCACCGGCGACGGCCTGCAGACCGCGCTGGTGCGCGCGCTCGCCGACGTCGGCGTCACGTCGTTCGACGGCTGGCTCGTGTGGACGGCGCTCGGCGGCGCCGTGCTCGCCGTGCTCGGCGTGGTCGTCGCCCTCGTCGGGCGACGCACCGCCTGACCCCCGTCGCGAGATTCCCAGGTCGACCTGGGAATCTCCACCGAGCGTGGGAATCTCACGCAGGCCCGGAAAGCTTTCCGGGTATCGCTGGGATTCCCGTGCTCCGCGACCGGTTCCGGCCCCCGGGTGAGGGGGCCAGCGGGTCAGCGCCGGGGAGCGGCGTGCTGGCCCTTCAGGGCGCTGGGGATCTTCTTGGCCGTGTCGATGGTCTTCTGCGGCGCACGGATCTTCTTGATGAGCCGCACGCCGACGAGCACGAGCACGACGGCCAGCAGGACGTAGACGCCGGCGACGATGAGGAAGCACCATGCGGGGTGCAGGCCGGTCATGCTGAGGAAGAACGCGAACGCGATCGAGACGAAGATCAGGACGAGCAGGCCGAGGAAGCCGGCCACGGCGAACAGGGCCGCGCCCACGCCGCCGGCCTTCGCGCTCACCACGAGCTCGCTCTTGGCGAGGGCGACCTCGGCCTGGACGAGGGCGGAGATGTCGCGGCTGGCGTCGGCGACCAGCCGGCCGACCGTGGGCTCGTCCTGCTCGGGCAGCATCGGTCGCACGGGCTCGCGGTTCGCTCGCTGACGGTCGCTCATGGAGCCGAGCCTACAAGCGGGAGCCGGTGGTGCGCGCGGCCACCGGGGCCGGCGACGCCGTGGGCGGTCAGGCGCCGAGCAGACGCAGGAGCACGCCGGCCACGGAGGCGCCGGCGATGACGGAGGCGGAGAACACGAGGTCGAGGCGGGTGGTGGTGTCCATGGCTCCAGCGTGTCCGGGCCGGGTGAGAGGACGCTGAACGGAACCTGGCCGTCACCTGTCGGTCCGAGGACACCTGGAGGACGCCCGCGCACGCACGACGCCCCGCGACCCGGGGGTCGCGGGGCGTCGGGAGGCGTGCCTCAGTCGTCGTCGGCCTTCGCGCCGCTCATGCCGGCCGTGATGAGGTCCATGACGGAGGAGTCGGCCAGCGTCGTCGCGTCGCCGACCTCGCGGTTCTCGGCGACGTCGCGCAGCAGGCGGCGCATGATCTTGCCCGAGCGGGTCTTGGGCAGCTCCGGCACGACCATGACCTGCCGCGGCTTGGCGATCGGGCCGATCTCCTTGCCGACGTGGTTGCGCAGCTCGGCCACCACGTCCTCACCCCCCATCCGGACCAGTACCGTCGCCCGCGGACTCGCGCAGGATGACGAACGCGCACACGGCCTGACCGGTCGTCTCGTCGGCCGCGCCCACGACGGCCGCCTCGGCCACCTTCGGGTGCGAGACGAGCGCCGACTCGATCTCGGTCGTCGACAGCCGGTGGCCCGAGACGTTCATGACGTCGTCGACGCGTCCGAGCAGCCAGATGGCGCCGTCGTCGTCCTTCTTCGCGCCGTCGCCGGCGAAGTAGTAGCCCTGGGCCTTGAACCGCGACCAGTACGTGTCGACGTAGCGGTCGTCGTCGCCCCAGATGGTGCGCAGCATCGATGGCCACGGCTCGGTGATCACGAGGTAGCCGCCCTCGCCGTTGCCGACGGGCTCGCCGGCGTCGTCGACGACCTCGGCGCTGACGCCCGGGAAGGCGGTCATGGCGGAGCCGGGCTTGGCGGCGGTGACGCCGGGCAGTGGCGTGATCATGTGGGCGCCGGTCTCGGTCTGCCACCAGGTGTCGACGATCGGGGCGCTGCCGCCGCCGATGTTCTCGCGGTACCAGACGTAGGCCTCGGGGTTGATCGACTCACCCACGGTGCCGAGCACGCGCAGGCTCGAGAGGTCGTGCTCGGCGGGGATCTGCTCGCCCCACTTCATGCACGTGCGGATGGCGGTGGGCGCCGTGTAGAACAGCGAGACCTTCTTGTCGGCGATGATCTCCCACCAGCGACCCTTGTGCGGGGTGTCGGGCGTGCCCTCGTAGAGCACCTGCGTGGCGCCGTTGGCCGTCGGGCCGTAGGTGATGTAGGAGTGGCCGGTGATCCAGCCGACGTCGGCGGTGCACCAGTAGACGTCGTCGTCCTTGTGGTCGAAGGTCGCCCAGAACGTGTAGGCCGCCTGGGTCAGGTAGCCGGCCGACGTGTGCAGGATTCCCTTGGGCTTGCCGGTGGTGCCGGAGGTGTACATGACGAACAGCGGGTGCTCGCTGTCGAACTCGGTGTACGCGTGCTCGGTCGAGGCGGCGTCGACGACGTCGTGCCACCACACGTCGCGGCCCTCGGTGAGGTCGACCTCGTCCCCCTCCTCGGACCGCCCGGTGCGTCGCACCACCAGCACGTGCTCGACGGGCGAGGCGTCGCCGAGCTTCGCCAGGGCCTCGTCGACGGCCGGCTTGAGCGACGACGGCTTCCCGCGTCGGTAGCCGCCGTCGGCGGTGATGACGAGCTTGGCCTCGCAGTCCTCGACGCGGCTGGCGAGCGCGTCGGAGGAGAACCCGCCGAAGACCACGGTGTGCACGGCGCCCACCCGGGCCGACGCGAGCATGGCGATCACGGCCTCGGGGATCATCGGCATGTAGATGGCGATGCGGTCGCCGGCCTGCACGCCGAGCTCGGTGATCGCGTTGGCGGCCTTGGACACCTCGTCCTTGAGCTCGGCGTAGGTGAGGTCGCGGGTGTCGCCGGGCTCGCCGACGAAGTGGATCGCGACCTTGTCGCCGCGGCCGGCCTCGACGTGGCGGTCGACGCAGTTGTAGGCGACGTTCAGCCGGCCGCCGACGAACCACCGCGCGAACGGCGGGTTGGTCCAGTCGAGCACCTCCTCGAAGTCGGTGCCCCAGGTCAGGCGGTGCGCGGCGTCGGCCCAGAAGCCGAGCCGGTCCTGCGCGGCACGGTCGTAGACGTCGGCGGTGACGTTGGCCTGCGCGGCCAGCTCGGCCGGCGGCTCGAAGACGCGGTCCTCGCGGGACAGGTTGCTGATGCCGTGCTCGCTCACTACTTCTCCTCGGGTGGGGGATACCTCTGCATCGTTGCGCACGTCACAGGGTCGTTCAACTGGGGTTGCGGCGAGGTTGGTCCCGCCGCGCGCCGGACGCTCGACGTCGGCCGGCGCCGGCGCCGGGAGCGCTGGTGCGTCCCGGTGCCGGCGTCGGCCCGCGCCTCAGGGTCGGCGGCTCACTTCTCGGCGCCCGCGCCGGTCAGCGAGCGCACCTGCAGCTCCGCGAAGCGTGCCTCGCTCTCGGTCTCCTTCGACGTCACGGTGCCCAGCCAGCCCATGAGGAAGCCGAAGGGGATCGACACGATGCCCGGGTTCTGCAGCGGGAACCACGCGAAGTCGACGTCCGTCAGCAGGGCGGTCTCCGAGCCCGACACGACCGGGCTGAAGATCACCAGGCCGACCGCCGACACGAGGCCGCCGTAGATGCTCCACGTGGCGCCGCGGGTGTTGAAGCGCTTCCAGAACAGGTTGTAGAGCAGGGCCGGCAGGTTCGCCGACGCCGCCACCGCGAACGCGAGCGCCACGAGGAACGCGACGTTCAGGCTCTGTCCCGGGATGGCCAGGGCGATCGCGACGCCGCCGATGACGAACGCCGCGATGCGGGCCACCTTGACCTCCTGCTCGCCCGTGACGTCGCCCTTCTTGATGACGCTGGCGTAGAGGTCGTGCGCTACCGAGGAGGCGGACGTCAGCGTGAGCCCGGCAACCACGGCGAGGATCGTCGCGAACGCCACGGCCGAGATCAGCGCGAGCAGGATCGCACCCCCGGTCGTGCCGGACCCGCCGCCCACGGCCTCGGCCAGCAGCGGCGAGGCCAGGTTGCCGCCCGACTCGACGACACGCTCCTTCGCGTCGCCCGTGACGAGCGCCGCGGCGCCGAAGCCGAGGATGAGCGTCAGCAGGTAGAACGTGCCGATGATGCCGATGGCCCACAGCACCGAGACGCGGGCCTGCTTGGCGGTGGGGACGGTGTAGAACCGCACGAGGATGTGCGGCAGGCCCGCGGTGCCGAGCACGAGGGCGATGCCGAGCGAGACGAAGTCGATCTTGCTCGTGAGGCTCACGCCGTACTTGAGGCCGGGCTCGAGGAAGGCGCTGCCCTGCCCGCTGTTCTCCGCAGCGGTCCCGAGCAGGTCGGAGAGGTTGAAGTCGAACTTCGCCAGCACGAGTGCCGAGATGAGGATCGTGCCGAACATCAGCAGCACGGCCTTGACGATCTGCACCCACGTGGTGCCCTTCATGCCGCCGAAGACGACGTACACGATCATCAGCACGCCGACGCCGGCGATCGTCAGGTTCTTCGCCGCGGCGGAGTCGACGCCGAGCAGCAGCGCCACGAGGGCGCCCGCGCCGACCATCTGCGCGAGCAGGTAGAAGATCGAGACCACGATGGTCGACGTCGCGGCGGCGGTGCGCACGGGCGTCTGGCGCATGCGGTAGGCGAGCTGGTCGGCCATCGTGAACCGGCCGGAGTTGCGCAGCAGCTCGGCGATGAGCAGCAGGGCCACCAGCCAGGCCACGAGGAAGCCGATCGAGTACAGGAAGCCGTCGTAGCCGGACAGCGCGATCGCGCCGGAGATGCCGAGGAACGACGCCGCCGACATGTAGTCGCCGCCGATGGCGAAGCCGTTCTGGAAGCCGCTGAACGACCGGCCGCCCGCGTAGTAGTCGGCGGCGGTCTTGGTGTTGCGGCTCGCCCAGAAGGTGATGCCGACGGTCAGGAGCACCACGAGGACGAACAGCGTGGCGGTGAGCGCCTGGTGGTTGCCGGAGGCGGACGCCGCGAGGAGCGCGTCGGTTCGGTTCACCGTCCGACCTCCCGCTCGAAGTCGTCGAGGAGGCCGGCGGCGATCGGGTCCATCGCCCGCGCGGAGTAGCGCGCGTAGACCCAGGCGATGCCGAAGGTCGTGACGAACTGCAGCAGCCCGAACAGCAGCGCCACGTTGATCGTCCCGAACACCTGGGTGCCCATCACGCCGGGCGCCCAGTTCGAGCACACGACGTACAAGAGGTACCAGAGCATGAAGCCGACCGTCATCGGGACGACGAACCTCAGGTAGTTGCTGCGGAGCTGCGTGAACTCCTCGGAGTCGTGGATGCGCTCGTAGGCCGCATGGACCTCGGGCGTGAGCTTCTCGGCCACGGGGGACACCTCGCTTCTCGGGACCGGCGCGCACCGGGTGTGACGCGCGTCCCACCGCAGGACGCTAGAAGCGCCAAGCACTGTGCGCCAGGTCACAACGCCGGCGGTGCGCCCGGGGCGCCGCTGGCTGCGCCGTGCGGCGGGCCGCCCTCGACGAGCGGTCGGTGCGGCGCGACGAGCGGCGCTGCGGTTTACCACGGTCCCGTGGTAGAGGTCGTCCTCCCCAGAGAAGTTTGCCGAGGGAGGACGATGTTCACCACGGGACCGTGGTAAACCGTCAGCGGCGGACGTCGACGCGCTCGGGGGTGTGGAGCCGGACCATCGTCCGGGCGACGGTGGTCGGGACGCGCGAGCGGGTCAGCAGGGAGACGCCGACCATGAGGCCGAAGCCGAGGGGCACGCTCCACAGCGCCGGCTGGCCGACGAGGGTGCCGACCCAGCCGGTGGGGCGGTCGGAGATGGCGACGACCGTGGCGAGCAGCGCCGCGAGCCCGCCCCCGGCCATGCCGGCGAGTGCGCCCGGCGCGGTGAGGCCGCGCCACCAGATGCCCAGCACCAGCAGCGGGCAGAACGTCGACGCTGCGAGCGCGAACGCGAAGGTCACCGAGCTGGCCACGGGGATCGGCTCGGCGGCGAGCGCCAGGCCCAGCGGGACGAGGACGCAGCCGGCGGCCGCGAGCCGCAGCGAGGAGATGGGTGACAGGCGCCCCGCGAGTGGGCCGGCCGAGAGGCTCTGCCCGACGACGCCCGCGATCGCCATGGTGAGCCCGGACGACGTCGACAGGAAGGCCGCGAACGCGCCGGCGGTGACGAAGGCCGAGAGCACGTCGCCGAGCCCGCCGCCGAGGACCCGGGCCGGCAGCTCGAGCACGACCGTGTCGGCCCGGCCGGCCGCGACGAGGTCGGAGGCGTACACCCGACCGAGCACTCCGTAGACCGTCGGCAGGAGGTAGAACCCGCCGATGAGGGCCAGCACGATGAGGGTCGTGCGGCGGGCGGCGTGGCCGTCGGGGTTGGTGTAGAACCGCACCACGACGTGCGGGAGTCCCATGGTGCCGAGGAAGGTGGCCACGAGCACGGAGTAGGTCGTGTAGAGGCCCTGTGCGTCGGTCGTGCTCCACGGCGCGAACCACGCGTCGGGCGCCACCGGCGAGGGTGTGCCGTCGAGCGCCCACGCCCGCAGCAGGAAGACGGCCGGCACGAGCAGGGCGGTCAGCTTCAGCCAGTACTGGAACGCCTGCACGAAGGTGATGCTGCGCATGCCGCCGGCCACGACGTTCACGACGACGATGCCGGCCACGAGCACCATGCCGACCCAGCCGGGGCTGCCCGAGACCGTCCGCAGCGTCAGGCCGGCGCCCTGGAACTGCGGCATGAGGTAGAGCCAGCCGACGCCGACGACGAGCAGCGTGGCCGCCCGGCGCACCGCGACCGACTGCAGCCGCACCTGGGCGAAGTCGGGGATCGTGTAGGCGCCCGAGCGGCGCAGGGGTGCCGCCACGAGCACGAGCAGCAGCAGGTAGCCGGCGGTCCACCCGATCGGGTACCAGAGCACGTCGGGCCCGGAGGTGAGGACGAGCCCCGCCACCCCGAGGAACGAGGCCGCCGACAGGTACTCGCCGCCGATGGCCGAGCTGTTGAGCGACGGCGACACCGACCGCGAGGCCACGTAGAAGTCGCTGGTCGTGCGGCTCACCCGCAGCCCGAAGGCGCCGATGCCGAGCGTGGCGAGCGAGACCAGCGCGACGGCCACGGCGGCGTGCGTCGTGCTCACCGGGGCACGTCCTCGACCGACCGCGGGTCGACCAGGTCCGTGAAGTCGGCCTCCGCGCGCTCGGAGCGTCGGACGTACACCCAGCCGAGCGCGAGGAGCGCCGGGTACACGACGACGCCGAGCAGCAGCCACGGCAGCGGGACCGGTCCGAGGCGGGCGTCGGCGACGTCGGGCACGAGGGCGAAGACGAGCGGCAGGCTCCCGAGGCCGAGCGCGAGGGCGGCGACGACCGCCAGGGCCGACCGCAGCTGGGTCGACACGAGCGAGCGCACGTAGACGTCGCCGACGCCGGTCTCCTCGTCGATCTCCTGCCGGGCGCTGCGTCGTCCGTGCGGCGCGGCGGCCGACGTCAGCGGGCTCGTGACGCGGACGCGGCTACCGGGCCCGTCGCCTCGCTCGGGCACCTCACCGGCTCCGCTCGTGGATCAGGTCGCGCAGGGTGGGCGTGTGGCGTCGCGAGACCTGCAGCTCGACGACGCCGTCGCCGTGCGGCACCACCACGCTGCAGCGGCCCGCCTGCATGCGCACCTCGCGCACGTGCGCCAGGTTCACGGCGCTGCTGCGGTGGATCCGCACGAAGCCGACGTCCTCCCAGTCGGAGACGAGGCCGGTGAGCGGCGTGCGGACCAGGTGCCCGGCGCCGTCCGCGGTGTGCAGCCGGACGTAGTCGCCCTGGGCCTCCACGTGGGTCACCGTGGACCGCCGGACGAACCGGGTGACGCCGCCGAGCTCGACGGCGATCGTCTCGTCGGCCTCCGGGGCGGGGTCGCCCTGGTCGACCGCGCGCCGGATGCTCTCGCGCAGCCGCTCCTCCCGGATGGGCTTGAGGAGGTAGTCGAGGGCGCCCAGCTCGAACGCCTCGAGCGCGTGACCCTCGTGCGCGGTGACGAAGACGACGCGCGGCGGCGTGCGGAACTGCCCGACGACCCGCGCGATGTCGATGCCCGAGAGCCCGGGCATGGCGATGTCGAGGAAGAGGAGGTCGACGGCGCCGCCCTCCAGCCGGCGCAGCGCCTCGGCGCCGGAGCGGGCGGTATGCACGGCGCCGACCCGCGGGTCGCGCTCGAGGAGGTAGACGAGCTCGTCGAGCACCGGCTGCTCGTCGTCGACGACGAGGGTCCGCAGCGCGGCAGCGGGCTCGGGCGCGACGTCGTCCATGCGGGGGAGTGTAGGCCCCGCCCCTCCCCGCGTTCTGTGGACCTGACGACGGTCTCCTCGCCGGATTCCGTCACCAGGTCCACAAAACGCGGGGACGGGTGGAGGGTCAGTCGGGGTCGCCGAGGCCGCGGGCGGCGAGGGCGTCGCCGACGGCGTGCGCCGTGGGCGACCGTGCGCACGGCGAAGGGGGTCAGGGTCGCCCGCGGGCTGCGCTCGAGGCCGCGAGCCTTGGCCGCCTCACGCGTCTGCGTGAACAAGGTCGTCACCACGGGGATCGAGGAGATCGCGAGGGAGAAGGTCAGCGCGACGCGCTCGGGGTCGACGCCGAAGGGACGCAGCACGCGAGCGGCTCGGACGACGGCGTCGAGCAGGTCGTCGGTCGGCGTCGTCGCGGTGAACGTCGTCGCGAGCACGACCAACGTGAGGGTGGTGGCCACGACCTCGACCGCCACCGGCCAGCCCCGCTGCCACGTCTGCAGCGCCGCCACGACCGCCAGCAGCACGAGCAGGGGCCGGACGCCGAGCGCCAGGCTGCGCGCGGGCACCCCGGCGTGCAGCGCGACGCCCAGGGCGGCCGCGAGGGCGAGCAGCGGGAGCCACGGACCCTGTAGGGCGACGACCCCGACGCCGAGCAGCACAAGACCCAGCAGCTTGCGGCCCGTGGGCAGGCGGTGCCAGACGGTGTCGCCGGGGACCTGCAGGCCGAGCGGCAGGCTCCTCACGCTCGCGGCCTCACGACCCGCTCCTCACGACAGGGCGCTCTCGACGTAGTGCGCGACCGCGCGCTCGGGGTCGTCGTCGCACGTCACGCGGCCGTCCTCGACGACCAGCGCCCGGTCGCAGCGCCGCGCCAGGTCGAGGTCGTGCGTGACGAGCAGCAGCTGCTGCTCCATCGACAGCAGGCGCTCCTGCACCGCGCGGGCGTTGCGCAGGTCGAGCAGCGTCGTCGGCTCGTCGGCGACCACGACCGTGGGCTCGCAGGCGAGCACGCCCGCGATCGCCAGCAGCTGCTGCTGGCCGCCGGAGAGGGCGTGCACGGAGGTGTCGGCGCGGTCGGCGAGCCCGATGTCGGCCAGCACCGCCCGGGCCCGTGCCTCCCGCTCGCGCTTGTCCTTCACGTGCCGACGCAGCGACAGGGCGACGTCCTCCAGCACGGTCGGCATGACGAGCTGGGCCGCCGGCTGGGTGAACACGAACCCGACCCGGCGGCGCACCGCGGGGCCGTCGGTCGCGACGTCGAGGCCGTCGACGCGGACCGTGCCCGACGCCGCGGCGACGAGCCCGTTGACCAGCCGGGCGAGCGTCGACTTGCCCGAGCCGTTGGCGCCCACGACGACGACGCGACGCTCCGTCAGGCGCGCGGTGACGTCGCGCAGGAGCACGACCTCGCCGTCCGCCGTCGGGGCGGAGACGGTGACGTCGTCGAGCTCGATGGTCGCCATGGCGCCAGTCTCGCCCACCCTGGGGCGGGGCCGCTCAGCGACGGGTCAGCAGCTGCGGGAACGCGCGGTGCACGGCAGCCGCGACGACGGCGGCCAGCACCAGCTTCACGAGGTCGGCCGGGACGTAGACGGCGGTCGCCTTGACGGTGGGCAGGTAGGGCGTGTCGCTGTAGAGGGCGATGCCGAGGGCGCCGACGAGCCAGCAGACGACCTCGCCCACGAGCCCGCCGACCAGCACGACCGCCGTCGTCACGGCGAGTCCTGCGGCGCGGGCGCGCTGCACCGCGAGCCCGACGACGAGGGCGACGAGAGGGAAGGAGACCAGGTAGCCGGCCGTCGGTCCGGCGAACGGGGCAAGGCCGCCGACCGGTCCGGCGAAGACGGGCACGCCGACCGCCCCGACCGCGAGGTAGAGGGCGACGGCGAGGAAGCCGCGCACCGGTCCGAGCACGGCGCCGGCGAGGAAGACGCCGAAGAGCTGCAGCGTGACGGGCACCCCGTTGACGCCGAACGGCAGCGCCGCGACGACGGAGCACACCGCGACGAGCGCGGCGAACACCGCGACGAGGGCGAGGTCGGTGGTGGTGAGGCCGCGGCGGCGCGCGGTCGTGGTGCTGCTCATGGAGGGACGGTCCTTCGTTCCTGAACGACGTTCAGGTGAACGCCGTTCGGTAGTGTGGCACACCGGTCGACCGAGCGGGAGGGGAACCACGTGGCGAACAGCCTGGACGACGTCGTGTCCGGCGCGCTGCGGGTGCTCGACGCCTACGGCCTGGAGTACTGCACGATGCGCCGCGTGGCCGGCGAGCTCGGCGTGCAGCCCAGCGCGCTGTACCACCACGTCGCCGACAAGCAGACCCTGCTCGGCCTCATGGCCGACCGTGTCGTGGCGCCGGTCGAGGTCGACGCCGACCTCGCCGCCACGTCGCAGCGACTGCGCACCGCCATGCTCGCCGTCCGCGACGGCGCGGAGGTCGTGGCCACGACGGCGGCCTTCCGGCTCGGCCAGTTCGCGCTCGAGACCGCGCTGGCCGACCACAGCGACCGCGACGTCGCGCGCACGCTGCTGCTCTACGTCGTCGGGCACACGCAGGCCACACAGCTGCACCGCCAGGCCGCCGCCGTCGGGATCGTCGAGGCCGACCCCGATCTCGACGCCTCCTTCGAGCGCGGCCTCGCGATCATCCTGCGCTGAGCGGTCAGCACCTCCGGCGGAGGAGGGACGTCACCAGGAGCGGTGCAGCGGGCGTCCCTCGTCGTACCCGGCGGTGCTCTGCAGGCCGACGACGGCCCGCTCGGCGAACTCGGCCAGGCTGCGGGCGCCGGCGTAGGTGAAGCTCGAGCGCACCCCGGCGGTGATGCCGTCGACGAGGTCCTCCACGCCGGGACGCTCCGGGTCGAGGTACATGCGCGACGTCGAGATGCCCTCCTCGAACAACGCCATGCGCGCCTTCTCGAAGCCGGCGGCGTCGCGGGTGCGGTTCGCGACGGCGCGCGAGCTGGCCATGCCGAAGGACTCCTTGTAGGCGCGTCCGTCGGCGTCGTGGCGCAGGTCGCCCGGGCTCTCGTGCGTGCCCGCGAACCAGGAGCCGATCATGACGCTCGCGGCGCCGGCCGCGAGCGCGAGCGCGACGTCGCGCGGGTAGCGCACGCCGCCGTCGGCCCACACGTGGGCGCCGACCTGGGCCGCGGCCGCCGCGCACTCGAGCACGGCCGAGAGCTGCGGGCGTCCGACGCCGGTCATCATCCGGGTGGTGCACATGGCGCCCGGCCCGACGCCGACCTTGAGGATGTCGGCACCCGCCGCGGCGAGGTCGCGCACGCCGTCGGCCGAGACGACGTTGCCGGCCGCGATCGGGACACGTCGGCCGGTCGCGGCCTCGTGGGCGTCGCGGGCGGCCCGGACGAGGGGCAGGGCGTCGAGCATCTTCTGCTGGTGGCCGTGCGCGGTGTCGACGACGAGCACGTCGACGCCCGTCGCGAGCAGCGCCTCGGTCTTGGCGCGCACGTCGCCGTTGATGCCGACGGCCGCGCCGACGACCAGACGTCCGTCCGGGTCGACGGCCGGCGTGTAGATGGTGGAGCGCAGCGCGCCCTTGCGCGTGACGACGCCGACGAGCTCGCCACCGTCCAGCACGGGGGCCAGCGAGAGGTGGTTGCCGGCGAGGACGTCGAAGTACTCGCGCGCCTCGAGCCCGGCCTCGACCGTGCGGACGTCGGTCGACATGATCTCGTGCACCTGCGCGAACCGGTCGACCTCGGCGCCGTCGCGCTCGGTGACGACGCCGAGCGGCTTGCCGTCCTCGACCACGACCACCGCGCCGTGCGAGCGCTTGGGGAGCAGGCTCAGCGCCTCGCCGACGGTGGTGCTCGGCGGGACCGTGACCGGCGTGTCGTAGAGGGTGTGGGCGGCCTTGACCCGGGCGACGGTCGAGGCGACGACGTCGGCGGGGATGTCCTGCGGGATGATCGCGATGCCGCCGCGGCGCGCGATCGTCTCGGCCATGCGCCGCCCCGACACGGCGGTCATGTTCGCCACCACGAGCGGGACGGTCGTGCCCGTGCCGTCGCTCGTCGAGAGGTCGACGTCGAACCGCGAGGTCACCGCCGAGTGCCGCGGCACCATGAACACGTCGTTGTACGTCAGGTCGTGCGTCGGCTGCAGGCCGTTCAGGAACTCCACTCCCCGAAGTGTACGGGCGGGCTCGCGGGCGGTTCGCCGCTCAGGTCCAGTCGACGTCCGAGCGCACCACGCGGGCCGGGGAGCCCGCGACCATCGACCGCGGCTCCTCGACCGAGCGGGTGACGACGGCCCCGCCCGCGACGATGCAGCCGTCGGCGATCGTCACGCCCTTGAAGATCATCGCGCGGCTGCCGACCCACACGTGGTCGCCGATCGTGATCGGTGCGCCGGACGGACCGTCGGGCACGTGGCCGCCGCCGCTGCCGTGGCGGTGGAAGTCGTCGTCGACGATCTGCACGCCCCAGCCGATCGCGCAGTCCGCCCCGATGCTCACGCCCTGGGTGCTGACGACCGTGCAGTCGGGGGAGACGTAGGTGCGCGGCCCGACCGTGACCACCGCGTCGGGCCCGACGTCCCACCGGTTGCCTGCTGCGATCGCGGCGTTGCCCTCGAACGTCAGGCGCCCGCGCAGCCGCAGGACCGACCGCTCCCGACCGTGCAGGAAGCCGTAGAAACCGGCGCCGAGGAACACGCGGGAGCCGCGCCGGACGGTGAGCCGCGAGGCGCCGACGATGCGGAAGCGACCTCCGACGACGACGGGGGTGCGGTGACGCAGCGTCGCGCGCAGCGTGCGGACCAGGGACGCGCGGAAGGGGCCGACGAGCAGGCCGAGGACGGTGGAGCGGATGGCGGACGTCCTTCCGGTGGCCCGGGCGGGCGGGGGTCTGGCCCGCCCACCCTAGGACATCGGCGAGGTGGCCGGAGGCGGATCCGCCGAGCGGCGCCGGGCCGTCGTATCCTCGGGCCCGACCCCAGGATCGGAGCAGCGATGGCGAGCACGGCCCGTGTCCGCGTGCACGGCCCCCTGCCCCCGCCCGTGACCGGCGCGGCACGGGTGACGGACCTGATGGCCGCAGAGCTGCGCTCCCGCGGCGCCCGGCTGGAGCTGAACGACTCCAACGACGCGGTCGGCCCGCTGCGTCGCGTCGGTCGGCTGGTGCGGGGCCTGCTGCGCCTCTGCGTGGCGCGGCGTGGGTCCGTGTATGTGGGCGGCGCGGGCGGGGAGCTGCTGCACTACCAGGCCCTCGTGGTGGGGCTCGCCCGTCGGCGAGGGCTGCGCGTCGTCTTCCACCACCACAACTCCAGCTACCTGGACCAGCCCGTGCCGGCGATGGATCGACTGGTGCGCTGGGGCGGCGCCGCAGTGCGCCACGTCGTGCTCGGCGACGTCATGGCCGAGCGGCTGCGGCGCACCTACCCGCTCGCGCAGGACGTCGTGGTCTGCTCCAACGCCGCGCTCCTCGCCCCGGTCGACGGGCCGCCGCACCCCCCGCACGGCAGGGTCGTGCTCGGCCACCTGAGCAACCTCACGCTCGAGAAGGGGCTGCAGGACGTCGTCGACGCGGCGGTCCGGGCGCGCGACGCGGGGCTCGACTGCACGCTCGTGCTCGCCGGCCCGTGCGCGGACGAGGCGGCCGCCGCGGTGGTCGCGTCCGCACGGGAGCGCCTCGGCGACGCCCTCGTGGTCACGGGCCCGCTCGACCAGGACGGTGTCGAGCGCTTCTACGCCGACGTCGACCTGTTCGTGTTCCCCAGCCGCTACCGCAACGAGGCCGAGCCGCTCGTCGTGCTCGACGCGATGCGCCACGGCGTGCCCTCGGTCGCCGTCGACGTCGGCTGCCTCGCCGAGCTCGTTCCGGCGTCGCTCCTGGTCCCCCTCGAGGGCGACGTCGGGGCGGTGGTGCTCGACGTGCTGCGGCGGGGGCTGCCCGACGGTGTCGACGTGCAGCAGCGGTTCACCGCCCGCCGCGAGCGCGCCCTCGAGGTGCGCGCCGCCGTCGTGGAGCACCTGCTCGGCGGTTGAGCGTCCTGCGGGGCTCGCTCAGCGGCTGAGCGCCCGGTGGCGCCGCTGCAGCTCCTCGTGCAGGTTGACGGCCCAGCCCCTGGAGCTGGTGCGCATGCCGAGGCCGACGCTGACGGCCGACATCTGCTCGAGCCGCCACGGGTCGAGCGAGGCCACCTGCAGCATCCGCTCCGCCAGGGCCTCGGCGTCGCCGCCGGGCACGGTCCAGCCGTTCTGCCCGTCCTGCACGAACGGCGGCGCCGCGCCCACGAAGTAGGTGGTGATGATCGGGAGCCCGCTGAGCGCGCCCTCGTGCAGCGTGACCCCGTACGGCTCCTCCCTCGAGGGCACGACCAGGCACGACGAGGCACGCATGTGCTCGGCCACCTCGGCGGGCTGCTGGAAGCCGAGCAGGGTGACGCCCTCGAGACCGTCGAACGCCCCGGCGAGCGGTCCGATGCCGGCGACGTCGAGGTCCCACGGATCCTCCGAGCGACTGCGGTAGAGGCGGTAGGCCTCCGCGAGCACGTCGGCGCCCTTGTGGTGCACCAGGCGGAGCGCCGCGAGGAACCGGCGACGTCCGGCGACCTCCTCGCCCGAGCGGGCGGGCGAGCCGAACACAGTGGTGTCCGCGCTGAGCGACCCGCGGATCACGTCGCCCTCGCCGAAGCCGAGCCGGCGGGCGAAGAACTCGGTGCGGTCGCTCGGGACCATCACGCAGTCGAAGAGGGAGCGCACCCACCAGGGCGCGACCGCGCGGCCGAGCCACTGCTTGGGGATGTTGCGCCAGACGTTGTCCATCCAGAGCACCCGCAGGGTCCCGGGCGGCAGTGCCTTGACGGCCTCACGGTAGGGGCCGTAGTGCCAGGAGTGCATGAGCACGGCGTCGGGGGCGAAGGCGCGCACCACGTCGCGCACCTCCCCGTCGGCCGGGGCCTCGTGCCACAGGTGGACCTGGGCGTACTCGCGGAAGCGGTGCGACGTGTACGCGGTGTCGGACGTCTCGCTCTCGGTGACCACCAGCAGCTCGACGCCGCGGGCGGCGAGCTCGCGGCAGGCGGCGTCGTTGAAGCCGGCCCAGCCGGTGGCGAGGATGGCGACGCGCATCGACGTCAGCGCACGGCCTCGACGGCCATCTGCGCGCCACCCTCGGCGGCGCGCAGGTCGAGGCCGGCGAGGTGCGGCACGGGGCTCTCGTTCAGCTCGCGCCGGTGCACCTCGGAGAAGCCCGCGCGGCGCAGCTCCGCCTCGAGCGTCTCGAAGTCGTAGACGTAGCCGAGGTGGTGCTCGAAGGAGGCGATCGGGATCTGCACCCAGTCGACCGGGTGCTCGACCACGAGGCCGCAGTCCTCGTAGACCTTCGCCTCGGGGTCGCCCTTGGGCGCGCTGCCTGCGAGGTAGCGCTCGACGTGCGCCCGAAGGTCGGGCGTGACGAAGCGGATCGCGCCGCCGGGCTGCAGGCACCGGTACGCCTCGGCGAAGAGGGTGCGGGCCGGGTGGAGCGGGATGTGCTCGATGACGTTGTCGGAGTAGATCGCCTCGACCTCGCCGTCGCCGAGCGGCCAGGGTTCCGTCGCGTCCATGTACAGGCGGGTCGTGGGGCCGACGTTGGTGACGACCCAGCCCTCCCGCGGCGCGTTGCCGCCCAGCTCGAGCCGCAGCGGCCGCGGTGCGTCTGCCAGCTCCTTCAGGGCGCGACGGCGTGCGACGGGGGTGTTGGCGGCGAGGACCGCGGGTCGGATCGCGGCCTTCAGACGACGGTTCACGTCACGCCTCTCGGGGCTAGGGCTCGGGGAGGAGGAGCGGGGAAGGGCTGGTCAGCTGCCACAACGACCGGACGGTGGTGCGGGTCACGGCCTCAGGAAGACTCCGTCGGCCTGGAGCACGGCGCCGCCCGGGTCGGTGAAGCCCTGGTCGAGCCCGACCAGCACGAAGCCGTGGTCGTAGGCCCACGAGATGGCCTCGTCCGCGAGCATCCCGCCCTCGTAGAGCGTGACGAACGAGAGCTCCAGCTGGAGGCCGACGAGGCGGGGCACGGTGGTCTCGGCACCCTCGAGGACGGCGCGCTCGAAGCCCTGCGTGTCGATCTTGAGGAACGGCGTGCGGGCCTCGCCCAGCACGTCAGCGGCGACGTCGTCGAGCCGGCTGACCTCGATCGTCTCGGTGCCGACCATCTGGATGTCCGGGCTCGAGGCGCGGTGCTGGTCGGCCATGGGCAGCAGCGAGCTGCTGTCGCTGTTGGAGGCGACGTGGATCTCCTGGCGGCCGGTGGTGTCGCCGAGCGCCGTGTGCCGGGTCTCCCACCGCGGGTCGGACGCGGCGACGCGGACCAGGTCGGCGTGCGCGGCCGCGAGGGGCTCGAACGACACGATGCGGCCGGTGTACCCGAACTCGCGCAGCTCGGTGGCATAGCCGCCGCGCGCCGCTCCCACGTCGAGCACGAGGTCGACGCCGCGGTCGACGAGCAGACGCTGCCGCCGGGCCGCGGGGTGGCGGCGCACGACGAGTCCCCGGCGCGCCAGCTGGCGCATCACCACGTGGCTGATCCCTGACACGGGGGAACCGTACCGCGGTCGGGAACGGCTCGGGGACGGTTCCGCGCGTGGCGCGTGACCTAGGCTGGCGCTCGTCGTTTCCCCGGTGGACGGACCGGTGGTCAGGCGGCGCGCGACGGGAGTGATGCACGGTGGGCGAGCGCTCCACGACGTTGCTGGTCGACCCGAGCAGCGACGGGCACCACCTGCAGTCGGTGTCGTGGCTGACCCGTCACCTGGCGCCTTCGGGACCGGTCGTCCTGCTGACCCGCCGCGGTGCGTCCGACGACCCCGCCTACGCGGAGTACCTGGGCGACGACCTCGCGGCCGGACGTCTCGCCGTCGCGGAGGTCTTCGACGGCTCGAGCCCGAGCACGGCCGACCTCGTCCGCGAGGTCGAGGCGCGCTGCCGCGCCGAGCAGACGGTCCCGGTGCGCACCGTCGTGCACCTCGACGGCGACCAGGCGCTCAAGCGCTGGTGGTACGCCGCGCCACCGGCGCTGCGCCGCCTGCCCGTCCGGCCGCGCGTGGTGTTCATGCTGACGCGCTACCCGGCGCGCGTGCCGCTGCTCGACCGCACGGGCTGGCGGCTGCGCGTCTCCAAGGCGCTGCTCGTGGTGGCCGGGCGGCTCACGGGCGCCCTCCAGCGCGTCGTCGGCTACAAGGGCCGTGGCGACACCCAGCGCGGCTGGGTCGTCACCCGGGTCAACGACCCGGAGTTCTGCACGGCGCACGCGCGCGACCGCGACCGCTGGCGCGAGCAGCACGACCTGCCCCGCGACGAGGCGCTCGTGGGGGTGTTCGGCCTCATCTCCGAGCGACGCAACGCCCCGATGGTGCTGGAGGCGCTCGAGACGGGCGGGATCGACGCCCGGCTCGTGGTCGCTGGCGCGTTCTCGCCGGAGGTGCGCGCCTGGGTCGACGGCCTGGAGCCCGAGCGCCGCGCCCGGGTGCTCGCGCGCGACACCTACCTCGACAACGACACGCTCGACCAGCTCGTCGCGGCCGTCGACGTCATCCCCGTGCCCCTGACCAACAACGGCCCCAGCGGCATCATGGGCAAGGCCGAGGCCGCCGGCGTCGCGGTCGTGACGGCCGGCTCGACGGTGCGGGCCCGCGAGGTGGAGGCGCTCGGCGGCGGCCTGGCGTGCGAGCTGAGCGTGCCCGCGCTCGCCGAGGCGATGCGGACGGTCCTCGCGGGCGAGGTCGTGCTGCGGACGGGCACGGCCGACCGTTGGGACGCCGTCGAGCGCTACTGCCGCACGCTGCTCGGAGAGCGTCCGTGACGCAGCGCATCGCGGCGCTCTTCGTCGTCGGCGGCGGCTTCGTCGTCCAGGGCCTGCTGACGATCACGGGGGTCATCTCCGCACGGCTGCTCGGCGTGGAGGGGCGCGGCGAGCTGGCGCTCGTGGTGGCGCTGTCGGCGATGGCCGCGCAGCTGACCCTGGGCGGCAGCCTCCCGAACGCGCTCACCGCACGTCTGGCAGCGCAGCGGCTCACCGCGCGGGACGGGGTGGGCCACCTCGTGCGTCCGTGGACGGCGCTCGCCGTGGCCGTCGCGCTGCCGTTCGGCGTGCTCTTCGCCGTGCTGCACGGCGAGGTCGGCGACCCGGGCGTCTGGTACCTGGCTGCCGCGGTCGTCGCCCTGGCCCTGCTCAACATGGGCTACCGCCTGGTGCTCGGCGGGCTGCTCGGGGAGGGCGCGCCGATGCCGCGCATCGCCGTGGCTACCCTCCTGCCGCAGACCCTGGTGACCCTCGTGATGGTGGGGCTCTTCGTCGTCGTCGACAGCACGACCCCGCTCGTGCTGTCGCTCGTCATGATCGTGTCCTTCGCCGTCGGCATGGTCGTCTCCGTCGGCCTGCTCGCCCGACCGGGCGACGCGCGCGGGCGGCTCGAGGGTCGCGACCTCTGGCGGCTCACCCGCGCCACCTACGTCGGCAGCATCGGCCCGATCGACGGCCTGGCGCTCGACCGCACGCTCGTCGGCGCGATCATGGGCACGGTCGCGCTCGGCCTGTACTCCGCGGCCGCCGCGCTCGCGTCGCTGCCGGCGATGATGGGCACCGGTGTCGCCGCCGTCCTGCTGCCGCGCGTCGCCGCCGCCCAGTCCGACCCGGTCCTGGAGCGACAGGTCGTCCGGCGCTGGATCGGCGGGGCGGTCCTGGTGCTCGGCGTGCTCACCGCCGTCCTCGTGCTCGCGGCCGACTGGATCATCGTGCTCGCGTTCGGACGCGAGTTCGAGTCGGCGGTCGCCGTCGCGCACTGGCTCGTGGCCGCCAGCGGGCTGCTGGGGCTGCGCCGGGTATTGGTGGCCGTGCTGCAGGGTCGCGACCGCGGCGCCGTGGCCTCGTGGATCGAGCTGGCGCTGACCCCCGTGCTGGTGGTCGCCATCGTGCTCGCCGCCCGCGCCGACGCCGTCGAGGCCGTCGGCATGGCCATGCTCGCGACGGCCGTGGCGAGCGTGACCTCGCTGGCCGTGGCGCTGCGCCGGACGGCCCCGTCGCGACGGACGACCGTCAGCGCAGGTGCGGCTGGGTAGCGGCCCAGTCCTCGATCGTCCCGGCCAGCAGCTCGCCCACCCGGCGGTGGAACGCCTCGGTGTAGTGCGCGCCGTCCGGTCGGGGATCCTCGCCGCGGGCGTCCCACGCCGCACCCTCGTCCCACAGGTCGAGGTAGCGCAGTCGCGGTGACGCGCGTCGGGCCACCATGTCGCGCAGCGCGCGGTCGATCACCTCGGTGCGCAGCACCGAGCCGGGGAACCAGTCCGCGTAGACGCGGCCGGACGACAGCAGGCCGACCACCACGACCAGGGGGCTCGAGAGCCGGTCGATGCAGAACAGGTACTGCTCGAGGTGGGCGACGGTGCGGCGTGCGCGACGTCGGGCCAGGGCGCGGGCCAGCGGTGCCGGGAGCGCCCGGTCGACGCGCTGCTGCAGGACGGCCAGCCCCTTCCACAGCGGTCGCACCAGGACCGAGCGGTAGCGGCGGCGCACCGGGCCCGGCCGTTCGCGACCGGCCCGTGCGTGGCGTTCGACGAAGCGGGGGATGAGGGCGTGGACGGTCTCCATGTGACCGTGGTGGAGCACGACGACGTCCGGGAACTCGCTCGTCGCCTGCCGCTCCCAGCGGTCCATGAGGTCGTAGACGCGCTGCGCCGACATCGCGTCCACGCTGGTGTGCACGTCGTGCCCGCGGGCACGGAGCTCCTGCTCGACCACCCTCGGGTAGGGCAGGAGACCGGGCGCGCGGCGGTCGCCGTGCGACTGCCACATGACGGTCGACGCGCCCTTGTACAGGATGCGGATGGGCAGCACGCCGTGGTCCATCTCGTCCTCCTCCGATGCCACTACGATGACCCCCATGCCTGCTGCCGCCGAGCCCACGTTCGGGGCCCTGGTCTCGTCCGACGTCGCACGCTACACCGGCCGTCCGGGACGCTGGTGGACCGCGATACCGCGCGGCTTCAGCCGTCCGGGGCTGTGGGCGACCCTCGTCGTGCGGGCCCAGCAGCGGCTGCGCGCGCGGGGCCACGTGCGCGCCGCGAGCATGCTGCGCGGGATCGGCGTCGTGACCGTGGGCGTCGACGTCGACGCCGGCGCACAGATCGGCCCCGGGGTGTGGTTCGAGCACCCGGTGGGCGTCGTGATCGGCAGCGGCGTGGTGCTGGGGTCGGGCGTCTCGGTCGCGCAGGGCGTGACCCTCGGGGTGCGCCACTCGCTCGCGACGTCGGCGGCCGACTTCCCCGTGGTGGGTGACGGCGTGTTCATCGGTGCGCGGGCCTCGGTCCTGGGTGCCGTGACGGTCGGCGACGGCGCCGTGGTCGCGGCCCACTCGCTCGTGCTCGACGACGTGGCTCCTGGCGCCACCGTGATGGGCACGCCCGCACGTCCCGTCGGCTGAACCACGTCAGGCTCCCCGTCCGGGCAGCCCCGCGCCGCGGAGGGTGGCGGCGACCAGGTGACGGGTCCCTGGCCAGAGCCCGTCGTCCGCGAGGTCCGCGAGGTCGTGGCCGAACCAGCGCAGCTCGGAGCCCTCGCCGCCCTGGCGTGCGGTGACGTCGGGGCCGAGCGGCAGCGCCCAGCACAGGCTGACGGCGTGCTTGCGCGGGTCGCGACCGAACGTGTCACCCGTGCGCACGTCCGGAGGGAACCACTGCACGACGTGGTGGGGCTGCGGGTCGGTGGGCAGGTCCAGGTCCGCGCCCACGAGCGTGTCGTGCACGTGGCGGGCGACGGCCTCGTCGGTCGTCTCGCCGTGCCGGACGCGCCCGCCGAGGTGGCACCACACGGGGGCGCCGGTGTCCGCGAACCGGCGGCGGATCAGCCCGACCTCGAGCCGGTCGCCATCGCCCCGCACCGGGACGACGTCGACGCACAGCACCGGCACGGACGCCTGCACCGTGGCCCAGAGGTCGTCGGGCAAGGAGGTCATGAGCGGAGGTGGTCGGCGTTCTGGAGGTACCAGTCGTAGGTGGCGGCGAGGCCGTCGCGCAGGCTGGTGCGGGCGGTCCAGCCGGCGTGGGCGAGCTGGGTGACGTCGAGGAGCTTCTGGGGGGTGCCGTCGGGCTTGGTGGTGTCCCAGGTGGTGGTGCCGGTGTAGCCGGTGACCTCGGCGACGGTGGCGGCGATCTCGGCGATGGTGACGTCGGTGCCGGTGCCGACGTTGACCTGCTGGGGTCCGTCGTGGTGCTCCAGGAGGTGCAGGAGGGCGTCGGCGAGGTCGTCGACGTGCAGGAGCTCGCGGCGGGGGGTGCCGGTGCCCCAGTTGGTGACCTCGGTGGCGCCGTCGCGGGTGGCTTGGTGGTAGCGGCGGATGAGGGCGGGCAGGACGTGGGAGCCGGTGGGGGAGAAGTTGTCGTTCGGTCCGTAGAGGTTGGTGGGCATCGCGGAGATCCAGGGCAGGCCGTGCTGGCGGCGCACGGACTGCACGTGCAGGATGCCGGCGATCTTGGCGATGGCGTAGGCGTCGTTGGTGGGTTCGAGGTGGCCGGTGAGCAGGGCGTCCTCGGTGATGGGTTGGGGGGCGTGCTTGGGGTAGATGCAGGAGGAGCCGAGGAAGACCAGGCGCTGGACGCCGGTGGCGAGCGCGGCGTCCATGACGTTGACCTGGATCTGCAGGTTCACGCTGAGGAAGTCCACGGGGTAGGTGTCGTTGGCGAGGATGCCGCCGACCTTGGCCGCGGCGAGGGCGACGTAGGTGGGGCGGGTGGTCTCGAAGAAGGCGTGGACGGCGGCGCGGTCGGTGAGGTCGAGCTCGGCGGAGGTGCGGCCGACGACGTCGGTGAAGCCGGCGGCGTGGAGTCGTCGCACGAGCGCGGAGCCGACCATGCCGGCGTGCCCGGCGACGTAGAAGGTGGCGTCGCGGTCCAGGGGGCCGGGGGTGTAGTCGACGTCGTCGCTGGTGCGCAGGCTCATGCGGTGCCCCAGGAGGCGAGCCGGACCTCGTCGTGCCAGGGGGTGCCCTCGTGGGTGAGGGCCTCGACGTCGGCGTCGACCATGAGGCGGGCGAGCTCGCGGCCGTCGACGGTGGGGACCCAGTCGAGCTTCGTGGCGGCCTTGGCGGGGTCGCCGATGAGCGCGTCGACCTCGGTGGGGCGCAGGTAGCGCTCGTCGAAGCGGACGTGCTTCTCCCAGTCGAGGCCGGCGTGCTCGAAGGAGATCTGCAGGAAGTCGCGCACGGTGATCCCGACGCCGGTGGCCAGGACGAAGTCCTCGGGCTGGTCGGCCTGCAGCATGCGCCACATGCCCTCGACGTACTCCGCGGCGTAGCCCCAGTCGCGCACCGCGTCGAGGTTGCCCATGTAGAGCAGGTCCTGCTTGCCGGCCTTGATCGCCGCGACGGCGCGGGTGATCTTGCGGGTCACGAACGTCTCGCCGCGGCGGGGCGACTCGTGGTTGAACAGGATCCCGTTGACCGCGAACATGTCGTAGGCCTCGCGGTAGTTCTTGGTGATCCAGTACGAGTACAGCTTCGCCGCCGCGTACGGGGAGCGTGGGTAGAAGGGCGTGTCCTCATCCTGCGGCGGCGGGGTCGCGCCGTACAGCTCGCTGCTCGAGGCCTGGTAGAACCGCGGACGGATCCCGGCCGCGCGGACCGCCTCCAGCAGCCGCACCGTGCCCGTGCCGGTGGTGTCGGCGGTGTGCTCGGGCTCGTCGAAGGAGACCCGCACGTGCGACTGCGCCGCGAGGTTGTACACCTCATCAGGCGCGATCTCGTACATCAACGACACCAGCCGGGCCCCGTCGGACTGGTCCCCGTAGTGCAGGAACAGCCTCGTGCCGTCCACGTGCGGGTCCTGGTACAGGTGGTCGATGCGCGACGTGTTGAACGTCGACGCCCGACGGATCAGGCCATGGACCTCATAGCCCTTGCCCAGCAGCAGCTCAGCCAGGTACGACCCGTCCTGACCGGTGATGCCGGTGATCAGCGCGCGCTTCGTCACGGGGTGCCTCTCTCCGGGGACCGAGGGTGCTCGGCCCCATCCTGCCCGGCGTCGGTGCGACCCGGGGCCTCCTGTCCGTCGTCGCCCTGCGCCAGCAGGTGCTCGAGCTCCTCCAGCACCACGGCGGGGGGAAGGTCGACGTCGTCCTGCACGCCCTGCATGGCGCGCTCGGACCGCAGCCGGTCGACCGGCTCCGCCACGACGTAGCGGTAGCGCGAGTCGGGGACGTTGTCGACGATCGCCCAGTAGCCGGGGTTGAGGTAGCGCGGCGCGAACAGCTCGAGCACGCGGACCCCGGGCGGGGCGAACGTCAGGTTCACGAGCCCGGCGCCGTGCGGGGCGACGACGACCTCCGCGGCCGCGAAGTGGTCGATCTGCTCCTGCACGGTCATCGTTCCGGGGTCGACCCGCACGAAGCCCTGGCGCTCGAGATGCGGCAGCAGCGCCTCCTCCTGCACGTAGCGGCGGGTGTTCGGGCGGTCGCCCCGCGTGACGTACAGCCGACGCGGCTTGTCGCGGACGTCGCGGGCCGGCAGGTGCGCGCGCAGCCACGCGGTCACCCACGGGGGCGCGAGCGTCGTCTGGTTGTCGATCGCCGGCACGAGGAGCCGGTCGGCGCGCAGGTGGAGGGCGTGGGTCGGCTCCACGAGCGGCAGGGCGTCGAGCCCGACCATGGCGACGAGCTGACGGTCCCAGCGGGTGGTGTGCCCGACGACGACGCGGTCGGGGCGCTCGTCGGGGAACAGCTCCTGCAGGAGCCCCCATCGGGGCAGGGCGTCCATCAGCGAGTGGTAGTAGTTGCGCGCCGAGGCGTGCGACGCGAGCGAGACGACCGTGCCGGCCACGTGCTCCGGCTCGGGATAGCGCAGCCGCAGGTGCACCGGGTGCTCGGTGGGACGGCGGATGCCGAAGTACGGGCTCGTCTCCCGGTCCAGCGTGCCCGCGGGCGTGACCGTCGCGGCGGCCTCGCCGACCAGACGTCCGTCCTCGACCTCGAGCACCGAGCGCGGGGGCCGGCGCAGGACGCGCACGTCGTCCCAGAAGCGCAGGCCGCCCGGTCGGCCGGCGGGGAGGGGGCGCAGCAGGTCCAGCGGGGGGCCGAGGGCGTGCAGGCGGACGCGGTCGGGCTCGGCCGTGGCCGTGGCGCGCGACGTCGGGCTGACGCGCGCGGGCACCGACCGCGGACCGCCGTCGCCGACGGCACGGGCCGCCACGCCGACCGTGCGGGTCGCGGCGCGGTGGGCCCGCTTGGCCACGGGCCACAGCGGCATCAGGGCCGGGGGGAGCCGGGTCATGCGGCGCGGGCGAACCAGGCGTTCCCGAGGCCGGGCTTGTCCGGTGACGGCTCGTCCCGCACGAGGTCGAGCCCGACGCCCGCGAGGTAGGTGACGAGGTCGGCCAGGGCGTAGCCGTCGACGGGGTGGTACTCCATGACGACCCGCTGCACGTCGGCCCAGAGGGCGGGGTCGCTGCCGAGGATGTAGCCGTACTCGGCACCCTCCGCGTCGCTCTTGAGCAGGTCGACCCGCCCGCCGGCCGCCGCGTGGGCGTCGGCGAACGTCACGCACGGCACCTCGACCTCGCCCCCGAGCCCGTCGGGCGCGGTCATGCCGTTGTGCGCGCTGGCCTCGCCGTTGTCGACGAAGCGCAGCGTGCCGCGGTGGTCGGAGACCGCCTCGGCGTGCACGTGCAGCCGGTCGGCGAAGCCGTTGGCCTCGGCGTTGCGGCGCGTCCAGGCCGCCGTCGAGGGCGACGCCTCGTACGCGTGCACGGTCGCGCGGGGGGCGCGGGCGCAGACCGCCGTCGAGAAGCTGCCGATGTGGGCGCCGACGTCGATCGCGACGAAGTCCGGACGGAGCCCGACCAGCAGCTCGTCGACGCGGTACACGTCGTCGGCCGTGATCTCGTAGACGGGGAACCGGGCGCCGGGGGAGTTCGGCGTGTGGATGGTCAGGCCCGAGCGGGTCCGGAACGTCACCTCGCCGCCTCGGGCCATCGCCAGCAGCAGCTGGGGCCCGTTGCGGAAGTGCGTGAACGACTGACGCACCCGCCGGACCGCGTACCCCGCACCGCGCACTGCCATGTTGCTCCTCCCACGTGGACCTTCGACCCCATCAACCGTCGTGGACGCCGAAGGTCACGGGGGTGCGAACTTGGGGATCCGCAGCGTGACCTTCGTGCCCAGCCCCGGAGCCGTCTCGACCACGATGCCCCGGTCGTTGCCGTAGACCGTGCGCAGCCGCTCGTCGACGTTCGCGAGGCCCACGGACGCCGACGACGTGTCGCCCGACAGCACGGCCCGGACGGTCTCCGGATCGCTGCCGACGCCGTCGTCCTCGATGGAGATGACGCAGTCGGCGCCCTCGTCGAGGGCCACGAGGGTGACGGTGCCGGCGCCCTGCTGACCCTCCAGCCCGTGCCGCACGGCGTTCTCGACCAACGGCTGGACCGCCAGGAACGGCAGCCGGACGTTGAGCACCTCCGGCGCCACCCGCGTGACCACGCGCAGCCGGTCGCCGAAGCGGGCCTTCTCGAGCACCAGGTAGCGCTCGATCGAGCGCAGCTCCTCCGCCAGCGTGGTGAAGTCGCCGTGCTGGCGGAAGGAGTAGCGCGTGAAGTCGGCGAACTCCAGCAGCAGCTCGCGCGCCCGCTCGGGGTCGGTGCGCACGAACGACGCGATCGCGCCGAGGGAGTTGTAGACGAAGTGCGGCGAGATCTGCGCGCGCAGCGCCCGCAGCTCGGCCGCCATGAGCGCGGTGCGGGACTTGTCGAGCTCGGCCAGCTCGAGCTGGCCCGACATCCACGCCGCGACCTCGGCGGTCGCCCGCAGCAGCCCGGCCGACGGCTGCTCGGCCACCACCACGAGCGCGCCGATGACCCGCTCGTCGACCACGAGGGGCGCGGCGACGGCCGGCCCGGCGGCCTGGGTGCGGCCGGTGCGCAACGTCGCCGCGACGACGTCGGCCAGACCCGGGTCGGTCGGGTCGTGGGGTCCGTCCCAGGCGAGGTGCGTGGTGGTGTCGGTCAGACCCACCGTCGGCGTGCCGAGCAGGGCGCGCACGTGGGGCAGGGTCTCGAGGGCGCTGGAGCGGTCGAGCCCCTGCCGCAGGGCCGGTGCCGCCAGGGCGGTGCGGTGCAGCGCCTCGTAGGTGGCGCGCTCCTCGGGCGACCCGAGCGGGGTGCCGCGCAGCCGGCGTCGACGCAGCACGGCGTGGCCGAGCCCGCCCAGCAGGACGCCGAGCAGGGCCGCGAGGAGGGGGCTCACCGCAGCTCGAGCAGCAGCGTGTCCGGCGGCTGGGGTCCCTGCGAGCGCGGCTCCTTGCGCACGCGGGCCCGGGTGCCGCGCAGCAGGTGACGCAGCCGCAGGCTGCCGCTCTGCGCGGTGTTCTGGTCGAACAGCTCCCGCACGCGCGACAGTGTCGCGTCCTCGACGGGCTGGCGTCCGGTCTCGCGGGCGTACTGCAGCAGCGCAGGGAGGTCGAGCTCCTCCCACGTGGCGTGCTCGGTCGTCTCGAGGGGGTGGAAGAGCCCGGAGGCCTCGACGGTGCCGGTGGCCGGTGCGGGTGGCGTCGGACGACGTCCTGCGACCTCGCGCAGGCGTCGGACCCACGGCAGCGTCTCGTCGTGGTCGCGCGCGAGGCTCGAGAGCACGCCACCCGCGCGCAGCACGCGGGCCTGCTCGGCCAGCACGGTCTGGTCGTCGTGCAGCTGCGGCGTGACGACCGCGTCGAACGCGTCGGCCACGAACGGCAGGCGGGGGCCGACGGTCCGCACGTAGAGCACGTCGGGCGACCGGACGGTGCGCACGTCCTCGCCCGCGACGACGACCTCGTGGCCCTGCTCGGCGAGCCGGAAGGCGAGCGAGGAGTCCTCGAGCAGCAGCACGCACGCGAGTCGGTCGCCCACCAGCCACTTGACGAGGCGGTCGTGCGCCTCGTCGGTGCCGGGGGCGGACCGTGCCGCCTGGTCGAACAGCTCGCTCACACCCGCAGGCTACCGGTCCGCGGACGTCCGCTCGGTACGCTTCGGGGCGTGTCAGAGCCCGTCGACCCGTTCCTGCCCGCGGCGTCCCTCGAGGGGGTGCCCTCGGCGTTCGCGGCGACGCGTGACGGCATCGACGCCCTGCTGCGCGACCGGGGCCTGCGTCGGACGACGCCGGAGGACACGGCGCGCTCGCTGCTGCTCGGCGCGGTCGCCACGGCGCGGCTGGAGGGCAGCGAGCTGCCGCCGGTCGCCGACGACGGCGACGACCCCGCGGTGGAGCTGCTCGCCGGCGGGGGAGGCGACGTCGTGGCGCGCTCGGCGGTGCGCCTGAACGTCGAGCTGCTGGGTCTCGTGCCGGTGTGGAGTCGTTCCCCGTTGCAGGCGCTCGCCCGTCTGCACGCCCTGGCCGCGTCGGGGAGCGTGCCGGACGACGAGCTGGGTCGCCCCGCCGACGCCGGCGGCGCGGCGCGGCTGGCGGAGCTGGCGCGGCTCGCCGCCCGCCCCACGGAGGCCCCTGGACTCGTCGTCGCCGCCCTCGTGCACGCCGAGGTGGCCACGTCGGGCGCGTTCGCCGCGCACGGCGGCATGGTCGCGCGCGCGGCCGAGCGTCTCGTGCTCGTCGTGAAGGGCGTCGACCCCGCCTCCGTCGTCGTCCCCGAGGCCGGCCACGCCGCCGAGCCCGCCGGCTACGCCGCCGCCCTCACCGCCTACGCCCGCGGCGACGCCACCGGCATCCAGCAGTGGCTCCAGTACGCCTCCCAGGCCCAGGCGCGGGGCGCCGAGGCGTCCCCCGTCGCGCAGGGTCGGCGCTAAGGCTCTGCCTGCTGCTGTCCTTGTCCTGGGGCTGCGTCGGCGCGGCTTCTTGGTGACCTGCGGCTGCGCCGGCGCGGCTTCTTGGTGTCCTGCGGCTGCGCCGGCGCGGCTTCTTGGTGTCCTGCGGCTGCGTCGGCGCGGCTCTCTGCACGGGTGGGGCTGCGCTGGCGCGGCTTCGACTCGTCCTGCGCTCCGCAAGGGCCTCGACCGGGCGGCTGGGTGGCGCACTGGTCCGGGATCTCGGGCTGCGGGTTGGTGTTGAGGGTCGAGCGGTGCCCACCCCACCCTCAAGGGCACCCACGATTCGCCATTCACGCGCCCGGGATCGAACGCTTCTGCGTTGGCGACGGGATCCCGTAGGAAACGCAGCAGCCTTGGAGTCCCAGCGCACGAACGCAGATTCTTGCGTCCAACGGAGGCCACAGCCCGAGACCCCAGACCAGCGCGCCCGCCAGCCGCCCGGTCGAGGCCCTTTCGGAGACCACACCCACACTGAGCCGCGCGGACGCAGCCCCACCCGAGCGCGAAGCCGCGCCGACGCAGCCCCACCCGAGCAGCAAGCCGCGCCGACGCAGCCCCACCCGAACGAGAACCGCGCCAGCGCAGCCGCAGGTCGACGAGGACCCCCGCCAGCGCACCCGCAGGTCGACGAGAAGCCCGTCAGACCCGCGGAGCCAGCTGGTCGTAGATCCAGGCGTACGTCTTCTCCAGGCCGTCGCGCAGGGAGATCGACGGCTCCCAGCCGTACAGCTCGTGGAACATCGTGTTGTCGCTGTTGCGGCCGCGGACGCCCTGCGGCGCGGTCAGGTCGTGCTGCTTCTGCACGGTGATGCCGGCGATGTCCTCGAGGATGCCGATCATCTGGTTGATGGTGACGAGCTCGGACGAGCCCAGGTTGACCGGCTCGACGTTCTCGCCGGCGAGGATCTCCTGGGTGCCGCGGACGCAGTCGTCGATGTACATGAAGCTGCGGCTCTGCTCGCCGTCGCCCCACACGTCGATCGTGTGCTCGCCGGTGAGCTTGGCCCACGCGATCTTGCGCGACAGTGCCGCGGGGGCCTTCTCGCGGCCGCCCTCGAACGTGCCCTCGGGGCCGTAGACGTTGTGGTAGCGGGCGACGCGGGTGTGCAGGCCGAAGTCCTCGCGGAAGTGGCGCGCCATGCGCTCGCTGAACAGCTTCTCCCAGCCGTAGCCGTCCTCGGGGTCCGCCGGGTAGGCGTCGGACTCCGTGAGGGCGGTGACGTCGGGGTCGGTCTGCTTGGTGCCGTTGTAGACGCAGGCCGAGCTGCTGTAGAAGAACTGCTCCGTGCCGGCGTCGCGCGCGGCGACGAGCATGTTCGTGCTGGTCAGCACCGACAGCATGCACTCGGCCTTGTTGTTCTCGATGAAGCCCATGCCGCCCATGTCGGCGGCGAGGTTGTAGATCGCCTGGGTGCCCACGGCCATCTTGTGCGCGTCGCCCATGTCGGAGCAGTCGGCGACGACGTTCTCGGCGTCGGCGTGGACCTGGTACCACTCCTCGACCGGCTTCTTGTCGACCGCGCGGACCTGCAGGCCCTGCGCCAGCAGGTCGGCGGCGAGATGTCCGCCGATGAAGCCGCCCGCACCCGTCACCAGAACCGTCATGCCTCGTCCGCCCTCCGTGGGAAGTCGCCCGCGACGTCGGCCGCGGCGTGTGTCCGTACGCCTGTACAACGACCGGGCGCGAGGACGTTACGGGTGCGGGCGTGACGGACGCCGCAGACAGGCTCCCCGACGTGTGCAGTGGCCCGCGCCGTGACCCGGACGCCCCCGCGTCGTTGGAACGCGAGAAGGGCCGAGGGAGAGATGGTCGCTGGCCTAGACTTCGCATCGACCCGCCGAGGGCGGGAGCAGGAGGGAGAGCCGTGGACCTGCGGCAGTTCGTCGGCGCCCTGCGCGCGCGCTGGATCTTCAGCACCGTCACGTTCGTGGTGGGGGCGATCATCACGGTCGCCGTGGTGCTGCTGTCCTCGCCGCAGTACGGCTCGTCCGTGAAGGTCTTCATCTCGACGCCGTCGGGCGGCTCCGCCGAGTACGCAGCCTCGTTCATCGTCACCCAGCGCGTCGCCTCGTACGCCGAGCTCGCGACGGACCCGTCGCTGCTGCAGCGCGTCGTCGACGACCTGAACCTCGACGAGTCGGTCGAGGACCTCGAGAAGCACGTGTCGGCGACGGTCATCACGAACACGCAGACCATCGACCTGCAGGTCACGGCCGACACGCCCGAGGGTGCGCAGCGCATCGCCGGTGCCACGGCCGACCAGCTCGTCGACCTCGTCGAGCAGCTGGAGCGCCCCTCGATCCGCGACGAGGCGCCCGCCATCGCCGCACGCATCGCCGCCGAGCCGAGCATCAGCGACGTCCCGGTGTCGCCGAACATCCCCCTCAACATCGGCATCGGCCTGCTCGTGAGCCTGTTCCTGGCGATCGTCGGGGCACTGCTGCGCGACCTCTTCGACCGCACGGTCAAGTCGCGCCAGGACGTCGAGCGCATCAGCGAGCAGGCCGTCCTCGCGACGCTGCCCTTCGACCCGCTCGTCAAGCGCACGCCGCTCATGACCGAGACCGGCGGCAGCCTGGCCGAGGCGTTCCGGGTGCTGCGCACGAACCTGCAGTTCTCCGACATCGACGGCGAGAGCCACGCGATCCTCGTCTCCAGCGCGCTGCCGAACGAGGGCAAGACCCTGGTCGCCACCAACCTGGCGCTGTCGATGGCGCAGTCGGGCCGCTCGGTGCTGCTCATCGACGCCGACATGCGCAACCCCAACGTCGCCGAGCTGCTGGGGCTCGAGAACTCCGTCGGGGTCGTCACGGTCCTCGTCGGCCGCACGTCGCTGGAGGAGGCCACGCAGCCGCACGTCAGCGGCATCAGCTTCATGGGCACCGGCCCCGCGCCGCCGAACCCGGCGGAGGTGCTCGACACGCAGGCCATGCGCGACCTCCTCACGCGGGTCCGTGAGCAGTACGACGCGGTCATCATCGACGCGCCGCCGATGCTGCCGGTCGCCGACGCCTCGATCCTGCTCCCGGAGGTCGACGGTGTGCTGCTGCTGGTCCGCCACGGCTCCACGACCCGCGAGCAGCTGCGCCTCGCCGTCGGCCGCATCCAGACGATCGGTGGTCGTCTCTTCGGCACGGTCCTGAACCGCACCCCGCGCCGTTCGGGCGACGCGGACGGCTACGGCTACGGGTACGGCCACGGGTACGGGTACGGGTACTCCCCGCAGCCCGACCCCGAGCCCGAGCCGCGTGCCACCGTGGTCGAGGAGAAGCTCCGCGGCCTCACGACGCGCGGACGACGCGTCCGGCGGTGAGCAGGGTGGGCACCCCGGCATGAGCGGCGTGACGCGGCAGCGGTCGAACGGGACGCTGCGCCCCGAGTGGGTGGAGCAGGTCCGGTCGGCCGTGCCCGCCATCGTCACGGGGCTCGCCCTCGTGCTGCTCGTGCCGCGAGCGGCATCGTCGGTCGTGGTCGGCGTCGTGCTCCTGCTCGTCCTGACCGGCGTGGCGGTACTGGCCGTCGTGGGCTTCGAGGGCGCCGCCATCGGCTTCCTGGTGCTCGGCACGGCGCTGTCACCGCTGGACAACCTCCGCCCCGTCGCGGCCCTGGCGTTCGCGTCGACGTCCGACATCATCCTGCTGCTCGGCGTGTTCGCCCTCGTGCCGGTGCTCATCGGTCGGCGGCTCGTCATCGACCCGCTCTTCCTCGGGGCCGGCGCGGCGTTCGTCGTGGTGGGCCTGTTCACGTCGGCCCTGGCGGCCGACCCCGGGACGAGCCTGAACAACCTGCTGCGCCTGGTGGTCGGGGCGCTGCTGCTGCCGATCTTCTACATGGCCTGGCGGCCCCCGCGTGGCGTGGTCGTCTCGCTCGCGCTGGCCTACGTCGCCGGCAACGTCGCGAACGTCGTCGCCGCCTACACGGTCGGCGGTGTCGGCGACGGTGGTCGTCGCATCGGGTACTCGACGCACCCGAACGTCATGGGTTTGTGCGCGATGCTCGCGATCGCCCTGCTGCCGTTCCTGCTGGCCGCGGTGCCCCGCGGGTGGCGCCCGGTGGTCGTGGCCGCGACGGCCGTCTGCGCCTGGGGCGTGTGGATCAGCGGGAGCCGTGCGGCGCTCGTGGCGGCGGGGGCGGTGCTCGTGCTCTGGGTGCTGGTCAGCCGCTCGGTCACCGTCGCGCTGACCCTCTTCGGGCTGGGCCTGGTGCCGCTGTACTACGTCGGCGTGAACATCTCGAACCTCGCCGCCAGCGACAACGCGCTCGGGCGGCTGCTCGGCGGCGGCTCGTCGCAGGGCTCCAACGCCGAGCGCGAGGTGATCGCCCGCGAGGCGTGGGAGGTCTTCCTCAGCCACCCGATCCTCGGCAACGGCCTGTCCGACGTGCTCAAGGCGCACAACATCTACCTGCAGGTCGCGGCGGCCGTGGGCATCGTCGGCTTCGCGTTCTTCGTCGTGATGCTGGGCTCCACGGTGGTCCGCTCGCTCAGCCTCGACCGCGTCGGCTGGCTCCTCGTCCTGCCCTGCCTGGGCTACCTGATGATCGGCTTCATGACGACGATCCTCTGGGACCGTTACGTCTGGGCGGTCCTCGCCCTCCCGTTCCTCGCGTCGGCGGCGTTCGCCACCGACCGGGCCGTCGCCGACGCGGACGTCGCGTCGAACGATCCCCTCCCCATCCCGACATCACCGGAGGCCCCATGACCGTCCTCGACCGCGCCACGTGGGTGGCCCGCCGCACCCGTCAGACGGTCTCGGTGTTCGACAACGGCTGGACGGTGCTGCGCCACATGGCGACCGGTGCCGACGAGCTGGCCTTCGAGGTCGACGGCCTGACGATCCACTGCCCGAACGCACCCGGGGCCCGGGTGCCCGTCTACGAGGTGTTCGCCGAGGACGAGTACTCGCTCGACTGGTTCGCGCAGGGGCTGCCCGCCGACGTGCACGTGGTCGACATCGGCGCGCACATCGGCTGCTTCTCCACCGACCTGGTGCGACGGTTCCCGGGCGCGTCGGTGCACTCCTACGAGCCGACCCCCTCCACGGGCGCCTACACGGTCCGCAACGTGGAGTCCAACCGCCTCGGCGACCGCATCACGGTCCACCGCGCAGCCGTGGGTGCGCGCGCGGGCACGCTCGTCATGGCCGACAACGGACCCGGCAGCGGCCACAACGGCGTGCTGCACCTGGGCGAGTCGGGCGCCACGGAGATCGAGGTGGTGTGCGAGAGCATCGCCGACGCCTTCGCGGCCTCCGGCGGTCGCGTCGACCTGCTCAAGATGGACGCCGAGGGCGCCGAGTACGGCATCGTGCTCGAGTCCGACCCGGCGCTCTGGTCCGGGGTCCGTCGCGTCGTCATGGAGTACCACCACTCCGACAACCACGACTTCGGCGAGCTGCGGACCTTCCTCGAGGCCGCCGGGCTCGCCCTCGTGCGTCACGAGACCGGCGGACCGGGATTCGGACTCGCGTGGTTCTCGCGCGACCCGCTGCCCGCCGCCGGCTGAGCCGCGTCGGCTCCCGACGCAGGAGGACGGCGCCACCGGGGTGGGTGGCGCCGTCCAGGGGGTCCAGCAACGCATCAGCTACCAGGCGTGCACTTCCTCGTATCGTCGGCCCGGGTCCGCCGGCGGTGACGGGTGTCCCGGAGTCTCGACAACCCAGTGGGACGGGTGATCGCCGCGTGGGTACTGGGTGCTGGGCCGTCTGTGGAGTTGTCCTGCTGCTTCCCTTTGTACGCCCGCCGACGGGACGACGGAACCCCTACGCGGACGTAACCTCACGTGCCCGGTTTCACGAGCGCACGAGCAGGCGCCGACCGGGCGTGCGCCGGGCGCGCAGGCCTCGCTGCACGAGCAGCGCGGTGCCCGCAGCGGCGCCGGCACCGACCAGCGCCCAGAACGCGCGGCCCGTCGTGCTGTGCAGGCCCAGACGGCTGCGCAGCGCCACCGGACGGTCGAACACCAGCACCGGCCACTCGCGCTCGGCTGCGATCCGCCGCAGCGCCTTGTCGGGGTTGACGGCGAACGGGTGGCCGACGGCCTCGAGCATCGGCACGTCGGTCTCGGAGTCGGAGTACGCGAAGCAGGCGTCGAGGTCGTAGCCGCGCTCCTCGGCGAGCCGGCGCATGGCCGTCGCCTTGTGCGGGCCGTAGGCGTAGAAGTCGACCTCGCCGGTGTAGCGACCGTCGCGCTCGACCAACCGGGTGGCGATGACGTCGTGCACGCCCAGCAGCTCGCCGACCGGACCGACGACCTCCGAGCCCGACGCGGAGACGATGACGACGTCGCGCCCGGCCCGCTGGTGGTGCTGGACGAGGTCGACGGCCTCGGCGTACACGATCGGGTCGATGACGTCGCGGAGCGTGCGGCGCACGGCGTCGCGGACGACCTCCACGTCCCACCCGGCGATGAGCGACGTCATCTGCTGGCGCATCTTCTCCAGCTGGTCGTGGTCGGCGCCGTTGAGCCCGAACATGAAGTTCGCGTAGGCGCTGCGGAGCACGGCGCGCCGGGTCAGCAGCCCGCCCTCGAAGAACGGCTTGCTGAAGGCCAGGGCGCTGGACCGGGCGATGATCGTCTTGTCCAGGTCGAAGAACGCGGCCGAACGGGGGCTCACCCGGCCAGGATAGGCCCGCTCGCGGAACCGGCGTCCACAGGTGCGCACGCCGGTGGGTCGCGCGGGGTCCGTCCGTCCACAGGCCGGCGGAGCACGCTTCCGCCGGCCGGCGCCTCCTGGTTGCGTGGCCGTCATGGACACCGCGCCCCTGCTCGTGGCCACGGCCGACCCCGACGCGCTGGACGACGCGCTGCGCTGGTGCGCGGCCGTGGGCGTCACCCCCGAGGTCGCGTCGGACGCCGTGGCGGCGCGGAGGTCCTGGTCGGCGGCCCGGGCGGTGCGTCGTGGCCGCCGACCTCGCCGGCCCGCTCGCCGGCACGGCGCCCCCGCGTCGTGAGGGCGTGCTGCTGGTGGATCCGGGGACGGCCGAGGGGTCGGTGTGGCGCCACGCGGTGGCGCTCGGCGCGGAGGCCGTCCTCGACGCGCGCGACGAGCCGGTCGTGCTCGACCGGCTCGGTGCGCTGCTCGACGGCGACGGCGAGGCAGCCAGCCTCGCCGTCGTCGGAGCGGTGGGCGGAGCGGGTGCGTCGACGCTGGCCACCGCAGTCGCGCTCGAGGCGGCACGTCGTGGTCATCGGCCGGTGCTGGTCGACGCCGACACCAGGGGAGCCGGCGTCGACCTCGTCCTCGGCGCCGAACGGGTCGAGGGCGTGCGCTGGTCCGCCCTGGGTGGCGCCGACGGGCACGTCGGCGCCACCCGCCTCTCTCGGCTGCTGCCCGAGCACCGCGGGGTCGCGGTGCTGGCCTGCCCGCGCGACGGTGCCGCGGTGCCCGCCGACGTCGCGCCCGACGTGCTCGCCGCCGCGGCCCGTGCCTACGACGTCGTCGTCGCTGACGTGCCCCGACACCTCGACGGGCTCGGCACCGCGGCGCTGCAGCGTTGCGAGGGAGCGGTCCTGGTGGTGCCCGAGGACGTCCGCTGCGTGGCCGCCGGCCGGATCGCGCTGGCCCGGGTCCGGGCGCACGTGCCGCGGGTCCTGCTCGTGACCGTCCGTCGACCGGGCGGGCTCGGCTCCGGCCCGGTGGCGGAGGCGCTGCGGCTCCCGGTGGTCGCACGGCTCGGCCACGACCGGCGGCTGCGCGGCGACGTCGACCACGGGCGGGGCCCGGGCCGTTCCCGGACCCTGCGTCGCGCGTCGGGCCAGGTGCTCGACCTGCTCGGGCTGGGAACGGTGGCATGACCGACGTCGACGCCGCTCTCGTCGCGCGGGTGCGCGCGCGGCTGGCCGTCGAGGTCCGCGAACCCACGCCGCAGGCCGTGGCGGAGGCGCTGGGCCTCGAGGCGGGGCTGCGGGGCAGCGCCACCGTGCTCGGTGTCGTCGACGCCTTGCAGCGCGAGCGTCGCGGGGCCGGTGAGCTCCAGCCGCTGCTCGACGACCCGCAGGTCACCGACGTCGTCGTCAACGGGCCGCACGCGGTGCACGTCGACCGCGGCCACGGTCTCGAGCGCGTCGACCTCGACTTCGCCGACGACGTCGCGGTCCAGCGGCTGGCCCGACGTCTCGCGACCCAGGCCGGCCGGCGGCTCGACGACGCCAGTCCCTGGGTCGACGCCCGGCTGCCCGACGGCACCCGGCTGCACGCCGTGCTCGCTCCTTTGGTGCGGCCGGGGACGAGCATCAGCCTGCGCGTCCCGGCCCGCCGCTCCTTCACGCTCGAGGCGCTCGTGGCTGCGGGCGGGGTGCATCCCGAGGCGGCGGAGGTCCTGCGCCGCCTCGTCGCGGCACGGGCGGCCTTCGTCGTCAGCGGCGGCACCGGGACCGGCAAGACGACGCTGCTGTCGACGCTCCTCGGCCTGGTCCCACGGCAGGAGCGGCTCGTGCTCGTCGAGGACGCGGCCGAGCTGGTGCCGGAGCACCCGCACGTCGTGGCGCTCGAGGCGCGTCCGGCCAACGTCGAGGGTGCGGGTCGCGTGACGTTGCGCGACCTCGTGCGCCAGGCGCTGCGGATGCGGCCGGACCGCCTGGTGGTGGGCGAGGTGCGCGGCGGTGAGGTCGTCGACCTGCTGGCCGCGCTGAACACCGGCCACGAGGGCGGCTGCGGCACGCTGCACGCCAACTCCGCGGCCGACGTGCCGGCCCGGTTCGAGGCCTTGGGTGTCGCCGGCGGGCTGGCCCGCGACGCGGTGCACAGCCAGCTGGCGGCCGGGGTGCAGGCCGTCGTGCACCTGAGGCGAGGGCGCGACGGCGTGCGTCGGGTCCACGAGGTCGGCGTCCTCCTCGCGGACGGTGCGTCCGGGCGGGTGGGCTGCGTGCGCGCGGCCGGCCTCGTCGACGGACGCTGGGTCGCGGGCCCCGCGCACGAGCGCTGGGTCGGCCTCGTCGAGGGCGGGGCGTGACCCTGACGACCGGCCTGCCGTTGCTGAGCGCCGGGTGCGCCGCCGGAGCGGTGCTGCTCTGGTGGCCGCCCGCGCGATGGCTGCTGGCCGCACGCCTCGGACCGGATGCGGTCGTCGACGGCGACACGGTGCGCCGGCTCGCCGCGGGGGCCGGGCGTCGGCTGCGCTCGGGCTGGGGCGGCTGGCTCCCCGTCGTGCTCGCCGGCGCGGTGGCGCCCTGGGTCGCGACGTCGCCCGTGCCCGCCGTCCTCCTCGCGACCGCGGCCGGCTGCGCCCTCGCCGGGTGGCGGCTCGTCGCGCAGGCCCGCGGACGTCGCGTCGCGGCCGAGCTGGGCACGCGCGTGGCGGCGACGCTCGAGCTGCTCGCCGCCGAGCTCCGCGCCGGCGTCCTGCCCGTCGAGGCCTTGCGGAACGCCGGCGACGACCTGCCCGAGCTCCGGCGCGTCGCCGACGCTGCACGGCGCGGTGGCGACGTGGCGGCCGCGCTCGACATCGTCGCGCGGCGTCCCGGGGCTGACGACCTCGTGCAGGTCGCGGCGGCCTGGCGCGTGGCGGAGCGGTCCGGTGCGCCCGTCGCCGACGTCCTCGACCGCGTGGTCGACGCGGTGCGCTCCGAGCGCGACCTCGGCCGCGAGGTGCGGGCCGAGGTCGCCTCGTCGCGGGCGACCGCCCGTCTGCTCGCGGTGCTCCCCGTGCTCGGACTGGGGCTGGGGTCGGGGCTCGGCGGCGAGCCGGTGCACGTGCTCACGGCGACCTTGCCCGGCGCGACCTGTCTTGCCGCCGGCTGCGCCCTGGCGCTTCTCGGGCTCGCCTGGGTCGAGCGGATCGTCGCCACCGCCGAGGCCCGGACGTGAACCTTGCCGCGTGCCTGTGCGCCGCAGTGGCCATGTGGCTGGTGCTGCCCGCACCTGCGCTGGACCGGCACCGCGCGCTGATCGGTGCTCCGCCGTCGCGACGACGACCGTCGCCTCGGCTGGCGGTCACGGTCCTCGTGCCCGTGGCCAGCCTCGTCGTGCTCGGTCCCGCGCCGGGCGCGGTCGTCGCGCTCGTGGCGACCCCGGTCGCGCGCGCCGCGGTCGCCACCCGGGTGTCCGCAGCCGAGCGTCGTCGTCGCGAGCTGGCGGCGTTGCAGCTGCCCGCTGCGCTCGACCTCCTCGTGGCGGTGCTGGCGTCGGGCCGGCCGGTCGTGGTCGCGCTCGACGTGGTGGCCGGTGCCGTCCCCACGCCGTTGCAGCAGGAGCTCCAGGAGGTGGTGGGTCGGCTGCGCTCCGGCGCCGACGCCGGCGCCGTGTGGGACGTGCTGCTCGGCCACGCCACGCTCGGCGTGCTGGCCCGGGCCTTCCGCCGCGCCGAGCAGTCGGGCGCCCCCGTGGCTGCCGTCCTGGCTGCCACGGCGGCCGACGTGCGCCGCGACGCGGCGGCGAGGTCGCGCGAGCGGGCCCGTGCGGTGGCGGTCCGGACCGCGGCCCCGCTCGGCCTCTGCTTCCTGCCCGCGTTCCTCCTGGTCGGCATCGTGCCCTCGCTGCTGGGCGTGGCGTCGGGTCTCGACCTCCTCGCGGGCTGAGGCCCCGTCGCCGTCCACAAGCAGCCCTGCTGCCCGGTCGGGCGAGTCCCTGCGTCCACATCGCGCGGACAGGTGGGCGTCCGGCCCACCGCCGACGCCATCTCCTCGGTGTCAGCCCGTTCCACGAAAGGACAACCATGCACCTCTCCACCTCCCGTCCCGCCTCGTCTCGTCGCTCCTCCTCCCGGACGGACCCCTCCACGACCCGCCCGCGGGGCGCCTCGCTCGTCGCCCGCGCGTCCCGCCGCGGCCGGCGGCAGGACGGCATGACCACGGCGGAGTACGCCGTCGGCACGCTCGGCGCCTGCACCGTCGGTGGCGTGCTCGTGAAGATCGGCCAGTCGGAGTGGTTCGGCGACCTGGTCAAGGACGTCATCGACAACATCCCGAACGTCCTGCCGAACCTGTTCTGACCAGGCGCCGGCTGCCCGGGCGGACGTTCCGTCCCGCGCGGGCAGCCGGCCCGGACCCGACCCGAGGAGGTCACCGTGCCGCGTCCGACCCGTCCCGACGTCCGCTCCACCGCCACGCCGGACGTCCGGCGGCGCGTCCGTCCGCGCGTCGACCGCGGCGCCACGACGGCCGAGTACGCCGTCGGCACCCTCGGCGCCGTCACCTGCGCGGCCGTGCTGCTGCGGCTCGGCGCCGACGGCTGGTTCCTCGATCACGTCGCCGCGCTGCTGCGGCGGGCGTTGGAGCCGCGCTCGCTCCTGGAGCTGCTGTGGCACGGCCGCCCGTTCGCGCCGCTGCGATGAGACGACGCGGCGAGCAGGGCACGGCCACGGCCGAGCTGGCCGTCCTCGCGCCGTTCGCGCTCGTGCTGGTCGTGCTGCTGGTCTGGGTCGCGTCGCTCGGCCTGACGCAGGTGCGGCTCGTCGACGCGGCGCGGGAGGGGGCCCGCCTGGTCGCGCGCGGCGAGCCCGAGGCCGACGCGGTCGCCGTCGTGCGGCGGCTGGCTCCAGCCGGATCCATGGTCGACGTCGCCGAGGGCGCCGACGGGACCGTCGCGGTCACGGTGCGGGTGCGTGCACGAGCACCCCTCGGCTTCGCGTCCACGGTGGGCTCCGTCCAGCTCGACGCGAGCGCGGTGGCGGCCGTGGAGGTGCCGTGAGCGCGCCACCGGTGGAGCGGGGCTCGGTCACGGTGCACGCCCTATGGGTGGGCGCCGCCCTCGTGACCGTCGTCGCCCTCGGCCTCCAGGTGACCGCGCTCGTCGCCCTGCGCCACCGTGTGTCGGCCGCTGCCGACCTGGCTGCGCTGGCCGGCAGCCGCGCGGCCACCGAGGGTGCCGACCCGTGCACCGCGGCTCGGCAGGTGGCGCGCCGCAACGACGCCACGCTCGAGCGGTGCCGTGCCGACCTCGACGTCGTCACGGTCACCGCCACCGCGGCGGCCAGGCCGTGGTGGGGCGGCACCTGGAGGGCTCGCGTGCAGGCGCGGGCGGCCCCGGCCTGGTACGAGCGGTGAGGGGCGGCTCAGTCCTCCGGCGCGCCGTCGAGCAGCGCGTCGAGCAGCCGCACGGCGCCGGCCTTGTCGAGCGGCTCGTTGAAGTTCCCGCACTTCGGCGAGACCACGCACGAGGGGCACCCGTCGCGGCACTCGCAGTCGTCGATCGTGGCGCGGGTGACCCTCAGCCACCGCTCGACCACCTCGTAGCCGCGCTCGGCGAAGCCGGCCCCGCCCGGGTGCCCGTCGTGCACGAAGATCGTCAGCGTCCCCGTGTCGGCGTGGACGGCGGTGGAGAGCCCGCCGAGGTCCCAGCGGTCGCACGTGGCCAGCAGCGGCAGCAGGCCGATGGCGGCGTGCTCCGCCGCGTGCGCCGCGCCGGGCACGTCGGTGCGCTCCAGCACCCGCTCCACCACGTCCGGCGGGAGCGTCCACCAGGTCGCGACGGTGCGGAGCGTGCGCGACGGCAGGTCGAGCGGCTCCTCGCCGACCAGGCTCCCGTCGTGGCGTCGACGGCTGAACGAGACCACCTGGCTCGTCACGTCGACCTCGCCGAGGTGGACGGTCGTGGCACCCCAGCGTCGCGTGCGCCGCGTCGAGACGATCGAGACCTCCGTGGTCGAGCGCGCCGACGTCGACCAGCCGGGGTCCTCGGCGTGCACCACCGCGACGCCGTCGTCCACGTCGTACTCGTCGACCACGTGCACCTGGCCCTGGTGCACGTACACCGCACCCTCGTGCACCTCGCCGTCGGCGGAGCCGGCGTCGACGGTGCCCACCAGCCGCCCGGTCGGCCCGTCGACGATCTGCACGGGCGCGCCACCGCTGCCGCGCAGGTCGGCCAGCGCTGCGGCGCGGTCGCGGCGGGTCCAGAACCAGCCCGCCGTCCTGCGACGCAGCCAGCCCGCCGCCTCCAGGGCGTCGACCCCCTCGCGGGCGCGTGGTCCGAACAGCTCCAGGTCGGCCTCCGTCAGCGGCAGCTCCTGCGCCGCGGCGGCCAGGTGCGGACCCAGCACGTACGGGTTGTCCGGGTCGAACACCGTCGCCTCCACGGGCGCGCCGAGCCAGGCGTCGGGGTGGTGCACGAGGAAGGTGTCGATCGGCTCGTCGCGCGCCACGAGCACGCCGAGCGACGGCTGGCCGTCGCGACCGGCGCGTCCCACCTGCTGCCAGAACGCCGCCCGCGTGCCGGGGAAGCCCACGCTGACGACGGCGTCGAGCCCGCTGACGTCGACACCCAGCTCGAGCGCGTTCGTCGCGGCCAGGCCGAGCAGGTCGCCCGAGCGGAGCCGGTCCTCCAAGGCCCGCCGTTCCTCGGGCAGGTACCCGCCGCGGTAGGTGGCCACCCGGGCGGGCAGCTCGGGCGCGACCTCGCCGAGGCGCTCCTGCGCTCCCCGGGCGATGGACTCGGCCCCACGCCTGGACCGGGAGAAGACGAGGGTGCGGGTGCGGTCCAGCACCAGGTCGGTGAGCACGTCGGCCGCCTCCCGGCCCGCGGACCGCCGGCTCGGCGGCTGCGACGGGTGCGCGGCGCCGACGAGCGGCGGCTCCCAGAGCGCGATCGTCCGCGGCCCGTGCGGCGAGGCGTCGTCGGTCACGGCCACCACGTCGAGCCCGGTGAGCCGCCGCGCCGACGCCTCCGGCTCGCTCACCGTGGCCGACGAGAGCACCACGACGGGCTGCGACCCGTGGTGCGCGCACACGCGCAGCAGCCGGCGCAGCACGTGCGCGACGTGCGCGCCGAACACGCCCCGGTAGTGGTGGCACTCGTCCACGACGACGATCCGCAGTCCTGCGAACAGCCGTGCCCAGCGCTCGTGGCCGGGCAGGAGCGTGTGGTGCACCGTGTCCGGGTTGGTGAGCACGAGCTGCGCGTGGTCGCGCGCCCACGACCTCTCGTCGAGCGAGCTGTCGCCGTCGACGGTGGTCGCCCGGACGAGCGGTGCGCCGTCCTCGTCGCGGGGCAGACGGCGCAGCTGGTCGGCGGCGAGCGCCTTCGTGGGCGCCAGGTAGAGCGCGGTGGGGGCGCGGTGCCCACGGATCGCGTCGCCCGCCCGACCCCGGACGAGCGCGTCGAGCGCAGGGACCTGGTAGGTCAGCGACTTCCCCGAGGCCGTGCCCGTGGACACGACGACGTGCCGACCCGCGTGCACGTGCGCGAGCGCCTCGGCCTGGTGCGCCCAGAGGTGGGTGACGCCCTGCGCCGCGAAGGCCGTGCGCACGCGCGGGTCCACCCACTCCGGCCAGGGCTCCACGACGGCGTCGCGGGCGGGGACCTCGTGCAGGTGCAGGATCCGGTCGGCGTAGCGCGTCAGCACTCGGTCCGGTTCCACGGTGCCATCATCCCAGGGCCCCCGTCGGGGGCGCGGACGACGGGGCGTCGAGGCGTCCGGCGTGGTTGACTTGGCGTACCTCCGAGGAAGGATGTTGATGGAGCTCCTGCTGACCACCCGCACCGACGAGCCCTTCGAGATCATCGAGGTCGGCGGCGAGATCGACGTGTACACCGCCCCGCGGCTGCGGGAGGCGATCGTGGAGGCGATCGACGCCGGTCACCTGCGCCTCGTCGTCGACGTGCAGCGTGTCGACTTCCTCGACTCGACCGGTCTGGGCGTCCTCGTCGGCGCCCTCAAGAAGGTCCGGGCGGGCGGGGGCTCGCTCGACATCGTCTGCACGCACCCGCGGCTGCTCAAGATCTTCGAGATCACGGGCCTCGACAAGGTCTTCGGCCTGCACGACTCCGTCGAGGCGGCGCGCGCCGCGCACGACACCGCCGGCCTCGCCTGACGCCGGCCCGACGTCGGCGTGACACGCTGACGCCATGGAACGACTACGCGCCCGCCTGACCGACGTCGGCTTCACCGTCGAGCGGGTGCAGGCCCTGCTGGGGCCCGAGGCCCAGGGCGCGCTGCTGCGCAACGAGACGACCCCGGCGGAGCGCGCGACCCGCGACGGCTCGCCCCTCTCGACCCTGGTGCGGCTCTTCTCCCTGCAGCGACCCGAGCCCGCGGCGGCGGTCGAGGCCGCGCTGCCGGGGCAGGTGGACGACCTCGTGGGCCGGGGTGTGCTCGCCCGGGACGGTGACGCGGTGCGAGCCGTGGTCGACGTCCGCCCGTACGGCGACGAGACGCACGACTGGTGGGTGGTCTGCGACCTGACGCCCGGGCTCGACACGCGCCCGATCGAGGTCGGGCCCGAGCACGTCCTCGGCATCAGCGAGGCGTCCTCCTCGCTCGCCCAGCTCACCGTCCCCTCCTCACGCCTCCTGCCCGGCGGCGGGTCGACGCGCGCGCTCGACCTCGGGACGGGGTGCGGCGTGCAGGCCCTGCACCTCGCGCAGGGGCACGACCGCGTCGTCGCGACCGACGTCAACCCCCGTGCCCTCTGGGCGGCACGGCTCACGGCGGAGCTCAACGGCGTCGACGTCGACGTGCGCGACGGCTCCTTCTGGGATCCGGTCGCGGGCGAGCGCTTCGACACCATCGCCACGAACCCGCCGTTCGTCGTCTCCCCGCCCACCGGCGACCGGCTCGTCTACCGCGAGGGGTCCCTCGAGACCGACGGCGTCGTCCGCACCGTCGTGGCCGGCGCGGCCGACCACCTCGTGCCCGGCGGGTGGTGCCAGGTGCTCGGCAGCTGGGTGCACACCGACGAGCCGTGGCAGGACCGCCTGGGCGGGTGGGTCGGCGCCACCGGGCTCGACGCGTGGGTGGTCCAGCGCGAGGTCGTCGACCTGTCGGCGTACGTCGAGATGTGGCTCGCCGACGCGGGCGTCCGGCACCGGCCCGACTACACGGCTCGCTACGACGCCTGGCTCGACTGGTTCGACGACCAGGGCGTCCAGGCCATGGCGTTCGGCTGGATCAGCCTGCGTGCGGCGCACCGCGACGTGCCGGTGCTGCGGCTGGAGGAGTGGCGCCACGAGGTCGTGCCGCCCGTCGGCGCGGCGGTCCTGTCCTGGGGCGAGCGCGTCGACGCCCTGGCCGCGGCCGACGACGTGCTCGACGTCCGGTGGCGCCAGGCGCCCACGCTGACGCAGGAGACGTTCGGCCGCGCCGGCGAGGAGGACCCGGAGGCGATCGTGCTGCGCCTGGGGGAGGGCCTGCGCCGGGCCGCGCAGGTCGACACCGTCCAGGCGGGGCTCGTCGGCGCACTCGACGGCGACCTGACGGCCGGGCAGGTGCTCGACGCGCTCGCCCGTCTGCTGGAGCGCGATCCCGGAGCCCTGCGCGAGCAGTACCGTCCCGTCGTCCACGAGCTCGTCGCCGACGGCCTGCTCGTTCCCTGACCATCGGCCGGGGCCGTGTGGCGCGCGCCACCTGCGGGCCCGGGGCACGATGTTCCTTGACAAGGCGCGTTAGCGTATGCCGCGTCCGGCCCGCTGTCCGAGCGCCCGGACCGTCCACGAGGGAGTAACACCGTGACCACGCTCGTCATCGTCGAGTCGCCGAACAAGGTGCGCAGCATCCAGTCGTACCTGGGTGACGGGTACGTCGTCGACTCCAGCGTGGGCCACATCCGCGACCTCCCGAAGGGTGCCGACCAGGTCCCCGCCAAGTACAAGGGGCTGCCCTGGGCGCGCCTGGGCGTCGACATCGAGAACGGCTTCGACCCCGTCTACGTCGTCGCCGCCGAGAAGAAGCCGCAGATCACCAAGCTCAAGAAGCTCCTCAAGGAGGCCGACGAGCTCGTGCTCGCGACCGATGAGGACCGCGAGGGCGAGGCCATCGCCTGGCACCTCTTCGACGAGCTGAAGCCGAAGGTGCCCGTCAAGCGCATCGTCTTCAACGAGATCACCAAGGAAGCGATCACGCGGGCGGTCGAGAACCCGCGCGACATCGACATGGACCTCGTCGACGCGCAGGAGACCCGCCGCATCCTCGACCGTCTGTACGGGTACGAGGTCAGCCCCGTCCTGTGGAAGAAGGTCATGTCGGGCCTGTCCGCGGGCCGCGTGCAGTCGGTCGCGACGCGCCTCGTGGTCGAGCGCGAGCGGGAGCGCATGGCGTTCCGCTCCGCGTCCTACTGGGACCTCGACGCCACCTTCGACGCCGGCGAGCAGCACGAGGACGCGCGCCTGTTCCCGGCCCGTCTGGTGACGGTCGGCGGCAAGCGCGTGGCGAACGGGTCGGCCTTCGCCGACGACGGCACCCTCAAGAACGCCGACGTCGCGCACCTCGACGAGGCTCGTGTGACCGCCCTCGCGGCGGGTCTGCGCGACGAGACGTTCACGGTCGCCGGCGTCGACGCGAAGCCCTACACCCGCAAGCCGTACGCCCCGTTCCGCACCACGACGATGCAGCAGGAGGCCTCGCGCAAGTTCGGCTTCGGCGCCGCCCGCACGATGCAGGTCGCGCAGCGCCTGTACGAGGGCGGGCACATCACCTACATGCGCACCGACTCGATCACGCTGTCGCAGACCGCGCTGAACGCCTCGCGCGCCCAGGTGAAGGAGCTGTACGGCGCGGAGTACCTGCCCGACAAGCCCCGCACCTACGCCGGCAAGGTCAAGAACGCCCAGGAGGCGCACGAGGCGATCCGGCCCGCGGGGGAGACGTTCAAGACGCCGCAGGCCACGGGCCTGCGCGGCGACGAGCTCCGGCTGTACGAACTGATCTGGAAGCGCACGCTCGCGTCGCAGATGAAGGACGCCCGCGGCGAGCAGGTGTCGATCCGCCTGACCGCCACCGCCTCCGACGCGGCGGGTGCCGACGCGGGCGCACCGGTCGAGCTGACCGCCTCGGGCCGCACCATCACGTTCCACGGCTTCCTGAAGGCGTACGTGGAGTCCCGCGAGGACAACGGCCAGGGCGACGACCAGCAGACGAAGCTCCCGGCGCTCGCCCAGGGCGACACCGTGACGGCGCACGAGCTGACGCCCGCCGGCCACGAGACGAAGCCACCCGCCCGCTACACCGAGGCCTCGCTCATCAAGGAGCTGGAGGACCGGGAGATCGGTCGCCCGTCGACGTACGCGTCGATCATCGGCACCATCCAGAACCGCGGGTACGTGTTCAAGAAGGGCACCGCGCTGGTGCCGGCGTGGATCGCGTTCAGCGTGGTGCGGCTGATGGAGCAGCACTTCCCCCGTCTGGTCGACTACTCCTTCACCGCCGAGCTGGAGGACGTCCTCGACCAGGTGTCGCACGGACGCGAGGAGCGTCAGCGCGTGCTGGAAGGGTTCTGGGCCGGCAGCGGCGAGAAGGACACCGGCCTCAAGCGGCTCATCGAGAACCTCCCCGACATCGACGCCCGCGGTCTCGCCACGTTCGAGCTCGGTGACGGCGTCGCGGTGCGCGTCGGGCGGTACGGGCCGTACGTCGAGGGCCCGCCGATGGTCCCCGGCAAGGACGGCGTCGACGTCCCGACGCGCGGCAACGTGCCCGAGGACCTGCCGCCGGACGAGCTGACGCTCGAGAAGGCGAAGGAGCTGCTGGCGAACCCGGCCGGAGCCGAGAAGATGCTCGGCACCCACCCGGAGACGGGGCTCGACCTCGTCGTGAAGAACGGTCGCTTCGGTCCCTACGTGCAGGAGCTGCTGCCGGAGGACGCCCCGAAGGGCGAGAAGCCGCGCACCGCGAGCCTCTTCCGCACGATGAGCATGGACGCGATCGGCATCGACGACGCCGTGCAGCTCCTCACTCTCCCGCGCGTCGTCGGCACCGACGTCGACGGCACCGAGATCACCGCCCAGAACGGTCGCTACGGCCCCTACCTCAAGAAGGGCACCGACTCGCGCTCGCTCGAGTCCGAGGACCAGCTGTTCACGCTCACCGAGGAGCAGGCGCGCGCCATCTACGCGCAGCCGAAGACCTACGGTCGCCGCGGCACCGCCAAGCCCCCGCTCAAGGAGCTCGGCGTCGACCCGGTCAGCGAGAAGCCGATCGTCGCGAAGGACGGCCGGTTCGGCGTCTACGTGACCGACGGCGAGACCAACGCCTCGCTGCGCAAGGACGACGACCTCGAGACCCTCACCGAGGAGCGTGCCCAGGAGCTCCTCGCCGAGCGTCGCGCCCGTGGTCCGGTCAAGAAGACGGCGAAGAAGAGCGCCAAGAAGACCACGGCGAAGAAGACCACGACGAAGAAGACCGCTGCGAAGAAGACGGCCACCAAGAAGACGGCCACCAAGAAGACGGCTGCCAAGAAGACCGCTGCGAAGAAGACGGCGGCGAAGACGGCGGCCAAGAAGACGGCGACGGCGACGAAGTCGTCGGCAGCGAAGAAGAGCTGAGGTCCTTCGGGCTTCGTTCGGCGTGACCTGGCTGGTTCGCCGGCTGGGGTCGTCGTGACCTTGCTGGTGCGTTGCCGCAGGGGGTCTCGTCCTGGTGCTGCGCTGCCGTGGGGGTCTTGGGTTGCTGGTGCGCTGCCTCGGCTCGCGCTGGGGGTGGTCTCCGAAAGGGCCTCGACCGGGCGGTTGGCGGCGGCGCTGGTCTGGGGTCTCGGGCTGTGGGTTGGTGCTGAGGGTGGGCTCAAGATTCTGCGTTGGTGCACTGGCGGCCAACGCTTCTGCGTTTGCGACGGGATCCCGTCGCAAACGCAGAATCCTTCCGCCGCTCAGCCCTCCATCGGTGGATCGGCAACCGCAGGAGCGCTCCTGCGGTTGCTGATCCACCGATAGGCCGCGCGAACGCAGAACCTTGGCCCGAGAACGCTGAAACGACGAATCGTGCGTCACTCACGGGCCCAGACCAGACCCCGAGACCCGAAGCCGCCCTCAGACCCGCTGCCGGTCGAGGCCATTTCGGAGACCAGACACAGCGCCAGCCGAGGCAGCGCACCGGCAAGCACAGACCTCCTGCGGCAGCGCACCAGCAAGCACCGGTGTCCTGCGGCAGCGCACCAGCAAGCACCGGTGTCCTGCGGCAGCGCACCTGCCAAGTCGCGACGGTCACCTGCAGCACCCCGGCAACCACACGCCCCCCACAACCAGCACCCCACCCCGTCGTACCCGCCCCCTAGGATCGGCCCCATGCAGCCGCGCTACACCGACTCGGGCGTCTTCGTCGCGCTGGAGGGCGGTGAGGGGGGCGGGAAGTCGACGCAGGCGCGGCTCCTCGCCGACTGGCTCGGGGCAGCCGGCCACGAGGTGCTGCTCACGCGTGAGCCCGGTGGCACGGAGGTGGGGGCGCGGTTGCGGGGCATCGTGCTCGATCCCGCCACGGGCCACCTGTCGCCGCGCACGGAGGCGCTGGTCTACGCCGCCGACAAGGCCGAGCACGTCGACGCCGTCGTCCTCCCGGCGCTGGCCCGCGGCGAGGTGGTCGTCACCGACCGCTACGTCGACTCGACGCTGGCCTACCAGGGCGCCGGACGTGCCCTCGACGCCGCCGAGCTGGAGCACGTGGCACGGTGGGCGACGGCCGACCTGCGTCCGCACCTGACCGTCGTGCTCGACCTCGACCCCGTCGTCGGGCTCGCGCGGGCGGGGGAGCCCGACCGCATCGAGGCCGAGCCGCTCGACTTCCACCAGCGGGTCCGGGGCCACTTCCTGGCGCTGGCCGCCGCCGACCCCGCGCACTACCTCGTCGTCGACGCCGACCAGTCGCCGGACGTCGTCCACGCCGCCGTGCGGGCCGCGGTCGAGCCGTGGCTGGGGCAGGCGCGGTGACCAGCGTCTGGGACGAGCTCGTCGGACAGGCCCCGGTCGTCGACACGTTGTCGGCCGCGGTCCGGTCGGCCGGCGGCGACGGTCGCTCGATGACCCACGCCTGGCTGTTCACGGGCCCACCGGGCTCGGGACGCTCGAACGCGGCGAAGGCGTTCGCCGCTGCGCTGCAGTGCGAGCGTGGCGGCTGCGGCGAGTGCCGCTCGTGCACCACGGCGGCGGCGGGCAGCCACCCCGACATCACCGTCATCCGCACCGACGGGCTCTCGATCGGCACCGACGTCGCCCGCGAGTACGTCCGCAAGTCCGCGCTCAGCCCGGCCCTCGGGCGCTGGCAGGTGCTCGTCGTCGAGGACGCCGACCGGCTCACCGAGCAGGCCGCCAACGCGCTGCTGAAGGCGGTGGAGGAGCCGTCGCCGTTCACCGTGTGGATGCTGTGCGCGCCGGCCACGGAGGACGTGATCGTCACGATCCGCTCGCGGTGCCGGCCGGTGCTGCTGCGCACGCCACCGGTCGACGCCATCGCCCGGCTGCTCGTCGAGCGCGACGGGGTGGAGCCGCAGCTGGCGCACGAGGTGGCGGCCGCGTCGCAGGGCCACATCGGTCGCGCTCGTGGCCTCGCGCGCGACCCCCAGGCGCGGGAGCGGCGCCGCGAGATCCTGTCGCTGCCCACGTCGCTGCGGTCCCTCGGCGACTGCCTGGTGGCGGCGCAGCGCATCAACGACGAGGCCACCGCACGTGCCGCCGTGATCGCCGACGTCGCCGACGAGCGCGAGAGCGCCGACCTCAAGCAGTCGTGGGGCGTGGAGGACCGCGGCCGTCGCCCTGCCGGCTACGCCGGCGCGGTCTCCTCGCTCGAGAAGGACCAGAAGCGACGCCGCACCCGGCTGGCGCGCGACTCCATCGACGGGGTGCTGCTCGACCTGCTGTCGTTCTGCCGCGACGTCGTCGCCGTGCAGACCGCGCCCGGTGCGCCCCTCGTGAACGCCGACGTCGCCGACGAGGTGCGTGAGGCGGCCCGTCTGTGGACGCCCGAGTCGACGCTGAGCCGGATCGGTGCGATCGTCGAGGCGCGCGAGGCGCTCACCGCGAACGCAGCACCGCTGCTCACCCTCGAACGCATGATGATGGGATTCCGGAGCCGATGAAACGACCTCTGATCGCCCTCGCCGCGGTGGCCGCTGTGGTCGCGGGCGTCCTGCTCGTGGTCCGCGACGGCGACGGCGCGTCCGACGACTCGCCCGCCGCCCAGGCGATCCAGCCCACCGGCGAGCAGGCTCCCGACGGCCTGCAGCGCTTCTACGACCAGAAGCTGACCTGGAAGGGCTGCGGCGGCGACTCCGAGTGCGCCACGATCACCGTCCCCATCGACTACGACGAGCCCGACGGTGCCACCACGACGCTCAAGGCCGCGCGCTACCTGAGCACCGGCGACGGCACGCGCGTGCTGTTCGTCAACCCCGGCGGTCCGGGCGGGTCGGCGATCGACTTCGCCGCGAGCCTGGCGGGCAGCATGGCGCCGACCGTGCGCGACGCCTTCACGATCGTCGGCATCGACCCGCGCGGCGTGGGCGAGAGCTCGCCCCTGACGTGCCTGCCCGACGCCCAGTTCGACGCCTATGCCGCGAGCGACCCCGACCCGAGCACTCCGGCCGAGGTGCGCGAGCTGCGCGCCGGCGTCCGCGAGCTCGGCGAGGCGTGCGCCAAGAACTCCGGCGAGCTCGCCGGGCACGTCTCCACCGAGGAGGCTGCCCGCGACATGGACGTCGCACGTGCCGCGATGGGCCAGCAGAAGCTCGACTGGTTCGGCGCGTCGTACGGCACCCAGCTCGGCGCCACGTACGCGACGCTGTTCCCGCAGAAGGTCGGCGCCATGGTGCTCGACGGTGCCGTCGACCCCGCGCAGGACGTGTTCGGGTCCGCCTTCGGGCAGGCCACCGGCTTCCAGCGCGCGCTCGACGCCTACCTCGACGCGTGCGCGAAGCTCGAGTCGTGCCCGCTCGGCCAGGATCCCAACGCGGCCAACCGTGCGCTAGCGACGTTCATGTCGCGGCTCGAGGACCGGCCGCTGCCCACCGGCACCGACCGCGAGCTGACCAAGGGACGTGCGTTCTACGGCGTGGCTGTCACCCTCTACGACAAGGCGGCGTGGCCCGTCCTGTCGCAGGCGCTCACCGCCGCCCTGCAGGGTGACGGGTCGCTGCTGCTGCGCCTGAACGACCTCTACTTCTCCCGGCAGAGCAACGGCAGCTACGACGGCAACATCGGCTGGGCCAACATCGCAGTCAACTGCCTCGACAACCGCGAGCGGCCGAGCGTCGCCGAGGTGGAGGCCGAGCTGCCACGCTTCGAGAAGGTGTCGCCGGTCTTCGGTGCCGCGCTCGGCTGGGGCACCCTCGGCTGCACCGACTGGCCCGAGCCCGCCGAGCGTCCGCAGGTGGAGATCGACGCCGAGGGCGCCTCGCCGATCGTCGTCATCGGCACCACCCGCGACCCGGCGACGCCGTACGAGAACGCCAAGGCGCTGGCCGACCAGCTGGGCGACCGCGAGGGCGTGCTGCTCACCCGTGAGGGCGACGGCCACACGGCCTACAGCTCCGGCAACCGCTGCATCGTCAAGGCGGTCGACGCCTACCTCGTCGACGGCACCGTCCCGCGCGACGGCACGACCTGCCCCGACGAGTAGTCCGTCAGCAGTCCGGCCTCGCACCGCCCGGCGGTGCGGACCGACGGGGTGGGGTCAGGCCGAGCGGATGGCCTCGTGGTGGCGGATGACCTCGTCGATGATGAAGGTCAGGAACTTCTCGGCGAACGCGGGGTCGAGGTCGGACTCGACGGCGAGCGAGCGGAGCCGCTCGATCTGGCGTGCCTCGCGGTCGGGGTCGGAGGCCGGCAGGTCGTGCGTCGCCTTCAGCCGGCCCACCCGCTGGGTGCACTTGAACCGCTCTGCCAGCAGGTGCACGAGGGCGGCGTCGATGTTGTCGATGCTGGAGCGCATGTCGTCCAGCTCGGCCCGCACGTCCTCTGTCCCGGTCACGGGGTCGAGTCTAGGGGGGCCCGTGTGTCGTTCTGGAGGGGCAGGGGTAGGCTGTACGAGGTTCTGCGGGCGATCCTCGCGGGACCTTCGCCGCCTTAGCTCAGTCGGTAGAGCGTTTCACTCGTAATGAAAAGGTCGTCGGTTCGATTCCGACAGGCGGCTCCACCAGGCCCGGTCACGCAGCAGCGGACCGGGCCCTCGTCGTGCTGAAGGTGCCCGACAGGTCCGCTACGGTGCGAGGCATGCCGCGTGCGTACCGCTCACCGACCCGCGACGCCGTCGCCGCGGCCACGCGCCGCAGGATCGTCGAGGCGGCGGGGAGGCTCTTCGTGCGCGACGGCTACGCGGCGACGTCCATGCAGGCGATCGCGGCGGAGGCGGGCACGTCGGTGCAGACGGTGCACGCGCACGGCCCCAAGCACGCACTGCTCGTCGCGGCGCACGAGCTGACGCTGGCCGGCGACGAAGGTCGACACCCGCTCGCCGAGCGGCCAGAGCTGGTCGACATCATGTCCGAGCCCGACACGGACGTGGCGATCCAGCGGTACGTCGACTTCCTCGTGCGGGCGAACCTGAGGTCCGCGGCGCTCGTGCACGCCATGGTGTCCGCCGCGGGCGCCGACGCGCGGGTGCGTTCCGCGGTGCAGGACCTGGAGGAGCGCCGGCACCGCGACATGACCATCGCCGCCGGGTGGTTCGTCGGGCGCGGACGGCTCCGCGCCGAGCAGGCGTCCGAGGCGGCCGACCTGCTCGGGCTGGTCGTCGGCCCCGAGCCGTGGATCCACCTCGTCCGCGAGAGAGGGTGGACGCCGACGCGCTACGGCGTGTGGCTGCGTCGCCAGCTGGACGAGCTGGGGGCGGCGCTCGACGGGTGACCCATATTGGGGTTAGTCTCACTCTAGTCAATTGAGGGAGACGCCCATGAGCCGCAGCGCGGTGCTGTGCAGCATGCCGGCGACCGGACACGTCGGACCGCTGTCCGTGGTGGCCGGCGAGCTCGTCCGCCGCGGATGGCGGGTGAGGATGCTCACGGGAGCTGGCTACGAGGCTCCCGTGCGCGCGAGCGGAGCGGAGTTCGTGGCGCTGCCGGCCGAGGCCGACACGCTCGACTCCATCGGGGCGGGGGAGCGCACCCGTGGCCTCGCCACCATCAACCACGGCGTGGAACAGGCCTTCGTCGCCCCAGCTGCGCCGGCCGGACAGGCACTCGAGCAGATGCTCGCCGACGAGCCCGCCGACGTCGTCCTCCACGACATGACCTTCCTGGGTGTGCAGACGCTCTTCTCGCGCCCCCGTGACCAGCGTCCCGCGACCGTGCTGTGCGGGATCGGTCCGGCCGGGTTCAGCAGCGTCGACACCGCGCCCTACGGACTCGGACTCGTGCCGTGGCGACGGACGGTGCCGAACCGGCTCCGCAACCGCCTGCTGTACCGCACGTCGCGCGTGGTGCTCCGGCCCGTCCACCGCAGCCTCGACCGCTTCCTCGCCGACGTCGGCGCGCCGGGGCTCGACGGCGCCTTCTTCATGGACGTACTCGACCGCAGCGACCTGCTCGCCCAGTTCACCGTCCCCGAGTTCGAGTACGCACGCTCCGACGCGCCGGCAGGCCTGCGCTTCTACGGCCCGATGGTCCCGCCGGCAGCCGAGGTCGCCGACGTCGCGACACCCGCTTGGTTCGACGACCTCGACCCGCACCTCCCGCTCGTGCACGTGACCCAAGGGACGGTCGCCAACACCGACTTCACCGAGGTCGTCGGGCCGACCGTCGAGGCCCTGGCGGACCGTGACGTGCAGGTCGCCGTGACGACCGGCGGTCGCCCGACGTCCGCGCTGGACGACCTCGGCCCGCTGCCCGCGAACGTCTTCGTCGCCAGCTACCTGCCCTACGACGAGCTGCTGGCCCGCACCGACGTGCTCGTCACGAACGGTGGCTACGGTGGGCTGCACCACGCGATGCGCCACGGTGTCCCGATCGTCATCGCCGGGGACTCCGAGGACAAGGTCGAGACGTCGACCCGCGTGCAGCACGCCGGGGTCGGCATCAACCTGCGGACCGGCCGCCCGACCCCGGCCGCCGTGGGGCGTGCCGTGCGGGCGGTGCTCGACGACGGTGCGTACGCCCGCCGAGCGCACGAGGTCGGCGTCGCGATCGCCCGGTCCAGCGGGGTGGTCGGGCTGGTCGACGACGTGGAGGCCCTGGTCCTCCAGCAGGTTCCCCACCCGCCCCTGACGAAGGAGTCGTGAGATGTCGAGCCACGAGGTCGTCCGACGTCACGTCGACGCGTTCAACGCCCGCGACGAGGCCGCCGAGCCCTGGTCCGAGGACGCGGAGATCATCGCGCCCGGGGCGTCGGCCTCGGGCCGGGAGGCCGTGCTCGCCTTCCTCCGGGTCTTCCACGACGGCTTCCCGGACGGCCGCCTCGAGCTGATCTCCGTGCTCGGAAGCGGGTCACGCGTGGCGGCGGAGGGCCGCTTCGTCGGCACGCACACAGGCACCCTGCGCGGTGCCGGCGGCAGCCTCGCGCCGACCGGGCGCGAGGTGTCCTTCCGGTGGGCCGCCGTCTACGAGGTCGACGGCAGCCGACTGCGGTCGGAGCACCTGTACTTCGACCAGGTCGAGCTGCTGTCGCAGGTCGGCGCGCTCGCCGACTGATCCGCTGGCTGATCCGCCGACTGATTTACGACGGGCACGGCGGCCTGGTGCCTGCGGTCGGCAGGGCGGTCTGCTCAGCCAGCCGAGCGCTCGCGCCGGGCGAGCGTCGACGTGGCGCCACCCACGGCACACCAGACGGCGAGCACCGCCCACGGGCGCCAGAGCGCGCCGGCCGTGCCGCCGGTGAGCTGCTGCAGGATCTCGATGCCGGCCGCGTGCGGCAGCAGCGTCGTGACCTCGCGCCACACGACCGGCTGCATCCAGGTGCCCGTGCCGGCGAGGTCGGGTAGCGCCGTGAGGACGAGGAGGGTGACGGCGAGCCCCCAGCCCCACGCGTCCATCAGGTGCTCGAGCGCCTGCGACACGAGCGCGCCGGTCAGCACCAGCAGGGAGAGCGCCGGCCACCACAGGAGCACCGGTCCCGTCGCGAGCAGTGCGCCGACCAGGCCGCCGACGCCGCCGACCAGCACCGCCACCGCCCCGATCACGCGCAGACGTCGCAGGGCGCCCGGCCACGTCCGCGGCAACCGGCCGGAGCGGACCGTGAGCACGCCGGAGGTGACGATGCCAGCGCCCACGGCCAGGACCGGGAGCCAGGTGACGGCGGCGCGTCCGCCCGCCGACAGCGACGGCCCGACCAGCTCGACCTCCACGCCCCGACCCAGCCGCGCCGACGTGACCCGGACGGCTGCCTCGACCGCCGCCCGCTGGTCCGGCGAGGCCCGCCGTGGCAGGAGCAGGACGTCGTCGGAGCGAGCGAGGTCGACCACCGCAGCGCCCACCAGCGTGCCGTCGTCGACGAGCCCACGGGCTGCTGCGGCCGACGGCGGTCGCACGACCGTGAACGGGCTGTCGGGATCGGCGGCAGCGCGGTCGGCGAGCGTCTGGCCGACCACGGCCGGGGCGACCACGCCGAGCGGCGCCTCGTGCAGGTCGTCGCCCGCGACCCAGGCGAAGACCGCGACCACGCCGGCCAGCTGCACGGCGACGGCGACCACCAGCGGCACCCAGACGCGACCCCTCACGCGCCGACTGTAGGTCACGCCAGGGCCCGCCCCGTCGCCGTGACATCGTGGTGCCGTGGGAGTGCAGCGCGTGCCGTGGCGGATCCGGGTGGCGGCCGTCACCGGGCCGGCGCTCCTGCTCATGCTGTCCCTCGTCGCCTTCTCGGGCCGGGCCGACCCGCCGTCGGCGCCGACGGTGCCCGAGGCGAGCGAGACCCGCTGCCTGCCGATCGAGCCTGTCCGCTCGGTACCCGACCTCAACCGGCTCGTCACGCAGGTCCGTGGCTCGGGGGCGTTCCAGGGCGCCGACGTCGGCGCCGACGTGACCCTGCAGGACGGGCGGCGGCTCTGGCTCTTCGGCGACACCCTCCGGTCGGTTGACTTCGACGGCCAGCGCTTCGTGCGCAACTCGATGCTCGTGTTCGAGCCGGGCTGCGCGCAGGTCGTGCTGCCCGCCGACCACGGCGCGCTCATCCCCGACCGGGCCGACGGCGTCGGCTACTGGCCGATGTCGGTCGCCAAGATCGAGCGACCGGGCTACGACCTGGTGGGTGTGTCGGCGCAGCGCGTCAAGGGCGCCGACGCTCCCGACGGCCCGCTCGCGTTCGACAACCTGGGGCCCGCGCTCGCGCTGTTCGTCGTGGAGCGCGGGCGGACGCCCCAGCTGCTCGGGGTGCGCGACGTCGGCCCGGACGACGACGACCCCCGTCGTCCGACGTGGGGCGCCGCGACGGCCGTGTCCGACGGCTGGGTCTACCTCTACGGGACGGCGCGTCCCGGTCGCGGCCTGGTGTTCGGGTTCAGCCTGCACGTGGCGCGGGTGCGGCCCGACGACGTGTTGCGCCCCGACCGCTACCGCTACTGGAACGGTCGGGCGTGGACCCGCGACGCCTCCGACCTGGCCACCCTGATCCCCGCCGAGGGCGGGGTCTCGCAGACGCTCAGCGTCTTCGAGCGGGACGGCCGCTGGTACGCGGTGAGCAAGCGCGACGAGTTCCTCGGCAAGGACCTCGTCGTGTGGTCGGCGTCGCGGCCGACAGGGCCGTTCACCCCGAGCGCCCCGGTCGCCCAGATCCCCAGCGAGCCCGACGGGCGCCTGCGGTACATGCCGCTGGCCCACCCCGACCTGCTGCCCGAGCGAGGGTCGGTCGTCGTCTCCTACAGCCAGAACGACACCGACCTCGCGGAGGTCGCGCGCGACCCGTTCGTCTACCGCCCGCGGTTCCTGCGGATCCCGCTGCCGCGCTGACGTCCGCCCCGCTAGTTGTGATGTCCAGGGACGTTGTTGTCGACCTGGGTGAAGGGTGAAGGCCTCCTGTGGTGAGAGTGGAGCTGTCTAGGAACCGCTTCACGCACCAGGAGGCCTTCGTGTCCCACGCTAACGCTGCTCTGACCCCACGCGCCCGGTTGAGGCTCGCGAAACTGATCGTCGAGGACGACTGGCCCGTGACTGCGGCGGCGAAGATGTTCATGGTCTCTGTCCCGACCGCCCGCAAGTGGGCGAGCAGGTTCCGCACGGAAGGGCCTGCCGGGATGGTCGACCGCTCGAGCCGGCCGCGCTCGTGCCCACATCGCACGTCCGAGGCGGTGAAGCGCCAGATCGTCGCTCTGCGGTGGCGTCAGCGTCTCGGGCCGGTGCAGATCGGCGGGCAGCTCGGTCTGGCACCGTCGACCGTCCACGCTGTTCTGGTGCGTTGTCGGCTCAACCGGCTGCGTCACATCGACCGGGTCACCGGTGAACCGATCCGCCGCTACGAACACCCACATCCAGGATCGATGATCCACGTCGACGTCACCAAGTTCGCGAACATCCCCGACGGCGGAGGCCACCGCTTCGTCGGGCGACAGCAAGGGCGGGTCAACGCCATCGCCACCGCGACCAGAACCGGTGAGCGGAGCCCGACCTACCGCCCGGTCATCGGCACCGCGTTCGTGCACACCGTCATCGATGACTACTCCCGCCTGGCCTACGCCGAGATCCACGCCGACGAGAAAGCCGCCACCGCGATCGGAGTCCTGCAACGGGCCGTGGCCTGGTTCGCCGACCACGGCGTCACCGTCGAACGCGTCTTGTCCGACAACGGCAGCTGCTACCGCGCCCACGCCTGGACCCAGGCCTGCACCGACCTCGCGATCACCCCCAAACGGACCCGGCCCTACCGACCCCAGACCAACGGCAAGATCGAACGCTTCCACCGCACCCTCGCCGACGGCTGGGCCTACGCCCGGCACTACTCCAGCGAGACCGAACGCCGCTCAGCCCTCCCGCACTGGATCCACTCCTACAATCACCACCGGACCCACTCCGCCATCGGCGGCCCGCCCATCAGCAGGATCAACAACCTGCCTGGACATCACAGCTAGTGCTCGAGCGCGTCGAGGTCGAGGTCGGCGGGGAGCAGCCGGTGCACGAGCCACGCTGCCGCGAGCATGACGAGCCCGGCGGCGAGGCCGACCCAGCCGAACGCCTCGGCGTAGGAGGCCCGGGCGGCTGCGGCGACCGGCGTGTCGAGCGCGAGGGCGAGCGACTCGCGGGTCGCGTCGGTGGAGTCGCCGGGCAGCCCGCTGCGGTAGAGCGCGGCGACGAGGCCGCCGAGCACGCTGATGCTGATGACCGCGCCGAACTCGTAGCAGATCTCCTCGACGGCGGACGCCGAGCCGACCTGGTCGCGTGGTGCGCTGCCGATGATGAGGGCCGAGGCTAGCGCGAGCGCACCCGTCCCCACGCCGACCACGAGCAGTGCCGGGCCGACCACGACGTAGGAGAGCGGTTGCGGCGCCGCGAAGATGAGGAGCGGTCCTGCGCCGAGCAGGACCATGCCCAGCACCACCGCCCGTCGGGCGCCGATGCGGGCGGCGATCCGCGGGGCGAGCGGGGAGGCGACCAGGCCGCCGACGGCGAGCGGCAGCAGCGCGACGCCCGCCAGGAGCGGACCGTGGCCCTCCACGAGCTGGAGCCACTGCGAGCCGACGAAGAGCAGCGCCATCATGGCGATGCTGCTCGCCAGCGCGGCGACCACCCCGCCGCGGAAGGTGCGACTGCGGAACAGCGAGACCGCGAGCATGGGGGCGTCCTGGCGCAGGCTGCGTCGCACGAAGAGGGCCAGCATCGTCATGCCCGCGACGACGCAGACCAGGGTGACTCCACTGAACCCGTCCTTGCCGAGCTCCTTGACGCCGTAGACCATCGTGACCATGCCGGCGACCGTGAGGACCACGCCGAACGGGTCGATGCGGCCGGGTCGCGCCGAGCGGCTCTCCGGCAGCAGCCACACGCCGAACGCGACGCCGAGGACCATGACGGGCACGTTCACGAGGAAGGCCGCGTGCCAGCTCCACGCCTGGAGCAGCGCGCCTCCGACGACCGGGCCGACGGCCGCTCCCAGGGAGGCCATCGCGGCCCAGATGCCGAGCGCGTAGGCGCGTTCGCGCGGGTCGGTGAAGAGCGTGCGGATGAGCGACAGGGTCGACGGCATGATCATGGCGCCGCCCAGGCCGAGGGCCACACGCAGCGCGATGACGGCCGATGCGTCGTCGACCCAGAGCACGGCCGTGGAGGCGACGGCGAAGATCGTGAAGCCGGTGAGCAGCATGCGCTTGCGACCGACGCGGTCGGCAAGGGCGGTGACGGGCACGAGCAGGCCGGCCAGGACGAGGGCGTACGCGTCGACGATCCACAGCTGCTGCAGAGCGCTGGCGCCGGTCTCGGCGGCCAGGTCCGGCAGCGCGACGTTGAGGATCGTCATGTCCATGACCACCACGAGGAGGCTGGCGGCGAGCACGGCCAGACCGGCCCAGCGGCGCGGGTGGTCGACGGCGGGGGTCGTGGGGGAGGGAGAGGTGGTCACGGTGTCACCGAGGCTTTCCCGAAGCCGGAGGCTTCGTGGTGGCGGAGTGCGGAGGCTTCGTGGTGGGGAGTGCGGAGCCTCAGTCGTGCTGACGGGCAGAGGCTCCGTCGAGGAAGAAGGAGGAGACGAGGGCGCCAAGGCCGCGTCGCGGCACGTCGCCGACCCGGATGGCCTCGCGCGCGGCGACGAGAAGGCCGTAGCCGGCGGTCGACAGCCAGGCGGCGCTGACGTCGTCGCGCAGCACGCCCGCCCGTTGTCCGGCGGCGAAGAGCACGACCTCGCGCCGGTGGAGGGCCTCGGCGCGGGCGGCGAGTCCCGGCTCGACGGTCAGGAAGTGGTCGGTGAGGGCGAAGCCGAAGTCGTCGGAGTCGTCGGTGAAGCGCTCGAGCAGCTGCTCGACGGTGCTCCGGATGAGGCCGCCGTCGCCGCCGGCGGCCACGTCCTCGACCGCTGCCTCGTCGAGACGCTGCTCCCAGCGGTCGAGGGAGCGAGTGCCGATCTCGAGGAGCAGCTCGTCGCGTCCGGCGAAGTAGCGGTGCAGCGTCGCGCGGCCGATGTGGGCGGCTCGGGCGATGTCGGCCATCGACGACGTGGGGTCGGCGTTGAGCTGCCGTTGGGCGACAGCCAGGATCTCGTCGGGTGTCATCGCACTCCCCGGGTCGTCGTGAGACAGTAGTGTCTCACATGAGACCACAATGTCTCACCCCGCGGGGGCGGCCGGGTGCGAGGGTCGGCCGTCCCGTGACGGTTCGTCCCGCACGGGGCGGGTACGTCGGGAGGGAGCCGGCTTGACGTCGGCTCCCTCGACCGATGGAGTCCCCGTGCCCCTCACCGCCCTCGCACTGAACTGCACCCTCAAGCCCGGCGACGCGCCGTCGAGCAGTGCCCTGATGGCACAGCAGTACCTCGACGCCCTCGCCGAGCACGACGTCGTCGGCACCGCCGTGCGGGTCGTCGACCTCGACGTCAAGCCAGGTGTCGAGACCGACATGGGCGACGGCGACGAGTGGCCGGCGATCCGTCGACAGCTGCTCGACGCCGACGTGCTCGTCGTGGTCACGCCGACGTGGGTGGGGCAGATGTCGAGCGTCACGAACCGGGTCCTCGAGCGGCTGGACGCCGAGCTGTCCGAGACACGCGACGACGGGAACCCGATCCTCTACGGCAAGGTCGCGCTGGTGGGGGTCGTCGGCAACGAGGACGGTGCGCACAAGATCACGGCCGACCTGTACCAGGCGCTCGACGACTGCGGCCTGACGATCCCCGCGCAGGGCGGCACGTACTGGAACGGCGAGGCCATGCACACGGTCGACTACCGCGACCTCGACGAGACCCCCGAGGCCACGCTCAGCACGCTGCGCACGGCGGCCGCGAACGCCGCGCACCTCGCCCGGCTGCTCTCCCGCGAGCCGTACCCCGCCTGACGCCCGAGCGTCCGAGGGGTGCCCCGCTGAGCCCTGGTCAGCGCAGGGTGGTGGCGAGTCGGTCGATCCGCACGAGCGCCGCGGCCAGCACGGGCAGGTACGCGGGCGCCCACAGCGGGGCACCCATCGACAGTCGGCAGCCGTCGGGCTCCGGGCGCACCGCGTGCGTCGTCGCGGGCACGCCGGCCACCGCCCAGGCCCAGGCGCGTCCCGGCTCGAACGACGTGATCGCGAAGGGGAGCGAGAGACCCACGGCCGTGCGGACGTGGCCCGTGCTGCCGAGGCCGAGCGGCGCCTCGTCGTCGAGGGTCGCGTGCTGCACCGACGGGCCCCAGCGAGGCCACGCGTCGAGGTCGACGAGCAGCGACCACACGACGTCGGGCTCGGCGTCGACGTGGCGGTGCACGGTCAGCTGTCTCACGCGTCGCCCACCTGGTCCTCGTCGAGCGGCTCCGCCAGGTGCGGGTCGCCGTGGGTGACGTCGCTGACGTGCACGTGGCGGGTGACGTCGTCGGCGCCCGGCGCCGGCCCCGTCCCGAGCGTCCGGGCCAGGACGCGGCGGGTCACCGCGTGCGTCGCCTCGGTGGACTCCGGGACCGACGTCCCGTAGCGCGCCACGAGCTCCAGGTGCACGGCGTGCAGGCGGCCGCGGTCGCGGACGTCGAGCCGGATGCGGCGCACCGCCGCATCGGCCACCTCGTCGGCGAGCGCCGAACGCAGCAGCGCCACGAGCGCGACCGAGGAGACCTGCAGCAGCGGGTCGGCGGTCTCGATCGTGGTCGCCCGTCGGGGGGCGGCGAGGGCCCGGGCGAGGACGCGGCCGGCAGCCTGCGCGACGTGCGGGCTGGCCGGCTGGTGGCGGAGCTGGTCGGTCGCCACGTCGAGGGCACGCTCGCCGCTCGAGCGGTCGAGGTCGGGCACGTCGGGGTTCGTCATCGCCACTGCTCCATCCGGATCGCGAGACTTCGTCGGGCGCGGTGCAGCTGTCCGCGGACCACGGTCGGAGTCGTGTCGAGCACCTGGGCGATCTCCGCGTAGGAGAAGCCCTCCAGCTCACGGAGGGCCCATGCCGCGCGCTGGGTCCACGGTAGCTCCCCCAGGGCCAGGTCCAGCGTGCGCCAGAGGTCGCCGAGCTCGGCCTCCTGCTCGGGGTCGATACGACGTGCGGCGCCGAGCCGGTCGGCGTCGTCGCGGCCGAGAGGCTCGAGGATGCGGTCGTCGACCGCCAGGGGGCGGGTGCGGCGACGGCGTCGGTAGACCTCGCGCTGCACGATCGTGAACAGCCACGTCTGCACCTTCGAGCGACCCTCGAAGTCCGGCAGCGCGCGCCACGCGGTGATCCACGCGTCCTGCACGGCGTCCTCCGCGGACCGCTCGTCGCCGTCGAGCAGACGTGTCGCGTAGCGCAGCGTCGCGGGGAAGAGCCGGGCGAAGAGCTCCTCGAACGCTGCCCGGTCGCCCAGGCCGGCGCGGCGGGCGAGGGCGTTGTCGGACGGACGGGCGCCCCCGTCGTCGGTGCCCGGCACCTGCTCGTCGTCCGTCCCCCTGGTCATCGCTCCGACCGTGCCACCGGGTGGGAGGGTGCGCACCTCGAACTGGCTCGCACTGTGACGTCGGTCACGTCACCGTGACGTTCGGCGTGCGGGTGGACTCTCACGGTTGTTCGATCGATCCACCCCACCACACAGAACAGGACTGATGACGTGAGCGAGAAGGCCGTCGCCAAGACCACCACCTCCAGCGACCTGGACAGCACGCAGGGTCGCACCTCCATCGCCGACACCGTCGTGTCGAAGATCGCCGGCATCGCGACCCGCGAGGTCTCCGGCGTGTACGCGCTGGGTGGCAACACCGCCCGCGCCGTCGGCGCCATCCGCGAGCGCATCCCGGGCTCCTCCACCAACCACTCGCAGGGCATCTCGGTCGAGGTGGGCGAGAAGGAGGCCGCCATCGACATCCAGCTCGTCGCGGAGTACGGCGTCTCGATCGCCGACCTCGCCAACGGCATCCGCACCAACGTGATCAACGCGGTCGAGCGCATGGTCGGCCTCAACGTCGTCGAGGTGAACATCGAGGTGCAGGACATCCACATCGAGTCCGACGAGGGCGCCGACGACACCGCCAGCGAGCCGCGGGTCCAGTGACCACCCCCGCCGACACGCCCGAGCCCGCCGACACCGCAACGACGGTGGCCGAGCAGGTGGCGTCCGCGACCCTGGGCGTGCCCGGGGTCGCGGGGCTGCACGCCGGATCGTTCGGCGAGGTGGCGACCTACCTGCCCGGGCGTCGCGTCACCGGGGTCCGGCTGCGCGACGGCGACACCGAGGTGCACGTCGTCGCGACGATGGGCACCCGGCTGCGCGACCTCGCCGACTCCGTCCGCGCGGCGGTGTCGCCCCTCGTCGACACGCCCGTGCGCGTCGTCGTCGAGGACGTCGTCCCGGACGGCACGGCCGCGTCGTGAGCGGCAGCACCGGGGCGCGACCGACCGGACCCCCCTTCACGGGTCCGGCCGACGCCGCACTGCGCGAGCAGTGGCGTCGGGAACGTCGCGCCCTGGTGCGTCGCCACCACCCCGACGCCGGCGGCGACGCCGAGCAGCTGCAGGACCGGCTCGCGGCGCTGGACCGTCGGTACGTCTTCCTGGAGCGGACGGGCCGACCCGCGGGTCCCCCGCCCCGGTCGCCCCTGACGCGGATCCGCTCGGCGTTGCGGCGCCCGGCGCGGCGCCTGCGCCGTCGCCGCTACATCGACCTCTGACCCCTCGCACGACCCCCATCCCGGCACCAAGGAGACACCCCATGACCACCTCCACCGTCGGCCTCATCGCCGGCCTCCTGCTCGCCATCGCCATCGCGACCGGCGGCTTCCTCGGCTTCCTGCTCGCCCTCGTCCTGGGCGGGGCGGGGTACCTCGTCGGCGGTCACGTCGACGGGGAGGTCGACCTGTCCGGCCTGCTCGGACGGCGCGACCGTGGCTGACACGGCCACCCTCGCCCCTGTCGCGCCAGAGCGGGTGCCGCTGCCCGCCCCCGAGGACCGCGGACGCACGACCATCGCCGACGGCGTCGTGAGCCGCGTGGCGTCGATCGCGGCGTCGGAGGTCGAGGCCGTCGTCGACACCCGCAAGGGCTGGACGAAGCTCGTCCGCAAGGGCCTGCCGCACGCCGAGGCCACGGTCGCCGGCGAGACGTCGTCGATCAGAGTGGAGGTCGCGGCGACGTGGCCGACGCCGCTCGCGCCGCTCGTCGAGCGGGTCCGCGCGCACGTCACCGAGCGCGTCGACACCCTCGTCGGCGTCACCGTGAGCCGTGTCGACGTCACGGTCGCCGACGTCGTGCACCTCGACGCCCCCGCCCGCCGCGTCGTCTGACCCCTCCCACCCGACCGAAGGACCCCGCATGACCTCCGAGACCACCCCCTCGACGGGCACCCGCCCGCTCGCGGCGGCGAAGTCGCCCGCCGGCACGGGCGCGTCGCCGCTCGTCGCCCAGCTGATCGCCCTCGCCCTCGTCGGCCTGGCCGTCGTCGCCGTCCAGCACCTCCTCGTGCAGCTCGGCTCGGTGTCGGGCAGCTCGTGGCTGCTGACGGTCGTCGACGCGGCCGACGGGATCGACGGTCGCACCTCGGCGGTGCTCGCCGCTGCCGTCGTCGCCCTCGTCGTCGCGGTGCTGCTGCTGCCGGTGGCGCTCAAGCCCCGCCCGCGCCGCACCCTGGCGCTGCGCGCCAGCAGCGGCGTGCACCTGCGTCGCCAGGACCTCGTGCGGGTCGTCCGCGCCGCCATCGACGGCACCGACGGCGTCACCGAGGCCGACGTCTCGGTCCGGCGCCGGCGCGTGAAGGTGGTGGCTCGGTCCGTCGCCACCGCCGACCGGGAGAGCGAGCTCGAGGGCGCCGTCCGTGCCCGCGCGGAGCGGGTCTGCTCCGCCGTCGACCCCACCCCGCGGGTCGACGTCACCATCCGACCCGAGAAGGGCTGAGCACCATGGTCAGTCGCACCACGCTCCTCGTCGACCGACTCGCCACCCTCGTGCTCGTCGCGCTGCTGGCGGTCGCCGGCCTCGCCGGCCTGTGGTGGTGGTCCGGCCGCGAGGTCTCGGGCAGCACGCTCCCCGAGACCAGCAGCACCGCGCGCGTCGCCGACGCTCTCGAGAACCCCGCGGTGGCGTGGGGGACCGCAGCCGTCGCGGTCGTCGTCGCGCTGGTGGCGCTGCGCTGGATCCTCGCCCACCTGACCCGCCCGACCGTCTCGCGACTCCGGCTGGAGGGCAGCGGCGACGACGGACGCAGCGAGGCGCTCGCCGGCAAGGTCCTCTCCGCTGCCGCCGACGCGTTCGCCGCGACGGAGGGCGTGCGCTCGGCCCGTGGGTCCGTCGTCCGCGACCGCGGTGAGCTCGTGGCCCGGATCGATGCCACGATCGAGCCGGAGGCCGACCTGACGCACGTGGCGCAGCGCGCCGACGAGGTGTCGGCGCAGCTGCACGACGTGCTCGGACGCGACGACCTGCGGGCCGCCGTCCGACTGCGGGTCGCCGCCCGCGGACGCAGCCTGTCACGCGTGCACTGAGGGCTCAGCCCTCCACGGGGCACGGCGTCGACGGCACCGCCGGAGGGGCCGCACGGGCTGCGCGCAGGTCGTGCGCGACGCCGCTCGGCGTCCGTCCCTCTGTCCGCCCGGAGGTCAGCACCGGCTCCGCGACCGTGCGGACGACGCGGTCGGTCGCGGTGTCCAGGCGGGTCACCAGGTCGCGGTCCTCGTGTGCCGGCACGGCCGCGAAGCCACCGACCTGCAGGTAGAGGCTGCCGCGGACCGCGAGGTTGGCCCCGTGCACGTGGGCGTGCGGTGTCCTGGCCAGCCCGCCCCGGTAGCGCCGCCACCAGGTCGTGTGGTGGCCCAGCTCCGCGTCGTCGAGACGGATCGTCCCGACCACCGCGTCCGCGCCGTCGGCCGCCAGGGCGAGGTGGTGGGCCAGCCAGCCCGGCGGCACCACGGAGTCGGCGTCGGTCGTCGCCAGCCACGTGCGGGCGGCGTCGCGGCCCTGGAGCAGCCTCGACGCCCCCGCGGCGCGGGCGGCGCCCACCCCGGGCAGCGGCAGCTCGACGACGATGGCGCCCCAGGCCCGCGCGACGTCGGCGCTGCGGTCCCGCGTCGCGTTGACCGCCACGACGATCTCCACGGGGACGGCGACGGCGCCGGCGGCCCGGCCCAGCGCGGCCAGGCACCGCGCCAGCGAGTCCTCCTCGTCGCGCGCAGGGACGACGACGCCCACGCCGTCGACGTCCGGGTCACGCACGTTCGAGCACCTCGAGCCGGACGTCGTCGTCGAGGTAGCCGGACACCGGGCGCAGTGCCGGGGTGTGCAGGTCGACGTGCGCCTCGTCGGGCACCGACGCCGCCTCGGTGAAGGAGTGGCGCCAGTGGACGGCGACGACGTGGCCACCGGGACGCAGGCCGGCGACCGTCAGCTCCGCGCACCTGGCGCGCTGCTCCTCGGTGAGGAAGTAGAGCACCTCCGAGAGGACGACGAGGTCGAAGGTCCCGGCGGGCCAGTCGTCCGGGATCGTCCCGCGCTGCACGCCCACCCCGGTGAGCCCGCGCTCACGCACCCGCTCCAGGGCCGCCTCGACGGGGTCGAGCGCGACGACCTCGTCGCAGCGCTCTGCCAGCAGGGCGGTGATCTGGCCCCGCGCGCACGCGGGCTCGAACGCGCGGGCGTAGCGGGGGCGCGGCAGGCTCGCGAGCGTCAGGGCCCGCTTGCGCTCCTCGTAGGGTGCGGTGTCGAGGCGCCAGGGGTCCGGGTCGGTCCGGTAGAGGTCCTCGAAGTAGGCCGGGTCGGTCACGTGAGCACCACCTCCGGGGCCGTGAGCGCGTGCTCGAGCAGCGCCGGGGTGACGACGACCTGGTCGGCGGGATGGTCCGACCACGGCTCCAGCTGCGACCGGAAGGCGCGCAGGGCGGCCGCCTTCCGCTCCGCCGCGCCGGGGGGCGAGGGCAGCAGCGCGGCACCCTCCAGCCAGTCCGCGCCGGCGTCGGGCGTGCTGCGCGTCCACCGCCAGACCGGGTAGCGCCACAGCGTCGTCCCGGCGGGGACCAGCTCGCGCGCCACCGCACCCAGCACGTCGTGGTCGCCGTGCCCGTCGTGCTCGTACGGCGCGAGCACGATGGCCGAGGCCCGCAGCAGCGGGCGCAGGAGACGGACGAGCGGCTCGCGGTCGTCGGGCAGGGCGGCGTCGCGCAGCCCGAGGTGGGTCGTGCGCACCTGCGGGTGCCCGAGCACCGCGAGTGCCTCGGCCAGCTCCCTGCGCCGCACGGTGCGCAGCTGGTCGGGCGTGACCGTCGGGCTCCCGGGGTGGGACTGCTCGCCGTCGGTCGCGACGACGAGGTGCAGACGGCGGCCGACCTGTCCGGCGAGCCACGCCCCGACGCCGAGGACCTCGTCGTCCGGGTGCGCGGAGAGCACGACGACCGGGCCGCCCGGGTCGTCGACGGTGGGCAGCGCCGCGTCGCGCAGGGTGGCGTCCCAGCGGGCCGGCGACGTGGAGGCGGTCATGTCGCCCCGAGTGAGCCGAGGCGGGCGAGGTCGCGCTCGGCGTGGTGCTGGCGCACGAAGACCTGCAGGTCGGCGACGTGCTGGGCGTGCGCCGCGTCGAAGGCGAGGGGGCCCGGACCGGTCGCGCGGCCCACGTGGGCGACGACGTCGTCGACCGCGCGGGCCGCGGCGGCGCGCACGACGAGGGCGCGGTGCTCGTCGCGACGTCCTGGCTCGGCGTCGAAGGCGGCCGCCGCCTCCGCCAGGAGGGCGGTCAGCCCGGCGAGAGCCACGCGGACGTGGCCGCGGTGGGCCAGGCCGTGGTCGTCGAGCCGCGACGACCGCTCGAGCGTCTCGGCGACGCGGTCGGCGCCGCCGGCCCAGACCGCGGCGATCCCGACGCCGCCGTGCCAGAAGCCAGGACGGTCCACGTAGGCGCCCGCCTCGCCGACGGGCTCAGCCTCGACGTCGTCGAGCCGCAGCGTCGTGGTGCGCGCTCCCGCCATCCCCGGGCCCACCCACGCCGGGCCGTCCGGGTCGGGGGAGAGGCCCGGCTGGTCGAGGTCGACCGCGAACAGCCTCGGGCGCCCGTCGTCGTCCGCGGTCACGAGGGCGTGCGTCACGAGGTCGGCGCCGGAGCAGAAGGCCTTGCGCCCCTGCAGCCGCCAGCGTCCACCGCCCGCCGCTGCCCGCACCTGGGCGAAGGGCGGCTCCGCGGCCCAGACCGCCCACACGCCGTCGTGGTCGACGGCGTGGTCGAGCTCCGCGGCGATCGCGAGCGCGTCGTGGTGGGGCTCGACCAGCTTGGCCAGGGCGAGGTCCTCGCGGCCCAGCTCGCGGAGGGCGTCGAGCCGCTCCTGCGTCCGGCCGGACCCGGGCAGCGGCAGGGCCCCTCGGGTCCGCTCGCGCAGCACGTCGGCCGTGAGGTGCATCGCCGTCCTCGGGTCGGGCGTCGCGGCCGGGCGGCCGCGCGGTCCCCGTACCCCGTCCCGACCCCGCCAAACGTCCGCTCCCACCCGGCGGACGACGGGTGGTGTCAGGAGCCGGCGACGACGCGGCCGCGCACCTCGCCGAGCGGCACCCGCCCGCCGTCCGGCCCCGGTGCCGTCGCGCTGACGGTGACCTCGTCGCCGTCGTGCAGGAACGCGCGGGTGGAGCCGTCACGCAGCACGACCGGCTCGGCACCGTTCGCGGTGAGCTCGATGAGCGCGCCGCTCTCCCCGCGTGCCGGTCCGCTCACGGTGCCCGACGCGAACAGGTCGCCCGGGCGCACCGACGCACCGTTGACGCACAGGTGCGCCAGCATCTGGGCCGGGGTCCAGTACATCGCGCGGGTACGGCGGCCGCGACACGACCTCGTCGTCGATCCGCACCTCGAGCGCGAGATCGAGCGCGCCCGCCGGCACCGACGTGTCGTCGAGGTAGGGCAGCAGCGGGACGTCGCGCGGTGGTGGTGCGGTCCGGGCGTGCCGCAGCGCCTGCATCGGGACGACCCAGGCCGAGACCGACGTCGCGAACGACTTGCCCAGGAACGGTCCGAGCGGCACGTACTCCCACGCCTGCAGGTCGCGCGCCGACCAGTCGTTCACCAGCACCACGCCGAACAGCCGGTCCTCGGCCTCGGCCAGCGTGAGCGGGCCTCGGGTGGCCGGCCCGGCGACGACGAACCCGACCTCGGCCTCCAGGTCGAGCCGCGTCGAGGGGCCGAACGTCACGGCGCCGTCGGGCTCGCGACGCTGGCCGCTCGGACGACGGACGTCGGTGCCCGAGACGACGACGGTGCCCGCACGCCCGTGGTAGCCGATCGGCAGGTGCTTCCAGGCCGCCGGCAGCGGATCGGCGCCGGGGCGGAAGAGCCGGCCGACCGCGGCGGCGTGGTGCTCGGACGCGTAGAAGTCGACGTAGTCGCGCACCGTCCACGGCAGGTGCAGGGTCGCGTCGGCCACCGGCACGAGAGGGAGGTCGTCGGTCCGCGTGCCCACCAGGTCGGCGACCTCCCGACGTACCTCGTCGCGGCGGTCGGGGCCGTGTGCCAGCAGCGCGTCGAGCGTGCCGTCGGCCACCTCGTCGGCGAGCCACGGCAGCGCCGCGCCGACGTCGAGCACCGAGCGGCCCACGCCGACGCCGACCCGGCGCGGGCCGTCGTCGACGCTGAACGAGCACCAGGGCAACGTCGTCGTGCCCCAGTCCGGCGCCGCCGACGTCATCGCGACCAGGAGCGGTGGTAGACGCCGTCGTCGACCGCGCGCCCGCCCTCGCCCAGCTCGAGCGGCCGGAACGTGTCGACCATGACGGCCAGCTCGTCGAAGGACTCCGCGCCGAGGCTCGCCTCGATCGCCGCGGGGACCGGACCGTGCGAGTGCCCGCCGGGGTGCACGCTGACCGAGCCCCTGCCGATGCCGGAGCCCTTGCGGGCCTCGTAGTCGCCGTCCACGTAGAACATGATCTCGTCGCTGTCGACGTTCGCGTGGTAGTACGGCACGGGGATCGCGAGGGGGTGGTAGTCGACCTTGCGGGGCACGAAGTTGCAGACCACGAAGCTGTTCCCCTCGAAGACCTGGTGCACCGGCGGCGGCTGGTGGATGCGGCCCGTGATCGGCTCGAAGTCGTGCACGCTGAGCGCGTAGGGGTACAGGCAGCCGTCCCAGCCGACCACGTCGAACGGGTGCTCCGGCACCACGTGCACGGTGCCTGCGAGGCCTCCGGGTCCGCTGCCGCGGTGCTTCACGAGCACCTCGACCTCGGTCTCCTGGCGGACCTCGGGCTCGCCCGGGCCGCGCAGGTCGCGCTCGCAGTAGGGCGCGTGCTCCAGCAGCTGGCCGTAGCGCGACAGGTAGCGCCTCGGCGGGGCCACGTGGCCGTTCGCCTCGATGCAGTACAGGCGCGACGGCTCCGCGGCAGGGGTGCCGGGCCCTGGGCGGCGCGACGAGTCCGGGACGTAGCGGTGCGTCGTCGCGCGGGGCACGACCAGGTAGTCGCCCGGCCCGTAGGTCAGGTGGCCGAAGACGGTCTCGAGCACGCCCGTGCCGGCCTCGACGAACACGATCTCGTCGCCCGTGGCGTTGCGGTACAGCGGCGACGCCGCGCCCGCCACCACGTAGGAGATCCGCACGTCCCCGTTGGCCAGCACCAGCCGTCGGTGCTCGACCGGGTTCGATTCCTTCGCCGCCCACGGCCCGGCACCCCCGTCGGCGGCGCCGGCCGGGTCGTCGGTGAAGAGGTCGTGCAGCCGCAGGTGCCGGGGGAGCAGCGGCTCGTTGGGCGTCGTCGACTGGTCGGGCAGCTCCCACCGGCGCGCCTCGAGCACCGCCGACGGCACGCCCACGTGGTAGAGCAGCGAGGAGTCGGAGCTGAAGCCCTCCTCGCCCATCAGCTCCTCGCGGTAGAGCCGGCCGTCGGGGGAGCGGTGCTGGGTGTGGCGCTTCGGCGGCACCGACCCGGCGCGCCGGTAGTGGGCCATCAGAAGTTCCCGCGCTTGGCCTGCTCGCGCTCGATGGCCTCGAACAGCGCCTGGAAGTTGCCCTTGCCGAACCCGAGCGAGCCGTGCCGCTCGATCAGCTCGAAGAACACGGTCGGACGGTCGCCCACGGGCTTGGTGAAGATCTGCAGCAGGTAGCCGTCCTCGTCGCGGTCGACCAGGATGCCGCGACGCTGCAGCTCCTCGATCGGCACCCGCACCTCGCCGATGCGGGCCCGCAGCTCCGGGTCGGTGTAGTAGCTGTCGGGGGTCGCCAGGAACTCCACGCCGCGCTCGCGGAGGACGTCGACGGCGGCCAGGATGTCGGCCGTCGCGAGCGCGAGGTGCTGCGCGCCGGGCCCGCGGTAGAACTCCAGGTACTCGTCGATCTGCGACTTCTTCCTCGCGACCGCCGGCTCGTTGAGCGGGAACTTCACCCGGTGGTTGCCGCTGGCCACGACCTTGCTCATCAGCGCCGAGTAGTCGGTCGCGATGTCGTCGCCGATGAACTCGGCCATGTTCGTGAAGCCCATGACCCGGTGGTAGAAGTCGACCCACTCGTCCATGTGACCCAGCTCGACGTTGCCGACGACGTGGTCGAGCGCCTGGAACACGGCGTCGTTCTGCCGCCCGTGGCCCGGCACCCCCGCCGTGCTGTCCTGCCGCCCGTGGCCCGGCACCCCCGCCGTGGCGGGGCGCGCGGTGGTGCGGCGCTCGACGAAGCCGGGCAGGTACGGACCGGAGTACCTGCTGCGGTCGACGAGGGAGTGGCGCGTGTCGCCGTACGTCGCGATCGCCGCCCGGCGGACGGTGCCGTGCTCGTCGGTCACGTCGTGCGGCTCCTCGAGCACCGTGGCGCCCTGCGCGCGGGCGTGCTCGACGCAGCGGTCGACGTCGGGCACCTCGAGGGCGATGTCGACGACGCCGTCGCCGTGCGCGCGGTGGTGGTCGGCGATCGTCGAGTCGGGGTCGACGGCACCGCACAGCACGAACCGGACGGCGCCGCCCTGGAGCACGTAGGCGTGGTGGTCGCGGTTGCCGGTCTCCGGGCCCGAGTAGGCGACGACCTCCATGCCGTAGACGTTCTCGTAGTAGCCGGCGGCCTGCGTCGCGTTGCCGACCGCCCACACGACCGCGTCCCAGCCGGTGACGGGGAACGGGTCGTGCGAGGCGTCGTACTCGACGAGGCCCACGAGCTGGCGGAGCTGGTCGAGGTCGAGCTGGGCGAGCCGCTCGCTGCCGGTGAGGGCGGCGGTCTGGTCGGTCGTCGGGGCGTGCGTCGGCGTGGTCGTCATGTGCCCCAGGTCACCTGCTGGGTCGCGTCTTGGCAACCTGCCCGTCTCGTCCTGGTCAGGTCGGCCACCTCTGCCGAGTAGGCTGGCTGTGGACTAGTCGATCTGCCCAGGAGTCGCCGTGGATGCTCTCGACCTCGCCCTCGTCGAGGCGCTGCGTGAGCACCCGCGCGCCGGTGACCTCGAGCTGTCGCGGGTCGTCGGCGTCGCCCGCGCGACCGTGCAGTCGCGGCTGGCGAAGATGGAGGCGTCGGGCGTCATCACGGGCTACGGCCCCGACGTCGACCTCGCCGCCGCCGGCCACACCGTCCTTGCCTTCGCGACGCTGGAGATCGCGCAGGGCCGCCTCGACGACGTGCGCGCCGAGCTCGAGTCGCTGCCGAACGTGCTCGAGGCCTACGTCACGAGCGGCACCGCCGACGTGGTCTGCAAGATCGCCGCGTCGTCGCACGCCGACCTGCAGGACGTGCTCCTCCACATGAGCACCTCGGGCTCGATCGTCCGCTCCACCAGCATCGTCGTGCTCAGCGAGCTCGTCGCCCCCCGCGTCCTCCCCGTCCTCGCCCGCGACGTCCAGGCTGGCGGCCGCGCCCCCCGCTACCGCTGACCGCCCGGCGCGGTTTACCACGGTCCCGTGGTAGACCCCGTCCCCCCGAGGCAAGCTTCCCGAGGGAGGACGACGTTCACCACGGGACCGTGGTACACCGTCAGACCCGCAGCGACCCGAGCCGACGCACGGCCTCGTCGATCACCTCGGGACGCTTGCAGAACGCCCACCGGACGTAGGGGCGGCCGGGGTTGTCCTCGAGGGGGGTGTCGGGGTCGTGGAACACCTGGTGGGGGACGGCGACGACCCCGGCCAGCTCGGGCAGGCGCAGGCAGAAGTCGAGGCCGTCCTCGAACCCGAGCGGGCGGATGTCGGTGGTGGCGAAGTACGTGCCGTCGGGCACGACGACGCCGAGGCCGACGTCGGCCAGCCCCGCGCAGAGCCGGTCGCGACGTGCGCGCATCCCCGCGCGGAAGTCCGCGAAGTAGTCGTCGTCGAGCCGCAGGGCCGCGGCGACGGCGGGCTGCAGCGGCGACCCCCGACGTGAAGGTGAGGAACTGCTTGGCGCCGAGCACCGACGCGACGAGGGGCGCCGGCCCGCTCGCCCACCCGACCTTCCAGCCGGTGAAGGAGAACGTCTTGCCGCCGCTGGAGATCGTGAGCGTCCGCTCCCACATGCCCGGCAGCGTCGCGATCGGCACGTGGGGGACGTCGAAGGTGAGGTGCTCGTACACCTCGTCGCTGATGACGACGAGGTCGTGCTCGCGCGCCACCTGCGCGACGGCCGCGAGCTCGTCCGGGGTCAGCACGGTGCCGGTCGGGTTGTGCGGCGTGTTCAGCAGGATCGCGGTCGTCCGTGGCGTCACGGCGGCGCGCAGCTGCTCGAGCGGGAGCCGGAAGTCGGGCGCGCGCAGCGTCACGGGTCGACGCACCGCGCCGGCCATCTGGAGCACCGCGACGTAGGAGTCGTAGTACGGCTCGAGCACGACGACCTCGTCGCCGGGCTCGACGATGCCCAGCACCGCGGCGGCGATCGCCTCGGTGGCGCCGGTCGTCACGACGACCTCGGTGTCGGGATCGACGTCGAGGCCGTACCAGCGGCGCTGGTGCTCGGCGACGGCCTCGCGCAGGGCGGGCACGCCGACCCCGGGCGCGTACTGGTTCGCGCCGCCGCGCAGCGCCTCGACCGCTGCCTCGCGCACGACGTCGGGCCCGTCGGTGTCGGGGAAGCCCTGACCGAGGTTCACGGCGCCCGTCGCGGCGGCGAGCGCGCTCATCCGCGCGAAGATCGTGGTGCCCAGGCCGTCGATCCGGCTGCTCTGCGTCCTCATCCCTCGCGACCCTACGCGCCCGCGGGACGGCGAGCCGGGCACCATTTGACGCGTTTCCCTGACGACCAGGGACTTTGGTCCCATGATGGTGCGTGGGTCGAGGGAGCGGCCCGCGGACCGGGGGGAGCCGGTCCGGGTCGGACGTCCTCGACGTCCGAGGGAGAGGGGGACCATGGCCACGCGCATCTCCGCGTCGGTGCGGCCGTACACGCTGACCGAGCGCGACCGTCACCTCGTGACCCGCTTCTCCTTCGGCGTCGACGAGCAGCTCACCGCCGCGGTGCGCGCGGCCGGGGGCGCCGAGCGCTGGTTCGCGACGCAGCTGACCCCGACGTCGGTCGCCGACCCGTCCGCCACCGTGCACACCTGGTGGCCGCGGCTCGGGCACACGCCCGCGAAGGCCTGGGCCGAGGTCAAGTCCGGACGGTCGGGCGCCTGGCAGTACGGCTTCGACCTCGCGCAGTACTCGATGGTGCAGAAGATCCTCACGCGCCGGCAGCTGCAGGAGGTGCTGCACGACGTGTGGTCGAACCTGCTGTACGTGCCGGTCGGCCACGACCGCAGCTTCCCGTGGCGCTTCCACTACGACCAGACCCTGCGCGGCCTCGCCCTGACGAGCTACCGGCAGCTGCTGCGCGCGGCGGTCGTGCACCCGGCCATGTCGGGCTGGCTCAACAACGACCTCAACACCAAGCGCGGCATCAACGAGAACCTCGGCCGTGAGCTCCTCGAGCTGTACACGGTCGGGCGCGCGTCGGGCTACACCGAGGACGACGTGAAGGACTCCGCCCGTCTGCTCACGGGTCACAAGGTCAAGGTGTTCGACACCTTCGCGGCCTCCTACGCGCCGGAGGACCACTGGACGGGTCGCGTGCGCGTGCTCGGCTTCACCCACGCGAACGCCGCCGCCGACGGTCGACCGGCCCTGGCGGCCTACCTCGACCACCTGGCGCTGCACCCCGCCACCGCCGAGCGGGTGGCGCGCCGGCTGTGCGTCCGGCTCGTCGGCGACGACCCGTCGCCGTCGCTCGTGCGCAGCGTGACCGCCGCCTACCGGGCCTCGCGCAGCGACGTCCGCGCGACGCTCAAGGCGCTCCGGACCCACCCGGAGTTCCTCGCGGCCCGGCGCCGCACGCTGCGGGCGCCGGTCGAGGACGTCGTGGCGTCGGTGCGGGCGCTCGGCATCCGCCCGGTCCGCTTCCGGGGCAAGGACGCGTTCCCCGCCAACCTCGTGTGGGCCGCGGGCCGCCTCGGCCAGGAGCCGTACGGCTGGCCGCGCCCCGACGGCTACCCGGAAGGGTCCACGAGGTGGGCCTCGCCGTCGCGCATGCTCGGCGCCTGGAACCAGCACTACAGCCTGGCGGGGCGCTGGAACTCCGCCGACGGACAGGCGTTCCCCGCCCCCGCCTCGGTGCTCCCGACCGCCTTCCCGCGCACGCTCGCGGAGATCGTCGACCACCAGTCGCGGCTGCTCGTGGGCCGACCCGCCGACGCCACCACCCAGGCCGCGGTCGCGACCATGCTCAACCGTGCCTCGGGGTCGGTCTACAAGACCGTGGCCGACGTGTCGGGCTGGCACCTGACCCTCATCCGCGGCACCGTGCTCAACACCCCGGAGGGGATGCTGCGATGACCGGCACCGACGACTGCGGGTGCGTCGACTACGGCCTCACCCGACGCTCGCTCCTCGCCTCCGGCGCGGCCCTCGGGCTCGGCGGGGTCGTCACGTCGATGGTCGGCGACGTCCTGACGTCGGCCGTCTACGGCGCCACCGGCGGGAACGTCCTCGTCGTGCTGTCGCTGCGCGGTGGGGCCGACGGCCTGTCGATGGTGGTGCCGCACGCGGAGGCGGCCTACCACGCCGCCCGCCCGACCACGGCGCTCAAGGCCACCGAGCTGCTGCACGCCGACGCCACGTTCGGCCTGCACCCGAAGTTCGCGCCGCTGTCGCGCTGGTGGCAGGCCGGCAGCCTCGCCGCGGTGCACGCCGTCGGGCTCCCGGCCCCCAACCGCAGCCACTTCGAGGCGATGGAGGAGCTCGAGGACGCCGACCCCGGCAGCAGCGCCCGCGTGGGCTGGATCAACCGCATGATCACCGGGCTCGGCACGCAGCCCGACGTGCTCGACGCGATGCAGCTCGGCAGCACGACCATGCCGACGTCGCTGCTCGGTCCCGCGCCGGCCGTCGCCACCGAGACGGTCGACGACCTCGGTCTGCCGTTCGCCGACGACGCGCGGCTGAGCGGCGCCCTGGGCAGCTTCCTGCAGACGACCTACGGCCGCCGTGGCGGCGTCGTCGGCTCCGCGGGACTCGACGCCTACACCCTGTCCCGACGCACCCGCAGCATCGCCGACGCCGCGCGGAGACCGCCCGCCAACGGTGCGCGCTACGCCTCCGGCGACACGGGCCGCGCCATGACGCACGCCGCCGGCCTCGTCACATCGGGCCTCGGCGTGCGCGCCATCGCCATCGACGCCGGCGGGTGGGACCACCACATCGGTCTGCGCTGGAACGTGGCGGCCCGCATCGAGGAGCTCGCCACGAACCTGGCCGCGTTCTTCACCGACCTCGGGCCGGCGGCCGACCGCGTCACGCTCGTGACGATGAGCGAGTTCGGACGTCGGCTGCGCGAGAACGGCGCCAACGGCGTCGACCACGGGTACGGCAGCTGCGCCCTGCTCATGGGCGCGGGAGTCAGGGGCGGTCGCGTGCACGCCCGGTGGCCCGGGCTCGGCACGGAGCAGCAGGTCGACGGCGACCTGGCCGTCACCACCGACTACCGCGACGTCGTGGCCGAGGTGCTGCGCTCGCGCTTCCCGGAGGTCGACGTCTCCGCGGTCTTCCCGGGGCTGGTGCAGCGGCCGCTCGGCATCATGGCCTGAGGGCAGCGTCGAGGCGTGGAGGCATGAAGCTGCCCCGCCGTTCTCGGGGGGTGAAACGGCGGGGCAGCGACTTCACTATAGGCACGCGCCGCGAGCGTCTCCACCGGAACGGCCAGAAATGTCCGCTCGCGGGCTGAGATGTGGGTCACATCGACGATCGGTCGGGGCATCAGGCAGGGGATGACACAATCTCCGACATGAGCACCGTGGCCCCTCCGCGCCCCGCCCCCGGCGGTGGACGTCGGGGTCCGCGGCGCCGGTTCTCGGTCGTCGGGGCGATCGGCCTCGTCCTCGTGCTCGCCGGGCTGAGCGTGCTCGGCTACGTCGCCTGGCAGTACTGGGGCACCAACATCGTCTCCAAGCAGCAGCAGGCCCAGGTGCGCGAGGCGATCTCCGAGGACTGGAAGAACGGCACCGACGGCAAGAACATCGGTCTGCTGCGCGTGCCCCGCTTCGGCAAGGACTACGAGGTCCCCATCGTCAAGGGCTTCGACCCCGGCTCGCTCGCGAAGGGCGTCGGCTTCTACCCCAAGGGCGACCTGCCGGGCGAGCTCGGCAACTTCGCCATCGCCGGCCACCGGGTCACGCACGGCGAGCCGTTCCGCGACTTCCTCAAGCTGCGCAAGGGCGACCGCGTGTACGTCGAGACGCGCACGGCCGTCTTCACCTACGTCCTGCGCAACGCGGGCGACTCGATCACGGTCGACTTCACCGAGGGCTGGCCGCTGCAGCAGGTGCCCGACCCGGCGCTGCGCGGCGAGCCGCCCACCAAGAACGTCCTGACCATGCTCACCTGCTCGGAGCTGTTCCACACCGACAACCGCAACGTCGTGGTCGGCGACCTCGTCCGGATCGTCGACAAGTCGGACCCGGAGCGCAAGATCCCGCTTCCCAGCGCCTAGGAGCCCCTGCCCCGATGCACGACTACCAGCGCGCGTTCGTCGAGTTCGCGATCGGTCACGACGTCCTGCGCTTCGGCTCGTTCACGCTGAAGTCCGGCCGCACGTCGCCCTACTTCTTCAACGCCGGCGGCTTCGACACCGGCGCCCGGCTCGCGGGTCTCGGACGCTTCTACGCCGCGGCGATCACCGAGCGTGCCCCGGCGTTCGACGTCCTGCTCGGCCCCGCCTACAAGGGCATCCCGATCGCGGCGGCCACGGCCGTGCAGCTCGCCGAGGCGCACGACCGCGACGTCCCCTGGAGCTTCAACCGCAAGGAGGCGAAGGACCACGGGGAGGGCGGTGTCGTGGTCGGCGCCCCGCTGCGCGGCCGGGTGCTGCTCGTCGACGACGTCATCACCTCGGGCAAGGCGATCCGCGAGGTCGTGCCGATCGTGGAGGCCGCCGGCGCCGAGCTGGCCGGCATCGTCGTCGCCGTCGACCGCCAGGAGCGCGGCACGGGCGAGCTGTCGGCGGTCGACGAGGTGCGCCGCGACCTCGGCGTCCCGGTCGAGGCGATCGTGACCTTCGACCACGTCATCGAGTACCTCGAGGAGTCCGGCCGGCACGCCGAGCACCTGCAGGCGGCCCGGGCGTACCGCGACCAGTACGGCGCGTGAGCGAGCAGCACGAGCGCAGCGACGAGGTCGGCGTCGGCCCCTGGGTGGGACCCGTCCCCGACGACCCACGCCTCGACCCTGCGCTGCTCGCCGACGGCGACCGCCGCAACGTGGTCGACCGCTACCGCTACTGGACCGTCGACGCGATCGTCGCCGACCTCGACACCCGTCGTCACCCGTTGCACGTGGCCGTCGAGAACTGGCAGCACGACTTCAACATCGGCTCCGTCGTGCGCACGGCGAACGCGTTCAACGTCGCGGCCGTCCACGTCGTCGGCCGGCGTCGGTGGAACCGTCGGGGCGCGATGGTCACCGACCGCTACCTGCACGTCGAGCACCACGCCGACGCAGCCGACCTCGCCTCCTGGGCGGCGACGCGTGGCCTGCCGCTGCTGGGCGTCGACAACCTGCCCGGTGCGGTGCCGCTCGAGACGACCTCGCTGCCGCGTGCCTGCGTCCTGCTCTTCGGCCAGGAGGGCCCCGGCCTGAGCGACGCTGCCCGCGAGGCCTGCGCCACCACCCTCTCCATCGCCCAGTTCGGCTCGACCCGCTCGATCAACGCCGGAGCGGCCGCCGCCATCGCCATGCACGCCTGGATCCGTGAGCACGCCGAGGAGTCGCCTTGACCGCCCCCACCGTCCCGTCCGTCCGCCTCGACGTCGTCGACCCCGACGACCCGCGCGCCCACGCCGCGCTGACGTCGTACCTGGGCGAGGTCGACGCCACCCTCGCGGACGGCTACGCGCCGGGGCCCGACGACCTCGACCCCTACCGCGAGCCGACGGGCGTCTTCCTGCTCGCCACGGCCGGGGGCGGCGAGCTCGACGGCGAGGTGCTCGGCTGCGGGGCGCTGCGCGACCTCGGCGACGGGTCGGCCGAGGTGAAGCGCATGTGGGTCGACGCGCGGGCGCGCGGCACCGGCCTGGGGCGTCGGCTGCTGGCGAGGCTCGAGGAGCACGCCCGCGCCCTCGGCTACCGGCGCGTGCGGCTCGACACCAACGACCAGCTCGTCGCCGCCCTGACCCTGTACCGCTCCGCCGGGTACGCGGAGATCGAGCGCTACAACGACAACCCCCACGCCCGGCACTGGTTCGAGAAGGCGTTCGGGACTGCGGACGACGCGGACCGACTTTAGGCTCGAGCCATGACTCGCGTCGTCGTCGTCGGGGGTGACGCGGCCGGGATGACCGGCGCGTCCGCCGTCCACCGCCTCCTCCCGGACGTCGAGGTCGTCGTCCTCGAGCGGGGCCACCACACGTCCTACTCCGCGTGCGGCGTGCCCTACTGGGTGGCCGGCGAGATCGACGGACCGGACGGCCTCGTGGCCCGCTCGCCCGAGGAGCACCGCGAGCGCGGCATCGACGTGCGCCTCGGCAGCGAGGTGGTGGCGGTCGACGTCGACGCCCACGAGGTGCGCTACCGCGACCTGGCGGGCGAGCACACGCTCGGCTACGACCGCCTGCTCGTCGCGACGGGGGCCGGCTCGATCCGGCCGGACCTCCCGGGCGTCCACGCGCCCGGCGTCATGAGCGTCAAGGACCTCGTCGACGGCCAGCAGGTCATCGACCGCATCCACGCCGGCGCCCGGCGGGCCGTCGTCGTCGGCAGCGGCTACATCGGCATCGAGATGGCCGAGGCCTGCCTGGCACGAGGACTCGACGTGACGGTCGTCGAGCGCGAGTCGACACCGCTGCCCATCGTCGAGGACGAGATCGGCGAGGTCATCGCCGACGCGATGCGCGAGAAGGGTGCGCACATGGTCACCGAGGCCGCGGTCACCGGCTTCGACGTCGGCGACGACGGTGCGGTGACCGCCGTGCGCACCGACGAGGACACGTTCGCGGCCGACCTCGTCGTGGCGGCCTTCGGCGTCGTCCCCCGCAGCGAGCTGCTCGCCGACGTCGCCGACCTCGGCACGAAGGACGGCATCGTCACCGACGACCAGCAGCGCGTGCTCGCGCCCGACGGCTCGCTCGTCGCCGACGTGTGGTCGGCGGGTGACTGCGTCGTCACCCACGACCGGCTCACGTCGTCCCTGATCCACCTGCCCCTCGGCACGCACGCGAACAAGCAGGGCATGGTCGCCGGCGAGTCGATCGCCGCGTCGCTCGGTGCGGACTGGTCGGGGCGGACCTTCCCCGGCGTCGTGCAGACCGCCATCACCAAGTTCTGCGACCTCGAGATCGCCCGCGCCGGCCTCGGCCGCGCCCAGGCCGACGACGCGGGCCTGGACACCGTGAGCGCCGACGTCGAGACGACGACCGTCGCCGGCTACTACCCCGGCGCGGAGCCGATGACCCTCTGGGGTCTCGCCGAGCGCGGCACCCGGCGGCTGCTCGGCGTGCAGCTCGTCGGTCGCGGGGGAGCGGTGCGCATCGACACCGCCGCGATGGCCCTCTGGTCGGGGATGACCGTCGACGAGCTCGTCATGACCGACCTGTCGTACGCGCCGCCGTTCTCGTCGGTGTGGAGCCAGGTGCAGGTCCTCGCCCGTGCGCTCGTGAAGCAGCTCGACCAGTAGGCTGGGCGCACCGCCGTCCGGCCGCCCTGCAAGGAGACTCCATGCCCGTCGCCACCCCCGAGACCTACGCCGCGATGCTCGACAAGGCCAAGAGCGAGTCGTTCGCCTTCCCGGCCATCAACGTGTCGTCGTCGCAGACGCTCAACGCCGCCCTCGCCGGCTTCGCCGAGGCCGAGTCCGACGGCATCATCCAGGTCTCCACCGGCGGCGCCGACTACTTCTCGGGCCCCACGGTCAAGAACATGGTCTCCGGCTCGCTCGGGTTCGCGGCGTTCGCGCACGAGGTCGCCAAGAAGTACCCGATCAATGTCGCCCTGCACACCGACCACTGCCCGAAGGACAAGCTCGACGGCTTCGTCCGCCCGCTCATCGAGGCCTCCACGGAGCGCGTGAAGGGCGGCGGCCTGCCGTACTTCCAGTCGCACATGTGGGACGGCTCGGCCGTGCCGCTCGACGAGAACCTCGTCATCGCGCAGGAGCTGCTCGCCAAGGCCGCTGCCGCGCACATCATCCTCGAGGTCGAGATCGGTGTCGTCGGCGGCGAGGAGGACGGCGTCGAGGGCGGGATGGGCGAGCACCTCTACACGACCCCCGAGGACGCCCTGGCCACGGTCGAGGCGCTCGGCCTCGGCGAGAAGGGCCGCTACCTGACCGCGCTCACGTTCGGCAACGTGCACGGCGTGTACAAGCCCGGCAACGTCAAGCTGCGCCCCGAGGTGCTGAAGGCCGCGCAGGAGGCCGTCGCCGCCAAGTACGGCAAGGAGGACGCGTTCGACTTCGTCTTCCACGGCGGCTCCGGCTCCCTGCCCGAGGAGATCTCCGCCGCCGTCGACTACGGCGTCGTCAAGATGAACGTCGACACCGACACCCAGTACGCGTTCACGCGCCCCGTCGCCGACCACATGTTCAGCAACTACGACGGCGTGCTCAAGGTCGACGGCGAGGTCGGCAACAAGAAGGCCTACGACCCGCGCGCCTGGGGCAAGGCCGCCGAGGCCGGCATGGCCGCCCGCGTCGTCGAGGCCTGCCAGAACCTCCGCTCCGCCGGCACCACCCTCTGAGCCACCCCGCACCGCAGCCCCGACCTCGCCGAGGTCGGGGCTGCGGTACGTCGGGGGGTGCGCCGCCGCAGGACGTCCGGACTTGCTGGTGCGCTGCCTCGGCTGGCGCTGGGGGTGGCCTCCGCAAGGGCCTCGACCGGGCGGCCGGGCGGGCCCGTGGGCTGGGTCCTCGGGCTGTGGCCCGTGCTGTGGACGCAGGATTCGGCGTTCGTGTGCGGGAGGGCCAAGGATGCTGCGATTGCTCCGGGATCCCGTAGCAGTCGCAGAAGCATCCGGGCTTCAGCGCACGAAGGAAGAATCGTGGGTGCGCTCGGGGTGGGGTGGGCAGCGCTTCTCCCTTCTCGTGGCACGGTCCACGAGAAGGGAGAAGCACTGCCCCGTCCGACCCGCTCAGCGGTGGATCCACCACCTGAAGGGCGCTCAGAAGGTGGCAGGTCCACCGATGGGACGCGCCAACGCAGGTTCCTGCGTCCACCCCGGCACAAACCGGCAGCCCGAGACCCCAGACCAGCGCGGTCGCCAGCCGCCCGGTCGAGGCCCTTGCGGAACCCGCCGCCACGACGAGCCGTGCCGACGCAGCCCCACCCGAGAGGGAAACCGCACCGACGCAGCCGCAGCCGAGCGCTCAGCCAGCCCGAGGCGCCCGCAGCCCACCCCCACCACAGCCCGAGCCCACCAGCACGACGACGGCGACCGCGCACCCCGGAATTTGCCCGGGCTGGTGCCGGGAGGTACTGTTGAGTGCTGTGCCTGGATTGTCCAGGACGCTGCGCGCATCCCGCCACCTCGCACCAGTTCCGGCGGCGAGTGCAGCACGACTCAGAGTCCTTCTCGCCTGAAGAAAGAAGTTCGTAGTGCCCACGATCAACCAGTTGGTCCGCAAGGGTCGCCAGAGCAAGGTGACCAAGACCAGCACGCCGGCCCTCAAGGGCTCGCCGCAGCGCCGCGGTGTGTGCACCCGCGTGTACACCACCACGCCGAAGAAGCCGAACTCCGCGCTGCGCAAGGTTGCTCGCGTGCGCCTGTCCTCGGGCACCGAGGTCACGGCCTACATCCCCGGTGAGGGTCACAACCTCCAGGAGCACTCCATCGTGCTCGTGCGTGGTGGTCGTGTGAAGGACCTCCCGGGTGTGCGCTACAAGATCGTCCGCGGCTCCCTCGACACCCAGGGTGTCAAGGGCCGCAAGCAGGCTCGCAGCCGTTACGGCGCGAAGAAGGAGAAGAGCTGATGCCTCGCAAGGGCCCCGCGCCGAAGCGGATTCCCGAGACCGACCCGGTCTACAACAACCAGCTCGTCACGCAGCTGATCAACAAGATCCTCGTGGACGGCAAGAAGCAGACCGCGCAGCGCATCGTCTACACCGCGCTCGAGGGCACCCGCGACAAGTCCGGCACCGACCCGGTCGTCACGCTCAAGCGTGCGCTCGACAACGTCAAGCCGGCCCTGGAGGTCAAGTCCCGTCGTGTCGGCGGTGCGACCTACCAGGTCCCGATCGAGGTGCGCCCCGCGCGTCAGACCACCCTCGCGCTGCGCTGGCTGGTCAAGTACGCCGGCGAGCGTCGCGAGAAGACCATGGCCGAGCGCCTCATGAACGAGCTCCTCGACGCCAGCAACGGCCTCGGCGGCAGCGTCAAGAAGCGCGAGGACACGCACAAGATGGCCGAGGCCAACCGCGCCTTCGCCCACTACCGCTGGTGATTCCAGCAGCATCCATCTTCGACGTAAGGAACTGGTAGCTCACCGTGGCAACCGACATCACGACGGACCTCACCCGCGTCCGCAACATCGGCATCATGGCGCACATCGATGCCGGCAAGACCACCACCACCGAGCGGATCCTCTTCTACACCGGGATCACGTACAAGATCGGTGAGGTCCACGACGGTGGCGCCACCATGGACTGGATGGAGCAGGAGCAGGAGCGCGGCATCACGATCACGTCCGCCGCCACCACCTGCTGGTGGAAGGACCACCAGATCAACATCATCGACACCCCCGGGCACGTCGACTTCACGGTCGAGGTCGAGCGCTCGCTGCGCGTCCTCGACGGTGCCGTCGCCGTCTTCGACGGTGTCGCCGGTGTCGAGCCCCAGTCCGAGACCGTGTGGCGTCAGGCCGACAAGTACGGCGTGCCGCGCATGTGCTTCGTCAACAAGCTCGACCGCACGGGCGCCTCGTTCGACTTCTGCGTCAAGACCATCCGCGAGCGCCTCGGCGCCACGCCGCTGGTGCTGCAGATCCCGATCGGCGCCGAGAGCGACTTCCTCGGTGTCGTCGACCTCGTCGGCATGCGCGCGCTCACCTGGCGCGGCGAGACCACGATCGGTGAGGACTACACCGTCGAGGACATCCCCGCCGACCTGGCCGACGCCGCCGCCGAGGGTCGCGAGGCCCTGCTGGAGACGCTGTCCGACGTCGACGACGAGATCGCCGAGAAGTACCTCGAGGGCGAGGACATCTCCGTCGAGGAGCTGAAGGCGGCCATCCGTCGCGCGACGCTCGCGGCACAGCTCAACCCGGTCCTGTGCGGCACGGCGTTCAAGAACAAGGGCGTCCAGCCCCTGCTCGACGCCGTCGTCGACTTCCTGCCGTCGCCCATCGACGTCGGTGACGTCAAGGGCCACGACGCGAAGGACGAGTCGGTCGAGGCCACCCGTCCGCCGTCGGAGGACGCGCCGTTCGCCGGTCTGGCGTTCAAGATCGCGACCGACCCGCACCTGGGCAAGCTGACCTTCGTGCGCGTCTACTCCGGTCGTCTGGAGGCGGGCACCCAGGTGCTGAACGTCACCAAGGGCCGCAAGGAGCGGATCGGCAAGGTCTACCAGATGCACGCCAACAAGCGTGAGGAGATCGCGTCGGTCGGCGCCGGCCAGATCGTGGCCGTCATGGGCCTCAAGGACACCACCACGGGCGAGACCCTGGCGGACTCGGCGAGCCCGATCGTCCTCGAGTCGATGACGTTCCCCGACCCGGTCATCCAGGTCGCCATCGAGCCGAAGACGAAGAGCGACCAGGAGAAGCTCGGCGTCGCGATCCAGAAGCTCGCCGAGGAGGACCCGACGTTCCAGGTCCACACCGACGAGGAGACCGGTCAGACGATCATCGCCGGCATGGGCGAGCTGCACCTCGACATCCTGGTCGACCGCATGAAGCGCGAGTTCAAGGTCGAGGCCAACGTCGGCAAGCCGCAGGTCGCGTACCGCGAGACCATCAAGCGCGCCGTCACGGGTCACAGCTACACGCACAAGAAGCAGACCGGTGGTTCGGGCCAGTTCGCCAAGGTCGTCATCGGCGTGGCCCCCAACGGCCCCGACGCCGGTGGCGAGGGCGGCTACGAGTTCGTCAACGAGGTCACCGGTGGCCGCGTGCCGAAGGAGTACATCCCCTCGGTCGACGCCGGTGGACAGGCGGCCATGGAGTTCGGCGTCCTCGCCGGCTACCCGATGGTCGACGTCAAGTTCACCCTCGAGGACGGCGCCTACCACGACGTCGACTCCAGCGAGCTGGCGTTCAAGCTGGCCGGCAACATGGCCTTCAAGGAGGCCGCGCGCAAGGCCGACCCGGCCCTGCTCGAGCCGATGTTCGCCGTCGAGGTCACGACGCCCGAGGACTACATGGGCGACGTGATCGGCGACCTCAACTCCCGCCGTGGACAGGTCCAGGCGATGGAGGAGGGCTACGGCGGAGCCAAGGTCATCAAGGCCCTGGTCCCGCTCTCGGAGATGTTCGGCTACGTGGGCGACCTGAGGTCCAAGACCTCCGGCCGCGCGTCGTACTCGATGCAGTTCGACTCCTATGCCGAGGTCCCCAAGGCCGTCGCGGAGGAGATCATCAAGAAGGCCCGCGGCGAGTAACCAACGGCGTCATCGGTAAGGTGGCCTAGGTCTCCCAGCGGGACCCGACGGCTTTCAGACCCAGCACCACATCAGACAGCGCAACACTCAACCCAGGAGGAGCCCACAGTGGCTAAGGCGAAGTTCGAGCGGACCAAGCCGCACATGAACATCGGCACCATCGGTCACATCGACCACGGTAAGACGACGCTCACGGCGGCGATCACCAAGGTGCTGCACGACAAGTACCCCGACCTGAACGAGGCCTCGGCCTTCGACCAGATCGACAAGGCTCCCGAGGAGCGTCAGCGCGGCATCACGATCTCGATCGCGCACGTGGAGTACCAGACGGAGAACCGTCACTACGCCCACGTCGACTGCCCCGGCCACGCCGACTACGTGAAGAACATGATCACGGGTGCGGCGCAGATGGACGGCGCGATCCTCGTGGTCGCCGCCACCGACGGCCCCATGCCGCAGACGCGTGAGCACGTCCTCCTGGCCCGCCAGGTCGGCGTCCCGGCCATGGTCGTCGCGCTCAACAAGTGCGACATGGTCGACGACGAGGAGATCCTGGAGCTCGTCGAGCTCGAGGTCCGTGAGCTGCTCTCCGACCAGGAGTTCGACGGCGACAACGTCCCCGTCGTCAAGGTCGCGGCCCACCCCGCGCTGCAGGGTGACGCCAAGTGGGGCGAGTCGATCCTCGAGCTCATGAACGCGGTCGACGAGTACATCCCGCTGCCCCCGCGTGAGACGGACAAGCCGTTCCTCATGCCGGTCGAGGACGTCTTCACGATCACCGGTCGTGGCACCGTCATCACCGGTCGTATCGAGCGCGGCATCATCAAGGTCAACGAGACCGTCGACATCGTCGGCATCCGTGAGACCAAGCAGACCACGACGGTCACCGGCATCGAGATGTTCCGCAAGCTCCTCGACGAGGGCCAGGCGGGCGAGAACGTCGGCCTCCTGCTCCGTGGTACGAAGCGCGAGGACGTCGAGCGCGGCATGGTCATCATCGCCCCCGGCTCGACCACCCCGCACACGGAGTTCGAGGGCCAGGTCTACATCCTGTCCAAGGAGGAGGGTGGCCGTCACACGCCGTTCTTCAACAACTACCGTCCGCAGTTCTACTTCCGGACCACGGACGTCACCGGCGTCGTCACGCTGCCCGAGGGCACCGAGATGGTCATGCCCGGCGACAACACCGAGATGAGCGTCCAGCTCATCCAGCCGATCGCCATGGAGGAGGGCCTGCGCTTCGCCATCCGCGAGGGCGGCCGTACCGTCGGCGCCGGCCGTGTCACCAAGATCAACAAGTGATCTGACGACACACCAGCACTGCTGAGCGAAGCCCCTCGGACCTTCGGGTCCGAGGGGCTTCGTCGTGTTCTGCGGTTTACCACGGGACCGTGGTGAACGTCGTCCTCCCGCGGCATGCTTGCCGCGGGAGGACGACCTTTGCCCAGGGAAGCGTGTCCACAGGCCTGCCTCGGACCAGCGCCTCGCCCCGCGTTCGTGCACAGGCCGGCGTCGGGTGCTGTCCTGACGTGGCCAGGTCGACGAGTGTCGAACCATGCTCGACGACCTCGTGACCATCGCGACCGCTCAGGGTGGGTACCTGTTCCGGCACCAGCTCAACGCTTCAGGTGTCTCCGACGCCCAGATCCGGCAGGCCTGCGCGAGCCGTCTCCTCGCACGGGTGCGGCACGGCACCTACGTCCCCTACGACCTCTGGCAGCTCGCGGACGCCGTCGAGAGGCATGCCATCGTCGCCAAGGCGGTGCTCGACAAGCTCGGGCCGACCGTCGCCGCGTCCCACGTGACGGCCGCCGTCCTCCACGGGCTCGACGTCTGGAACGTGGACCTCGGACTCGTCCACCTGACGCGCGTCGACGGGGGAGGCGGGCGACGGGAGGCCGGTGTGGTGTTCCATGAGAACCGGCTCGAGGACGCCGACGTCGTGGAGGTGGACGGCCGGCTGGTCACGGCTCCGACGCGCACCGTGCTCGAGTGCGCCTGCACGGTCGGCATCGAGGAGGGCATGGTGATCGCGTCGAGCGGACTCCGCTCGGCCGTCGTCGACGTCGAGCTCGAGCCGCGTCTGGAGGAGATCGGGCACTGGCCGGGTGCCCGGCACGCTCGGCTGTCGTTGCGGATGAGCGACGGGCGCGCCGAGACGGTGGGCGAGGTGCGCTCGTTGTACCTCATGTGGCGCTTCGACCTGCCGCGCCCCGAGCTGCAGCGCACGCTGGTCCTGAGGGACGGTCGCTCGGCGCGGCTCGACTTCCTGTGGGAGGAGAGTCGGCACTGCGGCGAGTTCGACGGGATGGTCAAGCTCGGCAGGCTCAACCCGTTCGGGGACGGCGACGTGCGCGCGCTCGTCCAGGAGAAGCAGCGCGAGGACGCCGTGAGGGACAGGCGGTGGGGCATGTCGAGGTGGGGATGGGTCGACCTGGGTCCGGCCCGACGCGCGGCGACCGCGCGCATGATCCTCGAGGGTCTCGCGCAGTCGAGACGGCTCTACGTGCCTCTCGCCGCCCGCTGAGCGACGGCGCGAGCGCCCACTTCCCGCGGCAACGGTCGTCGTCCCGCGGGAAGTTTGCCGTGGGCGGACGACGTTTACCACGGTCCCGTGGTAAACCGCAGGTCCGCGCCAGGGGCCGATTTGTGTTCCGGCGGGGGAGTCTGTCAGACTAGTGCGGTTGCTCCGGCCGGATCGCTGGGGCGTGCCCGCCCGGAACTCACGCCGGGGTCGACGAGCGCGCTGCACGGTGTCCGGCCTGACTGCTGGAAGCGACGTGACGCGGACTCCCTGGAGGCCGCGGCCCGCGACCGGAAGTCCAACCACCCAACTCCAGAAGGTTCGCGCACGCTCGTGGTCACCACCGCGACACGCCCGACCTCGGGGGGCGGAGGGGAGCGATCCCCTCCAGGGAGAACAAGCCCCAGGGGCACACCAAGCTGACGAAGAGTAAGGACGACCAGAGCATGGCGGGACAGAAGATCCGTATCCGGCTCAAGGCCTATGACCACGAGGTGATCGACACCTCGGCGCGCAAGATCGTCGACACGGTCACGCGCACCGGAGCCTCCGTGGCCGGCCCCGTGCCCCTGCCGACCGAGAAGAACGTGTTCTGCGTGATCCGGTCGCCGCACAAGTACAAGGACAGCCGCGAGCACTTCGAGATGCGTACGCACAAGCGGCTCATCGACATCATCGACCCGACGCCGAAGACCGTCGACTCGCTCATGCGACTCGACCTGCCGGCCGGTGTCGACATCGAGATCAAGCTCTGAGGGAGGACGAGAACACCATGAGCACCTCCTCCACCGTCAACGCGCGCGGCCCTCCTCGGCCGCAAGCTCGGCATGACGCAGGTCTGGGACGACGAGGGCAAGATCGTGCCCGTCACCGTCCTCGCCGCCGAGACGAACGTGGTCACGCAGATCCGCACCGCCGAGACCGACGGCTACACCGCCGTCCAGATCGGCTTCGGCGAGATCGATGGCCGCAAGATCACCAAGCCGCAGGCCGGCCACTTCGCGAAGGCCGGCGTCACGCCGCGTCGTCACGTCGTCGAGATCCGCACCGAGGCGATCGGTGACTACACGCTCGGCCAGGAGATCTCCCCGGAGATCTTCGCCGCCGGCGACGAGATCGACGTGACCGCCACCAGCAAGGGCAAGGGCTTCGCCGGCGTCATGAAGCGTCACGGCTTCGCCGGTGTCTCCGCCTCGCACGGCGCGCACCGCAACCACCGCAAGCCCGGCTCGATCGGTGGCTGCGCCACCCCGGGTCGCGTCTTCAAGGGTCTGCGCATGGCCGGCCACATGGGCGCCGAGACCGTCACCACCCAGAACCTGACCGTCCACGCCGTGGATGCCGCCAAGGGCGTCATCCTCGTGAAGGGTGCGGTCCCCGGCCCGAAGGGTGGACTCGTCGTGGTCCGCTCCGCGGCCAAGTCCGCCTCCAGCACCGGCGCGAAGGGAGCCTGATCCATGGCTGTCAAGACCATCGATGCCGCGCTGCCCGTCGACATCTTCGGCGTGCAGACGAACATCCCCCTGATCCACCAGGTCGTCACCGCGCAGCTCGCCGCCGCCCGTCAGGGCACGCACGACGTCAAGTCGCGCGGCGAGGTCCGCGGCGGTGGCAAGAAGCCGTACCGCCAGAAGGGCACCGGCCGCGCCCGCCAGGGCTCGATCCGCGCCCCGCACTACACCGGCGGTGGTGTCGTGCACGGCCCGACGCCGCGCAGCTACGACCAGCGCACGCCCAAGAAGATGAAGGCCGCCGCCCTGCGCGGAGCCCTCTCGGACCGGGCCCGCTCGGGTCGCCTGCACGTCGTCGAGTCGCTCGTCACGGGCGAGGCGCCCTCCACCAAGGCCGCCGTCGCCGCGATCGCGGAGCTGACCACGCGTCGCCGGGTGCTCGTCGTCGTGCGTCGTGAGGACGCCGTCACGGCCCTCAGCCTGCGCAACGTCACCGACCTCGTCGTGCTGACCTTCGACCAGCTGAACACCTACGACGTCGTGCTCAGCGACGACGTGATCTTCACGCAGGAGGCCTTCGAGGCCTTCGTCGAGGCGCGCTCCACCGAGGGTGCCGAGACGATCGCGCTCAGCGCGGCCGTCGTCGAGGCCGACGCCAAGCCCGCCGCGAAGCCGGCGAAGAAGGCGTCCGCGAAGAAGGCTCCGGCCGCCCAGGAGGCTCCGGCGCAGGCCGAGGCCGCCCCGGCGACCGAGGAGTCCGGCGCGGAGGGCGCGACCAAGACGCAGCCCTACGGCCCCGGCTCCAAGGCCCCGCTCAAGAGCGGCAACGCGCCCAAGGGTCACGAGATCAAGGGCAACGTCGACTCGATGAAGTTCCACACGCCGGACAGCCCCTGGTACGACCAGACGGTCGCCGAGGTCTGGTTCGACACCGAGGAGACCGCGCAGGCCGCCGGTTTCGAGAAGGCTGGTGAGTGACCGCATGAGCACCCTGCACAAGGACCACCGCGACGTCCTGATCGCGCCCGTCGTCTCCGAGAAGACGTACGCGCTCATCGACGACAACAAGTACACGTTCCTGGTTCACCCCGACGCGAACAAGACGGAGATCAAGATCGCCGTCGAGAACGTGTTCGGCGTCAAGGTGACGGCCGTGAACACGCTGAACCGCAAGGGCAAGACGCGCCGCACCCGCAACGGGCTCGGCAAGCGCAAGGACACCAAGCGGGCCATCGTGAGCGTCGCCGCCGGCCAGAGCATCGACATCTTCTCGAGCCCGAGCTGAGGACTGATCAGACATGGCTATCCGTAAGTACAAGCCGACCACGCCGGGCCGTCGTGGCTCCAGCGTCGCCGACTTCGCCGAGATCACCCGGACCACGCCGGAGAAGTCCCTCGTCGAGCCGCTGCCCAAGAAGGGTGGCCGCAACAACCAGGGTCGCATCACCACGCGTCACCAGGGTGGCGGTCACAAGCGCGCCTACCGCGTGATCGACTTCAAGCGCTACGACAAGGACGGCGTGCCGGCCAAGGTCGCTCACATCGAGTACGACCCCAACCGCACGGCGCGCATCGCGCTCCTGCACTACGCCGACGGCGAGAAGCGCTACATCATCGCGCCCGACGGCATCCGCCAGGGCCAGGCCATCGAGGCCGGCCCGACCGCGGACATCAAGGTCGGCAACAACCTGCCGCTGCGCAACATCCCCGTCGGCACGCAGATCCACGCCGTCGAGCTGCGTCCGGGTGGTGGCGCCAAGATGGGCCGCTCCGCCGGTGTGCGCGTGCAGCTCGTCGCCAAGGAGGGCTCGCGCGCCCAGCTGCGTCTGCCCTCCGGCGAGATGCGCTACGTCGACGTCCGCTGCCGCGCCACCATCGGCGAGGTCGGCAACGCCGAGCAGTCCAACATCAACTGGGGCAAGGCCGGTCGCAACCGCTGGAAGGGCAAGCGCCCGACCGTCCGTGGTGTGGCCATGAACCCGATCGACCACCCGCACGGTGGCGGTGAGGGCAAGACCTCGGGTGGTCGCCACCCGGTCTCGCCCTGGGGCAAGCCCGAGGGCCGTACGCGCAAGCGCAAGGCCAGTGACCAGATGATCGTCCGCCGCCGCAAGTCCGGCCGCTGAGCCTCGACGAGCTCAGGAATCCAGGAGTAGAGAATGCCCCGTAGTTTGAAGAAGGGTCCCTTCGTCGACGGCCACCTCGAGAAGAAGGTGGACGCTCAGAACGATGCCGGAACCCACACCGTGATCAAGACCTGGTCGCGTCGCTCGATGATCCTGCCGTCCTTCATCGGACACACGATCGCCGTGCACGACGGCCGCAAGCACGTCCCGGTGTTCATCACCGACGCGATGGTCGGGCACAAGCTGGGCGAGTTCGCCCCCACCCGCACCTTCCGCGGTCACGAGAAGGACGACCGAAAGGCCAAGAGGCGATGAGTGCAGCTACCCGAGAGAACGTCAGCGCGCGCCGCGAGCGCCTGCTCGGCGACGCCGCGGGCGCGTTCGCCGTGGCCCGCTTCGTGCGGGTCACCCCGCAGAAGGCGCGCCGCGTCGGCGACCTGGTCCGCGGCATGGACACGCAGGAGGCGCTCGCCATCCTGCAGTTCGCCCCGCAGGCCGTCGCGTCCAACTTCTACAAGCTGGTCGAGTCCGCCGTCGCGAACGCCGTGACCACCGAGGGTCTGGACGCGTCCGACCTCGTGATCTCCACGGTGCTCGTCGAGGAGGGCCCGACGATGAAGCGGTGGCGTCCGCGCGCGAAGGGTGCGGCCAACCGCATCCTCAAGCGCACCAGCCACCTCACCGTCGTCGTGCAGCCGTCCGCCGACGTGCCGCAGTCGCGCAAGAACACGAAGAAGGGCGGTCGCTGACCATGGGCCAGAAGATCAACCCGCACGGCTTCCGCCTGGGCATCTCCACCGACCACAAGAGCCGCTGGTACGCCGACAAGCTGTACAGCAGCTACGTCGGCGAGGACGTCAAGATCCGCAAGCTCCTGACCAAGGGCATGGACCGCGCCGGCATCAGCCGCGTGGAGATCGAGCGCACGCGTGACCGCGTCCGCGTCGACATCCACACCGCGCGTCCGGGCATCGTCATCGGTCGCCGTGGCGCCGAGGCCGACCGCATCCGCGGCGAGCTGGAGAAGCTCACCGGCAAGCAGGTGCAGCTCAACATCCTCGAGGTCAAGCAGCCCGAGCTCGACGCACAGCTCGTCGCGCAGGGCGTGGCCGAGCAGCTGAGCGGTCGCGTGCAGTTCCGTCGCGCGATGCGCAAGGCGATGCAGACGACCATGCGCTCCGGCGCCAAGGGCATCCGCATCCAGTGCTCGGGCCGTCTCGGCGGTGCCGAGATGAGCCGCTCGGAGTTCTACCGCGAGGGCCGCGTGCCCCTGCACACGCTCCGCGCCGACGTCGACTACGGCTTCTACGAGGCCAAGACCACCTTCGGTCGCATCGGCGTCAAGGTGTGGATCTACAAGGGCGAGGTCGCGGGCACGCGCGCCGAGCGCGAGGCCGAGGCCGCGCGTCGCGCCGCCGCCCCCGGCAGCCGTCGCCCCCAGCGCGGGCGCCGTCCCGCTCGTGACGACCAGGCCGGCCAGGGTGCTCCCCAGGCCGAGCAGGCCGCTCCCGCCGCCGAGGCTCCCGCCACGGCCGGCGCCGGCGCTGCCACCGAAGGAGGGCAGTCCTGATGTTGATGCCTCGTAGGGTCAAGTACCGCAAGCAGCACCACCCCAAGCGCCGCGGCATGGCGAAGGGCGGCACGGAGCTGGCGTTCGGCGACTTCGGCATCCAGGCGGTCGAGGGTCACTACGTGACCAACCGTCAGATTGAGTCCGCTCGTATCGCCATGACGCGTCACATCAAGCGTGGCGGCAAGGTGTGGATCAACATCTACCCCGACCGCCCGCTGACCAAGAAGCCGGCCGAGACCCGCATGGGCTCCGGCAAGGGCTCGCCCGAGTGGTGGGTCGCGAACGTCAAGCCCGGACGCGTCATGTTCGAGCTCTCGGGTGTCTCCGAGGACGTCGCGCGCGAGGCGATGCGTCGCGCCATCCACAAGCTGCCCATGAAGGCGCGCTTCATCACCCGCGACACCGAGGGAGGGTTCTGAGCATGGCTGCGAAGACCACTGCCGCAGAGCTGCGCGGCCTCGATGCCGAGGCTCTGGAGACCAAGCTGCGCGAGGCCAAGGAAGAGCTGTTCAACCTGCGCTTCCAGAACGCCACGGGACAGCTCGACAACACGGCTCGTCTGAAGACGGTCCGCCGCGAGATCGCCCGCATCTACACGGTGCTGACCGAGCGCGAGCTGGGCATCATCGAGGCGGTCGAGGCATGAGCACCAGCGAGAAGGACACCGTGACCACGAACACCGACACCACCCGCAACTACCGCAAGGTGCGCGAGGGCCTCGTCACGAGCGACAAGATGGACAAGACCGTCGTCGTCATTGTCGAGGACCGCGTGAAGCACCCGCTGTACGGCAAGGTGCTGCGACGCAACGTGAAGCTCAAGGCGCACGACGAGGCCAACGCGGCCGGCATCGGCGACCGTGTGCTCATCCAGGAGACCCGCCCGCTGTCGGCCACCAAGCGCTGGCGCGTCGTGGAGATCCTCGAGAAGGCGAAGTGAGAGACAGATGATTCAGCAGGAGTCGCGACTCAAGGTCGCCGACAACACCGGTGCGAAGGAGATCCTCTGCATCCGCGTGCTCGGCGGCTCGGGTCGACGCTACGCCGGTATCGGCGACACCATCGTCGCCACCGTCAAGGACGCCATCCCCGGCGGCAACGTCAAGAAGGGCGACGTCGTCAAGGCCGTGGTCGTGCGCACCGTCAAGGAGCGCCGCCGTCCGGACGGCTCGTACATCAAGTTCGACGAGAACGCCGCCGTCATCCTCAAGGCCGACGGCGACCCGCGTGGAACGCGCATCTTCGGCCCCGTGGGCCGCGAGCTGCGCGACAAGAAGTTCATGCGGATCATCTCGCTCGCCCCGGAGGTGCTCTGACATGACCAGCAACAAGCGAACGCTGTCGATCCGCAAGGGTGACCAGGTCAAGGTCATCGCGGGTGCCGACAAGGGCGTCGAGGGCAAGGTCATCGAGGTGCTCGCCGAGCGTGAGCGCGTCATCGTCGAGGGCGTGAACCGCATCAAGCGCCACACCCGCGCCGGTGCCGACGGCACGCAGGGCGGCATCATCACGCGTGAGGCCCCCATCCACGTCTCCAACGTGATGCTCGTCGTCGACGTCGACGGCGACAAGACCACGACGCGCGTCTCGCACCGCCGCGACGACGTCACCAAGAACCGTCCCGACGGTTCCAGCTACGAGGCGCAGCGTTCCGTGCGCGTGTCCTCCAAGACCGGAAAGGAGATCTGAGCATGGCCGAGACGACCACCGCTCCGCGGCTGAAGGCCAAGTACCGCGAGGAGATCCTCCCGGCGCTGCGCGAGGAGTTCGACCACGCGAACGTCATGCAGGTGCCCGGACTGACGAAGATCGTCGTCAACATGGGTGTCGGCGAGGCTGCCCGCGACGGCAAGCTCATCGAGGGCGCCATCCGCGACCTCACGGCGATCACCGGCCAGAAGCCGCAGGTCACCAAGGCTCGCAAGTCCATCGCGCAGTTCAAGCTGCGCGAGGGCATGCCGATCGGTGCGCACGTCACGCTGCGCGGCGACCGCATGTGGGAGTTCCTCGACCGTCTGCTCACGCTGGCGCTGCCCCGTATTCGCGACTTCCGCGGTCTCAACGGCAAGCAGTTCGACGGCCGCGGCAACTACACGTTCGGTCTGACCGAGCAGGTCATGTTCCACGAGATCGACCAGGACAAGATCGACCGGTCGCGGGGCATGGACATCACCATCGTCACCACCGCCACCAACGACGACGAGGGTCGCGCGCTGCTGAAGCAGCTGGGCTTCCCCTTCAAGGAGAACTGACATGGCGAAGACCGGCCTCAAGATCAAGGCGGCCCGCAAGCCCAAGTTCGCGGTCCGTGGCTACACGCGCTGCCAGCGCTGCGGCCGTCCGAAGTCCGTGTACCGCAAGTTCGGCCTGTGCCGGATCTGCCTGCGCGAGATGGCCCACCGCGGCGAGCTGCCCGGAGTGACCAAGTCCTCCTGGTGACCTCGTCGGCCTCGTGCCGCTGACCACCACCCCTTCCACCACGACCGTCGCAGGTCCTCCCTCACCCGTCCGGAACCCCGGGCCCGGGGACGGGATGCGAAACCACGGCAGGAACGGAAACACCACATGACCATGACCGACCCGATCGCGGACCTGCTCACGCGGATCCGCAACGGCAACCAGGCGTACCACGACGACGTGTCGGCGCCCTACTCCAAGCTGAAGGAGGGCGTGCTCGCCCTGCTGAAGCAGGAGGGGTACATCACCGACTACAAGGTCGTCGAGCCCGCCGAGGGCGAGGTGGGCAAGTCCCTCCACGTGACCCTCAAGTACGGCCCCCAGCGCGAGCGCTCGATCGCCGGCATCCGCCGCATCAGCAAGCCGGGCCTGCGGGTGTACGCCAAGTCCACGAACCTCCCGAAGGTGCTCGGTGGACTGGGCGTCGCCATCATCTCGACCAGCCAGGGCCTGCTGACCGATCGTCAGGCCACGACCAAGGGTGTAGGCGGAGAAGTCCTCGCCTACGTCTGGTGAGGGAGGAGCACACACATGTCGCGCATCGGCAAGCTTCCCGTCGCCGTCCCGAACGGCGTCGAGGTCACCATCGAAGGTCAGGACGTCCGCGTCAAGGGCCCCAAGGGCGAGCTCTCGCACCGCGTCGCCGAGCCCATCACGGTCAACCGTGGTGAGGACGGCAGCCTCGAGGTCCAGCGTCCCGACGACGAGCGTCGCAGCAAGGCCCTCCACGGCCTGAGCCGCACGCTCATCAGCAACATGGTCGTCGGCGTCACCGACGGCTACGAGAAGAAGCTCGAGATCGTGGGCGTCGGCTACCGCGTCCTGTCCAAGGGCCCGACGGAGCTCGAGTTCGCGCTCGGCTTCAGCCACCCCGTGATCGTCAAGGCCCCCGAGGGCATCACGTTCAACGTGGAGGCTCCCACCAAGTTCTCGGTCATCGGCATCGACAAGCAGTCGGTCGGCGAGGTCGCCGCGAACATCCGCAAGATCCGCAAGCCCGAGCCCTACAAGGGCAAGGGTGTCCGTTACGCCGGCGAGCGCGTGCTGCGCAAGGCTGGAAAGGCTGGTAAGTGATGGCCGTCTCCATCAAGCAGTCCAAGGGTCGCTCCGCCCGCGCCACGTCGCGCGCGCGTCGCCAGATCCGTGGTCGCAAGAAGCTGCACGGCTCGCCCGAGCGTCCTCGTCTCGTCGTGACCCGCTCCAGCAAGCACATCGTGGCCCAGGTCGTGAACGACCTCGAGGGACACACGCTGGCCTCGGCCTCGACCCTCGAGGCCGACCTGCGCGCCTTCGACGGCGACAAGACCGCCAAGGCGAAGAAGGTCGGCGAGCTCGTCGCCGACCGGGCGAAGGCCGCCGGCATCGAGGCCGTCGTCTTCGACCGCGCGGGCAACCGTTACGCGGGTCGCGTGGCCGCCCTGGCCGACGGCGCGCGCGAGGGTGGGCTGGAGTTCTGATGTCCACCAAGACGAACAACTACGACATGGGGAGTGCCGCATGAGCGCCCAGCAGAGTGGTAACCGCCGCGGAGGCGGAGACCGTCGCGGTGGTCGAGGCGACCGCGGCGGCGACAAGTCCAACTACATCGAGAAGGTCGTCACGATCAACCGTGTCGCCAAGGTCGTGAAGGGTGGTCGTCGCTTCAGCTTCACCGCCCTCGTGATCGTCGGCGACGGTGACGGCCAGGTCGGTATCGGCTACGGCAAGGCCAAGGAGGTCCCCACGGCGATCTCCAAGGGTGTCGAGGAGGCGAAGAAGAACTTCTTCCGCGTCCCGCGCATCCAGGGCACCATCCCGCACCCGGTGCAGGGCGAGAAGGCGGCCGGTGTCGTCTTCCTGCGTCCCGCGTCGCCCGGTACCGGCGTCATCGCCGGTGGCCCGGTGCGTGCAGTGCTCGAGGCCGCCGGTGTCCACGACGTCCTGAGCAAGTCGCTCGGCTCGTCGAACTCCATCAACATCGTCCACGCGACGGTGGAGGCCCTCAAGGGCCTGGAGTCGCCCGAGGCGGTCGCGCAGCGTCGCGGCCTCGCGGTCGAGGACGTCGCCCCGTCGGCCCTGCTCAAGGCTCAGGCCGAGGGCATCAAGGAGGCGCAGAACGCGCCCGCCGAGGTGGGTGTCTGATGGCGCGCCTCGAGATCACCCAGGTTCGTTCGGCGATCGGTCGCCCGCAGAACCAGCACCACACGCTGCGGTCGCTGGGTCTGAAGCGCATCGGCGACGTCGTCGTCAAGGAGGACCGCCCCGAGATCCGCGGCATGGCGAACACCATCCCGCACCTCGTGGCCGTCAAGGAGGTTGACTGACATGGCGCTGAAGCTTCACCACCTGCGCCCCGCCCCCGGTGCCAAGACCGCGAAGACCCGCGTGGGTCGCGGTGAGGGCTCCAAGGGCAAGACCGCCGGTCGCGGCACCAAGGGCACCAAGGCCCGCTACCAGGTGTCCGCCGGCTTCGAGGGTGGACAGATCCCGCTCCACATGCGTCTGCCCAAGCTGAAGGGGTTCAAGAACCCGTTCCGTGAGGAGTACCAGGTCGTCAACGTCGAGCGCATCGGCACCCTCTTCCCCGAGGGTGGCGCCATCGACGTCGACGCGCTGGTCGCGAAGGGCGCGGTCCGCAAGGGCCAGCTGGTCAAGGTGCTCGGCGAGGGTGACCTCTCCGTGGCCGTCCAGGTGACCGCCCACAAGTTCTCCGGCTCGGCCCGCAGCAAGATCGAGGCCGCCGGTGGCAGCGTGACCGAGCTCTGAATGACGCTCTGACGAGACGACGGCGAGGTTCGTGGCCCTAGCGGCCACCGGACCTCGCCGTCGTTCGTCGTCCGGCCCTCGCAGGCCGAGGCCCGTCCCGGGCGCCCGCCCCACGTGCGGGGTGCAACGACCGGGCAACGGCCGATCTGCGAGAACTGACTGTTAGAGTCGCCGAGGTCCCGCCAGGGGCCCACGATCGAGGAGGACACCCGGTGCTCAGCGCCTTCGTCAACGCGTTCAAGACGCCTGACCTTCGACGCAAGCTGCTGTTCGTGCTCGCCGTGATCGTGCTGTTCCGGTTCGGCTCGACCCTGCCGGCCCCCGGCATCAACGTGAGCAACGTCCAGCGCTGCGTCGACCTCGCCTCGCAGGGCGAGAACAGCAGCCTCTTCGCGCTCATCAACGTCTTCTCCGGCGGTGCGCTCCTGCAGCTGACCGTGTTCGCGCTGGGCATCATGCCCTACATCACCGCGAGCATCATCCTGCAGCTGCTCGTCGTCGTCATCCCGCGGCTGGAGGCCCTCAAGAAGGAGGGTCAGTCCGGCCAGGCGAAGATCACGCAGTACACCCGCTACCTGACGCTCGGGCTCGCCGTCCTGCAGGCGACCGGCATCGTGGCGCTCGCGCGCAGCGGCCAGCTGTTCGGCGGCGTCGACTGCGGCCAGCTGCTCTACCGCCCCGACAGCATCCCCGCCTTCCTGCTGATCGTCCTCACCATGGTCGCCGGCACCGCCGTCATCATGTGGCTCGGCGAGCTCGTGACCGACCGCGGCGTCGGCAACGGCATGTCGATCCTGATCTTCACGCAGGTCGTCGCGACGTTCCCCGGCGCCATGTGGCTGATCAAGGAGCAGAAGGGCTGGGCGACGTTCTCCGTCGTGGTGCTCGTCGGTCTCGTCATCGTCGCGGCCGTCATCCTCATCGAGCAGGCGCAGCGCCGGATCCCGGTCCAGTACGCCAAGCGCATGGTCGGGCGCCGGATGTTCGGCGGCTCCTCGACCTACATCCCGCTCAAGGTCAACCAGGCCGGCATCATCCCGGTCATCTTCGCCTCGAGCCTGCTCTACCTGCCGGCGCTGTACGCGCAGTTCCGGCCCGACGGACCGGGCGCGGTGTTCATCACCGACCACTTCGTGCGTGGTGACCACCCGTACTACATGATCACGTACTTCGCGCTGATCGTGTTCTTCGCCTACTTCTACGTGGCGATCACCTTCAACCCGGAGGAGGTCGCCGACAACATGCGCAAGTACGGCGGCTTCATCCCGGGCATCCGTGCCGGCCGTCCGACGCAGGACTACCTGGCGTACGTCCTGAGCCGCATCACGGCTCCGGGCGCCGTGTACCTGGGCTTCATCGCCCTCATCCCGATGGTGGCCGTGGCGCTGCTCGGCGCCAGCCAGAACTTCCCGTTCGGCGGCACCTCGATCCTCATCATCGTGGGCGTCGGCCTCGACACGGTGAAGCAGATCGAGAGCCAGCTCCAGCAGCGCAACTACGAAGGGTTCCTGCGGTGACTCGTCTCCTCATCATGGGTCCGCCCGGTGCCGGCAAGGGCACGCAGGCGGCGACGCTCGCGCAGCGGATCGAGGGCGCGCACGTCTCGACCGGCGACATCTTCCGGGCCAACGTCCAGCAGCAGACCGAGCTCGGCCGGACCGCGCAGCGCTACATGGACGCGGGCGAGTACGTGCCCGACGAGGTCACGAACGCGATGGTGCAGGACCGCCTCGCCCAGGAGGACGCCCGCGAGTCCTTCATCCTCGACGGGTACCCGCGCACGCTCGAGCAGGTCTCGACGCTCGACCGGATCCTCGCCGACCTCGGCTCCGAGCTCGACCACGTGCTCGTGCTGACGGTCGACCACGAGGAGCTGATCGCCCGGCTGCTGAAGCGGGCCGAGACCAGCGGCCGCGCCGACGACACCGAGGACGTCATCCGGCACCGCCAGGAGGTCTACATCGCGGAGACGGCGCCGTTGCTGCCGGTGTACCGCGAGCGTGGCCTGCTGCGCGAGGTCGACGGCATGGGCACGGTCGACGAGGTCGAGGCGCGCATCGACGCCGCACTCGGCCTCTGACCGGAGGCCGGGGGAGACCGTGTTCGGTCGCGGCATCGAGATCAAGACACCCGAGCAGGTGGCGCTCATGCGCCGCGCCGGTCTCGTCGTCGCGCACGCCCTCGAGGCGGTCCGCGAGACCGTCGCGCCAGGGGTGACGACGGCCGAGCTCGACGCGGTCGCGCACGACACGATCCGCGCGCACGGGGCGACGTCGAACTTCCTGCACTACGGTGCCGAACCCGGTGTGCCCGGCTTCCCCGGCGTCATCTGCGCGTCGGTCAACGACGAGGTCGTGCACGGCATCCCCGGGTCCCGCGAGCTGCGCGAGGGCGACGTGGTCTCCATCGACTGCGGCGCGATCGTCGACGGATGGCACGGCGACGCGGCCGTGACGGTCACGGTCGGGGAGGTCGCCCCCGAGGTGCAGCAGCTCGTCGACGACACCGAGCGGGCCCTCTGGGCCGGTATCGCGGCCGGCGGCGTCGGCCGGCGGGTCGGCGACGTGAGCCAGGCGATCGAGCGCAGCGTGCGCTCGTCCGGTGACTACGGGATCGCCGACGGCTACACGGGACACGGCATCGGCACGGCCATGCACCAGGCGCCCGACGTGCCGAACGTGGGGCGAGCCGGCAAGGGCCCGCGCATCGTGCCCGGCCTCGTGCTGGCCGTCGAGCCGATGGTCACGCTCGGCTCGCCCGACACCCGCACCCTCGACGACCACTGGACGGTCGTGTCCGACGACGGGTCCTGGGCGGCCCACTGGGAGCACACGGTCACCTGGACGGCCGACGGCGCCTGGGTGCTGACGGCGCTCGACGGCGGGCGTGCGCGGCTCGCCGAGCTCGGCGTGCCGTACGCGGGCGACGACGCGTCGTAGCCGTCGAGGTTCAGCGACGTGGCGCGGCGGCGACCGGCGCGGTCGTGCGGGTCGAGGCGATCGTGCGGGCGACGTACCCGCTGCGGCTGCCCGTGACCGTCACGTGGATCCGCTTGCCACGGTCGGCGGCCACCGGTCGGTAGGCGCTGCCGGTCGCGCCGGCGATGAGCCGGCCGTCGGCGTACCAGCGGTAGCCGAAGGTCGCGACGGGCGACCAGGCTGGCGTGCTCGCCCGCAGGACCGTGCCCACCTGGGCCGCACCGGAGAGGACCGGCCGGTGCACCGTCCTGAACGCCACGGGTTCCGCCTGGACGGGGGGCGTGGTGCGGCTCGACGACAGGGTGCGGGTGACGTAGCCGTCGCGCGTGCCCGTGACGCCGACGCGGATGCGCTTGCCGCGGTCCGCCGACGTCAGGCGGTAGCTGGTGCCCGTGGCGCCGGGGATCGGCCGCCCGTCGGCGAACCACTGGTAGGTGAAGGTGGCGACCGGCGACCAGGCGTCGGTGCGGACCTGCAGCGTGGTGCCGACCTGGGCCGCGCCGGACAGCACCGGTCGCGCCGTCGTCGTGAACTGCCCGGGCGCGACGGCGTCCGTCGGCTGGGACGCGACCTGCGTCGTCGTGTAGGCCGTGCGGGAGCCGGTGACGACGACGTGCAGCCGGTGCCCTCGGTCGTCCGGGGTCACGGTGTAGCGCGCCGTGGTGGCGCCGGCGATGGGGGTGTCGTCGGAGAACCACTGGTAGGCGAGCGTGGCCGTCGGCGACCACGCGGCCGTGCTCGCGGTGAGGACCGACCCGACCGCGGACGTGCCCGCGACGACCGGCGCCGGCGCGAGGTCGAAGACGCCTGGGGCGACGGGGTCGGTCACGGTCGCGGACTCCAGCACCTGCGTGTTGTAGCCCGGGCGTGAGCCCGTGGCGACCACGCCGATGCGCTGGCCGAGCAGGTCGGCGTCGAGCGGAAGGGTGCTGCTCGTGGCTCCGGGGATGATCTCGTCGTCGGCGTACCACTGGTAGTCGAGCGTGGCCGCAGGCTTCCAGGTGGGTGCGGACGCGACGAGCTGGGCGCCCACGCGCTCGGTGCCCGTCAGCGTCGGGCGTGCGGTCGTGCCGAAGTCGCCTGCCGCGATCGGCTTGGACGTGCGCGCCGACGTGGAGGCCGTCGCCGGGTACCCGGCGCGCCGTCCGGTGACGACGACGTGGACCTTGCGGCCGCGCTCGGCCGCGGTCAACCGGTACGTCGACGCGGTGGCGCCGCGGATCGGCGTCCCGTCGGCGACCCACTGGTAGCTCAGGGTGGCCGTCGGCGACCAGGAGCCCGCACGCGCGGTCAGCAGGCTGCCGACCTTCTCGGCACCGGCGAACGTCGGTCGTGGGGCCGAGGTGAAGCGGGGGGTGACGTCCGGGTCGGCGAAGTGGATGAAGCCGTCCGGCCAGCCGGACCCGGACTTCGTGATCCGCCGGTGGTCGAAGTCGCGACCCCAGTTCGACTCCGAGACGATGATCTCGGTGGGGGAGGCGACCCGCTCGACGTACGCGACGTGGTTGCCGGTGCGGCCCCACCAGGCGACCGAGCCGACCGCGGGCGTGGTGTCGGTGATGGACGCCATCGTCGTGCCCCAGTCGCGGGCGTTGCCGACGCCGGAGGCCGGACGTCGGTTCGCCATGCCGTTGGTGGTGACGAGGCGGTACGCGACGTAGTTCGTGCAGTTCGTGCCGCCGTACATGTTCCAGTAGCTGGTGCGCTGGTTCTGCTCGTAGCCGTGGTGGTCGTACCCGGCGCGCAGGCAGTTCGCGTAGCCCGAGCACAGCAGGGTGGAGGCGGCCTGCGCGCTGGGCGCAGCGACCAGCGTCCCGGCCACCAGGACGGCGGCGAGGGAAGATAGCAGCGCTGAGAGCACCCGAGAACGCGACACGCCGAGCAGCGTACGGGATTTCGGGGGCGCGTGGGACCTGTGTGACCGAAGTGGTCGCTCTCGGACCCCGTCGAAGGGGCGGAGGTAGAGCGACCACGCCGTGGACCCCCGTGGACTGCTTAGGGTTGCCTAGCCTATGCTCTGAGCACGGGTCGGCCGACCCGGACGGTCGGGGCGGACGAGAGGCAGACATGACGATCATCGAGCCGGACACCTCCTCGTTGTCGCGCCTGCTGCGCGACGGCTCCCGACGTGAGCACGAGTCCGCGGAAGGATCGGCCTTCATGAGCGAGCTGCTCGCCGGCCGGGTGTCGCCCCGTGGGTACGCGGACTACCTGGCGCGGCTGCAGCGGGTGTACGCGGCGCTGGAGGCCGCAGGACGGACGCTCGCCGGGCACCCGGCGGTCGACGCGGTCCTCGACCCCGCCCTGGAGCGGTCGTCGGCGATCCTCGACGACGTGGCGCACTGGGGGACCGGCGACGCCGCGACGCCGGCGACCGACGCCTACGTCGCGCGGATCGAGACCACCCGTGACCACCCTGCGCGGTTCGTGGCGCACCACTACACGCGGTACCTGGGCGACCTCTCGGGCGGGCGTGCGATCGGCCGGGTGCTGGCTCGGACCTTCGACCTCGACCACGACGGTCTCGCCTTCTACGCGTTCGTCGACGTGCCGAAGCCGAAGCCGTACAAGGACGCCTACCGCGAACGCCTCGACGCGCTCGACCTCACCACGCAGGAGCGGCTGGACGTCCTCGCCGAGGTGCGTCTCGTCTTCGGGCTCAACGAGGCCCTGTTCGCCGAGCTGTCCGCCGACCTCGACGCCTACCGCCCCTGACGGCGCCGCCGACGGGAGGTGTCGCGTGTCCCGTGCTCAGGAGTGGTGCTCCTGGGTGCAGCACTTGACGCTGCCGCCGGCCTTGAGCAGCTCGCTCACGTCAACGGGGACCGGGACGTAGCCCCGCTCCTCGAGCTGACGGGTCAGGGTGCGCGCCTGCACGGGCACGACGACGTGGCGTCCGTCGCTCACGGCGTTGAGCCCGAGCACGAGGGCGTCGTCCTCGGTGCACTCCACCGCGTCCGGGAACAGCTCGCGCAGCGTGCGACGGCTGTGCTCGGAGAACGCCGACGGCAGGTAGGCGATGTCGGCCGGGGCGTCGCCGTTGCCGTCGTCGAGCACGGCCAGGGCGGTGTCGAGGTGGTAGAAGCGCGGGTCGACGAGCTGCAGGCTGACGACCGGACGGTCGAGCACGCGAGCCGCCTCGACGTGCGCGTGCAGGCTCGTCCGGAAGCCCGTTCCTGCCAGGATCATGGAACCGAGCACGAGGAAGTCGCCCTCGCCCTCGTTGGTCTGCGTGGGGTCGGTGACGGCGACGCCCTGCCCCCGGAGCCAGGCGGCGTGCTCGACGGCCTCGGCGGCGCGCTCGGGGTGGCGGAACCGAGCGCCGTAGGCGCGGCCGCCGACGACGGTCGCGCCGTTGGCGGCGAACACCATGTCGGGCAGGCCGGGCACCCCGTCGAGCACGTGCACCCGGTGGCCCAGCGCGCTGTACGTCTGGCGCAGCACCTCCCACTGGACGAGGGCGCGCTGGCGGTCGACGGCCACCCCGGGTCGCATCCACGCGTTGATCGCGTAGGTGACGTCGAAGTGGGTCGGCGCGCACATGAGGTACGTACGGGTCCGGGCGGACCGGGTCACCTGCCGTGCGGGCGAGGGACTCACCGGGACGTGGGTGGCGGGACGGGTCTCGAGCACGGTCACGGCGACCTCCTGGTCAGTGGCGTCACCCCTGCGACGCAACGAATCCATCGTAGTTCGCCCTCCACGCGGACCGAGAGTTCGAAACTGCACGTGCTCGCGCAGGATCCTGGCGTTCTGGCGCCATGGGCGGCGATTCGTTGCACGATGGGTGCATGGACGACCTCGACCGCCGCATCATCGACCACCTCGTGCGCGACGGCCGGGCCGGCTACGCCCGGATCGCCGCCGACGTCGGCCTCTCGGCCCCGGCGGTCAAGCGCCGGGTCGACCGGCTCGTCGCCGACGGCGTGGTGAAGGGGTTCACCGCAGTGGTCGACCCCGACCTCATGGGATGGGCGGTCGAGGCGTACGTGGAGGTCCACTGTCGAGGCACGATCACGCCCGAGGCCCTCGGGTCCGCCTTCGCGAAGGTCCCCGAGATCCACGCGGCGGCGACCGTGTCGGGCCAGGCGGACGCGATCCTGCGGATCGTCGCACGCGACGTGCGCGACCTGGAGCGAGCGCTCGAGCGGGTGCGCACCGAGGTCGACAACGTCGACCACACCGACACCGCGATCGTGCTCTCGCGCCTGATCGACCGCTACACCGGCTGAGCGCCGTTCACGTCGGCGGCCGGACGCCGAGCACGCAGACGGCGTTCCCCGACGGGTCGGCGCAGACCGTCCACGGCAGCCCTGCTGCGGGCTGCTCCACGACGGAGCCGCCGAGGTCGCGCACCAGGTCGAGCGGCGCGGTCGGCGACGCAGCGACGTCGGCGGGGTCCGGTCGGACGTCGAGGTGCAGCACCGACGGCGTGCGCCGGGGCTCGGGCTCCGGGCAGAGCTCGAGGAGCGGCCCGGCTCCCGACGGGTGCTGCAGCGCGTGCGGGTCGTCGGTCGTCGGGACCCAGCCGGTGATCGCGGCCCAGAAGACCGCGTCGCGGTCGGGGTCGGCGCTGTCGAGCGGAAGCGCGGCCACGGGGCCCGTGCCCGTCGCGTAGGCGGCGCGGTCCTCCATGACGCAGAACGCGTTGCCGGCAGGATCGGCGAGCACCACCCACGGGACGTCGCCCTGTCCGATGTCGGCACGGCGCGCGCCGAGCGAGAGCAGCCGCCGCACCACGGCCTCCTGGGCCCGACCGCCGCGCAGGTCGAGGTGCAGGCGCTGCGGGCCTCGAGGCGGGTCGCTGGGCGGGCCGAAGCAGACGTCGAGGAACACGTCGGCTCCGAACAGCACGCGCGCCTCGAGCTGGTCGTCGGACTCCACGAGCACCTCGGCGTCCAGCGCGGCCGCCCAGAACCGCCCCAGGGCGTGTGGGTCGCGGCACGCCCAGACGACGTTCTCCAGCCTCATCGGCCCATCCTGGCGCGTGTCGGCGGTGCGGTGCCAGAGCCCGCCGACCCTCGATTTGAAACGAGTGCCCCGACCGACGTAGACTTCCCTGTCGGCCTATGTCGGGCGCATCGACCCCTGCCCTCGTGGTTCACCCCTCGTCGGAAGCGGCTCCTCGGAGTCGCGGGTCCTCGCGCGTGCCCGGGCCGTCCCTGACGATCAACCGAGAAGCTGAGGTCCATGGCGAAAAAAGAAGGCGTCATCGAGATGGAGGGTGCTGTCGTCGAGGCACTCCCGAACGCGATGTTCCGGGTCGAGCTGGCCAACGGCCACAAGGTCCTGGCGCACATCAGCGGCAAGATGCGCCAGCACTACATCCGCATCCTCCCCGAGGACCGGGTCGTGGTGGAGCTGTCGCCGTACGACCTCAGCCGTGGACGGATCGTCTACCGCTACAAGTGATCGACACGTCGGGAACGACACCGTCGAGCACGCCACAACTGCACACCGAACACGTTCAGACTGAAGAAGAGAGAGCTTCTCGATGAAGGTCAACCCGAGCGTGAAGAAGATCTGTGACAAGTGCAAGGTGATCCGTCGCCACGGCCGCGTCATGGTGATCTGCGAGAACCCCCGGCACAAGCAGCGCCAGGGCTGATCGCACCCTCTTCACCGCGACCACACTGAACATCTGACGGCTCCCGTCGCCCACCAGGGCGGCGGGTCACCCCCGGCGCAGAGGCCGGGGCCCGGCTCAGGACCCCCCAAGGAACGGGTCCTGGAGGCAGCCGGGGCGCCTCAGGTGACGACACCTCTGCCGTACCGGAAGGAACTGCCACCATGGCACGCCTCGTCGGAGTCGATCTCCCGCGCGACAAGCGCATCGAGATCGCACTCACCTACATCTTCGGCGTCGGGCGCACCCGCGCCACCGACACCCTCGCCGCCACCGGCATCAGCCCCGACCTGCGGGTCCACGAGCTGACCGACGACCACCTCGTCGCGCTGCGTGACCACATCGAGGCCAACTACCAGGTCGAGGGCGACCTGCGCCGTGAGGTCACGGCCGACATCCGTCGCAAGATGGAGATCGGTTCGTACCAGGGCCGTCGCCACCGTGCGCACCTGCCCGTCCGCGGCCAGCGCACGAAGACCAACGCGCGCACCCGCAAGGGTCCGAAGCGCACCGTCGCCGGAAAGAAGAAGTGATCTAGATGCCTCCGAAGAACACGGGCGCCAAGAAGGTGCGCCGCAAGGAGAAGAAGAACGTCGTTCAGGGCCAGGCCCACATCAAGAGCACGTTCAACAACACGCACGTGACGATCACGGACCCCTCGGGCGCCGTGATCGCGTGGGCCTCCGGCGGAACCGTCGGCTTCAAGGGCTCGCGCAAGTCCACGCCCTTCGCGGCGGGCATGGCGGCCGAGGCCGCCGGTCGCCAGGCGATGGAGCACGGGATGAAGAAGGTCGACGTCTTCGTGAAGGGCCCGGGCTCGGGTCGCGAGACGGCGATCCGGTCGCTGAGCGGCGTCGGCATCGAGGTCGGCACCATCTCCGACGTCACCCCCAGCCCGCACAACGGCTGCCGCCCGCCCAAGCACCGTCGTCTGTGACGGACGGGAAGAACTCAGGAGTCTGAATCATGGCCCGTTACACCGGACCTCTCACCAAGAAGTCGCGCCGCCTCGGCGTCGACCTCGTCGGTGGCGACGCCGCGTTCGAGCGTCGTCCGTACCCCCCGGGCATGCACGGTCGTGCCCGCATCAAGGAGTCGGAGTACCGCACCCAGCTGCAGGAGAAGCAGAAGGCGCGCTACACCTACGGCGTCCTCGAGAAGCAGTTCCGCAAGTACTACGAGACCGCTCACCGCAAGCCGGGCAAGACGGGTGACAACCTGCTCATCCTGCTCGAGAGCCGTCTCGACAACGTGGTCTACCGTGCCGGCCTCGCCCGCACGCGCCGCCACGCGCGTCAGCTCGTGACGCACGGTCACTTCGTCGTCAACGGCGTGAAGACGAACATCCCGTCCTTCCAGATCAGCAAGCACGACATCATCGATGTCAAGCAGAAGAGCCTGGAGACGACGCCGTTCATCGTCGCGCGCGAGACCCACGACCGGGACACCGTCCCCGGCTGGATCGACGTCGACGCCGACCGCGGCCGCATCCTGGTGCACCAGCGCCCGGTCCGCGAGCAGATCACCGTCCCCATCCAGGAGCAGCTGATCGTGGAGTACTACTCCAAGATCTGATCGTCCTGTTCCACCGAGCCGGCCCTTCAAATAGCGGGAGGGCCGGAAAGGAAGTTCCATGCTCATCGCACAGCGCCCCGTCCTGACCGAAGAGGTCGTCGCCGACAACCGTTCGCGGTTCGTCATCGAGCCCCTCGAGCCCGGCTTCGGGTACACCCTCGGCAACTCGCTGCGCCGCACGCTCCTCAGCTCCATCCCGGGCGCGTCGGTCACGTCGATCAAGATCGACGGCATCCAGCACGAGTTCTCGACCGTCCCCGGCGTGACCGAGGACGTCACCGAGATCATCCTCAACCTGAAGAGCCTCGTCGTCTCCTCCGAGCACGACGAGCCGTTCGTCATGTACCTGCGCGCGCAGGGCCCCGGTGTCGCCACCGCGGGCGACATCGAGGCCCCCGCGGGCGTCGAGGTCTACAACAAGGACCTGCACATCGCCACGCTGAACGAGAAGGGCAGCCTGGAGATCGAGCTCGTCGTCGAGCGCGGCCGCGGCTACGTCTCGGCGGTGCAGAACAAGACCGGCGACGAGGAGATCGGGCGCATGCCGGTCGACTCGATCTACAGCCCGGTCCTCAAGGTCACGTACAAGGTCGAGGCCACCCGAGTCGAGCAGCGCACCGACTTCGACAAGCTGATCATCGACGTCGAGACGAAGTCCTCGATCCTGCCGCGTGACGCGATCGCGTCGGCCGGTTCGACCCTCGTCGAGCTCTTCGGCCTGGCCCGTGAGCTCAACGTCGAGGCCGAGGGCATCGACATCGGCCCGTCGCCGGTCGACGAGCAGCTCGCCGCCGACCTCGCCCTGCCGATCGAGGAGCTCAACTTCACGGTCCGCTCGTACAACTGCCTCAAGCGCGAGGGCATCCACTCCGTGGGTGAGCTCATCACGCGCTCGGAGCAGGACCTGCTCGACATCCGCAACTTCGGCTCGAAGTCGATCGACGAGGTCAAGGCCAAGCTGGCCGAGATGGGCCTGGCCCTCAAGGACAGCCCGGCCGGTTTCGACCCGTCGGCCGTCCTCGACTCCTACGACGACGACGCCAGCTTCGCCGAGGACGAGCAGTACTGAGCTGCTCGCTCATCGACCGTATTACTGACCTGGAGACAGACACATGCCCACGCCCACCAAGGGAGCCCGCCTCGGCGGCAGCCCGTCGCACCAGCGCCTGATCCTGGCGAACCTCGCGACGGCGCTGTTCGAGCACGGCCGCATCACCACCACCGAGGCCAAGGCCCGCCGTCTGCGGCCCTACGCCGAGCAGCTCATCACGAAGGCCAAGACCGACACGGTGGCGAACCGCCGCCAGGTCGTGAAGGTCGTGCGTGACAAGAGCGTCCTGCACACGCTGTTCACCGAGATCGGCCCCGCCATGGCGAGCCGTCCCGGCGGGTACACGCGCATCACGAAGATCGGTCCGCGCAAGGGCGACAACGCCCCCATGGCCGTCATCGAGATCGTCGAGGAGAAGTCCTTCACGGCGCAGGCGACCGCTCCGGCGACGAGCAGCGCGGCTCCCGTCGAGGAGCCGACGGCCGAGGAGACGCCCGCGGTGAACGCGGCCGACGACTCCGCCGAGGTCGAGACCGACGTCGTCGCGGGTGCGCCCGCCACGGAGGTCGAGACCGAGCCGGCCACCGAGGCCGACGTCGAGGCAGCGGCCGAGGCCGTCGAGGGTGCGACCGACGAGGACACCACCAAGGCCTGACCCCAGGTCCCGTCACGAGGGCCCCCACCGCACCAGCGGTGGGGGCCCTCGTGCGTGCGTCCCGGAACGGGACGAGATTCCCGATACTGGTCGGGCCGGCGGCCGAGGGCCGATAGGGTCGGCCCGGGCGTGTCACTCGGGGGCGCTCGTCGTCTGCACCGAGGAGTCGTCGTGGTCAGGTCCGGAGTCGTCATGCTCACCACCGGAGCGGTGCTCGCAGCACTGCTCCCGGCCGCGGCGGTCGCCGCCCCGACCCCGACCGCGACCACCGACCCGGCACCCGTCGCCACTGCCGCGCTGGCCGAGGCGCAGGCGCCGTCGGTCGAGCCCGAGGCCGTGGGCATCATCGTGCAGAGCACCGCGTCGCCGCAGAGGGTCGAGGCCGCGGTCGACGACGCGCTCCCGTCCGACGTCGCGGTGCGTGACACGGTCGACGGCGCCGGCGGCCTGTCGCTCGTGGAGCTCGACGGGACGCTCGAGGGCGACACGGCCAGCGAGGTCGCCGACGCGATCGAGCAGCGCAGCGACGTCACGTTCGCGACCCCGAACTACCGGGTCCGTGCCTTCTCCACGCCGCCCGTGTCGACCGACGACACGTTCTTCGGCGACCAGCACAACCTCTGGGACCGCTCCCGCTCGCGGGGCGGCTACAGCGTGCGCGCCCCGTCCTTCTGGCAGACCACGCGCGGCAGCAGCGACACCGTGGTGGCCGTGCTCGACACCGGCATCGTGGCGAACCACGCCGACCTCGCAGGACAGCTGGTCCCGGGCTACGACCTGGTGACCGACGAGTACGTCTGCCCGTCGGGCTCGCAGGTGTGCAGCACGCGCGGGACGTTCACCAACGCCGACGACGGCGACGCCCTCGACCCCGACCCGTCCGACCCGGGTGACTGGATGGACGCGACGTGGGCGAAGAAGTGTGGCGCGCCGAAGGGGACGAGCTACGCCAGCTCGTGGCACGGCACCCACGTGGCCGGCATCGTCGCGGCCAAGGCGGACAACGGACGCGGCACCGCCGGCGTCGCCCCCGGCGTCCGGGTGCAGCCCGTGCGCGTCCTCGGCCACTGCGGAGGCGACACCTGGGGCATCATGCACGGCATCTACTGGGCAGCCGGCGCGGACCTCGGCACGGTCGAGGACAAGGAGTTCGCCGGCACGCCGGTGAACCCGACGCCGGCGAAGGTGCTGAACATGTCGCTCGGCAGCACGATGCGCACGGAGGCGCAGCGTCGCCAGGCCTGCAAGGCCTACGCGAAGCCGCTGGCGTTCGCGCGGTCCCGGGGAGCCACCGTGGTCGCGGCGGCGGGCAACGACAGCTTCACCAAGAACGTCAGCGCCAACCTCTCGGTCCCGGCGGCGTGCCCCGGGGTGATCTCGGTGGGCGCGACCAGCCGCACGGGGCACCGGTCGTACTACTCCCAGGCCGGCTCCACCGTCGACCTCTCGGCACCCGGGGGTGACACGATCATGGACGCCCGGAGCGACGAGAGCGACGGGCGGGGCCACGGCGGCATCTGGTCCAGCGTGATCACCGCCACGACCCGCCCGAACACCGGCTACGTCGCTCGTCAGTACGAGGGCACCAGCATGGCGGCTCCCCACGTCGCCGCGGCCGCGGCGCTGCTCTACTCCCAGGGCGCGACGTCGCCCGCCAAGGTCGAGGAGACGCTCGAGCGGTCCGTCAGCCGCTTCCCGGCCCGCGACAAGCGGTACGCGTCGGTCGTGGTCAGCGACGGGCGGAAGAACTACCGGCTGTTCGACCTGAACTGCACGACGTCGCGCTGCGGCACCGGGATGCTGAACCTCGAGCGGTTCGCGCCCCGGACCGCTGGCACCGCCACCGTCGGGCGGACGGTCTCCTTCGAGGGCTGGCAGACCAGCCGCAGCGACGTCGCCTACGAGTGGTTCATGGGCGACCCCACGCAGGTCCTCGGCCGCGGCCGCACCTTCACCGTGCCCACCTCGGCACTGGGCCGTTCGCTGGCCGTCAAGGTCACGGTGCCCGGCCAGGGCGACACGATCGTCGGCACGCCCACCGTCGGCAAGTCGACCAGCACCACCTCCACGGCGCTCGGGACGTCGGTCTCGCGGACCAAGCGCGCGACGTTGAAGGTGCGGGTCTCCGGACCCGTGGGCGCGACGGGCACCGTGCAGGTCTACGACGGCCGCCGCCGCGTGACCACCGTGACCCTCGCGCGCGGCCGGGCGACGGTGCTGCTGCCGCGACTCTCGAAGGGCCGGCACACCATCAAGGCCGTTTACTCGGGGAGCTCGCTGCTCAAGGGCTCGTCCCGCGCCCGGACGATCACGTCGAAGTAGGTCGGGCCCTCAGCCCCGGCGCACGGTCAGCACGCGGAAGCCCTTGCTGCTGGCCGTGCGCTCGGTCGGCCAGCCCTGCCCGACCAGCCAACGCTGCAGGCTGTCGGCGCCCAGGTTCTTGCCGACGACCAGCCGGGCGTGGCCGTCGTCGGCGAGCCGGTCGAGCCAGTGCAGGAGCAGCGCGTGCAGGGCGTCCTTGCCGATCCGGATCGGGGGGTTCGACCAGATCGCGTCGAACCTCACGTCGTCGGGCACGTCGTCCGGTGCGGCGACCTGGACCCGCGCCCCGCCGTCCGCCGGCAGCGCGTCGGCGTTGAGCCGGGTCAGCTCGCGCGCCCGCTCGTTCACGTCGACGGCCCACACCCGCGCAGCGGGTGACGCGGCCGCGACCGCGCAGGCGATCGGGCCCCAGCCGCACCCGAGGTCGAGGACCGTGCCCGTGGGAGGGTCGGCGGACTCCAGCAGGACCCGCGTGGCGTGGTCGAGGTGGTCGCCGGAGAACACGCCCGTGCTCGTGGTGCAGGTGAGCCGGTGTCCCCAGGCCTCGACCGCGACGGTGCGGCGCTGGTCGGATCCGTCGGGACGGTCGTCGAAGTAGTGGCCGCTCACGCGCACCATCCTCCCAGCGGCTCGGGGGAGCGGCTCAGCAGTGTCGTGAGACGTGCCCGCGGGCACCGCGCGGCAGCACGTCGCGGTCACGCAGCTGGATGGGGTGCTCGCCGGCTCGCTCCTTGCAGGCGCGGGCGTAGGCCCGGCGGCCGTTGTCGGTGTACTCGACCTCCACGACGGCCGAGCCGTACACGTCGGTGTAGGCAGCGCACTCGCGGTAGACCTCGCACTCCTCGGCCACCGCGAAGTCGAAGCCGAGCGCCCTGCCGTCCAGCTCGGGGGTGTTCTTCTGTGCGATCGCGAGCCCGGCGTCGTGCGCGGCGCGCACGAGGGCACGGGCCGTCGCCTCCGTCTGGCGGCGCGTCATCAGGCCCCTCGACCGTGTCCAGGCATCGAGGTTGTCGGGCTCGACCGCGGCGTAGCCGTCGCGGGCACACGCGCGGAACCAGCGCGCCACGACGGCGACGACGGCGGCCCGACGTGCCGCGGTGCGCTGGTCCAGCAGCACCTCGTCCGGCCAGCCGGGATCGCGCACCAGACGTCCACCCTGCCGCAGCAGCAGCGTGGGGTGGTGCTTCTTCCACCAGCCGAGGTCGCCTGGCTGCGTCTGGAAGGCGTTGACGTAGCAGACCGAGTACCGCGTCCGGGTCTGCCGGAGCCGTCCGGTCGCGGACGACGACGGTGACGTCGTCCGCCGGGCGGTAGGCGCCGCCCAGCTGGTAGTCGGCGACGGCGTCGGTCGGGAACGGCCGTACCTCGGGCGGGGCCTGGTCGGCGGCCGCGGAGCAGGCCGACGCGACGAGGACGGCCGCGACGAGCAGGAGGCAGAGCCGCAGGGCGCGCGCACGGGACGTCACCGCCCCAGGCTACGGCGTGCGGGTGCCGGGCCCCTCGTCACGACGTCGTCGCGCCTGGCCGACCCTGGTGGCGAGCCCGGCGTCGTCGGGGTACACGACCTCCTCCAGGACCAGGCCGTGTGCCGGCATCACCTTGACGCGAGGGTCGCGGGCACCGGCCAGCAGGACCTCCCGCGCCCACGACGCCGGGTGCCGTCCCTCGCCGACCGCGACCAGCGCGCCCATGAGCGCCCGCACCATGGAGTGGCAGAAGGCGTCGGCCCGCACCGCGGTGACGAGCAGCCCGTCGGCGGGGGAGCGGACCGTGCTGAGCTCGAGGAGTGTGCGGATGGTCGTCGCGCCCTGACGTCGCCGGCAGAAGGCCGCGAAGTCGTGCTCGCCCACGAGCAGGCCACCAGCCGCGGACATCGCCGCCGCGTCGAGCGCCCGCGGCCAGGCGACCACGGTGCTGCGGTGCAGCGGGTCGACGCGGGCCGGGTCGTCCTGGATCCGGTACGCGTAGCGACGCTCCAGCGCAGCGAAGCGCGCGTCGAACCCCTCGGGTGCGAGGCGGACCCGGTGGACGACGACGTCGTCGGGCAGCAGTCGGCGCAGCCGCCGGGCCAGCACCTCGGGGTCGACGTCGACGTCGAGGTCGACGTGCGCCACCTGGCCGCGGGCGTGCACGCCGGCATCGGTGCGGCCGGCGCAGGTCAGGCCCGGCCGCTCCTCCAGGCGCAGCACGGTGGCGATGGCCTGCTCGACGGTCTCCTGCACGCTGCGCAGTCCCGGCTGCGTCGCCCATCCCCGGAAGCCGGCCCCGTCGTAGGAGAGGTCGAGTCGCAGGCGCACCCCGACACGGTAGTCCCTACGCTGGTCCCGTGAAGCGCGGACTCGTGGCCTCCACCTGTGCAGCCCTCGTCCTCGCGGCGTGCTCCCCGAGCACCCCGCAGGAGACCGCTCCGCCGGAGAAGGGCACGGGGACGACGCCGACGTTCGTCGTCCTCAACCCGACCCCCGACCCCGCGACGTCGCAGACCGTCACCTGGCGGTCGCGGGAGGCGTTCGACGACCAACGGGTCGTCGCGCGTCCCGTCGGCGGCGGCCCGCAGGTCCGCGCCGACGCGACCCGCAAGGCGGCGACGAGCGTGCGCGACAGCGGCTCGGCGCTGCCCGCCTACACGGCCACCCTGCGCGGGCTGCAGCCCGGCACGCGCTACCGCTACCGCGTCGAGAACGCCGGCGGCACGGCCGGCCCGTACACGTTCCGCACGCCCCGCGACGACGACGCCCCGTGGACGTTCCTCGCCCTCGGCGACACCCAGGTCGACAACGCCGACGTCCCCGCACGGATCGTGCGCGAGGCCGTCGACGAGCACCCCGAGGCCAACCTCGTCCTGCACGCCGGCGACGTCGTCAACGAGCCGTGGCGGCACGGCGAGTGGGTCGACCTGATGAAGGCGCTCGCGCCCGTGCGGACCAGCCGCAACCTCGCGGTGTCGATCGGCAACCACGAGCGGTGCATCCTCGTGCGGGGGTGCCGTTCCGGTGGAGCCGAGGGCTTCCGCACCTACTTCACCGACCCCAGCAACGACGTCGACGGCCAGCAGCCGACCTGGTACAGCTTCGACCAGCAGGGCGTCCGGTTCGTCGTGCTCGACTCCTTCGGCACGGACCTCGAGGCCCAGGCCCGCTTCCTCGACGAGCGGCTCGCGGACAACCCGGACCGGTGGAGCGTCGTGCTCATGCACGCGGGGCCGTTCGCGTCGCGCGTGTACCGCACGAACACCGAGGTGTTCTCGACGATCCTGCCGGTGGTGGAGAAGCACGACGTCGACCTCTTCCTCAACGGCCACGACCACGTCTACACGAGCGGCTACCACGGCGACCCGGACGGCACGGTCTTCGCGGTCTCGGACTCCGGGCCGAAGTACTACCAGATCTCCGGGGAGGACTGGACCCGTCGAGGGGCCACGCGCACGCGCTGGGCGAAGCAGGTGAGCACCTACCAGGTCGTCGACGTCGGGCCCGACGCGCTGCACTACCGGGCGGTCGTCGCCGCCAACGGTGCCGCCGCGCAGCCGCGGCTGCGACCGGGGACCGTCCTCGACGACGTGACGATCCGCAAGGACGCACGGGGGACGAAGACCGTCACCCGCCGCTGACCTGTCGTCAGCCGGCGAGCCGGGTCGCCGAGCAGGACGGCGTGCCCAGCATGCGGACCTCCATGATCCCGAGCTGGATGCCGAGCATCTTCAGCAGCGGCTGGACCAGCAGGTCGAGCGTGCCGGTGAGCTTGTTGATGGCGTCGAGCACGGAGTTCGTGGTGCTGTCGACGCTGCTCAGGACGATCCGTTCGCCGCCGCCGTAGATCTGCGTGAGATCAGGTGCGGGTGGGTAGGGGAACTGCTGGGTGGTGGTCTTCGCGCCGACCGTCCCGGTGATCCGCACGACGCCGGCGAGCGGGATCCCCAGCAGCGACAGCGGGGTGACCGTGGCGCTGCCCGTGCCGCCGGGCCCGCTGAGCGTCGCGAGCGAGGTGTCGCCGCGCACGGTCGTGGAGGCCTGCACACCGCTGGACGCGCACGTGACGCTGGTCAGCGTGGCGGTGCCCTTGCCGACCTGCACGCCCAGCGAGATGTTGCCGATGCCGGCGATCCCGAGGACGCTCACCCCGGTCTTGACGTCGAGGCGGACCTGGGCGGTGCGTGCCTGCGCCCCCACGCCGCCGCAGGCGATGACCGGCGGTTCGATGATCGTCAGCTGCGTGTTCGCGGTGACGAGGTCCAGCGGCACGCCGAGGTCGGTGCCGATCGCGACCGCGTTCTTGCCGTTCGCGACCGCGGCGGAGACGGCGGCGGTGCCGATGAGGTCGAGGGCGTTCAGCTGGGCGTCCAGACCGGACTCCCCACCCGTGCCGACCGACAGGAAGCGTCCGAGGTCCACGTTCAGCGCGCCGACCTGCCCGCCGATGGTGTTCAGCAGGGTCGCCTGGGCCGTGTTGCCCTGGCGCTGCAGGACCGTCGCGGTCGCCACCATCAGCTGGCGCAGCGTCACCGTCGCGGTCGCGAGCTGCTGCGTCGTGCCGACGCCGAGCTCGGCGGCCACGTCACCCAGTCGGACGGAGAGCGTCTTGAGGTCGACGATGCCGGAGTAGCCCACGAGCCCCAGGTTCACCCGGAGGATCCGGTCGAGCAGCGGGCTCAGGGCGCTCTGCGAGGAGTTGAGCACGAGCGACTTGGTGCCGGCGGAGAAGCAGACGGCGGGTTGGGCGCGGGCGCCGACGGCGCTGCGTGCCGCGCTGCCCGAGCTGCGACCGATGACCGGCGCGAAGGCGAAGTCGACCGTGGTGCTGGACTCGACCTTCACCGCGTCGCAGACGCCGTTGGCCGCACCCGCCACGAACGTCTTCGTCACCGTGTCGAGGTGGCCCGGCGTCACCACGAGCGGCGACGTCCGGCCGATGCGACGGTTCTGGCGGGCGAGGCTCGCGTTCGCCGCGGTGGTGAGCGCCGTGGCGTCGCAGGTCGGGAGCTTGCGCGCGGCGTCGAGCGCGACGACGTCGGCGACCGACTGCATGTCGCGGACCGCCACCCGCTGGAGGCCGAGGTCGGCCGCGAACGCCGTGAAGCCCAGCAGGATCGTCATCGTGAGGATGGTCAGCGGCAGGATCGAGCCGCGCTCGTCGCGCCGACGCGAGGGCCGGCGGCCGTCGCCCCGCAGCGCGAGACGCGCCCACCGCCCGGTCACGAGCTGATCTCCGCCGTCGTCTCGTAGGAGACCTTGGACGGCAGGACCACCCCGAGCCCCGGGAACGACGGCAGCAGGGGGTGGTCGCGGTAGAGGTGGGAGATCGCGACCTTCGCGCACTTCGACGTCGAGCCGGTGCAGGTCATCGACGGCGTGATGACGCAGGTGCCGACCACCTCGCTGCCGCGGGTGAGCGTGCCCGCGGACGTGCACGTGACGCCGTAGGAGCCGAGCGACCGGTTGACGGCCGCGCGGGCGTCGGACAGCGACGTCGTCGAGCCACTGGGTGCGACCGCGAGCACCCGCGCCCCCTCGGCCGCGGCCTGGCTGATCCCCTGCCGGTAGCTCAGCATCCAGCCGTAGCTGATGATGCCGAACAGCAGCGCCACGAAGATGGGCAGCACGAGCGCGAACTCGACGGCTGCCGCACCGTCCTCACGGCGGCGCTGGTGCGTGGTGCGTCCCTGGACGCGTCGGTGTCGTCGTCCGACCATCACGATGCTCCCTCAGTCGTGACCGTCGGTTCTGCCGTGTGCAGAGCCGGCGTGAAAGCTCCCTCCCCTCCGGCGCTCCCACACCGGAAAGGTCTTTCGTCCCGCAACATAGCGCGAAAACGGCCCCCTGTCCGTGGAACCAGGACAGAGGGCCGTCGAGCGGTGCGGGGGTCAGGCCCAGCGCTGCTCCGCCGGGACGAAGTCGAGCGTGCGCGCCCCGGTGTAGATCTGCTTCGGGCGGGCGATCTTCTGCTCCTTGTCGTCCACGAGCTCGATCCACTGCGCCAGCCAGCCGGCGGTGCGGGGGATGGCGAACAGCACCGTGAACATCTCCGGCGGGAACTGCAGCGCCTCGTAGATGAGGCCCGAGTAGAAGTCGACGTTCGGGTACAGCTTGCGCTGCACGAAGTACTCGTCCTCCAGGGCGATCCGCTCCAGCTCCTGCGCGATCTCCAGCAGCGGGTTGACGCCCGTGACCTCGAAGACGTCGTCGACGGCCTTCTTGATGATCCTCGCGCGCGGGTCGTAGTTCTTGTAGACCCGGTGGCCGAAGCCCATCAGGCGCTCCTCGCCCTTCTTCACGCCCTCGATGAAGCTGGGGATGTTGTCCTTGCTGCCGATCCGCTTCAGCATGCGCAGGACGGCCTCGTTGGCGCCACCGTGCAGCGGACCGTACAGGGCCGCGATGCCCGCGCTGACCGCCGAGTACGGGTCGACGTCGCTGGAGCCGACCGAGCGGACCGCGTTCGTCGAGCAGTTCTGCTCGTGGTCGGCGTGCAGGATGAACAGCACCTCGAGCGCCTTCGACAGCCGCGGGTCGGGGTCGTACTTCTGCTCGCTCATCTTGAACAGCATCGACAGGAAGTTCTCCGTGTAGGAGAGGTCGTTGTCGGGGTAGACGTACGGCTTGCCCTGGGCGTGGCGGAACGCCCACGCGCCGAGCGTCGGCATCTTGGCGATGAGGCGCACGACCTGGTCGTGACGCACCTTCTCGTCGGTGATCGCCCGGGCCTCGGGGTAGAAGGTCGACAGCGCGCCGACGCTCGACAGCAGCATGCCCATGGGGTGCGCGTCGTAGCGGAAGCCCTGCATGAGGCTCTTGAGGTTCTCGTGCACGAAGGTGTGGAAGGTGATCTCGTGCACCCACGCGTCGTGCTGGTCCTTCGTCGGCAGCTCGCCGTGGATGAGCAGGTAGGCCACCTCGAGGAAGGTCGAGGACTCGGCCAGCTGCTCGATCGGGTACCCGCGGTACTCGAGGATGCCCTTGTCGCCGTCGATGTAGGTGATCGAGCTGCGCGTGGACGCGGTGTTGGTGAAGCCGGGGTCGTACACGGCGATGCCGGGCTCGTCCTCGGTCCTGCCGATCTTGCCGAGGTCGGAGGCGCGGACGGTGCCGTCCGTGATCTCGAGCTCGTACTCCTCGCCCGTGCGGTTGTCGCGGACGGTCAGGGTCTGGTCGGTCACGATGGGTCTCCTGTGACGTGCTGTACGGGTCGTTGATGTGGTCCCGGACTCACTTCCAACCTAGTGCGGCCCCCCGCGGTGCGCGAGGCTGGGTCTCGGGGACCGGACCCACGGCGGGGCCCGACGTCGTGCTCCGCACCCCGTTTTGACCCGGCTGGGGCGGGCCGGTTACTCTTGGACGTCGTTGTGCCCTGCGTGCGCGATCGCCCTCCGGCGGTCCGGCGCCGACGCGGGAAACCACGTCCCTCACGCCGCCACCTCGCGGCACGGGACCGCGCAACGACACCGACGCCAAGAACGACAACGAGAAGGTCACGCCGTGCCCACGTACAGCCCGAAGCCTGCTGACATCAGCCGTCAGTGGCACGTCATCGATGCCCAGGACGTCGTCCTCGGGCGTCTCGCCGTCTCGGCCGCGCACCTGCTGCGCGGCAAGCACAAGGCGACGTTCGCCCCGCACGTCGACGGTGGTGACTTCGTCGTCATCATCAACGCCGAGAAGGTCGCGCTGACGGGCAACAAGCGCTCCGACAAGGACGTCTACCGCCACAGCGGCTACCCGGGCGGCCTGAAGACGATCGCCTACGGCGACCTCCTCGACAAGGACGCCCGCAAGGCCGTCGAGAAGTCCGTGGCCGGCATGCTGCCGAAGAACCGCCTCGGACGTCAGATCATCAAGAAGCTGAAGGTCTACGCCGGCCCGGAGCACCCGCACGCCGCGCAGCAGCCCCAGCCGTACGAGATCAAGCAGATCTCCCAGTGAGCACCCGAGCAGAAGAGACGAGCACCGTGGCCGACACCACCGAGACCGACGTCCCCACCAGCACCGACGGCGTCTACACGACCGAGACCTCGCCCTCCTCGGAGATCGCGACCAGCAACTCGGTCATCGCCCCCGGCGCGGCCACCGGCCGTCGCAAGGAGGCCGTCGCCCGCGTGCGCATCGTGCCCGGCACCGGCGTGTGGACCGTCAACGGCAAGCCGCTCGAGGAGTTCCTCCCGAACAAGCTGCACCAGCAGATCGCGAAGGAGGCCCTGGCGGCCACCGGCCTCGAGGGCAGCTTCGACGTCGTCGCCCGTGTCACCGGCGGTGGCATGACCGGCCAGGCCGGTGCGCTGCGCCTCGGCGTCGCCCGTGCCCTGAACGGCGTCGACGAGGAGGTCAACCGTCCGATCCTCAAGAAGGCCGGACTGCTGACCCGCGACGCCCGCATCAAGGAGCGCAAGAAGGCCGGCCTCAAGAAGGCCCGTAAGGCTCCTCAGTACAGCAAGCGCTGACTCCGTTGGGCCGGATCTTCGGCACCGACGGCGTACGCGGCCTCGCCAACCGCGACCTCACGGCCGAGCTCGCGCTCGACCTGTCGGTCGCTGCTGCCCACGTGCTGGGCGAGGCCGGTGCGTTCGCCGACAGCCGGCCCACGGCCGTCGTCGCCCGCGACCCGCGTGCTTCGGGGGAGTTCCTCGAGGCCGCGATCGTCGCCGGCCTGGCGTCGGCCGGGGTCGACGTCCACCTGCTCGGCGTCGTCCCGACGCCCGGTGCGGCGTACCTGACGGCCGAGCTCGACGCCGACATGGGCGTGATGATCTCCGCCAGCCACAACGCGATGCCCGACAACGGCATCAAGTTCCTCGCCCGCGGCGGCCACAAGCTCGACGACGCCGTCGAGGTGGCCATCGAGCAGCGACTGCGTGAGCCGTGGGACCGGCCGACCGGCATCGGCGTCGGTCGCGTCGGCGACAGCCACGTGGGCGTCGACGCCTACGTGAAGCACCTCGTCGGCACCGTGCCGGGACCGCTCACCGGCCTGAAGGTCGTGCTCGACTGCGCGAACGGCGCGGCGTACCACGTGGGGCCGGCGGCGTTCCGACGCCTCGGCGCCGAGGTCGTTGCGATCCACGACGAGCCCGACGGCCTGAACATCAACGAGGCGTGCGGCTCGACCCACCTCGACGACCTGCAGGCGGCCGTCGTGCGTCACGGTGCCGACGCCGGATTCGCGTTCGACGGCGACGCCGACCGGTGCCTCGCGGTCGACGCGTCGGGTCAGGTGGTCGACGGCGACCAGATCCTCGCCGTGCTCGCCCTCGCCCGGCTCGAGCGCGGCCTGCTGCACGCCGACACGGTCGTCGCGACGGTCATGAGCAACCTCGGGTTCGTGCAGGCCATGGAGGCCGCCGGGATCACGGTGCTGCAGACCGCGGTGGGCGACCGCTACGTGCTCGAGGCCATGCGTGCCGGGGGCTTCACGCTCGGTGGCGAGCAGTCGGGGCACGTGATCATGGCCGACCACGCGACCACCGGCGACGGGGTGCTGACCGCCCTGCACCTCGCGGCCCGGATGAGCGAGACCGGCCGCACGCTCGCCGACCTCGCCGGCGTCATGCGACGGCTCCCGCAGGTGCTCGTGAACGTGCCCGACGTCGACAAGGGCCGGGTCGACGCCGACCCGGTGCTGCAGGGAGAGCTGGTGGCCGCGAACGGCGCCCTCGAGGGCCGTGGCCGGATCCTGCTCCGCCCGTCCGGCACCGAGCCGCTGGTCCGCGTCATGGTCGAGGCCCCGACGCTCGAGGAGGCCACGTCGGTGGCCGAGCACCTCGCCGGCGTCGTGCGTCGCACGCTGGGCTGAGGACGTCCGCGGCGACCTCGTTACGGTGTCGCCATGCGCCTCGCCGAGGTCGACCTGAGGGACGACGCTGCCTACACGGCCTTCCACGCGGTCTACGCACGCGCCCACACGGAGCGCTTCGACGAGCCGTGGGGGTTCGCCGAGAAGCGCACCAACCTGACGAGCGACGCGTACGCCGAGCACGTCGTCGTGGCGGGTGAGGTCGAGGGCGAGGTCGTCGGGGGAGCGTGGGTGTCCTTCCCGCAGCAGGACAACCGGACGCTCGCGTACGTGCACGTCTTCGTCGTGCCCGAGGAGCGTCGTCACGGGTACGGGAGCCTGCTGCTGCGCGAGGTCGAGCGGCTCGCGGCAGAGCGCGGTCGGGCGAACGTGTTCGCGGAGGCGTCGTGGCCGGTGGAGCAGTCCGAGGGGCCGGGGTCGGCGTTCGCGCTGGCGCACGGGTACGCCGTCGACCTGCTCGACGCGATCCGCGCACTCCCGCTGCCCGCCGAGGTCGCACCGCCGGTGTGGCGCGACGGGTACACGTCGGTGGCCTGGCGTCGCTGCCCCGACGAGTGGCTCGACCAGTACGCCGTCCTGCGGGCGCTGATCCTCGCGGAGGCGCCGTCGGGGGAGGTGGGGCTGGAGCCCGAGCACTTCGACGCGGAACGGGTGCGTCACGAGGAGGCCCGCTGGGCCGAGCAGGGCCGGGTCGGGCAGACGGTCGCCGCCGTCGCGCCCGACGGCACCCTCGCCGGCCACACGCAGCTCGTGGTGCCCGACCACGGCGACACCGCCTACCAGTGGGACACGCTCGTCCTCCCAGCCCACCGCGGCCACGGCCTCGGCCTCGCGATGAAGACCGCCGCCCTCGGCGAGGCCGCCGACCTCCTCTCCGGCCGCGCCCGCGTGACCACCTGGAACGCCGCCTCGAACACGCCGATGATCGCGGTCAACGAGGCCCTCGGCTACCGGCAGGTGGCGTGGGCGGCGGAGCTGGTCAAGCCGTTGGGTCGCTGAGGGTTTCGACCTGCGGCTGCGCTGGCGCGGCTTCGTGGTCGGGTGGGCCTGCGTTGGCGCGGCTCGTCGTGGGGATGGTCTCCGAAAGGGCTTCGACCGGGCGGTTGGGAGCGGCGGCGGCTCGGGTTCTCGGGCTGTGGGCCGCATGGGGCGCGATGTTCTGCGTTGCCGCCCGCTGAGCGGTGGGTCTGCCACCGCATCGCCGTCGGCGGTGGGTCTGCCACCCTTCGCAACGCTCGACAGGTGGCAGGTCAACCGCTGGGCGGGTCAGAGGTGGCAGTGCTTCTCCCTTCTCGTGGCACGGTCCACGAGAAGGGGAAAGCGCTGCCCACCCCATCCCCAAGGGCACCCACGATTCTTCATCTGCGCGTTCGAGGTCGAACGCTTCTGCGTTGGTGACGGGATCCCGGAGCAAACGCAGCATCCTGGGCTCTCCGACGCGCGAACGCAGCGTCTTGCGTCCAACGAAGGCCACAGCCCGAGAACCCCACCCAGCGCGGCACCCAGCCGCCCGGTCGAGGCCCTTGCGGAGGCCACCCCAGCGAACGCCGAGGCAGCGCATCGGCAACCCCAGACCCCCTGCGGCGACGCATGAGCACGGCAAGACTCCCGCAGGCAGCGCACCAGCAATCGAGGACCCCCTGCGGCAGCGCAGCCGCCGGACGACGCCCAGCAGAACCCCCGCGACGTCACATCTTGCGGAACCGCACCCACTTGACGGAGTGGTCGCTGCCCTTGCGGAGGACGAGGTCGGCGCGGCCGCGGGTGGACTGGATGTTCTCGCGCAGGTTCGGCCAGTTGATGGTGTCCCACAGCTCCTCGGCGCGGGCGACGGCCTCGTCGTCGGTGAGGCTGCTGTAGCGGTGGAAGTAGGAGGCGGGGTCGGCGAAGGCGGTGCGGCGCAGGGCGAGGAATCGGTCGACGTACCAGCGGCGGATGTCCTTGCTCGACGCGTCGACGTAGATCGAGAAGTCGAAGTAGTCGCTGACCGACAGGCCGGGGGAGCCGTCGCCGCGGTCCTTCGCGGGGGCGAGCACGTTGAGACCCTCGACGATGACGATGTCGGGCCGCTCCACGACCACCGTCTCATCGGTGCGGTCGTAGGTCAGGTGCGAGTAGACGGGGGCGGTCACCTGCTCGACGCCCGACTTCACGTCGATGACGAACCGCAGCAGCGCCTTGCGGTCGTACGACTCCGGGAAGCCCTTGCGCTGCAGGATCCCGCGGCGCTCCAGCTCGGCGTTCGGCCACAGGAAGCCGTCGGTGGTCACCAGCTTCACGTTCGGGTGCTCGGGCGACGTCGACAGCAGCTCGCGGAGCAGGCGGGCGGTGGTCGACTTGCCGACCGCGACCGACCCGGCGACGCCGATGACGAACGGCGTGCGCTGCGGCTGCGGCTCGCGCAGGAACGACTCGGTGGCCTCCCAGAGGCGGGTCGCTGCGCGCACGCGCAGGCTGATCAGCTCGGTCAGCGGCAGGTACACCTGCCGCACCTCGTCGATGTCGAGCTCCTCGCCGAGGCCCTTGAGACGTTGGACGTCGTCCTCGGTGAGGGGCTGGGGGACGTCGTCGGCGAGGTCGGCCCATGCCGACCGCTCGATCTCGACGTACGGCGAGAGCTCACGGGCCATGACGCCATCCTGCCGGTACCGGGGCCCACGGGCGCTCCTGGGTACCCTGGAGCGCATGTGCGGAATCGTGGGATACGTCGGGCACCGCAACGCCCTCGACGTCGTCATGGGCGGGTTGCGACGGCTCGAGTACCGCGGGTACGACTCCGGTGGTGTCGCCCTGCCCGACCCCTCGACCGGGCGGATCGCCTGGGCGAAGAAGGCCGGCAAGCTGGCCAACCTCGACGGCGTCCTGGCCGAGACGACGATGCCGGAGACGACGACCGGCATCGGCCACACCCGGTGGGCGACGCACGGTGCGCCGAACGACCGGAACGCCCACCCGCACCTGAGCGAGGACGGTCGCCTGGCCGTCGTGCACAACGGCATCATCGAGAACTTCGCGGTGCTGCGGGCCGAGCTGGAGGCCGCCGGGCACGAGCTGCAGTCCGAGACCGACACCGAGGTGGTCGTGCACCTGCTCTCCGACGAGCTGCAGCGCACCCCCGCCCTCGACGACGCCGTCCGCGCCGTCTGCCAGCGGCTGGAGGGCGCGTTCACCCTCGTCTTCACCGACGCCCAGCAGCCCGAGGTCGTGGTCGGCGCGCGACGCAACTCCCCGCTGGTGGTGGGTCGCGGCGACGGTGAGAACTTCCTCGGCTCCGACGTGTCGGCCTTCATCGAGTTCACGCGCGAGGCCGTCGAGCTCGGCCAGGACCAGGTCGTCGCCATCACGCGCGACTCCATGACGGTCACCGACTTCGACGGCGCGCCCGCCGAGACGACCAGCTACCACGTCGACTGGGACGTGTCCGCCGCCGAGAAGGGCGGCTACGACTGGTTCATGCTCAAGGAGATCGACGAGCAGCCGCAGGCCGTCGCGGAGACGCTGCTCGGGCGCTACGGCCGGTCCGGTCGCCTGCAGCTCGACGAGATGCGCCTCAGCGACGACGAGCTGCGCGACGTCGACAAGATCATCATCATCGCCTGCGGCACCGCGTCGTACGCCGGTCTGGTCGCCAAGTACGCGATCGAGCACTGGACGCGCATCCCGTGCGAGGTCGAGCTGGCGTCGGAGTTCCGCTACCGCGACCCGATCATCGACCGGTCGACGCTCGTCGTGGCGATCAGCCAGTCGGGCGAGACGATGGACACGCTCATGGCGATCCGCTACGCCCGGCAGCAGCGGGCGCGGGTGCTCAGCATCTGCAACACCAACGGCTCCACGATCCCGCGCGAGTCCGACGCGGTCATCTACACGCACGCCGGCCCCGAGGTGGCGGTCGCGTCGACCAAGGGCTTCCTGTCGCAGATCGTCGCCTGCTACCTGCTCGGCCTGTACCTGGCACAGGTGCGCGGCGTGAAGTACGGCGACGAGATCGACGCCATCATGGCCGCGCTCGAGAAGCTGCCGGCCGGCATCCAGCGGATGCTCGACGAGGGCGAGCAGGTCCGCAAGCTCGCGGCCGAGCTCGTCGACACGCGGTCCGTGCTGTTCCTCGGCCGCCACGTCGGCTACCCGGTGGCGCTCGAGGGTGCGCTGAAGCTCAAGGAGCTCGCGTACCTGCACGCCGAGGGGTTCGCGGCCGGCGAGCTGAAGCACGGCCCGATCGCGCTCATCGAGGACGGCATCCCGGTGTTCGTCGTCGTGCCGCCGAAGGCTCGCGACCAGCTGCAGGAGAAGATCGTCAGCAACATCCAGGAGATCCGGGCCCGGGGCGCGCTCACCATCGTCCTCGCGGAGGACGGCGACGACGACGTCGTGCCGTACGCCGACCACCTGATCCGGCTGCCGAAGGTGCCGACGCTGCTGCAGCCGCTCGTCGCCACGGTGCCGCTGCAGATCTTCGCGTGCGAGCTGGCCGGCCTGCTCGGCCACGACGTCGACCAGCCGCGGAACCTCGCCAAGTCCGTCACGGTCGAGTAGGCCGTCGTGGCCGGCACCAGGGGCGGCGCGCACGTGCGCCCGGTGGCAGGGGAGCGGGTCCACGGGGCGTCGGCGCACGACACGTCGGTGGCGACGACGCCCGTCGTGGCGGAGGCTTGAGCCCGTGCTGAACGCCCACACCGTCGCCCAGGTCCGTGCCGCCGAGGAGCGTCTGGCCGCCGAGACCGGCTGGGACGCGCTGATGCAGCGCGCCGCCCGCGGTCTCGCCGACGCCCTCGCCGCCGTGCCGGCCGACGAGACGGTCCTCGTCCTGGTCGGCCCCGGCAACAACGGTGGCGACGCGCTCTTCGCCGCCACCCACCTGCTAGCGCGTGGCGTCGCCGTCGACCTCGCGCTGCTCGACCCCGATGCCGTCCACCCCGAGGGACTGGCGGCGGCCGAGGCGGCCGGGGCCCGACGCGTGTCGTCGCCGGGCGACCAGCGGTGGTGCCTCGACGCGCTGTTCGGCATCGGCGCGCGTCCTGGCCTCGAGGGCCGAGCGGGGGAGTGGGCGGACTGGACCCACGACACCGATGCCCACGTCGTCGCGGTCGACGTCCCGTCGGGCGTGGCCGTCGACACGGGCGCGACGCCGGGCCGCCACGTCCGCGCCGACCGCACCGTCACGTTCGGCACCCTCAAGGTCTGCTCGATCGTCGGGCCCGCCGCCGACGCCGGTGGCGGGGAGCCGCCGACGCTCGTCGACATCGGTCTCGGCCCCCACCTCGACGCGCCGACGGTGACGTCGCTCGAGGCGACCGACGCCGACCTCCTCCGTCGGCACGTGCCCGGCGCCGCCTCGCACAAGTACGCGCGCGGCGTGGTCGGGGTCGACGCCGGCTCCGACGCCTACGCCGGTGCCGCCCACCTGTGCGTCGCGGGCGCGCAGTCGGGCCTGGCCGGGATGGTGCGATTCGTCGGCAGCGACACCCTCGCGGCGCGGGTGGTCGACCGCGCCCCGGAGGTCGTGCACGGTCGCGGACGGGTGCAGGCCTGGGTCGTCGGACCCGGCGCCGGTGACGACGTGGCCGACCAGCTGGCCGCCTGCCTCGACGACGACGTGCCGCTCGTCGTCGACGCCGGCGCGCTCGAGCACCTGCCGCGTCCCGTCGGCGTGCCCGCGCTCCTGACGCCGCACGCCGGAGAGCTCGCCCGGCTGCTCGACGTCGAGCGCGAGACCGTGGAGGCCGACCCGCTGGAGCACGCGCGGCGGGCCGCCGCGCACTGGGACGCGACCGTGCTGCTCAAGGGCGCCCGCACGGTCGTCGTGGCTCCTGACGGACGCGTGGCCGTCAACCTGTCCGGCACCCCGTGGCTCGGCACCGCAGGCTCGGGCGACGTCCTCGCCGGGTTCGCGGCGTCGCTCCTCGCCGGTGGGCTCGACCCGTTCGACGCGGGCCGGCACGCAGCGTTCCTGCACGGCGTCGCGGGCGTCCGCGCGAACCCGGGCGGACCGTTCGTGGCGTCCGACGTCGCCGCCGCCCTCCCGCAGACCCTGGCCGCGTTCCTCGCCGGCTCGCTGGATCAGGTGCGCGCGTGGTGAGCCCCCAGGCCGAGGCCGTCGTCGACCTCGAGGCGTACCGGCACAACGTGGCCACCCTCGCGGCGCACGCGCCCGGTGCCGCGCTGATGTCCGTCGTCAAGGCCGACGCGTACGGCCACGGACTGCGACCGGTGGCACGCGCCGCACGCGACGCGGGAGCGTCGTGGCTCGGCGTCGTCACCGTCGAGGAGGCGCTCGCGCTGCGCCAGGCCGGCGACACCGGGCCGGTCCTGTGCTGGCTCGCGGCACCCGGTGCCGCCTACGGCGCCGCGGTCGAGCACGACGTCGAGCTGACGGCGTCGTCCGTCGAGCAGCTCGACGAGATCCTCCACGACGCACCGACGGGTCGACGACCCCGCCTGCAGCTCAAGGTCGACACGGGCCTCTCGCGCAACGGTGCGCGCGGTCCGGCGTGGGACGAGCTCGTCGCCGCCGCCGGACGAGCGCAGGCCGCAGGGCGGGTCGAGGTCACCGGCGTGTGGTCGCACCTGGCGTGCGCCGACGAGCCGGACCATCCCGCCAACGACCAGCAGGAGACCGTGTTCCGGGCCGCGCTCGACGTCGCCGGCGCGGCCGGGCTCGACCCGCAGTGGCGTCACCTCGCCAACTCCGCCGCCCTCCTGACCCGCCCCAGCGCGCACTTCGACCTCGTCCGTCCGGGCATCGCCACGTACGGCATCGACCCCGACCCCGCGGTGGCGGGCATCGTCGACCTGCGTCCGGTCATGACGCTGCGCGGCCGGCTCGCGCAGGTCAAGCGGGTCCCCGCCGGCACCGCCGTGTCCTACGGCCACACGTGGACCACCGACCGCGAGACCACCCTCGGCCTCGTGCCGCTGGGGTACGGCGACGGTGTCCTGCGCTCCGCGTCCGGCCGCGCCGAGGCCGCCCACGACGGCGAGCGGGTGCCGGTCGTCGGCCGCATCTGCATGGACCAGCTGGTCGTCGACCTCGGAGACCGCCCGGCGCGACGCGGCGACGTCGTCACCCTGTTCGGCGCCGCCCCCGGTGCCCCCACCGCCCAGGACTGGGCGAGCGCCGCCGGTACGATCGCCTACGAGGTCGTCACCCGTCTCGGCGACCGCGTCGTGCGTACCCACCGAGGCTGAGGGCGTCCGAGCCCCGCCACCGAGGACAGTGATGAGCCCCGCCCCCTCCCGCCTGGCAGCACTCGCCGCGACCGCCGGAGCCTTCGTGGCCGCCGGCGTGACCGCCAAGGTCGTCGACACCCGACGTCGTGAGCACCGGCGCGAGCAGCGCGGCGAGGAGGTCCCGTTCGGCAGCGTGCACAGCCCCGCCCGCACCGTCGTCGCCTCCGACGGCGTCCCGCTCAACGTCGAGGTCGACGAGGCCGACGAGGTGCACGCGGGCAGCGCGGCGCCCACCGTCGTCTTCGTGCACGGCTGGGTGTGCACGCTCGACACCTGGCACTACCAGCGTCTCGCGCTGCGCGGACTCGTGCGGATGGTGTTCTACGACCAGCGCTCCCACGGTGGCTCCGGTCGCTCGACGCGTCAGGGGTCGAGCTTCAGCCAGCTCGCCGACGACCTGCGGACCGTCCTCGACGAGGTCGTGCCCGAGGGGCCCGTCGTGCTCGTCGGCCACTCGATGGGCGGCATCACGGTGCAGCAGCTCGCGGCGGAGTCGCCGGAGCTGTTCGGCGACAGGGTCGTGGGTGCGGTGCTGCTGTCGACCAGCGACAACCGGCTCGTGCGGCAGAGCCCGGCCCTGCGCCGCATCCTGCCGTTCCTGCGCGCCGGCGCGCCCCTGCTCGACTGGGGCCGGACCTTCAACAGCTACAGCGTCATCCGACGGTGGGCGGTCGGGCCCGACGCGCCCCGCAAGTACGCCGACATGTCCGACGAGATGATCCTGCGCGCCCAGACGCACGTGCTGCTCGACTTCTACCCCGCGTTCGTGGACCTCGACGTCCGCAGCGGCGCGGAAGGCCTGGGTCGGGTGCCCGTCGTCGTCGCGTGCGGCGACCACGACCTGCTCACGCCCATCAAGCACGCCCGCCGCCTCGCGCGCACCATCGAGGACGCGCGTCTCGTGACGCTCGGCGGCGCCGGGCACATGGTGCCCTTCGAGGAGAACGTGGCCGTCACCCGGATCATCGAGGACCTGCTCGACCGGATCGGGCACCCCGTGCGCGAGGGCGACCGGTGATGAGGGCGCTCGACGTCCTCGACGCCGGCCCTGAGCACGCCGAGGCGATCGTCGACATCATCCACCGCTCGTTCAGCGTCCGGCCCGACCTCGACCCGCCGTCGACCGCCCTCGACGAGACCGTCGAGTCGGTCTCGGAGGTGCTCGCGACGGCCGGCGGGCTGCTCGTGGAACGTCGCGGCGTGCCGATGGGCGCGCTGCTGTTCGACGAGTCGCGGCCGGGCAAGCTCGGCCTGCGTCGCGTGTCGGTCGATCCGGAGATCCAGGCCCGCGGGGTCGCGTCGGCCATGGTCGGCGTCGCGGAGGACACGGCCGAGGAGCGCGGCAAGGACGGCATCTGGCTCCACGTGCGCGAGGAGCTGCCGGACACGGTGCGGTTCTGGACCCGCCGCAAGTACCACCCGGTGGGCCAGGAGGGGCCGCTGCTGGTGCTCGGCAAGACCTTGTGGCTCGCCCGCGAGGTGCCGACGCCCGACGCGATGCAGCACCTCGCCGGGCGCGTGGCCGAGCTGGTGCGTCCCGGTGACCTGCTGGTCCTCTCGGGCGACCTCGGCGCCGGCAAGACGACGTTCACCCAGGGCCTGGGCGACGCGCTGCAGGTGCGCGGACCCGTCACCTCGCCGACGTTCGTGCTCGCCCGCACGCACCCGTCGCTCGTCGACGGTCCCGCCCTCGTCCACGTCGACGCCTACCGCCTCGGCAGCGCCGCGGAGGTCGACGACCTCGACCTCGACACCGCCTCCGACGAGGCCGTCACCGTGGTCGAGTGGGGCGAGGGGATGGCCGAGCAGCTCAACGACAGCTGGCTCTCGGTGAGCATCGAGGTCCGCGGCGCCCGCCCCATCGACCCCCTCGGCACCGAGCACGACGGCGACCACCCCGACGAGGCCGAGCCGCGCGTCGTCACCATCAAGCCGAACGGTCCCCGCTGGGTCGACGTGCCGTTGCGCTCCACGCTCCTCGGCTGAGGGGCTGGTCGCGTCGCTGCGTGGTGGTATGCGGGCGTGACCTTGGGGTGCGCTGCCGCAGGGGGTCGGGGCTTGCTGCTGAGCTGCCTGCGGTCGTCGTGACCTTGCTGGTGCGCTGCCTCGGCTCTCGCTGTGTCTGGTCTCCGCAAGGGCCTCGACCGGCGGCGAGCCTGGAGGCGGCTTGGGGTCTCGGGGTCTGGTCTGGGCCCGCCCTTGGATCCACGATTCTTCGTTTCTGCGTTCAGGGGCCAAGGTTCTGCGTTTGCGCGTCCTATCGGTGGATCTGCAACCGCACGAGCGCTCCTGCGGTTGCAGATCCACCGAGGGCGGGCTGAGCGGCGGAACGATTCGTCCTTCGCGTGGAACGGTCCACACCAAGGAAGAATCGCTCGTCACCCCAACGCAAAGTGCACCCAAGATTCTTCATTCACGCGTGCGAGGCCGAACGCTTCTGCGTTCACGACGGGATCCCGTAGCAAACGCAGAAGCCTTGGCCCTCCGACGCACGAACGCAGATCCTTGCGTCCAGCGCGAGCCACAGCCCGAGACCCCAGCCCAGCGCGCCACCCAGCGGCCCGGTCGAAGCCCTTTCGGAGACCACCCCCAGCGACGGCAGAGGCAGCGCAGCGCCGCGTCGACGAGAACGTGCGCGCACGCAGCCGCAGGACGAGTCGACCAAGACCCACGCAGCCGCAGGACGAGTCGAACGAGACCCACGCAGCGGCGAGTCCTCGCACCGACCCCCGTGACGCGTCGTGAGGTGAGGGTAGGCTCACTCGTGTGCTGCTGCTCGCGATCGACACGTCCGGACCCGCGGTGAGCGTCGCCGTGCACGACGGTGACCAGGTCGTCGGGACGGCGCAGGGCGAGGGGACGATGGCGCACGGCGAGCTGCTTGCGCCGGCGGTGCGCGACGCCCTCGCCGACGCCGGGCACAGCGCCGCCGACCTCACCGACGTCGCCGTCGGAGTGGGTCCCGGACCCTTCACCGGGCTGCGGGTCGGGATCGTCACCGCCCGCACCCTCGCCGCGACGCTGGGCCTCACGAGCCACGGCGTCTGCTCGCTCGACGCCCTCGCCCTCGACGCCGGCCTCGGCCGCGAGCACCTCGTCGCCATCGACGCACGGCGCAAGGAGGTCTACTGGGCGCGCTACGTGCCCGACGCCGACGGCGTCGCGCGCCGGGTCGACGGACCGCACGTCGACAAGCCTGCCGAGCTCGCGCGGCTCCACCCCGACCTGCCCGTCGTCGGACGCGGCGCCACCCTCTACGCCGACGTGCTCGACGCCGCCGACGGGCCGCTCGACCCTTCCGCCGCCGCGCTCGCCGAGGGCGTGGTGCGGGGCCACGTCGAGGTGCTGGGGCTCGAGCCGCTCTACCTGCGCCGCCCCGACGCGCAGCCCGCCGCCCCGGTGCGGTGATCCGGCCGGCGCTGGAGACCGACCTGCCCGTCCTGCTCGCGCTGGAGGGGCAGGCCTTCGCGGCCGACGCCTGGTCCGAGCCGACCCTGCGCGCGGAGATCGCCCACCCCGGTCGCACGGTGCTCGTGGTCGAGAGCGACGCCACCGTGGTCGGGTACGTCGACGTCGGCGTGGTGGCCGACGTCGCCGACCTGCACCGCGTGGCCGTCGCGCCGACGCACCGCCGACGTGGCCTCGCGTCGCAGCTCGTCGAGGCCGGCCGCGACGCCGCCCGCGAGCGCGGTGCCGACCGCATGCTGCTGGAGGTGGCAGCCGACAACGCCGCCGCCCTCGCGCTCTACGCGGCGCACGGGTTCGAGCAGCTGTCCCGACGCCGCGGCTACTACGCCGGCGGCCGCGACGCCCTCGTGCTGCAGGTCGGGCTGACGGGGGAGCGGGCATGACCGAGCAGATCCGCTCCTGGCCATGGGCGTGGGCCTGGCTGACGCTCTTCGTCATCGTGCTGCTGCGCGCGGGCGCCACCTACGGGATCGGTCGTCTGGTGGCCGCCGGCGTCGTGCGTCGCCGACCACCCGGCCCGCGCCTCCAGGCCGCCGTCGACCGCGTCGAGCGTTGGGGGCCGCCGGTCGTCACGGCGAGCTTCCTCACCGTCGGGGCGCAGACGGTCGTCAACGCCGGTGCGGGCCTGGCTCGGATGTCCCTGCCCCGCTACCTCGTCGGCCTCGTGCCCGGCGCCGCCCTCTGGGCGACGGTGTGGAGCACCGTCGGGGCGGGTGTCTTCCTCGCGGCGCTGCGCAGCGGCACCGACCGCGGCCAGGCCGTCGCCGTCGCCGTCGCGGCGGTCGTGCTCGTCGCGGTCGTCGCAGCGGTTGCGTCGCGTCGACGCCGTGGAAGGCTGGACGCATGACTGACGGACCCCTCGAGTTTGACGACACCCAGGAGAACCGCGACGACTCGGAGGTGCTCGACCAGCTGCAGCCCGACGACACGCTCGTCGACCGCGGTGTCGACGACGTGCTCGACGAGGGCTACTCGCCGGCCGAGAAGTGGAGCCCCGGCGAGGGCTTCGGCACCACCGCGGACGAGGCCCTGGAGGGCGAGACGCTCGACCAGCGCGTGGCCCAGGAGGAGCCCGACGTCGACCCGTACGCCGACGTCGACCCCGAGGGCAACGCCAACGAGCTGGGCGACCCCGAGATCGGCGACGACCGGTCCGGCCGTCTCGTCGCGCCCGACGAGGGTCTGGCCGAGGACACCGAGAAGGCCCTCGTCGGCGACGAGGTGGGCATCGACGGCGCTGCCGCCAGCGCCGAGGAGGCCGCCGTGCACGTCGTCGAGGACGACCCCGACGACATCAGCGCCGGCACGCCCGACCTCTGAGCGACGGCCCCGTCCACGGACCCCCTGGGTGCACACCTGTGCACTACCCTGGACCGATGCGCGACTACACGTACCCGACGGTGATCGTCACCGCCAAGACCCTGTTCAAGGTGCTCGGCATGAAGTTCCAGACGTCGGGGACGGAGCACATCCCCCGCGAGGGCGGGGCCATCCTCGCCGCCAACCACATCGGCTACGTCGACTTCGTCTTCGACGGCCTCGCCGCGCAGCCGTCGGGGCGGCTCGTGCGCTTCATGGCGAAGAAGGAGGCCTTCGACCACGCGATCGGTGGGCCGCTGATGCGCTCGTTCCACCACATCGAGGTCGACCGCGACGCAGGCCAGGCGTCCTACGACAAGGCCGTCGAGTACGCGCGCTCCGGCGAGATCGTCGGCATCTTCCCCGAGGCCACCATCAGCCGCTCCATGGAGATCAAGGAGCTCAAGACCGGCGCCGTCCGGATGGCCGCCGAGGCGGGCGTGCCCCTGATCCCCATGGTCACGTGGGGCACGCAGCTGCTCAAGACGAAGGACCACGACTCCGACATCTGGGGCCGCGGCAAGACCATCGCGCTGCACGTGGGCGAGCCGATCCCCGTGACGGGCGAGGACCCGGTCGCCGAGACCCAGCAGCTGCGCGAGGCCATGACGGCCCTGCTCGACAAGGCCATCCGCGAGTACCCGACGCCGCCGGAGGGGCAGTGGTGGGCACCGGCGCGGTACGGCGGTCTCGCGCCGACGCCCGAGGAGGCCGCCCGCCTCGACGCCGAGGAGAAGGCCGCAAAGGCGGCCCGTCGCGCGGCCCGTGCAGCCGAGCGTGGGACCGACCCGCAGGCCTGAGCCGCGGGCCGTCGGCGTCGACCGGTCTGGGACACTGGGCCGGTGAGCGAACCCCTCGTCCTCGGCATCGAGTCGTCCTGCGACGAGACGGGCGTCGGCATCGTCCGCGGCACCGAGCTCCTCGCGCACGCCGTGGCGTCCAGCGTCGAGGAGCACGTGCGCTTCGGGGGTGTCGTGCCCGAGGTGGCCAGCCGGGCCCACCTCGAGGCCATGGTGCCCACGCTCGAGCAGGCGTACGCGCAGGCCGGCCTCGACGTGCGCGACGTCGACGCGATCGCGGTCACCTGCGGACCGGGTCTCAGCGGTGCCCTCCTGGTCGGCGTCGCCGCGGCCAAGGCGCTCGCGGTCGCGCACGACAAGCCGCTCTACGGCCTCAACCACCTGGCCGCCCACGTGGCGGTCGACCAGCTGGAGCACGGCCGCTTCGACCGTCGCGTCGCCGCACTGCTGGTCAGCGGCGGCCACACCGAGATCCTCCTCGTCGACGACATCGCCTCCGACATCACGATGCTCGGCACCACGATCGACGACGCCGCCGGCGAGGCGTTCGACAAGGTCGCCCGCCTGCTCGGCCTGCCCTATCCGGGTGGTCCGCACATCGACCGGGTGGCGCGCGAGGGCGACGGCACCGCCATCGCGTTCCCACGCGGCCTCACCGCGGCGAAGGACGCGGAGCGCTACCGCTACGACTTCTCCTTCTCGGGCCTCAAGAGCGCCGTCTCGCGGCACGTGCAGCACGAGCAGCGCATGGGACGCCACGTCGACGTCGCCGACGTCGCCGCCTCCTTCCAGGACGCCGTCGTCGACGTGCTCACCCGCAAGACCGTCCAGGCCTGCCGCGACCACGACGTCGACACGCTCGTCGTGGGCGGCGGCGTGGCCGCCAACGGACGACTGCGCGAGATGGTGCTCGCCCGGGCCGAGGCGGCGGGCATCGAGGTGCGCATCCCCCGACCCGGCCTCTGCACCGACAACGGCGCCATGGTCGCGGCGCTGGGCGCCGAGGTCGTCGCGCGGGGCGTGGCCCCGTCGTCGCTCGACCTGCCCGTCGACTCCAGCCTGCCCGTCACCCGCATCGTCGCCTGACCCGACGCGCGCGCAACGCTGCCGTCGCGCCCCGCCGTCTGGCAGGCTGAGCCCGTGGCAGTCATCGAGGCACGAGGGCTCGGCAAGAGCTACGGCACCCGGCGAGCGGTCGACGACCTGAGCTTCACGGTGCACCCGGGGAGCGTCACGGGCTTCCTCGGGCCCAACGGGTCGGGCAAGTCCACCACCATGCGGCTCATGCTGGGTCTCGACCGCGGCGACGGTCGTACGACGTTCGACGGACGCACGTTCGCCGAGCTCGAGCAGCCGATGCGCCACGTCGGGGCGCTGCTGGAGGCCAAGCCCTTCCACCCGACGCGCCAGGCACGTCACCACCTGCAGATGCTCGCCGTGGCCAACCGCATCGAGCGGCGCCGCGTCGACGAGGTGCTGGAGCTCGTCGGTCTCTCCGCCCAGGCGAAGGGCCGCCCGCGCAAGTTCAGCCTCGGCATGGGCCAGCGGCTGGGCATCGCGGCCGCCCTCCTCGGCGACCCGCACACGCTGATCCTCGACGAGCCCAGCAACGGGCTCGACCCGCAGGGCATCACCTGGCTGCGTCAGCTGCTCCGCCACCTCGCGGGGGAGGGCCGCTCGGTGTTCGTCTCGAGCCACCTGCTCCAGGAGATGGCGCAGCTCGCCGACGAGGTCGTCGTCGTGGGCCGCGGGCGCCTCCTCACGAGCGGCCCCGTGAAGGACTTCGTCGAGCACGGCGGCACCGCCGAGGTGCTGCTGCGCACGCCCGACCTCGGCGTCCTCGCGCCGGCCATCGTCGCCGCGGGCGGGACCCTCACCCCCGACGCGGACGGTCTGCAGCGCGTCACGGGCCTCGACGCCGCCCGCGTGGGCGACCTCGCGCACGAGCACGGCGCCCGGGTGCACGAGCTGTCGGTCCGACGCGCCACCCTCGAGGAGGCGTTCCTCAACGCCACCGGCCTCGACGAGGAGTACCGCGGGGCGATCACCGCCGACCGCCCGGCCGGGGAGACGGGCGGTGCCCGATGACCGACGCGCTCCGCTACGAGATCACCCGACTGCGCACCATCCGGTCCACCTACTGGATCCTCGGCGTCGCCTTCGGGTTCCAGCTCCTGCTGACCGTGCTCATCGCCTGGAACCTGCCCGAGACGGGGCCGCTGTCCGGGGGAGACCAGACCTTCGCGATCCTCGTGACCGTCGGCGCCACCCTCGGCGTGGCGCCGCTGTTCATCGCCTACGTGATCGGCCTGCTCGGCGTCTTCTCCATGGGGCACGAGTACCGCCACGGCATGATCCGTGCGACGCTGACCGCCCTGCCCAGCCGTCTGCACGTCATGCTCGCCAAGGTGCTCACGACGGCCGTCCTCTCGCTCGTGGCCGCCCTGGTCTGCGTCGGCATCGCGTTGCTCAGCGCCGTGTCCTTCGGCGTCGGGCTGCCGAGCGTCGGTGGGCTCCGCGACATCACCGTCGGCACCGTCCTCTACACCACGCTGTTCTCGCTCTCCGGCCTGGCGTTCGCGACCCTCACCCGCAACCAGACCGCCGCCGTCGCGCTGCTCCTGCTCGTCCCGTCGCTCGTCGAGGGCCTGGTCAAGGCAGTCGTGCTGGCCATCAAGGCGTCGTCGGGCGACCCGACGAGCCGCGGCGGCATCGTCGACATCCTCAAGTTCCTCCCGTACGACGCAGGCGGACAGATGTACACGCGCGTCTCGCTGAACGACGCGTTCCAGGTGTTCGGCTACAAGCCGTTCGGCGCGGTCGGGGGAGGCATCACGATGGCCGTGTTCGTCGTCGTGCTCCTCGTCCTGGCCACCGCGGCCTTCCAGCGCCGCGACGCCTGAGGGCCTGGTCGGCCGGCGCACGTCGTCGACCCTTCTGGGCGTGAGCCGCGTCACGTACACTCGCGGCATGGCACGCACCTCCGAGCCGCGCGCGAGGCACCACGGACGTGACCTCGCGATGCCGCCGGGCTCGGACCCCGACGCCCTCTCGCGGCGGCTGCGGCGGGCCCACGAGGAGTTCCTGGCCTCCGGCGCCACCGACGCACCGCTGCGCGACGTCGTGCGGGAGTCGTGGGAGCGCAGCCTCGCCGACGGTCTCGACCCCGAGACCGACCTGCCGCGCATCACGCTCGACGACGACGCCCTGCGCGAGATCCGCGAGCACCACCCCCTCGCCGCGGGCCTCCCGGTCATCCGACGGCTCCTGGTCGAGTCGGCGGGGGAGGCGGGCCTGCTCGTCGCCGTCAGCGACGCCGCCGGCCAGCTGCTGTGGGTGGAGGGCGCGGCGTCGCTGCGCTCGCGGGCCGAGTCGATGCACTTCGTGCCGGGTGCCGACTGGAGCGAGACGAGCGCCGGGACGAACGCCCCCGGCACGGCCCTGGCGATCGACCGACCCGTGCAGATCTTCGGCCCGGAGCACCTCGGCCGCCAGGTGACGCCGTGGAGCTGCTCGGCGGCGCCCATCCACGACCCCGACACCGGCGCCGTGCTCGGCGTCCTCGACGTGACCGGCGGACCCGAGGTCGCGACGGCGCAGGGACTCGGGTTCGTGCGGGCGACCGCGGCCGCGGTCGAGGCCGAGCTGCGCATCGCCCGCCTGCAGCCGGCGACAGCCCCGCTGCACGTGACGAGCGGGTGGTCGGCACCGCGCCTCGACGTCCTCGGCGTGCACGGCGCGACGCTGCAGGTCGGTCCGCTCACGTCACGGCTGAGCCGCCGGCACAGCGAGCTCCTCCTGCTGCTGTCGCGGGCCCCTGACGGCATGACGGCCGCGGAGCTGGGCGTGGCGCTCAGCGACGACGACCAAGCGCCCGTGACGATCCGCGCGGAGCTGTCGAGGCTGCGTGGGGTGCTCGGGCCGCTCGAGCTCGCGTCGCGGCCGTACCGCCTGCGCAGCGCGGTGCGCACCGACGTCGACGAGGTCCGCGACCTGCTGCGGGACGGACGTCTGCGCAGCGCCGTCGCCGCCTACCGTGGCCCCGTGCTGCCGTCGTCGTCCGCGCCCGCCGTCGAGGAGCTGCGCGACGACCTGCACCTCGAGCTCGTCTCCGCCCTCCTGGCCTGCGACGACGCCGACGCGCTGCTGTCGTTCGCGGACACGCCGCACGGTCGCGAGGACCTCGGCGTCTGGTCGCGGGCGCTCGAGATCCTCCCGGTCTCCTCCCCCCGCCACGCCCAGGTCGCGGCCCACGTCGAGAAGCTCGACCGCGCCTTCGGCTGAACCCGCGGCGTTCCGCTGTTCGAGCAGCCGAAGGTGCCGCTGGTCGAGTGCCTCCACGAGCGCCAGCGAGGGGAGGTGTATCGAGACCACTGCGGGCAGACGCTGGGAGCCGGGCCGCGCTGAGCCGTTGCCGAGTGGTCTCGATACGTCCGAGCCTCGCAAGCTCGCTCGGACTACTCGACCAGCGATGGGTTCCGCTGGTCGAGTGCCTCCACGAGCGCCAGCGAGGGGAGGTGTATCGAGACCACTCCAAGCAGTCGCTGGGGGTCGGCCCGCGCTGGGCCGCTGCCGGGTGGTCTCGATACGCGGCACGACGCTCCTTCGTCGCGCGTGCCGCTACTCGACCAGCGGGAGGTTTCGCTGGTCGAGTGCCTCCACGAGCGCCAGCGAGGGGAGGTGCTGGAGCCGTCGCAGGGGGGCGTAGCCGCGACGGAGCGAGACCACTCTGAGCGGTCGCTGGGGACCGGCTCGCGCTGGGCTGTTGCCGGGTGGTCTCGATGCGCAGGGACCTCGCGCGCTCGCTCGGACTGCGCGACCAGCGGTGCCGACGACGTTGCAACGGCTGCAACGTCGGGACAACGTCGTTGCAACGAAGCTGTGACTAGCGTCACTCGCACCAGATCCCACCCCGCGAGGAGTCACTTCCATGAGCGTGTTCGCCCAGCCCGGGACCGACGGTTCCGTCGTCTCCTACAAGCCCCGCTACGACCACTGGATCGGCGGCGAGTACGTCGCCCCGTCCAGCGGCCAGTACTTCGAGAACGTCTCGCCCGTGAACGGGAAGGTCTTCACCGAGATCGCGCGCGGCAACGCCGAGGACATCGAGAAGGCGCTCGACGCCGCGCACGCCGCCGCCCCCGCGTGGGGCAAGACGTCGGTCGCCGAGCGCGCCAACATCCTCAACAAGATCGCCGACCGGATCGAGCAGAACCTCGAGATGCTCGCCGTCGGCGAGACCTGGGACAACGGCAAGCCGGTCCGCGAGACCCTGGCGGCCGACCTGCCCCTCGCCGTCGACCACTTCCGCTACTTCGCCGGCGCGATCCGTGCGCAGGAGGGGCACCTGTCGCAGATCGACGACGACACCGTCGCCTACCACTTCCACGAGCCGCTGGGCGTCGTCGGCCAGATCATCCCGTGGAACTTCCCGCTGCTCATGGCCGTGTGGAAGCTCGCCCCGGCGCTGGCCGCCGGCAACGCCGTCGTCCTGAAGCCCGCCGAGCAGACGCCCGCCTCGATCATGCTGCTGATGGAGCTGGTCGCCGACCTGCTGCCGGCCGGCGTCGTCAACGTCGTCAACGGCTTCGGTGCCGAGGCCGGCGCGCCGCTGGCGTCCAGCAGCCGCATCCGCAAGATCGCGTTCACCGGCGAGACGACCACGGGCCGGCTCATCATGCAGATGGCCAGCCAGAACCTCATCCCCGTCACGCTCGAGCTCGGCGGCAAGAGCCCCAACATCTTCTTCGAGGACGTCGCCCGCACCGACGACGCCTTCTACGACAAGGCCCTCGAGGGCTTCACGATGTTCGCGCTCAACCAGGGCGAGGTGTGCACGTGCCCGAGCCGCGCGCTCATCCAGAACTCCATCCTCGAGCAGTTCCTGCCCGCCGCGACCGAGCGCACCAAGCTGGTCAAGCAGGGCAACCCGCTCGACACCGAGACGATGATCGGTGCCCAGGCCAGCAACGACCAGCTCGAGAAGATCCTGTCCTACATCGACATCGGCGTGCAGGAGGGTGCGCGCGTGATCACCGGCGGCGAGCGGGTCGACCTCGGCGGCGACCTCTCGGGCGGCTACTACGTGGCGCCGACGATCTTCCAGGGCCACAACAAGATGCGGATCTTCCAGGAGGAGATCTTCGGTCCGGTGGTCTCGGTCACCGGGTTCGAGGACTACGACGACGCCATGAGCATCGCCAACGACACGCTCTACGGGCTCGGTGCCGGCGTGTGGTCGCGCGACACGAACACGGCCTACCGTGCGGGCCGTGACATCCAGGCGGGCCGCGTCTGGACCAACTGCTACCACGCGTACCCGGCCCACGCCGCGTTCGGCGGGTACAAGTCGTCCGGCATCGGCCGCGAGAACCACTCGATGATGCTCGACCACTACCAGCAGACGAAGAACCTGCTCGTCTCGTACTCGCAGAACGCCCAGGGCTTCTTCTGAGCCCACGGTGACGTCGCGGCCCGGCCCCTCCACGAGGGGTCGGGCTCCCGGCGTTCCCGCCTCGGCGCCCGCCCCCCGCCCCGCCCGCCCCGCCCGAGAGGTGACCACCATGACCGAGCGCCCGACCGCGGCCACCCGCGTCGACGTCAGCCCCGACGCTGCCGCACTGCTGCGCACCCTCCGCGCCGAGCAGGCGAAGCCGCTCATGTTCCACCAGTCCGGCGGGTGCTGCGACGGGTCGGCGCCGATGTGCTACGCCCAGGGGTTCTTCCTGACGGGACCGTCCGACGTGCACCTCGGCGACCTCGACATCGGCGCGAGCGACGTCGACCCCGACGGTCTCGTGCCGGTGTGGATCTCGCGCGAGCAGTTCCGGTACTGGTCGCACACGCACATCACCATCGACGTCGTCCCGGGGCGCGGCGCTGGCTTCTCGCTGGAGGGCCCCACGGGGCACCGCTTCATCATCCGGTCGCGGGTGTTCACGGAGGAGGAGACCGCCGCGCTCGCGCCCGTCGACTGAGCGCGACGCACGAACGTCCGCACCCGCGTCATGATCGACGCGCTCGAGGTTCCTCCCCCGTGGAGCGCGGTCCCCCCACCCCCCCGACGACCGTGCCGCCGGAGAGGACCCCCATGCGTCGCCCCCGCACGTGCTCAGCCCTGCTCACCTGCACCCTCGTCGTCGCCAGCCTGGTGGCTGCGCCGTCGGCGGCGAGTGCGGCGTCGGTGGTGCCGGACGGCTCGAGTGCTGGGTCGGCGGCGGCGTCGTGCTGGGAGGTCAAGCAGGTGGCTCCGTCGTCTGCTGACGGGCTCTACTGGTTGTTGACGCCGCAGCTGCGGACGCCGACGCAGTTCTACTGCGACATGACGACCGACGGTGGCGGCTGGGTGCTGGTGGGTCGTGGTCGCGACGGGTGGAGCTGGGACGGTGACGCGCAGGGGACGACCGCGCAGGTCGCCTCGCCGGTCATCGGCCAGGCCGCGTTCTCGCCGCGCAAGCTGTCCTCGGCGACCATCGACGCGCTGCTGGGCGGTGGTCGGGTCGACCAGCTCACGGACGGGGTGCGGCTGCGGCGCGCGAAGGACACCGGCGGCACGGCGTGGCAGGAAGTGCGGTGGCGGCTGCGGTCGATGGGGTCGTGGTCGTGGGCGTTCGGTGCGGGCCACCCGCTGACCGGCTCCTCGTTCGACGGGGTCCCGTTCTCGGGCCAGACCACCCGCGACGCCGGCACGACGTCGACGGCCGCGGCCGAGCGGCTGCGCCGCGTGTGGACCTTCGAGTCCGCCGACAACGGCTGGGTGCGCGGTTTCGGCTACGGGAGCGCGGTGACGGGCTCGACCTCGTCGAGCAGCGCGCTCTACGCGACCCGCTCGGGCTACGCGACGCCGTTCACGCAGGTCTTCGTGCGGCCGCGGCTGCGCCAGGCCGACCTGTCGTTCGCGGGGGTGCCCGACAGCGGGACGGCGGCCGTCACGGCACTGCCCGTGGCCCGCAGCAGGTCGCTGCCGCAGGCGTGGGGCGTGACGGGCACGGGTGCGGGCGGTACGGGCGAGCTGGCCACCGAGGTGCAGGCCTTCGCCCAGGTCGGCGACGTCATGTACGTGGGCGGCAACTTCACCACCGTCCGCAACCAGGACGGGTCGCGCAAGGTCGCCCAGGCCTACCTCGCCGCGTTCCGGGCCTCGACGGGCGAGTGGATCTCCTCGTTCAGGCCGAAGCTCAACGGCCAGGTGCGCGCGTTGAAGGCGCTGCCCGACGGCCGGCTCGCGGTCGGCGGCGACTTCACGCGCGTCGACGGTCAGCGTCGCACCGGCCTGGCCGTCCTCACCGCGAAGCGGACCCTCGACCGCACGTGGACCACCGGGGTCGAGCGACGTGGCGGCGACCGTCGGGCCTCGGTGCGCACGCTCGACGTCGCCGGCGGGCGGCTCTACCTGGGCGGACGCTTCTCGCACGTCGTGCGTGGCACGGGTGCCGCGGCGCTTCCGTACGCCGCACGGGTCGTGCTGCCGAGCGGGCGTGGCGACAGCCAGTGGCAGCCGCACCTGAACGGCACCGTGGCCGACCTCGACGTGTCCACCGACGGTCAGCGCGTCTACCTGGCCGGCTACATGACGCGCAAGGGCGGCGCGACCGTGCGCAACGCGGTGGCGGTCACGACCTCGGCGGCGCGCCTCGTCTCACCGGCGTGGAGCCCGACGTTCAGCACCAAGGGCTCCGCGACCTACCAGCAGGCGGTCCAGCAGGTCGGGTCGCTCGTGTGGCTCGGCGGCTCGCAGCACAGCATGTTCGCCTACGACGTCCGCACGCTCGCGCTGCGCAGCCCCAGCATCACCAAGGCCGGCGGCGACCTGCAGGCGATCGGCAGCAACGGCCGGGTGGTCTACGGCGGGTGCCACTGCGGCGACTGGGTGTTCGAGGGCACGTCGAGCTGGGACTCGTGGTCCACCGGGCAGAACCCGGTGCCCTGGCGTCAAGCCGGCAAGATCTCCCTGCTCGGGGCGTGGGACGCCGCGTCGGGTGCGTTCGTGAGCACGTTCGCACCACAGTGGAAGTCGCGCGGCGGCTACGGCGTCTGGGCCGTCGAGGTGGCCAAGGACGGCACCCTGTGGGCCGGCGGGTCGATCCAGACGAGCATCCGCGAGGGCGGCTCCAACCAGTTCTCCGGCGGCTTCGCTCGGTTCGCGGCCCGGCCCTCCCGGGCCCCGGCAGCCCCCACGGCGCCGGCGGTGTCCCTGCAGGGCTCGACGGCCACGGTCTCGTGGTCGGGCTCGGCGGGCGACGGCGTCCGGTACGAGGTCCTGCGCGGCGACCGGGTCGTGGCCGTCTCCTGGACGACCTCGGTGCGCGTGCCCGACTCGGGCCCCGACGACCGGTTCTTCGTGCGCGCGAGCGACGGCCAGGGCAACTGGTCGGCCTCCACCCGTGTGGTGCGCGCCGTCCGGTCCTGACCCGTCCTGTCCTGACCCGACCTGCCCGGCACGGCGTGTGAGGCGACCCACCGCGACCGGTCGGCCGTGCCGCGTCATGAGGCAGGCCCCGCGCACTCTCCCTCCCCGTGAGCCTGCGGCCCACGCCCTCTCGTCCCCCCTTCGATCCCACGAGGACAGTCGTGCACCTCAAGACCTCCCTGACGGCCCTGGTCGTCTCCGCCACCACCGTCGCGAGCCTGGTGGGGGTGCCGTCGGCGGCGAGTGCGGCGTCGGTGGTGCCGGACGGCTCGAGTGCTGGGTCGGCGGCGGCGTCGTGCTGGGAGGTCAAGCAGGTGGCTCCGTCGTCTCCTGACGGGCTCTACTGGTTGTTGACGCCGCAGCTGCGGACGCCGACGCAGTTCTACTGCGACATGACGACGGACGGTGGCGGCTGGGTGCTGGTGGGTCGTGGTCGTGACGGGTGGAGCTGGGACGGTGACGCGCAGGGGACGACCGCGCAGGTCGCCTCGCCGGTCACCGGCCAGGCCGCCTTCCGGCCGCGCCGGCTCTCGTCGGCCACCATCGACGCCCTCCTGGGAGGTGGAGCCGTCGACGCGCTGCCCGACGGCGTCCGTCTGCGACGGGCCAAGGACGCGCAGGGCACCGCGTGGCAGGAGGTCCGCTTCTCCCTGCGCTCGCTCCCCGCGTGGTCGTGGGCGTTCGGTGCCGGCCACCCGCTGACCGGCTCGTCGTTCGACGGGGTCCCGTTCTCGGGCCAGACCACGCGCGACTTCGGCACGAACGACGGCGGCCGCCAGAACTTCCGCCGGGTCTGGACGAACGAGTACAGCGGCAACGGCTGGGTCCGCGGCTTCAACTACAACTCTGCGGTCCAGGGCACCACCGACGCGTCGAGCTACCTGTACTCCAAGGGCACGGGCGACGCGACGCCGTTCACGCAGGTCTACCTGCGGCCGCGGCTGCGCCAGGCCGACCTGTCGTTCGCGGCGGTGCCCGACGGCGGGACGGCGGCCGTCACGGCGCTGCCGGTGGCCCGCAGCGGCTCCCTGGCCCAGCCGTGGGGCGTCACCGGGACCGGCGCCGCCGGCACCGGCGAGCTGGCCACCGAGGTGCAGGCCTTCGCCCAGGTCGGCAACGTCATGTACGTGGGCGGCAACTTCACCACCGTGCGCAACCAGGACGGGTCCCAGAGCGCGGCGCAGTCCTACCTCGCCGCCTTCGACGTCTCGACCGGCGCATGGATCTCCTCGTTCCGGCCGACCTTCGACAACCAGGTGCGCGCGCTGAAGGCTCTCCCGGACGGCCGGCTCGCCGTCGGCGGCGACTTCACCACCGTCAACGGCCAGCAACGCACCGGCCTCGCCGTGCTCGACACCGCCGGCGCGCTCTCCTCGTCCTGGAGCACCGTCGTCGAGAACCGTGGCAGCTCGGGGAAGGTCAGCGTGCGCAGCCTCGACGTCTCCGACGGGCGGCTCTACGTCGGCGGCAGCTTCACGCACCTCGTCAAGGGCACCTCGTCGTGGTTCGCGCGCAACGCCGGACGCATCGCCCTGTCGACCGGCAACGGCGACGGGCAGTGGAACCCCAACCTCAACGGCGCGGTCGCGTCGCTCGACGTCGACGACGACGGCAGCCGCGTCTACCTCGCCGGGTACATGACCGCCTCGGGCTCCACGGCCGTCAAGAACGGGGTCGCGATCAGCACCGCAGCCGGGGCGCCCGTCACCGACCCGGCGTGGAACCCGACGTTCAGCACGTCCGGAGCCACGTACCAGCAGGCCGTGGAGCAGGTGGGCTCGAAGGTGTGGCTGGGCGGCTCGCAGCACAGCATGTTCTCCTACGACCGCTCCACCCTGGCGCTGCAGGACACGAACATCACGAAGTCCGGCGGTGACCTGCAGGCGATCGGCAGCAACGGCCGGGTGGTCTACGGCGGGTGCCACTGCGGCGACTGGGTGTTCGAGGGCACGTCGAGCTGGGACACCTGGGGCGTGGGGCAGAACCCCGTCCCCTGGCGCCAGGCGGGCAAGATCTCGCTGCTCGGGGCGTGGGACGCCGCGTCGGGCGCCTTCGTGAGCACGTTCGCCCCGCAGTGGAAGTCGCGCGGCGGCTACGGCGTCTGGGCCGTCGAGGTGGCCAGCGACGGCACCCTGTGGGCCGGCGGGTCGATCCAGACGAGCGTCCGCGAGAACGGCTCCAACCAGTTCTCCGGCGGTTTCGCCCGATTCGCGCAGCGACCGTCGACGGCGCCTGTCGCTCCGTCGAGCCCGGCGGTCTCGCTGGAGGGCTCGACGGCGACGGTCTCGTGGTCGCCGTCCTCCACGACCGGGGTGCGCTACGAGGTCCTGCGCGACGACCGGGTGGTCGCCGTGACGTCGTCGACCTCCGTCCAGGTGCCCGGCTCCGACGTCGACGACCGGTTCTTCGTGCGCGCGAGCGACGGACAGGGCAACTGGTCCGCCTCGACGACGGTGGTGCGTCCGACGGCGAGCAGCACCGTGCTGCCCGCCGGCTCCACGTGGGCCTACTGGCTCGACGACGCGAACGCCGTCGACCCGGCGTGGACGAGCGACGGCTTCGACAGCTCCGGCTGGCGTCGCGGACCCGCGCCGCTCGGCTGGGGCGGCAGCTCGATCGCGACCGACGTCGACGTCCCCGCGGGCACCCGGCGGGCGGTCACGGCCTACTACCGGACCGGCTTCGACCTCGCCGACGTCGACGCGTTCACCCGTTACGTGCTCACCACCCGCGCCGACGACGGCGTGCTGGTGCGCGTGAACGGCGTGGAGGTGGCGCGGGTCAACCTCCCCAGCGGCGCGCTGACGTCGACCACCTACGCGACCTCCGCGCCCAGCACCACGGCGGCGACGGCCTCGCCCGTACGCGTCGACCTGCCGCTCTCGGTGCTGCGCGACGGGACCAACATCGTCACCGTCGAGGTCCACTCCAACTACCGGTCCACGCCGAACGCGAGCCTCGACGCGTCCGTCGTGGCGTCGCGCTGAGGTCCGCGCCGTGACCGCTCTCGACGTCCGCACCTCCTGGGACCGCCTCGCCGCGGCCCAGAAGGACGGTGCCGGCGTGCCCTTCTACATGCGGGTGGTCAACCGCAGGCTCGGCCGCGGGGTCGCGGCCCTCGCGCACCGCGTCGGTGCCACGCCCGACCAGGTCACCGCCGTGAGCGCGGGCCTCGTGGCCGCTGCCCTCGTGGTGCTGGTGGCAGCTGCGCCCACGCTCCTGTCGGCCGTGCTCGTGGTGGTGCTGCTGCAGGCCGCGTTCGCCTTCGACGCTGCCGACGGCCAGCTGGCCCGGCTGCGTGGCGGCGGGTCGCGGGCGGGGGAGTGGCTCGACCACACCGTGGACGCGGCCCGCACCCTCGCCGTCCACCTCGTGGTGGCCGTGGCGCTCCTGCGGCACACCGACCTCGACCCCGCGTGGGCCCTGCTGCCGCTCGGCTACGCGTTCGTCGCGTCGGTGCGGTTCTTCGCGCAGATCCTGGCCGAGCAGCTCGTGCCCGACCGGGGCGCCCGTGCCGCGGCGGCCGGGCGCTGGTCGTCGGTGGTGCAGCTCCCCGCCGACGTCGGCGTGCAGAACCTGGTGTTCCTGCTGTGGCCGGTCACCCCCCTCTTCCTGCTCGGCTACGGCCTCCTGGCCGCGGCCAACCTGCTGCTGATGGTCATGACGTTGCAGCGGCGCCTCCGGGCGCTGCGGACGCTGTGACCGGCCCGGCGGCCCCGCCCGTCGACGGACCGGCCGGCGCCGCACCGAGCAGCCTGCCCGACGCCGTCCGCGCGCCGCGGCTGCCGCCCGACCCGCTCCCTGCCTGGCCGCTGCTGACCATGCTCTGGGGCTTCCCCGTCATGTGGCTGCTCGGCGTCACCGTCGTGCCCGGGGCGGTCACCCTGGCGCTCGTGATGCTCGGGTTCCTGCTGACCCGCCGGTGCGCGATCTGGGTCCACGGTGTCGGCGCGATCGTCGGACTCTGCCTCTGGATGCTGGCCTCGTCGGTCATGATCGACACCGGCCCGCGTCTGCTCGGCTTCGCGTTCCGCCTCGCGATCATGGCCTTCGTCGCGATCGCCTTCGTCTACGCCCTCGCGGCGCGCACGCGGCTCACCCGGGCGAGGATCGTCGACGGACTGACGTTCCTGTGGTTCTTCGTCATCGTCGGCGGGCTGCTCGGCATGCTGCTGCCCGAGACCCGCCTCACGACACCGGTGGGGATGCTGCTGCCCGGGTCGATCGCCGAGAACTCCTACGTCCGCGACCTCTTCTTCCCGCCGTTCGCCGAGGTGCAGCACCCGTGGGGCGCCCCCGAGGCCTTCGTCCGCCCGTCCGCGCCGTTCCCGTACGCGAACAGCTGGGGGGTCGCGATCCTCGTCCTCACCCCGGTCGCCCTGGCCTGCTTCCTCTCCACCCGGTCGCTGCTGCTGCGCGCCGCGATCCTCGTGGGCGCGGGCGTCATGGTCGTGCCGGCCATGGCGACGTCGAACCGCGGCATGTTCGCGGCCCTCGCGCTCGCCGGGGCCTACGTGCTCGTCCGGTACGCCCTGCGCGACCGGGCGGCACCCGTGCTCGCCCTCGCCGTGCTCGGGCTGCTCGCCGGCGCGGTGCTCCTGTGGCAGGGCCTCCTCACGCAGTTCGAGGTCCGGCAGGAGTACGGCCAGTCCAATGGCGCCCGGTTCACCCTGTACGCCGAGACCGTCCAGCGGACGCTGCAGTCCCCGCTGCTCGGCTACGGAGCACCCAGGCCGTCGGCCGAGCAGGCGCTCTCGGTCGGCACCCAGGGGTACGTGTGGACCCTCATGTTCAGCTTCGGCTTCGTGGGGCTCGGCCTGTTCCTGCTGTTCCTCTGGGGCTCGACGTGGCGCACCCGCACCTGCCGCGACGACGTCGACGTGGCCCTGCACGCCACGCTCGTCGTCTCGAGCCTGGCGATCGTGGTCTACGGCCTCGACATCGTGCAGCTGCTCGCGATCGCCCTCGTCGCCGCCGTCCTCCTGCGCCGGCGCTACGGTCTCGACGCCGATGACTGAGCCGATCGCCGGCCGGTCCGCGACAGGGGTCGCGCCGGTGCGTGCGCGGTCCGGGCTCGGCGCCGCAGCCGTCGCCAACCTGGTGGGCGGTGCGCTGGGCGCCGTCGTGAACCTCGTGCTCGCCGCCCTCGTCGGCCGACACCTCGGCGTCGAGGGGTCGGGCGTGTACTTCCTGGTGGTCGCGGTGTTCGTCGTCGTGGCCAACACGGCCGAGCTCGGCGCCGACACCGGACTCGTCCGGTTCGTCGCGGCGACCCGGGCCCGGGGCCGACCGGAGGACACCGGCTGGGTCGTACGCACCGCCGTCGGACCCGTGCTGGTGGGCGGTGGGCTCGTCGTGCTGGTGGGGGTCCCCCTCGCGCTCGCGGCCGCACCCGACGGCCTCGCCCCCGCGGTGGTCGTCGCCGCCGTCCCGCTCGCCGTCCTGGCCTCGCTGACGGCCCTCGCCCTCGGCGTCTCCCGCGGTGCCGGCGACACGCTGACCTACCCGCTGCTGCAGAACGTCCTGCTGCCCGCCGGGCGCGTGGTCGCGGTCGGGGTGGCCGTGCTGGCCGGCTGGGGGGTCAGCGAGGTCGTCGCGGCCTGGTTGCTGCCCGTGCCGCTCGTGCTCGTGGTCGCCGTCGCGCTCGCCCTGCGGCACGTGCCACGGAGGCCGACGCCGCGGCGCGGCTACCCGGGCTTCTGGGGGTTCAGCGCGGCACGGGGCGCGACGGCGTGCGTCGAGGTCGTCCTCGAGTGGGCCGACGTCGTGGTCGTCGGCGTCCTCGCGTCGCCGGCCGAGGCGGGCGTGTACGCCGTGGTCACGCGCTGCGCCCGTGCGGGCGAGGTCGTGCAGCAGGCGGCGCGCATCGCGGTCGGACCGGCGATCAGCAGCGCGTCGGCGCGCGGCGACACCGAGCTCGTCGGGCGCCTGTACGGCGTCGTGACCGCCGCCATGGTGTGGGCGGCCTGGCCGTTCTACGCCGTGCTGGCGGTGTTCGCCGAGCCCGTGCTCTCGATCTTCGGCCCCGACTTCACCGCGGGCGCGACGTCGCTGCGCGTCCTGGCGGTCGCGATGGCGGTGGCCACCGCCGCCGGCGCCGTCCAGAGCGTGCTGCTCATGGCCGGGCGCAGCAGCTGGCAGCTCGCCGACAAGACCGGGGCGCTCGTGCTCGACCTCGTCCTGCTGGCGCTGCTCGTCCCGCAGTGGGGCATCGAGGGCGCGGCCGTCGCCTGGGCGGTGACCATCGTCGTCGACACCCTCGTCGTGGGCTACCAGGTGCAGGTGCTGATGGGCGTGCGTCCGCCCTGGCGACCCATCCTGTGGGCGGCCGCCCTGCCCGTCGTCCTCGTCCTCGTCCCGAGCGCGTTCGCGCTGCTGCTGTGGGGCACGTCGTGGACGGTGGCCGTCGCCACGACCGCCGTGGTCGCGCTCGTCCACGTCGTCGTGGGGGTCGCGGCGCGCGAGCGGCTCGGCCTCGTCGCCCTCGCCCGGCTCCGAGCCGTCTGAGGCCACCCCGCGCTGCCGGCTCCGCCGGCGCTCCTCAGCGACGCGGGAGCAGGACCGTGAGGGCGACGTCGACGCCCTGCACGGCCAGCAGGCTGCGCACGCGACGTGCCGCTACCGCGTCGTCGTCGACCGACCGCGCCAGCACCACGTGGTCGACACGGGTGCCGAGGGTGGCGACGAGGGCGTCGGAGGCCAGCGCGGAGGAGTCGATGACGACGAGCTCGCCCGCCCAGGTCGCCTTCTTGCGGTCCGTCGGCCAACCACGGGCGATCTTGCTCTCGAGCAGGGCCGACGCGTCGACGTGCCGCACCGGCAGGCCGCGGCGTCGCAGTGCCTCGGCGAGGCCCGCTCCCGACTCGGTGCCGACGGACCCGTCGACGAGCAGGGTCACGGGCCCGTCGGCCGGGGCGGTCGCCGGGAGGTCGAGCATGAGGGCGGCGACGTCCCAGGTGTCGTGCGGGCTGGCGTCGGCCGTGCCGTCCAGCACCGCCGAGCCCTGCCCCGACCCGAGGTCCTGCGGGCCGGCGATGATGCCGGGGTCGGGCGCCCGGTCCCTGCGGGTCAGCGCCACCGGGACGGCGACGAGGAGACCGAGCGCGAGGCCGGCCACCCCGAGAGGCAGCACGCCCAGCGACGACGGCGCGGACGGGGTGGCCGGTGCACCGAGCACCCGGCCCGGTGACGTGTCGACCGTGGCCAGCTCCGCGGCGCGGGTGCCCAGCGTCTTCGCCTCGGTGAGGATCGACTCGCGGGCGGGGGAGTCGTCCGGGTAGCGGTCCGCCGAGTCCTCGAGCATGTCGATGCGGTCCCAGGTGGCCTCCTGCAGCTCCTGCACCGTCTTCGCCGCGGCCTCGCCGCGCACGGTGAGGAACGCCTCGGCCACCGCGCGCGACCCGGCCGCCGCGGCGCGCGGCGACGACGCCGTGTAGGCGATGTCGAGGACGGCCGTGTCGGGCGGGTTCGTCACCGACACCCCGCTCCTCAGCGCGCCCGCCGACGTGTCGAGGTCGTCGGCAGCGGCCGACAGCACGTCGCCGGACGTGACGAGCTGGGCGTCGGTGGCGACGTCGAGCGTCGGGCTCGACCCGCTGGAGGGGCTGACGTCGACCGGCGCGACCCGCACCGACGTGGTGGCCGTGTAGGTGACGGGGAGGAGCACCCAGGCGAGCACGCCGAGCAGGAGGCCCACCACGGCACCCAGCGCGAGCACGCGCCAGCGACGGCGCAGGGTGCCGGCGAGCTCGCTGAGCTGGGCGGGCTGGGGTGGTGCGGACTGCATGCAGGAGCTCCTCGGGTGCGGGACGTCATGCACTGGGAGCGACGACGGCCTCGTTCATGACGCCGCGAGACGGCGTCCGTGCCTGTGAGTTGGGCCATTGACCCGCTGTCTCACCCGGTTACTATGGCCGAGTTGCAACTGCCTGTGTCACGAATGCGGGCAGCCCGGCCGGAGACCGTCACCACGGTGGAGGGCTGGGAACGATCCAGGGGAAAGTTCAGATGTCCATCGATGAATCGCGCATGCCTGCGCGCACGACCGGCGTAGAGCTGGACGACGCGCACCTGCTGTCCCTCGCGCGGGACGGCGACGACGACGCCTACGCCGAGCTGTTCCGCCGGTACCGGCCCGTCGCCCTGCGCCTCGCGCGGCGCCTCGGCGCCCCGAGCGAGGCCGAGGACACCGTCTCCGAGGCCTTCGCCCAGGTGCTCGGCCAGCTCCGTCGAGGTCTCGGTCCCGACCGGGCCTTCCGCGCGTACGTGCTGACCTCGGTGCGGCACGAGGCCGCTCGGCGCGGGCGGCTGCGGCAGCGCGTCCAGCCGACCGACGACCTCGCGACGATCGACACCGCGGTGCCGTTCGGCCACGGCCAGCTCGACACCTTCGAGCGCGACCTCGTCCGCTCGGCGTTCGCGTCGCTGCCCGAGCGCTGGCGCACCGTGCTCTGGTACCTCGACGTCGAAGGACTCAAGCCGCACGAGGTCAGCGACCGGCTCGGTCTCACGGCCAACGGCGTCTCCGCGCTCGTCTACCGCGCCCGGGCCGGGCTCCGCGAGGCGTACCTCGCCCAGCACGTCGCCGCCGACGGTGTCGAGGCCAGCGACGAGTGCCGTCAGCTGCGCCCCCGACTCGCCTCGCTCGTGCGGCGCACCGTCGGCATGCGCGAGCAGAAGCGCATCCACGTGCACCTCGAGGCCTGCCCGTCCTGCATGGCCAGCTACCTCGAGCTCGAGGACGTCAACGCCCGCGTCGTCGCCCCGCAGCAGGCCGTCGCCGGCGTCCGCGCCTGACGTCCGCAGGCCGCGGGGTGCGTCGCAGGGTCCTGCTCGTCGTCGTGGGGGTCGCCGTCGTGGCGGGTCTCCTCGTGACGGTGCGGCTGGTCGTGCGGGGAGGCGACCGCGCCGACGGACCGAGCGCCGACGCGGTGCCGTGCCGGGCCGGTGACGTCGACCGGCTCGACCTCTCCGACCCGGCCCAGGGTCGGCTCGCGTGGCACGACGAGTTCTCCGGCGCCCGCGTCGACCCCGGCCGCTGGACGGTCCGCGACGACACGACGCTGTCCTTCGACCAGGCCCGCATCCGGGCCGACGCCGTCGAGGTGCGCGGCGGGCGCCTGCGCATCACCGCGCGCGCCGACCCGGCCGGCGAGCGTCCCGTCACCACCGGCTACCTCGACACGATCGGCCACTTCGCCCAGCAGCACGGACGGTGGGAGGTGCGGGCCCGGCTCCCCGTCGAGCCCGGCCGCTCGCGGGCGCTCTGGCCGGCCTTCTGGCTGCGGGCCTCCGACCTGCCCGGCGAGATCGACGTCGTCGAGGCGTGGGGCACCCCCACCTCCCGCCAGCGCCCCGCGATGGCCGAGCAGTACGCCTGGACCGTCCATGAGGACACCACCGCACCACCCGGGTACCGGCGGGTCGGCGGCTGGGGACGGGCCGCGGAGCCGCTCGCCGACGGCTTCCACACCTACGCCGTCGACTGGACGCCCGGCTGCCTGCGGTTCTCGCTCGACGGTCGCACGACCGGGTTCGTCGACCTCGACCGCGAGCCCCGCCTGCGCCGAGCACTGGACGGTCCGGTCGACATCCGGCTCAACCTGCAGGTCGGCAGCAGCTACTGGGGGCGCCTCGATCCCGACCGTCCGAGCACCACCCGGCTGCCGGCGACCTTCGAGATCGACCACGTCCGGGTCTTCCGCCCTCGACTTTCCCGGGACTGAAGTCCTGACTTCGCGTTCGTGACTTGAGACACGCCCGATTCGGCCTCGTCCTGCGTCACGCGTCCACGCTCCTCCGCTCTCCAGGCATGCACGAACGTCCAGGGGATCGGAGAACCGGTGAGCATCACGCGCACGACCTACGGGGTGGGATACGCCAGCGGCGTGTTCGACATGTTCCACGTCGGCCACCTCAACCTGCTCCGCCGGGCACGGCACCGGTGCCGCCACCTCGTGGTCGGGGTCGCGAGCGACGAGTACGTCGAGATCCTCAAGGGTCGCCAGCCCGTCGTCCCGTGCGACGAGCGCATCGACATCATCTCCGCGCTCGGCATCGTCGACGAGGTGGTCATCGACCGCTCCGAGGACAAGCGCATGGTGTGGGAGCAGCGGCCCTTCGACGTGATCTTCAAGGGCGACGACTGGCAGGGCACCCCCAAGGGCTACCGGCTCGAGCGCACGATGGGCGAGATCGGCGTCGACGTCGTCTACTACCCGTACACGCGGCAGACGTCGAGCACCATGCTGCGTGCCCACCTCACCGGTGCCGAGCTGGAGGGGCTCGCGTGAGCGTCGACAGCGCGGTCGAGGTGGTCGGCACCGCCACGACCCCGTACGCGCCGCCCGTCACCGTCGTCGTGCCCACCCACGACCGTCCGACGCTCATGGCCGAGGCCGTCCGCAGCGTCCTGCTGCAGGAGTACGCCGGGCCGGTCGAGGTCGTCGTGGTCTTCGACGCCTGCGAGCCGGTGCTGCCCGACGTCGCGCTGCTGCCGGGCCAGAGCCTGCGCGCCGTGGTCAACGACCGCGTCCGCGGCCTCGCCGGCGCCCGCAACACCGGCATCCTGGCCGCGAGCCACCCGTTCGTCGCCTTCCTGGACGACGACGACACCTGGCTGCCGGGCAAGCTGGCCGCCCAGATGCCGCTCTTCCACGACCACCCGGACGCCCGGCTCGTGGCCACCGCGATGCAGGTCGACGACGGCGAGCGCCTCACCGACCGGCTCGTCCCCGCCGACGTCGTCTCCCACGCCGAGCTCGTGCGCGAGCGGTTCGGGGGCCTGCACTCCAGCAGCTTCGTGTTCCGGCGCGACGCGCTCGTCGACGAGATCGGCATGATCGACGAGGACCTGCCGCGCGGCTACGCCGAGGACACCGACGTGCTCCTGGCGGCCTCGCGCCTCGCGCCCGTGCGGCTCGTGAACGAGCCGCTCGTGCGGGTGCGCTGGCAGGGCCAGTCCTACTTCTTCGGGCGCTGGGCCGACTACGCCGCGGCGCTCACCTACCTCCTCCACAAGCACCCGCAGTTCGCCGACGACGACGCCGCGCACGCGCGGATGCTCTCGCAGATCGCGTTCGGCGAGGTCTCCTCCGGCCAGCGTCGGGCCGGCCGCCGGCACGCCCGGCAGGCCCTGGGGCTGCGACCGACCACCCTGCGCGCCTGGCTGGCGCTCGCCGTCGGTCTGCGTCTGCTGACGCCCGGCGCCGTCGTCACCGTCGCGCGACGCTTCGGAAAGGGCATCTGACATGCGCATCCTCATCGCCTGCTCCTCCGGCGGCCACCTCGCCCAGGCCCTCGCCCTCGAGCCCTGGTGGGGCGAGCACGAGCGGCTCTGGGTCACCGGTCCCACCGAGGACGCCCGGCTGAAGCTGCGCGACGAGCGCGTCATCGAGTGCGCGTGGCCGACGCAGCGCAACCTGCCGAACCTGGCCCGCAACATGGTGCTGGCCCGCCGGGTCATCGACGAGTGGCGTCCCGACGTGGTCTTCAGCACCGGCGCCGCCGTCGCCGTGCCGTTCCTGCGCCAGGCGCGCCGGGTCGGCGCCCGGTCGATCTTCCTGGAGACGATCGACCGCATCGACAAGCCGTCGCTGACCGGCCGGCTGGTCTACCCGTTCGTCGACGAGTACCTGACGCAGTGGGACCAGCTCACCGAGAAGCTGCCGCGCGCGCAGACCGTCGGCCTGGTGCTGTGACCGAGCCGCTCAGCGTCGTCGCGAGCGTCGGCACCTACCACCACCCGTTCGACCGCTTCGTCGACTGGCTCGAGCCCTGGGCCGACGCGCAGGAGGCCGCCGTGGTCTTCCAGCACGGCTCGACCCGGCCGCTGGAGAGGGCCGACAACCGCACCATGATGGCGCCGGACGAGCTGCTCGAGCACTACCGGCGCGCCGACGTCGTGGTGCTCCAGGGCGGTGCCGGCGGCGTCATGGACGCCCGCCGCGCCGGTCGCATCCCGATCGTCGTGCCCCGCGTGCCCGTCGACGACGAGGTCGTCGACGACCACCAGGTCGTGCTCAGCCGCCGGCTGGCCGAGATGGGGCTCGTGCACGTCGCGGAGTCGCGCGAGCAGCTGCACCGGCTGCTCGACGAGGTCGCTGCCGGCACCCTGCGCACCCGGTCGGAGGAGCTGCAGCCGACGGCCGGCGTGCTGGAGGCCACCCGACTGCTCGGCGACCTGCCCGAGGCCCGCCGCGACGCCGAGGGACGCACGCGCCTGGGCGTCCCACGCAGCACCCGCGCCCCCGCCGGCGAGGAGTTCCTGGCCGCCCGCGCCCAACGTCGTCGCAGCGGTGTCGTCCGGGCCGTCGCCGACGCCGTGCGGCAAGGACTGGTCGGCTACCTCCTGACCTTCGCGACGGCCCTCGCGCTCGCCGTCCACTTCGGGCTGGACGGCGACGTCGGCCGCGCCGTCGTGGCCGGCGTCGGTGCGTGGCTCGTCTACAGCTGGCTCGCGCAGCCCGCCGCCGAGCGGGCCAGCTCGCTCACCCCCGTCGTCCGTCTGCTCGGCGTCGTCGGTGCCGCAGTCGTGGCCGGTCTGCTGCTCGGCGTCCAGAGCACGCCCGACCTGCGTCGCGGCCTGCTCGCGGTGCTGGCCGCCGCTCTCGTGTTCGTCGGCTACGGCGTCGCGCACCGCGTCGTCCGACGGCGCACGCCCACCGTCCTCGTGGGCGAGGAGCGTCGCGTCCGTCGGCTGACGGACCAGTGGTCCGGTCGGCACGACGTCGACGTCGTGGCCTCGTGCGTCTGGCGCGGCGACGCGGAGTCCGTGCCGCTCGGCTCGCCGGGGTCGCTGTCGCGGATCGTGCCCGACGTCATGGCGACCGTCTACCGCCAGCGCGCCCGGTCCGTCGTCATCGCCTCCGACCACGCGCTCACCACCCCCGCGCTGCGTCACCTGGCCTGGGCGCTGCAGCGCGCCGACGTCGAGTGCCTGGTGCTCGCCGACATGGAGGACCACGTCGAGTACATGCGCCCGCGCATGGTGGCCGACCAGCTCGCGCTGACCATGCGGCCTCCCAACGAGCACCTGGTCTCGGTCGCGGTGAAGTCGGTCGTCGACCGCACGGCCGCGCTCCTCGGCCTGGTGGTCCTGTCGCCGGTGATGCTCGTCGTCGCCCTCGCGGTGCGGCTCACGTCGGCCGGACCGGTGATCTTCCGCCAGGAGCGCACCGGACGCGACGGGACACCGTTCACGATGCTGAAGTTCCGCACCATGGTCGTCGACGCCGAGGAGCGGCTCGACGAGCTCGTCGTCCGCAACGAGGGAGCCGGTCCGCTGTTCAAGCTCGACGACGACCCCCGGGTCACGTCCGTCGGACGCGTCCTGCGTCGCACGTCGCTCGACGAGCTCCCGCAGCTGGTCAACGTGCTGCTCGGCCACATGTCGCTCGTCGGCCCCCGGCCCGCCCTGCCGCGCGAGACGGCGCAGTACAGCCAGTGGGTCTGGCGACGGCTGCACGTGCGCCCCGGGCTCACGGGCCTGTGGCAGGTCAGCGGACGGTCGCAGCTCAGCTGGGAGGAGTCGATCCGGCTCGACCTGCAGTACGTCAACACCTGGAGCCTGCGCCTCGACGCCCGGATCCTGCTGCGCACCGTGCGCGCCGTGCTCGTACGTGACGGCGCTCTCTGAACCCGCCACTCGGTGTCACCCACTGTTACTGTGACGTTTCCTGACGTGACGAGACCGAGGAGCCGCCGGACCGCATGAGTGACATCGCCTACAAGCTGAAGGTCCTGCGACAGATCGGCCTCCTCAAGGTCCAGCCGCCCCACCGGCTCCTCAAGGCGGGCATCAAGCTCGCCACCTGGGGCCCCGGCTTCCCGTCGGCGGTGGCGGCCGCGGCCGCTCGCTTCCCGCACCAGACCGCGATCATCGACGACGCCGGCGAGATCACGTGGGCCGAGCTGCGCGACGAGATCAACCAGACGACGGCCGCGCTGAAGGCCCGCGGGGTGCAGGTCGGCGACGCCGTCGCGCTCATGGGACGCAACCACCGCTGGATGGTGGTCTCCATGGTCTCGATCATGCAGATCGGCGCGAAGGTGCTGCTGCTCAACACGATGGCCAGCGCCTCCCAGCTCGGCGAGCTCACGCGACGCGAGGGCGCCAAGTTCGCCATCGTCGACCAGGAGTTCCTCAAGGTCACGTCCGAGATCGACCGCGACCTCGTCGTCGTGGCGTGGTCCGACGACGACTCCCACGGCCTGCCGACCCTGTCGGGCCTTGCGCAGGGTCAGCCGACCGACGACCACAAGAAGCCGTCCAAGCCCGGCGGCATCGTCATCTTCACCTCGGGCACCACCGGCCTGCCGAAGGGCGCGAACCGCAAGGAGCCGGAGAACCTCGACCCGCTCCTCACCTTCTTCGGGTCCATCCCGTACCACGGCAACTCCACGGTCGTCCTGGCCGCGCCGCTGTTCCACTCGTGGGGCCTCATCAACTTCGGGTTCGGCCTCTCGACCGTCCCCACCTACGTGCTGCGCCGCAAGTTCGATCCCGCGCAGGTCCTCGAGGACATCGACCGGTACAAGGCCGAGGTGCTCGTCGTCGTGCCGCTCATGATGCAGCGTCTGGTGAACCTCGACCGCGAGGTGGCCGACCGCTACGACGTCTCCAGCCTGCGCATCACCGCGTCGAGCGGCTCGGCGCTCGCCGGTGACCTGGCGATCGACTTCATGGACCGCTTCACCGACTCGGTCTACAACTTCTACGGCGCCACCGAGACCGGCTGGGTGTCCATCGCCTCGCCGGAGGATCTGCGCGCGGCGCCCGGCACCGCGGGCCGGGTGCCGTGGCGCACGGTCGCGAAGATCCTCGACAACGACGGCAACGAGCTGCCGCCGGGCGAGACGGGCGTCATCTACGTCGGCAACGAGATGCAGTTCGGTGGCTACACCGACGGCAACACCAAGGACTTCCGCGACGGGCTCATGCACACGGGCGACCTCGGCTACTTCGACGAGGACGGTCGACTGTTCGTGGCCGGCCGTGACGACGACATGGTCATCTCCGGCGGCGAGAACGTGTTCCCCCGTGAGCTGGAGGACGCGCTCATCGGCCACCCCTCCATCACCGACGTCGTGGTCGTCGGCGTGCCCGACCCCGACTGGGGCCACTGCCTGGCGGCCTACGTGGTGGTCAAGGACGGCGCGTCGCTCGACGAGGACGAGGTCGTCTCCTACGCCAAGGAGCGGGTCGCCCGCTTCGCCGTGCCGCGTCGGACCAAGTTCCTCGACGAGCTGCCCCGCAACCCCACGGGCAAGGTCATGAAGCGCGAGCTACCCGAGTTCGACTGAACCCGAGCGATCGCCAGCGGCCGAGCGGTCCAGCCGGGTCGAGTGGTGCACCGGCGAAGCCGGTCCCGCTGTGTCGAGACCTGCCGGGCGGACGCCGGGGGTCCGCTCGCGCTGGGCTGTTGCCGGGTGGTCTCGATACGTCAGCACGTGCTCGCTGGCGCTCGCCGTCCTGACTACTCGACCAGCGATGCCGCTGGTCGAGTGCCTCCACGAGCGCCAGCGAGGGGAGGTGTATCGAGACCACTCCAAGCGGTCCCTGGGGGTCGGCTCGCGCTGGGCTGTTGCCGGGTGGTCTCGATACGTCAGCACGTGCTCGCTGGCGCTCGCCGTCCTGACTACTCGACCAGCGATGCCGCTGGTCGAGTGCCTCCACGAGCGCCAGCGAGGGGAGGTGTATCGAGACCACTCCAAGCGGTCGCTGGGGGTCGGCTCGCGCTGGGCTGTTGCCGGGTGGTCTCGATACGTCAGGACTTCGCAAGCTCGTCCTGACTACTCGACCAACGGGACGTGTCGCTGGTCGAGTCGTCGACGCCGCGACGGAGGAGCTGGCGGAGGTCGAGACCGCTCCAGGCGGTCGCTGGGGGTTGGTCCGCGCTGGGTCGTTGCCGGGTGGTCTCGCTCCGTCGCGGCTACGCCCGTTGCGACGGCTCCATCGCGGTACGGCGCTCCTTCGTCGCGCGTCCCGCTACTCGACCAGCGGGAACCGTCGCGCCGATCGCGTCACCCGGCCCGTGGTGCAGGCGTGTGGGAGGCTGTCGCCGTGGACCTGACGTATGCGCCGAAGCCCGACGGACGGCCCGACCCGGGGGAGATCGTGTGGACCTGGGTCCCGTACGAGGACGACCCCGCGCAGGGCAAGGACCGCCCGGTCCTGGTCGTCGGACGCGACGGCGCGCGGCTCGTCGGACTGATGCTCACCTCGAAGGACCACGACCGCGACGCAGCCCAGGAGGCGCGTGACGGTCGCTTCTGGCTCGACATCGGCTCCGGGCCGTGGGACGCGCAGGGCCGGCCCAGCGAGGTGCGCGTGAACCGGCTCGTCGACGTCGACCCCGACGCGGTGCGGCGCGAGGGGGCCGTCCTCGACGAGCCCCGTTTCGCGGCCGTGCTGGCGGCCGCGGCAGAGCACCTCGAGCTGGCATGAGCGTCGTCGACAAGGTCGACCGCTTCCAACGTCGGCACCGGTTCGTCGGGCTGCCGCTGGCGGTGGTCTACAAGTACTTCGACGACCAGGGCCCCTACCTGGCGGCGATCGTCACGTACTACGCGTTCGTCGCGGTGTTCCCGCTGCTGCTCATCTCGACGTCGATCCTGGGCTTCGTGCTGCAGGGCGACCCGCAGCTGCGCGAGAGCCTGCTGAACACGGCGCTGAGCCAGTTCCCGATCGTCGGCGACCAGCTCGGCAGCGAGCAGGGTCTGCAAGGCAGCACGACGGCGATCGTCGTGGGTTCGATCGCGGCCCTCTACGGTGCGATGGGGCTCGGCCAGGCCGCGCAGAACGCCGCGAACATCGCGTGGTCGGTTCCGCGCAACAGTCGCGCCAACCCGTTCCTCATGCGGCTGCGGAGCCTGATCTTCCTCGCCATCGCCGGCATCGGCATCCTCGTGCTCGCCGTCGCGACGTCGGTGCTGGCCAACCCCGACGCGTTCGGGGGACTCGTGGGGCCCGCCACCGGCTGGATCGTGCGCGGTACCGGCTTCGTGCTCACCGCCGCGATCTTCGTCGGCCTCTTCCGCCTGGTCAGCGCGGGACGGGCGCACACCCGCTCGGTGCTGCCCGGCGCGATCTTCGCCGCCGTCGGCTGGCAGCTCCTGCAGCTGGCCGGCAACTCCTACGTGACGCGCGTGATCAACCGCGCGAGCCAGACGGTCAACCAGACCTTCGCGCTGGTCCTCGGGCTGCTCGCGTTCATCTTCGTCGCGGCGGTGCTCGTCGTCATGGCGCTCGAGGTCAACGTGGTGCTGCGCCGCCACCTCTACCCCCGGGCGCTGCTGACGCCGTTCACCGACAACGTCGAGCTCACCGAGGCCGACGAGCGCGCGTACACGGCCTACGCCAAGGCGCAGCGGCACAAGGGCTTCCAGGTGATCGAGGCTCGTTTCGAGAAGGACGAGGACGAACCGCAGGGCACCACGCCCTAGGCTGGTCCCACACCTCTCCGATCCCCCCGACAGAAGGACACGCGCATGCCCACGGGCAAGGTCAAGTGGTACGACACCGAGAAGGGCTTCGGCTTCATCAGCAGCGACGAGGGCGGCGACGTCTACGTCCGCTCCGACGCGCTGCCCGCCGACGTCACCGCCCTGAAGTCGGGCACGCGCGTCGAGTTCGGGGTGGCGCAGGGCCGTCGCGGCGACCAGGCGCTCCAGGTACGCGTGCTCGAGGCATCGGCACCCGTCTCGCGCACGCAGGCGCGCGCCCGGCGCAAGAAGCCCGAGGAGATGGTGACGATCGTGGAGGACCTCATCCGCCTGCTCGACGGACTGGGGGAGGGGTACCGCCACGGCCGTCACCCCGACGCACGCTCCGCCAAGCCGGTGGCCCAGCTGCTGCGCGCGCTGGCCACCGAGCTCGACGGCTAGTTGTGATGTCCAGGGACGTTGTTGTCGACCTGGGTGAAGGGTGAAGGCCTCCTGTGGTGAGAGTGGAGCTGTCTAGGAACCGCTTCACGCACCAGGAGGCCTTCGTGTCCCACGCTAACGCTGCTCTGACCCCACGCGCCCGGTTGAGGCTCGCGAAACTGATCGTCGAGGACGACTGGCCCGTGACTGCGGCGGCGAAGATGTTCATGGTCTCTGTCCCGACCGCCCGCAAGTGGGCGAGCAGGTTCCGCACGGAAGGGCCTGCCGGGATGGTCGACCGCTCGAGCCGGCCGCGCTCGTGCCCACATCGCACGTCCGAGGCGGTGAAGCGCCAGATCGTCGCTCTGCGGTGGCGTCAGCGTCTCGGGCCGGTGCAGATCGGCGGGCAGCTCGGTCTGGCACCGTCGACCGTCCACGCTGTTCTGGTGCGTTGTCGGCTCAACCGGCTGCGTCACATCGACCGGGTCACCGGTGAACCGATCCGCCGCTACGAACACCCACATCCAGGATCGATGATCCACGTCGACGTCACCAAGTTCGCGAACATCCCCGACGGCGGAGGCCACCGCTTCGTCGGGCGACAGCAAGGGCGGGTCAACGCCATCGCCACCGCGACCAGAACCGGTGAGCGGAGCCCGACCTACCGCCCGGTCATCGGCACCGCGTTCGTGCACACCGTCATCGATGACTACTCCCGCCTGGCCTACGCCGAGATCCACGCCGACGAGAAAGCCGCCACCGCGATCGGAGTCCTGCAACGGGCCGTGGCCTGGTTCGCCGACCACGGCGTCACCGTCGAACGCGTCTTGTCCGACAACGGCAGCTGCTACCGCGCCCACGCCTGGACCCAGGCCTGCACCGACCTCGCGATCACCCCCAAACGGACCCGGCCCTACCGACCCCAGACCAACGGCAAGATCGAACGCTTCCACCGCACCCTCGCCGACGGCTGGGCCTACGCCCGGCACTACTCCAGCGAGACCGAACGCCGCTCAGCCCTCCCGCACTGGATCCACTCCTACAATCACCACCGGACCCACTCCGCCATCGGCGGCCCGCCCATCAGCAGGATCAACAACCTGCCTGGACATCACAGCTAGTCCCGGGCCCTGGTGCGAGGGGCTCGCGCCGCGTACCCTGGTAGTTGAAGCATCTACTACCTGAGCACGGGAGCACCGCGTGACCACCATTCCCTCGGGCCCGCGGGCCGAGCACAGCCTGAGCGACCTCGAGCAGCGGCTGCGTCCCAGCGAGCGCATGCCCGTGCTCTTCGTGGGCCACGGCAACCCGATGCACGCCATCCGCGAGAACCACTACACCCACACCTGGACGGCGGAGGGGCAGCGACTGCCGGAGCCCCAGGCGATCGTCGTCGTGAGCGCGCACTGGCTGACGCCCGGCCGCACGCACGTGACCGACGCACCGCGCAACCGCGTCATCTACGACTTCGGCGGCTTCCCGGAGGAGCTCTCGCGCGTCCAGTACGACACGGTCGGCGACCACGAGGTCGCCCGCGTGCTTGCCCACCGCCTCGCGGAGTACGAGGCCGCCCTCGACAGCCAGTGGGGCCTGGACCACGGCACCTGGTCGGTGCTGAAGTACCTCGCGCCCGCACCGCAGGTCCCCGTCCTGCAGATCAGCATCGACGACACCCTGCCGCTGCCGCGGCTGCACGAGCTGTACGGCCGGCTGCGTCGCTTGCGCGACCAGGGCGTGCTCTTCATCGGCAGCGGCAACATCGTGCACGCGCTCGGCCGCGCCCGCTGGGAGCCCGAGGCGCCGGCCTGGGACTGGGCGGAGCAGTTCGACGCCGACACGGCCGCCGCACTGACCGAGAGACGCCTCGACCAGCTGCTCGACCCCTACGGGACCTGGCGGGAGGCACGGATCGCCGTGCCCACCGACGAGCACTACCGGCCGATGGTCGCGGCGCTCAGCCTGCTCCACCCGGAGGAGGAGGTCCGCTTCTTCAACGCCTCCATCGACATGGGCTCGATCGGGATGCGCAGCTTCGTCACCGTCTGAGGTCAGGGCGCAGGCGGCGGCACCGGGCCCACGGGCTCGGTGGGAAGGCCTCGCGCCAGGTGCGCCTGGCGCAGCACGAACACGCCCCACGCCACCACGACGCCGGCCGTCACGAACATCGCGACCGCCACGTCGGCGTCGACGGTGAACAGGCCGATGCCGATGAGACCGCCGATCACCCACGACAGCTGCAGCAGCGTCTCGGAGCGCGCGAACATGCTCGTGCGCACCTCCTCGCCGATGTCGCGCTGGATGAGGGCGTCGAGGCTGAGCTTGCCGAGCGACTGGCAGAGCCCGACGGTCAGGCCCAGCAGCGCGGCCACGGGCCAGCGGAAGAACGCCGCCGCCACGGCCAGGGCCACGATGTCGACGAGCAGCACGGCCAGCACCACCCGGTGAGGGCTGCGGGAGCGGGTCCACGAGCCGATGACCACGCCGAGGGTGTTGCCGGCGCCGGCCGCACCGATCACCAGGCCCATGAGGATCGTCGCGTTGCCGGTCCACCCCAGCGAGGCGGGAGGCTCGCGCAGCGTGAACGCCATGAAGATGGTGAGGAAGCCCGTGATGAGCCGCAGCCCGGCGTTGCTCCGCAGTGCGTCGACGACGTGGCGCGACACCGTGATCCCGCGCTTGGCGGGCCGACCACTGAGGTCGGACAGGTCGACCTGCTCCTCGCCCTCGCTGGAGTCGACGCGCGGGGGCAGCAGGATCGCGAGCACGGTGCCCACGACGAACAGGACGAACGCGTACCGCAGCGACCACTCGGCGCCGACCGCTGCGGCACCCACCGCGAGCGGTGCCGAGATCGCCGCGGCAGCCGTTCCGGTGAGCGAGATCCTGGAGTTGGCCTTGACCAGCGTGAACTCCTCGGGGAGGAGACGTGGGACGGCCGACGCGCGGGTCACGCCGTACGCCTTCGACGCCACCAGGCAGCCGAGCGCTGCCAGGTAGAACGCGGGCGACTCCTCGGCCACGGCCCCCGCCAGCACCCAGCAGCAGAAGGCGCGGATCGCGAGCGTGCCGCCGATGGCCCACCGCCGGCCGCGACGGAACCGGTCGAGGAACGGGCCGATCAACGGGGCGACGAACGCGAACGGCAGCATCGTCAGCACGAGGAAGAGCGCCACCTGGCCGCTCGCCTGCTCCGTCGGCACCGTGAAGAACAGGGTGCCCGCCAGCGAGACCGCGACGGCCGCGTCGCCGGCGGTGTTGAAGGCGTGCAGCTCGAGCAGGCGCGACAGTCCCGACTCGCCCGCGCCGCCCGCGTGGGTGAAGCGGCGCGCACCCGCGACGGCTCCGGCGCCACCGCGGGCCACCGTGCGCCCGGTGCGTCGCAGTCCCGACGCGACCTTGGCGCCGCGTCGGGGCGGAGGCGCGCCGGTACCGGGGCCGGACGGTGCGTCCGGGTCGGGTCCGAGGTCGTCGAGCGTGTCCCGGTCGCCGGCCGCCCCGGTGGCATGACTGCCGGCAGGGCCCGGCCAGTCGGGGCCGGGCGTGCGATCGTCTCCGTCGCTCGTCGGGGCCATGACCACATCCTGCCCCACCCCGCCCCGCCCGACCGGGTGAGCCTCGTCCCGTGTCGGGCACGGGGGTTGGCGGCCGGCTGGACCCATGAGGGACAATCGAGCCATGACGACCCACCCCGCCCTGGGCGCCGCCCACGACGTGGCCCGCGCCGCCCTGCTCGAGGCCACCGACGAGTCGGCCGTGGGCGAGCACCTGAGGGTCGTCGACGACGGTGAGCGGCTCGCCACGCACCTGTTCGCCTGCACCGGCCCGGGCTACCGCGGCTGGACCTGGGCGGTCAGCCTGTCCGCCGGCGTGGAGGACGACGCGGTCACCGTCAACGACGTCGTGCTGCTGCCCGGCGACGACGCCGTGGTCGCCCCCGCCTGGACGCCCTACCGCGACCGCATCAAGCCGGGCGACCTCAGCCCCGGCGACGTCCTGCCGCCCGAGGAGGACGACGCGCGTCTCGTGCCCGCCTGGTCGGCCGGCGACCACCTCGACACCGTCGACCGCGCCTTCGCGCGCGAGGTCGGCCTGGGTCGCGCCTGGGTGCTCTCCCTCGAGGGGCGCGACCTCGCCGCGCAGCGCTGGAACGACGGCGAGCAGGGCCCCGACAACCCGATGACCAAGCAGGCCCCGGGCACGTGCGACTCCTGCGGCTTCCTCGTCAGCCTCGCCGGGCCGCTCTCCGACCGGTTCGGCGTGTGCGCCAACGGCTCGGCCAACGACGACGGCCGCGTCGTCGCCCTCGACCACGGCTGTGGCGCGCACTCCGGCGCGCGACTCAGCCGGTCCGCCGGTCCCCAGAAGCTGCCGCCGCCGGTGTGGGACACCGTCGACGTCGACGAGCTCTAGTCGCCCGACGCGCGCGTCAGCCGTCGCGGCGTCGGCCCGGCTGGTGACGCAGGGCGTTGCGACGCAGTCGGCAGTACTCGATGCCGAGCAGCCCGAGGCCGAAGCCGGCGATCGCCGTCCAGAGCCACCAGGTGCGACCCTGCTCCTCGAGCGTGCCCAGGAACGGCACCAGCGCCACGGCCACCACGCCCCAGAGGATCGTGCCGACCGTCATCGTGCGGACGCCGTCGAGGTCCATCGGCTCGACCTGGGCGACCTTGTGCGTCGTGCGGCCGATCTCGAGCTCGGTGACCTCCGGCCGACCCAGCTCGTGGCGGCGTGCCGCGCGCTCGAGACGTTCGCGCTCGCGGTGCCCGAGCTTGCGCTCGACCGTCTCCGGGCCGTCGCCGTCGCGCAGCGTCCACTCCGACTCGTCGCTCACCGGACCAGGGTAGCGTTCCCGTCCGGGCGCCCGCCGGCCCGTGACGGACCGCACCCGTGCGTCCCCTGCGGGCCGCTGGGAGGATGGAGCCGATGAACCCCCGTCGTCGCCGGCTGCTGTTCCCGGCCCTCCTCGTGGTCCTGCTGGTCGTGGCCGCCGTCGTCTCGCTCGCGCGCGACGCCGACGCCCGCCCGCTGGGTCCCTCCAGCCTGGGCGCCCTGCCGGCGCCCGCCACGCTGTCGCGCGCCGACGACGAGACCGCGGTGGCGGCCCGGGTGGTCAGCACCGTGCGCGACCCTCGCATCTCCGAGTCGAGCGGGCTGGCCGTCAGCGCCGTGCACGACGACCTGGCCTACACCATCAACGACTCGGGCAACGCCGACGTCGTCTACGCGGTGCGCATCTCCACGGGCGAGGTCGTCGGCACGACCACGGTCAGCGGTACCCCGTGGGTCGACACCGAGGCCATGACGCTGCACGACGGGAAGCTCTGGATCGGCGACGTCGGCGACAACTCCGCCCAGCGCCGCGACACCGCGATCTACGCCATCGACGAGCCCGGGCCGGGCACCCACGCTGCCCGCTCGACCCGCTACCCGGTGGGCTACTCCGACGGCCCGCACGACGTCGAGTCGCTCGCCGTCGACGGTGACGGCCGGTTCCTGCTCGTGACGAAGGACCTGCTGTCGGGCCAGGTGCTCCGCTTCCCGGACCCGCTCTCGACGCAGCGCACCAACGTGCCCGAGCCCGTCGGCGCCCCGACGCTCCTCATGGCGACCGACGCCTCGACCAGCCCCGACGGCCGCTTCGTCGTCGTCCGCAACTACATCGCCGCCGCCGTCCTCGACGCCTCGGACCTGTCCCTCGTGCGCGCCGAGGCGCTGCCCGAGCAGCCCCAGGGCGAGACGCTCGCCTTCGAGCCGTCGGGTGCCTCGTACCTCATCGGCAGCGAGGGCAGCCCCTGGCAGATCCAACGCGTCGGCTTCTCCGCGGATCGGGCCGGCGCCGCCGTGCCGTCGGCCACGCCGACCCCCACGGCGACGACGCCCGCGGCCGCGACCACGCCGAGCGCCCCGGCGCCGACCGAGTTGGGCCGCCCGTGGTTCGCGGTGGCCGTCGGCGGTCTCGCGGTCCTCCTGCTCGCCGCGTTCGGCGTGTGGATCACGCGCCGCGACGACGACTGACCGGACCCCGACGACCGGGCGTCCACGGGACGGGGACGGCTCCGGGCCGGACGTCGCGGTCTGGCATGCTGCGGGCCATGACGACCGTGCTCGAGCGCCACTTCAAGATCGCCGCCCGCGGCTCCAGCGTCGGCCGGGAGGTGCGTGGCGGTGTCGTCACGTTCCTCACGATGGCCTACATCATCGTGCTGAACCCGATCATCCTCGCCGGCGTCCCGGACGCCGACGGCAACTTCCTCGGCGGTGGCAGCGAGCCGGGGTCGGGCTTCACGACCATCGCCGCGTGCACGGCGCTCGCCGCCGGCGTGCTGAGCATCCTCATGGGCGCGGTCGCGAACTTCCCGCTGGCGATCGCCACGGGTCTCGGCCTCAACGCGTTCGTCGCCTACTCCGTCGCGTCGCAGATGACGTGGGCCGACGCCATGGGCCTGGTCGTCATCGAGGGTCTCGTGATCCTCCTGCTCGTGCTGACGGGCTTCCGGAAGGCGGTCTTCGACGCCGTCCCCGCGCAGCTCAAGACGGCGATCGCCGTCGGCATCGGCCTGTTCATCACGCTCATCGGCCTCGTCGACGCCGGGTTCGTGCGCACCACCGGCAACGCCGCCCCGCCGATCGGGCTGGGCATCGGCGGCGAGCTGGCCGGCTGGCCCGTGCTCGTCTTCTGCCTCGGCCTGCTGCTCATGATCGCCCTGCACGCGCGCGGCGTGCCCGGCGCGATCCTCATCGGCATCCTCGCGACCACCGTGCTCGCCGGTGTCGTGCAGGCGATCACCGACACCCCCGGCGGCGGTGGCGACCCCACCTCCAAGGGCTGGAACCTCAACGTCCCGTCGCTGCCCGACACCATCGTCCAGACGCCCGACTTCAGCCTGCTCGGGCAGTTCTCCCTGCTGGGGTCGTTCGAGCGCGTCGGCGTCGTCGCGGCGTCGCTGCTGGTCTTCACCCTCCTGCTCGCCGACTTCTTCGACACCATGGGCACGATGACGGCGATCGGCGCCGAGGCCGGCCTGAACGACGAGGGCGGCTCGCCCGAGGGCGCCCAGCGGATCCTCGTCGTCGACTCCATCGCGGCGGCTGCCGGCGGCGCGGCAGGCGTCTCGTCGAACACGTCCTACATCGAGTCCGCGGCCGGCGTCGGCGACGGTGCGCGGACCGGTCTGGCGAGCATCGTCACCGGGGCGCTGTTCCTGCTGGCCACGTTCTTCGCGCCACTGGTCCAGCACATCCCGAACGAGGCGGCCGTCCCCGCCCTCGTGCTCGTCGGCTTCCTCATGATGTCGCAGGTGACGGGCATCAGCTGGGACGACCCCGACATCGCCATCCCGGCCTTCCTCACCATCGTCCTCATGCCGTTCACCTACTCCATCACCGCAGGCATCGGCGCCGGCTTCATCGCCTGGGTGGTGCTGCGGGTGACGCGCGGCCGGATCGCGTCCATCCACCCCCTGATGTGGGTCGTGACGGCGCTGTTCGTCATCTACTTCGCCATCGACCCGATCACCCGCTGGCTGACGTGAGTCGGCGGTTTACCACGGTCCCGTGGTAAACGTCGTCCTCCCACGGCATGCTTCCCGGGGGAGGACGGCGTCTGCCCAGGGAAGACAGGTCAGTCAGTCGACGACGTGACCGCGACGGTGGAGCTCGCGGTGCTCCTCGTAGATCCGCGCGTTGCGGTGAAGTCCCTCCACCTCGTCGTCGGTGAGCTCACGGCGCACCTTGGCCGGCACCCCGGCGACGAGCGACCGTGGCGGCACCTCCATACCCGCCGTCACGAGAGCACCCGCGGCGACCAGGGACTCACGCCCGATGACGGCGCCGTTCATCACCACGGCGCCCATCCCGATGAGGCAGTGGTCCTCGACGGTCGCGCCGTGCACGACGGCGTTGTGGCCCACGGAGACCCCCTCGCCCAGCAGCACAGGCATCCCGCGGTCGACGTGGAACGCGCACCCGTCCTGGACGTTCGAGCGGGCGCCGATCGTGATCGGCTCGTTGTCCGCCCGCAGCACCGCGGAGTACCAGACGCTGGCTCCCTCGCCGAGCACCACCGATCCGACCAGCGTCGCGTTCGGCGCCACGAAGGCGGAGTCGGGGACGTCGGGACGGCGGCCGTCCCCCAGGTCGATCAGCATGGGCCGACACTAATCGATCCGTCGTCGACCCCTGCGGTACGGCGACTCCCCGCGGCAAGGGTCGTCCTCCCCCGGGAAGCGTGCCGCGGGAGGACGACGTTCACCACGGGACCGTGGTAAACCGCTCGGACGTCAGAGACGCTCGACGACCCAGTCGATGCAGGCGGTGAGGGCGGAGACGTCGTCGGGCTCGACGGCGGGGAACATGCCGACGCGCAGCTGGTTGCGGCCGAGGCCGCGGTAGCCGTCGAGGTCGACGACGCCGTTCTCGCGGAGGACGCCGGTGAGGTCCTTCTGGGGGACCGACGCGTCGAGGTCGATCGTGCCCACGACGAACGAGCGCTCGGTGGGGGCGGTCACGAACGGCGACGCGAAGGTCGAGGCCTCCGCCCACTCGTACAGACGGGCGCTGGAGTCGCGGACGCGCCGTGCCGCGAAGTCCATGCCGCCCTGCTCGTTCAGCCAGCGCACCTGCTCGTCGAGCAGCACGAGGGTGGCCACGGCGGGCGTGTTGTAGGTCTGGTCCTTGCGCGAGTTCTCGATCGCGGTGGGGAGGTCGAGGAAGGCGGGCACGTAGCGGCCCGAGGCGGCGATCCGCTCCGCCCGCTCGACGGCGGCCGGCGACATGACCGCGATCCACAGCCCGCCGTCGGACGCGAACGACTTCTGCGGTGCGAAGTAGTACACGTCGGTCTGCGCGAGGTCGACCGACAGCCCACCCGCGGCCGACGTCGCGTCGACGAGCACGAGGGCGTCGGGGTCGGCGTCGGGCACACGCTCGACCGGCACCATGACGCCGGTGGAGGTCTCGTTGTGGGCCCAGGCGTACACGTCGACGTCGGGGTTCGCGCGGGGCAGGGGGTGGGTCGACGGCGGCGACTCGAGCACGTCGGGGTCCTGGAGGAACGGGGCCCGCGCGGCGGCCGTCGCGAACTTGCGGCTGAACTCGCCGTGCACCAGGTGCTGGCTGCGACGCTCGACCAAGCCGTGCACGGCGGCGTCGAAGAAGGCGTGCGAGCCGCCGAGGCCGAGCACGACCTCGTAGCCGTCGGGCAGCTCGAGCAGGTCGCCGAGACCGCGTCGCACGGAGGCGACGACGTTCTTCACCGGCGCCGCCCGGTGCGACGTGCCGAGCAGCGACGACCCCGTCGCCGCGAGCGCCGCGAGGGCCTCGGGGCGGACCTTCGAGGGGGCCCGAGCCGAATCGTCCGTCCTGGGGCAGCAACCTGGCGGGGATCTTCACCACCCCATCCTCTCAGCCCTCCCAGGGTCGCTCCAGCCCCCCACCGTCGGGTTCGTCACATGAGGTGGCCGGGCTCACACGCCCGCCCTACGATGCCCCCTATGGCATCCGACCTCGGCTCCGGCGTGGGCCCCGAGGCAACGGTCGCTGTCCCCCTCGCCGACGGTGTCGCCCCCGACGTCGCCGCCTGGGAGAAGGCCACCGCTGCTGTCCTGCGCAAGACCAAGAAGCTCGCCGACGACGCCCCCGACGCCGACGTGTGGGGTCTGCTGACCCGCCGCACGCTCGACGGCATCGGCGTGACCCCGCTGGGCACCCCGGCCCTCACGGCCGACCTGCCGGGGACCGGGCTCCCGGGCCAGGCGCCCTTCACGCGCGGCAGCGCGGCGACCCGCGAGCTCGACGGCTGGGACGTGCGGGCCTGGTTCACCGACCCCGACCCCGACGTCACCGCCGAGCAGGTCGTCACCGACCTCGAGAACGGTGCCAACTCGCTGTGGCTCAGCGTGGGCGACGGCGCCCTCCCGACCAGCGCGCTCGCCCGCGTCCTGGAGCCGGTCTTCGTCGACCTCGCGCCCGTCGTGGTGGAGGACCCGACCGACCCGCTCGCGGCCGCCCAGGCGCTCGACGCCGTGCTCGACGACAAGGCCGTGGCGCCCGCGCCGGGCACCAGCTACGGCGCCGACCCGCTCGGCGCGCACGCCCGCACCGTGCTGGGCATCGGCCTGGAGGGCGCGGTCACCGACCCCGCCGTGGCCGTCGAGGTGGCGCAGCTCGCGCAGCGCCGTGGCGCGCGCGGCATCGTCGTCGACGCCACCGCCGTGCACGACGCCGGCGCGTCGGACGTGCAGGAGCTGGCCTACAGCCTGCTCGCCGGTGCCGCCTACCTGCGGCTCCTGGTCGAGGCCGGCCTCGACGTCGACGCCGCCGCCGACCAGCTCGACGTGCGGCTCGCCGCCACCGACGAGCAGTTCCCGACCATCGCGAAGCTGCGCGCCGCCCGGCGCACCTGGGCCCGGCTGCTCGAGCTGAGCGGTGTCGCCGAGACCGGACGCGGCCAGCGTCAGCACGTGGTCACGTCGCGGCCGATGATGGCCTCCTACGACCCGTACGTGAACATGCTGCGCACCTGCGTGGCGACGTTCGCGGCCGGTGTCGGCGGTGCCACGAGCGTGACCGTGCTGCCCTTCGACGAGCCGCTCGGCCTGCCCGAGGCGTTCAGCCGGCGCATCGCCCGCAACACCTCCAGCCTGCTCATCAGCGAGTCGCACGTGGCGCGGGTGACCGACCCCGCCGGCGGCTCGCACGCCGTCGAGAAGCTCACCGACGACCTCGCCCGGTCCGCCTGGGAGCTCTTCGGCGAGCTCGACGCCGCCGCGTCCGACGGTGGACACGTCGCGGCGCTGGAGGCCCTGCGGCCCAAGGTCGAGCAGACGGTGTCAGACCGCGCCCTCGACATCGCCCGACGCAAGCGCCCCGTCACGGGTGTCTCGGAGTTCCCGAACCTGCACGAGGAGCTGCCGCAGCGGCGCCCGTACGGTCGCACCCAGCCGGTGCTGCGGTACGCCCGCGAGTTCGAGGCCATGCGCGACGACCGCGCCGCGCAGCCCGTCTTCCTGGCCACCCTGGGCCGGGTCGCGCAGCACACCGCGCGCGCGACGTTCGCGGCGAACCTGTTCGCCGCCGGCGGCATCGACACCGTCACCGCCGGTGCGACCGACGGCGTCGAGGCCGTCGTGGAGGCCTATCGGCAGGCCGACGCCCCCGCCGTCGTCTGCCTCGCGGGCCCCGACCCGCTGTACGCCGAGTGGGGTGGCGACCTCGTCGCGGCCCTGCGCGAGGCCGGCGCGCGCCACGTGGTGCTCGCCGGCAAGCCCGAGAGCGTCGACGCCGACGTGGACGACTCCTGCGCGGCCGGGCTCGACGCCCTGGCCTTCCTGCGCCGCACCCGAGAGGAAGTGACGGCATGACGATCCCCGCCTCGTTCGCCGGACTGCCGCTGGACCCCGACGAGCCCACCACGCCCGACCCCGCCGCGTACGCGGCCGCGGTCGACGGCGCCGAGCCGTGGGACGCCCCCGAGGGCATCGCGGTCAAGAACCTCTACACCGCCGACGACCTCGCCGACGTCGACGCCCTCGACACCTACCCGGGCCTCGCGCCGTTCCTGCGCGGCCCCTACCCGGCCATGTACACGACCCAGCCGTGGACCATCCGTCAGTACGCCGGGTTCTCCACCGCCGAGGAGTCGAACGCGTTCTACCGCCGCAACCTCGCGGCCGGCCAGAAGGGCCTCTCGGTCGCCTTCGACCTCGCGACGCACCGCGGCTACGACTCCGACCACCCGCGTGTGAAGGGCGACGTCGGCATGGCCGGCGTCGCGATCGACTCCATCTACGACGCCCGCCAGCTCTTCGACGGCATCCCGCTCGACGAGATGAGCGTCTCGATGACGATGAACGGCGCGGTGCTGCCCGTGCTGGCGCTCTACATCGTCGCGGCCGAGGAGCAGGGGGTGACGCCGGAGCAGCTCTCGGGGACCATCCAGAACGACATCCTCAAGGAGTTCATGGTCCGCAACACCTACATCTACCCGCCGGCGCCGTCGATGCGGATCATCTCCGACATCTTCGCGTACACGGCGGCGAAGATGCCGCGGTTCAACTCCATCTCCATCTCCGGGTACCACATCCAGGAGGCCGGGGCGACGAACGACCTCGAGCTCGCCTACACGCTCGCCGACGGTGTGGAGTACATCCGCGCCGGGCTCGACGTCGGCCTCGACATCGACGCGTTCGCGCCGCGGCTGAGCTTCTTCTGGGCGATCGGCATGAACTTCTACATGGAGATCGCGAAGATGCGCGCCGCCCGTGCCCTGTGGGCCCGGCTCGTGCGCGACTTCGACCCGAAGAACCCCAAGAGCCTGAGCCTGCGCACGCACAGCCAGACGTCGGGCTGGAGCCTCACCGCGCAGGACGTGTTCAACAACGTGCAGCGCACCTGCATCGAGGCGATGGCGGCCACGCAGGGCCACACCCAGAGCCTGCACACGAACGCGCTCGACGAGGCGATCGCGCTGCCGACCGACTTCAGCGCGCGGATCGCCCGCAACACGCAGCTGCTGCTGCAGCAGGAGTCGGGCACCACCGGCGTCATCGACCCGTGGGGCGGCTCCTACTACGTCGAGAAGCTGACGCACGACCTCGCGAACCGCGCCTGGGCGCACATCCAGGAGGTCGAGAAGGCCGGCGGCATGGCCAAGGCCATCGAGGCGGGCATCCCCAAGATGCGCGTCGAGGAGGCGGCCGCCCGCACCCAGGCACGGATCGACTCCGGCCAGCAGGCCGTCATCGGCGTCAACACCTACCGGCTGGCCGATGAGGACCCGCTCGACGTGCTCAAGGTCGACAACGCCTCGGTGTACGCCCAGCAGGTCGCGAAGCTCGAGCGGCTGCGCGCCGAGCGCGACCCGCAGGAGGTCGAGCGCGCCCTGGACGCCCTGACGGCCAGCGCCGAGCGTGGCGCCAGCCGCGACGGCTCGCTCGACGGCAACCTGCTCGCCCTGGCCGTCGACGCGGCCCGCGCGAAGGCGACGGTCGGCGAGATCTCCTACGCCCTCGAGAAGGTCTACGGGCGCCACCAGGCCGTCATCCGTACGATCTCCGGTGTGTACCGGACTGAGGCGGGCCAGGGCGGCAACGTCCAGAAGGTCATCGACGCCACCGAGGCGTTCGAGAAGGCCGAGGGTCGCCGTCCCCGCATCCTGGTGGCCAAGATGGGCCAGGACGGGCACGACCGTGGCCAGAAGGTCATCGTCACCGCCTTCGCCGACATGGGCTTCGACGTCGACGTCGGACCGCTGTTCTCCACGCCCGAGGAGGTCGCGCAGCAGGCCGTGGACGCCGACGTGCACATCGTCGGCGTCTCGAGCCTCGCGGCGGGCCACCTGACGCTCCTGCCGGAGCTGAAGAAGGCGCTGGCCGAGCTCGGCGGCGAGGACGTCATGGTGGTCATGGGTGGCGTCATCCCGCCCGACGACGTGCCGACGCTGAAGGAGATGGGCGCCGCCGAGGTGTTCCTGCCCGGCACGGTCATCGCCGACTCCGCGCTCAGCCTGCTCGAGCGGCTCCGCGCGAGCCTGCAGCACTAGATGCCGGCGGCACGGTCATGCGCGGGGGCTTATGAGAGCTCCAGGGCGCGCCGGGCGTCACGGACCTCGTCGCGCAGCTCGAGTCGAAGGTCGACCACCTCGCGGCGGAGCCCGCGCAGGTGCCTGGCCAGGGCAGCGTGCTCCCGTCGCGTCCCGTGCGCGACGGCGAGGACGAGCACGGCAGAGCCGAGTGTCGTCGCGGTGGCGGCGATGAGTGCAGTTGCGCGGACCGATGCGGCCACAGGCGGACTTCCCTTCCCAAGGAGCTCTCAGGACGAGCGTGTCAGCCTCGGGGGACGCCGCGCATGAGTCGACACCATTCCTGTGGATGCCTTGACACGAAGGGGGTCTCGAGGTGACCGACGTCGAGAAGCTCGCCGCGGACGTCCTCGACGGACGTCGCGCGGGGGTCTCGCGCGCCATCACCCTGGTCGAGTCGAGCCGCGCCGACCACCGCGCCGCGGCCCGGGAGCTGCTCGCCACGCTCGCGTCGCACGCCGGGGGAGCGGTGCGGGTCGGCATCTCGGGCGTGCCCGGTGTCGGCAAGAGCACGTTCATCGAGGCGCTCGGCACGCATCTCGTGGAGCAGGGCAACCGGGTCGGCGTGCTCGCCGTCGACCCGTCGAGCGTCCGCACCGGCGGGTCCGTCCTCGGTGACAAGACCCGCATGGCGCAGCTCGCCGTCAGCCCGCAGGCCTACATCCGCCCGTCGCCGAGCGCGGGAACGCTCGGCGGCGTCGCCCGCGCCACGTCGCAGGCGATGACCGTCCTGGAGGCCGCTGGCTACGACGTCGTGCTCGTCGAGACCGTCGGGGTCGGCCAGTCCGAGATCACGGTCGCCGGCATGGTCGACACCTTCCTGTTCCTCACGATCGCCCGCACGGGCGACCAGCTGCAGGGCATCAAGAAGGGCATCCTCGAGATCGCCGACGTCATCGCCGTCAACAAGGCCGACGGCGAGCGTGCCCGGGAGGCCGAGGTGACGGCCAAGGACCTCGCGGGGGCCCTGCGCCTCGTGTACGCCGGCACCCAGGGCTGGGTGCCACCGGTCGTCACCTGCTCGGCGCTCGAGCACCAGGGCATCGACACCGTCTGGAACCGGCTCGTGCGGCACCGCGAGTTCCTCGGGCAGCGGGGCCTGCGCGAGAAGCGCGCCCAGCAGCAGCTCGACTTCACGTGGGCTCTCGTGCGCGACGAGCTCGACCAGCGTCTGCGCACCGACGAGGGCGTGGCGCGGGTGCGCGACGAGGTGCGCGAGGCGGTGCTCTCGGGCGAGCTGCCCGCGGCCAGCGCCGCGGACCTCATCCTCGAGGCCTACGACCAGTAGTCTGGCCGCCATGAGGTCGCGTCCTGTGATGCCCGTCACCCGTCGGTGGTCCCGGTCCGCCGGGTCCCTCGTCCCGACGCTCGTGCTGTCGGCCGTCCTGCTCGCCGGCTGCGGCGGGTCGATCAGCCCTGGTGCCGCCGCCACCGTCGACGGCACCACCATCACGATGGCCCAGGCGGACCGCACCGCCGACGTGCTCTGCGAGGTGTCGCTGTTCTCCGCCGCCCAGTCCGGCGGCGGCAGCACGATCGACAACGCCGACGTACGACGCCAGGCCGTCAGCGAGCTGGTGAGCGGCGTCGTCGCCCGCGAGGTGGCCGCTCGCGAGGGCATCCGCGTGCCCCGCAGCGCGTACGTGTTCACCGGCGAGCAGCGCGCCCAGGTCGAGCAGGCGCTCCCCGACGTCGACGTCGACGAGGCGGTGCGCGTGCTCGAGGCCGGGCAGCGAACCTACGCCATCGCCGAGAAGCTCGGTGAGGCCGCCACCGGCCAGCGCGCCGACGACACCAACGCCCAGCAGCTGCAGCAGGCCGGGCGCAGCGTGCTCGCCGACGCCCTGCGGAAGGCCGACGTCAGCATCGACCCCCGCTTCGGGCTCGGCGACGACGGTCAGCAGGTGGCAGCCACCGGCTCGCTGTCGGTCCCCGCCGCCGCCGACACCCGCGACCGTCCGCTGATCGCGCCGGCCACGCAGCGGTGCTCGTGAGCGACCCGCGCCCCGGCGAGCGGCTGCTCGACCTCGTCGCCGTCATGGGAAGGCTGCGCGCCGAGTGCGCCTGGACGGGGCAGCAGACCCACGAGAGCCTGAGCCGCTACCTGCTCGAGGAGACCTACGAGACCCTCGAGGCACTCGACGACGGCGACACCGACCTGCTCCGCGAGGAGCTCGGCGACCTCCTGATGCAGGTCGTCTTCCACGCCGCCGTCGCCGCCGACACGGGGGAGGGGTGGGACGTCGACGACGTCGCCGCCGGCATCACCGACAAGCTCGTGCGACGCAACCCGCACGTGTTCGCCGACGGCACCGCGCGCACACCCGAGGAGATCGACGCCGCCTGGCAGGCGGTCAAGGCGCAGGAGAAGGCGGCGTCGGGGACGCGTGACGCGCACCCGCTCGACGGCATCGCGCGTGACCTGCCGGCCCTGGCGACGGCCCGCAAGGCTCTCGACCGCGTGCCCGACCTCGACACCAGCGGCGACGACGTCGGCTCGCGCCTGCTGCGCCTCGTCGCCGAGGCCCGCGATCAGGGCGTCGACGCGGAGGAGGCGCTGCGCCGCGCCGTCCGCGACCGGCTGGCGTGACACGCACGATCCTGCGTTCGGGTACGGAGCACCCGACGACGCTGCGTTCGCGACCGGATCCCGCCACGAACGCAGCATCGTTCGACGTCCGGCACGCGAACGCAGAATCCTGCGTGACCCCGCGCCTGACACGGACGGCCGCACGGCGGCACTAGGCTGGGCACCGACCGCACCACCACAGCAGCAGGAGCAGCATGGCCAGCATCGAAGCCGTCGGAGCACGCGAGATCCTCGACTCGCGCGGCAACCCCACCGTCGAGGTCGAGGTCGCCCTCGACGACGGGACCATCGGACGCGCCGCCGTCCCCTCCGGTGCCTCCACCGGCCAGTTCGAGGCCGTCGAGCTGCGTGACGGTGGCGACCGCTACCTCGGCAAGGGCGTCCGCAAGGCCGTGGAGGCGGTCAACACGACCATCGCCGCCGAGATCGTCGGCTTCGACGCCGACGACCAGCGCGCCGTCGACGCCGCCATGATCGCCCTCGACGGCACGCCCAACAAGGCGAAGCTCGGCGCCAACGCCATCCTCGGCGTCTCCCTCGCGCTCTCCAAGGCCGCCGCCGACTCCGCCGGCCTGCCGCTGTTCCGCTACGTCGGCGGACCCAACGCGCACGTGCTGCCCGTCCCGATGATGAACATCCTCAACGGTGGCGCCCACGCCGACTCCAACGTCGACGTGCAGGAGTTCATGATCGCGCCCATCGGTGCGCCCACGTTCGCCGAGGCGCTGCGCCAGGGCACCGAGGTCTACCACGCGCTCAAGTCGGTCCTCAAGAAGGACGGCCTGTCCACCGGCCTCGGCGACGAGGGCGGCTTCGCGCCGAGCCTGCCGTCCAACCGCGCGGCACTCGACCTCATCGCCACCGCCGTGGAGAAGACCGGCCTCACGCTCGGCACCGACATCGGCCTCGCGCTCGACGTCGCCAGCTCGGAGTTCTTCGGCGACGGCAGCTACACCTTCGAGGCGTCGCCGAAGACGTCGGAGCAGATGGCCGACTACTACGCCGAGCTCGTCGCCGCCTACCCGATCGTGTCCATCGAGGACCCGCTCGACGAGGAGGACTGGGAGGGCTGGGTCGCGCTCACCGAGCGCATCGGCGACCAGGTCCAGCTCGTCGGCGACGACCTGTTCGTCACCAACGTCGAGCGGCTCACGCGTGGCCTCGAGCAGGGCGCCGCGAACGCGATGCTCGTCAAGGTGAACCAGATCGGCTCGCTCACCGAGACGCTCGACGCCGTCGAGCTCGCCCACCGCCACGGCTTCAGCAACATGATGAGCCACCGCTCGGGCGAGACCGAGGACGTCACGATCGCCGACCTCGCCGTCGCCACGAACTGCGGCCAGATCAAGACCGGCGCCCCCGCCCGCTCCGACCGGGTCGCCAAGTACAACCAGCTCCTGCGCATCGAGGAGGCCCTCGGGTCCGCCGCGGTGTACGCCGGCGCGTCGGCCTTCCCCCGCCTCGCGCTCTGAGCATGGCCGGCTCCCGCGGACCCGGACGACCCACCCCCAGGACACGACGTCCTGCGGGGCGGCCGTCCGGTGCCGCGGGAGCCAGCCGCCCCGGCCCGACCCGACCCCGGTCGGGCGCGACGACCGCCCGCGGCGTCGGGTCGCGCTTCACGACCCGCGCCGTGCTGCTGCTCGCGGTGCTGCTCCTGCTGCTCGCGTCGTACACCTCGGCGCTGCACGCCTGGTGGCAGCAGCGTGGCGAGGTGCAGCAGCTGAAGGCCGAGATCGCCACGCGGCAGGCGTCCATCGAGGACCTCGGCGACACCAAGGCGCGCTGGAACGACGACGCCTACGTCCGCCAGCAGGCGCGCGAGCGCTTCGGCTGGGTCATGCCCGGTGAGGTCGGATACCGCGTCATCGGCGCCGACGGCACCGTCGAGGGCGACGCGCCCCGGCTCGACGACCCACCGGACCCCACCCAGAAGCAGTGGTACGACACGCTGTGGGGCAGCGTCGAGGCGTCCGGACGCACCTCGTCGGCCCAGCAGCCCGTCCCCGACCCCGACGAGGTGCTGAAGAACCGTGACTGACCCGAGCCCGAGCGACCTGGAGATCGTCGCCGAGCAGCTCGGGCGGCCCGCCCGCGGTGTCCTCGGCATCGCCGCACGCTGCCCGTCCGGCCACCCCAACGTGGTCCGCACCGAGCCGCGGCTGCCCGACGGCACGCCGTTCCCGACGCTCTACTACGTCACCTGCCCCAGGCTGGCCGGCGCCATCGGCACCCTCGAGGCGTCCGGCCTGATGGCCGAGATGAGCGAGCGGCTCACCCACGACACCGACCTCGCCGACCACTACGCACGGGCCCACGCCGAGTACCTCGCCGAGCGCGAGGCGGTCGCGCACGTGCCCGAGATCGACGGCATCAGCGCCGGCGGGATGCCCACGCGGGTCAAGTGCCTGCACGTGCTCGTCGGCCACGCCCTCGCCAAGGGCCCCGGCGTGAACCCGCTCGGCGACGAGGCCGTCGAGCTGCTCGGCGACTACTGGGGCAGCTCTAGCTGCGCCCCGGCCGGTACTCGACCTCAGGACGCCCAGCCCGACCCAGCCGCGTGACCCGGGCGACCTCGCCGGTCTCGGCGAGGTGCTCCAGGTAGCGACGCGCCGTCACCCGTGACGAGCCCAGGTGCTCGCCCACCTCGCTCGCCGACGACGGACCGTGCTCGGCCAGCGCCGCACGCACCTGCTCCAGCGTCTCCGCCCCGAGCCCCTTCGGCAGGGCGGGTCGGGACGTGGGCCGCAACGACTCGAGCATCCGGTCGACCGCGCCCTGGTCGAGGTCGTCGGAGCCCTGCAGGCCCTCGTGGAAGGTCCGGTACGCCAGCAGCCGTTCCCGCAGTGCACCGAAGGCGAAGGGCTTGATGAGGTAGCCGACCACGCCCTGCGCCACCGCGTCGCGCACCACCTCGGCGTCGCGCGCCGACGTCACGGCGATCACGTCGACCCGGCTGCCCGCCGCCCGCAACCGCCGCAGCAGCTGCAGGCCGTGCCCGTCGGGCAGGTGCATGTCGAGCAGCACGAGGTCGACGGGCTCCTCCCGCAGCACTCGCGCCGCGTCCTGCGCCGACATCGCGACGGCGACGAGCTCGAAGCCGGGTACGTCGCGCACGTACTGAGCGTGCGCCTGCGCCGCGACCCTCTCGTCCTCGACGACCAGCGTGCGGATCACGCGTCCTCCCCGATCTCCACCTCGACCATGGCCCCGCCGAGCGCACCGGAGCCGACGCGCACGCTACCTCCGTGGCGGCGCACCACCTGACCCACCAGTGCCAGACCCAGACCTCGGCCGTGCGGACGGTCGTCGACCTTCGTCGACCAGCCCCGCTCGAAGACCTGGTCGCGGGCCTCCTCGGGGATGCCCGGGCCGGAGTCCTCGACCACGACGTCGAGGTGCGTGTCGCTGGCGTGCAGGTGCACCGCCACGGTCGCCGTCGTCGTGCCCTGCGCCGCGTCGATCGCGTTGTCGAGCAGGTTCCCCAGCACCGTCACCGCGTCGTGCGGACCGAGCGGCAGGCCGGTGACCACGGACCCGGGGTCGACGTCGAGCCGGACGCCGCGCTCGTGCGCCTGCGCCGACTTGCCGAGCAGCAGCGCCGACACCACCGGCTCCTCCACCGCGGCCACCATCTGGTCCGTCAGGCCCTGCGCGAGGCGCATCTCGTGCGTCGCGAACTCGACCGCCTCGTCCGTGCGGCCCATCTCGACGAGGGAGACCATCGTGTGCAGCCGGTTCGCCGACTCGTGGCTCTGCGACCGCAGCGAGTCGGCCAGGCTGCGCACCGTGTCGAGCTCAGCCGTCACGCCCTGCAGCTCCGTGCGGTCGCGCACCGTGAGCACCGTGCCGACGTCGCGGCCCTCCCAGCGGGCGCGGGCCGCGTTGACGATGAGCACGCGGTCGGCGAGTGCCACCACCACGTCGGAGAGCGGTCCGCCCGCGCGGACCGCGTCGGTCAGGGTCGGCTCCAGGCCGAGCTCCGCGACGTCGCGGCCCACGGCCCGCGATGCCTCGACGTCGAGCAGACGCTCCGCCTCCCGGTTCACGAGGCTCACCCGTCCGCCGGAGTCGACGAGCACGAGTCCCTCGCGCACCGCGCGCAGCACCGCGTCGTAGTACTCGTACATGCGGGTGATCTCCTGCTCGCCCAGCCCGTGCGTCTGGCGGCGCAGGCGCCGGTGGATGAGCCACGCGCCGAGGATGCCCACGAGGGCGGCCAGCGCTGCGGCGCCGAGGATCCGGGGGAGCGCGTCGACGACCTCGTCGCGCTGCTTCGCCGTGCGGATCCCGACCGACACGAGCGCCACGACGTCGTCGTCGCCGGCCCCCGCGCGCACCGGCACCACCGCCCGGACCGACGGTCCGAGCGTGCCGACGTACTCCTCGCTGTACGTCCGGCCGGCCTGGGCCTGGGTGATCGAGCCGAGGAAGCGCTTGCCGATGTTGGTCGGGTCGGGGTGGGAGTAGCGGATGCCGTCGCGCGACATGATGACGACGAAGTCGGTGCCGCTGTCGCGCCGCACCTGCTCGGCGAACGGCTGGAGCACCGCCGACGGGTCCGTCGTGCGCACCGCCTCCCGCACCGTGGGGGAGTCGGCCACGGCCACGGCGAGGTCGAGCGCCCGCTGCCGGGCCGAGGCCGTCGCGTCGGCGCGCGCGTCGAACCAGGCGGCCGTCACACCGCCGAGCACCAGCACGCACACGACGACGACCTGCCAGAGCAGGATCTGGCGCGCGACGGACGACGGGCGGGGCACGACCGCATCGTCCCACCTCGACGAAGCCGTTGTGACCGCGGTCACCGAACTCTATGTACGCAACGGTGACCGGGGTCACGTGACCGGGCACGGTGGGCAGGTCGTCCCACAGGAGGAACCATGACCAGCACGACCCCGCAGGCGCGCACCCGGCGCGACCGCACGCACTACCTCTACATCGCGGTCATCGTCGCGGTGCTCGCCGGCATCGCCGTCGGCTTCGCGGCCCCCGACGTCGCGAAGGAGCTCAAGCCGCTCGGCGAGGGCTTCGTCAAGCTCATCAAGATGATGATCGGCCCCGTCATCTTCTGCACCATCGTGCTCGGCGTCGGCTCGGTCCGCAGCGCCGCGCAGGTGGGCAAGGTCGGCGGCATGGCGCTCGGCTACTTCATCACGATGTCGACGTTCGCCTTGGCCATCGGCCTGGCCGTCGGCAACATCCTGCACCCGGGCGAGGGCCTGCAGATCACGCCGGAGGGTGCGGCGAAGGCGGCCGAGTCCGCCGGCGGTGAGAAGCAGACGACCGCCGAGTTCATCCTGCACATGATCCCCGACACGATGGTCTCCTCACTCACGTCGGGCGACGTGCTGCAGGCGCTCTTCGTCGCCCTGCTCGTCGGCTTCGCGCTGCAGGCCATGGGTCGCGCGGGCGAGCCGATCCTCGTCGGCGTCGGCTACCTGCAGAAGCTCGTGTTCCGCGTGCTCGCCATGATCATGTGGCTGGCCCCCATCGGCGCCTTCGGCGCGATCGCCGCCGTCGTCGGCGAGACCGGCATGGACGCCCTGCGCAGCCTCGCCGTCCTCATGATCGGCTTCTACATCACGTGCTTCCTGTTCGTCTTCGGCATCCTGGGTGCGCTGCTCAAGGCCGTCACCGGCATCAACATCTTCAGCCTGCTGAAGTACCTGGGCCGCGAGTTCCTGCTCATCGTCTCGACGTCGTCGTCGGAGTCGGCCCTGCCGCGCCTCATCGCCAAGATGGAGCACGCGGGTGTGCAGCAGTCGACCGTCGGCGTCGTGGTGCCGACCGGCTACTCCTTCAACCTCGACGGCACCGCGATCTACCTGACGATGGCGACCCTGTTCGTCGCGGCGGCCACCGGCGACCCGCTGAGCTTCGGCGAGCAGCTCTCCCTGCTGTTGTTCATGATGATCGCGTCCAAGGGTGCGGCAGGCGTGACCGGCGCCGGTCTCGCGACGCTGGCGGGCGGCCTGCAGTCGCACCGTCCCGACCTGGTCGACGGCGTCGGCCTCATCGTCGGCATCGACCGCTTCATGTCGGAGGCGCGTGCGCTGACGAACTTCGCCGGCAACGCGGTCGCGACGGTGCTCATCGGCACCTGGACGCACTCGATCGACCGGCAGAAGCTCGACGCCGTCCTGGCCGGTGACGACCCGTTCGACGAGACGACGATGGTCGATGACGACCACGGCTACACGCCCCGCAAGGACGAGGAGCTCGACGTCGCACGCTGACGCGACGTGGGACGACCCACAGGGCCCGGACACCGTCCGGGCCCTGTGTCGTCGGTAGGGTCGGGGCATGCCGGATGCCCTCCGCGTGGCCGCGATGGACTGTGGGACGAACTCGTTGCGCCTGCTCGTCACCGACGTGCGTGGCGACCAGAAGCGCGACGTCGTGCGCGAGATGCGGGTCGTCCGCCTCGGGCAGGGCGTCGACGAGACCGGTCGTTTCCACCCCGACGCGCTCGAGCGCACGCTCGCGGTCACCCGCGAGTTCGGCGAGCTGGCCACGGTGCTGGGCGCCGAGCGGGTGCGCTTCTGCGCGACGTCGGCCGCCCGCGACGCGTCGAACGCCGACGAGCTGAGCGACGGCGTGCGGTCGGTGCTGGGCATCGACCTCGAGGTGCTGTCGGGCGAGGAGGAGGCCCGCGCCTCGTTCCTCGGGGCGACGCGCTCGGTGTCGGGACCGGCCCTGGTCGTCGACATCGGCGGCGGCTCGACGGAGCTGGTGGTCGGTGCCGACGGCGACGTCGGCTGGTCGCACTCCTTCGACGTCGGCTCGGTGCGGCTCACCGAGCGGTTCCTGCGCAGCGACCCCGCCTCGATCGACGAGGTGACCGCGCTCGAGTCCTACCTCGACGACGTGCTGACGCCCCGCCTGTCCGGGCTCGACCCGGTGAGCACCCTCGTGGGGGTGGCGGGCACCATCACGACGGTCGCGGCCCACGCCCTGGAGCTCCCGTCGTACGACTCCTCGCAGATCCATGGCGCCCGCATCGCGGTCGACGACGTCCGCACCGCCTGCGTGTCGCTGCTGCGGATGTCGGTGGCGGACCGCCGCGCCCTGCCGTTCATGCACCCGGGTCGCGCCGACGTGATCGGCGCGGGCGCGATGATCCTCGACGCCGTCCTCGCCTCCGTCCCCCTCGCCACCGACGAGGTGCTGGTGAGCGAGCACGACATCCTCGACGGCATCGCCTGGGGCGCGGCGCAGCGCTCGGCGTAGCCCCCACCCCGCCGACCCCCACCCGCTGAGTGTGACGTTTGGGGCCCCGATCGCGTCGATCGGGGCCCCAAACGTCACACTCAGCGGGTGGGGGTGCGCAGGGTCCGACGGCCGCACGGCCTAGGCGACGACCTCCTTCGACGCGAAGGCCGACCCGTAGGCCGTGTTGTGGGTCCGGGCGTAGTCGCGGATCTCCACCGCGGCCGACGTCACCTCGTCCCAGCTCGCCGCGGAGAAGATCGCGTTCCAGTCCATCGACGCCTCGTCGAAGTCGACCAGGTCGATCGGTCCGTACTTGGCGGGCATCGTCTCGAGCAGGTCTGGCCGACGGATCGTGAACCCCTTCTCGCGTGCTGCGGCGTGCGCGACGGACGGGTTCATCAGCCACGTGCCCGTGAGCGCGGTGAACTCCGGGTACAGCGGCTGAGCCTCCAGCGCGGCCATCATGTCGTTGTCGATGAGCCACCGAGCGAAGTCCACGGTGCGTTCGAGGCTCTCGGTGGTCTCGTCGGGACCACCGAGGACCAAGGAGCCGTAGATCGGCATCCCGGCCTCCTTCAGCAGCATCGCGGCACGTTGGTTGCTCTCGAGGCTGTCGCGCGGCCCCTTCAGCAGCTTCAGCATCCGGCTGTCGCCCGACTCCAGGCCCATGTTGACCCGGTAGACGCCGATCCGTCGGTACAGGTCGATCAGGCGCGGGGTCGTCTCCGACGCCTGGGTGTAGACGAAGAAGCGCGGCTCTCCCACGTCGTCGGGCTTCGCGGCGGCCAGCTCCTCGAGCCACCGCGGGGCGCTGCTCATGCTGTCGAACGCCTCGTAGAAGATGCTCGCGCCGACCTGGTCCTGCGCCCGTCGGACGTCCTCCCAGAACATCTCCGCCGAGGAGAAGCGGAGGGTCAGGTCCGCGATGCCGCAGAAGTGGCACGGGTGACGGACACGGGCGCACCCCCGGGCGCGGTTCATGGTCGTCACACCGGTGATGGTCTCGTCCGCGTGCAGCCGGCCGTAGCGGTCGAGGTAGTTCGCGAGGTAGCGGTCCCAGTTCGACCGGGGCATGAGGGTGCGGTCCGGGATCGGGATCGCGTCCAGGACGTGACGCTGGATGGCGCCACCCCGCTCCGACTCGTCAGGAATCTCGACGCCCTCCGTGCGCCGCACCGTCGCGCCGTCCCTCCACCAGAGCCGAGGGACGGTCTCGACCGGTACCTCGCCTCGCAGGTGTCGCACGAGGGCGATCAGCGCGAACTCTCCGACGTCGGCTGAGCACACGTAGTCGACGGCGGGCTGGTGCCGCAGGATCTGCTCGGCCTTGGCGGCTGCCTGGTCGTTGCCGAGGACGGTGACGGCGTCGACGTCGCGCGCGGCCTCGATCAGGCGGATCGAGCTCCGGTAGGACGTGCTGAGCGCGCTCACGCCGAGCAGGTCGGGTCGGTAGGTGTCGACGAGGTCGAGGAGCTCGGCCATCGGCGTGACCTGGCCGTCGACGGCCAGGACGTCGAGCTCGGGCAGGTGGACACGCAGCGCCGTGGCGAGCGAGACCACGCCGAGCGCGGGGAAGGTGCCGTCGTTGGCGATCGAGCTGACGTGCTCGTCCGTGCCGGCGTTCACGAGCAGGACCTTGTGGATGCTGTGCATGGTGTTCCCCCGAGGGTCGGTGTGCGGTCAGGTCGTCAGGAGCTGGACGGCGGCGCTCGCGCCGGTGACGAGCCCGATGCCGAGGAGGGCGACGCCGCTGATCGTCTCGAGGGCCTTCGTGAGTCGAGGGGCGGAGGGATGGCGCTGGACGGCGTCGGCGGAGACGGCGACCAGGAGGAGGTACGCGTAGACCACGAGGGCCACCACGCCGCCGAGACCGAGGACGATGAAGCCGACGCTCGCGTGCGGAGGCGCGAGCTGAGGCAGCAGCGCGACGAAGAACAGGCCGGTCTTGGGGTTGGTGAGACACGTGAGCACGCCGGTCATGAACGCGCGACCGGTCCGCGTCCCACGACGTGTCAGGGTGTCGCGCGCCGAAAGGTCACCGTCCCCGTCGGGCCGCGGGGTGACGGCTGGCGTGCTCGCCCGCGCGTCGTGCAGGGTGCGGACGCCGAGGTACGCCAGGTAGGCGCCGCCGACGACCTTGAGCGACTCGTAGAGCGTGGGCGAGGCGCGCAGCGTCGCGGCCACGCCGGTCCCGGCGAGTGCGGCCCACGCGAATAGGGCGAGCGAGGTGCCTGTCGCCGCGGCCACGCCTGCCCGACGGCCGAGGAGGCCGTAGCGCAGGGAGAGCAACGTGTCCGGTCCTGGTGTGACCGCGAGGACCGCGGCGAAGCCGATGATGGGGAGCAGCTCACTGCTGGTCACACGTTCCTCCTCGGCCGGGTCGTGGTCACGAGTCTCCGGAAGAGAACGCGTCGAGACAAGCAGAAGAAAACGTGGAAACGTTCGTCTCGGCCGTACGATGGTCGTGTGCTCAACGTGCAACGACTCCGAGTGCTCCAGGCGGTCGTGGCGGCGGGCTCGGTCAGCGCCGCAGCGCGAAACTTGAGCTACGCACCCGCGACGGTCAGCCAGCACGTCGCTCTGCTGGCTCGCGAGAGCGGCCTCGTCCTCTTCGAGAAGCAGGGCCGAGGCATCGTCCCGACCGCGGCTGCACTGCACCTGGTCGAGCGTGCGGCGCCGGTCCTGGCCGATCTGGAGCGGCTCGACAGGGTCGCCCTGGACCTGCGGGAAGGTCGTGTCGAGGGGGTGGCGATCGCCTGCTTCGCCTCGGTGGCGCAGGCGTGGATCCCGGCCGTCGCGACGGCGCTGGCGCAGCAGCACCCCCGGACCACGCTCGAGGTCAGCCTCAACGAGCCCCACGACGGTCGGGGGCGGCGACCGCCCGACGTGATCGTCCAGACCGAGCCGCTCGACGGACGAGAGCTGCACCACGAGGGCTACCGACGGCACGTGCTGGCCTTCGACGAGTTCAGCGTCGTGCTTCCTGCAGGGCACGCGTTGGCGTCCTGGGACGAGGTGCCGATGGCGGAGCTGCGGGACGAGGCGTGGGTGGACCACGACATCTACGACAGCCCCACGGGTCGGATCATCCGGGACGCCTGTGGTGCCGCGGGGTTCTCTCCCTTCTTCGCCGCCCGGCTCGACGACCACCACGCCGCCCTCGCCCTGGTCGCATCGGGACTCGGCGTGACGGTGATCCCCGACCTGGCCCTGACAGGCAGGCCCCCGGGGCTCGAGGTCCGGCGGGTGGTCAGGCCCGCGGTCGCGCGGCGCGTGACCGCCCACGTCCGAGTGGACGCCCACCGTCAGGGGGTGCTGTCGGTCGTCGTGTCGGCGTTGCGCAGTGCTGCGGCCGCGGGCAGTAGCCCCCCACCCCGCTGAGTGTGACGTTGGGGGCCCAGATCGACGCGATCTGGGCCCCCAACGTCACACTCAGCGGGGCCGGGACGCGCAGACGACGCAGAGGGTGGTGGCCGGGAGGGCCTCGAGCCGACCCTCGCCGATCGGGCGACCGCACACCTCGCAGACGCCGTAGGTGCCGTCCTCGACGCGGCGCAGCGCCGACTCGACGGCCGCGAGCCGGTGACGTGCGCTGTCGGCGGCGTGGTCGGCCTGCGACCGCTCGAAGGCGATCGTGGCTCCCTCGGGGTCGTGCTCGTCGTCGACGTTCGACCCCTCGCGGGCGGCGACGATGCCGGCGACGTCGGCGTCGCGCGACGTGATCGACGCGAGCAGGCGTCGACGCTCCTCCTCCAGACGTGCGGCTGCGTCGGTCACGACGCAGCCCCCGACGTGACGCCGGCCAGGCGCAGCACGGCGGCGAGCCCGACGTCGGTGCCCGGCCAGTGCCGCTCGATGGCCCCGGGTCCGGCGCGGCGCACCACCGACCTCATTGCCAGCGCGACCACGACCACGTCGTCGGCGTACCCGACCACCGGGACGACGTCGGGGACGAGGTCGAGGGGGAGGGCGAGGTAGACGAGCAGGGCGACGAGCCTCAGCCGGACGCCGCGCGGCAGGGACGGGTCGCGGGCGAGGCGGTGCGTGAGGCGGACGAGGTCGGGCACGAGGCGCAGCAGGTCGCGCAGGTCGACCCGCTGCGACGTGCGCCGCGCCGCGACCCACAGCAGCCCGACGAGGACCGCCCAGAGCAGCACGAGGCCGCCGACGACGGCCGCGACGACGCTCCAGGTGCTCATGCAGCCACGGTAGGTGCGCGTACCGACGGCGTGCACGTCGGCGAGGGACCGGCATGATCGGACCCATGCCCGTGCAGCTGAGCCTCCCCGACGACGAGACCCGCGACCTGTTCGCCGACCTGGAGTCCGACGGGACGGCCGAGCTCCACGTCTGGGACTTCTCCGGACCACCCCCGGCCGACGTGGTGCTCGACCTCGCCGTCCGTCCCTACCAGCTCACCGGCGACCTGTCCGTCCTCGACGCCGACCGGATCAAGGCCGTGCAGGCGCAGTCGCTCGGCTACGACGACGCGATCGGCAACGTGCCCGACGGCATCACCTGGTGCAACGCGGTCGACGTGCACGAGGAGCCGACCGCCGAGCTGGCGGTCGCGCTCACCCTGGCGTCGCTGCGCGGGCTCGACGACTTCGTCCGCAACGCCGCCCGAGGGGAGGGCCGGTGGGACAAGGGCGCGGCGCGCCCCGGGCTGCTCGGCAAGCGGGTGCTCCTGCTCGGCGTCGGCGGCATCGGCCACCAGGTCGAACGTCGCCTCGACGGGTTCGGCGTCGACCTCGTGCGGGTCGCGTCGTCGGCGCGCGACGACGAGCGGGGCCACGTGCACGGCATCGACGAGGTGCACGACCTGCTCGCCGACGTCGACGTCGTGGTCGTCGCGGTGCCCTACGGCGAGTCGACGCACCATCTCGTCGACGACGCCTTCCTCGCGGCGATGCAGGACGGCGCCCTGCTGGTGAACGTCGCGCGCGGCAAGGTCGCCGACACCGACGCGCTCGTGCGGCACGCGCAGTCCGGCCACGTGCGCCTGGCGCTCGACGTCGTCGACCCCGAGCCGCTGCCCGACGACCACCCGCTCTGGTCCACGCCGGGCGTGCTCGTCGCGCCCCACGTCGGCGGCGCGGTGGCGACGCGGATGGAGCGGGTCGGCCCACTGGTGCGCGAGCAGGTGCGACGCATCGCAGCGGGGGAGCCTCTGCTGAACGTCGTCGACGTGTCGGGTTCCTGAGGTCGCTCGGCTGGCGCGCTCGCGCACGAGGCGTACGGTCGAAGGTGAAGGTTCAACGACTTCCATCGACCTCAGGAGGACCCAGTGCAGCAGCGCACCATCGGCAACGTGACCGTCAGCGCGATCGGACTCGGCGGCATGCCGATGTCCATCGAGGGGCGGCCGGACCGTGAGCGCTCGATCGCCACGATCCACGCCTCGCTCGACGCCGGCGTGACCTTCATCGACACCGCCGACGCGTACCACCGCGACGCGAACGAGGTCGGTCACAACGAGGAGCTCATCGCGGAGGCGTTGAAGGGACACGCGGCCGGCAAGGACGTGCTCGTCGCGACGAAGGGCGGTCACCTGCGTCCGGGCGACGGCTCGTGGACGCAGAACGGCCACCCCGACTACCTCAAGGACGCCGCGAAGGCGTCGGCGAAGCGGCTCGGCGTCGAGTCGATCGGCCTCTACCAGTTCCACCGCCCCGACCCGGAGGTGCCGTACGCGGAGTCGATCGGCGCGCTGAAGGAGCTGCTCGACGAGGGCGTCATCCAGCAGGCCGGCATCTCCAACGCCACGGTCGCGCAGATCGACGAGGCGAACGAGGTGCTCGACGGCCGGCTCGTGTCGGTGCAGAACCAGTTCAGCCCGGCGTTCCTGTCGAGCCGCGACGAGCTGCGGCACTGCGCCGAGATCGGCGTCGCGTTCCTGCCGTGGAGCCCGTTCGGCGGCATCAAGAAGGCCGGCGACTTCGGCTCCGACCACTCCGCCTTCCAGGAGGTGGCCGACGCGCGGGGCGTGAGCCCGCACCAGGTGGCGCTCGCGTGGCACCTCGCGCAGGCGCCCGTCGTGGTCCCGATCCCCGGCGCCTCGCGTCCGGAGTCGGCGAAGAACTCGGCCGAGGCGGCCGACCTCGAGCTGACCGACGACGAGCTGAAGACGATCGAGTCCGGCCTCGAAGCCTGACCTCGTCCGCAGCGCGGCCCCGTCCTCCTGAGGGCGGGGCCGCGGCACGTTCAGGCGCCGGCGCAGCGCGAGATGTCGTGGCGGGCGCCGTCGCGCTGCCGCTGGTCGAGGCAGCGGCGCAGGCGCAGGAACGCGACCGCCTCGGGATCGCAGACCTGGAGCGCGTCGACGACCCTCGTCCGCGGCGGCTCCTCGTCGAGCACGCCGTGCCATCCTGCCCACTGCTGCTCGTCGAGCAGGCCGATGGCCGCGACGGCGAGCTCGTCGTCCAGCAGCTGCAGGTATCGAGGATCCTCGTGGATCCGGTGCGGATCGCTGCCGGCCCGACGGAGGTCGTCCGCGATCTGCCAGTACCGCTGCACGTAGGCGCTGCTCGCAGCCGCCCGCGACGCCCGCTTGATGTCGACCAGCTGCTTGAGGCCGACGCACGCCACGAGGAGGAGGCCGAGCAGGAGCAGCGTCGCAGTGTCCACGCGGCGAGCGTAGTGGGTGGGACGTCCAGGTCACCGGCTGCTCCTCGACGTCCGACGGCCCCGCCCTCGGTGGAGGACGGGGCCGCGGGGCAGTCGAGCGCTACGTCGCGGGCGGCTCGTCGTCGACCGGGTGTCGGTCGCGCAGCCGTCGCACGACGTAGACGACCAGCAGGTAGATCGCGATGACGCAGCCGAGCGTGTAGGCGCCCGACGTGGCCTCGTCGCTGTCGACGTAGCCGATCACGACGCACGTGACGGCAGTGACGGCGAGGACGCCGATGTAGTCGTCGATGCTCTTCATGACGCGGTGCCCCCTAGAAGCAGTTGTCGATGACGCCCTGGACGGACGCGATCTCGAGCAAGACGGCCTGCGCCTCCTTGCCGACGCCGTCGCGCTTGAACACCTTCCGGAAGGCGTACTTGGCCGACGACGACCGGCCGTAGCCCGCCTTGCGGTAGGCCTTGTACGCCTTGCGCAGCGCGCGGTAGGCCTTCTTCGCACCGCCGACGGCCTTGATCGCCGCCTTCACCTTCGCCAGCTTGGCGACGAGGAAGATGTTGCTGATGACGGCGATGATGATGGAGCGGACGCAGGCGGCCGCGCCGGTCGCGAGGGCCGGGCGGTCGGTGCGCGGGTCGAAGACCGCGGGGCTCGCCTCGGTGGAGTCGGCGTCGGAGACGGACTCCTCGCGGGCCAGGCCCTGGTCGGCGAGCCAGGCGTCGATGTCGTCCTGCGTGGTGGTCTCGGCGTCGGGGATCTGCTCGATCAGCGAGAAGCCGTCCTCGACGCCCGCGCCGACGTCGCTCTGCGGGTCGGGGTCGGCGTACCAGCCGAGCACCTCGACCTTGACGTCGATGTCGGTGCGCGAGGAGTTCTGGATCTCGATCGTGCCGTCCTGCGAGAGCGTCGTCGCGAAGGTCTCGGTCGAGACGTGGCTCGATGCGGTGGGAGGCTCGATCCACATGACGTCGCCGCCCAGCTCGGGGTCGCGGACCGCGAGCACGCCGGGGTCCTTCTTCGTCAGCCAGCGGCCGGTGACCTTGAGCTGCGCGCCGAAGGCGTCGGCGGGCACGGTGCCGACGCCGCCGATGGTGATCTGCTGCGTGGTCGAGCGACGGATCGGCTCCCAGCCGGAGCCGCCCGGGTAGACCGGCGCCGGCGTGGGGGTGGTGGTGGTCAGGTCGCCGTTGAGGGGGAGTCGGTCGTCGGACGGGTCGGTCGTGTCGACGGTGCGGGTGGAGCCGTCGTCGACGCGCTGCGTGGTGGTCGCGACCGACGTGTCGGACGCGCCCTGCAGGACGGGCGGGCGGGTGGAGGGGGCCGCGAGCAGGCTGGCGAGCACCGCGGTGGCGGTGACCGTCGTGACCGCGGTCAAGGGGGCGGAAGGGGGCATGGGGCCGCTCTCTCGTGTCGGGCGCCGCCGGGTGAGCAGCGCTGCGATCGCGACACTCGCAGGGCTGGCAGGCTCGGCGCGCCCTTCTCTCGATCTCCTGAAGAAGCCTTCCCAAACGGCGCGACATCCGGTATCGACACCCGTTCCCTCGCCCTCGCCGACACCCGACGTGGCACCCTGGCCCCGTGCCCGACCTGACCATCACGCCGGAGATCGAGCGCGCGCTGGAGCTCCTGGAGTCGGGCAGCCACCTGTTCCTCACGGGCAAGGCGGGCACCGGCAAGTCGACGCTCGTGCGGCACTTCCTGGAGACGACGGAGCGCCGCGTGGTGGTGGCCGCACCGACCGGCATCGCCGCGCTGAACGTCGACGGCTACACGATCCACCGGCTGTTCGGCTTCCGCCCGACCACGACGCTCGACGACGTCCGCTCCGGCACCTACCGGCCGGGACGGTTCACGCGCGCCATCCGCGGCCTGCAGACGCTCGTGGTCGACGAGGCGTCGATGGTGCGTGCCGACGTGCTCGACATGGTCGAGGCCGCGCTGCGTCGGTTCGGGCCGCGGGAGGGCGAGCCGTTCGGTGGGGTGCAGGTGGTGCTGGTCGGCGACCTGCTGCAGCTGCCGCCGATCGTCGGCGACCGCGAGACCGAGTTCTTCCGCACCCAGTACGACACCGAGTACTTCTACTCCGCGCACTGCTTCGACCGCGACGCGTTCCCGACCGTCGCGCTCACGACGGTGTTCCGCCAGCTCGGCGACGACACGCTCACCGGTCTGCTCAACGCGGTGCGCGAGGGGGTGCTGCTGGAGCAGGCGCGTGAGGAGCTGAACAGCCGCGTCGACCGCGACTTCGAGCCGCCGGACGACGAGCTGTGGCTGACGCTCGCGCCGTCGAACTCCATCGTCACGGCCCGCAACCGGGAGCGGCTGGAGCGGCTGCCGGGCGACGTCGTCACGAGCGTCGCGCGGGAGAGCGGCGACCTCGGCGGCTTCGACCCGCCGACCGACACGGTGCTGCGGCTGAAGGTCGGCGCGCAGGTCATGATGCTCACCAACGACCCGAGCGACCGGTGGGTCAACGGCTCGCTCGCGCGCGTGGTGGGCATCGAGGCCGACGACGTCTCGGGCGACGTCGAGCTGGAGGTGGAGCTGGCCGACGGCTCGGTCGTCACGGTCGACGAGTACACCTGGGAGGTGACGCGGCCGGTCGTCGACGGCGGCACGCTGAGCCGCGAGGTGGTGGGCACGTACCGGCAGCTGCCGTGCCGGCTGGCGTGGGCGATCACGATCCACAAGAGCCAGGGGCAGACGCTCGACCGGCTCGTCGTCGACCTGACGGGCGGCGTGTTCGCGACCGGCCAGGTGTACGTGGCGTTGAGCCGGGCGACGTCGATGGCGGGGCTGGTGCTGAAGCGGCCGGTCGAGCCGCGCCACCTGCGCACCGACCGTCGGGTCACGCGGTTCCTGTCGGGCGAGGTGGCGCGCACGGCGCCGGACCGCTTCGCGGCGCTGGGGGTCTGCTTCGTCGGCGACGAGGGCACCTTCTCGCGACCGCGCCCGGTGGAGCTGGCGGTTGCGTTCGACGACGGCACCGCGGTGAGCACCCTCGTGAATCCCGAGCGCGACCTCGCCGACGCGCGTTCCCGGTTCGGCATCTCTGCCGACGACGTGCTGCTCGCACCGACCCTGCCGGAGGCCTGGGCGGTGCTCGCGCCGCTGCTCGAGGGCGTCACGCTCGTCGGCTCGCGGGTGGACGACGCCCTCGGCAAGGTCGACTTCGAGCTCAAGCGCTTGCAGCACGTGGTGCCGATGGGCTTCGGCGTCGAGCTGCCGTTCGGTGGGCTGTCGTCGGCGGAGCGGATGGCGATGTCGTCGGGCCGTGCGGCCGACCAGGCGCGGGCGGCGCTCTCGGCGTTCACGCGGATGCGCGACGAGGGCCTCGCCGTCGCTGCAAGCACGCCGTTCGAGCCGGCCGAGGGCCTGCCCGACCCGAGCTACCTGCTCACCCGCGACCCCGACCTCCCGCCCCCGTCGACCGACCGCCTCCCCACCCTCTCCGCGCTGGTGGAGGCCAGCGTCGGGGTGAGCGCGGCGCTGCTCGGCGGCGCCTCCGTTGGGACGGGGGAGCGCCCTCCGCGCGTGGTGGCCGACGCCGTGGTGGCGCGGCTGGCCAACGTCGCGACGAAGGCGTCGCGGCTCTCGCCCCAGCTCGTCGAGCGCCTGCGCGCGGTCGAGTCACTGCTCGACGAGCGCTTCGTCGACGACCTCCTCGCGTCCGTCGCGGAGGCGAACCCGTCGGCGTCCGACGTGCTGCAGCCCGGCGCGCGCGTGTGCTTCACCGGCACGGCGACGTCGCCGTCGGGCCGGACGTACGGGCGCGACGAGATGGAGCGCCTCGCCCGCGACGCCGGCCTCGCTCCTGCCGCCAACGTCACGAAGACGAGGTGCGATCTCCTCGTCGTCGCCGAAGTCGGGACGCAGTCGGGCAAGGCGCGCAAGGCCCGTGAGTACGGCAAGCCGGTGATCTCCGCCGACGAGTTCTTCGCGTGGCTGGGCGTGGTCTGACCGTCAGGAGTCGGCTGCAGGTTCCGGCGCCGCCCGCCGCTTGAGTCGTGGGCGCCCGTAGGAGGCCCAGACGAGGTAGACGGCGACCGCGGTGCCGACCCCGAGGGCGCCGTCCGTCGCAGCCTCCGCGCGCGCGACGTAGCGCAGGAATGGTTGGCACACCACCGCGACGAAGAGGATGTTCAGACAGTCGTCGACACTCAGGTCGTCGCGTCGGGCGGTCGCGCCGTCTGCGGGTGCGTGTCGCGCGTCGCGTCGAGGTCGACCGACGATCACCCAGGCCGTCCAGGCGGCGACGGCCACTGCAGTGACGACAGCCCCGAGACCTTCGGCTCGTCCGGCGATCGCCCACACGGCGGCCGCGCTGGCGGCAGCCACCACGACGACCGAGACGTGCGCTCGCGTGACCTCCACGAATCTCCCTCCAGGCACGCGTCGATCGGTGCTCCTCGGCAAGGGTGCCACTTCCCGCTGACGCCGGCGGCGACCCCTGCCGTACCCCTCGAACTCGTGAACGACGCTTCTCCCACCGCCGTGGGTGGTGTAGTAGGGGGATGGAACTCGAGGTGGTGCAGGGCGATATCACGGCCCAGGACGTCGACGCCGTGGTCAACGCGGCGAACCGTGCCATGCGTGGCGGGGGAGGGGTGGACGGCGCGATCCACCGCGCGGGCGGCCCGGAGGTGCTGGAGGACTGCCGTCGCCGCTTCCCGCACGGACTCGAGACGGGCCAGGGCGGCTGGACGACCGCTGGCCGCATGCCGGCGAGGTGGGTCATCCACGTCGTCGGACCGAACCACAACCGCGGCGAGCGCGACCGCACGCTCCTGACCTCCTGCTACGCCAACGCGCTTGCCGTGGCCGACGAGCTCGGCGCCACGTCCATCGCCTTCCCGCTGATCAGCGCGGGCTCCTACGGCTGGCCGTTCGACGACGCCGTCGCGGCGGCCGTCGACACCCTCCGTTCCACCCCCACGCAGGTCGCGGCAGCCCTCCTTGTCGCCTACGACCAGCACGCCTTCGACGCCATCTCACGTCGGCTCGAGGCTTGATTGCCGCCCCGCTTCAGGTGCGCCGCCTACATCGAAGAAACAATCTGCGATACAGACTCCTGAGCGGACGAAGGCACGTAGGTTCCGGGGATGGGATTTTTCAGCCAGCTGTTCAACCAGCCACCGCGATCAGTGACCTTCACCCCGGTGCGTGGTGAGCAGCTGTTCGTGGGGGAGTCGTTTTATCAACCGTCACTCGTCGGACTGTTGAAGACCCGGGGGCACGCGCCTGCGTCCCTCAAGAACTGTCGCTTGCCGATCAACGAGCCCTTTCTCGCCCGCCTGACTCCCGAGGCGCGCAATCCTCACGACCCGAACGCCGTCGCTGTGGTTGTCGACCATCACGTCGTCGCCTACCTGTCGCGCGCGAACGCTGCTGAGTACCGAAGGACCCTTGGTACAAAGAGCGGCGAGGCAACGGTGGCCCTTTGGGTCAAGCCTGGCGGCAAGGGCATCGTGTCCGTGTGGCCCCAGGAGTAGCCGTGCCCCGTCGGCGCATAAAACGCCTAGTCTGGCACCGCGCTCCCGTAGCCCAATGGCAGAGGCAGGCGGCTTAAACCCGCCCCAGTGTGGGTTCGACCCCCACCGGGAGCACTGTTCTTGATCGCCGGCAACCAGAGGTCGTTCGGTCAACAGCATCGCGGGAGAGAGCTTGACAGTTTCGAAGCAGAATGATCAAGCGAGTACCGTCTCGAACAGGTCTATCAGCGCCCTTGGCACGAAGTCTGGCCTGTCTGCGGCCGCTCTTCTCACTGTCTCAATTTTCAGGTCAGATCTGAATCGACGAAGTTGAGGGAAAGTATTCAAGATCAAGGTTTCTAGGTCATGTCCGCGCGTCTCAAGGAAGTCAGTGGGGACTTGGACCGAGAAACCTCCGGCGTACTCAATCTCAGTGCCGCTGGAACTAAACTCCAATCTTCCCGCGATGTGGTTGACAATTTGCGGCGCGTGATGAGCGGCGAGTTCGAAATGCCGAAGTCCTTCAGGCAAATCCATATCGGCAGCCGCGACAATATTTTCACGAATCAATAAGGTGCCGAGAAGAAGGGGATCGAGTACGAAGTTTTCTAGAGAATGCCGTTCCTGCGTGAAATGGACGTTCGTAGGAGCGTCAGACCTATTGTCGCGGTCCACGATCCCGCGCACCGTACCACTGCCCGCGGTACTCAGAGAGATTACGAGGCGCTTCACGTTCTCGCATCCGCCCCCGGAACTTTCTTTGCCGACCGAAATAAATTCTGCCGACCGCTCTGCGTGGAGCCGTTGTTTCACTATGGAGAACAGCTCCTGGTAAACGGCTTGGTCGTACTCACTCTCGACTAGAACCTGCCGGCGATTCTCTAAACGAACACTCAATGTGGAGATACCCACGGTCAGCATATTTAGGGCTTCGTCCGTGGACGCTTTACGAAGCCGCACGCCAGAGGGGTTCATGACGAAGAGTGAATCCTCAGGGGCCAGGGCAACGGTCGATGGAGAATGAGTTGAGAGAATGACTCGGACGCCGTACTGGGCGACAAACACCTCCTCGATTACAGTCAGCAGGCTTTTGACCATCGACGGGTGGAGGCTTGCGTCCGCCTCATCTAGGAGGAGGACCCGTGGCAGCTCGATGGCTTCGCTCAGGCGAGATCCTGTGAACAAGCTCATCGCCACGGCGAGCAGCACGCGCTCTCCTGACGACAACTCGCCGGGACGAATCTGGACATTATCCGGACGGTTGAGCAAGACCTCGTAGTTCGCGTTCTCGGAGAACTCCGGTGGAGGTATGAATTGGTAGTTCAGGCCGACGAGCCGAAGTGTCTCATCCAGTAGAGTCCATGGCGAGGGACCGAATCGTGCGCTGAATTCGTCGTCTGTAAGGGCTTCGCCCTGCCCTTTCTTCTCGAGTCTCCACTGAGCCATATCGTTCTGAGTCTTACGCTGCCGGTAACTTAAAAACACCTCGGCGATGGAGGCGGCGAATGGGTCCTTCACGCCAGCGAGAAGCGGCGCGTGCTTCTGGAAATCGTCGATATGGAAAGTGTGCAAGTCTTTCTTAGCCTCTGTTTTCATTCGAGTGATTGCGGAAAGCGTCGTCAACTTCGAAGATACGGCTTGTTCAATAATCCACTGCTCGAGGTAGTCGGGTCCTGCATCCATCCCGTGGGGTCTGGGCGCTTCTTGTAACCATGACTGCATCGCGTTGTATAGATTCGCCCAAGGCTCGCGGAACGACGCTGCTTGCGTGGGTCCTTCCGCAGCCGCGAGAAGCTGGCCCAGCGCGAATAATCGGATCTGGTCCGAGGGCAGTGGCCCGAGCTCGTCGAAGTAGAACGTGCCGGCCTGCAGTGCCTCCAAGAGATTCGATTTCCCAGAGCCATTCGGTCCAGTCAACACCGTAAAGATAGGCAAACTGATTCCGCTCACAGCGGCGGGCGGCAAAGACTTGTACGCGCTTTGGGCAATTAGGCTCACGCCTGAAGCGTATGTCAGGGCGGTCTGCGATGTGGGAGTTTTCACCATCGCAACCCGATTTGCCCGACGCAGCGGCGCGTGCTTTTCATCGAGCGCTGCACGGGCAGTCTTGACTTGAGGTTTCCGAATAGGCCGAGGCGCTGCCCGAGCGTGCAGGCACCCCGATCCATCGGCGCCCATTGGCGACGCCTTCTATCTTGTCAGCGGCGAGCGAACCAGTGGCCGTCGCTCAGGCGCAGCGAGATTCGGGCGGCCGAGCTGGTCGCGCGAGGACTGACGAACAAGGAGGTCGCCCGCGAGCTCGTCGTGTCGCCCACGCCGTCGACGCACACCTCAAGCACGTCTACACCAAGCTCGGCATCCACTCCCGCGTCGAGCTGACGGTCATCGCGATGCAGCACCGCGCCTCGATGGGCTGACTGCCGGGACGAGAGCGCAGGGATACCCCGTTCGCGGGATGCCGGGTGACAGCTGTGGTCGACAGCATGGAGGAGACAGGTGTTCGGGGCGGCGCACCGGCTGACCGGCCGTGGCGCACCCCTCTACCGAAGGAGTCCGACCATGGTGACCAAAGCGCTTCTCGTCCGTCTGGATGCTCTGCCCGGCAAGGAGGCCGAGCTCGCCGCGTTCCTCACGGGCGCCCGGTCGATCGTGATGGACGAGCCCGGCAACCACTGCCTGGTTCGCCATCCAGCTCAGCCCCACCAGCTTCGGCGTGTTCGACGTATTCCCCGACGACGACGCCCGCAACGCCCACCTCGCAGGTGGTGTGGGACAGGTCCTCGGGCCGAACACCGGCGTCCTGTTCTCGAAGCCGCAGATCGAGACCATCGACGTCCTCGCCGACAAGCTCCCGACCCTCCGGAGGCGACTCCGACGCCTGGGACTGAGACCTGAGGACCGGCCGGGTGGTCGGGGCGCCCTCACGCAGCGGCGCCCCGACCCTCTGGTGTCAGACGGCGACGCCCTCCGGCCCGTCCGTCGCGAGCTCGTCGTGCTTGACGTTGAGCAGGAGCCAGATGATGGCGGACGCGGTCCAGATCATGAAGGCGCCGACGAGGAACGCGTGGGTCGCGCCCTCGGTGAAGGCGGCCTGTCCGATCAGGGCGTTCAGGCGGTCGGCGGCGTCGGGCGACGGCGCGGCACCGGAGCCGGACGCGGCCTGTAGGGCGCCGCCGATCTCCTCGCCGCGGTTGGTGGAGAAGTGCAGGGCGACGGTGGACAGTGCGGCCAGGCCGATGGCGCCACCCACCTGCTGCATGGTGTTGAGCACGCCCGAGCCGATGCCGGACTCCTCCGAGGGGATGCCGTGCACGGCCACCAGGGTCATCGTCACGAACACCAGGCCCATGCCGAACGCCATCAGGATGATGAACGGCGCGATGGCGGTCCAGTAGTTCACGTCGTCGCTCAGCGACCCGCTGCCGCCGGCGATGCGCAGCAGGTGGGCGGGGCTGTCGTCGACGCTGATCCGCGAGAAGCCGAACAGGGCGATGCCGGCGAGGATCGTGCCGACTCCGGCGATGAACCGCGGGTCCATGCGCGCGATCAGCTTCGACGACAGAGTCGCGCCCATGACGATGCCGACCGTGAACGGCAGGAACGCGAAGCCGGTGTGCAGCGGGCTGTAGCCGAGCACGTTCTGCACGAACAGCGACAGGAAGAAGAACATCGCGAACATGGCCGCCGGGGTGATCATCATCGAGGCGAACGCCACCGAGCGGGCGCGGCTGGCGAAGATGTTCAGGGGCAGCAGCGGGCTCTTCACCGAGCGCTCGATCACGACGAAGCCGACGAGCAGCACCGCCGAGACGACCAGCGGCACGATGGTCGAGGTGTCGCCCCAGCCGTAGCGCTCGTCGCCGGCGCGGGACAGGCCGAAGACCAGCGCCGCCAGACCGAGGGTGCCGCTCAGGGCGCCGGGGATGTCCAGCGGCAGCCGCTGCGGCTTGCTCTCGGGCAGGAAGCGCGGGGCGAGGAACGCGGCCACCAGGCCGATCGGCACGTTGATGAGGAACGTCAGCCGCCAGCCCTCGAGGTTGCCCAGCTCCAGGCCGGTCAGCCAACCGCCGAGGATCAGGCCGATCGCGGCGCCCACGCCCGACAGCGCGGCGTAGACGCTGAACGCGCGGTTGCGCAGGGGGCCCGCGGGGAAGGTCGTCGTGATGAGCGCCAGGGCGGCGGGAGCGGCCAGCGCCGCGCCGATGCCCTGCAGGCCGCGCGACGCGAGCAGCATCGGCTCGTTCTGGGCGAGGCCACCCAGCGCCGAGGCGACGGCGAACACGACGAGGCCGGTCATGAAGATCCGGCGACGGCCGTAGAGGTCGGCCAGGCGACCGCCCAGGAGCAGCAGGCCGCCGAACGCGAGGGCGTAGCCCGTCACGATCCACTGCAGGTTCGCCTCGCCGATCTTCAGGTCGGTCGCGATGTAGGGCAGGGCGATGTTGGCGATCGTCGCGTCGAGCACGACCATCAGCTGCGCGATGCAGATGATGACGAGCGCCCAGCCCAGCCGGCGGTTGGTCTCGGGCGTGAGGTCCTCCGGCTCGGTGAGGTGGCCCTCGGCGTCGGGGGTGGTGTCGGTCATGAGGGGTCCTTGGGGGTCTGGTCGGGGGAGTGGCGCAGGACGGCGGGGAGGATCACCTGGTCGATGACGGCGGCGACCCTCTCGGGGGTGGGCACTTCGCCCAGGACGAACTCGCGGTGCAGCACGATGCCGGCGAGGGCCGGCCCGACGATGTCGAGATCGACGTCGTCGCGGACCTCGCCGCGCTCGCGGGCCCGGGCGAACAGCTCTTGGGTCGCCTCGACCTTCGGGCCGAGGATCCGGGTGCGGAAGCCGTCGGCGAACTCGGTGTCGCGCCCGAGGGCGGTGAGCACGGCGCTGAAGATCGCGATCTGACGCTCGTCGGTCAGGCCCCCGCGGCCGCAGTGCGAGGCGAGGAGGTCGCCCCGCAGACTGCCGGTGTCGGGCACGGCCGCGAGCGGACCCTTCTGGGCGAGGACGGCCTCGAGGACGAGGCTGGCCTTGGTGTCCCAGCGGCGGTACAGCGTGGCCTTGGATGCTCGCGCGGCCGAGGCGACGGCGTCCATCGTCAGGCGGTCGTAGCCGACGTCGGCCAGGACGTCGAGCGCGGCCTCGAGGATCTCGTGCTCACGCTCGCCCTCCACGCGAGGACGGGCGGCTGCTGCTTCGGCCGGGGTCATGGTGCTCCTGGTGCGCGGGTCAAAGATGAAACGAAACGGTACCGTTCCATTTGATAGTACGGGCACGTTTCATCGCAGCGCAAGCCCCGAGGCGTCGCGTATCGTCGCCACGGCGGACGGCGTCACCGCTGGTCGCGCGTCGGCTTCGTCCGTCGGGTCGCGGGTGCGCTGCGAGGGTCGTCGGGCCACGCGTGCTTCGGGTACCGACCACGCAGGTCGGCCCGGACGCCCGGGTAGCCGTTGTCCCAGAAGGAGTCGAGGTCGGCGGTGACCGCAGCCGGGCGTCGGGCGGGGGAGAGCAGGTGCAGCAGCACGGGGACCCTGCCGTCCGCCAGGGTCGGCGTCGTGGTCCAGCCGAAGACCTCCTGCAGCCGGACCGCGAGCACGGGCTGCTCCTGGGTGTAGTCGATCCTCACGCTCGATCCGCTGGGGACCTCCACCCGCTCGGGGGCCAGCTCGTCGAGTCGGCTCGCGTCGGGCCAGGGGAGGAGGGCGCGGAGGGCCGAGGTGACGTCGATGCGGCGGAGGTCCTGGGCGGAGCGGACGCGTGCGAGCTGCGGCCCGAGCCACGACTCGAGGGTCTCGGTCAGGGCGTCGTCGCCGACGTCGGGCCACGGGTCGCCGATGGCTCGGTGGAGGAAGTCGAGACGGGCGCGGAGGGCGGTGGCCGAGTCCGACCAGGTGAGCAGGTCGATGCCCTCGACCTCCAACGCCTCCCGGATGGCTGCGGTCACCGCGCGGGCCGGTGGGTCCGTGATCGGGACCGACGAGAGCTCGATCGCGCCGAGCAGCGTGCGGCGGCGTGCCCGCACCCGACCGTCGGCCCAGGTGACCTCGTCGACCTCGGTCCACGACGATCCCGCTGCCTCCAGGGCGAGGTCCTCGGTGAGGGGCGCGGCCGAGCGGATGCGGGCCTCGCGCTCCCCGGACCGTCGGTCGGCGTCGGCGACAGCCAGCCACTCCAAGCCCGACAGCGGACTGGGGTCGCGGGGGTCGAAGGCAGCGCCGGTGCCGCCGGTCATCAGGTACGCCGATCCGCCCGCGCGCTTCCGCGCGATGCGGTCGGGGTGGGCGAGGGCCACGACCAGGCCGACGGCGACGTCGTCGGTGAGCGACCGCGCGCCGGTCGCCTCGTTCGCGTGCTCCTTCGCGATGGCCTCGAGCCGCTTCACCTGCTCGCGCCACGACCCCGACCGGTGGCCCGACCGCAGCGAGCGGAGCGCGGCGACGAGGTCCCCGCCGGGTGCGCGGACGTCCTCGCCCAGCATCGCCACCACCTCGGCCGCGCGTCGGGCCCCGACGAGCGCCGACCCGTCGATGAGCGCTCGCGCGAGGCGCGGGTCGACGGGCACGCCCGCCATCACGCGACCGCGGGCGGTCGCCCGTCCGTCGTCGGTGGTCGCGCCGAGCTCGAGCAGCGTCTGCCGTGCCGTGGCCAGGGCGTGCTCGGGCGGCTGGTCGAGCAGGGCCAGGTCGCGCACGTCGTCGTTGCCCCAGCAGGCCACCTCCAGCGCGAACGCGGTGAGGTCGGCGGTGGCGATCTCGGGCTCCGGGTGGTCGGCCAGGCGAGCGTGCTCCTCCTTCGACCAGCAGCGCAGCACGGCACCCGGTCCGAGACGTCCGGCGCGGCCCGCCCGCTGCTCCGCTGCCGCCTTGCTCACCGCGACCGTCACCAGCGACGACAGTCCGCGGCGGTGGTCGGTGCGCGGCTCGCGGGAGAAGCCGGCGTCGACGACGACGCGCACGCCCGGCACGGTCAGCGACGACTCCGCGACCGCCGTCGAGACGACGACCCTGCGACGCGGACCCGCGCTGAGGGCACGGTCCTGCTCCGCGCCCGGCAGGCGTCCGTGCAGGGGGTGCACGTCGGCGTCGACGTCGTGCAGCCGTCGCATGGTCGCGTCGACCTCCGCGACGCCCGGCACGAAGACGAGCACGTCGCCCTCGTGCTCGGCGAGCGCGCGGCGGACGGTCGCCGCAACGTGGTCGTGGAAGGCCGGGGTGATGCCGCGGTCGTCGGTGCGCCGCACGCCAGGAGGCGCCGGACACCACACTGACTGCACCGGATGCAGGGCGCCTGGGACGTCGACCACCGGCGCCGGCTCCTCGACCGAGGCCAGCAACCCTGCAGTTCGCTCCGCCTCGACGGTGGCTGACATCGCGACGAGGACGAGGTCGTCGCGCAGGTTGGCGCGCACGTCGACGAGCAGCGCGAGGGTCAGGTCGGCGTCGAGGTGCCGCTCGTGCACCTCGTCGAGCACGACCGCGCCGACGCCGGCCAGCTCGGGGTCGTGCTGGATGCGTCGCAGCAGGAGCCCGGTGGTGACGACCTCGACCCGCGTGCGCCGACTCGACTTCCGGTCACCGCGGACGGCGTACCCGACGGTCTCGCCGACCGGCTCCCCGAGCAGGTGCGCCAACCGCCGCGCAGCAGCGCGGGCGGCGATCCGGCTCGGCTGGGTGACGACCACGCGACCCTCCACGGTCACCGCGACCGCAGGCGGGACCAGCGTCGTCTTGCCGGTCCCGGGCGGAGCCTGGACCACCGCGACGCCCCGACCTCGCACCGCCTCGTCCAGCGCGGCCAGCCCCGCGACGACCGGCAGGTCGGGCGGCGCGGCGAGGAGGCTGTGGAGCGGGTCGGGCACGTGTGCAGTGTGCCGGACGTCCCCCGCCTGCGGACCGTTCCGGGGCCTGGCAGCACTAGCGTGAGACCCGTGAGACGAGGTCGGTACATCCCGCCGATGGACCCGAGCGTCGGGCCGGTGGAGGAGCTGCTCGATGCGGCAGCGTCGCGGTCGACGGGCGAGGTGGAGTCGCGGGCGGGGCGTGTCGTGGCCCCGCACGCGCTCTGGCTGTGCGCCTGCGAGACCTTCGATGACGCCCCCACGTGGTTGATCTACGCCGTCGGCGACGACGGGGTCGGGTGGCAGCGCATCCCGGAGCAGGTGGACATCGAGGACGTGATCGACGCGGAGCACCTGACCGGCTGCCACCCCGATCCTGAGGGAGTGCTCATGTGGCTCCGCGGCGAGCGACCCAGACCATGGCGTCGCGGTCTGGCCGACTTCCCGGAGGACTCCTATGTCTACGACGAGCTGAACCGCAGGATCTTCGCCGGTGAGCTCTCGTTGATCGAACAGACGGCGCAGGTGTGCGGCGGGTCCGAGATGGAGGCCTGCGGGTCGGCTGCCGCGATACTGGCCCGATGAAGCCCCAGAAGGTGCGGCGACGTCTCGAGCGGGCCGTCGGGAGTGGACGCGTCGTGGACCTGGTGCGCGACAGTCTCGGCCAGGACGACAGGGGCTTCGTGCTGAGTCTCTCGGAAGGCTGGGTCGCCCTGCAGGTGCTCGCCGACGGTGTCTACGTCGACGGCGTGGTGCTGCTGCGGGTCCAGGACATCTCTGCCGTGCGGGACGCGCACAGCACCTACGTCGCGCGAGCGCTGGAGCGGCTCGAGCAGTCTCTCGCGTCGTTCGCGATCCCGACCGGGGCCGACGCGCGAGACCTCCTGATCCTGGCCGCAGGGCTGCATCCCTTCAGCGCCTTCGCGGTCGAGGACGACGGCGACGAGGCGCTCATGATCGGCCGGCTCCTCAAGGCCGGCAGGAAGCAGGCGAGGCATCGTTTCATCGACGCCGACGGGACGTGGGCCGACGCCGACGACCGGTGGAAGTACGACGAGGTCGTGAGCATCTACATCGGCGGTCGCTACATCGACGCGCTCGCACGATTCGCAGATCCTGGTCCCGCCGACCTCGCCCCCTAGCCTGAGCGCATGCCCTCCCGTCGGCGCGTCTCGATGGACCCGAGCGTCGGGCCGGTGGAGGAGCTGCTCGACGCGGCAGCGTCGCGGTCGTCGGGCGAGGTCGAGCGACGGGCGGGGCGTGTCATGGCGTCGCACGCGATCTGGCTCTGCCCCTGCGACACGGACGACGACGCGCCGACGTGGCTGGTCTACACCCGCGGCGGCGACGGCATCGGCTGGCAGCGGGTCGAGGACGGGATGGACCTCGGCGACGTCGTGGAGGCGCAGCGTCTCACCGGCTGCCACCTCGACCCGGGCGCGGTGCCGTCGTGGGTGCGCGGAGAGTGGTCGACGCCGTGGGGTGCAGGTCAGGGGGACGACCCGCTGCACTCGGACGTCTTCGACGAGCTGCGGCGCAGGATCCTCGCCTCCCAGGACGGCCCAGACGGCTGAACCTGCACCACCGATCCGTGCGCACCGCGAGCGAATCAATCTGGATGAGCGCTGCTGCAAGCAATGATCAATCGTTCGAGGGAGCATCCGCCCTCGATCGTGGCGCGCGCCGGCGACGCGACCCCACCCTGGACCTCCGGGCGATCCCCGGACGCCGTCGCGGTACGCCACGTGGTCGTGGACGCGGGCCCAGAAGGCTCGCGGCGACCCGCTGGGCGACCGCCCGTCCTGCGACCGAGCGAGGCCCCGATGACCGAGCTGCTCCCTGCCCCCACGTCCGCCGACACCTCCGCGACCCTGCGGGAGGTGGCCGAGCGCGTCCGCTGGATCGCCACGGCGATCGTCGACGCCGCCAACCACGGCCGGCCGAACACGTCGGGCGTGAAGGTCGGCGGGCACCAGGCGTCGAGCGCGTCGATGGTCGACATCATGACCGCCCTGTGGTTCTCCGAGCTGGAGCGGGACGACCGGGTGTCGGTCAAGCCGCACGCGTCGCCGGTGCTGCACGCCGTCAACTACCTGCTCGGCGACCTCGACGCCTCCTACCTCGGGCGGCTGCGCGAGAAGGGCGGCCTGCAGAGCTACCCCAGTCGGCTCAAGGACCCCGACACCGTCGACTTCTCCACCGGCTCCGTCGGCATCGGCGCGACCGCGGCGATCTGGGCGGCGCTCGCGCACCGCTACCTCGACTCGCGCGTCCCCGACGTCGCCCCCGCGGGACGATTCATCAGCCTCGTCGGCGACGCGGAGCTCGACGAGGGTGCCGTGTGGGAGGCCGTCGCCGACCCTGCCGTCGCCGGGCTCGGCGAGGTGCTGTGGGTGGTCGACGTCAACCGCCAGTCGCTCGACCGTGTCGTGCCCGACGTTCAGGTCCACCGCCTCGAGGGGATGTTCGAGGCCGCGGGCTGGCAGGTGCTCACCCTGGCGTGGGGCCGGACGATCACGTCCCTCTTCGAGCGCCCCGGAGGCGCCGACCTGCGCCGCAGGCTCGAGTCGATGCCCAACGAGGAGTACCAGCGGATGCTGCGCGCCGACCCGGCCGAGCTGCCCGACCGCATCCTCGGCGACGACGCCAGCGCGGAGCTGACGGCGCTCGTCGGGTCGCTGTCCGTCGCGAACCTCGCCGAGGCCGTGCGCGACCTGGGCGGCCACGACCTCGACCTCCTCGTCGACACGTTCCGCCACGTCGACGCGCACCGACCGACGGTCGTCCTCGCCTACACGATCAAGGGCCGCGGGCTGCCGATCGAGGGCCACCCGGCCAACCACTCCGCTCTGCTCACCGAGGAGCAGATGGACGCCTACGCTGCGGAGGTCGGTGCCGACCGCGCCGACCCGTGGCGGGCGTTCGAGCCCGGCTCCGCCGCCGACCAGCTCTGCCGCCGACGGGGTGAGGCGCTGCGCCGCGAGCCCGTCGCCACACCGACCGTCGACGCCCTGCCCGTGGCCCTGGGCCGGTCGCACCGCGCCCCGGTGTCGACGCAGGCCGCACTCGGCCGGTTCCTCGTCGACCTCACGCGCGAGGCGCCCCAGGTCGCGGGGAAGGTCGTCACCTGCAGCCCCGACGTCGCCTCCTCCACCAACCTCGGCGGCTGGATCAACAAGACCGGTGTCTGGTCGGCGCAGGACCGACGCGACTGGTTCGCCGACGACGCGCAGCGCACGCTGCGCTGGGCCGAGGGCACCGGAGGTCAGCACATCGAGCTCGGCATCGCCGAGGTCAACCTGGTGGGCCTGCTCGGCGAGCTCGGCACCACCTGGAGCCGGTGGGGCGAGCGGCTCATCCCGCTCGCGACGCTCTACGACCCCTTCGTCGCCCGGGCGCTCGAGCCGTGGTCGTACGGCATGTACGCCGGCGGCCAGTCGATCCTGGTCGGCACTCCCTCGGGTGTCACGCTCGCGCCCGAGGGCGGCGCGCACCAGTCGATCACCACCCCGTCGATCGGGCTCGAGCAGCCCGGCTGCGTCGCGTGGGAGCCCGCGTTCGCGCAGGACCTCGAGTGGTGCCTGCTCGCCGCGATGGGACAGGTCGGCAGGCCCGGCGGCTCGTCCGCGTACTTCCGGCTGTCCACCCGCCCGCTCGACCAAGCGGCTGCTCGCCTCCCCGACGACCCCGACCTGCTCGAGCGACGTCGACGGCACGCGGTCGCGGGCGGCTACCGGCTGGGCGACCCGGCGGGAGGCGACGACGTCACGCTCGTCGGCGTGGGCGCGATCATGCCCGAGGTGCTGGCCGCCGCCGACCGGCTCGCGTCCGTCGGTGTCCGGGCCGGCGTCGTGTGCCTGACCAGCCCCGACCTCGTCTACCGCTCCTTCGACGCGCGGGGTCGCGTCGGCGCTCACCACGCGAGCGACATCGCCGAGGTGCTGTTCCCGGCCGCCCACCCTGCCCCGCTCGTCACCGTGCTGGACGGCCACCCGCACACGCTGTCGTTCCTGGCGGGCCTGCGCGGCGACCGGCTGGTCGGGCTGGGCGTGCGCGAGTTCGGGCAGTCGAGCGACGTCGACGAGGCCTACCGCCTGCACGGCATCGACACCGCCTCCATCGTCGACGCCGCGCTGACCCTCGCCGGACGCTGAGCGGCCGCGGGCGCCGACACGGCTGGCCGGCGGCAGGGCTGCCCTACCCTGGGTGCTCCGACAGGGAGGTGCGTGATGCCGGAGTCCGGCGACGGGTCGCGGGCGACCCCACGGGCGGCACGTCTCGACGACGTCGACCGCCGGCTGCTCGACCTGCTGCGCCGCGACGCGAGGGCTCCTGTCAGCGAGCTGGCGCGCGCCGTCAACCTGTCGCCCGGGCCGGTCAGCCGCCGGATCGACCGCCTCGAGCGGATCGGCGTGATCCGGGGCTACGTGACCGTCATCGACGACCGGGCCGCCGGCGACCTCGACGCGTTCACCGAGATCCGGCTCACCGGCGACACCGAGACCGGCGAGCTCGAGCAGCTGCTGCGCGGGATCGAGGAGGTGCAGAACGTCTTCACGATCGCGGGTGACCCCGACGTGCTGGTGCGCCTGCGCGTGCACGACGTCGACCACCTGCAGCGGGTGGTCAACCGCATCCGCCGCACCGGACGCACCACGCACACGAAGACGCTCATCGTCATGCGCGACTGGGCCCGCGGCGAGGACCTCGACGACTGACCGGAGCAGACGTCAGGCCGGCGGCTCGGGCAGGGCGTCGAGGCTGGTCAGCAGCACGTCGACCGCCCACGTGGTGAGCGTGGCGACGTCGAGGGTGTCGTCGGCCGCCACCTCCTCGGCGCACGTGTCGAGGACGGCCACCCAGCTGCTCATCGCCACCCGGTGCAGCGGCGTGAGCGGCTGCGGCAGGCCAACGATCCCGGCCACGGTGGCCGCGCCCTCCAGGCGCGCCTCGCGCAGCAGCTGCCGCACCTCCGGCTGCGCCGCGGCGGCGCCGTGCAGGAGCGCGAGGTACCCCTCGCGGAACGTGGCGAGGAACTCCAGGTGGCGCCCGACGAAGCCCTCGAGCCGCTCCCGCACGGTGGTCTCGTCGGGGCGAGGCGCCTGGTGCGCGCTCACCTCGGCGAGCACCTGCCTCAGCGCCTCGGCCGCGATCCCGCGCTTCCCGCCGAAGTAGTACGACACGAGCCCGTGCGCCACGCCTGCGCGCGCGGCGACGTCGCCGACGCCCACGTCGTCGTAGCCACGCTCGACGAACAGGGCGATGGCGGCGTCGAGAAGTGCCTGCCGTCGGTCCACGCGGGGTGGTCTCGGTGTCCGTCCGTGGTCCTGCGTCGTCACGGCATCACCCTAGGTCACACGGCGCGTTCTTGACGACTGGTCAAGTTCTTGACTGACGATCAAACTCCGGCGTACGGTCGACGGCAGACCCGCCGACGAAGGAGCACCTGTGGCGACCAACCTGCTGCGATACCGGACCGCCGCGTCCGCCGACCCGGCCTGGGGCGTGCTCGGTGTCGACGGGTTCGTCGCTCCGCTCGACGGTGCCTACGCCACCACCGGCGACCTCGTCGAGCACGGCGAGGACGACTGGCGGGCCCGCGTCGGCGAGTCCGGCTCGGTCGCGCTCGACGACGTCGAGGTGCTCTCGCCGGTCACCACGCCGTGCCGCGTGATGTGCCAGGGCGTGAACTACCGCGAGCACGCGATCGAGTCGGGGATGGACCCCGACGCCCTCGACTTCAACCTGTTCTTCGACAAGACCGACGCGTCGGTCACCGGACCGTTCGACGACGTCGTGCGGCCGGCCCACGTGCGCCTGCTCGACTACGAGATCGAGCTGGCCCTGGTGCTGCGCAGCCGTGTGCGCGGCCCGGTCACCGTCACGCGCGAGAACCTCGCCGACCACGTCTTCGCCGTCACCGTGGCCAACGACCTCTCCGCCCGCGACGTGCAGCTGCCGCAGGGCCAGTTCCTCAAGGGCAAGAGCTACCGGGGCTTCTGCCCGGTGGGGCCCTTCCTCACCGTCCTGGAGCGGGACGAGATGGGTCTCGTCGAGGAGCTCGACCTGACGCTCGCGGTCAACGGCCAGGTGCGCCAGCACGACAACACCCGCCACCTGCTCCACAAGCCGGCCAAGACCCTCACCGAGCTGAGCACCTTCTGCGACCTCGATCCCGGCGACCTCCTGCTCACCGGCACGCCGTCCGGGATCACCGCCGGGTCGCCGCCAGCGGTCGTGCGCCGTCTGGCCACCGCGATCCTCGGCGAACGTCGGCTCTGGCAGGCGTTCGTGCGGACCAACCTGAAGAAGCCGTACCTGGCGCCGGGTGACGTCGTCACGGCGTCCATCAGCCACCCGCGGGGCGCCGCCGACCTCGGCACCCAGCGCACCACCATCGTCGCCCCGCGCGACGTCTAACGCCCCCGAGAGGACGACCATGGCACAGCAGGACGAGCGCACCGCCGAGCGCACCCCCGGTCCCTGGGACGAGGCACCCGACTTCCTCGCCCACTGGGTGGTCAAGACGGCGCGGCGTCGCGAGATGACCGAGTGGTACGCCACTGTCTTCGGCGCGCGCGTCGTGCACGAGGACTCCGAGCTCACGTTCCTGAGCTGGGACCACGAGCACCACCGGCTGGCGCTGATCGGCGTGCCCGGCTTCGTGCGGTTCCTGTTCCCGTTCGCGCGGTACCGCCGCAAGATCTACGGCGTCGACCACCTCGCCGTGCAGTTCCTCTCCATCGAGAAGCTGCTCGACACCTACGAGCGGCTGAAGGGTCGCGGGATCGACCCGGTCTGGGCCATCAACCACGGACCGACCACGTCGCTGTACTACGAGGACCCCGACGGCATCCGTCTGGAGTTCCAAGTCGACAACTTCTCGACCATCGAGGAGACGGCGGCCTTCTTCGGCACCGAGGCGTTCGAGAAGAACCCGATCGGCACGATGTTCGACCCCGACTACCTGCTCGCCCGGCTGCGCCGGGGCGACGACCCTGCCGACCTCCTGGTGCCGGGAGCAGGCACCCCGCCCGGGCAGAAGCCGCGGACCAACAAGAAGACGATCACGTGGAAGACGCTCTGACGGTGCCCGGCCCGCCCGTGACGATCGTCGGTGCGGGCGCGGCCGGCTCGACCCTCGCTCTCCTGCTGGCCAGCCGCGGCATCGCCACCACCGTCCTCGAGCGACGACGTCGGCCCCTGACGCATCCCGCGGCCCACGTCGTGAACGCGACGTCGCTGGAGATCTGGGAGAAGGCCGACCCGCTGCTCGCGTCGACGGTGGCCGCCCTGAGCCCGCCGTTGTCGGAGCTGGGCACGATCCGGTGGGCGTCGGACCTGCACGACCCGATCGCCGACCTGAACTTCCTCGAGGAGGCCGACGAGGTGGCCGCGGTGCGGACGTACAGCCCGTACCTGCGTTCCCACGTGGGCCAGCACCAGCTGATGCGCGAGCTGTGGGCCGCGCTCGACCGTGCACCGCTCGTGACGTTCGTGCGTGGTGTCGAGGTCGACGACCTGACCGTCCTCCCGGGCGGCACGCAGCGCGTCAGCCTGTCGTCGGACCTCGGTCGCGAGGACGTCGACAGCGCGTTCGTCGTGGCGGCCGACGGCGCCAACAGCCGACTCCGCGACGTCGCCCGCCTGCGGCTCGAGGGCCCCGTGCTCGCGCGCATGGGCAGCGCTTTCTTCCGCGCCCCAGGTCTCTACCCGGCCGGCGCGACGCGACCGCTGCTCACCTGGATCTACCGGCCCGACTTCGCCGGCGTGATGATCGCCCACGCCGACGACTGCTACGTCCTCATGACGGTCTACCTGCACCCGGGGCAGGAGGTCGCGCAGTCGAGCCGGACCTACTGGGAGCGGATGGTGCCCACCGTCCTCGGCCGCGACCACGACGTCGAGATCCGCTCGACCGGCACGTGGGAGATGACCTCGCAGGTCGCCACCTCGTTCCGTCGAGGTCGTCTGCTCCTCGTCGGCGACGCGGCGCACCGCTTCCCGCACACGGGCGGCTTCGGGCTCAACAGCGGCGTGCAGGACGCCGACAACCTGGCCTGGAAGCTCGACGCCGTGCTGAGCGGCGAGGCGAGCACGTCGCTGCTCGACACCTACGAGCAGGAGCGGCGCCCGGTCGTGCAGCGCTTCGCGGAGTACAGCGTCGCGAACCACCTGCGGCTCGACGAGGTCACGAAGGTCGTGGGGGTCACCAACCGGTCGCTGCTGCAGGCCACACGCGCCGTCAGCAGCCCGCCGCTCTCGTGGCTACCGGCCCGCGTCATGGCGCCTCTCGCCGAGCGCGCCACCCGCCTGCAGCTCGGGCGCACCGCTGCCCTCCGGGGCATCACGGCGGCGGGGGAGCGCGCCCGACAGCACGTCGTCGACACCGTGCCGGGCCAGATCGAGCACTTCGTGGCCACCGGGCTGGAGTTCGGGTACGCCTACGCTGGCCGGCTGGTGGACCGCGAGCCCGGAGCCCAGCCCGTGGTCGACGAGGGTGTCCTGCGGCACCGACCCACCACCTGGCCCGGCTGCAGGCTGCCGCACCTGCCGCTCGACGACGGACGCTCCGTCCACGCGCTCGTCGAGGACCGCGGCCTCACCCTGCTGACGTTCGACCCCGACGGGTGGGAGTCGTGGGTCGAGGCGTCGGCGGAGCGGCTGCCCCTCTCGGTGGCCGTGCGGGAGGTGCGACCGGCCGGCCCGCGACCCGACGCGGTCCGGCTCCTCGAGGTGGGGGAGCGCGGTGCCGTGGTGGTGCGTCCCGACGGGCACGTCGTCTGGCGCTCGGGCGAGTCGCCGCTGCAATCAGGCGTGAGGCTGGCGCTGTTCCTGCACCGGTCGTGGGGACCCCTCTGGGCGGGGGCCGGGGTGCACGCCGGGGCGGCCCGCTGACCTCGGAGGACGCGAGGGCGGTGCGCGGCGGGAGCCGTCGTTCCGCCAGAATCCCCCCATGCCCCTGAACTGGACCCTGCACCACGACGGCAAGACGATCCCCGACGGCGAGATCGTCCGGCCGGGCGAGCGGCTGACGTGGCCGCGGACCATCGGGCTCGGTGCGCAGCACGTGGTGGCGATGTTCGGCGCGACGTTCCTGGTGCCGACGATCACCGGGTTCCCGGTCACGGCCACGCTGTTCTTCTCCGGCCTCGGGACGATCCTGTTCCTCGTCCTCACGCAGAATCGGCTGCCCAGCTACCTCGGGTCGTCGTTCGCGTTCCTCGCACCCATCGGCGCGGTCGCCGCATCGGGTGCGTCGATCGAGGTGGCCATGTTCGGCATCCTCGTCACGGGCGTGCTCCTCGCCGTGGTCGGCGCGATCGTCGTCCGGACCGGCATCGGCTGGATCAACGCCCTCATGCCGCCCGTCGTGGCGGGCTCCATCGTGGCGCTCATCGGCTTCAACCTCGCGCCCACGGCCGTCACGAACGCGAAGGCCGGGCCCTGGATGGCGGTCGTCACCCTCGTCGTCCTGGTGCTCACCGTCGTCGTGTTCAAGGGTCTCGTCGGACGGCTGTCGATCATCGTCGGTGTGCTCGCCGGCTACGTCTACGCGGCCGTCACCGGCGCGCTCGACTTCAAGCCCGTCGGGCGGGCCGACCTGTTCGGGCTGCCCGACTTCAGCACCCCCGAGGTCAGCTGGGTCTTCATCCCCGCGTTCCTGCCCGTGGTGCTCGTGCTGATCGCGGAGAACGTCGGCCACGTGCGCAGCGTCGCGCAGCTGACCGGCGACGACACGATCAACGAGCGCACCGGTCGCGCGCTGCTGGCCGACGGCATCGCCACCACCATCGCCGGCGCCGGGGGCGGCTCGGGCACGACGACCTACGGCGAGAACATCGGCGTCATGGCCGCCACGCGCGTCTACTCGACCGCCGCCTACTGGGTGGCCGGCGCCATCGCGATCCTGCTGTCGTTCTCGCCGAAGATCGGGGCGCTGATCAACACGATCCCCACGGGCGTGCTCGGCGGCGTCACCATCGCCCTCTACGGCCTCATCGGCATCGTCGGCATCAAGATCTGGATCGACAACCACGTCGACTTCTCGGTCCCGGTGAACCAGCTCACCGCCGGCATCGCCCTCGTCATCGGCATCGGCAACCCCGAGCTCAAGGTCGGCGACATGGTGTTCAACGGCATCGCCCTCGGCACCATCGCCGCGCTCGTCGTGTTCCACGTGATGACCTTCGTCGAGAAGCGGCGTCGTCGGGCCTGACGCCTGGTTCGCAGTCGCGTCGCAGCGGTCTCGCAGCCACCGCGACGAACCTCTGCTGGGTGGACGGACGGACCGGCCACGCGAAGGAGGACCGATGTCCACGTCCCGACAGAAGCTGCTCACGACCCTCGCGGCGGTCGTCGCGCCGCTGGCCCTGGTGGCCGGCCCGGCCGCGTCGTCGCAGGCCGCCGAGCCTGACGCCGCCGGCGGCCGGTGGGTCACGGTGAAGCCCGGCTACGACCCGAGCCAGATCGGCCCCGGAGACAACCGGGTCACCCGGGGTGGGATCGACGGGCTCGGCAGCAACCGGTCGACCTACTGCGCCGGCAAGACACAGCCCGGCACGATCCGGCTCAAGAACTACCTGCAGCACTACTTCCCGACCACCCGCGCCAGCGGTCTCTACGACTGCCGCAAGATCGCCAACAGCAACGAGTGGAGCCTCCACGCCGAAGGCCGCGCGGTAGACCACTTCGTCAACGTGAACAACGCGGCGCAGAAGAAGGCCGGCGACGCGATCTTCTACGCCTTCACGAAGAAGGACAAGAACGCGGTGCCCGCCGGCCTCGCGCAACGGTGGGGCGTGCAGGAGATCATCTGGAACTGCAAGATCTGGACGGCGGCCCGCGCCGACGAGGGTGTGCGCCCCTACGGACCGTGCAGCACCAGCTCGAGCCCCACGATCCGCCACGAGGACCACGTGCACATCGCCCAGCACCGCAAGGGTGCTGCCGAGGGCACGACGGCCTACACCGGCTACCAGGTGTGGCTGCCCGACGCCGTGTAGGACGGGTCTGACCGGAGGGCGTCGACGTCGTCCTCCGGGAGCCTCAGCGGTGGCTGGCGCGCGTCATCGAGCCTGCGTGACGCGCGCCAGCCACCGCCGCGACGCGCCCCGCGACCTCTCTGTCGCCGGCGGGGCGCCTTCAGTCCTGCGCGAGCCGCATGGCGGCGTGGGTCTCGTCGAGCATGAGGGGTGCCGTGGCACCCCAGCCGTGGTCGTGCACGGCCTCCCCGACGGTCTCCGGCGACACCGTGGCCACCGGGAAGCAGGCCCACACGAGCGGGACGGTCGAGAGCCGCGGGAGCGTGTCGTCGAGCTGGTCGGCCAGGACGTCGAGGTCGTCGGCGAGCAGCACGGTCGCGTCGAGGTCGTCGGCGTCGTGGTCGAAGACCTCCACGCCCTCGGGCAGCGGGCGCAGCAGCGACGTCACCGCAGTCGTCCCGCCCACGGCCCACACGCGGAAGCCCTCGCCGATGCCGAGCAGGTCGGCGGTCGTCTCGCTCATCGCGCCAGTCTAGGGTCGCTCAGCGCGTCGGCCGGGCCGCGAGGTCGTGGATCACGCGCCCCTTCGCCAGGCCCTTCTGCTCGAACTTCGTGAGCACCCGCCCGTCGAACCGCTCGACCGGACCGCCCTCGACGTGCGGGCTGTCGGCGACGACCTCGGCCATCTGCTCGCCGTAGTCGGCCCAGTCGGTCGCGAGGCGCCACGTGCCGCCCGGCTCCAGCACGCGCGCGACGAGCTCGGTGAAGGGGACGGTCACGAGGCGCCGCTTGTGGTGCCGCTTCTTGTGCCACGGGTCGGGAAACCAGGTCCAGAGCTCGTGCACCGACTCCGGCTCCAGCGCGGTCGCCAGCGTCTCGGTCGCGTTCGCGACGGCCAGGCGCACGTTCGTCACCCCGGTCGCGCGCGCCTGCACGAGGGTCTGCGCGACGCCGGGCACCCACACCTCCAGCGCGAGGAAGTTCCAGTCCGGGTGTCGCTCCGCGGCTGCCACGACGTTCTCTCCGCGCCCGCTGCCGATCTCGACGACCAGCGGCGCGTCGCGGCCGAATGTCGACGCGGGGTCGATCCGCCAGCCGGGGTCGACCGACGTGCTCGGGCCGGCGCGTGGCACGTCGAGCACGTAGGCCCCGGCCAGCTCGTCCCACGCCGACTGCTGCTTCTCCGTCAGACGCCCTCCGCGTCGCGTGAACGACACCGGCTCGCGGCGGTAGCGGGGCGCCTCGTCGGAGGAGGTGGCGGGATCTTGCGGCAGGTCGGCAGCGTCGGACATGGCTCGAACCCTAGGACGTCCGCCACGATCGTCGGCATGAGCACCGCCGACGCCTCCCGCGACCCCGCCATCGCCCCCGACGAGAAGGACTGGACGTGGGTGCTGCGCCGGCCGTGCCCCGAGTGCGGGCTCGTCACGGGCGAGGTCGAGGCAGCCGCCGTCGGCACGCTCGTGCGGGACTCGCTGCCGCGCTGGCGGCAGGTGCTCGACCGGGCCGACGTCGCTCGGCGTCGTCGCCCGGACGTCTGGTCCGACCTCGAGTACGCGTGCCACGTGCGCGACGTCTTCTCCGTCATGCACGACCGGCTCCGCCTGATGCTCCTCGAGGACGACGCACGCTTCGCCAACTGGGACCAGGACGCGACGGCCGTCGAGGACGACTACGCCGCCCAGAGCCCTGCGGTCGTGGCGCCCGCGCTCACGGTCGCGGGCGAGCGGCTCGCGGCAGCGGTCGACACCGTGCCGGCGGACGCCTGGGGCCGCACCGGGGAGCGGAGCAACGGCTCGACCTTCACCGTGGAGACCCTCCTGCAGTACCTCTGGCACGACGTCGCGCACCACCTCGTCGACGTCGACGCATGACCCCCGCGCTTCCTTTGGTTTCAGGAAGAAACCAGTCCTGATCGGGATAGATTCGCGCATCTCCCTCGTTATGTAGGGTGAGGTCACATCGACCTCCTCAGAAGTGCTGAGTACTGATTCCCTGGAGGGAACCATGCAGAGCAACAACCCCGTCTTCAACCGAGCCGAGGGGTTCAACGGCCGTGGTGCGGCCACGACCCGCTCGGCAGATCCGTCGCAGTGGAAGATCGACCTCGACGGCTCGGCCTCGCAGCCCAGCCCGACCCACACCACCGGGCGTGGCAATGGTCTGATGACCATCGAGTCGTCGGTCGAGAAGACCGCGATCTCCCTCGCTGTCGTGGTCGCTGTCGCGGCTGTCACCTGGTTCATGACCCCGGATCTCTCGGTGGACTCCACCGGATTCGCCACGATCGGCATGCTGGCAACGGTCGGCGCTCTCGCGGGCTTCGCGCTGTCGATGGTCAACTCGTTCAAGAAGGTCGTCAGCCCCGCCCTGGTCCTGGCCTTCGCGGCGGCCGAGGGCGTCTTCGTCGGCGCCTTCTCGAAGATCATCGCCGCCTACGTGGGTGACCCGACGATCGTGTTCCAGGCCGTCCTGGCCACCATGGTCGCCTTCGGTGCCACGCTCGCGGCCTACAAGTTCTTCAACATCCAGGTCACCGACAAGTTCCGCAAGGTCGTCATGATCTCCATGTTCGCCTTCGTCGGCGTCATGCTGGTCAACTTCGTCCTCAGCATCACGGGCGTCCTCGAGTCGGGCGGTCTGCGCAGCTTCGACAACCCCGGTCTCTCGCTCATCGTGTCCGCGGTCGCGGTCGTCCTCGGCGTCTTCATGCTGATCATGGACTTCGACTTCGTCGAGCGCGGCGTCGAGGCCGGTCTCCCGGAGCGCGAGTCCTGGCGTGCGGCCTTCGGCCTCACGGTCACGCTGGTCTGGCTCTACATCGAGATCCTGCGCATCCTCGCCATCCTGCGCGGACAGGACTGACACACCGCAGTACCCGACCGACGGCCGGTCACCCCTCGGGGTGGCCGGCCGTCGGCGTTCCGTGGTCTCGACGCGACAGCGACGCCGCCGGTCGAGTAGTCGCCGCTGCGACGAAGGAGCTGGCGGCGACGTATCGAGACCACTCTGGGCTGTCGCTGGGGGCCTGATCGCGCTGATCCGTTGCGGGGTGGTCTCGATACGGCGCCGCGGCGTTCGTTCCTCACGCGCGGCGCCTACTCGACCAGCGGTTCCGTTGGTCGAGTAGCGCGGAGCCGTGACGAAGGAGCGTGCTCCGGGCGTATCGAGACCACTCTGGGCGGTCGCTGGGGGTTGGCACGCGCTGGTCTGTTGCCGGGTGGTCTCGATACGTCCGAGCTTCGCAAGCTCGCTCGGACTACTCGACCAGCGGAATCGTGCGCTGGCCGACGTATCGAGACCACTCTGACCGGTCGCTGGGGTCAGCGGCGGCGGAGGATGCGGGCCCAGCGGCCGTCGCGGGTGACCTCGGTGCCGTCGCGCTCGCCGGCGCGCTCCGCGGCGTCGGTCAGCGACATCGTGCCGGGGGAGCCGCCGAAGTGGGCGACGGCGAAGTCACGGTCGCGCTCCCGCCAGGCCGCGGCGAGCGACGGCACCAGCACCGACACCATGTTGGCGTAGCCCGTCTCCGACGGGTGGAAGCGGTCCTCGCCGAACATGACGTCGTACTTCTCGGTGAACAGGACGCCCAGCAGGCTGCCGAGCGAGACCGCGCGACCACCGGCTCGCACCACCGCGATGGTCTGCTTGCGGGCGAGCGCGCGGCTCTTGCGGCGGGCGATCCAGCGCAGCGGCTGAGGGATCGGGCGCACCGTGCCGAGGTCGGGACACGTGCCCACGACCACCTGCGCGCCGCCGTCGACGAGACGCCGGACTGCCGAGCCGAGCAGTCGCGTCGACTGGTAGGCGGGCACGCGGTGGGTCACGTCGTTCGTGCCGATGATGATGACCACGAGGTCGGGGTCGAAGTCGCCCGCGGCCTCGATCTGGTCGCGCAGGTCCGAGGTCACGGCACCGACGACAGCCTCGGAGCGGATCTCGACCTGGGCGTCGAGGACGTGCGCCAGACCGATGCCGAGCATGGCCGGCGGGGTCGCGTCGGCGCGGCTCATGCCGTACCCGACGGCGGCCGAGTCGCCCAGCACCAGGCAGCGGACGGGATCGCGGGGGAGGTCCTCGCCGTACACGCCGTCGGCGCGTGGAGGTCGGGCGTCGGTGACGCCGATCGCCCGCTTGGCGACGATGATCTCGCCGAAGACGACGCCCCAGTAGCCGGTGACGGCGGCGAGCCCTCCGACCGCGACCTGGGACGCGATCTTGTTCGGGGCTCTCACGTCGCCATGCTAGAGGTCCGTGCGACGGGGAGCCGCCCCAGGCGCCGCCCAGCGGGCGTGTGGGTGCTCACACCTACGATGAGCCGCGTGAGCGTCACCCTCCCGAACTTCCGCGACGTGGGCGGCGTGGTCGGCCACGACGGCGCCACCGTGCGCACCGGTCTGCTGCTGCGCAGCGGCGTCCCCGAGCCCACCGACACCGTGCCCGACGGCACGCCGTGGCCGCCCGCCCTGGTCGTCGACCTGCGCTCCTCGATGGAGCACGGCGGGTCGCACCCGCTCGCGCCCCTCGGCCCACGGGTCGTCACGCTGTCGCTGCTGTCGTCGCTCGCGCCCGGCTGGCACGAGGACACGCCCACGCTGACGCACCTGTACGGCAAGGTCCTCGACACCGCGGGTCCGCTGCTCGTCCAGCTGGTCGACGAGGTCGCGAGCACGGCGGCCGCGGGCGGCGCGTCCTTGGTGCACTGTGCGGCAGGCAAGGACCGCACCGGCATCTCCGTCGCACTCCTGCTGCGGCTGCTCGGCGTCCCGCGCGACGACGTCGCCGCCGACTACATGCTCACTGAGCACGCCACCGCCGCGATCGACGCGCGGCTGCGCGCCCCCGGCTCGGACCACCCGCCCGTGCCCGCAGCCTTCCTCACGGTGCCGCGCGAGGCGATCGAGCACGTCCTCGACCGCTGGCAGCAGCACCCCGGCGGGGTCGACGCATGGTTCGCTTCGGTGGGTGGCGACACCAGGACCGTCGAGCGGCTGCGCACCGCGTTCCTCGTCTGAGGCACGCGTCCAGGGCTCAGGACTCCGCGAGGCGCGCGATCGTCTTGCCGGTGAGCCGGTAGGCCAGCCACTCCTCCTGCGGCACCGCCTCCAGCGACTCGTAGAACCGGATCGCGGGGGAGTTCCAGCGCAGCACGTCCCACTCCACGCGCGAGTAGCCGCGCTCGGTGGCGATCCGCGCGAGGGCGACGAGCAGTCCCCGTCCGATGCCGCTGCCCCGCCGGGTGGGTCGCACGTAGAGGTCCTCGAGGTGGATGCCCGGCACGCCGTCCCAGGTCGAGAACGTCCGGTACCAGAGGGCGAAGCCCACGACCCGGCCCTCCCCGGACTGCGCGACGAGGGCGTGGGCCGGCGGGTCGGCGCCGAACAGCGCCTCGTAGAGCTGCACCGACGTCATCCGGGCCTGGTCGACGGCCTTCTCGTAGTCGGCGAGCTCGCGCACCATGGCGACGATGTCGGCCACGTCCTCGGGGCGGGCCTCCCGCACTCCGGGCGGCATCAGCAACGTCGTCACGCGACGAGCGTAGGGCCGAAAGACCCGGGCCGTGCGGTGAACGCGTCACGGGGTTGCCCTGCGCGGGCGGCGTGCCCTACGCTCATTTCGGATACCGACGGTATCTGGACTTGAGAGGACGCAGCGCATGACCCACTACAGCCACAAGGTCGCCGTCGTGACGGGGGCCGCCTCCGGCATCGGGCGCGCGCTCGCGGTCGAGCTCGGCCGACGCGGCGCCACGGTCGCCGTCTGCGACGTCGACGCCGCTGGTCTGGCCGAGACGCAGCGTCTCGTGGAGGCCACCGGGGCGCGCGTGCGCGGCGACCTCGTCGACGTCGCCGAGCGCGAGCGCGTCGAGGAGTACGCCCGCGACGTCGTCGGCGACCTCGGTCGCGTGAACCTGGTCTTCAATAACGCCGGCATCGCGTACTCCGGCACCGTCGAGGAGATGTCGTACAAGGACGTCGAGAAGATCATGGACGTCGACTTCTGGGGCGTCGTCCACGGCACGAAGGCGTTCCTGCCGCACCTCGTGGAGTCCGGTGACGGTCACGTCGTCAACATCTCCAGCATCTTCGGCATGTTCGCGATGCCGTCGCAGAGCGCCTACAACGCCGCCAAGTTCGCGGTGCGCGGGTTCACCGAGTCGCTGCGCCAGGAGATGGCGCTGACCGGACGACCGGTCAAGGTCACGTGCGTGCACCCCGGTGGCATCGCCACGAACATCGCCCGCAACGCCGACCAGGCCGAGGGGCGCGACCACGACGAGCTCGCGCGGTCCTTCGACAAGGTGGCCCGCACGTCGCCGGAGAAGGCGGCGCAGGTCATCCTCGCCGGCGTCGAGAAGGGCAAGGCGCGCGTCCTCGTGGGCGCCGACGCCCACGTCCTCGACCTCTCGGTGCGACTGCTCGGCTCGCGCTACCAGAGCGTGTTCGCGGCCGCCGGGCGCCGACTCGGCCTCTGACGTGCAGCGCCCCCGCCACCAGGGGTGACGGGGGCGCGGTACGCGGGCTGGATCAGCCCTGCGTGATCTCGATCCGGGTCGGCTCGGTGCCGGCGAACACACCGGCCACGCGGACCGACAGGATGCCGGCGTCGTACGAGGCGCTGATGGCGTCGGCCGTGACGTGGCCGGGGAGCCCGAAGGTGCGCTCGAACGAGCCGTAGCGGATCTCGCTGATCCGGCGGCTGTTCTCGCCGTCCTCCTCGGTGCGCTGGTCGCGACGCTCGCCCTTGACGACGAGGCGTCCGCCGGTCACCTCGACGGAGACGTCGTTGGAGACGTCGATGCCGGGGAGCTCGAGCCGCACGACGACGTCGTCGCCGTCACGGACGGTCTCGACGGCGGGCGTGAAGTCGAGGCGGGCTGCCGAGCCCTGGGTCGGGCTGAACGCGCTGCGGACGAGCGAGTCGAACTCGGCGAAGGGGTCACGGCGGGTGAAGACGGAGACGTTGCTCATGATGGTCCTCCTGGTGGGTCGTTCGGTCCGGCCACCGCGACCGGACATCCAGTTCAACTTGAGTCTAGTCGACTCAATTCCCCTGACAAGGACCGTGTGCGTTCGCCGATGGCGAACGAGCGTCAGGTGCGGGTCGGGACGTCGTCGAGCGCGACGCCGGCAGCCTGCGCGACCTCGCGGTAGTCCTTCGCGAGAGAGTCGATCGTCGCGTGCGCGTTGAGGCCGCTGGGGTTCGGCACGACCCAGAGCTCGGCCCCCTCGAGGTCGTGCGACTGGCGGCCGAGCCGGGCCCGGCGGTCGGCGAACGCGACGCGGTAGCTCGTGACCCCGGCGACGGCGACCACCCGCGGACCGTACACACGGACGGCGGAGGCGACGCGCTCGCGACCGGCGCGCACCTCCTCGTCGTCCAGCTCGTCGGCCCGTGCTGTGGGTCGGGGCGAGAGGTTGGTGATCCCGACGCCGCGCGCGAGGAGGACGGGGGCCGCCAGCTCGGGCGTCGTGGCCGTCTCGGGCAGCACCCCGGCCCGCCGCAGAGCCGGGTAGAAGCGATTGCCCGGGTGCGCGAAGTGGTACCCGGTGCGGGCGGTCAGCGGGCTGGGGTTGATGCCGACCAGCAGCAGCCGCATGCCGGGGCCGGCCAGGTCGGGCACCTCGGGCAGGTCGTCGAGCGACTCGCTCACGACGCGACGGCGACCGGGGCCTCGACCTCGGCGGCGCGCTGCTCGGCGCGCGAGCGCAGCCCCATGACCGCCGCCGCCGTGCAGGCGACGGCGACCGTGACCATGAACGGCGCGAAGATCGTCCGCGGGCTCCAGATCGTGGCGGCCCACCCGGCGAGCACCGTCGGCACGGCCATGGCGCTGTAGGCGAGCACGTAGAACGCCGACATGACCTCGCCGCGGTGGGCCGACGGCACGTGCTGGGTCAGGTGGCGCAGCGACCCGCCGAACGCGAGGCCGAAGAACAGGCCGACGAGCGTCGAGGCTGCGGCGATGCCCCAGGCGTGGCCCCACGCGACCGCGGGCACGCAGAGCACGAGGGAGGCGGCGGTGCCGAAGTCGCCGACGATGGCGCTCGTGCGGGCGGGCCAGCGCGCCCCGACGGCCTGGCTCAGCGCCGACGCCGCGGCCGACGCGGCGACGACCGCACCGCCGAACAGCACCGACGTGGCACCGATGGCCTCCGACGCGATCCGCGGGTAGAGCGACAGGAGCACGCCCAGCACCGACCAGGACGCCATCACCCCCAGCGCCGAGAACCGGAAGTGCGCGGCGATCTCCCGCGGGACGCGGGGTCGCGCCACGTGCAGGCGGACGGCGCGCTCCTCCGTGTGCGGCTCGCGCATGACGAGCAGCCCCAGCAGGAGCACCGCGACGATGCCGGCGAGGATCGCGTAGGGCAGCACCGTGGGCGCCGGCCCGCGGTCGACGATGAGCGACACCGCCACGAGCACGACCGCGATGCCGCTGTTGAACACGACGCCCGTGATCCGGCCGGTGCGGTCGCCCTCGTCGGGCCGCAGGTCGAGCAGCGCGGCCGAGGCGACGACCACCACCGCACCGACCCCCAGCCCGTGCAGGATGCGGGCGGCCAGCAGCCACACCACGGAGTCGGCGGCCATGAACAGGCCCAGGCCGGCGAGGATCAGCAGCGCGGCGACCATGAGCACGGGGCGTCGGCCGTAGCGGTCGGAGATCGACCCGGTGACCAGCACGGCAGCGAGCGCGGCCACCGCGTAGACCGCGAACACGACGGTCGTCGTGAGCGGTGCGAAGCCCCACTCCTGCGCGTACAGCGCGTAGAGGGGCGCGGGCGCACCGGAGACGCCGAGCGAGACCGCGACGAGGGCCAGGAGCATGCCGAACGCCCACCGCTGGACGGGCCGGGTGGTGGTCATGGGTCTCCTCGGATCAGGTCGACGGCGAGCGGGCGGCCGACGCGTCGGGCCCGAACGGCGACAACGTCGATCCAGGTCGTTGCATTCCCGAACCAGTGGGGCGTCGTGCGGGGTCTCTCCTAGGCGGGACGCTCGCTCGCGCGGGACGCGCGCCGGGCCTCGACGCCCGCGTCGGAGCAGAATCCCCGGCCGTGCCGCTTGAGGCACAGCAGCCCGACGAGGAGGCCTGCCGCGTCGACGACGGCGAGCCGGCGCGATCGGGACCGCTCGAGGAGCTCCCGGGCCTCGTCCAGCGTGGTGCCGACCCGCACGGTCCGACCGTCCAGTCGGGCGTGGACGAGGGCGGGCTGGTCGTCCTCGGCGTCGTCCGGGACGTCGCCCTCCACGATCACGCCGCGCAGCACCGCCCCGTCGACGACGAGGATCGCGTGCAGGTGGTCGTCGGCGAGCACCTCACGGGCGTCGCCGACGGTCAGGCTCCTCGACCACGACTTCGGCCGGTGCAGCATCTCGTCCTCGACGACGGGGGAGGAGCGTCCCGCGGCGGGTGCGGTCACCTCACCCCCCTGCCACGGGCGGGATGACCGCCACGTCGTCGTGGTCGGAGAGCTCCACCGCGGCCCCTCGTGCCGCCTGGGCGCCGTTGACCCAGACGCGGCTCGCGTCGAGCACGGCGCCGAACCGGTCGCCGTACCGCTCGACGGCCTCGTCGAGCAGGCCGTCGAGCGTGCCGGCGTCGAAGCGGTCGTGCGTCCGGCCCGAGGCGTCACGGGCGAGGGCGAACATCAACAGGGTCGGCACGGGTTCCTCCACAGGCTCTCGGGGTCCATCTCATCTCATCCACCGATGTACGACATCTCGACGGGGGCGTCGGCCCGGCGGGTCAGGGCCGACCGGACCTCCGAGTAGCGGTCGTCGCGCCCGCCCCACACCCGGCGCAGCAGCGTGTGCAGGTCGCCGGGGCGACGGCTGCCGCGCAGCAGGCCGCGGACGTCGGTCCCGGTGGAGGAGAACAGGCAGGTGTGGACGCGTCCGTCGGCGGTCAGGCGCGCCCGGGTGCAGGTGCCGCAGAAGGGCGACGACATCGAGCTGATCAGCCCGACCTCGGCGCTGCCGTCACGCAGACGGAGACGCTGGGCCACCTCGCCGTGCCGGGTCGGCGGGAGCTCCTCGACCGGCCAGTGCGCCTCGATCGCGGCCCTGATCTCGGCCGCGGGCACCACCTCCGACCCGGTCCAGCCGTTGGTGCTCCCGACGTCCATGAACTCGATGAAGCGCAGCACGTGGCCGCTGCCGCGGAAGTGCTCGACGAGCGGCACGACCTGGTCCTCGTTGATCCCGCGCCGGACGACGGCGTTGACCTTGACCTGCGGGAACCCGGCCTGCACCGCGGCGTCGATGCCGTCGAGGACGGCCGAGACGCCGAAGGGACTGTCGCTCGCGCGGCGGAAGGTCGCGTCGTCGATGCCGTCGAGGCTGACCGTCACCCGGTCGAGCCCCGCCGCTCGCAGCGCGGCGGCGTGGCGCCCGAGCAGCACGCCGTTCGTCGTCATGGCCAGGTCGAGGTCGCCGATGGCGGCGAGACGAGCGACGAGGTCGGCGACCCCGGGCCGCAGGAGCGGCTCCCCGCCCGTGAGCCGCACGGTGCGCACGCCGAGGTCGACGGCGGTCCGCACGACCTCCTCGACCTCGTCGAAGGTCAGGAGCTCGTCGGCGGCGAGGTACTGGTGCCCGGCGCCGAAGAGCTCGCGGGGCATGCAGTAGCCGCACCGGAAGTTGCAGCGGTCGGTGAGGGACACGCGCAGGTCGCGCAGGGGCCGGCCGCGCAGGTCGAGCGTGCTCACGAGCCTGCTCCGTCCGTCGCCCCGGCCGTCGCCGCGCCGACCCCGTGACGCGACAGCCATGCGCTGGCGGCCTCCTCCACGGACGTCGCCGCCACGCCGGAGGCCGACCACTCCAGGCCCTCGGCAGCGTGCTCCCGCTTCCAGACCGGCAGGCAGGCCTTGAGGACGTCGATGCCGAACCGTGCGGCGTCGAAGGCGGCGTCGCGGTGGCCCGCGCCGACCGTCACCTGCACGCTCGCCTCGCCGAGCCGGACCACGCCGGTCCGGTGCCACAGTGCGACCGTGCTCACGTCGGACCACGTGGCCCGGACCAGCTCGGCCAGCTGCGACAGACGCTCGTGCGCGACCTGGTCGTAGGCCTCGTAGTCGATCGCCGTCACCCCGGTGTGGCCCGGGGCGTGGTCGCGCACCAGGCCCCGGAACGTCACCACCGCGCCCGTCTCCGGTCGCCCCGCCCACGACTCGGCCGCGGCGGAGTCCGGCAGGGTCGTCGCGACCAGGGTCCAGGTGTGCGCGGTCTGGCGTCCGGCGAAGTCAGGGCGCGATGCGCTGAGGGTCACGAGGGCCTCCTGTCGGTCGGGAGACCAGCGTCGCGCGGAAGGCGCACGTCGTGCGCACGGCCAGCGCCGGGAAGTCGACGTTCCGTGCCACGTGCGCGCTGGCACGTGACAATTGTGTGACGGGTGCCCAGGAGGCTCCCGAACTCCTTGAGGGCCCTCTCGGCGCGCGATAACCTGGCCGACACCGCAGGACCTGTGCCCGGGAGGTGCCTGTTCCCATGCTGAGCGAGTCGACGCCGGCGACCCACCATCGCGTCCAGGACGAACGCGGGTGGCGGTCGCTGCTCCGCGAGCACTTCGTCCCGCTCGACGTCGGGCACCGACGCGCCGACCTGAGCGGAGCCGTCGAGAGCCGGATGCTCGGGCACGTCCAGGTCTCGACCGTGAGCTCGGTCGACCAGGAGATCAGCCGGCCCGCGTCGCTCCTGCGCGACGGCGAGGCCCTGATGCAGGTCGGCCTGGTCCGCTCGGGCGAGGCCGTCGTCGAGCAGGACGGACGCAGGGCGCACCTGCGCCCCGGCGACTTCGTGCTCTACGAGTCCGCGCGACCGTTCGACTGGAACCTGCGCGCGCCGACGGGCTCGCCGCAGTGGGAGCTGTCCGTGTACTCGTGGCGGCGCGACGACTTCCGGTTGAGCGAGGGGTTCTCGCGCGACGTGACGGCCCGTGCCTTCGTGGCCGACGAGGGCATGGGACGGGTGCTGAGCAACCTGCTGTGCAGCGTGCTCGACGAGCAGGAGACGCTGGGTCTCGGCCACGACGGTGAGGTGGCCGACCACATCGGCGACCTCATCGCCGTCGCCGCGCAGTCGCTCCCGCGCGGGGCGACGGCGCTCGGCGCGGCCGGCGGAGGGTCCGCCGTCTCCCTGCTGGCGCGGGCCGACGCCTTCATCGACGCGAACCTCGCCGACCCCGACCTCGGTCCGGCCCAGGTGGCCGACGCCATCGCGGTCTCGACCCGGCAGCTGCACCGGCTGTTCGCGACCCGCGACCAGACGGTCGCGCAGACCATCCGCAGCCGCCGCCTGCACGGGGCGCGCCGCGAGATCCGCAGCAGCATCGCGCGGGACAAGTCGCTGCGCGAGATCGCCCGCAACTGGGGCTTCGTCGACCTCGCGGTGTTCGGGCGCGCGTTCCGGCAGGCCTTCGGGACGAGCCCGCGCGAGTACCGTCAGCTGATGTGCGCCGTCTCGGGCGACCCGCGCGCGGTCACGCGCCCGCACCGCTGAGCTTGCCGACTGCTCGTGCGGCCGGTGGCCGGAGCCTCGCCGACCGCCCACCGGGGGAGCGGCGGACGGTCGGCGAGGGTCTTGTGGTGGGGATCAGTGCTGGTCGTCGCTCGAGTGGCCGGGCGTGACCGCGGCACCCTCGTGCACGAGCGGAGCGGCGTGGTTGACGGCGGTCGCCGCCTCCCCGAAGCCGACGCTGATCAGCGTCACCTTGTCGGGGTGGCCGCAGCAGTCGCCGGCGGCGAACACGCGGGGCAGTGACGTGCGCTGGGCCCGGTCGACGGCGACCTGGCGGCGGTCGAGGTCCACGCCCCAGCGCTTCAGCGGGCCGAGGTCGGCCTTGAACCCGAGGGCGGCGACGACGACGTCGGCGTCGCGCCGCACGACGGTGCCGGACTCGTGGGCGAGGGACACGCCGGTGACGACGTCGTCGCCGTGCACCTCGGCCACCTCGTACGGCGTGAGCACCTCGACCGTGCTCGACCGCAGTCGCGCCACGCTCGCCTCGTGGGCGCGGAACGCGTCGCGGCGGTGCACGAGGGCCACGCTGCGGGCCACGGGCTCGAGTGTCGTGGCCCAGTCGACGGCGCTGTCGCCCCCACCGACCACCACGACGTCGCCGCCGGCGTAGTCCGAGGGTCGCGGCACGAAGTGGACGACGCCGCGGCTCACGTACTCCGTGCCGACCGGCAGGGGCCGGGGTGCGAAGCTGCCGATGCCCGCGGCCAGCAGCACGGCGCGTCCGCGCAGCACCGTGCCGGCCGCCGTCGTCAGCAGCGCGTGGTCGGGGCCGGTCACGAGGTCGACGACCTGCTCGCCCAGCACGTAGTGCGGCTTGGCCGACTCCGCCTGCTCGACCAGCGCGTCGACGAGGTGCTGCCCCTTGACCGCGGCGTACCCGGCGACGTCGAAGACCTGCTTCTCGGGGTACATCGCCGCGGTCTGGCCGCCGAGGTGGTCGAGCGCGTCGACGACGGCCACCGACATCCCGCGGAATCCTGCGTAGTACGCCGCGTAGAGGCCGACGGGTCCGCCGCCGACGACGACCAGGTCGACGTCGACGTCGAAGCCCGTGGTGTCGACGGTGCCGGCCACGTCGGCGCTCATCCGGCGGCTCCGCCGCTCGGCCACGACGCGACCACGGGGTGGTCGGCGCCCAGGGGACCGATGTCCTCGGCGCCGCCCTCCGCGTGCGGGAACGTCTCGAAGAACTCGACGGCCACGTCCTTGAACTGCTCGAGCTCCCCGGTCAGCTTGTACTCCGACGCGATGGCCCCGTTGGGGCACGCGGTGACGCACTTCCCGCAGTCGACGCACTCGTCGGGGTGGATGTAGAGCATCCGGTCGCCCTCGTAGATGCAGTCGACGGGGCACTCCTCGCGGCACGCCTTGTCTGCCGCGTCGATGCAGGCCTCGGTGATCACGTACGCCATGGCTCAGGCCTCTCCCGCGCCGACCGGCGCGACCTCGATGAGCGTGTCGGAGAAGGTCGGCGCGTTGCCGAGGTCGGCGAACCGCGTCGGGTTCAGCGAGCTCAACGTCGAGAGGCCGAGCGAGTCGGACCGCCAGTGGCCGACGTAGCAGACCGTGACCCCGGGCATCGTGGATGCGTCGACCTTGGCGAGCAGCTCGACGCTGCCGCGGTCGTTGAAGGCGCGGACGACGGCGCCGTTCTCGATGCCACGCTCGGCCGCGTCGTCGGGGTTGATGATCAGCGTCGCGGGCTTCTGCACCTTCTGGTGGAACTCGATGTTCGCGTAGCTGGAGTTGATGAACGCGTGCGACTTCGGCGAGATGAGGTTGAGCGGGTACCTCGCCGCGAGGTCGGGGTCGGCCGAGGTGGTCTCCCGCGGCGGGATGTAGTGGGGCAGCGGGTCGACGGGCTGGCCCGGCTGGTGGTCGTTCGACCCCTGGCGGAACAGCGGCACCACGAAGTTGCCGCCCGCTGCGGCCGAGGAGAGGAACTCGGTCTTCCCGGACGGCGTGCGGAAGTTGCCCTCGCGGTGCGGGGCGTACTCGTCCGGCGACGGGACGTTGAGCCGGGCCCAGCCCTTCTCCTTGAGCGAGGCCACGGTGATGCCCTCCATCGCGGGGGCCGACCAGTCGAACGCCTCCGCGATCATCTGCTCGTCGGTGCGGGTGAAGATCGGGTCGTCGTCGAAGCCCATGGCCGCGGCGAGCCGTCGGAACAGCTCGGTGTTGGGGACGGCCTCGCCGCGCGGCTCGATGGACGGGTTGTTGTACGTCGCGTACAGGTGGCCCCAGGAGAACATGATGTCCTCCTGCTCGAGCTGCGTCGTCGCGGGCAGCACGATGTCGGCGTAGCGCGCGGTGTCGGTGATGAAGTGCTCGCTGACGACCGTGAACAGGTCCTCGCGCGAGAGCCCCTCGAGCAGCCGCGCCTGGTCGGGCGCGACGACGACGGGGTTGGAGTTGTAGACCATGAGCGCGTGCAGCGGCGTCCGGAGCTCCAGCTCGCCGGTGAGCGCCTGGCCCAGGAGGTACTGGTTGACGACCTGCGTCCCGGGAGTCTGCAGCTCCGGGTGCATGAAGGCGGGCCAGTTGACGGGGAACGCCCAGAGCGGGAGCTGGAGGATGCCGCCGCCGGGGTTGCGCCACGCGCCGACGAGGGCGGGCAGGCACGACAGGGTGCGGACGGTCTGGCCGCCGCCGGCGTGCCGCTCGACGGCGACGCCGATGCGGATGACGGAGGGCTGCGACGTCGCGTACTCGCGCGCGAGGGTGCGGATCGTCTCCACCGGGATCCCGGTCTCCTGCGACGCCCACTCGGGGGTGTACTGCTGGACGCGCTCGACGAGCTCGTCGTAGCCGATCGTGTGGTTCGCGATGTACTCGTCGTCGGTGAGGCCCTCGTCGATGATCACGTGCATCATCGCCAGCGCGAGCGCACCGTCGGTGCCGGGGCGGATGGGGATGTGCTGGCTGGCCTGGCGCGCGGTCTTGGTGCGCACAGGGTCGACGACGACGACCTTCGCACCGCGCTTCTTGGCCTCGGCGATGTAGGGCCACAGGTGCAGGTTGGTGCTCATGATGTTGGCGGCCCAGATGAGGATGAACCTCGAGTGCACGAGCGACTCGGGGTCGACACCGGCGGTGTCGCCGATCGTCATCGCGTAGGCGGTGCAGGAGCCGGAGTCGCAGTACGTGCGCTCGGCGACGGTGGCGCCGAGCCGGTTGAAGAACGGGTCGCCGACGTTGAGGCCGTTGATGATGCCCTGGGTGCCGAGGTAGCTGACCGGCATGATCGCCTCGGGGCCGTGCTCCTCCTTGACCTGCGTGAACCGGGCGGCGATCTCGGCGATGGCCTCGTCCCAGGTGATCCGCTCGAACTCACCGGCGCCCTTCGGGCCCGTGCGGCGGAGCGGGTAGAGCACGCGGTCGGGGTGGTAGACCTTGTCGAGGTAGTTGTCGACCTTCACGCACAGGCCGCCGTTGGTGTACGGCTGCTCCTTGCTGCCGGCCACGTCGACGGCCACGCCGTCGCGGACGGTGACGACCATCGCGCAGGTGTCGGGACAGTCCTGGGGGCACGCCCCCAGGACGGTCAGCTCGCGGGTCGCGGTCTCGGGTGTCGAGTCGTCGAGCAGGGTCATCATCACTCCTGGGCTTGAGTAGGGATCTCTCAAGCCTGGGTCGTGGACCCCCCGTCCGTCGCTGGGTCGAGCGACAGGGAGTTGACGATCCGCGACAGGTCAGCCGGACCGTGCGGTCGCACCCCTCGAGCGGCGCGACACGCCGGGACGCAGGGTGGTCAGCGGCGGATCCAGTGCGACGCCTGCAGGAACACGATCGTCGGGAAGGCGACCACGATGGCCCCGAGCCAGGCGTTCTCGCCGAGGAAGAACGAGACGACGAACGGACGAGCAGCAGGACGGAGGCGCCGTCGGCGCGGTTCGGGCGGTCGGGGCTCATGGCCATGTTCTCCACCGACCGGCGACGGATCGGAACGTCCGTCCCACTCCTCAGCGCAGCCGGCGACGCTCGTGGGAAGGCGGGCAAGGCCTCGCGATCGTTCTACAGTCCGTCACTCGGCCGTGCGGCCGCGACGAAGACGAAGGCGATGGTGGTGAGGGCGAGCACGACGGCCAGCACGAGGAGCAGCAGGCCGTTCGCCGCGCGTCGCCCGAGCGCGGCGTCGAGGACCCGGTACGCACCCAGGCCGGCCGCGGACGTGGCGAGCACGCCGAGGAGGATCAGGATGCCGATGTCCACGGCGCGAGCGTAGGGCAGGCGGTCACCGTCGCGCCGCAGAAACGACGAGGTCCCGCCACGCGTCGGCGTGACGGGACCTCGGCCGTGCGGGTCTCAGGCGTACGAGACGCCCGTGGCGTGCAGCGGGCAGTAGCCGAACGGGTTCTTCGCGAGGTACTGCTGGTGCAGCTCCTCGGCGTAGTAGTAGTCCTGCAGGGGCTGGATGGCCGTGGTGATGCGGCCGTAGCCGGCCTTGGTCATCTGCTCCTGGTAGCGCTCGCGCGACTCCTCGGCCTGGCGCTGCTGCTCGTCGCTCGTGGTGAGCAGGACGGAGCGGTACTGGGTGCCGCGGTCGTTGCCCTGACGCATGCCCTGCGTCGGGTCGTGGTTCTCCCAGAACACCTTGAGCAGGTCGGCGTAGCTGACCTTCGCGGGGTCGAACACGATGCGCACGACCTCGGCGTGACCGGTGCGGCCGGTGCACACCTCCTCGTAGGTGGGGTTCGGCGTGAGGCCGCCGGCGTAGCCGACCGACGTCGACCAGACACCGGGAACCTCCCAGAACGTCTTCTCCTCGCCCCAGAAGCAGCCCAGCCCGACGACCGCGACCTCGAAGCCGTCCGGCACGACGCCGGAGTCGAGGGGGGTCTCGATCGGGGTGCCGAGCACACGGTGCGTGGTGCCGACGGCGAACGGACGCTCGGAGCGTCCGGGCAGGGCGCTCTGCGCGTCGGGGAGCTCTGTCTTGCGGGTTCCGAAGATCATCGGGTCACTCTCCTTGGGTCCACCGGGGTCAACGACACTGCGCGGCTGGCTGTTCCCGCTAGTGTCGGTCCTGTGACGGGAGCACGCAGGTGAGCACGCGGCCGGAGATCCCTGTCGGCGTGGAGATCGCGACGGCCTGGGCGTGGCGCCTCCTCGTCCTCGGCGTGGCCGGCTACGCGCTGTACTGGCTGCTGAGCTTCTTCTCCGAGGTGACCGTCCCCATCGCGGTGGCGCTGCTCGGCACCGCGCTCACGATCGGTGCCGTCGACTGGCTCGACCGACGCGGGCTGCCGCGCCTGCTGGCCACCGCGATCGTCGTCCTCGTCATGCTCGGTGGGTTCTTCGGGCTGCTGACCCTGGTGGGCCAGCAGCTGTCGACCCAGTTCTACGACCTCAAGGCGCAGGTCATCGCGGGCATCGCCCAGGTGCAGGACTGGGCCCAGAACGGACCCCTCGGGCTGAGCGAGACCCAGCTCGACCGCTACGTCGACCAGGTCGAGGACGCCATCCGCACCTTCGGGGAGCGGGCCGCGGTCGACCAGCTGGCCGCCGTGGGCACCACGCTGACGCACTTCGTCGCCGGCTTCTTCATCGCGCTGTTCGCGTCGTTCTTCTTCCTCTACGAGGGCAACCGCATCTGGGCGTTCGCCGTCGCGCTCTTCCCGCGGTCGGCGCGTGCGAAGGTGCACAGCTCCGGCGAGACGGCCTGGGCCAGCCTCACCAGCTTCGTCCGAGCCACCGTGCTGGTCGCCCTCACCGACGCCATCGGCATCGCGGTCTCCGCCTGGCTGCTCGGCGTGCCGCTGGCGTTCGCCATCGGTGTCCTCGTCTTCCTCGGCGCGTTCGTCCCGATCGTCGGAGCGCTCGTGTCCGGCATGGTCGCCGTGCTCGTGGCGCTGGTGGCGCAGGGCCCGATCGTCGCGCTGATCATGCTGGCCGCGGTGGTGGCGGTGCAGCAGTTCGAGTCGCACGTGCTGCAGCCGTTCCTCATGGGCCGCTTCGTCGCGGTGCACCCGCTGGCGATCATCATCGGCATCGCCGCCGGCATCACCGTGTCCGGCATCGTCGGCGCGCTGGTGGCCGTGCCGCTCGTCGCCTGCCTGAACGGCATCGTGCGCCACCTCGTCGAGGAGTCGGGCACACCCGTCGCCGACGACGGACTCCCCGAGGACGACCCGCCCGAGGTCAAGGCCGAGCAGGCCTGACGCCTGCCGTCGCCCGTCGGGGGACCGGACGTGAGCGCCTAGGCTGACGTCATGGTCGACCTGAGGGACGTCGAGGCCGCGCGCGACCTGCTCGCGCCGGTGGTGGAGCGCACGCCGATGGCGCACTCGCGGTGGCTCAGCCAGCGGGTGGGCACCGACGTGCACCTCAAGTGCGAGAACCTGCAGCGCACCGGGTCGTTCAAGATCCGCGGCGCCTACGTGCGCATCGCCGGACTGTCCGACGCCGAGCGTGCCCGTGGCGTCGTCGCGGCGAGCGCCGGCAACCACGCGCAGGGCGTCGCCCTCGCGGCGCAGCTCCTCGGCACCAGGGCCACCATCTTCATGCCGGACGGCGCGGCCCTGCCGAAGGTGGCCGCCACCCGCGGCTACGGGGCCGACATCGAGTTCGCCGGCACGGGCGTCACCGAGGCGCTGGTGCACGCGAAGGCGTTCGCCGAGCGCACCGGTGCCGTGCTGATCCACCCCTTCGACCACGAGGACGTGCTCGCCGGGCAGGGCACCGTCGGGCTCGAGATCATCGAGCAGCTGCCCGAGGTCCGCACCGTCCTCGTGCCGCTCGGGGGCGGGGGACTCGCCGCGGGCATCGCGCTGCTGCGCGAGCGCCGACCCGACGTGTCGGTCGTCGGCGTGCAGGCGGCCGACGCCGCCGCCTACCCGGGCTCGCTCGCCGAGGGCCACCCGGTCGCGGGCGTGATGGGCCCGACGATGGCCGACGGGATCGCGGTCGCCGAGCCGGGGCTCATCCCCTTCGAGGTGATCGCCAAGGAGCTCGACGACGTCGTGACCGTCAGCGAGGACGCGATGAGCGCCGCGCTCATCGGGCTGCTCGAGCGCGCCAAGATGCTCGTCGAGCCGTCCGGCGCCGCGGGCGTGGCGGCGCTGCTCGACGACCCCGACCGGTTCGCCGGACCCGTCGTGCCGGTCCTGTCGGGCGGCAACATCGACGCCCTGCTCCTGCTCGACGTCATCCGGCACGGCCTGGCCGCGGCCGGTCGGTTCATGCAGCTGCGGGTCAGGTTCTCGGACCGTCCCGGCGAGCTGATGCGCCTGCTGACCGACCTGGCGGCGCTGCAGGTGAACGTGCTCGACGTCGCGCACGACCGGGCGGCGGACTCCCTCGGGGTGCGTGAGGTCGAGGTGGCCGTGCAGGTCGCCACCCGCGGCCCCGACCACGCGGCCGACGCGCTGCACCGGCTTGCCGGGCTCGGGCACCGGCTCGTCTGAGTCCCGTCGTCGGGGCTGGTCGTCGGGCCCGAGTGGTCAGGGACGCACGACGGGCAGGGTGCGGCGCAGCCAGGCGCGGTACTGCTCGTCGGTGTACCCGTAGTCGCGCACCAGGGTCGTGTACGTCTCCGCGGCCGACACCAGGTTGATCTGCACCGTCAGCGCCCACACGTCGGCCTCGCCGACGGGCTCGAGGATCCCGAGGTCGAGCATCCACCGCGTCGTGACCTCGAAGGACTCACCCTTCAGCCGCACGAGCTCGGCGAGCCCCTCGGCGACGACCGGCTCGAACTGCGCCGTCGCGCGCAGGGCGGTCCAGAGGTCGGCCGAGCGGGCGTGCCCGTCGGCGAGGAAGGCGATCATCGCCTCCAGGCCCTCGTCGCGGTCGGTCATGGCCAGGATCTCCTGGGCGGTCGACGCGTCGAGCAGCGACTCCCAGTCGCCCGTGCCGGCGTAGCGGGTGCGGAACGCCTCCAGCAGCAGGTAGGCCTTGCTGCCGACCGACACGACGGAGTCGACCGACACCCCGGCCTGGGCCGCGATGCTCGCCAGGGTCGTGCCCACGAAGCCCCGCTCGGCGAAGCCGGCCGCGGCAGCCTCGATCACCCGACGTCGGGTCTCGGCCGCCCGCTGCGCGCGCAGGGGCGAGGTGTAGCCCCGCTTGCCCGCATCGACGCTCATGCTCCGCAACCTACCCCCGTCGCGGAGCATGACGAAAGGCCGGCTCCACGACGGGAGCCGGCCTTCGGTCAGGTGCTCAGAACGGCTTGGCCTCGACGATCGAGACCGTCAGCGTCTTGCCGTTGGGCGCCTCGTAGGAGGCGTCGTCGCCCACCTTCTTGCCGAGGATGGCGGCGCCGAGCGGCGAGGTGGGGGAGTAGACGTCGAGGTCGACGGCGGAGTCGAGGCTGAGCAGCTCACGCGAGCCGAGCAGGAAGCGCTCGACCTCGTCGTCACCGGCGAAGGTGACACCCACGACCATGCCGGCCTCGACGATGCCGTCGTCGGCCGGCTTCTCGCCGACCTCGGCGCGACGCAGCATGTCCTCGAGCTGCTGGATGCGGGCGTTGGCCTTGCCCTGCTCCTCGCGGGCGGCGTGGTAGCCGCCGTTCTCCTTGAGGTCGCCCTCGTCGCGTGCGGCCGCGATCTTCTCGGTGATGTCGGGCATGACGACCTCCTTGAGGTTCGCCAGCTCGCCCTTCAACCGGTCGTACGCCTCCTGGGTGACCCAGATGGTCTCGGTGCTGGACTGCGACATGATGCAACCTCCTGGCCGACATGCAGGTGAAGACAAGCGGAACCCCAGGCGTCGAGCCCGGGGTTGAACGACCACCCTAGCAGTCAGTCCAGGACTTGGCACGTCCTCACGACGGCGGTGACCGCCTCGCGCTCGGTGGTGATCGGCACCGTCACCCGGGTCCGCTCGCGCCGGCCCGCGGGGACGTCGATGGTCCGCTCGCCCACGACGGAGTGGTCGAGCGCCTGGGCGTAGAGCGTGCAGCGAGCGGCGACGGGGTCGGGCCGACGCACGTCGAGCGTGGCCACGACCCGGGTGGGCGACTCGACCGAGTATCCGTGGATCTCCCCGGAGACAGGGTCGGTGTCGAGCGCGACCCATGCCGCCCACGCCACGCCGAGGAGCACGCCGACGGCAGCGACCGTGGGCCACAGCCAGCGGCCGCGGGTGCGTCGGCCGTAGCGTGCGTCGAGGGTGCTCACCCCTCGATTGTTCCAGGCGCTCCCACGGCATCGGCTGCCGCCGTCGTCGCTCGGACGATGGGCCCCGCGCCGCATCGTGCTCCGTCCGATGGAAGACTGGACGGGTGACCGAGAAGCTGCGCCTCATGCACGTGCACGCGCACCCCGACGACGAGTCGAGCAAGGGTGCGGCGTCGACCGCCCGCTACGTCGCCGAGGGGATCGACGTGCACGTCGTCACCTGCACGGGCGGCGAGCGCGGCAGCATCCTGAACCCGCAGTTCAAGCACCCGGGCATCGAGGACAACCCCGAGCTCATCACGGAGATCCGTCGCGAGGAGATGGACCGTGCGCGCGAGATCCTGGGCGTGAAGCAGGACTGGCTCGGCTTCGTCGACTCCGGTTGGCCGGAGGGCGACCCGAAGCCGCCGCTGCCGGAGGGCTGCTTCGGCCTGGTCCCGGTCGAGGAGGCGGCGGTCCCGCTGGTGCGCCTGGTCCGCTCGTTCCGTCCGCACGTGCTCACGACGTACGACGAGAACGGCGGCTACCCGCACCCCGACCACATCAAGTGCCACGAGATCAGCGTGTTCGCCTACGAGAAGGCGGCCGACCCGACCTGGCACCCCGAGCTGGGCGAGGCGTGGCAGGTCAGCAAGCTGTACTACCACCTCGGCTGGAACTGGCAGAAGCTCACGGCCATCTCCGAGGCGCTCGAGCGGCACGGCCTGGAGAACCCGTACGCCGAGCGGATGAAGGAGTGGGAGCGCAAGCCCGAGGACGAGGCCCGGCTCACCACGCGGGTCGAGTGCGCCGAGTACTTCCCGGTGCGCGACGCCGCGCTGCTCGCCCACGCCACGCAGATCGACCCGGACGGCTGGTTCTTCTCCGTCCCCAACGAGGTGCAGGCCGAGGCGTGGCCCACGGAGGACTACCAGCTCGTCGACTCCAAGGTCGAGACGACGGTGCCCGAGGACGACCTCTTCGCCGGACTGCGCTGACCTCCCCGGCGTCGCCGCCCCGTAGGATGGCGGCATGAACGAGCTCGTGACGTACCTGGTGACGGCCGAGCGGCCGCGTGGTCTCGACCCGAACATCGTGCGTCCCGGCTGGCTCGCCCTCGGCATCGTCGCGCTGCTCGCCGTGGCCGTGTTCTTCCTGGCCAAGTCGTTCGCGAAGCACACCAGGCGTGCGGCCCAGCCCTGGGAGGGTGACGCCGACGACGCGACGTCGCCGACCTCCACCCGCACGTCGGCGGACGACGGCCCGGTCAGCCGCGACTGACGCTCGGCCGTCCGGCGCGCGGGAGAGCGCGTACGCCGACGGCCGCGACGACGAGGCACAGCCCGACCAGGGCGACGAACGGCAGGCTCGGCTGGTCGGCCGTCACGGACCCCTGGCTCTCGTAGGCGAAGCAGACCAGCGTGCCCACGGCGAGCGCTGTGGCGTAGGTGGTCGCGGTCGCGGCGCCCACCACGACTCCTGCGGCGCGAGGCTTGCCCGTCGCGGCCGCCGCCACGACCCACGCGATCCCCGCCGTGACGCCCGCCGCGACGAGCACGCCGGTGAGGAAGACGGCGTGCTGCCCGACTCCGATCGGGTCCTGGAAGGCATAGGCGAAGAAGAACGCCACGGGCAGCAGGATGCCTCCGAGGGCCACGGACGCCGCCGCCGTGACCACGGCCGTCGTCCAGACCTGGGTGGGTGTCATGGCCGAACGGTACCGGGACGACGCCTCCGTCATTCCCGCCCCAAGAGCGCGCAAGATTCTGCATTCACGCGTCCAGCGTCGGACACTTCTGCGGTGACGACGGAACCCCGTCGCAGACGCAGAATCCTTGGCCTTCCACCGCGCGAACGCAGATTCTTGCCTCCACGACGGGAGCCGCAGCCCGAGCCCCCGGACCAGCGCAGCTGCCAGCCGTCCGGTCGAGGCTCTTGCGGAGACCGGACAGCGCCAGCCACGGCAGCGCACCAGCAAGGTCACGACGACAGCAGCCAGCGCAGCCGCAGGTCGCAGAGGAACGACCCGCGCCGCGCGCGAGGTGGGCGCGTGCCTGGCAGGGTTGAGGTGTGCCGAACCGACTCAGCGCCGCGACCAGCCCGTACCTGCTGCAGCACGCCGACAATCCTGTCGACTGGTGGGAGTGGGGCGAGGAGGCGCTCGCGCTCGCCGAGTCGCTCGACCGCCCGATCCTGCTGAGCGTCGGCTACGCCGCGTGCCACTGGTGCCACGTGATGGCGCACGAGTCGTTCGAGGACCCGGCGACGGCGCAGTTCATGAACGACCACTTCGTGAACGTGAAGGTCGACCGCGAGGAGCGCCCCGACGTCGACGCGGTGTACATGCGGGCCACGCAGGCCATGACCGGCCAGGGTGGCTGGCCCATGACCGTCGTGCTGGCGCCGTCGGGCGAGCCGTTCTTCGCCGGCACCTACTTCCCGCCGGAGCCGCGTCAGGGGCACCCGGCGTTCACGCAGGTGCTGCAGGCCCTGGCCGACGCCTGGGAGAACCGCCGCGACGAGGTCATGCAGGTGGGTGCCGACGTGCTCGCGCACCTGCGCGAGACCGTCGACGCCGGTGGCTCGGCCCTCGACGCCGGCGCGCTCGACGCCGCGCAGGCGGTGCTGTCGAGCCAGCACGACGACGAGGCGGGCGGCTACGCCGGCAGCCCCAAGTTCCCGCCGTCGATGGTGCTGGAGGCCTGCCTGCGCCACTGGGCGCGCACGGGAACCGAGCGCTCGCTCGAGATGGTGCGCACGACGTGCGAGGCGATGGCGCGCAGCGGCACCTACGACCAGCTCGGCGGCGGGTTCGCCCGCTACGGCGTCGACCGGTACTGGCAGGTGCCGCACTTCGAGAAGATGCTCTACGACAACGCCCAGCTGTTGCGCGTCTACCTCCACTGGTGGCGCGCCGAGCTGGCCTCCGGCGACGAGCGACGTCAGGCGTTCGCCCGTCGGGTGGCCGCCGAGACGGCCGACTTCCTGCTCGCGGAGCTGGGCACGCCGGAGGGCGGCTTCGCGTCGGCGCTCGACGCCGACAGCGCCGATCCGTCCGGTGCCGTCCACGAGGGTGCGTTCTACGCCTGGAACCCGAACCAGCTCATGCGGCTGCTCGGTGCCTCCGACGGGGCGTGGACGGCACGGCTCCTGGGTGTCACGGGCGCGGGGACGTTCGAGCGCGGCTTCTCGACCCTGCAGCTGCTGGAGGACCCCGACGACCCGGACCGGTGGGCGGCGATCCGGGCGCGGCTCCTCGCCGCGCGCTCCCAGCGGACCCGACCGGCGCGCGACGACAAGGTCGTGGCCGCGTGGAACGGCCTGGCCGTGATCGCCCTCGCCGAGGCGGGGGTGCTGCTGGAGGACGAGCGGTACACCGAGGCAGCCGTGCGGGCCGCGACCCTGCTGGCCGACGTGCACCTGAGCGACGGCGGGCGCGTCCTGCGCGCGTCCCGCGACGGGGTCGCGGGCGAGCACGCCGGTGTCCTCGAGGACCACGCGACCGTCGCCGAGGCGTTCGTGGCGACCCTTGGCGTCACGGGCGACGCGGTCTGGCTGGAGCGGGCGCGAGTCGTGCTCGACCGCGTGCTCGACCACTTCGGCGCCCCCGACGGCGGATTCTTCGACACCGCCGACGACGCGTCCGACCTCGTCGTGCGCCCGCAGGACGCCTCCGACAACGCCTACCCGTCCGGCACGTCGGCCGCGGCGCACGCCTTCGTCGCGCTGGCCGTCGTCACCGGCGAGCCGCGCTACCGCGACGCCGCCGAGCGCGCGGTGCGGGCCGCGGCGCAGCTGGGGGAGAAGGTGCCCCGGTTCGCCGGGTGGACGCTGGCAGCGGCGGAGGCCCTGCTGGCGGGGCCGGACGAGATCGCCGTGGTCGGACCGGACGCCCAGGAGCGCGAGGCCGTCCATCGGGCCGCGCTGCTGCGCACGTCGCCGGCGGTCGTCGTGGCCGCGGAGACGGCGACGCCGGCCGTGCCGCTGCTCGCGGACCGGGTCGCGGTCGACGGGCGGGCCACCGCCTACGTGTGCCGCGACCACGTGTGCGCGCTGCCCGTCACCGACCCGGCGGCGCTCCTGCCGTAGTCGCTGCGGCGGCGCGCGTCAACCCTTCTTCGGGTTCCGTGAACGACGCTGGTGGTGGGCTGCGACGCCCCGTAACGTCGTTGCACGAGACGGATACGTAGCGAGGCCCGCACGGGTCCCGCCGCGTCCTGAGCTCCGGCGTCGGCCTGCCCCACCCCCGAGGGGACCGGCGCCGGACCTGTGCCGCGAACCTCGGTGTTGAGGTGCTCCAGGGGACACGGCACGGGCACGGGGCCGTCGGCGACGCCCTGCCGAGCGTCGCCGACGGTGCCCGCTGACGGTCGTCAGGCGGGGCCGACGTCGGTGACGGTCACGACCGCCTCGCCGGCCGCGTCGCTCGCGTCGAGGTCGACCTCCGCGGAGATGCCCCAGTCGCGGTGACCCTCGGGGTCGTCGAACGTCTGCCGCACCCGCCAGCGTCGGCCGTCCGGCCCGTGCTCGGCGGTGATGTCGAGGAACTTCGGGCCCCGCGCCTCGGGCCCGGTGCCGAGGTGGTCGTACTCGGCCCGGTAGGCGGTGAGGGCCTCGCGCCACGCGTCGGCGTCCCACCCGGCCTCGCCGTCGAGGTCGCCGAGCGCGTCCCAGCGGCCGAGCGCCGCGAGCTCCACCCGCCGGAACAGCGCGTTGCGCACCAGCACCCGGAACGCGCGCTCGTTCGCCGTGACCGGACGGATCGCCTGCTCGCCGTCGGCCACCGCGTGCGCGCGGTCGAGGCTCTCGGGGTCGGCGGGGTTCACCAAGGCCTCCCACTCGTCGAGCAGGCTCGAGTCGGTCTGGCGCACCAGCTCGCCGAGCCAGGCCGTCAGGTCGGTCAGCTCCTCGGTGCGCGCCGAGGCCGGGACGGTCCGCTCGAGCGCCTTGTACGCGTCGGACAGGTAGCGCAGCACCATGCCCTCCGACCGTGCGAGGCCGTAGTCGGACACCAGCTCGGAGAACGTCATGGCGCGCTCCGCCATCTCGCGCACGACCGACTTGGGTCGCAGCGGGTGGTCGGCCACCCACGGGTGACCCTGGCGGTAGGTCTCGTACGCCGCCTCGAGCAGGTCCTGCAGAGGCTTCGGGTGCTCGACCTCCTCGAGCAGCTCCATCCGCTCGTCGTACTCGATGCCGTCGGCCTTCATCTGCGCCACGGCCTCGCCACGGGCCCGGTGGACCTGGGCGGCGATGATCGGACGCGGGTCCTCCAACGTCGCCTCGATGACCGACACCACGTCGAGCGCGTACTCGGGCGACTCGACGTCGAGCAGCTCGAGCGTGGCCACCGCGTACGGCGAGAGCGGCTGGTTGAGCGCGAAGTCGCGCTGCAGGTCGACGGTGAGGCGCAGCGTGCGTCCCTCGTCGTCCGGAGGGTCGGTGCCTTCTGCCACCCCGGGCCCGGCACCCCCGCCGATCCGCTCGACGACCCCGCCGGCCACCAGCGCCTCCACGATCTCGCGCACCCGACCCTGCAGCCGCTCGACCTCGTCGGGGCGCACCACGCTCTCCTCGATGAGGTGGTCGAGCGCCGCGATGGCGTCACCCGGACGCTGCACGACGTCGAGCACCATCGCGTGGGTGATCTGCATGCGGGGCACGAGCGGTTCGGGCGTGCCGTTCACGAGCTTGTCGAACGTCGCCTCGTTCCACGACACGTGCCCCTCGGGCGCCTTCTTGCGCTGCACCTTGCGCAGCTTCTTCGGGTCGTCGCCGGCCTTCGCGATGGCCTTCGCGTTCTCGATGTCGTGCTCGGGCGCGAGCACCACCACGTGGCCGACGGTGTCGTAGCCGGCGCGCCCGGCCCGACCCGCGATCTGGGCGAACTCCCGCACCTGCAGCTGCCGCTGGCGTCGACCGTCGTACTTCGTCAGCCCGCTGAACAGCACCGTGCGGATCGGCACGTTGATGCCGACGCCGAGCGTGTCCGTGCCGCACACGACCTTGAGCAGACCCTGCTGCGCGAGCCGCTCGACCAGACGTCGGTAGCGGGGGAGCATGCCGGCGTGGTGCACGCCGATGCCCATGCGCACCAGGCGCGACAACGTCTTCCCGAACGCCGACGTGAAGCGGAAGCTGCCGATCGCCTCGGCGATCTCGTCGCGCTCCGCCCGCGTCGCCAGGGCGACGCTGCTGAGCGCCTGCGCCCGCTCCAGTGCTGACGCCTGGGTGAAGTGCACGATGTAGACGGGCGCCTGTCCGGTCTGCACGAGCTCGGTCACGACGTCCTGCACCGGCGACACCACGTACTCGTTCACCAGGGGGACGGGGCGTTCGGACGACGCCACGAGCGCGGTGTCGCGACCGGTGCGGCGGGCGAGGTCGTCGCGCAACGTGGTGGTGTCGCCGAGCGTGGCTGACATGAGCAGCGCCTGCGCCCGTGGCAGCTCGACGAGCGGGACCTGCCAGGCCCACCCGCGGTCGGGGTCGGCGTAGAAGTGGAACTCGTCCATCACCACCAAGCCGATGTCGGCGGCGGCACCCTCGCGCAGCGCCAGGTTCGCCAGCACCTCCGCCGTCGCCACGACCACGGGCGCGTCGGCGTTGACGGAGGCGTCGCCCGTGAGCATGCCGACGTCGTCGGCGCCGAACACCTCGCAGAGGTCGAAGAACTTCTCGCTCACCAGCGCCTTGATCGGAGCCGTGTACACAGCGCACTCGCCACGGGCAAGGGCGCCCGCGATCGCCGCCGTCGCCACCAGGCTCTTGCCGGAGCCCGTCGGCGTGGCGAGCACGACGTTCGAGCCCGACAGCAGCTCGAGGACCGCTTCCTCCTGCGCCGGGTACATGCTCATCCCGCGCGCGTCGACCCACGCCTCGACGGCGTCGAACACGTCGTCGGGGGTGGGCGGCGTCCGGGACGTGGAGCGCGGGGCTCACCGCTGCTGGTAGGCGAGCAGGCTCACGCCGATGTAGTGCACGATGAACGCGGCGATCGTGAGCGTGTGGAACACCTCGTGGAAGCCGTACCAGCGCGGGAACGGGTCGGGCCACTTGAAGCCGTAGACCAGCGCGCCCAGCGTGTACAGACCGCCGCCGACGATCATGAGGACCAGCACCGCGGTCGAGGCCTGGTCGACGAACTCGCCCCAGTACAGCACCGCGGCCCAGCCGAGCAGCACGTACAGCGGCACGTAGATCCAGCGCGGTGCTCCCACCCAGAACACGCGGAACGCGACGCCGAGCAGCGCCCCGCCCCACACGAGCGACAGCATGATCACGGCCTGCTCCGTGTTGAGCAGCAGCAGGCTGAACGGTGTGTACGAGCCGGCGATGAGCAGGAAGATGTTCGCGTGGTCGATGCGCTTCCACACGATCCGAGCCTCGTCGGACCAGGTGCGCGTGTGGTACAGCGCCGAGCAGCCGAACAGCAGCAGTGCGCTCACCATGAAGATCGCGACGCCGGCCCGCACGAGCGTGTCGTCGGCGATCACCATCATCACGAGGAAGGAGATGAAGGCGAGGGGTGCGGTCCCCGCGTGGAGCCAGCCGCGCAGTCTCGGCTTGATCTCCTCCAGGTTGTCCCGGATGCGGTCGGACACCTCGTCGGTCGTGGCTTCGAGATCGGTCCGTGGCATAGGGGGAAGACTAGCCCCTCGCCCTGAGCATCCGATGTGATGAGATGAGGTCCATGGGTCTGAGCCAGGTCGCCTACGGCGCGTACGAGCGACGGCTCCTCAGACGGCTCGACCCCGATCGCCTGCCACGCCACGTCGGCGCGATCGTCGACGGCAACCGACGCTGGGCGAAGGACGCCCGGATGGGCCTCGACCAGGGCTACCGGGCGGGTGCGGCGAAGGTCGACGAGTTCCTCGACTGGTGCCACGAGCTGGGCGTCGGGACGGTCACGTTCTGGGTGCTGTCGACCGACAACCTGCAGCGCCCCGAGGCGGAGCTGGCGAGCATCCTCGACGCGGTCGAGGATCTCGTCGGACGGCTCGCCGAGGACGGACGCTGGCACGTGCGGCTCATCGGGAACCTCCAGCTCCTGCCGGCGGACTCCTCCGCGCGCCTGCAGCGCGCCGCGGCGGCGTCGCCGTCGGGGGAGGGCCTGATGCACGTCAATGTGTGCGTCGGCTACGGCGGCCGGCAGGAGCTCACCGACGCCATGCGTGCCCTCCTGCTCGCTGAGGCGGCCAAGGGGCGCACGCTGGAGGAGGTGGCGGCGACGCTCGAGGTCGACCACATCGCCGACCACCTGTACACGAAGGGTCAGCCTGACCCCGACCTCGTTATCCGCACGTCGGGCGAGCAGCGCCTGTCCGGCTTCCTGCTGTGGCAGAGCGTGCACAGCGAGTTCTACTTCTCCGACGTCCTCTGGCCGGCCTTCCGCCGCGTCGACCTCCTCCGCGCGATGCGCTCCTACGCCGCCCGCGAGCGCCGCTTCGGTGCCTGAACCCGACCGAGCGCAGCGAGGGAGCGGTCCAGGCATGTGGAGCCGTCGCCACGGGGCGTAGCCGCGACGGACGAGTGGTGCACGCCGGAGGCGTCTCTCTGTATCGAGACCGGGTGGGTGTCCAAGACCGGCCGGCCGTGAGGTGGCGACGCTGGTCCGTTGCGGAGTGGTCTCGCTCCGTCGCGGCTACGCCCCACTGCGACGGCTCCAGCGCGGCACAGCGCTCCTTCGTCGCGCGTGCCGCTACTCGACCAGCGGAACGTCTCGCTGGTCGAGTGCCTCCACGAGCGCCAGCGAGGGGAGGTGTATCGAGACCACTCCGGGCTGTCGCTGGGGGTTGGTTCGCGCTGGGCTGTTGCCGGGTGGTCTCGATACGCGGCACGGCGCTCCTTCGTCGCGCGTGCCGCTACTCGACCAGCGGAACGTCTCGCTGGTCGAGTGCCTCCACGAGCGCCAGCGAGGGGAGGTGTATCGAGACCACTCCGGGCTGTCGCTGGGGGTTGGTTCGCGCTGGGCTGTTGCCGGGTGGTCTCGATACGCGGCACGGCGCTCCTTCGTCGCGCGTGCCGCTACTCGACCAGCGGAACGTCTCGCTGGTCGAGTGCCTCCACGAGCGCCAGCGAGGGGAGGTGTATCGAGACCACTCCGGGCTGTCGCTGGGGGTTGGTTCGCGCTGGGCTGTTGCCGGGTGGTCTCGATACGCGGCACGGCGCTCCTTCGTCGCGCGTGCCGCTACTCGACCAGCGGAGTGTCTCGCTGGTCGAGTGCCTCCACGAGCGCCAGCGAGGGGAGGTGTATCGAGACCACTCCGGGCTGTCGCTGGGGGTTGGTTCGCGCTGGGCTGTTGCCGGGTGGTCTCGATGCGCAGCACGGCGCTCCTTCGTCGCGCGTGCCGCTACTCGACCAGCGGAACGTCTCGCTGGTCGAGTAGTCGGGCCTGGCGAGGTACGAGCCTGGGGCCGACGTATCGAGACCACTCTGCGCTGTCGCTGGGGGTTGGTTCGCGCTGATCCGTTGCCGGGTGGTCTCGATACGCAGCACGGCGCTCCTTCGTCGCGCGTGCCGCTACTCGACCAGCGGAATGTCTCGCTCGGGGGAGAGCGGGCCGTGCAGAGTTCATCTCGGCGTTACATGACGCGCAGCGTGTCGCCGCGCCCGGGCCCGGGGGCGGACGTACGTTGCGAGGGTGTTGATGCTCGCCCCGGAGCCCAGCCGCCCCACACCCACCGAGTAGGGAAGGGCCGGCGCAGGGGCGCGCGGGTTCTTCGCAGGGAGTCAGACATGACTGTCAAGCAGCCCGTCAGCGCCGCCGCCGCCTCTGCCGAGGCGGTCCGCACCTACGTCCTCGACACCAGCGTCCTGCTGGCCGACCCAGGCGCGGTGCATCGCTTCCACGAGCACGAGGTCGTCATCCCGGTCGTCGTCATCACCGAGCTCGAGGGCAAGCGGCACCACCCCGAGCTCGGCTACTTCGCCCGCACGGCCCTGCGCTTCCTCGACGACCTGCGGGTGCAGCACGGCATGCTCGACGTCCCCCTGCCCATCGGGACGGAGGGCGGCACCATCCGTGTCGAGCTGAACCACACCAACCCCGAGGCCCTGCCTGCCGGCTTCCGCCTCGGCGACAACGACACCCGCATCCTCGCCGTCGCGAAGAACCTCGCCGACGAGGGGCGCCACGTCACGCTCGTCTCGAAGGACCTGCCGATGCGGGTCAAGGCGTCGGCGGTCGGCCTGTCGGCGGAGGAGTACCGCGCCGAGCTGGCCCTGGAGTCCGGCTGGACCGGCATGCGCGAGCTCGAGGTCGACTCCGCCGACCTCGACGCGCTGTACGAGGAGGGCAGCCTCGACGTCGCGCTCCTGGACGACGAGACCGTGCGCGACCTGCCGTGCCACACCGGTCTGGTGCTGCTGTCGGACAAGGGCAGCGGGCTCGGCCGGATCACGCCCGACAAGCGGGTCCAGCTCGTCCGCGGCGACCGCGACGCGTTCGGGCTGCACGGCCGCTCGGCCGAGCAGCGTGTCGCGCTCGACCTGCTGCTCGACCCCGAGGTCGGCATCGTGTCGCTCGGTGGTCGCGCCGGCACCGGCAAGTCGGCGCTGGCGATCTGTGCGGGTCTCGAGGCGGTGATGGAGCGTCGACAGCACAAGAAGGTCGTCGTGTTCCGTCCGCTGTACGCGGTCGGCGGGCAGGAGCTCGGCTACCTGCCGGGCAGCTCCGACGAGAAGATGGGGCCCTGGGCGCAGGCGGTGTTCGACACCCTCGGCGCCGTCGCGTCGCCGCACGTCGTCGACGAGATCCTCGACCGGGGGATGCTCGAGGTGCTGCCGCTGACGCACATCCGTGGTCGGTCGCTGCACGACGCGTACGTCATCGTCGACGAGGCGCAGTCGCTGGAGCGCAACGTGCTCCTGACGGTGCTCTCGCGCATCGGCGCGAACTCCAAGGTGGTCCTGACCCACGACGTCGCGCAGCGCGACAACCTGCGCGTGGGGCGCCACGACGGTGTCGTCGCGGTGGTCGAGAAGCTCAAGGGCCACCCGCTGTTCGCGCACGTCACCCTCACCCGGTCCGAGCGGTCGCCGGTCGCCGCGCTCGTGACCGAGATGCTGGAGGACATCGGCATCTGACGCCCGCCCGGAGGCGGACGCGGACACCGCGTGCCGGACGTCGCAACGACGTCCGGCACGCGGTCTGCTGTGGCAGAGTGACCCCGTGACCAGGAGGGGCGTGTCCGCGGCGTTCGTCGCTGCCTCGATGCTGCTCGCGGCCGCCTGCGGCGGGTCACCCGACGAGAGCGCCGTCGACGACGTGCCCGTGCTCCACTGGTACGTCGGCCCCGAGCGAGCCGACGTCGAGGCGCTCGCGCAGACCTGCAGCGAGGGCTCGGGCGGCGACTACCGCATCGAGGTGGAGCGGCTGCCCGACGACGCCGAGGAGCGGCACGCGACGCTGATGCGACGGCTGCTCGCCAAGGACGACTCGATCGACCTGTTCAGCATGGACACCGCGTGGAGCGCGGAGATGGCGGCCGCGCAGGTGCTCGCGCCCGTCCCGGAGGACCTCAAGACGCCCTTCGCGCAGGACGTCGCGCCGGCCGCGCTGCGCTCGGTGACGGTCGACGGCCTGGTCGTCGCCGCACCCTGGACCTTCGACCCCTGGCTGCTGTGGTGGCGGGGCAACACGGCCGAGCGGGCCGGGCTCGACACGACCGAGCCGGTGTCGTGGGACGACCTGCTCACGGGTGCCGAGCGCACCGGGCGCCAGGTGCTGGTCGACGACCCCGACGGCGAGGGCCTGCCGGCGTGGGTGGACGCGCTCGTCGCCGGTGCGGGGGGCACCCTGCTGAAGGGCGGTGGACGCAGCCCGGAGGTGGGTCTGGACACCGCGGCCGGTCGTACGGCCGCCCGCATCGTGGGCCGGTTGGGCCGGTCCGGCCTCGGCGCCGACCCGTCGGCCGACGCTGCGGAGGGGCTCGCCCGTCGCGGCGGGTTCGTGCTCGCCCCCACTTCCTTCGTCTCCGACCCCGCCGTCGCCCCCGTGGCCAGCGACCTGCAGTGGGCGGCGTTCCCGGAGGTCGACGGCACGGCTGCGGCCCCGAGCACCGGTGTCGCGCTGGCGGTGCCGCTGTTCGCGCCCGACACGTCGCTCTCGTACGAGGCGATCTCCTGCCTGACGTCCGACGACCTCCTCGCCTCCGTCATGACCGGCTCGGGGCACAGCGCAGCGCGGCTGAGCGCGTACGACCTCGATGCCGTGAAGGCCGGGTACCCGCTCGCGGACGTCACCCGTCCGGCCGTCGACACGGCCGTCACGCTGCCGTCCACGCCGTACTGGATGCAGGCCCGCGCCGCGCTGGTGCAGACCTGGACCCCGATCTCGTCGGTCGGGTCGGCCACTCCACGTCGCTCGCAGGCCGCGGTCCGCGACGCCGTCGCCGGGAGGCTGCCGTGAGCGCCGAGCGCCCCGAGGACCCCGAGAACCCTGAGAACTCTGGGCGCTCTGGGCACCCTGGGCAGCCGGACCAGGCCGACGTGGTCGAGGCGTCGACGGCCGTCACGGTGGACGACGAGCACGACCTCGCCCCGATCGGCCCGGCGCCCACGCGGCGTCGGCGCCGTCGGCGTGCGGCGGCGTCGCCCGGACGTCGCCGCTCGGGCTGGCCGCTGCTGGCGCCGACGGTGCTGGTCCTCGCGGCCCTGACGCTCTGGCCGCTCGGGCTCCTGCTCTGGACCTCCCTGCGCCGCTCGTCGAGCACCGTCGGCGACGACACCTTCGTCGGCCTCGACAACCTGACGGGTCTGCTCGGCGACCGCGCGTGGTGGGTCGCCGTCTCGGTGACCCTGCTGCTCGTCGTGGTCGCCGTCGTCCTGCAGCTGGTCCTCGCCTCCGTCGTGGCGGCCAGCATCCGCCGACTCCGCCTGCCGCTGGCCGTGGTGTCGGTCCTGCTGCTCGCACCGTTCGCGCTGCTGCCCGTCGTGACGGCCTCGGTGTGGCGCGACGCCGTCACCTCGGGTGTCGGTCCCGCGTGGTTCGGCTACGACGGCGGGTCGAGCGCGGCGGCGGCGTTCGCCGTGGTGTCGGCCGAGGTGTGGCGCGGCACGGGCGTGACGGCAGTGATCCTGCTCGTCGGACTGACGCGGGTCGACCGTCGGCTCATCGACTCGGCCGTGGCCGACGGTGCCACCTCGTGGCAGCGACTCCTGCGCGTCACCTGGCCCGCCGCTGCGCCGGCCGTGGCGGTCGCCGTCCTGTACCGCGCGACGGACGCGCTCCGGGCGCTGGAGGGTCCGCTGCTCGCGGCGCCCTCCGGCGGGGTGCGCACCGTGCCCGTGCTGACGTGGGAGACGACGTTCGAGAGCTTCGAACGAGGTCTCGGAGCAGCCTCCGGCGTGCTGCTGCTGGTGCTGGCGGGCGTCGTGGCGGCCGTCCTCGTCGCCGTCCTCCGACCGGGGAGGCGGGCATGAACCCCACCGTCCGCTCCCGGCTGTGGGCCGCTGGCACCGCGTTCGTCGTCGGCTTCGTGCTGGCCAACGTCGGCGTCCTCGTCGTCACGGGCGCCGACCGCTGGCTCTGGGTCGCCGTCGCGGCCGTCCTCATGGGCACGGGCGCCGTCGGCGTGCTCGTCGCCGACACGCGTCGTCGGCTGTCGCTCTGGGCGGTTCTCGGGCTCGAGCTGGCCGTGGTCGGCACCGTCGCGCCTCTGTGGTGGACCGCGGCCGTCGCCCTCACCCCGTCGGGCACGACGGCGACGTCGATGCTGCCGTCGAGCCCGCGCTGGTCCGTCCTCGGCGACGCTCTGCGGCGCGACGACGTGCGCGAGGCCGCGCTGACCAGCGTCGTCGTCGCCACCGCGGCCACCGTCGTCGCCATGCTCGTCGCCGTGCCGGCGGCGTACGCACTGGCGCGTCGTCGGGTGCGCGGCGGGCGGGCGGTGCCCGTCGTCGTGGTGGGGGTCCTGCTCCTGCCCCTGGTCGCGTTCGCCGGACCGTGGTCGGACACGGCCGACGCCCTCGGTCTGCTCGGCTCCCGCTGGGCGGTCGCACCCGTCCTGCTGCTCGTCGCCGTGCCACTGGCCGTGTTCCTCAGCATCCCCGTCCTGCGCGACGCCCCGTGGTCGCTGCGCGACTCGATCCGCAGCGACGGCGCCGACCGTCGGCAGGAGCTGCGCGCGTTCGCCGTGCCGGTGCTGCTGCCCGACCTGCTCGTCGTCGGCGCGCTCGTGTGGGTGCTGTCGGCCCAGGACGTGGTGCTCGGGGCCGCCCTCGGGCCCACGCCCGACGCCCGCACGCTGCCCGCCACCCTGCTGCTCGGCCAGGTGCCGCCCGCGCAGGCCGCGGCGGTCGGACTGCTGTGGCTGCTGCCCGTGATCGTCCTCGTCGCGGTCGCGCCCCGCCGCGTCCGCCGCCTGATCGGAAGGGACCACCCATGACCTCGATGGAGCTGAGGGGCGTGCGCCTGGACGCCCTCGACGGCACGCCGCTGCTCGACGGGCTCGACCTCGTGGTGCCCGACGGCAGCACGACCGCGCTCTGCGGCCCGGCCGGTGCCGGCAAGTCGGCCGTGCTCCGGGTGCTCGTGGGCCTGGAGGAGCAGACCGAGGGCGACGTGCTGCTCGACGACATCGTCGTCAACGCGGTCGGTCCGCGCGACCGCGACCTCGCGCTCGTGCTCCAGGACTACGTGCTCCACCCCCACCTCGACGTCCACGACAACCTGGCCTTCGCCACCCGGCTGCGCCGCGGGCACGACAAGGTGGCGCTCGCGGAACGGATCGACGAGGTCGCCGCCTTCCTCGCGCTCGACTCGCTCCTCGACGCCAAGCCCGCCGAGCTCGAGCCGGCGCAGCGTCAGCGCGTCGCCATCGGCCGTGCGCTCGTGCGCGACGCCCTGGGCTACCTCTTCGACGACCCGTTCAGCGCGCAGGCCGACCGGGTGCGCACCCACGTCCGCTCGGTCACCCTGCAGTGGCAGCGCGACGAGGGTCGGACGTCGCTGTTCACGACGTCGCGCCCCGACGAGGCGCTCACCCTCGCCGACCGCGTGGCCGTCATGCACCGCGGCGTCGTCCACCAGACGGGGACGCCCGACGAGGTCTATGCCGACCCGGCCGACCTCTTCGTCGCCGCCTTCCTCGGACAGCCCGCGATGAACCTGCTGCCGGCCTCCGTGGAGGACGACCGTCTCGTGACGCCGGTCCTGAGCATCCCGCTCGACGCCGCGTCGCGGCAGGCCCTGGGCGAGCGCAGCCACGTCGTCGTGGGGGTGCGCCCCGAGCACTGCGAGGAGGCGGCTCCCGCTGCCGCTGCGGCCCCGACCGACGCACCCCTGACCGCCGGAGCGATCGCGGCCCAGGCCGAGGCCGAGAGCAAGGTCGAGGTCGTCGGAGAGGTCGACGACGTCGAGTGGCGCGGAGGCACGCAGCTCGTCTACGTCGGCTACGACCTCGACGACGACGTCCAGGCGATGCTCGAGGACGTCGAGGACGAGCTCGACTTCGACCTCTTCCAGAACTTCTTCGTCGCCGAGCTGCCGGCAGCCGACCGCCGCCGGGCGGGCGACACGGTGGGCCTGGCCGTTCCGCGGTCGCAGGTGCTCGTGTTCGACGTCGCGACCGGCGCGCGCCTGCGCACGTCGTGACCGCGCGCCTCGGGGCCGTCGCGCGCTCCCTCCCGTTCCTCTGGGCCCTGCTGTGCACGGCCGCCTACACGACGCTGTCGCTGCTGCGGTTCCGCCGCTTCGACCCCACCTCCTGGGACAACGCGATCTTCGAGCAGGCGATCCGCGGCTACGCGCACCTCGGGCTGCCGATCGTCGACATCAAGGGTCCGGGCTTCAACATCCTCGGCGACCACTTCTCGCCGATCACGGCGCTCGTGGCGCCGTTCTACCGGCTGTGGCCGTCGGCGCAGACCCTGCTCGTCGCGCAGGCTGTCCTGATCGGGCTGTCGGTGCTGGTGGTCTCCCGGCTCGCGGTGCGGCACGCCGGTCCGTGGGCGGGGGCGATGCTCTCCGTCGCCTACGGCATCTCCTTCGGCATCTCCTCGGCCGTGCAGTCGGACTTCCACGAGGTCGCGTTCGGCGCCCCGCTGCTCGCGCTGGCCGGCTCGGCGTACCTCGACCGCCGGTGGAACGCCGTCGTCGGCTGGTCGTTGCCGCTCCTGCTCGTCAAGGAGGACATGGGCGCCACGGTGCTCGTCATCGGGCTCGTGCTGATGCTCGCCGGCGAGCGTCGCCGCGGCACCCTGCTCGCGGCGGCGGGCGTGGTCGGTGCGGCGCTCGTCGTGCTCGTCGTGCTGCCGTCGGTGAACCCCGGCGGCGTCTACGACTACGCGTCCAGCGTCGGGGGAGACCGCGGCGTGGTCGCGACCCTCTTCGACGAGCCGGGTCGCAAGGCCCTCACGGTGCTGGTGACGCTCGCGGTGACGGGTCTCGCGGCGCTCGGTTCGCCCTGGGTCCTGCTCGTCCTGCCGACGTTCGCCTGGCGCTTCGTCGGCGACAACCCGTACTACTGGGGCACCGACTGGCACTACTCGCTGCTCCTCATGCCGATCGTGTTCGTCGCGGCCGTCGACACCATGCGGCGCTACCCGCCCGTGCGGTGGACGGCGGTGCCCGCCCTCGTCGTGTCGCTCGCCCTGCTCCCGTCGACGCCGCTGTGGGCGCTGATCCAGGGGGAGACGTACGAGGTGCCCGACCGGGCAGCGGTCGCGCAGCGGGTGGTCGACATGGTTCCCGAGGGCGCGTCGGTCGTGACCGACATCGGCGTCATCACCCACCTCGCCACGGACCACGACGTGTACTGGCTCGGCACGGTCGGCACCGCCCCGCTCCCCGAGGGCGACCCGAACTACGTCCTCCTCGACCAGTGGGCCGGCGTCGGCTCGCCCCCGGACGCCCGCACCTGGGCCGAGCAGACCTTCGGCGGCACGTGGGTGACGGTCTGGGACGCCGACGGCTACCAGCTCGCCCGCCGCGCCTGAGCGCTGCGTCGCTGGAGTCGGCCTGCGCCGGTCCGTTGCCGGGTGGTCTCGCTCCGTCGCGGCTACGCCCCCACTGCGACGGCTCCATCGCAGCCGCGGCGTTCGTTCCTCACGCGCGGCGCCTACTCGACCAGCGGGAACCCTTCGCTGGTCAGGGGTGGGTCATGCTCATGACGTCGAGGGCGGCGTCGAGCTCGGCCTCGGTGAGGTCGCCGCGCTCGACGTAGCCGTCCTCGACCACGACCTCGCGGATCGTCTTGCGCTCCTTGACGGCCTTCTTGGCCACCTTCGCGGCGTTCTCGTAGCCGATGTGGCGGTTGAGGGGCGTCACGACCGAGGGGCTCGACTCCGCCAGCTCGAGGCAGCGCTCGACGTTGGCGGTGATGCCGTCGACGCACCGGTCGGCGAGCACGCGCGACGTGTTGCCGAGCAGCCGGATCGACTCCAGGACGTTGCGGCCGATGACCGGCAGCTGGACGTTCAGCTCGAACGACCCCGACGCGCCGGCGTAGGTGATGGTCGCGTCGTTGCCGATGACCTGCGCGCAGACCATGAGCGTCGCCTCCGGCAGGACGGGGTTCACCTTGCCGGGCATGATGCTCGACCCGGGCTGCAGGTCGGGCAGGTTGATCTCGCCCAGGCCGGTGCGCGGCCCCGAGCCCATCCAGCGCAGGTCGTTGCAGATCTTCGTGAGGCTGACCGCGACCGTGCGCAGCGCACCGGACAGCTCGACGATCCCGTCGCGCGCGCCCTGTGCCTCGAAGTGGTCGGTGGCCTCGGTGATCGGCAGGCCGGTGTCGGCGGCGAGGATCTCGATGACGCGCTGCGGGAAGCCGGAAGGCGTGTTGATGCCGGTGCCGACGGCCGTGCCGCCGAGCGGGACCTCGGCCGCCGACGGCAGCGCACGCTCGACGCGGGCGATGCCCTTGCGCACCTGCGCGGCGTACCCGGCGAACTCCTGGCCGAGCGTCACGGGCGTGGCGTCCATCAGGTGCGTGCGGCCCGACTTGACGACCTCGGCGAACTCCTCGGCCTTGCGCTCGAGCGACTGCGCGAGGTGGTCGAGGTCGGGCAGCAGCTGGTTGACGGTGGAGGCGGTGGCGGCCACGTGGATCGACGTCGGGAACACGTCGTTGCTCGACTGCGACGCGTTGACGTGGTCGTTCGGGTGCACGTCGCGACCGAGCGAGCGGGTCGCGAGCGTGGCGATGACCTCGTTGGTGTTCATGTTGCTCGACGTGCCGGAGCCGGTCTGGAAGACGTCGATGGGGAAGTGCGCGTCGTGGGCGCCGGTCGCCACCTCCTGCGCGGCCGCGACGATCGCGTCGGCGAGGTCGCCGTCGAGGATGCCGAGCTCGGCGTTCGCGCGGGCGCAGGCGGCCTTGATCTGCGCGAGCGCCTTGATCTGGGCCGGCTCGATCGGGGTGCCGGAGATGGGGAAGTTCTCGACCGCGCGCTGCGTCTGGGCCCGCCAGAGAGCGTCGGCAGGGACCCTCACCTCGCCCATGGTGTCGTGCTCGATGCGCCAGGCCGTGTCGTTCTCGCTCATGCCCCCACGCTAGCGCGAGCCGGCCGGACGGCGACCCGGCCGCCCACCCGCTGAGCGTGACGTTCGCGGGCCGGATCCGGGCCATCCACCCCGCGAACGTCACGCTCAGCGGGGTGGAGGGGGGAGGTCGCGCAGGGGGAGGGGCGGCGCGGGGCTACTCGGCTGAGCGCACCCGCAGGCCGGTGACGGGCACGGTGACCGTGCCGGACGGGTCGGTGAAGAAGTCGTTGCCCTTGTCGTCGACGACGATGAACGCCGGGAAGTCCTCGACCTCGATCCGCCAGACCGCCTCCATGCCGAGCTCGGGGTACTCGATGACCTCCTGGCTGCGGATGCAGTCCTGCGCGAGGCGCGCGGCGGGACCGCCGATCGAGCCGAGGTAGAAGCCGCCGTAGGCGCCGCACGCTTCGGTGACCTGCTTGCTGCGGTTGCCCTTGGCGAGCATGACCAGCGACCCGCCCGCCTCCTGGAAGCGCCGCACGTAGGAGTCCATGCGGCCGGCGGTGGTGGGCCCGAACGAGCCCGACGCCATGCCCTCGGGCGTCTTGGCCGGTCCGGCGTAGTAGACGGGGTGGTCCTTGAGGTACTGCGGCATCGGCTCGCCGGCCTCGAGCCGCTCGGCGATCTTGGCGTGGGCGATGTCGCGGGCGACGACGAGCGGGCCGGTGAGCGACAGCCGCGTCTTGACCGGGTACTGCGACAGCTGCGCCCGGATCTCGTCCATCGGCCGGGTCAGGTCGACCTGCACGACCTCGCCGCCGCTGATGTCCTCGGCCGTGCCGGCGTCGGGCATGTACTGCGCGGGGTCGGTCTCGAGCTGCTCGAGGAACACTCCCTCGGGCGTGATCTTCGCGCGCGCCTGACGGTCGGCCGAGCACGACACCGCGATCGCCACCGGGCACGACGCACCGTGGCGCGGCAGGCGCACGACGCGGACGTCGTGGCAGAAGTACTTGCCGCCGAACTGGGCGCCGATGCCGAAGGACTGGGTGAGCTCGAAGACCTGCTGCTCGAGCTCGAGGTCGCGGAACCCGTGCGCGCTCATCGAGCCCTCCGTGGGCAGCTCGTCGAGGTAGTGCGCGGAGGCGTACTTGGCGGTCTTGAGGGCGAACTCCGCCGACGTGCCGCCGATGACGACGGCCAGGTGGTACGGCGGGCACGCCGCGGTGCCGAGGCCCTTGATCTTCTCGTCGAGGAACTCCAGCAGCCGCTTCGGGTTGAGGATCGCCTTCGTCTCCTGGTAGAGGAAGGACTTGTTGGCCGACCCGCCACCCTTGGCCATGAAGAGGAACGAGTACTCCGGCGTCGGCTTGGTGCCGGGGGCGGAGTAGAGCTCGATCTGGGCCGGCAGATTGGTGCCGGTGTTCTTCTCCTCGTAGGTGGTGAGCGGCGCGAGCTGGCTGTAGCGCAGGTTGAGCTGCGTGTACGCGTCGTGCACACCGCGACTGATGGCCTCGGCGTCGTCGGCGCCCGTGAGCACGCCCTCGGACTTCTTGCCCATGACGATGGCGGTGCCGGTGTCCTGGCACATGGGCAGCACGCCGCCGGCGGAGATGTTGACGTTCTTCAGCAGGTCGAGCGCGACGAAGCGGTCGTTGCCCGACGCCTCGGGGTCGTCGATGATCTTCCGGAGCTGTGCGAGGTGCGCGGGCCGCAGGTAGTGGCTGATGTCGTGCATCGCCTCGGCCGTGAGCCGGCGCAGCGCCTCGGGCTCGACGTGCAGGAAGGTGCGGGTGCTGCCGTCGGGGAGCACGACCTCGGAGGTCGAGACGCCCTCGGTCGTGACGAGGCGGTACGGGGTCTCGTCAGGACCCGTCGGGAGCAGGTCGGAGTACAGGAAGTCTGCGTCGGCCACGGGCAGACGATAGCGTCCGCGCTCAGCGCGCGCGGCCGGTCAGCACCCAGTAGTGCTCGGAGCGTCCCTGGAGGTCGACGGGGACGGCGACCGCCCCGACGTCGTCGAGCAGGCCCGCGAGCCGTGCGCGCAGGGGCGCGGAGTCGGCCATCGACCACACGGCCAGGGTCCCGCCGGGCCGCAGCACGCGGGCGGCGTCGGCGAGACCGTCGGCGGCGTAGACGGCGGCGTTCGTCTCGTGCACGAGGAAGTCGGGGCCGTTGTCGACGTCGAGCAGGACGGCGTCGAGGGAGGCGTCGGGCTGGGCGGCGACGACGTCGCGCACGTCGCCGACCTCGACCGTGCAGCGCGGGTCGTCGAGGACGGACGGGCCGGCTCCGGCTCCGGCGCGCACGGCAGCGACGACGTCGGCGTGCAGCTCGGCGACCACCAGGCGCTCGACGTCGCCGGCCAGGAGCGCCTGGGCCGTGTAGCCCAGGCCGAGCCCGCCGACGAGCACCTCGCGGGCGCCGAGGTCGAGGACGAGGTCGGCCAGGAGCCGCTCGCTGGAGGTCTCGACGTCGTCCATGACGAACACGCCGTTGACCCGCAGCTCCGTGGCCCCGTCGGCCCGGACCCGCACCACCACCTCGCCTGGTTCGTCCACGTCAGGACCCTAGCCAGTCCCCACGATTCGGAACACCATCGCCCGTTCCGGGCAGGAGAACGGGCGACGACGTGCCGAAACGTCGGGGGAGAGGCATAGCGTCGGGTCATGGCACACACCCACCACGGCATCGACTACATCGAGATCCCGGCACCCGACCTCGCCGCCGCGCAGCAGTTCTACGGCGGCGCGTTCGGCTGGCGCTTCACCGACTACGGACCGGACTACGTCGGCATCCAGCGTGTCGAGGGGGAGGGCGAGGCGGGCGGCCTCGACCCCACCGGCACGCCGTCGACCACCGGGCCCCTCGTCCAGCTCTGGTCCGCCGACCTCGAGGCCACGCGCGACGCCGTCGTCGAGGCCGGGGGCACGGTCGTCGACGACGTGTTCGCGTTCCCCGGCGGCCGCCGCTTCCACTTCACCGACCCCGCGGGCAATCGGCTCGGCGTCTGGAGCGACGCCTAGTCCCCACGATTCGGGACGTCATCGCCCGTTTCTTCGCCCGGAACGGGCGATGACGTTCCGAAACGGGGGGAAGGCGTGGTCAGGCGTGCTGGGCGCGCTCGACGGTGCGGACGATGGCCTCGACGATCTGGTCGTAGAGCTGGCTCGGCAGGTCGTGGGCCATGCCCTCGATCTCGACGTGCTCGGAGCCCCGGAGCGCCGCGGCCGTCGCCTTGCCGCCGGACCGGTGGACCAGCGGGTCGCGCGTGCCGTGGATGACGGTGGCGGGGACGTCGAGCCTGGCCAGGTCGGCCGTGCGGTCGGGCTGGGTCAGGATCGCCATCACCTGCCGCGTCACGCCGCCCGCCGACCAGCCGCGGTCGTAGGTCTCGTAGGCCCGGTCGCGCGCGAACTCGGGGTCGGTCGGGTAGTCCGGCGACGCGATCATCTGCGTGCCCCGCAGCGACCGCTCCACGTACTCGTCGCGCGTGTGGCCGGCCTTGCTGAGCAGGGCGGGCAGCAGCTTGGGATTCTGGTAGCCGACGGTGCGCCGGCCCGTGGTCGACATGATCGACACCAGCGAGCGCACCCGCTCGGGGTGCGCCACGGCCATCGTCTGCGCGATCATGCCGCCCATCGAGACGCCCACGACGTGCGCGGCGTCGATCTCGAGGTGGTCCAGCAGCCCGAAGGCGTCGTCGGCGAGGTCGCCGATCGTGTACGGCGGCGTGGTGAGGCCGACCAGCGCCTTCGCGAGGTCGATCCGGCTCACGCGGTGCTGGCGCAGCTTGGTGGAACGGCCGGTGTCGCGGTTGTCGTAGCGCACCACGAACAGGCCGCGGGCGACGAGCTGCTCGCAGAACGCCACGTCCCACCAGCCCATCGGGCCGCCGAGGCCCATGACCAGCAGCACGGGAGGGTCGGTGGGGTCGCCGAACGTCTCGTAGCAGAGGTCGATGCCCGACGGCAGGTGCGCGAACTGTTCTCCGGAGCCGGCCATGCAGGTGATGGTACGAGGAGTCGGGGGCTGGGGCAGGCCGGACGAGACCGGATACGGTCGTCGACATGGCCACGCCCGAGGAGATCGTGCGGTTCGACGACGTCGAGCCGCCGCCCGGTGCGTCGCCGTGGGTCCACGGGGCCGGACCCGGACGCGACGTCGTCGTGGTCGATCCCGACCCGGCCTGGACGGAGCAGGCGGCTTGGCTCGTCGACACCGTGGGGACGGCGCTCGGCGGGGCTGCCGTGAGCGTCGAGCACGTCGGGTCGACGTCGGTGCCGGGCCTCGCGGCCAAGCCGCTGCTCGACCTGCTGCTCGTGGTGCCCGACCCTGACGACGAGGGCGCCTACGTGCCGGCGCTCGAGGCGCAGGGCTTCCGGCACGTCGTCCGTGAGCCCTGGTGGGAGGGCCACCGGCTGCTGCGCCACCACGACCCGCGCACGAACCTGCACGTCTTCCACGCGGACGGGGCGGAGGTCGCGCGCATGCGGATGTTCCGCGACTGGCTGCGCACCCACCCGGACGACCGTGACCTCTACGCCGACGCCAAGCGCGCCGCGTCGGCCGCGGCGCGCGACGCCGGCGAGCACGTCATGCAGTACAACGCCCGCAAGCAGGACGTGGTGCGTGCGATCCACGCCCGCATGTTCGCGGCGCTCGGGTACCCCGTCTGACGCCCGCGCTCAGGCAGGTCTGCGGAACAGCGCGGTGAGGAGGAACGCCTCGCCGAAGCGACCCGTGCTGCGCTGCTCGCGCATGGGGCGGACGTCGACGGGCTCGAGGTCGTCGAAGATCCACCGCAGGTCGTCGGCCGTGAACGCGATCCCGCCCTCGAGCCCGCCTCGCAGGTAGAGCTGCTCGTCGGGGGCGCCCGTGCCCATGAGGCCGTCGTGGAAGCACACGACACCGAACCAGCCCCCGGGTGCGAGCACGCGGTCGAGCAGGCGACGGTACGCGACGCGCCGGTGCGGCGGCAGGTGGTGCAGGCAGCCCGAGTCGTAGACGAGGTCGTAGGGCCCGGCGAGCTCCTCGCCGACGCCGCCGAAGGCGTCGCCCACGTGGTAGCGCGGCGCCGCGTCGGCGTGGGCCTCCTGCTCCCGCGCCCACGCGACCGCGGTCGCCGAGAGGTCGACGGCATCGACCTCGGCGCCGACGGACATCAGGTAGCGCGCGTTGCGGCCCGTTCCGCAGCCGAGGTCGAGGGCGTGTCGTGGCCGCACCTCGCCCGACTCGACCCAGGCGGCCAGGTTCTCGTCAGGGGCGTCGACGAAGAACGGCACGGGTCGGGAGCGGTCGGTGTAGAAGTCGTCCCACCAGGCCGCGCCGGCGCCGTCGGTCCAGCGGTCGGCGGTCGACGTGAACAGGTCGTCCATGAGCGCGAGCACGTCGTCGACGCTGCGCACGTGCCGCGCCCGTGGTCGCTCCTGCACCTCGTCCCCCGACGTCGGCTCAGCGCTCGTAGTCGATGGCCGAGTAGGCCTTGAGCTTCGTCAGCTGGTGCTCGCTCGTGATCTTGCGGATCGTGCCGCTGCGCGAGCGCATCACGAGCGACTCGGTGAACGCCTTGCCCTTGGCGTAGCGGACCCCGTCGAGCAGCTCGCCGTCAGTGATGCCGGTGGCGACGAAGAAGCAGTCGTCGGCGACGACGAGGTCGTCGGTGAGCAGCACCCGGTCGAGGTCGTGCCCGGCGTCGATGGCGCGCTGGCGCTCGTCGTCGTCGGTGGGCGCGAGCCGACCCTGGATGACGCCGCCGATCGCCTTGATGGCGCAGGCCGTGATGATCCCCTCGGGCGTGCCGCCCGTGCCGACGAGCAGGTCGACGCCGGTGTCGGGGCGGGCCGCGACGATGGCACCGGCCACGTCGCCGTCGCTGATGAACTTGATGCGTGCACCTGCGTCGCGGATCTCCTGCACCAGGGCGGCGTGGCGGGGTCGGTCGAGCACGCAGACGGTGACGTCGCTGTTGCTGATGCCCTTCGCCTTGGCGACGAGGGCGATGTTCTTGGACACCGGGAGGCGGATGTCGACCTGGTCGGCGGCCTCCGGGCCGGCCACCAGCTTCTCCATGTAGAAGACGGCCGAGGGGTCGTACATCGACCCGCGGGGCGCGACGGCCATGACCGAGATCGCGTTGGGCATGCCCTTGGCGCACAGGGTCGTGCCGTCGATCGGGTCGACCGCGACGTCGCACTCGGCGCCGGAGCCGTCGCCGACCTGCTCGCCGTTGAACAGCATGGGCGCCTCGTCCTTCTCGCCCTCGCCGATGACGACGACGCCGTCCATCGTGACGGTGTTGATGAGGCTCCGCATCGCGTTGACGGCGACGCCGTCGGCGCCGTTCTTGTCGCCGCGCCCGACCCAGCGACCGGCGGCCATGGCACCGGCCTCCGTGACGCGGACGAGGTCCAGGGCGAGGTTGCGGTCCGGGGCTTGGGCGGCGGGCTGCAGGCTTTCCACGCTCCGCACCCTACCGGCGTCGGCGCCGGTCAGAGGCCGTGCACCTGCACTTCGCTCGCCTTGACCACCAGGTGGACACGTCGACCGGGCTCCAGGAGCAGGTCGGCGACGGCGTCGACCGTGACGTCGGCGCTGACGACGTCGGTCCGGACGAGGGCCCGGCGACCGCGTGGCTCGACGGCCGTGACCGTGGCGGGCCAGACGTTGCGAGGGCTGCCGGCGGGCGCCTCCAGGTGCACGGCGACGGCGGCCGGGTCGAGCACGGCGACCGCGGGGACCCCGGCGGGGGGCGTGGTGCCGGAGGCGTGGACGACGAGCCCCTCGGGCGTGTGCAGACCCGGCGCCGTCGCCGTGCCCCGCAGCAGGTTGAGCCCCGCGAGCTCGGCCGCGAACACGCTGCGCGGTTGCTCGAGCACGCGCTGGGTGGGGCCGACGTCGACGACGCGGCCGTGCTCGACGACGGCCAGCGTGTCGGTGAGCAGCAGGGCGTCCAGCACGTCGTGGGTGACCAGCACGGCGGTGCGGCCGGCGTCGCGACGTCGGCGCAGCACCTGTGCGAGGGTCGTGCGCAGCTGCGGCACGACGGCCGCGTCGAGCGCGGCCATCGGCTCGTCGAGCAGCAGCACGCCAGGGTCGGGGGCGAGGGCGCGCGCGAGTGCGACGCGGGCCGCCTGCCCGCCCGAGAGGGTGCCGGGCCGCCGGTCGGCGAGATCGGTGCACCCGAGCTCGGCCAACCGGTCGCGGGCGATCCTCTCCGCCTCGCCGCGCGAGGCCCCCCGGCTGCGTGGTCCGAAGGCGACGTTCGCGACGACGTCGAGGTGGGGGAACAGCAGCGGCTCCTGGGCCAGCAACCCGACCCCGCGCACGTGCGGCGGTGTCCACCGGCCCGTCGCGGTGTCCACGAGCACCTGGTCGTCGACCTCCAGGCGCGCGTGAGGGGGTCGCAGCGTCCCTGCGAGCGCCGCGAGCACGGTCGACTTGCCCGCGCCGTTGGGCCCGACCAGCCCCAGCGTGCTGCCTGCGGCGACGTCGAGCGCGAGGTCGACGTCGCGTTCCGGCACCTGGAGGCGCAGCGCGATGCTCACGAGCGACCCTCCCGGCCGCGCACGAGCACGATGACGAGCACGGCCACCACGACGAGCAGCAGGGAGAGCGCGACGGCGGCGTCGGGGTCCGTCTCGCGCTGCAGGTAGATCTCGAGCGGCAGCGTCCGCGTGACCCCCTGCAGGCTGCCCGCGAAGGTGATGGTGGCACCGAACTCCCCGAGTGCCCGCGCGAACGCGAGGACCGCGCCGGACACCAGTCCGGGCAGGACGAGCGGCAGGCTGACTCGGCGCAGCACGGTCGAGGGTCGCGCCCCGAGCGTGGCGGCGACGGTCTCGTAGCGGTGCCCGGCGGTGCGCAAGCTGCCCTCGAGGCTGATGACCAGGAAGGGCAGCGCCACGAACGTCTGGGCGAGGACCACGGCCGTGGTCGAGAAGGCCACCTGCACGCCGAGCACCTCGAGGCTCGAGCCGAGCAGTCCGCGGCGCCCGAAGGTCGCGAGCAGGGCGATGCCGCCGACCACGGGTGGCAGGACGAGGGGCAGCAGGACGAACGCGCGCAGCAGGGCCTGGCCCGGGAACCGGGTGCGGGCGAGCACGAACGCCATGGGCACGCCCAGCAGCACGCACAGCACGGTGGACGCTGCGGCGGTGCGCAGGCTGAGCCAGAGCGCCGCGCGCGACGACTCCGACGTCAGCAGCGCCGGGAGGTCCGACCAGTCGACGCGGGTGAGCAGCGCGACGACGGGCACGACCACGAGCGCGGCACCGAGCGCCGCGGGCAGCCAGACCCACCGGGGGAGGTCCCCGGCCGTGCGCTGGGTGCGTCGGGTACTCGTCCCCTGCGGCACCTCGGGTGCGAGCGGCGCGCCCCCAGGGCTCACGGTCGGGCGAAGCCGGCGGCGCGCAGCACCTTCTGGCCCTGCGAGCCGGTGACCAGCTCGACCCAGTCGCGGGCCAGTCCGGGCTGCTTGGCGTCCGAGAGCACCGCGATCGGATAGGTGTTGACGACCTGCGAGGCCTGCGGCACCTCGACGGTGCGGACGCTGTCGCCGGCACCCTTCGCGTCGGTCACGTAGACGAGTCCGGCGTCGGCCTCGCCTGACGTCACCTTCGTGAGCACGTCCGTGACGGACTGCTCCTCGCTGTCGGGCGCGAGGGTGACGCCGGCGGCGGTGGCGAGCTTCTGCGCGGCACTGCCGCAGGGCACCTGCGGTGCGCAGACCACGACGTCGAGGTCGGGGTCCGCGAGGTCGTCGAGGGACGTGACGTCGCCCGGGTTGTCGGGAGGCGTGACGATGACGAGCGTGTTGGACGCGAAGTCCTGGGGGTCGCCGGACACCAGGTCGTCACCCACGAGCGTGTCCATGTTCTTCTCGTCGGCGGAGGCGAAGACGTCCGCGGGCGCCCCCTCGCTGATCTGCGAGACGAGGTCGGAGGAGCCGCCGAAGCTCAGCTGCACGGTGACGCCCTCGTTCGCGGCCTCGAACTCCTTCGCCAGCTCGGTGAAGGTGCCCTTCAGCGATGCGGCGGCGTAGACGACGAGCGTGCTGTCGACGTCGGCCCGCGGGTCGACGGCGTCGTCGTTTCCGCACGCGGCGAGGGGGAGCAGCAGCGCGGCGGCGGCCGCGGCGGTCGCAAGCTTCTTCATGATGGGACCTCCAGGGAGACGTTCGTGGACTTGACGGTCGCCCAGGCGACGCTGCCGGGCTCGAGCCCGAGCGCGTCGACGGACTCCCGGCTGACGAGGGAGACGACGCGGTACGGACCGCAGACCAGCTCGACCTGCGCCATCACGGTGTCGCTGGTGATGCGGGTGACGATCCCGCGCAGCTGGTTGCGGGCGCTGATGTGCTCCGGCCCGTGGTCGGGCGTGGCCGCGTGCTCCGCCGCGAGGCGCGCGAGCTCGGTGCCCTCGATGCCCGCCCGGCCGTCGACGTCGACCGGGCTGAACCGGCCCTGCTGCTGCCAGCGACGTAGGGTGTCATCGCTGACGCCGATCAATGCTGCGGCGTCGGAGAGCTTGTGCACGACCATGCTGCGGAGCGTAGCCGCACTCGCGGCGGTGTGCCGACGAACGGGCCGCGTCTGCGGCGAGATCACATCCTGGAGGACGCATGGCCGGCTCGAGCCGCGGCAACCCGAAGCTCGGCGACATCATCCGGTCGGTCGGCGTGCTCGGTGTCGGCCTGCTCGTCGTCTGGGGGGTGGCGCACCTCTTCTACGGCAACGCCCCGAAGGAGCCGCGGGTGCCGGCCGTCGACTACGCGGCGGTGCTGCCCGGGGCAGAGCGTGAGACGGGCGCCGACCTGCTGGCGCCCACGTCGCTGCCCGAGGGCTGGAAGGTGACCTCGTCGCGGGTGCGCGAGAAGGTGTGGAGCCTCGGCACGCTCACCGACGACCAGCGCTTCATCGGTATCCAGCAGGCCCCGGGGGCCGAGGAGGCCACGGTCGAGGAGCTGGTGCCGGGCAGCGAGCGCGTCGACGAGGTCGAGATCGGCGACCAGACGTGGACGCGTTGGTCGTCGCCGGACGACGAGACCACGTACTCGCGCGTGGTCCCGGGACCGCGGGAGGACACGACGGCGGTCGTGACGAGCGACGTCGACCGGACGACGCTCGAACGCTACGTCGCGTCGCTGTCCTGAGCCTCGTCGTCGCCTCGGGCGGCCCGGTCGAGACGTTCACGCGCGCCGTCGAGCCAGCGTTGGCACACCGTGGCGAGCTGCTCGCCGCGCTCCCAGAGGGCGAGCGACTCCTCGAGACCGACGCCGCCGGTCTCGAGCCGCTGCACGACGGACACCAGCTCCTCGCGGGCCTGCTCGTAGGAGAGGTCGGGGGCGGGGTCGGGCTCAGTCGGCATGCGGGGTCTCCTCGGTGCGGTCGGTCGTGACGTGGGCGCTGCCGTCGGCGAGGCGCACCACGAAGGCGGCGGGCACGTCGGCCACGGAGGTCAGCACGTGCCCGTCGGGGGTCTGCGCAACCGCGTAGCCGCGCTCGAGGGTGGCGAGCGGCGACAGCGCCCGCACGCGCGCCAGGTGGTGCCCGACGGCGTCGTGCTCGCGGTCGAGCCGGTGCCGCAGGGCGCGGTCGGCGCGCTCGCGCAGGTGGGTGAGGGCGTCGTGCTGCGTGTCCACGAGCACGTGCGGCGCGGCGAGGACGGGGCGTGAGCGCAGCTGCGCCAGTCCGTGCGCCTCGCGCTCGACGAAGGTCGTGACGGCGCGGCGCAGTCGGGAGCGCGCGTGGGCGATCCGGTCCTGCTCCTCGGCGGCGTCGGGGACCACGCGCTTGGCGGCGTCGGTGGGGGTGGAGGCGCGGACGTCGGCGACGAGGTCGAGCAGGGGCGTGTCCTGCTCGTGCCCGATGGCGCTGACCACGGGCACCCGGCAGGCGTGCACCGCGCGCACGAGCGACTCGTCGGAGAAGGGCAGGAGGTCCTCCAGCGACCCTCCGCCGCGGGCGACGACGAGCACGTCGACCTGCGGAGCGAGCTCCTGCACGGCGGCCACGACGTCGCGCGCCGAGCCGGCTCCCTGCATGAGCGCGTGCCGGACGACGAACCGGACGCCCGGCCACCGCAGGCGGGCGTTCTCGAGCACGTCGCGCTCGGCGGCCGAGGCGCGTCCGGTGACCAGCCCGACGGTGCCGGGCAGGAACGGCAGCGGCTTCTTGAGCCGGGCGTCGAAGAACCCCTCGGCCGCGAGCAGCTGCTTGCGTCGTTCGAGCTGGGCGAGCAGCTCGCCCTCGCCGGCAGGACGGATCTCCCGCACCTGCAGGGTGAGCGAGCCGTTCGGCTCGTAGAACTCCGGCCGGGCGTGGACCACCACGCGCGCGCCCTCGGTGACGGGCGCGGCCGACGCGTCGAGGACGGACACGTGGCAGGTGGCGCGGATCGAGAGGGTGGCCCGCAGGTCGCGGAGCACGAGGAAGCAGACGCCGGGACGTCGGGTCAGCTGCGCCACCTCGGCCTCGACCCAGATCGCCCCCAGCCGCCCCACCCACTGCCCGATCAGCGTCGACACCTGCCGCAGGGGCGCGGGGGAGTCCGCCGTCGTGTCGAGCGCCATGCGCCTCAGCCTAGGAGGTGGGAGATTCCCAGGTCGCCCTGGGAATCTCCCGCCGGGCACGGTTTCCTCAGCGAAGCACGGAATGCTCTCCGTGCTCCGTTGAGATTCCCGTGCCTCGACCGGGCGGTCGGCGGCTGGCGGGGTCGCGCCGACGGGCTCGCGGTCTGTCGCCGGTCGGTACGATGCACCTATGACGACCCACGTGGACCTCGGCATGCCCCCCGTCGGCGGGAGCGTGCTCCTCGCCGACCCGCGCGGCTACTGCGCCGGCGTCGACCGCGCGGTCATCACCGTCGAGAAGGCGCTCGACCTCTACGGGGCGCCGGTGTACGTCCGCAAGCAGATCGTGCACAACAAGCACGTCGTCAACACGCTGGCCGAGCGCGGAGCCGTGTTCGTCGAGGAGCTCGACGAGGTGCCCGAGGGCGCGACGGTCGTGTTCTCCGCCCACGGTGTCTCGCCGATGGTGCACGAGCAGGCCGCCGAGCGTGGGCTCAAGACGATCGACGCCACGTGCCCGCTCGTCACCAAGGTCCACCACGAGGCCCGCCGCTTCGCCGCCGAGGACTACCGCATCCTGCTCATCGGACACGCGGGCCACGAGGAGGTCGAGGGCACTGCGGGCGAGGCGCCCGAGCACATCACCCTCGTCGAGAGCCCGGACGACGTCGACTCCCTCGAGTTCCCCGAGGGCACCCGGCTGTCGTGGCTCTCGCAGACCACCCTGAGCGTCGACGAGACGATGGAGACCGTCCGCCGGCTGCGCGAGAAGTTCCCGCAGCTGGAGGACCCGCCGTCCGACGACATCTGCTACGCCACCCAGAACCGTCAGGTCGCGGTCAAGGAGATCGCGAAGGACGCCGACCTGGTCATCGTCGTCGGCTCCTCGAACTCCTCGAACTCGGTGCGCCTGGTCGAGGTCGCGCTCGAGGCGGGCGCGTCGGCGTCCTACCGCATCGACGACGTCAGCGAGCTCCAGGAGGAGTGGCTCGACGGTGTCGAGACCGTCGGCGTGACGTCGGGTGCCTCGGTGCCCGACGACCTCGTCCAGGACGTCCTCACCTACCTCGCCGAGCACGGCCACCCCGACGCGGCCGCCGTCCGCACCGCCGACGAGACGCTCACCTTCGCCCTCCCGCCCGAGCTGCGCCGCGACATGAAGGCTGCCGGCCAGGTCTGAGAAGGGCAGACGGCGCGATCTGCGAGAGGCGCGAAGCAGGCGAACCTGCCGGCGCGTCCCGCAAGTGGGTGTGACGTGCAACTTTCCTTGAGGAGTTCTGGAAGTCTCGCTAGTTTCTCTCCCCAGCGGGTCCTGGAGTGGGGCCCTGGACGAGGGGGAGAAAGATGAAGAAGAGGATCGTCGTGACGGCCGCTGCTGCCGCCACTGTCGTAGCGGGCGCCACCTTCGGGTCGGCAGCCACCGCCGACTCCGAGGTGATCGCGTCGCCCTACGTGGCCGCAGTCGAGGCCCAGCCGGACGACGTCGTGGAGGCTCGGCCGCAGGCCATCCCTGGCATCGTCGCCGCGGCAACCGCCGCTGGTCGGGGCTTTACCGCGGCGCAGGCTCCGCGCTACGCCGGCGAGGTGGCGCGCGCTGCCAGCTTCATCCAGGGAGTCCTGGGCGGAAGCAGCTACGCCAGGACGTCGGCGCCGGGCACGTCCGTCGACGTCATCTTCGACTGACGTCTCGCGTGGACGTCCAGGAGGACGGCGCGGCCCCGTTGACGGCGCGATCGCGCCTGACGCGGGGCCTCGCGCTCGCTACGGTCGTCGTGGCGGGCTTCGTGTACTTCGCAAGCGCCGTCCTGACGACTGCGCCCATCACCCCCCTCACACTCGTGCACGGTGAGCGCGCGAACCGGGTGCTGAGTCCATATGTCTCGCAGAACTGGCAGCTGTTCGCGCCCCGACCCGATCAGCGAGGACCGCGGCATCGCCGCACAAGTGCGGTGCGCCGACGGAGCCGAGTCACCCTTCGTCGACGTCACGACCCCGACGGTGGAGGCGGTGCACCGTAGCCGCTTCTTCCCATCCCGGATGTCGCGTGTGGTCAGCAACGGCATCATGCACGTCTTCCTGCAGGACCCTTTCCTCCTGCGGTTCCGCGAGGACGCACCCGACAGCGACGCTCCGGAAGCGCTGCCACGTGCCGAGCAGCTCTCGCCGCAGGAGCGCGAGAGCCGTGCGCGGGGCGAGCGGACTCTGCACCGCTTCGCCGCATGGGCATTGGCCGACCGCTGTGCCGAGGCCGGCGAAGTTTCGCAGGTCCGCCTGAGGTACGTGATCCACCGCTTTCCGCGGTGGTCCGAGCGGGACCGGTGGAGTGAGACAGGCGACGTCGACGTACTGGAGACCGCATGGGCGCGCCTCTGATCTCGGCCACGGATCGCATCCTGCAGTCGGTCGGTGACCGGCCCCGGGCGCTCGTGGGGTTGGCCGCCGCTCGGATCGGCGTGGGCGTCGCCCAGCTGTCGCTCTTCCTGTCCGACTACGGAGACCGGCGCGTGTTGTTCGGCGCGGAGTCGTTCTACCCGCGTGAGGACGTCGGTCACGCAGGCGGCTTCAACCTGTTCGTAGCGCTCGGTGACGGGTCGGTCGCCTTCGAGCTCCTCTATCACCTCGGGATCGTGCTCTGCGTAGCGATGGTCGTCGGTGTCGGCGGTCGGCTCGTGATCGCTGGAGCGTGGGCGGTCTGTTGGACGATGTGGGGGGCCAATCCGTTCCTCATCGACGGCGGCGACAACCTGTCGATGATCGTCATGCCGTTGCTGGCCGTCAGCCGGTGCACGGACCGGCTGTCCGTGCGCAGCAACTGGCCGCCGATCGCGCGGGTCCGGCGGGTCGGTCACACGTGGTGGGCGACCATGCTCAGCAACGCCGCGGCTCTGGCGATCGCACTGCAGATCTGTCTCGTCTACCTGATGAGCGGGCTGTACAAGGCCCAGGGTGACATGTGGATCGACGGCACGGCGCTCTACTACGTGATGCGTACGCCGGAGTACTTCCACCCGGCCCTGTCGCCGCTGGTGCTTGAGCATGACCACGTCGTCGTCCTCGGCACCTACGGAGCCATGCTGGCGCTCATCGGGTTCCCGTTCCTGGTCGTCTCCAGGTCGGTGCGGCCGTGGGCCGTCTTGATGATGGTGACGTTCCACCTCTCGATCGCGCTGTTCATGGGTCTGACGAGCTTTGCGCTGGTGATGATCGCCTGCGACACGATCTTCGTGTCCTCCCACCTGGAACGGTTCGTGGCCTGGCTGCGCGGCCGGGGCGGAGCTGGGGCGGACGACGGGCCGCGGTCCGAGGACGGGCGGCCATCGGCTGTGGAGATCGACGCATGAGGACGTCGCTGGTGCTGGCGGTCGCCACCGTCCTGGTGCTTGCGGGCTGCTCCGAGAGCCCGGACCCGGCACCGCGCCCTGGCGCTAGCGCGTCGAGTGCAGCGAGGTGGCTCGTCGACGGTCTCAACGGCGAGGGGCTCTCCACTGCCGACCGGCGGTACTTCTCCAGTGCGTTGTCCGACGGGGCTCAGTGGCCGGAGGTGACCCGTGCGGTCCGGGCCGTCGTCGACGACGGTCCGTGGGAGGTCGTCGACGAGGAGACGAAGGGACCGGTGGCTCGCCGAGTGCTGCGATCGAGCGCCGGCCGGACGCTCCTGCTACACCTCGAGCGAGGCGAAGGAGGAGCGATCGACGTGCTCTGGTTCGGTCCAGCGGTCGACCGCAGTGTCGCCGCGGCCGACGTGCAGGACGTCCGTCGTGTGTCTTCCACGCTGCCCGTGCGGTGGTCCGCAGCCGCGCTGCGGGTCGGCGAGGACCGGGCTGAGGTCGTCGGCGCGTCGCCGGAGGACCTGTTGCCCATGGCCTCGGTGGCCAAGGTGGTGGTCGCAGCGGGCGTGGCTCGCGGGATCGACGATGGTCGCCTGTCGCCGCGACAGGCGGTGCGCGTGGGAGCCCGCGACCAGTCGGCCCCCGTCACTGCCCGCACGCCTGCCGCCGGTGAGCGCCGCACGATCGACGAACTGGTCGCCCTGATGCTGCAGACCAGCGACAACACCGCGACGGACGCCCTGCTCCGCGTCGTCGGTCCGGACGGCGTGACGGCGGCCTGGGAGGAAGCCACCGGGCGCCGCTGGTCCGGCCCGTTCCTCTCGACGAAGCAGGTGTTGCAGGCGGGATGGGGCGCCGAACCCCTGCCCGCTGGTGCGGATCTCGGGGACGCGGAGACTCGTGAGGTGCTGAGGCGGGTCGCCGCGGCGACGGTCGACGTCGATCCGCGCGCCGTGACGACGCCCCGATGGCAGGACGGCCTGGACTGGACGGCGCGGTCCACCGACATCGCTGCCCTGGGCGCATGGTTGCTGGAGCATCGCGGGTTGTTCGGCCCGCAGGCCCGCGCCGTCCTAGACGACGACTTCACGAAGCCGGGCGGGGCGCCCGGCGTCGTCGCGGAGCTGCGGTGGACGTTCGACGACAGCGGTGCCACCGTCGCGGTGGCCCAGTTCGCCGGTCGCACGACCAGCGACGTCGGCGACGCGGAGGGGCTCCTCATGCTCGCCGATCGGACCCTGGAGGTGGAGCGATGAGCCTCCGGACGAGCGTCGCGGCCCTTCTGCTGACCAAGGACGGGGAGCGGCGCGAAGGCTCGGGCTGGCACCGGCCGGGGCAGCCGGTCCGGTGGGGCTCGGTGTCGAAGATCCTGACGGCCGGGCTGGCCCACGCGATGGTCGAGCGCGGCACGTGGAGGTGGGACACGACGGTCGAGGAGGTGCTCGACTCGACGTCGCCGATCACCGTGGCCGAGCTCGTCCGGCACCGGTCGGGGCTGCCGCGCACTGCCCCAGGTCAGCGCCGCGAGCTCCTCGATCCTTACCGGCGGTGGACGCGAGAGCGCTTCGACCACGACGTGCTGCCCGAGCTCGACGCGCTCGTCGACCAGCACCGTCGGGTGGTGGGCGAGTACTCCAACCTCGGCTACGCGGTGCTGACGCGGATGCTGGAGGAGGTCGGCGGGCCGTGGATCGAGCAGGTGCGGAGCACGCTCGTCGAGCCGGCCGGTCTCGACCCGAGCGCGTTCGACATCGCCCGGAGGACCGGCGAGCGTGACGACGTCGTCGAGGCGCTGAGCATCTGGGGCCGCCCCCTCGACGAGTGGGTCATCGGCGACGGCCCGTTCGTCGGGGCGGCGGGTCTCGTGGCCACCCTCGACGACATGGCGGCGCTCGTGCGGGCCTCGGCCGACGGCGGCCTGCTCGATCCCTCTCGGCAGCCCCACGCCTGGCGGGTGGACGACGGCCTGGCCGTCCACCACGGCGCTCTCATGCGCTGCGGGGCGGTGGTGGCGTGGCGTCCCGCCACAGGGATCGTGGGGGTGGCCAGCGCCGTCGGCGGACGGGCGGCCTTCGCCGATCGACGGGCCGCGGACGTGCTGGACCAGCTGGCGTCCGCAGCGGCGCCTGAGGAGGGGGAGATGTCATGAGCGAGCACCGCATGGCCTGGCTGGTGACCACCGACGACGCGGTGGCGGTCGGCGACCCGTGGCGCGATCACCTGATGCTCACGACCGAGGGGCTCGTGCACCGACGGCTCGACGTCGATGCCGAGGCGATGGTCGACGAGGCGACGTGGTCGTGGGCCGACGTCACCGACCTGCTCGTGTCCGCGCCGACGAGTCGCACGTCGAAGCCCGGACTCTGGGCCTTTCTCAGGGCTGCGGCAGCCGAGGCCACAGGCTGGGGCAGCACCCTGGCGTCGGTCGAGGTGGCGGCACGCATCGTCCATGCCGACGGCACCGATGCGCTGCTGCTCCTCGACGGCCACACCGGGAGCGGGTACCCCGCCGAGGACCAGGAGGAGGCGCGCACCATGCTGCGGCGCGTGCTGGAGGACCCCGGCACCATCCCGCAGATTCGGAACCTCATCGCCCATTCTGACTCGTGAGATGGGCGATGAGGTTCCAGAACGTGGCTATCGGCGGTCGGGTCGCACCACCAGGGCGGTGCCGCCACCGCGACGTTGCGGCTCGGCGACGGCGGTGAGGCGGCCACGGCGGTCCTGCTCGATCGCGGCCACCGCGCCGATCTCGGCCTGCGACGTGAACGCGTCGCCCGACGGCGTCAGCTGCTGGCCGAAGGGGGCGAGCAGGCCGCCGTACTGCTCGATGAAGGCCGGCTCGGCCGGCGTGACGGCCGCGTTGCGCTGCGACGCGCGCGGCGCGGCGACCGCCTGCGGCAGCGTCATGCCGAGGTCGATGCGGTTGAGGAGCACCTGCAGCACCGTCGTGATGATGGTGGCGCCACCGGGCGAGCCGACCACGTACTTCACCCGGCCGCGGTCGAGCACGATCATCGGCGACATCGACGAGCGCGGCCGCTTCCCGGGCTCGATCCGGTTCGGGTCCTTCGGGTCGTACACGGCCGTGAAGTCGGTGAGCTCGTTGTTGAGCAGGAATCCGCGCCCCGGCACCGTGATCGCCGAGCCGCCGGTCTGCTCGATGGTCAACGTGTAGGAGGCGGCGTTGCCCCAGCGGTCGACGACCGAGAGGTGGGTCGTGGAGATGTTCTCGGTGTCCGGCTTCTCCTCGGCGGCCCGGGTGGTGCAGGGGGCGCCGTCGAGCGCGCCCGCCGCCACCGGCCGCTGCGACGCCTGCGTGGGGTCGATGGTGCAGGCCCGTGAGTCGGCGAAGCGCTGGCTGAGCAGGGTGCGGACGGGGACGTCGGGGACGTCGCCCACGTACGCCGCGCGGTCGGCGAACGCCCGTGCCGACGCCTCGAGGAACAGGTGCAGCGAGGAGCCGAGGCGGGCGCCCCCGCCCAGGCGGTAGCCCTCGAGGATGTTCAGCGCCTCGCCGACCGCGATGCCGCCCGACGACGACGGAGCCATGCCGTACACGTCGAGACCGCGGTACCGGCGCGCGGGTCGGTGCCTGGCGGTCGACCCGGTAGGTGGCGAGGTCACGCTCGGTCATGGAGCCGGGCGGGGCCGGCAGGTCGGACGCGGGGTCCTTCGGCGGCGCCTGGACCGTGCGCGCGACGTCGCGGGCGACGGACCCGGTGTAGAAGGCGCGCGGCCCCTTCGCCGCGATCAGCGACAGCGTGCGGGCCAGCTCGGGGTTGCGGAAGGTGCTGCCGACCTGGGGCGCGTCGCCGCCGGGCAGGAACAGCCGGGCGGTGTCGGGGAAGGCCGCGAACCTGTCCTTGTTGTCGAGCGTCTGGCTGCGGAACGTCCGGTCGACCGTGAACCCGCGCTCGGCGAGCTTGATGGACGGGGCGAGGGCCTGGCGCAGCGACCAGCGACCGTGGTCGCGCAGGGCCGCCTCCCAGGTGGCCGGCGTCCCCGGGACGCCGACCGCGACGCCGGACGAGACGAGCTCGGGCGTGAACCGGTACGGCTTGCCGGTGGACGGGTCGATGAACGCGTCGCGCGTGATGCCGGCGGGTGCGGTCTCGCGACCGTCGATGGTGCTGACCTTCCCGCGCTTCGCGTCGTAGTAGACGAAGTAGCCGCCCCCGCCGATCCCGGCGCTGTACGGCTCCGTCACGCCGAGGGCGGACGCGGTGGCGACCGCGGCGTCGGCCGCGTTGCCGCCGCGACGCAGCACCTCCAGTCCCACCTTCGAGGCCTCCGCGTCGACGGAGGCCACGGCGCCGCCCGACCCGTAGGCGGTCGGCGAGGCGGCGGGTGGTCGGGACGGTCGCGGTCCGGCGTCGGCGGACGTCGTGGTGGCGACGAGCGCGCTGGCCGCGAGAGCCCCCGCGGCGAGCCCGGTCACGGCGCGGACGGTCGGTCGTGCGGTCATGGTGCAGCCTCTTCCCCCGAGGACGGCCCGGTGCGGGCCCGGTCCGCCCCACGGTAGGCAGCAGGTCGGACACGGGCAACTGGTCCCCGTGGTCCTGTGGCGGTCCTAGGCTGGCGCCGACCCCAGGAGGAGATCGTGGACGAGCTGCAGCTGACCACCACCGTGGAGCCGCGGGGGCCCGCCGCCGCGATCGTCCTGTCCGACGACCAGGTCGCCGTGCTCGGCGATGCGAAGGCCTTCCCCGTCACCGTGACGATCGGCGCCTCGACCGCTCGACTGCGGCTGGCTCGCATGGGTGGGGAGAACCTCGTCGGACTGAGCAAGGCCGCGCGCGCCGAGCTCGGTGTGGAGGTGGGGCAGGTCGTCGACGTCGTGCTGCGGGCCGACGCCGCGCCGCGCGAGGTGGAGGTCCCTGTGGCGCTCGCCGAGGCGCTGGACGCCGCCGGCGTGCGAGCCGCCTTCGACGCGCTCGCGCCCTCGCGACGCAAGGAGCACGCCCGCAGCGTGGCCGACGCGAAGGGCGACGACACGAGGGCGCGCCGCGTGCAGAAGGTGCTCGACGCCCTCAGCGGCTGAGCGTCGCGACGATCGTGAAGCTGGCGGCCAACCGCTCCGGTCGGTCGGTGAGCCGGTGCTCGCCCGGCAGGTCGGGGTGGGGCGACATGAAGCCCGGCAGGGGGACCCAGGGGACGGAGTCGTGCTCGAGGACGGTCTCGAGCCGCATCCCGTGCGCCAGGAGGGCCATGAGGATCTCCGCCAGGCCGTGCGACCACTCGTGCGACGGCAGCCCGGGGAGCGAGTGGTCGTCGGGGTCGACGTAGGAGGCCGTGTCGGTGAAGACCAGCGGCTGCTCGTGCTCGGCGTACGGGTAGACGAGCTCGATCCGCCCGTCGACGACCTCGAGCGTGCCGAGCATCGGGTGGCAGTCGCGGAAGACCAGGCGTCCACCGGGGCGCAGCAGCGCCGCGACGGTGGCCGCCCAGCGGTCGATGCTCGGCAGCCAGCACACCGCGCCGATGCCCGTGTAGACGACGTCGAAGGCTCCTCGGCCGAGGACGTCGGGCGCGGCGTGGACGTCGGACTCGACGTAGGTGATCTCGGCCCCCACGTCGGCCGCGAGACGTCGGGCCTCGGCGAGGGAGGCGGGGGAGAGGTCGAGACCGGTGACGCGTCCGCCGAGGCGGTGCAGGCTGAGGGTGTCGGTGCCGATGTGGCACTGCAGGTGCACGACGTCGAGTCCGGTGAGGTCGCCGAGCCGCGGCTGGTCGAAGCGCACGACGTCGCTGAGGACGGACGGGTCGCGGCGGTACCGGTCGAGGTCGTAGGACGTCGAGGCGGCGTGCCGCGCGGCGCGGCTGTCCCACATGGCTCGGTTGAGCCGCTGGTACTCCTCCACGTCAGCGCACCCGGCGGGTGCGACGTGGGTGGTGCGGGTCGAGGAGGATGCGCGCGACGATGGTCAGCAGCGCGAGCCCGTGGCCCACGAGGAGCGTGACGCCCCGGTCGATCGTGCCGGTGAGGGTGCGTCCGAACCAGCCGGTGCCCTCCGGCAGCCCCGCGACCTCGACCGCGTCGGGCGACAGCGCGGCCGCGAGCCCCACGCACACAACCAGCAGGATCGGCGGCAGCACGCCTGCGGGCAGCAGCGAGCGGACGTCGATCGCGAGCGGCACGGTGACCGCGGTGAGCACGAAGCCCACCGAGAACACGGCGCCGAGGCGACCGTCGGTGCTCACGTCGAGCAGCGTGACGAGCAGGAGCGCCACGAACGCGAGCAGGATCGTCCGGCGGGCCCCGACGTCGTTGGGGGCCAGCCCGACGCGTGCGGTTGCCACGGTGGCGGCCATGGACCCGACGCTAGGCCATGACGCCGACAGAACCGTGGCAACGCGCTGGAACGACGGGCGTCAGGCGTGTCCGGGCGAGCCGCCCGCGACGGTGTAGCTCCAGAGCTCGCTGTGCGAGGCGACCGGCTTGGGCTCCTCGCCGCCGGCGCGCTCGGACTCCGACCGGTGCCCGTGCGCGAACGCCGGGGACTGCAGCCAGGCCTGGAACGACTCCTCGTCGCGCCAGCGGGTGACGACGAGCCACTGCTCGCGGTCGTCGGTCGGCTTCAGCAGCTCGAAGCCCTCGAACCCCTCCGACCCGTCCACGGCGCCGGCGCGGGCGGCGAACCGGTGCGCCAGCTCGTCGCCGTTCTCGGCGGGGACGGTGATCGCGTTGATCTTGATGACGGTCATGGGCCCATCGTCGCACCGGAGTCCACGCCCACCGGGCGCGGATAGGGTCGACGCATGCTTCCCGACGTCATCGAGACGGAGCGGCTGCTGCTGAGGCCGTTCGAGCCGGACGACGCCCGTGCGCTGTTCGGCTGGTTCTCGCTGCCGGAGGTGGCGCGGTGGAGCGGTACCGGCGAGCCCATGCGCGACGTCGAGGAGGCCGAGGCGCGGATCGCGCGCATGCCTGAACGGAGGGGGACGCACCCGGCCGCCGCGATCCTCGCAGTCTGTCCCGACGCGTCTGCCCCGCCCGTGGGCATGGTGATGCTCGTGCCGATCCCCGCGTCGGCGGGCGTGGAGCGTGGCGGCGGTGTCGGCGACTGGGAGGTCGGCTGGCACCTGCACCCGCGCTCCTGGGGCAGGGGCTACGCGACCGAGGCGGCGTCGGCGCTCCTGGAGCGGGCCACGTCGGCTGGGCTGCCCCACGTGGTCGCCGTGACGCATCCGGACAACGCACCGTCGCAGGCCGTCTGCCGCCGGCTCGGCATGACCGACCTCGGGCTGCGCGACGACTGGTACGACCGCATGCTGCGTGCCTTCGTCCTGCCTCTCCCGGCGGTCGGGACCCGCGCCCCGCACCAGTAGGCTGGTGCCTCGTGGCACTCAGCATCGGCATCGTCGGACTCCCCAACGCGGGCAAGTCGACCCTCTTCAACGCCCTGACCAAGAACGACGTCCTCGCGGCGAACTACCCGTTCGCGACGATCGAGCCGAACGTCGGCGTGGTCGGTGTCCCCGACTCCCGGCTCGACAAGCTCGCGGAGATCTTCGGGTCGGCCAAGATCCTGCCCGCGACGGTCCAGTTCGTCGACATCGCCGGCATCGTGCGCGGTGCGTCGGAGGGCGAGGGCATGGGCAACGCGTTCCTGTCGCACATCCGCGAGTCCGACGCGATCTGCCAGGTGACCCGCGTGTTCCGCGACGAGGACGTCACGCACGTCGACGGCAAGGTCGACCCGGGCAGCGACATCGAGACCATCTCGACCGAGCTGATCCTCGCCGACCTCCAGACCGTCGAGAAGGCGGTGCCGCGCCTGGAGAAGGAGTCGCGCAAGGACAAGGAGCTCGTGGCGCAGCTGGAGGAGGCCCGCAAGGCCCAGGCCGCGCTGGAGTCGGGCACGGGCGTGCTCAAGGCGGGCCTCGACCTCGCGCTCCTGCGCGACCTGCACCTGCTGACGGCGAAGCGGTTCCTGTTCGTGTTCAACTGCGACGCCGACGAGCTGGCCGACGAGGCCCTCAAGCAGAAGATGCGCGACCTGGTCGCCCCCGCCGAGGCCGTGTTCCTCGACGCGAAGAGCGAGGCCGAGCTGGTCGAGCTCGGCGACGACGAGGAGGCGGAGGCGATGCGGGCGGAGATGCTCGCCGAGATGGGCGTCGAGGAGCCGGGCCTGGACGCGCTGGCCCGTGTCGGCTTCGCGACCCTCGGCCTGCAGACCTACCTGACCGCGGGCCCGAAGGAGGCGCGCGCCTGGACGATCAAGCAGGGCGCCACCGCTCCCGAGGCCGCCGGCGTCATCCACACCGACTTCCAGAAGGGCTTCATCAAGGCCGAGATCGTCTCCTTCGACGACCTCGTCGCGGCCGGGTCGATGAACGACGCCAAGGCCGCCGGCAAGGTCCGGATGGAGGGCAAGGACTACGTGATGGCCGACGGCGACGTGGTGGAGTTCCGCTTCAACGTCTGAGCCGGGGACGGCCGACGTGAAGCCCAGCCGACCGGGCTCGGGTCGGCGGACCGCACGTCCTCGCCTCGTTGCTATCATTCGTGATATCAACGAGGGGAGGTGGTCGTCGTGACCTCGATCGTGGTCCGCGGGCTCGAGGAGTCCGTCAAGAAGCGTCTCGCCGAGCAGGCGCGGGAGAACGGCAGGTCGATGGAGGCCGAGGCGCGCGACATCCTGACGAGAGCCACCCGGCGCCCCCACATCGGGCTCGCCCTGCTGCAGGCGGGGCAGGAGGCAGGCGGGTTCGACGACGTCGGGCTGCCGGGTCGCACCGACGAGGCCCGCGCGGCGGACCTCGAGTGATCGTCCTCGACACCAACGTCGTCTCCGAGGCCCTGCGGCGTGAGCCCGACGAGCGCGTGCTCGCGTGGCTGGAGTCGCTGACCGACGACGTCGCCATCACGGCGGTCACCCTCGCCGAGCTGCTGGCAGGTGTGCGCAGGCTGCCGGCCGGTCGGCGCAGCACGAGTCTCTCGGTCGCGATCGACGCCGCGGTCGAGCCGTACCGCGAGACGCGGGCGATCCTGCCGTTCGACGACGCCGCTGCCGGCGAGTACGCGGAGGTGCTGGCGACGCGCGAGCGCGACGGTCGCCCCATCCACACGGCGGATGCGCAGATCGCCGCGATCTGCCGCGTCGCGAGCGCCACCTGCGCGACGCGGAACGTCGCCGACTTCGACGGCACCGGAATCCGGCTCCTCGACCCCTGGACTGCCTGACTCAGCGGTGCGACGCTCGTCCCATGAGCCGCCCACCGGTCCAGGCCGTCCCGATCCTGCGCGTCCTCGACGTCGACGCATCGTTGCCCTGGTGGACGAGGCTCGGTTTCGCCGAGGAGTTCCGCCACGTGTTCGAACCGGGTCTGCCGCGGTTCGTCGGCGTCGTGCGCGAAGGGTGCCGGGTGTACCTGTCCGAGCACACGGGTGACGCGCCCGGCCCGGCGTTGGTCTACCTGTGGGTGCCCGACGTCGACCGGATCGCCGCCGACCTGGGCGCCGACGTCGAGCAGGTGCCGTGGGCGCGGGAGTGCGAGGTCACCGACCCCGACGGCAATCGGGTACGGGTGGCGACGGCGACCTGAGGGGCAGAGATTCTCCCTTCGCGAGGCACGGTCCACGAGAAGGGAGAAGCGCTGCCCGCGCAGAAGGAGAATCGTGGGTCACGCGATGGCGAGCAGGGCGAGCACCAGACCGGCGACCGCGGCGAGGGTGCGCACCCCGTCGGAGACCGCGAGCCGGCGCAGGAGCACGGGGGAGGGGCCGGACGTGCCGAGCCGCCCGTGCGTGGGGGCGGCGACGAGTGCGGTGGTGACCATCGCCAAGCTGTGCGCGGCGACCGCGGCGAGCACCAGCGGACGTGGCTCGGTGACGACGGCCCACCCGCACACCACCACCAGTGCCGCGTGGAGCGGACCGACCAGCACCACGATCCGGCGCGAGTGCGCGTCGTGCGCCAGCGCGAACTGGTCGGCGCCCACCGATGCGAGCGCCGGGTAGACCACCACCGACACCGTCAGCTGGAACGCTGCGTGCGCAGCACCCACCACGGCCAGGGCGACGACGGCGTCGGGCACGGGTCCTCCAGAGGTCTGGACCCGACGCTAGCCAGGGCGCGACCCGGCGCGCTCGACGAACGACCTCAGACCTCGCCGGACGTCCGTCGCGCCAGCAGCTGCTCCACGAGGATGTCGCCGTGCCCTGCGTGGCGGGCCAGCTCGGCGATCATGTGGCCGTAGACGTAGCGCAACGACACCGGCCCGTCGTGCCACGGCCAGGCCTCGTCGAGGTCGTGGTCGGCCGCGACGGCACGCGAGATGTCGCAGGCCTCGTCGAAGTCGGCGCGGACCGACGCGACCGTGTCGGCGTCGGTGAGCACGAAGCTGTCGGCCGGCGAGGCAGGGAGGCCGAGACGCTCGCGCGGGACGCCGGCCACGCGGGCGTGGAACCAGACCCGCTCGACGAACACCGCGTGCTTGACCAGCCCGAGCACCGTGGTCGCCGACGGCACCAGCCGGGTGCGCGCCTCGGCGTCGTCGACCTCGTCCAGCAGCAGCGCGATCTCCGCCCGCTGCACGTCGAGCAGCCCCTCGAGCACGGAACGTTCGTCGGCGGTGTGCAGGCTCATGGCGCCACGGTACGACCGTCGAGGGCCCGGCGACCAGGTGCGAGGATGGGCGACGCCATGACGACCGCATCCTCCACCGTCCCCGTCCTCATCCACACCGACGGCGGCTGCAAGCCGAACCCGGGCCCGGGAGGCTGGGGTGCCGTGCTGCGCTACGGCTCGCACGTGCGGGAGATGTGCGGTGGCGAGCGCGAGAGCACGACCAACAACCGCATGGAGCTGATGGCGCCGATCATGGCGCTGGAGACGCTGAACCGGCCCTCCATGGTGCACCTGTTCACCGACAGCTCCTACGTGCGGGGTGGCATCACGTCGTGGATGACCAGTTGGGAGCGCAACGGGTGGCGCACCTCAGCGAAGCAGCCGGTCAAGAACGTCGACCTCTGGAAGCGGCTCAAGCAGGCCTGCGAGCGGCACGAGGTGGAGTGGTTCTGGGTCAAGGGGCACTCGGGCGTGCCCGACAACGAGCTGGCCGACCAGCTCGCGACGCGTGGCCTGCGCGAGGCCATGCGCGCCTGAGGAGGGGCAGGCGTCAGCGACGACGGCCGTTGGCGCGCAGCGCGTCCAGCGCCTGCGCACCGACGAACACGTAGAAACCGAGCGTGCTGGCGACGATCGTGCGGGCGGTGGTCATGCACCGACGGTAGGCCGGTTTCGTGACCTGCGCCTCTCGAGCGCCCCGCCGCCGGGCGTCCGCGCCACCCGGACGCCCGGGGAGCCGAGGTCGCTCAGCCGTCCTCGGGTGGCCGGGTGAGCCGGATCGAGCGCGGTGATCCGTCGGGGTTGCGCCGTACCTGGCCGTGCCGCAGCTCGTCGTCCTCGTCCGGGGAGGGCATGACGTGGGCGGCCCGCTTCTGGCGCTCGAGCTCCTCGGCGGCGTCGGCGCGCGACGGGCTGAAGAAGTTGTCCATGACGCCCATGCCGTTGCCCATGGTGCCGAGACCGTCGCGACCGCCGGGCTGGTCGAGGGAGCGCTGGAACAGCCACAGCGCCACGACGAGCGCGACCAGCACGCCCACCCCGAACAGCACCACGCCGACCCACTCCATGGCGCGAGCCTACGCGGGGGCGGCGAGCACGGCAGGCGTCCCGACGGTCACGACGTCGCGCGGCGTCGCCCGGCGGGCCGGCTCTGGGGCAGGGGCTCGTCCTCCGCCGGCGGGGCCAGGGCGACGGCGATGGCCGTGGTCACGGGGACCGCGAGGACGAGCCCGATCGCGCCGACGAGCGTGCGGACGATCTCCTGGCCGAGCTCCTCGGTGGTCGCCATCTCCCCGAGCGGTCGCGAGTAGGCCGAGATCAGCAGCAGCACGGTCATGGCGGAGCCGGCGTAGGCGAACACGAGCGTGTAGACGCTTGAGGCGATGTGGTCGCGGCCGATCCGCATGGCCGACATGAACAGCTCACGGGCCCGCGCGGTGGGCTGCAGGGCCCGCATCTCCCAGACGGCGCTCGCCTGCGTGACGGTGACGTCGTTCAGGACGCCGAGCCCGGCGATCACCATGGTCGCGGCCACGACGCCCGACATCGACAGGGTCGGCACGGTCGCCACGAGCGTGCGGTCGTCCTCGGACCCGATGCCGGTGAGACTGGCCCAGTCGGTGGCGAGCGCCCCCATCACGGCGGTGCCGATGATGCCGAAGTAGGTGCCGAAGAGGGCACTGGTGGTGCGGATACTCACGCCGTGGGCCAGGTAGAGCACGAGCGTCATGATCACGGTCGACCCGACGATCGCCACCGGCAGCGCCGACTTCCCCGCGAGCAGGGCGGGCAGGATGAACTGCATCAGCGCGACCAGCGTGACGCCGATGCCGACGAGCGCGAACAGGCCGCGCCACCGGGCGACGGCCACCACGAGGATCGCGAACGCGATCGCCAGCGCCTGCAGCGGGAAGGTGCGCTGGAAGTCGTAGAACTCGAAGGTCGCCGGCTGGCCCTGGGGCGCGATGCGCAGCACCTCGATCTCGTCGCCCTCGTCGATGCCGGCCTGGTAGCGCGCGGAGTCGAGCGTGAACGTGGCGTCGCCGTCGTCGGTCTCGGCGGTCACCTTGGCGCAGTCGCCGTCGACGGTGGGCTGGTTGTCCGGTCCCACGCCGCCGGACCCGCAGTCGAACGGCTTGACCGCGGTGACGGTGCCGTCGAGCAGGGTCACGCCCTCGCCGCTGAGCGGGTTGGGTGCCTTGGGCACCTGCGACGACGACGGCCAGAGCACGACCATCGCGACGATCGCGGCCACCGAGATGGCCCCGACCACGACGGCGAGCGTGGCGGCGAGGCCCTGCCGCGGCGGTCCGGCGTCGAGGTCGTCGTGGGAGTGTGCGTGTCCGTGAGCCACGGGGGATAGCGTGCCACGATGACCCACGTGGACGACGCACCAGACGCCGACGGCCCCGATGTCGAGCACCTCCCGGGCGCGGTGGGGGGCGCGCTGCGCATCGGCCGGACGGTCCGCCGACCGACGGGTCCCTGGACGCCGGCCGTGCACCCGCCTGCTCACCTTCCTCGCCGACGAGGGGCTCGGCGGCGTGCCGCGGGTCGAGGGACTCGACGACGAGGGCCGGGAGGTCCTGAGCTACGTCGAGGGTCGCGGCGTGCCGGTCGACGACGAGGTGGTGCTCGACACCGTGCTCGTCGAGGCGGTGACCTGGCTGCGCGAGTACCACGACGTCGTCGAGGGCTTCCGGCCCGACGAGCCGTTGCGGTGGCGGGGCACGGGGGAGGAGCCGGTGACGCTCGCGCCCGACCAGGTCGTCTGCCACCACGATCCCGGCGCCTACAACTGGATCGTCCAGAGTGGCCACTTCGTGGCGATGATCGACTGGGACATGGCCGGACCCGGGCGGCCGATCGACGACCTCGCGTTCCTGGCGTGGACGGGTGTCCCGCTCTACCGCGACATCGGCGTGGAGGAGACCGCACGTCGCCTCGACCTCGTCGTGGAGGCCTACGGCGAGTGGGGTCCGATGACGTTGCTGGACGCCGTGGTCGAGCGCATGACGACGGCGAGCGAGCGGATCGCGGCCGGCATCGCCCGTGGCGACGCGGGCATCGCGAACCTGCAGAAGGTGGGCGAGCCGCAGCGCACCCGCGACCGCGTCGCCGCCTTCCGCGAGCGCGTCCCGGCCATCCTCGACGCCCTGCCGTAGTCGGCCGTCCGGCGCGCGGCGTCGGGAGTGGGAAAGTGACCTGCGTCACCCTAGGGTGAGGCATGGACTCCGCGCTCTCCACCGTCGGTCTGCCCGTCGCCCTCGGCATCATCATGCTGGGGCTCGGCCTCTCGCTCACGCCCGACGACTTCCGTCGGGTCGGGCGCCACCCGAGGGCGGTGGTGGTCGCGCTGGCGTGCCAGCTGCTCCTCCTTCCTCTGCTCTGCTTCGGCCTCGTCACCGCCTTCGACCTCGATCCCCTGCTCGCCGTGGGCATGCTCCTGCTGGCGGCGTCGCCCGGCGGGACGTCGGCGAACCTCTACAGCCACCTCTTCCGCGGCGACGTCGCGCTCAACGTCTCGCTGACGGCGATCAACTCCGTCGTCGCGATCGGCACGCTGCCGCTCATCACCAACCTCGCGATCGCGCACTACGGCCTCGACGACGAGGTCTCGCTGCAGTTCCGGAAGGTCGTCGAGGTCTTCGTGGTCGTCCTGGCGCCCGTGCTGCTCGGGATGCTCGTGCGGCGCCGGCGACCGGCGTTCGCGGCCCGCGCCGACCGTCCGGTGCGCACCGCGTCGGCCGTCATCCTGCTCGTGCTCGTCCTCGGGATCCTCGCGAGCACCGGGTCCGACGCGGGCGACTACCTGCGCCAGGTCGGCCTCCCCGCCGCGCTGTTCTGCGTGATGAGTCTCGTGGTCGGGTTCGCGGTGCCCCGCCTCGTCGGGCTCGGCCCAGCGCAGGCGGTGGCCAGCTCCTTCGAGATCGGCGTGCACAACGCGACCCTCGCCATCTACGTCGCGGTGGAGGTGCTCGGCGAGACGGCGATCTCGGTGCCGGGCGCGGTCTACGGCGTGCTGATGTTCCCGCTCGCGGCGCTCTGGGGCGTGCTGCTCACCCGACGGCTGCTGCCCGCTCCGGCACGCCACGGCGCGGGAGCCCGAACGTCGTGAACGTCCCGGGCGACCACAGCACCGACGTCGGCGTCGTGCCGGCCAGGCCGGGGAAGCCGGCGGCCTCCAGCAGCGTGTCGTCGAGCGAGGTCAGCTCGGCGCGGTGCAGCGGCCAGGCGGTGTGCGTGTTCGGCACCCACCAGGTGCGTCCGAGCACCCGGGTGTGCAGCCCGAAGCGGGCCGTGACGAAGTGCTCGAGCTCGCTCGGCTCCTCCAGGGGCTCGCCCGGCCGCACCTCGATCCGACCGCCCGCGCCGCGCGGCCCGGGCCAGCGTCGCGACGTCGTGTAGCGGTGCACGCCGTCGTGCTCGTCGACCCGCATCCGCGCCCAGGTGTACGGCGTGCCGAAGACGAGTCGGGCGAGCGCCGAGACGAGCAGCCGGGTCGACTCCAGCGACAGGAACACGACGCCGTGACGTCCGGCGTCGTCCACGGAGTACATGCGCACGTTCGTCTCGTGGAACGTGCCGAGCCACGGGACCGCCGGCCCGCGCCCGAAGCCCGCGTGCTGCATGCGGAACGGGATCAGGCCCACGTACGACCTGTCGTCGAGCACGTCGGGCCGGACCCCGGCCGGCATGAACGGCGCGACGACGGCGGGGTCGACCGCCCAGTGGACGAACGCGATGTCCGCCCACGTCTGTCGCATGAGGCGGGGTCCGTGCAGGGCAGGTCCGTCGGGGTCCACGGGTCCAGTGTCAGGCCAGGGGGACCACCTCGCCGGGTGAGGGAAGCTCCAGGCGACGGTGGAGGTCGAGGTCGTCGAGGAACCGCTCGTCGTGGCTCACCACCAGCAGGGCGCCCTCGTAGCCGCGCAGCGCGTCGACCAGGTGCCCGACGCTGACCAGGTCGAGGTCGTTGGTGGGCTCGTCGAGCAGCAGGAGCTGCGGTGCGGGCTCTGCGAGCAGCACGCAGGCCAGGGCGGCCCGCAGGCGCTCGCCCCCCGAGAGCGTGGCGACGGCACGGTCGGCGTCGCGTCCGCGGAACAGCAGCCGGGCGAGCTGGGCGCGGACCGTCTGGGGCGGGGCGTCGGGCGCTGCCTGCCGGACGTTCTCGACCACGCTGGCCTGCTCGTCGGGAAGGGCCGGGCGCTGCGCGAGGTGCCCCACGGGCACGCCGACGCGGACGCTGCCCGCTGTCGGGACGAGGTCGCCCAGCAGTACCTGCAGCAGCGTCGACTTGCCACTGCCGTTCGGGCCCACGAGGGCGACCCGCTCCGGACCCCGGAGGTGCAGGTCGACCGCCGTGTCGACCCGCGGCAGCACCAGGCCGTCGGTGACCAGGACGTCGCGGCTGCGGGGGACGGCGGTGTCGGGCAGCTCGAGGCGGACCTCGCGGTCGTCCCGCACCCGCTCCTGTGCGGCGTCGAGCCGCGACCTGGCCTGCTCCACGTGCTCCTCGTGCGCGCCGCGGAGTCGTCCCGCCGAGACCTGGGCCTGCATCCGTCGACCGTGCGCGATGATCTTCGGCACCCGCTTCTCGGTCTCCGCCTTCGCGGCGGTGCGGGCTCGTCGGTCGAGCTTCGTGCGAGCCTCCACGAGCTCGCGCTGCTGACGCCTGACGTCGGCGCGGGCGTCGCGCACGGCGCGTCCGGCCGCGTCCTGCTCCGCCGCGATCACCTCCTCGTAGACGGAGAACCCGCCGGTGACCACGCGGACGGTCCCGGCGTGCACCTCCACGACGCTGTCGACGTGCTCGAGGAGCTCACGGTCGTGGCTGGCCACCAGGGCGACGCCGCCGAAGCCGTGCAGGGCCTCGGCCAGGTGTGCACGGGCGCGGCGGTCGAGGTTGTTCGTCGGCTCGTCGAGCAGGAGCACGTCCGGGCGGCGCAGCAGCCGCGCGGCCAGCGCCAGCAGCACCAGCTCGCCCCCGGAGAGGCTCGCTGCGTCGCGCTCGAGGCCGACCCGACGCAGCCCGAGCCGGTCGAGCCAGGCGCGGGCTCGCTCCTCGACGTCCCAGTCGTCGCCGACGGCGTCGAAGTCGCGAGGGTCGGTGCTCCCGGCCTCGACGGCGCGCAGGGCCGTGAGGGTCTCGGCGACGCCGAGCACGTGCGCGACGCCGAGTCCACGCACCGAGGGCACGGGGTCCTGCGGGAGGAGCTCGACCGTGCCGCCGACCGTGACGATCCCCTCGGTGGGCGTCAGGTCGCCGGTGAGCAGCCGGAGCAGGGTGGACTTGCCGCTGCCGTTCGTGCCGACGAGGCCGTGGACACCGGCTCCGAGGTCGAGGTCGACGTGGGCGAGCACGGTCGTGCCGTCGGGCCAGGTGTGGGTGAGGTGGTGCAAGGACAAGGTCGCGGACATGGGGCCTCCGAGGAGATCGCGGGCGGGCGGGGCTGCGTGAGCCGCGCGGGCGCGCGTCGTCGGGAGGTCACGACGGAAGGTCCTCGGGGGACCCGGTGCTGCCGTGAAGGAGGTCGACGAGACGCGCTGACGTCGCAGGACGTGCGCTGGGCTCGGACCTCAGAGCTTCACGGTGGCGGATCACCTCGCGGGTAGGGGACCTCCAGGCTACTACCGTGCAGCCATGACCGCCAAGGCCTCCGACGTCCCCAGCACCGCCGTCCGCCTCGCGCTGGAGCCCCACCCGGAGGGTGGCTGGTACCGCCAGACGTGGCGCTCGCCGGTCGACGTGACCCTGCCCGACGGTCGCGTCAGGCCCACCGCGACCTTGATCTGGTTCCTCCTGCCGGCCGGCGACTCCTCCGCCTGGCACCGGGTCGTGTCGGACGAGCTGTGGCTGGCCCACACCGGCGAGGTCGCGCTCGAGCTCGGCGGGTCGGGGGCCGCGCCGGACGCCGTCGAGCGGCACGTGGTGGGCGTCGGCCCGACGCAGGTGTCGCAGCTGCTCGTGCCGGCGGGCGTCTGGCAGCGGACGCTCCCGGGCGAGCACGAGGCGCTGGTGAGCTGCGTGGTCTCGCCCGGCTTCGACTTCGACGACTTCGCCCTGCACGAGGGCTGACCCGACGTCCTACGATCGGGGGCCATGGACGAGATCTGGTTCGACGAGCGCGACGACGCCGCGGAGCTCGTGAAGGCCCTCGAGGCCGAGGGCTACACCGTGACTGCCCGGGCCGAGGGGTTCGCCGGCGAGGACGACTCCGAGGACCGCGCCTGGGCGGTCGTCGTGGAGCCGTTCGACGAGCGCGTCGTCGACATGGTCGACGTGTACGGGGGCTGGCTGCCCGGCGACCCGCGCCGCGCCGACACGGCTCCGCCGTCGGTCCCCGACCTCCCCACCGCCCCGAAGCGCCTCAAGCGCCAGCAGTAGGGAGGAGTCCCCGCGCCGCGTTTCGTGGACCTGATGACGTTCGCCGCGGCGAGGACCGTCATCAGGTCCGCAGGACGCGTCAGGCGTCGAGGTGGGTGCGGAGGAAGTCGACCTGGAGCAGCTTGAGGTTCTCCGCGACGACCTCCTGCGGGGTCATGTGGGTGACGCCCGACAGCGGCAGCACCGTGTGCGCCCGGCCCGCGGCCAGCAGGGCCGAGGAGAGGCGCAAGGTGTGCGCGGCGACCACGTTGTCGTCGGCCAGCCCGTGGATGAGCATGAGCGGTCGCTCGAGCCGCTCGGCGAGGGGCAGCAGCGAGTTGCGGTCGTAGACGTGGGGCTGCTCGTCGGGGTGGCCCAGGTAGCGCTCGGTGTAGCAGGTGTCATAGAGCCGCCACTCGGTCACGGGCGCGCCGGCGACGGCCGCGTGGAACACGTCGGGCCGGGCGAGCACCGCGAGCGCCGAGAGGTAGCCGCCGTACGACCATCCCGTGATGCCCACGCGCGACGTGTCGACGTCGTCGGGCCAGCGCTCGGCGACGCCGGCGAGGGCGTCGACCTGGTCGTCGAGCGTCACCGTGGCGAAGGAGTCGAGCACCTCGCGCTCCCACGCCTTGCCGCGCCCGGGCGTGCCGCGACCGTCGGCGACGACGACGCAGAAGCCCTGGTCGGCCAGCCACTGGGCCTCGAGGAACATGCGGGCCGACGCGAGCACGCGCTGGGCGTGCGGTCCGCCGTAGGGGTCCATGAGGACGGGCAGGCGCCGCGACCCCGGCACATGGTCACGCGGGAAGAGGACGGCGGCGCGCAGCTGTCGGGTACCGACCGCCACCATCGTCACCGCGGGGTCGAAGGGAGCCGGCTCGGCCACCACGCGCAGCGGCGAGACGTCGTCGGAGCCGTCGCGGTGCACCGTGAACGTCGTGCCCACCGTGTCGAGCGCCGACCGGCTGACCACCGTGGTGCCCCCGCCGACCGCGGCCCCGTGCACGGCCTGCCCCGACGTCAGCGGCTCGACGGAGCCGTCGAGGCCGACGCGCACGACCTGCACCTCGGTGGGCTCCTGCGACGCGGTCACGACGACGGCGTCGGGGTGGGTGCTGACGATGCCGCGCACCTGCCATCCCTGCGGACCCACGGGGGTGCCGTCGACGACGACCTGGCGCGCCTCCTCCCCGTCCGACCCGGTGCCGTCCGACCCCGGGACGTCCTCGACGGAGACCAGCCGACCACCGGCGGCGTACCGCGGTGCGCTCAGCACCTCGACCCACGCCTCGTCCGTGAGGGTGCGGAGGGTGCGCGTCGAGCCGTCGGCGACGTCGACCGCAAGCACCTCCGCGGTGCGCTGGTCGCGGGTGAGGACCTGCAGCACGGGTGCGCCGTGCTCGGTCCACGTGACCGAGGCCAGGTACTCGAACCGCTCGTGGTCCCACACGACCTCGGTGCGACGTCCGTCGAGCGTGACGTGCCAGAGGGTGACGTCGCTGTTGGCGGTGCCGGCGGCGGGGTAGCGCTGCTCGACCGGCGCGCGGTCGGGGTGCTCGGGGTCGGCCACGTGCCAGGTCGCGACCGGGGCGTCGTCGTACCGCTCGACGAGCAGCGACTCGCCGTCCGGCGCCCACCAGAACCCGCGGAAGCGCCCCATCTCCTCGGCGGCGATGAACTCGGCCTGCCCCCACACCTGCGTCGGGGTGTCGGGCGTGGCCAGGGCCGTGTCGGCCGGCCCGGCGCCCGACGCGTTCCCCGGCAGGTCGACGACGCGCAGCGCCCCGTCCGCCGCGTACGCCACGCGCCGGCCGGTCGGGTCGACCCGCGGGTCGATCACGCCGTCGACGGCGGGCAGCTCGTGCACCTCGCCCGAGGCCAGCTCGACCGCCCAGGCCCGACCCGAGAGGGCGAACGACGCCCAGCGTCCCGCCGTGTCGGTCGCGTACCCGACGACGCCCGCGCCCTGCTCGCGGGAGCGCTCCCGGCGGGCCCGCTCCGCCGCCGAGAGCTGCTCGCCGTCGGCCAGCAGCGTCGCGGGGTCGACGAGCACGCGCTCCTCGCCCGTCGCGACGTCGTGCGCCCACAGCGCACCGGTGCGCGAGACGCCGTCGGCGGTCCGCACGAACCACACGGTCGAGCCGTCCGGCGAGACGGTGAGGTCGCGGGGGATGCCGAGGGTGAACCGGGCGGTGCGGGCGGCGAGACGAGGGTAGGAGACGCTCATGCGCCCATCCCATCATCCGGACGGTCGGGGGCCGGCATCACCCGCTCGCCTCGCCCGACCGTCGGGTGCCCGGCCCGCCGATACGCTGACCTCATGCCCCTGCCCGACCGTCGTCTCCTGCTCGTCCACGCCCACCCCGACGACGAGACCATCAACAACGGCGCCACGATGGCGAAGTACGTGAGCGAGGGAGCGCACGTCACGCTGGTCACCTGCACGCTGGGCGAGATGGGCGAGATCCTCGTGCCCGAGCTCGAGCACCTGGCCGCCGACCGCGACGACGCGCTCGGCGAGCACCGGCTCACCGAGCTGACCGAGGCGATGCGGCTGCTGGGCGTCACGGACTTCCGCAGGCTCGGTGGCGACGGCCGCTTCCGCGACTCCGGCATGAAGTGGGGCGACGACGGCAACGCCACGGCCGCCGACGACATCCACGAGAACGCCTTCTGGCACGCCGACCTGCTCGAGGCGACGAACGAGCTGGTCGCCGTGATCCGCGAGGTCCGTCCCCAGGTGCTCGTCACCTACGACGACTTCGGCAACTACGGCCACCCCGACCACGTGCAGGCGCACCGCGTCGCGCACTACGCGGTCGCGCTCGCCGCGGCCCGCTCCTACCGCCACGACCTCGGCGACGCGTGGGACGTCGCGAAGGTCTACTGGACGGCGATGTCGGCGCGGGCGATGCGCGAGGGCATCAAGGAGATCCGGGCGGCCGGCGACCTGCAGTTCATGGAGGGTCTCGACCCCGACCACCTGCCGCCGTTCGCCATCGACGACGACGACCTCGACGCGGAGATCGACGGCAGCCCGTGGGTCGACGCGAAGCTGGACGCCATGCGCGCCCACGCCACGCAGATCTCGGTCGACGGACCGTTCTTCGCCCTGTCCAACGACGTGGCGTTCCGCGCGTGGGGCACCGAGCACTACCGGCTGGTGAAAGGTGTGGCGGCACCCGTGCCCGGCACGTCGTTCGAGGACGACCTCTTCGCCGGCACGGGCGTGTGAGCGTGCGGGCGGTCCTCGCCCGCGTCGGCGTGCTGCTGCTGGGCGCGTGGGTCGGTGCGCTCGGTGCCGTCGTGCACCGCATGACGGTGGGGGCGGGCGGCCTCGACGTCCCGTGGGGACTCGTGCTCGCGCTCGTGGCCACGCTCGCCGCGGCCGTCGCCTGCGACGGTCTCGTGCGGGTCGGCGCAGCCTGGTTCGGCTTCGGCTGGACCCTCGTCCTGCTGCTCCAGCAGGTGCAGTCGACCGGCTCCTACCTGGTGGCCTCGGACACCCTCGGGTGGACCTTCACGATCGGCGGCCTGGGGCTCTGCGCGGCCGCGGTCGTGGTCGCGCCGCGCCTCGCCAGGTGAGCGCGGTGCGGGGCCGCCGGGGTCGCTCCGTCATCATGGGAGGAATGCGACCGGCGCCGACGAGCGTGACGCAGGGGTCGATCCTCTGTTGTACTACCGGTCGCACGGGGCACGATCGCGCGATCGTCGCCGCAGAGCCGACCACCCGAGGGAGCCAGGCATGAACGACGAGCGACCGGAGTCGCCCGACGTGGAGGGTACCGACGAGGGACACCTCGACGAGACCGTCTCCGACGCCGACGTCGAGCCGGTGGTCGAGTCCGACGAGTTCGACCTCGACGACGCCCCCACGGAGAGCTGGTCGCTCGCCGACCACGACGCCCCCCGCGCTGAGGGCGAGCGGTCCGAGGACGAGTGGGCCGAGGACGAGCCGGAGGGTGCCGAGTCGCCCGCGACCGCCGCGACCACCGACGACGTCGAGGACGACGCACCGCTCGCCGCGGCACCCCCGCCGCACGCGGTGGACCCCGACGGCTGGTCCGACGAGCCCCCGGCGGGCGACGTCGACGGCGACGTCGGCGACCCGGGCGACGAGGGGTCCGGGCGGCACTGGGGGCGCTGGGCGCTCGTCGCCGCCGTCGTCCTGCTCGGCGGCCTCTACGTCGGTGGCTACCTGCTCACCGGCAGCCGGCTCGCGGCCGGCACGACCATCGGCGGCGTCAACGTCGGCGGCATGTCGCCCGCCGACGCACGCGCGACGCTGGAGGAGGAGCTGGGCCCGAAGCAGGACGACCCGGTCGTCCTGGTCCACGGCGACGAGCGCTTCGAGATCACGCCGTCCGACGCCGGTCTCGCGCTCGACGTCGACGCCTCCGTCGACGCGGCGGGCGGCGCGCGCAGCTGGGACCCGCGCGACATGGTCGCGCTCGTGGTCGGCAGCCGCGACCGTGCCCCCGTGCTCGACGTCGACGAGAAGGCGCTGCGGTCGGCCGTCCAGGGCATCGGCGAGGCCGTCGACGTGCCCGTCACCGAGGCCCTCATCACCTTCCCCGACGCTGCGCCCCGCGCGCGTCAGCCCAAGGACGGCCTCACCATCCGCACCGCCGCCACGGCCCGGCTCATCCAGGACGAGTACCTGGTGCAGGACGAGCCGGTCGAGGTCCCGACGACCGCGGTCGAGCCCGCCGTCGACGTCGCGGGCCTGCGCGAGGCGGTCTCCTCGATCGCCCGGCCGGCCGTCGCGGCACCGGTGACCATCCAGGTCGGCCGCCAGAAGGTCGAGCTTCCCGTGACCGCCTACGCGCCCGCCCTGCGCGTCGAGCCGGTCGACGGCACGATGACCCCGGTCATCGACCCGGAGCGGCTCGCCGCGCCCCTCACCGACGCCACCACCGGCATCGGACGCAAGGCGGTCGACGCGACCGTGGAGATCCGCGGCGAGCGTCCCGTGGTCGTGCCGGGCAAGGAGGGCATCGGCCTGCAGCCGAAGGAGATGGCCGAGAAGCTCGTGCCGGTGCTCACGCGCAGCGGTGCCGAGCGCGCCGTGACGGTCGAGGCCAAGGTCGTCGAGCCGGAGTTCACCACCGAGGACGCCAAGGCCCTGCGCATCACCGAGAAGGTCAGCGAGTTCACCACCGAGTACCCGCACGCCGAGTACCGCAACATCAACCAGGGCCGAGCCGCCCAGCTGCTGGACGGCACCATCGTCGAGCCAGGGGAGACGTTCTCCTTCAACGACACCGTGGGTGAGCGGACCGCGGCGAACGGGTTCACCAGCGGCTCGGTCATCAACGGGGGTCGCTTCCGCGACGAGCTCGGCGGAGGCGTGTCGCAGGTGGTCACCACCACCTACAACGCCGCCTTCTTCGCCGGCCTCGACGACGTGGAGCACCACCCGCACGCGTTCTACATCGACCGCTACCCCGTGGGTCGCGAGGCGACCGTCTACTTCGGGTCGCTCGACCTGCGCTTCCGCAACAACCTGAAGAGCGGCGTGCTCATCCGCTCGTTCGTGCAGCCGAGCTCGCCGGGCGGGGTCGGCCGCACCACGGTGCAGATCTGGGGCACGAAGGAGTTCGACGTCGAGGCGGGCCAGTCCGAACGGCGCAACTTCCGCACCGGGCAGACGCGCTACGACGACTCGGCCTCCTGCGCACCCCAGGGTGCGCTGCCCGGCTTCGACATCGACATCTACCGCACCCTGCGTAAGGACGGTCGCGTCGTGAAGCGCGAGACCGACACCGCCGTCTACCAGGCGGCCGACCGCATCATCTGCGGCAAGGAGCCGGAGCCGAAGAAGGACGACGACTAGCTGTGATGTCCAGGCAGGTTGTTGATCCTGCTGATGGGCGGGCCGCCGATGGCGGAGTGGGTCCGGTGGTGATTGTAGGAGTGGATCCAGTGCGGGAGGGCTGAGCGGCGTTCGGTCTCGCTGGAGTAGTGCCGGGCGTAGGCCCAGCCGTCGGCGAGGGTGCGGTGGAAGCGTTCGATCTTGCCGTTGGTCTGGGGTCGGTAGGGCCGGGTCCGTTTGGGGGTGATCGCGAGGTCGGTGCAGGCCTGGGTCCAGGCGTGGGCGCGGTAGCAGCTGCCGTTGTCGGACAAGACGCGTTCGACGGTGACGCCGTGGTCGGCGAACCAGGCCACGGCCCGTTGCAGGACTCCGATCGCGGTGGCGGCTTTCTCGTCGGCGTGGATCTCGGCGTAGGCCAGGCGGGAGTAGTCATCGATGACGGTGTGCACGAACGCGGTGCCGATGACCGGGCGGTAGGTCGGGCTCCGCTCACCGGTTCTGGTCGCGGTGGCGATGGCGTTGACCCGCCCTTGCTGTCGCCCGACGAAGCGGTGGCCTCCGCCGTCGGGGATGTTCGCGAACTTGGTGACGTCGACGTGGATCATCGATCCTGGATGTGGGTGTTCGTAGCGGCGGATCGGTTCACCGGTGACCCGGTCGATGTGACGCAGCCGGTTGAGCCGACAACGCACCAGAACAGCGTGGACGGTCGACGGTGCCAGACCGAGCTGCCCGCCGATCTGCACCGGCCCGAGACGCTGACGCCACCGCAGAGCGACGATCTGGCGCTTCACCGCCTCGGACGTGCGATGTGGGCACGAGCGCGGCCGGCTCGAGCGGTCGACCATCCCGGCAGGCCCTTCCGTGCGGAACCTGCTCGCCCACTTGCGGGCGGTCGGGACAGAGACCATGAACATCTTCGCCGCCGCAGTCACGGGCCAGTCGTCCTCGACGATCAGTTTCGCGAGCCTCAACCGGGCGCGTGGGGTCAGAGCAGCGTTAGCGTGGGACACGAAGGCCTCCTGGTGCGTGAAGCGGTTCCTAGACAGCTCCACTCTCACCACAGGAGGCCTTCACCCTTCACCCAGGTCGACAACAACGTCCCTGGACATCACAACTAGCGCGACCTACGCGAGGCCGAGAGCCGTCGCGAGGTCCGAGCGCAGCGCGTCCAGGGTGGCGTCGGCCTGCTCGCGCGACACCTCGACGGAGTCCTGCACCGACACGACGACCTCGATGTAGCACTTGAGCTTGGGCTCGGTGCCCGACGGGCGGCAGATGATGCGCGCCGAGTCGATCGCGGGTCCGTGGGGGGCGGCCTCCGTCGCCGGCGGCAGAGCCAGGGCCAGCCGGATCCCGTCGGTGGGCGGCAGGCCCGCGTACCCGTCCGCGAGGTCGTCGACGGCCGTCACCTCCAGGCCGCCCAGCAGCCGCGGCGGCGTGGTGCGCAGCGTGCTCATGGCGTCGGCGATGATGGACAGGTCGTCGACGCGCACCGACAGCTGACCGGTCGCGTGCAGCCCGTGCTCGCGGTAGAGGTCGTCGAGCAGGTCGAGGAGCGTGCGTCCCTCGGCCTTCAGCTCCGCCGCGAGCTCGAGCACCGCGAGGATCGCGGACACACCGTCCTTGTCGCGCGCGACGTGCGGGGCCACGCTGTAGCCCAGCGCCTCCTCGTAGCCGAACGCGAGGTCGCCGATCTTGCCGAGCCACTTGAAGCCGGTGAGGGTCTGCTGCCAGCGCCGGTCGTGCGCCTCGGCCTGCCGGCCGAGCATGTCGGAGGAGACGATCGACGACCCGTACGTGCCGTCCACGCCGCGGCGCAGCAGCAGCTCGGCCAGCAGCACTCCCGTCTGGTCGCCCGTGAGCATCCGGAACGCCTCACCGTCCCTGACTCCCACGGCGCATCGGTCGGCGTCCGGGTCGTTGGCGACGATGACGTCGGCCTCGACCTCCGCGGCGAGCTTCAGCGCCAGGTCCATCGCGCCCGGCTCCTCGGGGTTCGGGAACGCGACGGTGGGGAAGTCGGGATCGGGGTCGCCCTGCTCGCGCACCACGTGCAGGGCGGGGAAGCCGGTGCGGCGCACGACCTCGACGAGGGTGTCGCGTCCGACGCCGTGCATCGGCGTGTACACGGCGACGACGTCGCGCGGGCCGTCGTGCGCGAGGTCGACGACGGCCTGCACGTAGGCCTCGGCCACGTCGGGACCGCAGACGGTGTACTCGTCGCTGCGGGGCAGCTCGTCGACCCGACCGACCTCGTCGATGAGCGCGGAGATGTCGGTGTCGGCGGGCGGCACGATCTGGCTGGAGTCGCCGAGGTAGACCTTGTAGCCGTTGTCCTGCGGCGGGTTGTGCGACGCCGTCACCATGACGCCGGCCGAGCAGCCCAGGTGCAGGATCGCGTGGGCGAGCACCGGCGTGGGCAGGTGCTCGGGCAGCAGGTAGGCGCGCACGCCCGCCGCCTGCATGATCTCGGCGGTGTCGCGCGCGAAGACGTCGGAGTTGTGCCGCGCGTCGTAGCCCACGACCACCGACGGCTCCCCGTCGACCTCGCGTCGCAGGTAGGCGGCGAGCCCTGCGGCGGCCTTGGCGACGATGACGCGGTTCATCCGGTTCGGACCGCCGCCGAGGGCACCGCGCAGCCCGGCGGTGCCGAACTGCAGACGGGTGCCGAAGCGGTCCTCGAGCGCCGCGGTGTCGTCGGCGTCGACGAGGGCCTGCAGCTCGGCTCGGGTCTGCGGGTCGGGGTCCTGGCTGATCCAGTCGAGTGCGAGGTCGACGACGGACATGGGTGCTCCTCGGGGCGTGGGTGGCCGGTCAGGCTCAGATGCGGGGGATGACGTCGGCGAGCAGGGCGCCCATGCGGCTCGCGGCCGCCTTCCCGGCCTCGAGCACCTCCTCGTGGTTCAGGGGCTCGCCGGAGATGCCGGCGGCGAGGTTGGTCACCAACGACAGGCCGAGCACCTCCAGGCCGGCCTCGCGGGCGGCGATCGCCTCCAGCGTGGTCGACATGCCCACCAGGGTTCCCCCGATCGCACGGACCATCCCGATCTCGGCCGGCGTCTCGTAGTGCGGTCCGGGGAACTGCACGTAGACCCCCTCGTCGAGCGACGGGTCGACCTCGCGGCAGAGCGCACGCAGCCGGCTCGAGTACAGGTCGGTCAGGTCGACGAAGTTCGCGCCCTCGATGGGGGAGGTGGCGGTCAGGTTGATGTGGTCGCTGATCAGCACGGGGGTGCCGGGCGTCCAGCGGGGGTCGAGCCCGCCGCAGCCGTTGGTCAGCACGACCGTCCGCACGCCGGCGGCCGCTGCGGTGCGGACGCCGTGCACGACGGCAGCCACGCCCTTGCCCTCGTAGAAGTGGGTCCGGCCCAGGAACACCAGGGCGCGACGCTCGCCCACCTGCACCGAGCGGACGGTCCCGCCGTGGCCGGCGACCGCGGGGGCGCTGAAGCCGGGCAGGTCCGCGAGCGCGATCTCGTGGTCGGGGGTGCCGAGCGCGTCGGCGGCGGGCAGCCAGCCCGAGCCCATGACGAGGGCGACGTCGTGGGCCGCCCCTCCGGTTCGTTCGGCCAGGGCATCCGCGGCGGCGCGGGCGAGGTCTGCGGTGGTCACCGTCCCACCCTACGAGACGTGGCGGTCGCGCCACCCGCGGCCGGTCTCGACCAGCACGCCCGGCGTTGCAGGGCAGGACGCGCGAGGAATTGGGACAAAGAGATGACTATCGGGGTCTAGTCCCAAAGGACTAGTTCGGTGTAGTCTCCTGCTACCAGGACGACCACGGAAGGAACCACGGTGTCGACGAACCGCACGCGCTCCATGATCGCAGCAGCCGGTGCCGCCGCCCTGTTCACGATGGCTCCGGCCGCCGCGAACGCGACCGTCCAGGGAATCCAGCCGCTCGGCCAGGGCATCCAGCCCCTGGGCGAGGGCATCCAGCCGCTCGACGACACCGCCGGCATCCAGCCGCTGGTCGCGGGACTGGTGCCTGACGCCGGCTGACACGACGTCCGGCCTGTCGGGGGACGGGTCGGCGGTGGAGCATCTCGGGGGGATGGTCCATCACACACGACGAGACCCTGGCCGTTCGGGGGGATGGCCAGGGTCTCGTCGCGTGCGGGTCAGTTGAACTCGGCCGGGTCCGGCCCGGTGCGCTCGTCGCGGTTGATCGCGCTGATGCGCTGCAGCTCGTCGTCGGAGAGCGTCAGCTCGGTCGCGGCGAAGTTCTCGGCGATGCGCGACGGCGTCACCGACTTCGGGAAGACCACGTTGTCGAGCGCGAGGTGCCACGCCAGGACGACCTGGCCCGGCGTCGCGTCGTGCGCCTGCGCGATCTCCACGACCGCGGACTCGTCGAGAACCTCGCCCTGGGCCAGCGGGCTCCACGCCTCGGTCACGATGTCGTGCTCGGCGTGGTAGGCGCGCAGCACGTCCTGCGTGAGTGCGGGGTGCAGCTCGATCTGGTTGACCACGGGGGTCGTGAGTCCCTCGTCGGCGAGGCGCTGCAGGTCCTGCACGCGGAAGTTGGAGACGCCGATCGAGCGCACGCGACCGTCGGCCTTGAGCTGCTCGAAGGCCTTCCAGGTCTCGACGTAGGTGTCGTGCGCGGGCGTCGGCCAGTGGATCAGGTAGAGGTCGAGCGTGTCGATGCCGAGGCGGCCCATGCTGGCGTCGAAGGCGCTCAGCGTGGAGTCGTGGCCCTGGTCCTCGTTCCACAGCTTGGTGGTCACGTAGACCTCGTCGGCGAGGCCCGTGGCCTTCAGGGCGGCGCCGACCCCCTCCTCGTTGCCGTAGATCCGGGCGGTGTCGATGTGGCGGTAGCCGACCTCGAGCGCCTGCTCGACGGCCGCCTGGGTGTCGGCGGGGTCGATCTGGAACACGCCGAAGCCGACCTGCGGGATCGTCGTGCCGTCGTTGAGTGCGATGTCGCGTACGGTCATGCTTCCCACCGTAGGGGCCTGCTGGTGATGCGCAGCCCGAGCCGCGACGACGACGGCGCCCGCCCCGACGTGGTCGGGACGGGCGCCGTGCGATCGCGCGGGGCGTGGGGTCAGCGGTCGGCCCAGGCCGGGTTCCAGCCGTCGACCTCGTCGGCCTTGCGCTCGGACGGACCGACGTAGATCGACGAGGGACGGATGAGCCGGCCCTTCTTGTACTGCTCGAGGATGTGCGCGCTCCAGCCGGCCGTGCGGGCCGACGTGAACATCGCGGTGAACATGTTCGGGGGCACCTCGGCGAAGTCGAGGACGATGGCCGCCCAGAACTCGACGTTGGTCTCGAGCACGCGGTCGGGGCGGCGGGCACGCAGCTCGGCCAGGGCGGCCTGCTCCAGGGCCTCGGCGACCTCGGCGCGCGGCGCGTTCAGCTCCTTGGCCGTGCGGCGCAGGGTGCGGGCGCGGGGGTCCTCGGCGCGGTACACGCGGTGCCCGAAGCCCATGAGGCGCTCGCCGGAGTCGAGGAGCTGCTTGACGTAGCCCTCGGCGTCGCCGGACTTCTCGACCTGCTCGATCATGTGCAGCACGCGCGAGGGCGCGCCACCGTGCAGCGGTCCCGACATGGCGCCCACCGCGCCCGAGAGCGCGGCGGCGACGTCGGCGCCGGTGGAGGCGATCACGCGCGCGGTGAAGGTCGAGGCGTTCATGCCGTGCTCGGCGGCCGACACGAGGTAGGCGTCGATGGCCTTGGCGTGGTCGGGGTTGACCTCGCCGCGCCAGCGCATCAGCATGCGCTCGACGATCGTCTCCTGCTCGTCGATGACCGCCTGCGGCACCATCGGGAGGCCGACGCCGCGCGCCGCCTGGGCGACGTACGACAGGATCATGACGGCGGTGCGGGAGAGGTCCTCGCGGACCTGCTCGGGGGTCTGGATGTCGTACAGCTGGCGCAGGCCCCAGGCCGGCGCGGTGAGCGCGATGGCGCTCTGCACGTCGGCGCGGATGTCGCCGGAGTGGACCGGGATGGGGAACGGCTCGGCGGGCGGCAGGCCCGGCTCGTAGTGGCCGTCGACGAGGAGTCCCCAGATCTTCTCGAACGGCACACGGCCGACGAGGTCGTCGATGTCGACGCCGCGGTACCGCAGCGCGGACCCTTCCTTGTCGGGCTCGGCGATCTCGCTCTCGAACGCGACGACTCCCTCGAGCCCGTGGTGCACCTGTACGTCATCAGCCATGCCTGCATTCTGCCCTGAGCCATGAGCACCCGGCACGGCGAGTCCTGCTGGCTGGTCCGGGCGGCGCTAGCGTGAGCCGCATGGAGCGTCCGATCGACCACGACCGTCTGGCCGCGATGCGCAGCGAGTACGAGGAGGGTGGGCTCGACGAGGCGCAGGCGGGCCACGACCCGTTCGACCTCCTGGCCCGGTGGCTCCGGGACGCCGTCGACGCTGGCGTGCCGGAGCCGAACGCGATGGCGCTCGGCACGGCCACCCTCGACGGTCGCCCGTCGGTGCGGATCGTCCTCATGAAGGGCCTGGACGAGCGCGGCGTCACGTTCTTCACGCACTACACGTCGCGCAAGGGCAGCGAGCTCGAGGCGAACCCGCGGGCGGCCGCGACCCTGCTGTGGCACCCGCTCCAGCGCCAGGTGCGGGTGGAGGGATCGGTGCAGCGGCTGCCGGCGGCCGAGAGCGACGCCTACTTCGCCAGCCGACCGCACGGCGCGCAGGTCGGCGCCGTCGGCTCCCACCAGTCACGACCCGTCACCGACCGGCGGGCGCTCGAGGCCCAGGTCCGGGCGGCGGAGGACGCGGCGGGCGACGGCGAGGTGCCGCGACCGTCGACCTGGGGCGGCTACCTCCTCGTCCCGGAGACCATCGAGTTCTGGCACGGTCGACGCAACCGTGTGCACGACCGGCTGCTGTACCGCCGCGACGTGGGGGGATGGGAACGCGTGCGGCTCCAGCCGTAGGGACGTCAGAGGTAGAGCGCCGCCGCGGCGAGGGCCGGGAGCAGGCCGAGCAGGGTCCACGGCGACACGGGGGAGAGCCGGTGGACGAGGCGCCCGGCGGACACCGCGGCCATACCGAGGGCCGCCATCACGCCGACCAGCACCAGTGCCGCGTCGTGCCGCTCGTCGGCGAGCATCGCGACCGCGGCGGTGAGGGCACCGAGCGGGAAGCACGAGACGGCGAGCACCAGCAGGCTGATGATCCACTGCTGCACCTTCTGCGTCGACATCGGTGCGCGGGCCATGAGGGCATCCTGCCAACCGTCGGGTCCGGGGCATGCGTCAGGATCGTTGCGTGAGTCGACTGTCCGGGGTGCTGACCGACGTGCGCCCGCTGCGGGCCTCCCCGGCGTACCGACGGCTCTGGATCGGCCAGACCGTGTCCGCCTTCGGCCAGCAGATGACGATCGTCGCGATCGCGTTCGAGGTCTACTCGCTGACCCGCTCGTCGTTCTCCGTCGGCCTGATCGGGCTTGCCGGGCTGCTGCCGCTCGTGCTCGGTGGTCTCTACGGCGGCGCGCTCTCCGACGCCTTCGACCGACGTCGGGTGGCGCTGGCCTCGGCGCTCGGGCTGTGGCTGTGCTCGATGGCGCTCGTCGCGCACAGCCTTGCCGGCATCGACTCCGTGGGGTTCCTCTACGGGCTGGTGGCCGTGCAGTCGGCGCTGTTCGCCGTGAACCAGCCTGCTCGCTCGGCGATGCTGCCGCGGCTGCTCCCGGCCGAGCTGCTGCCGGCCGCGAACGCGTTGGGCATGGCGGCGACGAACCTCTCCTTCACGGCCGGGCCGTTGCTCGGCGGCGTGCTCATCGCGTGGAAGGGCGTCGACGCCGCCTACGTGGTCGACGTCGTGCTGTTCGTCGCCGCGCTGTACTCGCTGTCGCGGCTGCCCGCGATGCCCCCGACATCGCACCAGGGGGCGCCCGGTCTGCGGTCGGTGGTGGAGGGGCTGCGCTTCCTCGGCGCCGCCCCGAACGTGCGCATGACCTTCGTCGTCGACCTGTTCGCGATGGTGCTCGCGCAGCCGAGGGCGCTGTTCCCGGCGCTCGCCGTCACGGTGTTCGCCACCGGGCCGGAGACCTTGGGGCTGCTGCAGGCGGCACCCGGGATCGGTGCGGTGGCCGCCTTCGTCGTCTCCGGCTGGGTCAGCCGGGTCCACCGCCACGGCGTGGCCGTCGTCGCGGCCGTGTGCGTGTACGGCACGGTCGTGGCCCTGGCCGGCGTCTCGGTGTTCTCCGGAGCCTCGCTGCTGTGGCTGTGCGTGCTGATGCTGGCCTGCTCGGGTGCGGCCGACATGGTCAGCGCGGCCTACCGGTCGACGATCCTGCAGACCGCCGCGCCCGACGAGATGCGAGGTCGGATGCAGGGGGTGTTCATCGTCGTCGTGGCCGGTGGTCCGCGACTCGGCGACTTCGTGATGGGCTCGCTGGCCGGCCTGGCCGGCGAGGCGTGGGCCATGACCGTCGGCGGCGCGCTCTGCGTGGCCGCGACGGCCTGGTTCGGGCTGCGGTCGCGCGGCTTCCGCGCCTACGACGCGCGCAACCCCACGCCCTGACCAGCAGGGCGAAGGTCTCCTCAGGTGGGCTTGGGGCTGGAGTGACTGGGCTTGACGTAGCGGCCCGAGACGACGGACCGGGTTGCAGACGACGAGGACTGACGCGTTCCCTCGATGGAGCGAATAGTTCCCATCGCACGCTCAGTGGTCTTGATCTTCCGGGCCATGTCAGTTTCCTCCGTCGCCAGCGTATCGCGCTCTCACCATGTTGTACCCCGAGCCTCCGACACAAGCCAGGCCCAGCACTGGATCGCCAGGGATGTGGCAGCAACGGCAGAACCGCTCCACCACAGCACGTCTGTGAAGGGCGAATGCAGGACTCCAACAAGGCTCGCCGCCCCGGCGAGCAGGAGAACGATGCAGACGACCGTCAGCAAGCGCAACGGCCACAACAGATGCGAGAGCACTGCGTTCTCGCTCGGTCGTGAGAGCGCCAGCGAGTAAGCAGCAGGAATGATGAGCAGCACGGCAGCAGCGCCGTCGCTGCTGGTCAGGAGAGCCTCATGCGCGCCGGGCAGCAGTCGTTCGAGGGCGAAGACCACGCTCGTGAAGGCAGTGGTGAAGAGTGCAACTGACCTCATTCCCCCGCGGGGAACCATGAGGCTCAAGACTGCCTTCTCCTGCGGCGAGACGTCGTAGGACTCGACCGTGTGTCCTATCAACCCGATCTGATCGTCTTCACGAAAAGGTGAGTCGCCCGCTCCCATCGGTAGTGACATGTGGGAGATCAGCATTCCCGGTACCGCATGGACCTCCAGGTGGTACGACGCCGCGTCCGAGGCTCCGCCGACGTCCAGCTGCAGAGGTAACGCTCTCAGCCCCAGTCCCACCTGGAAGCGCTCCACAAGCGTCGGTAGCTCGTCCGGAGGATCAATCTGCCAGTGCGACGAGTACTTCACGATCTGCCTCTGGCAAGAATCGAAGGGCAGGAGGGTGATGAGCAGAAAGTTTCGAGCCAAGTCTTGAACGAGGTTCCTCGTTTCCTGGTCCAGACGCTCGGCCTGGAACACGCTTGCACCTTGAACCGTGCCGTCGACGAGGTCGTCCGCAAGCTTGGCTGCTTCCGGAGAAGGGCTGTGAACCACGTCGTACAGGGCCTGGAGGATGTCGGGTCCCAGATCATGGTCGAGGTCGACCCTGAAGCGTTCTGCGAGGACTGACCAGGCTACGAAACCGTCGTCGGCGCGCCCCAGAACAGTCAACGGACGTCCGTCCTGGTCCTGAAGGTCGAAATCTCTGAGCGGTCGCTTCTCAAGCATCGTCAAGGGCACGATGCGCCACGTCGGCTGTCCGGCCTCACCTCCGACGGTTGCATCTCCGTAGGGCGTGAAGTCCAGCGAGACCCGCCGCCGGCCAAGCTCCCCTTCGAGCAGGCGCAGGCTTTCTACCTTCCTGTGTTTCCAGGAGGACCCGACGGCGAGCGCGGCGGCGACCTTTGACCCGAGCTCGTAGTCGGGCGTTGCCATGTCGGGGAACAGGAGATGTGCACTCGCACCTACGGTCATCCGGTCAGCGTCGCAGATCCCGCTGACAACATGCAGACGCGACCGTTGCGGTCGGAGTTCTGTGCGGTGGGAGAGCTGCTTTCACGAGAAGCGGGCGAGGTCGATCTCGATCCACACCTGCTCGGCGCGACCGAGCAGCTCGCCGTCGGTGGTGTGCAGGGCGGTGGCGGTGCGGAACTTGCGGCCGTCGCGCTCGCGCAGCAGGCCCGACGCGACCAGTGGCTCGCCGGCGGACGGACGGCGCAGCACCTGCGCCGTCATGCGGCCGAGCACCATCGCCTGCGCGGTGAAGTCGGCGGCCCAGCCGCCCGGGCAGTCCAGCGCCGCCCACGTGGTCGGGACGTCGAGCAGCCCGTCGTCGCCGGCCACGCCCGGGTCGGGCGTCCAGGTGCCTGCCGTGCGCCGGCCGTCGCCCACCGGACCCGTGAACAGCCGCAGCCCGTCGCCGGGCTCGCGGTCCGTGCCGCAGGTGAAGCAGCGGTCGAACGGGTGCAGCGTGAAGCCGGGGTAGGACGCCACGCCCGCCTCGGCCTCCTCGGCCGACGGCGCGGGCAGGGGATCGTGCTCGAACGTCCCCGCGGCCGCCTCGCCGATGAGCGCGCCGCCGGCGGTCACGAGGCGCACCTCGTCGGGGTGCTCCTCCCAGGTGAGCGGCACCTCGAGCGGGGGCGGCTGGCGCAGCGTGGCCGTCACGACCTCGTCGCCGTGCCGCTGGGTCTGCTCGTGGGCGAGCAGGCCGCTCACCCACCCGCCGTTGCCGGAGTGCTCGGGACCGTTGTACCTGCGCGGGATCGTCGTCACCGCCCCACCGTAACCACGGACCCGCCCGCGAACGACGACCCTCGGTGCAGGGTCAGGAGCGCAGCGCCGCGTAGCGACGCAGCGACTCCTCGCGCTCCTCGGCGTGGTCGACGATCGGCGCGGGGTAGTCGGCCGGCGGCTCGTCCAGCTTCCACGGCTCGTGGACGAACGTCTTCGGCACGTCGCGCAGCTCCGGCACCCAGCGACGCACGTAGGTCCCGTCGGGGTCGAACTTCTTGCCCTGCGACGTCGGGTTGAAGATGCGGAAGTACGGCGACGCGTCGGTGCCGCAGCCCGCGACCCACTGCCAGCCGTGCTGGTTCGACGGCGGGTCGGCGTCGACGAGCAGGTCGAGGAAGTGGTCGGCGCCCACGGTCCACTCCAGGTGCAGGTCCTTGACGAGGAAGCTGGCCACGATCATGCGCACCCGGTTGTGCATCCAGCCCTCGGCGAGCAGCTGGCGCATGCCGGCGTCGACGATCGGGAACCCGGTGCGCCCGTCCTTCCACGCCTGCAGGTCCTCGCCCGGCTCGTCGTAGTCCATCGCCTCGAACCGCTTGTCGTAGTAGCCGGCGAGCGTGTCGGGGCGGTGGTGCACGACGTCGGCGTAGAACTCGCGGAACGCCAGCTCGCGTGCATAGGCCTCGGCCCCCTTGCTGCCTCGGTCGGCGAGGTCGGCCAGCATCGTCCGCGGGTGGATCGTCCCCCACTTCAGGTGCACCGACATGCGCGACGTCGCGTCGCGGCCCGGCAGGTCGCGCAGGTCGTCGTACTCGTCGACCTGGTCGAGGTACTCGCGCCAGCGGCGCCGGGCAGCGTCCTCGCCCAGCGGCGGGAGCGTGACGCCCTCAGGCGGGTCGACGTCGGGGATCTGCTTGGTGCGCACGTCGGCGCGGATCCAGGGCACCGACCGCACGCCGGGGGCGGGTGCGCGCCAGCCGTGCTGCTGCCAGGCGCGGTAGAACGGGGTGAAGACCCGGTACGGGCTGCCGTCGTCCTTCGTGACCCGCCCCGGCGCGACGGCGTACGACGAGCCCGTGCGCACGAGGGCGACGTCGTCGTCGGCGAGGGCCTTCTCGACCCGGTCGTCACGATCCTTCTCGTACGGGCCGTAGTCGGCGGCCACGTGCACGCTGGTGGCCTCGACCGCGCGGGCGACGCGCGGCACCACCTCCCACGGCTTGCCGTGCACGACCGTGAGCCCGCCGACGCGCTCGTCGAGGTCGCGCAGGAGCGCCATGAGGTAGGCCAGGCGGGTCCGGCCGTTCGGTCCCCAGTAGTGGTCGTCGAGCACGAACATCGGCACGACCCCGTCCGGACCCGCCTCGATGGCCTCGCGCAGCGCGGGGTTGTCGTTCAGCCGGAAGTCGGAGCGGAAGCAGATCACGGAGGTCGACACGGTTCTCATCCTCACGCGTGCACGGGCTGTCTGCACGCCATGGAACAATGGGCGCGTGAGCGAGCTGATCGACACCACCGAGATGTACCTGCGCACCGTCTTCGAGCTGGAGGAGGAGGGCATCGTCCCCCTGCGCGCGCGCATCGCCGAGCGTCTGCACCAGAGCGGCCCGACGGTCAGCCAGACCGTCGCCCGCATGGAGCGCGACGGCCTGCTCACCGTCGAGGGCGACCGTCACCTCGAGCTGTCCGACAAGGGCCGCGCCCTCGCCACCCGCGTCATGCGCAAGCACCGCCTCGCGGAGCGTCTGCTCACCGACATCATCGGTCTGGAGATCGAGTTCGTGCACGAGGAGGCGTGCCGCTGGGAGCACGTCATGTCCGAGCAGGTCGAGCGCCGCCTGGTCGAGCTGCTCGAGCACCCCACGGAGTCGCCGTACGGCAACCCGATCCCCGGCCTCGACGAGCTCGGCGAGACCGTCGACCCCTCGCTGTTCCTGCACGGCGTGGAGCCGCTCACCCGGGCGGTCCGCGGTGGCGACGAGCCGGTCCGCCGGATCGTGCGTCGCATCGCCGAGGAGCTGCAGAAGGACACCGAGGTCATGTCGGTGCTGCGCCGCGTCGGCGCGCTGCCCGGCAACGACGTCCTCGTCTCGCGCGGTCACGACGGCGTCGTCGTCGCCCGCCAGGGCGAGACCGCCGAGGTCGACGCCGACGCCGCGGTGCACATCTTCGTCAGCGAATAGAGCTTCTCCGGCTCCTGCCGGCCTGGCCCGACGACGACGCGACGCTCAGGCGTTCGCGCGCCGCAGGGCCTCCTCGACACCGGTCGGGCCGCCCTCGGGCGGACCCACCAGGGCCTCGAGGTCGCGCTCGGTGCACACCATGTCGAGGCTCAGGCTGTGGACGAGGGCAGCGTTCAGCGAGCTCGACCCGGGCGCCAGCGTGCCGACGACCAGGCTGAACGTGTGCGGCAGCAGCACGGGGAACAGCAGCGCCGGAGGGCGCCGACGGCCCGACGCGTGCGCGTGCGCCTCCAGCAGCTCGCGGTAGCTCATGACGTCGGGACCGCCCACGTCGAAGCCGCGGTTCACGTCGTCGTCGAGGTCGGTGACGGCGACCAGGTAGTGCAGCAGGTCGTCGAGCGCGACCGGCTGCATGTGCCGGCGCAGCCACGTCGGCCCGACCACCACCGGCAGCAGCCGGGTCGCGACCTCCATGAGGTCGAACGACGCCGACCCGCGGCCGATCACCATGCCCGCCCGCAGGACCACGGCGGGCACCGCTCCCGCGAGGAGGATCTGCGCGACCTCGTCGCGCGACGCCAGGTGCTCGGTCGGCTCGCTGTCCGCCGGCGGGCGCAGACCGCCCAGGTAGACGATGCGGCGCACCCCGGCACGCTCGGCCGCGGCGGCGAACGTCTGAGCCATCTCGCGGTCTGCGGCCGCGTAGTCGTCGCCGTCGGACATCGCGTGCAGGAGGTAGTGGGCCACGGACACGCCGTCGAGCGCCCGGCCGAGCGACCCGGCGTCGGTCGCGTCGCCCTGCACGACCTCGACGTGGCGCACCCAGTCGGCGTCGGGCAGCCGCGCCGGGTCGCGCACGAGCACGCGCACCTCGCGGCCGAGCTCGACGAGCCTTGCCGCCAGGTGGGCACCGACGAAGCCGGTGACCCCCGTGACGAGCACCGGCGCCATGCTCAGGCCTTCTTCGGGGGCAGGGGGATGAAGCCGCTCGTGCGGCGCACGTACTCGTCGTAGCCGGGCTTGCTCTTGCGCATGCCCTTCTCGTTGTTCGCCGCCCCGGTGACCTTGGTGAGGAAGATCGTCATCGCGATCGGGCTGACGACCGTGGCGACGCCGGCCCACGACGACGCGGCGACCAGCCAGATGCCGGCCCACACGCAGGCGTCACCGAAGTAGTTCGGGTGCCGGGTGTAGCGCCACAGTCCCTGGTCCATGATCTTGCCCTTGGTGTCGGGGTCCTTCTTGAACTGGGCGAGCTGCCAGTCGCCGACGGCCTCGAAGAACAGGCCGACCGCCCACACCGCGACGCCGAGCCACCCGAGCCAGCCGACGACGCCGAGGTTGTTCATGCCGACCATGACCGGGGTGGCGACGAGGAACATGGCGATGCCCTGCGGCAGGAACACGCGGGTGAGCGCCACCTGCGCGAACGAACGACCGTCGGCCTCGGCCAGCTCGGCGTAGCGGGGGTCCTCGTCCTTGCCGCTGTTGCGGTGGTGCAGGTGCGCGGCGAGGCGCAGGCCCCACAGCGTCACCAGGACCAGCAGGAGGAGCTGCGGGGCGGGCATGCCGTCGCCGGCGTTCGTCACGAAGACGGAGACGACGGCGACGAGGACGAACCCGAGCGGCCAGGCGGTGTCGACCACCGTGAGCTTCTGCACGCGCACGGAGATGGCCATGCAGACGCCCATGAAGACGACGACGGTCGCCAGCCCGATCGCCAGGGTGAGCAGACTGTGCGATCCGTCGTTGGCGATCATGCGAGCCACTCCAGCGGGGTCAGCGGCATGTCCGAGCGTCCGGCGGGCGACGGCTTGACCGCGAGGATCTGGTCGACGCCCATGCGGTTCTCCTCGAACGCGAGCGACCCGCCCGCCAGGTAGAGGCGCCACACCCGCGCGGTCTCCTCACCGACCAGCGCGACCGCGGTGCCCCAGTTCTCCTCGAGGTTGCGGGCCCAGCCGGCGACGGTCAGGGGGTAGTGCTCGCGCATCGCCTGCACGTCGCGGATCTCCAGGCCGGCTCCGGCGATGAGGCCGATGGTCTTGGCGATCGGCTTCATGTGCATGTCGGGGGCGATGTAGGTCTCGATGAACGGGCCGCCCCCGGGACGGTCGCCGACCTGGTCGTTGCTGCGCGACATCTGCTGGATCAGCACGCGGCCGCCGGGGCGCAGGTAGCGGTGGATCGACTCGGTGAACACGACGTACTCCTCGTCGCCGACGTGCTCGCCCATCTCGATCGAGGCGATCGCGTCGATGGTGCCGTCGGCCACGCCGGCGCCGGCGAGGTCGCGGAAGTGGCGCAGGCTCACCTCGACGCGACCCTGCAGCCCGCGCTCGGCCGCGCGCTTCATGACGAAGTCGCGCTGCTCGTGCGACAGGGTGACGCCGGTGACGTGCACGCCGTAGTGCTCGGCGGCGTGCAGGCTCAGCGAGCCCCAGCCCGAGCCGATGTCGAGCATCCGCATGCCGGGTCGCAGGCCGAGCTTGCGGCAGACGAGGTCGAGCTTGGCGGTCTGCGCCTGCTCCAGCGACCACGTCGGGTCGGCGTGGAAGCCGCTCGAGTACGCCATCTGCGGGTCGAGGACGAGCTCGTAGAAGTCGTTGGAGAGGTCGTAGTGGTGGCTGATGGCGGCGCGGTCGCGCTCGCGGCTGTGCAGCTCGCCCGAGAGGTTCGACTCCGCGGCGGGCGCCTTGGGTCGACGCCCGATCGCGCCGAGCCGCAGGGCCAGCCAGGCGCCGCGCAGTGCGTGCCGGGTCTTGATGCGCGGACGCGCGGCGTTCGCGTCGGCTGCGCGGGCGTTGCGGACGGCCTCCCACATCGTGCGCAGCCCGTCGGCGAGGTCGCCCTCGATGTCGAGGTCGCCCTGCACGTACGCCCGGGCCACGCCCAGCTCGCCGGGGGAGTACAGCACGTGGCGGACGGCGCGCTTGTCGCGCAGCACCAGGACGGGGGCGTCCTCGGGGCCGGCCTCGCTGCCGTCCCACAGCCGCAGCCGGACGGGGAGGGTCATGCCGAGGGCGTCCTCGGCGAGGGAGTGCAGCGCAGCAGCCTTGTTCATGGGGTCAATCCTGGTCCGGTCGGGTCGGCCCCGCCAGCCGGGGTCCGCGTGGGGTGTTCGACGCCGTCGGCGTCGGGGATCGGTGGGCGTCGGGTGCCGCGGCTGGGACCGTGCGGCATCCTGTGCGCATGGAAGGTCGGGGCCGCGATCAGGGCGTGGCGGAGCGGGTCGTCACCGAGGTGCTCGGCTGGACGGTCGTCGTCATCGGCATCATCCTCTGGCCGCTGCCCGGCCCGGGCCTGCTGATCATCCTCGCGGGCATCACGATCCTGGCCCGTCAGCACGCGTGGGCGCGGCGGGTGCTGGACCCCCTGCGCGAGAAGGCGGTGGAGGCCGCCCGGTTCGGTGTGGCCACCTGGCCGCGCATCGTGCTCAGCGCGCTCGGCGGCGTCTGGCTCGCCGTGCTCGGCGTCGTGTGGTGGGTGAGCCCGACGATCCCGGAGTTCGAGGTGCTGGGCGTCGGGTTCGGTCCGCGGCTGCCTGCGGCGGGCTGGGGGACGGGGCTCGGGCTGGTCGCGTCGGCCTTCGCGGCGTGGGGTCTGCTCGTGTACAGCGTGCTGAGGTGGCGGGAGCGGTAGTCTCCGGCGCGTGACCCCACGCACACGACGTGTCCGCGCGGCCGCCCTGGCGGCGGTCGGCGCAGCCTGCGCGGGCGCGGTGGTCGTGCCCGCGTCGGCGGCGCCGCAGGTGGACTCCACGCGGGCTGCCGTGGCGCGGATCGTCGGCTCCGCCCCGCTGGAGGGAGCGTTGCGGGTCGTCACGACCACGACCGCACCGGACGGGCGACCCGTGGTGCGCACCGTTCGTGTCGACGACCGTGCGCAGGCGCGGCGGGTCGTGGCCGCCCGCCTCCAGGACCCCGCCACCGTCACGGTCTCCATGGCGCAGCCCGTGACGGCGCTGCGCTCGAACGACACGTTGCGCGGTCGGCAGTGGGCGCTCGACCGGCTCCAGGCGGAGACGCTGTGGCGCCGCGCCGACGGTCGCGCCACCCGCTCGACCCCGCGCGCCGTGGTCGCCGTCGTCGACACGGGCGTCGACCGCACCCACCCCGACCTGCGCGGCAACGTCATGCGGGGCGTCGACGTGCTCACGGGCGGGACCGTCTCCCGCGACCCCCACGGGCACGGCACGCACGTGGCGGGGATCGTCGCCGCGGTGGCCGGCAACCGTCGGGGCGTCGCCGGCCTGGCGCCGCGCGCCGCGGTCCTGCCGGTCCGCGTGCTCGGTGCCGACGGGCGGGGCTCGAGCGACGACGTCGCGCGCGGCGTGCTGCTCGCCGTCGACCGCAAGGCGCAGGTGGTGAACCTGTCGCTCTCCGCCAGCACCGACGACCCGGCACTCGCGCGGGCCGTGGCCTACGCGCAGCGCAAGGGCGTGCTCGTCGTGGCGGGCGCGGGCAACAGCGGGTGCGGGGTGCTGTTCCGGCCGGTCCAGTACCCGGCGGCCTACCCGGGCGTCGTGGGCGTGGGCTCGGTCGACGCCGACCTCAGGGGATCGTCGTTCAGCAGCTGCGGGTCGTGGGTCGACGTCGTCGCCCCGGGGCGGGGCATCTGGTCGACGGTCCCGCGCGACGACCGGCTGTCGTGCCCCGACGACTACTGCGCGCTGAGCGGCACGTCGATGTCGTCGCCCTACGTCGCCGCGGCGGCCGCACTCGCCATGAGCCGCCGCGGGCTCAGCGCGCAGCGGGTCGCGGCGCGACTGGAGGAGACCGCCCGCGACCTCGGACCGCGGGGCAAGGACCAGACGTTCGGTGCGGGCCTGCTCGACGCGCGGCGGCTGGTCGGATGAGCCTGCTCCTGCGCCGGTTCCCGGGTGCCGACCTGCCGTGGACCCGGCTGGGCCGCGGCCCCACCCCGGTGCGGGAGATCGACGGCTTCTGGCTGAAGGACGAGTCGGTCTTCGGCGACGGCGGCTGGGGCGGCAACAAGGTCCGCAAGCTCGAGTGGATCCTGCCCGACGTGCGGCGTCGCAAGCGGGGGACGCTCCTCACGGTCGGCGGCATCGGCACCCACTGGGGCCTCGCGGCGGCCCTGTACGGACGCGAGGAGGGCCTGCGGGTGGTGCTCGGGCTCGTCGACCAGCCCGTCGACGACCACGTCCGCGAGCAGACCCGTCGCCTCGACGCCTCCGGTGCCGTGGTGCACCGCTTCCGGTCCGTGGCGCGGCTGCGCGCAGCGGCGCCGTTCCTCCTCGCCCGCTACGCCGACGGGCTGCGGACACCGGCCTACCTGCCGGCCGGCGGCTCGTCGCCCGTGGGCACGCTCGGCTACGTGGAGACGGCGCTCGAGATCGCCGCGCAGGTCGAGGCGGGGCTGCTGCCCGAGCCGGCGACCGTGGTGACGGCGGTGGGCTCCGGCGGCACTGCGGCGGGCCTGACGCTCGGCCTGCGGCTGGCGGGGCTGCGCTCGCGCGTGCTCGGCGTCGTCGTCAACGACTCGTTCCGGCTCGACGCCGTCACGGTGGCGCGTCTCGCCGACGACACCGCGTCGTTGCTGCGCACGCGGGGCGTGCTCGTCGACGCCCGGGTGAGGCCGGACGACCTCGACGCCGACCACGGCTGGCTGGGTGCCACGTACGGGGCGTCCACCCCGGAGGGCGAGGCCGCCCTCGCGTGGGCGCAGGAGCAGGGCCTGCACCTCGAGCCGGTCTACACGGCGAAAGCGCTCGCAGCGGTCCGGGCGCGGTCGGCCGCCGGCCCCGTGCTGTTCCTGCAGACCCACGGACCCCGTCCGTAGCGGTGTCCGCCGCGGGGGCGCGACGGTGAGCTCGGGGCCCGCTGGCCCGGGTCGGCGGTCTGCCCCAGGATGGGGTCATGACGACCTGCGACGTGGTGGTGATCGGACTCGGACCCGGTGGAGAGGCGCTCGCGTCCCGGCTGGCGGGGGAGGGCCTCGACGTGGTCGCGGTCGAGTCGGGGCTGGTCGGCGGCGAGTGCCCCTACTGGGGCTGCATCCCCTCCAAGATGTTCATCCGCGCCGCCGGTGCGGTGGTGGAGACGCGACGTGCCGCGGAGCTGGCCGGCGCCGCCACCGTCGAGCCCGACTTCTCCGTCGTCGCGCGTCGCATCCGGGAGGAGGCCACCGACGACTGGGACGACACCGTCGCCGCGGAGCGCCTCGAGGGGTCGGGCGCTCGCCTGCTGCGGGGTCACGGTCGGCTGGCGGGGCCGCGGGCCGTGGAGGTCGACCTGGCCGAGGGCGGGACCACGCGCCTGGAGGCGCGGCGCGGCGTGGTGCTGAACCCGGGCACCCGTGCCTCGGTACCGCCGATCGACGGCCTGGCCGACACGCCGTTCTGGACGAACCACGAGGCGCTCGAGGCGTCCGTGCTCCCGGCCACGCTCGCGGTCGTCGGGGGCGGTCCGATCGGGCTCGAGCTGGCCCAGGCGTTCGCTCGGTTCGGCAGCGAGGTCACCGTCGTGGAGGTCGGCCCGCGCATCCTCGGACCCGAGGAGCCCGAGGCGGCCGACGTCCTGCGCGGCGCGTTCGAGCGCGACGGCATCGACGTCCGCGAGGGCGAGCGCATCCACTCCGTGTCGCACGACGGGCAGCAGTTCACGCTCGAGCTCGCGTCGGGCACGGTGCACGTGGAGCAGCTCCTCGTCGCCGCCGGACGCACGCCGCAGATCTCCGACATCGGCCTCGACACCGTCGGTCTCGACCCCACCGCGCGCTCGATCGACGTCGACGACGCGATGCAGGCGGCCGACGGCCTGTGGGTCGTCGGCGACGTCGCCGGCCGCGGCGCGTTCACCCACGTCTCGATGTACCAGTCCGACCGGGCCGCGCGAGCCATCCTCGGCGAGACGCTCCCGGAGTACGACGGCTCCTTCCCGCGCGTCACCTTCACCGACCCCGAGGTCGGCGGGGTCGGCCTCACCGAGAAGCAGGCGCGGGAGCGCGGGATCGACGTCCGGGTCGCGACCACCGACCTCGCCCAGAGCTCGCGTGGCTTCACCCACGGCCCCGGCGCCGAGGGCACCGTCAAGCTCGTGGCCGACGCCGCACGCGGCGTGCTGGTCGGTGCGACGTTCGTCGGCCCGACGGGTGGCGAGAGCGTCTCCGGGCTCGCCGTGGCGGTACGGGGCGAGGTGCCGATCGCGACGCTGCGCAACTCCGTCTACGCCTACCCCACGTTCTGGCGGGCCGTGGAGACTGCGCTCGGCGAGCTCGACTGAGCCTCAGGCCTTCCCGAGCAGCTCCAGCACCTGCTTCTCCAGGGTGCGGCTGACGGGCTCGCCGGGTGCGACCGGACGGTGGCCGCCTGCGACGACCACGCCGTCGCCGAACAGGTCCACGACGCGGGGGTCCACGTAGGAGGAGCGGGCGACGGCAGGCGTGTTGCCCAGGTGCTCGGCGACCTCCCGCATGGCAGCCGCGACCGACTTCTTGCGGGCGGTCTTGGTCGACGCGTCCGACGACGAGAGCGCGGCCGCGGCGATCACCGTGCCGCGCCAGGTGCGGAAGTCCTTGGCCGAGTACTCCTCGCCCAGCACCTCCTTGACGTAGTCGTTGACGGCCGTGGCGCCCAGCGTCGACCACCCGTCGCCGCCCCGGTAGGCGAGCAGGACGTCACCGCCGGTGCGTCGGCGGCGCAGCGGCTCGAGGGCCGCGACGAGCCGCTCGTCGCGCAGCGAGACCTCCAGGTCCTGGCCGCTCTTGGCGACGTACTCGAACACGAGCGAGTCGCCGTCGCGGCGCACGTGCTGCTTCTCGATCGTGGTCAGCCCGTAGCTGCCGTTCTCGTCGGTGTAGCGGTCCGAGCCGACCCGGAAGATGCCGAGGTCGAGCAGGCAGAAGGCGAGCGCCGCCGTGCTCCGCAGCGTCGCGTCGTCCGCCACCTCCTCGCGCGCGCCGTCACGCGCCTCCAGCAGCGCCGTCGCGAAGCCCTCCATGTGCTGGAACTTCTCGGCGTCGCGACGCTCCCGCCAGGCCGGGTGGTAGAGGTACTGCCGGCGTCCGGCGTCGTCGGTGCCGACCGCCTGGAGGTGGCCGTTCTCGGCCGGGCAGATCCAGACCTTCGTCCAGGCGGGCGGGATGACGAGCTCCTTGCAGCGCGCCACGTCGATCTCCTCCAGCGGCGCGCCGTCCTGGTCGAGGTAGCGGAACCCTCGGCCGTGCTTGACCCGCGTCCAGCCGGCCATGGACGGTGACGTGCGACGCAGGCGGACCATGGTCCGACCGTAGGCGGGGCGTCGGACGGCCGCGAGCCGAGCGACTCGGGCGGACGGGTTCGTGCCGAGCAGGCAGACTACGAGGGTGCGAGCACTCGTCGCGGTCGTCGCGTTGTCCCTGGCCCTCTCGGCCTGCACGCGTGACGGCGGCACCGACCGGGCCGAGCCGTCGGCGTCCGCGACCCCGACGACCTCCGCGCCCGCCGGTGGCGCGAAGGGATGCGGCAGCGTCCCGGACGACATCACCGGAGGCACCCGCGACGTGACCCGCACGATCGACGTCGACGGCTCGGAACGGTCGTACGTCGTGCACGTCCCGCCCGGGTACGACGGACGACGGGCCCTCCCGGTGGTGTACCTCTTCCACGGGCTGGGCAGCAACGCCCCGCAGGTGCTCACCTACTCGGGCTTCCCGACCGTGGCCGACGAGCGCGACTTCATCGTCGTGGCGCCGCAGGCGCTCGAGCCCCGCCGCGAGTGGGACGTCATGGCCACCGCCGACCAGCCCCGCTCGGACGCCGCCTTCTGGCTGCAGCTCAGCGAGCGGCTCGGCGACGAGTGGTGCGTCGACACCGACCGCCAGTTCGCGGCGGGCATGTCGAACGGCTCGGCGGTGGTCTTCGCGATGGCCTGCCGCGGTGTCTACCCGTTCCGTGCCTACGGCGGCGTCGCGGCCACCTTCTACGACGAGGCCGCCTGCGGCGACGCCCCGCCGACGTCGTTCATCTACTTCCACGGGACCGGCGACGAGGTGGTCCCGTACCAGGGCGGCGAGACGCCGATCTTCCCCGTCCGGGCAGTGCAGACGGTGCTCGGCGACTGGGCCGGCCACGACGGCTGCGCACGCGAGCCGCGTCGTCAGGACGTCGCCTCCGACGTGGTCCGCGAGACGTGGCGCGGGTGCTCCGACGGCAGCCGGCTGCAGGCCTACGTCATCGACGACGGCGGTCACACCTGGCCCGGGGCCGGCTTCGAGGTGCCGGTGCTGGGCAGGACGACGTCGTCGGTCGACGCCACCAGGCTCATGGCCGACTTCTTCGGGCTGAAGGCGCCCTGACCCCGACCTCGACCGTGGCCGTCGCAGGCCTGGCCGTGCGAGGGTCGCGAGCACTACCGTTTGGAGCGGCTTCCCCCGCGTCGACCCCTGGAGGGCCTCGGGCCCGGGCGCGGGGGGAGCTCGCCGCGCCGGTGACGTGGCCCGTGGTCAGACCGGCCGGCCAACACCGTAGGGGTCGAAGGAGCTGCGCCGCTCGTCGACCTGCAGCGGACGACCGATCGGCGGCGCCGCACGCTGCGGGCAGCGAGGGCGGTCGCACGTGCGGCAGCCGGGACCGATGGGCATGACGTCCGGCTCGGCGAGGTCCAGGCCCGCGCTGTAGACGAGGCGACCCGCCTGGCGCAGCTCGCAGCCCAGGCCGATGACGAAGGTCTTGGCAGCGCTGCCGTAGCCACCGCGGCGCCGGGTGACGGTCCTCGCAGTCCACAGGTAGCGCTGGCCGTCGGGCATCTCCGCCACCTGCACGTCGACCTGCCCGGGGGAGGCGAAGGCGTCGTAGACGTTCCACAGCGGGCAGGTCCCGCCGCTGCGCGAGAAGTGGAAGCCGGTGGCCGACACGCGCTTGGAGATGTTCCCCGCCTTGTCCACGCGCACGAAGATGAACGGCACGCCGCGCAGCTCCGCCCGCTGGAGCGTGCTGAGCCGGTGCGCCGCGGTCTCGTAGCCGACGCCGAAGTGCTCGGCCAGCACCTCGACGTCGTAGCGCAGGCGCTCGGCGGCGCGGAAGAAGGGGCGGTAGGGGAGGATCAGCGCCCCGGCGAAGTAGTGCGCCAGACCGATGCGTGCCAGGGCGCGGGTGGTGTCGTCGGGCCAGGTCTCGGCGTCGAGGACGGTGTCGAGGACGTCGGCCGCCTCGAGGTAGGCCAGCTGGGTGGCCATCCGGAACGCCTGCTGCCCCGGGCGGAGGTCCGGCGCGAGGCGCAGCGTCCGGGTCGTCTCGTCGTACTCGAGCGTGCTGCGCCCGTCTGGCTCGGTGGTCGCGACGGTGACGCCGTGGGCCGACTGCAGGTGCCGTCGCAGGTGGTGACGCACCTCCAGACGTCGCGTCCCGATGGACCGCGCGAGGTCCTCCGCAGCGCGGTCGACGGGGTCGATGTAGTTCTGGTGCCGGTAGAAGAAGTCGCGGACGTGCTCGTGCGGCATCAGGGCCTGCGCCGCGGTGCGCCGGTCCGTCAAGGCCTCCAGGGCCGCCACGGCGTCGCGGTAGCGCCGGTGCAGCTGCACGATCGCCTCGGCCACCTCGGGCATGGACCCCGCGACCTGCTGCAGGTCCGACAGCGGCAGGCCGGTCGCGCCGCCGGCCTCGGGGAGCGCCTCCCGCAGCTCCGCGAGCTGGCGGGCGGTGTCGCGGGGGCTGAAGAACGCCGGGTCGACCCCGAACACCTCGGTGAGCCGCACCAGCACGGTGACCGTCAGGGGGCGGGTGTCGTGCTCGATCTGGTTGAGGTAGCTGGCCGAGATCGCCAGGATCCGGGCGAGCTCGACCTGGCTGAGGCCGCGCTCCTCGCGCAGTCGGCGCAGCCGCGCACCTGCGTAGAGCTTGTCCATGCGCTCACCGTAGGCGATCTGTGAAAGGTCGAGCCTTCGCAATCTTGGCAAAAGCGGCGGTCTTGGTCGTCAGAACCTGGCGTCGTGCGTCCCTTCACCTCGGTTCCGGCGGCCGCTGCACTGGATCCCGAGACGCCCCGGATCACCCGGACCGGGAGCACTGCACCAGGAGCGACGATGACGAACCAGAACCCCGCCCCGACCGCCGAGCAGCTCGACGCCGCCTGGGCGTCCGACCCGCGGTGGGCGACCGTGAAGCGTGACTACACCGGCGCCGACGTCGTGCGCCTGCGCGGCACCGTGCAGGAGGCGCACACCCTCGCCGACCTCGGCGCCCGCAAGCTGTGGGAGTACGTCTCCGGTCAGGTCCAGGGCGTCGACTACGTGAACGCGCTCGGCGCCCTCACCGGCAACCAGGCCGTGCAGCAGGTCCGCGCCGGTCTGCGCGCCATCTACCTGTCGGGCTGGCAGGTCGCCGCCGACGCGAACCTCGCCGGACAGACCTACCCCGACCAGAGCCTCTACCCGGCCAACTCGGTGCCCGCCGTCGTGCGCCGCATCAACAACGCCCTGCAGCGCGCCGACCAGCTCGAGCACGCCGAGGGGCAGGTGACCCGCGACTGGTTCGCCCCGATCGTCGCCGACGCGGAGGCCGGGTTCGGTGGCCCGCTCAACGCCTACGAGCTGATGCGGGCGATGATCGCCGCCGGCGCCGCGGGCGTGCACTGGGAGGACCAGCTCGCGAGCGAGAAGAAGTGCGGCCACCTGGGCGGGAAGGTCCTGGTGCCGACCCAGCAGCACGTCCGCACCCTCAACGCGGCGCGCCTCGCCGCCGACGTGGCCGGCGTGCCGACGGTCGTCATCGCCCGCACGGACGCCCAGGCCGCGACGCTCCTCACCAGCGACGTCGACGAGCGCGACCGGCGCTTCCTGACCGGTGGGCGCACCTCGGAGGGCTTCTTCGAGGTGTCGAACGGCATCGACCCGTGCATCGACCGTGGCCTCGCCTACGCCGAGTACGCGGACCTGCTGTGGATGGAGACGTCCGAGCCGGACCTCGAGCTGGCCCGCCAGTACGCGGAGGCGATCAAGAAGGAGCACCCCGACCAGCTGCTCGCCTACAACTGCTCGCCGTCGTTCAACTGGCGCAAGCACCTCGACGACGCGACCATCGCGAGGTTCCAGCGCGAGCTCGGCGCGATGGGCTACACCTTCCAGTTCATCACCCTCGCCGGCTTCCACGCGCTCAACCACTCGATGTTCGACCTCGCCCACGGGTACGCGCGCACCGGCATGAGCGCCTACGTCGAGCTGCAGGAGCGCGAGTTCGGCGACGAGGCGCGCGGCTACACCGCCACGAAGCACCAGCGCGAGGCGGGCACGGGCTACTTCGACGCCCTCAGCACGACCATCAACCCGGCGTCGTCCACCACGGCGCTGACCGGGTCGACCGAGGAGGCGCAGTTCTGATGTGTGCACCCACGCGCAACGACATGCAGGTGCTCGGCCCGGTCGGGCCGCGTGACCACGAGGTGTTCAGCGACGGCGGGCTCGGCATCCTGCGCATGCTGCACGACCGGTTCGACGGACGCCGTCGCGAGCTGCTGCGCCTGCGTCGCGACCGGGACCTCGCAGCCGGCCCCAGCGGGGGCCCCGACTTCCTGGCCGAGACCGCCGGGATCCGCGAGGACCCGTCCTGGAGGGTGGCGGGGGCCGGTCCCGGCCTGGAGGACCGGCGGGTCGAGATCACCGGGCCGGTCGACCGCAAGATGACGATCAACGCGCTCAACTCCGGCGCGCAGGGCTGGCTGGCGGACTTCGAGGACGCGACGAGCCCGTCGTGGCGCAACGTCGTCGACGGCCAGCTGAACCTGCACGACGCGGTCAGCCGAGTGATCGAGCACGAGGAGAACGGCAAGCGGTACGTGCTGGAGGACGGTCCCCTGGCGACGATCATCGTGCGCCCCCGGGGCCTGCACCTCGACGAGGAGCACCTGCGCATCAAGGGGGCACCCATCGCCGGAGCGCTCTTCGACTTCGGTCTCTACGTGCACCACAACGCCAGGCGGCTCATCGAGCAGGGCACGGGGCCGTACTTCTACCTGCCGAAGCTCGAGAGCCACCTCGAGGCGCGCTGGTGGGACGACGTGTTCACCCGCACCGAGCAGTGGCTGCGCATCCCGCACGGCACGATCCGCGCGACGGTGCTCATCGAGACGCTGCCCGCGGCCTTCGAGATGGAGGAGATCCTCTACGAGCTGCGCGACCACGCCGCCGGTCTCAACGCGGGCCGCTGGGACTACATCTTCAGCACGATCAAGAACCTCGGGGCCGACCCGGCCTACGTGCTGCCGGACCGCGCCGACGTGACGATGACCGTGCCGTTCATGCGCGCCTACACCGAGCTGCTCGTCAAGACCTGCCACCGACGTGGCGCGCACGCCATCGGCGGCATGGCGGCCGTCATCCCGAGCAGGGACGAGGACCGCAACCGCGACGCCCTGGCGAAGGTCCGGGCCGACAAGGAGCGCGAGGCGGCCGCCGGGTACGACGGGTCGTGGGTGGCGCACCCCGGCCTGGTCCCGACGTGCCGTGACGCCTTCACGGCGGTGCTCGGCGACCGGCCGAACCAGGTCGACCGGCAGCGTGACGACGTCGAGGTGTCGGCCGCGGACCTGCTCGACGTCGCTGCCACGCCGGGCGAGGTCACGGCCCAGGGCCTGCGGGCGAACGTCTCGGTCCTCGTCCGCTACGTCGACGCGTGGCTCGACGGCCGCGGCGCGGTCGGGCTCGACGGGCTGATGGAGGACGCTGCGACGGCGGAGATCTCGCGCTGCCAGCTCTGGCAGTGGTGCCGGCACGCGACGCCGATCGACGGCGGCGGTGTCGTGACGCGCTTCCGGGTCGCGGCGCTGCTGGAGCAGGAGCTCGACACGTTGGAGCAGGCGGGACGGCCGCCCGAGCGCATCGAGGCGCTGCGCCACGTCGTGCGGCGGGGTGCGCTCGGGGACGACCTCCCCGCGTTCCTCACCGACGACGCCTACCGACGTTTCCTCGTGACCCGCGAGGAGGCGGCGGCGTGAGCGACCCGCTCGCGATCGGCGTCCTCGGCGGCGGCCTGATGGGATCCGGCATCGCCGAGGTGTGCGCCCGCGCCGGCCACGACGTGCTCCTCGTCGAGGCCGACGCGAGCGCACGGGACGGAGGCCGCGACCGGGTCGCGGCCTCCGTGACCCGTGCGGTGGAAGAGGAGGCCGACGGCGGGACCGACGTGGGCCTTCCTGGTCGCAGGAGAAGCCGCCGCCCCCGGCCCTCACCCTCCGCGTCCTGACGCCCGAACCGGAGCTCGGCTCACGCCCCGCTGCTCCGCGACGTCGGCCCGGTACGCTGCACTGGGCGCGTCGCGGTGATCGCACGCACCCGCGGGCCCCCGTAGCTCAGGGGATAGAGCAACGGTTTCCTAAACCGCAGGTCGCAGGTTCGAATCCTGCCGGGGGCACCAACCGACGCGGCTCGCTACTCAGCGGCGGCGAACTGGAGACTCTGGGTCCCTGCGCGGAGGGTCGAAGGATGCTGCGTTGGTGTCGGGATCCCGTCGCGAACGCAGAAGCGTCCGACCTCCAGCGCACCGACGCAGAGTCCTGCGTGCCCCTGGCTTCGGGCGAGTCCCCCGCCTCACCCCCGCGGCGCCACCCGCAGGATCTTGTCGTCCGTGCCGTTCGAGGTGGTCACGTACAGCACCCCGCCCGGTCCGCGCTGCACGCCGCGCAGCCGGCCGTAGGTGCCGGAGAGCTCCGACGGGGTGTACTGACGCACCAGGCGACGGCTGCTGTCGAAGGTCAGCAGGCGCAGGCTCGTGCCCTTGAGGGTCGCCACCGCGAGCGCGCCGTCGAGGCTTCCCCAGCCCGACCCGCTCACGAAGTCGGCGCCGCTGGTCGCGACCGTCGACGTGCCCGACCTCCAGGCCGCGTGGCGCTGGGTGCCGGGAAGGGCGTCGTCGGTCATCGGGGAGTTCGCGCCCTCGTTGTAGTCGGGGTCGCCCTACGCGCGCGGCACGGGGTTCCACCCGTAGTTGCCGCCCTTGACGAGCACGTTCACCTCGTCGTCGCGGTAGGAGCCCTGCTCGACCGACCACATCTGTCCCGTCGACGGCTGACGGACGACTCCCTGCACGTTGCGGTGGCCGTACGTCCAGACCCGGCGCTGCATCGCCGTGCGGGCCGAGGCCCAGGGGTTGTCGTCGTATCCCCGGCCGGTCGTCGCCGAGACGCGCAGCACCTTGCCGCCGCCGGACGTCAACGACTGCGGGATGCCACCGCGCGCCGCGTCGCCCGTGCCGATGAACAGCGAGTCGGCCTTGCCCCGACGCAGCGCGCAGCCGCCGTGGCGGCCCGTGCTCGACGGCAGGCCGACCACCACGTTGCGGACGAACGTCGCCCGGCCGGCCGACCGGTCGAGGCGCCACGCGACCACCCGGACGTCCCGCACGTCGCCCGAGCGGTAGCCGTGGCAGGTGTAGAAGACGCCGCTGCGGGCGAAGTCGGCGGACTTCTCGAGGCCCATGAGGCCGGTCTCGCCGCCCGACCACATGCCGGCGGGACGCGAGAGCACGACCGTCGAGCGTCCCTGCGGGTCGCGCAGGGTGACCGACAGCCGGTCGCGCTGGGTGTAGAGCATCGACCCGTCCGGGAGGAAGGTGAGCGCCCACGGATGCTGCAGGCCTGCCTGCACCACCCGCACGTCGAGAGGTGGCGGGTCGGCCGCCGCCGTGGCGGCCGGTGCCCCTCCGGCGAGGGCGGCGCCGGCGCAGAGCGCCCCGCCGAGGACGGCCGTGACCACGCGTCGGGCTCTCATCGCCTCAGTATCCGCCTCTCGGCCCGATCTGCCAGCCGCGCGAGCCGTTCACCCGCCCGCCATCCGTTCGACGCGCGCCCGCGGCCGTGCCGTCGTACGCTCGCGGCACCCGCACCAGCACCCGTGGAGGGACCATGTCCCGTTCGACCGAGGACACCTGGACCGTCGTCGTGTACGAGGTCAGCGGCGTGCGCGAGCAGCAGGACATCCTCGCCGACTTCCACACGGCCGCGATGAGCGGTGTCGTCGCGCTGGGCACCCAGGGCGACCTCGGGACGTACGTGGTCGTGGAGTGCCGCACCGACGACGACGCGTGGCTCGTCGAGGCCGTGGTGCACCAGATCGACCCGCACGCGCACCGACGCAGCGAGCACCCGCACCGCCCCGTCGTGGGGCCCGCCGTGCCTGCCGACGGCTGACGCCTGCACGTGCGCCCGGGCTGCGACGCAGCGCGCCTAGGATGAGGACGGACCCGTCGCCGACGGGTCGGCCCGACGATCCCGCCCGCAGGAGCTCCCTTGACCAAGCCCGTCGCCTCGTGGCTCACCGACATGGACGGCGTGCTGGTGCACGAGGAGCGCGCCATCCCGGGTGCGGCCGAGTTCATCGCGGCGCTGCGTCGTCACGAGCGGCCGTTCCTCGTGCTCACGAACAACTCGATCTTCACCCCGCGCGACCTGCGCGCGCGGCTCCACGCGGCCGGCCTCGACATCCCGCAGGAGTCGATCTGGACGTCCGCGCTGGCCACCGCGAAGTTCCTCAGCGAGCAGCGTCCGGAGGGCACGGCCTACGTGATCGGCGAGGCGGGGCTGACCACCGCGCTGCACGACGTCGGGTACGTCATGACCACGAGGGACCCGGAGTACGTGGTGCTGGGTGAGACCCGCACCTACTCCTTCGAGGCGATCACGAAGGCCATCCAGCTCATCGAGAGCGGCGCGCGGTTCATCGCCACCAACCCCGACCCGACGGGCCCGTCGCCGTCGGGCAGCCTCCCCGCCACCGGCTCGGTCGCCGCCCTCATCACCAAGGCCACGGGGGTCGAGCCGTACTTCGTCGGCAAGCCCAACCCGCTCATGATGCGCACGGCGCTCAACCGGATCGAGGCGCACTCCGAGACGACGGTCATGATCGGCGACCGGATGGACACCGACGTGCTGTCCGGGCTCGAGGCGGGCCTGCGCTCGATCCTGGTCCTGACCGGCTCGACGGCGCCCGGACAGGTGGAGCGCTTCCCGTTCCGGCCGACCCGCGTCGTCGACTCCATCGCCGACGTGGTCCCGCTCGTGACGGAGCTGGCGGAGGGCGACGCGGACGGGGCCTGAGGGCTCGTCGGGTACCCTGGTCCGATCACGTCGCCCGATCGGCGGTCGTGAGAACGTCCACGCACGACGGAACATCACCCGACGTCACGGAGCCAGAACGTTGAAGGTCTTTCTCACCGGAGCCAGCGGAGTCATGGGCCGGTCCGCCACGACCGCCCTCGTCGCCGCCGGCCACGAGGTCGTCGGCCTGGTGCGCTCCGAGCGTGCCGCCCGCGTCGCCGAGGCGCACGGTGCGAGGCCCCACCGTGGCACCGTCTTCGACGTCGACGCCATGGCGGCAGGCATGCAGGGCTGCGACGCCGTCGTGAACTTCGCGGGCCGCATGCCCGTGGGTCTCGCGATGCTGCGGCCCGGCGCCTGGCGCCAGAACGACCGCATCCGCGCGGTCGGCTCGCGCCGGGTGGCCGAGGCCATGCTGGCTGCGGGCGTCCCGCGGCTCGTGCAGCAGAGCCGCTCGTCGATCTACGCCGACGGCGGTGACGCCTGGATCGACGAGCTGGCGCCGGTCGAGATCACCCGCGACACCGACACGGTGGCCGAGGCCGAGCAGCACGCCCGGGCCCTCGGACGACGCGGCCGCGACGTGGTCGTGCTGCGCTTCGGCCAGATCGTCGGGCCCGACCCTGGCTCGCGCTGGCTGCTGCGGCGCGCCCGATCGGGCCGGCCCACGGGCTGGGGCGAGCCGTCGTCGTGGGTGCACCTGGTGCACGTCGACGACGTCGGCACGGCCGCCGAGGCCGCGCTGACCGCCCCGGCCGGCGTCTACAACGTGGGCGCGGAGCCGTGCCGTCGCGAGGACCTCGCCGAGCAGCTGGCTCTCGCCGGCGGACGACGCGGCGGTCGTTTCCACCACCGCGTCACGCAGCGGCTCGCGGGGGTGCGGCTGGAGACCTTCGGACGCTCCCAGCGCGTCACCTCCCAGCGCTTCGGCGACCGCGCCGGTTGGCACCCGATGTTCCCGAAGCTCACCCCGGACTGGTTCGACGGTGTCCTCTGACGACCTGACGCCCGACGCCGCTGAGCAGGCGCGTCGGCGCCGCGCGGCCCTGCTGCTGGGCGACCTGCTGCCCGACACCACGCGCGACGAGCGCGGCGACGACGGGACGTCCGCAGGTTCGCGTCGCGACGACGAGCTGCTGCGGGACGTCCCGCCCCACCACGGCGGCTGAGCCCGGAGGTCCCGCCTCGGGGCTCTCGGCGTCAGGGGTTCTGGCGCTGCAGCGAGTCGCGGATCTCGCGCAGGAGCTGGATGTCCTCGCTGACGCCGGCCGGCTCCTCCTCCTTGCCGCGTGCGAGCCTCTCGTTGATCGTCTTCATGGGCACCACGACGACGAAGTACACGACCGCGGCCGTGAGCACGAAGGTGATGACGGCGGTGATGAAGGCGCCGTAGGTGAAGTCCTGGCCGTTGACGGTCAGCACGCCCCCGGCCTTGCCGCCGCCGCTGACCAGCCCGATGAGCGGGTTGATGAACGACGTCGTGAACGCGGTGACCAGCGCGGTGAACGCGGTGCCGATGACGACGGCCACGGCGAGGTCGACGATGTTCCCGCGCAGCAGGAAGTCCTTGAATCCCTTGATCATGTGTCCCCCTAGGACGTCGGTGAAGGTCGTGCACGAGCCTAGGGGTTCGCGACGACGCCGCGCGGCGTCCCACCCACCGGGCGAGGCGCGGTCAGTCGTCGCCCGCCTCGGCCACGACGCTCAGCTGAGCCTCCACGCCCACCCGGGCGAGCTCGAGCGCGGTCTCGCGCGGGACGGTGAGCCACAGGGTCGGGGCGTCGGACCCGTCGGGGTCGGGCAGGGCCGCCACCACTGCGCCCGAGGCCGCCACGGACGCGCGCGGGCCGCCCGCGCCCGTCGCCACCGCGAGCACCTCGACCCGGTCACCCACCCGCAGGCCCTGTCCGCCGGCCGCGTCGGCGAGCCGCACGGCCGTCACCACGTGGTCCGGAGGCAGACCGTCGACCGGTCCGGCCGCCAGGAGGCGGACGTCGGTGAAGGCCTCGCCCCGACGCATCGGCCCGCCGACCCGCCGGCCGACGAGGTCGTCGGACGACAGCAGGTGCTGGGGCGCCGCCGCGGCCGGCAGCAGCGAGGAGGTGACGTCGCGGGCGGAGAGCACCGTGCCGCTGGCGAGGTCGCGGGCGGCGACGGCCACCTCCACCTGGTCGGGCGGACGTCGCACCGACGCGAGGGCCAGCAGCACCGCGAGAGCCGTGCACAGGGCCGCGAGCAGACGACGGTGCTCGAGCAGGGCGGAGCGCAGACGGTCCATCCGCCCACGCTAGGCAGCGCGCCGGGCCCCGTTCCAGCGCGTCTCCACAGGGGAGCCGCTCAGGCGGCCGAGCCGCCCGTGGACGACGAGCCGCTGCCCGAGGTCGACGTGCCGGACGACGACCCGCCCGACGACGAGGAGGTCGACGACGTCGTGCCCGACGACGAGGAGCTCGAGGAGGACGAGCTCGAGGTGTCCGACGACGTGCTCGTGCTGCGGCTGTCGGTGCGGTAGAAGCCCGACCCCTTGAACACGACGCCCACCGCGTTGAACACCTTGCGGAGCCGGCCCTGGCACGCGGGGCACTCGGTCAGCGCATCGTCGGTGAACGACTGGTGCACCTCGAGCGCGTTGCCGCACTCGGTGCACTGGTACTGGTAGGTCGGCACGGTCTTCTCTCCTGGATGTCACCGGTCGGCGGGTGCCGCTCCGGCACGAGGTCTCCGACGTCAAAGGGTACAGTTCCCTGCATCGTGACCGACCCTGACTCATCCGGGACCCCGTGATGACCGAGCTCCTCCTGCTGGGACTCTCGTTCCTCCTCATGCTCGCGTGCGGCGTCTTCGTGGCGGCCGAGTTCTCGTTCGTGACGGTCGACCGCGCGACGGTCGAGCGCGACGCCGAGCGCGGCGACGCGGGCGCGGCCGGCACCCTCAAGGCGCTGCGCAGCCTGTCGACCCAGCTCAGCGGGGCGCAGCTCGGCATCACCATCACCAACCTGGCGATCGGGTTCCTCGCCGAGCCCGCCATCGGGCGCCTCGCGCGCGGCCCGCTGGAGGACCTCGGCGTCACCGGCGGGGCGCAGAGCGCCGTCGCGTACGGCCTGGCGCTCTTCCTCAGCACCGTCGTCACCATGCTCGTCGGCGAGCTCATCCCGAAGAACCTGGCTCTCGCCCTGCCGCAGCGCGTCGCCGCCGTCGCCCAGCTGCCGCAGCGGGTGTTCACCCGGGTGATGGCCTGGCCGATCCGGTTCCTCAACGGCACGGCCAACCGCACCCTGCAGCGCATGGGCGTCGAGCCGCAGGAGGAGCTGCGCTCGGCCCGCTCGCCGGTGGAGCTGCGCTCGCTCGTGCTGCGCTCCGCCCGCGAGGGGGCCATCGACGACGAGACGGCCGACCTGGTGGCGCGCAGCATCGCCTTCGGCGACCGCACCGCCGCCGACGTCCGCACGCCCCGGGTCCGCGTGCACTTCCTCGACGTCCGCGACACCGCGCTCGACGTCATCGAGGCGGCCCGCCAGACCGGCCACTCCCGGTTCCCCGTCACGGGCCGGTCGCCGGACGACGTCGTGGGCATCGTGCACGTGAAGCAGGCGGTCGCGGTCGATCCCGACCGACGTCGCGGCGTCCGTCTCGGCGACCTGGCCGGTCCCGTCACCACCGTGCCCGACAGCCTCGAGCTCGACCCCCTGCTGGCGCTGCTGCGCGAGCAGGGGATGCAGATGGCGGTCGTCGTCGACGAGTTCGGCGGGACCGACGGCATCGTCACCCTCGAGGACCTCGTCGAGGAGATCGTCGGTGAGGTGCTCGACGAGCACGACCGCGTCGCGAGCCGCAGCCGCCACCGTCCCGACGGTGCCTGGTCGCTCTCGGGTCTCCTGCGGCCCGACGAGGTGCTCGAGCAGACCGGGGTGGCCCTGCCCGAGAGCGAGGACTACGAGACGATCGCCGGCCTGCTGCACGCCGAGCTGGGTCGTCTCGGCGTGCGCGGCGACGTCGTCCACCTGCAGGTCGACCCCACGCCGGACGACGAGGACGACGACCCCGAGCCGCTGCAGGTCTCGCTCACCGTCGAGCGCATGGAGGGTCGCCGGATCGACCGCGTGACCCTGGCCGTGGAGGCCCCCGAGGGTGCTGAAGACGGGGCCGACCCGAGCGGGGCGCGCCCGAGCGGGGCCGACCCGACGCGGGACGGTGACGTCCGTGGGTGACTGGATCGGCGTCGGGCTGACGTTCGTGCTGCTCGCCCTCAACGCCCTGTTCGTCGCTGCGGAGTTCGCGCTCATCTCGGCCCGACGGACCCAGCTCGAGCCTCTCGCGCAGGCCGGGTCGCGCACGGCCCGGCTGGCGCTCAAGGCGGTCGAGAACGTCACGCTCGCGATGGCGGCCGCCCAGCTCGGCATCACGATCTGCTCGCTCGGCCTAGGTGCCATCAGCGAGCCCGCGCTCGCGCACCTGATGGAGCCGGCGTTCGAGCTCGCCCACGTGCCCGAGAGCCTCGTGCACCCGATCTCGTTCGTGATCGCGCTGTCGGTGGTCGTCTTCCTGCACGTCGTGTTCGGCGAGATGGTGCCCAAGAACCTCGCGCTCGTGCAGCCCGACCGCGCCGCGCTCGTGCTGGGTCCGTTCATGCTGCTCGTCATCGCCGTGCTGCGGCCGCTCGTCGTCGTGCTCAACGGCATCGCCAACCTCGCGGTCCGCCTGCTCGGCGTGCAGCCGGTGGAGGAGGTCGCCTCGACCTACTCCCACGACGAGGTCGCGGGCCTCGTCGACGAGTCGCGTCGCGAGGGTCTGCTCGACGACGACGAGTACGGGCTCGTGCAGGGTGCCCTGGAGTTCCACGACGGACGGGTCGAGCAGGTGCTGCTGCCGCGCGACGGACTCGTGACCGTCGCACCGGAGGCGACGCCGGCCGACGTCGAGCGGGCGTGCGCCGACACCGGCTTCTCGCGCTTCCCCGTCGTCGACGCCGACGGCGACCTCGCCGGCTACCTGCACATCAAGGACGTGCTCGAGACCGACGACGTCGCGCGCCGCGCGCCCATCGCCGACAAGTGGCTGCGGCCGCTGTCGACCGTCGGGGCGGGGTCGGGGCTCTACGAGGCGCTGCGGGTCATGCAGGCCAAGGGCTCCCACATGGCGCGGGTGGCCGACGGGTCCGGGCAAGTGCTCGGCGTGATCATGCTCGAGGACGTGCTGGAGGAGCTCGTGGGCGAGATCCGCGACGCGGAGCGGCTCGGGAGCTAGACCGGCGCCTCGGGCACGCGGAACACGCCGTTCTCGGTGACGACCACGTCGACCGGCAGGTCGTGCGGCTCGTGCGGCACCTCGGCCAGGAGCTCCTCGGCGTGCACGACGGCCACCAGCAGCGGCCGACGCCGCTGGGGGAGGCCGGCCAGGGCGCGGTCGTAGTAGCCGGCACCCCGGCCCAGCCGACGGCCGGCGTGGTCGACGGCCAGCGCGGGCAGCACGACGACGTCGACGGTGCCGAGCGCGTCGTCGGGGAGCGTCGCGCCCACCGGTTCCTCGACGCCGAGCCGCGAGCGGGTGGTCGGGACCGCAGGGTCGTGCGACGCCCAGGCCAGGGAGCCGTCGCTTCGGCTGACCGGCACGAGGACCTCCACGCCGCGCTCGAGCAGGCCCGCGAGCAGCCCCTCCGTGCCGGGCTCGCCGGGCATCGAGCGGTACGCGGCGACGCGACGGGCGCGGACCACCGACGGCAGCGCGAGGAGGTGGGCGGCGACCGCGTCGTCGACGGCTCGACGCTGCTCGGGGTCGCGACGACGGCGGGCGTCCAGCAGTCGCGGACGCACCGCCCGCTTCTGCTCGGCGGCCGCGTCGTTCCGCTGACGCGCGCCCGGACGGTCCATACGTCTAGCCTAGGCGCGTGGACGGACTCGAGCTCGCACGGAGCACCATGGAACGCGCCGGCGTGGCGGCACCCGCGATCGAGGTCTTCAGCGACTTCTACCGTCAGCTCGAGGGCGGTGCCACCGGCCTCGTCCGCGAGGCCGACGTCGACCCGCTGGTCGACGTGGACCGCGCCGCCGACGTCACCTTCGACCTCGACGCGCAGCGCGAGGCCGCCGCGGTGACGGCCGTCGTCAAGCTCAACGGCGGGCTGGGGACGTCGATGGGCATGGACCGGGCCAAGAGCCTGCTCCCCGTCCGCTCCGACCTCACCTTCCTCGACATCATCGCCCGCCAGGTGCTCCAGGTCCGGCGCGACCTCGACGTGACGCTGCCGCTGCTGTTCATGCACAGCTTCCGCACGCAGGACGACTCGCTGGCACGGCTGCGGCAGCACGAGGGCCTCGAGGTCGAGGGCCTGCCGCTCGACTTCCTGCAGAACCGCGAGCCGAAGCTGCGCGCGGACGACCTCACCCCCGTGCAGTGGCCCGCCGACCCGGCGCTCGAGTGGTGCCCGCCCGGGCACGGCGACCTCTACACGGCGCTGCTCGTCTCGGGCGTGCTGGAGCAGCTCGTGGCCGCCGGCTACCGGTACGCCACCGTCTCGAACGCCGACAACCTCGGCGCGGCGCCCGACCCGTCGATGATGGCGTGGTTCGCCTCGACCGGAGCGCCGTACGCCGCCGAGGTCTGCCGGCGCACGCCCGCCGACGTCAAGGGCGGCCACCTCGTCGTCCGCCGCGCCGACGGACGCCTCGTGCTCCGCGAGACCGCGCAGACGGCCGACGAGGACGCAGCGCTCGCGGCCGACGCGGACCGGCACCCGTTCTTCCACACGAACAACCTGTGGTTCGACCTGCCTCGGCTGCTCGACACGCTCACCGAGCGCAACGGCGTGCTCGGCCTGCCCCTCATCCGCAACGAGAAGACCGTCGACCCCACCGACAAGACGTCGCCGAAGGTCGTGCAGATCGAGTCGGCCATGGGTGCCGCCGTGGAGGTCTTCGACGGCGCCACCGCCATCGAGGTCGAGCGCTCGCGCTTCCTGCCCGTCAAGACGACCAACGACCTGCTGCTGCTCCGCTCGGACGTGTTCGGCCTGGGCGACGACAGCCGGCTGCGCGCCACCGTCGACCCGCGGCCGCTCGTCGACCTCGACCGCCGCTTCTACACGACCATCGCCGACTTCGACGCCCGCATCCCGCACGCGCCCTCGCTCGCCGGGGCGTCGTCGCTGACGGTGCGCGGCGACTGGCACTTCGGGCGCGACGTGGTGGTCACCGGCGACGCGACCCTGGACGACGACGGCACGGCACGCAGCGTCCCGCAGGGTGCCCGGTTAGGCTGACGCCCATGTCTTCCGACGCAGGGAACGAGGCCGCTCCGCCGTCCGGCGACGCTGCTCCACCCCGGGGACCGCGTCCGCGCGTGCGTCCGGAGAGCGTGCCCGACGGCTTCCTCACCGTCGAGGACCACCTGGAGAAGATCCTGCGCGGCATCGGCCCGCTCGAGCCGTACGACCAGCCGGTCGTGGAGTCGCTCGGCCTGCCGCTGCACGCCGACGTGCACGCCCCGATCTCCCTGCCCCGCTTCGACAACTCCGCCATGGACGGGTACGCCGTCCGCGCCGAGGACCTCGCCCAGGCCACGTCGGCCACGCCCGTCGAGCTGCCGGTCGTGGCCGACATCTACGCGGGGTCGAGCCGGCCGTTCGCGATCTCGCCGGGCACCGCCGTCAAGATCATGACGGGTGCGCCGGTCCCGCGCGGCGCGGACGCCGTCGTGCCGTTCGAGGCCACCGACCGCGGCAACGCGCGGGTGCGGTTCACCGAGGCGGTGCGCGAGGGCCAGCACGTCCGTCGGGCCGGCAGCGACGTCGGCCAGGGCGACCTCGTCCTCCCGGCCGGCACCGTCGTCGGCCCGCGGGAGGCAGGGCTGCTGGCCTCGCTCGGCCTGGGTCGGGTCGCCGCCCGACCGCGACCGCGCGTCGTGGTGCTGTCCACCGGCAACGAGCTCCGCGAGCCGGGCGCCCACCTCGACTTCGACTCCATCTACGACGGCAACAGCTACATGCTCGCCGCCGCCGTGCGGGCGGCCGGGGCGATCGCGTACCGCGTGGGCGCCATCGGTGACGACCCGCGCACCTTCCGACGCACGCTGTCCGAGCAGCTCGTCCGCGCCGACCTCGTCGTGACGAGCGGCGGCATCAGCGAGGGCGAGAAGGACGTCGTCAAGGAGACGCTGTCGGCGCTCGGCACGGTCGCCTTCCCGAAGGTCGCCATGCAGCCGGGCAAGCCGCAGGGCTTCGGCACGATCTTCGACGAGCAGACCCCGATCATCACGCTGCCCGGCAACCCGGTCTCGGCCTACGTGTCCTTCGAGGTGTTCGTGCTCCCGGCCATCCGCCGGCTCATGGGCCTCACGCCGTACCGCCGGCCCATGGTGCACGCCGTGCTCACCCAGGACATCGCCTCCATCCCCGGGCGTCGCCAGTACGTCCGCGGCGTCTTCGAGGTCACCCACCGCGGCGCCAAGGTGACCCCCCTCGGGGGCCACGGGTCGCACCTGCTCGGGTCCCTCGCCCAGGCGAACGCCCTGATCGTCGTGGGCGAGGACGAGACCGCCCTGAACCTGGGCGACACCGTCCGCACCCTCGTCCTCGACAGGCCGTTCTGACGTGACCGGTCCGGAGCCGTCCGCCCCGCGGCTGACGCACGTCGACGAGACCGGCGCGGCCCGGATGGTCGACGTCGGCGCCAAGGACGTCAGCCGCCGCGCGGCGACCGCGCGTGGTCGCGTCGAGGTGTCCGCCGAGGTCGTGGCGCTCCTGCGCGGCGAGGGCGTGCCGAAGGGCGACGCCCTCGGCGTCGCACGGGTCGCCGGGATCATGGGCGCGAAGCGCACGCCCGACCTCGTCCCGCTCTGCCACCCCATCGCGATCAGCGGCGTCGAGGTCGACCTCCACGTCGCCGACGACGCCGTCGAGATCACGGCCAGCGTCCGCACCACCGACCGCACGGGCGTCGAGATGGAGGCGCTCACCTCGGTCACCGTCGCCGCCCTGACGGTCGTCGACATGGTCAAGGCCGTCGACAAGCGGGCGCGCATCACCGACGTCGAGGTCGTCGCCAAGGCCGGCGGACGCAGCGGCGACTGGGACGTCCGATGAGCGGCGCCACCGGCGGCCGACGCGGCGCCGTCGTCGTCGCGTCCAACCGCGCGGCCGCGGGCGTCTACGAGGACACGACCGGACCGCTGCTCGTCGACGCGCTCCGTTCCTGGGGCTTCGAGACCGGCGACGCGGCCGTCGTGCCCGACGGCGACCCGGTCGGGCACGCCGTCGCCGACGCCGTGGCGTCGGGTGTGGCGGTGGTGCTGACCACCGGCGGCACCGGCATCAGCCCCACCGACCGGACGCCCGAGGTGACCCGGCCGCTGCTCGACCGCGAGCTGCCCGGCCTGGCCGAGGCGCTGCGTGCCGCGGGGGTCGCCAAGGGCGTCCCGACCGCCGTCCTTTCGCGAGGTCTGGCCGGCGTCGCTCGGAGCACCCTCGTCGTCAACCTGCCCGGCTCCCGCGGGGGCGTGAAGGACGCCATCCAGGTGCTTGCCGACGTCGTCCCGCACGCCGTCGACCAGCTGGCCGGCGGAGACCACGCCGGCCCGGACCACCCGGGACCACAGGCGTCGGCATGAAGGGCTGGCCCGTCGAGCTCACGCACGGCGACGTCGGGGTGCGGCCCTTGCGGCGCTCCGACGCCCGCGCCTGGGCACGGCTGCGCCGGGCCGACGTCGCGTGGCTGTCGCCGTGGGAGGCCACGCTGCCGCCCGGCGGGGGAGCGGCCCCGCTGTCGTACCGCGCCATGATCGTGACGCAGCGGCGTCGCGCGCGCCAGGGTCGGGCGATGCCCTTCGTCGTCACCTGGCGTGGCGAGATGGTCGGCCAGGTCACCGTCAACGGCATCTCCTGGGGCTCTGCCCGGTGGGCGAGCATCGGCTACTGGATCGCACGACGTCATGCCGGCCGCGGGATCACGCCCGTCGCCGTCGCCCTCGTCGTCGACCACCTGCTCGACACCGTCGGCCTGCACCGGGTCGAGATCTCCATCCGGCCGGAGAACGAGGCCAGCCTGCGCGTCGTGCAGAAGCTCGGCCTCGACGAGGTCGGGCTGGCGCGCGGATACCTGCACATCGACGGCGCCTGGCGCGACCACCGGGTCTTCCAGGTGCTCGCCGACGACCGTCCGGGCCGGCTGCTGGAGCGCGTGACCCGCGACGACGAGGCGCGACGTCGGTCGCCGTCGTGAGTCACGCCTGCCACATCCGTCACAAACTTCACGCGACACACGACTGACCTGCGGAGATTCCCCCGGCGGGCGACCTACGGTTGATCCGTGGGTGCCAATGGACTGATCGTCGCGTTCGTCGTCGCCGTGTGGGCGGCGTACTTCGTGCCGCTCGTCCTGCGTCGGTACGACGAGGCGAGCTCCTCGGAGTCCCTGGAGTCGCTCAGCCCGTTGAGCCGCGTCATCTCCCGTCGCGGCCACGGCGAGCCGACCGAGGACGCCACCGACGAGGTGCCCCTCTCGGCGCCGGTCGACACTCCCACGACCGCCGCCGAGCCGACCCCGAAGGCCCCCACCGTGACCGAGACCCCGACCGCCCGCCGTGACGCGCCGACCCGCCGTGCCGCGGTCGTCGCCGCCCGTCGCCGCCGTCGCACGCTGCTGACCCTGCTGACCGCGCTCGCCGTGGTGGGTGGGCTCGCCGGCTTCTCCGTCGTCTCACCGGTCTGGGTAGCCGCACCGGTCGCCCTGGTGGTGGCCTGGCTCGTCGCCTGCCGTGTGCAGGTCAGGGCCGAGCGTGGCATCAGCCGTCCGGCGACGGAGCGTCGTCCGCTCTCCTCCCGACTGCCGTCCGTCAAGCTCCCGGCGCGCGACACCGCTGCCGAGCGAGCCTCGCGCCGAGCCGTGCCGCGCACGCCCGACGAGGAGCACACCGTCGTCGTCTCGCACCAGTTCGAGGACGTCGAGCCCGACCGCAAGCACGTCATGGAGCGGGCGGAGCTGCCGGTCGACGCCCTCGAGGAGAAGCTGCAGATCGCCGTGCCGTCGGTCAGCACCGCCGGGACCGCCCTCTGGGACCCGCTGCCGGTCACGTTGCCCACCTACGTCACCAAGCCGCGCGTCGGCCGCACCGTCCGCACCATCGACTTCGACGCGCCGGGTGCCTGGACGTCCGGACACGTCGAGGGCGAGGACGTGGAGCTGCCGGGTCGCGCACGGTCCGCGCAGGCGGCTCCCGAGACGTCGCGTCGCGCGTCGGGGGAGTAGTCCTCGGAGCCGTGCGGACCCCCTGCGGGACGAGACGGCACGGGTGCTAACCTGATCCAGACCTGGGGCATTGGCGCAGTTGGTAGCGCGCTTCGTTCGCATCGAAGAGGTCAGGAGTTCGAATCTCCTATGCTCCACCCGCACCACGAAGAGCCTCCCAGCACGGCTGGGGGGCTCTTCGTCGTCTCCGGGGCCACAGATCGCGAGCGCTCCTCGGCCGCAGGCCGAGTGGGGTCGCGCGGTCCTGCTCGGTGTCGCTGACCCTCGGAACGACACGTGGCGCGTGCGACCGTGCCGGGCCCGCGCGGCTCCGCCGGCCCCGAGGCGTGCATACTGCGACAGCACGATGCCGTCGTTCCAGGGTTTTCTGGACCTCCACGACCGTGCGGGAGGCGCAAGGAGGGGGGTGGTTTGACGGCCCCAGGAGGGGGTGTGTAATGTTCTTCTTGTTGCACCGCACGGCGGGGCGCAAGGCCAGAAGGCCGGGTGTCCGGTGGGTGTGACCCGCTTGAACCGAAACGATCAATGCCAGGTTCGTCTGGAGACTGATCGCTGACAACGGCGAGCGAGGACTGGAAGAATGCGAGCTTGTCTCGCCCGAACCAGTCAAGTAGGTTTGACCAGCCCCTGGTGGGTGGGCCCTGATGTGGGTCTGTCTGGTGGGTGTGCGTCTGATGTTTGAGAACTCAACAGTGTGCTAAAAGTCGACGAGAAGTAATCAGTTTTACCCCCGTCGGCAGATGCGGTGCCTCGTTTTTGGGGTGTTGTGTGTGTCGCGGTGGCAATTCCGACAATTTTGACTGTCAGCAGTCAGTTTGCCGGGTCATTTTGATGTTGGCCCCTTGTGGGGTTTTTCAACGGAGAGTTTGATCCTGGCTCAGGACGAACGCTGGCGGCGTGCTTAACACATGCAAGTCGAGCGGTAAGGCCCTTTCGGGGGTACACGAGCGGCGAACGGGTGAGTAACACGTGAGCAACCTGCCCTTCTCTTTGGAATAAGCGTTGGAAACGACGTCTAATGCCGAATATGACCCTTCACTGCATGGTGGGGGGTGGAAAGCTCTGGCGGAGAAGGATGGGCTCGCGGCCTATCAGCTTGTTGGTGTGGGTAATGGCCCACCAAGGCGACGACGGGTAGCCGGCCTGAGAGGGTGACCGGCCACACTGGGACTGAGACACGGCCCAGACTCCTACGGGAGGCAGCAGTGGGGAATATTGGACAATGGGCGAAAGCCTGATCCAGCAACGCCGCGTGAGGGATGACGGCCTTCGGGTTGTAAACCTCTTTCAGCAGGGACGAAGCGAGAGTGACGGTACCTGCAGAAGAAGGACCGGCCAACTACGTGCCAGCAGCCGCGGTAATACGTAGGGTCCGAGCGTTGTCCGGAATTATTGGGCGTAAAGGGCTCGTAGGCGGTTTGTCGCGTCGGGAGTGAAAACTCAGGGCTCAACCCTGAGCGTGCTTCCGATACGGGCAGACTAGAGGTATGCAGGGGAGAACGGAATTCCTGGTGTAGCGGTGGAATGCGCAGATATCAGGAGGAACACCGGTGGCGAAGGCGGTTCTCTGGGCATTACCTGACGCTGAGGAGCGAAAGCATGGGGAGCGAACAGGATTAGATACCCTGGTAGTCCATGCCGTAAACGTTGGGCGCTAGGTGTGGGGACCTTCCACGGTTTCCGTGCCGCAGCTAACGCATTAAGCGCCCCGCCTGGGGAGTACGGCCGCAAGGCTAAAACTCAAAGGAATTGACGGGGGCCCGCACAAGCGGCGGAGCATGCTGATTAATTCGATGCAACGCGAAGAACCTTACCTGGGTTTGACATATGCCGGAAAGCTGCAGAGATGTGGCCCCCCTTGTGGTCGGTATACAGGTGGTGCATGGCTGTCGTCAGCTCGTGTCGTGAGATGTTGGGTTAAGTCCCGCAACGAGCGCAACCCTCGTCCTATGTTGCCAGCACGTGATGGTGGGGACTCATAGGAGACTGCCGGGGTCAACTCGGAGGAAGGTGGGGATGACGTCAAGTCTTCATGCCCCTTATGTCCAGGGCTTCAAGCATGCTACAATGGCCGGTACAAAGGGCTGCGAAACCGTAAGGTGGAGCGAATCCCAAAAAGCCGGTCTCAGTTCGGATTGGGGTCTGCAACTCGACCCCATGAAGTCGGAGTCGCTAGTAATCGCAGATCAGCAACGCTGCGGTGAATACGTTCCCGGGCCTTGTACACACCGCCCGTCACGTCATGAAAGTCGGCAACACCCGAAGCCGGTGGCCCAACCCTTGTGGAGGGAGCCGTCGAAGGTGGGGCTGGCGATTGGGACGAAGTCGTAACAAGGTAGCCGTACCGGAAGGTGCGGCTGGATCACCTCCTTTCTAAGGAGCTTTTGGCTCACCGGCATCGTCTGGTGGGTCCATATGTGCTGGTCGTGGGCGAATGTCCTGCGCAGTGCAGCTCACTAGTGGACGTCGATTAGTTGGCCGGTCGTTGACTGGTGCTTGTCAGTACACCTCTTCCTTCGGGCAGGGGCAGGAACCTCGAGTATCTGGTGGCGGTCGCGCTTAGCACACTGTTGGGTCCTGAAGGATCAGCCGTTGGTTGGGTCTTCTTGGACCGTTCTTCCCGGTGAACCGCCCGCTTGTTGGTGGGTAGGCGTCGGATCGGAGTGCGGGACCGGACGTATCTTGAGAACTTCACAGTGGACGCGAGCATCTTGTAGCAATGTATGTAACAAGCTACTAAGTGCACATGGTGGATGCCTTGGCATCGAGAGCCGATGAAGGACGTTGGAGTCTGCGAAAAGCCCCGGGGAGGTGACAACCGACCTGTGATCCGGGGATGTCCGAATGGGGAAACCCACCTGGAGGAAAGTCCAGGTACCTGCGCCTGAACACATAGGGCGTGTGGAGGGAACGCGGGGAAGTGAAACATCTCAGTACCCGCAGGAAGAGAAAACAACCGTGATTCCGGAAGTAGTGGCGAGCGAAACCGGAAGAGGCTAAACCCTAGTGATGTGATAGCCGGCAGGCGTTGTCACTGGGGGGTCGTGGGGCCGAACTGCTGAGACTGCCGTATCAGCGAAGAGTCATAAACCATGAGTGAAGACGAGAGACCGACTGGAAAGTCGTGGCATAGAGGGTGATACCCCCGTAGTCGTAAGCTCATGGCTCTTGTTCGTTACCCCGAGTAACACCGAACCCCTGAAATTCGGTGTGAATCTGGCGGGACCACCCGTTAAGCCTAAATACTCCTCGATGACCGATAGCGGACTAGTACCGTGAGGGAAAGGTGAAAAGTACCCCGGGAGGGGAGTGAAAGAGTACCTGAAACCATGTGCATACAATCCGTTGGAGCTCTTCCTTGTGAAGGGTGACAGCGTGCCTTTTGAAGAATGAGCCTGCGAGTTAGCGTGGTGTAGCGAGGTTAAGGCGAGGGCCGTAGCCGTAGCGAAAGCGAGTCCGAAGAGGGCGTTTGAGTTGCACCATCTAGACCCGAAGCGGAGTGATCTATCCATGGGCAGGTTGAAGCGCGGGTAAGACCGCGTGGAGGACCGAACCCACCTAGGTTAAAAACTGGGGGGATGACCTGTGGATAGGGGTGAAAGGCCAATCAAACTCCGTGATAGCTGGTTCTCCCCGAAATGCATTTAGGTGCAGCGTTGCGTGTTTCTTGTCGGAGGTAGAGCACTGGATGGGCTAGGGGGCCTACAAGCTTACTGAACTCAGCCAAACTCCGAATGCCGATAAGTGAGAGCGCAGCAGTGAGACTGCGGGGGATAAGCTCCGTAGTCGAGAGGGAAACAGCCCAGACCATCAGCTAAGGTCCCCAAGAGATTGCTAAGTGGAAAAGGATGTGAAGTCGCAGAGACAACCAGGAGGTTGGCTTAGAAGCAGCCACCCTTGAAAGAGTGCGTAATAGCTCACTGGTCAAGTGATTTCGCGCCGACAATGTAGCGGGGCTCAAGCAATCCACCGAAGCTATGGCATTCGCGCATGAACCAGGCCTTCGTGGTCCAGGTGCGTGGATGGGTAGGGGAGCGTCGTGTCGCGAGTGAAGCGGCGGGGTAACCCAGTCGTGGACGCGACACGAGTGAGAATGCAGGCATGAGTAGCGAATGAGGAGTGAGAAACTCCTCCACCGGATGACCAAGGGTTCCAGGGTCAAGCTAATCTTCCCTGGGTAAGTCGGGACCTAAGGCGAGGCCGACAGGCGTAGTCGATGGACAACGGGCTGATATTCCCGTACCGGCACTGAAGCGACCCTGCTGAATCCAGTGATGCTAAGTGCCCGAAACCGGTCTCCAGCTCCTTCGGGAGCATTGACCGGCAGAGCGCATGACCCGAACTGGTACTAGGCAAGCAATGGTGTGACGCAGGAAGGTAGCTCAACCGCGGCGATGGTAGACCGCGGCCAAGGTCGTAGGGCGAACGGTAGGCAAATCCGCCGTTCACATGCCTGAGAGCTGATGGGGAGACGTTTTAGTCGAAGTGAGTGATCCTATGCTGCCGAGAAAAGCATCTAGCGATGTTTCAGAGCCGCCCGTACCCCAAACCGACTCAGGTGGTCAGGTAGAGAATACTAAGGTGATCGAGTGAATCATGGTTAAGGAACTCGGCAAAATGCCCCCGTAACTTCGGGAGAAGGGGGGCCGGATTCGTCAGTGGACTTGCTCCACGAAGCGTTGAAGGCCGCAGAGACCAGGCCCAAGCGACTGTTTACTAAAAACACAGGTCCGTGCTAAGTCGAAAGACGCCGTATACGGACTGACTCCTGCCCGGTGCTGGAAGGTTAAGGGGACGTGTTAGCGCAAGCGAAGCACAGAACTTAAGCCCCAGTAAACGGCGGTGGTAACTATAACCATCCTAAGGTAGCGAAATTCCTTGTCGGGTAAGTTCCGACCTGCACGAATGGAGTAACGACTTGGGCGCTGTCTCAACCATGAACTCGGCGAAATTGCACTACGAGTAAAGATGCTCGTTACGCGCGGCAGGACGGAAAGACCCCGGGACCTTTACTATAGTTTGGTATTGGTGTTTGGTTCGACTTGTGTAGGATAGGTGGGAGACTGTGAAGCTCGGACGCCAGTTCGAGTGGAGTCATCGTTGAAATACCACTCTGGTCGTACTAGATATCTAACCTAGGTCCGTTATCCGGATCAGGGACAGTGCCTGATGGGTAGTTTAACTGGGGCGGTTGCCTCCTAAAATGTAACGGAGGCGCCCAAAGGTTCCCTCAGCCTGGTTGGCAATCAGGTTTCGAGTGTAAGTGCACAAGGGAGCTTGACTGTGAGAGTGACAGCTCGAGCAGGGACGAAAGTCGGGACTAGTGATCCGGCGCTGGCATGTGGAAGCGGCGTCGCTCAACGGATAAAAGGTACCCCGGGGATAACAGGCTGATCTTCCCCAAGAGTCCATATCGACGGGATGGTTTGGCACCTCGATGTCGGCTCGTCGCATCCTGGGGCCGTAGCAGGTCCCAAGGGTTGGGCTGTTCGCCCATTAAAGCGGCACGCGAGCTGGGTTTAGAACGTCGTGAGACAGTTCGGTCCCTATCCGCCGCGCGCGTAGGAAACTTGAGAAAGGCTGTCCCTAGTACGAGAGGACCGGGATGGACGAACCTCTGGTGTGCCAGTTGTTCTGCCAAGAGCACGGCTGGTTGGCTACGTTCGGAAGTGATAACCGCTGAAAGCATCTAAGCGGGAAGCACGTTTCAAGATGAGGTTTCCCACTGGTTTACCAGGTAAGGCCCCCAGCAGACCACTGGGTTGATAGGCCGGAAGTGGAAGTGCAGCAATGCATGGAGCTGACCGGTACTAATAGGCCGAGGGCTTGTTTCACTACAACAAGAGCATGCGCGTCCACTGTGAGGTTCCCGAGATATGAGTCGGGAACGATTGATATCTCCATAGAGTTTCGGCGGCCATGGCGAAGGGGAAATACCCGGTTACATTCCGAACCCGGAAGTCAAGCCCTTCAGCGCCGATGGTACTGCGCGGGAGACTGCGTGGGAGAGTAGGACGCCGCCGGACAATCATTACGCACAAGGCCGCCCCCACCCGGGGGCGGCCTTGCTGCATTTCACCAGGAGTACAAGGAATGAACCAGTCCTCTGGACGCGGCCCCGACCGCCGAAACCACACCGGCAGACCCGCCAAGCCCGGCGACACGCGTGGAAGCAAGCCCGCCGACCGGCGCGACGGCAAGCCCGCCGACCGGCGTGACGGCAAGCCCGCAGAGTCCCGTGGCGGCAAGCCCGCCGACCGGCGCAGCGGCGGCAAGCCCAGCGACCGTCGTGGCGGCAAGCCCGGCGACACCCGTAAAGGCAAGCCCGGCGACCGGCGTGGCGGCAAGCCCGCAGAGTCCCGCGGTGGCAAGCCCGGCGACCGGCGTGGCGGCCCGACCCGCAGCCGCGACCGCGAGGAACGCACCACCGACCAGCAGACCTACGACGGACCCCCCATCCCCGACGACATCGCCGCCACCGACCTGGACCGCTACGCCCGCGACCAGCTCTCCAACCTCCCCGCCAAGCTCGCCGACCGCGTCGCCCGCCACCTCATCATGGCCGGCCTCCTCCTCGACGAAGACCCCGAAACCGCCTACGCCCACGCCCTCGCAGCCCGCGCCCGCGCACCCCGCAACGCCCTCATCCGCGAAGCCTGCGGCGAAACCGCCTACGCAGCCGGCCACTACGCCCAAGCCCTCGCCGAACTCCGCGCCGCCCGCCGCATCAACGGCCAACACCTCTACGCCCCCATGATGGCCGACTGCGAACGCGCCCTCGGCCGACCCACCCAAGCCCTCACCTACGACACCCCCACCACCCGCAACCACCTCGACCAAACCGGCAACATCGAACTCACCATCGTCATCGCCGGCGCCCGCCGAGACCTCGGCCAACACCAAGCCGCCCTCCAACTCCTCCAAACCGAACCCCTCCACACCACCACCCGCGCCCCCTGGGCCACCCGCCTCAAATACACCTACGCCGACACCCTCCACACCACCGGCAACACCCACGAAGCCCTCCAATGGTTCCACCGCGTCATCGCCACCGACCCCCACCACACCACCGACGCACCCCAACGCATCACCCAACTCGAACAAGAACTG